>OY969925.1:0-2626406 GCA_963704635.1 uncultured Actinomycetes bacterium | reverse complement strand
TCCGGTACTTGCTGCGCTTCTTGGGATACGTCCGGAAGACGTGGTCCCAGAGCGGTGAGGAGACGCCGTAGCCGGCGCTGTGATCCTGGAAGTGGTGGCGCATGTGGTGTTCGCGCAGGCGCTTGCCGAAATCCGTCTTGGGCACGAAATGGTGCACGTAGTAGTGCGTGTAGTCGTAGAGCAGGTAGCCGACGAGGAAGCCGGCGAAGAGCGGGAAGGCGGCGTTGCCGAGCAGCGCCCAGAAGCCGAGGAAGAAGAGCGCCGCAAGCGGGATCGAGACCGACGGCGGCATCACCAGCCGCAGCTTGTCGTTGGGATGGTCGTGGTGGATGCCGTGGATGATGAAGTGCATGCGGCGGCCGAAGGCGTTGTCGGGCTCCCAGTGGAAGACGAGCCTGTGCAGCCAGTACTCGGTCAGGGTCCAGACCGCGCCACCGGCCAGCGTCAGCAGGGCCAGCTGCCAGACGGCGTAGCCGCGATCGACCCCCAGCCACTCCATCGCCACCACCACCGGGACGAAGATGATCGCCGGCACCGCGGGGTGGACGCGGGAGAAGTAATTGAGGAATTCGCTTTTGAAAAGTGGCGGAGAAGCGGAGAGCTTCTCGCTGCGGGAATGACCCTCCATCGCCCCCGATACTAGCGCTGGGCGCCCGCGTTCCCGCAAGACGCAGGGAAGCTGTGACGAAGCTGTTTCAAAGAGGTAGCGATTTGCGGAAACGCCCCTCGCGGATCCCCGGAGCGGGTGCAACTATCCGCGCCGATGCCGCGCAAGCCCAAGCCGCCGACCTGCGAGGACTGCTACTTCCGCAAGAACAATCTCTGCGCTCTGGAGCTGAACGAGGCCTGCGCCACCTTCCGCCCCAACCGGCCGGAGGGCCTCGTACCCCCACGGCAGCCGGTGCTTCTCATGCGAGCCCCGCGCTGGGCCTCGCGTCCCGCCTGACGCGTCCCGCTCGCCAGAGCGCATTATGTTGTGCCCGATGCCCCAACGCGACCTTTTCGTCGACTGGAGCCGGGCCAGGTATGTGACCCGGCGCTCCAGCGGCTTCTCCCCCAACGTCGACGTCTATTACTGCGGCGAGCCGCAGCGGGCGATCGTCAAGGTCGACCTGGCCGGGGTCGAGCTCTCGGAGGTGGGGATCGAGGTCAGCGGCCGCCACCTGGCGATCGTCGGCGAGCGGCAGATGCAGGAGAGCGAGGGCCGCGTCTACCAGCAGATCGAGATCCCTTCCGGCTCCTTCCGCCGGGTGGTCGAGTTGCAGGTCGAGGTCGACGCCGAGCGGGCCAGCGCTACCTACGAGGAGGGGATCCTGCGGATCGAGTTGCCACTCCGCGATCCCAGCGCGAGCGCCCGCCGGGTTCCGATAGGCCGCAAGTGATGGAGGGCGCTCCGGTCCTGGAAGTGGTCGACGCCCCGCTCGACGCGGAGGACGTGATCCTCACCGGCCAGTCGTTGCCCGAGGCGCTCCCGGTCCTGCCGCTGCGCGACACCGTTGCCTTCCCGGAGACCCTGGCCCCGCTCGCGGTCGGCCAGGAGCGCTCGATCCACCTGATCGACGACGTCCTCGGCACCAATCGGATGCTGGCGATGGTCACCTCCCGCGACCCGGAGAAAGAGGTGCCGGGGCCGGAGGACCTCTACGACGTCGGCGTCGTCGGCGCGGTGGCCCGGATGGTGAAGATCCCCGACGGGAGCCTGCGGATCCTCGTCCAGGGGATGCAGCGGGTGAAGCTCGGCGGCTTCGTCAGCGAGCAGCCCTACATGGTCGCCCGGGTCACCGAGCTGCCCGACGTGATCGAGCCGACCCAGGAGCTAGAGGCGCTGAGCCGCAACGTCCAACGGACCTTCTCGGAGATCGTCGAGCAGATTCCCTACCTGCCGGAGGAGCTGCAGATAGCGATCGCCAACATCGACGACCCCTCCGACCTCGCCCACCTGATCGGCGGCGCCTTGCGGATCGGCACCGAGGAGAAGCAGAAGCTGCTGGAAGAGGTCGACGTCGCCAAACGGCTGCGCCACCTCTCGCGGATCCTCACCCGCGAGCTCGAGGTGGTTCAGCTCGGGACCCAGATCCAGACCCAGGTCGAGTCGGAGATCGACAAGGGCCAGCGCGAGTTCGTCCTCCGCCAGCAGATGAAAGCGATCCAGGACGAGCTCGGCGAGGGCGACGAGCAGCAGGCGGAAGCGGCTGAACTGCGGGAGAAAATCGAGGCGGCCAAACTGCCGGAGCACGCCCTGAAAGCGGCCGAGCGCGAGCTCGCGCGGCTGGAGAAGCTGCCGCCGGCCGCCGCCGAGCACGGCGTCATCCGCACCTACCTCGATTGGCTGGTCGAGCTCCCCTGGTCGGTCGAGACCGAGGACAACCTCGACATCAAGCACGCCCGCAAGGTGCTCGACGCCGACCACTACGACCTGGAATCGGTCAAGGACCGGATCCTCGAGTACCTGGCGGTGCGCAAGCTCAATCCTGATTCGCCCGGCCCGATCCTCTGCTTCGTCGGCCCGCCCGGGGTCGGCAAGACCAGCCTCGGCAAATCGATTGCCAAGGCGCTCGGCCGCGAGTTCGAGCGGATCTCGGTCGGCGGCGTCCGCGACGAGGCGGAGATCCGCGGTCACCGCCGCACCTACATCGGCGCCATGCCCGGCACCATCGTCCGCGCCCTGCGCGACGCCGGCTCCCGCAATCCCGTCTTCATGATCGACGAGATCGACAAGATGGGCGCCGACTTCCGTGGCGACCCGGCCTCGGCGATGCTCGAGGTCCTCGACCCGGCCCAGAACGACAGCTTCCGCGACCACTACCTCGACCTCGAGTTCGACCTCTCCGACGTCGCCTTCATCGCCACCGCCAACGTCCTCGACACGATCCCGGCGCCGCTGCTGGACCGGATGGAGACGATCGAGCTCGCCGGCTACACCCTGGAGGAGAAGCGCCAGATCGCCGGTCGCTACCTGGTCCGCCGCCAGATCGAGGCCAACGGGCTGAAGCCGTCGCAGATCGAGTTCACCGATGCGGCGCTGACCGCGATCGTCGAGGAGTACACGCGGGAGGCCGGGGTCCGCAACCTCGAACGCCAGATCGGCACCGTCTGCCGCAAAGTCGCCCGCCAGGTCGCCGAGGGCAAGACGAAGGGCAAGGTGCGGATCTCCGGCAAGAAGGCGCGCGAGCTGCTCGGCCGGCGCCGGGTCTTCGCCGAGCAGCGGCGCCGGACCCGGGTCCCCGGCGTCGCCACCGGCCTCGCCTGGACTCCGACCGGGGGCGACGTCCTCTTCATCGAGGCGACGGCGATGCCCGGCTCCGGAAAGCTGACGATCACCGGCCAGCTCGGCGAGGTGATGAAGGAGTCGGCACAGGCGGCCCTCTCCTACGTGCGCGGCCACTACGCCGAGATCGCGCCGAAGCTGGACGACGAGTGGTTCGCCGAGCACGACATCCACATCCACGTGCCGGCCGGGGCGGTGCCCAAGGACGGCCCCTCGGCGGGGGTGGCGATGACCGTCGCCCTCTCCTCGCTGATTCGCGGCCGCTCGGTCCGCAACGACGTGGCGATGACGGGCGAGGTGACGCTGACCGGGCAGGTGCTGCCGATCGGCGGCCTCAAGGAGAAGTCGCTGGCGGCGCAGCGGGCCGGAATTAAGAAGGTGATCGTCCCCAGCCGCAACGAGGGCGACGTGGCGGAGATCCCCGAGCACGAGCTCGGCAACCTCGAGTTCGTCTACGTCGACGAGGTCTCCCAGGCTCTCGACGCCGCCCTCGGTTAGTGCGCAACCGCTCCCGCGTCTTCTGGCTTCTCGTCGGCGTCACCGCGCTTGGCGCCGTGCTGCGCTTCGCGACGCTCGGGGCCCAGGCCTACCACCACGACGAGATCGTCACCGCCAGCCGGGTGCTGCGGGTCGGCTTTGGGCACGCGATGGATGCGGTCGGCTTCTCCGAGTCGGCGCCGCCCCTCTACTACGCGCTGGCCTGGCTCTGGACCCAGGTGGCGGGGACGGGGGAGTGGGGGCTGCGCTCGCTCTCTGCGGTCGCCGGCGTCGCCACGATCCCGGTCGCCTTCTACATCGGCCGCGAACTGCGCGGCCAGCGCGCCGGGCTGCTGGCGGCGGCGCTGGTCGCGGTCAACCCGATGCTGCTCTGGTACTCGCAGGAGGCGCGGGCCTACTCGCTGCTCGCTCTCTTCTGCGCGCTCTCGCTGCTCTTCTGCGTGCGGGCGCTGGATCGCGAGCGGGGCGCGAAGCGGGACTTCGTCCTCTGGGGGGTCTTCTCGGCCCTGGCCCTGGCGACCCACTACTTCGCCGTTTTCCCGCTGATCGCCGAGGTTGTCCTGCTCTGCTGGCGGCGCGGGCGGGCGGCCCTCCCGGGGCTTTGGATCGTCGGGGTTGCGGCGGCGCTGCTGGCGCCGCTCGCCTACCACCAGATGTCCTACGGGCACGCCGAATGGATCGGCAAATTCAGCCTTGGCCACCGGCTCGGCGAAGTAGCGATCTCATTCATGGTCGGCGAGATCGGCGACATCATCGGTCGCGTCGAGCGACCCGAGCCGGCGCTGGTGCCGCTGGCGCTGGTCCTCGCCGCCTTCGTCCTGCTCGCCGTGCGCGGCAGCCGGGTAGAGCGCCGCGCCGCCTTCGTGCCGCTGGCGGTCGGGGCGACCGCGATCGGCATTCCCCTGCTGCTGGCGCTCGGCCCCGGCGGCAAGGACTTCGTCCTCGCCCGCAACCTGCTGCCGGCCTTGGTCCCGCTGCTCTGCGCCGTCGCCGTCGCCCTGACCACGGAGCGGGCCCGCCGGCTCGCGACCGCGATCGCAGCCCTGCTGCTCGCCTACTCGCTCGGCTTCTGTATCTGGGCAAGCTCCTCGCCCGACCTGCAGCGCCCGGACTGGAAGGCGGTCGCCGACCGCCTTGGCGAGCCCGATGGGCCGCGGGCGACGGTGACCTGGGTGATCGGCGAGGCGCCGCTGCGCTACTACCTCTCGACCGGGGCGATCCAGCTGAAAGCCTCGGAAGGCTACGACTGGCTGGTCCGCGAGGTGAACTTCGTCTCGATCGGTTCGGCGCCGCCTCCCCCCGCCCGGCTGATCGGCCCCCGCCTCCGTGAAACCGGCTACGAACAGGTTGGCGAGCTGTTCATCCGCCGCTACCGGGTGCCCGGTCCGGAGCTGGTGCCGCTGCGCCTGCGGACCCTGCGCTACGCCGATACGAACTTTCGAAACAACGGCGTGCTCCTGGACGGAGTTGGCCCTGGCTGAGGCTTTGGCCACGCTTTGCCTGGGTAGAGGGCTATTCTGAGGGTGGCTACGGAATCCAGCGAGGAGAAGGCATGAGCAAGACGACTACGGCGCGCGCCGGTGACATCTACGAGACCGCCCGCGAGAACCCTTATGTGCAGCGCCTGATCGAGGACGAAGAGCTGCGCGACAGCCTCAAAGACGCTTTCGAAAGCGCCAAGAACGCCTACGGCCGGGCGACGGGCAACGGCAAGGGAACCGTCAAGGCGGTGACCAGCGACAAGAAGGTCCAGAAGGACCTGCGCAAGGCCGCCGAGAGTCTGCAGGAGGCTTCCGAGAGCCTGCGCGCGAAGCCGAAGCGCAAGGGTGGCATCGGCCGTTTCCTCCTCATCGCCGTGATCGGTGCCGTCATCGCCCTGGCCGTCAGCGAGGGCGCGCGCAAGGCCGTTCTCGACGCTCTCTTCGGCGCCGAAGAGGAGTTCGAGTACACGAGCACCACCAGCATCAACGGGTCCTGATCGGGCCCGGTTGATGGAGGCGGCCACCAAAGAGCGGGAGCTGAGCGGCGACAAGGCGCAGCGGATCGTCGACGCGATGCGCGAGTCCGTCGCCAAGCGCGGCGCCGCCGGCTCCACCTTTGAGCAGGTCGCCCGCGAGGCGGGGGTCAGCCGCGGGCTGCTCCACTATTACTTCGGGACCAAGGAGCGGCTCCTGGTCGAGGTGGTGCGGCGCGACACCGAGCTGCGGGTCGAACGGCTCGACGGCCGGCTGGGACCGGCGAACACGGTCGACGACGTGGTCGCGGCGCTGGTCACCAGCCTCACCGACATGATCGAGAACGAACCCGGTTTCTTTCTCCTCCTCTACGAGCTGTTCAGCGCCGGTCGCCGCAATCCCGACATCCAGCGCGAGGTCGGCCAGCTGTTTGAGAAGACCCGCTCCCACGTCGCCGAGGTCCTGCGCAGCAAGGACGACGAGGGCGTGCTCAGCCTCCGCTTCGCGGCGGAGGACGTCGTCTCCTACCTCTTCGCCCTCGGTGACGGCTTCGCCCTGCAGGCGCTCTCCGACCCCACGCGCGACAGCAGCGGGGCGATGGCGGTCGGCGTCGGCTCGGCCCGGTACCTGCTCGGCTCCGACTGATTCTCAGAGCCAGCCGGCGCGCTTGAAGCGCCAGTAGAGGAGCAGGCAGATGGTGAAGATGAGCGCGAGCACCGTCGGGTAGCCGTAACGCCACTGCAGCTCTGGCATGTTTTCGAAGTTCATCCCGTAGATGCCGCCGACCATCGTCGGCACCACGGCGATCGCGACCCAAGCGGAGATTTTTCGCATGTCTTCGTTCTGGCGCATCGAGACCTGGGTCAGGTTCGCTTCCAGGGCGCTGTCGAGCAGCTGGCGGAAGTTCTCGATCCGGGCGGTGACGCGGCGCAGGTGGTCCTCGACGTCGCGGAAGTACTCGTGCATCGTCTCCGGGACGACGCCGGTGTCGTGCCGGCAGAGCTGCTCCAGCGCTTCTTCCAGCGGGTTGGCGGCGGCCTGGAACTCGAGCACCTCGCGCTCGAGCTTGTAGATCCGCTCGGTCGGGTTCTGGCCTTCGCCGAAGACCTGCAGCTCGACTTCGCGCACGTCCTCGTCGAAGCCGTGGCCGGCGTCCATGTAGCCGTCGACGACGTGGTCGGCGATCGCGTAGAGGACCGCGCCAGGCCCTTTCGCCAGCAGATCGCGTCGGCGCTCGAGGCGCTCCCGCACCGGGGCCAGGTCGGCGGCCCCATGGCGCACGGTGATGATGAAGCCAGGGGCGGCGAAGACCGAGACCTCGCCGACTTCGATCACCTCCTCAGGATCGACGTAGCGCGCCGTCTTCAGCACCACGTGAATCGTCTCCCCATACTCCTCCACCTTCGGCCGCTGATGTGCCCGCACCGCATCCTCAACCGCCAGCTCGTGCAACCCGAACTCAGCAGCAATCGCGTTGAACTCAGCCTCGTCCGGCTCGATCACGCCAAGCCAGACGAAGGTGCCGGCCTCGCTGGCAGCCTCGCCTGCCCGCTCCAGAGATAGCTCGCCCTCCCGGCGCCTTCCATCCACGTAGGCCGCGCAGTCGACGATCACGGGGCGGAGGGTACGCGCCACATGCGACGGTCCTAAGTTGTTGTGTCGCAGCAGGTTCCCGAGGCAACGGGAAGGGGGTGAATTCGGATGAAGATCATCGGCAGCGAGCCGGTCCACCCGGCCACGTCCATCAACAAGGGAGGCTGATCCGGCCCAGCTTCTACATACATGGGATAGGCGTGACGGCGCTCACGCCTATCCCATGTATGTAGAAGCGAAAGCGCCGCTGGCGGGACCTACCTCGCCCCGCCAGCAAATCGGAGCCTGCTTGCCATGCATCTAACAGCGTGGCGAGCGCAGGCGTTGACCCATTCGGGTCTCTCGCGTAGAAGCGGCCAACTTCAGAGTGGGGTAGGTCGTGGCTGAGGCGCAGTGCCAGAACGGCGGGCGCTGGTCAGACGTGGTTGTCGAAGCGCCCGACGATGAACTCAACGCAAGCTGCGATGGCGTCGAGTTTTCCCAGGTTGAAGTTTTCCCCGGGGCCGTCGAAGAAGATGCGCGCGGCAGGCTGCTTCTTTATCTCGAATTCCGTGTACACCGCAACCTGTGGCGGGATCGTGAAGATCCGATCGATGGGGAGTTTGACGGGGAAGGGTGGCTCGACGCGGCGTTCCTCATAAGCAATCGGTTCGGTTCTCACAGCTACCGCCCGAGGGTTGAGCCACCGGACATCGGCCGTAGCGGGGTTCATCGTGTGGGCGCTGACGAGGATCAGTCGATGCTTGTCCTGGTTCGACAGGTCCCGCAAGAGAGAGAGCAGCGCTGGGTCATGAGCCAGCGCGAGCTTCTCAGCGTAGGGCTGATGGAGCGCAAGCTCTTTGGCGGCATCCTCAGCGATGTGCTTGAGGACCGCCGAGCCGGAAAACCAAGCGGGTTCATCGCAAATCGGGAACTGGATCTGTCGCGCCTCCTTGTCGGTCGGTTCTCTGGACTTTGCTTTGCAGGCGAGCTGCCAGGTGATGTATTCGAGGGCACCGCGGAGAGCATGAACGCACTCGCCGAGCGTGAGGGCCAGATCGACCGGGGGAAGTTGCTTAATCAGCAGGCTAGAGACGTGGCAGCGCTGCTCCGGGTCGTAGTCAATGACGATGCGCTCCTCTTTGGGGTCATTGAGAACGCGCTCGACCTCCTTGAGATCAGACAGACGTTTGCGACCTCGCTTGATCTTGTTGCGAGCGTCGGCTAGCGGACCTTGCTCCATGTGTCGCTGAAGTGTAAAGACACTTGACAAGTGCTGCTCTGTCAAGTAGGTTTACAACGTGCCACCGGCCAACCGCCACAACCCCCGCCGCGCGAAGTCTTCGACCTCCGACTACGCGGTGACCGAATTCCTCGCCGAGTTCCCCGACGACGCTGCCTGCCTGGAGCATCTGTGGCGGACCCGCCACGCTCCCGATGGCGAACACGCCGAGTGCCCCAGATGCGGCGACGTGAAGGTCTTCAAGCGCTACAAGACCAAGCAGCAGCGCCAATCATGGACCTGCACGGCCTGCGGCCACCATCTGCACCCGACCGCCGGGACGATCTTCCACCGCTCCTCGACCTCGCTGCGGCTCTGGTACCACGCCATGTACCTGATGACGAGCACTCGCTGCGGCATATCTGCCAAGCAGCTAGAGCGGGAGCTTGGAGTCCATTACAAGACCGCCTGGCGCATGTTCAACAAGATCAGGAACCACTTGATGGCCGAGGGCGAGCCGGCACCTAGCCTGCGCGGCAAGGTCGAGGTAGACGAGACCTCTTGGGGAGGCAAGCCGCGGCGCAAATTCAAGACCCGCCAGGAGTCCGTTGCTTTTCGGGAAGCCAAGCCCACCGTCCTGGGCATGGTCGAGCGGGGTGGGCGCGTCCGTGCGCGCGTGATCCCGTCGCGGCACGGCGAGCCATTAAGTGACGCCGTGCGGGCGAACGTCAACCCGGAATCATCCTCTACACGGACGATTGGATGTCCTACCGGCCGCTCAAGCGAGAGTACGTGGGGCACCGGGTGATCAACCATTCCGCTGGCTCTTACGTCGAGGGCGACATCTACACGAACACGATTGAGGGGTTCTTCGGCAACCTCAAAACGGGGATGCGCGGCACCTACAAGTTCGTCTCCAAAAAATGGCTCCAGTCCTACCTGGACGAGTACGCCTGGCGCTACAACCACCGCTACTCGGGTCAGCGCTCGATGTTCCACGCCCTCGTCAAGGAAGCGGCGAACCAATGACCAAGATCGTCAGCGAGTGGGATCGCACCCTGCGGGAAATCCGCAAAGCCGCGAAGCGCCGCGCGAAGGCGGATGAGGATCGCCGCAAGGCGACCGGGGACTTGCACGACTTCATCAGCGCGGCGCGAGCCGCCGGGGTGCCGATTACGAAGATCGCTTCGGAGGCCGGTCTTTCGCGTCAGGCCGTTTACGACGTGCTGGAGGGGCGACCTTCCGCATAGCGGCGTCGAAGTCGCCTTTGGTCGGGACCGGAATCTCAAGTCCCTTGTCGGTCTTCTGCTTCTTGGTCATACCTCAAGCCTAGGAGGGAATGGCAAAACTCGCAGCGCTAGTTGGCCAAGCGGGTCGGCGGGGTCAGCGGCGCCTCTCGCCTTTTGGCGGCGGATTGCAGACAGTCTCTTTTTCGTCCCACCAGAGGAAATAGAAGATGGCCTGCTCCACCAAACCCCAAGCGCGCCACTTATTTGGCAGCCGCAGCTCCCACATGACCTCAGCCTCCTCCAAGCCAAGGGTCCGGAGCCGCTCTTTTGGTTTGCGCCGGAAGTGGTCGACCGGGATGTCCTTGATCTTCTTGGAGCGCTCCAGCTCAAAGAACGTCCTGCCCTCGAGCTTCTTCAGCTCCGTGTGCAGCGTCTCGACATGGTCGAGATCAAGGGTTCGCCAGCCGTGATCTCCGCCCCAGTCCACCAAGCCAAGCCGCCACGAGATCGGTTGATCCTTGACGATGCTGGGATCGCGGACGGCGTCCGGCGTCTTGCGAGCGCCGCGTTCGCGCGCGGCGACCGGCTTCTTAGCCATGCTTAGAGCCGGGCTTAGTTAGGGCTGATCAGGCCGCTGTAGTACTCCAGCAGCGCCGAGTTCCTGATTACCCGCTCACCGCGCTCGCCTTTGGCGAGGCCTCGCCGGGCATTCCGCCACGGATCCTCTTCGTGAGTTAGCTCGCTAAGCCAGTGGCCAGACTTGTCTCCGTAGTAGTCGAGAACTGCATCGATCGACTCCTTCTGGGCGCCGGTCAGGTTGTTGAGCTTGCCTTTCGGCCAAGTCTTGCGCCGGTACTGGTGCCGGTGGATGGAGTAGAGCTCGCGGACCACCGGGCCGTTCGCCCATGCCTCGATTCGCTCATCGAAGAGAGCTTCGCCGTCCCAGACCAAGTGCCACGCCTTGCTGTAGTAGACGAGCTTCTGCAGCTTCCACGTCGTCATCTCTCCCTTGCGGGTCAGGATGTACTTGGCAACGTCGTGGGCGGAGGCCATCAGGCAGCCTTCCGAGCAAGGTTGGAAATCATCGGCGTACCCGAAACAGTAGCGATCAGGTCGGATTTACTGGACCTCCGGTCCAGTTGCACTTCAGCGGCCATTGCCTCCCCCAAGCGGTCGTTGATACCGCGACAGTACCCGAATCTGTCTTTTTGTTCAACGACTCTCAAGCAAAAGTTTGACCAAATTCCTGCCCCGGAGGAAGGTCGTGGCGGGGTAGGCTCAAGCCGCATGAAGCCCGAGCCAACCCCGCCAGCCATTCCGCTGCTCTACATCAGCAAGTCCGCCTAGCCCTCAAGGCCCTTCGTCTCTCTGAGCAACTCGCCAGGCTCGATTTCCAGAGCCTCCGCGAGTCGCACAATCGCCACGGTGCGGGGGAGGCACTTGGCGCTCTCCCACTCCGCGATCCGGCTCTGATCCCTACCCATTCGGGCTGCCAGCGCACGCTGCGTCAGATCGGCTCTGTTCCGAGCGATCCGCATGTTCCAGGCGAACCGCTCGGTAATGGTCGTGAGCGTGATGTGTTCGGAGGGCATCGCTACTCGATTCCGTAGAGCAGGTCGCGCACCTGGACGCCGAGCGCGTCGGCGAGCCTCACCACTTTGTCCAGGCGAGGGCACCGCTGGGCGTACTCCAGGCGGGCTACTTCACGCATGGTCACTGACGCCCGCTCTGAGAGCTGTTTCTGCGTCAATCCCTCCCAGCCCCGCGCCTCTACGAGGTTGCGGCTGAATTGCCTGGTGACTGCTTCCAGATCGCCCTTCAAAGCTCCCACCCCCGGACGTAGACCGTCGCCGGGGTCGGCAGGACGCACTCGCCCTGCTGGTGGAGCAGCCCGACCTTCGCCAAGTCCCGCACCGCTCGCGCCACAGCGTCTCGGTGGGCGAACTCGCGGGGATCGGGACTGACTTCGCGGATCAAGTCCTCCAGCCGGAGGATCGTAGGTTGCCAGTCGAGTATGTGCCGCAAGACCGCTTCCTCAATGAAGCCGTCTTCTGAGGCTGACGTAGCCTGTATCTGCATCGGAAGGTCCGCCTTTCGGTGCCAGGCCGGGGGCCGTTCACGCGGTGCCCCGGCCGCTTGTCATTTGTGGGCCGGGAAGCTAGGCGCGGTGCTGGGCGGAAATCGCTTCTACAGAGAAGGGATAGGCGTGACGGCGCTCACGTAGTGATGCGGCTCACAGACCGGGGCCGTACTCGGGCGCGAGGCTCCCTCTCGATGCTTTGAACCGGCGAGAGAGATGAGGGAGAGCGGTATGCGAGACGCGATGCGGTCGTTGGCGGGGTTTCTGGGGAGAAGGCGCCGTTGGGTTGTTGCGGCCTGGGTCCTGATCGTGTTGCTGGCTCTTCCCTTTGCGGCCAAACAGACCGAGCACCTGACCGGCGGTGGCTTCGACGTTCCCGGCAGCCAGTCGATGAAGGTGAGCGAATCGCTGCAGGAGGACTTTGGCTCGCAGGCGGACGGGATCGCGGTGGTGCTGAAGGCGGAGCCGGGTGCGACCGTCGCCGAGCGGAACGCGGCGGTGACGCGGGTAGAGGACGAGGTCGCGACCGTCGACGAGGTCACCTTGCCGCCCGCCGCGGCCGCGCAGGCGCGGCGACAGTTGCAGGGGACCGACGTGGTCCTGGTGCCGCTGCGCAGCAACCTCTCCTCCGATGAGCTAATCGACCCCGCCGCGACCATCCGCGAAGACCTCGAGTTGGGGACCGCCGAGGCCGGCGTCACCCCCTACCTGGTCGGGCAGCCGACGATCTGGGCGGGGATGCAGGAAATCTCCAAGGAAGACCTGGCCAAAGCCGAGGCGACCGGCTTCCCGATCGTCGCGATCATCCTTCTCGTCGTCTTCGGTTCGCTGGCCGCCGCCGCGCTGCCGCTGGCGCTCGGCTTCGTCAGCGTGCTGGTCACCGGGGCGCTGATCTACTTCATCTCGCTGGAGATGACGACCTCTGTCTTCGTCACCAACATGGCCTCGATGATCGGGATCGGGGTAGCGGTCGACTACTCACTCTTCATCCTCGCCCGCTACCGGGAGGAGCGCGAGGCGGGTCACGACAAAGGCGAAGCGCGGGCGCTCTCGCTCTCGACCTCGGGCCTCGCAGTCACCTTCTCCGGCATCGCCGTGATCATCTCCCTGGCCGGGCTGTGGATGGTCGACAACCAGGCGCTGCGCTCGATGGCGCTGGGGGCGATGACCGTCGTCGCCGTCTCGATCCTGACCGCGACGACGCTGCTGCCGGCGCTGATCGCGATGCTCGGCGACAGAGTGCTGCCGGGCGGAATCGTCGGAAAGGTCGAGGCTTTCTTCCAGCGCCGCTTCTACCGCCGCCGCACCCCCGAGCAGGCCGCCGCCAACCACAACCGCTTCTGGCGCGCCTGGACCGAGCGGGTGATGGCGCACCCGTGGACGGCGATCGTCGGCGTCTCGGCGGTGCTCCTCTTCCTCGCCAGCCCGCTGCTCTCGCTCAAGACCGGGACCGAAGCGATCGCCCAGTTCCCGAAGGACAGCGACGTCCGCGTCGGCAACGAAATCGCCTCCGAGCAGCTCAACGGCGGCACCGACCCGGTCCAGATCGTCGCCAGTTTCGACGGGGGCAATGTCGACAAAGCGGCCGTCGCCGGCTTCGCCCGCGAAGTGGGAGGGACCGCCGGGGTCAGCGCGGTGAGCCCGCCTGCCTACGGCGGCGAGGGGGCCGTTCTGATCCAGGCGACCCCGAGCGCCCCGAGCGAGTCCGACGCCGCGGTGGCGCTGGTTGACCGACTGCGCGACACGGTCGTCCCTGCCTCGGCTCTGGCCCAGCAGGCCGAAGTCAACGTCGGCGGCGAGACCGCCCGCGGCGACGACGTCCGCAAGCAGGTCGGCGGCTCGATGTGGAAGATCATCCTCTTCGTCCTCTCGCTCAGCTTCGTGGTCCTGATGGTGATGCTGCGCTCGCTGCTGCTGCCGCTGAAGGCGGTGTTGATGAACCTGCTCTCGATCGGCGCGGCCTTCGGGATCCTCGTCGCGATCTTCCAGTGGGGCTGGTTCGACGGCTTCCTCGGCTTCGAAAGCCAGGGGGCGCTGGACACGATCAACATCCCGCTGATCTTCGCCATCGTCTTCGGGCTCTCGATGGACTACGAGGTCTTCCTCATGTCCCGGATCCGCGAGCGCTACATGGTCCACGGCGACAACGACCGCGCCGTCGCCGAGGGCCTCTCGACCAGCGCCCGCACGATCTCCTCGGCGGCGCTGATCATGACCTCGGTCTTCGCCGTCTTCGTCCTCACCGGCGTCCCTTCGATCAAGGAGCTGGGCGTCGGCTGCGCGGTCGCGATCGCCCTCGACGCCACCCTGGTCCGCCTGATCCTGGTCCCGGCGGCGATGAAGCTGATGGGAGCGTGGAACTGGTGGATGCCAAGCTGGCTTGACCGCCTGATCCCGGACTTCAGCTTCGAGGGCGGCGGCGACTCGGAGCCGGAGGCTGAGCCCGCGAAGGCTTAGAGGCTCGTCGGCGGCGAGACCGCGCTAGGCGTCGAATAGCGACGCTTCTCGCGGTCTCGCCGATCCTGGCTGGATAGCCAATAGGATTCTCCGCATGACTGGAGATGAGCTGGCTTTTGTCGGGGCGGCGCGGCAGGCGGAGATGGTTCGGGCTGGGGAGGTCTCGCCCAAGGAGCTGGTGCAGCTTTCGCTGGATCGGATTGCCCGGCTTGATCCGGAGCTGAACTCGTTCCGCAGGGTCTTCGCCGAGAAGGCGCTGCTGGAAGCCGAGCAGGCCGAAGCGCGGGTCAAGGCCGGCGAGGAGCGGCCGCTGCTGGGGGTGCCGGTCGCGATCAAGGACGAAGTCGACGTCGCCGGAGAGATCAACACTCACGGCACCGACGCCTACACCGAGCCCGCCAAGGCGGATTGCGAGATGGTCCGCCGGCTGCGCGAGGCCGGGGCGATCATCGTCGGCCTCACCCTCCTGCCCGAGATGGCGATCTGCGGCTTCTCCGAGTCGGCCACCTACGGCGTCACCCGCAACCCTTGGAACTCGCAGCGCACCCCCGGTGGGTCGAGCGGTGGCTCCGGCTCCGCGGTCGCCGCCGGCCTGGTCCCGATCGCCTCCGCCGGCGACGGCGCCGGCTCGATCCGGATCCCCGCCGCGTCCTGCGGCCTCTTCGGGCTGAAACCGTCGCGCGGCCGGGTTCCGCTGGACCCGAACCTCGAAGGCTGGGGTGGGCTCGCGGTCGAAGGCTGCCTCAGCCGCTCGGTCCTCGATACCGCGCTCTGGCTCGACATCGTCTCCGGCGGTTCGCGTGAGCCCGAGGCGCCGCCTCCTCCGGATAAGCCCTTCGTCGAGGCGGCCCGCACCGCCCCCGGCAAGCTCAAGGTCGCCTGGTCGACCCACCCGCCGCGTGCGGTTGCGCCGCCGACCGTCGATGGGGAGGCCAAGGGAGCGGTGGCCGCCGCCGTCGAGCTTCTCGGCGGTCTCGGCCACGAGGTCACCCAGCGCGATCCCGACTGGGGCAACATCGGCAACAACATCACCGCCCGCTTTCTCGGCGGGGTGGCGGAGACCGTCCGGGAAGTGCCGCATCCGGAGCGCCTGGAAGGCCGCACCCGCGGCTTCGGCCGCCTCGGCTCGATCCTTCCGCGCAGCCTCTACGAGAAGGCGCGCACCGAAGGGCGCGCCAGCGACGCAGCCCGGATCAACGCGATCTTCGACGACTTCGACGTCTTGGTGACCCCGGTGATGGGCGGGACGGCGCTGCCGATCCGCCGCTGGGAGGGCAAGGGCGCTCTGCAGACGGTGCTGGGGATGAGTCGCTTCTATCCCTACTGCGTCCCCTGGAACCACCTCGGCAACCCGGCAATGGCGATTCCCGCCGGCCTCTCCGCCGAGGGCATGCCGCTCTCCTTCCAGGTGATCGGCCGCCGCGGCGAGGAGGCGACGCTGATCTCGCTCGCCGCCCAGATCGAGGCCGAGCGGCCCTGGGCGGACAGTCGCCCCCCGATCTCCTAGCTGCTCGGCAGCAGGCTGTCCAGACCGGCTCCGCTGAGGAAGCGAAGAACCTCGCACCGGCTCTGCCGGTCCCGGTCGATTCTGAAAACGCGATCCCAGCCGTCGCCGCATTTGACCACGTCGTGGTCCCGTCCGCCGTAGGCGGTGTCGTTGCCCGCCTCACCGAGCAGGATGTCGGGATCCTGGCCACCGCGCAACTCGTCGGCACCATCACCGCCCATCAGGACGTCCCAGTTGGAGCCGCCGACCAGAACGTCGTTTCCGGGGCCGCCGACGAGGAAGTTTTCGAATTCGTTACCGCGGAGGACGTCGTCGCCACTGCCGCCGAAGACGTTTTCGACCCCGGTGAGCATGTCGCCCTCGCCGGCGACAACGCCGCTTGGCGCGTCCCATTCGACCGGCGTGGAGCGCCCGCTGTAATCGACTTCGTCGGCACCGAATTTGGCGAGGTTGTAGTAGTCGGGACCGAGGTCGTAGGCGTCGGGCCCGTCTGGCGTGGCGGTCGTCAGGACCCGGTCTTTGCCGTCGTTCGTCTGGACGGAGTCGGAGCCGGCGCCCGGGTCGATCAGGTCGGCGCCCCCGCCGGTGAGGACCCGGTCTTCGCCGGCGCCCGCGGTCACGGTCATCGCGAAGGAGTTGTCGAGCTCTCCGCTGAACTGTTGGCCGTCGAAGCTGTTGCGCCCGTCCCCGAGGTCGATCGTCATCGAACCCACCCAGGCGGTTCCCGGGACTGAATTGATGACTTTGAAGGGACCTGGAATGGTTTCGGGACCGCGGGGAGCCTGGATGTCGCACAAAGCGGAAGTGTCTGCCGAGCCCTCGACGGTGCAACCGGGTCCCGCGGTGAGCGGGGCGCCGCTGTCGGTCACGGCCAGCACCAGGTGGAACCCATGTTCCGCGGTGACGGTCTGAACCACGACGGCGTTGTCCTCGCCGGCGTTCGCGCTGAACCTCAAGTTCGCGAAGTTGGCTTCTTCCAATTTGTAAGCCCCTCTGGTTTCCTCGACGCTGACGGTCGCCGCCGGGGCGGCCGCCGGCAGGGCGAGGACCAGGGCGATCGCGCCGCCCGTAAGCGTTCTCTTCAGCAGTCCGACGAAGTTCATTTGCTGAGCTAACACGACGCAGCAGCCGAGTTGCGCCTAACTCACCCGTCGCAGGAACGCGCCGAGCCGCCGTTCGTAGAGGTGTGGATCGACGTTCCACTCTTCGGTGTGGCCCGCCTCGGGGACGCGGAAGTAGGTGACCTGGTCAGGCAGCTCGGCGGCGAAGTCGTCGCTGGTGGAGATCGGGACGACCTCGTCTTCGGTCCCGTGGAAGAGCAGGATCGGCAGCTGGAAGTCCTGCGGATGCTCGATCGCGTCGAGGCTCTCCCAGTCGGCGTCGATGCGGGCGCCGATCGCCCATTCCACCGGCTTGGAGAGGAATGAGGGGAAACCCATCTCGGTCGCGTTGAAGGAAAGGATCGCTTGCCAGTCGAGGGCCGGGGCATCGAGGACGAGCCCGGCGACCCGCGGCGCCAGCGGCGATCGCTCCATGAACTGGGCGACGATCGCGCCGCCCATCGAGTAGCCGACGAGGACCAGGCGCTGGGCTCCGTGGGCGAACGCGTAGCGCGCGGCGGCGCCGAGGTCGCGCCACTCGGTCAGCCCCATGTGGTGGAAGCCGTCGGGGCTGGGCGGGGCGCCGAGGTCCTCGCGGTAGGTGACCAGCAGGGTCGGGAGGCCGGCGCGGCGCAGGGTGGGCACCACCCGCAGCCCCGTCTGCGGGGTGGCGTTGATGCCGTGGACGACGATCGCCCAGGTGCGCTCGCGCCCCGGGACGAGCCAGGCTGGCATCGGCCCGAGCTCACTGCGGATCGGCATGGTGGTGGACGGAACCCCGAAGGCGGCGGACGGGTTGCCCGCCCAGACCGTCGGGTTGAAGGCGACCTCCATCCCCGGCACCAGGTAGCCGTCGACCTCCCGCAACCGTCGCGTCACCTCGCCGTCGCCTTCGCTGAGGATCGGCCCGACGATCGCCCGGCCGCCCTGCCACTCGAGCCCGTGGACGCCCGGGCGCCGGCTCTCCTCGGTGCTCTCGAGCACGATTCGTCCGGCGGGCATCGCCTCGACCTCGGTCTCCGCCGGCCACGGCGAGTGTTCGGGGACGAGAACCGCGGAGGAGAAGTGCCAGGCGGCGGCAGCGCCCACTCCGAGCGCGATCACCGCCGTGGCCACGCAGGCGAGGATCGTCCAGCGCCTGCGGGTCATGACTGCTGTCGAGTTAGTTGAAGACCTTGCGGAAGGTCCGCAGGTCGCGGACCTTGCCCCGCGGGCGCAGGCGGCGCTGCAGCACCATCTTCAGCTGGTTGGCGTCCGGTTTGCCGGCGGCGATCCAGTCGTCCCAGCTGGCCTCGATCGTGACGTTGGCGTTCGGTGCCTCGCCCGGTTCCGCCCGGGTCGAGCCGTTGTCGAGCACCAGGTGCCACGGGTCGGCGTCGGTGAAGCGCCACTGCAGGACGAAGGGGGAGCCGTTTGCTGCGGCCGGGTCGGCGACGCGGCTGATCAGGTCGAAGTAGAGCCGCTGGATCTCGGGGTCCTTGCTCGGCGGCGGTCCTTCCGGGGAGCCGATCACGCCGGCCATCATCATCTTCACCTGGCGCTCCGCGAGGTCCTTCTCGTCGTCCTCGGGCGGGAAGGGGAAGACGCCGGGGGGGAACTCCTCGGTCGGGAAGCCGATCGTCCGCCAGCGCTGGCGGATCAGTTTCATCCCGAAGGAGTAGATGTCCTCGAGGGTGAAGCCGTAGCACTCGGTGTAGGAGCGGTCCATGTTCGGCGGCGAGAAGACGGCCGGCCCGTAGGGCAGGACTTCGCGCAGCAGCTCGGTCACCGCCTCGCGGTTTTCCTGCCAGCCCGGAGTCGGGTCGTTGAGCAGCTCGGAGAGGACCTTGACCCCGAAGCCGATGTGGCGCTGCTCGTCGCGGGAGACGTTCTCCATCCCGGCGGTGAACCCGGGCATCGTCTCCTCGGAGGCGAAGAAGTCCTCGATGAAGTGCTGGCCGGGCTGGGCGAGGCTGCCCTCGACAATCAGGTGGTAGAGGGTGATCGCCTGGCAGAACTTCGCCACCGAGCGGTCCTTGCGCAGTTCCTCGGCCATCACGTCGAGGCGGTCGAAGATCCCGCGGTAACCCCAGTTCAGCTGCGGCAGGGTGGAGGAGAGGGTCTGCTGGATCGAGTCGCCGCCGACTCCGATCACCTCCTTGAAGAAGCGGTGGAAGAAGATCGAGTGACGGACCTCGTCGACCTGCTGGGTGGCGAGGAAGTAGGACATCTCCTCGGTCGGGGCGGCGGTGATGTAGGGGGCGAGGGTGTCGGCGACCCGGTCCTCGCCGTAATAGAACATCGAGTAGATCCACATCGCCGAGCGCCGCTGGATGTCGCTCAGCGCCTCCCAGCCGGCGCGGTCCTTGGAGAAGTCGAGGTCGTAGGCGCTCCAGTTGCCCTGCTCCCAGCGCTGGTACAGGTCCGTATAGGTGATGTTGTCCATCAGGCGCTGGGAAGCGACGCTCATCGTGTCTCCTTTTGGTGTCGCGGTAAGGGCATCGGAGAGGTTACCGCGATCCTGGCTGGCTGGCCAGGATCAGGCTTCCGAGCTCGCCGGCGCCTCGATCTCGCGCTTGAGGATCTTCCCCGTCGGCCCCTTCGGCAGGTCGTCCATGAACCAGACGACGCGCGGGTACTTGTAGGCGGCGATCCGCTCCTTGACGTAGGCGCTGACCTCCTCGGGCGCCAGCTCCTCGCCCTCGTGGAGGACGATCGCGGCGCCGATCTCCTCGCCCCACTCGTCGTGGGGGATGCCGATCACCGCCGCTTCGCGGACCTTCGGGTGCTCGTAGAGAACCTCCTCCACCTCGCGCGGGTAGACGTTGTAGCCGCCGCGGATGATCAGGTCCTTCTTGCGGTCGACGATGAAGAAGTAGCCCTCCTCGTCGACTTTGGCCATGTCGCCGGTGTGGAACCAGCCACCGCGCATCGCCTCCTCGGTCGCCTCGGGCTGCTGCCAGTAGCCCTTCATCACGTTGTGGCCGCGGACCACGATCTCGCCGACCTCGCCCTGCGGCACCTCCTGGTCGTTCTCGTCGACGACCTTCATCTCGACCTCGCGCAGCGGGGTCCCGATCGAGCCGGGCTTGCGCGGCCGGCCGGGGTGGTTGCTGCTGGCCACCGGCGAAGTCTCCGAGAGGCCGTAGCCCTCGAGCAGTTCGCAGTCGAAGGCCTCCTCGAACCCGCGCAGGACCTCGACCGGCATCGAGGCGCCGCCGGTGATGCAGATCCTCAGCCCCGAGGTGTCGAACTCCTCGCGGCCGGGGTGGTGGAGCAGCGCCCCGTACATCGTCGGCACCCCGTAGAAGTGGGTGACGCCATCGCGCTGCATGATCTCCAACGCTTCGCCGGGGTCGAATTTGGGCAGCAGGGTGAGGGTCGCGCCGACCCGCAGGGAGGCGTTCATGCTCACCGTCTGGCCGAAGGAGTGGAAGAGCGGCAGTGAGCCGAGGACGACGTCACCCTCTCTGATCGCGCAGGTGGTTTGCGAGGCGATCTCGGCGTTGCGGGAGAGGTTGGAGTGGGTCAGCTCGGCGCCCTTGGGCTTGCCGGTGGTGCCGGAGGTGTAGAGGATCACCGCCGTCTCCTCGGCCTCGGTCTCGGCCATCCCGGGCTCCGGCTCGTGGTCGCCGAGCAGCTCGGCGAAGGTTTCGGGCTCGACCTCGATCAGCTCGGCGCCGGCGTCGGCCGCGCCCTCGCGGGCGTCGTCGCCGAACCCGTGCCAGGCGAGCAGCAGCTTGGCGCCGGAATCTTCGAGGTAGAAGGCGATCTCGCGCCGCTTCAGCAGCACGTTCATCGGCACCACGACGCCACCGGCGCGCAACACGCCGTAGTAGGAGATCGGGAACTCGAGCACGTTCGGCAGCATCACCCCGACCCGGTCGCCCGGTTCCAGTCCCCGCTCGCGCAGCGCGGCCGCGAGGCGGGCGCTGCGATCGTCGAGGTCGGCGTAGGTCAGCTCCAGCGGGCCGAGGCGCACGGCCACGGTCGCCGGCTGCCGGGCGGCGCTCTCCGCCAAGGTCGAAGCGAGATTCAGGCCCATCATTCCTCCCAATTCCGAAGTTGTTCCCCGGCGCCAGTGTAAGCGGACATCGTGTTTCGCTAGGCTCGGCGCGATGGAGGATCTCGGCTACGCCGTCTCCTACTTGGTGGCGAAGCGGGGGATCCCCGTCTTCTCCAGCGATGGCCAGAAGCTCGGCCGGGTGATCAAGGTGCAGGCGGCCCCGGAGGCCGATTTGTTCGACGGCATCGTCTTCGACACCAGCTGGGGGCCGGGTGGCCACCGCTTCGTCGACGCGCCCGAGGTCGCCGGGATCTACGAGCGGGGCGTCGTCCTGACGATCGATGCGGCCGCGGCTGAGTCGCTGCCCAAGCCGCACCGTTGAGGCTCTCCTAGCGACCGCGTTTCGCGTAGGATGCCGCGCATGCAAAGACTTCTCTTGATCATTGGCGCCTGTCTGGTTCTCTTCGTCGCCGGCTGCGGCAGCGACGATTCCTCGACCACTTCGGACTCGACCGCTGCTTCGACCGAAGCGGAAGCTCCCCAGGAAGATGAATCTTCAGGGGAAACCGAAACTTCGAAGAAGAAGACGAAGCCGAAGGTGACGGTGCCGAATGGCGCGCCGCCGAAGTCGCTGGTCGTCAATGATCTCGAAGAAGGCACTGGCGCGGCCGCGAAGGGCGGCGACGTGGTCTCGGTCAACTACGTGGGCGTCAACTTCAAGACGGGCAAGGAGTTCGACTCGTCCTGGAGCCGCGGCGAACCGATCAGCTTCCCCCTCGGAGAAAACGTGGTCATCCAGGGATGGGAAAAAGGACTCGAGGGGATGAAGGTCGGCGGCCGGCGCGAACTGGTCATCCCGCCCGATCTCGGCTACGGCGCGGCCGGCTCGCCGCCGACGATTCCGCCCAACGAAACGTTGGTCTTCGTCGTCGACCTCGAAGCGATCGAATAGCGGCGCGCGGTTGCGCTGAGCGCGCGACCGCTGCCGGAGCTGTACCCCGCTACGCGTAACCGCCATGATCCGGCGATGCCCGCGCCGCTCGCCGAACGACTGACCGCCCAGGCCCTGGCGGGTGAGCCTTTGCGCTCCCCGGTGGCGGTGGCTGAGCGGCTGCTGGCGGTGCAGGGCCAGGATCCGCGCGGGGCGCGGCTGGCGGTGCGGGCGCGCACCGCCGGGGTGACGGCGGCCGACGTCGACCGGGAACTGACCGAGGACCGCTCGCTGCTGATCACCTGGCTCAACCGGGGCACGCTGCATCTGGTTCGCAGCGAGGACTACCCGCTGCTGCACCTGCTGACCGCGCCGACCCACTTCGCCGGCTGCAAGCGCCGGCTGCAGAATGAGGGCGTCTCAGAGGGCGATGGCGAGCGGGCGATGAAGGTGATCGAGAAGACCTTGGCCGACGAGGGGCCGCTGAGCGGGCAGGATCTGCGCACGCGACTGGAGAGCGCCGACGTCCCGACCGAGGGGCAGATCTTCATCCACCTGATGTTCATCGCCGCCGCCCGCGGGATCCTCGTCCGCGGGCCGATGGTCGGCAAGCAGCACGCCTACGTCCTCGTCCGCGACTGGCTGGGGAAGCAGAAACCGGTCGACCGGGAGCGGGCGGTGATCGAGCTGGCCCGCCGTTACCTGGCCGGGCACGGACCGGCCGACGACCGCGACCTCGCCCGCTGGGCGGGCCTGCCCCTGCGCGACGCCCGCGCCGGCCTGGCGGCGATCGCCGGTGAGCTGGAGGAGCGCGAGGACGGGCTGGTCGAGCTGAAGCGGCACCCTGCCACGGCGCCGGTCCCGCCGCCGCGCCTACTCGGCGCCTTCGACCCACTCCTGCTCGGCTGGACCTCCCGCGACGAAGTCGTCGGACCACACAAGATCCTGGTCACGATCAACGGCATCTTCCGCCCCTTCGCCTTGGTCGGCGGTCGCGCCGTCGCGACCTGGAAGCTCAACGCGGGCAAGCTGACGATCGAGCACCTGAGCAAGGTGCGAAAGCAGGACGCCGCTGCGCTCGATGACGAAGCGCAGCGGGTCCTGGAGTTCCTGGGCGCTTAGGCCTGGTCGTCGAGGCGCGGCGGCATCGCGTCGCCGCTCGGCGGCGGACCGGCCTGGCCCGGCAGCGGTTCGGCCTCCTGCTCCCAGACGTGGTTGAGCGAGACCTGCAGGTAGGCGAACATCACCGGCGACAGCAGCAGGTAGAGGATCAGTGCCAGCCAGCCGCTGACCGGCTCGCGACCGGAGACTTTCGAAGCGCCCTGGACCCGCTGCGTCCCGCGCCAGTAGCTGACCAGCGGGGGCACGATGATGAGGAAGCCCGGAACGAGCGCCAGCACCGAGTTGGTCGGGTTCTGGCCGAGGTCGAAGCCCTTGGACTCGCCGTAGGCTTTCAGCTCCTTGTTGATCTTGTACCACCAGACGATGTGGTAGATGCCGAGGGTGATGATCGGCAAGAGGGCGACGGCCCAGGGGCTGCGCACCTTCACCTCGTGCTCGGTGCCGCGAATCTTCATTTCGTAGGCCATGGATCTCCGTTTCGGATGGTGGACTGGATACTGGGACGGCTCCTAGGCCGTTTCGGTTGCCGCAGCCTCGCGCTTTAACCGCAGCAGCGCAAGTAAGCCGACCAGGCCCGCCAGCGCTGAGAGGCCGCCGGCGTAGGCGAGGGTGCCGCGGGCGCCGATCGTGGCGACGAGGAGGCCGCCGGCGGCGAAGGCGCCGAGCTCGGCGGTGTTGCGGATCGCGTTGTAGGCGGCAAAGGCGCGACCGTGCAGGTTCTCGGGCACGCGGACGTGGATCAGGCTGCGATACATCACGTTCTTGACCCCGTGGGCGGTGCCGCCGACGAAGGCGCAGGCGAGGTAGAAAGCGAAGCTGAGCCAGAGGGCGGGGAGGGCCAGCGAGGCGCCCTGGACGGTCGCCGCGACCAGCCCCGCGACAGCCAGCGCCGTCGCCGCGACCCGGCGCGAGAGCAGCATCGCGCCGAGCGCCATCCCCAGGGTCCAGACCGAGAACATCGAGGCGTAGGCGAGATCGCCCATCGCCAGCACGTCTTCAACGAAGAAGAGCTCGCCGACCCAGACCGCCGACATGAAGAAGAGGGAAGCGAAGGCGACCGTCATCACCAGGGCCAGGATCTGGTCGCGGTAGAGGTAGGCGATGCCGTCGCGGGCACGGGGCGCAATCTCGTCCTCGCGCGGCTCCCCCGGCGGTCGCTCGATCCGCAGCGCCCGCGCCGCCACTGCGACTGCCGCGAAGGTGGCAGCGTCGACCAGCATCGCCAGCTCCAAGCCGCCGACGGAGAAGAGCAGGCCGCCGAGGAGCGGGCCGACGCCGAAGCCGATGTAGCGGGTGGTCTCGACGTGGCCGTTCGCCTCCTGCACCCGCTCTCCGGCCAGCGGCGGCACCAGCGCGAACTCGGCCGGCTGGGAGATCGCGAAGACGACCCCAAGCAGGGCGGTAAGAGTAAGGGCGGGAGCGACCGCATCGACGGAGGCGAGGACGGCGGCCACCACCGCGCCCGCAGCGGAGACCATCGCCAGCAACCGCGTCGTCTCGATCCGGTCGACCAGCACCCCGGCGAACCCGGAGACGAAGACCGAAGGCCCAAACAGGCAAATCCAAAGCGCGGCAACCAGCCAACCGGAGTCCGTCTGCTCGCCGATGAACAGCCCAAGGGCGACGATCGCCACCCAGTCCCCGAGTGCCGAGAGCCCGACCGCGCCGGCGACGAGCCGGAAGTCACGGTCGCGGAAGAGGCTGGGCTGCATATATGACGTCGAGCCTATCCGCCGGTCTATCGTGTCGCGACATGAAGGTGTTCATCTCCCATTCATCGACGGACAAGTGGATCGCCCGACAGATCTGCCGACACCTCGAAGACCTCGACATCGAAGCCTTCCTCGATGAGAAGGACATAGAGACCGGTGACTCCATCAATGACGCGATTCAGACCCATCTGACTGATTGCGACGAGATCCTGCTGTTGCTTTCCCCGGCTTCACTGAAAAGCGATTGGGTCTTAATCGAGCTTGGTGGAGCCAAGGCGTTGAAGAAGAGGCTCGTTCCGATTCTCTTGCACGTCGGTCCGAACGAGCTCCCTGACGTTCTCAGCGACGAGCTTGCGCGCGACATAAACGAGATTGATCGTTACTACGAGGAGGTGAAAAGTCGCAGCGGTGAGTCGACCGAAGAGCTGGCCATCGGGCTAGAGCTGCAAGGGGCACCCGAGGGCCGGAGATCTGTACGTGTTTCCCGGACCTTCGAGGTGGGTGACCTGGTGCGGTTGCCTCGCGATGTTCCGTCTTCGACCTATGCGCGGAACGGACGTGACATCGGATGGAACGAGGATATGGAGCGGTATTTGGGGGAGGAGACGAAAGTCCTCGCGGTCGAAGAGGACCGCGGGGTGGTGCATGTCGAAGCTGACAATGGCTTGTGGCACTGGCTGATGGACTGGCTAGACCCTGTCGGAGGACCCCCCCGGCCCTAACCCAGCTTCGGGCTACGCCAGGGTGCTTCGAGGCGTTTGACCAGCTCGTCGCCCAGGCCCTCGATCGGGACTCGGACCTGCTCTAGGGAGTCGCGGTCGCGGAGGGTGACGGTGTCGTCTTCCATCGTCTGGTGGTCGACGGTGATGCCCCAGGGGGTGCCGATCTCGTCCTGGCGGCGGTAGCGCTTGCCGATCGAGCCGCCCTCGTCGAACTCGGCGGGGAGGCGGCGGCGGAGGTCCTGGAAGAGCTCACGGGCCTTCTCCGGCATTCCCTCCTTGGAGACGAGGGGGAGGACGGCGACCTTGACCGGGGCCAGGCGCGGGTGCAGGCGGAGGACGGTGCGCTGGCGGCCCTCCACTTCCTCGACCTCGTAGGAGTCGACGAGGAAGGCGAGGGTGGCGCGGTCGGCGCCGGCGGCCGGCTCGATCACGTGGGGGACGTAGCGCTCTTTGGTCTGCTGGTCGAAGTACTCGAGCTTCTCGCGGGAGAACTCGGCGTGCTGGGTGAGGTCGAAGTCGCCGCGGTCGGCGATCCCCTCCAGCTCCGACCAGCCGATCGGGAACAGGTACTCGATGTCGCTGGTCGCCGAGGAGTAGTGGGAGAGCTCGTCCTCGCCGTGGGCGCGGACCCGCAGGTGGTCGGGGCGGATGCCGAGCTCGGTGTACCAGCGCTCGCGCTCGTCCATCCAGTGCTGGTGCCACTTCTGCGCTTCGGCCGGCGGCACGAAGAACTCCATCTCCATCTGCTCGAACTCGCGGGTGCGGAAGATGAAGTTGCCGGGGGTGATCTCGTTGCGGAAGGACTTGCCGACCTGGGCGATCCCGAACGGCGGCTTCTTGCGGGCGAAGCCGAGCACGTTCTTGAAGTTGATGAAGATGCCCTGCGCCGTCTCCGGCCGCAGGTAGACGGTCGAGCCCTCCTCGGCGACCGGGCCGACGTGGGTTTCGAACATCAGGTTGAACTGGCGCGGCTCGGAGAGCTCACCGCCGCACTCGGGGCAGACCAGCTCCGCGTTGGGGTCGCCGCCTTCGGCCTCGATCGCCTCGCGCAGATGGTCCTCGCGCCAGCGCTTCTTGCACTTTCCGAGGCACTGGACGAGCGGGTCGGTAAAGCCGGCGAGGTGGCCCGACGCCTCCCAGACGCGCGGGTGCTGGAGGATCGCCGAGTCGAGGGCGACGATGTCGTCGCGCTCCTGCAGCATTGCCTTCCACCACTCGGCCTTGACGTTGCTCTTCAGCAGGACGCCGTAGTGGCCGTAGTCGTAGGTCGAGCCGAGGCCGCCGTAGATCTCCGAGGAGGGGAAGACGAAGCCGCGCCGTTTGCACAGCGCGACGATCTCCTCCATCGTCACCTCGGTCGGGCGGGTTCCCTGCTCGGTCGCCATGGCGGGAAAGGTAGCGGCTGCGATAATCCCGCAGCCCTATGCCTATTTACGAGTACAAGTGCGACAACGGTCACGTCTTCGAGGCAATCCAGAAGATGACCGACGAGCCGCTGCATGAATGCGAGGAGTGCGGCGCCCCTGCAGCCCGGGTGCTGAGCGCCCCGGCGATCCATTTCAAGGGCTCCGGCTTCCACAACACCGACTACGGGACGCGAAAGGGCGGGCCCAACGGCGGGTCCTCCGAGAGCGGTTCCAGCTCCGGCGGCGACTCGGGCTCCTCGTCCAAGTCGGACTCGGGCAAGAGCGAGTCGAAGTCGGACTCGAAGCCGGCCACCTCGACCGCCGACTGAGCTCGATGTCGGGGCAGGTGCGGGTCGGCCTGGTTTGGAGGTTCGCCTTCGGCGTCGGCGCGATCGTCGCTCCCATCGTCGCCTACGCGCTGGCGGCGCTGCTGGTCGACGGGCACGCGCAGAAGGAGTACTTCGAGGCGGTCTCGCAGATCCTGCCGGTGCTGCTGCTGGCGCTGGCGATCGAGCAGCGCTACTTCACCCGGGCGGGCAGCGCGCGAGCGCCGGAGTCGCCTGTGCAGCTGGAGCTGGCCGGCCACCGCATCGACGACCAGGCGATGGCGCGCTGGTACACGCTGGCGGCGCGGATCTACGCGCTCGTTGTGCTGATCCTGCTCGGGTTCGGCGAGTGGATCGCGGTCGAAGTGCTGGCCACCGGGGAATCATCCGGCGCCGACCTGAAGAACACCGCCGGCTCACTGGCAGCAGGCTTCACGGCCCTGATCGTCAGCGCCCTGGTCGGGACCAAACAGCGCAGCGAGTGACGCCACTCGCTAGCCGTTGAGCAGCTTGTCGACGGCCTTCTGGCGGACCGACTCGGGAACTTCGAGCGAGCCTTCTTCGGGGCCGGGGGGGCATTCGCCTGGCTCGCCGCCGCAGAGGATTTCGGCCGGGGCGCTGCCGCCGATCGCCGCCGACAGGACCAGCTGCGGCATCGTGAAGAAGCCCATGTCGCTGATGAACGCTTTCGGCGCCTCCCAGCCGATGATCGGGCCGTGGAGGAAGTTGTAGGGGGCGCGGAGGGGATCGGTGAGGCGGTCCTTGATCCCGTTGATCACTTGCTGCTGGGCGCGCTCGCGATCGATGTCGTCGTAGCCGAGGCTGAATGCGCTCGGCCCCGGCCCCGGGCATTCGCTCGGCTTGCGGACTCGCGAGTAGGCCAGCGCCTTTTCACCGTTGAGCGTGTTCTCGCCCTTGTGCAGGCGGATGGACGATCCGCCCTGGCCGCCCCCCGCGCCGCCGGAGATGTCGGCGCAGAGCTTCTCCGGCACGTCCACCTTGACGCCGCCGACGGCGTCGATCAGGTCTTCGAAGCCGGTGAAGTCGACGATCGCGACGTGATCGATCTGGGTGTCGAGGAACCCTTCGATCGCCTTGATCTGCAGGGCGGCGCCGCCGTAGGCGAAGGCGGCGTTGATCTTCGTCGGCGCATTGCCGGGAATCTCGGCGTAGGCATCGCGCGGGATCGAGAGTTTGCGGAAGCTGCCGCCCCCGGCGCGGATCAGCATCAGGGTGTCGGCGCGGAATTCGCCTTCGAAGCAGGGGTCGTGCGGCTTCTCACCCTTCGACTGCTGTTCGAAGCACTCCTCGGAGGTGTCGTCATCGCCGCTGCCGGGCGGCCGCGCGTCGGTGCCAAGGACGAGGATGGTCTGCGCGCTCGGCAGCAGGAACGGATTGCCGTGCAGGGCGTCGCGCGCTTCGCCGGAGAGCTTGAAGGACTGCAGTTGGGCGGAGACCGCGAAGGCGAGGAAGCTGATCAGGATCCAGCCGAGGGCCGCGAAGCCGACCCATTTGAGCAGGCGCTTGACGTTGAACGGCGCTCGCGGCGAGCCCGGCCGGCGCGGCTCCTTGTCCCGCTTGGGCTTGCGTGAAGGCAACCTTGCACGGTCGCGCAGGGACGACAGATCCGCGCCTTTCAGGCGGGAAAACAGCCCCTTGCGGGAGCGGTAGATCTTGTACTCGGGCTCGTATTTGGGCGGCTCGGGGGGCCGCTGCTCGCCGTCTGGAGTCATGAAAGGCTAGAAATCATGGCGATGTACTCGGTCATCCGCCTCCCAGCCTCCCCCCGCTCGTGAGCGGCGGCGAGACGATCGGGGTCGACCTCGGGGGCACGAAGATGCTCATCGGGGTTCTTTCCGAGGCCAACACCAATCCCCTCTACGAGCAGCGCGAGGCTTCCACCGGTCAAACCGAGGACGAGCTAGTCGAGCTGCTGGTGCGCGAGGTGACCGAGGCGCGGGAAGCGCGCCCGGACGTGACCGCCGTCGGCCTCGGGATTCCGGCGACGATCGACCACGACGACGGGATCGCGGTCGCCGCCGTCAACCTGCCGCTCTCCGACCTGCCGATCCGCGACATCGTCAGCGAGCGGGTCGGGCTGCCGGTCTTCGTCGACAACGACGGCAACGTCGCCGCCTACGCGGAGTACCTCTTCGGCGCTGCGAAAGGGATGCCGCACATGGTGATGCTGACTGTCGGGACCGGGATCGGCGGCGGGCTCGTCCTCAACGGCGAGATCTATCGCGGTTCGACCGGCGCCGGGGCCGAGCTCGGCCACATCGTGATCCAGGCCGACGGCCCGCCCTGCCAGGGCAACTGCCCCAACCACGGCTGCGTCGAGGCGCTCGCCTCGGGAACGGCGCTCGGCCGCGAGGGACGGGCGGCGGCGGAAAGCACGCCCGACTCGGCCCTCGGCAAGATTCTCGCCGCCGGCGGTGAGGTCGACGGCAGGGCGGTGACCGAGGCGGCGCTGGCCGGCGACGAAGTCGCGATCGCCGCCTTCGACCTGATCGGCGGCCGGCTCGGGGTCGCGTGCTCCTCCCTCGCCAACACCTTCCAGCCCAACGCGATCGTCGTCGGCGGCGGCGTGATCGCGGCCGGCGATCTGCTGCTGGAGCCGGCCCGGCGCGAAGTGCGCGAACGGGCGCTGAACCCGATGAACCAGACGCCGATCCTGGAGGCGACGCTCGGCAACGACGCGGGGATGATCGGCGCCGCGGCGATGGCCCGGAGCGAACTCGCCAAGGTCGCGGGCTGATGCCGGGCGCCCTCGTCGTCTGCCCCACCCCGATCGGCAACCTCGACGACATCACGCCGCGCGCGCGCGAGGCGCTGGTCAGTTCCGACTACATCGCCTGCGAGGACACCCGCCGCACCGGCTCACTACTGGACAAGCTGGCGATCCGGCCGGCGCCGCGGCTGGTCTCCTTCCACGAGGGCAACGAAGCGGCGCGGGCGGTCGAGCTCTCGCAGCGGATCGAACGCGGCGAGGTCGTCGCCCTCGTCTCCGACGCGGGGATGCCGGCGATCTCCGACCCCGGCTACAAGCTGATCCGCCGCTGCATCGACCGGGCGCTGGAGGTGACGGTGCTGCCGGGCCCGTCCGTAATCCCGGTCGCCCTCGTCGCCTCGGGGCTGCCGACCGACAAATGGCGCTTCGAGGGCTTCCTGCCGCGGCGGGCGGGGGAGATGGAGCGGGTCCTGCGCTCGGCCGAGACCGTGATCGCCTTCGAGTCCCCGCGCCGGGTGGGCGAGTCGCTGGCGGCGCTCGCCTCCCTCGCGCCCGACCGCGAGGCCGCCGTCTGCCGCGAGCTGACCAAGATGCACGAGGAGGTCGCCCGCGGCTCCCTCGCCGAACTCGCCCGCCGCTTCCGCAGCGACACCAAAGGCGAGATCGTCCTGGTCATCGGCCCCGCCGCATCCAGCGAGCACGACAAAGACGTCGGCTTCGCGGTCGACGCGTTGCGTCACCTGGTCCAGTCCGGCGCCCGGCCGCGAGCGGCCGCGAGCGTCGTCGCGGCCCTCACCGGAACCAGGGCGAATGACCTCTATAAGGCGCTGACCGGCCGCGAGGCGCGGCGGTAGCGGCGCTTTGTCTTCAGCTAGCGTGGGCTCTTCGATGAGCGACGCGCGCTTCTACACCACCACCCCGATCTATTACGTCAACGCCGAGCCCCATCTGGGGCACGCGTACTCGACGATGGCTGCCGACATCCTCGCCCGGCATCACCGCCAGCGGGGGGACGATGTCTTCTTCCTCACCGGCACCGATGAGCATGGGGAGCCGGTGGAGAATGCGGCGAAGAAGGCGGGGGTGACGCCGCAGGAGCTGGCCGACACGAACGCGGCGAAGTTTGAGGGGCTGATGCCGATCATCGCTGCGACGAACGACTTCTTCATCCGCACCAGCGACCCGCGGCACGAGGAGAAGGTCGCCGAGATCATCCAGCGGGTCTACGACAACGGCTGGGTGACCAAAGGGTCCTACGAGGGCTGGTACTGCCCCCGCTGCGCCGACTTCAAAACCGAGCGTGAGCTGGGGCAGGGCAATACGTGTCCGATCCACGAGATCCCGCTCGAGCGGGAGAAGGAGGAGAACTGGTTCTTCAAGCTCTCCGCCTTCCAGGAGCGGTTGGAAGCCCTTTATGAAGAGCGGCCGGACTTCGTCGTCCCCGACTTCCGCCGCAACGAGGCGCTCTCGTTCATCAAAGGCGGCCTTGAAGACGTCTCCCTCTCCCGTCCCAACCTGAAGTGGGGGCTGCGGCTGCCGTGGGACCCCGAGCAGCGAATGTACGTCTGGTTCGACGCCCTCCTCAACTACGTCACCGCGCTCCAGTTCGCCCGCGAGGGGGAGGACCTGACCGACCGCTACTGGCCCGCCGACCTGCACGTGATGGCGAAGGACATCCTCAAGTTCCACGCGGTGATCTGGCCGGCGCTGCTCTGGGCCGCCGACCTCGAGCCGCCGAAACGGATGGTGATCCACGGCTTCCTGCTGATGGGCGAGAAAAAGATGTCGAAGAGCCTGGGCAACGTGCTCGACCCCTTCGAGGTGATCGATCGCTTCGGCGCCGACGCGCTGCGTTTCTACCTCTTCCGCGAGGTCAGCTTCGGCCAGGACGGGGCGATCTCCACCGCCGGCTTCGAGCAGCGCTACGAGACCGAGCTCGCCAACGACTACGGCAACCTCGCCAGCCGGGTGCTGGCGATGGTCGAACGCTATCGCGACGGCACCGTCCCGATCGCCCAGGTCGACGCGACCCTGGCCGAGGACTTCGAAGGCACTGTCGAGCGCTTCAGCGGCCTGCTCGACACGGCCGAGCTGAGCCAGGCGCTCGACCTCGTCTGGGTCCTGGTCCGGCGCCTCAATCGCTACGTCGAGGAGACCCAGCCGTGGGTCCTGGCCAAGGACGAGGCCGATCCCGAGCGCCTCGACGAAGTCCTCTACAACCTGGTCGAGGGGCTGCGGGTGACGACGCTGCTACTCGTCCCCTACTTGCCGCAGACGAGTGAGACGCTGTTGGGGGTACTCGGCGAAGAGGGGCGGGCGCTGGCCGAGCTCGGCTCGCGCCCCGGCGGCCAGGCGGTCGAACGGACCCCGCCGCTCTTCCCGAAGATCGACCCGCCGGCCTGATGGCCGCGCCGGTCCTCGCCGTCCAGAACCTGCACAAGCGCTACGGGAGCCAGGAGGCGCTCGCCGGGGTCGACCTCGAGGTGGAGGCGGGGCAGCTGGTCGGGCTGCTTGGCCCCAACGGTGCCGGCAAGTCGACGCTGACCAAGGTCGCCTGTGGCCTCGTCCGGCCCAGCGGCGGCGGGGTCGAGGTGTTGGGGCGGCCGGCGGGATCGCCCGAAGCCCGCGCCGCCCTCGGCTACCTGGCCGAGCTCTTTCGCTTTCCGGGCTGGTGCACGGCGGAGGAGCTGCTGCGCTTCCACCAGCGCCTCGTCGGCTCGACTGGGGGCGAGGCGGAGCGCCGCGAGCTGCTCGACCTGGTCGATCTCGCCGCCGCGAGCGGCAAGCGGATCGAAGCGATGTCGAAGGGGATGCAGCAGCGGCTTGGGGTGGCGCAGGCGCTGGTCGGCTCGCCGCGCCTGCTCCTGCTCGACGAGCCGACCAGCGCCCTCGACCCGGTGGGCCGGCGGATCGTTCGCGAGCTGCTCGAGGAGCTGCGCCGCCGCGGAGTCTCCGTCCTGCTCAACTCCCACCTCCTGAGCGAGGTCGAGCTGGTCTGCGATCACGTCGCGATCATCGCCCGCGGGAGGCTGGTCAAGGCCGGGACCCCGGCGGAGCTGGCGGGACCGGCGGCGGTCGAGGTCGAGACCGGCTCCGGCGTCAGGACCTTCGCCGGGGCGGTTCGCGAGGACGCGCCGCGGATCGTCGCCGAGCTGGTCGCGGCCGGCGAGGAGGTCTACCGGGTCGAGGTCCGCCACAGCTCGCTCGAAGACGTCTACCTGGAGGCAGTCGGCGGGGAGACGGGATGAACGGGATGCAGCTGCGCTCGGCCGCCGCGGTGGTCGGCCTCTCGATCCAGGAGGGGATTCGCAAGCGCGTCTTCCTCGCCGTCCTGGTCCTGACCGTCGGCTTCCTCGCGCTCTTCGCCCTCGGCGCCCATTTCGCCTTCAAGGACGTCGATCAGTTCGCCACCGGGGTGCCAGACGTGCTCGACACCCGCGCCTTCACCGGGGCGACGATTTTCGGCCTGGCGATGTTCGCGACCCTCTTCCTCGGCGCGGTGCTGGCGGTCTTTCTCACCCTCGGCGTCGTCCGCGGCGACGCCGAGTCCGGGCTGCTGCAACCGATCGTCGTCCGCCCGATCGGTCGCACGACGATGCTGCTCGCCCGCTTCGCCGGTGCCGCCGCTCTCTCATCCGCATACGTGCTGGTCGTTTACTTCGCCGCCTGCGCGATCACCGAGGCGACCGGCAACTGGACTCCGGACAACCTGCTCGGACCGGCCCTGGGCCTGGCCTTGGGGGTGGCGATCATCGCTGCGCTCTCGCTGCTCGCCTCGACGCTGCTCTCGGTGACCGCGCAGGGGATCGTCGTCTTCATGGTCTTCGGCGCCGGGTTGACGGCCGGCCTGATGGCCCAGATCGGCAACGCGATCGACTCCGACTCGCTGCACACGATCGGCCGGGTCGCGAGCTGGGCGCTCCCATTCGAGGGCCTCTACACCGCCAGCCTGCACGCGCTGATCTCCGGCACGTCGGGGCTGACCGGCGTCGTCCTGCAGCTGGGGCCGTTCGGTGGCTCCGAGGCCGCCAGCACGGGGCTGATCGCCTGGGCTTTCGCCTACCTGCTCGGGGTCCTCGCCCTCGCCGCCTTCGTCTTCTCCCGGCGAGACCTCTAGGCGAGGAGCTCCGGCCCGATCTCCTCGGGCCGGGTCAGCCCGCAGAGTGCCATCGTCAGGTCGAGCTCGGCGAGGATCATCTTCAGCACCGCTTCGACGCCGGCCTGGCCGTCGAGCGCCAGTCCCCAGACGTAGGGGCGACCGAGGCAGACGGCGTCGGCGCCGAGGGCGAGCGCCTTCAGCGCGTCGGCGCCGCCGCGGACGCCGCTGTCGAAGAGGATCGCGAGGTCGTCGCCGGCCGCTTCGGCGATCGCTGGCAGGGCATCGATGGAGGCGATCGCGCCGTCGACCTGACGGCCGCCGTGGTTGGAGACGACGACCCCGTCGATCCCCCGTCGCACCGCCTCGCGGGCGTCGTCGGGGTGCTGGATCCCCTTGATTACGATCGGCAGCGAGGTCATCTCGCGCAACTGCGCCAGGTCATCCCAACTCAGCGCTGGGTTCGCCTGCAGGCCGAGGAAGTGGCCGGTGGCGGCACCGACGTCCTCCTCCGGCGGCTGGGCCAGCGCGGCCCGGAAGACCGGGTCCTGAAAGTAGTTGGCGACGCCCATGCCGTTGAGGAAGGGCAGCCAGGCCTGCTGCAGGTCGCGCGGCTTCCAGCCGGGGATGAAGGTGTCAACGGTGAGGACGATGGCGCCGTAGCCGGCCGCCTCGGCCCGCTCGACCATGCTGCGAGCGAGGCCGGGGTCGTTGGGCCAGTAGAGCTGGAACCAGCGCGGCGCGTCGCCCCCCGCCTCGGCGATCTCCTCGAGCGAGAAGTGGGCGGCGGTGCTGGCGATCATCGGCACCCCGACCGCGGCGGCGGCGCGGGCGGTGGCCAGCTCGCCGTCGGGATGGACGACCGCCTGCACCCCGATCGGCGCCAGCAGCAGCGGCGCCGGCATCGCCGTCCCCAGGATCGTGGTCGAGAGGTCGCGGGCGGAGACGTCGCGCAGCATCCGCGGCACGATCCGGTGGCGGCGGAAGGCCTCGACGTTGGCGTCGACCGTGTCCTCGGTTCCGGCGCCGGCCCAGACGTAGTTGGCGGCTTTGGGGTCCATCGCGGCCATCGCCTTCGCCTCGAGGTCGGCGACCGGCACCGGGATCGTCGGCGTCTCGCCGCCGAGGCCGCGGGCGTAGATCTCGCGGTAATAGTCGGCTGGGTCCGGCATCGGGCGAAGGATAGGCTGACCGCTCCGATGATCGATTCCCACACCCACCTCTTCCTCTGCGACGGCGGCGAGGAGGAGCTGGTGGCCGCAGCCGCCGAGGCGGGCGTGACGCGGATGCTGACGATCGGGATGGGGTCGGAGTCGAACCCGGTCGCGGTCGCGAGCGCCGAGCGCCACGAGGCGGTCTTCGCAGCGGTCGGGCGCCATCCCAACGACGCCACCGGCTTCGACGCGGCAGCCGAAGAGGAAATCCGGCGCTTCGGCGCTCATCAGAAGGTGCGGGCGATCGGCGAGACCGGGCTCGACTTCTACCGCGACACCGCCGCGCCGGATGACCAGCGACGCGCCTTTGCGGCCCAGATCGAGATCGCCCGCGAGCTCGGCCTGCCGATCGTGATCCACGCCCGCGACCCGGAGGGCGAGACCGCCGCCACCGACGAGATCTTCGCCACCCTCGACGCCGAGGCGGGCGAGGCGCCGGTGATTCTCCACTGCTTCTCGGCCCCCCACCGGGTGGAGGACGCGGCCGAGCGTGGCTGGTACTGCTCGTTCGCCGGCAACGCCACCTACCCGAGCGCGAAGGAGCTGCTGTTTGCGGCGGCGAAGGTGCCGGCGGACCGGATCCTGGTCGAGACCGACGCTCCCTACCTCGCTCCGCAGCCGCTGCGCGGCAAGCGCAACCAGCCCGCCTTCGTAGTCGAGACGGCGCGCGAGATCGCCGCCGTTCGCGAGGTCTCCTACGAGGAGCTGGAGCGGACGGTGGAGGCGAACGCGCGGGCGCTCTTCGGCTGGTAGTGGCTGTGGTCCGCCTCGGCCAGAACTTCCTCGCCGATCCCAACCTGCTCGACGCGATCGTTCGCGACGCCGAGCTGGCGGCGGGCGACGTGGTGCTCGAGGTCGGCGCCGGGGAAGGGGTACTGAGCGAGCGGCTTGCGGCTGCGGCGGCGCACCTGCATACGGTCGAGATCGACCGCGGTCTGGAGCCGGCGCTGGCGCCGATCGCGGCGCTGCCAAACGTCGACCTGCACTGGGGGGACGCGATGAAGCTCGACCTCGGCTCACTGCAGCCGGCGCCGACGGCGATGGTCGCCAACCTTCCCTACTCGGTGGCGACGCCGCTGATCCTGCGGACGATCGAGCTGCTGCCATCGCTCGGCCGCTGGACGGTGATGGTCCAGCGGGAGATCGCCGACCGGCTGCGGGCGGCGCCCGGCAACCGCACCTACGGGTCGCCGAGCGCGGTCGTCCAGCTTGCCTGCGAGGTCGAGCTGCTGCGCGCCGTCGACCCGGCCGTCTTCAAGCCGCGGCCGCGGGTCGACTCGGCGATCCTGCGCCTGCGGCGGACCGGCCCGGGCGCCGACCCCGAGACCCGGAAGCTGATCCGCGCCGCCTTCGCCCACCGGCGCAAGTCGCTGGCCCGCTCGCTCGAGCACGCCGCGCCGGGGGGCTTGGCCGCGACCCGGGCGGCGCTGGCCGAGCTCGGGCTGCCGGAGGACGCTCGCGCCGAGGCGCTGGCGCCGGAGCAATTCGCCGCCCTCTCCGCGAAGCTGCGCGGTTGATGCTGCTCCGCGCCCCGGCCAAGCTCAACCTCTGCCTCTACCTGGGGGGCACCCGCGAGGACGGGTTTCACGAGCTCTGCTCGCTGTTCGAGCCGCTGGCGCTGGCTGACCTGATCACGGTGACGCCGGCCGAGCGCGACGAGGTTCTCTGTCCGGGCGTCGAGGGAGAGAACCTCGCCGCGAAGGCGCTGGCGGGACTGCGCGAACGGGGCTGGGAGCACGAGCCGCTGCGGATCGAGATCGAGAAGCGGGTGCCGGTCGCTGCCGGCCTCGGCGGCGGCAGCGGCGACGCCGCCGCGGTTCTCCGCCTCGCCGCCGGCGAGGTCGCCGACCTGCCGCAGCTGGCGGCCGAGCTGGGCGCCGACGTTCCCTCGCAACTGCGTCCGTCCCTGGCCCTCGTCCGCGGAGCGGGCGAGCGCGTTTTTCCGCTGCCCGAGCCGGCGGAGCACGCGGTGGTGCTGCTGCCGGGCGGCGGCGGGCTCAGCACCGCGGCGGTCTTCGCCGAGGCGGACCGCCTCGGCCTCGGCCGCCCGGCCGCGGAGCTGGACGACCTCGCCGACCGCTTGCGCCAGGCGGCCGGCGCCGGCGCCTCGCCGCTCGACTATCCCGGCCTGCTCGTCAATGACCTCGAGCCGGCGGCGCGCTCGCTGCGGCCGGACATCGGTGAGGCGCTCGACGCTTTGCGCGAGGCTGGCGCCCCGCTGGCGATCCTCAGCGGCTCCGGCCCGACCGCGGTCGGGCTGTTCCCGGATCTCGCCGCGGCCAGCACCGCCGCTGGCCGCCTCGACACCAGCGAAGCGATCGTCTGCGCCGCCGGAAGGGCGAAACTGTCGCCATGAAACTGCCCGGGGAGGGAGGGGAGAGCAGCAACCGCAAACGGCTGGCGATCGCGATCGCCGCGCTCGCCGTCGGTGCCGGCTACTACTTCATCAGCCGCCAGCTCGGCCACCTCGACCTGCAGAACCTGCTGGAAGAGATCTCCGAGACCCTCGGCGCCTGGACCTACCTGCTGGTCGGCTTCTTCGCCTTCGCCGAGACCGGCGCCTTCATCGGCCTGGTGGTGCCAGGGGAGACGACGATGCTGCTCGGTGGCGCCGTCGCCGGCCAGGGTGCGATCGACCTCTACGTTCTGATCGCGATTGCCTGGTTCGCGGCCTGGCTCGGTGACACCACCAGCTTCTTCCTCGGCCGCCGCCTCGGCCGCGAGTTCGTCCTCAAGCACGGGTCCCGGGTCGGGATCAGCAACGAGCGTTTCGAGAAAGTCGAGGACTACTTCAGCCGCCACGGCGGCAAGACGATCTTCATCGGCCGCTGGATCAGCCTCGTCCGCGCCCTCGCCCCGTTCATCGCCGGCAGCTCGAAGATGAGCTACCGCGGCTTCGTCCCCTACAGCATCCTCGGCACCGGGCTCTGGGCCTCGCTGCACATCCTCGTCGGCTACTTCTTCAGTCGCAGCATCGAGACCGCCGGCCACTACGCCGCCCGCGGCGCCTTCGCGCTGGCGACCTTGATTGCGATCGTGATCGGCACCGTCTACCTCGTCCGCCACTTCAAAGTCGAGGAGAACCGGGCCGCGGCGGTGCGCTGGATGGAGGCCCACCGGCTGACGGCCTGGACGGTCGAGCTCTCCCGCCGTCCCCAGATTCGCTTCCTCTGGGATCGGGTGACGCCGGGCGGCACCTTCGGCCTCGAATTCACCTCGCTGATGGCGGCCCTGGCGGTCTCGCTGTTCGTGCTGATCGCCTACACGGTGATCGTCGGCGGCGATCCCGGACCGACCCCGGGCGACAAAACCGCGACCGAAGTCGCGGAATGGCTCCAGACCGGTGTTCTCACCAGCATCGCCAAGGTCGTCACCTACCTCGGCTCCGCCGGCCTTACCTGGGCCCTGGCCCTAATCGGCGCGGCGCTGCTCGCCTGGCGCCGGCGCTGGCCCGAGTTCTGGGTGCTGCTGGTCGGGATGGCGATTACCCAGATCGGGATCTGGGAGATCAAGGACGCGGTCGACCGGCCGCGTCCGCCGCAGCCGCTCGTGGACAGCGCCGGTTCGTCGTTCCCCAGCGGCCACGCCGCCCACTCGGTCATCTACCTCTGGCTGGCGGTGACGATCGTCATGCGGCTGCGGCCGGGGATGGCGCGGGCCACCGCGGTGGTCGTCACCGGCATCGTCCTTACCGCGCTGGTCGGGCTCTCGCGGGTCTACCTCAACGTCCACTATCTCTCCGACGTCAACGCCGGCTGGGCGCTGGGGGTGGGAGCCTTCTCGTTCTGCGCTCTCGTCGGGTTGGTCGTCTCTCAATTGCGCCACAATCCGGAGCAGTGACTGTCCTCGCGCTGACCGACCTCGGTCATCAATACGTGCTCTACGCCGCCGCCGGGGTGATCTGCCTCGCCATCTTCGTGATCCTGATCCTGGTCCCGGCGCTGAGCTCCTACGGTCGGCTCTGGGAGAAGGCAGCCGCCGGATTCCTCTCGCTCTTCGTCCTCGCGGCGCTGGTCGTCGGCGGCGTCGTGATCGGGCTAGCCGTCGTCTACTACTACACGGACATCGTGAATTTCATCAACGGGACCTAGGTTCCGCGCCGCGTCGGGATAATGGCCCGATGTCTGGCTCTACGAGCACCGAGAGTGCGGGGCTGCTCGACGCGCTTTCCGAAGCGGTCGAGTCTGGCGCTGGCTTGCCCGCGGTCGCCCGGGCGGCGGCGCGGCTGCTTGATGCCAGCGTCGCCCTGATCGACCGCTCCAGCGCGGTCCTCGCCGTCGCCGGCGCTTCGTCTGACCAGGAGCAGAAGCTGCTCTCCGGCGGCGAGGGGGTGACCGCGGTGGATCTGCGGGTTGCCGACACCGCGGTCGGTGAGCTGCGCTACCGGGCGAAGGCGGCGCCTGACCCGGTGATCGCGCGGATGGTGACGACCCTGCTGGCGCTGGAGCTGGAGCGTTCGCGCTCACCCGAGTGGGAGAGCGAGGAGGCCGCCGGCGCTTTCGTGCGGGCGGTGCTGCGGCGGGAGGTGACCGACCGCCGGGACATCGTCGCCCAGGCTTCGGAGCTGGGCGCCGACCTCGACCGCGGTGCCGGCGTGGTGGTGCTGCGGGCGGCGCCGCGGGCGGCGCAGACGGGCGAGTGGCGCGAGCGCGTACTGGTCCTGGCGCAGCGGGCGCTGCGGGCGCTGGCGCCGGGCTCGCTGGCGGCCAGCGACGGCGGCGAGGCGGCGGCCGAGATCGCCGCGATCGTCCCAGCTGAGGACGACGAGCGGCTGGCGCGGGCCGCGGCGGGACTCTCGCGGGAGCTCGACGACAGCCTGGCGGGCTTCCACCTGACCGTCGGCCGCAGCCGCCGGGCGGCCGATCCGGTCGACCTCTACCGCGCCGGCAGCGAGGCGCAGCTGGCGGTCAACGTCGGCGAGGCCGAGGGGACGGCTTCGCTCGCCTTCGAGGACACCGGCGCCTACCGGCTGCTGCTGCCGGCGATGAGCGAGGACCCGGCCGAGCTTGAACGCTTCTACGCGGAGACGGTCCAGCCCCTGGTCGCCTACGACGACCAGTACGAGACCGAGCTGGTCACCACCGTCGAGGCCTACCTCGACAACGACGGGAACGTCGCCGCGACGGCCAAACAGCTCTTCACCCACCGTCACACGATCCGCTACCGCCTCGAGCGAGTCCGCGAGCTCTGCGGCCACGACGTCAGCGCCACCGAAGGCCGCGAGAAGCTCGGCCTCGGCCTCAAGGCAATGCGCGTCCTCGGCATCGCCTCCCCCCGCGGCCCGGCGCTGGAGCCCGGCGCCAAAGGCGGCAAGGTGGCGCGCACGGCGGAGGAGTAGCTCGAACCGGCAACAGCTCCGGGGGGAGGATTCGAACCCCGCTCCTTCAGGACCAAAACCTGACGTGCTAAGCCAATTACACCACCCCGGACTGCCTAATCGGGAGACTACCGGGGAGAATCAAAGTAACTTGCTGTCTGCTAGATCTGAAAAGATGTATCCATGCCAGGGAGGCGTCTCAGTTACACGGAGGAGCAGGCCAGAGAGGCGATAGCGAGCTCCTATTCTTGGGCTGAAAGCCTGCGGAAGCTGGGACTCTGCGGCACCGGCGGGGGATGGCGGGTGCTCAAAAAATACGCCGAGATTTGGGAGATCTCGACCGAGCATTTCGAACCCGACTGGGCGCGGGCGAAGAACTCGCGCTTCAAGAAGCGGCCAATTCATGAGCTGCTGGTCGAGAACTCGGCCGCCTCCCGTCAAAACTTGAAGCGGCGGCTGTACCAAGAGGGCTTGAAGGAGCGCCGCTGCGAGAAGTGTGGTCAGGACGAAATTTGGAACGGCGAGCGTATGGCGCTGATCCTCGACCACATCAACGGCGTACGCGACGACAACCGCCTCGAGAACCTACGAATCGTCTGCCCCAACTGCGCAGGAACGCTCTCGACGCATTGCGGCCGCAAGAACCGGATTGCAAGAGACAAGACGCAGTGCCGCCGATGCGACCGTGAGTTTCTTCCCAGCTCATCGGAGCAGCGTTACTGCTCTCGCGAGTGCGGCACCCGTTGGGATCGGTCCCGGGTCCGAGGGAAACCCATTGCGTCCTATCGACGGGTCAAGCGACCGCCGTTCGAGAAGCTTCTCGCCGAGATCGAGGCGACGAGCTACTGCGCCGTGGGGCGCAAGTACGGCGTCTCCGACAACGCCGTTCGCAAGTGGGTTCGGTTCTACGAGCGCGAACGCCAGCGAAATGCTCGCGAGCCGTCCGCGTAGCCATTTAGGTTTCTGCACATGGAGATCGGAGGAACTTCGCTTGACCCTGAGGTGCGCGAGGGGCTGAGCCGCAGCTGGAAGCCGCTGATGTTCGTCGGCGTGGCGGCGATCGTGCTCGGCTGCATCGCGATCCTGGTGCCCGCGGTGGCCTCGGTGGGGACCGCGATCTTCATCGGCTGGCTGCTGCTGTTCGTTGGCATCGTCCTGGTTGCCGGCGCCTTCTCGGCCCACTCGGTCGGGACCTTCGCGCTGCGGATGCTGTGGGCGGTGCTGACCGTGATCGTCGGGCTCTGGCTGATCGTCGAACCGCACAACGGCACCCTCACCCTGACCTTCGTGTTGGGGATCTACTTCCTCTTCATGGGCCTGACCAGGACGATCATCGCCTTCATCGCCCGCGGCGAGCCGAACGCCGGCCTGCTCGGCCTCAGCGGCATCGCCGGCCTCCTGATCGGGTTCTTCATCCTCATCAAGTTCCCCGACAGCGCCGACTGGGCAATCGGCCTCCTCGTAGGAATAGACCTCATCTTCGCCGGCTGGACCCTGGTCTCGGTAGCCCTCCTCGGCAAAGACCTCGCGAAGCGCGCCTAACCGGAACGCTGTGGAGAGGAGGGGTTGGGTGCCCTCTCTCAGAGGCTCCCGGTCGGGCAAACCGAATCGGCGCCCGCAATCTGCTGCGCAACGGCCTCTGAGAGAGGGCACCCAACCCCTCCCCCCAATACGCTTCACGAGTGAGTTCCCCCCTGGTTCTCGTCATGGCGGCGGGCGAGGGCACGCGCATGCGTTCCTCGACGCCGAAGATGCTGCATCCCGTTTGCGGGCGCCCGATGGTGGCCTGGCCGATCCTTGCCGCGCGCGAGGCGGGAGCCGGCCGGGTGGCGGCGATCGTCTCTCCCGGCCGCGACATCTCCGCCGGCCTGCCGGAGGGAGTGGAGACGGTCGAGCAGCCCCAGCCCGACGGCACCGGCGGCGCGATCCGCGCCGCCCTGCCGCTGATCGAAGAAAGCGAGACGGTGCTGGTGCTCTCTGGCGACCATCCGCTGATCTCCGCCGGGATCGTCTCCGGGTTCCTCGCCGCCCACGAAAATTCTGGCGCGGCGGCGACGGTGATGACGATCGAGCTCGACGACCCCGGCTCCTACGGGCGCGTGGTGCGCGGCGGCGACGGCCAGGTCGAGCGGGTGGTCGAGGCGAAAGCTGCCGGCGACGCCGATTCCGACCAGCTGGCGATCCGCGAGATCAACGCCGGCACCTATGCCTTCGCCGCGGCGCCCCTGGCGGAGGCGCTCAAGGGTCTCTCCAACGACAACGCCCAGGGTGAGTACTACCTGCCTGATTGCTTCCCGGCCCTGCGCGAGGCCGGCCACACCGTCCTCGCCCACGAGGCCGACGACATCGCCGTGACCATGGGGGTCAATAACCGCCTCGACCTGGCCGCGGTCGAGACCGAGGCGCGCCGGCGCCTGCTCGAGGCCCACATGCTGGCCGGCGTCACCGTCGTCGACCCCGCCTCGACCTGGATCGATGCCGGAGTAAAGATCGCCGCCGACGCCCGGATCGAGCCCGGCACCACCCTCCGCGGCGAGACCCAAATCGCCGCCGACGCAGTCATCGGCCCGCTCAGCACCCTGATCGACTGCTCGGTCGGCGCCAGCTCCCAGGTCCTCCACTCCTACCTGGTCGAGTGCGATGTCCGGGCCGGCTGCTCGGTCGGCCCCTTCGCCTACCTGCGCCCCGGCGCCCTGCTCGAGGACGGCGCCAAGGCCGGCACCTTCGTCGAGATCAAGAACTCTCAGGTAGGGGAGGGGACCAAGGTCCCGCACCTCTCCTACATCGGCGACGCCGACATCGGCCCCGGCAGCAATCTCGGCGCCGGCACGATCACCGCCAACTACGACGGTTTCCGCAAGCACCGCACCGTCATCGGCCGGAACGTGCGGGTCGGCGTTGACACGATGCTGATCGCACCGGTAGAAGTCGGCGACTCCGCCTACACTGGCGCTGGCGCAGTGATCAAGGACGACGTGCCCGACGGGGCTCTGGGCGTCAGCGAGAACGCGCAACGGAATATCGACGGATATGCCGCTCGCAAGGCGGCCGAAATGCGAGAGGACGACAACGCGTGAGCATGATCGAGGAGCGCCCGGAGGTGGGCACCGCCATCGACCACGACTACTCGAAGCGGATGATGGTCTTCGGCGGCCGCTGCTCGATGGACCTGGCCGCCAAAGTCGCCGGCAAGCTTGGCCTCGATCTCGGCCAGGTGACGCTGAAGACCTTCGCCGACGGCGAGGTCTACTGCCGCTACGAGGAATCGATCCGGGGGGCGGACGTGTTCCTCGTCCAGTCGACCTGCGCCAACGAGGCCGAAGGGATGACCCCGAACGACGCGCTGATGGAGCTGCTGACGATGATCGACGCCGCCCAGGGCGCCTCCGCGCACAGGATCATCGCCGTGCTCCCCTGGTACGGCTATGCCCGCCAGGACAAGAAGTCGGCCCCGCGCGAGCCGATCTCGGCCCGAATCGTCGCTAAGTGCCTCGAGGGAGTCGGCGTCGACCGCGTCCTCACCATGGACCTCCACGCCGGCCAGGTCCAGGGCTTCTTCCACGTTCCGGTCGACCACATGACCGCGATGCCGATGCTGACCCAGTGGTTCGCCGACCAGGAACTGAACGACGAGCTGGTGATCGTCTCACCCGACGCCGGCCGGGTGAAGACCGCCCGCAATTTCGCCCGCCGGCTCGGCACCCAGTGGGCGGTGATGGAGAAGGAGCGCCCGGCCCAGGCGGTCGCCGAGATCGGCTACGTGGTCGGCGACGTCAAGGGCAAGACCGCGGTCCTGGTCGACGACATGATCGCCACCGCCGGCACCCTCTGCGCCGCCGCTCAGACGGTGCTCGACGAGGGCGCGGCGCGGGTCATCGCCTGCGCCACCCACGGCGTCTTCTCCGGTCCCGCCTTCGAACGACTGGAAAACTCGGCGATCGAGCAGATCGTCGTCACCGACACCGTGCCGCTGCGCCCCGGTGCGCCCGACAACATCACCGTGCTCTCGACCGCCGGCACCTTCGCCGACTCGATCCGCCGCATCTTCACCGACGACTCGGTCTCCGAGATCTTCGCCGGCGAGAACCAGCTCTTCTAGTGCCTGGCGAGGGCCTGCGCCTGGTCGGCCACAAGGGGGCCGACGCGATCACCCCCGGGAACACGGTCGAGAGCTTCCACGCCGCCGCTGCGGCCGGGGTGGACACGATCGAGATGGACGTGCTCTGGCTGCCGGACTCGCACCTGCCGCTGGAGCAGCGGGCGCCGCTGGTCATCGCCCACGACTGGGCCGACGCCGAGCGACGGACGCCGCTGACCCTGACTGAGGCGCTCGACGCCTTCCTCGAGCCGCCGCTGGACGGAATCGAGTTCGACCTCGACATCAAGTTGCCGGGCAGGGAGGAGGAGCTGGTCGGGGCGCTGCGCGAGCGCGACCTGGTCGGGCGGGCGATGATCTCGACGATGGAGATGCACACCCTGCGCCGAATCCTCGAGCTGGAGCCGACGCTGCGGCGCGGCTGGACCTATCCCAGGGTCACCAAGGACTGGAACAGCAAACGCTGGGCGAAGGGGCCGATGCTCGGCGCGATGGTCGCGATGCGCCACCGCCTACCGGGCCTCGCCGCCCAGAAGCTGCCGCAGTTCGGAGTCGCGGCGATGTGGGTCTACCACCCGCTCATCACGGCGCGGCTGGCGCGGATCTGCGATTTGGCACAGGTCGAGCTGATCGCCTGGACCGTCGACGAGCTGCCGCGGATGGAGAAGCTCGTCGCCGCCGGGGTCGACGGCATCTGCAGCAACGACCCGCGCCTCTTCGCCCAGCTCACTCGCTGAGGTCGCGGCGGCAAATCAGGAGGGTGCCGAGGGCGACGAGGCCGGCGGCCCAGGCGGCGAAGACGAGTCCGCCCTCGATCTGGTTGAGGCTGCCGTCGCCTTCGCTGCTGCCGTGCAGAGAGCCGATCGCCTGCGCCGGGAAGTAATCGCCGATCGAGCCCGGCAGCAGTTCCGGCAGCGGCGAGAGGACGAAGAAGAAGGCGATCGCGGCGAGGATCGAGCCGACCTGGTTGCGGACGATCGCGCCGACCCCGAGCCCGAAGGCGCAGATGATCGCGTAGGAGACGACGACCCCGGCGTAGACCTCGACCAGGTCTGCGGTCGGCGGCAGCTCGCCGCCGCGGTCGGAGAACAGTGGCAGCGCCAGTCCGGCGTTGACGAAGAGGTAGACAGCCCCGGCCAGCAGACCCACCAGCAGCGCTACGCCGAGCTTCGCGAGCACGGCCGGGTAACGCCGCGGCGAGACCAGAAAGGTGGAGCTGGCGGTCCCGTGGCGGAACTCGGTGGTGGCGATCAGCACCCCGAGCACCAGCATCATCACCAGCAGCAGGCCGGTCCCGGTCGCGACCCCGTCGATTTCGCCGATCTCGGAGAGCGGGGCGAGGCCGACGTAGAGGCCGGCGAAGAGACCCTCCCCGATCAGGGCGACGCCGAGCATCACCCAGGTCGTCCGCGTCGTCCAGAGCTTCAGCCACTCGCTCCGCAGCAGGTTCATGCGGAGCCCTCCTCGTCGCCCATCAGCTCGATGAAGCGCTCCTCCAGGCTCTGCTGCTGGGGCGCCAGTTCGTGGATTGCGATCCCTCGCCGCAGGGCGATATCGCCGACCTCGGCGGCGCCGATGCCGCCGACCAGCAGCGCCTCGTCGCCGTCGCGGCTGACGGTCGCCTCGGTCTCGCCTAGCCCGGTCGCCAGCGCCGCCAGGTCGGAGGCCCGGACCCGCAGCTGCGCCCCACCGCCGCTGGTGAACTCGGCCAGGGAGGTCTGGGCGACGAGCTTGCCGTCGCGGATCATCACCAGCTCGTCGACGGTCTGCGAGACCTCGCTGAGCAGGTGGCTGGAGACGAGCACGGCGCGGCCGCCCGCCGCCTGCTCGCGCAGCAGGTCGCGCAGCCAGCGCATCCCCTGCGGGTCGAGCCCGTTGGCCGGCTCGTCGAGGATCAGGATCCGCGGCTCGCCGAGCAGCGCCGCCGCCAGCGCCAGCCGCTGTCGCATCCCCAGCGAGTAGCCCTTGACCCGGCGGTCGGCGGCACCGGTCAGCTCGACCATCTCCAGCACCTCCTTGACCCGCGAGTCGGGGATGCCGGCGGCGACGGCGAGGGTGCGGAGGTGATTGCGGCCGCTGCGGCCGGGGTGGAAGGCGGTCGCCTCCAGCGCCGCCCCGATCGTCCGCAGCGGGTCGGCCATCGCCACCGGCGGGCGGCCCTCGACCAGGGCTTCGCCGCTGCTCGGCCGCAGCAGGCCGAGCAGGGCGCGCATCGTCGTCGTCTTACCGGCCCCGTTCGGCCCGAGGAAGCCGGTGACCTTGCCGGCCTCGACCGCGAAGGAGAGATTGTCGACCGCGACGGTCCCTCCGTAGCGCTTGGTCAGGCCGCGGACCTCGAGCTCGGCCACGCGCTCAGACGGTGCCGGGCGTCGCCGTCGGCGGTGCGTTCCTGCCGCCCTTCTTCACTCTCACGGCCGACTCCATGTCCTCCTGGGTGAAGCCGCCGACCACCTCGCCGTCGAGGGCGTAGCGGTAGAGGGCGACGCCGAAGATGCCGCTGAGGGCGCGGGAGATCAACATCGCGATCGCCAGCACCAGGGCCCCGATCACGACCAGCACGGCGCCGACGAAGGAGGCGGAAGACCAGACCAGGACCCCGGCGACGATCAGGGCCGCGGCGGGCAGGACCCCAAGCAGGAAGATGGCGGCGCCGATCGCGATGTTGCCGGTGATCTGCTGGCCCCAGCGTTCGCGGAAGAGGGAGCCGGAGCGCTTGATCGTCTCGAACGGGCCGGTGCCCTCGATCGCGATCACCGGCACCGCGAGGAAGGTGATCAGGGTCCAGGCCATCCCGACCAGGCGGGCGGCGACGGTGCCGAGCGCCCCGCCCTGGTTTTCGAGCAGGCCCATCACCAGGCTGATCGCGGCCGAGACAGCGGCCCAGCCGCTGATCTGGCGCAGGCGGGTGCGGGCGACGGCGAGCCCGTCGCCGACGGTCGCCTCCTGGCCGCGGAAGATCATGTCGGCGCAGGCGGCGAGGCCGACGCTGAAGTAGAAGCCGACGAAGCTGAGGATGTAGACGCCGATCACGAAGATCGGGATCGCGCCGGCGAACTGGTCCTCCTCCCAGAGGTACAACCCCGGGCCGAGGGTGACGATCGCCAGCAGGGTGGTCGCCACCGCGCCGTAGAGGGGGAAGCGGATCAGCTCGCGGTGCCCGTTCAGCAGCGCCCAGCTTTTCTTGGTCAGAACCCAACCCCGTTTGATCCTGCGCATCGTTCCTCCTCGGTCCCTCGTTGACTACGCCGGCTCAGAGCGTCTCGGCAAGGCCGGGCGCCCGCTTGAGCCCTCTTTCCTCGAAGTAGTCCCATTCCTGCTCGCCGAGCTCGGTCACCGGCCGGTCGGCGTAGACCCACTCGCGGAAGATGCTGTGCCAGTTGCGCTTCGCGCGCAGCTGGCCGAGGACGGCGACGACGCCGATTTCCATCCGCCGTCCCATCAGCTCCTCGGCCGGGATCGACTCGCGCCGCATCAGCTCGTAGAACTCCGAGCGCGGGTCGTGGGTGGACTCGATGATCTTCATCACCCGCTGCGGGCTGATTTCGATCTCGCGGTCCTCGATGTACCAGCCGCCGACTGCGCCCATGTGCTCCAGCAGCCGCTCGGCGTCGAGCTTGGAGGGCTTCTTGATGAAGCCGAGGTCGTGCAGGGCCTTGCGGAACGACTCCGGGTCGTCGCGAGTGGCGGCGTCGAAGGCGCGCTGCTCGAGCACGATCTGCTCGCGGTCGAGCTTCTTGGTCATCCCGAAGTCGAGGAAGGCGACCCGGTCGTCGTCCATGAGGATGTAGTTGCCGGGGTGGGGGTCGGCGTTGAAGTGCTGGAGGTTGAACATCGCGCCGATGCTGCCGCGGAAGATGATCTCGCCGAAGCGGCTGCGCTCCTCGTGCGGCAGTTCCTTGGTTTCCTCGAAGTTGCGGCCGCGGACCAGCTCGGTGACGAGGACGCGACGGCGGGAGAGCCGGGTGACGACTTCGGGCACGTAGATGAAGGGGTGTTCGCGGTAGGCGCGGGCGAAGGAGCGCTGGTTCTGGGCCTCGTACTCGTAGTCGAGCTCCTCCATCACCCGCTCGCGGATCTCGTCGGCGATCGCCTTCGCGTCGAGGCCGGGGGCGAGGGCGCGGGCGAGGCGCACCAGCGTGCCGGCGTTGCGGAGGTCGGCGTCGAGCGCCTCGGCGATCCCCGGGTACTGGATCTTGACCGCGACCTCGCGGCCGTCGAGCAGCTCGGCGCGGTGGACCTGGCCGATCGAGGCGGCGGCGAAGGCCTCCTCCTCGAACTCGGCGAAGAGCTCGGAGAGCGGTTCGTCTTCGTACTCCTCTTCCAAGACCTTGACGACCTTCTCCCAGGGCATCGCCGGCGCGTCGGTGCGCAGTTTCGCCAGCTGCTCCTGGTAGATGTCGCGGTACTCCTCTGGGATGAACTCGGTGTCGATGAAGGAGGCGAATTGGCCGAGCTTCATCGCCGCGCCCTTCATCTGGCCGAGGGCGGCGACCATTTTCATCGCCGTCTCCAGGTGGCGCTGCTCGAGCGCCTCTTTGCCCTTGTCCTCGCCGCGGCCGACGTTGGCGGCTTTGGTCCCGGCGTAGCGGGCGCCCTGGACGCCGACGATCGAACCCAGCTTGGCCGAGCGTCGAATTCGGCCCTTGGGGATCTTCGATTCGTCAGACATCAGGGTCCGAAGGGTGCCACAGCCGGTCGCGCGGCGATTTCTCTATCCTCTCCCGTCCGATGGCGAGCTCCCGCTCCACTCTCAAAGCCGCACCCCGCGCCGACTTCGGCTCGCGCGCCTCACGCCGCATGCGCCGCGACGGCCTGGTCCCGGGCGTCGTCTACTCGGGCGGCTCCGAGGCCGAGCCGTTCCAGGTCAGCGAAAGGGACGTGCGCAACATCACCAGCGAGGGCGCGGCCCTGTTCGATCTGGAGATCGACGGCGGCAAAGCGATCCCGGTCGTGATCAAGGAGGAACAGCTGCATCCGGTGCGCGGCAGCCTCAACCACATCGACCTTCAGCAGGTCCGCCTCGACGAGAAGATCCAGGCGGAGGTGACCCTCGAACTGGAGGGCGCCGAGACCGCCCCCGGGGTCAAGGGCGGCGGCGTGCTCGAGCACGTCACCCGCGAGATCACCGTCGAAGCGCTGCCCACCGAGATTCCCGACAACATCGTCGTCGACGTCTCCGCGATGGAGATCAACGACACCCTGCAGCTGTCCGTCGTCACGGCGCCCGATGGCGTCACCTTCGTGACCGATGACCCCGAGGAGGTCACGATCGTCACCCTCTCGCCGCCGCGCGTCGAAGAAGTCACGACCGAGGTCGAGGAGGAGGCCGAGCTGGTCGGCGAGGGCGAGGACGGCGAGGGTGCCGAGGGCGAGGGCGGCGACTCAGGCGAGGGCGAGGGCGAGTAGCCCCTGTCGCTGTTCCGCCGCCGCGCCCGCGGCGAGCAGGGCGACCGCATCCTCATCGTCGGCCTCGGTAATCCGGGGCCCGAGTACGAGCGCACCCGGCACAACGTCGGCTTCATGGTCGCGAGCGAGCTGGCCCAGCGCTGGGACCTGCCGAAGCCGAAGCAGAAGTTCAACGGGGTGATCTCCGAAGGGCGGACCGGGCCGGGCGGTCCGCGGGTGGCGCTGCTGCAGCCGCGCACCTTCATGAACGAATCGGGCACCTCGGCCGGGCCGGCGCGTGGATCGCTCAAGGTGCCGCTCGACCGGGTCGTCGTCATCCACGACGAGATCGATCTGTCCTTCGGCGAGATCAAGGCCCGCCTCGGCGGCGGGCTCGCCGGCCACAACGGGCTCAAGAGCCTCAAACGCGGCTTCGGCGGCGCCGAGTTCTGGCGGGTCCGGGTGGGGGTGGGGCGGCCCGACTCGACCGACCCGGAGATCGTCTCCCGTCACGTGCTCGGCCGCTTCAGCGAGCCCAAGGGCGAGGTCGAGGCGCTGGTCGGCAGCGCCGCCGAGGAGGCCGAGCGCCTGGTCGAACGAATAGCTTCTGAGGCATGAGCGCAGACAACGGCACCCCCGCCGAAAACGAGGTCACCAGCTACTCCGTCGACGAGGGGGGCGTGGCGACGATCCGCCTCAACCGCCCCCGGGCGCGCAACGCGATCAGCACCCAGATGCTGGTCGAGCTGCTGGAGCACCTGGCGGTCGCCCGCGGCGACGAGGCGGTGCGGGTGCTGGTGATCAGTTCCGCCGACCACCTCGGTCTCTCGGCCGGCGCTGACGTCAAAGAGCAGCTCGACGAGGAGGGCAAGGTGCGGCGGATGCAGCTGTTCGCCGACCTTTACGACGGCGTTGTCGACTTCCCCAAGCCGACGATCGCCGCCTGTCACGGCGACGTGGTCGGCGGCGGGGCAGAGATCGCGATCGCCTGCGACATGCGGGTCGGCGGCGCCAACCTGCGGATGCGCTTCCCCGGCGCGGCGCTTGGGGTGCCGGTCGGGCCGGCGCGCCTGGTCACCCTCTGTGGCCTGGCGACCGCCAAGTACCTGCTGCTCAGTTCGCGCACGGTCGGCGCCGACGAGGCGCTGCGGCTGGGGCTCGTCAACCGCGTCGCCCCGGCGGCCGGGACCGAGCAGGCGGCCCTCGAGCTCGCCGCCGAAGTCGCCACCCACCCACCCGAGGCGACCGCCCAGCTGAAGCGAATGCTGCACGAGTGGGACGACGTCGTCGGCCGCTCCGCCGCCGAGGGCCGGGGCCAGGTCGAGTGGCAGCGCACCGGGCCGGGTTTGCCCTCGTCCGACTGACCAAGACGTTTGGCCAGAGATTCCCGTTCGTCCGCCAGGGCGGGATAGGGTCGCCGCCATGAGCCTCCGCCGCCGCGTCGCCCTGACGCTCCTCGCTGCCCTGTTCGCCCTCGTGTTTCCGGCTGCCGCTTCGGCGGTGGTCTACGAAGTCAACACGACCGCCGATGAAGCGAAAAAAGCGGAGTGTGAAGCTCACGCTGCCGATTGCACCCTTCGCGGAGCGATTGAAGCCGCCAACGCCACTGCCGGAGTCGCCGACGAAATCAAATTCGCTGCGAATCCCTTCAACGGCGAAAACGGCGACACGATCTCCGCCGCCACCCCGATGCCGACGATCACCGATCAGGTCAAGATCCTCGGCGGGCGATGCGACACCGCCGCCGGGGTCAAAGGACCGTGCGCCGGGGTGATCAAAGCCGGTGTCGGCTTCCTCCTGCAGGTCGAAGACGACGACGTGGAAATCCAGGGGCTGGCTGTCAACGGAGGACTGATCGGGATCAACGTGATCAATGCCTCCGAACGCTTCGTCGCCAAGGGCAACTGGATCGGCTTCGACCTGACCGGTCTGCCCTCCGGCAACGCCACCGGGATCTTCATCGACCCCGGGTCTGACGGAGCGGTGATCGGCGGGGCCGCCGAAGCCGACCGCAACGTGATCGGCGGCAACGTGGGGATCGGCCTCGACCTCGAGGGCGCCAGCGACGCCACGATCCAGGGCAACTACTTCGGGGTCCGGCCCAATGGCACCACTGCCGCGGCCAATCCCACCAACATCGAGATCACCGACTCGACCGCCAGCGGCGGCTTCCCAGCCGAAGACAACGAGGTCGGCAACACGATCGAAGGCGCCGCGCTGACCACCGCGGCCTGCGACGGCGGCTGCAACGTGATCTCCGGGGCCCAGAGCACGGGCCTCGAACTCAACGGCTCCGGACTGAACGAGGAACCGGCCAGCGGGCCGACGACCGTGCATGGCAACTTCGTCGGCCTGGATGCGCCAGGGACCGGCCTCGTCGCCAACGGCGGCGCCGGCATCTACGCCGGCGGAGCCGACCACGCGACGGTCGGCGGCTCGGCTGACGGGGACAGGAACTTCATCGCCGGAGGCGAGGAAGGGATCTCCACCGCCAGCGAAGGCAACGACTTCCTGGCGCTCGGAAACAGCGTCGGGTTCAATTCCGACGGCACGGCGGCGACGCCGCCGAGCGGCTTTGGCATCTTCGCGCTCGCGCTCAGCGTGACCGAAGAGCCGGAAATCGACAGCAACGAAATCCGCATGTCCGGTGGAATCGGGATCGAAACCAGGTTCACGACCGGGCGGATCATCGACAACGATGTCGAAGGCGGGACGACCGGGATCCTCGCCGGGTTCGGCGATGGTGGTGGCCTTATCGCCAGCAACACCGTCGAATCGCCTTCCGAATACGGGATCCTGGTGAAAAGCCCAAACAACGATGTCCGCAACAACACGGTTCTCGACTCGGGTGGTGCGGGGATCGCGGTCAAACCGCCCAACGGCATCACCGCCACGACCGGCAACCTGATCGGCAACGACAGCGAAGAAGGCGAAAATACGATCGAAGGCAGCGCCGGGGCTGCGATCGAAATCGTCGAAGAAGCCGGTGAACCGGGGAGCTGGACCGAGATCGCCCGCAATCACGGCAGCGGCAACGGCGGTCTCTTCATCGACCTCAAAACCGGCGCCAACGAAGCGATCGTCTCGCCCGCCTTCTCCTCGGCGACGAAAACCAGCGCCGAAGGGACCGGCGCGGAACCGGGCGCCACGATCCGGGTCTTCCGCAAGGCGAGCGGCGAAGCCGGGGAGCTGCAGTCCTTCCTCGCCGAAACGGTGGCCGACGGCAGCGGCAACTGGAAAGTGACCTATTCGGTTCCCGGCGGGACGATCATTGCCGCGACCCAGACCAAGGAAACCGGCGCCACCTCGGAGCTCTCGACGGCGACCGTCCCCGCTGATCCGAGCGACCCCTGCAAAGACGCGCTGCCGCCCGCGTCCTGCGTGGAACCGCCCGTGCTCTCGCCGCCGCCCATCCCGACCCCCCAGACGACGATCAAGAAGTCGCCGAAGGCGAAATCGACCAACACCACTGCCAAGTTCAAGTTCGTCTCCTCGGTCGCCGGCTTCGAGCTTCGAATGCAAGCTCGACAAGGGCAAGTTCAAGAAGTGCAAGTCACCGAAGACCTACAAAAAACTGAAGGTCGGCAAGCACGTCTTCAAGGTGCGGGCGGTCAACGCGGCCGGGGTCAAGGATCCGACGCCCGCCAAGCGCAAGTTCACGGTCTTGACTAGCTGAGAACTCGGTTGTCTTTGACTTGAGGGGGCCGGCGGGCGAGACTGCCGGCTCTCGCCGATGCTCGACCCGCACGTAAAACCACCTCGCGAGGAAGCCAAACCGGGCTCGCCGGTTCGCTGGATCCCTGGCGACGACGAACGGGAGAAGCCCGAATCCGGCCTCGGCCTCTGTCTTTCCGGCGGCGGCTACCGGGCGATGCTGTTCCACGTCGGCGCCATCTGGCGGCTGAACGAGCTCGGCTACCTGAAGCAGCTGACGCGCGTCTCCAGCGTCTCTGGGGGATCGATCGCCGCGGCCGTCCTCGGTCAGCGTTGGGGGAAGCTCGAGTTCAAACCGACCGGTCCGAACGGGCAACCCGTCGCCGCCAACCTGACAACGGAGGTGGTGGCGCCGATCCGATCCCTTGCCACGCACACGCTCGACCTCCCGGCGGTGCTCACCGGGATGCTGCTGCCGGGGATGACGATCGGCGCCAGGCTCGCGGCTGCGTACCGCCGCCACCTGTTCGGCAGCGCCACCCTGCAGGATCTGCCCAGCGACAAGGAGGGCCCGCGCTTCGTGATCAATTCCACCAACCTCCAGTCGGGGGTGCTCTGGCGCTTCTCGCGCCCCTACGCCGCCGATTACCGGGTCGGGACAATCTCCAAGCCGACCGTGACCCTGGCCGACGCCGTCGCCGCCTCCTCGGCCTTCCCGCCAATCCTGGCGCCGTTCCGGATGCGGTTCGAGGACAGCCAGTACGACCCGAAAAGTGGCGAAGACCTGCAGACACCGCCCTTCACCACCCATCCCACGCTGGCCGACGGTGGCGTCTACGACAACCTCGGGCTGGAGACCGCCTGGAAGAGCTGCAAGACCATCCTGGTCAGCGACGGCGGCGGCGCCATGGAAGCCGACGGGGGGAAGTTCGGGCCCTTCCGCAACTGGCGCTGGCGCGACTGGGGCACGCAGATGTCCCGGGTGACGATGACGATCGACAACCAGGTCAGGAGCCTGCGCAAACAGCAGACGGTCGAGGGTTACGAAGCCGCCGAGGACTCCGACGAGCACCGGCTCGGGACCTACTGGGGAATCCGCAGCGACATCGCCAACTTCGAGCTGCCGACCAGCATGGAAGCGCCGTGGGAAAAGACCTTCGAACTGGCGCAGACGCCGACCCGACTGGCCAGTCTCGGCACTGCGACCCAGGACCGGCTGATCAACTGGGGCTACGCGATCTGCGACACGGCGATGCGGAAATGGGTCGACACATCGCTCCCGCTGCCGCCCGGCTTCCCCTATCCGGAACATCCCCTCATCAGCGGTTAACTATATAACTTATATATAAGAGTACCGTCAATGCGATAATATCATCGCCCTATTATCTAATTGATAGGGTGATTATCGCAATGAGGAGCTTTCAGGATCCCGACCGGACTTTCGCCGGCATGCCCGCTTCGCTTGGCGTTCTCTTGAAAGACGTGGATCGGGGCAGCGGCCGGCAGCAGCTCTACGAGGATCAGGTGCCAGAGCTGTTGCGCCGTCTCGCCAGGCAGACGAAGGTCGAGTCGATCACGGCCTCGAACGCGATCGAGGGCATCGAGGTCGACCCGGATCGCTCCGAGGCCCTGGCCGGTGAGAGTCGACCGCGCTTTCGCAATCGCGATGAGAAGGAGTTCGCCGGGTACGCGGATGCGCTGGACGGGCTGATGCGGGAGGACGGCCTTGGGCCCCTGACAGTGCCGCGGTTGCTGGAGTTCCACCGGAAGATGCTGGCCTACACCGATCCGGAGGGTGGGCGCTTGAAGCGTGAGGACAACCGGATCGCCGACCGCGAACCCGACGGCACGACCCGGATCATCTTCCGTCCGCCTCCTTGGCAGGAGACCGAGGGGTTGCTGTCCGGTCTCTGCTCGAGTTACGGGTACGCGCTCGAGCACAAGATCGTTCATCCGCTGATTGCTCTTGCGGCTTTCGTCCTCGATCTCCTAGCCATCCATCCCGTTCCCGACGGCAACGGGCGCATGGTGCGGCTGGCGACGACCTACGAGCTGATCCGACTCGGATATGGCGTCGCCCGCTACGTCAGCGTCGAGCAGCGGATCTTCGAGACCAAGAACGCCTACTACTTGGCGCTCGAACAGTCCCAGCGCGGCTGGCACGAGGGCGCTCACTCGATCTGGCCTTGGACCGAATACCTGGTCGAGATTCTCGCCGAGTCCTATCGCGACTTCGAAGGCCGGGTCGCCGCGGGGCGGGGAAGGGAAGGCGGAACCAAGCAGGAGCGCATTCGTCGCTGGGTTCTCCTCGAAGCGCCAGGCGAGTTCAGAATCCGGGACGTGCGTCGGGCGCTCCCCGGTGTGAGCGATCCCACGATCCGCCTTGCCCTCCGGGTGCTCCGTGACGAAGGACAGATCGAGTCCGGCGGTGCGGGGCAGGGTGCGATGTGGCGCCGGCTCGGCGGCGACGCCGAGCCCTAGAATCGGTTGCTTCGCCCGGTCCCCGCGATTCGGGCGTTTTCCCTGCCATGAGCCTGCGTCCCCTGATCGACATCGCCGCCGAGAACGAGCGCGTCCACGCGCTCGCGGGACGGGCGAAGGCCGCCGCGAACGGCGGCGAGGGGGTGGCGCTGCGGGCCTCGACGATGCTGCGCCCGCTGCTGCTGGCGACCCTGCTCGAGGATGAGCGCGGCCTTGGCGAGCGGCCGGTGCTGCTGGTCGGCGCCGACGACCGCTCCGCCCGCGACCTGGCCGCCGACCTGCGCGCCTACCTGGCGCCGCGCCGCGTCCGCTTCTACCCCTCGCGTGGGACCGGCTACGCCTCGCACGTCTCGCCGCCGGCGCACCTGGTCGGCCTGCGGATCGACGCCCTCGACGCGCTTGTCTCCGAAGCCGACGCGATCGTCGTCGCTTCGGCCACCGCCCTGGCCGAGGCCGTTCCCGACGCCTCGCTCCGTCCCGCCGGCTTCGCGATCGAGAAGGGAGAGGAGATCGAGCTTGGCGCCGTCGCCGAGGACCTCGTCGCCGCCGGCTATGAACGGGTCGAGCAGGTCGAGGAGCGCGGCCAGTTCGCGGTTCGCGGCGGCATTCTCGACGCCTTCCCGGCGACCGAGGAGCGGGCGGTCCGGATCGAGCTGTTCGGCGACGAGGTCGAGTCGATGCGCTGGTTCTCGACCTTCACCCAGCGCTCGCTCGGCGAGGCCGAGCGGGTCGAGCTGGCGCCGGCGGCGGAGATGGACGCCGAGCACCGCGAGCTGGCCGAGCTGGCGGCGATGGCGGCCGAGGAGGAGGGGGGCGAGTCCCCCAACCTGGCCGAGGTGCTGCCGCTGGAGCATTTCCGGGCGCCGCTGGACCTGGTCCCCGAGGCAGCCGCGGTCGTCCTCGTCGGCGCCGAGGAGATCGAGCCGGCGCTGCGCGACCACTGGGAGGACGTGACCACGGCGATGCACGCCGACGACGCCCAGCACCTTTACGTCGACGTCGCCGATCCGCTCGGCGAGCGCGCTTCCCTCTCCCTAGCCACCGCCGGCGAGGAGGACGAGGACGCCTTCCGCGCCTCGCGCGCCGAGTCGCCAGCCCGCAGCATCAAGGAGGCCGAGGCCGAGCTGGAGAAACTCGTCCGCTCCGGCTACCGCACCGTCGTCGCCTTCGAGAGCAGGGGGGAGGCCGACCGCGCCCGCTACGGCCTCGACCGTCTCGACGCTCGCATCCTTGAAGGCGGCCGCCTCTCGCCCGACCCCGGCCTCGCCTTCGCCGAGGCGCGCCTGCGCGAGGGCTTCGTCAGCCCCGAGCTGAAACTCGCCGTCTATCCCTTCCGCCGCCTCGTCCACCGCCGCCGCACCGAGGAGCCCGCCCCCGGTGCCGGCCGCGGCCGCCTCGCCTTCTCAGAACTGCGGGTCGGCGACTTCGTCGTCCACGAGGACCACGGCGTCGCCCGCTTCGCCGGCTTCGAGACCCGCGACGTCGGTGGCGTCACCCGCGACTACCTCTATCTCGAATACAAAGGCGAGGACCGGGTCTTCGTCCCCACCGACCAGCTGGCGAAGCTGAGCCGCTACGTCGGCGCCGGCGGCTCACCGACGCTCTCGGCGCTGGGCGGCAAACGCTGGCAGAACATGAAGGCGCGGGCGCGGAAAGCGGCCGGCGCCCTGGCCGGGGAGCTACTCAACCTCTACGCCGAGCGCCGCGCCCGCAAAGGCCACTCCTTCCCGCCCGACAGCGAATGGCAGATCGCGATGGAGACCGCCTTCCCCTATCGCGAGACCGCCGACCAGATCGAAGCGATCGAGGCGGTCAAGGGGGATATGGAGTCGGGGCGGCCGATGGACCGCCTGGTCTGCGGCGACGTCGGCTTCGGCAAGACCGAGGTGGCCTTGCGGGCCGCGGTCAAGGCCGCCTCCGACGGCATGCAGGTGATGGTCCTGGTCCCGACCACGATCCTCGCCCAGCAGCACTACGGCACCTTCCGCGAGCGGCTCGCCGACCTCCCGTTCCGGGTCGAGGGGGTCTCGCGGCTGCGGCCGGCGGCCGAGGTGAAAGCGGTGCTGAAGGACTTCGAGGCGGGCAAGGTCGACGTCCTGATCGGCACCCACCGGCTGCTCTCGCGCGACGTCCGCGCCAAGGACCTCGGCCTGGTCGTGGTTGACGAGGAGCAGCGCTTCGGGGTCAAGCAGAAGGAGCTGTTGCGGCAGCTGAAGCTGAAAGTGGACGTGCTGGCGCTCTCGGCGACGCCGATCCCGCGCACCCTGCAGATGAGCCTCGCCGGCCTGCGGGACATCTCGGTGATCGAGACCCCGCCGGAGGGGCGCCGCCCGGTCCGCACCTACGTCGGCCCCTACGACGAGGACCTGGTCGGCAAGGCGATCAACCGCGAGATCGAGCGCAAGGGCCAGGCCTTCGTCCTCCACAACCGGATCGACTCGCTGCCGGAAACCACCGAGCGACTGCGGGCCCTGGTCCCGAGCGCCCGCTTCCTCGAAGCCCACGGGCAGATGGACGAGCACCAGTTGGAGGAGACGATGCTGACCTTCCTCCGCGGCGAGGCCGACGTGCTGGTGACGACGACGATCATCGAGTCCGGCCTCGACATCCCCACCGCCAACACCCTGATTGTCGAGCGCGCCGACCAGCTCGGGCTCTCGCAGGCCTACCAGATCCGCGGCCGGGTCGGGCGATCTCGCGAGCGCGCTTTCGCCTACCTGCTCTACCCCTCGGCTGAGGCGCTGACCGAGGATGCGGCGGCGCGCCTTTCGACCCTCGCCGACCACACCGAGCTCGGCTCCGGCTTCCGGATCGCGATGCGGGACCTCGACATCCGCGGCGCCGGCAACTTGCTCGGTGACGAGCAGTCCGGCCACGTCGCCGCGGTCGGTTTCGAGCTCTACTGCCAGATGATCGACGAAGCCGTCGCCGAGGCCGCCGGAGCGGAGGGAGAGGAGCGGGAGGAGGCGCCGGAGCCGGTCCGCCTCGACGTCCCCGTCGACGCCTACCTGCCGGCCAGCTTCGTCCCCTTCGAGGCGGCGAAGATCGACGTCCACCGCCGGGTCGTCGCCGCCCGCGAGCCGGGTCAGCTGCGGGCGATCCGCGACGAGCTGACCGACCGCTTCGGGCCGTTGCCGCCGGAGGCGGAGAACCTGCTGAAGCTGCAGAAAGCGCGGATCGAGCTGGGCCTGGCCGGCGCCCGCAGCGTCGAGTTCCGCGGCGGCCGGCTCAGCGTCACCGGGATCGAGCTCGACTCCGAGGGGGCAGGCGTGCTGGCCGAGCAGGTCGAGGGCGCGCTCTACGAATGGCGCGAGCAGACCGCCGCGGTGCGGGTAGCCGGCGACCCGCAGGAGCGCCTGGAGGCGGTGCTGGCAATGGCCGAGGGCCTGCGCGAGGCGCGCCGCACGGTCGAGCCGGCGGCCGCCTGAGTCTCTTCTTCAGCTCAGCCTTAGGGATTTGACTATGCTCCCGGCTTCGTGGGAGCGAAAGCAGGGCAGAAAGGGAAACCTCAGGGAGACCGAGCGGCCGGCCGGCAGCGCTTTGGCCTGGTCCTCTTCGGCGCGCTTTTCGTCCTGCTCTTCGTTGGCTTTGCGGTCGCCCAAGGGTTGACCGGCCCGAGCGTGCCGTCGGGAGACGTGGCCCACGTCTCCGACGTCCCTGATGAATTTACGAACATCAGCGAAGAGGAACTGAGGCGCGCGACTCTCCGTCAGGTCTCGGAAGAAGCAAAAACGCCGAAACCCGGTTCCGACAAATACGAAGAAGCCAAGACCAAAGCCCTGACCGAACTTCTGGAAGGGATCTGGCTCCGCGGCGAGGCGGAAGAACTCGACATCTCGGTCACCGGGAAACAGGTCGAAGACGAACTTGCGGCGATCAAAAAACAGAGCTTCCCAACCAAAGCCGCGTTCGAGAAATTCCTCAAAGAATCGCGCTTTACGGTGGACGAGGTAAACGAGCTCGTCGAACTGCAGGTTCTGGTCAAAGAAATCCAGAACCGCATCAACAGCGAAGCCCCGCCGCCTTCGAGCGCCGAGATAGAAGCCTTCTACGAGGCCGAAAAGGCGACTCAGTTCACGACCAAAGAGAGTCGCGACGTTCGCCTCATCATCAACAAAGACAAAGCCAAAGCCGAAGCAGCGAAGAAGGCATTGGAAGCGGATAGCTCGCCGGCAAACTGGAAAAAGGTCGCGACCAAATACTCGACTGACCCGACCAGCAAAGCGAAAGGCGGACTGCAGGAAGGAATCACCGAAGAATTCCTCCAGGGCCCGCTGAAAGCCGCTGTCTTCGATAGTCCCACCGGCGAACTTGCCGGCCCGGTCGACTTCCAGGGCAACTTCGTCGTGGTCGAAGTGGTGAAACTGAATTCCGGGAAAGTCCAGAGCTTGGCCGAAGCGAAAGCCCAGATCGAATCGACCCTCGCGCAGCAGAAACAGCAGGAATTCCTCGGTGAATTCGCCAACCAGTATCGAGTGAAGTGGACCGCGCGAACGGTTTGCGCTTCCGGCTTCGAGATCGAACAGTGCTCCAACTACAAGGGCAGCGGGCACCCCGCCAACGCGTCTGCGGCCTGCTATGAAGAGGATCCGAAAACGCCGGCGAAAGAATGCCCATCACCAGTCACGCCGATCTCCCCGGCCCTGCCTGGATCGGTCTCGGTGACGAAACCCAAAGGTGAACCGTTCCCGCAGCGGCCGCAGCCGGAAGGTGGCGGCGAAGAAGAAGCCGCGGAACTGCCGGCGGGCATACCTCCGACCGGCGAATAGCTCGCCGCGCTCCGCCGCGGCCGCTGAATAGACTGGCGCGCCCGTGAGCGCTATCGCTTCGATCCACGCGCGTCAGATCCTCGACTCGCGCGGCAACCCCACCGTCGAGGTGGAAGTCGTGCTGGAGTCGGGGGCGCGCGGCCTGGCCGCGGTTCCCTCTGGCGCCTCGACCGGCGAGTTCGAGGCGGTTGAGCTGCGCGACGGCGGCGATGCCTGGGCCGGCAAGGGCGTCGGCCGCGCGGTCGCCCACGTCAACGGCGAGATCGCCGCCGCCTTGACCGGCGCTCGGGCGGCAGAGCAGGGGGCGCTGGACCGGACGATGATCGAGCTCGACGGCACCCCGAACAAGGGACGGCTTGGCGCTAACGCGCTGCTCGGCGTCTCGCTCGCCGCTGCCAAGGCGGCGGCGGCCGACTCGCAGCAGCCGCTCTACCGCTATCTGGCCGAGCTCTACGGCGGCGGCGAGCCGACCGTGCTGCCGGTGCCGATGATGAACGTGCTCAACGGCGGCGCTCATGCCGACAACTCGGTCGACTTCCAGGAGTTCATGGTCGTCCCGGCCGGGGCTGGGAGCTTCTCCGAATGCCTGCGGGTCGGGGCCGAGGTCTACCACGCGCTGAAGAAGACGCTCTCCTCGCAGGGCCTCTCGACCGCGGGCGGTGACGAGGGCGGTTTCGCCCCCGACCTCGACTCCAACGAGGCGGCTCTGCAGGCAGTCCTGGCGGGTGTCGAGGCGGCGGGCTATGAGCCCGGCAAGGATGTCTTCATCGCCCTCGACCCGGCGACCAGCGAGGTCTTCGAGGGTGGCTCCTACAACCTCGAGCACGAGGGTCGCTCCCTCTCCTCCGAGGAGATGGCCGCCTACTGGGCGGACGCCTGCTCGCGCTACCCGATCGTCTCGATCGAGGACGGGATGGACGAGGAGGACTGGGATGGCTGGAAGCTGCTGACCGAGCGCGTCGGCGCGAGCGTGCAGCTGGTCGGCGACGATCTCTTCGTCACCAACCCCGAGCGCCTGCGCCGCGGCATCGAGCTCGGCGTCGGCAATTCGATCTTGGTCAAGGTCAACCAGATCGGCACCCTGAGCGAGACCCTGGAGGCGATTCGCATCGCCCGCGATGCCGGCTACACGGCGGTCATCTCCCACCGTTCGGGTGAGACCGAGGACACGACGATCGCCGACCTCGCGGTTGCCACCGGCGCCGGCCAGATCAAGACCGGGGCCCCGTCGCGCTCGGATCGCGTCGCCAAGTACAACCGGCTGCTGCGGATCGAGGAGGAGCTGGGCGACGCCGCACAGTTCCCGGGCTTGAACGCTTTCGTCCAGCGCCGTTCCTAGATGCAGGAAAGCGGGACCCGGCCGCGTAGCACCGGGTATGGCAGCGAGCGCTCACGCCGCCCGACGGACCGCACCGGCGCGTCGGCGTCCCGCGGCGCGCAAACGACGCCCCGCGGCGCGCAGCGGCCCAAGCCGGATCAAGTGGGACCGGGTCGGGCGCATCGTCCTCACCGTCGTTCTCTTCGCGGTCCTCTACTCGTATCTGAACCCGTCGATCGACTTCGTCAAGACCTACACGGGCACGACCGCCGCCAAGGAGAAGCTGCACGGGCTGCTGGACGAAAACCGGCGGCTTCACAACCGGATCCAGTCTTCCGACGACCCGATGGTCGTCCAGCGCGAGGCTCGGGCGCAGGGCATGGTCGCCGAAGGCGAGAAGCCGGTCGTGATCAGCGGCGACCTCGGCGGCTGAGCGTCGGGAGACTGCCTCATGGTTGATTTGGGCGGCTACCTGCTGGGGGCCGTCCAGCTGGCGCTGGTGGTTGTTCCGTTGGCCTTCAGCGCTTTCAGGTTGCGGCAGAGGCTGCTGCCGGGCTGGGAGGGGGCGCCGGCGCGGCTGGTTGAGACGATCGTTGGGGTTGCGCTGGTTATCTGGATCTCTGAGATCCTGGGTGCCGTAGGTCTGTTCTACGCCGGATCCCTGATCGCGTGTGCGCTCCTGATCTGTCCCGCAGTTGCCCTCCTGCCGGGGGGTGGCGCCGATTTGGGGGACCATCCCGATAGGGATGGTGGTTCCAAATCGGGGACAGGACCCGCCGGCCCAGAAGGCCTCGTCTCGGGGCTCGTGATGCTGGCGGTGATCTCGGCGACCGTGTTCAGCTACGCCGTCACGACGAAGCACGCTTTGGATAGAGGGGTCTTCAACTTCGACAGCCTCTGGTACCACCTGCCGTTTGCCGTCGACATGGTGCAGACCCATTCGGTCGTGGGGATGCATCACACGGACACGGTCTTCACGAACTGGTTTTATCCGCAGAATTCCGAGCTGCTCCACGCGGTGGGGATCCTGCTGACGGACAGGGACACGCTGAGCCTGTTCCTGAACTTCGGTTGGCTGGCGGTGGCGTTCTTGGCTGCGTATTGCGTGGGGCGGCCGTATGGGCGCGGGGCGCTGACTGTGGTTGCGGCCGCGATCCTCCTCGAGTGCCACACGTTGGTGGTGCGCGATCCCGGCGCTGCCAAGAACGATCTGGCGGCGGCGGCGCTGTTGCTGGCCTCGATAGCGATCCTGGTCGAGGCTTGGTCCCATCGCAGCGCCCGATCCCAGGGTGTGGTTGAGCTTCTTCCCGGTAAGCGGGACAAAGCTCAACCACACCCTGGGGGTTGGGAGCGCTGGGCGCTTGCGGTGGCCGGGCTTGCGGCGGGGCTTGCCGCTGGGACGCGGGTTACGGCTCTGGCGATGGCGGCGGCTCTGACGCTTGCGGTGGTCATCCTGGCGCCGCAGGGGCGCCGTTGGGCGGCTGCTGGGTGGTGGTTCCTGCCGGCGCTGGCGGGTGGGGCCTACTGGTACCTGCGCAACCTGATTGTTGTCGGCAACCCGATTCCCGAGGTGCACTCGCTGGGACCGATCTCCCTGCCGCACCCCGAGCGGCTGCAGGAAGGGAGGCCGGACTTCAACATCGTCCACTACGCGACCGACACCGCCGTTTGGCGCGAGTACTTCGGCCCGGGGCTGCACGAGGCCTTCGGGGCGCTCTGGCCGCTGGTCGTCTTCGGCGCCGCCCTAGCCGCCCTCGTCGCCGTCCTGCGCGGCCGCGATCGCATCGTTCGCTGGATCGGCGGTGTCGCTCTCTTCGGCCTGCTCGCCTACCTGTTCACGCCGCTCAGCGCCGCTGGGGCGGAGGGGGAACCGGTCGGGTTCGGGATCAACATCCGCTACGTGATCCCGGCCCTGCTGGCGGGGATAGTGCTGCTGCCGCTCGATCGCCGGCTGGACACCGGCAAGCGCCAGTGGTGGCTGCTGGGAGCCTTGGTCCTGGTCTTCGTCGTCACCGATCGCCCCGACGACGCCCTCCACGACAAGGCCCGCGTTTTCGCTTTCTTCCTGGTCGTCCTCGCGGTGCTGCTGCCCGCCCTGCTGCTCTACCTGCGTGGCCGGGGCACCGGCGCCGCGGTTGTCGCCGGAGCGGCGGCCGGGCTCATCGTTCTCCTACTCGCGGTCGGCTACCCGGTCCAGCGCGACTACCTCGAGGCCCGCTTCGCCAACGAGGGGCCAGCGGCCGAACGGATTCCCGGCATGAGCCTCGACCGCGCCTACCGCTGGGCGCGGGGGATCGAGGACGCCCGCATCGGCCTCGCCGGCACCACCGCCGGCTTCGCCGGCTACGGCTTCTACGGTACCGACCTCAGCAACCGCGTCCACTACCTCGGCGAAGACGGCCCCCACGGCGCCTTCAACGCAATCCCCACCTGCGCCGGCTTCCGGGAAGCGGTCAACGCCGCCGACCTCGACTACCTGGTCACCTCACCCTTCCTCAACTTCCTCCACCCGGGCGAGCCGGTCACCTCCCCGGAGGCCCGCTGGCTGCGCGGGTCCGACGCGGTGCGGCCCGTGCTCCGCAGCGGGCCGGTGACCGTCTGGAAGGTCCAGGGCGAGCTCGACCCGGCCGCCTGTGGCCCCCGCAACGCGCCCCTGCGAGAAGTTCCCCAGACTCCGAGTGCGAGTTAGTCCCTGATCGCGAACTTGGGAAGCGTGATGATCACGCAGCCGGTGCCGGAGACGCGGTCTTCTTGCTTGGCCTTCTTGTTCCCCGAATTCGCTTCTTCCCTTTCCCTCTGTTCTTCCTCGGTGCGAACGCACTGTGGTTCGCTGCTGCCCGTGTGGGCCCGCACGCCGATTCGGGAGTAGCCCGACTTCGGCAGCGGGATGGTGGCCGTGTGGTCGATGTTGCCGTCGCCGTCCGGCCCGAGGTAGGCCTCGTAGGCTTCGCCGACGGAGCCCTCCTGGCTCAGCAGGTCGACCCTGATCGCCAACCTCTTTTCCGTGGCGAGATTCGAGGCCTTCACGTTCACGGTCAGCTTGGTGCCGTCCCCGCTGAGGGTAGAGGTGATCTGCGGGCGCGGTTCGTTGTTGGCGGCGTCGATCGCGGCGTTGATTGCGAGATAGAAGCCGATGGCCGCGAGGGACAACGCGATCAGCTTCAGGATCGCGTCCCAGATGTGGCGACCCTTCCAGGACCTGGGGGCAGTGAGGGTGGAGGCGAGAACCCAGACGGTCCCGGCGGCGATCACCAGACCGATCGCGATCGCGAAGTATTTCGGCTCATCCCGCTGCACGCGGCCGATGGTCCCGGTCAGGGCCAGCCCGCTGACGGCGGTCAGCAGGGGGACGACCAGCATCGCGACGCCCGTCAGCCCGGGTCCCTTCTCTCCGTTGCCGTTTTCCTGGTCTTTGTCCTCGCTCATCCTGCCGCCCCTTTCCGCATGCGCACCCGGTTTCCCTGCTCGGGGACCGAGGTGGGCGGAACGGTAACCTCGCCCCCTTGGCCTATCCAATCGAGAACGCGCTCTTCCAGTGGGAGGAGGGGCGGCGGTCGCTGCAGGCGATCGAGGACCCGCGCCAGCGCCGGCTCTCCGACCGCGTCGTCGACGCGATCCGCGAAGAACTGCGCCGCCGGATCGGCCCGACCTTCACTGCGGCTGAGCTGGCCGATCTCTACGGCGAGGGCACCGACTGGGCGCAGACGGTGGCGCTGGACGTCGCCCCGACGATCGACGGGGACGCGCAGGCGCTCGCCGACGCGGCCTTCTGGCTGTATCTCCGCGGCGCCACCGATTTCGCCGGCGGCAGACAGCTGCCGGTCTAGCTACTCGTCGTCCGAGTCGCCGGACTCGGAGTCGCCGTTCTCGGGGGCGGGGCTACCGGCCCGGCGGATGACGATCTGGTCGGCCTCGATGCGGACGGTGACGTCGCGCTTGCCGGCCCAGTGCTGGGTGTAGACGGGGTTGTCCTTGACCGAGGCGTCGAGCCAGAGGCCGTAGCCGTCGGTTTCGCCGTGGTCGAAGCTGGCCGCGATCTCTTTGTGGCGACCGCGACCCCCACGACGACCGCGGCGACGGCGCCGACGGCGACCCGCACCGGGCTCGCCCTCGCGCTTCTCCTCGCGCTCATCGTCCTCGTCGTCTCCCTCGTCCGCGTCGTCGCCCTTCTCAGCCTCTTCAGCCTCCTCGGCCTCGGTGGCGGCCTCGATCTCTGCTTCGATCTCGTCGCGGAGGTCGATTTCGCTGGCGCCGGCGCTCTCGTCGTCAGCCGAGAGGTCGTACTGCTTGCGGAACTCCCGCAGCTCGGTCGCGGTGACTTCGAGCTGGTGGGCGATCCAGGCGTCGGTCCGGCCCTGGTGGACCCAGGCGCGGATCTGGTTCAGCTGTGGCTTCAGTGAGCGTCGAGGCATCGGCGCGCGAGTCTATTGAAGGAGGGCAATGGAAGGGAGGGAGCCGGGGGGGCGCTAGGCCATCAGGAAGGCGAGCGCCTCGAACATTGCGACCATGACGACGATCACGGTTGCGATCAGGCAGACCGCGAGGACGCTGAAGCGGACCTTCCCCTCCTGCTCGACGCGGTTGATTTTCCGCGCCCGGGAACGGTTGGCCGCGCGATGGCGCAGCTGCTCGCGTCGCCGGCGCTCGATGTAGGTCTCCTGCTCGAACGCCGTCTCGAACTGGGAGATGCTCTGTCTCATTCTCATAAAAAATGGCCCTGGGGCCAGCCGGCACCGTAGCAAAAGATCTTGCAGGGCTTACGAGGCGCTCACAAATCAGCAGGCGCCCCAGAGGCCCCGTCCGGTCCGCGATGCCGCTATCTCAAGCCGTTTGAAGCGCTCCGCGTAGCGGTCGTTCGGGGGGATCGTCAGCGTTCGCGCCAGCCCTCGCCGCAGCAGGATTTCGTTGACGAAGCGGTTGCCGAGGTGGACGTAGGCGAGCAGCCGGCCGTACTGGTCGCGGCGCTCGACGCCGAAGACGAGGCGGACCCGCCGCCCCTCGACCAGCCGGTGGTTGAAGGCGGAAGCCTGCGGGCCGAAGCAGTCCACCGGCTCCCCCGGCTTCACCGTCTCCGGCGTGTCGACGCCGATGTAGCGGACGTCCTCGGTCTCGCCTTCCAGCTCCACCTCGACCGTGTCGCCGTCGACGACCCGGGTCACGGTGACCGAGGCGGACCGTGGCTCGGTCTGCCCCAGGGCGTCCCACGACTCCCACGGCCGCAGCAGCACTACGGCGGCGAGCAGGAGCAGCACGGCGCTGCCCCTGCCGCCACGAAATCTCATCGCTTACGGCGTGCGCCGCACGTTCGCGAGCAGGTTCTCCTTGATCTGCTCGACGATGCTCAGCGCCTCGTTCCACTCGCGCTGCCAGACGTTGCGGCCGAAGATGACGCCGGAGCCGCCGGCCTCCATCACCTCGCGGGTGTTGGTGAGGACGGTCTCGTCGTCGGTCTTGGAGCCGCCGGAGAGCACGACCAGCGCCCGGCCGGCCGATTCGACGCACTGGCGGATCGCCTCGGTCTGGTCGACCTGCATCTCGTTGTAAGGCGGCTGGGCGTCCTTGTCCTTCGAGGCGTCGATCTTCGGCATGTTGAGCTTGACCACGTCGGCGCCCATCTCCATCGCCATCCGGGCGGCGTAGTCGATCGCGTAGAAGGAGTTCTGGCCGCCCTTGGCCTCGACCGCTTCGCCGCGCGGGTAGGACCAGACGACGAGCGGCATGCCGAAGCGGTCGCATTCCTCGCGGACCCGGCGCAGCTGGGCGAGGTCCTCGTCCTGGCGCGGGGAGCCGACGTAGAGCGTGTAGCCGATCGCGTCGGCGCCGAGGCGGACGCCGTCCTCGACGCTGGCGTTGCAGCTCGAGAACGCCTTGGCGGAGGAGGGAAGGTCGGTCTTGCCGTTGACCTTGAGGATCAGCGGCACCCGGCCGGCGTAGTCGGGGTAGTACTTCTCAGCCATCCCGATCTGGCAGGCCAGCGCCGAGTAACCGGCCTCGGCGGCAAGCCGGAACTGGTAGTCGGGATCCTTGGAAGCCGGGTTGGGGAAGAAGTCGCGCGGACCGTGCTCGATCCCCTGGTCGATCGGCAGCAGCATCAGGGTGCCGTTGCCCGGGCCGAACTCAAACAGAAGGCGATGCAGGCGGGCCCGTTTGCCGGGCGGCAGGACCTCCAGCAGCGATTTCTGCTCGGTCAGACTCTTCAGCTCCACGTCAGATTCCTCCTAGAAGTTGGGGTCCCGTCAGTATGGCACCGGGACCCGCGACGGCGTACCGCAATCGACCGCCTGATGGGAAATCGAGTGGCTGCGGTTATCCTCGAAGGATGAGCGAGACTGAGCTCAGCGTCATCTGCAAGAACTGCGGCTCCGAGGTCAGTCCGTATGTAACCGAGTGCCCGTACTGCGGGGCGCGGTTGCGCAAGCGGGCGCCGAAGCTCGAGCGCCGCGGCGACGGGCTGGAGGCGCAGGAGCCGCGCCGGCGCCGGCGGCGGGTGCCGCGACCGGGCCGGGTCAGCTTCGCCGTCTCCACCGAGCGCCCCTACGCGACGATCTCCGTCGTCCTCGCCTCGGCGATCCTGCTGCTGATCCAGAAGGCGACCGGCTACGGGCTGGTCAGCTTCGGCGGCGTCATCGTCCCCATCGAGGGGGAGTGGTGGCGCTACCTCTCAGCCCCCTTCGCCTACCTCGACGTCGGCTACCTGTTCGTCGTCGCGATCGCCCTGGCGATCTTCGGGACCGGGATCGAGCGCCGCCTGGGGACCGTCCCGACCCTCGTCCTGCTGGTCGCCTGCGGCTCGCTGGGGGTGCTGGCGGCGGCCACCGTCGCCGATGCCCGCAACGAGATCGCGGTGATCGCCGGCGGCAACGGCTTGGCCCTGGGCGCGGTAGCCGCCTGGTTCGTGATCCGCCGCAGCGAAACCAGCGGCGCGATCGGCGAGGACTACGACCGGGTCGGGGTGGCGGTCTCCGCCGTGATCCTGCTCATGCTGCCGCTCTTTGTCGAGACCGCGAACTTCTGGGCCGGCCTGGGCGGCGGCGCCGTCGGCGCTCTCTGCGGTGTGCTCGCCACCGCCTTCCACCGCTCCGATTAGTGCCTGCGGCACCCTCAGGCTAGGCTGAGGTGGTGCCTGACGAGAAGGAGCTCGAAGCCGCGATTGAGCGGCTGCTGGACCCGGAGCGTTTCTCCGCGGCCGAGCTGATCGTCGCCCAGGCCGCGCCGCAGCTGCAAAAGGTCCTCGTGGCGGCGCTGGCGGAGGGCGGCTGGTTCGGCGAGCCGCACGAAAACGAGACCCTGAAGGCGGCGACGCTTCCCGATCCGGACGAGCGGATCGCCGCTGTCCGCGCCCTGCTCGCCGAGGAGGCGAGGATGGGGATGATGGTCGGGGTCGCGGTCGGCTGGGCACTCAAGGAAGAGTTGACCGATACCGGTGCGCCGGGAGGAGAGAGCTGATGGAGATCAAGTTTCACGGACATTCCTGCTTCGAGCTGAGCGACGGGGAGGCGACCCTCCTGATCGACCCGTTCCTGAAGCCGAACAACCCGACCGCCGTCCACACCGCCGACGAAGTCGAGCCGACCCACATCGCGATCACGCACGGCCACGCCGACCACATGGCCGACGCGATCCCCGTCGCCAAGCGCACCGGCGCCCACTGCATCGCCGCCGTCGAGCTGGCGGAATGGTTCAAGGGCCAGGGGATCGAGGAGGTCAGCGACCCCAACCTCGGCGGCACGGTCCGTTTTGACTGGGGCTGGATCAAGCTGGTCCCCGCCTGGCACACCAGCACGCTTCCGGGCTCGGCCGAGGCTCCGTTCAGCGCCGAGCACGGAACCGCGATCGGGACCGCGATGGGCCTCGTGATCAACATCGGCGGGGTCTCCGTCTACCACGCCGGCGACACCTGTCTGTTCAGCGACATGAAGCTGATCGCCGAACGCAACCCGGTCGACGTCGCGATGCTGCCGATCGGCGGCCACTACACGATGGACCGCCACGACGCTGCGGTTGCGGCCGAGTTCGTCGGCGCCGGGACCGTGATCCCGATGCACTTCGAGACCTTCCCGCCGATCGAGACCGACGCCGAGGCGTTCAAGTCCGAGGTCGAGGCCAACACCTCCTCCCGGGTCTCGATCCTCGAGCCGGGCCAGACGCTGAGCGTGTAGGAGGAGACGATGGAGGCCAAACCGAAGACCGGAACCGAGTCGAGGACCGAGCGCTCCGACTTCCAGGCGACCGCGGACCCGGCGCTGAACGAGGCGGCCGACCGCACCTCGGAGATCAAGCTGCTCAGCTACACCGAGCTCTACGACCTCTGGGAGCGGCAGCAGTGGCAGACCCAGGAACTCGACTTCAGCCGCGATCGCGAGGACTGGCACGAGCGGATCAGCCCCGAGGAGCAGTTCCAGCGGATGTACGGGCTCTCCTCGTTCTTTATCGGCGAGCAGAAGGTGGCCGAGGAGCTGGGGCCGATCATGCGGGCGGCGCCGACCGAGGACCAGAAAATCTTCCTCTGCACGCAGATCGCCGACGAGGCCCGCCACGTGCGCTTCTTCGAGCGCTTCTACCGCGAGGTCGGGGTGCTGGAGGCGGACGGTCTCAGCGAGATGCTGGAGGAGACCTCCGCCCACCTCAACGACAACTTCGGCCGCCTCTTCGACGGGATGCTGAAGCAGCGGACCGATCGACTCTCCAGCGAACCGGAGGACACCGAGGCGCTGGTCGAGGCGGTGACGCTTTACCACATGGTGATCGAGGGGATGCTGGCACTGACGGGGCAGCACTTCATCATGGACTTCAACGAACAGGAAGGGACGCTGCCGGCCTTCGTCGAGGGCTTCTCCAACGTCGCCCGCGACGAGCACCGCCACGTCGCCTTCGGCTCCGTCTTCCTCCGCGAAAAGGCCCGGGAGGACGACCGTTACAAGCAGGCGATCCAGCGCACGCTGGAGGAAGCGCTGCCGGTTGCCGACGGGGTCCTGCAGCCGCCCTGGGCGGTGGACGCCGGCGACGACTTCGAGCTGTTCGGCTACTCGCTGGAGGAAACGCGCCAGTTTGCCGGCACGGCGTTGATGCGCCGGCTGAAGGTGATCGGGCTCAGCTAGCTGTTCGCCGGCGGGGCTGCTTCGGCCGGAGCCGGCGATTCAGGCGCCGGGATCGGCGGCGGCGTCACTTCGATCACGACCGGCGGTGAGCTCGGCGCCGGTTCGCTGGGCGGAGGAGTGCTCGGCGCTGGGGTTGAGGCGGGTGCTTCGCCCGCGGGCGGCGGGGTGCCGCCGACGGTGACGACGACGGTGCCGGTGCCGCCGTGGGCGCCGGCGACTTCTTCGGACGGTTTCGCCGCGGTGATGCCTTCCGCGTTGGGATCGCCGATCGTCACCTCGTCGCCGGCCGCGGAGCCGGCGGCTTCGTTTTCGGCGGCGGGGAGGGGCTCGGGCGCCGAAGTCGCTTCGGCTTCGGTCGGAACCGGTACCGGCGGGGCCACCACCGCGGTCTCGACCGGCTGCGGCTCGACCGCGGGTGCGGGCTGAGCGGCGACGATCTGAGCGGTCCTGACCGGCGCCGTGGGCTCGTGGATCTGGGAGATGGCAGGCGTGGGATCGACCGGCGTCGTATTGGTGTTCTGCTTGACCTCGACCGCACCGGCGGTCAGCACCGCGGCGGTGACCACGCCGGCCACGGCCTTGGTTCCGATCGCGCCGCCGAGGGCGCCGAGTCCACCGGCAGCGGAGCCGCCGCCGATCGCCGCGGCGGCTCCGACGCTGCCGATCGCGCCGGCCCCTGCAGCGCCGGCGCCGGAAGTCGCGCCCGCGCCCGTAGCTGCGCCGGCTCCAGCACTTCCGCCGAAGCCGAGCTTGCCGAGGATGAAGCCTTTGAAGGCCAGCAGCGGGCCGATCGGCGAGAGCGCCGCCAGGGCCTTGTCGGTGGTGCGGATCTGGCTGCGGAAGTCGGCGCACTCGTCGCACTCGCGCACGTGGCGGCGGACCGGCGCCGAAGCCTTGCGCAGGCCCTCGGCCGCTTCGGCTAGCTCGAGCCGGACCTCGCCGCAGGTCAGCTGCCGGGCCTGGCTGCCCTCGGTGAGGGAGATCCGCGCCCGCACCAGCAAGGACTTGACCGAAGGCACCGTGGTGTCCATCGCGGCGGCGATTTCCTCGTAGGAGAGGGCGTCCATCTCGCGCAGCAGCAGGGCGGCGCGCTGGGTCTCGGGAAGTTTGTTGACGTCGCTGAGGATCTGCCGGAACTCCTCGCGGTTGTGGACCCGCTCCGCGGTCGAGGCGGCGTCGACCTCGGGGACCATGTCCATCGTTTCCTGCGCTTCGGCCTTCGGCTTGCGCAGGTGGTTGAGGCAGCGGTTGCGGGCGATCCGGTAGAGCCAGGGGCGGAGGTTGATCTCACGCTCATCGGCGAGCATCGCCCGGTAGGCGTTGACGAACACCTCCTGCAAGACATCCTCGGCATCCTCAGTCGAGTTCAGCATCTGGCGGCAGAAGCCGAGCAGGCGGCCCTGGTAGCGGTCGACGATCGCCTCGAAGGCGCCGGGGTTGCCGGCGCGGGCCATCGCGATCAGCTTCTCGTCGCCCTGCAGTTTCAGCAGCGGCGACCGGCGGGCTAGAAGCCCGCTGCGACTGGCGTGAGATAGAGCTGAAGCCTCCAAGTTGACTCCCTGTGGAAGGACGGTTCCGGGGCTTTAGACACCGTAACAAGGGCCGAGTTGCGCCCTTAGAACTTTTATTGCCTTTTTACGAACCGCGAAACCCGGCAAAAGCAGGGAAAAGCTGGCGTGGACCTATTCCCGGATCTCCCCCAGCGTCGTGTCGACCCCCGAGCCGTCCGTGCTCCAGCCCACGCCCATGCAGGTGGTGCTCTGACAGGAGACGCCGAAGAGCGAGCTGAAGGTCGAGCCGGAGGGGTTCGGGGTGCCCTGGATCGACCAGCTGGTCCCGTTCCATTTCTCGGCCAGGGTTTTCGTCGATCCGCCGCCGGCCGAGCTCCCGGCCGCCGTGCAGGAGGTTTCGGTCGCGCAGGAGACATCCTCGAAGAGACTTTCGCTGGCCCCGGAGGGGTTGGGCGTGCTCTGCAGCGTCCAGGTCGAGGACCCGTTGAAGCGGTAGGCCAGCGTGAACTGTTCGCCAGCGCCGTTCTTCCAGCCCCCCACCGCCGTGCAGCGGCTCGGCGATTTCGTGCAGGAGACGTCGAGCAGGGTGCTTTGGGCTGCTCCTTCGGGCGCCGTCAGAGTCTGCAGCGACCAGCTTCCGTTCCAGTACATGGCGAGGCTTTTGACGGCGCCGCCGCTGGTGGTGTAGCGGCCCACGGCGACGCAGAAGTTCGACCAGATGCAGTCGACGCCATCGAGCTGGCTCGAAGTGGCTCCTTCGGGGATCGGGATCGATTCCAGAGACCAAGTGGGACTGGCCCATCTCTCCACGATCGCCGTCTTAACGCCTTTCACCAGCGCGGAGCCCACACCTACGCAGCTTGCGGTCGAGCTGCAGCCGACCGCCACCAACTCACTGGAGGACGCTTCAGAGGGGACTGGCGGCGACTGGACCGTCCATTTGTTTTCGTTCCAGAGCTCCGCCAGGGTCCCGGAGCCTTCTGAGGACTGATGGTTACCGACCGCAATGCACCGGGTTTCCGAAGGGCAGTCGACGCCAAGGAGGCGGGTGTGGGTGGCGCCTGATTTTTTCGCGGGGCTCTGTTCAGACCACGAGGTGCCGTTCCAGCGCTGGGCCACCGGGCTGTCTGCGCCCGAGGCCGTGCTTTTCCCGACCGAGGTGCAAACGCTCGCGCTTGGTTCGCAGCTGACGTCGTAGAGGTTGCTGTCGCTCGCTCCCGAGGGGTTTGGCGTTGAAAGAACTTCCCAGGAGGGGGTCGTGAAGGTCTGGTCTTCGCCTTCGGTGGTCCCTTTGCCGTTGGTCGCGACCAATCGGAAGTGGTAGGTGGTGTCCGGCGCCAAGCCTTCGATTTTCTCGCTTACTTCGACCGGGCTGGAGCCCGAGCCGATCGATTCCGGCGAGGTCGGGGCTTTGGAGCCGTAGCTGGTCGTCGTGCCGTATTCGAACTGGTAGGCGGTTTCGGAGCCGCTGGGGTTGACCGTGCCGTTCAGCGTGGCTTTGGTCGAAGCCAGGCTGGATGCTGAATTGGTCGTGACGACCGGAGGCAGGCCACTGGGTTCCGATTTCTCCCCCAGCGTGGAGTCGACCCCCGAGGCGTCCGTGCTCCACCCGATGCCGATGCAACTGGTGCTTCGGCAGGAGACGCCGAAGAAAGCGCTGAAGGTCGCGCCCGCGGGGTTCGGGGTACCCTGGAGCGACCAACTGCTCCCGTCCCACTCCGCGGCCAGGGTCTGGTTCGATTCTCCGCTCCCGCCGACCCAGCTCCCGGCCGCTGTGCAGGACGTTTCGGTCGCGCAGGAGACCTCTTGGAAGACACCCGCGATGTTCCCGGAGGGGTTAGGCGTGCTCTGCAGCGCCCAGCTCGACCCGTTGAAGCGGTAGGCCAGCGTGAACTGTTCGCCAGCGCCGTTCTTCCAGCCCCCCACCGCCGTGCAGCGGCTCGGCGATTTCGTGCAGGAGACGTCGAGCAGGGTGCTCTCGACCGCTCCTTCCGGAGTCGTCAGGGTCTGAAGCGACCAGCTGGTGCCATTCCAGAGCATGGCAAGGCTTTTGATGGAGCCACCACTGGTGTAGCGGCCGACGGCGACGCAAAAGTTCGACCAGATGCAGTCGACGCCGTCGAGCTGGCTCGAGGTCGCCCCTTCGGGAAGCGGGACCGTCTCCAAAGACCACGTTGGGCTGGCCCATCTCTCCACGATCGCCGTCTTGCCCCCGCCGATCACCGCAGAGCCAACGCCCACGCAGCTCGCAGTCGAGCTGCAGCCGACCGCCACCAGTTCGCTGGAGGTCGCTCCAGAGGGAATGGGCGTCGTCTGGACGCTCCATTTGCCTTCGTTCCAGAGCTCCGCCAGGGTCGCCGTCCCGCCTTCGGAGCCTTGATAGCTGCCTACCGCTATACACCGGGTTTCCGAAGGACAGTCGACGCTCAAAAGGCGCGTGTGGGCCGCACCTGATTTTTTCGCGGGAGCTTGTTCGGACCATGAGGTGCCGTTCCAGCGCTGGGCCACCGGGCTGTCTGCGCCCGAGGTGGTGCTCTTCCCGACCGCGGTGCAGGCACTAGCGCTCGGTTCGCAGCTGACGTCGTAGAGCCTGCTGTCGCTTGCTCCTGAGGGGTTTGGCGTTGATTGGATTTCCCACGTGGGGGTGGTGAACGTCTGATCGCCGCCAGCGGTGGTTCCTTTGGCGTTGGTTGCTACCAGCCGGAAGTGGTAGGTGGTTCCAGGCTGGAGGCCTTCGATTTTCTCGCTAACTTCGACGGGGCTGATGCCCGAGCCGACCAATTTCGGTGAGGTCGGCGCTTTCGAGCCGTAGCTGGTCGTCGTGCCGTATTCGAACTGGTAGTTGGTAAAAAGACCACCTGGCGTGATATTGCCACTCAACGTCGCGCTAGTGCGCGTAGAACTGGACGCTGCTTTGGTGTTGAGGGTGGGGGGCTGGCCGTTGGGTTCGGAGATCTCCGCCAGGGTCCTATAAGCGCCCGAGTAGTAGCTCCATCCCACGGCGATGCAGGTATCCGTGCGACACGACGCATCCTCCAGCACGCTGGATGATGCGCCCCCCGGATTGGGAGTCGATTCGAGCGACCACGTACTGCCGTTCCATCGCTGGGCCATCGTAACGTTGGTTCCACTGCTAACCCAGTGGCCTACGGCGGCGCAGGGGGTGGGTTCGGCATCCACGCAATTCACGTCGTGCAGGACACTTGAACCGGACCCGGACGGGTTCGGGCTGGTTTGCACTGCCCAAGCAGAGCTACTCCAACGCACAACAAGGGTCTGCTCTGGAGAACTGGGAGACTCATAGCTACCGGCGGCCGAGCAAGTCGGCACGGTGCCAGTGCAGGTGACGTCCAGTAATACGCTTTTCGTGGCCCCAGTCGGATCCGGAACGCTTTGCAAGGACCACGAACTTCCGTCCCACATGGCGGAGAAGGACCACGCACGACCGCTGGAGACGTAGCGTCCGACAGCCATGCAGAAGTTCGTGCTCCGGCAACTCACGCCATCGAGCCTGGTCGCGGAACTTCCGCTGGGCAGTGGAACCGACTGCATGGACCAAGAGCTTCCATCCCAGCGCTCCGCCAGCGGGGTCATGACTCCAGCGCTGATCGAGTATCCCACCGCCGTGCAGACGCTAGTCCCAGAGGGGCACGAGATACCGTTCAAAACCGTTTCACTGGCTCCGACTGGATTCGGAGTCGACTGGATCGTCCATGAGGCCCCGTTCCACGTCTCGGCCAACGAGAACGTTCCGCTCGCCGTTTTGTAGAAGCCAACCGCGCGACAGTTAGTCGTGCTCGTGCAGTTCACTGCATTAAATTGACTGGCGGTGGCGCCGCTCGGAATCGCAGGCGACGACAGCGCCTAGCTGCTCCCGTCCCAGCGCTCGGCTAGCACCGTGTCCGCGCCCGAAAGGTAGGCCTTCCCGACCGCCATGCACATATTGGTGCTCGAAGGCTCGCAATCCACGGCGTACAGATAACTACCGAGAGCTCCCGGCGGGTTCGGGGTAGATTGGACTTTCCAAGCGGGGGTCGTGAAGGTCTGGTCTGGCCCTTTGGTGGTTCCTTTAGCGTTGATTGCCACCAATCGGTAGTGGTAGGTGGTCGCTTGCTGTAGTCCGGTGATCGCGTGAGATACAGGACGGCTGAGGTACAGATGTGAGGAGAAGGTCTCCACGACTCCGAGCGCGGGGACAATACTTCCGTAGCCAGTCGTGGGCCCGTATTCGAAGTAATAGTCGGTGGGAAGTCCATTTGGAGTAACGGTTCCGCTCAACGTGGCACTGGTTTGACTTGAGAACGGCACCGTGTTGGTAGTTACGGTAGGAGGTGCAGGAGTAGGTGCTTCGACCAGGTACGGATTCTCGGATCCGCCGGTGTTCCAATGATCGCTGAGCCACTCGCCACTCTCTTCTTTAGAGTCGAAGTAACTGTCGTACATGCAATCAAGGGGGGGACCCCAATCGGCGTCAAAGCTTGCTTCAGGGCACTGCGTCTCCGAGTATAGGAAGCTGAGGAGACCATCGTCGTCGTAACACAGTATGTCGACGCCATCTACGCAATGCCCGCCGCCCGAAGTATCTGGAGCGTCGGTGTTGACAGCCCCCATAGCGTGGGAGAGCTCGTGCAGCGTAACGTTGCTGTTCCAGTAGCCGGCGTAGACGACAGCCGATGAAGACTGGGTACGACTTGGATTTGAGATGAAGGGAATATCGGAGCTACTCTTCGAGGAGTTGTTGGATCGCTGGCCCCAACCCGCCGCGTCGGGGTCGGAACCCTCGTGGAAGATCAAGTTCTTCACTGCATTTGCACCATCGGGTGCGCCAAGCTCGTCATCGACTCGATCAAAGAGCTCGTTGTGGTCGTAGGACGACGATATGTAGAAGACTCGGATTTTGTTGTTTGGAAAGCAGTCGACGCGCATCGTCAAAGCTCTCGTATTGGCGCTCGAGCGGGTCGACTCGTAGAGGATCTTCGAGTTCATCCGCAGGATGGCTTTGCGAATTGCTTCTTCGTTTTTGGTCGTCCAAACATTGTCGTCGGTTGCATAGATGATCCTGATCCGGTGGCCACTCGTGGCGCAGGAGACGGGCTCTTCGGTGTCCGGCAGGGCGTAATAACCCCCCTCCCATGGCGAGATGTCGTCGATATGCATCCAAAGCGGCGGCTCATTCGGTCGCTTGTAGCTGTATTCCCGTTTCTCGGGATGGAAGCGGATCTCGGTTTTGCCCAGACGCCGGAAGTCCGGCTCGCCGGGAATTCGCCCCGTCTCGTGGCTATGGCCTGGATGCGCTAATGCAGCGGGGACCAAGGTGATCGAGAGCAGCAGAATGAACGCCATCGATCGCGCTATGCGCTGACTCATAGGTACCACCTCTCATCACGCTGATATTCCCAGCAGAGCCATACCACGCTGGCAAGGAGTGCGCAAAAACATCTGAGTATGTTGAGCGCGAAGCGAGCTGGTTGAGTCGCGCTCTTGGAGTGCCCGGGGCGGGACTCGAACCCGCAAGCCCCCGAAGGGGCAGCGGCTTTTAAGGCCGCCGCTTTTGCCAGTTTCGCCACCCGGGCCAGGCGATGGTAACCCGGCCTGGGTGCGAAATGCGAACGCAGTTGTCCCCGCATACCGGGGACAACTGCGTTCGGTCCAATAGGCTGCCGCCATGGCTGAGCACGGCGGCCGGCTGGTCGCGAAGGCGTTGAAGTCGCGGGGGGTGGACCACCTCTTCACGCTCTCGGGCGGGCATCTGTTCTCGATTTACGATGGCTGCAAAGAGGAGGGGATCGCCCTCGTCGACGTCCGCCACGAGCAGACCGCCGCTTTCGCCGCCGAGGGGATCGCGAAGGCGACCCGCGGGGTCGGCGTCGCGGCGCTGACCGCCGGCCCGGGCGTCACCAACGGGATGAGCGCGATCGCCGGCGCCCAGGCGAACAACTCACCGATCTGCGTGCTCGGCGGGCGGGCGCCGGAGATGCGCTGGGGCTCGGGCTCCCTGCAGGAGATCGACCACCTTCCCTTCGTCTCACCGCTGGTCAAGTCGGCGGAGACGGTCAAGGACCCGGCCCGGATCGCCGCCGTCACCGCCGCCGCCCTCGACCGCGCCGCGGCGGCACCCAGCGGGCCGACCTTCGTCGACTATCCGCTCGACGTCGTCTTCACCGAGGCCGAGGTCGAGATTCCCGGCCTGCCCGACCCGGCGCAGGCGCAGCCCGCCGGCGGGGTCGAGGAGGCGGCGGCATTGCTGGCGGGCGCCGAGCGGCCGGCGATCATGGCGGGCAGCGGCCTCTACTGGGGCCACGGCGAGGGCGAGATGCGGACCCTGGCCGAGGCGCTCGGCATCCCGGTCTTCCTCAACGGCCTCGGCCGCGGCTGCCTGCCGGCCGACCATGAGCTGGCCTTCAGCCGGGCGCGGGGGACGGCGTTGCAGGGCGCCGACGTCGCGCTGGTCGTCGGCGTGCCGATGGACTTCCGGCTCGGCTTCGGCGGCAGCTTCGGCGAGGAGACGAAGATCGTCCGCCTCGACGTGGCCGCGAACGCCCTCGTCGCCAACCGGGCTCCCGAGGTCGACCTGGTCGGCGATGTGCGGGCCAGCCTCGCGGCGCTGCGCGAGGCCGCGGGGGCGGGGGAGCCGCGGACGCGGGTCTGGCTCGAGCAGCTGCGGGGCGTCGAGACGGAGAAGCGGGCGGCCGAGCAGGAGGAGCTGAACGAGGAGCGCTCGCCGCTGCACCCGGTGCGCATCTACAAGGAGCTGGGCGAAGTCCTCGACCGCGACGCGATCGTGATCGGCGACGGCGGCGACTTCGTCTCCTACGCGGGCCGCTACATCGAGACTTTCGAACCGGGCTGCTGGATGGACCCCGGGCCGTTCGGTTGCCTGGGGGCCGGGCCGGGCCAGGCGATCGGCGCCAAGGTCGCCCATCCGGACCGCCAGGTCTGTCTGCTGCTGGGGGACGGCGCCTTCGGTTTCGCGGGCCTCGAGTTCGACACGATGTCCCGCCACGGTCTGGGCGTCGTCGGGGTGATGGGCAACAACGGCATCTGGGGACTGGAGCATCATCCGATGCAGTTCCTCTACGGCTACTCGGTGGCGGCCGAGCTGCGGCCCGAGACGCGCTACGACGAACTGGTCGAATCGCTCGGCTGCGACGGGATCCTGGTCCGGGAGCCGGGCGAGCTGAAGCCGGCGCTGGAGCGCGCCTTCGCCTCCGGCCGGCCGACCCTGGTCAACGTCCTCACCGATCCCGAGGTCGCCTACCCGCGTAAGTCGAATCTGGCTTGAGCAGGGCCAGAACCAGAATCGGCCGCCATCGCTAGCGACCGATTCGGGTGGCCCCCGGGACGGGCAGGGGTTCGTCTTCAGGAGCCTTTATTAGGTGGGCCCAGACGGCGGGAGGCGCCATGATGCGGCAATCGCCCAAGCCCTATATGCCGGTCGCGAGAGGGGGCGAACCCCCTCTCTTGCCCGGTTCATCCAGTATGTACGGCGGGATTCGGCGCTGCCAATGGCTCGCGGCGTCGAACTACCTATAAGCAGGTAGGCGGTTTTACCGACTTTTCGTGGTTCCTAAGGCCGCTTGACCATTCTGTCCGTCCTGGACAAGACAGAGTGTCCACCCAGTACGGCGATGGCTTTTGATGGGTGGGAGGACCTTTAGTGGCGGATCGCCGCGGCGAGCGCCGTCCCGTAGAGGATGTCGTGCTCGGAGACGACGATTTCCTCGAGGTCGAAGGCGCGCATCGTCTCGATCAAGATGACGACGCCGGCGACGATCGTCGGCGCCCGTTCGGGGTGGAGGCCGGGGATCTCCACCCGCTCGGCCAGGGGGACGGAGGCGAGGCGGGACAGCATCCGCTGGATCGAGGGCAGGGCGAGGACGTGGCCGTGGACGCGGGCCGGGTCGTAGGGCTCCAGCTCCATCTCGACCGCGGCGAGCGAGGTGGGGGTGCCGGCGACGGCGATCCCCTGGCTGGCCTCGACGCCGGCGCCGACCGACTTCTCGATCAGGCCGCGGACGTCGGTGGCGAGCGCTTCCAGCTCGGTGGCGGTGGGCGGGTCGCTGCCGATGCAGCGCTCGGTGTGGCGGACGACCCCGGCCTGGAGGGAGTCGTGGAAGGAGATCTCGCGGCCGCTGCCGACAATCAGCTCGGTCGAGCCGCCGCCGATGTCGACGACCAGGGTCGGCTCGGCAGGGAGGGACTCGGAGGTGGCGCCGAGGTAGGTGAGCCGGGCCTCCTCCTCGCCGTCGAGGACGCGGGCCGAGAGCGCGAAGCGCTCGCGCAGCTCGGCGATGAAGGCGCTGCCGTTGTCGGCGTCGCGGACGGCGCTGGTCGCGATCGCGTCGACCGTCTCGGCGCCGAGCTCCTCGAGGATCCCGACGTAGCCGCCGATCGCCGCGCAGACGTCGTCAATCGCCTCGGCCGAGAGGAGGCCGGAGAGGTCCACCCCACGGCCGAGCCGGGTAACCGTGCTGCGCCGGTCCACGGAGAGACCCGCCCGTCACCGACGTCGGCCACCAGCAGCCGCGTCGAGTTGGTCCCGATGTCGATCACCGCGACCCGCTTTCCCCCATCAACCATCCGGCAACTCTAGAGCCAGCAGCCACCAAGAAGCCCCCTGCGCAAATCCCGCCACCACGCCGAATCCAAGCCCACCAGCGCCCCCACATTGCTAGCATCACCAGTCCGCCGCGGGGTGGAGCAGCCAGGTAGCTCGTCGGGCTCATAACCCGAAGGTCGCAGGTTCGAATCCTGCCCCCGCTATAGCCAGTGGAGCACAAAGGGGTGGCCCTGTTAAAGGCTCACGCTTCAGAAAAGAACCCGCCTCGGCCCCTAGCCGTGGCGGGTTTCTCGGGTTTGTAGGCTTATAGTAGGCGAAGAAAAAAATAAGGAGTAGCTACTCCTTATTTTCGATAGAGTGGCGGTCTTGACCAATGTTGCCGGGAGATCACTTGAGACCCACTTGATGAGGAAGGCGATCATCGCTGGGTTGGTTTCGCTCGATGAGAGCGGAACGCGCATCACCTACAACCTTGCTCGCAGCAAGACGTACGCGGCAACTCATAGCGAGGAGCTGGTCCGCGCATGGGTCGTCGCCTTTCTCGTTATTGAACGGGGCTATTCGCCGAGTTGCATCGACCTCGAGGTGCCCGTGCAGATGGGCAGCGAGACGAAATCTGCAGACATCGTCCTCTTTAAGGACTCCAAGCTGCAGGACGCGTTCCTCGTAGTCGAGTGCGTGGAGCCGGCGCCAAGCGTACGAGCACGGAAGAAGAAAATCGACCAGGGATTCTCCTATGCCATCAATCTGGGTACTCCCTATGTCGCTTACGCGTCAGATGATCAAGACACCGGATTATGGGAGGTTGGGACGCAGTGGGGCCCCCGGGAGCGGGGGAGAAACTCGCGCGGCGAGATCTTTTCCTTGGGTATGGCGTACGCACCCCTCACGAGCTATTCCTTCTACAAGGCAGCCAAAGGGAAGAATGATCTGCGGGTTCCTTCGGCCGAGGAGCTCGAGCGCGCGGTCCGACGCGCCCATGGCCTGATTTGGGCCGGCGGTAAGCGAGATCCGCTCGAGGCGTTCTCGGAGTGGAGCAAGATCTTGTTCGCGAAGCTCTTCGACGAGTGGGAGACGCCGACGGATCAACCCTATGCCTTGCAGATCGCGGCTGGAGAGAGTGATGAGGAAGCGGCGAAGCGAGTCGCCGATCGCTACACCCAGGCACGTAAGCGTGACTCCAGTGTCTTTTCTGAGGACCTGCTGCTTCCCGCCGACAAGATCGTTGCCGTCGTCGAAGCGATTCAGCACATCGACCTCGGCCACATGCCACTCGATGGGCTGGGGCAGGCTTTCGAGCAGTTCTTTGGTTCGGTCTTCCGCGGTGACCTAGGGCAGTACTTCACCCGTCGCGAGATTGTTCGTTTTGTTGTCGCCGCACTCGAAGTAAGGCCAAGCGATTCGGTGATCGACCCGACCGCTGGTTCCGGTGGGTTTCTGCTCGAGGTTCTGATCCAAGCTCAACGCGTGATTAAGGCCATGTACCCGTCGGAGCCGGACACGCGGCAGCGTGACATCTTCGACAAGTTCGCGAAGGAGCGAGTGTTCGGGATTGAGATCAACGAGAAACTGGGACGGGTCTGTCAAACGAACGTCACGCTCCACCAGGACGGCCACACGAACATTGTCGTCAACCGCAGTGCCCTCGACTCGTCCTTTGGTTTGAGTCACTTGAAGTTCGGGACTTTCACGGTGGCGGTCGGCAACCCTCCATTCGGCGGGCGTGTTGAGGACGGCTCGACCGATCAGCTCGGCGCCAATGATCTGTCGAACTTTGTCTTGGGCCGGAAGTCGGCCAAGGTCGCGTCGGAGTTTCTGATCGTCGAGCAGGCTTGGAACTTCCTAGAGGGCGGAGGACGCTTCGGCATGGTGGTTCCGGACGGGATGCTCAACAATGCTGGCGAGCGCTCGTTGTGTCCGCTGTTTCGCCGCTGGCTCTTGATGAATACGCAGCTCGACATGATCGTCTCTCTCCCCGACTTCGCCTTCCGCAAGTCGGGAGCCCAGAACAAGACGAGCCTCCTGTTTTTCACGAAACTCACCGAAGGCAAACGGAAGGCTCTCGAGGAGGCGTTGAACTCGGCGCGAGCCGACGTCCTCGCCGAGATGGGGCAGGCACCCGAGCACGAGCTGGATACGGAGGCGCTTCGTCGCCTGTACGCATCGAACTCCGGCTTCGATTACCGGTTCTTCGTTGCCGAGGCCGAGCACATCGGATATACGCCAGCCGGAGGCCATGATCCGCGCAACGATCTCTATGGGCTTGGATCCGCCCACGAACCTCTCGCTGAGCCCGACACGATCCTTGCTGAGTGGCAGCGCTTTAAAACGGAGCGGGATCGCTACTCCACCCACCTCGCCCCTACCTGCGCTGCTGTCAGCGTCTCAGAGGCATTTGCGGCTCATCCCGCGGTCCGGCTGGACCCGAAGTTTCACGTCTTCCGCGAGGAGCGACTGGCGAGCGCGCCAGAGGGAATGAGCGAGTACCGGCTCGGCGACCTGCTGACGCTACGCACGCAGAATCGCGTGAAGCTTGCGGGGGAAGATCCGGACCGCGTATTTACCGTCCTCACTCTGCAGCAGAACGGAAACCTCAAGCTGCGCGAGCCCGGGATTGGCAGGAATCCACCGGACTGGCGAGGCCAGTACCTCGCCCTCAGCACCTCGAGGTGGTTCAAGGCGCATGCAGGGGATCTTGTCTTCTCCTCGATCGATCTGTGGAAGGGTTGTGTCTCCGTATTGCCATCGGAGTTCGAGGGCGCGATCTTCACGAGCGAGTTTCCGATCTACATCGTCAATAAGTCGAAGATCGACCCCGGTTATTTGAAGCTTCTGCTGCGCTCGCGGTACTTCCAACGTGCTATCCGGGCTGTCACCACGGGCCACTCAAATCGACGCCGTACTCAAGTCGAGGATTTCGAGAATCTGGCGATCTATTTGCCGTCGCCTGAGGTCCAGCAGGAGATTGGGCGGAGGGTTAGGGAGATGGAGCAGCGTCTGCAAGACAGTGCGCTTCGAATGCAGACCGTTCTCGCTCATTTCAACCACGCTGCGATCGGGGAACTCGCGACGGAGGAGTTCCTTTCTCACATCTCGCGGATTACTAACCCGGCGAATGAGCTCGACGAGGGAGAAATGCGTGACGCAGTCGAGGATGCTTCCTTCGAAGAAGACCCTTTTGCCGGGAATGGCCACGACGGGGAAGATGGCGCAACCAGCGGAGCGGGCTAATAGTTCGCGACTCGCGGCGGTTGCCTTTCTGTCCTAGGTTTGATCCTGACCCTCCTCTCGACTGACGCGGCGGCTACTCCACTAAGACCGAATCGCTCCTCCGCTTTGGGAACAACCGGAAAAGGGGGCTTTTCGCGGGCGGAACCTGACCCCGCTTCGGCGCCGGTAATCCCGGGCGCGCCGCTTGGGCGGCGCGCCCGGGAGCCGGGTGGAGCTGCTCAGTCGAACGCGTACTGTTCGTATTTGTCGACGTTGTCTTTCGTCACCACTGCGGCGGGGACGATGAGCTGGCGTGGGACCTCTGGCGGGACCAGTTGGGGGAATCCTTCGCCGCGGGCGAGTAGGCGGGCCATGGTCACGGCCGAGGCGGCCATGTTCGGGTTGTAGAGGAAGGTCGCCCGGTAGAGGCCGCCCTCCTTGATCTGTTCCATTGCCGCCTCCGAGCCGCCGACGCCGGTGAGGAACATTTCGTCGTCGCGACCGGAGTTGCGGATGGCTTGGACGACGCCCTGGGCCATGTCGTCGTCATGGGTGTAGACGGCGTCGATTTCATTCTCGGACTGGAGGATGTTCTCCATCACCGTCAGGCCTTTGTCGGGGTTGAAGTCACCCGGCTGCTGGGCGACGACTTCGACGCCACCGTTGGGACAGGTCTTTTTCAGCTGTTCTTCGAACCCTTCGGTCCGTTCCTGGGTGACCGAGATTCCGGCCAGGCCTTGAATTTCGACGACCTTGCCCTTGCATTTGAGTTCATCGCCGATGTATTCGGCCGCCAGCACGCCGATCTGGCGGTTGTCGCCGAGGATCGTCGCCGTCGCCGCGTCGGGCTGGGTGAAGAGGCGGTCGATGTTGACCACCGGAATCCCGGCGTTCTCGGCTTTCTGGGCGACCGGCGTCAACGATTCACCGTCCTGCGGCAGGACCACCAGCACGTCGGGTTTTTCCGAGATCACCTGCTCGATCTGCTGCGCCTGCGAATCCGCATCCGCCGCCTCGAGCAGTTTGAAATCGACGTCGTCGAACTGGTCCGCCTGCGCCTGGGCGTTCTTCGAGATCGCCCCCAGCCAGCCGTGGTCGGTTGGCGGCACGCTGGCGACGATGCTCACCGTTTCGTTCGAACCACCGCCCGAGCCGAGTTCCTCTTCGCTTGCCGCGGCGCCGCCTTCGACGGTCACCGTCTCGGTATCGCCGCCGCCGCAGGCTGATACCCCGAACACAATTAGGCCCGCGATCCCGGCCGCGAGCATCAGTCGCTTCAGCGACATGATTCCCTCCTCCTTTTGATTTTTGACTTGCTTCATGAGAAGTCCACCTCAGTACCTCGCCTCCGGGCGCTGGATCAGGACCGCGCCGAGGACGATTGCCCCTTTGGTCACCTGCTGGATCTCGGTCGAGAGATCGAGCTGGGTCATCAGGCTGAAGATCAGGGCGAAGGTGAGGACGCCGAGGAAGGTCCCGACCATCGTCGCCCGGCCGCCGGCGAGGCTGGTGCCGCCGATCACCACGGCGCCGATCGCGTCCAGCTCGTAGAGGTTGCCGCTGACCGGCGAGGCGCTGCCGAGCCGCGCGCAGAGGAGAACGGTGGCGATCCCCGCCATCAGGCCGGAGAGCACGTAGACGCTGAAGATCACTTTGCGGACCGGCACGCCGGCGATCCGTGCCGCCTCGCGGTTGCCGCCGACGGCGACCACGTAGCGGCCGAAGCGGGTGCGGTTGAGGACGATCCAGCCGCCGACCACGATCCCGAGGAAGACCCAGACCGAGACCGGGATGCCGAGGATTTTCCCGGTCCCGAACCAGAGCAGCGAGAACGCCGCCGGCTCACCGAAGGAGCCGCCGTTCAAATCGAGCAGCCCGACCGGGAGCTTGTCGTTCAATAACAAGGCCAAGCCGCGGGCGATCGAGAGCATCGCCAGGGTGGCGATGAAGGGGACGACGCGGCCGTAGGTGATCGCGGTCGCGTTGATCGCGCCGAGGAAGACGGCGAACCCGATCGCAGCGAGGACGAAGGCCAGGGTGCCGCCGCTGGGGTCGACCATGATGCCGCCGAAGACGCCGGCCGCCGCCACGATCGAGCCGACCGAGAGGTCGATGCCCGAGGTGGCGATCACGAACGTCATCCCCACCGCGAGGATCCCGATGATGCTCGCCTGGGTGAGCATGTTGCGGACGTTGTCCCAGGTCGGGAAGGTGTCCGGCTTGAGGATCGCGCCGGTGACGAAGAGCGCGACGACGACGATCGCCAGCGCGTACTCCTGGAACTGGAGCGCTCCCAGCCGACCGCGCAGTGCGGTTACCTGATTCATGCGACCTCCTCGATCAAGTCGGGTCCGGTGGTCGGGGCGACCGCGTGCGAGAGCAGCTCGCGCACGGTCGCGCGCTCGCCGTCGAGCTCGGCGACCAGCTCGCCCTCGCGCATAACGAGGACGCGGGTGCAGATCCCCGCCAGCTCGTCGAGCTCGGAGGAGACGAGGACGACCCCGAGGCCGCGCCCGGCCAGCTCGGTGACGATCCGGTAGATCTCGGCCTTGCTCGGGATGTCGACGCCCCGGGTCGGCTCGTCCAGCAGCAGCACCCGGCATTCACGCAGAAGCCAGCGGGAGAGCACGACCTTCTGCTGGTTGCCGCCGGATAGCTCGCGAGCGCGCCGCCCGGGGTCGTCGGGCACGGTGTTGAGCGCTTGAAGTTGCTCCCTCGCCGCCTTGCGCTCGCCGCGGACGTCGAGCAGGCCGCGGCTGAAGCGGCCGAGGTCGGCGAGGGTGATGTTCTTGGTCAGGTCCCAGTCGAGCAGCAGGCCCTGCGACTTGCGGTCCTCGGGGGCGAGCCCGAGCCCGGCGGCGATCGCCTTGTCGGGCCGGCCGGCCGGCAGCCGCCGCCCGGCGACGGTCACCTCCCCGGCTTCGCGCGGGTCGAGCCCGCAGATCAGCCGCAGCAGCTCGCTGCGCCCGGAGCCGACGAGGCCGCCGATCCCCAGCACCTCTCCCGCCCGCACCTCGAAACTGGCGCCGCGGACCGCGGGCCAGGCGCGCACGTCTCGCACCTCGAGCAGGACTTCCTCGCCGCCGCGCGGCCGCTCCGGGTAGAGACGCTCGACCTTGCGCCCGACCATCAGCCAGACCAGCTCGTCGGTCGGCGTGTCGGCGGCGATCCCGTCGGCGGCGGTGGCGCCGTCGGCGAGGACGGTGACGCGGTCGCCGATGCGGCGGATCTCGTCGAGGCGGTGGGAGATGTAGACGACGCCGACGCCCTCGGCGGTGAGCCGGCGCACGACCTCGAACAGGGTCTCGACCTCGCCGCCGTCGAGGATCGCCGAGGGCTCGTCCATAATCAACACCCGGGCGTCGTAGGAGAGCGCGCGGGCGATCGAGACGATCTGCTTGGCGGCCGGGCGCAGCGCCCGCACGGGCGTACGCGGGTTGATCTTCTCGTGCCCGAGGCGGGCCAGCAGCGCCGCCGCCTCCGCCCGCATCTTCGCCAGGTCGAGCAGCGGCCCCCGCCGCGGCTCGTGGCCGAGGAAGACGTTCTGGGCGACACTCAGGTCCTCGACCAGGTCGAGCTCTTGGTAGATGGTGGCGACCCCGCGGGCGAGCGCAGCGGCCGGGTCGCGCTCGGGCAGCGGATCGCCGTCGACGAGGATCTCCCCTGCGGTCGGCTCGACCGCGCCGGAGACGCACTTGATCAGGGTGGACTTGCCGGCGCCGTTGGGACCGAGCAGGCAGTGCACCTCTCCTTGGCGGACGTTGAAGTCGACCCCGCGCAGCGCCTCGACCCCCGGGTAGGTCTTGACCAGGCCGCGGACCTCGAGCACGGTCGGCCCGGTCGTCTCGGCGGCCACTTTGTCCGCCCCGCGGCTCATCCGACCACCAGCGGCCTCAGGTTGCGCTGCGCGATCTCCAGCCCGCGCAGGACCTTCTCCTCGCTGCCGCCCCAGATCGGGTCCTCGTGCTCGACAGAGAGCACCCCGTCGAAGCCGCCCTCGTAGAGGGTGTCGAGGTAGCGGCGGAAGTCGACTTCGCCGCTGCCGGGGAGCCGGTAGCGCCACCAGCCCATCTCCCAGGGGTCCTGCTCGCGCTGGGCGAGTCGGCCGAAGAAGCCGAAGCGGTTGCGCTCGGCGGGGAAGACCTCGGCGTCCTTGGCGTGGGCGTGGGCGACACGGTCGACGTGGGGGCGGAGCGCCTCGACCGGGTCGATCCCGAGCCAGAGCAGGTGCGAGGGGTCGAAGTTGAGGTAGAGCCCGAGCCCGAACATCCACTCCCACAGCTCCGGCGAGTAGGCGAGGTTGCCGGGGTAGCCGTCGGGGTGCCAGCCCTCCATCACGCAGTTCTCGATCATCAGCTTGACCCCGCGCTCGCCGGCGTAGTCGACCAGCGGCGGAAACGCCCGCTCGGCTGTACGCAGGTTCTCGCTCACCGAGCGGCCGGGGTCGCGGCCGATGAAGGTGCCGACGGGAACCCCGCCGAGCTCGGCGGCGGCGTCGATGCAGGCGCGGACGTGAGCGTGATTCTCCTCGCGCACGGCCAGGTCGGGGTGCAGGTTGTTGTCGTAGTAAGCGAGCGCCGAGAGCCCGAGCCCGTTGCCCTCGAGCGCGGCGCGGACGCGGTCGGCCTCGGCGGCGTCGAAGCTGTCGGCGGCGAGGTGGGCGGCGGTGAAGGGACGGTCGCCGAGCGTGGGCCAGGCCGCGACCTCGAGCGTCTCGTAACCGTGGGCCCCGGCCCACTCGGCGACTCGCTCCAGCGGCCACTCGGGCAGGCAGGCGGTAAGCAGGCCGAGCTTCATCGCTCCACCTCCACCCACTCGCCGCGACGAGCCGAGGCCAGTACCGCCTCGGTAATGCGGACCGCGCGGGTGCCGTCGGCGAGCCCGGGCAGGCCGTCGGCGGCGGGCTCCCCGGCGAAGGCGGCGTAGCTCTCGGCGACGAAGGCGTCGAAGCAGTCCTGGTAGCCCTGCGGGTGGCCGCCGGGCAAGGTCACGTAGCGGGCGGCGGCGGGGTCGAGGGTGTCGAAGTCGCGCGGGATCGTCTCGGCGGCGCCCCGCCGCAGCACGGCCAGCTCGTCGGGACGTTCCTGGTCGAAGGCGAAAGTCTCCGCGCCGGCCGAGGCTTCGACCCAGAGCCGGTTCTTGCGGCCGGCGGAAACCTGGGAGACGACCAGCGAGCCGGTCGCCCCACTGTCGGTCTCGAACAGCAGTGCCACCAGGTCTTCGGTTCGGACCGGCCGCTGCTCGCCACCACCACCGCCGCGCTCGAATGAAGCGGTCTCTCCACCGCGGCGGTTTTCGTGCGCGATTGCGGTCCGGGCCACCAGCGAGGCGATCCGCTGGCCGGAGGCGAACTCGACGAGGTCGCACCAGTGGGAGCCGATGTCGGCGAAGGCGCGAGAGGCGCCGCCGAGCTCGGGGTCGACCCGCCAGTTGTAGTCCCCAGCGTCGAGCAGCCAGTCCTGCAGGTAGCCGCCGCAGATCAGCCGCGCTGGGGCGGCGGCAGCGAGGCGCGCCCGCAGCTCGCGCACCATCGGGTAGTAGCGGTAGACGAAGGGGACCGTGACGAGGGCGCCGGCGGCCTCGGCGGCGGCGGCCAGCTCGAGCGCCTCGGCACCGTCGAGCGCGACCGGCTTCTCGCAGATCACGTGCTTGCCGGCCTCGATTGCCGCCAGGGCCAGCGGCAAGTGGAGGTGGTTAGGGGTACAGATGTGGACGACGTCGATCGCCTCCGCACGGACCAGCTCCTCGGCGCCGGCGAAGTCTCGCTCGGCACCGAGCTCGGCTCGAGCCTCTACGCCGCGCTCCGGGCTGGAAGCGGCAACGCCGGCGATCTGGGCGCCGGCCAGGCGAGCGGAATGGGCATGCACCCGAGCGACGAAACCGGCGCCGACGATGCCGGCGCGCAGGGTCTGCGTGCCAGCCAACGGGCTGCGAGGCCCCGCCTGAACGGTGCTCTCCTCCATTGGCCGAACGTAACCCGCTTTTGTATGACTGTCAAGCAAAAGTTACTTGCCAGGCATGCATAAGTCATCCATACTCTTCGCCGCCCATGGAAACCAGCTCCCTCCTGAAGCTGATCCGCGAAGGCGACGGGACGACCCGGGCCGACCTCGCAAAGCTCACGGGCCTGGCGCGCTCGACGATCACCCAGCGCTTGGAGCAGCTGCAGGCGCTCGGCCTGCTGAAGGAGATCGGCGGCAGTGGATCAACCGGCGGCCGGCCGCCGATGCGGCTCGTCTTCAACGAGGACGCCGGCTTGGTGCTGGCGGCTGACCTCGGCGCCACCCACTCGCGACTGGCGGTGACCAATCTCGGTGGCCGGGTGCTGGTCGAGGATCGTGGCGACATCGACATTGCCGACGGTCCGGAAGTCGTGCTCGAGTGGGTCGAACAGCGCTTCAACAAGTTGCTCGCCGAGGTGGGTGCCGATCGCGCCGCGGTCGCCGGGGTCGGGATCGGCGTACCCGGCCCTGTCGAGCATGCGACCGGCCTCCCTCGCAACCCGCCGATCATGCCCGGCTGGGACGCCTTCCCGATCCCGGAGCGCTTCGCCAAGGGTTTCGAGGCTCCGGTGCTGGTCGACAACGACGTCAACATCATGGCTCTGGGCGAGCACTGGAGCCACTGGCGCGAGGTCGAGCACCTGCTCTTCGTCAAGGTCGGGACCGGGATCGGCTGCGGGATCGTGATCGACGGCCGCATCCACCGCGGTGCCGACGGTGCCGCCGGCGACCTCGGCCACGTCCGCATCCCGGTCGACGAGGATCACGCGGACGTGATCTGCAGCTGCGGCAACGTCAACTGCCTCGAGGCGCTGGCCGGCGGCGGCGCGATGGCGAGGAGGTTGAGCGCCGAAGGGGTCGAGGTCAGCGACTCCCGCGCCCTGGTCGAACTGACTCGCGCCGGCCTGCCCGCGGCCGTTCAGCTCGTCCGCCACTCCGGCCGCCTGATCGGCGAGGTGCTGGCGGCAGCGGTCAACTTCTACAACCCCTCGGTGATCGTCATCGGCGGCGACGTAGCCGACGCCCAGGAGCAGCTGCTCGCCAGCATCCGCGAGGTCGTCTACCAGCGCTCCCTTCCCCTTGCCACCCGCCACCTCCGCATCGTCCGCAGCCCGCTCGAGGACCGTGCCGGGGTGATCGGCGCCGCCGCAATGGTCACCGAGCGCGTGCTCGCCCTCGACCCGGAGTTCGCCCGCGGTGCCGCCGCCGCGGTCCGCAATTTAGGCTGACCTCGTGATCGTCTATTCCATGACCCTGTCGGCCGACGGCTACATCGCCGGGCCCGACGGAAGCTTTGACTGGGCGGTGCCCAGCGAGGAGTTGCACCGGTTCCACAACGAGCGGGTCGCTGCGGTTGATGCCCAGCTGCTCGGCCGGCGCCTCTACGAGACGATGCTCGTCTGGGACACCGAGGAGTTCTCCGACCCGGTGATGGCGGAGTTCGCCGAGATCTGGCGCCCGCTCGAGAAGGTTGTGTTCTCGACCACGCTGACTAGCGTCGAGGGCAGCAACCGCCTGGCCACGGGAATGCTCGAGGAGGAGATTGAAGCGCTCGGGGACCGGAGGATCGCAGTCGGCGGCGCCGGCCTTGCGGCGGAATGCATGCGGCTTGGGCTGATCGACGAGTTCGAGCTGTTCATCGCCCCGGTCGTGATCGGTGGCGGCACGCCGTACTTCCCGCCGGACGTGCAGATCGACCTCGAATTGGTTGAGACCCGCACGTTCGGCACGACCGTGTATCTGCACTACCGCCGGCGCGGATCGAGATGTTTCCCGGGACTTTCGGGTAGTTCCTCGGGGTGAGTCCTGGTCCCAGAGAACGACTTGGCGGATACGGTTGTCCGTCGTGAGCACGGCAGCTATCGCGACTTCCGGGCCGGCCGATGCCGATCTGCCGCCCGCCCGTCTCTACTGGCGGGAGGCGGTCGCTCGCTACGAGCGACCCTCCGTTCGCCACAGCCTGCTCGACCTGGCCACCTCGATCGTGCCCTATCTGGTTCTGACCGTGGCCATGTACGCCAGCCTCCAGGTCTCGGTCTGGATCAGCCTTGCCCTCGCGGTTCCGGCGGCGGGCTTCCTGCTTCGCACCTTCATCGTCTTCCACGACTGCGCCCACGGCTCCTTCCTGCCGAACCGGCGGGCGAACTTGTGGATGGGCCGGTTCGCCGGCCTGCTCGTGTTCCAGCCTTTTGCGAACTGGCGCCACAACCACGCCGTCCACCACGGCAGCTCCGGCGATCTCGACCGCCGCGGCACCGGCGACGTCCCGACCCTGACCGTCGACGAGTACCTGGCCCGTCCCTGGAAGGCTCGGCTCGGCTACCGGCTCTTCCGCAGCCCGGTCGTGATGTTCGGGATCGGGCCGATCTGGTCGCTGATGATCGGGCCGCGTCTGTGGTCGAGCGGGATGCGCCCGCGCCAGCGCCGAAGCGTGATCGTGACGAACATCGTCCTGGCGATCGTGATCGCGGCGATCATCTCGATCGTCGGCCTGCAGGCATGGCTCCTGGTGCAGATGCCGACCGCGATCCTCGCCGGCACCCTCGGGGTCTTCATGTTCTACGTCCAGCACCAGTTCGAGGACGTCTACTGGGAGACGTCGGACCGGTGGAGCTATGCGGACGCCGCCCTGCGGGGAAGCTCATACCTGAAGCTGCCGAAGATCCTCCAGTTCTTCACCGGCAACATCGGCCTCCATCACGTTCACCATCTCAGCGCCAAGATCCCCAACTACAACCTTCAGCGCGCCCACGACGAGAGCCCGATCTTCCATGACGTGCCGGTGCTCAGCATAGGCGACGCCCTGCGGGCGGTCCGCCTCAAGGTGATCGATCGCCGCAGCGGCCGCTTGCTCACCTGGCGTGAGGTCAAAGCCCTCTCCTAACCAGGAATTAGGTGACGGGCCCTCGAAAGGGACCCCGTGCTGACCCGAGGGACCTTGCTCGCATCAATCGCGTCGATTTTCATCGCCGCTGTCGGCGTCGCGTCCGCACAGGCGGCCTTTCCAGGCTCGAACGGGCCGATCGCCTACCAGCGCCTGGCCTTCCTCGAAAGTACCCCGACCGGAGGGCTGTTCGCCCATGCGCCGACCCGAGGCGGCGCCCAACGAGTGCTGTCTGGCGACGCCAGCACCGAGGCGCCGGCTTACTCTCCCGACGGTCGCCTGATCGTCTTCGCCGCCGACCTCGACTCCGTCGCGGCTACCCGTCCGCGGATCTACCTGATGAGGGCCGACGGTAGCGGCGTACGGCCGCTGACTGCCGGCGCCCAGCGAGATGGTCACCCATCCTTTTCTCCAGACGGGAGGAGCGTCGTGTTCGACCGCACCACGACCGGCTTCGATCACTACGCGCACATCTTCCTCGTCAAGGTCGACGGCAGCGGCCTACGACAGCTGACCCACGGAGCCGAGGTCGAGACACCGATCCGACCTTTGCGCCGAGCGGCAAGACGATCGCCTTCGTTAGCGAACGCGCCGACGATGGGACCGGCGATCGCTTCGACATCTTCTCGATGAGGTCCGACGGGACGCGTCTGAAGCCGCTCATCGACGGGCCGCTGAAGGACGAGGAGCCCGACTTCTCTCCAGATGGCCGCTCGATCGCCTTCACCAGCAACCTGCACGATGGCCCGAACGTCTTCGTCGCTCGAGCAGACGGCCGTCGCGTGCGCCAGCTGACCAGGGGTAGGGGCGGTTGCTATCGCGGCCGTTGCTATCAGAGTCCTTCTTGGGCACCGAACGGCAAGCGCATCGCCTTCCTTGCTCGGGCCGGTGAAAGCTCGAATCTGGCGCTGATGCGGCCCAGCGGCTCCGGGCTGAAAGTGATCGCCAAAGGCAGCGAAGGAGAAGAGGGCGCCGGCGGCCCGATTTTCAGCCCCGCCTGGGGTTCGGCTTCGCGCTAGCCAGACGAGACGCTCATATTTAACCGGCCCGGACGCGGGCGGCCTGGCGGACCAGGTGGTCGCGCTCGGCGACGTTCGTGGCCCGGCGGGCGGCCTCGGCGTAGGCCTTGGCGGCGGCGGGCAGGTCACCGGAGAGCTCATGGAGGTGGCCGCGGACGGCGTGCCAGCGGTGGCGGTCGCCGACGATCTCACGCAGTCGCTCGGTTTCGCGCAGCCCGGCTTCGGCGCCGAGGACGTGCCCTACCGCCACCGCGCGCCCGAGTACGGCGGCGGGGTCCTGGCGCACCGGGTTGTCGCTGAGGGCAACGAGGTCGTCGTACCAGGCGAGGATCTGTAGCCAGTCGGTCTCCTCGGCGTTCGCCGCGTCGTCGTGCAGGGCGGCGATCGCCGCCTCTACCTGGTAGCGGCCGGGGCGGCATTCCTCCGTCTGCGCGGCCAGCGCCGACTGCAGGACGCGCACTCCCTCGGCGATCTCGCGGGTGTCCCAGAGGTTGCGATCCTGGCGGTCGAGGGTGACGATGCGACCCTCTGAGTCGAGTCGCGCCGGCAGGCGGGCGTGGTTGAGGAGCATCAGCGCCAGCAGCCCGCGCGCCTCCGGCTCCTCGGTGGCGAGGTTGAGTTGGCGGGTGAGCCGGATCGCCTCGCCGGCCAGGTCCACCCGGCCCGCGTGCCCAGCCGTGTAAACGAGGTAGAGCACACGCAGCACTACGGCGAGGTCGCCGGGCTGGTCCAGGCGGCGCCCCCGGAGGGAGCGCTTGGCCCGGCTGATTCGCTGCGCCATCGTCGCCTCCGGCACGTAGAAGGCCTCGGCTATCTCCCCGGTGGTGAGGCCGCCGACGGCGCGCAGGGTCAACGCCACCTGGGAGGCGGGGGAGAGGTCGGGATGGCAGCAGCAGAAGAGCAGGAAGAGGGTGTCGTCGCCCTCTTCGGTGGTGGCGGGCGGCGGTTCGGCGTAGGTCACCTCCTCACGTCGTTGTCGGGCGGCCTCGCTGCGACGGGCATCGACGAGCCGGCGGGTCGCGACCGTCGCCAGCCAGGCGCGGGGGTCGCGCGGCGGGTGTTCGGGCCACACCCGGAGCGCCTCCAGCAGGGCCTCCTGCAGCGCATCCTCGGCGGCATCGAAGTCCTCGCCACGCCGGACCAGGCCCGCGAGCACCCGGGGGACGAGGGCACGTAGCGCGCCCTCGTCCAGCTGACCCGGCTCGTCGGTCACCGCCAGGTCAGTCGCTCGAGGGCGCCGCGGACATCAACTCCCGGACGTCGATCCACTCGTACAGCGGCTCCTTGCCCGGACCGGGCTCGGAGGAGACGTAGGCCGCGAGCTCGACCGCGCGCTCGTGCGACTCGACGTCGATCATCCACCAGCCCGCGACGAGATCGCTGGTCTCGGGCAGCGGGCCGTCGGTGGTGACGGGCGCGGCGTCCGGGCCGCCGTAGCGGACCCAGGTGCGCGCCTGGGTGAGTCCCTTGTGCTCGACGTACTCGCCGTTGTCTTTCAGCATCTCGGTGACGTGCCGGAGGAAGTCCAGGTGCGCCTCGACGTCCTCGGGGTCCCACTGGTCCATCGGGGGGAAGGGATGGTGGCGCTCCGGGCCGCCGCGGTAGTACTTGAGAAGCAGGAACTGGGGCATGGTGGTCTCCTCGTGTTGCGGGCCGCGCCTGTCGTGGCCCTTCACTGTGTGAGCGGAGCCGGCCGGCGCTTCTCGACATCGAATCAATAACCCGGAGATCCCGGGTTCGAATCCGGTCCCTACCGGGCCAGATAGCCGCCGTCGACGGGAAGGATCACGCCGGTGATGAAGGACGCGGCGTCTGAGGCCAGGAAGCAGATCGCCTCCGCCACCTCGCTTGGCTCGCCCAGCCTTCCCATCGGGTGCGCCGCCCGCATCGGCTCGACGTAGTCCTCGGGCAAGGTCGCGACGGCCTCGGTTCGGATCGTCCCCGGAGCGACTGCGTTAACCCGGATCTTGCGTGGCGCCAGTTCGACCGCGAGGTGCTTGGTCAGGCCGGAGGCGATGAACTTGGCAGGACCGTAGACGGCTTGGTTGGACTGGCCGGCGATGCCGGAGATCGAGGAGAGGCAGATGATCGAGCCGCCCTCGGGACCCATCGCCTCGATCGCGAACTTGCAGGTGAGGAACATCCCGCGGCCGTCGATCGCCATCACCTCGTCCCATTCCTCGGCGCTGGCCTGCTCGATTCCGCTGAGCGGGATGATCCCTGCGTTGGCGACAAGAGTGTCGACGACGCCGAAGCTCTCGACTGCGGCAGCGACGATTCTGCGCGCGTCCTCCTCGACGGAGACGTCGCCGAGCACGGTCACGACCTCGACTGCATCGCCGAGGCTCGCGGCGGTCTGCTGGAGGCCTGGCTTGTCGATGTCGTTGAGGACCAGCCGTGCTCCCTCGCGGCCGAACAGCTCGGCGCACGCTCGGCCGATCCCCTTGGCAGCGCCGGTGACGATCACCGACTTCCCATCCACCCGTCCCGGACTCATGGTGTGGCGCCTATGCTCGGCGGTAGACGAGGTGGGTGACGTGGGGGGTGGCGCGGCTGCTGACCGGCGTCAGGTCCACTCCCGCAGTTCCCTCGAACAGCCGCTCGCCGCCGCCCGCGACGAACGGCGCCACGTGCAGCCGCAGCTCGTCGACGAGGCCGGCGGCCAGGTACTGATTGAGGACGCTGGGACCACCGGCGATCGAGACGTTCTTCTCGCCCGCGGCATCGCGAGCGCGCTCGAGCGCTGCCTCGACCCCGTCGGTGACGAAGTGGAACACGGTGCCGCCTTCCATCTCGATGCTGGGGCGCGGGCGGTGGCAGAGGATGAAGGTCGGGGCGTGGTAGGGAGGGTTGAGACCCCACCAGCCGTTCCAGTCGAGGTCCCACTCTCCCTCTTCGGAGGCGAACATCTTGCGCCCCATGATGTATGCGCCGGCAGCGGTGACCGCCGCCTTCTCCTCGGCGTTTTCGCCGGCGTGGTCGAACTGCCAGGCGTGCAGCCGGTCCGCGTCGAGATCGCCGAACGGCCGCTCCCGGCTCTGGTCGCGGCCGCTCCCGTAGCCGTCGAGCGTGATCGACATGTCTGCGGTGACTTTGGGCATCAGATCAACCTTTCCTTGCGTAGCCACTGCTCGGTCAGTGCCATTCCCTCGGCGAGGCTAACGCGCGGCTCGTAGCCGAGCTCGCGGCGCGCCTTCTCGATCGAGTAGGTGCCGCGGCGCGTCATGTAGTGGATGGTGTCGGGGTTTACCTCGGTCGTCCCGTCGCGGAACCGGTAGGCGAGTTCGTTCAGCTTGGCGAGGGCCAGGGCGACCGGGGTGGGGAGGCAGATCGGTCCCCGCTTGCCGAGCATGCGGAAGTAGTGGCCGAAGAACTCCCTGGTGGTGACGCCGACGCCGTCGGAGAGGACGTAGACCTGCCCGGCGGCGGGCGGCTCGTCGATCGCCAGCAGCACACCGTCGACCAGGTTCTCGACGAAGACCGGGCTGAACACGCTTCTGCCCATCGCCGGCAGCGCGAAACGGTTGGCCTGGATCTCGGCCAGCGGCAGCACCGTCCAGGGCCGCGAGCCGGGGCCGTAGACGTCGCCGGGGCGGATCACCGTGACCGGGACCTCGCCCGCCGCGTGGGCCTGCAGCGCCACCTGCTCGGAGGCGACCTTGGTGTCGACGTAGGGGTTGCCGTTGGTCCGCACCGGGTGCTCCTCGCCGACGCCGTCGGGGAAGTCGACGTCGGAGAAGGCGCGCACCGAGGAGAAGTGGACGAAGCGGCCGACTCCGGCCCGAGCGGCGCCCTCCAGCGCCAGCCTGGTGCCGAGCACGTTCAGCCGCCAGGACTCCTCGAACCCGGCGGCGTTGGAGACGAGGGCGGCGGTGTGGATGACGACGTCACAGCCGGCCATTGCCTCCTGCCATGCGCCGGGGACGCGGATGTCGCCGGCGAGGACGCCCGCCGCCTCGTTGGCGACCAGGTCGACGCCGCGCACCTCGGTGCCGCGGTTGCGCAGCCGAGCCGCTAAGGCGCGACCGATGAACCCGGAAGCCCCGGTGATGAAAACGCGGCTAGGCACCGGGGCAAGACTACGTGCCGGGTCTAGTCACCCCACCAGTCGCGCAGCCCCTCGACGTCGTCGCGCGGGCTCCCACCGAGGTTGGGCGCGCCGATGACGAAGATCTCCAGACCCTCCGGCCCGGCCTCGTAGCCGCGCCATACGCCGGGCGGGACGCGGACCGCGTCCCATTGCTTCAGCTCGACGATCTCGTCGTCGAGCTTCATCCGGCCGCTTCCGCTCAGGACCAGGTAGATCTCCTCCTGTTTCTTGTGCGTGTGCCCGTAGGGGAAGCGATAGTCGGGCGGGATGCGCTGGTAGCCCAGGCCGGACTTTTCGAGCTCGAGCGCCTGGGTGGCCAGGCGAAACTCCAGGTCCGGCGCGCCGTCGAAGTTGGACCCGACGTCCTCCAGATCCTCCTTCAGGTTCCTGAGCGTGAACGGCACGCCGCGATCCTACGGCCGGCCTAGCCGAGCAGCTTGGCTTTGGCCTGGTCGAACTCCGCCTGCGAGAGGTCGCCCTTCTCCTTCAGCGCGCTGAGCTTGTGCAGCTCCTCGGCGGGACTGGCGGCGTTGGCCTGCTCGCGGACGTATTCGTCGAAGTGCTTTTTGGTGTCGGCCTGCTCTTTGAGAGCCCGGTCCTGCATCCCGCTGCCGCGGACGATCAGGTAGAGGAGGACGCCGAGGAACGGCAGGAAGACGAGGAAGAAGACCCAGACCGCCTTCGCGACTCCGGAGAGCTGGTGGTCGCGGAACAGATCCATGATGACCGTGATCAGGATCCAGATCCAGGCGAAGAGCAGGAAGAACTCCAAGACCAGCAGGAGGAGTTCACCAAAGGAGACGGTTGCGAGTGACACAGGCGATCCTTTCTCGGGCAGCGAGCGGTTCATGGATGGCCCGTATGGCCTCCCGGAACAGCCAACATATACCTGGGGTACGTCGCTATCGCCGTCTTAGGGCGCCTTTTCGGCTTCCACCACGGCGTTCATCTGGCTGAGGGTGCTGCCCTCGGGAACCTCGACCGGGTCGCACGGTTCGACCGGGCCTTCGGCGATCGCGAACTTGGCTTCGAAGCCGCCTTCCGGGTCTCCGTCATATGGACCTGGGTATCCGGAGATGACCACGGTCTGGTCGGGACGGAACCCCGCCGGGTCGAGGCTGAGGTTCGGAGTCGAGCCGTGGTACTCGTCTTCGGAGATTTCGCCGCTCTGGAATTCCCGCCAGCGTTCGCGGTACTGGTCGGCGCTCATCACCCCGATCGTCATCGCCGGGCCGGGGCCGCCCACGGTCATCCCGCCGATGGTTCCACCCAGCGAGGTTTTCGCGGTCGATGGCGTGAAGTGCGGTTCGCGACACATCACCCCGGTCGGCAGCCAGTTGACCTGGGAGCGGATTCCGGCTTCCGCCAGGGCCCCTTCGAGGCCGGCGGATTCTTCGGCGCTATAGACCTTGATCGTCACCCCGCCTCCGTCCTGCGGTTCGACGGCGAAGGCCCTCGACGCGTTGTCGCTGCCGGAGTTGAAGACCAGAACTCCCGCTGCGGCGGCGACCACGGCGGCGGTGCCGAGGGCGAGGCGCGGTGCGCGGCGCCGGTGGGGCGAGGGCGCCGCGGGCTCGGTCGAGAGCTCCTGCTCGGCGCTTCGCTGGGTGACGACGGTCTTCAGCTCGTCGAGCAGCCTCTCCTCGAAGTTGTCGTCGCGGTCGCGGTTCTCCTTCATGGTCGCTCTCCCTTACTGGTGGTCGGTTGGCTGGAAGTGGACTCGAGCTCGGCCCGCAGCTTGCGCCGGGCCCGGTGCAGGCGGACCCGAGCGGTCACCGGTCGCACCTCCGCGGCGGCGGCCGCCTCGGTGAGGCTCAGTTCGTCGAGCGCGACGAGTTCGAGGATTGCCCGCTCCGACTCGGAGAGGCGGTCCATCGCCTGGTAGAGGTGCCGCAGCTGTCCGGCGGCGTCGATCCGGGCGTCGATTTGAGCGGCATCGTCCTCGTCGAGCAGGGTGCTGGCGCGAAGATGCTCCTCCCGGACTCGCTCGCGACCGGCTCGCCGCCGGTCGATCGCGATCACCGTTCGGGCGATGCCGTAGAGCCATGCCTTCGGAGATCCGCGCCGGGGCCGGTATCTGTGTGCGGCGCCGATCGCCGCGAGGAAGATCTCGGCGGTGAGGTCGGCGGCCTGCTCGCGATTGCCGACGCGGCGAGCGACGAATCCCTGGATCGCCTCGACGTGCTCGCGATAGAAGGCCTCGAAGATCTCGGGGTCGGTGGCGATCCAGCGCAGCTGCTCGGGACCGACGCCGTGCTCACGCACCCGGACCAGAGCGAGGCGACGACCGAGTGAGCTGGGTGGGCTGGACAGGGCCATTTCGGTCTCCATACCCCTTATTGGCCGGAGGGCGGAAAAGCGTTACCGATCCCAGGCTCCGGGTGGCGCTACGGTCCCGAGCGGAAATCACAGCGAAGGGAGCGCAATGGCGACGCAGACGCAGGTCATAAGGGGCACCGACTTCATCACCGTTTCCACGCAGGACTACGAGCGGGCGGCCAAGTTCTATGGCGAGACGCTGGGCCTCGAGTTCTCGAAGCGGTGGGGCGAGATGCCCGCCGGTGAGTTCGAGACCGGCAACCTGACGATCGCCGTGATGCAGTCGGACGCCTTCGGGATCGAGTTCCGCGCCAACAACCACCCGATCGAGTTCCACGTCGACGACTTCGAGGCGGCGAAGGCGGAGCTGGAATCGCGCGGGATCGAGTTCCGGGGCGAGACCCTCGACTCGGGTGTCTGTTACCAGGCCTTCTTCGCCGACCCGGATGGCAACGCGCTGGCCATTCACTATCGCTACGAGTAGGGCAATCGACTTTTCGCTCCGGCTCCTGGAGGGGATCCGGAGTGGCGACGAGGCGGACATCGCCCGCGCGATCGAGGATCTGAGCCGGTCCCGGCGCTATCTGGCGCCGCTTGCCTACGCGGTCGGCGGCGTGGCGATGCTGCTCGGCGGGGTGCGGCTGCTGTTCTCGAACTGGCGGCTGACCCTGATCCAGATCCTGCCGGCGGTCTGGATCTGGCTGGCGATGTACAACCTGCGCGCGCATCTTCTCCACGGCCGCGACTTTCGCGAGCTCGAAGGCGTGCTGGTGGTGCTCCTGATCGCAGCGATCGTCGCGATCACGATCGGCGTCTTCTTTTTCAACGCGGTTTTCGGCTTCGCCATCGCCCAGCCGGGAACGCCTCGCGTCGGCCGGGCGATTGCCGAAGCGCGAAAGCGGCTGACCCCGATCGTCGTCACCGGCGGAGCGCTCGGCCTTGCCCTGGGGCTGGCGGTGCTGCTCGCTCCCCGGGCCGGGGAGCCCTGGTTCGCGGTCTCCCTCGGGGTCGTCATCGGTCTGATGATGGCCGCCTACGTCGCAGTTCCCTCGCGCCTGATCGGGGTCGAGCCGACCGCCTCCCGCCGCGACCGCCTCTCCGCCAGCGCCGTCGGCGGCCTGCTCGGCGTCGCCCTCGCCACGCCTCCCTACATCCTTGGGCGCATCGGCCTGCTGATGATCGGCTCGCCGATCCTTCGCATCCCCGGGCTCGCGATCTTTCTCGTCGCGGCGACCCTGCAGGCGGGCGCGACCAGCGCGGTGCGGGCGGTGAAGATGGGCGCTCGGCTCAGCGGCGGGGCTTCAGCTGACCGAGGGGGATAGCTCGCGGTCCATCTCCAGCAGGTAGGGCGCGACCTCGCCCTCGTAGGAGGCTTTGCGCTCGGACGGCAGGTCCTTCCAGCCGGTGACCGTGCCGCGGCAGATGTCGGCCCCGCAGAGGCAATCTTCTGGGAAGTGCTCGATCGAGTAGTTGCGCATCGCGTAGTCGAAGGTGATCTCCTCGCCATCCGAGATCGACTTGCGAGCGACGAAGTTGCAGGCTCCCGTGTCGTTCAACTCAACGCCGCAGTTGGGGCTACATGAGTGGTTCACCTGCGGGCCCAGATCAGCATGTCGGGCCCAGGTATCGCGACCAACCTGGGTCGCATGCGAGTCGTTGCGGGGGACCTCGCCTTCGAGGATTCCGACCATCACCGTCTCGCCAATCTGGAAGCTGCGAGTGGCGCGAACGCCACCGCCCTTGCCACCTTCGGGAGTGCAAAGCTCATAACCGACAGGACTCAAGGGACCGCCTCTCAATTGTTTTGCGCAGCAAGAACTGCGCTCGATGACTGTAGGCCATCGACCCTTCGGCTCCGGATCCCCCTCGCTGAAGTCTCAGAAGCAGCCGGGTCAGGACGCCGGCAGATAGGTGAGCAGCACCACTCCGGAGTCGAAGCGTTTGATGTCCTCGAGTTGCATCCGGATGGTTCCTCTGTCGCCGAGCACGTGGACGTTCCCTCCGCCCCAGACAATCGGGTTGAGGTAGACCTCGAACTCGTCGACCAAGCCCTTCTCGGCGAGGGCGTAGGCGAACTCGCCGCTGCCGTGCATGAAGAGGTCGCCGTCGACTTCGTCCTTCAGCTTTGGGATCGAGTCCTCGAGCTCCCCTTCGAGCAGGGTCGCGTTCCACTCGAGCTCGCCGGAGAGGGTGGTGGAGCCGACGTGCTTCGGCATCGAATTGACCATGTCCGCCCACTTGCCCGTCTCTCCCGGCCAGTATCCCGCCAGCCCCTCGTAGGTCTTGCGGCCCAGAACCAGCCCGCTGGACCTCGCCTGGCGCTCGAACGAGTACTCGGCGTGGTCTCCGCCCGGCTCCACCCACTCGCCGACCGGGTCGATGACGCCGTCGAGGGTGGCCTGCGTGCTTGCGATCAGCTTTCCCATCTCGATCTCTCCTTCGGTCGCGGGAGCTCCTCTGAGCCCCCTCTACCCAGACGACGAACGAGAACGCGCGAAATCGACGACTTGAGGCAGGATCGCGGACATGCGGTTCACGAGTGCGGAATTGGAGGCGTTCCGGGGCGATGAGGTTCCCGACCTGGTCGGGTCTGGGCTGAAGCTGCTGTTCGTCGGTATCAACCCGGGCCTGTGGACGGCTGCGGTCCAGACCCACTTCGCGCATCCCACCAATCGCTTCTATCCGGCGCTGGCCGCGGCCGGGATCACCGGGTACGAGGTCGACCGGGTCGCCGGGATGAACGATGGCGACCGCGCCCACCTGGTGGCACGGGGCGTCGGGATCACCAACCTCGTGCGGCGCGCCTCCGCCCGCGCCTCTGAGCTCTCCCGCGAGGAGCTGCGCGAGGGGGGCGAGCGGCTGCAGCGGTTCGTCGCCGAGCACCGCCCCGCGGTCGTCGCGATCGCCGGCGTCACCGCCTACCGCGAGGCGTTCGGCCAGCGCGGTGCCGCGCTGGGCCGGCAGCCGGACACGCTCGAGAGCACTGCCTACTGGTCCGGCGCGGCGCTCTGGGTGGTTCCCAACCCGAGCGGACTCAACGCTCACGAGACTGTCGCGACGCTCGCCGCCGCCTATGCCGCGCCCGCCGCCGAAGCGGGCGTCGTCGCCCGCTGACGCTTCGTGATCGCGTTAGGTCTGAGCGACGGTCCGCGCGGTGAGTGAGGACGGGAGCAGCAGGGCGGAGAAGCAGACCATCGCCAGCGCGGTGACCTGAAGCACGATCCCGAGCGGGCTGGGGGAGAGGGGGTCGCCGAAGACGAGGATGCCGGCCACGATCTGGATCGCGTTGGCGACGATTCCCATCAGGCCGATCGTCTCGATCGCACCGCCGCTCTGCAGCGCTGCCACCGCCGCGTACTGGGCGAGGGCGCCGCAGCCGACGGTGAGGATGACGAGGGAGGATGTCAGTGCCCAGCCGCCGGGGTCGCCGGTGAGGGCCTTGATCGCGACACCGGCCAGCGCGAAGAGCAGGCCGGCGAGGATCGCCAGCAGCACGCCGCGTCGCGCGGCGAGGCGCTCGGAGCGGTGACCGAGCGCGATCCCGGCGGCGAGGAGCACCAGCCCGCCCTCGAAGCTGACGATCGCCTCCAGGGAGAAGCCCGAGTGGGCGCCGCTGAAGCGAGGCAGGGTGGCGGCAAGCAGCGCCAGGCCGACGCCACCGAGAACCAGCGCCAGCCACTGCCGCCGCTCGACCCGGTCGCCGAAAAGGCGCTGCGAAAGCACCGCGAGGGTGACCGCGCCGCCGGCGAGCACCGCCTGCACGAGCGAGATCGGGGCCAGCGAGAGCGCGGCGATGTGGGTCAGCCAGGCCAGCGCGGCGAGGCCCCAGCCGGCGGCGAACCACGGCGAGGCCGCGAGACTGCGCAGGCTCATCAGCGGGCGACCGATGGAGACGGGCTGCACATGCTGGCAACCACGGTGCTTGAAGAGCGAGGCAAGGTTGGTCATCAGCGCGACGGCGGCGGCGAGCCCGAGTCCGATCTCCATGGTTCGGCCTCTCAGCCGCCGCTGCGAGCGGTCTCGGCGTGGTCTGCCGGCCCGAGCGACGCTTCGCGGACCGCCGCGACCGTCCCGGTCGAGGTGCGGCAGGCCTGCGCGATCGTCCCGTTGGGTGCTTCGGGACAGCGGTCGATCTCGAACTTGATCAGCGCCGTGCGCCGGAGTCGAACCAGGTCCTCCCGGGGGCAGTCCGCGGGAGCGGCCTCGACCGCCGTGTCCCCCGCCAGGGCGCGGCTGCAGGTGAGGCAGGAGACCGTCTCCCCCGATCGGGTCCAGGTCGTGGGCAGGGTTACGTGGCCGCCGTCGATTCGACCGGCCGAGACTCCACAGCGAGCGCAACTCCACCTGGTAGTGATGCTTCAGCTCCTGGCTAAACGTCTGGGGAGATCCTGCGGCCCCAAGGCGCCAACCGGCACACGGAGGAAACGGAACCCCTCGGGTGGCGAATCGGCCAAACCCGACCCATTCAAGGTAGCAGCCAACCCTCAGAGCGTCGCTAGGCTCGGAGACGTGACGTCAGAGGAGCTCGAGAACCTCGCGCATCTGCGCCGCGCCCGTGACCTGATGGACCGGGAGTACGCGCGGCCACTCGATGTCGCCGCGCTCGCTCGTGAGGCGCTGATGTCGACCGCTCACTTCTCGCGGCAGTTCCGCGCGGCTTATGGGGAGACGCCCTATGGCTACTTGATGACGCGGAGGATCGAGCGGGCGCAGGCGCTGCTGCGGCGGGGCGAGATGTCGGTCTCCGAGGTCTGCGTGGCGGTCGGGTGTGCGTCGCTCGGTTCCTTCAGCGCCCGCTTCACCCAGCTGGCGGGAGAAACGCCGACGGCCTACCGGGCGCGCGACCACGGCGCGCTGGAAAGTGTGCCGGGCTGCATCGCCAAGGACGCCACCCGCCCCAGCCGCGAACCGAGCAGGATCGGAGAAACGGCAGGGGCACCGGCTCCCTAGCCTTGCGGGCATGAACCTTTCTCTCTCCCAATGCTTCGTAATCGTCCATGACCCCGACCAGGCGCTGGCCTTCTACAGCGACACCCTCGGCCTCGAACTGCGCAACGACGTCGCCAAAGGCGACTTCCGCTGGATCACCGTCGGCGCCGCCTCCCAGCCCGAAGTCTCGATCGTCCTCACCAACTACCTGAACGGCAGCCCGGCCGACGGCGAGGCGGTTGCCGCGCTCGTCGCCAAGGGCGCCCTCAACGGCGTCCACTTCCACAGCGACGACCTCGATGCCGCCTTCGAGAAGGTGCGGGCCGCCGGCGCCGAGATCGTCGAAGAGCCGACCGACCAGCCGTGGGGCACGCGGGACTGCGCCGTGCGCGACCCGTCCGGCAACCTGGTCCGCATCGACCAGTCGTGACCAAGTCGCACGCCGCCGACAGCCATGACCTGATCCGCGTCCACGGGGCGCGGGTCAACAACCTCAAGGACGTCAGCGTCGAGATCCCGAAGCGCCGGCTGACCGCCTTCACCGGCGTCTCCGGCTCGGGCAAGAGCAGCCTGGTGTTCGGCACGATTGCCGCCGAGTCCCAGCGGCTGATCAACGAGACCTACAGCGCTTTCGTCCAGGGCTTCATGCCGGCGCTGGCGCGGCCCGAGGTCGACGTGCTCGACGGGCTGACCACCGCGATCACCGTCGACCAGGAGCGGATGGGCGCCGACCCCCGTTCCACGGTCGGCACCGTCACCGACGCCAACGCGATGCTGCGCATCCTCTTCAGCCGGCTCGGCAAGCCGCACCTCGGTTCTCCCGCGGCGTTCTCCTTCAACGTCGCCTCGGTCGAGGCGAGCGGGATGATGAAGGTGGGGGAGGGGAAATCTGAGCGGGTCAACTTCAGCCGCACCGGCGGCATGTGCCCCAAGTGCGAAGGCCGGGGCGAGGTCACCGATTTCGACCTCTCGGCGCTCTACGACGAGAGCAAGTCCCTCAACGAAGAGGCGCTGACGATCCCCGGCTACAGCATGAAGGGCTGGCAGGGTCGGATTCTCAGGGGCTGCGGCTTCTTCGACCCCGACAGGCCCCTGAAGAAGTTCACCAAGGCGGAACGCGAGGCCCTCCTCTACAAAGAGCCGACCAAAATCAAAGTCGAGGGCATCAACCTCACCTACGCGGGTCTGATCCCGACGATCCAGAAGTCGATGCTCGCCAAGGACAAGGAGGCGATGCAGCCGCACATCCGGGCGTTCGTCGACCGGGCGGTCGTCTTCACCACCTGCTCCGAGTGCGAGGGCACCCGGCTCAGCGAGGCGGCGCGGTCGGCGAAGATCAAGAAGAAGAGCATCGCCGACGCCTGCGCGATGCAGATCAGCGACCTGGCCGAGTGGGTGAGTGGGCTCAACGAGCCATCGGTGGCGCCGCTGCTGGAGGTGCTGGGGGAGACGCTCGACTCGTTCGTGGAGATCGGGCTGGGATACCTCTCGCTGGAGCGGCCCGCGGGCACGCTCTCCGGCGGCGAGGCGCAGCGGGTGAAGATGATCCGCCAGCTGGGGTCGTCGCTGACCGACGTCACCTACGTCTTCGACGAGCCGACGATCGGTCTGCACCCGCACGACATCCAGCGGATGAACGACCTCCTGCTGCAGCTGCGCGACAAGGGCAACACGGTGCTGGTCGTCGAGCACAAGCCGGAGGCGATTGGGATCGCCGACCACGTCGTCGACCTCGGCCCGCGGGCCGGCGGCGAGGGTGGGGAGGTGGTCTTCGAGGGCACCGTCGAGGGTCTGCGAGCCAGCAAGACGCTGACCGGGCAGCACCTCGACGACCGCGCCGCGCTGAAGCCCGAGGTGCGGACCTCATTGGAGGCGATGGAGGTGCGCGGCGCCGACACCAACAACCTGCGCAGTGTCGACGTCGACATCCCCCTCGGGGTGCTGGTCGTCGTCACCGGCGTGGCGGGCTCGGGCAAGAGCTCCTTGATCGGCGGCTCGGTGTCGGGGCGCGACGGGGTGGTGACGGTCGACCAGGCAGCGATCCGCGGCTCGCGGCGGAGCAACCCGGCGACCTACACCAAGCTGCTCGACCCGATCCGCAAAGCCTTCGCGAAAGCCAACGGTGTCAAACCGGGGCTGTTCAGCGCCAACTCCGAAGGCGCCTGCCCCAACTGCAACGGCGCCGGCGTCGTCTACACCGACCTGGCGATGATGGCCGGCGTCGCCACCCCGTGCGAGGAGTGCGAGGGAAAGCGGTTCCAGGCCGAGGTGCTCGAGTACGAGTTCGGCGGCCGCGACATCAGCGAGGTGCTGGCGATGTCGGTGGGCGAGGCGGAGGAGTTCTTCGGCGACGGCGAGGCGGCGATCCCGGTGGCCCACAAGATCCTGCAGCGGCTCGCCGACGTCGGGCTCGGCTACCTCGGCATCGGCCAGCCGCTAACCACGCTCTCCGGCGGCGAGCGGCAGCGGCTCAAGCTCGCCACCCAGATGGGCGAGAAGGGCGGCGTTTACATCCTCGACGAGCCGACCACCGGCCTCCACCTCGCCGACGTCGAGCAGCTACTCGGCCTGCTCGACGATCTGGTCGACTCGGGCAAGTCGGTGATCGTAATCGAGCACCACCAGGCGGTCATGGCCCACGCCGACTGGATCATCGACCTCGGGCCCGGCGCCGGCCACGACGGCGGCCGAGTCGTCTTCGAGGGCACGCCCGGCGATCTGGTTGCCGCTCGCGCGACGCTCACCGGGGAGCACCTGGCGGACTACGTCAGCGGCTGAGCTTCAGGCTCGGATCACATCGATTTCCTCGAAGGAGGAGAAATCGGCGTCCTGGGTAAGGACCGCGGCGCGATGGTGCATGGCGGTTGCGGCAATCCAGGTGTCGTGACGGCGGAGGCGGCGGCCTTGTTCGCGCTGGGCCGCTGCGATGCGGGCGAAGCAGCTCGCAACCTCGGGACCGACGGGAAGGAGGGGATAGGTCGATTGGACCCGGGAGAGGGTGGACAGCCGGCGGGCACGTGCATCTGCATCGGCGGCTCGCAGGACCCCTAACTCCAACTCGGCCACGGTGATCACCGAGACCGCGATCTTCTCGGGTAGCTCTCCGAGCTCGCGGCCGGTCTCCTCGGCTATGAAGATCGAGGTGTCAGCAATCGCTTTGCTCATTCGTCGAGCTCGGCCCCGCGAACATCAGCGAGATCGTCCAGCAGATCGGGGTCGGCAGGCGCCTCCCGCACGATGCGCCGCAACTCGGAGGAGGAGACCCACGGGTCTCGCCTCTCGACATGGGGAAGGATGTCGGCGACGGGTCGCCGATTGACGGTCAGCGTCAGGGGTTCCCCGGCTTTCAGGTCTGCGACGACCCCTGCGGTTGAGTTGCGCAACTCGCGGATCGAGACCTCTCGCGCCATGTGCACGAGCGTAGCACCAAGTGCGACCTACTTAGGGATCTTCGGCGACGGCTTTTGCCAGCCGCTCGCGGCGCACTTCTATAAGGCCCGCGATCTTCTTCGAGGAGCGGCCGGTCCTGGAACCCCGCCGGCAAGGCTTCGCGAGCGGCTTCGGCGTTGGCGCCGACCAGCTCGATCATCCGCTCCGCCCGGTCCCGCACCAGGCTCGGTTTGACTTCGAGCTCGTCGGCGAGCCGGTCGAGGTGGCGGCGGCGGAGGTATTTCGGCCGGTTCTCGCCCCCGTACTTCATCGCCAGCTTCTTCCTCGTTTCGGCGAAGACGGCGGTGCAGAGGAGGTCGTAGAGCGGGGCCAGCCGGATCGCTTCCGGCCCGTCGAGCAGCAGCGAGTAGTTCTTCGCGTGAGCGTCGTGGTTGCCGATCAGGAAGTTGAAGAGGAGGGCGTCGGCGAAGGCGACGACGTCGCGGGCGGGGGCGCTCGATACCCGCCAGAGCAGGGCGGCGCACCCGGCCACCCCGGGCCCGCCGTCGCCTTCGTACTTTTCCTCGGGGGCGACTCCCAGCGCCTGGCAGAAGTCCTCCTGGTGGATGCGGGCGTCCCCGGGCGCGCCGGGGTCGCGGTCGTAACGGCGTACGAGCAGGAACTCGCGGTCTCCTGCCTCCCGCGGTTCCGCCGCGGCGACGTCGAGGCCGGCGGCGGCAGCCAGGGCCATGCAGTAGGCCTCGTCGACGATCGGTTCGGCGACCCGGGCGATCGGGAGCTTGAGGATGTGGGTGCTGGGCGGGGAACCGCGGGTCAGCCCGATCCTCTCCTCTGGGTGGAGGACGCCGATCTTGTCGTGGGCGCCCGCCAGCGAGATGCGAATCCCGTCCTCGTCTTCTGCCTCGTCGAGCAGTGGGAGCGGGCGCGAGGGCAGCTCCTCCAGAAGCTCCCGCATCTCTTCGTCGTTGAGCCAGCGCGGCGGCGGCGCGTCGGTGCCGGGGACCGGTCCGTCGGTGGATCCGAGCCCGATTGCCCCGGCGCACTCGCCGCCGATTGCCGCCAGCACGGCGAACGGATTCTCGGCGGAGATGTGGAAGGTTCGCGCGATCGCCCGCAGGAAGTCCCCCTCGGGCAGCAGGCCCTGGAAGAAGGGGGCGCATTCGGCGTCCTCGAACGTCTCCTCTCGCGGCGGCAGGCTGAGGGACACAGGCGCTCCCCCGGCGCTCGCATATGTGGGCGAGTAGGTGAATCGCAGCCTGGCCTGTGGCAGCCGCTCGAGCGTGCCCGCCCGCGTGCCGTGCAGGTAGACGGCGAGGGCGTTCAACGCTGCCTCGCGACCAGCTCGATTCCGAGCGCTGCCAGCACCCGCAGCACGCCGTCGAGCTGGGCGCTGGACTTGCCGTTCTCGAGTTCGCTGATGAACCGCAGGGTCGTGCGGGCCACGTCGGCGAGGGCGCTCTGGGAGAGGCCGAGCTCGACCCGGCGGCGGCGAATCGTTGCGCCGAGGCTCTGCGAGGTGTTGATGGTCGCGAGGTCCATTTTCCCGTTCGGGAAAAGATAGCCCGCTAATCGGGCGGACTGGCTCGATTTTTCCCGTTCGGGATAAACAGCCCAGATTTTGCTCTGCCTAGGTGATTCTTTTCCCGATCGGGAAAATGAACGTCAGACCAGCCGCGGGTAGACATAGGATCGCTGCATGGAGAGCCGTAAGAAGCGCATCCTGATCGCGATCTCGGTGCCGCTGATCATGGTCGGGATCGACGGGACGATCCTCAACGTCGCCCTGCCGACGATCGCCCGGGACCTCGACACGACGTCCTCGGAGCTGGTCTGGATCAACTCGGCTTACATCATCACCTTCGGCTCGACGATCCTGCTTTCGGCCTCGATCGGAGACAAGTTCGGCCGCAAGCGGGTGCTGCAGCTGGGGATGGCGGTGTTCATCCTCGGCTCGGTGCTGTCGGGGCTCTCCGACCTGGCCGACAGCGCCACCTTCCTGATCTTCGCCCGCGCGATCCAGGGGCTGGGGGCGGGCGCGATCCCGCCCTCGACCCTGTCGCTGATCCGCTCGACCTTCGAAGACGAAAAAGAGCGGGCGCGGGCGATCGGGGTCTGGGCCGGGATGTCGGCGATCGGCCTCGCGGTCGGTCCGATCCTCGGCGGGCTGATCCTCAACTCGACCGAAGCCTGGGGCTGGATCTTCTACATCAACGTCCCGATCGTGATCCTCGGCCAGGTGATGATCCTCCGCAACGTCGAGGAGTCGAAGGACGCATCGGCGGCGCCGATCGACGTGCCCGGGGCGCTGCTCTCGCTCGCCGGTCTCTTCGCCCTCTTCTACGGCCTGATCGAGGGGCCGGTGCAGGGCTGGGATTCGGCCCCGGTCCTCGGCGCCTTCGTCCTCGCCGCCGTCCTGCTCACCGCCTTCATCCGCTACGAGCTGCGGGCGAAGTTCCCCGAGCTCGACCCGCGACTCTTCCTCTCCGCCCCCTTCACCTCGGGCATTCTGGCGATCGCGGTCGCCTTCCTCGCCCTGATGGGCCTGGTCTACGAGCTCACCCTCTACCTACAGACGGTGCGCGACTACTCGCCGCTGAAAGCGGGCGTCGCCCTGGTGCCGTTCGCGGTCTCGCTGCTGATCGTCGCCCCGCTGGCGCCGAAAATCGCCGAGCGGCGCGGCGACCGGCGCACGGTGATGGCCGGGATGGCGATCCTCGCCGCCGGCCTGCTCGCCTTCCTCGCCGCCAATGAGGATTCGTCCTACCTGGTGGTCCTGGTCGGGCTGCTGCTCGCCGGCGCCGGGGTTTCGCTGATCCAGCCGCCCGCTTCGGCGGCGATGATGAGCTCGGTCTCGGCCGACAAAGCGGGGATGGCCTCGGGGACCAACGCCGCGATCCGCCAGATCGGCGCCTCCTTCGGGATCGCGGTGATGGGGGGGATCGGCCAGTCGGTCTTCAGCAGCCACCTGACCGACTCGAGCATCTACGAAAAGCTGCCCGCCGGGGCGCAGGAAACCGCCGACTCGAGCATCTCCGGCGCGGTCGCGGTGGCCAACCAGGTCGGCGGCGAAGGTGGCGCCAAGCTGCTCGAAGTCGCCTCCACCGGGTTCGTCAACGGGATGCACCTGGCGGTGATCATCGCCGCTGCGTTCGCCGCGATCGGGTTGGTCCTCGCCGCCATGCTGATCCCCCGCGAGGCCGAAGTCGAAGCCGAGCACCGGCGCCCCGCCGGCGGCGTCTAGCCCCAGCTTCTCGCCGACCCGTAGCCGATGGCCCCCAACCTGCACCAGCGCTTTCCGGGGCTCGCGGGCAACCTCCCGCACCTGAGCCTGTCCGAGCGACCGACGCCGGTCCGCGAGCTGGCCGGACTCGGGATCTGGGTGAAGGAAGACGGCGCCTTCGGTTCGGGCAGCTGGGGCGGGAACAAGGTGCGCAAGCTCGAGTGGTTGATTCCCGACGCCGAGCGGCGTGGCCGGCGTTCGATCCTCACCTTCGGCGGCCTCGGCACCAACTGGGGGCTGGCGACCGCGCTCTACGGGCGCGATCACGGGCTCGCCACCGCGTTGGCGCTGGTCGACCAGCCGGTCGACGACCACGTCAGGGCGCAGCTGACTCGGCTCGAAGCGTCGGGGGCTCGGATTTACCGCACCCGTTCGAAGGCGCGGACCGTGGCGATGCTGCCCTGGCTGCTTGCACGCAACGCCCGCGGTGGCCGCCCGCCCTATCTGTTGCCGGCCGGGGGCTCCTCGCCGGTCGGGGCGCTCGGTTATGTCGAGGCGGCGCTCGAGATCGCCGCTCAAGTGGAGGCCGGCTCGCTGCCGGAGCCGGCCCAGGTCGTCGTCCCGGTCGGCACCGGCGGCACCGCCGCCGGCCTCGCGCTCGGCTTCCAGTTAGCCGGGATGCGAACCCGGGTGGTCGGGGTCGTGGTCAACGACCAGCTGCGGCTCGACCCGCCGGTGCTCGCCCGCCTCGCCCGCCGCACCGCGAAGTTGCTGGAGCGCCGGGGTGCCCGCCTCGGCGAGCTTCGAATCGAGCCCGGGATGCTCGACCTGACCCGCGACAAGATCGGCGCCGGCTACGGTCACCCGACCGAGGCTGCTGCGCAGGCCGCCAGCCTCGCCGAGCGGGAGGGACTCGCGCTCGACCCCGTCTACACCGCGAAGGCAATGGCCGGCCTATTGGCGCTGCGGGCGGCGGGAAACCTCGTCGACCCGGTGCTGTTCCTGCACACCGACGGGCCGCGTTAGCTCACGGGATCTACTGCAGGGCGAAGGTTGCGGCGACCGTCGCGGTGACGGTCGAGCGGCCCGGCTTGACCGGGGGCGAGGGTGCCGCGCAGGCGCTCGTCTTCGCGCCCTTCTTGCGGACCGGAGCGCCGGCGCAGCCGCTGGCCACGTCTTTTGCTTGCGGAGCGGACACTGGCACCACGTTGCCGCTCTCGGCGATCGTCAGCGCGGGTCCGAGCGTGGCCCCGGCCGCCGCGGCCAGCATCCCGGCCTTGGTCTTCGCCTGCGTCAGCGCTTCGACCAGGGCGGCGTTGTAGGCGGCTTCGCGATCGCCGACGAAGAAGTTCGGCCCCCTCGTGCTCGTCGCCCCCGCCGCGACTCCAGCCGCGACAAGATCCCCGGCTGCTTCCGGGTTATGGGTGACGACGGTGACGCTCTCGCTGGCCCGGTAGACGGGGCGCTCGCCGCGTTCCACCCGCCGCACCGAGACCGACCCGGTGGTGACATCCCCCGGCCCGACCCCCGGGGTCGACTGCGCGGCGGCGATCACGGCCCGCAGTCGCGCCGCGACGATGCGCAGGGCGGCGGACCTGCCTTGCCGTTCCTTACTGACCGTGAAGCGGACTTCGGCGGCGTCGTTGGGCACCTCGCGTTCGACCGTTGCCTGGACGCTCACCGTGCGTTCCACGGCGGCGGCGGTTGCCGGGGCCAGCAGGGCCGCGACGGCGGCGAGGAGGAAGACGAGGCGGCGCATCGACCTCATTATGCAGTCGCGGCGGTCAGTTCAACCGAGCGCAGCCGGTTCGGCACCGAATCGGAGTAGTGCGCGGTGATCAACTCGTCGGCGCCGGTGTCGGCGGCGAACCTCTCCAGGTAGGCCTGGACCTGATCGGCGGTGCCGACGGCCGTGCAGGCGAGCATTTCGTCGACGAGGGCCGCATCGGGCGAATTCAGGAGGGCGGTGACGTCGTCGTCGCTCAGCTTGCGGCCGCGGCCAAGCACGGCGCGGGTGCGGATCCGGCGGGCGACCTCGAGCTGGGCCTCGGCGCTCTCCTCGGTGTCGGCGGCGATCACGCCGACGCCGGCGATCACGTAGGGCTCGCGCAGCTGCGCCGAGGGCTTGAACCCCTCGCGGTAGGCCTTGATCGCCTCGTGCAGGTAGCGGGGCGCGAAGTGGGAGGCGAAGGCATAGGGCAGGCCGAGCTGGGCCGCCAGTTCGGCCCCGAAGAGGGATGACCCGAGAAGGTAGAGCGGCACCTTGGTGCCGCGGCCGGGGATCGCGCGGAGGCCGGGCAGCGGCTCCTCGTCGCCGAGGAACTTCTGCAGCTCCAGCACGTCCTCGGGGAAGCGCGCGGAGGCGGCGGGATCGCGCCGCAGCGCCCTCCAGGTCAGCTGGTCGGTGCCGGGCGCCCGTCCCAGGCCGAGGTCGATCCGGCCGGGGTGCAGCGTCTCCAGGGTCCCGAACTGCTCGGCGATCACCAGCGGCGAGTGGTTGGGCAGCATCACCCCGCCGGCGCCGAGCCGGATCGTCTGAGTCTGGGCGCCGACGTGGGCGATCAGCACCGCGGTCGCCGAGGAGGCGATCGAGGTGATGTTGTGGTGCTCGGCGTACCAGACGCGTTTGTAGCCGCCGCGCTCGGCCGCCTGCGCCAGCGCGACGCTGCCGGCGAAGCTCTCGGCGATGGTCTCCTCGCGGCCGACGGCGGCGAGGTCGAGGATCGAGAGGGGAACCATTCGACCGATCAGGGTAACGGTGGGACGGTCCCGCTATTTTGGGATCGGGATGAGAGCCGTCGTATGCAGCCGAGCGGAGCTCGCCGTCATGGAGCGCGACGATCCGACGCCGGGCAAGGGCCAGCTGCTCGTCGACGTCACCCGCTGCGGAATCTGTGGCTCCGATCTCCACGCCCGCCACCACGCCGACGCGGTCGCCGACATCGCCGCGGAGTTCGGCTACTCGGGACTGATGCGATCCGGCCACGAGGTGGTCCTGGGTCATGAGTTCTGCGGGGTCGTCGTCGACCACGGGCCGAAGACGCGAAAGAAGATCAAGGCCGGGACGCCGGTGGTCGCGGTCCCCTTCCTGCGCGGCGGCGACGGCGAGGTCCACACGATCGGCCTCTCCCCGCACGCGCCGGGGGCCTACGCGGAGCGGATGCTGGTCGAGCAGTCGCTGGCGATGCCGGTCCCCAACGGCCTGCCCTCCGAGCTGGCCGTGCTGACCGAGCCGATGGCCGTCGCCTACCACGCGGTGCGACGCGGCGAGGTGGGCAAGAAGACGGTGGCAATCGTGATCGGCTGCGGCCCGATCGGCCTGGCGGTGATCTGCATGCTGAAGGCGCAAGGGGTGCGCCGGGTCGTCGCCTCCGACTTCTCGGCGACGAGGCGCGCGCTCGCCGTCCGCTGCGGGGCCGACCTCGTCGTCGACCCCGCCGCGGAGTCTCCCTATGAGGATCTCGACCGGCACGGTTACGTGGTCCGGGCGCCCGACCTCTTCGAGATGGCGGTTGGCGGGATGGAGAAACTGCGCCGCCTGCCGCTGCCCTGGGAGCCCGTCTACCGGGCCGCGGAGGCGCTCGGGGTCGGCGCGCCGAGCGGGCCCGTGGTCTTCGAGTGCGTCGGCGTGCCCGGCGTGATCGACCAGATCGTCGCCGCGGCGCCGATGGCGACCCGGGTCGTGGTCGTCGGCGTCTGCATGGAGGGCGACCGGATCCGGCCGGCGATGGCGATCAACAAGGAGGTCGATCTCCGCTTCGTCATCGGCTACACGCCGATCGAGTACCGCGACACCCTGCACATGCTCGCCGAGGGCAAGGTCGACCCGGCCCCGCTCGTCACCGGCACCGTCGGCCTCGACGGGGTCGACGACGCCTTCTCCGCGCTCGGCGACCCGGAGCGGCACGCGAAGATCCTGATCGACCCGAAGAGATAGGCGCGGTGCCGGCGCCTGGCCGGCTCAGACCCTGCCCCTAGGAGCCGGCGAGCAGGCTGGATGCCGGGATCTGGCGGCGGATCATTCCCTCTTCGTGCATCCAGCCGATCAGCTCTTCCAACTGGGCTTCGGCGACGTCCCCGTCCTGGGAGAGCAAGGGGGTGGTCGCTTCGATCCCCGCCCGGGTTGGTCCCGGCGGGGCCACTCCGAGGCTCTGGGCGACGACGGCGTCGGTGGCCGCGTCGGCGTCTTCGGGTGCCGCCTGATTGCCGCGGATCGAGGCATCCAGGATGCGCTCGAACAGTTCCGGATCCTTCGCATAGTGATCGCGGCGTGCGATCAGGACCAGTTCGTCGTAGCCGGGCACCCCGAGGTCGGTCGCCTCGGTGACGACGGGCTCCAGTCCACGTGCTTCGAGGAAGGCGCCCTCTTCGTTCCCCGAGCCGCCGAAGATCGCGTCGGCACGCCCGGAGGCAAGCGCGTCCGCCAGGCCATCGCCGACGTTCCTGAGCTTCACGTCGGCAAGCGTCAGGCCGGCTCCCGCCAAGATGTATTCGAGGAAGTCCTTCTGGAAGCCGACCCCGGGATAGGCGATCGTCTTCCCCTTCAGATCGGCGATCTTCTCTATCCCGGATTCCGGCAGCCAGATCATCGCCAAGGTCGGCTCGGAGACGAGGCTTCCGAAGATGACGATCGGCAGCCCTTCTTCCTGCGCCAGCACAACCTCCGGCTCCTGGGCGATCGCCGCTTCGGCACTGCCTTGGTCCACGTCCCTGGTTACGCGAGAGGGGTCGTTTGGAGAGCCGATCCGAGCCTGGATCCCGACGTCGCGGAAGTAGCCGAGCTTTTCGCCCAGCGGGAGACCGACGTTCTGGGGGCCTGGCTCTCCGTCCAGGGTCAGGTACTCGATCTCGTAGGGAAGGGTCTGATATTTCAGGTACTTGGTGCTGTCGGAGTCACTTCTTCCCCCGCAGCCGGAAAGAAAAAGCGCGGCTACGGCCCCCGCCAACAGCAGCCAAGAAGTTCTCATTATTCAATTTATAGCTAGTCATAGTGCTTGATCATTCGCACGTTGAGCACCAGCATGATCGCCCCGAGGACGGCGACGACGGCGAAGCCGGGGAGGACCTTGCCCCACTCGAGGTCGGTGAGGATCAGCGAGCGCATCGCCTCCATCAGGTAGGTGACGGGGTTGAGCGTGGCGGCGACCTCCATCGGCCGGGCGAGCATTTCCCGCGGCACGAAGTTCGGCGTCAGGAAGAGGAGCGGGAAGAAGATCAACCCGCCCGAGTTGGTCGCCGCGGCGCTGCGGGTTTTCAGCGCGATCAGCTGCATGAAGCCTGCGTAGACGACGCCCCAGAGGGTGGTGAGCAGGATCAACAGGAGGAAGCCGAACGGGCCGCTGGCGATCGTGATCCCGAAGGGGAGGGCGAGGAGGACGATGATCGAGGAGAGGAGGACGCCCTTGGCCGCCTCGGCTACCAGCCGTCCCAGCACCATCGAGTAGCGCGGGATCGGCATCGCCCGCAGCTTGTCGAAGTAGCCGCCCTCGATTTCCTCGACCAGGAACAGCGCCGCCATTCCGAACGAGGCGGCCAGCAGCAGCGTGATCGGCAGCTGGAAGGCGCCGTAGCCCTGGCCCTCGAGGAACCCGGTCGAGTCCGAGGGGAAGACCTTCGCCGCCTGGCCGGTGTTGACGACCAGGAAGAAGATCGGGATGAACATCGTCATCAAGAGGGCGTCGGGCTGGCGGATCGCCTCCCGTATGGAGCGCTTGCCCAGGGTCAGCGTCGGATTCATGCGCCCACCTCCTGGACCTCGCCGGCGGCTCGGTCGCGGCTGCGGCCGGTGGCGTCGAGGAAGACATCGTCGAGCGAGACCTCCTCGCCGCCGCGGCGCTCGCCCAGCTCTGCCTTGAGGCTGGCGGGAGTCCCTTCGCGGACGATCCGCCCGTCGTCGATGATCGCCAGCCGGTCGCAGAGCTGGTCGGCCTCCTCCAGATACTGGGTGGTGAGGAAGACGGTGGTGCCACGGCCGTTGATCCGCCGCACCTCCTCCCAGATCGTCAGCCGGCTGGCCGGGTCGAGGCCGGTGGTCGGCTCGTCGAGGAAGAGGACCTCGGGCTCATGGACCAGCGCCGCGGCCAGGTCGAGCCGGCGCTGCATGCCGCCGGAGTAGCCCTTGATCACCCGGTCGGCGGCGTCCTCCAGTTCGACCAGTTCCAGCAGCTCGTTGGTTCGGGCGACGGCTTTGTCCTGGCTGAATCCGTAGAGCCTTCCGTGCAGAGTGAGCAGCTCGCGGCCGGTCTGGCGGGGGTCCAGCCCGGCCTCCTGCAGCGCGACCCCGATCCGGTGCCGCACCGCATCCGGTTCGGCGGCGACGTCGGTGCCGAGCACCTCGGCGCGGCCGGCGGTGATCGTCAGCAGGGTGGTCAGCATCCGCACCGTCGTCGACTTGCCGGCCCCGTTCGGGCCGAGGAAGCCGAAGATCTCCCCGCTGCTCACTTCGAGATCGACCCCGCGCACGGCCTCGACCTTCTCGTCGCCACTGTCGTAGTGCTTGACGAGACCCTCGGCCCGCACGGCCGCTCCGTTCCGCTCCTGCATCGGCTAGCTCCTTCGTCGTTGGGCTTTTGACCGGTTAGACCGCGACGAGCGCCCAAACTCATCGCGGCGGCGAACCTATTCCCCGATTCCCTCCATCAAGTTCTCGAGGAAGCTGCGTTTTTTCGACTTCTTGGGCTTCTGCTCCCGCTTCTCCTCGGAGAACTCGCGCTCGTAGTGGGAGTTCTCGGCGTCGATCAGGCGCTCGAGCTCACCGCGGTCGAGAAAGATGCCGCGGCAGTCGCCGCACTGGTCGACGGTGACGCCGTTGCGCTCGTAGCCGCGCATCTCGCCGCCGCACTTGGGACAGGTCAGGGCCGGGGTTCCGTTCATGCCCGAAAGGTAGCTGGCTGCAACTCCCCGGGCAGAGTCGATTAGCCTGCCTCCTTACGAATGGATCGCCTACACGTTTATCCTTCGCGGCGGTCTCGGGGAAAGGGATGAGGACTTTGGGGAGTAATCGGCGAGCAGTCGGCCGTGTGGGATCTGTTTTCTTGGTTTGCATCGCCCTCTCGGGCTGTGGCTCGAGCGGGTCAGCGGACGACGGCACCCTGCGCGGGACCTACTCGGCCTTCCCCGAATATCTCGACCCCGGCCTCTCGTACAGCCTCGAAGGGGCGACGGCGCTGGCCAACACCTACATCCCGCTGCTCACCTACGAGCACGCCGACGGGAAAGCCGGGACCAAGCTGATCCCCGGCCTCGCCGAGGACCTGCCGGAGATCGACCAGGGCGGCCGCCGCTACACGCTGCGGTTGCGGCCCGGTCTGGAGTATTCGGACGGGACGCCGGTGCGGGCCTCCGACTTCGGCCGCGCGGTGGAAAGGCTGATCCGGCTCAACTCGGCGGGCACGGGCTTCTACATGAACATCGTCGGCGCCGAAGGGTTCGCGGAAACGAAGAAGGGCGGCATCGCCGGGATCGAGGCCGACGACGAGAGCGGCGAGATCGTGATCCACCTGCGGGAACCGGATGGCAGCTTCAACTACGTGCTCTCCCTGATGTTCGCGGCGCCGGTGCCGCCGGACACCCCGGCCGAGGACCAGACCGCCGAGCCGCCGCCGGCGACCGGGCCCTACGTGATTACCGCGGTGCGGCCCGGCCACAGCTGGAAATACGCGCGCAACCCGGCTTGGGAGGCGGCCAACGGCGAGGCGATGCCGCAGCTGCCGGGCGGCCACGTCGACCGGATCGAGTTCGAGGTGCGCACGAACCCGAACACCCAGGTCGACGAAGTCGAACGCGGGCAGATGGACTGGATGAAGAACCCGCCCCCGCCGGATCGCTACAACGATGTGAAGGAGAAGTACGAGGGGACCCAGTTCCGCGAGGAACCGACGGTCAGCGTCTACTACTTCTGGATGAACACCCAGCAGCCGCCGTTCGATGACGTGCGGGTGCGGCAGGCGGTCAACTACGCGATCGACCCCGAGGCGCTGGAACGGATCTACGCCGGCACCCTCAGCCGCACCCAGCAGGTCTTGCCCTCGCAGATGCCCGGCTACCGCAAGTTCGAGCTTTACCCGCACGACCTGCCGCGGGCGAAGAAGCTGGTCGCGGCAGCCAATCCGGCCGACCGCGAGGTGACGGTCTGGACCAACAACCTGGCGCCCAACGACGAAGCAGGCGAGTACTACGAGCAGGTGCTGACCGACCTCGGCTTCGACGTCACCCTGAAAGCGGTCAGCGCCGCCAGCTACTTCACCCTGATCGGCAACGCCGGCACCCCCAACCTCGACACCGGCTGGTCGAACTGGTTCCTCGACTACCCGCACCCCGATGACTACTTCCAGCCGCAGATGGCGGGCGAAAGCATCCTTCCCAACGGCAACACCAACTGGGCCAATTTCGACGATCCGGCGATCAACGCCAAGATCAGGGAGTTGGGGCGGCAGCAGCTGAGCCCGGATCTGGAACGCGAATACGCTGACCTCGACGAAGCGGTGATGGAGCAGGCGCCGTGGGCACCGTTCGGGACGCTGACCCTCGGCACCTTCGTCGGCGAGGACATCGACCTCGATGAGCTAGTCGTCAGCCCGATGTTCGGCCAGGACCTGGCCAGCTTCCAGTTCAAGTAGCGGCCAGCCGGCCGCTGTCAACCTTCAGCTCGCCCCGTACTCGCGGTAGGGGTACCACCATTCCTTGCGCTCGATCCGCGACTCCATGTGCACGTGCTTGGTCTCCTGGAAGGCCTCCAGGCCCTCGCGGCCGAGCTCGCGCCCGAGCCCCGACTGCTTGAAGCCGCCGAAGGGCCCGGCGTCGTTGTCGGTCAGCGGGTCGTTAATCCAGACCGTGCCGGCGCGCAGCTCGCGCATGCAGCGGACTGCGCTCTCGAGGTCGGCGGTGTAGACGTTGGCGCCGAGGCCGAACTCGGTCCCGTTGGCGAGCGCGATCGCCTCCTCGAGCGAGGAGACCGGGACGATCGGGGCGACCGGGCCGAAGGTCTCCTCAGTCAGCAGGGCGCTGTCCGGTGCGGCGCCGGTGACGACGGCGGGGGCGAGAAAGTGGCCGCGCTCCTGGCCGCCGCGGTCACCGCCGGTGAGGACCTCGGCGCCCGCGCTCCTGGCGGCCTCGAGCTGGGCGACGACCTTGGCCCGCTGTGGGTCGGAGACCATCGGGCCGACGTCGGTGGCGACCTCGAAGGGGTCGCCGAGGACGAGCGAGCGCGTGTGCTCGACGAAGGCGGCGACGTAGTCGTCGTAGACCTCCTCGGCGACGTAGAACCGCTCTGCCGAGGTGCAGACCTGACCGGCGTTGAGGAAAGCGGCCCAGGCGCCGCCGCGGGCGGCGACCTCGAGCTGCGGGGCGACGTCGGCACAGACGATGAAGGCATCCTTGCCGCCCATCTCCAGGTTCATCCGGGCCATCCGCGGGATGCAGGCTGCGGCCACCTTCTTGCCGGTCGCGACCGAGCCGGTGAAGGCGATGCAGTCGACCTCGGGGTGGGAGGCGATCTGGGCGCCCGCGTCTCCCGCCCCGGCGACGATGTTGACGACGCCGCGCGGCAGGTGCTCGAAGACCGGGGCCAGAGCCAGAGTCGAGAGCGGGGTCAGCTCCGAGGGCTTGGCGACGACACAGTTGGCGGCGGCCAGCGCCGGCGCCACCTTCCAGGCGAGCAGCAGCAGCGGGTAGTTCCAGGGGACGATGCAGCCGACCACCCCGAGCGGGTCCTTGACCACCATCGCCAGCTGGGTGTTCTCGATCGGTGGGATCACCCGGCCGGCGTGGTCGCGGCCGATCTCCGCGTAGTAGTCGAAGGCGGTCGCCGTCCACTCGATCTCGTCGCGGTTCTCGATCAGCGGCTTGCCGCCCTCGGCGGTCATCGTCCGCGCCAGGTCCTCGGAGCCCTCGCGCAGCCGGCGCGCGACCTCGTGCAGCAGCTCGCAGCGCTCGCCGGCGCTGATCCGCGCCCAGCCGGGCCAGGCACGGCGGGCGGCTCCGACTGCGGCGTCGACCTGCTCGGGCGAGGCGGCGGCGAGCTCGACGATCGTCTCGGTCGTGAACGGGTTCTCGACCGCGAGGGCGGGGCCGGTGCCGGCGACGAGCTCGCCGTCGATCAGATGGGAAGTCATGCCCGCATAGCATGTACGACCATGCCGACGGGTGAATTTTCGGAGACGAGGGCCGAGCAGGCGCCTGAATTTCGCTTCGCCTCCTGGGCGGTGCTCCGGCCCTACGCGTTCGGGCTCTACTTCCTCGGCCTGATTCTCTGGACGGCGAACTACGGGATCCCGGTCCAGCGCGAGCTGGTGATCCTCTGGACCTGCGGCGCCCTGGCCTGCGCCTCGATCGGGCGGCCGCCGCGGGAAATCGTCCAGCTGGTGATCGACTGGCTGCCGATCGTCGCCGTGCTCTGGGTTTACGACCTCACCCGCGGGGCGGCGGACTCGACCGGGATCGGCGTCCACTACCTGCCGATGATCGACTTCGACAAGTTCGTCTTCGGCGGCGAGGTCCCGACCGAATGGCTGCAGGACCACCTCTACGAGCCGGGCGCCGTCATGTGGTGGGACGTCCTCTTCACCTTCACCTATACCTCGTACTTCATCGTTCCCTTCGCCCTCGCGGGGTACTACTGGGCGCGCGACCGGCTCGCCTTCAAGCGTTTCACCAAGCGACTGGTGACGCTGGCGCTGGCCGGCCTCGCCACCTACATCCTCTTCCCCGCGGCGCCGCCCTGGATGGCCGGGGAAATGGGGCTGATCGACGAAGTCCACCGCTCGACCGGCAAGGGCTGGGAGGTGATCAGCGTCGGCACCGCCTCGCTCTTCTCCAAGGGCCAGGCGTCCAGCAACCTGGTCGCCGCGGTGCCCTCGCTGCACACCGCCTTCGTCACCCTGGTCGCGCTCTTCCTCTGGGGCCGGGTGCGCCGCCGCTGGCTGCGGCCACTGCTGCTGCTCTATCCGCTGCTGATGGGCCTGACCCTGATGGCGACCGGCGAGCACTGGTTCTTCGACGTCCTCCTCGGCTGGATCTACGCCGGGGCGGTGATGGCGGCCTGGTCGCTGTGGGAGCGGCGCCGGGAAGCGCCGGCGGCGGTCGAGGCGACCTAGCTAGGAGGGCGATATCGGCCGGAGGAGCTATGGGGAGAAGCGGAACTTCTTCAGGTCCTTGCTCGGAGCCCCCGGCATGTCCCACCCGATCTGGCGCCCCTTCGTCCCGAAGTCGATGGTGCCGCTCTCTTGCAGGACGAACTCCGCGTGTGGCTCTTCCCGCAACGACACTTCGATCGCGAGGTTTCCGGCCTTGTTCTCCCGCACCTTCACAGACCAATCACCCTGTTGGTATTCGCTCATGTCAGCTCACTTGTTGGTGGATGGCGTTGATGATTTCCTCGATGAAGTCGATATCGCCGCGAGCCTGTTTTGCTGACATCTCGTTTTTTCGCGAGGACTGCGGCTTCTCCAGTCGCACGTAGTCCCCCTCGTGGACGATCTGGTTGCGCCGGGTCACGATTTGGTTGAGGCGCTCCTTGATCTCTTCGGCGGTTAGCTCAGGCTCCATCCGGGCTCCGATCTCCTTCCACTCGCGCTTTCGGCCAGCCATCTGCAAGGCCCGGGAGATGGACTCGTAGGTCTGAAAGGTCTCTCTGAGGAGACGATCCCGGAGCAAGCGTTTTACCCCGACTCGAGGTCGGGGGTTGGAAGGTGCAGCCCGCGCTGCCGCTCCGGTTTCGTCGGCCTGCTCGAGGAGCTGGACGAAACCCACGTCCAGCCGTGCCAGCTCCTTAGGCAGTTCGGAGTGCGTAAACACGCGTTCGACGATCAAGCGGTGCATGTAGGTGTCGAGTGCCGCCACGGCCATGACGACGCTCAGGCGTCTCATGTCGCTGCGGGTTTGGGGCGTGGGAACGCCTTTCCTGCGAAAGAGTCGGCCAGTCTCCCGGTTCCGGACGAGTGGGACCGGTCGGGCGTCTTTGTGTAGGCCGCGAGCACGGGCGATGGCATCGACGGCTGCGTCGTAGGAGCTGAAGGACATGGCGCTCTCGTATATTCGAGAGGTGTCCGGGTAAACCTTTGGGAACTAGTGGGTCTACGGATCTGGTTCAGGCGATCGGGCGGCAGAAGCTCTCCTCGAGAGCCTCCTTGCCGTCTTCTCCCGGCACCGTCTTGTCGAGCTGGATCGTGGCCGCGCGGCGGTCGATGTGGAGGGTCCCGACCTGGTTGTCGAAGTGGGGGCCCTCGAGGGTGCGCCAGCGGATTCCCGGATCAGGAGCGCCGGCGGCTCTCGCCAGGAGGGTGGCGAGGGCGGTCAGCGGCCACCCGAATCCCTGGCGGACCACCCGCCGCTCTTTTTCGTCCAGCGGGTTGCGGTAGGGCGAGCAGACCGCCTGGTAGACCGGGGCGCGGTCGGCGGAGCCCGGGAAGGCGACCTCCGCCAGGTAGGCGTGATGGACGTCGCCGGAGAGGACGACGACCGAGGCCGGCGCCTTGCCGCGCTCGCCGCGGGAGACCTCGTGCAGGAGGTCGCGCAGTTTCGCGAAGGAGGCGCCGAAGGCGGGCCAGTGGTCGAAGTCGACCGCGCGGCGGAACTTCTCGCTGGCCCAGGCCGCCGGCTTCCCCCAGGCGGCTCCCTCGACCAGCTGCTCGTTCCAGGCCTCGAGGCGGTCGAAGGCGGGGGAGAGCAGCCAGGGGATCGTGGTACAAACGATCAGGTGGTCGAAGTCGCCCTCGGCCTTCTCGACGATCCATTCCCACTCTTCGTCGTCGACGATCTCCCGCCGGTCCTCCTCCAGAACCCGGCCGGCGCGGGCGTCGATGAAGATCGCCCGGGTGCGGCCGAAGTCGCGGTAGAAGCTCCAGCGGCTGCCGTCGCCGCTCGACTGGATCCGCCGCGCCCACTCGAACAGCTCGTCGCCGGCGGTTTGGTTGCCGCGCACCCGCTGGTAGAGCTCGTTGTCGCGCAGCTCGCCGGGGGAGAGGTTGCCGATGTGCTGGTAGATCCAGTAGCTGCCGATGCAGCCGATCACCCGCCGGTGCCACCACGACTTCTGCTGCATCTCCGTCAACCAGCCCCGGGAGATGTTCCAATCGTCGCTCATGTCGTGGTCGTCCCACAGCATCGAGACCGAGACGGTCGAGAAGAGCCAGCGGATCAACGGCTCCTCCCAGCTCTCGCAGTAGAGCCAGGTGTACTCCTCGAAGTCAGTCACCTCGTCGCCGGGCGGGGTGTCGGTGCCGCGGCGCTCGCGTATCTTCTTGCGCGTCTTTGGCGAGCCCTCGTCGACGTATACCTGGTCGCCAAGGAGGAACAGCTGGTCGGGCCACTCGCCGCGCTCGCCCGCCGCCATCTGCTTGGCCAGCACCCAGAGGGCGTCGACCTCGTGGCCCTCTTCGGTCTCGTCTTTGGACTCGGTGAAGGGCGCCTCGTGCGGGACCGCGACCCGGCAGGAGCCGAAGCAGATGTCGAGAGATTTGTCGGCGTCGATCGTGCGGATCGCGCTCGGCGGCAGCTCGGAGCCGGGCTCTGGCCAGCGCACCTCGCCGTCCAGCCGCACCTCGTACTCGTAGCGCGAGGCCGGCTCCAGTCCGCCGATGCAGACCAGCGCGTAGTGGTGGCCGTCGACGCGGAAAGTCGGCTCGCGGTGGCCGTGCACCTCGACCTCACAGGGCTCGCTGGTCTCGACCCAGACGGTCGCCTCGTTCTCGGAGACGTAGCGGAGGATTGGTCCTAGAAGCAGCTCGGGCATTTGGATCGAGTTCCCTAACGGGCAGATCGGAAACCAAGCCGGTCGACTAGTCGCCGCCGGCGAGGGCGGACATCGTCGCGACCACCGACTCAGCCAGCGCCGGCAGCGCGTAGCCACCCTCGAGCACGGCGCCGACCGGGGCGCCCCATTCCTCGGCAGCGCTGCGGACCGCAGCCGCCATGCGGCCGAAGGAGATGGCCTCGAGCCTGCACTCGGCAAGCGGGTCTTCGCGGTGGGCGTCGAAGCCGGCTGAGATCAGCACGAGTTGTGGCTGGAAGCGGGTGGCCGCCGGCAGCAGCTCTTGCTCCAGCAGCCCCATCCATTGGCCCTCGTCGCTGCCGGCCGGGACCGGGCGGTTGATCGTGAAGCCCTCACCAGGGCCGGAACCGGTGTCCTCGCGACGGCCGCTGCCGGGGAAGATCCCGCCCTGGTGGATGCTGGCGAAGAGGACGTCGGCCCGCTCGCGGAAGATCTCAGCGGTGCCGTTGCCGTGGTGGACGTCCCAGTCGAGGATGAAGACGCGCTCGATCCCGAGCTCGGCGATCGCCAGGGCCGCGGCGACGGCGACGTTGTCGAAGAGGCAGAAACCCATCGCCCGCGAGGGCTCGGCGTGGTGGCCGGGCGGGCGGCCGGCGCTGAAGCCGACCGTCGCCTCGCCACTGACCAGCGCCCGAGTCATCGCACAAGCGCTCCCGGCCGAGCGCAGCGCCGCCTCCCAGGAGCTCTCGCCGGCGTAGGTGTCAGGGTCGATCGGCCCGCCGCCGGCGCGGCAGAGCTCGCGGACCCCCTCGACCTGCTCGCGCGGGTGCACGAGCATCAGCTCCTCCTCGCTCGCCGCCGGCGCCTCGCGCCGCTCCCAGCCCAGCCAGTCCCGCTCCTCCAGCGCGGCGACGATCGCCAGCAACCGCTCCGGTCGCTCAGGATGCCCCGGCAATCCCACCCCGGGATCGTGCTCCAGGCAGGCCGGGTGGCTGAAATAGAGCATCGGTCAACGCTACTGGCGGTAGAGGGTGCCTATACCCCTCCTCCGGAATTGACCTCCCCTCCGCTTCGCTGCGGGGAGAACCTGCTGCGCGCTTCGCGCGCAAACACCAGATTGCATATCGCCGAACATTCCTCCGGAGGGGTATAGGCACCCTCTCCAACAGCTAGCCGTACTTCGGCGTCAAACGAAAGCTGTCGCTAGGAGGGATGGGTGTCCCTCTCCCGACCGGCGTCCCTGATTTTCGTGCTCGCTGAGTTGGCGAGAGATGGATGCTTAAAGGCGAAGATCCCAGGGAGGGAGAGGGACACCCATCCCTCCCTACAGGAGAGCTAGCCGTGTCTGGTCTCTGTGATCGAATGGGACATATGGAGCGCAAGCTCAGCGTCGGCGACACTCTCGGCGAGACCTTTTCGATCTACCGCCAGCAGGCCGGGGTGCTGTTGCCGGTGGCGTTCTGGCTGTTCCTCGCGGTCTCGATCATCGAAGCCCTGTTCGCCGGCAGTATTGGCCTCGGTCTGATCGCCCTGGTCATCAGTCTCGCGGCTGCCACGCTCTACCAGGGGACGGTGGTCGGGCTGGTCAGCGATGTCCAGGACGGGCGCCGCGACAACTCGGTCGTCGAGCTGATGCGTTCGGTGGCGCCGGTGGTGATGCCGCTGATCGGCGCCGGGATCCTGTCCGGTCTCGGCATCGTCTTCGGGTTCGTCCTGCTGGTCGTGCCGGGTCTCTATCTGTTGACGATCTGGGCGGTGATCGCGCCCGTGATCGTGGTCGAGCGACTGGGGGTCTTCGACGCCTTCGGGCGCTCCCGCCAGCTGGTCCACGGCAGCGGCTGGCCGGTCTTCTGGACGGTGGTCCTCTCCTTCCTAATCACCTTCGTCGCCGTGGTTGTCTTCGCCGCGATCGCGGTCGCCCTGTCGGAGGGGATCCTGGTGGAAATCGTCCTTCTCACCCTCGGCGCGACCTTCACCGCCCCGATCCCCGCCCTCGTTGCCTCGGTCATCTACTTCCGGCTGCTGGAGCTGCGGGCCGAGCCGCCGGCAAGCGATTCGAGCGCGTCGGCTGCGGCGCCCGAGCCACCGGCCGCCTCGTAGCCGGCTTTCACGCGCGCGGCGCCTGGGCCGCAGGCTTCGGCCGCCTCCGCCGCGGCGGCGAGCCTGGCGGGAGAGAGGCGGCGGCGCGGAAGGCACATGCCTGCGTTGGCCTCCTCGACGCGGGCGGCGACGTCGAGCTGGTCGCGCCCCCAGGGGACGACGCATACCGGCACGGCGTGCGCCAGCGCCTTCTGGGCGATGCCCATACCGCCGTGGCAGACGACCACCGAGGCCCGTTCGAGCAGCGCCCGGTGGGGGAGGTAGCGCTCGACCACGACGTCGCCGCGGCGCGGCAGGCTCGCCGGGTCGACCCCGGCGCTGGTCACGACCAGCCGCCAGCGCTCGGCCATCCCCTCGATCGCGGCGGCGGCGATCGCCGCGTCGTCCTGGAACTCGGAGGAGCAGGTGACCAGGGCCAGCGGGCGGTCGTCGTCAGGGATCTCGAGCGGCAGGTCGGCAGGCGGGTCCCAGGTTGCGGCGCCGACCATCAGCACCCCTGGCGGTAGCGGCCGCGGGTACTCGAACGGGGTGGCGGTGAAGTAGAGGGTGAGTGGCGCGTGATGCTGCGCCCCGGCCATCGAGCCGAGCTCGGCGAGGCCGGCGGCGCGGCGCCCGGCGTTGACCAGGGGTAGGCGCAGCCGTCGATCGGCGACGGCCGAGACCAGCGCCCCGCCCCGGTCCCGCAGTCGACCCCACGGGCTGTCCCGCGGCCGCCAGCCGAAGCCGAGGGGAGGGAAGCCGGGCACGACTTCGTCGAGCAGGAAGGGGCGCGACTCCGCCCAGACGATTCCCTCCCGCTCGGCAACCGCCTTTGCCCCGAAGGTCGAGACGTCGACGAGCGTTAAGTCGGGGCCGACGGCGGCGAGGGCGCGGGTGAAGTCGGCGGCGTCGAGCGAGGCCCGTTCCTCCCAGACCGCGAGGGAGCGTTCGACGGCGCCCAGCCGGGTTCGCCTGCGATGGTCGTCCATCGCTATCGCCTCGATCGCCGGGTCGATCGGCTCGCAAACGAGGCCGGTCTCGCGCACCGCGTCCACCCCCGCCGCCAGCGTCCGCACGTGCACCTCGGCCCCGCGCTCCCTCAACTCGAGCAAGGGCCCCATCATCGGGTTCAGGTGCCCGCGCGCGGGCGAGGTGTAGGCGAGGACCTTCAGGTCCCTGAGCCTAATGCTGTAGTAGGCCGGCGACTGCTCGTGCGACGCGCTCGCCTCGCACGGTCAGCGTGTACTCGGTATGGGGCGGGCGTCCTGGGATCAGGTGGCGCTCGACGATTCCCGCTGCCTCCAACTGCTCCAGCCGCTCCGAGAGCGTGGTGGGGGAGACCCCGGGGAGGGACTGGCGGAACTCGTTGAAGCGGGCGGCGCCGCTGGAGCAGGCGTAGATCGTCGCCATCGTCCAGCGGCGCTCGAGCAGGCCGGCAGCTGCCCGAAGATCAGGCGGCACCGGGGAGCAGTTGCGGCAGCGGGGGGACACGACTCCTCCTTACGCCGCCACTGCCTCGTGCCCCTTCTCCGCTGGCTCCAGCGCCAGCGCCAGGACCTCGTCGATGCTCATCACCGGGTGGAAGCTCATCTGCTCACGCACCTCCTCCGGCACCTCGTCGAGGTCGCCGCGGTTGCGCTCGGGCAGGATCACCTCGGTCAGCCCGGCCGCGTGCGCCGCCAGCACCTTCTGCTTGAGGCCGCCGATCGGCAACACCCGGCCCTGCAGGGTGACCTCGCCGGTCATCCCGACCGTGTGCTTCACCGGCCGCCCAGTCAGCAGGCTGACCAGCGCCGTGGTCATCGCCGTGCCGGCGCTGGGGCCGTCCTTGGGGATCGCCCCGGCGGGGACGTGGAGGTGGAACTCGCGCTGGAAGCGCTCGGCGTCGATCCCGAGCTCCTCGCGATGCGCCCGCACGTAGGAGAGGGCGATCCGCGCCGACTCCTTCATCACGTCGCCGAGTTGGCCGGTCAGCACCAGCCCTTTGTCGCCGTCCATCGCGGTCGCCTCGATGAAGAGGATGTCGCCGCCGGCTCCGGTCACCGCCAGGCCGGTGGAGACGCCCGGGATCGCCGTCCGCTCGACCGACTCCTGGAAGAACTTCTGGCGACCGAGCGCCTCGCGCAGCGCCTCGGCGTCGAGCACGACGGTGCCGTCCACTTCGCCCGCCGCGATCTTCGTCGCCGCGGCGCGGGTCAGCTTGCCGATCTCCCGCTCCAGCCGCCGCACGCCGGCCTCGCGGGTGTACTCGGAGATCACCGCCCGCAGGACCTCGTCGGAGACCTCGATCTCCTCCGGCACCAGCCCGTTGCGCTTCAGCTGCCGGGGCAGCAGGTAGCCGCGGGCGATCGCCAGCTTCTCCTCGGTCGTGTAGCCGTCGAAGGAGATCGTCTCCATCCGGTCCAGCAGCGGTGCCGGGATCGTGTCGACCAGGTTCGCGGTGGCGATGAAGACCACCTCGGAAAGGTCGACCTCGACGTCGAGGTAGTGGTCGCGGAAGGTGTCGTTCTGGGCCGGGTCGAGCACCTCGAGCAGGGCCGCGGAGGGGTCGCCGCGCCAGTCGGCGCCGACCTTGTCGACCTCGTCGAGGAGGATCACGGGGTTCATCGTCTTGGCGTCGCGCAGGGCGCGGATGATCCGCCCAGGCATGGCGCCGATGTAGGTGCGGCGGTGGCCGCGGATCTCTGCCTCGTCGCGGATGCCGCCGAGGCTGATGCGGACGAACTCGCGCCCGAGGGCGTTGGCGATCGACTCGCCGATCGAGGTCTTGCCGGTGCCGGGCGGTCCGACCAAGGTCAGGATCGCGCCGTTGGCGCGGTCGTCCTCCTCGATGCCGCGCTCCTCGCGCAGCTTGCGCACAGCGATGAACTCGGTGATCCGCCGCTTGACGTCGTCGAGGCCGGCGTGGTCGGCGTCGAGCACCTCGCGGGTGTGGGCCGGGTCGAGCCGCTCCTTCGAGCGTTTGCTCCACGGCACCGCGATCAGCCAGTCGAGGTAGCTGCGGATCATCGAGCTCTCCGGCGACTGCTCTCCTTGCCGCTCGAGCCGCCGCAGCTCCTTCTCGGCCTGCTCGGCAACCGCCTCCGGCATCTCCGCCTCGGCGATCTTGCGCTCGTACTCGCCGATCAGGTCGGCCTCGTCTTCGCCCAGCTCCTTGCGGATCGACTCCATCTGTTTGCGCAGGAAGTAATCGCGCTGTTGTTTCTGGGCGCCGGACTCGACGTCGTCGCGGATCCTGCTCCGCACCTGCAGCTCGGTCAGCCGCTCGCGCTGCAGCTCGACCGCGAGCTCGAGGCGGGCGGTGACGTCGATCGCCTCCAGTAGGCGCAGCTTGTTCTCGTTGGAGATGTCGGGGGAGAGGCCGGAGGTGTCGGCCAGAGCGCCCGGCTCGTCGATCGAGCGCAGGAAGGCGGCGATGCGGCCGTCGTCGCCGCGGTGCTCGAGGATCTCCTCGACCACGGCGCGGTATTCGGTTGACAGCTCGCGCGCCCGCTCATCATTCGGATGTCCGTCGCGGATCTCCTGCACCTCGACCCGCAGCTCCTCGCCCTCGCCCGGCTCGGCGCCGCTGGCGATCAGCCCGCGGTGCACGCCGACCACGGTTGCAACCGGGTTGCCGCGGCGCGAGAGCCCGGTCTCGATCACCTCGGCGACGACGCCGACGCGGCCGAACTCGCCGTCCCGGCGCGGCATCAGAAAAACCCGCTCCTCCTCGCCGACGTCGATCGGCAGGGTCGCGGTCACGGTGGGGAAGACGATGGCGTCGTCGAGAGGGATCAGCCGATAAGTCATAACCAAGTCCACTTTCTGTAGTTAGTCCTCCAACAGGATAGCGCTGATGGTTTCCACGTCAAGTGCTTTCGGCCGCGTCGGAGTGGGTACGGTCCCGGTGTGGGCAAGGTCAAGTGCCAGATCGCTGTCTCCGCCGACGGCTTCCTCGCCGGCCCCAATCAGAGCGAGGAGCATGGGCTCGGCGAAGGTGGGGATGCGTTGCACGAGTGGGCCTTCAAGACCCGGTTCTTCCAGGAAATCCACCACCGCGAGGGCGGCGAAGGCGGGATCAGCGACGACGTCGTCCGCGAGGCCTCGGCCAACAGCGAGGCGATCATCATGGGTCGCAACATGTTCGGCCCGGTGCGCGGACCCTGGACCGAGCCGCTATGGAACGGCTGGTGGGGAGACGAGCCGCCATTCGGGGTTCCGGTCTTCGTCCTCACCCACTACGAGCGCGAGCCGCTGACCCTCGGCGAGACCACCTTCCACTTCGTCACCGAGGGAATCGAGCGCGCGGTCGAGCTGGCCCGCGAGGCGGCCGGCAATGGCCACGTCTCGGTCGGGGGCGGCGGCGAAACGATCCAGGAGGCGATCCGCGCCGGCCTGCTCGACGAGCTGCTGATCAACCAGGTGCCGGTGATCCTCGGCGGCGGTACCCGCCTGCTCGACGGCATCCCGTCGAGCGTGAAGCTGGAGCAGACGAAGGTGGTCGACGCCCCCGGCGTCGCCCACCTCTTCTACTCGCTCTCTTACTAGGAGCCGAGCAGCTTCGCCTTCTGCGCGGCGAACTCCTCCTCGGTGAGGATGCCCTGCGCTTTCAGCTCGCCCAGTTCTTTCAGCTGCTCGATCGGTGAGCTCGCAGCTGCGGCCGGCGCGGCGGCTGGCGGCGGGGGCGCCGCGGCCTGCTGTTGCTGTTCTTCCTGCTGGGCCCAGCGCTCGCCCTGGCGTTTGGAGACGCGGTTGCTGACGGAGGTGGCGGTGCCGGCGATGACCGCGGTGCGGGCGACGCCTCGAAGTAGTCCTGGCATGGTCTTCCTCTCTCTAGGCGTTGTTCTCGGCCGCGTCGAGCGCGGCGAGGACGGCTTGGACGGGGATGCGGCCGCTGGCGACGAGCTGGCCGCCGGAGTGGCGAACGGCGGTGGCGAACGGCGCCGCCCAGGTGTTCTCGAAGACGAGTAGGGCGGCCGAGGTGCCGGGCTCCAGGGCGGCGGCTGCCTCGGTCAGGTCGTCGTCGCTGAGCAGCCCCGAGGAGGCGCCCTCGAAGACCTCGAGCTCCGCCGCCCCGTCGCCGAGGTCCGCGAGCTCGATCCCGGCAACCGCGCCGTCCTCGTCCTTGGTGACGAAGGCGAGGTCGAGGATCCTGATCAGGCCGCGGTCGACCAGGTCGACGAGGTGTGGCGCTACCTCGCCGTTCGGTTGCCGCCCGGGCCACTCGACCAGGATGTAGTCGATCGGGCCCATCTCAATGCTCTCGTCCATCCCGCTCCTCCTGTTGGAAAGAAGTTCCTCTCCAACATATCTGGCTGCGCGCGCCAGTCGGGGTCGCAGTTGTTACCCGCCGTCCTCCTCGCGGGCCTCCGCTGCCTCCTCGCGGCGCTCCTGCCGCGCCTTTGCCCGGGTCTCCCGTGCATCGACGCGGGCGTCGATCGCGTCCTCCCGCGCCTCCAGCTTGGCGGTCGAGGTGGGGCCGAAGTGGGCGGTGACGACGGCGATCGCGGTCGCTGCGATCGCCAGGGCGACCAGGATCGAGCCGGCGATCTGGGCGACCTGCGAGGGGGGACGCATCACTCGACCCCGAGGAAGTCGCCGGCGGAGGTGAGCCAGGTGGCGGCGAAGAGGCCGAAGAGCGCGATCCCGATCCACGGCAGGAGCGGCGAGCTGGAGCCGCCGATCCGCACCGCCAGCACCTTCAGCGCCAGCGCCCCGAGCAGCAGGCATCCGAAGACGGCGTGGGCGCCGCCCTCCTCGAAGCCGTAGAAGCTGACGCAGGCGATCGCGACGAGGACGGCGAGGACGATGATCGCGTCGCCGATGGCGCGGTGCGCCCAGGTCGCCGGTCCCGCCCCCAGGAAACGCGGTCGCGCCTTGCCGTAGGAGACCGCGGCGAGGACCAGCTGGTAGACGGCAAGGGCGAGGAGGACGGTGGCCAGCACCACCTTGACCTCGGTGACGTTGCCGCGGGTGAGGTCGTCGATCAGGCCCTCCACGGGCCTGTCTATACCCAGCTGCGGGGCGCTATACCCCTACGTTCGCGGCGTCACCGATCGGCAGCCAGCGCACGCTCTCGCGGACCTCGGCCGGCGCTGCGGCGAACTCGGCCTCGACCGCTTCGCGGCCCTGGCGGAAATGGCGCCAGCCCTCGTAGTGGATCGGGATCGCCGTCCGCGGCCGCAGCAGACCGAGCAGCTCGATCCCCTCGGCGGCGGTCATCGTGTAGCGCAGCGGGCCGGTTGCGGGGAAGCGGACGCCGCCGAGGTGGATCAGCGCGGTGCCGACGTCGACCCGGTCGGCGACCTCGCGGACGCCGTCGTAGAGGACGGTGTCGCCGGAGATCCAGAGAGCGCCGTTCTCCTGTCCCTCCCAGCGGAGGGCGAAGCCGACCACGTCGCCGACCAGCGGCCTGCTCAAAGGCGGCCCGTGCCGGCACGGGGTGGCAGTGACCTCGATCCGCGGTTTGCCCTCGGCTGAGAGCTCGGTCCCGCTCCACGGCGCCAGGCCCTGCGCGTTGCCGCCGAGACGGCGCGCTCCGGCCTCGGTCGTCAGCACGGTCCCGGCGCTCGGCAGCAGCGCCCGCCCCGCCTTGTCGAGGTTGTCGTCGTGGTGGTCGTGGCTGAGCAGTACCGCATCGATCGGGCCGAGGTCGGCGGCGGCGATCGACGGCTCGGTCAATTTGGTCGAGCCGGTGCCCAGGCCGAAGCTGTACTTGCCACCCGCGGGATCGAAGGTCGGGTCGGTCAGCAGCCGCCAGCCGGCGAACTCGATCAGCACGGTGGGCCCGCCGATATGGGTGAGCTTGACCTCCACGGCACCACCCTATGCCCACGCGACCGGTTCTGTGCGGTTAGGCTCGCGGCGTCCCCGAGGAATGAGAGCTCCGCAGATGAACCAGTCACCGAAGGCCAATGTCGACCCGATGCTCTACGGCAGCCGCTTCCTGATCGAAGACGCGCCGGACAAGGAGTTCCCCGAAAACGGGATGTCGGCGCTCGACGCGATGCGGATGGTCGACGAGGAACTGGTCCTGGAGGGCGACCCGTGGCGCAACCTCGCCACCTTCGTCACCACCTGGATGGAGCCCGAGGCGGAGCGGATCGTCAGCGAGAACCTGCACCGCAACTTCATCGACCACGCCGAGTACCCGATCTCGGCTGAGATCGAGCAGCGCTGCGTGCGTATGCTGGCCGACCTCTTCAACGCGCCGGGAGAGACGACCGGCTGCCGCACCCAGGGCTCCTCGGAGGCGATCATGCTCGGCGCCCTCTCGCTGAAGTGGAAATGGAAGGAGCGGCGCGAAGCGGCAGGCAAGGCGGTCGACAAGCCCAACCTGGTCTTCGGCGGCGACGTGCACGTGGTCTGGGAAAAGTTCTGCCGCTACTTCGACGTCGAACCGCGGATCGTCCGCCTGCGCGAGGACAAGTACGTGATCGGGCCGGAGGACGTCGAGCCCCACGTCGACGAGAACACGATCGGCGTTGCCGCCGTGCTCGGCACCACCTTCACCGGCCACGCCGACGACATCCAGGGGATCAACGACCTGCTGGTGCGGCTCAAGGAGGAGCAGGGGCACGACGTGCCGCTCCACGTCGACGCCGCCAGCGGCGGTTTCGTCTGGCCCTTCCTCTACCCGCACTCGGAGTGGGACTTCCGGCTCCAGCAGGTGCGCTCGATCAACGTCTCCGGGCACAAGTTTGGGCTGGTCTACCCGGGGATTGGTTGGCTCGTCTTCCGCGAGAAGAGTGACCTGGCCGAGGACCTCGTCTTCTACGAGAACTACCTCGGCAAAACCGACGCCACCTTCACCCTCAACTTCTCCACCGGCGCCTCGATGGTCCTGGCCCAGTACTACAACTTCGTCCGCCTCGGGCGCGAGGGATACGGGCACGTGATGAAAGCGATGGAGCAGAACGCGAAGGCGCTGGCCGCGAAGCTGGAGGAGAACGGCAACTTCGAGCTGATCGGCGCCGACAAGGAGCAGCTGCCGCTGGTCGCCTTCAAGCTGGTCGGCGACAAGCCCTACGACGAGTTCGACGTCTCCTGGCAGCTTTCGGCCGAGCGTGGCTGGATGCTCCCCGCCTACACGATGCCGCCGGACGCGCAAGAGGTGAAGATCATGCGGGCGCTGGTCAAGGAGACGCTCGGCCGGCAGCAGGTCGACCGCCTCGCCAACGACATCCACGAAGCCTGCGACACGCTGGAGAAGAAGGGCGGCGCCCATCCCGAGGAGCGCCAGCAGATGAAGCGCAGCCCGAGCGTCTAGGAGGGGCCCCGGGAGGGCCACCAGGCGCGGTCGCCGAGCCGGTAGGTGATCGCCGGGATCAGCAGGGCGCGGACGACGAAGGTGTCGAGGAGGACGCCGACCGCGACCGTGGCGCCGACCTGGACCAGCTCCTCCAGCGGCAGCAGGGTGAGGGTGGCGAAGGTGCCGGCGAGGATCAGGCCGGCGCCGGTGACGACGCCGCCGGTGCTGACCAGGGCAGCCAGGGTCCCCTCGCGGGTGCCGCGGGTGGCCGCCTCCTCGCGGGCCCGGGTCATCAGGAAGATGTTGTAGTCGACCCCGAGCGCGACGAGGAAGATGAACGACATCAGCTCGAGGTTGAAGGCAAGCCCTTCCGCTCCGAAGACCTCGGTGAAGGCAAACGTGGCGAGCCCGAGGGTGGCGGTGAATGAGGCGAGCACGGTGAGGATCAGGTAGGCCGGCGCGACCAGCGCCCGCAGCACCCAGATCAGGATCAGGCCGATGACCAGCAGGACCAGGGGAACGATCAGCTTCGTGTCGCGGGCGTTGGTTTCCTCGACGTCGAGGTTCTCGACCGGGACACCGCCGAGGAGCCCACCGGGGGCGATCGCGTGGAGGCGTTCGCGGATCTCTTCCACGGCCGCTTCGGCCTCGTCGCCGTAAGGGCTGCCGCGGAGGACGAGGACGATCACGGCCTCGCCGGCGTCGGCGGGTACCGGCGTCGGCAGGGTGAGCTGCACGCTGTCGAGGCGTTCTAGCTCCTTCGCCGCCAGCGGCGCCTCCGCCGTCTTCACCACCGCGGTCAGCGGCGACCCGAGCCCGGCCGGGAAGTGCCGTTCGAGCGCTTCGGTGCCGCGGCTGGAGTCGGTCGGTTTCGTCACCCCCTGGCCGAAGCCGAGCGTTTCGTAGTTGGTCAGGTTGCCGAGCGCGAGGACCGCGAGCAGGGCAAGGACCCCGGCGATGATCCGGCCGGAGCGCCTGCGCACCAGGCCCGCAACTCTCTCCCAGATGCCGAGTCCGCGAGAAGCGTCGCTATTCGACGCCTGACGCGGACTCGCGGGCCAGAAAGCTCGGTCGCCAAGGATCGAAAGCAGTGCGGGGAGGAGGGTGAAGGCGGCGGCAAGCATCACCGCGATCCCGATCGCCAGCACCGGGCCGAGCCAGTGGGTCGACTCCAGGTCGGCCACCAGCAGGACCAGCATCGCCGCGATCACGGTGCCGCCCGAGGCGGCGATCGCCGGCCGGGTCTCGCGTATGGCGAGGGTCAGCGCCGCGTCCGCTGGCATGCCCTTGCCGAGCTCTTCCCGGTAGCGGTGGACCAGCAGCAGCGAGTAGTCGGTGCCGGCTCCGAAGATGAGGACGAGTAAGAGCATCGTTCCCTCGGAGTTGACGACGATCCAGTCAGCCTCGATCAGCAGGTAGATGGCCCCGATCGCGGTCAGGTAGGCGAGGCCGACGACGAGTAATGGCAGCACGGCGAGGATCGGGGCTCGGTAGACCGCGAGCAGGAGGAGGAGGACGAGGCCGAGGGTGGCGATGAGGAGGGTGCGACCGGCGTCTTCGGCAACCCGCTCGAGGTCGGCGGCGATCCCGCCCGGGCCGGTGACGAAGGCCCGTACCCCCGGTTGTTGGTGGGCCCGCAGGTAGCGGCGGATCTGCTCGACGCCGCTGAGGAGCGCACCGCGGTCCTCGGTGTCGATCGCCAGCACCAGCAGTGCCGCTTCGCCGTCCTTGGAGACCGGGCCGACGCCGTTGGCGATCCGGGCCACCTCGGTGAGGTCGTTGTCGTGTTCCCCGGAGAAGGGATCGACGATCGGCGTCGCCCCGGTCAACCCCAGTTCGCCGAGCCCGTCGCCGACCCGGCCGATCGCCTTGATGTCTTCCCGGCTGAGGCCGCCGCGCCGTTCGAAGACGATCACCACCGGCACGTCTTCGCGGCCCGAGGATGCGTGCTGGAGGGCGTTGAGCGCTCGCGTCGATTCCGAGTCCTCGGGCAGGAAGCTGCTCTGCCCGGCGGCGGTGACGTCGTCGATCTGGCCGTGGGCGAGCAGCCCTGCGCCGCCGATCAGGACCCAGATTGCGACCGCAAGCCACCGTCCTCTTGATCCAATCGCCACAGCGGCAGCGTATTCGTGCCAAATGACTGATTCGACCGGTGCATGCCGGGTAGGGGGAATCTCATGGAATTGAAGCCGCTGCTCATCGCTGCCCTGGTCGCACTCTCCCTCGGCCTTGCCGCTTGCGGTGACAGCGGCTCCGATTCCACCACGGAGGCAGTGGAAACGACCCCGCCCGCGAGCGAAGAAGCGAGCGATGAAGGGGAATCGACGGGTAGCGAACCGGCTCCCAGCGGCGAGGCCGCGAAGTCGGAAAAAGTCGACATCGTCGAATTCACCTACCAGCCTGATCCGGTCGTGGTCCAGGTCAACGGCAAGGTGATCTGGCAGAACCAGGACACCGCGCCCCACACGGCCACCGCCGACGACGGCAGCTTCGACACCGGCACGATCGAGAAAGGCAAGCTCGGCTCCGCGACGTTCAAGGAAGCCGGCACCTTCACCTACTTCTGCGAGATCCATCCGACGATGAAGGGCACCGTCGAAGTAGTCGAATAGCCTCGCCGGTCCGATGCCCTTCTGGTTAGCTCAAAAAGCCGCACCCCACCTCTGGAAACGGGTGCCGTGGGCAAAAGTCTGGGTGGTCACCCTCTGGCTGCTGAAGAAGGGCCGCGACCGGATCGAGGGGAACCTGAACCAGCGCGAGCAGACCGAGTTCTGGAACCTGCTGAAGAAGTCGAAGGGCCGACCGGACAACCTCGCGCAGCGCGATCGCACCCGCCTCAAGCACCTCGTCGGCAAGGCGATCCGCGGCTGATCGGTAAAGATCCCCCGGTGACCGAGGGGGAGCGAGACGATCTGGCGGAGCTGCTGGCGCGGCGCGCCCTGACCGAGGACGCGGCCCGGCCGGACGCGATCGAGAAGCGGCACGCCGGCGGCGGGCGCACGGCTCGGGAGAACCTCGAGGATCTGGTCGACCCCGACTCCTTCGTCGAGTACGGGCGCTATGCGATCGCCGCCCAGCGCGGCCGCCGCGAGCTCGAGGACCTGATCGCCCGCACCCCTGCCGACGGCTTGATCGGCGGCACCGCCCAGGTGAACGGCGAGCTGTTCGGCCCCGAGCGCGCCGCCTGCGCGGTCCTCTCCTACGACTACACGGTCCTGGCCGGGACCCAGGGGGCGCTCGGCCACCGCAAGAAGGACCGCCTCTTCGAGCTGATCGAGCGGATGCGGCTACCCGTCGTCTTCTTCGCCGAGGGTGGGGGAGGGCGGCCCGGCGACACCGACTATCCGGTCGTCTCCGCCCTCGACACCCGCGCCTTCGCGCTCTGGGCGAAGCTCTCCGGGCTGGTGCCGCGGATCGCGATTGTCCATGGCCGCTGCTTCGCCGGCAACGCGGTGCTGGCCGGCTGCGCCGACCTGATCGTCGCCACCGAAGGCAGCTCGCTGGGGATGGGCGGGCCGGCGATGATCGCCGGCGGCGGCCTCGGCGAGGTCCACCCCGACGCGGTCGGGCCGCTGGAGATGCAAGCCGCCAACGGCGTCGTCGATGTCGCGGTGGCCGACGAGGCCGAGGCGACGGCGGTGACCAAGAAGCTGCTCGCCTACTTCCAGGGCGCGACCGCGCCCGGCCCCGAACCCGATCAGGCCCGCCTCCGCGACCTCGTCCCCGAGCGCAAGCGCCGCGCCTACGACCCGCGGCCGATCCTCGAGACCCTCGCCGACGAGGGCTCGGTCACCTTCCTCCGCGAGCGCTTCGCGCCGGAGATGGTGACCGCGCTGGCGCGGATCGAGGGCCGCCCAGTCGGGGTGATCGCCAACGACACCCGCCAGATGGCTGGAGCGGTGACCAGCGAGGCCTCCGACAAGGCGGCCCGCCTGCTGCAGCTCTGCGACGCCTTCGGCCTGCCCGTCGTCTCCCTCGTCGACACCCCCGGCTACATGGTCGGCCCGGAGGCCGAGGCGACCGGGCTGGTCCGCCACGCCTCGCGCCTGCTGGTCGCCGGCGCCGCCCTGCGTACGCCGCTGATCGCGGTGGTGTTGCGGCGGGGCTACGGCCTCGGCGCCCAGGCGATGGTCGGCGGCAGCCTGCACGAGCCGCTGCTGACGGTCGCCTGGCCGAGCGCTCACTTGGGGCCGATGGGCCTGGAAGGGGCGGTGCGGCTGGCGCTGCGCAAGGAGTTGGAGGCGATCGCCGACGAGGACGAGCGTGAGCAGCGCGTCCGCGACCTCACCGCCCAGGCCGAAGAGAACGCGAAGGCGCTGAACGCGGCGGCGCTGTTCGAGCTCGACGACGTGATCGACCCGGCCGAGACCCGTCGCCTGATCGCCGCGACCCTGACCGCCGCCGGGGAGACCCGCCCGCCCGGCGCCCACCGCTTCGTAGACACCTGGTGACAAGAAAGGACCCCATGCCCGATTACTCCGACCTGAAGGCGCTCTTCATCAACTGCACCTTGAAGCGCAGCCCCGAGACCTCGAACACCCAGGGGCTGATGGACAAGTCGATGGAGGTGATGCGCGCCCAGGGGGTCGAGGTCGACTCGATCCGCGCGATCGACCACGAGATCGCGATCGGCGTCTGGCCCGACATGACCGAACACGGCTGGGAGCGCGACGAGTGGCCGCAGATCTACGAGAAGGTGATGGCCGCCGACATCCTCGTCCTCGGGATGCCGATCTGGCTGGGGGAGAAGTCCTCGGTCGCGACCCACGTGATCGAGCGGCTCTACGGCAACTCCCACCTGCTCAACGAGGAAGGCCAGTGGGCCTACTACGGGCGGGTCGGCGGCTGCATCGTCACCGGCAACGAGGACGGGATCAAGCACTGCGCGATGAACGTCCTCTACTCGCTGCAGCACCTCGGCTACACGATCCCGCCCCAGGCCGACTCCGGCTGGATCGGCGAGGCCGGCCCCGGCCCCTCCTACCTCGACGAGGACTCGGGCGGGCCAGAGAACGACTTCACCAACCGCAACACCACCTTCGCCGCCTGGAACCTGATGCACCTGGCGCGGATCCTCAAGGACGCCGGCGGCATCCCCGCCCACGGCAACCAGCCCGAAGAGTGGAGCGCCGGCTGCCGCTTCGACTTCCCCAACCCCGAGCACCGCAGCTAGCGCTTCCGACTTTCACCACAGCGGGGTGGGGCGAAAGTCGGATGCGCCTACCAGCGGGCATCGTGCTCCTCCATCACCCCGCGTCCCTCGCCCAGCTCGACGCCGCCGAGCGAGCCGCTGAAGCTGCCGAACTGGTGGCGGTAGTCGGAGCGGATCAGGAGGTAGTTCTCGTTGTGGATGTGCTCCGACTCGCCGGCGAAGTCGAGACGCTCGCCGTCGCCTAAGTCGATTCCCTCGGTGCCGTCGAAGTGGACCGGCGGCGGCTCGGCCGGCTTGCCCTCGACCCAGATCGCCCGCTCGCTGCCGCTCTCCGGGTCGTTGATCCCTTCGACCAGGTTCCAGGCGAGGGAGCGGCCATCGGTTGACTCCCCGACGCCAGCAGACCAGCGCCAGCTGGTGTGACGCTGGTGGTGGCCCGCCGACTCGTCGTCGACGCCACGGCCGTTCACCTGCCACCGCTTGCCCGGCACCTCGATCGTGCCCTCGACCGGCATCCCTACCCGCTTGCGGGTCCAGGCCTGGGCTTTGCCGCTGGGGTTGGTGACCTCGATCGAGGCGACGGCGCCGAGTTGCAGGCTCGCCCGCAGGTCCGGGCTGTCGATCTCCAGACGTGGCCCGTCCAGGGTCACCTCGCTGCTGCCGGGGACGAGGATCGTCCGCGCCTCGTGCCGGCGGTCCTGCCGGTCCCAGAAGATCCAGAAGGACTGGGTCAGCGGCCCAACCTCGGCCCGAGCGGCGCAGAGCATCAGCTCCTCGGCGAAGACGCCGACGTAGCGCCAGCGCTTGCGCATCTGACCGTGTTCGAAGAGGGGTAGAGAGGCTGGGTCCATCGCGCGAAGGTACAGGCCACTAGGCTCGCTCGCGTGGACCAGTTGATCCAGATCGTCGGCGCGCTGCTGATCCTCGCAGGCTTTGCCGCGGTCCAGTTCGAGCGCATGCGGCCGGACTCGCGCCTCTACCTGGTGCTCAACCTGGTCGGCTCGGCGATCCTCGCGGTGCTCGCCTGGCACGAGTCGCAGTGGGGGTTTCTGCTGCTCGAGGGCGTCTGGGCGATTGTCAGCGCCTGGGGCCTGTGGGTGGCGCTTTTTGGCCCCCCCAGGGGACCAAAAGCGCCAAGCGCTTAGTCGGCGTTGGCTTCGAGCCGCTCGGCCAGGCGATTCATCCCGCGCTCACGCGCCGCCTCGGCGGCGCCGGCCCAATCGGTGGCACGGTCCTTGGGTCGCTCCACCCCAGCGTCGCGAAGGGTCGCGATGTCCTTGAACTTGAGCAGGTCCTCGCGTCCCTCGATCAGGGCGCCGCGCAGCGCCGGGCGGCGCTCGCGGATCGCGCTGTCGAGGATCGCCTCCAGGGAGCCGTGCTCGCGCAGCAGCTCCGCCGCCGTTTTCGGACCGACGCCCTTGGCGCCCGGCAACCCGTCGGAGGGATCGCCGCGCAGGGCGATGAAGTCGGGGACCAGCTCGGGGTCGATCCCGTAGCGCTCGCGGACCTCCGCCGGCCCCACCTCTTCGGCGCCTTTGCCGCCGCCGGTGCGGACGTAGAGCACGGTCACGTCCTTGGTCGCGCACTGGTACATGTCGCGGTCGCCGGTCAGCAGCAGCGCTCGTCCGCCGGCATCGGCCTCCAGCTTCGCGTAGGTCCCGAGCAGGTCGTCGGCCTCGAGGTCCTCGGCCGTCGTGACCGTCCACCCGAACGCCTCGAAGAACTCGCGGGAGTCGGCGAACTGGTGCGGCAGCTCGTCGGGCATCGCCTCCTCGCGCTCGGCATGGTAGGCGGGGTAGAGCTCGGTCCGGTAGGCGGCGGCGTCGGGACCGAAGCAGAGCACCACCGCCCGCGCCTGGTGCACTTCGACCTCGCGCAGGATCAGGTTCGCCGTCCCCAGCAGCGCGTTGACCGGCCGCCCGTCCGGCCCGACGATCTTGCTCGGCAGCGCGTAGAAGGCGCGAAACAGCATCGAGGGGGTATCGACGGCAAGCAGCGGCGCGGGCACGGGCGCAGCCTACGCCCCCGGGGTGTGGTTGAGCTTTGGCGTGTTATGCGCGACGAAGCTCAACCACACCCCGTACGGTGTCGGCGATGGAGGGAGGCCAGCAGCCGCGTATCGCACCCGGCAACCGCCGCCAGCTCGGCCCCGTCAACGCCGCGATCGCCTGGGTGCTGGGACGCGTCAGCGGCGGCCGGCCGCCGCACATCTTCACCACCCTCGGTCGGCACCGGGGCCTGTTCCGCCGCTGGCTCTGGTTCGCCGGTGGCCTGATGCCCGGCGGCAAGCTGCCGCGCCGCGACAGTGAGCTGGTCATCCTCCGCGTCGCCCACAACACCAGCTGCGACTACGAGTGGGGGCACCACGAGCGGCTCGGCCAGCGCGCCGGGCTCAGCGCCGAGGAAGTCGAGCGGGTCCGCATCGGCCCCGGCGCGCCGGGCTGGAGCCCGCGCCAGCAGTTGCTCCTCCGCGCCTGCGACGAGATGCACGCCGAGGGCGAGATCGGCGACGAGCTCTGGGCGCAGCTCGCGGCTGAGCTCGACGACCGGCTGCTGATCGAGCTTTGCCTGCTAATCGGCCACTACGAGATGCTGGCGATGACCTTGAAGACGCTGCGGGTCCAGCCCGAGGCGCCGGACAACCGGCTCGGCCGATGAATGCGCCCGTCCCCGGCCTCGCCGGCAAGCGCTGCTTCATCACCGGTGCCGCGAGCGGGATTGGCCGCGCCACCGCGCTCGCCGCCGCCCGCCGCGGGGCCGACCTCTACCTCACCGACCGCACCGCCAAAGGACTGGGGGAGACGGAGGAGGCGGTCCGCGCCGCCGGCGGCAAAGTCAGCTGGGCCGGCATCGCCGACGTCTCCGACCACGACGCCGTCGTCGCGATGGCGGCGGAGATCCACGCCGCCCACGGCAGCATGGACGTGGTCATGAACGTCGCCGGAATCTCGATCTGGGGACCGATCGACCAGCTCACTCACGACCACTGGCAACGGGCGATCGAGATCGACCTGGTCGGCCCGATCAGCGTCCTCGAGACCTTCGTGCCGGCGATGATAGAGGCCGGCCGCGGTGGCCACGTCGTCAACGTCGCCTCCGCCGCCGGGCTCTTCGGCCTCCCCTGGCACGCGCCCTACAGTGCCGCCAAGTTCGGGCTGCGCGGCGTCTCCGAGGTGCTCCGCTTCGACCTTCGCCGGCACCGGATCGGGGTCAGCCTGGTCTGCCCGGGAGGGGTGCGGACGCCGCTGGTCGGCACCGTGGAGATCGTCGGTGTCGACCGCGCCGACCCGGAGGTGCAGAAGCTGATAGAGCGCTTCGAGCGCCACGCGGTCTCGCCGGAGGAGGCGGCGGCGAAGATCCTCGAGGGGGTCGAGATGAACCGCTACCTGGTCTTTACCTCGCGGGACATCCGGGCTCTCTTCTGGCTCCAGCGCTGGTTCCCACCCGGCTATGAGCTGATCATGCGGACGGCGAACCGTCGCCTCGTCGCCGTCGCGGAGGGCCGCTGAGCGCGGGTGGCTAGAGTCGTCAGCCGCATGGTGGCTCTCGACATCAAGGATCTGGAGAAGCGCTACCCGACCGGGGTGGAGGCGCTGCGCGGCGTCTCGCTGGAGATCGAAGAGGGCGAGTTCTTCGGCCTGCTCGGGCCCAACGGCGCCGGCAAGTCGACCCTGATCCACTGCACGACCGGGCTGGCGCAGCCGACCGGCGGCTCAATCGAGATCTTCGGCAACGACGCGATCGACAACTACGCGGCGGCGCGCCAGGCGGTCGGCCTCGCCCCGCAGGAGCCGAACATCGACTGGTTCCTCACCGCCGAAGAGACGCTCGACTACCACGCCGGCTACTTCGGCATGCCGCGCAAGGAACGCCGCCAGCGGACCAAGGAGCTGCTCGAGACCTTCTCCCTGACCGAGAAGGCAGATGAACGCACCCGCACCCTCTCGGGCGGGATGAAACGGCGGCTGATCCTGGCCCGGGCGATGATGCACCGGCCGCGCCTCCTGATCCTCGACGAGCCGACCGCCGGCGTCGACGTCGAGCTGCGGCTGGAGCTCTGGCACTACGTCCAGAAAATCAACCAGGAGGGGACGACGATCCTGCTCACCACCCACTATCTGGAGGAGGCCGAGCAGCTCTGCGACCGGATCGCCTTCATCGCCGAGGGGCAGATCGTCGCCGAGGGGTCCAGCGACGAGCTGGCCGAGCGTTTCGACGTCGCCAATCTCGAGGACGCCTACCTGGCGCTGGTCGGCCGCAAAGAGCTCTCCCGCTCGCACATTGAGCTGACGCCGGAGGTGGAGGCGTGAGCGCCGCCCAGATCCGCCTGGCGACGCTCTGGCGACGCGAGGTCAACCGCTTCATGAAGATCAAGAAGCAGACGATCGGGGCGCCGCTGCTGGAAACCTTTCTCTACATCTCGGTCTTCGGCGCCGCCCTCGGCTCGCGAATCGACCAGCTGCACGGGATCGACTACGTCGTCTTCGTCATCCCCGGGCTGATCATGATGGCCTGGGCGACCAACGCCTTCTCCAACAACTCCTCCTCGATCCTCCAGCAGAAGTTTCAGGGCGCGATCCAGGACCAGCTCTCCTCGCCCGCCTCGCCGGCCGAGCTGCTGCTCGCCTTCTCGCTCGGCGGCTTCGCCCGCGGGCTGATCGTCGCGGTGCTGACCTTCGTTGCCTCCTCGCTGCTGGTCGACCTGCCGGTCGAGCACATCCTGGTCCTGATCCCGTCGCTGTTCCTGGTCGGGTTCTTCTTCAGCCAGCTCGGCGTCCTGATCGGCGTCCGGGCCGAGCAGTTCGACGACGTCGCCTTCGCCCAGACCTTCGTCCTGACGCCGCTGATCTTCCTCGGCGGCGTCTTCTACTCGGCAACCCTGCTGCCGCAGCCCTACGAGACCCTGACCCACTTCAACCCGATCTTCTACATGATCAATCTGGTCCGCTACGGGTTCGTCGGCTACACCGAAGTCAGCATCCCGCTTTCCCTGCTGGCGCTGACCGCCGCGACCGCCGCCATCTTCCTGGTCAACCTCCGCCTCTTCAGCAAGGGCTACCGCCTGCGCGCGTAGGGGGTCGGGGGTACCTCCTCCAGACACTCAACATCGAGCCATAAGCGAGATGTGTCTGGAGGAGGTACCCCCGACCCCAGTCCTAACCCGGGTCGGCTACTGGGACCTTGACCTTCTCGTGATCGTCGGGAAGAAGCAGGATCGCCCCCTCGCCGGTGACGTAGGCCTCCTCACCGTGCTGGTTGATGTCCATGCCCATCGCCTCTTCGCGCTCGGTCGCCCGCAGCGGCATCACCGCGCCGATCACCTTGAGCAGGATGAAGGTGGCGACAAACGCGTAGGTCGGCGCCACCAGGACGGCAAGGACCTGGTCCCAGAGCTGGGCGGCGTTGCCGTAGAAGAGCCCGTCGGATACCCCGTTCCAGCTCTCCTGGGCGAAGAAGCCGATGAAGAGGATCCCGACGAGGCCCGCGGTGCCGTGGGCGGCGAGGACGTCGAGGGTCTCGTCGACCCGGGTCCGCGTCCGGTAGGCGATGATTCCCCAGCTCGGGATCGCCCCCAGGGCGCCGAGCAGCATCGCCCAGCCGGGACTGACATAGCCGCCGGCGGGCGTGATCAGCACGCAGCCGACGATGATCGCGGTGGCGGCGCCGATCGCCGTCACCTTGCGGCCGGCTATCACGTCGAGCGCGAACCAGACGACCAGGGTCGTCGCCGGGCAGAGCAGCGTGTTGGTGAAAGCGAGGACGCTGCCTTCGCCGGTCGAGAAGCCGCTGCCGCCGTTGAACCCGAACCAGCCGAACCACAGCAGGCCCGCTCCCAACAGCACGTACATCGCGTTGTGAGGGAGGAGCGCCTGGCGCCCGTAGTCCTTGCGCGCCCCGACGACGAGCGCCGCGGCCAGGGCCGAGAAGCCGGAAGCCATCTCGACCGGGACGCCGCCGGCGAAGTCGAGGGTGCCGCCGGCGATCAGCCAGCCGCCGCCGAAGGCCCAGTGGGCGAGGACGGCGTAGACCAGCACCGACCAGAGGGCGGAGAAGACGAGGAACGCCCCGAACCGCATCCGCTCGACCACGGCGCCGGAGATCAGCGCCACGGTGATGATGCAAAAGGTTCCCTGGAAGGCGAAGAAGACCAGCTCTGGGATCGTCGTCCCTTCGCGCGGGACGAAGTCGACACCGCTCATGAAGGCGTTGCCGAGGCCGCCGATCAACGCCCCGTCGCCGTCGAAGGCGAGCGAGTAGCCGACCGCCGCCCAGGTGACGGTCGCCACCGCGATCGCGGCGACGCACATCATGAAGGTGTTGAGGGTGTTCTTCGAGCGCACCAGCCCGGCGTAGAAGAGGCCCAGCGCCGGCGTCATCAACAGCACCAGCGCCGTCGCCATCAGCATCCAGGCGGTATCGCCCGTGTCGACCGCGGCAATCATTTGCCCACCGGCGTCACGGCGCCCTCGTCCGCGTCTCCGGTCCGAATCCGGACCGCGTGGTCGAGTGGCACGACGAAGATCTTGCCGTCGCCAACTTCACCGGTGCGGCCGCCTTCGCAGAGTGCCTCGACGGTGCGGTCGACGAAGTCGTCGGAGACGGCGACCTCGAACCTGACCTTCTCCGAGAGACCCATCTGCACGGTGGTGCCGCGGTAGGTCTCAACCCGGTCCATCTCGCCGCCGTGTCCTTGTACGCGGCCCATCGAGAAGCCCCGGACCTCCGCCCGGTGGAGCGCCTCGAGGACCTGGTTCGCCTGCTCGGGGCGAACGATCCCGATTACGAGTTTCACTATTGCCTTCCTCTCCCCTTGGTCAAGAGCCTGCCGAGCGCGAGCCTATCGGGACGGCAAGCGGGATTGCGCGCCCCCGCAAATGGAGGTGGCCGGGGCGCCCGCGTCCCTACAATCAGCGGGAATGGCCACGCGGGTTCGCAGGCGGCGTCGCAAGCCGCACCATCCCATCTGGCACAAGGTCGCGATCCCGCTCGGGGCTCTCGCCGCGCTTGTGATGGTCGCTGGCGGCATCGCCGCGGCCTGGGCGCTGGACATCTACAACTCGGCGCCGCCGCTCTCCAGCCTGAAACCGGTGCAGAAGGGGCGTTCCTCGGCGATCTACGCCGCCGACGGCAGCCTGATCGGGTTCATCCGCTCCGAAAACGTGCGCCAGCCGCTGCCGGAAAAGTCGCAACCGCAGGTGCTGCGCGACGCGACGATCGCGATCGAGGACAAGAACTTCTATAAGCACGGCGCCCTCGACTACGAAGGCATCGCCCGCGCCGCCTGGAAGGACCTACAGGCCGGCGCCGCGGTTCAGGGCGCCTCGACGATCACCCAGCAGCTGGTCCGCAATCTCTACATCCACAACCCGGAAAACACGATCAAGCGAAAGCTGATCGAAGCCTCGCTCGCGGTCGAGCTCGAGGAAGCGCACGACAAGGACTGGATCCTCACCCAATACCTCAACAGCTCCCCCTACGGGACGGTCGAAGGCCAGACCGCGGTCGGCGCCGAGGCTGCCGCCCAGACCTACTTCTCCAAACCGGCCAAAGACCTCAACCTGACCGAGGCGGCGCTGCTCGCCGGCCTGCCCCAGGCGCCGTCCGAATACAACCCGTTCCTCGACCCGAAAGCGGCGCTGAAGCGGCGCAACGAGGTCCTGGGAGTGATGCACGAACAGGGCTACGTCGACGGCGAGGAATACCGCGAGGCGCGCACCCGCGGCCTCGGCCTCGACGCCGGCGAGAAGTATCAGGACATCAAGGACCCGTTCCTCTTCGACCTGGTGCAGAACGAACTGATCGAGGAGTACGGGATCAACACCGTCCGCAAAGGCGGGCTCAAGGCCTACACGACGATCGACCCCGACCTGCAGGCCAAGGCCGAGTACGCGGTCGAAAACTACTGCTACGTCTGCTATCCGGAAGGCGGTCCGGCGGCCGGCCTCGCCTCGGTCAACCCCGACACCGGCGCGATCGTCGCCCTCGCATCGACCGAAGGCTACGCCGACGAAAGCGAATTCAACTACGCCTGGCAGGCCCACCGCCAGCCCGGCTCCTCGTTCAAGACGATCGTCCTCGCGGCGGCGATGAAGGAGGGGATCGACCCCGCCACCACCTACTACGACGGCTCCTCGCCGAAGACCCTTGAAATCCCCGGCGGCGGCACCTGGACGGTGAACAACTCCGAGGGCGACGGGGGCGGGACCGAGAACCTCGAAAGCGCGACCTGGCACTCGGTCAACGTCGTCTACGCTCAGCTCGACCTCGACGTCGGTCCCGAAAACGTGACCGAGATGGCGCGTGAGCTGGGGATCGAGGCGCCGCTGCAGTCGGTGCCGGCGGAGGGGATCGGCGGTCTCGGGATCGGCGTCACGCCGCTGGAAATGGCCGACGCCTACGCCACCATCGCCAACGGCGGCGTCCATCACGACCCGACCGCGGTGAGCAAAGTCGAGTTCCCCGACGGCAAGGTCGACGACTTCGAGAAAGACCCGGGCGAACGCGTCCTCACCGAGGGCCAGGCCTACGAAGTAACCCGCATCCTCGAGGGCGTGATCACCCAGGGCACCGGCCTTGGCTACACCTCGATGGGCTGCAGCGATGCGGCCGGCAAGACCGGCACCTCGGAGGAGCACTCCGACGCCTGGTTCGTCGGCTACACGCCGCTGTTCTCGACCGCGGTCTGGGTCGGCCACCCGACCACTCGTGAATACACCGGCTTCGGCGGTCCCACCGCCGGTCCGATCTGGGCCAACTACATGTCGAGCGCGGTCGAAGGCGACTGCCCCGAATTCGAAGTCCCCAGTTCCCTGCCCGAACTCTCCGAGCTCGACAGCGATCACACCTCTGACTCGAGCTACGACGGCTACGAAGAAGAAGAAAGCTTCGAAGGCGAAGAAGAAAGCGACGAGCCCAAAGGCAAAGACAAAGCTGAAGACGGGGGAGACGAACCCGACCCCGAGCCTGAAGCGACCCCGGAACCAGAACCCGCGCCGTCCCCCGAACCCGCGCCATCGTCCCCGGCCGGCGGCGGCATCAGCGCCGGCTGATCACGACTCCGAAGTTCGGTCCCCTATAGGGGCCTCAATCTCGGAGAGGCGCTGGGCCCTACTCCCCGATTAGCTCGATGCGGTAGCCGTCGGTGTCGTGACACCAGACTGGTGAGCCCTATTCCCGTTCTTCTTCCTGGTCCAAGCTTTCCGGATACCGGGCTTCGGCGCGCGCAAGCCTCTTCGGCCCGTAGAGATGACGAGCCCACCAGGACTCGGGTCGCGCGAGCCTGAAGGCGGCGATCCACCAGACGAAGCCCACGTCGAATAGATGCCACTGACCCTTCACCGCCGTGACCGTTGCCGGCCCGATCACCAGGACAACCCATAGCCCGATTCCATAGGCGATCGCAACCCCCGTCGACACTGCGAGCAGCTCCACAGAGGGCAGTATTCCGGTTGGCGAAGAGCTCGGCCAGGAGTGGCGGCAGCCTCAGTTCCCGATCAGCTCGATCCGGTAGCCGTCCGGGTCTCTGACGAAGCAGATGCGGTAGCCCTCGGTGCGGCCGCCGGGGCGGTAGGGCGGCTTTTCCGGCTCGATACCGAGCGACGCGAGGCGCTCGAGGGTGGCGTCGAGGTCGTCGACCCCGAGGGCGATGTGGTTGTAGCCGGTGCCGTGGTCGTAGTCGGTGACGCCGTGGTTGTAGGTGAGCTCGAGGCGGGGGTCTTCGCCGGGCATCGCCATGAAGACGTTGATCGCCTCCTCGCCGATCGGCATCCGCCGCACCTCCTCGAAGCCGAGCTTCTCGTAGAAGCCGACCGAGCGATCGATCTCGCCGATCCGGTAACAGGTGTGGAGGAATCGATTGGGAGCCACGCGTGGCGTTCTAGGTTACCGAGGGTCGAATCGCCCGAAAAGCAGGTAGGCACCCGATTTCCCTATTGAACACCGCCGATTCAGGTATTACCGTGGCGCGGTCGGCCGAAATCTGGGGTCGTCTCCGGAGCGGGGGGTCCGCTTCGGTCTCGCAATCTGCACTCGAAGGAAAGGCATGCTCTTGAAGCTTTCACGCGCCCGTCTGCGGGCACTCGTCCTGGTGGCCTCGGCCGCCGCCCTCTCACTGGCGATCAGCGGTTCGGTCTCCACCGCCGCGACGACGCCCACTGGCAAAACCGAGGTCATCTCGATGGAGCTGACCAAAGGCAAGCTGAAATTCGTCGGACCGGAAGCGGTGACCGCCGGCGACCAGCTGGAAATCGTCAGCAAGACCAACCCGAAACAGGTCGGCCCGCACACCTTCTCGCTGGTCACCAAAGGCTCGCTGCCGAAGACCCGCAAAGCGATGCAGAGTTGCTTCTCGCCGAAAAAGATCTGCCTGGCGATCGCCAAATGGCACGGGTTCAACCCGAAAACGGAAAAGATCACCAAGAACCTGGTCAAAGCTGGACCCGCCGGTTGGAGCACGATGGGCAACGCCACTGGCAAAACCGGCGACTCCTGGTTTTCCGGCGAAACGAAAAAAGGCACCCACGTCTCGCAGGAAGTGACCGCCGAACCGGGCACCGTCCTCCACTACATCTGCGCCGTGCATCCCGAAATGCAGGGTGAAGTCGAGGTTGTGGCCCCGATAGCGCCGCTGCCCACCCCGGCGCCGTAGCGTCACGGCCGGGCAGTCCTCAACTCCGCCCCGCTTTGGGCGCCGAGTCTTCCTCGGCGCCCTTGGCGGCGGCACCTTGGCCGCGCTCCTGCCCCTGCGGGGTGGGGGCGACGGCCTGCTGCCGCTGACCGCGGAGCCGCCGCCCGCGCTCGCCGCGGTGCCCTTCCGCTCGCGACTGCCGCTCCCGGAGGTCCTCTCCGGCGACCACATCCGGATCCCGGTCTGCGCCGCCGAGCAGCAGATCTTCGCGGGGGAGAAGACCAGGCTCTGGACCTTCGGCGGCACCTTCCCGGGGCCGACGATTCGCCGGCGGGCCGGCCAGCGCACCCGGGTCACCTTCGACCATCAGCTGCCGGAGAAGGTCGGGGAGCTCTCGATCCACCTCCACGGTGGCCACAACCGCACCCAGTTCGACGGCCAGCCCGGCGGCCTCACCAGGCATCAGCCAACCTCCTACTTCTGCGACATCCCCCGCGGCCTCTCGGCCCGCGAGCAGGGCAACGACCTGCTGCTGAAGCCGGGCCGGAGCAAAACCTACGTCTATGACCTGGTCGAGGATGGGCGCCCGGAACGGGCCTCGTTCCAGTGGTACCACGACCACCGCCTCGATCGCACCGCCCCGCACGTCTGGAAGGGGCTTGCCGGGATGTGGATCGTCGACGACGGCTTCGGGGAATCGCTGCCGCTACCGAACGGCGACCGCGACCTGCCGCTGATGATCGGCGATCGCACCTTCGACCGCCACAACCAGCTCACCGATCCCTTCACCAACCGCCGCCCGCCCAACGACGGGATCCTCGCCGAGACGATCCTCGTCAACGGCGCCCACATGCCCTACCACCGGGTCGGCCCCTGCCGCTACCGGCTGCGCCTGCTCAACGTCTCCTCCTTCCGCAGCTTCAACCTGCGGCTGTCCAACGGCGCGCCGCTGGTCCAGATCGCAACCGAGAGCGGGCTGATGCCGAAGCCTGTCCGCCGCCGCGAAATCCTCCTCGGGCCGGCCGAGCGGGTCGAGGTGATCGTCGACTTCGCCGGAATGGCGGGGGAGAGCGTCGAGCTGCGCAGCAGCAAGCGCCACCCTGGCCGCAACCCCGAAGGCGCCCACACCTACGGCGGGGCGCTGATGCAGTTCCGGGTCGGCACCCACCGCGTCAGCGACCGGGCGCGCGTGCCCCGCAACCTGCGACCGCTGCCGGCCTGGACCCGCCGGGCCAAGCGCAAGCCCGACAAGACGTGGGCGATCACGATCGGCGGCTTCTTCAAGACGACCTGGCGGATCAACGGCCGCACCTTCAACCCGGCCCACTCGGAGGCCTTCCCGAAGCTGAACACGACCGAGACCTGGGAGATCCACAACAAGACCGCCGTCGCCCACGTGATGCACCTCCACCACAGCGACTGGTACCTGCTCGAGCGCAACGGCAAGCCGCCGCCGCCATGGGAAAATTGCCTCAAGGAGAGCTTTTTCGTCTACCCCAACGAAAAAATTCTCCTTGCCGGTCACTTCTCCGACTACACCGGGAAGTTCGCGATCCACTGCCACATGCTCGACCACGAGGATCACGGCCTGATGAGCCAATTCCAGGTGGTTCGAGGCTAAAGAAAACACCCTCGTTTGCCGATTCCCGGGGCATGGGAAGTGCTGAAAATCAGGTACGCATCCAGCCCCGCATCCGCCCGGCCAACCGGACCCGCGCGCGAGCTGTCGCCGCCCTCCTCGTCGCCGGTGCCGGCCTCGTTGCGATCTCGCTCATGCTTCCCCATCCGGAGGGGGCCGACGAAGTCGCCCTCGTCCTCACCGCCCTGGGCATGGCCGTCGCCGGTGGGATCGTTTGGCTCTTCGCCAGCAGGATTCCGGGCCCGGCTGTCCACCTGCTGCTCGGCGGGGCCTCTGTGGTCACCTGCGTCCTCATCTACGAGAGCGGAATCTCGGTCGGTCAGTACGGAACGATCTTCGTCTGGGTGACCCTGCTCACCTCCTACTTCTTCCCGCGCCGGACCGCCGCCCTGCACCTCGCCTGGCTGCTCGCCTCCTACGGGTTCGTCCTGCTCCTGGTCGAAAACTCCGCTGGCTACTCGCCGCTCACCCGCTGGCTCTTCACGGCGATATCGCTCAGCGTGGTGATGCTGCTGATGACCGGCATCGTTGCCCGCCGCGCCCGCGCCGACGAGCGCGCCCGCCATTTCTTCGACCTCTCGCGCGACATGCTCTGCACCGCCAACATGGACGGCTACTTCGTCGAGCTCAACGACGCCTGGACCCAACACCTCGGCTACACCCTCGAGCAGATGCGCGCGGCCCCATTCGTGGAGCGCGTCCACCCAGAGGATCGCGAGCGGACCGAAGCCGAGGCGGCGGCACTCTTCCGTGGCGGCGAAACCCTCAGCTTCGAAAACCGCTTCCGGGCCAAGGACGGCAGCTGGCACTGGTTGCGCTGGAGCTCACAGCTCTCACCCGACGAGTCGATGATCTACGCCCGCGCCGCCGACGTCACCGAGCTGAAGCAGATCGAGGCCGAACGCGAGGAGCTGCTCGGTCAGGTCCAGGATCTGGCAAGGCACGACTCGCTCACGGGTCTGCCGAACCGCCGGGCTCTGGAGGAACAGCTGCCGCAGGAGATGGCCCGGGCCCGCCGCAGCGAATCGCCGCTTTGCGTGGCAATCGTCGACATCGACCACTTCAAGAGCTACAACGACACCCACGGCCACCTTGCCGGCGACGAGGTGCTGCGCGCCTGCGCCCGGGAGTGGGACGGCGCCCTGCGCGGCGAGGACACGCTGGTCCGCTTCGGCGGCGAGGAGTTCCTCGTCCTGCTGCCGGACACGGAGCCCGATCAGGCGGCGGAGGTCGTCGAGCGGCTCCGCGAGCAGACCCCGATGGAACAGACCTGTTCGGGCGGCCTCGCCCGCTGGGACCACAGGGAGAGCATCGACGACCTGCTGCGGCGGGCCGACGAGGCGCTCTACCTGGCCAAGGCCAGCGGCCGCGACCAGCTGGCGCAGGCCGAGTTGGCCGCATAGCTGTCGCCCAGTCATGATGCGCGCATGGGTCGCGCAGAGCACGAACGCGCGGTGCGCTTCCGCACCGCCCGCCGCGACTCCGGACTGACCGTCGTCGAGGGCTTCCACGCCCTCAAGCACGCGCTGCGCTTCGGTGCCGAGCTGGTCGAGGCAGTGGCGCGTCGACCCGCCCGCCCTGGAGGCGATGGCTGCCGAGCTGGCGCCGGACCTGACCGGGCAGCTGGCGGGCCAGATTGAGCCGGTCGACAAGGAGACCCTGGCGGACCTGGTCCCGCTCGTCCCCCACACCGGCGTCGTCGCGATCGCCCGCCGGCCTCGGGTCGACCTTGTTGCGGCGCTCGCCGACCCCGCCCCGGCGCCGGCGGTCCTGCTCGAGCAGCCGCGCAACATGGGCAACATCGGCGCCTGCATCCGGGTCGCGGCCGCGGCCGGCGCGGCGGCGCTGATCACCACCGGCGAGAACGACCCCTGGCACCCCGACGCGGTTCGCGGCGCCGCCGGCCTTCAGTTTGCGCTCCCGGTCGCCGCGGTCGAGGCCCTGCCCGAGAGCGACCGGCCGCTGCTGGCGATCGATCCCGAGGGGGAGGAGCTGGCGCCGGAGCGGTTGCCGGCCCGCGCCGTCCTCGCCTTCGGGACCGAGCGCCACGGCCTCAGCGGCGAGGTCTTCGAGCGCGCCGACGCCCGCGTGTCGATCCCGATGCGGGCGGGCGTTTCCAGCCTCAATCTGGCCACGTCGGTTGCAATCGTGCTGTTTGTGATGAGAATGGGGAACCCGTAAGGGTTCTTAATCCAAGAAAGGAACAACACTTTGTTGCCACTCCCGATCGCCGACATCAGCTTCGGCGAACTCCTCCTCATCGCGCTGGAGGTCTTTTTCTTCGTGATCTGGATCTGGATCCTGATCACGATCCTCTCCGACCTCTTCCGCGACCACGAGCTCTCCGGTTGGGGGAAGGCCGCCTGGGTGCTCTTCCTCGTCTTCATCCCATTCCTGACGGCATTGATCTACCTGATCGCGCGCGGGTCGGGGATGCGGGACAGAACGATCAAAGCCCAAGCGGACGCGAAAAAGCATTTCGACGAATACGTCCGCGAGCAGGCGCACACCGGCTCCCCGGCCGACGAGCTGCACAAGCTCTCCGAGCTGAAGGCGAAGGGTGACCTCAGCCAGGAGGAGTTCGACCAGGCGAAGACCAAACTGCTGTCCTAGTAGTTAGGCACGGAGCGTCCGGGGGCCGACGACGGCCCCCGGACTCCTCCAAAACTCGCAAATTGCAAGGGAAGTTGCGGGTTATCGACAACCTCCAGCGCGTTTAGGACCCTCCGCTAGCCTGCGCCGCCGTGCTGTTCAGCTCCTCTTCGAGCGCGGTTGGCCGCCGCGCCCTGGTCTTTTCTGCGCTGCTTTTCGCGGCGGTCTGCGCGCCTTGCCGGCTCCTGGGCGGCGAGCGCCCCCGCTGACCCGCAGGAAAAACTGGATAAGACGCGGGACAAGCTGGAAGACGTCCGCGAGCAGGGGAGCGACCTGGCGGCGACGATCGCCGAACAGAACGCGGGCGATCGACGCCAAGCTGGGCGAAGTCTCGGCGCCTGCGCCAGGAACAGGAAGCGGTCGAGGCCGAACTGGCCGCCAAGCAGGCGGAGCTGGACCGCGCCACCGAGGCGCTGGAAGCCGAAGAAGCGCATCTGGAGCGGGTGCGAGCGAAGCTGCGCAAGTCTCTCGACCTGCTCGGCGACCGCCTGGTCGCGATCTACGAGGCCGGCTCGCCGGACATGCTGAACGCGATCCTCGAATCCGAAGACTGGTCGGAGATGGCCGCCCAGACCGAATACCTGCGCCAGATCCAGGAATACGACGACGCTGTCGTCGACCGGGTGAAGAGCCTGCGCGACGAAGTCCGGAGCGCGGTCGAGCGGCTCGACGAGCAGCGCGCCGAGATCGAAGCCGCTCGCGACGCGATCGCCGCCAAGGAGCGCGAAGTCGCCGCCCGCAGTCAGGAAGCTGCCGCCAGCTTCCGCGAACTGAAGTCCGAACAGGCGGCGCGTCAGGAAGCGCTGGGAGCGCTGCAGTCGCGCGAAGCAGTCGCTCAGCGACAACCTCTCGGTGATCTCCGAACAGGTCGCCTCCGAAGGCGGCGATGCCACCGACCGGCCAGATGCCGGCGCCGCTCAACCCCGGCCAGGAGGCGGAGCTGATCAGCGAAAGCGAAGCCAGCGCCCCAGCCTCGGCACCGCAAGCGGTCAAGGACGCGATCGCCGCCGCCAACGCGATCGCCACCACGCCCTACATCTGGGGCGGCGGCCACGGCTCCTTCGAATCCTCCGGCTACGACTGCTCGGGCGCGGTCAGCTACGCCCTGCACGGCGGCGGCTGCCTCGAAAGCCCGCTCGACTCGACCGGCCTCGACGACCTGGGGCGAACCCGGCCCAGGACGCTGGATCACCGTCTACGCCAACTCCGGCCACGCCTGGATGGTGATCGCCGGCATCGCCTTCGACACCAGCGGCGGCGCCGGCCCCCGCTGGCACGACCCCTGGGTGAATTCGCCCAGAAGGCTTCATCGCGCGGCACCCCGCGGGTTACTAGCTCCATCGTTTCCACCTTTGGGCCCCTATGGGGGCCTCAATGGTGGAAACGATGGTATGCTGGGGTAAGTTTGCGCCCATGGATCTTGAGCAGCAGCTGGAGGAGATGCTGGGGGTCGAGAAATTCGAGCCGCCGGCCGAGTTCCGTGCGAACGCCCGCTGGAGTGATCCGAAGGTCTACGAGGAGGCCGCCGCCGACCCCGAGGCCTGGTGGTTGGCGCAGGCGAAGGAGGTGCTCGACTGGGACGTCGAGCCGACCCAGGGCCTCGACGATTCCAACCCGCCCTTCTACAAGTGGTTCGCCGACGGGCGGCTGAACGCTTCAGCGCAGTGCCTCGACCGCCACGTCGAGGCCGGCATCGGCGACCGCGTCGCCTACCACTGGCGCGGCGAGGAGGGGGAGGAGCGCGACGTCACCTACGCCGACCTCCACCGCGACGTCCAGCGTTTCGCCAACGCGCTCAAGGACCTCGGGGTCGAGAAGGGCGACGTGGTCGGGATCTACCTGCCGATGATCCCCGAGGTCGTCGTCGCGATGCTCGCCTGCGCCCGGATCGGCGCCCCCCACAACGTCGTCTTCGGCGGCTTCTCGGCCGAGGCGGTCGCCGAGCGGATGGACTTCTCCGAAGCGAAGGCGCTGGTCACCGTCGACGGCGCCCGCCGCAAAGGCAAGACGGCGCCGATCAAGACCACCGTCGACGAGCACATGGGCGCTCACCGGGCGCTGGAGACGATCGTCGTCGTCCGCCACACCGGGATCGATTGCCCGATGAGCGAGGGCCGCGACGTCTTCTACGACGAGGTGGTGGCCGCGGCCGACCCCGAGTGCCCGGCCGAGCCGATGGAGGCCGAGCACCCGCTCTACATCCTCTACACCTCGGGCTCGACCGCGAAGCCGAAGGGGATCCTCCACACCACCGGCGGCTACATGACCGGAGTCACCGCCACCCACCGCTACGTCTTCGACCTCAAGCCCGAGTCCGACGTCTACTGGTGCGCCGCCGACGTCGGCTGGGTCACCGGCCACTCCTACATCGTCTACGGCCCGCTCTCCAACGGCGCTACCTCGGTGATGTGGGAGGGGGCGCCCGACTACCCGCACAAGGGGATCTGGTGGGAGTTCGCCTACCGTTACAAGGCGACGATCCTCTACGCGGCGCCGACCGCGATCCGCACCTTCATCAAGTGGGGCGCCGAGATCCCGGCCGAACACGATCTCTCCTCGCTGCGCCTGCTCGGCTCGGTCGGCGAGCCGATCAACCCCAAGGCCTGGCTCTGGTACCACGAGGTGATCGGCGGCGGCCGCTGCCCGATCGTCGACACCTGGTGGCAGACGGAGACCGGCGGCGATCATGATCTCGCCGCTGCCGGGGATCACCGCGACCAAGCCGGGCTCGGCGACGACGCCGTTCCCGGGAGTCGAGGCCGCAGTTGGTCGACGAGCGCGAGGGGCGAGCCGATCGACGAAGGGCAGGGCCTGCTGGTCCTGGAGCGCCCCTGGCCCTCGATGCTGCGCGGCCTCTACAAGGAGGACGACCGCTTCGTCGAGACCTACTTCTCCCGCTTCGGCGAGGAGCGCTACCTGGTCGGCGACGCCGCCCGCCGCGACGCCGACGACTACTTCTGGGTGATCGGCCGGATCGACGACGTCGTCAACGTCTCCGGCCACCGGCTCTCGACCGCCGAGGTCGAGTCGGCGATCGTCGCCCACCCCGACGTCGCCGAGGCGGCGGTGATCGGCGAGGCCGACGAAGACACCGGCCAGGCGATCTGCGCCTTCGTCACCCTCCGCGGCGACATCGAGGAGAGCGAGGAGCTGGTCGAGGGCATCCGCGCCACCGTCGCCGAGCGGATCGGCAAATTCGCCCGCCCGAAGCGGATCGTCTGGGCCGACGGACCTGCCGAAGACCCGCTCCGGCAAGATCATGCGCCGCCTGCTGCGCGACATCGCCGAGGGCCGCGCCCTGGGCGACGTCACCACCCTGCGCGATCCCGGACGTGATGAAGGAGCTGGAGGGGAAGATCGCCGAGGAGCAGGCGCAGGGCGACTAGCTCTTCGCCGATCTTCTCGATCGCCAGCTCGAGCGCCTGCAGCTGCTCCTGAACGCTCTTCAGCTCCCGCAGCGCCAGTGCCTCGGCGCTCGAGTCTCATCCTCCTCCAGCTCCTCCTCGATCTCGGCTATTTCGGGGGCGAGGAAGCGCTGGGCGAAGGAACCGGTGAGCAGGGCGACGAAGCCGATCCCGACCAGGAGGACGGAGACGGAGACGATCTCGCCGCCGGTCGTGGTCGGCTCGATTTCCGAGCCGAGGGTCGTCATCGTCGTGATCGCCCAGTAGATGTCGTCCCAGAAGTTCGAGATCCTGCCGCTGCTCGAAGGCGTCGAAGAGGGCGGCGCCGCCGACCACGGTGAGCACAGCCAGCAGGGCGGCGTAGCGGACGCCCTCGAGCGAGAAGACCTCGCGCGAGAGCTGAGCCAGCCGCAGCAGGCGGAGCAGCCGCAGCAGGCGCAGGACCCTGAGGCTCTGCAGGCCGGGAGGCAGGACCGGCGGCGTGAAGAAGACGATGACGAAGTCGAGGGGGTGGTGCCGGAGCCACTTGCGGCGGTTCGGGACGACCGAGAGCATGACCACGAACTCGAACAGGAAGGCGGTCCAGGTGATCCAGTTGAGGGCGATGGCGATCCCCTCGAGCAGCCCGCCCGGCTCCGACTCGGTGATCGCCACGGTCGGCAAGGTCAGCGCCGCCGCGATCAGCATCGGCGTCTTCAGCCGTTCCGCCACCCGCGTGCTGCGGGCATCCATCCCCGGCTCGAAGTGGGCATGCGGCTCAGCGTTCGGCGCTCACCGCGATTGATTCGACGGCTCGACTGGCTGCCCTTGTCGGCCTCAGAACGACAAGACCCGCCGCGAGGGCGGGTCGAGTCTGGTGAAGCGGGGAACCACCCCGCAGACGGCTGACAACCGCGCCCTCAAGTTAGCACGGACTCGTCCCAGTCTCGACCCGCTTGCCGCGGTATCTGCGGAGGGCGCCGGACTCGAACCGGACCCGGTGGTTAGCCGAGCAGAGCGGTTGTCAACCGTCTGGAAGCACCTGCCTCCTTCACCCTCCGGCGGCCGATCCTAGGGACGAAATTCACCCCGTCAATAGGTGGTACTGAATAGGCTCAAAGAAATGACACTTCCGTGTCAGCTGCTTCCGGAAATACCGTTCCGCGGGTGTGATTAGCCCTGGCGGGCGGCCTTGACCAGGGACGGTCCTGGCTTCATCACCCTGAACGGCACGAAGCTCTTCTTCGCGACCGAGACGGTTATCGGACCGACGCTCGGGTCGCCGCTGGGGAGGATCTCGAAGCTGCCGGTGATGCCGTTGCGGACCGAGGTCGAGCGCACGGCGTCGATCGTGCCGCTGCGGTCGCGTCCCTTGCCGATCGCGTTGAGGACGACGCTTGCAGCCTGGCCCGCATAGGGCGCGTACAGTTCGACCGGTCCGGCGACCGTCTTTTCGAGTTCGCCGACCAGCTTCTTGCCGGGCCCGGTGAGGTTCTGCGGCACCTGGCCCGGAACGCTGGCGAACATCCCCTTCGACGCCGCGCCCGCAAGGTCGATCGTCGACTGCTGGGCGAAGCCGTCGGGCGCGAGCAGCTTGACGCCGCTGTTGGGGCCGAGCACCGCGACCTTGTCCTTGATCAGGCGGGCACCGTTGGACTCGGTGAGGCCGGCGAGGAGGACAGCGTCGGCGTCGGCGTCGGCGACCATTTCCATCAGGCCGCGGTAACTCGAGGCCTTGACGTTCCAGGCCTTGAAGCCGGAGACGTGGACGCCGAGCTTGCGGGCGGCGCCGCGGAAGGTCTTCGCCTGGCCGAGGCTGGTCTGGTCCTTGCCGGCGTAGAGGACGTAGGCGTCCTCGACTCCCTGCTGCTTGGCGAAGCTCGCCAGGCCGGCGCCCTGGTAGGCGTCGTTGGGGACGACCCGGGCGTAGTTGCGGCGCCCGGGGTAGAGGCTCTTAGGCTCGCCCTTGCCGCAGCTGGGGCTGGTCTGGGTGAGGCAGATCAGGGTGTTGCCGGGGGAGACCGTCGCCACTCCGCCGCCCGGTGCCTGGCTGAGGATCGGGATCATCGCCTCGGCGCAGCCGGAGTTGTAGGTGCCGATCACGGCGAGGACGCCGGCGTTGGCGGCGTAGGCCCTGGCGTTGGCCTGGCATTGGGCCTTGGTCCAGAGGCCGGTCTTGGCGCTGGAGTCATCGCAGGCCTGGAAGCCGACTTTGACCCCGCCCGCCTGCCAGTTGGCGCCTTCGAGGACGAGGCGGATCGCGTCGTTCATCTGCAGCGAGCGCTGCTTCGAGTCGCCCTGGAGCGGCAGGTCGGAGACGACGATCGCCTCCGGGGCCCCCTGACCGCCGTACTGGAGCGGCCCGCAGGCCGAAGAGCTGACGGGGGCGACGGTCCCGGTGGCTGCACCGCTGTTGCCGCCGAAGGCAAAGAGCGCGATCGCGGTCAGCAGCAGGGCCGCGAGGCCGATGGTCTTCGTCAGGCGGAGGGACAAGGCTCACGCACCCTAACCGCTGCGACGGAGGGCTCCCAGAAACGACAAGACCCGCCGGAGCGGGTCGAGTCAAGAGTGAAGCGGGGAACCACCCGCAGACAGCTGACACCTGTGCCCTCAAGTTAGCGCGTCGCCATTCCCTCCACTAAGAACTGGATTCGGTGACGGCTTCCGCGCCCAGCTCCACGTGCGCTTTGCTGTCGCTGCTGCGGATCAGGAGGAGGGTGGCGATCAGGCCGAGGACGGCGAAGCCGGCGCCGACCAGGAAGGCCGAGGCGAAGCCGTCGGTGAGGACGGCGGGGTCCTGGGAGCTGCCGATCTCGGAGTTGGCGATCGCGGCGAGGATCGCGAGGCCGAGGGCGCCGCCGACCTGCTGGGAGGTGTTGATCAAGCCGCTGGCCAGGCCCTGCTCGCGGTCTTCGACCCCGGAGACGGCGGCGATCGTGACCGGGACGAAGGAGAAGCCGAGGCCGACCGCGGCCAGCAGCGAGGGACCGAGGATGTCGGCGAGGAAGGTGCCGTCGACGGAGATCTGGGAGAACCAGAGGAGGCCGGCGGCGATCAGAACCATGCCGGTGGCGAGGATCGGCTTGAAGCCGACTTTGGTCACCAGGCTGGAGGCGATCCCGGCCGAGAGGATGATCGCGACCGCCAGCGGCAGGTAGGAGAGGCCGGCCTTGATCGCGCTGTAGCCGAGCACCTGCTGCATATAGAGAGAGATGAAGAAGAACATCGAGAAGAGCGAGGCGCCGACCAGGATGCCGACCACGTTGGCGCCGGTGATCGTCCGCAGGCGGAAGATCGAGAAGGGGACGAGCGGCGCTCGCGAGCGGCGCTCGATCGACGACGAAGGCGGTGAGCAGGATCGCCGAGGCGGCGAGGATGCCGATCGTCTGCGCCGAGCCCCAGCCGGCGCTTTCGGCGTCGAGCAGCGCGAAGACCAGGGCCGAGAGCCCGATGGTGATCGTCGCCGCGCCGGCGACGTCGAAGTGCCGCGTCTCACCCTCGTTCCGCGATTCGGCGATCAGCGAGGGCGCGACCGCGGCGGCGGCGATCCCGATCGGCACGTTCACCCACAGCACCCACTCCCAGCCGAGGTATTCGGTGAGGACGCCGCCAAGGAGGACGCCCGCAGCACCGCCGGAGCCGGCGACCGCGCCCCAGATCCCCAGCGCTTTGTTGCGCTCGGCGCCATCGCGGAAGGTGGTGGCGACGATCGAGAGCGCGGCGGGGGAGAGGATCGCGGCGCCGAGGCCCTGCACCGCCCGCGCCGCGATCAGCTGGCCGGAGGTGCTGGCCAGTCCGCCCGCCAGCGAGGCGAGGGCGAACAGCACCAGCCCGAACATGAAGACGCGGCGGCGGCCGAGCAGATCGGCGAGCCGGCCGCCCAGCAATAGGAAGCCGCCGAAGGTGAGCACGTAGGCGTTGACGACCCAGGGCAGGCCGCTCTCGGTGAAGTCGAGCGCTTCGCCGATCGTCGGCAGGGCGACGTTGACGATCGAGGCGTCGAGGACGACGACGAACTGGGCCGAGCAGAGCAGGATCAGCGCGATCCAGCGCTTGTCGCGGGCCGCGGCGGCGTCGGTCATCGAACGATCTCCATCGCGGGTGAGGATTTCACAATGGCCTCGCCGGCTTGGCTCCGTCCTAAGATCAAGGCATGTGCAGAAACATCCGCACCCTCCATAACTTCGATCCACCCGCGAGCGACGAGGAGATCCAGGCTTCGGCCCTGCAGTACGTGCGCAAGATCAGCGGTTCGACCAAACCGTCCCAGGCCAACGCAGAGGCCTTCGACGAGGCGGTCGAGGCGGTGGCCGCCGCGAGCCGCGAGCTGCTGGACCGACTCGTCACCAAGGCGCCGCCGAAGGACCGCGAGGTCGAGGCCGCCAAGGCCAAGGCCCGCTCGGAAGCGCGCTTCGCGGCCTAGCCAGCCGCGGTCGCCGGCGCCCCGACCCGCCCGAGGAATTCGGCGAGCAGTCGCTCGACCGTCTCCGGCGCGTCGGCGTAGGGCCAGTGGCCGCTGGCCGGCAGGACGTGGACCTCGGCCGAGGGGAAGGCCTGGCGCTGCTCCTCGGCGAAGCTGGAGGAGAGGTAGGGGTCGTGTTCTCCCCAGACGACCAGCGCCGGGATGTCCCGCGGGCGAAAGAGGCCGATCAGGTTCTCCGACATCGCCCCCGGGTCGGGCGTCGCCCTGTAGAGCTTCAGCACCGCCCGGCGCGTCCGTCGGTCGTAGTGGTCGTACATCGTTTCGATGAACTCGCGGGGCAGCCCGCGCGGCTCTTTGCTGTTGATCATGAAGCGGAAGAAAGGGCGGCTGGCGGTGGCCTGGAGCAGCTCGCCGGCGATCGGGGTGCGCCAGACCCGGGCCAGGCTGTGCCAGCGGTATCCCGGCATCACGCCGGTGTCGATCAGGGTGATGCTGGCCAGCGCATCCGGGTTCATCATCGCCCAGACCAGCCCGATCGGACCGCCGAAGTCGTGGATCACCAGGTGGACGCGCTCGACCCCCAGCTCGCCCAGCGCCTCGGCGACGAAGGCGGCGTAGCCGGGGACGTCGTGGGCGAAGCCGTCGGGGGCGACCGTCTCGCCGAAGTCCGGCAGGTCGAAGGCGACCGCCCGCTTGCCGGCGCCGGCAGCCGCGCCGACCAGCCCCTCCCAGTCGTCGGCCGAGCCCGGGTTGCCGTGGACGAAGACGACCGCCTCGGTGGCATCGGCCGGGCCCGCCTGGACGAGGCGGGTGCGGGTGCCACCGGCCAGCAGGGTCGAGCGTTCGACGGCGCTCATCGGGAGAGGGCGTGGCGGGCGTTGACGGCGACCGCGCGGGGCAGCAGGCGCGGCATCGTCTGGAACGGTCCCACTTGCCGCGTCCCCATCCGGTCGAGCAGGGTCGCCGCCTGCGGGTCGCGGGCGGCGGCAGCCCAGATCATCCGCTCGGCCGGATTGAAGCGGCGGCCCGTCGAGTAGTCGTGGATGAAGAAGGCGTGGCCCCGCAACTCCCTCGCGTGCCGGCGCCGGTAGCGCCCCAGGCCCTTCTCCAGTGGCTCGTCGCCCTGGAGCGCGGAGCGGACGCTGTCGGAGAGCCACTCGGCCGACTGGAACGCCCAGCCGCATCCGACTCCGAAGAGTGGGTCGGTGGCGAGCGCCGCGTCGCCGATCAGCGCCACTCCGGGCGCGACCGGCCTGCGCATCCGGTTGGTCATGTCGACCTTGCCCATCACCGAGTCGACCAGCCGCCCTTCGCGGATCGGTGGCGCCTCGGGAACGTTGGCGATGAAATCGACGATCGCTCGGGCGGGATCACGCTTGAACTGTGGCAGCCAGTCTTTGGTCGGCATCGCCGCGTAGAAGGTGAGGCCGTTGTCGGTGGGGAAGGCCGCCGCCCACTGCGGATCGAGGAACCAGGCCGTCGCGTCCGGTGCATAGGGAGGCTCGCCACCTTCGAAGTAGCCGCCGTAGGCGAAGCGGTTGTGGGGGTAGGTCTTGGTCGGTACCTGGGAGAGCTCGGCGACCCGCGAGTCCCGGCCGTCGGCTCCGATCGTGAGCCGGGCGCGAATCTCCCGTTCCTCGCCTTCGGGGCTGCGAATGGCGACGCCGGCGAAAGCCTCCCCCTCCTGCAGTAGCCCCTGCGCCGTCCAGCCGAGCATCGTCTCGACGCCGGGCGTCTCGGCGGCGGCCGAGCGCAGCAGCGGGTCGAGGACTTCGCGGCGCAGGTTGACGCCGCGGGCGGCGCGCTCCGGTGGCGCTTCGATCCATCCCCACTGCGTCCAGATATGGATCTGGGGCCGCTTGGCGCCGGCCTCCTCCATCGCCTCGAGCAGGCCCAGCCGTTCGATCGCCGGCACGGCGGAGGCCTGGATGAAGTGCGAGCAGATGCGCTTGTAGGCCTGCGGGTCGGGCTGCTTCTCGACCAGCGCGACGCGGTGGCCGGCGCGGCCGAGATGGATCGCGGCCGCGCAGCCGGCGAGGCTGGCGCCGACGATGGCGACGTCGTAGGGGGCGGTCGCGGTGGCTTGGGAATCGGTCTGGGGCATGGTCGGCCTCCCGCCGTAAGCTGATTATGGTTCGTTCCGTACTATACGCTTCGAATCATGAATAGCAACTCGATCAAGCTCACCGGCACCTCCTATGCCCTCCTCGCGATGCTCCAGGAGTTCGGCGAGATGACTTCCTACGCCATCAAGCAGGCGATGGAGAGCTCGATCCAGAACTTCTGGCCGGTACCCCACACCACTGCCTACGAGGAGCCGGTCCGCCTCGCCGCCGCCGGCTATCTCTCCGCCCGGCAGGAGGAGGGGGGACGACGACGACGCGTCTACTCGCTCACCGACCTTGGCCGCGAGGCGCTGGCCGACTGGGCTGGAGAGCCGACCGCGGCCCCGCCGCAGCTGCGCGACGAAGCGATCCTCAAAGTATTCGCGGGGGCCGATCCCGGCGGCCTGAACGAGGCGCGCGTCGCCTGGCATCGGGAAAAGCTTGGCGAGCTGCGCGCGTATCTCCAACTGGCCCGGGTCGGCGAGGGATTCGGGCGCTCGGTCCGGACCCTGCAGGCGGGCGTCGCCTTTCACCAGAAGATGCTGGAGGCGATCGAGATGGTCGCCGCCGAACGCGAGCGGGAAAAGGACGAGGAGGGATAGTTTGCTAAACTAATTATCAACGCTAATCAATGCCGACGAAGACCGACATCCCACTCAGCGAGCGCGCCGCGCACCTGCGCATGGCGATCGTCCGCACCGCCCGGCGCCTGCGCCAGGAGGCGGCAGCGGAGACCACCGGCCTGACCCCGACCTCAGTCGCGGCGCTGGCGACGATCGAGCGCCATGGCCCGCTGACCCCGAGCGAGGTCGCCGAGATCGAGCGGGTCAAGCGGCCGACGATCACCCGCACGCTCGCCTGCCTCGACGCGAGGGGCTGGTCGACCGCGCCCCCGACCCGACCGACGGGCGCAGCGCCCTGGTCAGCGTCAACGGCGCCGGCCGCGAGCGGCTGCGGCGGCTGCGCAGCCGCAAGAACGCCTACCTGGCGCGGCGCATGCGCGACCTGACGAGCGAGGAAGTCGAGACGCTCGAGCGGGCCGCCGAGATCCTCGAGCGGATGCGGGAGGGAGAGCGGTCTGTGACGGCCGCGATCCGCCACTCGTTCAACTCGCTGGAGGTTCCCAACTACCGCCGCTACTTCGCCGGCCAGCTGATCTCCCTCTCCGGGACCTGGATGCAGACGGTCGCCGCGATCTGGGTGATCCTCACCCTCACCGACAGCGGCGTCGCCGTCGGCCTCACCACCGCCCTGCAGTTCCTGCCGATGCTGCTGATCGGCGCCTGGGGCGGGCTGCTCGCCGACCGCATCCCGAAGCGGCGACTGCTGATCACGACGCAGGCGCTGATGGCGATCCCCGCGATCGGCCTCTTCGCCGTCACCGCGACCGGCGTTGTCGACGCCCTGGATGGTCTACCTGGCGGTCTTCGCGATGGGCTCGGTCAACGCGATCGACAACCCGACCCGGCAGAGTTTCGTGATCGAGATGGTCGGTCCTGACCGCGTCGTCAACGCGGTCAGCCTCAACAGCGTCATCGTCCAGGCGGCGCGGATCGTCGGTCCGGCGGTCGCCGGGATCCTGATCGCCACCGTCGGCGTCGTCCCCTGCTTCGGTCTCAACGCCGCTCACCTTCGTGGCGATGATCTTCGCCCTCTGGCGGATGGATCCGAGCCGGCTGCAGACGGCGCCGGTCGCCCCGCGCGAGCCGGGGGCGATCCGCGCCGGCCTCCGCTACGTCCGTGCCACCCCCGAGTTGCTGGTGCCGCTGGCGCTGATGGCGCTGGTCGGCACCCTCGGCTTCAACTTCCAGGTGGTGCTGCCGCTGCTCGCCAAGTTCAGCTTCGAATCGGCGGCGCGATGACCTACGCCAGCCTGGTCTCGGCGATGGCGGTCGGCTCGATCGCCGGCGCCCTCGTCAACGGCCACCACGGTCGCACCGGCCCGCGCCTGATCGCCGGCGGCGCACTCGCCTTCGGCATCTCGGCCCTGCTGGCGGCGGCGATGCCCAGCCTCGCCCTCGAGGTAGTGATGCTGGCCCTCCTCGGCGCCGCCTCGGTCACCTTCGCGGCAACGATCAACTCGACCCTCCAACTAGCCGTCACCCCGGAGATGCGAGGCCGAGTAATGGCCCTCTACTCAGTCGTCTTCCTGGGCTCAACCCCAATCGGCGGCCCCCTAGCCGGCTGGCTAGCCCAAACCTACGACCCCCGAGTAGCCCTGGTCCTAGCCGGAGCCTCCGGCCTCCTCGCAGCCTGGGCAGCCCACGTCAGCTTCAACCACATCCGCGACAACCGTGCTGAACCAGCTACGGGCGAGCACGCTGTGGCCTAGTCCCTCGGCGTCTACCAGGACGCTGTTGGAAGAGCCAGCCGGTGGGGGTGCCCCGGGTACTCAGCATGGAGCCGGCCCACCAGCCCCCGAGGCGTCAGCCGAAATACGAACCAGCCGGCGGAGGTGCTCCCGGGGCACCCCCACCGGCTGGCTCTTGAACTAGCTGCCGATGTACCCAGCCGATTCGAGGTACGCCGTCGCAGCCTGCTTAGGCGTTTCCTTTTCAAGTTCGACCCGAGCATCAAGCTCCTGCATCACTTTCAGGTCAAGCCCTTCCTGCACCTGCAGGATCGTCTCTTCGTAATCCGGACCCGCTTCTTCGGCCACTTTCTGGGTGGTCACGAAGATCACGTTGCCGGCCGGGAAGACTTCCTTGTCGTCTTCGAGGATGACGAACTTGTCGCTCTCGGCCGAGAGCTGCGGATCGGTGGTGAAGAGGATCGAGAGATCCGCCTGACCCTTTTCCAGCACCGTGTAGCGGAGGCCGATGTCAACCGGGGTGAATGACTTGAATTTCAGCCCGTAGAGGCTTTCCAGCCCGGCCAGGCAGTCGATCCGCTGACGGCACTCGGGGGAGCCGTAGAGGGACAGTTTCTCGGAGACGCCTTCGAGGTCGGAGACCGTCTTCAGGTCGTATTTTTCGGCCGTCTCGGTCGTCGTTCCGACCGCGTTGGCGCTGGCGAACGGCGTTGGTTCGAACGCCTCCAGGCCTTCGGCTTCGAATTCTTCGTTGGCTTTTTCCCACGCTTCGGTGGCGTCGGCGGGGACTTCTTCGGGTTCGAGGCCGAAGAACGAGGTGAGGGCCGTGCTGGCGTACTCCGGGTAGCCGGAGATCTGCCCCGTCTTTACCGCCTTGCGGGCCACCGTTTCGGAGCCGAGGTTGAGCGCGCTCTTCGTCCTTGTAGCCGGCCGCGGCCAGGGCCTGGGCGTAGATTTCGCCGAGGATTTCCTGTTCGGGGAAGTTCTTCGAGCCGATCGTCAGGCTCACTTTCCCGTTGTCGGGGTTGGACACGATGGCGCCGGCCTCGCCGCCTTCGGTCGAGCCGGAAGTGGTGCTGTCGTCGCTACTGCCGCAGGCGGCGACGGCAAGCGTCAGCGCGAGCGCCGCGATTGCCGCAAGCAGCATGCGAAGTCGCGTCTGGTGGGTCCTCACTGGGGTGCCTCCTCTTGGGGTGGTTTGAGTGGACGAGAGGTGGATCGTTGTTACGCAGTCTTTACCTTCAGCCCGTCGGAAGTAAGGCGACGCTGCAGAAGGGCGAGCGATCCCTCGATGGTGAGGGCCAGAACGGCGACGAGCAGGGCCCCGGCGAGCAGGCCGTTTTCGCCGTAGACGTTGCGGTTGAGGATGAAGTCGCCGAGCGTTTCGACGCCGGCGAGTGGGGCAATGGTGGCGGTCGCGATGATGACGATCGCCGCTCCGCGGACACCACCCATCACCGTCGGAACCGCCAGCGGCAGCTCGACTTTGCGGATGATGCTGAGCTCGCTCATGCCCATTCCCCTGGCAGCGTCGACGGCGGCGGGGTCCACCTGGCGGACGCCGACGTAGGCGTTGACCAGGATCGGGGCGATGCCGAGAAGCGCCAGGGCCGGCGCCACGTTTCTCATACCGATCCCGATCAAGGTCGCGACCAGCGCGATTACCGCCAGCTCGGGGATCGCCCGGCCGGCGTTGCCGATGCCCGACGGCAAGCAGTTCGCCCCTGCCCTTGTGACCAAGGTAAAGCCCGAGGGGCAGAGCGACGAGGAGCGCAATCGCGAGCGCTAGAACCGTCACCTCGATATGGCCGAGCAGCAGTTCCATCGTCTTGTCGAAGCCGCCGACCTTCTTGCCGCCGGTGACGTTCGACTCCTGGGGCGTGAAGATGAATTCGACAGCGCCGTCGAAAGAGGCAGAGACGAGATGAAGGCTCATTTCGGTCTCACCTTGCGCCATGGAGTGAGCAGCCGCTGCGTCGTCAGCAACAGGAGGTCGAAGACGAGCACCATCAGGGCGATGATCGCGACGGCGATCAGGATCGCGGTCGGGAAGTTGAAGTTCGAGCCGTACATTTGCGCTCCCAACCCGCCGGCACTGATCAAGACGACCAGGGTCGCGATCGCGATCGTGCTGGCGGTGGCCACGCGTAGGCCGGCGATGATCTCCGGCGTCGCCAGTGGAAGCTCGACCTTCCAGAGAATCTGACGCTTCGTCAGACCCATTCCCCGGGCCGCATCCTTGACTGAGTCGGGGACGTTGTCGAGCCCCAGCATCGTGTTGCGGTAGATGATCTGCAGGGTGTAGGCGGAGAGGACGATGATCGCCGTGTCCCTGCCGAACCCGGTCACCGGCAGCAGGAGGAAAAAGAAGGCGATGCTGGGGATCGTGTAGAGGACTCCGGTGGCGGCGAGCAGCGGCGGCTGCAGCCAACGAGTGCGGTGGGCGAACAGGGCCAGCGCGAAGGCGATGAAAAAGCCGATCGCGACCGAGAGGACGACGATTTCGAGGTGCTGCTGGGTCGGCGTCCCGTAGCGGTCGAGGTTTTCCATCGCCCAGTCGAAGCAGAAGAGGTGGGATTCGTTGGCCTGACAGGGCAGCGTGTCGCTACTGCGTTCTTTGAAGAAGTCCCCGCCGACTTCGCCGGCGGCTGCCAGCAGCAGGGGGCTATTCATGCGGCCGCTCCACGGCCGGGTGCTCGTCGCTCTTCGCCTCCGGCGATTTGAGGAACTCGGAGATAATCTCGACCGAGAGGACGCCGCAGATCCGCCGCTGGTGGTCGACCACGGGGGCGAACTGCGCCTCGCCCTGGAGCAGGTCGGCGAGCGCGTCGCGCATCACGTCGTCGAGATCGAGCACCGGGCCGAGCGGCGAGTCGGGCCGGCGCGGGACCGTCTCGGCCGTGAGGTCGCGCTCGCTGAGCCAGCCGAGCGGGCGTCGCTCGCTGTCGACCAGCAGCGGGTAGGGGACCTCGACGTCGGGCGAGTCGAGCTTCGCCCGCACCTCCCCGGTCGCCTGGCCGACGTGCGCCAGCGGCGCCTCCCAGAGGTCGATGTCACGGACCCGCATCAGCGCCAGCCGCTTCAGCGCCCGGTCGGCGCCGACGAAGTCCTCGACGAACTCGTTGGCCGGTGCCATCAGCAACTCCGCCGGGGTCGCGTACTGCTCGACCCGGCCGCCCTCGCGCATCACCGCGATTCGGTCACCCATCTTGATCGCCTCGTCGATGTCGTGGGTGACGAAGAGGACGGTCTTGCGGATCTCCGCCTGGAGCCGGAGGAACTCGTTCTGCAGCCGCTCGCGGTTGATCGGGTCGATCGCCCCGAACGGCTCGTCCATCAGCATCACCAGCGGGTCCGCGGCCAGCGCCCGCGCCACCCCGACCCGCTGCTGCTGGCCGCCGGAGAGCTGGGCCGGGTAGCGGTCGCCGAGCTCGGGATCGAGCCCGATCAGCTCCAGCAGCTCCGCCGCCCGCTCTCGGGTCCGTTCCTTCTTCCAGCCGAGCAGCTGGGGAACGGCGCCGATGTTCTCGCTGATCGTGCGGTGGGGGAAGAGGCCGATCTGCTGGATCACGTAGCCGATCTCCCGCCGCAGCTGGGCGGGCTCGCGGTCGCGGACCGAGCTGTCGCCGATGAGGACGTCGCCGGAGGTGATCTCGACCGTGCGGTTGACCATCCGCATCGCCGTCGTCTTGCCGCAGCCGGAAGGGCCGACGAGGACGCAGATCTCACCCGCCGGCACCTCCAGGGTGAGGTGGTCGACGGCGGGCTCCGAGTTGCCCGGGTAGACCTTGGTCGTCTCCTCGTAGCGGACCGAGGAGGCTGCGGGCCGGTCGCTCACAGGCCCAGTTTCTCCGCTCGCTCGGCGGCGCGGGCGACGATTTCGCCCAGCCCGGGGACCTCGCCGTCGCGCATCAGCACCCGGCCGGCGACGACCGCGGTTTCGACGACGGATCCCGAGGCGGCGTAGACGAGGTCGGCGGTGAGGTCGCCGATCCCCAGCTCCGGCGAGTCGGGGCGGAGGAGGAGGAAGTCGGCGGCGGCGCCGGGCTCCAGCGCGGTGGCGCCGAGGCGCGGGGCGCGGGCGCCGGTGGCGACCGCCCAGGCCTCGGCGGCGTCGATCGCGGTCGGGTCGGCGGCGGCGTGCTTCTGGGCCAGGGCGAAGGTCTTCAGGTCGGCGAGCAGGTCGAGCGAGTCGTTGGAGCCGGCGCCGTCGGTGCCGAGGCCGACCGGCACGCCGGCGGCCTTGGCCGCGGGGTGGGGAAAGACGCCACCCACCGCGAGCTTCATGTTCGCCACCGGGTTGGTGACGACGGTCGCGCCCCGCTCGGCGACCAGGGACAGCTCGTCGGGATCGAGCCAGACCCCGTGGGCGAGGACCGTGCGCTCGCTCAGCAGCCCCAGCCGATCGAGGTAGAAGGCCGGCCGCTCGCCGTGCTCGGCGATGCAGTCCTGGACCTCCTGCTCGGTCTCGGAGAGGTGGATCTGGACCGGCAGCTCGCGCTCGGCTCTGAGCTCGGCAATCCAGCCCAGCGACTCTTCGCTGACGGTGTAGATCGCGTGAGGGGCGAGGGTGGGAGTGATCTCGGGTCCATACCCACTTAAGGCTTCCAATCCACGCCGGGCCGCCTCGCGCAACTGTCCAGGGCTGCCGTTGAGGTCGAAGAGCGGGGCGCCGATCGCCGCCCGGATGCCGGAATCGGCCACCGCCCGCGCGGTCGCCCCCGGCTGCCAGTACATGTCCCAGAAGCGGGTGGTGCCGCTGCGCAGCATCTCGGCGCAGGCGAGGCGCGTGCCCCAGTAGACGTCGTCCTCGTCGAGCTTTGCCTCGACCGGCCAGATCTTCTCTTCCAGCCAGGGCATTAGCGGCAGGTCGCCGCCGGAGCCGCGGAAGAGGGTCATCGCCGCGTGGGTGTGGCCGTTTACCAAGGGCGGTACCAGGTGCGCGCCGCCGGCCTCAAGCGTCTCGTCCCCCGGCCCAGGCGAGACCTCGGGCCCGAGCGCCGCGATCCTCCCGCCCTCGCAACGCACGCCGACCGTCTGGCCGTCGAGGAGGGCCCCGACTATCGCCAGGCTCATCGGCCTACCGCCCCGAGGCGCGGCAGCACCGCCTCCAGCCCCTCGCGCAGGCGCTCGGCGTTGATCAGCCGGTCGGCTTCCATCCCGGCGGTGCTAACCGTCTCCTCGGCGAGGCCGTTGGCGAGGTTGTCGACGACGCAGAGGGCGGCGTAGTCGAGGCCGAGCTCGCCGGCGACGACGCACTCGGCGGCGAGCGTCATCCCGACCACGTCGGCGTGCGCCGCCATCAGCCGGATCTCAGCTGGGGTCTCGAAGCGCGGGCCGCGCGCCTGCCAGTAGACGCCACCGTCGCGCGGCGCTTGCCCGCCCTCGCCCCAGGCTGTGATCACTTCCTCGCGCCAGCGCGGCGTGAACCCCGGCGCGCTGTGGGCACGGCCGTCCTCGAAGATCGAGTCGCCGAGCCCAAGGGCGATGAAGTCGTCGGGGCAGATGAGGGCGCCGACCTCGAGCTCCCCGGGCTTCAGCGAGCCGACCGAGCCGATCCCCAGCACCCGGTCGCACCCCTGCTCGATCAGCGGCCTCAGGTTCGCCGCGTGGTCGATCAGATGGGGAAGGACGAAGGCGCCCTCGGAGTCGTGGCGCTGGACGATCGCCGCCCCCTGCGCCGCCGCCGCGGCGGTGATCTCCTCGCCGCCCGGGCCGAGGGCGTTGCTGCCGAGGATGACCGCCAGTCGTCCCATCCGCCGATCCTATGCGCCGCGATGCGCCTTGAAAGCCGCCGCTGCCTCGTCGTGGTCGACGATCGGCTCGGGGTAGTCGAGGCGCTCGAAGCCATCCATCCGCCACGGTTCGAAGATCTCCTTGCCTCGCACCGACTCCAGCTCCGGTAGGTAGCGCCGCACGTAGGTGCCGTCGGGGTCGAAGCGCCGCGCCTGCCGCACCGGGTTCAGCACTCGGTTGGGCCGGGTGTCGTTGCCGGTGCCCGCCACCCACTGCCAGTTGCCGGCGTTGTTGGCGATCTCACCGTCGCTGAGCAGGTCCCAGAAGTGCCAGGCCCCCTGGCGCCAGTCGATGTAGAGGTCCTTGCAGAGGAAGGAGGCGACGGTCATTCGCGCCCGGTTGTGCATGAAGCCCTCCTCGGCCAGCTGCCGCATCGCCGCATCGACCAGGGGGTAGCCGGTGCGGCCCTCCCGCCATGCCTCCAGCGCCCGCTGCGAGCGCGACCAGCGGTCGCGGCGCGGCCGGTAGTCGCGGTGGGGGAGGGAGGGGGTCGCCGCCAGCACCTGGTGGTGGAAGTCGCGCCAGCAGAGCTGCCGCACGAAGGCCGCTCCGCCGCTGCGCTCGCCGGCCTCGCGCGCCAGCTCCAGCGGCGAGACGCAGCCCCAGCGCAGGTGGGCGCTGAGCCGGGAGGTGGCGTCGCCCGGCAGGTCGTCGTGGCGCTCTTCGTATTCCCCCACCCCGTCGCGGAGGAAGGCGCGCATCCGCTTCCGTCCCTCGCCCTCACCGCCGGGCAGCCGCCGCGGCGAGGGCCGCCCCTCGCTCAGCGACCCGAGCGCCGGCAGCCGCCCGATCGTCAACCTCGACGGCACCGCCAGCTTGCGCGGCGCGCCCAGTTGCTGGCGCCAAGGCAGCCCGCCCCAGGCGCGGTGGTAGGGGCTGAAGACCTTGAAGTGATCGCCGCCGGCCGGCGTCACCGCCCCCGGCGGCACCACCGTTACCCCCGGGTGAGCGGAGAACTCGATCCGCTCCTCTTCGCAGGCGCGCGCCAGCCGCTCCTCCCGCCCCCGTGCGTAGGCGCTGCAGTCGGCGCTGACGTGCAGCGCGGTCGCCCCGCACTCGCGCGCCACCGCGATCGCCTCTCGCACCGGATCGCCGCGGCGGACGTAGAGCCGCGCCCCGATCCGCCGCAGCCTCTCGTCGAGATCGCGCAGCGCCTCGAGCATGAACGCGACCCGGTTCGGCGCCGCGAAGCGAGTCCCCAGCAAGCGCTCGTCGAAGACGAACAGCGGCACCGCCCGCTCCGCCTTCGCCGCCGCGGTCAGCGCCGGGTGGTCGTGGACGCGGAGGTCGCGGTTGAAAAGGACGAGGGCGGTTTCGATTCCCGTATGTTGCGGGAATGCAAGGGGACGTGGAGGGGAGACACACCCAAGGCCGCGATTCAGGGCGCGAAGAGAGCGAGGAGGAACGCCTCGACCGCAACCTCTCGGAGATGCTGCAGGAGTTGCGCGTCGCCCTGCCCGGCGTCCAGGTCCTCTTCGCCTTCCTGCTCGCGGTCCCGTTCCAGCAGGGATTCGAAAAGATCACCAGCTTTCAGAAGGACGTCTATTTCGGGACGCTGATGTGCACCGCGATCTCGGCGGTGCTGCTGATTTCCCCGACCGCCTACCACCGGCTGACCTTCCGCTACCAGCAGAAGCGCCGGCTGGTCTACTACTCCAACCGCTTCTCGATCGGCGGGCTCATCTTCCTGGCGCTGGCGATGACCGGCGCGATCACGCTGGTCACCGACTTCCTCTTCGGCACGGTCGCGACGGTAATCGTCACCGTCCTGACGCTGCTGGTCTTCGCGACCTTCTGGTTCGGGCTGCCGCTACAGCGTCGGGTCAGGCTTGCGGTTGACCAGGATCCTCTAGGGAAGCCCGAAGCAGACTGAGCTCCTCCTCGAGCTGGTCGAGGAAGGGCAACCCCGGCGCCTTCTCGCGCAGCAGCCCCAGGTCCTCTTCCCAGATTTCGAGCTTGAGCTCGACCGGGACCTTGAATTCGTCCCGCACCGCGTCGCCTTCCTCGGCGTAGGCGTCACGCAGGGTGGTGACGTTGGTCAGCTTGTCGGCGCCGTAGATCGCCAGCGCCTCGCCGTTCGCCGCCGCGACCCGTTCGCGGTGCTCGGTCTTGCGCTCGCGGTAGGAGTCAATCGCTTCGTCGTCAGTGAGGGCGCCTACCAGGCCGCCGACCTCGTCGCCGAACTGCTCCCGCAGCTCCTCGAGCGTGGTCTCGGAGTCCTCGACCACGTCGTGCAGCAGTGCCGCGGCCAGCACCTCGTCGCGATAGCCATGCTCGTCGAGCAGCGCCGCCACCCGCATCGGGTGCTCGACGTAGGGCATGCCGCCGCTGCCGTTGCGGATCTGGCCGGCGTGGGAAAAACGCGCCTGGGCGAGTGCGCTGCGCACCAGCGGCGAGCGCTCGGCGGCTGCCTCGATCCTCTCGGCCGGGGACACGCCGCCAGGGTAGTTGATCGGTTGCTCAGGCAGGCGTAACTGCCCGCGCCGGCAGCTCGTACTCGGCCCGCTCGGCCCCAAGCTCCAGCGTCTCCGGGTCGCCGCCCAGTGCCACCCATTGCTCCCGCGCGTCGGCCGCGAGGCTGTCGAGCTGCTCGTCGGAGTGAAGCGGGTCGTGGTGGAAAAGGACGGTGCGCTCGGCGCCGGTCCGCCGCGCGAAGCTGAGCGCATGGGCGGTGGCGGAGTGGCCCCAGCCGATGTGGTTCGGGTACTCGGCGTCGGTGTACTGGCCGTCGTGGATCAGCAGCGAGGCGTCGCGGGCGAGGGCGAAGCCGGAGATCCAGTCCTCCTCCAGCTCGTCGAGATCGGCGCCCAGCGCCGGCTCGTGGTCGGGGATGTAGGCGAGCGAGGAGTCGCCGTCGTCGATCCGGTAGCCGAGGGTGGGGCCGCGATGGGAGACCGAGGCGGCGCGGATCCGGGCGGAGCCGATCTCCCACTCGCTCTCGGGGCAGTGGCGAAAGGAGACGTCGCAGGGCAGCTCGCGGACCTCGACCGGCGAGAGCGGCGCCGAGATGTAGCGGGCGATGCGGTCGCGCAGCGAGGCCTCGGGCGAGGCCGGCCCCCAGATCACAATCTCGGTTTGGGGACGGAAGGCGGGGGCGAAGAAGACCAGCCCCTGGATGTGGTCGAGGTGGAGGTGGGTGAGGAGGATGTGGAGCCTGGTCGGCTCGTCGGGCTGGGCCAGGCCGAGGCAGCGGATCCCGGTGCCGGCGTCGAGTGCCAGCATCGAGCCGTCGCTCAGGGTGACGCCGACGCAGGAGGTGTTGCCGCCGTAGCGGATGGTTTCCGGCCCCGGGGCGGGGATTGAGCCGCGCGTGCCCCAGAGCTTGACCTTCACGCCGGCAGCGCTCCGTTGCCGTTGCGCAGCGAGGGCCAAAAGACGGCGATCGCGCCCTGCGAGCCATGCGCGGTGAGGATTGGGAAGGCAGAGACCTCGACCTCGTGCTGGGTCCCGTCGGTGGAGCGGACGGTCAACTCGGCGTGGGCGGGGCGGCCGGCGCGAATCGCCCGGACCAGCGGCAGGTCGTCGTAGGGGATCGGCTCGCCGCTCTCGTCGAAGGGGCCGAAGAGTGAGCCCCACTCCTGCGGCCCGACCGTCCCCAGCTCCTCGAAGCGTTTGCCGAGCAGCATCCCGGCTGCCTCGTTATAGAAGACGAGCAGCCCGCCCTCGTCGACCAGGAATGCCGGCGTCGAGAGCGCCGACATCAGGTTGCGGGCAAGGATCAGCTCTAGAGGTCGCTGCGTCACAAATGACACTTTAGATCGTCAGGTGCAGGCCTGGGGATGCCGGATTTCGCCGCAGAGAGCCAAGAAGATGGAGGTTCGCTTTGTTGGGCCGGCGGAGGCGTGATTTTCGTCACTTAGATGTGCTTGAACCGGTTAGCGGTGGTTTGGGCAAGGAGGGGTGGGGTCCTCCAGGCACCCCTCGCTATGGCTCGGCGTTGAGTGCCTGGAGGACCCCACCCCTCCTTGCCTACCCTTTAGCCGGCTGCTTCAGCGCTGCGTAGGCCCCCGCGGGCCCAGAGTCCGAAGAGGAGGGAGAGGGCTAGGCCTATTGCGAAGGCTGCGGCTGTTAGGACTGGGTCGCCGGAGATGAAGCCTCGGCCTGCCTCCAGTAGGGCGGTTACGGGATTGATCGAGGCGATCGTGTGGATCCAGCCGCTTAGTAGGTCCAAGGGGACGTAGACGGGGGCTAGGAAGAGGACCAGGAAGACCGGGAACTGCATTAGTGGGCCGCCTTGGATCGAGCGGACTCGGAGGGCTACTCCTGCCGCCCACATCGTCGCCGCGACGTTGACCAGGACGGCCAGGGCGTAGAGGGCGACGATTTCGCCGGCGCTGCCGCCGACCTCCATCCCGGCGATCAGCGCCACCGCGGTGAGGATCGCCCAGGTGAGGAGGGAGCGGAAGATCGCTGCCAGCGAGTAGCCGAGGACGATCCCGCTGCGGCGGCTGGCGGCGAGCATGTAGCGGCGGCCGAAACCGGTCTCGAAATCACGCGCCATCGCGAAGCCGGTGAAGACGCCGCCGAAGGCCGCCGACTGCAGCAGGACGAAGACGAACTGGAAGGCGGTGTAGCCGCTGGGGAAGTCGAAGCCGGGGACGTCGCCGATCGCCGCCAGGCCGCCGGCGAAGGAGACGAAGAAGAAGAGCGGGAACAGCACCGCCGGGAAGAAGAAGGCGGGGTTGGTGAGGAAGTTGTGGATGCTGCGCCAGGCGACCGCGCGGGCGACCGCGATCCTGTCGGCGGGGCGGGGCTCGGCGGGACGGTTCGGGTTCACGTCCGCACCAGCCTCGTCTTCAGGGCGCTCGTCGCGGCTGCCATCCCGATGACGAAGATCGCCGCCGCGATCGCGAAGCCGAGCGCCAGGTCGGGCAGGTTCCAGCCTTCGATCAGCAGCGATCGGAAGGCCTCGAGCAGGTAGGTGATCGGGTTGATGGTGGCGATCGTGTGGAACCAATCGGTGGTCAGCAGGTCGAGCGGCAGCGCCATCGCCGAGAGGAAGAGGAAGACGAAGAAGACCGGGAAGAGGCCCTGGACCGCCTCGCCGGAGCCGAAGCGCAGGGCGGCAAAGAGGCCGATCGTGCCGAAGGCGACGGTGATCGAGACCGAGAGGGCGAGGATGACCAGCGCCCCGGCTGGTCCGGCGGCGAGTTCGGCGCCGGCGAGCAAGCCGACCGCGAGGTAGACGATCGCCTGGACGACCCCGAGCAAAAAGGAGCCGGCGAGCAGGCCGCTGAGCAGGGCGGCGCCCCGCAGTGGGGTGAGGGCGAGGCGGTTGAGGAAGCCGGTCTCGATGTCGCGGGCGAGGTCGGTGCCCGAGTTCATCACCGAGAAGAGGGCGCCCTGGATGAAGGGGACGGCAAGGATGAAGGTGATGTAGGAGTCGGTCGGGAAGCCGGGCAAGTTGGTCGCGTCTTTGAGCCCGCCGGCGTTGACCGCGAGCAGGAACATCGGGAAGACGAGGGCGGGGACGATCTGCGCCGGCTGGCGCATCGTGCGCAGCACCGAGCGGCGGGCAAGCTGACCGACCTGGTTGCGGAGGGAGCCGCTCACGCCGGCGCGGTCGCCTTGGTCTCGGTGCTCTCGGATTCCTCCGCCTCGTCGGCGCCCTCGAGCGAGCGGCCGGTCTTGGCGAGGAAGACGTCGTCGAGCGAGGGGGCGTGGAGCTGCAGGTGCTCGATCGCGATCTGATCGGCGTCGAGGGCGCGCACCACCTCGGCCAGCTGCGACTCGCCGCCGGCGAGGCGGACCGAGACCCCGCGGGGAGAGGAGCCGGCCTGCTCGCCGAAGCGGCCCAGCACCGCGGTCATCCGCTCGCGGTCGCTCTCCTCGCGGGGGACGGCTTCGACCGTCGGGCGGCCGATCTCGGCCTTGAGCTCTGCCGGCGTCCCCTCGGCGACGATTTGGCCGTGGTCGATGATCCCGACCCGGTTGGCGAGCGCGTCGGCCTCCTCCAGGTACTGGGTGGTGAGGAAGACCGTGACCCCGTCCTCGGAGGCAAGCCGGCCGACCTCTTCCCACAGCGCGGTGCGGCTCTGGATGTCGAGCCCGGTGGTCGGCTCGTCGAGGAAGAGGATGCGCGGCTGGTGGGCGAGGGCGAGGGCGAGGTCCAGCCGTCGTTTCATCCCGCCCGAGTAGCCGCCGACCTTGCGGTCCGCTGCGTAGGCGAGGCCGACCCGCTCCAGCAGTTCGTTGCCGCGGCTTTCCCGCTCGCGCTTGCCGAGGCCGTGGAGGGCGGTCTGCAGGCGCATGTGCTCGCGACCGGTGAGCAGCGGGTCGAGTGCCGCCTCCTGCAGGGCGGCGCCGATCGAGGCGCGCACCTTGGGTCCGTCGGCGACGACGTCGAAACCGGCGACCCGGGCGCTGCCGGAAGTGGGAGGGAGGAGGGTGGTCAGCATCAGCACGGTCGTCGACTTGCCGGCGCCGTTGGGGCCAAGGAAGCCGTAGATCTCTCCCTGGCCGACCTCGAGGTCGATCCCATCGACCGCCCGCGGCCCGTTCTTGAACTCGCGGACGAGGCCTTCGACCTCGATCCCGCCGATCGGTGCGCTGCCGTCCATACGTCCCTTCCGATTGCTTGCAGCTCTCAATATTTGAGGTTATCAAAGATTGAGGTACACTATCTTCGTGGCGAAGAAAGAAGACACCGCGCGCCAGGCTTGGGGGCTGCTCTCCGGCCTCGTCTACCCGCCTCCGTTTGCGGCGATCGCGCGAGAGCTCGACCTGCGGCCGGCGGCCTTCGGAACCCTGCGGATGCTGGGGAGCCAGTCGCGAACGATGAGCGAAGTCGCAACCGCACTGCAGTGCGACAACTCCAACGTGACCGGGATCGTCGACAACCTCGAAGAGAAGGGTCTGGCGCAACGGCGACCCTCGACCGAGGATCGACGAGTGAAGCTGATCGAGCTGACGCCGGAGGGGCGCCGGGTGCACGCGCGCCTGGCGAAGGCTTTCGCAACCCCGCCGGAGTGGGTTGAGGCCCTCTCCGAGAAGGACCGCAGGTCCCTGCGAGACGTCCTCCAGCGAGCGGCCGCCGCCAGAAACGCGTAGAACTCCCGGTCCGTGAAGGAGCGGACCCGCACCTACAGCATCGCCATGACCGTCAACCGGCCGGTGGCCCGATGGGGCCGGCTACAGGTCGAGGGCGTCGAGGCGATGCCCGAGTCTGGACCGCTGCTGGTCGTCGGCAACCACGACAGCCACTGGGACCCGGTGATGGTCGGCATTGCCGCCCGCAAGCGACGCCAGATCCGCGCCCTCGCCAAATCCGACCTCTGGAAGGTCCGCGGTCTGGCCCCGATCCTCAACGGTATGGGCCAGATCCCGATCCAGCGCGGCAAGGGGGACAAGGAGGCTCTGGCGCGGGCGATCGAGACCCTGCGGGCCGGCGCCTGCATCGGCGTCTTCCCCGAGGGCACCCGTTCCAAGGGCAAAGTCCTACGGGCGCGCAGCGGCATCGGCCGCCTGGCCCTCGAGGTGCCGGAGGCGCACGTCATCCTGGTCACGATCGAGGGCACCAGCGAGCTCACCGGCTTTCCCCGCCGTCCTCGCCTTCGTATCCGCTTCTTCGACCCGGTCGGCGGTCAGCCCCGGCCCGACGAGGACCCCGGCGACCTCTCCGCCCGCCTCCTCGCCGAGATCCGCGAGCAGGTCCCGCCCTCGCTGAGCTACCGCAAGCGCGCCAAGCTCAGCGGCGTCGCCGAGGACTAATTCGCCAACTCGCCGCTTGGTCGGATCGCCCGCCATTCACCGCCGAAGGCTTCGACCCCGTTGCCGTTGATTTCACCGGACCGGTCGCGGGAGTACCTGTAGAGCGGATGGCCGGCGTAGGTCAGCTGGATCGTGCCGTCCGTGCGCTTCTTCGTTCCCACCTTGTCTGGCTGGGCGGCCCCCCCGGCCTTTCCCTCGTCCTCGGATAGAGCGGGAGGCCAGGCCTTAGCGCAGGCGCCGTAGCAAGTCGATTTGCCGCCGCTGTCCGAGCTGAAGGCGTAGAGGGTGTGTCCCGAGAGGTCGACCATCAGCACCCCCTCTTCGGTCCCTGCGCCGAAGACCACTCCCCAGGCGCCTTTCTCAGGCCTTTCTTCAATTTTTCGTTCTTCTTCTTCTCCCTTCAGCTCGCTTGCGGTGGGTTTGTCGTTGCCGCTGTCGATGCCATAAGCGCCTGGGCCGGGGCCATCGCTGTCGTCCGAGCCACCGCATCCGGCGATCGCAAGCGCCAGCGCGACGAGCAGGAGCAGTGCGTAGTTGTTTCTGGTCATCCCCATACTCCTATTGCTTGACGTCTTGGCCGGTCCGGTGCATTGCGTACCAGGTGCCTCCGAACGCTTCGACACCGTGACCGGGGATTTTGCCCGTCGGGTACTTCTTGTTGCCCACGAAGCTGTAGAGCGGATGGCCGTAATAGGTGACCTGGGTGGTGCCGTCCTTGCGTTCGGTGGTGCCCAGCTCCTGCGGGATGACGGCGTAGGCGATCGGCGTCCCTTCGGTGAGCAGGGGCGGCCACTGCTTTGCGCAGGCGCCGTAACAAGTCGAGGTGGAGCCTTTGTCTTTGTCGAAGCGATACAGGGCGTAACCGAATTCGTCGAAGACGACTGCCTGCAAGGTTTCGGTATCGGCGCGGAAGACTTTCGCGGGTCCATCGACTTGAGCGGACGCTCCCTCACCGTCGCCGCTGGCCTTGTCGCCGCCACTTTGGCCGGAAGCGCTCGCGGTCGAACTGTCGTCGCCTCCACCGCAGCCAATCGGCCCAAGGACCAAGAATGCCAGAGCGGCAATAGCGCAGATCGCGGTGACGAATCTGTTCACCTCGGTTCCTCCCCCTGTTCGTCCTTCAGCCAGGCGGAGACTTTACAGAGAATTTTATTAATCGGTGAACGTGGGCGGCGTAGGTCTCGCGCACGTCGCGTTCGTGGCTGAGCGCGCCCCGGGTCGAAGTCCGCAACTGGATCATTCGACCCGGGATACGCCCCCCGGCAGAGCCGGGTTCAGATCTCTCTCAGGAGAGGGCCCTACTCGAGTTTCCCGATCTTGAAGATCTTCGTCCCGCAATCCGGGCAGACACCCTGGATCGCCGGTCGACCGTTCTTCATGGTCACCTGTTTGGCGTCTTTGATCTCGACCTTCTTCCGCTCTTTGACGCAATAACCCTCAGGCATGAAGGGGCCCTCCTTTCGTTGCCGCCGAACGGCAAATCTCGCCTTCCCAGCGAGGTGGATTGAGCCGAATGTAACGCGAAGTCATGACGGCCCGGTGAAACTTTGTGTGATTCCGCACGAAACGTCCACGTCGCCCGTCAACTACCCTGCTGCCGCAGTCGCAAGCCCTTCCAGCTTTCAAGGAGATAAGGAATGCCCGAAGCAGTCATCGTCGACACCATCCGCACGCCGATCGGCCGTGCCTTCAAGGGGTCGCTGGCCCAGCTGCGCCCGGAGGAGATGGGCGCGTTCGTGGTCGACCAGCTGCTCGAGCGCAACCCGGGCGTCGACCCGGCGCTGATCGAAGACGTCTTCTGCGGCGTCGGCATGCCGCAGGGCCTCGAGGCCTTCAACATCGGCCGCATCATCTCCCTGCTCAGCGAGAAGCTGCCGCAGGAGGTCAACGGGGTCACCGTCTCCCGCTACTGCTCCTCCAGCCTCGACGCGATCCGCCACGCCGGCAACGCGATCAAGGCCGGCGAGGGCGACGCTTACCTCGCCGTCGGGGTCGAGTGGGTGAGCCGCTTCAACGAGCGCACCGAGCCCGCCGGTGCCGACGACCGCAACCCCAACCTGATCGGCGAGAACGGCCAGCCCAACGCCTACATCGACATGGGCCTGACCGCGGTCAACGTCGCCAAAAAGTACGAGGTCAGCCGCGCCGACATGGACAAGTTCGCGCAGCGCTCGCAGGAACTCGCCGTCAAGTCCCAGGAAGACGGCTTCTTCGACCGCGAGATCGTCCCGGTCAAGCTCGAGGACGGGACCGAGGTCAGCAAGGACGACGGCCCCCGCGCCTCCTCGACCTTGGAGAAGCTCTCCGAACTGCCGGAGGCCTTCGGCGGCGGCGGCGTTACCGCCGGCAACTCCTGCCCGCTCAACGACGGCGCCGCCGCGGTGCTGCTGATGAGCGATACCAAGGCCAAGGAGCTCGGCCTAACCCCGCGGGCCCGGATCATCACCGCCGCCACCCACGGCAACGAGCCGGAGCTGATGGGCGTCGCCCCGATCGGCGCGATCAAGAAGGTTCTGGACCGCGCCGGGATGTCGATCTCCGACGTCGACCGGGTCGAGTTGAACGAGGCCTTCGCCGCCCAGGTGATCCCGATCATGGCCGAATGCGGGATCAGCGAAGACAAGCTCAACACCCACGGCGGCGCGATCGCCCTCGGCCACCCGTTCGGGATGACCGGCGCCCGGATCATGGGCACCCTGCTGAACGTGCTCGAGACCGACGACAAGCAGGTCGGCCTGGAGACCATGTGCGTGGCCGGCGGTCAGGGCAAGGCGATGCTTGTGGAGCGGATGAACTAAGCGCGACTGGCGAGTTTGGGGCGCTATAGGACCCCAAACTCGCCAATCGCTGCAAAGGGTGATCTCGGGATGAGTGACCAGCCGCACCCCAGCTCGATGATCACCGCGGAGACGGTCCGGGACTTCCTCCCCGGAAGCTTTCCGGGCGATCTCGGGATCGAACCGCTCGAGGTCGAGGACACCCACGCCCGCGGCCAGATCGTCGTCGACAAGCGCCACCTGCATCCCGGCGGCTTCGTCCACGGCGGGGTCTGGACCGCGCTCGGCGACACCGTCGCCGCCTGGTCGACCTTCCGCTGCATCCCGGCTGGTCACAACTTCACCACGATCGAGCTCAAGCTCAACGTCTTCGCCGCCGGGGTCCTCGGCGACGAGATCGAGGCCCGGGCCGAGCCCCTCCACGTCGGCAAGAGCACGGTCGTGATCGAGGTCCGGATCGAGCGTCGCCGCGAGGGCAGCGAGCCTCGCCTCGCGGCCAACCTGATCGTCAGCCAGTTCGTGTTGCCGCCGCGCGACGCCTAAGCGCGGGCGAGGAAGTCGCTGGCCAGCATCCCGACCACCCGGGGCAGGGACTCCAATGAGCGGGCCAGCTCGATCTGGCGCTGCGCCCCCGTCTGTCGCCCCAGTTCCGGCACCCCTTCCAGCTGCGCCTCGCAGCCGAGGTCCTGCGCGTGCGGGCGGCAGATCGCAACAAGGTCGGCGAGCAGCTCGCGGGCTGGCACCCGCCGGTCGAGCTCGGGCTCGATCAGGTCCGCGTCCATCCCGTCGCGGGCGGCGAGGAAGCGGTTCTCGGACAGCACCTCCTGCGGCATCCAACGTTCGAGGTGGGCGCCTTCCTCGACCTCGGCGCGGACGATGCACTGGACCAGCGCCGCGATCGCGGCCGTCTCGCCGAGCCGCGTCTGGGCGTCCATGATCCGGACCTCGACCGTGCCGAAGCGCGGCTGCGGTCGCACGTCCCACCAGAGGAAGGTCGGCTCCGGCACCGCATCTGAGCGAATCAGCACGTCGACCGACTCCACGTAATCGGCGTAGTCGTCGAAGGCGCGCGGAATACCCACCCGCGGGAACGCCTGGAAGAGAGGAGTCCGCGCCGAGGCCAGCCCGGTGTCGCGCCCCTGCCAGAAGGGCGAGTTGACCGAGAGCGCCAGCAGCAACGGGATGTGGGTGCGGAGCCGGTTGGCGACGTGGACGGCGTCTTCGGGGTCGGGAACGGCGACGTGGACGTGGAGGCCGAAGGTCGGCTCGCGCCGAGCCAGCTCCCGCATCGAGCCGTAGACGAACTGGTAGCGCTCACCGGCGGAGACGACGATCTCCTGCCAGAGGGCGAAGGGATGGGTACCGGCGACGGCGGCCCGCGTCGAGAGCGGCGTTAGCGTCCCGGCCAGCTCCTGCCGCAGCGCTCCCAGCTCCTCGATCGCGCTGCCGATCGAACCGTGGACGCCGGTCTGGATCTCCAGCGCCGAGCCGTGGGTCTCGGCGGTGAAGCTGGCGTCCCGGCCCAGTAGCCGCGGCAGCACCGAGTCGATCCGATGGGCCAGCGCCCAGCTGACTTCGTCGAGCAGCATCACCTCCTCCTCGATCCCGACCGTGTAGGGGCCGAGCTCGTGCGGCTCTGCCCAGGCCGCCCAGGCCGGCAGGGTGCCGGCCCCCTCGCTCACGCGACCTCGCGGCCGCTGCGGCGCTGGAAGTCGGCGCCGTCCTGTCGGCAGGCATCGACGAAGTGGCGGAAGAGGTTCGCCTCGTATGAGCGATGAACCAGCGTCTCGGCGTGCCACTGGACGCCGACCAGAAAACCCCGGCCTGGATCCTCGACCGCCTCGATCGTGCCGTCGGGCGCCCGTGCCGTCACCTTCAGGCCGGCGCCGAGGCGGTCGATCGCCTGGTGGTGGAAGGAGTTGACGTCGAGCTCGTCGGCGATCTCCAGCTCGCCGCCGCCGAGCGCCGCCGCCAGCTTGCTGCCGGGCTCGACCTCGATCGGGTGGCTCGGCTCGGTGCCGGGCGTCGTCTGGCGGTGGGGAATCTCCTCGGAGAGCTCTGGCAGGTGCTGGTGGAGGGCGCCGCCGCGGACGATGTTCAGCGCCTGGGTGCCGCGGCAGATCGCCAGGATCGGCATCTCGCGGGCGTCGGCGCGGCGGGCGATCGCCAGCTCGAAGCGGTCGAGGTCCGGCTCGGTCGGACCGAGCTCCTGGTGGGGATCGGCGCCGTAGTTGCCGGGGTGGAGGTCGGGGCCTCCGGAGAGGCAGAGCCCGTCGAGCCGGTCGAGCAGCGGCTCGATCGCCTCCTCCTCCATTGGCGGGATCACCATCGGCAGCGCTCCCGCCGCTTCGAGGCCGCGCAGGTAGGGCATGCCGAGGGCCATCTCGCGCGCCCGCGGCTCGCCCTCGGGGACGAGGGTCACCTGCTCCGCCGGCCGCACCTCGGACGTCGTCACTCCGATCAGGGGTCGCATGTGGAGCGAAGCTAACGAACGACGCTTCATCGCTCCTCCTCCGAGCACCCAGGTGTCCTTGCAGCCACCGCCCTGGGAGCTGTTGACGACCAGCTCGCCGGCTTCCCGCGCGTAACGGGTCAGCCCGCCGGGCATCGCCGCGGCGCCGTCGCGGGCGCTGACGACGAACGGGCGCAGGTCGACCCGCCGCGGCTGCAGGCTGGCGCCGCAGACGGTCGGGTGGCTGGAGATCTCGACCGTCTCCTGGGCGATGAAGCCGCTCGGGGCGGCGGCGCAGGAGGCCTAGCGCGCGCTGGCGCTGGGGCTCGGTCGCCCGCGGCATGATCGTCACCCCGTGGCCGCCGAAGCCGCCGCGCGGCTTGATCACCAACTCCTCGAGCCGCTCCATCGCCGCCTGGCGACCGGCCTCGATCGGCGAGGTCATAGCTGGGGACCGAGCGCAGCAGCGGCTCCTCGGCGAGGTAGAAATCGACCATCCGCTCGACGTAGGCGTGGGCGAGCTTGTCGTCTGCCAACCCGGTCCCGAAGGCGTTGGCGCAGCGCAGGCGCCCCGAGCGCAGGGCCGGCAGCAGCAGCTCGCCGAGGCCGGTGGGGCACCCGTCGGGCTCGGACAGCCGGTCGTCGTCCAGGCGGCGATAGATGACGTCGACCTGCTCGCGCTCGCGCCCGAGCCGGGCGAAGAGCCGGCCGCGACTCGGTCTCGAGCTGGTCCGGCGTCACCACCGTCATCCCCAGCTCGCGCCCGAAGCGCTGCTGCTCGTACCAGGCGCCGCTCGCGGAGCCGTCGGAGAGGATCGCCACGCGTCGGCTCGTCGCGGCCGGCGGGCGCGGCAGCGCGCAGCGCCTCCCGCAACAGCTCGCCGTAGCCGTCGATGCTCCGGGGTTGGAAGGTGACCTCGATCTCCGGCTCCACCGCCTCGCGCACGGCGATCGCGTAGGCGGCCCCCGAGGGCATCCGCAGGTTGTCCTCCAGCACCCGCAGCTCACCGCCCGCGTCGCGGACCAGGTCGAGCCCGGCAACCGTCGCCGGCGGCACCTCGGGATCGATCAGCCCCCGCATCGCCGGCTCGTAGCCCTCCGCGGTCTCCAGCAGGCGGCGGGGGACGACGCCGGCGTCGAAGATCCGCTGCGACCCGTAGGCGTCGACGAGGAAGGCGTTGAGCGCCCGCGCGCGCTGCAGCAGGCCCCGCTCCAGCGGCTCCCACTCGGTCGCCGCGATCAGGCGCGGGACCGGGTCGACGGCGATCTCCTGCCCGGGGCCGAACTCAAGCCCGGCGGCGGCGACCCGGGACCGGACGCGCTCGCGCAGCTTCGCCAGGTCCTGCTGCGCGAGCGCCTCGATCAGCTCCGTGTAGGGATGGCGCGGAGCTCCGGTCGGGGCGAAGGCCTCGTCGAAGTTCCCCGCTTCGAGCGGGTACCCGCCGGCGCCGCGAAAGGACCGGGCCGGTTTCAAGGTCGTCGCCATGGAAGCACGGTAGGTACGAAGTACCCGCCATCCCATGGCCCGCAGTCGAAAAAATCACGTCGCTGACTGGCCCAGAGGGCGAATGACCAAGCAGTTCAAGGACGCAGGGAGTGAAGTGTGCTCTGCACACGAGCGACTGAGGACGCCGAAATGCGCCGGTCAGGCGTCCTCTGGCACTTCCAATCTTTCGATCTGGGGCAATTTCCAGAGCATGCTGGCGAGGATCAGGCCCATCGCCGCGGAGAACAGGGCGAGGAACCATTCCGGCGCGCTGAGCAGCACCAGGTCGAAGAAGTCGCGAAGGAAGGGCAGCGCGAGGATGCCGGCGAAGGCGGCGCCGAGGGCCGCGACCATCGCCAGCATGTTGCTCTGGATCGCGATGTGCTCGCGGCCGGGCCCGCGCTCCAGCAGGAGGATGAAGGCAGAGCCCGAGCACGATCAGGGTCGTCGTCGCCGCGGTGCGACCGGCCTCGAGGCTGGCGCCGGCGACGGTGTCGACGAGGAAGAAGGAGAGGATCGAGCCGATCGCGGTCGCCAGCCCCGCCGGCACCGCGAAGGCGGCCAGCGCCCGCAGCAATCGGCCGCGATAGAGCGGCCCGTCGGAGGGCATCAGCGCCAGCACGAAGGAGGGGATGCCGATCGTCAGCAGCGCCGCCACGGTCAGGTGGCGGGGGAGGAAGGGGAAGTCGAAGCCCGGCACCGCGACGAGCAGGATCAGCGCCGCCGCGTAGACCGTCTTGGTCAGGTAGAGCCGGCCGAGCCGGTGGATGTTGCGGGCGATCCGGCGGCCCTCGCCGACCGCCTCCGGCAGCCGCGAGAACTGGTCTTTGAGCAGGACGACGTCGGCGACGCCTTTGGTCACCTGCGTCCCCGAGCCCATCGCCACCGCCATCCGCGCCCGCTTCAGCGCCGGCACGTCGTTGACCCCGTCGCCGATCATCGCCACGTAGCGCCCGGCGGCGACCAGCGCCCCGACCAGCGCTTTCTTCTGCTCGGGCTTGATCCGGCAGAAGATCGTGTTCTCCATCGCCGCTTTTGCCAGCTCCTCCTCGTCCTCGGGCAGGTCCGGCCCCTCGATCATGCCGGCGTCCCGCGGCACGCCGACCGCATAAGCGACCGCGGTCACGGTCGCGGCGGCGTCGCCGGAGATCAGCTTCAAATCGACTTCCTGCTCGCGCATGAAGGCGATCGTCTCCGCCGCGTCGGGCCGCAGCGTCTCCTCCAGCACGACCAGCGCCAGCAGGCTGCATCTTCGGCGCCCCGCCCGCCGCCGGATCATCCGGCAGCGCCTCGCTCGTCTGCCCGAAGGCGACCACCCGCCGGCCCGCCGAGGTCTCCTCCTCGAGCTTGGCGGCGAGCCCCGGCGGCAGGGTCAGAGCGCCGGACTCGGCGAGGATGTCGGGCGCGCCGAGCACGTAGGTGGCCCCGCCGCCGGCCCCGTCGAGCGAGAGGCCGCTCCACTTCCACTCCGAGGAGAACGGGACCTCGCTCTGCACCGTGCTCGCCTTACCGGGGAACTCCTCGGCGATCTTCTCCAGGGTCTGGTTGCGGTCGCCGGCGCTGGCGGCGAACCGGGCCAGCGCCGCCGCCCCGGATTTGGGGTCGACCCCGTCGGCGTACTCGACCCCGGTCAGCCGCAGCTCGCCCGCGGTCAGCGTCCCCGTCTTGTCGACGCAGATCGTGTCGACCGAGGCGAGGCTCTCGGTCGCGCTCATCTGCTGGACCAGCGTGCCCCGTTTCGCCAACCGCATCGCCGCGACCGCGAAGGTGACGCTCATCAGCAGCACCAGGCCCTCGGGGATCAGGGTGATCAGCCCCGCCGTCGCCGTCTGCGCCGCCTCCTCGAGCGGCACGCTGCGGAGCTTGAGGCTGAGGATCAGCAGCACCGCCAGCGGCAACATGATGTAGGTGGAAGCGAGGATCACCCGGTTGACCTCTTCCTGCAGCGGCGAGGGTGGGTGGCGGAAGGTCTTCGCCTCGCCCGCCAGCTGGCCGGCGTAGCTCTCCTCGCGCACCGCGTCGACCGTGTAGTGGCCGGAGCCGGAGACGCAGAAGGAGCCGGAGAGCACGCGGTCTCCCTCGCCCTTGCCGATCCCGTCGGACTCGCCGGTCAGCAGCGACTCATCCATCGTCATCCCGCGCGAGGCGATCACCTCGCCGTCGGCGACCAACTGGTCGCCCGGCCCGACCGCGACCACGTCGCCTGGCACCACCTCGGTCGCGGTCAGCTCGGTCTCGGCGCCGTCGCGGATTACCCGGGCCTTGGGGGCGACGAGGACGGCGATTTCGTCCAGCGTCTCCTTCGCCTTCTTCTCCTGGTAGATCCCGATGCTGGAGTTGACGACCGCGATCAGCCCGAAGATCGCGTCGGCGTAGAGCCCGAGCCCGATGTTGAGGACGAAGAAGCCGGCGATGATCGCGTTGAAGAGGGTGAAGACGTTGGCCGCGACGATGCTCGCCAGCGAGCGCGAAGAGGTCTCGGCTGGCGGGCCGAGCTTGCGCAGGCGCGACTGCGCCTCCTTGGCGGAGAGTCCTTGATCCATCGTGGATTGGCCGTTACCCATCGGGCTCCCTATTCAATAGGGTGCGGGGGCGATGAGCCTGAAGCTTGGACTCAACCTGGGGTACTGGGGGATCGGACCCGCCGGCGAGGAGGCGGCGGAAGTCGTCCTTGCCGCCGAGGGCCTTGGCTACGAGTCGGTCTGGGCGGCGGAGTCCTACGGCTCCGACGTGGTCAGCGTCCTCGCCTGGCTGGCGGCGAAGACCGAGAAGATCAACCTCGGCGCGGCGATCCTGCAGGTGCCGGCGCGGCCGCCCGCGGCGGCAGCGATGGCCGGGGCGACGATCGACAAACTTTCCGGCGGCCGCTTCCTCTTCGGCTTCGGCCCCTCCGGCCCGCAGGTCTCCGAGGGCTGGTACGGCGTGCCATACGCCAAGCCCTGGGGCCGCACCCGCGAGTACATCGAAGTGGTGCGCGAGATCATCGCCCGCGAAGGCCCGGTCAACCACCAGGGCGAGCACTACACGCTGCCGCTGCCCGATGGCGAGGGCAAGCCGCTGAAGCTCAACTTCCACCCGGTCCGCAACGAGATCCCCGTCTTCGTCGGTGCGATCGGGCGCAAATCGGTGGAGATGGCGGCGGAGATCTGCGACGGCTGGATCCCGATCTTCTTCAGCGTCGACGCCTTCGAGGAGACCTGGGGAGAGCACCTGGAGGCTGGTTTCGCCAAGGGCGGCCGTCAGCGCTCCGACCTCGAGGTCAGCCCCTCGCTGCAGGTGGCGATCGACGGCGACCTGGAGGCGGCGAAGAACGTCGTCAAGGCCGGCCTCGTCCTCTACTTCGGCGGCATGGGCAGCCGCAAGACCAACTTCTACGTCGATCTCGCCCACCGCTTCGGCTTCGGCGACGTCGCCGACGATGTCCAGAAGCGCTTCCAGGACGGCGACCGCGCCGGTGCCTTCGAGGCGATGCCGGACGAGATCGTCGAGGCGACCTCGCTGGTCGGCACCGAGGCCGAAGTCGCCGAGCGAATCGAGCGCTTCCGCGGCGCCGGCATCGACAGGCTGATCTGCTCCCCCGTCCACGTTGAGCGCTCCGAGCAGCTCCACACCCTGGAGCGGCTCGCGTCGCTGGCGGGGGTCTCTGCCTAAGAGGTGTGATTGGCGAAGCCCCCGCGCGCGCCTGGCGGCGGCGGACACTGCGCGGGGCGGCGTCCTCAGTCGGCCGAATAGCGCTGCTATTCGGCCCCCCTGCGTCCTTGCCCCGCTTGGTCCGGCGCTCGCCAGCCGCACACGCGGGCTTCGCCAATCACACCTAACGGCGGGGGTCGGGACGCGATCCCGGCCCTTTCGCATAACCTTCCGCGCCGCTTATGAAGATCGGAGTGCCGAAAGAGACCGCCGATGGAGAGCGCCGCGTCGCGCTGATCCCCGACGTCGTCAAATCGCTGAAGAAGAACGAGAAGGTCGACGTCGTCGTCGAGTCCGGCGCCGGTGAGGTCTCCGGCCACACCGACGCGGCCTACAAGGAGGCCGGCGCTGAGATCGGGTCCGCCGACGCCGCCTGGGGGGCCGACATCGTCCTCCACGTCGCGGTGCCGAGCGTCGACGCGATCGGCCGCCTCAACGGCAACCAGCTGCTGATCTCCCACCTCAACCCCTGGGTTGCGGCGGATACCAACAAGGCTCTGGCCAGTGCCGGCGTCACCTCCTTCGCGATGGAGGCGATTCCGCGCACGACCCGCGCCCAGGCGATGGACGCGCTCTCCTCGCAGGCAGCCGCCGCCGGCTATGCCGCGACCCTGATCGGCGCCCGCGAGTCCGGCCGCTTCTTCGGGATGATGACCACCGCCGCCGGCACCGTGCCGCCGGCCAAGGTCCTCGTCCTCGGCGCCGGCGTCGCCGGCCTGCAGGCGGTCGCCACCGCCAAGCGGCTCGGGGCGATCGTCACCGGCTTCGACATCCGCCGTGCCGCCTGGGAGCAGATCGCTTCGCTCGGTGGGCGCCCGCTGGAACTGGACTTCATCCCCGACGCCGAGGGTGAGGGCGGCTACGCCCGGCCGCTGACCGACGAGGAGAACGCGCAGGTGCGCGATGCCCTCACCGAGAACGCAGCGAAACAGGACATCATCGTCACCACCGCCGCGATCCCCGGCCGCCCGGCGCCGCTGCTGATCACCGCCGAGGCAGTCCGCAACATGTCCCCCGGCTCGGTGATCGTCGACCTCGCCGCCGAGACCGGCGGCAACTGCGAGCTGACCGAGCCCGGCCAGACTGTGGTCGAGGGCGGGGTCAAGGTGATGGGCCCGCGCAACCTCGCCTCGGAGATGCCGGCGCCCGCCTCCCAGCTCTACGCCAAGAACCTCGAGAACCTGCTCGGCCTGATCGTCAGCGACGAGGGCGAGATCAAGGTCGACTTCGAGGACGACATCATCGCCGCCGCCTGCATCACGCAGGGCGGCGAGATCAAAAACGAGAGGGCAGCGAAGTAGCCATGGACCTGATGACCGAGATCACGATCTTCGTCCTCGCCGCGTTCGTCGGCTTCGAGGTGATCTCGAAGGTGCCGACGACGCTGCACACGCCGCTGATGTCGCAGACCAACGCGATCCACGGCATCGTCATGCTCGGCGGCCTGATCGTCCTCGGCTATGCCGACGACAACCTCGAGTACTTGATCGGGACGATCGCCGTCGCCTTTGGCGCGATCAACATTGTCGGCGGCTTCATGGTCACCGACCGGATGCTCGGCATGTTCAGCAAAAAGCCGAAACCGAAGGCTGACACGGGCGGGAAGGGCAGCTGATGCTGGAGGCAGTCCTGCAGCCGGGTGGCGACGGCGCCACCGCGCTTTACATCGTCGCTTTCTCGCTCTTTATCATCGGGATCAAACGCGGCACCCACCCGACCACCGCCAAGCAGGGCAACCTCGTTGCAGCGGTCGGGATGGCGGTCGCCGTCGTCACCACCCTGCTACTCGACGGGATGGGCAACTGGGGCCTGATCGCGCTCGGTCTTGGGATCGGCACCGCGGTCGGCGTGATCGCCTCGGTGCGGGTGCAGATGACCGAGATGCCGCAGATGGTCGCCCTCTACAACGGGGTGGGTGGCGGCGCCGTGGCGCTGATCGCCTGGTCCGAGATCCGCAACGAGATCGCCGCGATCAACGCCGGCCACATCTCTTCGGTGCCGCTCGACATCCTCATTCCGATCCTCTTCGCCGCGGTCGTCGGCTCGGTCTCCTTCTGGGGCTCGAACATCGCCTTCGCCAAGCTCCAGGACCTGATCCCGACCAAGCCGCTGGCGGTGCCGGGACAGCAGGTGATCAACGGCGTCCTGCTGATCGGCATCATCGCCGCCTGCGTCAGCATCGCCGTCGGCAACGACGATCCCTCGCAGCTGACCTTCATCGGCATCCTGATCGCCGCCGGCCTGCTCGGCAACCTCGTCGTCCTGCCAATCGGCGGCGCCGACATGCCGGTTGTGATCTCGCTCCTCAACGCCTTCACCGGCCTCTCCGCTGCCGCAGCCGGTTTTGCCCTCGACAACGTCGCCCTGATCGTCGCCGGCACCCTGGTCGGCTCCTCGGGAACGATCCTCACCATGGAGATGGCGACGGCGATGAACCGCTCGGTCGCCAACGTCCTCTTCGCCGGCTTCGGCGGCGCTCCCTCGGGTGGCGGCAGTGGCAGCACCGAGGAACGCCCGCACGTCTCGATCGGCGCCCAGGACGCGGCGATCAAGCTCGCCTACGCCGACACCGTCGTGATCGTCCCCGGCTACGGCCTCGCGGTCGCCCAGGCCCAGCACGCGATCAAGGAGGTCGCCGACGAGCTCGAAGCGCGCGGGGTCACGGTCAACTACGCGATCCACCCGGTCGCGGGTCGTATGCCAGGCCACATGAACGTGCTCCTCGCCGAGGCGGACGTCGCCTACGAGAACCTGAAGGAGATGGAGGAGATCAATCCGGAGATGGCGCGCACCAGCGTCGCGGTGGTCGTCGGCGCCAACGACGTCACCAACCCGGCGGCCAAAAACGACCCGGACTCCCCAATCGCCGGGATGCCGATCATCGAGGTCTCCGAAGCCCAAGAGGTGATCGTGATCAAGCGTTCTCTGAGCCCTGGCTTCGCCGGCATCGACAACGATCTGTTCTACGAACCGAACACCTCGATGCTCTTCGCCGACGCCAAACAGGCTGCGGCGGACATCGCATCCGAGATCGGGAATCTCTAGCTAGACGGTTCCGCCGCCTCGACCCCGGAGCTGGCTAGCTCCGAGGCGAGCTTGTAGATCGCCGTGACCCCGCGGGTGATCAGGGAGCGCTGACTTGCCTCGGCAGCTCGGCGACGAAGGCGGTGGTTTGGGGGAGGCGGTGGTTCTGCCAGCGGGAGGCGCTGCCGGGGTAGGGGCCTGGAAGCCCGACGAGGGGGAGTCCGATCAGTTGGGCGAAGCGGTGGGCGGCGAAGGGGTTGCCCTCCGGTCGGTCGATCAGGCCGAAGGGTTGGTGGAACCAGATCGTCACCTCGGGCTTTTCGCGGAGGATGAGGCGCTGGGCGGCTCTCGACTCTGGCTCCGACAGCGGCCGTGGACCGGAGTATTCCCCGCTTCCCAGCGGTCGCCAATCAAAGGGGAAGTTGCGGTTGAGGTCGACGCCGTGGGCGTTGCCGCGGGTGTCGGCGGCGACGCCGTCGGGGTTGAGGGTGGGAACAACGATGAGCTCGGCGCCCCGGGGCGCTCCCAGCGCGATCAGCAACTGCGCGATCCGCATTCCCGCCCGCTCGTCGCCGTGGACCGCGCCGATCACCAGCACCTTGACGGCGGGTTTTGGGCTGCCGGTGCGGATGCCGACGATCGCCCTGCCCTGCACCGAGTGGCCGATCACCTCGCGCTCTGCTGCGGCCGCTGGTTCTCCACCTGTCGCTTGCACGGCAACCAGCGCGGAAGTCGCGACTAAGACGGCACAGAGGCGGCACCTGGGTCTCACACGCGTGAATTCTTCCTCCCTAGCGTCGGTTCATGCGGTCCGAGCGGGGGCAGGGGACGGTCGAGTGGGTGGCGATGGTGCTGCTCGTCTCGGTGCTGATGTTGGCGGCGGTGGCTGTTGGGGTGCGGGTGCCGGGGGCGACGCTGGCGCGGGCGCTGGCCGATCGATTGCTCTGCGCCGCGTCTTTGGCGGACGGGTGCGGAGACGAGCCGGCGCTGATCGCCGCCTACGGCAGCGAGGTCGGTGGGCTGGTTCGCAAGCACATGCCGACGCTGGTCTTCGAGCGGGGATCGCGAGCTCTCCCAGTCGACTTTCGCCGTTGCCGTAGCCCCAGCTGCGCCGATGGTCCCGAAAGCGGCCTCGTCCACCGGACCGACGAGCGCCTGCCGGTAACCGCCTTCGTCCACGTGGTCGACTGCCGCGAGGGCGAGGCGGAGCGGACCGAAGCCGCCGGCGCCGACTGCTCGGGCGAGCGCGCCGGCAATCTCTACATCCAGTTCTGGACCTACTACCCGGACTCGGCGACCCTGCGCGGGGTGCCGATCGCGGGGGAGAAGGGGTATCACCGCGACGATTGGGAGAGCGTCCACCTGCGCATCGGGCCCGATGGCCGGGTGGACCAACGCGCCTCCTCCCACCACGGCTACAACTACGCCCGCGGGGCGCAGAACTGGCCGTCGGACACCGGGACCTTCGCCCACGACGCCTGGGCGCCGGAGACCCACCTCCTTTTCGTTTCCGGCGGCAGCCACGCCGGCAACGCGTTCGCCTTCTCCGAGGTCGAGCGCTTCACCCCCGGCCGTCGCGTCCACCTGGTTCCCCTGGAGCCAATCGCCAGGGAAACCACCGATCGCTTCGCGGTCTCGCCTCCCTGGATGAAGCAGGTGTGGTCGGATCCTGAGGCCCAGGGGACGGCCTGACGACCCCGTTTACATGTGGGGATTCAGACCGCTGTAGTGTTTTTCCATCGCCACCGACGTGTCCTCACAGTCGAAGGCAGAGATTGCGGATGCACTCTGCGAGGCCCGGGAGCGAACCCTGGCGCTGATCGAGCCGCTCGACGACGAGCAGCTGAACACGGTCTACTCGCCGATTCTCAGCCCGCTGGCCTGGGACTTGGGGCACATCGCCAACTTCGAGGAGCTCTGGCTGGTGCGGACGATCGGCGGGCGCGAGCCGCTGAACGGCGAGCTTGGCCGCTTCTATGACGCGATCGAGAATCCGCGCAAGATCCGCGGTGAGCTGCCGATCCTCCGCGACGCCGAGCTGCGGTCCTACATGGCAGACGTCCGCGAGCGCACCCTTGACGTACTGGAGGGCGTGGAGATCGACGCCGACGTCGAGGACCCGCTGTTGCGGGACGGATTCGTCTACGAGATGCTGCTCGCCCACGAGCTGCAGCACAACGAGACGATGCTGCAGCTGCTGCAGGTGGTCGACGGGTACGAGCTGCCGGGGGAGTTGACCGAACGCATTTCTCCCCGCATACCGGGGACAACTGCGTCGGGAGCTGACGAGATGGTGGCGGTCGCCGCCGCTGAGCACGAGGTCGGCGCCCCTGACCGCGGTTTCGCCTACGACAACGAGCGGCCCCGCCACGCCGTCGAGCTCGCCGCCTTCGAAATCGATCGAAGCCCCGTCAGCAACGGCACCTACATCTCCTTCATCGAGGACACCGGCGCTGAGTCGCCGCTTTACTGGCAGAACGATGGGGAAAGCTGGGTCGACACCGCACGCGGCCGCCGCGATCCGGTTGATCCCGGCCAGCCGGTAATCCACGTCTCCTGGGACCAGGCCGATGCCTTCGCCCGCTGGGCCGGCAAGCGTCTGCCGACCGAGCACGAGTGGGAGGCCGCGCGCGACCACCTGGACGGGCTCGGGCAGGTCTGGGAATGGACCTCCTCGGTCTTCCGGGCTTATCCCGGCTTCGAGGCCTTTCCCTACCGCGAGTACTCCGAGGTCTTCTTCGGCGACGAGTACAAGGTGCTGCGCGGAGGCTCCTGGGCCACCCACCCGCGCGTCGCCCGCTCCACCTTCCGCAACTGGGATCTGTCGCAGCGGAATCAGATCTTCTCCGGCCTGCGGTGCGCGAGGGACGCATGACGATCGCGATCGACGTCCACCTCGATGCAGACGCCGCGGCGAAGATGGCCGACGACGTTCGCGCCGGCCTCTGCGTCTATCCGAAGGAGGTGGCGCCGAAATACTTTTACGACGATCGCGGGTCGCGGCTGTTCGAGCAGATCACCGAGCTGCCCGAGTACTACCCGACCCGCGCCGAGCGGGAGATTCTCGAACAGCGTTCGAGCGAGATCCACGTCGCCGCCGGTTGTCCCAGCACCTTGATCGAGCTCGGCTCCGGCTCGGCGGCGAAGACCCGCCACCTGCTGAGCGCGATGCGCGCCTGCGACAGCCTCGAGACCTATGTCCCGGTCGACATTTCCGAGGAGATCACCGCACGGACCGCGGCCGAGCTGGTCGAGGAGTACCCGGGACTTGACGTCCACGGCCTCGTCTGCGACTTCGAGCAGCACCTGGAGCGGGTCCCCCACGGCACCGACAAGCGGATGATCGCCTTCCTTGGCGGCACGATCGGCAACCTCTACCCGCGCCAGCGTCACGCTTTCCTCGAGCGGATCGCCGCTCTGCTCGGCCCTGACGACCACCTCCTGCTCGGCACCGACCTGATCAAGGACCGCGATCGTCTCGAGGCGGCCTACGACGACTCGGCCGGGATCACCGCCGAGTTCAACAAGAACGTCCTCGCTGTCCTCAACAACCAGCTCGGCGCCGACTTCGACCTCGACTGCTTCGAGCACGTTGCCCGCTACGACGAAGAGGCGGAGCGGATGGACATCCGCCTGCGCTCGACCGCCGACCAAGAGGTCCGTCTCGACGGTCTCGACCTCGAGATCTCCTTCGCCGTCGGCGAGGAGATGCGGACCGAGATCTCGACCAAGTTCACCCGCGAACGGCTCGAAGACGTCTACGCCGGCGCCGGACTCGAACTCCGTGGCTGGTTCACCGACGCCGCAGGCGATTACGCCCTCAGCCTCGCTCGCCCGGCCCGCTAGTCAGGCCGCCGGCACCTGCTGGGTGATGCAGTGGATGTTGCCGCCGCCGAGGAGGATCTCCCGCGCCGGGACGCCGACGACCTCTCGCCCAGGGAAGGTGCGGCGCAGGATCGCCGCTGCCTCCTCGTCGTGGCGGGGGTCGAGCAGCGGCATCACGATCCGTGAGTTGCCGAGGTAGAAGTTGACGTAGGAACCGGCCAGGCGTTCGCCGGCCAGGCGCGGCGCGGTGCCCTCGCGGGCGTCGATCCCCGCCGCCTCTTCGGCCGACATCTGCAGCGGGCCGGGGGAGGGGAGGAGCACCACCTCGAGCGAACGACCACGGGTGTCGGTGGCGGCTTCGAGGCGTTCGCGGGCGTCAAGGGAGATCGCGTGCTGGGGGTCCTCCTCATCCCCGGTCCAGGTCAGCAGCACCTTCCCCGGCGCCGCGAAGCAGGCGAGGTTGTCGACGTGGCCGTCGGTCTCGTCCTCGAAGACCCCGGCGCCGAGCCAGATCGCCTGCTCGGCTCCCAGGTAGTCGAGGAGGACGCGCTCGATCTTCGCCTTGGAGAGGTCCGGGTTGCGATTCGGGTTGAGCAGGCACTCTTCGGTGGTCAGCACGGTGCCTTCGCCGTCGACGTGGATCGAGCCGCCCTCGAGCACGATCGGGGCGCGGTAGCGGTCGGCGCCTTCCACCTCCAGGACCTTGGTCGCGACCTCTTCGTCCCGGTCCCAGGGGGAGTAGATCCCGCCCCAGGCGTTGAAGCGCCAGTCGACCCCGCGCCGCCCGCTCTTGCGGTCGACGACGAAGGTCGGCCCGTGGTCGCGGACCCAGGCATCGTCGGCGGGAAGCTCGACCACCGTCACCTCGGACGGCAGCATCGCCCGCGCGTTCTCGAGCTGAGCGGGGGAGACCGCCATCGTCACCGGCTCGGAGACTGCGATCGCCTCCGCTACCGCCGCGAAGGCCTCCTGCGCCGGCTTCGCGCCCTGACGCCAGTTGTCTGGCCGCTCCGGCCAGGCCATCCAGCAGCCGCTGTGAGGCTCGAACTCGCCCGGCATCCGGAAGCCGTCTGCGGCGGGCGTGGATTTGAGGGTCGCGCTCACCTCCCTCTATCTTGAACCAGTGGACGAGATCCGCCTGATCCGTGCCGAGCAGTCGCCCACTTCGCCTGCCCGCACCCGCGACTCGCAGCGGCCGCCGTTCCGGATCGCCGCCGTCCAGCACCGCTGGCACCCCGATCCCGCCGAGCACGAGGCGGCGCTGGAGCAGGGGATCCGCATCGCCGCGGAGGAGGGAGCGACGCTGGTCTGCCTGCAGGAGCTGACCCTGAGCCGGTACTTCGCGGTCGACCCCGCCGGCCCGGAGGCGGCAGGAGCCGAGCCCGAGGATCTGCCCGGCGGGCCTACCTTCGAGTTCGCCGCCCGGATGGCGGGCGAGACCGGCGCCCACGTCCACGCCTCGCTCTACGAGCGCGCCGACGGCGACGACGGCCTCGGTTTCAACACGGCGATCGTCGTCTCCCCGGCGGGCGAGCTGATCGCCCGTACCCGCAAGCTCCACATCCCGGTCACCGCCGGATATCACGAGGACCGCTACTTCCGGCCCGGCCCCGCCGGCTCCGACGCCTTTCCGCTGGTCGGCCTCGGAGACGTCTGCCTCGGGCTGCCGACCTGCTGGGACCAGTGGTTCCCCGAGGTCGCCCGCGCCTACAGCCTCGAGGGCGCCGACGTCCTCGTCTACCCGACCGCGATCGGCTCCGAGCCCGACCACCCCGAGTTCGACACCCAGCCCCTCTGGCAGCAGGTGATCGTCGCCAACGGGATCGCCAATGGCATCTTCATGGTCGCCATCAACCGGATCGGCTCCGAGCAGCCCCTCACCTTCTACGGCTCCTCCTTCGTCTCCGACCCCTACGGCCGAATCCTCGCCCAGGCTCCGAGAGATGAACCAGCAGTATTGGTAGCCGACTTGGATCTGGATCAAAGGAGGGACTGGCTAGAGCTGTTTCCTTTTCTGACCACCAGGCGCCCAGACACCTACAGCTCACTTACTGAGGACTAGTGGCTAGGGAGGTGTCGGTGGGGGTCGCTCGGAGCACCTCCGCCGCGTGATTCGTTGTTCAGCTGTCGCCTCGGGCGCTCTTGGCGCGGCTCCATGCTGAGTACCGATCGACCCCCACCGACACCTCCTACAAGCGAGCTCCGGAAGACGCCCAGGGTGCAGCAGCTTTTCTCAGCAAATGCCCAAGTCTCAGCCGTCCCATAGCTATGTGTCGTAGAGGGAGCGGGACACCCCTGATCGGTACTCAGCATGGAGCCGAGCCACAAGCCGTCTCGGTCAGCAGGTGACGTTCCCCTCGGCGGAGGTGCTCCGAGCAGGGGTGTCCCGCTCCCTCCTCACCGCAGGTCTCAGCTCAGGGCCAGAGCGTCGATCGTCTCGGCCAGTTTGTCCGGCGTAACGATCGGGGTGAGGATTGGGAGGGTGATGCCTCCGGCGACGAACTGGTTTAGACGCTCCTTCATCTGCTCGGGCGTGCCGAAAATGAACATCTCCTCGATCAGCTCCCAGGGAGCCGCTGCGGCGGCCGTCTGACGGTCGCCCGCTTCCCAGGCGTCGACCATCGGCTGGATCTGCTCGCCGTAGCCGAGCCAGCGGTAGAACTCGGCGTAGACCGGGACGGTGATGTAGGAGGAGAACATGAAGCGGGCCAGCGGCTCGACCTGCTCGCGCTCGCCGGGGATGCAGAAGAAGCGGCAGAGCAGCTCGAAGCTCTCCGGCGCGTCCCCGAGCTGCGCCGTCACCTTCGGCAGGCCGGCCAGCGGCAGGAAGTTGGTGAAGGCGCCGTCGGCGCGCTCGACCGCCAGCTCCAGCATCTTGCCCCGCAGCGCCGCCAGCACGATCGGGATTCGGTGCGCGGGCTTCTGTTCCAGCTTGAACCCGGTCTCGGTCCGCTCGCCGGCCAGCGCTGGCGCGAGGAAGTCGAGCGTTTCCCGCACCTTGCTCAGCGGCCGCTCGAAGGGGATCTGGTTCCAGCCTTCGACGATCCGGTCAGAGGAGGAGCCGATGCCGAGCACGAAGCGTCCCTCCGAGGCATCGGCGAGTGCTGCCGCCTGCTGGGCCAGCAGCGCCGGCCCGCGCTGGAAGACACCGACGATCCCGGTCCCCAGCCGCGCCCGCTCGGTCCAGGCTGCGCTCAGGGCCAGCGGGGTGAAGCCGTCGGGGCCGGCGGTCTCTCCCGTCCAGAGGTCGGTGTAGCCGGCGGCCTCGGCGCGCTTGACCAGCTCCTCGTGGTCGGCGAGCGTCAAGCCCGGAAGTGGCAACGTCAAGCCCCAGCGGTCCATGCGCTGACCCTAATCGTTTCAATAGGGTTCGGTGCAGATGGAGGCCACCCCTTCGACCGCCAAGCCGGACCGCAACCTCGCGCTTGAGCTCGTTCGCGTCACCGAGGCGGCCGCGCTCGCCGCGGCCCGCTGGGTCGGGCGCGGCGACAAGCTCGCCGCCGACGGCGCCGCGGTAGACGCGATGCGCTTCGTCCTCGACTCGGTCGCGATGGATGGCGTCGTCGTCATCGGCGAGGGCGAGAAGGACGAAGCGCCGATGCTCTTCAACGGCGAGCAGATCGGCGACGGCAGCCCGCCGGTCGTCGACATCGCCGTTGACCCGCTCGAGGGGACCACGCTCTGCGCCCGCGGAATGCCCAGCGCCCTGGCCGTGATCGCCCTGGCCGAGCGCGGCTCGATGTTCGACCCGGGCCCCTGCGTCTACATGGAAAAGATGGCCGGCGGCGAGGAGATCGCCGACCTGCTCGACCTCGACCGGCCGCTGCCGGAGACGCTGAAGCTGGTCGCCGAGCGCAAGGGTGGCAGCGTCGGCGACGTGATCGTGGTCATGCTCGACCGGCCCCGCCACGAGGAGGCGATGCGCGAAGTCCGCGATGCCGGTGCCCGCATCCGCCTGATCAGCGACGGCGACGTCTCGGCGGCGCTGCTCGCGGTCAGCGAACGCTCCCCGGTCGACCTGCTCTGGGGGATCGGCGGCACCCCGGAGGGTGTGCTCTCGGCCGCCGCCCTGAAGTCGATGGGCGGCGAGTTGCTGGGCCGGCTCTGGCCGCGCAACGACGAGGAGCGTTCGGCGGCCGTCGATGCTGGCTACGACCTCGACCGCGTGCTCACTGCCAACGACCTCTGCTCCGGCGACGACGTCTTCTTCTCCGCCACCGGCGTCACCGACGGCGACGTCCTCCAGGGCGTCCGCTACCGCGGTAACGGAGCCACCACCGAATCGCTGGTGATGCGCTCCCGCTCCGGCACCGTGCGCCGCGTCCACGCCCGCCACGACCGCACCAAGCTGCGGGCCGTGACCGGCGAGCGCTACGGCTGATTTTCGGCAAGTCGGGTAGCTGGATCGCGTGATCGCGGTTGCCGGCTCCACGGGCTACATCGGCGGACTGCTCTGCGGGCGGCTGCGGGATGAAGGCCGCGAGGTGCGGGCGCTGGCGCGTCACCCCGAGCGGGCGGATGGGCTGAAGCAAGCCGGCTGCGAGGTCGTCCGCGCCGACGTCCTCGAGCCGGAGACGCTCGCCCCCGCCCTGGAGGGCGCCGACGTCGCCTACTACCTCGTCCACTCGATGGGCCGTGGGGCCGACGGCGACTTCGCCGAGCGCGACCACGAAGGGGCGGAGAACTTCGCCGCGGCCGCCGCCGCGGCCGGGGTCGAGCGGATCGTCTTCCTCGGTGGGCTGGGAGAGGGGTCGAAGCACCTCGACAGCCGCCACGAGACCGCCGAGACCCTGCGCCGGGGAGAGGTTCCGGTCACCTACTTCCGCGCCGCCGCGGTGATCGGCGCCGGCAGCGAGTCCTTCCGCACCGCCTTTTATCTGGTGCGCCGCCTGCCGTTGATGGTCACCCCCCGCTGGGTCGCCACCCGCACCCAGCCGATTGCGATCGCCGACGCGGTCGCTTATCTCGCCGCCGCCGCCGACCTCAGCCTGCCGGTGGATCGCGAGATCGAAATCGGCGGCCCCGACGTGACCACCTACGGGGGCATGATCGACGAGCTCGCCCAGGCTCTCGGTCGCCATCCGCCGCGCCGGATCACCGTCCCCTTGCTGACCCCCTGGCTCTCCTCGCTGTGGATCGGGCTGGTGACGCCGGTCGACGCCGGGGTCGCGAGGCCGCTGATCGAGGGCCTGGCGACGGAGACCACCGTCGACGACCCGTCGGGCATGGAGCTGTTCGCCGCGGTCGAGCGCACGCCGCTGCGCCCGGCTCTGCGGCAGGCGGCGGCTGATCAGGCCTGAGCGCTCGCGGCCTGCTGCTGTTCCCGCGCCACCTCTTCGCCGACGAAGGGGACCAGGAAGTCATAGGTGATGTCGGGGAGCAGTCGCGGCAGCTCTGCCACCTTGTCGAGGAGGATCTCCTCGTAGATCTTCGCCAGCAGCGCGCCGACCCCGAGCCCGGTGGCCTCGGTCAGCTCGGGCCCCGGCGCACCGTCGTCGAAGCCCTCGTCAAGCAGGCTGGTGAAACGCGCGTACTCACCCTGGAAGATCGAGCGGAAGGCCGGCCCCACAGTGCTCGTCTCGACCAGGAGAAAGTGCGAGGCCTCCGGGTCGGCGGCAAACCAGTCCAGCGTTGCCCCGAGACCTTCGCGGACTCGCTCGGGCCAGGGGCCGTCGGTGATGTATGTGGCCCGGATCTGATCGTCGAGGTCGTCGAGGAGGATTTTGTGAGCGGCGATCACGCAGGCGAGTTTGTCGTCGAACAGTTCGTAAAAGCTCTCGCGGCCTACGCCCGCCTCGCCGAGGATGTCGCCGACGGTGGTCGACTCGTAGCCTTTGGCCGACGGTCACCCTGACCACGGCCGCCAGCAACCGCTCGCGCTGGGAGCGTTCGACCAGCTCCCGGGGCAGGCCATGCCTCCCGCGCGGGAGACGCCATTTGCGCAGGTCCTCGGGCTCGTCGATCAACGGTCTGCCATGGCGCCGCTGGTCTCGGGTTGCCGGGCGCAGCGGGCCTGCTCGAGTGCCTCCTCATGCCCTCCGTAAGGACTGACGGTGAGGTAGACGATCTCGCCGCGCAGCTCGGGCAGGCGGTCCGCCTTGCCGATTGCGATCTGGTTGAGGATCAGGACCTGGGCCTGGCCGAAGGCGAGCCGGGGGTCGGTGTGTGCCACCGGCTCGTCGCCGTTGCGGGACCAGAGTGCCGCGAGGGCAGGGACGGTCGCCCGGCGGTAGCGCTCGACAAGCTTTGGCTGCAGCGCGATCGCGTCACCGGTCAGCAGCTGGGCGAGACCGGGGCGAGCGGCGAGCGTCTCCAGGACGGCAGTTGCGGCTTTGCGAGCCGCATCCCCCGGAGGATCGTCGGGGGTGTGCGATTCGCTCGCGATCCCCTGCAGTTCGGCCAGGCAGTGGTCGAGGGCGGCGTCGAAGCAGGAGCGCTTGTCGTCGAAGTGCTTGTAGAAGGTCGTGCGGGAGATCCGGGCGCGGGAGACGATGTCGGTGATCGTGGTGGCCGCGTAGGTTTTCTCCTCACAGCTCTCGATGATCGCGTCGATGATCCGCTGTCGCTGTGTCGTCCCGGCGATGTCAGGCGGGGTAGTAGGACGCAAAACACTGCCGGGGCTTTCAGAACTCCGATGTTTTTGCATCAATCCCGATTGTCCCACCTTGGCCGACAAATTGGACCGCTGGTCCAACCCGGTAGTAATCGCCGGCCCAAAGGATACGACAGTATTTATTTACTGGTGGGAGAAGCCTCACTTTGTGGCGCTAGGCGCTCTTCTTCGCACCCTTGACAAGGTTTTGCCGGCTGGGCGTGATACGGGATTTCTCCAGTGTCGTGGTACTCGAATCGGAGCGAGTTGATCACCGCGCCCACCATCAGCGCCAGGCTCAGCACGTAGAACCAGAGCAGGGCGATGAGGATGAAGCCGACGGTCGAGCCGAAACGGGAGAGACTGGACACGTTGGAGAGATAGAAGGGAAAAAGCCAGTTGGCGATGCCGGCGCCGAGGGTGACGAAAAGAGCCCCAGGCCAGACCGCCCGCCACGGCATGTGCCCTTTCGGCACCGCCCAGAAGATCACGCAGCAGATGCCGAAGGTGACGAGCAGCGCCGCTCCGAGCAGCAGGATCGTGTCGATCGCCTTGATGTCGGAAAGCCCGAGCGGCAGGCGGTCGGTGCTGTTGACCACCGCGCTCTCCAGGGTGGGGACGAAGATGCTGGCGGCGATGAAGAGGAGGACGACGACGAGCATCGCGAAGGAGAAGCGCTTCTGCTCGATCCAGCCGCGGCATTCGACGTGGTAGATGCGGCAGAAGGCGGTGTCCATCGCCCCCCAGAAAGAGGCTCCGATCCAGAGCGAGCCGGCGAAAGCCGCGATCCCGATCGTGGTCGAGTTGCTCTCGATCCGGTTCAGCGCGTCAGCCAGCGTTCCCTGCTCGACGTTGGGGAAGAGGCGCTGGAGGTCGGCGAGCACGCTGCTCTCGACCCCGCCGATCTTCAGCACCTGGCCGAAGACGAAGAGGACCAGGAGGGCGAAGGGGAAGACCGAGAGCATCAGGTTGTAAGCGACCATCGCCGAGAGACCGGTGACGTTCTCGCTGTAAGCGCGACGCCAGAAGGCGCGCAGCCAGGTGGTGATATTGCGGGAGGATTCAGGCATTGACTTCACAAACTGAAGCGAGTACCATGCGAACAGGCGTTTGACCGGTTTCGAACGCTTGCCCACCAGGCACAATGACGATTTAGACGCTACTTCGCGGGCCACGTCTTCGGTCCGCTATTTGTCGGTAAGGCGCGACTTTCGGGTCGCGAGGCCATTTCAACGCCCAGAACTAAACATCGAGCGCAAGGGAACGAGTAAGAACGGATGCTGGTAGCAGAGCTTCAGGAACTGGACGAGGTCAAAAACCTCATCAATCGTGGGCAGCAGCTTGGCGTGCTCACTTTCGGCGACATCGCCTCCGCCGTCTCCGAGGTCGACCTCGACGAGTCTGACGTCGAGGACCTTTACGGCCACCTCGAGAAGTCGGGGATCGAGCTTGTCGAGGACATGGATCCGGCCCAGAAAGCGGCCGCCGAAGCACTTCCCGCGGACACCGGCAAAAAAGGTCGCCGGCGCCAGAAACAGGCGCTCGACCTGAAACCGGACATGACGACGGACTCCCTGCAGCTGTTCCTCAAGGACATCGGCAAAGTCCGCCTGCTGACTGCGCAAGAGGAGGTCGAACTCGCCAAACGGATCGAGCGCGGCGACCTCGACGCGAAGCAGAAAATGGTCGAGTCGAACCTGCGACTGGTCGTCTCGATCGCGAAAAATTATCGGAACCAGGGCCTGCCCTTCCTCGATCTGATCCAAGAGGGAACCCTCGGCCTGGTCCGCGCGGCGGAGAAGTTCGACTACCGCAAGGGGTTCAAGTTCTCCACCTACGCGACCTGGTGGATCCGCCAGGCGATCGCCCGGGCGTTGGCTGACAAGGCGCGGACGATCCGGATCCCGGTCCACGTCGTCGAGAAGCTGAACAAGATCGGCCGCGCCGAGCGCAAGCTGGTCACCGAGCTGGGCCGCGAGCCCACCCCGGAGGAGATCGCCGAGGTAACGGGGATCGATCCCGATGAGGTCGACTCGATCAAGCGCTCCGCCCAGGCCCCGGTTTCCCTCGAGAAGCCGGTTGGCGACGAGGAGGAGTCGGAGTTCGGCCAGTTCATCGCCGACGAGAAGGCCGAGAGCCCGTTCGACCGGGCTGCTGACCTGCTGACCAAAGAGGCGCTGAAAGAGGCCCTCGAGAACCTCTCCTACCGCGAGCGCCGCGTGCTCGAGCTCCGTTACGGGCTCGGCGGCGAGCACCCGCGGACCCTGGACGAGGTCGGCCGTACCTTCAACGTCACCCGCGAGCGGATTCGGCAGATCGAGAATCAGAGCTTGAAAAAGCTGCAGTCTTTGGGCGAGGCCCAAAAGCTGCGCGAGGTTGCTTAAGCGGTACTTCGGGTTGGTGAGGGGGGCCTGTTTGCCCCTCTCACGAAGACCGTCGCGCAGCTGAAGCGGGCTGCGTGCTGCGGAGCCGTGTCCTTTGAGCCTTCGTGAGAGGGGCAAACAGGCCCCCTACGATGGCCCGTTGAGGGCGCGCTGGGGTAGGGGCGCCCCGCTCTCCTGTTTGCAAGATCGGCGTTAAGCCATTCGGCCAGTTGGTCGATATAGGGCGGGATGTTTGACATTGATTCAGCTCTGCGCACTCTCGTTGAGCGGGGTGGGTCGGACTTGCACGTCAAGGTTGGCGTGCCGCCGACTGCACGCTTGCATGGTGAGCTGGCGCCGCTGGAGGGCCATCCTGTCCTTGAGCCGAAGGACACCGAAGCTGCCTTCAATGAGATCGCCGAGGTTCGTTCGCTGACCGAGTTCGAGGAATGCGGCGAGGCGGACTTCAGCTATTCGATTCCCGGCCTCTCGCGCTTCCGCGTCAACGCCTTCAAGCAGCGCGACTCGGTCTCGATCGTCTGTCGCGCGATCCCCTTTGAAATCCGCTCGGTCGAGGATCTCGGATTGCCCCCGGTCGTCACCAAGCTGGCCGAAGAGCAGCGTGGGATCGTCCTCGTCACCGGCACCACCGGCTCGGGCAAGAGCACCACCCTGGCGGCGATGGTCGACCACATCAACCGCACCCGGACCGACCACATCATCACCCTCGAGGACCCGATCGAGTACCTGCACTCGGACAAGAACTCGATCGTCAACCAGCGCGAAGTCGGCTCCGACACCGAAAGCTTCGCCCGTGCCATGCGCCGCGTCCTCCGCCAGGACCCCGACGTGATCCTGATCGGCGAGATGCGCGACGAGGAGACGGTCCGCACCGCGCTCTCCGCGGCCGAGACCGGCCACCTCGTGCTCTCCACCGTCCACACCCTGGACGCGACCGAGACGATCAACCGCATCGTCGACTTCTTCCCGCCGCACCTGCAGCACCAGGCGCGGGTGATGCTGGCGGCGACCCTGAAGGGGGCGATCGCCCAGCGCCTCGTCCCCGACGTGACCGGCGACGGCCGCGTGCCTGCCTCCGAGATCCTCGTCGTCACCGGCCGGGTCAAAGACCTGATCATGAACCCGGAGGAAACCGGCAAGATCACCGAAGTCATCGCCGAGGGCGAGTACTACGGCATGCGCACCTTCGACCAGGCGTTGCTCGGCTACGTGATGGAGGGCAAGATCGCCGAGAGCGTGGCGCTGGAGTACGCCTCCAACCCGCATGACTTCAAACTGATGCTGGCCGCGGGCGGTCAGCGGGCGAGTGGAATCGAGCAGCTTGCACCCGCAACTGAGTAGGACGGGCGTCCAAATCGCTGCAATCGGCGGATTTCGATTCAAGTCGACCCCCTGTCTGACGATGGGGTAAGGCGAATGACTGCGATCGATCGATTCCTGGATCTGGTTCGTCAGCTCCGTGGCAGCGAGGCGGGGATGGCGCTGCCGGTCGCCCTCTTCGCGATGATCAGCAGCTTGGCGCTGGCCGGCGCTGCCGTCACCGCCACGACCGACGTGCAGATCGGCGCGCACCGCGACGATTCCTCGAAGGACGCGATCGCCGCTGCTGACGCTGGCGCCAACGTCGCCCGAGTGCGTCAGACCCGCTACGGCTTCGTCCTCAACAACTGGAACCCGTGCCTGGTTCTCAACGGAGGCCAACTCAGCAAAGGCCCTGCCGAAACCGTCGATGGGCAGCGGTGGTGCCCCCCGGTCTCCGGCACGGTGGGCGGAGCGAGCTACGTCTACCAGGTGAGCCCGGTCGGTGAAGACTGCGGCCAATACGAACTCTGCGTCGTCTCGACCGGCAGTGCCGACGAAGTCGACCGCCGGATCGAGGTCACCTACAACCGCTCCGGTCTGGTCACCAACGAATCGGAAAAAATCGGTCGTGAAACGCGCGAACAGATCGAACAGACCGAACGCGAACTGAAAGAAGCGCAGGAAAAAGAAGACGAACAGCTCGCCAAAGAACTCGAAGAAAAAATCAAAAAAGAAAAAGAAGAAGAAGCGAAACGCGCCGCGGTCGAGGGCTTCATCGGCCGTGACGGCATCACCCTCAGCGGCAACGCCGACATTCGCGTCGGTCTCGGGACCAACGGCAATCTGTCGACCTCGGGCAACGCCAGCATCTGCGGTGACATCCGCGTCGGCGTCGGGAAAAAATGGACCAAATCCGGCAATGCCTCCCAGTGCAGCGGCTACCAGGCCACCGAAGGCAACGTCGACCTGCCTCCCGTGAGCAGCTTCATCCCGTCGACTATCGCGACCTTCAACTCGAATAACCGGCTGCGTGCCTGTACCAGCACCAATGTTCCGGTCGACTGCCAGAAAGACGCCTACACGGGTAACTGGAAATCGAAGCCGCCGTTCAACGCGACCAGCCGTGCGATCACGCTGAGCAGCAACGACACGCTGACCGTCGGCGGCGGCGACTATTGGATCTGCTCGATCAGCATGAGCGGCAACTCGCAGCTGATCATGGCCACCGGCTCCCGCGTTCGCTTCTTCTTCGACACCCCGGAGAAATGCGGGACCGGCAACCAGCTCAGCCTCAGCGGTAACAACCGCATCTCGGCAACCGGCTACCAGCCGGGCCTCGGACGGTTCGACGTGCCGGGCTTCTACTTCCTCGGCTCGCCCACCGTGGCCAGCCAGATCAACCTCTCCGGCAACTTCGGCACGGTCAACGAGATGATCGTCTACGGCCCCGACACCTACATCAACATCAGCGGCAACGCGACCTTCAAAGGCATCCTGGTCGGCAAGCAGATCGCGATGAGCGGCAACGGCAAGGTCGAACAGGACGCCGGCTTCCCGGTCCCGCCCGAGCTCAACCCCGGCTCGACCGAAGAAGAAGGCAACCCCAGCGAAGAAGAAGAAGCTGCCGAAGAAGAAGAAGAAATGACGCCGGAAGAACGCGAAATCAAAGAACAGCAGGAAAAAGAAGAACGCGAGCAGACGGAAAAAGAAAAAACCAACCGCTCGGCGATCTACTTCACCCCGCAGGCATATTTCGAGTGCATCGGGCTGGCCCCGGCGGGCGACGCCCCCAACGCCAACTGCTGAGGCCTGCGACTCGGGCCTCCGTGCCCGCCATTCAAGCTCCCGCCTTCGCCTGCCGAGCTAAGTCCAGGTAGGTATGCGTGAGCAGCTGAACAACAACCCGATGGTGCAGATGGGCGCGATTGCCGCTCTGCTGCTTGCCGCCGCGATCTTCCTTCTCACCTCGATGGGGGGTGGAGGCGAAGAGGAAGGCGAATCGGGGGCGGGCGCGATCGCGATCACCGCACCGGGCGAAGGCGCGGCTCCCTCCCCCGGTGAAGCGCCACCTCCCGAAGCAACCTCTGGCGCCGGCGCACCGACCCTCGCCACCCAGCCCCTTCCGCAGCCGGTGATGGACGCTTGGAACGCGAACCAGACCGTGGTCCTGCTGATCGTCCGCGACGGCGTCATCGATGACGACCTGGTCAAGCTTGCCAGCGCCCGCCTCAGCGGCATAGCCGGCGCCTCCACCTTCACCGTCCCCGCCAGCCAGATCGCTCGCTACGCCTCGATCACCCAGGGCGTTGGCGTCGACCGGGTGCCGGCGCTGGTCGTCCTCGGCCCCAAGAAGCTCAATCAGGCTGTTCCGACTGCGTCGGTCAGCTACGGCTTCCGGGACGGCGACAGCATCGAACAGGCGGTGATCGATGCCGGCTACAAGGGCCCGACCCTCGAATACCACCCGTGAGCATGGACGGCCGGGACTTTCCCAGTCACCTGCGGCCGGTTCCCGACTCAGGCGACTCGACCGCACCAGCGCTGCCAGCTGAGCAGAGCGGCACGCCTGGCCTGACCCCGCCGGTCTCCCGCGGGCGCTCCAGCGGCTTCGTCACCGATGTCCTCGTCGACCTCGGTTTCGTCGGCGAAGAGCGGGCCCGGCAGGCGATCGAAGAAGCGCGTACCGCCGGTCGCCCACCGGAGCGGCTACTGCTCGAGCAGGGGGCGGTCGACGCCGATCAGTTCTCCCGCGCCGTCGCCGAGCGCTACGGGCTCGACCACATCGACCTCTCCGCCTTCCAGGTGGACATGGCGGCGGCGAACCTGATTACGGTCAACACTGCCCGCCGCTATAAAGCGCTGCCGGTTGGCTACGCCGATAAGAAAACGCTGATCGTGGCGATGGCCGACCCGACCAACGTCCTCGCCGTCGACGACATCCAGATGGCGACCGCGCTCGACTGCCGGGTCGCGGTTGCCACCGAAGAGGACATCGAGGCGCTTCTCGGCCGCCTCAACACGCTGCAGAGTGCGGTCTCCGAGGCGGTCACCGAGGGGGAGGCGGAAGCCGACGAACTGGCCGAGGTCAGCGACATCGAAGTCAGCGCCGAAGACGCGCCGGTGATCAAACTCGTCTACAGCATCCTCGGCCAGGCGGTGGGGGAGGGAGCCTCCGACGTCCACTTCGAAGCGGGCGAGGACGACATGCGGGTGCGGTTCCGGATCGACGGGGTGCTGCGCGAGGCGGCCCATGTCCCGAAGCGGATGGTCAACGCGGTGATCTCCCGGGTGAAGATCATGAGCGACCTCAACATCGCCGAGAAGCGGGTTCCGCAGGACGGCCGGGTCAGCGTCACCGTCGACGACCGCCGCGTCGATCTCCGCGTCACCACGTTGCCGACCCAGCGCGGAGAGGGGGCGACGATCCGCATCCTCGACAAGGACAACGCCCAGCGCTCGCTCGACGAACTCGGCATGGACGGCGACGCGCGGCAGCGGTTCGAGGGAGCCTTCCGCCAGGCCTACGGCGCGGTGCTGGTCACCGGCCCGACCGGCTCGGGCAAGAGCACGACGCTCTATGCGGCACTCCAGGACCTGAACCAGGTTGAGAAGAACATCATCACGATCGAGGACCCCGTCGAGTACCGGCTGGATGGGATCAACCAGATCAACGTCAACCGCAAGGCCGGCCTCGACTTCGCCACCGGACTGCGCTCGATGCTGCGCGCCGACCCGGACATCGTGATGGTCGGCGAGATCCGCGACGGCGAGACGGCACGGATCGCGATCGAGGCGGCGCTGACCGGGCACATGATGCTCTCGACTCTGCACACCAACGACGCCCCCGGCGCGATCACCCGCCTGACCAAGATGGGGATCGAGGCCTTCCTGATCGCCTCGGCCGTCGACTGTGTCGTCGCCCAGCGCCTCGCCCGCAAGCTCTGCAGTCATTGCAAGCGGCGGATAGTGATCCCTCAGGGAGCCCTGGCTGAAGCCGACCTGCCAGGGGGAGTCGAGATCGAGGCCTACGAGCCGCTCGGCTGCGCCCGCTGCAACCAGAGCGGCTACCGCGGCCGGGTCGGCCTCTACTCGGTGATGGGGCTGAGCGAGCGGATCAAGGAGATGGCGGTGGCGGGCTCCCCGGAGGCCGAGATCGGCGCCGTCGCGCGTGAAGAAGGGATGTGCACCCTGCGCGAGGACGGCCTCGGCAAGGTGCGCGCGGGGCTGACCAGCCTGGAGGAGGTTCTGCGTGTCACTGCATGACCGAAAACAGGTATCGAGGATTTCGGCCTTCGTGCCGATCTAAGTCAAATGGATTTCGACTTCTCTGAGGTCCTCGCCCATATGGTCTCCGTCAAGGCCTCCGACGTCCACCTGACGCCGGGGTTTGCCCCTGCGATCCGGGAAAAGGGGCAGATCCAGCCGATGGACGGCTACCCGGTGCTGAGCAGCCAGCACACCCGCGAGGTCGTCTACGGCATTCTCAACGACGACCAGCGCAAACGCTTCGAGACCGAGAAACAGCTCGACTTCGCCTACGCGATCCCGGGCGTCGCCCGCTTCCGCGTCAACTGCTTTTTCCAGCGCGGCGCCGTCAGCGCCGCCTTTCGCCTCGTCCCGCAGGACATCCCGCCGCTCGACTCGCTCGGGGTGCCGCCGGTGCTGCGCGAGCTGGCATCCAAACCACGCGGCTTCGTCCTCGTCACCGGCCCCACCGGCTCGGGCAAGAGCACGACCCTGGCGGCGATGATCGACGCGATCAACATCGAGCGCCGCGACCACATCCTCACGATCGAGGACCCGATCGAGTTCCTCCATCACCACAAAAGCTCGATCGTCAACCAGCGCGAGGTCGGCTCCGACGCAATCGACTTCGCCCTGGGTCTGCGCGCCGCGCTGCGAGAGGACCCCGACGTGATCCTAGTCGGCGAGATGAGGGACCTGGAGACGATCTCCACGGCGCTGACCGCGGCCGAGACCGGCCACCTCGTCTTCGCCACCCTCCACACCCAGTCGACCGCGCAGACGGTCGACCGGATCATCGACGTCTTCCCGCCCCAGCAGCAGGGGCAGGTGCGGACCCAGCTCTCGATCGCCCTGCAGGGGATCGTTACCCAGCAGCTGTTGCCGACCGCCGACGGGATGGGTCGCGTTGTCGCCACCGAGGTGCTGGTGCCGACGCCGGCGATCCGCAACCTGATCCGCGAGGGCAAGACTCACCAGATCTACGCCGCGGTGCAGACCTCGGGCGCGGTCGGGATGCAGACCATGGACGCCGACCTGGCACGCCTGGTGCGCAACGGCAAGATCACCCGCTCGCTGGCCGAGCAGCGTGCCTCGGTCCCGGAGGAGCTGAAACGACTGCTGGGCGGGGTGCCGGTGGCGCCGCCGCAGTACACGCAGGTGAGCTAGGCGATGGCCGGCGCGACCACTTTCGCCTTCCGGGCGATGGACCTCAGCGGCGTCGCTTCCGCGGGCGAAGTCGAGGCCGACTCCAAGGCCCAGGTCACCGAGCAACTGCGCCAGCGCGGGCTGATCGTCCTCGAGGTCTCGGAGAAGGCCAACCCGTTCAACCTCGAGGATGCCTTCAAGCGCTTCAAGAAGGCCGACATGCGGGAGCTGTCGGTCTTCTCGCGCCAGTTCGCCACCCTGGTCTCCTCGGGGATGCCGATGCTGCGAGCGCTGCACACGCTGGAAGAGCAGACCGAGGACGAGCTGATCAAGGAGGCGGCCGCCGGCCTGCGCGCCGACATCGAGGCCGGCAGCACGCTCGAGCAGGCGATGTCCCGCCATCCCCAGGTCTTCGACCGCCTCTACCGGGCGATGATCCGCTCCGGCGAGGAATCGGGGCGTCTCGACGAAGCGCTCGACCGGATCGCTTACCAGGTGGAGAAAACCGACGCCCTGCGCCGACAGGTGAAATCGGCGCTGATGTACCCGGCGCTGGTCTTCGGCTTCGCGGCCGTGGTGCTGGTCGCGATCGTCGCTTTCGTCATCCCCGTCTTCGCCGGGATCTTCAAAGACCTCGGTGAGGAAAACGGCGAAAGCGCTTCGCTGCCGCTGCCGACCCAGATCTGCGTCAGCACTTCCGAAGCGATCACCGGCTACTGGTTCGTGATCCTGCCGCTGATGGTGATCGGCGCCTTTGCCTTCGTGCAGTGGAAGCGGACCGAGCGTGGTCAGGAGATGTGGACCAGGTTCACGCTGCGGATCCCGTTCAAGATCGGCGACGTGATCCAGAAGGTGGCGCTGGCCCGCTGGTCACGCACCTTCTCGGGCGCGGTCTCGGCCGGCGTGCCGATGCTGCAGGCGATCAAACTGACCGGCGAAACGTCCGGCAACGTCGTCATCGAGCAGGCGATGGAGGACGTTTACGCCTCGGCCAAGCGCGGCGGTTCTCTGGCGGCGCCGATCCAGGCCAACGCGATTTTCCCGCCGATGGTCGGCCACATGGTCTCGGTCGGCGAGGAGACCGGTCAGCTGGAACACATGATGAGCAAGATCGCCGACTTCTACGAGGCCGAGGTCGACGCCAAGGTGAAGGCGCTCACCGCCCTCCTGGAGCCGGTGATGATCGTCTTCGTCGGCGGCATCGTCGGCTTCATCGTGATCGCCATGTACATGCCGATGTTCAGCATCTACGAAAAGATCCGCTGATATTCGACTGAAGTGCTACCGTGGCGCACATGGAACGTCTCGGGGTCCGTGAGCTGCGCCAGAACCTCTCGAAGTACCTGTTGGAGGTGAAGAAGGGCGAGAGCTTCGTCGTCACCGAGCGGGGCCGGGAGGTGGCACGGCTTACGCCTTCGGGACCTGACGATTCGCCGATCGCCCGCCTGGTCGCCGAGCGCGGCGCGACGATGCCACGGGGGGATCTGCTCGGGCACGCCGCCGAATCGAAGCTGCCACCGGCGGGGGGTCCGCCGAGCCTCGAGATCCTCGACGAAGTGCGCGAGGACCGCGTATAGCGCCGCGTCTCGCGTATCTCGACACCTCGGCTTATGTGAAGTTGCCCTTACGGGAGCCAGAGGAGGTTGCCCTTTGCGGCGAACTCGCCGAGTACGCCGGCTACGTATCGAGCGCTCTCCTCGGCGTCGAGGCGATTCGCGCTTGCGCGCGCTACGGGGAGAGGTATGCCGAGCAGGCGAGAGCATGGCTTCTCGACGTGGCCCTGTTGCCCCTGAACGATTCGCTGCTTGATCAGGCGACGGCCATCGACCCAGCTGGCCTGCGCAGCCTCGACGCCATCCATCTCGCCACGGCGCTCAGCGTCCGCGACGACATCGGCGCCTTCTTTTCCTATGACGAGCGCCTCCGGGAAGCCGCCGCGGATCATCGCCTCCCAGTTCGCCCGCCCTTTCGCCGCTGAGGCCACCGCGAGGCGAAGGATTCTCATCGGAATTTGTCGCTTGAACTGGACGAGAGTCCAGAGTTCCAAATTTTCGCGCGAGGTAATCCGAATTTCAGGGATCAAGGTCTGCCTAAGGTGGTCGATGTAGGGCCTGTGATGAATCTGCCAGTGCTTCGGTGCAAAAGGCAAACTCGCTGTGAGGCGGGGGCGCAAAGTCAACGGGACTCCCATCCGGGAGTTGGCCGGGCTACCACCGGGGTCGACAGACACCACGTGGCTTCAGGCGACGGGGCTCTGGCGCAAACGATTAGGACCATAGGAGGTCACTAATGTTTCTCCAGAATCTCCGGGCCAAAGTAGGCGCCCGGCTTAACGGCGACAAGGAGGCCGGTTTCACCCTGATCGAGCTCCTCGTCGTCATGCTGATCCTCGGCATCCTTGCCGCGATCGCCCTGCCCGCATTCTTCAACCAGAAGGAGAAGGCCAGCGACGCAAAGGCGAAGGAGGTCCTCCACGGCGCCCAGGTGGCGATGGAGACCTGCTCGACCGAGGAGAGCGGCAGTTATGCGAACTGCACCATTGCCGACCTCAACCGCATCGAGCCGACGATTCCGGCCACGCTCCCTTCGGCCGAAAACCTGAAACCCGGTCAGCTCAGCGCCGTCACCGTCAGCGCCACGGGCTACACCCTTGAGGCAGAGGGCAGCAGCGGCGGGTTCAGGATCGTCAACGCCAGTGGCGCGATGACGTTCCCCTGCGAGAAACCCGGTAAAGGTGGCTGCAGTGGCAGCGGCGCAGACTGGAACGGATCCTGGAGCGACTAGCGGTACCCGAGCATCAACTAGTGCTCCGTTGACGAGGGGCGGGTCATTTTGGCCCGCCCCTCGCCTTTTGGCTACCGAGTTTTCCGCAGGGCGCTAAGCGAAACGTCCAGTGGAGCCGATAGATCGGTGATGTCCTCGCTGTCACTTCCCCGCCTGTCGCATTCCGCGGCCTGGCTCGCTCTTGCGACGCTTGTCGTCGTCCTTCTTTGGACGCCTGCGGCCCATGCCGCGGTGTCCAACTTCAAGGGCTCCTCGGCCGATGGCTCGATCGTCTTCTTCGAAACCGAAGAGCAGCTGGTTCCCGGCGATACCGACACCAAGCGTGACGTCTACGCGCGATCCTTCGAGGAAGCGTTCGGCGCCTATGTCACCCGCGAGGTATCGCTCGGGCCGACCGGCGGCAACGATGCCTACCCGGCCCAGTTTGAGGGGACCAACGACCTCGGCGATCTTGTTTTCTTCTCGACCGAAGAGCGTCTCGTCGCGGAAGACACCGATCGCAGCCTCGACGTCTACGTGCGCGACCTCGAAGACGGGCTGACGACGCTCGTCACCCAGGGCAGTTCGGAATGCGCGCCGGCGTGTGGCAACAAAGCATTCGCGGTGACCTTCGCCGACGTGGACTCCGACGGTGAGGTGGTCTTTTTCGAAACCAAAGAGCAACTGGTGGACGCCGACACCGACAGCTTCACCGATCTCTACGCGCGCGACCTGACCGGGGCAGAGACGGCGATCGTCTCGGCCGGCGAAGCTGGTTGCCAGCCCGCCTGCGGAAACGGTGGCTTCGAAGTCTCTCGCCGTGGCATTTCCGCCGACGGCACCTTCGCCTACTTCACTACCGCCGAGTCGCTCTCCGGCGCTGACGGCGACAGCACCTTCGACATCTACGCCCGCGACCTCAACAGCGAAGTCACCTCGCTCGTCTCGACGGGGGGTTGCGCTGGCTGCGGCAACGGCGGCGCCGTGCCGATCTTCAACGGCAGCTCCGCCGATGGCGCCCGGGTCTTCTTCAGTAGCGAAGAAAAACTGGTCGAAGCCGATGGCGACAAAGCAACTGACGTCTACGCCCATGATCTGCCCGGCGGCCCGACGATCCTCATCTCAGGCGGCAGCGAAGACGTCACTTCCAGCTTTGCTGCCGCATCGGCCGACGGACTGCACGTCTTCTTCACCAGCGCCGAGGATCTGCTCGAAGCTGACGAAGACGGCGTCAACGACGTCTACGAGTGGACCGGAGGACTGCTGAAACTGATCACCTCTGCTCCCTGTGCGAGCTTCTGCGGCGCCAACTTCGACGCCGTCAGCGCCGACTCCGCCCAGGTGCTCTTCAGCACTGCCGGCGCCTTGGTCCCAGCAGACGACGACACCAACGACGACATCTACCGCCAAGGAGTGGCCGGCGGTGCGCCCGTCCTCGTCTCCCGCGGCGACGCCGGTTGTCCTTCCTGCTGGAACGGCGACTTCGACGCCCGTTTCAACCAAGCGTCGGCCGATACCTCCCGCGTCGTCTTCACCACCGCCGAGCCGATCCTCCCCCCGGATGACGACAAAGTGGTGGAGGAAGACGACATCTACCTGCGCGACGTCGAGGCCGGGACGAGCAGCCTGATCACGATTGCGCCGAGCTACTGCCCGCTGATAGCAGGCAACTGCGGCGCCACCTTCGTCGGCTCCTCGGAGGACGGGCAGCACGTCTTCTTCCGCACCGTCGAGCGCTTCACCCTCGAAGACGGCGACAACGAGGCCGACGTCTACGAACGCTTCCTCGGCGAAGACCCGAGCGAGGAGGCGACCCGCTTGGTCTCGACCGGCAACGACCCCAATCTCGATCTCGGCCCGCCGCCGCCGGTCCTGACCGGAACCGATCCCGACTCGGCCGGTCCGTCGACGACCCCGCGAATCCTCGGGGAAGCGACGGGGTCGACGGTGAAGATCTACTCGACCGAAAACTGCGCCGGCGAACCAGTCGCGACCGGGACTGCGGCAGCGCTGCTCGAGCCGGGCCTGCAGGTCACGGTCCTCCCGGGCTCGCTGACCACCTTCCGGGCCACCGTCGAGGCCGAAGGTTTCGTCTCCGACTGTTCGGAACCCCTGGCGTATCAGCACCTGCTCGACGAGCCGGAAGGGGGGGGCGACGACGAAGGTGGTGACGAGGTCACGGTGATTCGAGGGACTCCGGTGGGCCAGGTCGGCCCTGAGTACCTGGCACCCCGCACCCGAATCACCTTTGCCCCGGCTTCGAAGACCCGCTCGCGCAGCCCGATCTTCCGCTTCACCGACTCCACCGGCCAGTCCGGGACCACCTTCGAGTGCAAGGTCGACCGCAAGCCGTGGCGCCGCTGCGGCTCGCCGCTGCGGCTCAAGCGCCTCAGCCGCGGCAGGCACGTGCTCGAGATCAAGGCGACCAACGCCGTCGGCGAGGCGGAGCCCAAGCCGGTGAAGCGCGCCTTCAAGGTGGTGCCGGGATGAGGCGGCGACTCCGGCGCATCTCGTCCGCTCGTGACGAGTCGGGGATGACCCTGATCGAGATGCTTGTCGCCTCGCTGATGAGCGTGATCATCGTCGGCGCCTCCTGCGCGATGCTGATCAGCGCCGTTCGCGACCAGCCGGCACTGAGCAAAAAGGCGCAGAACGTCACCACGGCGCGGTACCAGCTGGAACGCATGGTTCGAGAGATCCGCAACGGCGTCCTGGTCGAGCAAGCGAGCTCCTCGGCTGTGCTGCTGCGCGCCCAGATGAGGCGAGTCGCCTGCGGTGGCGCAGTTCAGACGAACCCGGATGCCGAACCGGTGCAGTGCAAAGTCGCGTACGTCTGCAGCGGCAGCACCTGTACGAGGACGGAAAAAACTCTCGCCGGCATCTCGGTCGGCACGACCTCGGTCGCGCTTTCCGGGATCGGCAGCACCGAAGTCTTCTGCTTCGTGCCGAGCGCGGAAGTGGATCCCACCCAGTGCGGGCCTGCCCAGGACGGCGCAGAAGCAGATCCTGCGACCTACGTCGGGATCAACCTCAACGTCCCCAATCCCGAAGGCCCTGGCCTGCTCACCATCTCCGACGGGGCGACCCTGCGATCCGCCGCCTTCGGCACTCCGATCCCGGCCAGCTCATGATCATCGCGCGCCTCAACAGGTGGATTCGCCTCGCCCGCCAGGAGGAGGACGGCCTGACTCTGATCGAGGTCCTCGTCGCCTCGATAGTCCTCGCCCTGGCGGCGATGGCGACCTTCGGCGTGCTGGCGGCGACCACCCGCAACGCCCAGCGCGCCCAGGCGACGCAGGTCGCCCTCGACAAGGCCCAGGAGGAGATGGAGAAGCTGCACACGCTCTCCTACGAACAGCTGGCTCTCACCAGCGTTCCGCCGCCCTCGTCCAACCCTCTCAATCCCGCCTACCGCATCCGCAGCTCTGATTTCAAATATGCGGCGGTGCGCGACCCCCTCGGGCAATACGCGGAGATAGTCAGGAACGGCGGGGACATCTGGGGCAACAACGAAAAAGTGATCGAAGGCGGCGTCGTCGACCCCGGGCCGATTCCCTTCCAGGAGGGCAACGTCAGCGGCGAGCTCTATCGCTACATCGTCTGGCGCAACGACCCCCAGTGCCCGCAGAGCGAAGTCGGCAGCGAAGACTTCTGCCCCGGGGATCAGGACTACAAGCAGTTGATCGTCGCCGCGAAGCTCGATACGCCCGGCAACGAGACCGGGGAGCGCAACTACGTCGAAGTTCAATCACAGGTCTCGAACCCGAAAGCGGCGGCGCAGCGCTCGACCCGGGAAGGCGAAGTTGGCGAGGGCGGAACCGGCGAAGAAACCGAGGAAGAAAAAGAACAGCGCGAAAAAGAAGAAGCGGAAAATGACGAAACTGGCGGACAGGGCACCGGCAAAGCGATCACCGCGCAGCAGTTCTTCCTCTCCGACACGCCCTGCTCGCCGGTAGGTGAAACCAGCCGCGCGGAGATCAGCGCCGACCATCTCCTACACAACACGCTCGGCACCTGCGCCAGCGGCCTGCGCAACGGGCAGACCAAAAACGGGGCGCCGGACGCACTGGTTCTCGGTCCGCCGCCCGACCCGGACCCGGCTGACGAAACCAACCCGCTGCTCTACGACTACTCGAGCGACTCCTACCTTGAGCCGACGCCCGATACCGACAAAGGCGTGCAGATCCTCCACGACGATTCGGCCGGCTGCAACTACGTGCCGAAAAGCAGCGTCCACCCCGAGGCCAAGGTGCACCGCTGGGTGACCGACCCGATGCCGCGCGACTTCAAGATGAGCGGCACGGTGACGCTCGAGTTCTACTCGCGGACCCTGAACGAAGCCAGTTACCCGGGGACCGTCTGCGCCTTCCTCTTCATTCGCGGTGAAGAAGGGTCCGGCGAATCGACCAAAGCCACCGACACCCTGCTGGAAAACAGCGAAGTCACCGGCAGGCTGTACTGGACCTACTCGTCGCAGGGAACCGGCTCTTGGCCGCGAACCGAATGGACCAAGTTGAGGCTGAAAATGAACATCGCCGGGACGATGCCCAAAACCATCCTCAAAGACCAGCGGCTCGGGATCGCGCTGAGCGTCGACGCCGGCACCACTCCAGCTGACGCGATCCCGGTGATGTACGACCACCCCAACTACCCGACCCGGCTCGAGGTCGATACCACCACTCCCTTCGAAGGGAGCTAGGGAGTGGCAGCTGCCGCTGTCATGGCCTTCTTCGGAGGCCTTCTCGTCGGCAGCTTCGTGACCGTCGTCGCACACCGGGTGCCGCGGGGCGAAGGAGTTGTTGCCGGACGCTCGCATTGCCCCGGGTGTGGGGCTCAGATCGCCGCCTACGACAACGTCCCGGTGCTTTCCTGGGTAGTCCTGCGCGGGCAGTCTCGCTGCTGCGGGACCCGGATCTCCGCCCGCTACCCGCTGACCGAGCTGACGGTGGCGATGCTCTACGCGGCGACGGTCCTCGTCCTCTGGGACGACGCGACCGAGATCGCCCTCGGGCTGGTCTTCGTGACGATGTTGGTGGCGGTGACGCTGACCGATCTCGAGCGGCGGATCATCCCGAACAAAATCCTGCTGGTCGCCGCTGTGATCGGCATCGCAATCGCCGCAGTGGGGGACCCGGGAAGCCTCCCCGAGCGTGGGATCGCGGCAGTGGGGGCCGGTGGCCTGTTCTTCTTCGCCGCGCTTGCCTACCCGCGGGGGATGGGGCTGGGGGACGTCAAGCTGGCGGCGACGATGGGCCTCTTCCTCGGTCGCGACGTCGCTCCGGCGATCCTGGTCGCGCTCCTCGCCGGATCGGTGGTTGGGCTGGCGATGATCGCGCGAGACGGCGCCGCTGCCCGCAAGCGGGCGATCCCGTTTGGGCCGTTCCTTGCATTCGGCGGGGTGGTCGGACTACTGCTCGGCAGCGAGCTGATCGACCTCTACACGGGCACCTTCTCGTAGAGACGTCCAGGTTCTTCGACAAATGAGTACTTGCAGGGCGAAAGTTCTGCGCCCGTTCTGTCGATTCAGGGATTGCGGCCGCGTTGCGAGCGGCGCAATCCACCCATGCAACTGCAACTGACCAGGAAGAAGAAGCCCACCGCGATCGCCGGCCTCGACATCGGGGCTGGCAGCATCGCCGCGACCGAGCTGCGGGTCAACGGATCCGTTGAGGTTGCGGGTTCGGCGATCGCGCCGCTGGCTCCCGACGTCTTTCACGAGGGGGAGGTGCTGGACGCCGACGCCCTGTCGAGCGCCCTCAAGTCCCTCTTCAACGAGCAAAAGCTCTCCAAGCGCGTGCGCCTCGGGATCGGCAACCAGCAGGTCGTCGTCCGCACCGTGCGCCTGCCGGTGATCGAGGACCCGAAGGAGATGGAGGCGGCGGTCCGCTTCCAGGCTCAAGAGCAGATCCCGATGCCGCTCGACCAGGCGGTACTGGAGCACCAGGTGATCGGCGGGGTCCCAGCCGAGGAGGGTGCGGCGCCCCAAGTCGACGTGGTCGTCGTCGCCGCTCGCCGCGAGATGATCTCCTCCTTCCTCGACGCGGCGCGCCGCGCCGGGCTGGAGCCGGCGGGGATCGACCTCTCGGCCTTCGCGATGATCAGGGCCCTGGCCGACGGCGCCGCGAGCGGACAGGTCCAGCCGGGAGAGAGCCCCACCGAGGCGGTTCTTTACTGCGACGTCGGCGATGTCACCAACCTCGCCGTTGCCCGCGGTCGCTCCTGTCTCTTCACCCGCGTCTCGCACGTCGGCTTCGAGGCGATCTCAGGCCGTCTCGCGGCGGCAACCGGTCTCACCCCCGAACACTCCTTTCAGTGGCTCTCCTACGTAGGGCTGGAGCATTCTCCGGAGGCGATCGAAGGCGACCCGACGATCGTCGCCGAGGCGCGCAAGTCGCTCGAGGAGGGCGTTGCGTCGCTGCTCGACGAGCTGCGGCTCTCGCTCGACTACTACGGCGCTCAGGAGGCGTCCCTCCCTGTTCACCAGATCGTCCTCAGCGGTGCCGGCAGCGCGGTCCCGGGGCTGGCACCGGCAATGGAAGAGCAACTTGGAACGCCGATCCACGTGGTCCGCCCGGCGGCAATGGCGGGCTTCGACGACGCCTCCGCCGCCCGCCTGACCCTGTCCTACGGACTCGCCCTGGAGGGTTGAGCGGTGCGCCCCGTCAACCTGATCCCCCCGGACATGCGGCGCGGCGACAGCGCGCCCCTGCGCACCGGCCCCCTCGCCTACATCGTGCTCGGCGCGCTGGCGCTGGCGCTGGTCGGGGTGACGATGCAGGTCCTCGCCTCGAACGAAGTCTCTGAAAAGAAGGACGAGCTGGTTACTCTCCGCCGCGAAGACGTGGCGGCGAAAGCCCGGGCGGAAGCGCTGGCGCCCTACGCCCAGTTCCAGGCGATGAGCCAGCAACGGGTGGAAACCGTGGCCAGCCTCGCCAACAGCCGCTTCGACTGGCCGCGGGTGATGCGCGAACTCGCCCTGGTCCTTCCCGATGACGTGCTGCTGACCGACCTCAGCGCCGGCGCCGGAGGAGGCGAAGGCGGTGGGGAAGGTCTCGGCGATGTCCTTGGCCCCTCGCTCGAACTCAATGGTTGCACCAGCGGCCAGGACGCGGTCGCGCGCTTTGTCACCGCTCTTAAAGACATCGACGGAGTCACCCGTGTGGGTCTTCAGTCGTCGGCTGTCGGCGAAGGTGGCGAAGCCAGCGGGGAAGGCAGCGGAGGCTGTTCGGCCGCGGGCTTCGACGCCCAGTTCCAGTTGGTCGTCGCGTTCGACGCCGCTCCCGTGCCGGTTGCGGCCGAAGGCGAAGCAACGCCGGAACCTGAAGTCGAATCGGGCGAAGAAGAAGCCGAAGGATCAGAGGAAGGCTGACAGTGAAGGCGCAGACCAAGAAGCGCACCAATCTCGTCGTCGTCGCGATGCTCGTCGTCGGTGCGCTGGCCGCAGCCTTTTGGATGGTCCTGCTCAGCCCCAAGCGCGAAGAAGCGCAGAAACTGAGCGGGCAGATCGAAACGGTCGAATCCTCCCTCTCGCAGCACCGCTCCGAAGCGGCGGCCGCGGCTGCCGCCAAACGCTCCTTCCCCGAGGACTACGCCCGACTCGTGGTGATCGGTAAGGCCGTGCCCAGCGGAGACGAAACCGCCTCGCTGCTGGTTCAGCTGAACCACCTCGCCAATCAGGCGGAAGCCAAATTCGAAACCTTGAACCTGGAGGCGGCAGGTGGGGAAGAAGCGTTGCCCGAAGCGACCGCCGGGACCACTGGGACCGCTGCCAGTCCAACCGAGGCGGAAGCGTCGCTGTTGCCGCTCGGCGCATCGATCGGGCCGGCGGGCCTCGCCGTGATGCCCTACTCGCTCACCTTCGAAGGAGATTTCTTCCAGCTCGCCTCCTTCATCGAAAAGCTCGACAACCTGGTGAAGACGACGAGCGCGGGCGTGACCGTCAATGGCCGCCTGATCACCGTCGGCAGCTTCTCCCTGTCGCCTGGAGAAGCGCAAGGCGGCGCTGCGAGGCTGAACGCCGACTTCTCCGTCACCACCTACCTGACGCCGCCGGGCGAAGGGCTGACCGCGGGCGCCTCGCCGGCCGGGCCTGAAGAAGTGACGACCTTGACCTCCGCAACCACCGGGACGGCACCATGAAGAAGCTCAAAGGACCCGATCTGAAGATGCCGGACCTGAAAGTGCCGCGCTTCGTCACCGACCTCTATTACGACCTGCGGGATCGGCGGCTGCTGCCCCTGGTCGCCTTCGTCCTGGTCGCGATCGTGGCGGTGCCCTTCCTTCTTTCCGGCGGTTCCAGCGAATCGGCCCCCCCGCAGATCGAACCCCCCCTGGACGACAGCGCCAACGCTTCGCAGCTGACTGTCGTCGAGGCCACGCCAGGGCTACGCGACTACCGCAGGCGGTTGAAAGGACGCTCGCCGAAAGATCCATTCAAGGCGCCGGAAACCAAGCCGGACCTCTCGGATGCGCAGCTCGGCACGGAAGGCGACAACGGCTTCGAATCCAGCGAAGTGACGTCGACCTCTACCTCGACCAGCACGACTTCTGAAGGCACGAAGACCGAAACCAAGAAGACGACCAAGGACGAAAACGGCGTCGTCACCACGGAAACGGAAACGAAGACCGAGGACGACGAGCCCGGATCCTCGGGGGAAGGAACGCCTGGAGGCATCACCCTCTTCGCTTTCGCGATCGACGTCCGCATCAAGAAGGCGACGACCGCGCCCGACGGCAGCACCGAGTCCAGCGACCCGGAAACCCGCTCGCGGGTGATTTCGCCGGCCCCCTTGCCGGGGGAGAAAACCCAGGTCGTCACCTACGCGGGGATCAGCCCGAAGACCAAGAACGCGCTCTTTCTCGTCTCGGACGAAGTCACCTCGATCTTCGGCGAAGCTAAATGTCTCTCCGGCGATCAGGCCTGCCAGTTGCTCGAAGTAGAAAAAGGCATGCCGCTCACGTTCGTCTACGGTCCGGGCGGCGCTCGCTACAAGGTCACCGTGCTGAAGATCTTCCCCGTCACCGCCGGAAAATTCTGAGCACAGCAGGCTTTTACCAATGCTTCAGTAAGTGAAGCCACGGCGCTACACTTCTTGAAGCGAAGGGTCAACTCTCCCTTCCTCCTTTGACTATGAGTGCCGAGAGCAACTCGACCTGCCCCGTTTGCAAGACCGCCGAAGTCGTCTGCGGCAAGTGGACTCTGCTCCTGATCCGCGACCTGGCCGAAGGCAGCGCCCGCTTCTGTGAGCTCGAGCGCTCGCTGGAGGGCATCAGCCCCCGCACGCTTTCGCTGCGCCTGCGGGCGCTGGAGGAGGAGGGCATCGTCGGGCGCCACACTTACCCGGAGGTTCCGCCCCGGGTCGAGTACGCGCTGACGCCGAAGGGCGAGGCGCTGGTGCCGCTGGTCGAGGACATGCGCAGCTATGGCATGCGCTGGCTGCTGGGCGACGCTGCTGAGCGCCAGCCCGCTGCGATCTAGCGACCGCCTGCAAGCGATCATTCAAACGCAGGAGCGGTCACCCGCGGGCGGAAGCCTGGGGCGTGCGTGATTTCCTCCTGAACGAATCGATCAAGCGCCTCGCGACCGAGGCCGCGACCCGGCTCAGCTCCATGGTCGCGATGGGGGAGGAGATCCCGTTCGACGTCGCCGCCGAGAGCGGCGACGACTCGGCCTTCTACAGCTACGTGCCGATGACCGGCCGCTACGTCGCCGAGCATGGCGACGAGCTGCGCGCCCTGCCCAGCTTCGGCCCCGCCCGCGAGGCGGCGGTCGAAGCCGGCGTCGCCGCCCCTTACCTGGAGGAGCGCGGCGCGCCCGTGCCACCCGACCCGGGGACGCGTGCCGAGCAGATGCTGATCACCTTCTTTGCCGAGCTCTGGGAGGGCTCTGCCGGCTTCACCCTCGACCGCGAGCGTCTCGAGACCGCGCTGACGACCCTCGATGCCGAAAGCCGCGACGCCGACGAGGCGGAGACGCTGTTGGCGCCCGTCGTCGGCCTGCGGATGTCGATGCCGCGCCTGCAGCTTCCGCACGGGATGCGGATCGTCCGCGCCGACTCGATCGAAGCGCCGGTCGAGGCGATGCGCAGCGAGGGCATGGGCCGCGCGGCCTGGGAGCCGCAGTACCTGGCGGTCGCCGAGCAGGATCCAGAAGACGGGGTGGAGGGTGCCCTGCAGCAGCTGCGCGAGCTGATCAGCGTGATGAGGCTCTTCAAGGGCGGTGGCATCGGCCTCGGCCCCTACGCCTTCGCCCCGACCGGCGAGGGATGCTGGCGCCGGATCGCGACTGGCGCCCCGGCGACTCGCCCGGGCGGCTACCGGCTGAGCGAGGAGGAGGCCGAGGGACTGATTGCTTTCGGGACGACGCTGGAGGCGCGCCCGGACCCCGACACCGCTCTGAGCTGGGCCGTCGGCCGTTTCGAGATGGGCTGCGAGCGCCCCACCGCGCTGGAGGGCCTCAGTGACCACCTGCTGGCGCTGCGCGCTGTGCTCGAGGGCCACGGACCCGTCGGGGCTTCCCTGTCGCTGCGGGCGGCGGCGCTGATCGCTGACGAGTCGATGGACCGGATCGAAGCCGGCGAAAAGGTCGAGGCGGTGCTGGGGCTGGAGCGGGCGATGATGAACGGCCGTCCCGTCGAGCACGCCGTCGAGCTTGCCGGATGGACCGAGGAGGGCGTCCGCGGCCTGCTGCGTCAGGCGGCGCTGGGCGAGCTCGGCACCGACCTCAGCACGGTCGCCGATGAGACCTTGATCGTCAACGGCCTCGCCGAAGGCGACGCCCAGATCACTGTCTCCGAGACCTTCGAGCCGGAGATTGATCAGGAGCCCGAGTTTGAGATCGCCGTCGAGTCCAACCTCGCCCCCGAGCCCGAGGACGGTGAGATCTCGATCGAAGCGATCGAGCCCGAGCCCTCGGCTGAACTTCGACTGCCCTTCGACGAACTACCCGAGGAGGAGAGCGTGGAGCAGGAGACCCGCATCATGGAGCCGATCCCGGCCGAGGACGAGATCAGGATCACCGCCACCCCGTGGCTGGAGGAGGTCTCCGACTCCCGCGGCGGCGAGACGATCGAATGGCCGAGCGACGCCGAGCGCGACCTCCAGCACCGCGAGAGGGTGGACACCCCCCGCGTGCGCCATCTCTTCCCCGTGCCCGAGGATGCCGACTGGGAGGTCAGCCACCTCGAGTTCGAGTACTCGCGGAACAGCGCTCGCTAGCCGGTCGGGTCGCCTCCGGCGGCTCCAGCTCCTCGAACGGGGACTCGAACAAGAGCGCTCCCCAGGTCCCCATCAGGCCCTTCTCGCCGGAGCGGATCAGCCGGGAGCGGGAATCCCTTGCCGCCTGCATCAGCTTTTCCACGGCTTCTCGCTGGATGGCGCTCATCTCTTCCCATCCCTGCTCGTCCACGTGACTCGTTTCCCAGGCCATATGGCGGTCGGTGCGCGAGTCGAACGTTTCCGTTCCCTCCCGCATCGCCTCCGCGATCACCGCGAGGAGGTCGCCGACAGTGCGGGCGCTCAGTTTGTTGCGAATCGTCTCCGGCAGCCTCTCCCAGGCGCTGTCGTCGAATAGCGCCTTTTTGGTCGCGCGGTAGAAATGCTCGACGCCCTTGCCCCGGTCGTCTTCGTGGACGGTCTCTATGCAGCCCGCGTTCCGCAGGACGCGGAAGTGGTGGGCGACGGTCGTAAGAGGGACCCCGAAGCGCTTCGAGAACCGACTCGGGCTCATCACACGCTTGTTCAACTCAGCCAGGATCTGAACCCGCAGAGGATGGCTTAGCGCTTTTGCCAGCTCCGTATCGACGTAGCTGGAACTGTCTTCCCATGGGTCGTTCACCCGTTCCCCTCCCTGCTCGTGATTAATGGCGAGGATGCTAAGCGGGGTGGGTCAGTCGAAAACACCAACAAGTTTTGTTCGCTTTACCTCCTCATAGCGGGCTCATCCTCGATGATGGAAAGCACACTGAAATCGACCAAATCCCCACAGCAGGTTCTGCCCTTGGCGTCGATCACCAAGAGCAACTAAGCGCGACCCGCCGCCATCTCCACCCGCTCCTCGGCGGTTGCGAAGAGGTAGCGGTCGATCTCGGTGAGGCCGCGGAGGTCGTGGACGTCTTCGTCCAGGTAAGGGACGCGGATCACTGAGCTGGTGCGGAGCTCGTTGGCGAGGTGGTCGATGTTGCGGGCGTCGCGCTCGGCCAGGGCCTGGTAGTCGGCGAAGTTGTCGGCGACGCGATGGGCAAGCTTGGCGTCGTCCAGCTTTTCCTCCAGGTAGGCCGGTAGGTCGTCGACCTCGGCCTGGAGCTCATCGGCGGGGTAGTGGACCTTGTTGACGATGACGCCGCCGAAGGGCAGCTTCGCCTCGACCAGTTTGCGGTGGAAGTAGACGGCCTCGTCGATTGGCTCTCCTTGCGGTCCGCAGACGACGAGGAAGCAGGTCTCGGGATCCGCGAGGAGTTTGTTGACCCGCTTGGCCCGCGCCTGGAAGCCCTCGACCATGCCGCTGAAGGCGTTGAAGAACTCAGCCAGGTCGGCCAGCAGGTCGAAGCCGACGATTTTCTTGAAGACGCTGAGGGCGACCGAGACGCCGCGGCCGGTGACCTTGGCGGCGATGCCGGTCGGCTTCATGAACATCCGCAGGGATTTGCCCTCGATGAACTGGGTCAGCCGTTTCGGCGCGTCGAGGAAGTCGAGCGCGTTGCGGGTCGGCGGCGTGTCGAGGACGAGCAGGTCGAATTCGCCTTCGGTGTGCAGCTCGAACAGCTTCTCCATCGCCATGTACTCCTGCGAGCCGGCCAGGGCGCTGGAGATCTGCTGGTAGATGCGGTTGTTAAGGACGCGGTCGCGTGACTCCTCATCCGGTGCCTGGCGCGCGATCAGCTCGTCGAAGGTCGCCTTCGCGTCGAGCATCATCGCCCACAGCTCGCCCTTCATCTCGACCCCCTGCTCCTCGAACAGGGCCGGGTCGACTCGGCGCGCCTCGTTGCCGAGCTCCTCCAGCCCGAGCGAGTCGGCGAGTCGCTTTGCCGGGTCGATCGTCAGCACGCAGACCTTCAGCCCCTGCGCCGCCATCCCGGTCGCGATTGCGGCTGAGGTGGTGGTCTTGCCGACGCCGCCGGAGCCGGCGCAGATGCAGATCGATTTGCCCTCGAGGACTTCGCCGACCGCGGCCATCAGGAAAGCTTTCCGGCCAGTTTGCGCGCCGCCTCGACGTCGAGCTCGGGCTCGAAGAGGAAGGGCAGGGTTTTCACCGGGGCCTCGACCCCGCGCTTCAGGCGTGATAGCTGCTGGCGCTGCGAGCGGGCGCGGCCGTGCTCGGAGAGCGCCGCCCGTGCCGCTGCCCTGGCGGCACCGTTCTCGTTCTCGGCCAGCTGCGTGAGCACCTCCGCCTCACGCTTTTTGAACCGCTCTGGGTAAAGGCCGTTGAGGTAGACGCGGTCGACCGCGACCCCGACCTCGTCGCGCAGATCCTGCTCCAGCGCCATCGACTCGTTGACCGGCATCTCCTCCGGCAGGGCGACGATCGCGGTGCCGGTGTGCTCGTGGTCGGTGATGAAGCGGTCGAGGGTCTCGGCCTGCGAGTGGATCGGGCCGACGCGGGCGATCGAGGCGAAGGTGCGCGGCGTCTGCAGGAAGCCGACCCCGTGGCCGGTGGCAGGAGCGTCGACGATCACCAGGTCGTACTTGCGCCCCTGCTTGACCTTGCGGTCGAGCTGCGCCAGCTCCCAGATCTTGCCGATCGTGACCAGCTCCTTCAGGCCTGGCGTCGCCGCGGCGAGGTAGTTGAAGATGCGGCTGCGGAAGAGCATGTCCCGCATTGCCCGCACCTTCAACTGCAGCAGCACGTACTCGCGCATCGACTCGTCGGGGTCGATTGAGATCGACCAGAGGTTCTCCTCCATCTCGACCTCGTGAAAGCCGACCTCGGTGTGGTCGAACATCCGCGAGGCGTTCTCCTGCGAGGAGACCTCGCAGACGATCGTCCGCTTGCCTTCGCAGGCGGCGCGCAGTCCAAGCGCCACCGCAACCGTCGTCTTGCCGACGCCACCCTTGCCGGTGACGATGACGAGTCGCTTGTCGAGAAGATCGGGAATTGGCTGATTCCTAGCAATTTCGGGGGCCGGCAGGAAAAGCGGGGTCCCATACGAATATCCGCGCAATGGGATTTCTAAGCCGCAAGAAGCCGAAGCCTGCACCTGTCGACATTCATGAGGAGCGTCCTATGGAGGACGAGCTTCAGGGTATGGAAGAAGCTGTACCCGAGCGCCCGATGGACGAAGCACCCTGGCCCGCGGGTCCTGTCTCCGATACGTCCTCCTCGCCAACTGGCGAGGATCCCGCATCGTCGCCACCCGCGGGAGATGACTTCGAAGAGGACGAGGAGCACACGACCGTGTTCGAGGCTGTCGCGCCTGCGGTTGAGGAAGTTAAGCCGTCCGAGGAGGCTGGAGAGCAGCCTCTGAGTGCTGACTCCGATGAGGATGAAGAAGTGGCCGAGGGCGATGGGCGGATGCGGGCTGTTGATCTGATCGCTCCTACCCGACTCGATTTCTTGAATGAGAAGGCTGAGGCTGAGGAGAAGCCGGTCAAGACTGCGGATGTCATCGCCTTCGCCAACCAGAAGGGCGGGGTTGCGAAGACGACCACGACCCTGAACCTGGCCGTCGCCTTCGCCGAGTCCGGTTATCGCGTGCTTTGCATCGACCTCGACCCGCAGGGGAACCTGACGATGAGCCAGGGGATCGACCCCGACAAGGTCGAGAAAAGCCTCTACGACGTGCTCGTCAACGACATGCCGATCTCCGAGATCATCGTCAAGCGCGAGATCGACATCGCCGTCGCCTCGATCGACCTGGCTGGTGCCGAGATCGCGATGAGCACCAAGATCGGCCGCGAGCGCTCGCTGGAGAAAGCGCTGAAAGAGGTCGAGGGCGACTACGACTTCGTCTGCATCGACACGCCGCCGAGCCTCGGACTGCTGACGATCAACGCGCTGACCGCGGCCAACAAGGTGATCGTCCCGGTCCAGTGCGAGTACCTCTCGATGCGCGGCCTGGTCCAGCTGCAGAACACGCTGAAGATGATTCAGGAGAACCTCAATCCCGACGTCGGCATCGAGGGGATCCTGCCGACGATGCTGGACTCGCGGACGATCCACGCCAAGGAGGCGGTGGAGATCCTCGAGGAGAACTTCGGCGACCTCGTTTTCCAGTCCCGGATCAAAAAGGCGATCAAATTCGCCGAGGCGCCTGTCAAAGGCGCCTCCGTGCTCAAGTACGATTCAACCTCGAGCGCGGCGAACTACTACCGGGATCTGGCGAAGGAGGTTCTGTCCCATGGCTCGGCGTAACAAGCGGGCAAGCATGCGTGAGGGACCGCTGTCCGACCTCTTCCGGTCGACCACCGACGACGCGCCGGTCGACCCACCGGAGGCGCCGCGGTACGGGCGCGAGGATCCGGCTGAGGCGAAGAAGAGCGAGGAGGAGGTTGCTCCTGCCGCCCAGGAGGAGGCCCCCGCCGTCGAGGCGGAAGAGGCCCCGGCCGTCTTCGACCAGGAACAACCGGGGGAGACGACCGAATCTGCTCCCGAGCGGTTGAAGCGGGTCTTCAACGAGGAGCCGTTGCCGCGCCGCGACCAGTTCGTCCCGGAAAAACCAAAGTACGGGCGGGACGAGCCAGCCTACGAGCCGCCCGGCAGCGGCGAGCCGCACCAGCCGGTGATCAAAGTCGTCGGCGTCGGCGGTGCCGGCGTCAACGCGGTCAACCGGATGGTCGACGCCCGCATCCCCGGGATCGAGTTCATGGCCGTCAACACCGATCTTCAGTCGCTGCAGCTCTGCGTCGCTGACGTCACCGTCCACATCGGCGACGAGCAGACGCGTGGCCTCGGCGCCGGCGCCGACCCCGAGGTCGGCCACCGCTCCGCCTTCGAGGAGCAGGACAAGATCAAGCGCCTGCTGAAGGGCTCCGACATGGTCTTCGTCGCCGCCGGTGCTGGGGGCGGCACGGGCTCCGGCGCCGCTCCGGTTGTCGCCCGCCTCGCCCGCGAGGTTGGCGCGCTCACCGTCGGTATCGTCACCAAGCCGTTCAGCTTCGAGGGCAGCCGCCGCGCCGGCCAGGCCGACAAGGGAATCGACGAGCTCGCAGCCGAGGTTGACACCCTGATCGTCGTCCCCAACGACCGCCTGCTCGAGGTGCTCGACCAGCAGACCTCGATGGTCGAGGCCTTCAAGGTCGCCGACGACGTCCTCCGCCAGGGCGTGCAGGGGATCTCCGACCTGGTCACGCTGCCGGCCGTGATCAACCTCGACTTCGCCGACGTGCGCTCGATCATGGCCGAAGCCGGCCGCGCCCTGCTCGGCATCGGCATGGCTTACGGCGACGAGCGCGCCGTGCTCGCCGCCGAAAAAGCGATCTCTTCGCCGCTGCTGGAGACCTCGATGGAGGGTGCCCGCTCGATCCTGCTCTCGATCACCGGCGGCGCCGACCTCTCGCTGGTCGAGGTCTCCGAGGCGGCCAAGGTGGTCGGCGAGGCGGCCCATCCCGACGCCAACATCATCTTCGGCGCCAACGTCGACGAGGAGATTTCCGACCAGATCTGGGTCACCGTTGTCGCCACCCGCTTCGACGGCCGGCCGCAGCCGCAGCGCCGCAGCTGCCGAGCCGACGATCCGCCGCACCAAAGAGGCGGATTCCGGTCGCGGGCGCGGGTCCGACCGCGAGCTCGGCATCGACGTCCCCGAGTTCCTCCCCGGCTGAGCGCGGGCCCCATGCGCGGGGTCGTCGCAGCCGGGCATCCGCTGACCGCCGAGGCCGGTGCCTCGGTCCTGCGCGAAGGCGGCAACGCCGTCGATGCTGCCGTCTGCGCGGTGCTTGCCTCGTTTGCGGTCGAGAGCCCCCTGACCGGGTTCGGAGCTGGCGGCCACATGATGGTCCACGACGAAGGAGAGACGACCCTGATCGACTTTTTCGTCGCGGCTCCCGGACTCGACGGGATCGAGCGTGGGACCGAGTTGGTGCCGGTTCCGGTCCGGTTCGACGCTGAGACGACGCAGACTTTCTACGTCGGTCCCGCTTCCTGTGGTGCTCCCGGCACCGCTGCCGGTCTGGCGCATGCGCTTGAGCGCTTCGGCTCGATGCCGCTCGCCGAGCTCGTCGGCCCAGGGGTCCGGCTCGCCCGCGAGGGGGCGCCGATCAACCCCGGCCAGGCCTACATCCTCGAGATCCTCGCCCCGATCCACGAGCGGATGCCGGGGACCCGCCAGCTCTACGCGCCGGAGGGGCGGTTCCTGGGGGAGGGCGACCTCTTTCGCTTTCCGGAACTCGCCGAGGCGCTGGAACGGTTCGGGGCGGAGGGAGCCGAGCCCTTCTATCGGGGCGAGCTGGCGGCGAGGATCAGTCAGTTCGTCGTCGAGGGCGGCGGCACCCTTGGCCCCGGTGACCTCGCCTCCTACCGGGCGGTCGAGCGGCCGCCGATCGTGGCGCCGTTCCGTGGCACCGAAGTTCTGACCAACCCGCCGCCCTCCTCGGGCGGGGTTCTGATCGCCTACTGCCTAGGGCTGCTGGAGCGCTTCGGCGACCGCAGCGGCCCCGAGCAGCTGGTGCTGGCGATGGAGGCGGCGAACGACCGCCGCGACCTCGCTTTCGCCGAGGCGCTCTACGAGGAGGGGATGGAGGCCGGCTTCCTCGACCCGGTCGGCCTCGACCTCGCAGCCGCCGACCTGCTCGGCTCGACCACCCACATCTCGGTCCTCGACGCGGACGGCAACTGCGCCAGCGTCACCTGCTCCAACGGCTCCGGCTCGGGGGTGCTGGTGCCGGGCACCGGAGTGATCCTCAACAACATGCTGGGCGAGGAGGACCTCAACCCGGCCGGCTTTCACAGCATCGCGCCGGGACGGCGGGTGCCCTCGATGATGGCGCCGACCGTGGTCCTGCGGGACGGTGAGGTGGTCCTCGCGGTCGGCAGCGCCGGCTCGAACCGGATTCGCTCGGCGATTTTGCAGACCGTCGTTCGCGCGGTCGAGCAGGGCTACCCGGTGGCGGCGGCAGTGGAAGCGCCGCGGCTCCACTTTGAGCAGGGGATCGTCCAGGCGGAGCAGGGGGTCGATCCCGATGCGTTGGCGGCTCTGGAAAGCGATGGTCGCAAGGTGGCCCGCTGGCCCTCCCTCAACCTCTTCTTCGGCGGTACCCAGGCGGTTGCCCGCGATCCCCGGACGGGGAAGCTGAGCGGCGGCGGCGACCCCCGCCGCGGCGGCGCCGTCGCCTACGCCGACTAAAGCGGGACAATGGCCGCCATGGCGGCGGGGCCTGAGATCGATTTCGAGGCCGAGGGGCTGCTCGATGAGCTGCAGGGGGAGGCGCGCGAGGCGCGACTGGACCTGCTCGGCCGGCTCGCTGGCGAAGGCGTCCCGCTCGAGGACCTGCGGGCCGCGGTCGACGCCGGGAGGCTCGCCCTGCTGCCGGTCGAGCGGGCGCTGGCGGGATCCGGACGCCGCTACACGGCGCGTCAGATCGCCGAGACCGTCGGCATCGACCTCGAGCAGCTGCGCCGGTTCAGCGCCGCCCTCGGTGTTCCTTACACCGACCCCGATGAACCGCGCGGCACCGAGGCCGACCTCGAAGCGGCGCGGCGGATGAAGGCCTTCCTCGCGGCGGGCCTGCCCGAGGAAGGGATGCTGCAGGTGGCGCGCACGATCGGGATGGGGACCTCCCGGATCGCCGAGGCCAACCGCGAGCTGGTGATCCGCACCCTGACCCAGCCCGGCGACAGCGAGCGCGACGTCGCCCTCCGCTTCGCAGCGGCGGCCGAGGTGATGATGCCGCTGGTCGGCCCGACCGTCGTCCACGCCCTGCAGTCGAACATGCTGGAGCAGATCCGCCGCGACGTGATCGGCCACGCCGATCTCGCCTCGGGGGCGATCGGCGGCACCGCGAACCTCACCGTCTGCTTCGCTGACCTGGTCGAGTTCACCCGCCTCGGCGAGGAGATCCCGGCCGAGGAGCTGGGCCTGGTCGCGGGCCGGCTCGAGGAGATGGCCAGCGCCGTCGCCGAGCCGCCGGTGCGGCTGGTGAAGACGATCGGCGACGCGGTGATGTTCGTCTCCACCGAGCCCGAGCCGATGCTGCGTGCCGCCCTGCAGCTGATCGCCGCCGCCGAGGCCGAAGGCGAGGAGTTCCCCTGGCTGCGCGCCGGCCTCGCCTGTGGCTCCGTGCTGCCCCAGTCCGGCGACTATTACGGCCGCCCGGTCAACCTCGCCAGCCGCGTCACCGGCGTCGCCCGCCCCGGCAGCGTCGTCGTCGACGCGGCGGTCAAGGAGGCCGCCGGAGACGACTTCGCCTACACCTACATCGGCGAGCGGCGGCTGAAGGGGATCGACGCCAAGGTCAAGCTGTTCCGCGCCCGCCTCTGAGTAACTGCACGATCGTGCATGTACGGCCTGAAGACGGCCTATTTTGAAGTCTGTATGCACGATCGCGCATATAACTCCATTCGGAGGCGGGAAATGGGCTAGAATGCACGATTGTGCATCCCAAGCTGGATATCGCCAAGACCGGTGCCCGTTCGATCGGTACGAGGGTGCGCCGCGCTCGAGAGGAGCTCGGCATGCGCCAGGACGAGCTTGCCTTGGCCGCTGGGGTGAGCACCAGGGCGGTTCACCAGATCGAGACCGGCAAGCCGACCAGCCGCCTGGACACGGTTTTTCCCGTGCTCGCGGCGCTGGGCCTCGAGTTCAGGATCGAGTGAACCGGCCGCCCCAACAGATGCGGTCGCGCTGGATACCGCCCCGCCACGGGGCGGCGCTGTCGGTTTTCCTGCGGGGGGTACCGGTTGGAACGCTGGAGCGCACCGGGCCTTCCCGCTATCGCTTCGCGTATTCAAGGGAGGCGATCCAGGGCGATCGGAGCGATCCGATGGCGAGCCTCTCGGCCTCCCTGCCCCTGCGCGAGGAACGGTTCAAACCGAGTGAGTCGGCTCCATTTTTCGAGGGTCTGCTGCCGGAGGGGGCAGTACGCGCCACCATCGCCGGCAAGCTCGGGCTCAGCGAGGCCAACGGCTTCGGCATGCTGGCGGCGCTCGGCACCGATTGCGCTGGGGCGGTGACGGTCCTGCCCGGCGATCAGCCGCCTCGGTCGCCGGGAGGCGCAGCTCTCCCCCTCAGCGAAAATCAGCTCGGCGAGCTGCTCCGCGACCTCCCCCGCGATCCCCTCGGCATCGACCTCGACCCCGAGGGAGTGCGTCTGAGCTTGGGCGGCGTCCAGGACAAGCTCATCCTCGTCCGCCTTCCCACCGGTGACTTCTCGCAGCCGCTCGGAGGGATGCCCAGCAACTGCCTGCTGAAGCCGGAGCACGAGCGCTTCGAGGGGCTGGCGGTCAATGAGGCGTTCTGCATGAGGGTCGCGGCGGCGGCCGGAAACGACGCTGCCACGACGGAGTTGCTCGAGTTCGACGGCATTCGCTGCTTGTACAGCGCGCGCTTCGATCGCACCGTCGATGCCGATGGCGCAGTCGTCCGCCTCCACCAGGAGGACATGTGCCAAGCCCTCGGCTTGCTGCCAACCCAGAAGTACGAAGCCGAGGGCGGGCCATCGGTGGCATCGGTGATCGCGCTGCTGAGGAGGCAGTCGAGTCCGCGCATCGCGCTCGACGTCAACGCCTTCGTCCGCGCTGTGCTGACCGGGTTTTTGCTCGGCAACAGCGACGCGCACGGCAAGAACTTCTCGCTTCTCTACGACCCTGCGACCGGTGTTCGCCTGGCCCCTCTCTACGACGTCGTCTCAACTGCTGTCTACGACGACCTGACCCCGCGGCTGGCGATGGCAATCGGCGGGGAGGACGACCCGTCTCAGGTCGACCTCCAGTGCTGGGCACGCCAGGGCGCCGAAAGCGGTCTGGGAGGTGCGCTGCCCAGATTCGTCCAACGCTGGTCCAGCGAGGTTCTCGCCGCGACGGAAGCCTGCCTTTGCGAGGCCGAGCAGGAGGGCTGGTCGCACCCTGTACTGGAAGCGATCGCCGACGTCTGCCGGGAACGAGCCCGCCGGCTGATCGACGGCCGCTAGAGCGGCTTGCGCGCCGAGACCAGCAGGTTGTAGAAGAGCTCAGCCGGGAGGTAGGGCTCGAGCACTTTGGTGTCGACCTTCTGCAGGGCGATGTAGCTGCGGAAGGCGAAGCTGCGCCAGGCCCATGAGACCGAGTCCGGCTCGGCGGTCGACTCGACCGTGCGCAGGCCCCAGCCCCAGGCATTGGAGAGCAGCTCCTCGCCGCCGACGTGGCGGTCCTCGAAGCCGCCGTCCTTGAGCAGCCGGCGCAGGTCTGCGGGGGCGAAGGCATGGACGTCGACCTCGCCCTCCAGCGAGTGGCCGTGGGAGAGGTCGGCCTCGGCGACGGCGCGCTCGCGCGCTCCGGTCAGGCGGCGCCAGACCGGCGCGGCGACGACTCCGACCCGCTTCGGCAGCGCCGCGAGGCGATCGCCGTAGCGCGAGGGCTCTCCCGCGAAGACGATCGTGCCTCCCGGCCTCAGCACGCGGCGGAATTCGGCGAAGGCCCGGTCGAGATCGGGGATGTGGTGTAGCACCGCGTGGCCGAGGACGAGGTCGAAGCTCTCGTCCTCGAAGGGCAGGATCTCGGCCTCGGTAACGACGGTGGTGACCCCGGTGAGCCCGAGGGCGTCGGCGGTGGCGCTGAGCTGATCCAGCATCCCGGGCGAGATGTCGGTGGCGGTCAGCCGCTCGATGACCTCGAGCTGGACCAGGTTTAGCGAGAAGTAACCGGTGCCGGAGCCGATCTCCAAAGCGTCGGGGAAGCTGGCGCCGTCGCGCCCGCCGAGCGCCTTGACCAGCTTCAGCCGTACCTGCTCCTGGCCGGTATCGCCGAAGTCGATACCCCACTTGGCGTCGTATTCGTGGGCGGCCGCGTCGTGGTAGCGGGTGTTGACGTCTTTGATGTGCTCGTGAGAGGCGGTGGGGGAGGCTGGCATGGAGCGGAACTCTAATAGCGTCCCGGCCTTGGAGCGCGAGTACGTCCAACTCAACCAGCCTGCCGGGGTGCCGCCGCTGCCGCTGACCGGCGAGCGGACGCTGCCCGACGTGCCCGAGGAGAACTACTGGTTCCGCCGCCACCTCGTCGTCTACGAGTGGATCGCCGAGCGGGTGCGGGGGCTGCGGGCGGTCGACATGGCCTGTGGCGAGGGCTACGGCTCCGACGTCCTCGCTCGCACCGCCGCCGGCGTGGTCGGCGTCGACGCCAACCCTGAAGCGCACGAGCACGCCCGGCTCCGGTATCCGCGGCCCAACCTGCGCTTCGAGCGGGACCTGGTCGAAAGCTTCGCCGAGCCCAGCGACGCCGTCGTCTTCCTGCAGACGATCGAGCACGTCCAGGATCCCGACGCGATCCTCGAGCACTTCAAGTCGATGCTGGCGCCGGGCGGGGTCGCTTACGTCTCGACCCCGAACCTGCTGACGCTGGCGCCCCCGGGAGCGGAGAAGTCCGACAACCCCTGGCACGTGAAGGAGTATCGGGCGGAGGAGTTCCAGGCGCTCTGCGAGCCGCACTTCGCCCGGGTCGAGATGCTCGGCCTCTTCCACGCCCGCAAGCTGCGGGCGCATGAGCTGGCGATCAAGCTCGGCTGGGACTCGGTCCACAAGCGGCTGCACCTAACCAAGCCCTTCTACGACCGCTTCACGCCGGCGATCGCCGCCTCCGACTTCAGCCTACGGCCGGGTGACCTCGACCGCGCCCTCGACTTCCTGGCGATCTGCCACCTCGAATGAGCCGGGAGGGGACCGCCGGGGACCTGGCGATCGTCCTGCACAGCCACATGCCATACGTCGAGGGCTTCGGTACCTACCCCTTTGGCGAGGAGTGGCTGTTCGACGCGGTGATCCGCTCCTACCTACCCGTGCTGGAGATGGCGCGGGACCTGACGATGACGGTGACGCCGGTGCTCGCCGATCAGCTCGAGGACGCGGGTGCCGCCGAACGCTTGCGCCAGTTCTTGATCGAGTGGCGGATCGGCGCCGCCGAAGCGGATCTGGAGCAGGTGGCGCCCGAGTGCCGCGCCGCCTGCGAGGGGGAGCGGCAGCGCTACCAGCACGCGCTCGAGCTTCTCGATGCGGTCGACGGCGATCCCCTGGCGCCGTTCCAGCGGGCCGTAGCGGACGGCCGGATTGCCCTCGCCGCCTCCGCTGCCACCCACGCGGTGCTGCCGTTGCTGGCGACGCGTTCCGGGTTGCGTCTCCAGCTCGAGACCGGCATCCGCTCACACCGTCGCCGCTTCGGCTGGGACGGTGGCTTTTGGCTGCCGGAGTGCGCCTACGTCCCCGGCCTCGAGTGGCGACTTGCGGAGCAGGGTGTGGGCTGGTTCTGCATCGACCAGAGCGAGCACGCGGAGTCGCTTGAGGCTCTGGCGCCGGTATCGACCGAGGCGGGTCCGGTGGCGCTGCCGATCGACTGGGAGGCGATCTCCTGGCTCTGGTCGCTGGACGGCTATCCCTCCGACCCCGCCCACGCCCAGTTCGCTGGTAAATCGCTGCGCGGGATCCGGATCTGGCGGGTGGGGGGAGGCGCCTACGACCCTGAGCCTGCTGCCGCTGCGGCGCGGCGGCAGGCGGATGAGTTCCTCGCCGCCACCGCGGCCCGCCTTCGTGCCTACGCCGAGAGTCACGACCGCCGGGGCCTGCTCGTCTTCGCGATCGACACCGAGCTGCTCGGCCACTGGTGGTCGGAGGGTCCGATCTGGCTGCGCGGGGTGCTCGATGGGGCGGAGGAGGCTGGCGTCCGCCTGGTCACCGTGCCGCAGGCGCTGGCCGAGCACGAGCCGGTCGAGCGCCCCCTCCGCGCCTCGACCTGGGGCGAGGAGAAGGACCTGCGCACCTGGGACTCGCCCCCGGTCGCCGACCTCGCCACCGGCGCCCGCCGGCTCGAGCTGCGGTTGCTGCGGGCAATCTCGGGCGGATTGCGCGGGCCCGCCCTGGAGCGCGCAATGCGGGAGCTGCTCGCCGCTCAGGCCAGCGACTGGGCCTTCCTCGACCAGCGCAAGCAGGCGGGCGATTACGCCTACCAGCGGGCCACCGATCATGCACGGGCGATGTTGGAGGCCATAGACTGCGGCGGCGCCACCGACCCGCGGTTGCGTTCACTAGCCCCGGACCTCAGCACCGCTCCGCTGCTGGAGCCTTGACCACCACTCCGGACCTGCCACCAACTTTGACCCGCGTACTGATCCTCTCCTGGGAGTACCCGCCGCTGATCGAGGGTGGCTTGGCACGGCACGTGCGCAAGCTCTCCGAGGCGCTGGTCGAGCGCGACGTCGAGGTCCACGTGCTGACCCGCGGCGGCGAGGAGTCGCCGGCGACCGAGCGCCGCAACGGGGTGATCATTCACCGCATCCGCGAGCCGAAACGACCGACCGACCTCGGCGAGTTCGTCGCCTGGGTCGAGCGGATGAACTCCGACATGCTCGCCGCCGGGGTCGAGCTCGGCGACCGCTACAGCTTCGACCTCGTCCACGGCCACGACTGGCTCGTCGCCAACGCCTGTGACCACCTCGCCAAGCGCTTCGACGCGCCGCTGGTGATGACGATCCACGCAACCGAGTACGGCCGCCATCAGGGCTGGGTCGACAAGCACCCCCAGACCTACATCCACGGGGTCGAGCGCTGGATCACTAACCGCTCGCGCCGGGTCATCACCTGCTCCCATTACATGCGCGAACAGGTGGCCGACATCTTCGGCGTCGAGGAGGGGCGGATCAGCGTCATCCCCAACGGGATCGACCCCGACGACCTGCCGGCCCAGCCGGCCGAGGACCTCGCTCGGTTGCGCTCCGAGTTCGCGGCCCCGGAGGAGAAGCTGGTCCTGCTGATCGGCCGCCTCGTCTACGAGAAGGGCTTCCAGCTGGCGCTGGAGGCGATGCCGCGGGTCCTCGAAGAGGCCCCGGGGACGCGCTTCCTGGTCGCCGGCTCCGGCACCCACGAGGCCGAACTGAAGCGCCAAGCCGAGGAGCTGGGGCTGATGGAGCACGGCACCTTCCTCGGCTGGATCGGCGACGACGTCCTCCACTCGCTCTACCGGATCGCCGACCTCACCGTGGTCCCTTCGATCTACGAGCCCTTCGGCCTCGTCGCCCTGGAGGCGATGGCCTCCGGCTGCCCCTGCATCGTCGCCGACACCGGCGGCCTGCGCGAGGTTGTCCCCCATGAGGAGGCGGGTCTGCGATTCCGCGCCCATGACCCCGAAGCGCTGGCCGAGGTCGCGATCCGCGTCCTCTCCGACGACGAGCTCGGCCGCCGCCTGGTCGCCGAAGCCTACGAGCACCTCCGCCGTTTCGACTGGGGCGACGTCGCCGAGCAGACCGCGGCCCTCTACGTCGAGCTGGCCGGCGCAAAAACCGCCTGAACCCGGACGATTCTCAGCAGCTGTCGCGGCGGCGGCGCTGCAAGGTCCGCTCGCTGATGCTGAACGCGCCTTCCGCCGGGTTGCCGGGTACCCAGTGGATGCCCTCGAGCAGCTCGGCGGGGGAGACGGCGAGAGCGCCGGCAAGCTTCATCAGGGTGTCGACCCTGGCGAGGCGGGTGCCGTTCTCGAGCATCCCGATCTCGGTTCGGTGCAGCGAGGCGAGGGTCCCGAGTTCTTCCTGAGACATCGCCGCGCGGCGGCGACAGCGGAAAAGATTGCGCCCGAATTTGGTCGCGACCTCCTCCGATCTCAGTCTTCCGTCGGCAGCCATGCGCGCAGTTTGTCGGCAGAAAGTCATTGTCAGCCAGACAATACATATCGGCCCAGACGGGACTTATCGGAAAGGGCTAGGAGATCGCCCGGTTGAGGAAGTCGACCTGATGCTGCTTGCGCAGGATCAGGTGCTCCATCAGATGCTCGAGTGCCTCCGAGCGACCCTCGCGCCCGGTCGGCTCGATCGCTTCCTGCAGCGCTTCGACCGCCGCTTCCTCGCACTCGACCAACGAGCGGATGGCGCTCTCGGTCTCCTGCTCGAAGTTCAGCTCGGCCACTTCGGTGGTCGGCTTGCCGCCGAAGGAGACGATCTTTTCGATCAGCCGCCGGGCGTCGGCAAGCTCGGAATCGCCGAACTCGGTCAGCTTCGAACTCAGCGCCTGGGCCTCGATGCCGGTCAGGCTGGAGGCGACGATCGAGTGCTGCAGCGCCGAGCGGTACTGAAGCTTGAGCGCGGCGTTGAGGCGCTTCACCGCCTCCTTCTCGTCGAGCTTCTCCTCGTCGGGCATGGCTACGGCCTACCCGGCGGGGGCGTCTCCTACTCGTCGTGGCCGGCGGGTCACGACGGCTGCATCGTCGTCCAGGCTTCAGGGTCTGGTTCGACCGGCCGCTCCCAGCGCAGCTTCTGCGGCGCCTCGCGCATGCGGATGATCCGGGCCGGGATGCCGCCGACGACGGCGTTGGCCGGGACGTCCTTGGTGACCACCGAGTTGGTCCCGATCACCGCGTTGTCGCCGACGCTGACGCCGCGCAGGATGCAGGCGCCGTAACCGATCCAGACGTTGTTGCCGACCTCGACGTCGCGCTTGTAGATGCCCTGCAGCCGGATCGGCCGCTCGACCTCGACTATGCCGTGGTCGAAGTCGATGAACATCGCCCGGTCGGCGATCACGCACTCGTTGCCGATCCGCACCCGCTGGTAGGCGGAGATCGTGCACTCCTGCCCCATCACCGTTTTGTCGCCGATCTCGACCACACCCTCGTGGCAGCGGATCTTGGTCCCGTCGCCGACCCAGACGAAGCGGCCGAAACGGACGTCGCCCTGCGGCTCGATCTTCAGTTCCAGTCCCCTGCCGAGGAAGAAGGGACCGTCCGAATGCCAGCGCTGGCCGGCGGAGGTCAGTAGGCGGCGCCAGAGGTAGCGCCAGAAGAGCCGCGCATAGGGCGGCGTCAGCATCCGGTTGCGGGCGAGGAAGCGCAGCACGGCGGGGCAACTTTAGACTCAACTCGCCTGTGACCGACGCCGCCAAAACCGCGCCCCTCGCCGAGCGCCTCGTCGCCGGCGAAAAGCGGGCGCTGGCGCGGGCGATCACCTTGATCGAGTCCGACGACCCGGCCGGCTGGGACCTGGTCAGCGAGGTCTACCCCCGCACCGGCAAAGCCCGCATCGTCGGCTTCACCGGCCCGCCCGGGGTCGGCAAGAGCACCCTGATCGGTGCTCTCACCGGCGAGCTGCGCAAAGCCGAGCGCGAGGTCGCGGTGCTCTCGATCGACCCCTCCAGCCCCTTCACCCGTGGCGCTCTCCTCGGCGACCGGATCCGGCTCACCGAGCACTTCCTCGATCCCGGCGTCTTCATTCGCTCGATGGCTTCGCGCGGCGCCCTCGGCGGCCTTTCCGAGGCGGCGCTGCAGGTGGCGCTGGTCATGGACGCCGCCGGCAAAGACGACGTCCTGATCGAGACCGTCGGCGTCGGCCAGGCGGAGATCGACATCGTCGACCACGCCGACACGATCGTCTTGGCGCTGATGCCCGGCTCCGGCGACTCGATCCAGGCGCTGAAGGCGGGGGTGATGGAGATTCCCGACGTGATCGTCGTCAACAAGGCCGACCATCCGATGACCGACACGATGGTGCGTGAGGTCCGCGGCGTCCTCGCCCTCTCCCAGGATCCCGAAGGCTGGAAGGTCCCGATCCTCCGCACCGAGGCCGCCCGCGGCGAGGGCGTCGACGAGTTGGCGGCAGCGATCGACCAGCACCGCGCCTTCATCGAGGAGGCCGGGACCCTGGCCGAGCGCCGTGCCCGCAACCTGCGCAGCGAGGTGCTTGGCATCGCCACCTCGCGGATGCGCCGCCGCCTCGAGCAGACGGTCTCCGCGGACCCGGCGACGGCCGAGTTGCTGGAGAAGGTGGTGCGGCGCGAGCTCGACCCGGCCACCGCGGCCAGCGCGTTGCTGGAGAAGCATGTCGATGTCTGAGGCGCGGCCTTCGACCGCCGATGCGATGGGATGGATCGGGGCCGAGTTGGCCGAGATCGGCGGCAGAGCCGTTGGGCAGGTTCAGGGCCTCTACGTCGACGCCGCCAGCGGCGAGCCGGCCTGGCTGATCGCCCGCCTCGGCCGCCGTCGCCGCGCCCGCATCGTCGCCGTCCCCTTCTCCAACTGCGCGGGTGCGCCGTTCGGCGTCTGGGTGGGGCAGGAGGGGGACGCAATTCGCAGCGCCCCCGTGGTCGACCCGACCCGGCCGTTGCGCCGCGAGCACGAGCTGGCGATCTGCGCCCACTTCGGGATCGGCGAGAAAGTGGGCCGCGCGGCCGAGGTCGCCGGCCGGGAGACAGGCGGGATCACCGCCGCCCCGCCCGGAAGTTCATGAAGTAAAATCTGACTAATGAGGGGAATCCGGCGGGTTTTGGCGGGGATGCTGGTCGCCCTGCTCATCGCCGGATGTGGAGGGTCGGGATCCGACGGGTCGACGGAGACCGTCGCGGCGCCGGTCGAGCCCCCACCGCTGCCCCCGGAGATAAGGGTGTCGCTAGATGGCTACAAGGGGCCCGAGAACGTCGGCCTCCTGATGGCTGAGAAGCGCGGTTACTTCGATGACGCAGGCCTCAACGTCTGGCTGGGCGCCCCATTGGTACCTCGGAACACGATTTCCTACGTCGCCACCCGAATGGATGAGCTGGGAGTGGCGCAGCTGCCCCAGGTAGCGGTTGCGAGGGAAAACGGACTGCCGATCGTCGCTCTGGGGAGCGTGATCCCACGGCCGACCGCGGCGCTGATCTGGCTCGGGAATTCCAAGATTCGTACCGTTGCCGATCTCAAGGGAAAAACGATCGGCACCGAAGGCATTCCGTTTCAGGAAGACCTTCTGCGGATTGCGCTGGAGGACGCGGGGTTGAAGCTCGAGGACGTCGAAGTCAAGTTCGTCAGCAACAAGTTGGTGCCGGCTTTGCTCAATGGCGGCGTCGACGCGATTTTCGGGGGCTCCGCGAATATCGAGGGAGTGGAGCTGGAATCGCGGGGGGCGAAGCCGGTGATCAAGTCGGTGCAGAGCTTTGGGGTCCCGGCTTACGACGAACTGGTGGTGATCACCAGAGAAGACCGCGCGGCCGCCGATCCGCGGGCGATGCGCGCCTTCATGGCGGCGGTGAGGCGGGGGACGGCGGCGGCGATCAAGGATCCTGAGGCGGCGGCGAAGCTCATTGCGAACAGTCCCGAAACCAATCCGACCACCACTCGCGGGGAAATCGAGGCCCAGCTGAAGAAGACGCTTCCCCTGCTCTCCGTGACCGGTCGGCTGGCCCCCGATCAGACTGCCGGATTCCTCGATTGGATGCAGGAAGAAGGATGGACGCAACAGGCAATACCGGCTTCAGAAGTACTCGCGGATCAGTAACGGCAGTTGCCCCTGGGGGATACCCACCGCCTGAAGTTCGCCTACAGCTGCAAGCTCTTCACCTGCAGCAACTCCTCGATCCCGTAGCGCCCGTTCTCGCGGCCGTGGCCGGACTGGCCGTAACCGCCGAAGGGGGCGAGCGGGTTGAAGGCGCCGCCGTTGATCTCGATCTGGCCGGTGCGGATCCGGCGGGCGACTGCGATCGCGCGATCGGTATCCGCCGACCAGACGCCGCCGGCGAGACCGTAAGGGGTCGAGTTGGCAATCCGGATCGCGTCGTCCTCGCCCTCGTAGGGTTGGATCGCCAGTACCGGTCCGAAGATCTCCTCCTGGCCGATCGTCATCTCCGCCTCTACCTCCGAGAAGACGGTGGGGCGAACGAAGAAGCCACGGTCCAGGCCCTCGGGCGCCGCGGCGCCGCCGGTAATCAGGCGCGCCCCCTCGTCGGTGCCTTTCTGGATGTAGCCGCGAACGCGCTCGCGCTGCAGGTCGGAAACGAGCGGCCCTAGTCGGGTGGAGGACTCGAACGGGTCTCCGGGAGTAAAGGTCTCGGCCGTCGTCCTGGCCAGTTCCTCGGCCTCGGCGAGGCGCTGGCGGGGGACCAGCATCCGGGTCAGGGCGCTGCAGGTCTGACCGGAATTGAGGAAGCACTTGGCGACCCCGTCGGGCACCGCCCGCTCGAGATCGGCGTCGTCGAGGATCAGGTTCGGCGACTTGCCGCCGAGCTCCATCGCCACCGGCTTTACGGACTTGGCGGCGAGCTCGGAGACCCGCCGCCCGGCACGGGTCGACCCGGTGAAGGAGACCATGTCGACCCCGGGGTGGGCAGCGACCGCCTCGCCGACCACCGGGCCGACGCCGGTGACCAGGTTGAAGACGCCGGCCGGCAGGCCGGCCGCCTCGATCACCTCAGCCAGCATGAAGGCGTTCAGCGGCGTCACCTCGCTCGGCTTCAGGACCACCGTGCAGCCGGCGGCGAGGGCGGGTCCGACCTTGGCCGCGATCTGATTTAGCGGGTAGTTCCAGGGAGTGATCGCGCCGAGCACCCCGACCGGCTCGCGCAATACCCGCGAGCTGCCGATCTCCTCCTCCCAGGAGATCTCCTCCATCAGCGTCGGCATCGAGGCGATCTGCGCAGCGGGCAGGCCGACCTGGATGATTCGGCTCAGCTTCAGCGGCATCCCCAACTCCTGGGTGATCGTCGCCGCGATCTCGTCGCCGCGCTCGTTCAATCCTGCGGCGATCGCCGTGAGGAAGCCGGCGCGTTCCTCGCGCGAGGTCAGCGACCAGGTCTCGAACGCCTCGCGAGCGGCAGCGACGGCGCGGTCGACGTCCACCGGCGAGCAGCCGGGGATCGTCCCGATGGTCTCCTCGGTCGTCGGGTTCACCACCTCGATCGGATCGGCGCCGGCGGGCTCGACCCACTCGCCGCCGATGAAAACCCTGTTCCTCGTCTGAAGCTCTGCCGCCGTCGCCATCCGATTCCTCCTCGTCGCCTGTCTTACGTAAAACGTACCGCTGACCTGCTCACCCACTCTCCGAGACAGGAGTCGGCATGACCTAGAAAGGTCATATGGAAGCCAAGGATGCCGGCAACCTTCTTCGTGACGCCCGCCAAAGGTGCGGGCTATCGCAGGAGGACCTAGCGATTAGGGCAGGTACGGATCAAGTCACCGTTTCTGACATTGAGACGGGCTCTGTCTCCCCGAGCATTGAGGCCCTCGGAGAGCTTCTTGAGTTAGCGGGCGAGGAACTTGTGCTTGCTGCCGAGCCGCGGTTGACCGGTATTGATCCGACACTCAACCAGGGCAATCTCGGGCTTTCCCCAGAGGAGAGATTGCAGAAGGGCTTGGCATTCGCCGACTTCGTTCGCCGAACTCGCCGCGGGGGCGCCGAAGGGCTCGGTCGATTGCTCGAACCCCGACCAATCCTTTTGGCGTTCGATCGCTGCGAGGTGAATTTCGTCGTGATAGGCGGCATCGCAGGACTTATCCATGGGTCGGCCTATCCGACTTACGATCTCGATCTGGCATGCGGCGATTCACCCGAGAACCTGTCTTGCCTGGCTTCGGCATTGGGTGAACTGAAGGTCCGCCTCAACATCGACTCCCTTCTGGAGGACACGGTGCAATCCGTCGAGACTGAATTCGGTCGGCTCGACATGATCCGTCGAGTCCCCGGAGTCGCGAGCTACGACCAGCTGCGACGAGACGCCACCCAGGAGTCGATTGAAGGCTGCAAGGTTCAGGTTGCCTCCCTCAACCACCTCATCGCAATGAAGAGGGCTTCGAATCGGAGTAAGGATCGTTTGATGGTGATGGAGTACATCGTCCTCGCCGACGAGATCCGCCGGGCCGAAGCTGAGGATGAGCACGGCTAGACGGCTGTGGTGACGGCGCTGGTGTCGACCTTCGCGCCGGGCCCCGGGACCTGCTTCGCGTCGCGTGCCGTGAGCACCTTGCCGCAGCTTTCGCAGGTCCCCCGCTCACTGACGGTGCCGCCGCACTCCTTGTGGACGATCAGCCGTAGTGGGCCCTCGGGGTTGGGGGAGTAGCGGTCGCCCCAGTTAAGTAGCGCGATCAGCGCCGGCCAGAGGTCAAGGCCCTTCTCGGTCAGGAAGTACTCGTAACGGGGCGGGTTCTCCTGGTAGGCGCGCCGCTCGAGGATTTCCTTGTCGACCAGACGCTGCAACCGCGCCGAGAGGACGTTGCGGGCAATGCCGAGTGACTCCTGCATCTCGCCGAAGCGGCGGTTGCCGTGCATCGCCGTGCGCACGATGAGAAGCGACCAGCGCTCCCCGATCACCTCCAACGCCTTGGCGACGGAGTCATCCAGGCCGGGGTAATCGCGACGCAGCACGTGTGAATCTTCGCACACTTAGTTGCATCAAGCAACTGACTGCGTTAGGCTCTCGCCACCAGAGTTGCTTCATGCAACCGACCGATTGGAGGTTCCAGATGAGGCTGATCCCACGACATAGGCAGCAGCCGCGCCCCAAGGGTCCGCTGATCGCGATCAGCGAGGCGGAGATCAGCGCCGACCTGCACTACCCGGCCCAGCCGCGACGGCCGCAACGCGCCGCCGACGTCCACAGGCTGGAGGTCAGGTGAGCGACAACGGTGTGGTGACGGCGCCGGAGGGGACCGCCGCCGAGGTGGCGGAAGCCTTCGCCGCCGAGCGCCCGGAAGACTCCCGCAGCCGCACCCTGGTCTGGCAGGACCCGGTGCCGACGGCGGCCGCCGGGGCAACGATGACCGGCCTGGAGTACATGACCGCGGTCGTCACCGGCAAGGTGCCGCCGCCGCCGATCGCGGTGACCATGAGCCTGCGGCCGGTCGAGCTGGAGGAGGGGAGGGTGATCTTCGAGGGGGAACCCGGCGAGGAGCACTACAACCCGATCGGCGTCGTCCACGGCGGCTACGCGGCGACGTTGCTCGACTCGGCTCTCGGCTGCGCTGTCCACACCACTCTCCCGGCCGGGGTCGGCTACACCTCGCTCGGGCTGGAGGCGAAGTACGTACGGCCGATCACGCGGGACACCGGCCGGGTCCTCTGCGAGGCGACTGTCCTCTATCGCGGCCGCAAGCAGGCCACCGCCGAGGCGAATCTGACCGCTGCCGATAGCGGCAAGCTGCTGGCCCACGGGATCGCCACCTGCATGCTCCTGGGGGAGGCTTAGGCAGCGTGCCGGCGGGCGAGCTCGACCAGGAGTCGCACGCCCATGCCGTTGGCGCCCTTGCCGACGTACTCACGGCCGGTGTCCCAGGCAGTGCCGGCGATGTCGATGTGGGCCCAGGGCGTCTCGCCGACGAACTCCTCGAGGAAGGAGCCGGCGGTGATCGTCCCGGCCTTGCGTTGCGAGGCAAGGTTGGAGAGGTCGGCAACCTTCCCCTTCATCAGCTGCTTGTACTCGGGGTGGAGCGGCAGGCGCCAGGTCAGCTCGCCGCTGCGCTCACCCGCGGCGTTGACGGCGTCGGCGAGGTCGTCGTCGTTGGCGATCACCGCGGCATAGGTGGAGCCGAGGGCGATCGTCACCGCGCCGGTCAGGGTGGCGAGGTCGATGATCCGCTCGGCGCCGAGCTCGACCGCGTAGGCGAGGGCGTCGGCGAGGATCAGCCGCCCCTCGGCGTCGGTGTTGTTGACCTCGACCGTCTTGCCGTTGTACTGGGTGATGACGTCGCCGGGCTTGATCGCGGTTCCGGAGGGCATGTTCTCGGTCGTCGGGACGAGGGCGATCAGGTCGACCGGCAGCTCCAACTCGGCGATCGCGGCGACCGCCTCGAGGACTGCGGCGGCGCCCGACATGTCCATCTTCATGTCCGGCATGCCGGCGCCGGGCTTGAGCGAGATGCCGCCGGTGTCGAAGGTGACTCCCTTGCCAACCAGGCCGAGGGTCGGACCGGAGCCGCCGCGGTAGCGGAGGACGATCAGCTTTGGCTCCTGTGGACCACCCTGGCTGACCGCGAGGATTCCGCCCATGCCCTTCGTCTCGAGCTCGGCCAGTCCGAGAGTCTCGGTGGAGAGCGCCGCGGAGCCGGCGGCGATCTCCTCGGCCCGCTCGGCGAGGAAGGTGGGAGTGGCGACGTTGGCGGGAATGTTCTGCAGGTCGCGGGCCCGGTTCTGGGCCTCGGCGGCGACGAGGGCGATCTCCACGACGTCCCCCAGCTCGGCCGGCCCGATCACGGTCAGCGCCTCGAGCTTCGGCGTGTCGTCGCGGTCTCCCGACTTGAAGCGATCGAAGCGGTAGCTGGCGAGAATCGTTCCGGTCACCAGGGCCTCGGCCGCGGCGGCGGCGTCATCGCTCTCGGGCAGGGACCAGGCGAGGGAGCCGGCCTGCAGCCGCGAAGCCTCCTTGGCGGCGACGGCGGCGACGACGCGGAGCCGCTCGGCGTCGAGCTCCTCAGCGTTGCCAAGCCCGATGACCAGCACCGGCGGGAAGCTGTCGGGACGCAGCAGCGTCAACTTCTTGAAGCCGGCCTGGACGTCTTCTGCGCCGGCGGCGGAGGCGATCGGCGCTGGCAGCTCGCCGCCGTCGGTGAGCCCGATCGCCAAGAGGTCGGTCCCGGCTGCCGCCAACTCGACTTGCTTCACCTCGGCCCTCATCGGCCGCGAGTTTACGTTGCCCTGTCGGTATCGTCACCCGCTGGACCTGGCGGACAGGGGCCAGGCCAGCGAACTTCGGAAAGGAAAGGCAGTAGATGCCCAGCTCAGTGATCCTCGGTACCGCTCGCACCCCCTTCGGGAAGATGGGCGGCGGACTCTCCTCCCTCGACGCCACCGACCTCGGCGGCACCGTCATCGAGGCCGCGCTCGAGCGCTCCGGGGTCGCCCCCGAGCAGGTCGAGCAGGTGGTCTTCGGCCAGGTGCTGCAGGCCGGTCAGGGGCAGATCCCCTCGCGCCAGGCCCAGATCAAAGGCGGGATCCCGAAGGGGGTCCCCTCGGAGACGATCAACAAGGTCTGCGCCTCCGGCATGCGCTCGCTCGGCATCGCCGACCAGGCGATTCGCGCCGGCGACTCGAACGTCGCCGTCACCGGCGGCATGGAGTCGATGAGCCAGGCCCCCTATCTGCTGCCCGGTGCCCGTTTCGGTTTCCGAATGGGCGACGTCAAGGCAATTGACGCGATGACCCATGACGGGCTGACCAACCCATTTACCGAGAAGCAGATGATCAACGAGGCGAGCGAGGTCTCGAACGAGCTGGAGATCACCCGCGTCGACATGGACCGCTTCGCCGAGCGCTCGCACCGGCTCGCCCACGAGGCGACCGAAGCCGGCCGCCTCGCCGACGAGATCGTCGGCGTCACCGTCAAGTCCCGCAAGGGCGAGAGCACGGTCGAGGCCGACGAGGCGATCCGTCCCGACACCACCCTGGAGACGCTGGCGAAGCTGCGGGCGATCGGCGGCGATGACGCCACCCACACGGCCGGCAACGCTCCGGGCGTCAACGACGGCGCCGGCGCGATCGTCGTCGCCTCCGAGGAGTGGGCGCAGAGCAACGGCAAGACGCCGCTGGCCCGGATCCTCTCCTACGGCACCGTTGCCGACGACTTCCCCTACCTGGCGAAAACCCCGGCCAACGCCGCCAAGCAGGCGCTGGAGAAGATCGGCAAGAGCCCTGGCGAGGTCGACCTCTGGGAGATCAACGAGGCCTTTGCCTCGGTTGCCCTCAACTCGGTGCGGATGCTCGGCGTCGATGAGGAGAAGGTCAACGTCAACGGCGGCGCGATCGCTCTCGGTCACCCGATCGGGGCCTCCGGCGCCCGCATCGTCGGCGCCCTCGTGCACGAGCTGCAGCGCCGCGGCGGTGGCCTCGGCGTCGCCGCGATCTGCTCGGGCGGCGGCCAGGGCGACGCGATCGTCATCGAGGTCAACGGGAGCTGATCGGCGTGCCGCAGTCCGAGGAGTCAAAGCGGGCTGCGGCATTTTTCGACTTGGACAAGACCCTGATGGCGGGGTCGAGCGGGATGCAGTTCGCTCGCATCGGCGCCAAGCAGGGGATCGTCGGCAAACGACAGCTTGCCGGCTGGGGGTTCGAGCACCTGCGATACCGGCTGCGCGGCACCACCGACGAGCGCACCGCCGAGGTCCTGAAGGTGGCGCGGGAGCTGATCCGCGGCATGCCCGAGCGGACGATCGATCGGATGGGCCCGGAAGTGATGGCGGCGATCCTGCCGCGGGTCTTCCCGCAGATGCTGGCCGAGGTCTACTCCCATCAGGACGCCGGCCGGCCGACCTTCATCGTCAGCGCCGCCGGCAACGGCGTGGTCGAGCAGCTGTCCCACGTGCTGGGGATGGACGGCGGCATCGGCACCCGCTACGAAGTCGACGGTGAGGGCAACTTCACCGGTCGCCTCGACGGGCCGTTCGTCTACGGCGAGGGCAAGGTGACGGCGATGGAGGAATTCGCCGACCGCCACGGGATCGAGCTGGCCGAGTCCTACGCCTACTCCGACTCGATCTCAGACCTGCCGATGCTGCGGGCGGTCGGCAACCCGGTCGCCGTCAACCCCGACCCGCCGCTGGCCGCGATCGCCCGCGAAGAAGGCTGGCAGACCCTGCGCTTCGAGCGCCTCGGCCGTCGCCTCGTCGCCCTCGCGGTGACGCTGCTCGCAACCGTCGCCGGCTTCGGCGCTTCGCGAGTCGCCGCCCGCCGTCGCGTCCCGCCCCCGCGGCGGCTGCGCCCCCGCTAGGGTTCCGGGCCGGATGGAGGCAGCTATCGCACGAAAGATCCGCGTTGTCGTCGCCAAGCCCGGCCTCGACGGGCATGACCGTGGCGCCAAGATCATCGCCCGCGCCTTGCGCGACGCCGGAATGGAGGTGATCTACACCGGACTGCACCAGACGCCGGAGCAGATCGCCGAGACCGTGATCCAGGAGGACGCGGACGCGGTCGGGCTCTCGATCCTCTCCGGCGCCCACATGACGCTGGTCCCGAAAGTGGTCGCGCTGCTGAAGGCCCAGGGCGTAGACGACGTCCTCGTCACCGTCGGCGGCACGATTCCGGCCGACGACATCCCCGAGCTGAAGCAGCTCGGAGTCGCTGAGGTTTTCACCCCCGGCTCGGGAACCGACGACATCGTCGAGTTCATTCAGGAGCGGGCGACCGCCCGCCACGCCAGCGCCGAATAGTGCATTCGACACAGATCGGTGCATAGGTGCCGATCCTCCGGGTATAGTCCTGATTGACTCGTCAGTCAACCCGCGGCGAAGCGCTAATATCGCGCCCCGCGAAGACCTGAGAATCGTTCCCAAGGAGGCTTTGTTTTGAAGATCTGCGTCCTGGTCAAGGAGGTACCGGACGCCGCCGTACAGAAGCGCATCGATCCCAACACGATGCGGCTGGACCGCGGCGGCGAGAAAAATCTCAACCCCTTCGACACGCATGCCCTTGAGGCGGCGATGCAGATCAAGGAGGGTGGCGCGATTCCGGTCGAGGAGGTCGTGGCGGTGACGATGGGCCCGGACTCGGCTGTCCGTGCCCTGCACAAGGCCGTCGCCCTCGGCGCCGATCGCTCGGTCCATCTCTCCGACGACGCGCTGGCCGGCTCCGACGTTTGCGCGACCGGCTACTCGCTGGCGAAAGTGCTCGAGTCGGAGAGCCCTGATCTGGTCCTGCTGGGCCAGCAGTCGGACGACGGCGAGTGCTACACGATCGGCGCGGTTGTCGCCGACCACCTGAAGATGCCCTCGCTGACCCAGGTGATCCAGATCGACGTCACCGACGGCAAACTCCGCTGCGAGCGCCAGGCCGAGTACGGCTACGACACGGTCGAGATTGAGCTGCCGGCCGTGATCAGCGTCGGTGACGCGATCAACGAGCCGCGCTACCCGAGTCTGAAAGCGATCATGGGCGCGAAAAAGAAACCGCTTGACTCGAAGGCGACCGGCGACGTCGGCATCGACGCCGGCCAGGTCGGCGAGAGCGGTTCGAAGACCAAGGTCCTGGCTTTGAACCCACCGCCGGCGAAGGAGGCCGGGGAGATCATCGAGGACGAAGACACCAACGAGACGGTCGAAAAGATCGTCGCCTGGCTCGACGAGAGGAAGCTGATCTAGATGGCAGGCATCCTGGTTTACGCCCTGCACGACGACGAGGGCAACTTCAACAAAAACTCACTTGGAGCCATCTCCGAGGCGGCCAAGCTGGCTGGCGAAGTAGGCGGCGAGGCCGCCGCGCTGGTGGTCGGCGATGTTGCCGACGACGCTTGCGCTTCGCTCGGCAACTTCGGCGCCGCCAAGGTCTACCGGGCGAAGAGTGTGCCTGAGGGCCTGGCCCAGCCGATCATCGACGCGATGGCCAAGGTCATCCAGGAGCAGGGCATTTCCTACGCCCTCTTCGGTGGCGGCCTGCTCGGTTTCGAGATCGGGGCCGGTCTCACCGCCCGCCTCGGCGCCGGCGTGACCATGGAGGTCACGGCGGTCAAGGTCGACGGCGGCAAGCTCGTCGTCGAGCGACCGATCCTGCAGGACTCTGAGATCGCCGACGTCGGCTACGTCTCGGAGCCCGGCATCATCATCGGCCGCCTCAACGCCTTCGACGCCAAGGAGTCCGGCGGCACGGCTGAGGTCGTCGACGTCGACGTCGAGCTCTCCGAGTGGTCGACCAAGGCGAAGCTGGTTCAGCGTGGCGAGCAGCGTGGCGCCGACGTCAACATCGAGGACGCTGACATCCTCGTCGGCGGTGGCCGCGGTCTCGGCGCCAAAGAGGGTTTCGGGCTCTGCGAGGAACTCGCCGAGTCGATGGGCGGAGCCGTCGCCGCGACCCGCGCGGTTGTCGACGCCGGCTGGTACCCCTACGCGGCCCAGATCGGCCAGACCGGAAAGACGGTGGCGCCGAAGCTGTACCTCGCCGCCGGTGTCTCCGGGGCGATCCAGCACAAGGTCGGGATGCAGAACTCGGAGAACATTCTTGCGATCAACAAGGATCCGAACGCGCCGATCTTCGAGTTCTCGGATCTCGGCGTGGTCGGCGATCTGCACAAGATCGTCCCCAAGCTGACCGAGGCGATCAAAGCCAAGAAAGGCTAGAACGATGCCAGTAGCTCCGAGCGAGTTCCCGCCCCCGTTCGATTCCAACAGCGTCATTGCGGCGCCGACGGACCCGGTGGACGAGCGCATCGAGGTTGGCGTGGCGATTGTCGGTGGCGGGCCCGCCGGCCTCGCCTGCGCCAACAAACTGATGCAGCTGCTCGAGAACGAGCCGGAGCTACTGGAGAAGCTGGGCGAAGTCCCGGTCGCGGTGATCGAGAAGGGCAAAGTCGCCGGCGCGCACCTGCTCTCCGGCGCCAACGTCGATCCTTCGGCGCTGGAACGGCTTTTCCCCGACCTGCCGCCGGCGGAGTGGCCGCCGGTCTACCAGGAGGTGACGAAGGACGCGACGTACTTCCTCACCAAGGGCAAAGCCTTCCCGCTAAAGCCGCCGCCGCCCAACTTCCGCAAAGAGGGCACCTACACGATGTCGGTCTCCAAACTCGGCCGCTTCCTCGCCGAGAAAGCCGAAGAGGCCGGCGTCTACATCCTCGCCGAGACCGCGGCCACCCAGCTGCTGGTCGAGGACCGGATCGTCAAGGGCGTGCGCTCGGGCGACCGTGGCCGCGGCAAAGAGGGTCAAGAGCTCGGCAACTTCGAGCCGGGGTCGGATGTCGTCGCCAAGGCGACGGTCCTGGCCGAGGGCACGATCGGCCACCTCACCTACGGGGCGATGGACTACTTCGACATGCGAGAGGGCTCCGACCCGCAGGTCTGGGAGCTCGGGGTGAAGGAGGTCTGGGAGGTTCCGCAGCCACTCGACCGGGTTATTCACACCCTCGGCTGGCCGCTGCGCTGGGGCCCGAAATACAAGGAGGCGGGCGGTAGCTTCATCTACCCGATGGGCGAGGACAAGGTCTGCTTCGGTCTCGTCGTCGGCCTCGATACCACCGACGCCACCTTCTCGGTCCACGACGCCCTGCAGCTGTTCAAGACCCACCCCTTCATCAAGAAGATCCTCGAGGGCGGCAAGCGGGTCGGCTGGGGCGCGAAGACGATCCCCTCCGGCGGCTACTGGGCGCTGCCGAAGAAGTTCTCGGTGCCGGGAATGCTGATCGCCGGTGACGCCGCCGGGATGGTCAACATCGCCGAACTCGCCGGTGTCCACTACGCGATGCACGCCGGGATGTTCGCGGCGGAATCGATCGTCGAGTCGCTAAAGAAGGACATCGACTCCGTCAACTTCGAAAGCTACGACGAGAAGATCCGCGGCTCGGAGATTGAGAAGGATCTTTACCGCTCGCGCAACATGAAGCAGCCGCTGACCAAGGGCCTGATCTTCGGCGGTGCGATGGGGAGCATGATGGTCGGCACCAAAGGCGCCTTCCCGGGTGGCCACTGGAAGATCGAGGACAACGCCGAGATCCCGGTCTTCGAGGGCAGCGCGGGGGACAAGTACCCGCAGGCCGACAACGAGCTCACCTTCAACAAGCTCGACTCGGTCTTCCTCTCGGGCAACGCCACCCGCGACGATGCCCCGAACCACGTCCGCATCCAGACCCGCGTCCCGCGCGAGGTCGCCCAGACCTGGGTCTCGATGTGCCCGGCCCAGGTCTACGAGATCCCCGAGGACCAGCTCGAAAACGGCGCGACCGATGTCGACGTCCACGTCACCGCCTCCAACTGCGTCCAGTGCGGCGCGATCACCGCCAAGGGCGGAAGGCTGACGCTGCCCGAGGGCGGCGACGGCCCGCTGTACCAGGAGACGTAGAAGAGCTGTTTGCCTAATGGCACGATCCGCGCGCCACGCGCGCGGATCGGCCGCCTAGGGTCGCGATGTGGTCAGCGCGACTTTGATGAGTTATGCGGCCAACGCCTCGGGATTGACTGCGGCCGCGATCGCGATCGGTGGTTTTTTGGCTCACGTACGCCCGGCGCTCGCGAGTGCCGATGAGCAGCGGCTCAGAACGGCCACCGTGAGGGGCGGGATCTGGGGCAGCGGCCTCGCCTTGGTTGTAATTGTTTTGTCTGCGATAACCGATTAGAATCGAGTCCCGATGAGCGAGAACAAGGCAACGACGCTGGCCGGAATTGGAACCGTGGTACTCAGCGCCGGCGCGTGGCTTGCGGTGGTGTTGCTGGGTGGGGGCGGAGAACTCGCCGCGGCAGCGATGTTGGTCGGGCTCGGAATCGGGGTCGATCAGATGTCGCGCATCGGCATGCGCTACGACCGCCGCTGAACAGCCCGACGACTCTGTCTAGGCCGCTTCGGCTTCCTCGGTTCGCAGCAGGCCGGCGCCGTCGAAGATCTGCGCAGGGCTTGCGGCGGCGGCGGGGGTGATCTCGAGGGTGCTGCGGCGACGGGGAGCGGCGATCACAGTCCACTCGTCGCAACCCGCGAAAGCTTCATCGAGGCGCTGGGCCATCGTGCTGCGGGGGCGGTCCTGGTCGAAGATCTGCTGGGACATCGAGTCCGTCCTCCTGTAGGGGGTTGACGAAGTTTCCCCCTGCCCGTCGGACGAAAAATATGCTCTTTGCGATTGTTTGGGAACGTTTGTTCGTTCTGGCGCTCAGGATGAGGCCGCAAACTCGGCGATCTCCTTGGCGACCCGTTGGGGTTGATCGAGCGAAACGAAGGTGCTGGCGTCCGGAATCGTCACCAGGGACGCGTTCTTCGCTTCGCCCAGCAGCCGTTCCGCGTAGGAGATCGGGAAGTACTTGTCGCCGGGGGCCCAGAGCAGCCGAAGGGGGAGATCGGAGCTGCGCAGCTTCTCGGCCGCCGCCAGCGTGTAGCGCTTGTTCATCCCGGCGGTCACCTTGCCAGCATCCCGCAGCACGGCCGAGTCGCTCTTCGCGGGCTCCATCCAGGAGGCGACCAGCTCGTCCGGGATCTTCGTCTTCGTGAACGGCTTAAAGGCGTAGCGGGCAATGGCTTCGATCCGGAATGGAGCGGAAAGAAGAAACATTCCTCCGGGCAGCTTCGCCAGCGGCGGCATCGCCTTGAACGGTCCGGGCGGGAAGTTCTCATGGGTGTCGCAGTTGGTGAGGACGAGGCGGCCGATCCGGTCGGGGTAGGTCGTCACCAGGATCTGGGAGATCGCGCCGCCGGAGTCGTTGCCGACGATCGTCACGTCCTCGAGCTCGAGCTTGGCGAGGAAGTCGGCGATCAGTTTCGCGAGGCCGGTGGGGGAGAGGTCGGCGTCGCGGTTCATCGGCACCCGATGCGCTCCCAGTGGCCAGTCGGGGGCGATGCAGCGAAAGCGATCGGAGAGGCCGTCGACGACCCCGTCCCAGAGCCGGTGATCGACCAGGTATCCGTGGACGAAGACGACGGGTTTGCCAGAGCCCGCCTCGCGGTAGCGGATCGTCCCCTGGGACAGTTGAGTCTCTTTCAGCTGGTCGGTCACGATGTCTCCTTCGATTTCCATTTGCCGTAGATGCCTCTAACATACATACAGCATGCATGTAAGTCCAGAACCTGAGAAGCGGCGCACCCAGGCCGAGCGCACCCAGGCGACTCGCGACGCCCTGATCGCCGCTGCGCTCCGGCTCTTCACCGAACGGGGCTACGACGAGGTCGGCACCGAAGAGATCGTTCGCGCCGCCGGTGTCACCCGCGGCGCCCTCTACCACCAGTTCGGCGACAAGCCGAGTCTGCTGGAGGCGGTCTACGAACGGCTCGAGGCGGAATCGACCGAGCGCGTCGCCCGCATCGTCCTCGGCTCCGAGCTGCACAGCCCGATGGCGGCGATGAAGGCCGGTATCGAGGCCTTCCTCGACGAGTGCGCGCAGCCGGAGCTGCGCCAGATTGCCCTCCACGACGCCCCCGCCGTCCTCGGTTGGGAGCGCTGGCGCGAGATCGGCGCCGCCAACGGCCTCGGGCTGATCGAGGCCAGTCTGGCGGCGGCGATCGAAGCGGGGGAGATCCGCGAGCTGCCGGTCAAGCCGCTCGCCCACCTTTTGCTGGGGGCTCTGGACGAGGCGGCGATGCTGATCGCGCGCGAGGACCGGCCGCAGGGCCGGGCCGAAGTGACCGAAGTCCTACTGGCTCTGCTCGAGAGCTTCGCGGTCGAGCGCCCCTAGCGGGTCCGCCAGTCGCCGCGACTCCTTCTGCGCGTACATCCGCACATCGGCCAGCTGCATCGCCGCGGCCGCCGAGTCCGCCTCCTCGGGGACCGAGGCGATCCCCCAGGCGGCGCTGAGCTCGAACCCGCTGCCCTTGGAGGTCAGCGCTTCGGCGGCGCGGACGGCAACCGCCTCCCGGTTCGGGACCCGGCCCTCGATCAGGACCACGAACTCGTCGCCGCCGAGGCGATAGCCGACGCCCTCCGGTGCCACTGCCCCCCGCAGCCGTCCACCGAGCATCCCCAGCATTTTGTCGCCGGCCGGATGCCCGAAGGTGTCGTTGTAGTGCTTGAAGCCGTTGAGGTCGAGCAGGATCAGGGTCAGGGGTCGCTCCGCGCCGGCCGGCCCGCCGGCCTCGAGGTCCATCCGCAGTCGCGCCTGACTGCCGAGGCTGGTCAGTTGGTCGGTGCGGACCATATCGAGCAGCTTGGTGTTCTCGCGCAGGCTCAGCGCCAGTCGCCCGAGCACCGCCAGCATCGTCAGCGACCAGAGCACCGTGGTCAGCGCGCTCGAGCTATGGAGGTACTGCAAGACGCCGAGGACGATCATCGCCCCGGCGACGATCCCCGGGACGATCATTTCCCGCCAGCCGTCGAAGCGGGCACCGGGACGGATCGGGTCGGCGGGCGGCTGCCACGCCTCGGATCCGAGCAGCACCGCCGAGATCAGGTAGATCGGTTCGATCCAGTTGCCGCCCGGGATCGCGTCGTAGGTCTGCAGGGTGAAGGCGACATCGGCGATCGCCATCACCGCAAGGCCCAAGAGCAGCAGGGTCAGGGTCCTGCCCGGCCGCCAGCGGGTGAGGGCTATGACGCCGACGATCAGCGCGATCAGGACCACGTCGCCGAACGGATAGGCCAGCGTGGTCACCACTTCGGCCGTCGTCCCCGAGGCCCGGTCGGCGACGAATTCGAAGAGCAGGGCGGCACCGAGCGCGGCGGTGCCCAGCGCCGCGATCGCCCCGTCCATCCAGAGTCGGCGATCGAGCTCGGTGGTGCGGGCGCGGACCAGCAGGTACAAGCCGAGGATCGCCAGCGGATAGAAGGCGATGTAGCCGATGTCGGCCGGCGACGGATATGGCGGCGCGGCGCTGCCTTCGATCGAGGCGGTCCACCAGATCTCGCCCGCCGCCCAGGCGAGGACGGCGGCTGAGATCGCGATCCAGGCGCCGCGTTCCGGCCCGCCCCGCAGTGCCCTGATCAGGCAGCCGAGGCCGGCGCAGACGACGACGGCGTCGTAGACGACGCTGTTGATCGCGACGTCGAGATCGGCGCCCCCGATCCCCACCCAGTCGTAGAGGATGACGAGGGCGACACCGCCGAAGAGGACCGCTGCGATTGCTTTGCGCACAAGGACCTAATCGGCAGGCTTGCGCGGTTCTCTAGACTGAGTAGAGATGAAGGCTGAAATTCACCCCGATTACACGCTTGCCAACGTGCATTGCTCGTGCGGCAACCAGTTCTACACGCGCTCCACGAAAGAGGACTTGCATGTAGAGCTCTGCTCCGAGTGCCACCCCTTCTACACGGGCAAGCAGAAGCTGGTCGACACCGGTGGCCGCGTTGAGCGTTTCCAGCGCCGCGCCGCCAAGCACAGGGCTGGGAAGTAACCCGTGAGCCCGCCGTCGGGCTCGGCACTCTCATCCCAAAACTCCCCTTCCGCGAACAACGGAGGGGACCCCTTGCGCATGCCCGATGGGGCGCTGGTCGCCAAGCGCGACGCCCCAGTCGGCGGTCAGGCGGTGCTCGAGGGCGTGATGATGCGCGGCGTCTCCGTCTGGGCGGTCGCGGTCCGTACCCCCGAGGGGCAGATCGAGGTCGAGTCCGAGCAGCTGGTCCCCTGGGCGCAGCGGCACCGGATCTACCGCCTGCCGGTGATTCGCGGGGTCGTCGCCCTCGGTGAGTCGCTGAAGATCGGTTTCAAGGCCCTCGCGATCTCCGCCAACGCGCAGATGGAGGAGGACGACGAGGGGAACAAAGAGGAAATCGGCGGCTGGATCTGGGGCCTGACGATCCTCTTCTCGATGCTGCTGGCCGTCGGGCTCTTCTTTGTCGTTCCGGTCGGCCTCACCAGCCTGATCAAGGACCAGCTCGGGAGCTCGCTGCTTTTCTGGCTGGTCGAGGGGATCCTGCGCACCGCGATCTTCATCGGCTACATCCTCGCGATCAGCAAAATGCCCGACCTGCGGCGAGTCTTCGAGTACCACGGGGCCGAGCACAAGACGATCTCCTGTTACGAGGCCGAAGACGAGCTGGTCCCCTCGCGGGCGAAGCTCTACTCCCGGCTGCACCCCCGCTGCGGGACCAGCTTCCTGCTGATCGTGATGGTGCTGGCGATCTTTGTCTTCGCTCCGATCGGGCTGCCCGCTTGGTACTGGCTGTTGGCCTCGCGGATTCTCGGCATCCCGCTGATCGCCGGCCTCTCCTACGAGGTGATCAAGTGGGCCGGCAAAAACCGCCGCAAACGCTGGGTGCGGGCGGTCATGTGGCCGGGGCTGATGCTGCAGAACCTGACCACGCGCGAGCCCGACGAAGAGCAGCTCGCGGTGGCGATCGCCTCCCTCAACGCCGTCCTCGCCCGGGAGACCCCCGAGGAGGCGGCGAAACAGCCGCACATCGAGATCGTCGCTTAGCGGCGCTCCCGTTCTACTCTTCGCTTCGATGATCGAGCAGCTGGTCGAGCAGATAGAGACGCGCTTCGCCGAGCTCGAGGCGCAGATGTCCGATCCGGCGGTGATCTCCGATCGGGCTCGCTACGCCGAGGTCGGTCGCGAATACCGCGAGCTGCAGCCGGCGAGCGAGCTGGGGGCGCGATGGCGGACGCTGCGCGACGACCTCGAGGGGGCCCGCGAGCTGCTCGCCGAGGGCGAGGACGAGGAAATGCGGCAGGTGGTCGAGGAGGCGCCGGCGCAGCTCGAGGCATTGGAAGAGGAGATCCGCTTGGCGATGGTCGAGCGCGACCCCAACGACGCCAAGAACGTGATCGTCGAGATCCGTGCCGGCACCGGCGGCGATGAGGCGGCGCTGTTCGCGGGCGACCTCTACAAGATGCTCACCCGCTATGGCGACGAGCGCGGGTTCTCGACCGAAGTCCTCTCCCAGTCGGCTTCGGACTCGGGCGGCTTCAAGGACGTCACCTTCGAGGTCAAGGGAGAGGGCGCCTACTCGGTCTTCAAGTTCGAGGGCGGGACGCATCGCGTGCAGCGGGTGCCCGAGACCGAGTCCCAGGGCCGGATCCACACCTCGACTGCGACCGTGGCGGTGTTGCCGGAGGCCGAGGAGGTCGAGGTGGAGATCAACCAGAACGACCTTCAGATCGACGTCTACCGGTCCTCCGGGCCCGGCGGCCAGTCGGTCAACACCACCGACTCGGCGGTGCGGATCACCCACAAACCGACCGGGATCGTGGTCTCGATGCAGGACGAGAAGTCCCAACTTCAGAACAAGGATCGGGCGATGCGGGTGCTGCGGGCCCGGCTTTACGAGCGCGAGCTGGCTGAACAACAGGCGAAGATCGCCTCCGAGCGCAAGGCCCAGGTCGGCAGCGGCGAGCGCTCGGAGAAGATCCGCACCTACAACTTCCCCCAGGGACGGGTTACCGACCACCGGATCAAGCACACCTCGCACAACCTCGAAGGCGTGCTGGCCGGCGAGCTGGGGGAGTTCACCGACGCTCTGGCGGGCGAGGAGAAGCGACAGCGCCTCGAGGCCGCCGCCTCCGCGGCTTGACTCGATGGCGACGATGACCGGGGCGGAGGTTCGCGAGGCGCTGGGCTCGGCGGTAGATGCGCTGCGGGCTGCCGGGATCGAAGACCCGCGGCTCGACGCCGAACTGCTGCTCGCCGAGGCGACGGGCTGGACCCGGGCGGCGCTGGTTGCCGATCCGGCCGCCGAGGTGCCGCCGGCCGCCGCGCGACGCTTCGGCGAGACGGTGCGGCGCCGGCTGCGGCGCGAGCCGGTCGCCTACATCCTTGGCCGCAAAGGGTTCCGCGACCTCGAGTTGACGGTGGACCGGCGGGTGCTGATCCCGCGGCCGGAGACCGAGCTGCTGGTTGAGCTGGCGCTGGAGGTCGAGCCGGCCCGCGTACTCGACGTCGGCACTGGCTCGGGTGCGATCGCTCTGGCGGTGGCTGACGAGCTGCCGAGCTGCGAGGTGACGGCGACGGACACGTCGCCAGGGGCGCTCGAAGTCGCGCGGGCAAACGCCGAGCGACTCGGCTTCGCCGGCCGCGTTCGCTTCGTCGAGGGAACTCTGCCCGCGGGCGAGAGCTTCGACCTGATCCTCGCCAACCTCCCATACGTCGCCGAGCGCGACTGGCCCTCGCTTCAGCCCGAGGTCACCGACTGGGAGCCACGCGAGGCGCTGCTCGCCGGCGCCGACGGCCTCGACGCCTACCGCGCCTTGATCCCAAGGTCCGCCGGACTTTTGCATCGCATAGCGGCACAAAGGACCGGCGGACTCTTTGTCGAGGTGGGGGAGGGGCAGGCGACCGCGGTGGCCTCGCTGATGCGGGACGCCGGCTTCGTCGAGGTCGGGACGCGGCGGGACCTGGCGGGCATCGAGCGGGTTGTCGTCGGGCGCGTCAGCGGAGCAGCGGCATGACCGAGCTGATCCGGCTGCAGAGCGGGGAAGCCCAGGTTGCCCGCAAGGCGCTGGAACGCACTATTTCGAGCGGTGGCGTCGCGGTCTTTCCCTCCGACGGGCTCTACGGGCTCGCCTGCGATCCGCTCGACGCGGGAGCGATCGCTCGCATCCACCGGCTCAAGGGCCGTGACGACGGCAAGCCTTCGGCGGTCATGTATTTCTCGCCGTTGGCGATTCGCGAGATCGTCGCCGGCCTCGGTCCCCGCACCAAGGCGGCGGTCAGCGCTCTGATGCCGGGGCCGGTGACGCTGGTGATCGCCAACCCGCACCGGCGTTACCCGCTCGCCTGCCGTCAGGACCCCGAGCGACTTGGCGTCCGCCTGATCGGTGGGCCGCTGGGAGGGACGATGTGCCCGATCTTCCAGACCTCGGCCAACCTCAGCGGCGAGCCCGCTCCGGCCCGGTTCGAGGACCTGCCGCAGTCGATCCTCGACGGCGCTGACCTGACGATCGACGGTGGCGAGCTGCCGGGCCTGCCTTCGACCGTCGTCGACATCACCACGATCGAGGACGACGGGCACTGGCGCGTCCTGCGTGACGGGGCGCTCTCGCCGGGAGACCTCGCCAGCAAACTGGCTTCGGTCGGCCTCGGGTAGGCGCCGGAAACCACAGCGTTCTTGCTTTTACTCGGGGAAAGCTCATAGGTTCTCCCGGTTCCTATTAGCCGAATGTTGGAGGTGCTCCCCCGATGTCCCTTGATCTTGGTGGTCCGGCGATCGAAATCGCGATCGCGCTGGCCTTCGTCTTCTTCCTCCTCAGCCTGGTTGCCTCTCATATAGGGGAGTGGATTGCCGGCATCTTCAATCTTCGTGCGAAGACCCTGCGGAAAGGGCTCGAGGGAATGCTCGGGGACAGCGGCGTGGTCGAGCGGGTCATTTCCCATCCGCTGGTGCGGACGGACCTGCAGCCGGACCGGAGTCGGGACCCTTCCTACATCGCCCCGGCCAACTTCGCGCTCGCCCTGCTCGACGTGCTCGAAGAGCCCGCCACCGACCAGCCGCCGCAGGTCGAGGTCGGCGACGAGACGAGACCGGTGAGTAAGGACCTCGCCACTCAGCTGCGCATCCTGCCCAGCGGCGGCGCCATCCCCAAGGCTCCTGAGATCGAAAAATGGTTCGACGAGTCGATGGAACGAGTTGGAGGCTGGTACAAGCGGAAAACGCAGCTGGTGACGATCGCGATCGCGGTGGTCACCGTCCTCGTGCTCAACGTCAGCACGCTGCGGATCACCGATCAGCTCTCCGCCGAACCGAAGGTGCTGGCCAACGTCGTTGCCAAGGCGGAAGCGACGGCCGACGAAGAGGCGGAACCCAAGGATGGAGAGTCGCAGGGGGCCGCCAACCTCAAGCAGGCCGGTGAGGACGCCGAAAGCGCGATCGACGATCTCTCGGCGCTCAGCTTGCCGATCTTCTGGACCGAAGAGAAGAACCGGCCGAGCAGCGGAGACGAGTGGCTGCTGGCGGTCGCCGGCTGGCTGATCTCGATTGCCGCAATCTCGCTGGGAGCCCCGTTCTGGTTCGACGCCCTCGGCAAGATCTCAAATCTGCGGATGGCCGGACGCAGGCCGGAACCCGAGGAGAAAGCGAATGGCTGATCGGCGTCGGTCAGGTCAGCAGCCGGAACCGCCGCCGTAAGGCAGGCGGACCATGCGCTGGGACATGTTGTCGTTCTCGTTCGACTCGAAGAGGTGTTCTCCCGGGTCGACGATCATCCTGTAGGCGAAGCAGCCGCGCAGCCCGGCGACGTCGATCCACTGCTGGTGGTAGGCGGCCGGGTAGATGTCTGACCAGCCGACCGAGGTGCCGAGCTTGACTCGGTCGCGGAAGGGGTCCTGGTTGCAGCCCGGGTAGACGCGCCCGGATGGCGATTTGCCGCTGGCTTGGGTGCGAGTCAGGTCGCGCAGGCAGTAGTTGAGCTTGGGGCTGGTGCGGACGACGTCCCCGATCGTCCCGTCCGGAGCGACTCGGAGCAGCTCGAAGGTCGCCAGCTGGTGGACCTTCCAGTAGGAGCCGCCGAAGTAGGTGCCGACGTAGGTGAAGCGCAGCTTCGCCCCGCTGGGCACGGTGATGTGGCCGCCGCCCGCTTTGTAGATGCGCTGGTTGGTCTTCATGCTGCGCGGGCCGTCGCGGCGGCCCCGCAGCTCCATCGGGCCGCGGCCACGGCTCTGCACGTCGCTGGTCGCCCGCAGCCGCACCTGGCTGCCGGCCCGCTGGACATAGAGCTCGCTCGGCTTCGCGATCCGCAGGTTGGGGCAGAGGAGGAAGCGGGCTTCGGCGCTTTCGCAGGGGTTTTCGACCGCGGCGGAGGCGGCGGAGGGCAGCGCCAGAGCCAGCAGAATGGCCAGCGGAGCGAGGAGAACTCGTGCTCTCACCGGCCCCAGACTATCCATGCCCGTTGCTATGGTCGGGGCCCATCTCCGAGCTTCCCGAAAACTTCCAAAACGCACCGCTGAGCGAGGTCGATCCGGCGATCGCCGGCGTCCTCGACGCCGAGCTGAGGCGCCAGCAGGGCACCCTGGAGATGATCGCCTCGGAGAACTTCGTGCCCCAGGCGGTGCTCGAAGCGGTCGGCTCGGTGCTGACCAACAAGTACGCCGAGGGCTACCCGGGTCGCCGCTACTACGGCGGCTGCGAGGAGGTCGACGTCGCCGAGGAATTGGCGATCCAGCGGGCCAAGAGCCTGTTCGGCGCCGACCACGCCAACGTCCAGGCCCACTCCGGCGCCCAGGCAAACAACGCCGTCTACATGGCGCTGCTGGAGCCGGGCGACACCTTCCTCGGCCTCGCCCTCGACCACGGCGGTCACCTCAGCCACGGGATGAAGATCAACGTCAGCGGCAAGCTCTACAACCCGGTGCCCTACCACGTCAGCCGCGACGACTTTCTCGTAGATATGGACGAGGTGGAGCGCCTGGCGCAGGAGCACAAGCCGGCGCTGATCGTCACCGGCTGGTCCGCCTATCCGCGTCAGCTCGACTTCGCCGCCTTCCGTCAGATCGCCGACTCGGTCGGCGCCAAGCTGATGGTCGACATGGCCCACTTCGCCGGCCTCGTCGCCGCCGGTGAGCATCCCAACCCGGTCGAGCACGCCGACGTCGTCACCACGACGATCCACAAGACCCTCTGCGGGCCGCGCAGCGGCATGATCCTCTGCCGCGAGGAACACGCGAAAGCGATCGACAAGGCGGTTTTCCCCGGCCAGCAGGGCGGGCCGCTGATGCATACCGTCGCCGCCAAGGCGGTTGCCTTCCAGATCGCGGCCAGCGAGGAGTTCAAGCAGCGCCAGAGGCAGACGATCGCCAACGCCCAGGCCCTTGCCGAGGGGCTCGAAGGGGGCGGCGTTCCGGTTCTCACCGGCGGCACCGACGTCCACCTGGTCCTCGTCGACTTGACCCCGACCGGGCTCGACGGCCAGACCGCCGAGGACCGCCTCGACGCGGTCGGGATCACGGTCAACCGCAACGCGATCCCCTTTGACGAGCGGCCGCCGATGAACCCATCGGGGCTGCGGATCGGCACCCCGGCGCTGACCACGCGCGGCATGGGCGAGGAGGAGATGCGGGAGATCGCCGCGGTGATCGTCACCGCCCTCGGACCCGACTTCGAGTCCACCAAGGACGACCTGAAGGCGCGCACCGATGCGCTGATGGACCGCTTCCCGCTCTACGCCGAGCTTGCCGCAGCCGTATAGGCCCTTGAAGGTCTGGGTCGACATGAGCGCCCCGGCGCACGTGCTTGTCCTGCGCCCGATCATCGAGCGATTGCGCAGGGAAGGGCACGAGGTCGAGATCACCTCGCGCGACTACGCCCAGACCCAGCAGCTGCTCGAGCTGCACGGGATGGAGCACACGCCGATCGGCCGCCACGGTGGCGCCTCGCGGCTGCGCAAGGGTTTCAGCCTCGCCTCGCGCAGCACCGGGATGCTGCGGTTCGGCCGCCGCCGCGGCTTCGATCTCGCCCTCGCCCACGGCTCCAACGACCTCGCGATCGCCGCCAAGACCCTCGGCGTCCCCGAGGCCAACATGCACGACTACGAGTACGCGGTCACCCAGCACCGGATCGGCTGCCGCTTCGCCCGGCGGGTGATGTTCCCCGACTCGGTGCCGCTCGAGCGGCTGCGCCGCTTCGGGGTCACCGAGGACAAGTTCTTCCCCTATCCGGGTTTGAAGGAGGAGTACTACCTCTACGACTTCGAGCCCGACGCCGAGGCGCTGCGCCGGCTCGGCGTCGACGAGGAGCGGGTCGTCGTCATCGTCCGCCCGCCGCCCGACGTCTCGCTCTACCACCGCAAGTCGAACCCGCTCTTCCCCAAGGTCCTCGACCGTCTCGGCCGCGACCAGGGAGTGCATGCGATGGTGCTGCCGCGGACCCAGGCCCAGCGCGAGTTCATCACCGGCCTGGCGCTGCCCTCGGTGATCGTCCCCGAGGGCGCCGTCGAGGCCCAGAGCTTGATCGCCCTCGCCGACCTCGTCGTCTCCGCCGGCGGCACGATGAACCGCGAGGCCGCCGCCCTCGCCACCCCCGTCTACACCACCTACGGCGGCCGTCTCGGCGGCGTCGACGAAGCGCTGATCAAGTCGGGTCGACTGCGCCCGCTGACCGACCCGCGGGCGGTGGAGCTGAGCAAGCGGACCGTGGATTCCGCGCCGACCAAGCGCGATCCGTCCTTTCTGGTCGAGACCATCCTCGGTACCGTCGGAGCCTCACCATTGCGCGAAGAGCCCCAGCCCATAACGCCTTCCTGAGCGATCTGCCCGAGGCCGAGCCCGGCCTCGAAGAGCTCGTCGCGCCCGCGGCCGAAGGCGACCCGCGACCGATCGACCGCGTGCTGAGGGCGCTTGACATCCTCATCTCGGCCTCGATCCTGCTCGTCCTTTCGCCGCTGCTGGCGCTGATTGCCCTGACGATCGCGCTCGACTCCGGCCGCCCGATCCTTTATCGCGGCGCCCGCGTCGGCAAGGCCGGCCACCTCTTCTGGATGTACAAGTTCCGGACCCTTAAGCCCGACGCCGAAACCCGGCTTGGCCCCTATTACGGCGAGGAGCTGACCCGTCGCACCGAGGAAGAGCGGACCCGGATCGGCGGCGTCCTGCGCAAAACCCACCTCGACGAGGTGCCGCAGTTGTGGAACGTGCTGCGCGGCGACATGGCGGTCGTCGGCCCACGCCCGATCCGGCCCGCCTTCTACGCCGAACTCTGCCGCGAGATCCCCCAGTACTGGCAGCGGCTGGTGGTGCGGCCGGGGGTGACCGGCTTCGCCCAGACGCGGATCACCCGCGAGGAGTCCTGGGCCGACAAGCTCGCCCACGACATGGAGTACATCGCCGACCGCTCGGTCTCCCTCTACGTCCAGGTGCTGCTGGCGACGGTGGGCAAGGTCCTGGGTCGCGGTCCCGCGGTTACGCAGCCTCCCGGGTCTTAGGCGGTCCAGCCCCCGCCGCTGCGAGACTGCCGCCCATGTGCGGTGTCTGCGGCCTCGTCGCCGCCGAGCGAGAGGGTGCCCCCGATCTGGATGTCGTGAGGCGGATGAACGGTCGCCTCGTCCACCGCGGCCCCGATGACGAGGGAATATTTCACGAGGGCCCGGTTGCTCTTGCCGCCCGCCGACTCTCGATCATCGACCTCGACCACGGCCACCAGCCGATTGCCAACGAGGACGGCTCCTGCGTCGTGGTCCAGAACGGCGAGATCTACAACTACCGAGAGCTGAAGCGCGAGCTCGAGGGTCGGGGCCACCGCTTCACCACCGATTGCGACACCGAGGTCCTGGTCCACCTCTACGAGGAGCATGGCGAGGAGTTCGTCGAGCGGCTGCGTGGGATGTTCGCGATTGCCCTCTGGGACAAACGCCGCCAGCGCCTGCTGCTGGCCCGCGACCGCTTCGGGATCAAGCCGCTCTACTACCGCGAAGCCGGCGGCGGCCTCGCCTTCGCCTCGGAGCTGAAGGCGATGCTGGAGCTGCCGGGCTTCTCGCGTGAGATCGACCCCAAGGCCGTCTCCGCCTACCTCGCCTTCAACTCGATCCCGGCGCCGTTGACGATCTTCGCCGAGGCCCGCAAGCTGCCCCCGGGGTACCTGCTGACCTGGGAGGGGGAGAGGTGCGGCAGCGCCGCTTCGCGCGGCCCGGTCCGTCGCCCGCCGTCGAGCCGCGCCGCGGTTCGATCGACGAGCTCGCCGCCGAGTTGCGCGAGGTGCTCGACGACAGCGTCCGCGCCCACCTCGTCGCCGACGTCCCGGTCGGGGTGCTGCTCTCCGGCGGGGTCGACTCCGGCGGTCTCGCCGCGCTCGCCAGCGCCCACGCCGGCGAACCCCTGCGCACCTTCTCGATCGGCTTCGAGGAGGCTGGCTTCGACGAGCTCTCCCGTGCCCGCCTGGTCGCCGAGCGCTATGGCACCGACCACCACGAGCTGGTCCTTCGTCCCGACGCGGTAGAGCTGCTGCCGCGGCTGGTCGAGGCCTTCGACGAGCCCTTCGGCGACTCTTCGGCGCTGCCGACCTACATCGTCTCCGAGCTCGCTGCCGGCGAGGTCAAGACCGCCATCTCCGGCGAGGGCGGTGACGAGCTCTTCGGCGGCTATTACACCTACGTCGCCGACCTCCTCGCCCGCCGCGTTGGCCGCCTCGCCCCGCTTGCCCGACCGCTGGCCGAGGCGCTGCCGAGCCGCCACGACCGGGTCGGCTTCGACTACAAAGCCAAGCGCTTCGCCCGCGCCGCCGCCCTGCCGCCGCTGGAGCGCCACCACGGCTGGAAGGAGATCTTTTCGGCCGCGACGCGGGCCGAGCTCGCGGGGCCGGCGACCACCGCCTGGGACCCGCTCGACCTCTATCGCGAGCGCTATGCGGAAACCGAGGGCGCCGAGCCGCTGGCGCGGATGCAGGACCTCGACCTCGGCATCTACCTGGTCGACGACCTGCTGGTGAAGACGGATCGGCTGAGCATGGCCCACTCGCTGGAGCTGCGCGTGCCCTTCCTCGACGCCAATGTCGCCGAGTTCGCCTTCTCCTTGCCGACCCGGATGAAAGTCCGCGGCTTCGAGAAGAAGCGCCTTCTGCGCCGCGCCCTCGCGCCGCTGCTGCCGAAGGAGATCGTCCATGGCCGCAAGCAGGGCTTCTCGATTCCGATCGCCGGCTGGCTGCGCGGGCCGCTGGAGCCCTTCGCCCGTGAGGTGCTGTCGCCGGGAGCGGTCGAGCGCCAGGGCCTGCTCGATCCCGCCGCCGTCACCCCGATTCTCGACCGCCACATCTCCGGCCGCGAGGACCTCAGCCGTCAGATCTGGGGCCTGATGGCGCTTACCCTCTGGTTCGACCGCTATGCCAACTGACCTCGACGCCCTCTTCGCTTTCCTGGTCGCGGGGGTGCTCGCGCTCCTCCTCGTTCCGATGACCAGGTGGCTGGCGGTGCGGGTGGGGGCGATCGACCACCCGATCGACCGTTCCCTGCACACCGTGCCGACGCCGAAACTCGGCGGCCTTGGGATTCTCGGCGGCGCCGTCGTCGCCGGCTTCCTCTTCCTCCCCAACGACAGCGAAAGCCACGCGATCCTGATCGGCGCCGTGGCGATCGCCTTAATCGGCGTCCTTGACGACATCTTCGACCTGCCCGCCGCGGTGAAGCTGCTCGGGCAGACGGTCGCGGTGATCATTCCCGTTTCGGCCGGCGTCACCGTCGACGAATTCACCTTTCCCTTTTTCGGCCGGCTCACCCCCGGGACCGTCGACCTGCTGACCTTGCCGGGGGAGGGGTGGTCCACCTCGGCGACGTCGGCACCGTGATCGCGATCGTCGCGGTGATCAACGTGATCAACCTGATCGACGGCGTCGACGGCCTCGCCGCTGGCGTCGCGGTGATCTCCGGCATCACCCTGGCGACGATCGCCCTCTCGCTCGACCGCACCGCCGCCGGCGTCCTTGCCGCCTTGACCGCCGGTGCGGCCCTCGGCTTCCTCCGCTGGGGGTTCCCGCCGGCCAGCGTCTTCATGGGCGACACCGGCTCCAACCTGCTCGGCTACCTGCTGGGAGCGGTGGCGGTGCAGGGGGCGCTGAAGACCAACGCGGTGATCGCCCTCTTCCTGCCTCTGATCATCCTCGCGGTGCCGATCCTCGACACCGGCTTCGTCGTCGCCAAGCGGCTCAAATACCGGCGGCCGATCTACAAAGCCGACCGCTGGCACTTCCACCACCGAATGGCCGACATCGGTTTCTCCCAGCGCCGCACCCTGCTCTATCTCTACGGCTGGACCGTTGTCATGGCGCTGCTGGCCCTCGCCCTGCGCTTCGTTCCCTACAGCGACGACCACGGCAGCTTCGACCCGTTCTGGACCGCGGTGATCGCCCTCTTCGGCATCCTCGCCCTAGCCGCCAGCGTCTACCTGGTAGAGGTCCTGGAGATCTTCAAGCTCCGCCAAACCCGCCTCCGCCAACTAATAACCCTCCGCCGCCAGGTAGGAGCCCCCGAGCCACAGCCCGAAGAGGTCGAGCGCGCGGTCGAAACCGAGCTAGAAACCGGAACTTTCCCAACCGTCGATCCAGAGACCGGCGAGTTCGAAGCAATCAAATAGCAATTGCCCCCAGTGCCAGACCGTCAAACGTCGTGTGTCGAAAGGGGGACGGGAGGCCCTCCCCAGACACTCAACATCGAGCCATAGCGAGATGTGTCTGGGGAGGGCCTCCCGTCCCCCTACCCCCACAAACCCCCGCAAGACGGTAGTGGCAACCCTCACGAAGTGGCTTGGCAAAGCCATTCCAGGGACCTTTTGGGTATAGTCGCCCCAGCGCCCGCTCTGCCCCGAGTTGGGCGTATTTCCTTCTTATGTCGCCTCCAAAGTACGTCGACCTAATCGCGTTGCTCGCCGCGCTTGCAGTTTTCCTGCTCGGCGATCTGCCCCTGCTCGGCTACGCGGTGGCGGCCGGGGTTTGGCTGCTGCAGCGCGGGATTCAGATGCTCGCCCAGCGGCGGATGAAGCAGGAGCTGGCCGCCGGTAACCGGCAGAAGGCGATGGGATTCGTCGCCGGCAGCACCCTCGGTCGCGTCTGGCTGATGGCCACCGCTGTGCTCCTCGTCGGCATCGCCGAACGGGAGTCGGGCCTCGCTGCGGCGATCCTGCTGCTGGCGCTGTTCACGATCTCCTTCGCCGCGCAGGGCCTCGCGCACCTGTTCGACGACCAGCCTGAGGGCCAGGGGGTCGCGTAGGCATGGAGGCGGCAACGGTGCAGGCGCCTGGCGGCGCCCCCAAGCTGACCCGCCCAAGAGCGGTCTCAGCACCAAAGCCAAGGTCTTGATCGGCTTCGGCGCCTACTTCGCGATCTCGATCCTGCTGCTGCTGATCTTCGGCAACGACGGCAAGAACGAAGCCTTCAAACCGCAGAACGAGTTCAAACTCGAACCGTGGGTGACGATCGAACTCGCCGGGATCGACTTCAGCATCAACAAGGCGGTCCTCTACCTCGTCCTCGCCAGCGCCCTGACCATCTTCACCATGGTCTGGATCGCGCGGCGGATGGCGGAGAAACCGAACCGGGTCCAGACCGCGGTCGAGGTCGCCTACGACCTGAGCAAAAACACCATCACCGGCGGCAGCCTCCACGGCGAGCTGGCGCGCAAATGGTTCCCCTTCATCGGCGCCCTCTTCTTCTGGATCTGGTTCTCGAACATGCTCGGCTTCCTGCCGCTGCCGACCAACACCGAGCACACCTTCTCGATCGGCGGCCTGGAAATCCCCTCCTTCGCGATCTACGCGGCCACCGCCAACATCGCGATCCCGCTGGTCCTGACCCTGGTCGTCTGGCTCAGCTACCACGTCGAGGGCATCCGCGCCAAGGGCGTCGGTCCCTACTTCAAGAGTTGGCTGCCCCCCGGCCTGGAGGACATGCACCCGGTCGGCAAGGGCGCGATCTTCGTGATCGAGGTGATCTCGCACTTCGTGCGGCTGATCTCCCTCTCCGTCCGTCTTTTCGCCAACATCCTCGCCGGCCACCTGCTGCTGCTCTTCATGGGCGGCGGCTTGGCGGTTCTGCTGGGGATCGCGGCTCTCGGGGCGCTGACCTTCCCGCTCGCCTTCGCCTTCTTCATCTTCGAGGTCGGGCTGGTGGCGACCCTGCAGGCATTCATCTTCTCGACGCTTAGCGCTATTTACATCGGCGGAGCGACCTCCGCCTCTCACTAGAAAAGGAGTCAACTCTCAAATGGATCCCACTATGTTGCCCATCGCCGAGGTCAGCAGCGAAGCCGTGGAAAGTGCGGGTAAAGCGATCGCCCTCGGTGTTGGTGCCGGGCTGGGTTCGATCGGCGCCGGTATTGGCGTGGGCTTCATCTTCGGTAAGGAGATCGAGTCGGTCGCCCGCCAGCCGGAGATGAAAAGCGAGCTGGAAAGCATCCGCTGGCTCGGCTTCGCGCTGACCGAGGCGGTCGCCTTCTACACCTTCATCTTCGGTCTAATCGCCTTCTTCCTCGCCTAGGACGATGGAGCTGTTCGGCTACATACTCCCGCTCGCCGCCGAGGCGGCGGAGCACGGCGAGGAAAGCGGCGGCAGCTTCCTGGTCAGCCCGGGCCTTGGCCTGATGATCTGGACGCTGGTCCTGTTCCTGTTCACGATGTGGGTGTTGAGCAAGGTCGCCTTCCCGAAGATCCAGGAAGCGCTCGACAAACGCGCTGCAGCGATCAGCGAGTCGATCAACGCTGCCGAACGGCAGCGTCAGGAATCGGACGAGCTGCTGACCGAGTACCGCGCCCGCCTCGCCGAGGCCCGGGAGCAGGCCGACGACATCATGGCCCGCGCCCGCAAATCCGCCGATACCGCCGAAGCAGAGGCGGCTACGGCCGGCAAGGAGAAACGGGACGAGCTGGTGGCCTCCGCGAATCGGGAGATCGAAGCGGAGACCAAGCGGCGCTCGCTCGACCAGATCCGCCAGGAAGTCGCCAACTTGACCGTGCTCGCCACCGAGCGGGTGACCCGCAAATCGCTCAACGCCGAGGACCAGAAACGCCTCGTCGAGGAGGCGCTCAGCGAGGTCGACTTCTCGGCGCTTTCGGGAGCGGAGAAGAACTAGCGATGGCCGACGCCGCTCGCGTATACGCCGAGGCCCTCTTCGAGGTGGGCCGCGACAAGGGCAAGCTGGACGCGTTTCAGCAGCAACTCGGCGAGTTCGCCGATGCCGTCGACGGCAACCGTGAGCTGCAGGTCTTCCTCTTCAGCCCCTACCTCTCCTCGACCGAGAAGAAGGAGGGGCTCGAGCGGGCGATCTCGGGCGCCGAGCCCGAGCTGATGAATTTCCTCGAGGTGCTCGTCGACAAGGGCCGGATGACGGAGGTCTTCCGCATCCGGCGCCAGCTCGACGAGCTCTGGAAGCAGGAGAACCGCCGTATCGACGTGACCGTGACCAGCGCCGTCGAGCTGGACCCGGCCGTGGTCGAGAAAATCGGCCAGGAGGTCGAACGGCAGACCGGCGAGAAGGTCGATCTCAGCAGTGCCGTCGACGATCAGATCCTCGGTGGCATCGTGCTGCAGGTCGGAAACATGGTCTTGGACGCGAGCATCCGCAGTCGTCTGGAGAAACTTCGAAAGAGCGTCGCCACCGCGGCGTAAGGAGGCAGAGAGCACCCGATGGAGATCAAGCCCGACGAGATCGCAAGCATCCTGCGAGAGCGGATCGAGGGACTGGAGACCGATTCCGCCGACCTCACCGAGGTCGGCACGGTCCTGTCCGTCGCCGACGGCATCGCCCGCATCCACGGGCTCGACAACTGCATGGCGCTGGAGATGCTCGAGCTGCCGCACGGGGTCACCGGCCTGGCGCTGAACCTCGAGGCCGACAACGTCGGTTCCGTGCTGTTCGGCGACTGGGACAAGATCGTCGAGGGCGACACGGTCAAGCGGACCGGCAAGCTGCTCGAGATCCCGGTCGGCGACGAGCTGCTCGGCCGCATGGTCGACCCGCTCGGCCGCCCGCTCGACGACCGCGGTGAGATCAACACCACCGAGACCCGCCCGGCTGAGTTCAAAGCCCCCGGCGTCGTCCAGCGGCAGCCGGTCGAGGAACCCGTCCAGACCGGGCTGATGTCGATCGACGGGATGATCCCGATCGGCCGTGGCCAGCGAGAGCTGATCATCGGCGATCGCCAGACCGGCAAGACCGCGATCGCGATCGACACGATCATCAACAACAAGGACAAGGACCTGATCTGCATCTACGTCGCGATCGGGCAGCGGATGTCGACGGTCGTCCAGCTGAAAGAGACGCTGGAGGAAAACGGCGCGATGGAGAACACGATCATCGTCGCCGCCCCCGCCGACGAGGCGGCGCCGATCAAGTACATCGCCCCCTACGCCGGCTGCGCGATGGGCGAGCACTTCCTCTACAACGGCAAAGCCGCGCTCTGCGTCTACGACGACCTCACCAAACACGCTTCCGCCTACCGGCAGATGTCGCTGCTGCTGCGGCGCCCGCCGGGTCGCGAGGCCTACCCGGGCGACGTCTTCTACCTGCACTCGCGGCTGCTGGAGCGGGCGGTGAAGCTGAACGACGAGCTCGGCGGCGGTTCGCTGACGGCGCTGCCGATCATCGAGACCCAGGCATCCGACGTCTCCGCCTACATCCCGACCAACGTGATCTCGATCACCGACGGTCAGATCTTCCTCGAGTCGGACCTCTTCTTCTCGGGCGTGCGGCCGGCGATCAACGTCGGCATCTCGGTCTCCCGGGTCGGCGGTAACGCGCAGACCAAGGCGATGAAGAAGGTCGCCGGAAAACTGCGCCTCGACCTCTCCCAGTACCGCGACCTCGAGGCCTTCGCCCAGTTCGGCTCCGAGCTCGACGCCGAGACCCAGAAAGCCCTGACCCGCGGCGAACGGCTGGTCGAGCTGCTGAAACAGAAAGAGCGCGAACCGCTCAGCGTCGGCGACCAGGTCGCCTCGATCTACTCGGGCACTGGCGGCTACCTCGACCGGATCAAAGTCGAGCGCGTCGGCGAGTTCCTCGCTGATCTGCGGGTCCGCCTGCACTCGGAGAACGTCCGAGCTGCTGGGCCGGATCGAAGAGACCGGCAAGCTCGAGGAGGACGACGAGGAGGCGCTGGGCAAGGCGATCGCCGAGTTCGTCGACGACTTCGGCCCCGACTTCGACGAGCATGGCGACCCGCTCGAGGAGGGCGAGTCCGACCGCATCCACTCCAAGGAGGAGCGCGAGGCTCCGGCCCGGACCCGAGTCCGAACCGCTCGGACAGCGAGCGACGAGGAGGCGGCGACTCCGGCCTAGCGGCCGGGAGCTGAGTTCCCATGGCAACGCAGAAGGAAGTCAAGAACCGCATCGCGTCGGTCAAGAACATCAACAAGATCACGCGTGCGATGGAGATGGTTGCGGCGGCGCGCCTGCGGCGGGCCGAACAGCGGATCTCCGACATGCGTCCCTACGCGGAGGGGATGCGCAAGCTGACCCGCCGCGCCGCCGCCCAGGCGGGCGGCATCCCGCGTGTCCCGGTCCTGGAAGAGCGCGAGAACGTCAACCGGGTCGGGATCGTCCTCGTTACCGGCGACCGCGGCCTGGCCGGCGCCTTCAACTCCAACATCATCCGCGAGGGCATGCGGATGGCGGCCAAAGTCCGCGAGGAGGGTGCCGAGCCCTCGTTCGCCGTGGTCGGCCGCAAGGGCGTCTCCGCCCTGACCTTCCGCAAGCAGGAGGTGACCGACTCCTACGTCGGCTTCACCGACCGCCCGGCCTTCGCCAACGCCCGCGAAATCGGCGAGGCGCTGACCGCCCGCTACGTCGACGAGGACCTCGACCGGGTCGAGCTGATCTACAACCGCTTCGTCTCGCCGCTGACCCAGCACGTTTGGCGCCAGACCCTGCTGCCGCTGCAGCAGGCCGAGGTGATCGGCGAGGGCGCCGGCGACGAGGATGCCGCGGCCGACGAGGAAACCGAGGCCGAGAAAGCGCAGAGCCGTTCGGAGTGGGTCTACGAGCCCGACCCGGAGGAACTGCTGGCGCGGCTGATCCCGGAGTACGTGACGATCTCGGTCTACCGGGCGCTGCTCGAGTCGGCCGCCTCGGAGCTGGGCGCGCGGATGACGGCGATGCGCAACGCGGCGGAGAACGCGGAGACGATGATCGGCGATCTGACCCTGGAGATGAACCGGGCGCGTCAGGCGGAAATCACGCAGGAGATTTTGGAGGTCGTCGGCGGCGCTGAGGCGCTCGGCTAGACGACAGGCCCACGATCACCAACACCACTTCAAAGACGAGCAAAGGAACCCATGGCTGAGAGCAACGGAAACGGAAGCAACGTAGGGCGCGTCGAGCAGGTCACCGGAGTGGTCATCGACGCCGTCTTCCCCGACGAGCTGCCGGAGATCTTCTCCGCGGTGACGATCGAGACCAGCGGCGGCGACAACGACGGCGAATCGGCCACCCTCGTCTGCGAGGTGCAGCAGCACCTCGGCGACGACCGCGTCCGCGCGGTCGCGATGGACGCCACCGACGGCATCGCGCGCGGCGCCGTGGTCACCGACACCGGCGGTCCGATCACGGTTCCGGTCGGCGACGCGACCCTCGGCCGCATCTTCAACCTGCTCGGCGAGGCGATCGACAACGGCCCCGAGGTCCAGGTCGAGGAGCGCTGGCCGATCCACCGTCCTGCCCCGAAGGCTTCCGACCTGACCCCGACGCAGGAGATCCTCGAGACCGGGATCAAGGTCATCGACCTCCTTGCCCCGTACGCCAAAGGCGGCAAGGTCGGGCTGTTCGGCGGTGCCGGCGTCGGCAAGACCGTGCTGATCCAGGAGCTGATCCGCAACATCGCCGAGGAGCACTCTGGCCTCTCCGCCTTCGTCGGCGTCGGCGAGCGCTCCCGCGAGGGGAACGATCTCTGGCTCGAGATGAAAGAGTCGGGCGTGCTGGAGAAGACGATGCTCGTCTTCGGCCAGATGAACGAGCCCCCGGGCGCGCGGCTGCGCGTCGCCCTCTCCGGGCTGACGATGGCCGAGTACTACCGCGAGCAGGGCGGCCAGGACGTGCTCCTGTTCATCGACAACATCTTCCGCTTCGTCCAGGCGGGCTCCGAGGTCTCGGCGCTGCTCGGCCGCATGCCTTCCGCGGTCGGCTACCAGCCGACCCTGGAGACCGAGATGGGCGGCCTGCAGGAGCGGATCACCTCGACCGACCGCGGTTCGGTGACCTCGATCCAGGCGGTCTACGTGCCGGCTGACGACTACACCGACCCGGCCCCGGCTTCGGTGTTCGCCCACCTCAACGCGACCACCGCGCTCTCGCGGTCGATCTCCGAGAAAGGGATCTACCCGGCGGTCGACCCCCTCGACTCGACCTCGACGATCCTCAAGCCGGACGTCGTCGGCGAGGAGCACTACCGGACCGCGACCGAGGTGCAGGAGGTGCTGCAGCGCTACAAGGAGCTGCAGGACATCATCGCCATCCTTGGCATCGACGAGCTCTCCGACGAGGACCGCCAGACGGTCTCCCGGGCCCGCAAGATCGAGCGCTTCCTCTCGCAGCCGTTCTTCGTCGCCGAACAGTTCACCGGCCGCAACGGCGAGTACGTGCCGGTCGCCGAGACCGTGCGCGGCTTCCGCGAGATCCTCGACGGCGAGCACGACGACCTCTCCGAGGGCGCCTTCTACATGCAGGGTTCGATCGACCAGGTCCTCGAGAACGCCAAGTCCGGCGCCGCTGCCTAGGAGACCCAGATGGCTGCGGAGCACATGGTCGATGTCGAGGTTCTGACCCCCGAGGGCGAGGTCTGGAGCGGTGAAGCGCGCCAGGTTTCGACCCGGACCGAGGTCGGCGAAATCGGCATCCTTGCCAACCACGCCCCGGTTCTGGCGGCGCTGCGGCCGACCGAGCTTCGCCTGCATCTTTCCGACTCGGAGATCAAACGCTACGCGCAGGCCCACGGCTGGCTGCAGGTCTACGGCAACCGGGCTCGGCTCCTGCTCGAGGAGGCGATCTCGCCCGAGGATCTCGATGCCGGGAGGCTGAAAGAGCAGCTGGCGGATGCCGAGCAGAGGTTGTCGGAGTGCGAGGACGGCAGCGCCGAGCAGAACCGGGCGCAGAAAGACAAGGTCCGGGCCGAAGCGTTCCTCTCGATCGCCGGGGGGTGAGTCGATGAGCGAGGAGCTCGTTGTCCTCGCAAAGCGCCTCATCAGCTTCGAGACCTGCGAGCCGGATGCGATTTCCGAGGCGGCAGGGTTCATTCAAGGCTGGCTGGAAGCTCGAGGGATCGAGACGAAGGCCGACGAGGTGCGCGGTCTGCCGGTGATCAAGGCCGAGGTTGGGCCCGAGGGGGCGCCGACGGTGGTTCTGCACGGGCACGTCGACGTGGTGCCAGGGCACGCTGGGCAGTTCGTGCCTGAGACCGCCGGCGATCGGCTGATCGGGCGGGGTGCCTATGACATGAAGGGCGCGGTTGCGGCGATGCTGTTGGTCACCGCGGCGATGCGCGAGCAGGAGAAGGTGCGGGTCCGGCTCGGGATCGTCGGCGACGAGGAGTCCGAGGAGGAGTCCGAGCGCGGCTCCGACCACCTCGTCGACAGCGGCTTCATCGGCGACTTCGCGATCACCGGCGAGCCGACCGACCTGCACATCGGGATCGAGGCCAAGGGGGTGCTGGCGCTGCGCCTGGAGGTCGGCGGCACCGCCGCCCACGGTGCCACCCCCTGGCTCGGCGACAACGCCGTCCTCAACGCGATCGACGTTTTCCGCAGTATCGAGTCGCTACCGTTTGCCCGGCACAGCTCGGAGCTGTTCGACCGGCCCTCGATCAACCTGGGGAGGATCGTCGGCGGCGACGCTCTCAACAAGGTGCCCGACCGATGCGCGATCGACGTCGACATTCGCCACCTCCCGGACCAGGATCCGGAGGAGATCCTCGCCCAGGTGCGCGGGATCGAAGGCTGCGAGGTTCAGGCCCTGCTGACCCGGCCGCCGGCCACGGTCGACCGCGACTCCCCCTTCGTGCGGGCGCTGCGCGCCTCGGCGACCGCCCACCACGACGGCGAGCCGATGAGCGTCGGCCGCGACGGCGCCTCCGACGCGGTCTCCTTCCTGCGGGTGGGTGTGCCGGCGGTCGAGTTCGGCCCGGTCGGCGCCGGCCACCACGGACCGGCCGAGTGGGTCTCGGTCTCCTCGCTGGAGACCTACCGGCAGGCGCTCGAGTCGTTCCTGCGATCGATCCCGGACCAGTTGCATGAATGAGCCTCTGGGCCCGGGTTGGGCCCCGAAGAAACCGCCGCCCGAGGGCGACGGGGAGGAAGCTCCGAAGCCGAAGCGCTTCTGGTGGCGGTTCACCCTCGCCGCGGTCCTGATCATTGCCGTCTCGGCCACGACCACCGCCACCGCGAGCCTGCTCTATCTCGACAGCATCGCCAATGCGATCCGGCCCGAAAACGACAAGCTGCAGAAAAAGCTGAACAAATTCCTCGCCGACGCCGGAGACGGTGGCGCCCAGACCTTCCTCGTGATCGGCTCCGACAAGCGAGCCAGCGAAGAGGAAGACCCCGGCCGCTCGGACACGACGATGCTGGTCCGCCTCGACCCCGACAAGGGCCTGATCTCGATGATGTCGATCCCGCGCGACCTCAAAGTCGAAATCCCCAACTACGGCACCGGCAAGTTCAACGAAGCGTTTTCCTACGGCGGCACCAAGCTGACCCTGCAGACGGTGAAGGAGCTGACCGGGCTGCCGATCAACCACGTCGTCAACGTCGACTTCCTCGGCTTTGCCCAGGGCGTCTACGCGATTGGCTGCGTCTACACCGACGTCGACAAACGCTATTACCACTCCAACGAAGGCGTGCCGCCCGAAGAACAGTACGCCGAAATCAACATCCAGCCGGGGTATCAGCTGATGTGCGGCAAGCAGGCGCTCGACTACGTCCGCTACCGGCACACCGACACCGACATCGTCCGCTCGGCCCGCCAGCAGGACTTCCTCAGCCAGGCCCGCTCGCGGATCGGACTTAAGGACATCGTCTTCGACCAGGGAGAACTGGTCGAGGCCTTCACCGACTACACGACCTCCGACATCAGCGACGGCAAGACCCTGCTGGAAGTGCTGAAACTGCTCGCCGCCTCGCGCAACTCGACGATCAACGAGGTCAACTTCCCGGCCGAACTTGGCCCCAGCTTTGTCTACACGACCGAGAGCGCGCTCGAAGCAGCGGTCCAGGAATTCCTCGGCGGCGAGACCGTGCAGGAGGCGAAAGCCGCGCAGCGCCGCCAGCGCGAAGAAGCCGAAGCGGGCAAGAAAAAGCGCAAGCAGTCGAAGCCCCAGCGCAAGAAGCAGAAGCAGGAGAAGCCGAAGGTCGAAGTCAACGAGTCCGGCAGCGACGGTCTGGTCCCCGCCGGCGACGCCGGCAAGGCGGAGGCGAAGATCGCCTCCCGGCGCGCCCGCGGCCACTTCCCGATCTACTACCCGACCCGCCTGCCGGAAGGGTCCCGCTTCGTCGAAAGCGACCCCTACGAGAAGGTCGTCGATCCCTACGTCTACAACCTCAAGGACGAGGACGGCGACCGTCACATCGCCTACCGGATGGTCATGGTCGCGGAAATGTCCGACGGCACCCATTACTTCGGGGTGCAGGGGATCCGCGGCTGGTCGGATCCGCCGATCCTCGACGACCCGAGCCTGACGAAGACGATCAAGGGTCGCGACTACGACATCTTCGTCGACGGCGAAGATGTGAAAATGGTCGCCTGGCGCCGCGGGGACAACGTCTACTGGGTCTCGAATGACCTGCTGCGAACCTTGAGCAACGATCAGATGATCGGGATGGCGCGATCGGCAAAGGTGATCGTTCCGAAGAAGAAGCCGAAGCGTGTTAGGAAGGAGCAGGGATGAGCGAGCAGAGGGAGCCGATAGGCGTCATCGGGGCGGGCTGGGTGGGTCTCGTCACCGCCGCCTGCTTCGCCGAGCTCGGTCATCCGGTGATCGCGCGCGACATCGTCCAGGAGAAGGTCGACTCCCTCTCCCGCGGCGAGGTGGCGATCCACGAGCCCGGCCTTCATGACCTGTTGCTGCGGAATTCCGAGCGGCTCACCTTCACCACCGACATGGACGAGCTGCTGGCCGGCGCCCGGCTGCTCTTCGTCTGCGTCGACACCCCGCCCACCTACTCCGGCGACGCCGACCTCTCGCGGGTAAGGGCGGTGGTCCAGGAGCTGCCGGAGGCGGGCGACCACGTGCTGATCATGAAGAGCACCGTGCCGGCGGGGACGGGGGAATCGATCCGGCGCGACATGCCCGACCTCTCCTACGTCTCCTGCCCCGAGTTCCTCAAGGAGGGAACCGCGGTCGCGGACTTCATGGACCCCGACCGGGTGGTGATCGGCGCCGACGCCGGCGACGAGACGGCGGCCGAAGCGGTGGCGGCGCTCTACCGGCCGCTCGGCGGCGAGATCCTCACCACCGACGTCGCCAGCGCCGAGATGATCAAGCTCGCTTCCAACGCCTTCCTGGCGACCAAGATCTCCTTCATCAACGAGATCGCCAACGTCTGCGAGGAGGTCGGCGCCGACGTCGGCCAGGTCGCGAAGGGGATGGGGCTCGACGAGCGGATCGGCAGCTCCTTCCTCCGCGCCGGGATCGGCTACGGCGGCAGTTGCTTCCCCAAGGACGTCAGCGCCCTGAAGATGCTGGCCGGCAACACCGGCTATCACTTCCAGCTGCTGACCGCGGTTATCGAGGTCAACGAGCTGCAGAAGCGCCGCGTGGTCGGCAAGCTCGAGAAGCACCTCGGCTCGCTGATCGGCAAGCGGGTGGCGCTGCTCGGGCTGGCCTTCAAGCCAGACACCGACGACATGCGCGAGGCGTCGAGCCTGGTCCTCGCTGCACGGCTGCAGGGCGAGGGGGCAGAGGTCGTCGCCTACGACCCGGTCGCCGCCGAGCGCGCCGCCGGGCTGCTCGGCTCGGTCGAGATGGCGACCTCGGCGCAGGAGGCGCTGGCGGGCGCCGACGCCGCCGTCCTCGTCACCGAGTGGGCCGAGTTTGCCGAGCTCGACTGGGCCGCTGCGGCCGCGGGGATGACCCGGGCGCTGATCGTCGACGGCCGCAACTTCCTCGACCCCGAGAAGCTCATCGGTGCGGGCTTCGAGTACGAGGGAATCGGCCGCATCAACGACAGCGCCCCGGCACCCACTCCCTAGGTGCAGGCGATAGTCCTAGTCGGCGGCGAGGGGACTCGCCTGCGGCCCTTGACCAGCGACGTGCCGAAGCCCGCGGTGACGCTGGTCGACCGTCCTTTCCTCGCCTACGCGATCGAGTGGCTCGCCGCCCACGGGGTGACCGAGGTCGTGCTCGCCTGCGGCTTCCTCCCGGACGTCCTCCGCGAAGCGATGGTGGGTCACGAGCCGGAGGGGGTGGAGGTCACCTATGTCGCCGAGCCTGAGCCGCTCGGCACCGCCGGCGCGATCCGCTTCGCCGCCGACGCCCTCGGCGACCGCCTCGAAGACCGCTTCTTCGCCCTCAACGGCGACGTCCTCGCCGACCTCGACCTCTCGGCGCTGCTGCGGTCCCACGCGGACCGCAACGCCCGCGCCACGCTTGGGCTCTACCCGGTCGACGACTCCTCGGCCTACGGCCTGGTTCGCTGCGACGGGATTGGTCGCGTGCTCGAGTTCACCGAGAAGACCGGGGAGGAGGTTCCCGGTGAGATCAACGCCGGCACCTACGTGCTGGAGCGCTCGGTCCTCGACTTGATCCCAGCCGGCCAGGCGGTCTCGATCGAGCGCGAGGTCTTCCCCCGGCTGGTCGGCGAGGGACTTTGCGGGCTGCTGCTCGACGGCTACTGGATGGACATCGGGACCCCCGAGCGCTACCTGCAGGCAAGCTGGGACATTCTCGAGGGCAACGTGGAGACGCGGGTCAGCCCGACCGCGCCGGGGCTGCTGCTCGGCGCCGGCGCCGAGATCGACGCCGAGGCCGAGGTCGGCCCGCGCGCCGTCGTTGCCGCCGGCTGCCGGGTCGAGGCCGGCGCTTCGGTTGCCGACTCGGTATTGCTCGACGGCTGCGTCGTCGCTCGCGACGCCCATGTGCGGGACTCGATCCTCGCCCCCGGAGCAAGAGTCGAACCGGGCGCCCAGATCGTTAACGCGGTCGTCGGCCGAGATGAAAGAGTCCCCGGCTGATGAGTTCGATGATCGATGACGTCCTCGGCCTGCCCGACCAGCTGCGCGACGCGCTGTGGCGGATCGAAAGCGCCCGCCTGGAGGGAGCCGACTCTGCCGGGCTGATGGTCTGCGGGATGGGCGGCTCGGCGATCGGCGCCGATCTTGCCGTCGCCGCGATCGGCGACCAGCTGACCAAGCCGATGGCGGTCATCCGCGGTTACGAGCTGCCAAGCTGGGCGACTCCCGAGTGGTCCGTCCTCTGCTCGAGCTACTCCGGCAACACCGAGGAGACCCTCGCCTGCTTCGAGGCGGCGGAGGCACTGGGGGCGCGGCGGTTCGTCGTCAGCACCGGTGGCCAACTGGTTGAGCAGGCGCGTGAGGCGGGCGTGCCGGTGGTGGCTCCGCCGGGGATCTACCAGCCACGGGTCGCCGTCGCCTACATGTTTGTCGCCGCCGCCGAGATGGCCGCTTTGGCTGGGGTGGCGCCGAGGATTCGGACCGAGATCGACGCCGGCGCCGCCTTCCTCGAGCGCGAGGCGCTGACGATCAAAGCCAAGGCGGCGGAGATCGCCGCCAAGATCGGCGCCGCGCCGACCGTCGTCTACGGCAGCGACCTGACCGCTCCCGTCGCCTACCGCTGGAAGACGCAGATCAACGAGAACGCCAAGCAGCCCGCTTTCAGCTCGCAATTGCCGGAGGCCGACCACAACGAGATCTGCGGCTGGTCCGCCGAGGCCGGCGCCGGGGCGATGGCCGCGGTCTTCCTCGAGGACTGCGACCAGCACCCGCGCGAGCGCCATCGGTTCGAGCTGACCGCCGAGGCGGTCGAGGCCACTGCCGCCGCAGTGGTGCGGCTGGAGACCGTGGGGGAGACCCGGGTCGAACGACTGCTCTGGGCGACTCTGCTCGGCGACCTCGTCTCGCTTGAAATCGCCCGCCAGCGGGGAGTGGACCCGGAGAGCATCGTGGCGATCGACCGGCTGAAGGAAGGCATGGCCCGATGAGGGCGATGGTCCTGGCGGCAGGACTGGGGACGCGGCTGCGGCCGATCACCTATGAGATGCCGAAGCCGATGGTCCCGGTCCTGAACAAGCCGGTGATGGAGCACATCCTGCGCTTGCTCGCCCGCCACGGCTTCACCGAGACGATTGCCAACCTGCACTGGTTCCCGGAGCTGATCGAGGAGTACTTCGGCGATGGCTCCGCCTGTGGCGTCTCCCTCTCCTACAGCCAGGAGGAGCAGCTCCTGGGGACCTCGGGCGGGGTCCGCAACGCCGCCGAGTTCCTCGGCGACTCCTTTCTCGTCATCTCCGGCGACGCACTGACCGATCTCGACCTCGGCGCGATGCGCGAGTTCCACGAGTCCCACGACGGGATCGCGACGTTGGCGATGAAGCGGGTCGAGGACACCAGCCAGTTCGGGGTCGCGATCGTCGGCGCCGATGGCCGCGTCCAGGGTTTCCAGGAGAAGCCCGACCCGGCCGAAGCGCTCTCCGACCTCGCCAACTGCGGCATCTACATGTTCCGCAAGGAGATCTTCGACTTCTTCCCCGAGCCCGGCGCCAGCAAGGCGGCGGGGGAGGGCGACCCGGCCGGTTTCGCCGACTGGGCGATGGACGTCTTCCCGCGCCTGCTCGACGGCGATGTCCCCTTTTACTCACACGAGATCGACGCCTACTGGAACGACATCGGAAACCTCGAGGAGCTGCGGGAGAGCAGCGTCGACGCTCTTACCGGCGCCGTCCAGGTTGAGCGCCAGGGGGAGCTGGTCGAGGGGTTCCGCAGTGGCGAGCGGATGGAGGGCGAGCCCGACCTGGTCGGCCCGGTCCTGCTCGGTCCCGGCTGTGAGATCGGCGACGACGTGCGGATCGACGGTCCTTCGATCATTGGCGACAACGTCAAGGTGGGCGATGGGTGCCGTCTCAAAGAAGTGATTGCTCTGCCCGGCGCCGAGATCCCAGCACGCTCGGTGCTGATCGGCGCCATCGCCGCCGCACGACCCTGAGCTTCGAGCGTTTGTGAGGGAGGGTGCCGGTGGGGGTGTCCCGGGAGCACCTCCGCCGAGAGGATGGATTTACGGCTGACGCCTCGGGCGCTGCTGGCTCGGCTCCATGCTGAGTACCCGGGACACCCCCACCGGCACCCTCTTCAACAGCTTTGCGGTTGGCGCCTGTCAGCGAAACCGCAATAGGGTTCGCTATTCGGACTCTCTCACGGTCTCGGTAGCGAGCGTCCCTCAACGGGCCAGTGGTGTATCTGCGGTTCGATACGAAGCTGTCCCAGAGAATTTGCATTGTGCGCGCCACTTGTGCGTTGTTGCTCGGCAGGGTCGGGGTATGGAGCTGTTGCCGACTATCGGGGTGGCGCTGGTGCCGCCGCTTTGCGCGTCTTGTGGGCGGTCTTGTCGTCCGGAGGCAATCGTTTGCACTCGCTGCGGGCGGCGGTTGGCTGATGCCGATCCATTGCTTGGGCATGGGCCCGCCGGGTTGGACAAGGTTTGGTCGTCCGCCTCTTATGAAGGGGTGGCGCGGAACTTGGTTGGGGCTTTGAAGTTCCGGCGCTTGTTGCCGGTCGCCGATCTGATGGCGGAGCGGATCGAATGGTTGGCTCCTGCTCACATGTTGAGCGGGACGGTGGTGCCGGTGCCGCCGGCACGGGCTCGGATGCGGCGGCGGGGGTTCGATCCGGCCGGTGAGCTGGCGATGGCATTGGCGGCGCGGTTGGAAGCGCCGCTGGAACAGTGCCTCGAACGGCGCGGAGCGGGGCGGCAGGTCGGGCGGCGGCGGGCGGAGCGGGTCGGGCATCCGCCGCGGATTCAGGCTCGCGCCGCCGCTCCGCGCAGCGTTCTGCTCGTCGACGACGTATTGACCACCGGGGCGACCCTCACGGCCTGCGCTCGCGCGCTTCGGGCCGTGGGGGCGTCCCGTGTGGTTGCGGTGACCTTTGCCCGGCGCCTCTAGTGGCTCTCCGCGGCCCTACGGCCGTGCCTCGGCCGGGCGTCCCCGCATCTGGTCGACAAGCTGCCGCGTACGGCGGCGCTTGCGACGCAGCTCTCGGTGCTTCTTCACCTGCCGGCTCATGTCCTCGGCAAGCTCACGGACGGTATGGGTCATCTCCGGGCTGCACTCATGGGCGTGCAGCGTCACTCCCTTCAGGTAGAACGTCGCCTCTGCCACCTGGCTGTCGGCGACCCGCGGGTTGCGCTCTTCGGAGAGCACCACCTCCAAGGTCGCGAGCGGTGAGACCTGTCGTCCCAGCCGCTGGAAGCGTTTCCGCACTGCCTCACGCAGGTCGTCCGTCATTTCGACGTTTCGGCCCCGAATCTCTATCCGCATGAGTGCCTCCTTGTGGGTTCTCGCACGAGACTAAAGGTCGAAGCGGAAGGGAGCAAGGGGCAATTAACCCGGCACCGCTACTCTTGACCAATGCCAGCGATGGACCTTGTAACGAAGGCGCTGCGCGCGGGAGAGGGACGGAAGTTCAAGGCCTACCAGAAGCGCGTAGCGGCAATAAACCGCTTCGAGCCGGAGATGGAAGCGCTCTCCGACGAGGAGATCCGCAGCGAGGCGGACTCACTGCGTGAGCAGGCACGCAACGGCAAGCCGCTCGACGAGCTGATGAACGAGGCCTTCGCCCTCTGCCGGGAGGCGTCGCGCCGGTCCACCGGCCAGCGCCACTACGACGTCCAGTTGATCGGCGGCATGGTCCTCCACGACGGCGCGATCGCCGAGATGAAGACCGGCGAGGGGAAGACCCTGACCGCGACCCTGCCCGTATTCCTCAACACCCTGGCCGGCAAGAGCGTCCACCTGGTCACCGTCAACGACTACCTGGCCCGTCGTGACTCGGAATGGATGAAACCGATCTACGACGCGCTCGGGGTCACCGTCGATGCCCTCCAGGACCCCGACGATCACGCCGCCCGGCAGCGCAAATACGCGCTCGACGTCACCTACGGGACCAACTCCGAGTTCGGCTTCGACTACCTGCGCGACAACATGGCCGACGCGCTCGAGCACTGCGTCCAGCGCGACCACAACTTTGCGATCGTGGACGAGGTCGACAACATCCTCATCGACGAGGCGCGGACCCCGCTGATCATCTCCGGCCAGCCCGAACAGGCGGCCCAGACCTATTACACCTTCGCCCGCCTGGCCAAACAGATGGTCGGCGTGCCGGCGAAACAGAAACTGAAATCGCTCGGCGAGTCGCGCGAGACCCACGAGGCCGAGTACGACTACGAGTACGACGAGAAGCACAAGACCGTTGCCCCGACCGAGCAGGGGGTGAAGAAAGCCGAGGAGTTCATCGGCGTCGACAACCTCTACCTCGGCGAGCACGGCAGCCTCGTCAACCACCTCGTGCAATCCCTCAAGGCCGAGTCGCTCTACCGCAAAGACGACGACTATGCGGTGATCGACGGCGAGGTGATGATCATCGACGAGTTCACCGGCCGCATCCTCGAGGGCCGGCGTTGGTCGGAGGGTCTGCACCAGGCGGTCGAGGCGAAGGAGGGGGTGGCGATCCGCGAGGAGAACCAGACCTTGGCGACGATCACCCTGCAGAACTACTTCCGGCTCTACGACAAGCTTTCCGGCATGACCGGAACCGCCCTCACCGAGGCGACCGAGTTCATGAAGATCTACAAAATGCCGGTGGTCGAGATCCCGACCAACCAGCCGATGGTCCGGGCCGATCAGAACGACCAGATCTTCAAAACCAAAGACGGCAAGTGGCAGGCGCTGATCGACGAAATCGTCAACCGCCACGAGAAGGGCCAGCCGGTCTTGGTCGGAACCGTCTCGGTCGAGGTCTCGGAGATGATTTCCGAGGCGCTGAAGCGACAGGGGATCCAGCACGCGGTCCTCAACGCCAAGCCCGAGCACGCCGAACGAGAGGGTGAGCTGATCGCCCAGGCCGGCCGCAAAGGCGCGGTGATGATCGCCACCAACATGGCCGGCCGCGGTGTCGACATCAAGCTCGGCGGCGATCCCGAGCATCTGGCGATCGCCGACTTGAAAAAGAAGGGGATCACCCACGAGAGCGAGGGCTACGAGGAGGCGCTGGCCGAGACAACGGCTCAGCTCGCGCCTCGGTGCAAGGCCGAAGGCGAAGAAGTGCGCGAGCTCGGCGGTCTCTTCATCTGCGGCACCGAGCGCCACGAGTCGCGACGGATCGACAACCAGCTGCGCGGCCGCTCCGGCCGCCAGGGCGATCCCGGCGAGTCCCGCTTCTTCCTCTCCGCCGAAGACGACGTAATCCGCCTCTTCGCCGGCGACCGGATCTACAACATCCTCGACAAACTCGGCCCCACCGACGAGGACGGCTCCGAAGTGCCGCTGGAAGCGAAGATGCTGACGAAAACCGTCGAGAACGCCCAGAAGAAGGTCGAGGAGCAGAACTTCCTGATCCGCAAACGCGTCCTCGAGTACGACGACGTAATGAACGAGCAGCGGCGGGTGATCTACAAATACCGCCGCGAGACCCTCGAAGGACGGGACATCTCCGAGACCGCCCGGGACGAGATCGAGGGCGTGATTGAGCGCTTGGTCGACGAGTACACCGCCGGCGACCTGCTCGAGGAATGGGATTTGGACGAGCTGGAGACGCAGCTGCGGCAGATCTGGCCAGTCGGCATCGAGGTCGCGAGCCTGGCGCCGGAGACGGTTGACAAAGAGCAGCTGAAGGACGCCCTCGACGACGACGCGATGAGCGCCTACGACGAGCGCGAGGAGCAGCTCGGCAAGGAGCTGATGCGGTACCTGGAGCGCTCGATCCTCTTGCAGGTGATCGACAACCGCTGGCGCGAACACCTCTTCGACATGGACTACCTGCGCGAAGGCATCCACCTCCGCGGCTTCGCCCAGATCGACCCGCTCGTCGCTTACAAAAACGAGGGCTATTCGATGTTCGAAGAGCTGATGCACTCGATCTGGGACGAGTTCTCGAAACTGGTCTATCGGGCCGAGATCGAAATTCAGCCAGGGCAGGCGGGGGCGCCGGTTGCGGCAGGCAACGGAGATGGCGAGTCGACGAACTTCGCCTACTCCGGCGGCAACGCGGAGAATCAGCCCTCAGCCCTACGCGAAGTGGTCGCGACCAGTGGCGCCGCGGCCTCCGACGTCGCCGCCGCGCAGGCGGGGAGCCCTGGCAATGGCGAGGTGGTCGAGACGGTCGTCAAGGACGAGAAAGAGAACATCGGCCGCAACGACCCCTGCTGGTGTGGCAGCGGGAAAAAGTTCAAGAAGTGCCACGGCGCCTGAGGGCGCATGCTTGACCCAGTAAGGGAGTTCATCCGCGCCTTCAACGAGCGCGATCTGGACGCGTTCATCGCCGTTCTCGACCCGGATGTGGAGCTGCACGCGATGCGCGGCTTGCGCAAGGGACCCGAGGCGGCGCGCGTCTGGGCGACGCGAGCGCCGGGCGGGGTGCAGCAGACGATCGAGCTGGAGCAGCTCTACGAGGACGGGACCGAGGGCGGTGGCGGCCGCGCCGTGGCGCTGATCAAGCGGCACTGGCACTGGGAAGAGGACTCCAGTCTTGCCGGAATCGACGAGATGGCCTGGTTCTTCCAACTGCGCGACCACAAAGTCCTCAGCTGGCGCCCTTTCGACGACCGCCAAGAAGCGCTCCGAGCCGGCCACTTCCGTCCTTAGCTGAGGCTGGTGAGGGAGGGTGCCGGTGGGGGTGCCCCGGGAGCACCTCCGCCGAGAGGATCGATTTACGGCTGACGCCTCGGGCGCTGCTGGCTCGGCTCCATGCTGAGTACCCGGGACACCCCCACCGGCACCCTCCCAACAAGCGAGCTCCCGCAGACGCCCAGGGTCCGGCGGCTTTTTCGGGATAGCTGCCGCACCCTGGTACCCAGTCGTTGTTCGAAAGCTGTCGCGAGGAGGGACGAGACACCCCTGATCGGTACTCAGCATGGAGCCGAGCCACAAGCCTTCACGGCCAGCCGGTGGCGACCTCTCGGCGGAGGTGCTCCGAGCAGGGGTGCCTCGTCCCTCCCTACAGAAGGACGTTTGAGCGACACCCAATAACCTGTGCCAATGGCCGATGCCGCGCAAAGTCAGTCTGTAGCGCCCCGCCTGGCCTCTGTCCGCGAGCAGCTGTCCCTGCTCTCGGACTACCTTTGACCCCGCTGCGCTAGAGGCCGAGGCCACGCGGCTGGAGGGGGAGATGGGCAAGCCCGGCTTCTGGGACGACCAGGAGACCGCCGCCCGCACCTCGGCTGCTCACGCTCGGGCCCAGAAGCGGCTGGAGCTGTTTCGTGGGCTGGAGGGTGATGTCGCCGACCTCGACGACTTGGCCGAGATGGCGGCCGAGGACGAGGAGATGGCGGGCGAGCTGGACGCTCAGCTGGGCTCGGTCGAGCAGCGCCTGGCTGAGCTCGAGGAGGCTCGCCTGTTCAGCGGCGAGTACGACGCCGGCGACGCGGTCGTTACCGTCCACGCCGGCGCGGGGGGGACCGACTCCCAGGACTGGGCCGAGATCCTGCTGCGGATGTACCTGCGCTGGGCCGAACGGCGTGGCTTCGAGGTCGAGATGCTGGAGGCCTCGCCGGGAGAGGAGGCGGGTCTGAAGTCGGCCACCTTCATCGCCCGCGGCGAGAACGCCTACGGCCTCTCCGCCGCTGAGCGCGGGGTCCACCGCCTGGTGCGGATCTCGCCCTTCGACTCCTCGGCCCGCCGCCACACCAGCTTCGCCCAGGTCGACGTCGGCCCGGTGGTCGAGGACAGCGTCGAGGTCGAGATCGACGAGGGCGATCTGCGGATCGACACCTACCGCGCCTCCGGCGCCGGCGGCCAGCACGTCAACAAGACCGACTCGGCGGTGCGGATCACCCACATCCCGACCGGCGTCGTCGTCCAGTGTCAGAACGAGCGCTCGCAGACCCAGAACAAGGCGGTGGCGATGTCGCTGCTGCGCTCGAAGCTGATCGAGCTGGAGGAGCGCAAACGCTCCGAAGAGCTGGCCAAGGCGCGGGGCGAGGTCAAAGACGTCGCCTGGGGATCGCAGATCCGCAGCTACGTCTTGCATCCCTACACGATGGTCAAGGACCACCGCACCGAGCACGAGGTCGGCGACGTGCAGCGGGTACTCGACGGCGACATCGACGAGTTCATCCGCGACTACCTGAACAAGACCGCGGCGGCGTCGACCAACTAGTGGAGGAGCCTCTCTTCCAAGTCGAACGGGCGGCAGGCGGTGAGCCAGAGGGACTGCTGGTCCTCCATCACGGCCGCGGCACCGACGAGCGCGACCTGCTCGGGCTGGCTGATCTCCTCGATCCCGAGCAGCGACTGCGGGTGGTGAGCCCGCGGGCGCCCTTGCAGCTACCGGGCTCGCCCGGCTACCACTGGTACCTGGTGCCGCGGGTCGGCTATCCGGACCCCGGGACCTTTGAGGCGGCGCGGGCGGCACTCGCCGACTTGCACGATGCGCTTTGGGAGGAGACCGGGATCGGCCCGGGCCGGACCGTGCTCGGGGGCTTCTCGATGGGGGCGGTGATGAGCTACACGATGGGTCTCAGCGCCGAGCGACCCTCGGTCGCCGGGATCCTCGCCTTCAGCGGCTTCGTGCCGACCGTCGAGGGCTGGGAGCCGGCGCTCGCCGACCGCACCGACACTCGCGCCTTCATCAGTCACGGTGGGCGCGACCCGGTAATCGGGGTCGACTTCGCCGAGCGAGCCCGCGAGCTGCTCAGCGAAGCTGGGCTCGAGGTGACTTACCGCGAGTCCGAGCTCGGTCACCAGATCGATCCGACGCACCTGCGCGAAGCGAGCGCTTGGCTCGGCGAAGTGCTCCGTTGACTTCAATCCGGCAGTAGCGCGGCTCGTTCACCGCCTGCACCTCGACCTCGAACTCACGCGCGGCGAGCACGCGCTCCATCCGTTTCTCGCCGAGGACGAAGGTGTCGCGGAAGGTGCCGGAACGGCGGAAGCGGGTGCGGCTGGCGCCGAGGTGCAAGTTGCCTTTGCCGCCGCGTAGGCGGGAGTCGATCGCGACTGCGGAGGGGGCGAGGGACCGGTAGTGGATGGAGAGGGAGACGGTGCCGTTGCCGGGGTTGGCGGCGACCTTGGCGGTCGCGTCTTCGAGCACGCAATCTTCGGTTTCTTCCGCTTCTTCTTTGCAATAGCCTTCCTCGTCTTCGACGCAGTCCTCTTCCGCGGCTTCGGCATCCGATTCGGCGGCTTCGGGTTCTTCGGCTTCGTCGCCGGGATCGACGAGGGGCGAGGGCGGAAGCGGCAAGCTCAGCGCCTGCGCCGGGGCAGTGACCGCGCAGATCACGAGCAGGGCGAGCAGCAGGATGGGGAGCAGCTTGCGCATCCCCCACCATCGGAGCTTTGGCCGTACCCCTTTAGGAGCTGGACTTTTCGTCCAGGACACCCTCCAGCTCCAGCAGCCCCCGCTTCATCGGCAGGCCGCCGCCGTAGCCACCGAGGGCACCGCCGGTACGCAGCACGCGGTGGCAGGGGACTACCAGCGGAATCGGGTTGCTGCCGCAGGCGCTGCCGGCGGCCCGTACGGCGCGCTCATTCCCGGCTTTGCGCGCCATCTCGGTGTAACTGCGGGTTTGGCCGTAGGGGATGCGATCGATCGCCCGCAGCACCCGCCGGCGGAAGCCGCTGCTGAGTTGCCAGTCGAGTGGCAGGTCGAAATGGTCGAGCTTGCCCTCGAAATAGAGGTCGAGCTCACGACGCACCTCGTCCAGCTTCGCCGGTGCCTCGAGCACGCGCGGGGAGACGCGGTCGGCGATCTCAACGAGCAGATCGTCGGGATCCTGGTTCGGCAGGCCGACCCGGACCAGGCCGCGCTTGGTCGTCGCCAGCAGCAGCGGTCCGAAGGGGGAGTCGGCGCTGGCGTAGGCGACATCGAGCAGGCCTTCCTTGGCGGCGCGGCTCGTGAACCTGTCGATTGCCTTGTCGGTCGTGGTGCTCATGCCAGCTCCTTTCGCAGTCGTTTCAGTCCCTCGTGCAGGGAGCGCCGCGCCGCCTCGGGCGAGCAGCCGAGTGCCGCGGCGATCTCGTTGTGGGGGAGGTCGCTGCCGTAGCGGAGGGCGACGGCGGCCCGCTGTTTCGGCGGCAGCGCTCCCACTGCCGCCCAGAGCTCCCTGTCGGGCTCCGGGACTCCGTTCTCCACGGCGACCTCCGGCAGCTCGGCCACCGGCACCGGCCGGCGTCCGTTGGCGCGGTGATAGTCGATCGCCTTGCGGTGGGCGATCGTCAGGATCCAGCCGCGCAGATTGCGCGCGTCTTCCAGCTGCGGGTAGGCGCGCAGGGCGGCGAGGAAGGTCTCCTGAAAGCAGTCCTCGGCGCCATCCCGGCCAACGGCGCCGCGCAAGATCCCCATCACTACGCCGGAGTGCTCGTCAAGGACGTTTTGAAACGGGGGCAGCGGGGTCACTCTTACGGATTAAACGTGTCCGGCGAGCGAAACGTGAGATCGAATGAGTCGAGCCTGCGATTGACCCCCTATAGGGAGGTCAATCGCAGGCTCGTTAGGCTGCCGCGATGATCGAGCTGGCGGAGGAAATCGAGGAACTGGTCGGCCGCGCCTTGGCGGAGGACGTCGGCGAGGGTGACATCACCTCGGAGGCGACCGTACCCGAGGATGCGCGGGCGCGGGCGCGGATCGTGCAGAAACAGTCGGGCGTTGTCTATGGGCTTGCGGTTGTCGCGGAGGTGATGCGTCAGTGCGGGGTCGAGGACGTCGACAACCTCGTCGTCGAGGGGCAGTGGCGCGAGCAGGTCCCGGTCGAGGTGCTGGTCGCCAGCGGCAGCGCCCGCGCCCTGCTGGCTGCCGAGCGCACCGCGATCAACTTCCTCGGCCACCTCTCGGGGGTGGCGACGCTGACCGCGCGCTATGCCGAAGCGGTGGTCGGCACCGGGACCACGATCCTTGACACCCGCAAGACGACTCCGGGGCTGCGGCATTTGGAGAAGGCGGCGGTCGCCGCCGGTGGCGGACTCAACCACCGGCTCGGCCTCTACGACGCGATCCTGATCAAGGAGAACCACATCGCCCTCGCCGGCGGCTTGGCAAAGGCGGTCTACGGCGCCCGCACCGCGCAGCCCGAGAAGGCGATCGAGATCGAGGTCCGCGACGTCGAAGAAGCGGCCTACGCGCTGGGCACCGGCGTCGACCGCCTGCTGCTGGACAACATGAGCGCCGACTCGATGCGCGAGGTGGTCGCCCTGCGCGACGAAAACGCCGGCGGTCCCGACGGCGTCTCCCTCGAGGCCTCCGGCGGCGTCGACCTCGACAACGTCAAAGAGATCGCCGCGACCGGGGTCGAGTTCATCTCAATCGGCGCTCTGACCCACTCGGCGGCCACGCTCGACTTCTCGATGCTGCTCGAGGCCGCTACTTGAGCAGTTTCGAAAGCCGCCGGTCTTTGAGGATGCGACCCCCGGTCTGCTCCTTGGGGCAATAGTTCGTCTGGTGCTGCGAGAAGTAGACGGCCTCGATGGTGGTGCCGCAGCGCGGGCAGGGCTCGCCCTCGTGCTTGTGGACCACTAGGGGCTTCGGAATTTTGTCTGGGGGGTCCACTCCGATCGTCTCCTCGTAGTGGTCGATCGCGTCGCCGAGGACGCGGAGGGCAGCGTGCAGTTGCTCGATCTCAGTTGACTCCAGATCGGAGCCTTTCTTGAAGGGCGAGAGGCGTGCCTCCCAGAGGATCTCGTCGACCCAGGAGCGGCCGATCCCGGCGATGTCTTTCTGGTGGCGCAGGAGCGGGTGGAGGTGGCGGGGGAGGTCGATCGCCGCCGCGAAGACCTCGAGCGGTGGAGGGGGCCAGGCTTCCGGGCCGAGGCGGGCGACCATCTCGTCGGCGTCGACGGCGTCGGTCGGCAGCAGCTTCGCCCAGGCACGTTGCTTGGTCCCCATCTCGCGCAGGCGCAGCTCGCGGCCGTCGTTGAGCCGGATCAGGATCCGTGAGGCGCGGTCTTTGATCGAGGCCCGTTTGTCGAACGCCCGCAGGCGACCCGCAGACATCAGGTGGATCAGCAGCGCCAGGTCGCCGAACTCGACCACCGGCATCTTCCCGACCCGCCGTACACCGGTCAGCTCGCGCCCCGCCAGCGCATCCAGCGGCGGATCGAAGGTCTTCATCACGTTCATCCCCGGCGCCAGCGCCGATTCCACCTCGGCGCCCTTCAGGGCGCTGTCGAGGCGACGGGCGACGATCTCGACCTCGGGCAGCTCCGGCACGCCAAGAAGGCTAGACGGGGCCAGCCATCGACTAGACTGGTTGCACGTTCATTCGACCGGTCCGGACCCCGTCCCGCCGGCGAACATCAGGAAAGAGAGGGCTCATGCAGGAGCTCCCGACTATCCAACCTACGCTGGCACCGGAGCTGACTTCGGAGCAGATCGCTGAGATCAGCGACGAGGTTCGCGCGCTCGCGCAGGAGCGGAACGCCGTCATCCTCGCCCACAACTACGAGCTGCCGGAGATCCAGGACGTTGCCAACTACCGTGGCGACTCGCTCGGCCTCTCGCGCCAGGCGGCTGAGACCAGCGCCGAGGTGATCGCCTTCTGCGGTGTCCACTTCATGGCCGAGACGGCCTCGATCCTGTCGCCCGAGAAGACGGTGCTGATCCCCGACCTCGACGCCGGCTGCTCGCTCGCCGACTCGATCGACGCCGACCAGCTGCGTGCCTGGAAGGCGGAATACCCGGGCGCGCTGGTCGTCATGTACGTCAACACCTCGGCCGAGGTCAAGGCGGAGACCGACTACTGCGTCACCTCATCCAACGCGGTCGACGTGGTCCGCCACATCTGGGACGAGCACGGCCCCGAGCAGGAGATTCTCTTCGGCCCTGACATGTGGCTCGGCGCCTTCGTCGAGCGCGAGACCGGCCTGGCCGACGAACCCGAGCGCCGCGGCCGCTTCCACATCTGGGACGGCGAGTGCCACGTCCACGCCGGGATCAAGCCGCTGGACATCGTCCGCACCCGCGAGGAGCACCCCGATGCGGAGTTCCTGATCCACCCCGAGTGCGGCTGCTCGACCCAGGCGATGGAGTACGTCGCCTCCGGCGACATCGACCCCGAGGGTGTCCACATGCTCTCGACCTCCGGGATGCAGAAGCACGTCGAAGCCCACCCCGACGGCGAGTTCATCGTCGCCACCGAGAACGGGATGCTCTACCCGCTGCAGCAGGCCGCCCCGCGGGCGAACCTGATTGAGGCCAACCGGATGGCGACCTGCAAATACATGAAGATGATCACCCTGCCGAAGCTGCGCGACTGCCTGCGCGACCTGACCGGCGAGGTCAGCGTCACGCCGGAGATCGCCGAGCGGGCGCGGGTGCCGATCGAGCGCATGGTCGCGATCGGGTAGTCGATTCGGCGTTCGTCCTTTGTAGCCCTGAGGGCGACAAAGGACGAACGCCACCTGAAAGATCGCCTGCGTGGGCGGGATCTTGCGGGGCCGGGGTGGCGGAGGAGTCACCCTGTTCTCGCAGAAGGCACCCCTCTGATGGCCCTACGTAAGAAGAAAGATCACGGCAGTGAGGAGCCGCGGCGCCCCCGCGGGCGGCGCGCCCCGATCATCGAGTTGAACGACGTGACCAAGGTGTATCCGGGCGGCCACATGGCGCTCGACCGGGTCAACCTGGCGGTCGGCCGCGGTGAGTTCGTCTTCCTCGTCGGGCCCACCGGCTGCGGCAAGTCGACGCTGATCAAGATGCTGATCCGCGAGCTCGCCGCTACCGAAGGCTCGGTCAAGATCGCCGGCCGGGACATCGGCCAGCTGTCGGAGAAGAAAATCCCGCAGCTGCGGCGCAACATCGGCACCGTCTTCCAGGACTTCAAGCTTCTGCCCGACCGCACCGTCTACGACAACGTCGCCTACGCGCTGCAGGTGATCGGCGCCAGCCGCGCCGAAATCCGCGAGCAGGTGCCGCAGACGCTGCGCCTGGTCGGACTCTCGACCAAGCTCCACAGCTACCCGGACGAGCTTTCCGGCGGCGAGCAGCAGCGCGTCTCCGTCGCCCGCGCCTTCGTCAATCACCCGCCGCTGCTGCTGGCCGACGAGCCGAGCGGCAACCTCGACCCGGTCACCTCGATCGGGATCATGCAGCTGCTGTACCGGATCAACAAGGCCGGGACCACGGTCGTCGTCGTCACCCACGACCGCGAGATGGTTGACAACATGCAGCGCCGGGTGATCGAGCTGTTCGAGGGCCGCGTCGTCCGCGACGAGGTCTCCGGCGGCTACACCGAGGAGTCGACGACCGAGTTCGGCCTGCGGATGCGGGCTGAGATGGGTGTCGGCGCCGACGGCGGCACCCAGACCAACGGCCACTCCGACCACGATCACCTGAGCTGATGGGCCGGCTCGTCTTCTTCTTCCAGGAGGCCCTGCGCGCGCTGAAACGCAACGGCGCGCCGAGCCTGGCGGCGATCGTGACCACGGTCGTCACCGTGGTCCTGCTCGGGATGCTGATTCCGATCTTCCAGACCGCCCAGGGCAAAAGCGAGGAAGTCCGCGACCAGCTCAATGTCCAGTACGCGCTCTACGACGACGCGACCAAAGCCGAAATCGCCTCCCTGAAGAAGGAGCTGGAAGGGATTCCGCACGTCGCCGAGGTCACCTTCATCAGCAAGTCCGAAGCGCTGGAGACGCTGAAAAGCGAACTGAAGGACAAATCGATCGTCGAAGAGCTGCACACCAATCCGTTGCCCAATAGCTTCGAAGTCAAGGCCGACGACGCCGCCAACCTCGCCGCGGTGCAGGAGGCGGTCTACCCGAACGGGCCACAGGGCAAGTCGATCTCGCCGATCATCAGCAACCCCTTCGACCGCCAGCAGTCCTCGGAGAAGATCGAGCAGGTGACCAGCGCCCTGAAGGTCGTGCTGACCGTGATCACCGCGCTGCTCGTCCTCGCCTCGCTGATGCTGGTCGGCAACACGATCCGGCTCTCGATCTACACCCGCCGCCGCGAGGTCGAGGTGATGCGCCTGGTCGGGGCGACCCGCTGGTTCATCCGCTGGCCTTTCATGATCGAGGGCGTGGTCGTCGGCTTCGTCGGCGGCCTGCTCGCAATACTGATCCTGTGGCTGGGCAAGATCACGGTCGTCGACCCCCTCAGCGACTCAATCGGCGTCCTCGCGGCGCAGAACAGCACCACCCTCGGCTTCCCGGCTCTGGTCGCGATCCTCTTCGCCGCCTCGATCTTCGTCTCGACGGTCGGCTCGGGCGTGACGCTGCGCCGCTTCCTCAAGGTCTGACGGCGTGAGGGCACGCGGGGCCGTTGCCTTCGCGGTGGCGTTGGTGGCGATGCTGGCCGCCGGGCTCTGGCTAGGCGGGCATCCGCGCTCCCTGCCGGAACCGGTGCGCGACTGGTTCGTCGACGAACCGGCGGGGCTGACGGCCGAAGCCGCCGAAGCGCTCCAGGACCGCTACTTCCGGCCGGTCGGCGACCAGGAGCTCGGCAACGCCTCGATGCAGGGGATGGTCCGCGAGCTGCGCCGGCGCCACGACGATCGCTTCACCGAATACTTCTCGCCGGAAGCCCTGGCCGCTTTCAACGAGCAGATCGAAGGGCGGTTCTCCGGCGTCGGGCTCTCGGTGGTCGAGGTGAAGAAGGGGCTGCGGGTGGCGCAGGTCTTCCCCGGCTCGCCGGCCGAGCAGGCCGGGATCGAAGTCGGCGACACGATCGTCTCGGTCGACGGCAAATCGATCGCCGGCCAGAGCAGCGCCGAGTCGACGAATCAGGTCAAGGGGCCGGAAGGAACGCAGGTGAAGCTCGGCGTCCGTGATGCGCAGAGCGGCAAGACCCGACAGCTGAACGTGACCCGGGCCGAGGTGACGCTACCCAACGTCAGCAGCAGGGTCGAGGAGGTCGACGGGCGCAGGCTCGGATACGTGCGGCTGCTCAGCTTCAGCGAAGCCGCCCACGCGCAGCTCGCGCACGGGGTGGAGAAGGTGGAGAAGAAGGGAGCGGACGGGATCGTTCTCGACCTGCGCCACAACCCCGGCGGTCTGCTCGACGAGGCGGTCGCCAGTGCGAGCCTGTTCCTCCCGGAGGACGAGGTGGTGGTCTCGACCAAATCGCGGAGTGAGGGCGACAGCGTCCACAAGACGAGCGGCGGGCGGATCACCGAGCTGCCGGTGGTGGTGCTGATCGACCGCGGGACCGCCTCGGCAGCCGAGATCCTCACCGCGGCACTGGCCGACGACGGCGGTGCCGAAGTAGTCGGCACCCGCTCTTACGGCAAGGGTGTCTTCCAGGAGGAGCAGTCGCTCTCCAACGGCGGCGCGCTGAAGCTGACGGTGGGCGAGTACTTCACCCCGGAGGGGGTCAACCTGGCGGAGAGCCGGGGGATCCACCCCGACGTCAAGGTCGAGGACGACCCGAAGACGAAGGCCGACGAGGCCGAGGAACGCGCCTTCGAGGTGCTCGCCGGCCAGGTCGGCTGATGGCGGGCGGGGGCCGGGGCCGCCGACGGAGTGCGCAGCCCCGGCGTCAGCGTCGTTTACGCGATTCGGGCCCCAATAGGGGCCAAAAGGTCGGAGATAAAGCCGGCCAGCAGCGGTCGGCGCGGGAGGTGGTGGAGGAGATGCTGCGGGAGGAGCTCGGCTTTCGCGGCTTCCGGCCGACGATCGAGGGCGAAGCACGGGAAGCCGCGAAGTGGGCCGAACGCGAAAGCGGCCCGCGCCGCGATTTGACCGCGCTCGCCACCTTCACCGTCGACCCGGCCACCGCCCGCGACTTCGACGATGCGATCTCGGCTCAGCGGGAGGGGGCGGGCGCTCGGGTCTGGATCCACATCGCCGACGTCGCCGCGCATGTCAGGCCGGGGTCTCTCCTGGATGAAGAGGCGCGGCGGCGCGGCAACAGCACTTACATCCCCGGCATGGTTGAGCCGATGCTGCCGCACGCGCTCTCCAGCGAAGCCTGCAGCCTGGCGCCTGGGGTTGAGCGGCTGGCGGTGACGACGGAGGTCGAGCTGGGGCCGGGGATGGAGCCGCGCCGGGCGCGCTTCTACCGCAGCCGCATCCGCTCCGACGCGCGCCTCGACTACGAAGAGCTGGACCAGATCTTCGCCGGGCGGGTACAACCGCCGGCCGAGGTGGCCGAACCGCTGGCGGCCGCGCGGGAGATCGCCGCCGGCCTCGGCGAGCACCGAGGTGCCACCAGCCTCGACGTCGAATCGACCGAGCCCGAGTTCCGCTTTGACGCGGAGGGCAACGTGGTCGGCGCCGAAGGTGTCGCCCAGACCGAGGCCCACCAGTTGATCGAGCGGTTGATGATTCTCAACAACGAGCAGGTCGCCGAGCTGCTTGAGCGCGAGCGGGCACCGGCGATCTACCGCGTCCACGCGCAGCCCGACGCGGCCCGGATCGAGCGCCTGCTGGAGCAGCTGGCGGCACTAGGGGTGCCGACCCCGCCGCTGAGGCAGGGCCTGGCGCCGAGTGAGGCCGGGCGGGTCGCCGCCGAAGCGAGCCAGCTGGTGCGCAAGGAGGCCGCACGACGCGGACGCGGTCGGGGGGCGTATACCTCGCTCGTGCTGCGATCTCTCAAGCAGGCCTCGTACAGCGAGCGCAACATCGGTCACGCCGGCCTCGGTAGCTCCGCTTACTGCCACTTCACCTCGCCGATCCGGCGCTACCCGGACCTGGTTTGCCACCGGGCGCTGCTGGCGGCGCTGGGAGAGGGAGAGGAGGCGCCGACCCTGTCTGAGTGCCGCGATGCAGCCGCCGACAGCTCGGCCCGGGAGCGCGAGTCGGCCCAGATCGAGCGCGCTGCCGACGACGTCTGCGCCGCCTTCCTGCTCGAACGCGAGCTGGGCGAGCGAGGGCTCGACGCGGTCTTCGAGGGCGAGGTGTCCGGGGTGATCCGCTCCGCCGCCTTCGTCACCTTCGGCGGCGAGCTCGGCGACGTCTACGAGGGGATGCTGCCGGCGCGGCGTCTGCCGGGCGAGCGTTACGAGCTCGACCGGGCCGAGGTGGCGCTTGTAGGCCGCGGCTCGGGTGCGCGGGTCAGTCTCGGCGATCCGATATCCGTCCGGGTGGCCGGCGTCGACGCGCCGCGCGGCCGGGCCGAGCTGGTGCCGGCCGGGGAGGCCGACTGAGCCGATGGCAAAGAAGCAAAAGAAGAAACGTGCCCCGGCCTCCGGCGACGTCGTCACCAATCGTCGCGCCCGCCATAAGTTCGAATGGGTCGAGAAGATGGAGGCGGGGATCGTCCTCAGCGGCTCCGAGGTGAAGGCGCTGCGCGGTGGACAGGCGCAGATGAGCGACGCCTACGCAGTTGTCGAGGAGGGCGAGGTTTGGCTTCGCAAGCTGCATATCCCCCCCTACGAGTTCGCGGCGGTCGATGCCCATGAAGCCGATCGGCCGCGCAAACTGTTGCTTCACCGGGAGGAAATCGAGCGCCTGGTGGGCAAAACCGCGCAGAAAGGGTTGACGCTGGTCCCAACCAGGATCTATTTCAAAGGGCCGCGGGCGAAGGTGGAGCTGGCTCTGGCGCGAAACAAGGAGGGTCGCGACCGGCGACGTGAGATTGCCGACCGCGACGTTCGCAGAGAGGTCGAGCGCGAGTTCAAGGGAAGGATGCGTTGAAGTTGAAACTGCCGAAGCACATGCAAGGATGCAAAGCAATGCGGACCCGGAAGAGCTTTCCAGCCGCCGTCTTCGCTGCGATCATCGCTGTCGTGATGGTCGCGCCCGCGACGGCCAGCGCCAAGTCGTTCCCGGAAAAGGCGAGCGACTACGTCAGCGACAACACCGGCCTATTCGTCGGTGCGCTGCTGGTCGCAATTCTCATTCTGCTGCTGGTTATGCGGGTCAACAAACGGCGCAGCGAGGCGAAGGCGAAGAAGCAGGCCGCGCAGCCTGCCCCCGGCGCACCCGGAGCCCCGCCCAGCGGCCAGCAGACCCCACCGCCGGTTCCGCCTCAAACTGCTTCCGCGCCCACCACCGAGATGGCGGCTGTGCCCGCTGGCGTAGCCGCTTCCGCCGCCGCAGCCTCTGCTCCCGGTCAGCCGGCGCCGCCCTCCGGGTCGACTCCGCCCCCGGGCCTCTCGACCCCGCCACCGATGCCGGGCCAGGCACCGCCGCCCGGCGAGAGCGCCAAGGACCGCAAGCAGCGCCAGCGCGATGAGCAACGCAAGAAACGGGCGCAAATGCGTGAGGCGCGCAAAGCCGAGCTGCAGCGTCGCAAGGAAGAGCGGGCCAACCGCAAGGCCCAGAAGAAGGGTGGCGCCCCGCTGCCGCCCGTGGCTGCCGCTCCCGGCGCTCCAGTCGCGCCACCAGCGCCCGAGCCAGCAAAGCAGAAGAGCTTTTTCGGAATCAAGTACGGCGGCGGGAGCAAGCAGAAGCGGGAGGCGGCTTTGGCCGAGCAGCGCCTCGCCGCCGCCCGCGCCGCCAACGAACGCGCCGTCGCCGAGGCGCAGGCGGGTGGCCAGGTGCCGCCCTCCGGCCAGCTTCCGGCCTGGGAGGAGGCGACGACCGCCCAGCCGCCGCAGGCCGGTGGGTTGGCCGCGGTGCCGCCCCCGGGAGGGACGCCGGCGCCTGGCGAATACGACCCGGCGCTTGCCGAGCAGCGGGTCCAGGACAAAGTCGCCGGGATTCGCACCGAGACCCAGCGAATTGGCGCCGAGGCCGATCGTCGCCTGGACGAGGCCGCCCGTTTGCAGCAGGAGGGTGGCGTTGCCCCTGCCGGCGCGCCGATCCAGGACGTGCAGCCCGGTGCGCCGGGGGTTGCTCCCGGCGTCGACCTGCACACCGCCGAACAGCGCCTCGAGAATGATCGGCAGGCGCGCGAGCAGGCGATGAGAGATGCCGAGGAGCGCCTGCGCCAGATCGAGGAGCGGACCAAAGCGGCCGAACAGCGGGCCGTGGAAGCGCAGCATCTGGCCGAGCGACGGGCCGAGGAAGAAGCCCAGGACCGGCGCCTCGAGGAGATCCGCCGCAGCGTCGCCGAGGCCGAACAGCGCGCCGCGGAGGCAGAGCGTCGTGCCGCCGAGGCCGAGCAGGCGGCGGTTCGCTCGGTCCAAGCTGGGCCGCCTCAGGCCGGGTTTGCGCCAGCTCCGCCGGCACCGACCCCACCACCGCCTCCCGCACCGGAGCAATCCTTCGCGCCGCCGACCCCGCCTCCGCCGCCAGCACCCCCGGCACCGAGCGAGTCATTTGCGCCTCCCACCCCGCCGCCACCACCGGCCGAGCCGCCGACCCCGCCGCCAGCGCCAGTTCCGCCCGCGGCGAGCGATCCCGCCCCACCACCCCCCCCGCCGCAGCCGCCTGCGCCCGAGCCTCCGGCTCCGGTCGCGGCGCCCAGCTTCGGCGCCCCGGCCGGCGAGGCAGCGCCCGCCGCCGGAGGCCAGATCAACCTCAACATGGTCACCTTCGAGCAGCTGCGCGAGCAGAGCCTCTCGGTCACGCAGGCGACCCGGTTGTTGGCGCACCGCGAGCGTCTTGGCGGCTTCCAGTCGGTCGACGATCTCGACCAGGTGGCTGGGTTTCCGGACGACCTGCTTGCGGACTTGAAGAGTCGCTCGACCGTCTAGCTGGAGGTAGCCGGGAGGTGGAGACCCCCTCCAGGCACATCTCGCTATGGCTCGATGTTGAGTGTCTGGAGGCGGTCTCCACCTCCCGGCACTCGGGCGCTCAGTCTGCTTCTTCGTGCTTCTCCAGCAGCTTTAGCCAGATCTCGCTGCGCGAGGGGTAGGGGGCGACTGCGTGCCTTAGTTTGGAGAGGGGGACCTCGGCGACTATTGCGACGGTTGCGGCCTGGAGGAAGTCGGCGGTCTCGAAGCCGGTGAAGGTGGCGCCGACGATCGTTCCCTTTGCCTGGTCGATGACGAGGCGGGAGGTGCCGCCGGTTTCCTTGCCCTGGAAGCTGGCGCCGGCGCTGCCGTCGGTGGGGACGTCGATGGCGCGGGCGTCGATCCCGGCCTCGCGCGCCTGGGCGAGCGTCTTGCCCGCCGCCGCCACTTGCGGGTCGGTGAAGGTGACGCGGGGGGAGCCGATGGCTTCGGCGCCGGCGGTGGTCTCGCGGCCGAGCAGGTTCTCGGCCACCACCCAGGCCTGGTACTTGCCCATGTGGGTGAAGAGGGCGCGGCCGTTGACGTCGCCGATCGCGTAAAGCCAGTCGCGATCGCCGACCCGGAGGCGGTCGTCGGTCTCGAGGAAGCCGTGGTCGTTCGGCTCGACCCCGGCGGCATCGAGGCCGAGGTCGGCGGTGTGGGGGACGCGGCCGACGGCGATCAGGATCTCCGCCGTCTCGATGCGCTCGCCGCCCGCCAGCGTCGCGACCACGCCGCCGCGCTCGCCCGGTGCGACGGCTTCGACTTTCGATCCGGTCCGCACATCGACGCCGAAGGTCCCGCGCAGCGACTCGGCCACTTCCTCGCCGGCGAACGGTTCCTCTCGGGAGAGCAGGTGCTCGCCGCCCTCGACCAAGGTCACCTCGCAGCCGAGACTGGACCAGGCCTGGGAGAGCTCGCTGCCGACCGGGCCGCCACCGAGCACGATCATGCTCTCCGGCACGCTGGTGGCGGTGGTCGCGTCGCGGTTGTTCCAGGGGGTGACGGTGTCGAGCCCGTCGATCGGTGGCATCGCCGCCTTGCTGCCGGTGGCTACGACGATCGCCTTCTCTGCTACCAGCGCCTCCTCGCCGACCCGGACTCGCCGCTCGCCCTCGAAACGCGCCTCGCCGCGGTAAAGGTCGATCTCGCGTTCTTCCAGCCATGGCAACTGCCCCGAGTCGTCGCGGTCGTGGATCACCTCGTCGCGGCGGTCGAGGACCGCCTGTGCCTCCAGCTCTCCGTGGCCGGTGGGGACGCCGGGGATCCGCTTCGCCTCGCCGAGTACGTCAGCCGGGCGCAGCAGTGCCTTCGAGGGCATGCAGGCGTAGTAGGAGCATTCGCCGCCGATCAGGTCGCGCTCGACGATCGCCACCCGCCAGCCGGCGTCAGCGAGTCGGCCGGCGCAGACCTCGCCCGAGGGTCCCGCCCCAAGGACGATTGCGTCGTAGCTGCGCTCGTTCACGGGCATCATCATCACAGGGCAGTCAAGTCCTACCCCCTACAATCGAAAGGCATTCCCAAGCACGGGGGCGACAGGCTTCGACGTGGTCGACTCGTGCGAACGGTTGCAGGTCGAGGTTGCTGGAGGCCTCGTTAAACCCCAGCACAAACCAATACGTGCGGACCATGAGTTCGCCCTCGCCGCTTAGTTAGAAGCTAAGCGCTGTGAGAGTCGGTCCTTCCTCGCCCGCGGGAAGGGGCACCGGCTTCAAATTGCGGGCTTACCCGGGCGGATCGCCCTGACCACCAGGGGACATCAAAGGGGCTTTATCTCCCGCAGTGCCCGCTGGCGCGGACCCCGGGAGACGAGAATCAAGCGCCAGCTAAACCTGTAGACACCCTCGCACCGCGTCCGCGGATCCGAGTTCGAATCTCGGCGCCTCCATCATCAGGAACCCGCTCCAGCAGCGGGTTCCTGCGTGCCTGCGCCGGATCGGCGCCTAGGCAGCGGAGCGGTAGATCAGGCGGATCTCGCGCTTGCGGCAGTGCACGCGAGTCAGCTCCCAGCCGACCTTCACCTTGCAGCTCCAGCCGCGATAGCGGGTCTTGCCCTCGTAGATCTGGCGGATCGAGATATAGGGATCGATCTGGCAGTCGTTGTGTCGCTTGCAGAAGCGCTTGCGGGCTCGGAAGGCGATCCGGTAGGCAGGGACACAGCGGATACCCCGGGTCTGGATGTAGCTGTATGCGCCTAACCCATCCGGAGGGGAGCCGCACGTGCGGCGCTCTTGAGGGTGCGATCGCCGGGGGGTGGGACGGTGGAGGGACCAGGTGTAGGACTCGCCTTCCTCGAAGGTGACTATGAGCCTCGTGTAGTAGAGCTTGCGCATGTCGGCATCGCCGACGGCGGGCTGGAGTCCCTTCACGACAATCTGGACGGGATGGCGCTGGAAGCCGTTGCGGTCCTGGTCGTGACTGTCGACGCGCTTACCCGTTGCGCTCGCTTCCGACTGGCCCCATTCTTCCCACTGAATCTCGACCAGGTTGATCAGGTCGTTGCCTGATCCATCGTCGCTGTAGTGGCAGCGATCCGGGTGTTGGCGATAGGTGATCGAGCCCTTCGACCCGCCGGTGGGTGGAAATCCGCACGACATGAAGGTGGCGGGGGTTTCCGCCTGCGCCGCGCTGGCCGAGGCGTTTGCCCCAAGGAGCGCGATCCCTGCCGCAACGACTACCAGTCGCCTCATCGCTCCAACTTTATGCCCTTCTTTGGCCACTGCAGCGTAAGGGCCAGCGGAGGTCTTGAACCATCGGCCCGGTTTCGACGCGGCGTCAGGCTGGGTATTCAACTGGCGATGCCGGTGGTCGCCGGAGCGAAGCCGAACCGCAGCTGCCGCTGGTTGACGCTTCCAACGGCGCCTGCGAGTTCATCCAGCCGCACAGCCCACTCTGCGTGCTGCCGTTCCCCAGCGACTACTTCACCCGCCCGGACCCGAGCAGCCCGACACTGGGTCGGTCGAGCAGCTTCAGCAGCTATTGCCCTCGAACTCCTCGGCCAGTTCTGAGAGCCGCTCCAGCGAGATGCCCAGCGCCTGAGCTACCCGCCGCATGTCCCCCCAGGTGGGGTCCGCGCGACCACTCTCGATTTCGGTGATCAGAGAGAGGGAGAGATTCGAGCGCTCGGCAAGGGCCCCTTGGTCGATCCGAGCCTCCTCCCGCAGGGCTCGAACAGCCCGGCCCAGGCCGCTTTGCGGTTCGTGTTGCACCAGCAGAACTTATCTCTGGACGCGGAGACCTGACATCTCTTGTGGAGGCGTCGAAGGTGATCGCGGCGAGTTATCCCCGGTATGCGGCGATAACTATCCAGCGAATCTTTTGACAGGCTGAGAGTATGGACCGATACGTCGCCTTTCTGCGCGGGATGAACCTCGGTGGGCGGCGGATCAAGAACGAGGAGCTGCGGCGGCACTTCGAGGAGATGGGGTTCGAAGAGGTCGCGACTTTTCGCGCCAGTGGCAATGTGATCTTCGCGACCGCCAAGCAGGAGGCGGAGGCGAAATTGGCAGCGCGGGTGGAAGCGGAGCTGGACGGGCGGCTGGGCTACGACGTGCCGGTCTTCCTCCGCAGCGCTGAGGAGGTGGCGGCGATCGGCGCGTACGAGCCTTTCGAGGCGAAAACTGTGGAAAAGTCGAAGGGCAAGCTCCAGGTCTCCTTCCTGAAGGAGAAGCCGACCGCCGCGGCGCGGAAGAAGGTGCTGACGCTGATGACGGATGAGGATCTCTTGGCGATCGAGGGCCGAGAGCTCTACTGGCTGCCGAGCGGCGGGATCAGCGAATCGGAGCTCGACCTGAAGGCGATCGACGCTGCCATCGGTGCTGGCACGATGCGGACGATGGGGACGGTCGAGCAGATCGCGGCGAAGTTTGGGTAGTGCGCCGGTCATTTGTTCCGCATAGCGGCGCAAAAGACCGGCGCACTCAATTGAGGTCCGAGCGCGGCAGCGCTGCTACCTCGAAGTCGCGGCTGACGGCAGCGATTTCCTCTGGAAGCCGCGCCAACTGGACGTTGGCGACGAAGTCCATCTCCTCGCCAAGAGGCCGGAAGAAGTTGTCGTAGTGGGTGGGGACGACCGCTCGCGGTTCGAGCAAGGGCAGGATCCGCCGCCAGTAGTCCTGGGTGAAGCTGCGGCCGGCGACGCCGGCGAGGAAGACGTCGACGCCGCGCTCGCGGACCGCGTCGTCGACGAGGTTGGCGCTGCCCTGGTGGTAAAAGCGGACCCCGGCGACCTTGATGGTTATGCCCCAGACCTGGCCGCAGCGGTAGGCGCCGGGCGAGAGCGAATCGAGGTGGTCGCAGCAGAGTTCGCCGTCGTAGGGGACGGCGAGGCCGAGCAGCAGCTTCGAGTGCAGGCTGGGGGTGAATGAGACCTCGAAGGGGCCGAGCTCGTAGGTCCGGTAGGGCTCGACCTCGACCGTCCGCTCGGCCAGCCCGTGCAGCGCCATCAGGTTGACCAGCGAGCGGGAGCCGTAGGCCTCGCAGCCGAACCGGCGAGCGAGCGCCGGCGCGTCGAGGGCGTGGTCGAAGTGGGTGTGGCCGACCAGGATCCCGACTACCTCGGCGGGCGCGTGGACGAAGCGGTCGAGCGCGGCCGGGTCGGGCAGCGCCGTCCGCCGCAGGACCAGGTCGCGGAAGGGGACGCGGGAGAGATAGGGGTCGACGAGGAGGGTCCTCCCCTGGTAGCTGAGCCGGTAGCCGGAGACGCCGAGCCATTCGACCTCGAGGCCCGCCGGCAGCTCCAGCGGCCGCGCCTCCAGCTCGCCCAGCGCCTGGCGGTCGTCGCGTTCGCTGGAGCGACGCGTCGCCCGCGCCTTCGCCAGTTCGCCCAGGTGGCCGAGCGGTCCCGTCATGCTCAGGCGAGCGTTGCCGACAGCTGCGGTGGCTGTGCCAGCGTCTGGAAGACGACGCAGTAGCGCTCGGTCAGCTTCAGCAGCGTCGCCAGCTGCTCCTCGTCGGCGTCGGTCTCGAGCTCGAAGCGGAGGCGGATCTCCCGGAATCCGACCGGCGCCTCGCGGCCGACGGCCATGGTGCCGCGGAAGTCGAGGTCGCCCTCCGCGTGGACGCGTCCTCCTGCGACCGGGATCCCGAGCGAGGTGGCGACGGCGCGGAGGGTGACCCCGGCGCAGGCGGCGAGCGCCTCCAGCAGCATGTCGCCGGAGCAGAGCAGGGTGCCGTCGCCGCCGCTGGCGGGATGGAGGCCGGCCTCGGCGATCGCGCGGCCGGTCTGGACCGAGCAGGAGACGCCCTCGCCCAGGCTGCCCTCCGCCCGCAGGGTGATCGCCGCGCTCTCGGGCGAGCTTTCGTAGCGCTCCTTCAGCGGCGCCTGGATCGCCCGCAGCTCCTCTCGCTCCACGCGTTCACCTTACGCGCTCCGCGCCCAGCCGCATCCCATTACCTTGGTCGTTGCCATGGCGATCGCTACCGCAACCTCGCTCGACGTCTATGTCGGCGGCAAGCTGCTCTTCGAAGACGTCGGCTTCAAGCTCGAGCCGCGCGAACGGATGACGCTCTCGGGCCGCAACGGGGCCGGCAAGTCGACCCTGCTGCGGGTGCTGGCCGGGGAGCTGGTCCCGGACTCCGGCTCGCTGACCGTGCAGCGCGGCGCCCGGGTCGCCCTCCATGACCAGCGGCCGCCGCGGGATTCCCGGGCGACCCTCGGCGAGTACGTCTTCTCCGGCCGTACCGACATGCTCGAGACCGAGGCCGAGCTGGAGCGGCTGGAGGGGGAGATGACCGGCGAGGCGAGCGAGGAGACGATGCGCGCCTATGCCGCCGCCCAGCATCGACTCGAAGCCGGCGGCGGCTACCGCTGGCGCGACCAGGTGCTCGAAGTGCTGCGCGGGCTCGGCTTCGACTCCGCGCAGGCCGACCGCAAGCTCGCGACCTTCTCCGGCGGCGAGCTGACCCGTGCCTCGCTGGCCCGGGCGCTTGCCACCCGTCCCGACCTGCTGCTCCTCGACGAGCCGACGAACCATCTCGACATTCCCTCGCTGGAGTGGCTGGAGAGCTACCTGGTCGACCTCGACTCGGCGGTCGTCCTCGTCGCCCACGACCGCTGGTTCCTGGAGGCGGTCGGGACCTCGGTGCTGGAGCTGGAGGCGGGCCGCGCCCGCTTCTTCGCCGGCCCCTGGCACGCCTGGCGCGAAGAACAGGCGAAACGGGAGATGGCGCTGGGCAAGGCGATCGAGCGCCAGCAGGCGGAGATCGAGCGGATGGAGCGCTTCGTCGAGCGCTTCCGCTACAAGGCCTCGAAGGCGCGGCAGGCGCAGTCGCGGGTGAAAATGATCGAGAAATCCAAGCGCGATGGGCCGATGGCCGAAAAGCGCGACAGCCGCACCCTGCGCTTCCACTTCAAGCCGCCGGAGCGGCCGGGGCGGGTGGTGCTGAAACTGGTAAACGGGACCCTGGAGGTGCCGGGGCGGGTTCTCCTCGACAAGGCCAACCTCGAAATCGAGCGTGGCGAACACGTGGTCCTGGTCGGCCCGAACGGGGCCGGCAAGACGACCCTGATTGCGACCCTCGCCGGCGAGCGAGAGCTGGCCTCCGGCAGCGTCCGCGGCGGCCACAACGTCAAGCTCGGCTACCTCTCCCAGCATGCCGAGACCGCCGCCGGCAGCGGCAGCGTGCTCGACGCCGCGAAGCGCGAGACCGGGCTGACCGAGAACAAGGCGCGCGCCTTGCTCGGCGGCTTCCTCTTCTCCGGCGGCGACGTCGAGAAGCAGCTCTCCGACATCTCCGGTGGCGAGCAGCGGCGGCTCTCGCTGGCGATCCTCGTCGCCTCGGGCGCCAACGTCCTTGTCCTCGACGAGCCGACCAACCACCTCGACATCGAGAGCCGCGAGGCGCTGGAGGACGCGCTGACCGAGTTCGAGGGGACGGTGCTGCTCGTCTCCCACGACCGGGCGCTGCTGGAGGCGGTCGGCAGCCGCACCCTGGTCTGCGAGGACGGGCGGCTGGAGAGCCATCCCAGCGGCTGGGCCGAGTACCAGGCCGCGGCGCGACGAAGGCGAAGCGCAGGCGAGCGCGGCGGTGAAGTCGAGCGCTGGCGGCGGCAAGAAGTACAGCGCGACCAAGCCGGCGCAGAAAGCGGCGCGCAAGGCGGAGAAGCTGGAGCAGCGGATCGAGAAGGCGGAGGCGAAGCTGCGCGAGCTGGAGGACGAGCTGGCCGACCCCGCCGCCTGGTCGAGCCCGGGCCGGGTCGAGCGCGGGACAAAGCGCCACGAGGAGGCGAAAGCGGCGATCGAAGCGCTCTACGCGGAGTGGGAGGAGGCGCAGCGTGAAGCCGAGGGCGCCGCGACTTAGGCGAGCCGGCGCTCGAGCACTACCCGGGTGTCCTTTGCCGGCGCCAGGGTGATGTTGCGGACCCGGACCTTTTCCGGCTTCGGGCTGGCCGGGCGCAGCTCGGCGCGCTGGACGAACTCACGCAGGATCGTCCGCATCTCGTATTCGGCGAAGGCTGCGCCGATGCAGCGGCGGACGCCGCCGCCGAAGGGGATCCAGGCGTAGTTGTCGGTCTTGCCCTCGAGGAAGCGCTCGGGGCGGAACTCGTAGGGCCGGGGGAAGGCGTCCTCGCGGTAGTGGAGGGCGGCGATCGCCGCCAGCACGAAGGAGCCGGCGGGCAGCTCGTAGCCGCCGATCGTCGCCGGCTGGGTCAGTTTGCGGCCGACGTCGACGATCACCGGGCGGAAGCGCAGCACCTCTTTGACCGTCGCCCCGAGGTAGTCCTCCTCGCCGGCGGCGAGCGAGTCGCGCAGCTTCGCCAGCACCCCCGGGTTGCGATTCAGCCGCTCGACCGCCCAGGCGAGCCCGGTCGCGGTCGTCTCGTGGCCGGCGCCGAGCACAGTCACCAGCTCGTCGCGCAGTTCTTCGTCGTTCGTCGCGTTGCCGTCCTCGTCGCGGGCCTCGAGCAGCAGCGAGAGGACGTCGTCGCGTTCCTCGTTGCTGAGCTCGGCCCGGCGCAGCTTGATCTCTTCGTAGATGAACTCGTCGAGCGCGGCGCGCGAGCGCAGGAAGCGTGGCCAGGGGCTGCCGGGGCCGAGGTTGCGGCGCAGCATCGGGAAGGAGGTGATGGGGCCGACCCGGCGGGCGAAGTCCTCGATCAGGCGTCTCGAAGCGGAGCAGCCGGTCCTCGTCGTGGACGCCGAAGACCGCGCGCATGATCACCGCCAGGGTGATCCGCTGGGTGTGGGGGCGCATCGCGAACGGCTGGCCGACAGGCCAGCTCTCCATCTCCTGGCGGGTCATCTCGACGATCAGCTCGCCGTAGCGCTGGATCCGCTCGCCGTGGAAGGGCGGCAGCAGCAGCTTGCGCTGGCGGATGTGGGGCGCGTCGTCGAGGGAGAGGACCGAGTTCGGCCCCAACGCCGGCTCGAGCATGGTGGCATTGGCCTCGCCGGCGTGGAAGGTGGCGGGCGAGCCGGTGAAGAGCGCTTTGACCAGGTCGGGGCTGGCGACGTAGACGATCTTGCCGAAGTAGGGGAAGCGGATCGTGAAGATGTCGCCCTGGCTGCGCTGGTGGGCGGCGAGGAAGCCGAGCGGGTCACGGGCGTATTTGACCGCCTGCAGGAGGGAGGGCGTGCGCGGTCCTGGGGGGAACGTGTCGCGGCGCGCGGCGTGGGGGCGGGGGAGGGTCGCCTGCTCCATTGGCGGGCAGGTTACGCGAAAACTGGCTGGTCAGCCAGTTTGCCTAGAAGACGATCGTGCGCTCGCCGTCGAGCAGGACGCGGTCGTCGAGGTGGGCCATCACCGCGCGGGCGAGGACCAGGCGCTCGATGTCGCGGCCGATGCGGATCATGTCGGCGACCTCGTCGCGGTGGTCGACCGGCTCGACGTCCTGGGCGATGATCGGGCCGGCGTCGAGCTCGGCGGTGACGTAGTGGGCGGTGGCGCCGATCAGCTTCACCCCGCGTTCGTAGGCGCGGTGGTAGGGGTCGGCACCGACGAAGGCCGGCAGGAAGCTGTGGTGGATGTTGATCGCCGGCGCGGCGAGGGCGCGGAGGAAGTCGTCGGAGAGGATCTGCATGTAGCGGGCGAGGACGAGCAGGTCGATCCCGTCCGAGCAGCTCCAGCGCTTGGCGCTCGGCGTCCGCTTTGCCTCCCGGCTCGACCGGCAGGTGGTGGAAAGGAAGGCCGACCGCTTCGACCTGGGCGGCGTGGTCGGGGTGGTTGGAGATCACCGTCGACCAGCTCGCCGCCGAGGTCGCCGTTGCGCCAGCGCCAGAGCAGGTCGGAGAGGCAGTGGTCCTCGCGCGAGACCATTACCGCGACGCGCTTGTCGCGGCCGGTCTCGGAGAACTCGTAGTCCATCTCGAACGGGGCGCCGATCTCGGCGTCGAAGCGGGCCTCCAGCGCCTTCTGCTCGGGCTCGGGGATCCGATCGAAGACCATCCGGATGAAGAAGCGCCCCTCGGCGGTCGAGTGCTGGTCGACGTCGACGATGTTGAGCCCGGCGTCGGCGAGGAAACCGCTGACCCGTGCGATCAGGCCGGGACGGTCGGGACAGGCGAGCAAGAGCCGCGAGGTCGGGGCGTCTCCCATGCGCCGATCATCGCGGATAGGGTGGCGCCGATGCGGATTGGAGCGATCCCCGACGGGCTGGTGGAGCGGCTCGGCCTGCTGCTCGGCAAGGTGCCGACGCCGATCGGCGAGGCGATGTTCTCGATGCCGGTGGCGCGCTCGCTGCAGGTGGCGCAGCGGACCGGGATCCTCGGGGCGCTGGCCGAGGGGCCGCGCGATCCGGCCGAGCTGGCCGAGCACCTGGGGTTGCAGACGACTGGGACCCTGCGGGTGCTCGACGTGATCGCCACGGTCGGCCACGTCAGGCAGAACCCGGACGGGACCTACGAGATGACTAAGAGCGGTCACCGCTGGCTCGACCCGCGCTCCGACACCTACCTCGGCGACTTCCTCGCCGACACCTACGAGTACTGGGACTGGTACGCCGGGCTCGAAGACTTGGTCCGCGACGGCAAGCACGTCGAGCTGCACGGCAAAGACCCCGACGACCCCTACTGGCAGTCCTACATCCGCGGTCAGTTCCAGCTGGCGCGGCTCTCCAGCGCCGAAGTGGCGAAGGCGATCCCGCTGGCGCGCGGCGCCCACTCGGTGCTCGACGTCGCCGGTGCCCACGGCGAGTACTCGATGGCGCTCTGCCGTCGGCACGAGGGGCTGCGGGCGACGATCGTCGACCTGCCCGGCAGCGCCGCGGTGGGGGAGGAGATCGTCGCTGAGGCGGGGATGAGCGACCGCGTCCGCCACCTGGTCGGCGACATGTTCGAGGTCGACTACGACGGCCACTACGACGGCGCCCTCTGCTTCAACATCATCCACCACCTCTCGCCCGAGCAGGCGCGGGCGCTGTTCAAGCGCATCCATGCGGTTCTGCGGCCGGGTGCGACCCTATGCGTCCTCGACCTATACGACCGCTCCGGGGGACAGCAAGCAAACCTCGCCTCAATCCTCGGCCTCTTCTTCCATCTGACCAGCGGCGCTGACACCTACTCAGTAGATGAGGTCTCGCGCTGGATGACTGAGAGCGGCTACGGCAAGGTCGAGACCAAGTCATTCCGGACGCTGCCGGATTTGCGCTTGCTGGTCGCGAAAGCCGTCTGAGCAGCGGAGAGGGACACCCCCTCCAGACACTCAACATCGAGCCATAGCGAGATGTGTCTGGAGGGGGTGTCCCTCTCCGCCCACGCGCAAGATCGCAATCATTTCCTCCTGCATAGAAGGAGATCCGTGCCTGAGCTCGTGCGGATTGGAGCGAGCGGCGGCGCTTATGTGATGGCCCCCACACATGGGATCGGCGTGAACCCTCACGGTTTTGCGCTTGCTCACAAAACACAAACACTTCACCGCGATCTTGTTCATCCTTCTCGCCTTCCCGGCTGCGGCTCTGGCCGCGGATGGGGGCGAGGAGAAGAATGCCGGCCCGGCTGTGGGCCAGGCGAAAGTCGCGCCGTTTGCGGCGCTGAAGGCGCCGGTCCATCGCTTCCACCACATGGTGAGGACGATCGCCGCCGACATCCGCGCTGACGAAAAGGCCGCGGCGGAACGGGAGGAGCGCGAACGCGAGGAACGCTTCGCCAGCCTCGGCGTCTCGATGGCGACGCTGGAATCGATTGCCTCCTGCGAGTCCGGCGGCGACCCGACCATCGTCTCCTCCGATGGCAGCTACCGCGGCAAATACCAGTTCGACTTCGGCACCTGGGAATCGGTCGGCGGCAGCGGCGATCCCGCCGCGGCACCCGAGTCCGAGCAGGACTACCGGGCAGCGTTGCTCTACGCGCAGTCCGGCTCCAGTCCCTGGCCTGTCTGCGGCTGACCGAACGCAGTTGTCCCCGGTTTGCGGGGACAACTGCGTTCGCATCCTCGACACGCACTCAGTTGACGCTCGGCGTTCGTCCTTTGTAGTCCTGTGGGCGACAAAGGACGAACGCCACCCGGTGGCGCGTCTACGATGCGCGCGATGGCTGACGAGGAGCGCACGCCGCCCAGCGAGGAGCAGGTTCCGGCGCCTGATCCCGGTGGGCCACAGCGCAAACCGCCGAAGGAGGCGATCGCCGAGGCTCGGGTGCGGGCGCCGACCCGCGGCAACCGCAAGCTGGAGAGCTTCCTCGAGGCGGCCAACTCCGACGAGGAGGTGCGGGCCTGGTGGTACATGACCCAGGTCCACGCTGAGCGGCTGGGGATGTCGGACCACAGCTGGGTCCACATGCAGATCGTCCTCAACATCGCCCTGCGGCTGCTGCGGATCCTGGTCCGCGCCGGGGTCGAGCCGGCGATGGTCTCCGACCACGGGATGCGCGACCGCGACGCCGAGGTGGTGGTCGCCGGCGGCGCCCTCCTCCACGACGTCGGCATGTCGATCCACCGCGCCGACCACGAGGCCTACTCGCTGTTCCTCGCCAACGGCGCCCTGCAGCGCCTGCTCGCCGACGTCTACAAGGAGCCCGAGCGCACCGTCGTCGCCTCGGAGATCCTCCACGCGATCATCGGCCACCGCCGCCGCGGCGAGCCCTACACGGTCGAGGCCGGCGTCGTCCGCGTCGCCGACGCTCTCGACATGGCCCAGGGCCGGACCCGAATCCCGATCGAGGCCGGGCAGGAGGGGATCCACTCGATCTCCGCCGCCGCCGTCGACGAGGTGCGGATCAGCCAGGGGGAGGAGCGCCCGGTGCGGATCGAGATCCAGCTCAACAACTCGGCCGGCATCTTCCAGGTCGACGACCTGCTGGCGACGAAGATCCGCGACACCCCGCTCGAGGGTCGGGTCGAAGTCGTCGCCAAGGTCGAGGGCGAGACCGAGAAACGGCTGCTCACCGGCTTCCGGCTCTCTTAGTCCGAACGGCAGGTCTGTCCGTCGCCTCGGCTTCGGGGACACGCTTGATCAACGCAAGCATCACCGCCGCCCAGGCGATGGATGCTGCGGCGAAAGCGACGGCGACGACCGCTGCGGCGATGACGAGAAGTTGGGCCACGCCCGCCACGGTAAGCCGACTCTGCATCGATTCGCAAGGGTGAGTGCAAGCCACGTCAGAAAGCGCTCTCCCAAACGAGCATTCGGCTCCAAATGGAGGATTCCGAGGGCTGCCAGGCCCGTGTGTCGGTGCTCACTGGGTGAAACCCGAACAAATCCCGAACAGTCATTTAACGCGCACTTTCCGAAAATCGCGTGGCGAATCCCTTGGCTAGTCGCCGAGTGCGCCGCCGCGATCCAGCTCCGCGACCAGGTCACGCACCCGCCGGTCGATCCCGTCCCGCGTCGCCCGCACCGCCTCCAGCGGCTGTCCCTTCGGGTCGGACAGGTCCCAGTCGAGGTAGCGCTTGCCGGGGATGTAGGGGCACTCGTCGCCGCAGCCCATCGTCACCACCACGTCGGCCCACTCGGCGTCCTCGCGGTTGAGGCGCCGTGGCTTGCGGCCGCTGAGGTCGATTCCCAGCTCGGCCATCGCCTCGGCCACCTCGGGGTGGACCCGGTCCGCTGGCGTCGTCCCGGCGGAGCGCGCCTCGTGTCGCCTGCCGCCGGCGCGGCTGAAGAGCGCCTCGCTGATCTGTGAGCGGCCGGCGTTGTGGAGGCAGACGAAGAGGACCCGGGCCATCAGCGAGGCTCCGTCGCTGGTTCCCCGCCGCGGACCAGCTGGTAGGCGAGCGCCCCTAGCCCGGCGCCGAGCGGCGGCGCGAGCAGGTAGATCCAGAGATGCTGGAGCTCGCCGGAGACGAGGGCGGGCCCGAGCGAGCGAGCGGGGTTCATCGACGCCCCGGTGACGGGCCCGCCGAAGAGGGCGTCGAAGCCGACGGTGCCGCCGATTGCGATCGCCGCCGCTGCGCCGACCGCCCGGGTGTCGGTGGCGACGGCCATGATCACGAACATCAGGAAGGCGGTGAGGATCAGCTCGTAGGCGAAGGCGCTGCCGGCGCCGACGGTGGGAAGGGTGGCGCCGAGGGAGGCGGGCTCGGCGGGCCAAATTGCAGCCAGCGCTAGAGCCGCGACCAGCGCCCCGGCGCATTGGGCGAGGAGATAGGCGGCGGCCTCGCCTCTGGGGAGGTGACGGGTGAGGACGAAGGCAAGGGTGACGGCGGGGTTGAGATGGGCACCGGAGAGATGCCCGGTGGCGTAGACCATCGCCATCACCACCAGACCGAAGACGAGGGCGATCCCGACCGGGCCGAGCGAGCCTGGGTAGGTGGCCTCGGCGACGATCGCCCCGCAGCCGGCGAAGACGAGGGCGAAGACCCCGAGTCCCTCGGCGGCGGCGCGGCGGCGCAGGTCGGGTTGCGGCGTCACCAGGTTCCTCAGCAGCGGGACGGGGCGGTCGCGAAGACGTCGCGCACCGCATCGAGCGCGCCGGGGACGAGGGCGAAATAGCTGCGGGTGCCGCGCGTCTCCCGCTCGACCAGACCCGCCGCGGCGAGGACCTTGAGGTGATGGCTGACCGTTCCCTGCGAGAGGCCCAGGAACGGCTCGAACTCGCAGACGCAGACCGGCTCGCCCTCGGCGCGGAGGAGCATGTTGACGATCCGCAGGCGCTGTCGATCCGCCAGCGCCTTCATCACCAACTCGAGCTCGGCTGCGCGCTCGGCCCCCAGCGAGCTGCCGGCGAGCGGCGTGCAGCAGTTGATCACCGGCAGATCCGTCATCGGCGCGAACCTAGCAGATCATTGATGACCATCAATGAATAAACCGAATGAGGGGCCGCGCCGAAGCGCGGCCCCTCGCTGACCTGCGTGAGCCGCCGCTAACGGCCGATCAGGGTCTGGAACAGGTCGGTCTGGTCGCGGACGCCCATGATGTTGGTCGCCTGTGGACCGATCGCCGCTACCGGCACCCGGGCCCCGGTGTGGGACTGACCGGGCGCGGTCTTGCCGGTCGCGTAGGAAACGCGGATCGGCACCCCGTCGGCCGACTGCAGGGTCGCGTAGAAACCAGGCGTGTCCTGGTTGGCCGGGACGATCTGGCTCGTGTGCGAGTGGTCGGCGGTGATCACCACCAGGGTCTCGGGGTGGTCCTCCTGGTAATCGAGGGCAACGCCGACGGCCTTGTCGAAGGCGAGGTTCTCGCCAATCTGGCCGCATACGTCAGAGGCGTGATCGCGCTTGTCGATCGAGGCTCCCTCGACCTGCAGGAAGAAGCCTTTCTTGCTCTCCAGCAGATCAATCGCCTTGTCGGTCATCGCCGCCAGGCTCGGCTCGTTGGCCGGGCGGTTGGTCTCGTCGCAGCGGGTGGTCGGCCCGCCGGCACCCGGGGTCGTCGCCGCGATCAGCGGTTTGAACTCGGTGGTCATGTTGCCGGCGTTGAAGAGGCCGAGGACCGGTCCTTTGGTGAGTGAGGTGATCCCGTTCAGCTCGTCCGCGGTCTGCACGTAGCGGTAGCCCTTCGATTTGGCGTAGTCGACCACCGTGCCGCTGCCCGAGTCGAGCGCCTGCAGGTAGCGATTGCGGCCGCCGCCGAGGTTGACGTCAAGCAGGTGGTCGACTTGCTGCTCGGCGATCGAGCCGAGGCCGCCTTTGCCCTTCGTCTCCGAGAGGCAGGTGGTGCGGGAGTCGTTTGGTCCCTGGCAGGCGCGCTGGGAGATGTGCGAGGAGGGCGCCGCCGGGGTCGCGTCGGTGATCTCGGCGGTCGAGACGTTGCCCACCCGCATGCCCCGCTGGTCGGCGATCTCGAACGTCGTCTTGTAGCCGGCGTTGGAGCCGGGGATGCTCTCGGCAGCGCTCGGCCCTTGCGAGAGGCGGGCGTCGATCGTCTTCTTGCCGGTCGACCAGGCGGTCGCGGTGGGGGCCGAGTCCGGCACGTAGTTGGGCGGGTAGTCGGGGCCCGCGCCGGCGGAGAGCCCGTAGGTGATCAGCTCGCCGGAGAAGGGCAGCGTCTCCATATTCAGGCTGCCCTCGGCGCCCTTGCCGTAGTAGCGGGCGAGGGTGATCTCGCTGCCGCCCATCCCGTCGCCGATCAGCAGGATCACATTCTTGGGCTTGTGCGAGTCGATCAACTGCTTGATCTCGCGTGAGTTGTCGTCCCCGTCTCCACTCCAATTGTGGGCCGTGGCCACGGCGCCGACGGCGGCGATCGCGGCGAAGACCAGGGTCGCGAATAGAGCGAGACGCATGCGCGTAGCTCTCATGAGCTTTTTCTCCTTGTTCGTTTCGGAAGTGAGAATCCGGCCGAACCTAGGTGCGCATGTGGCGAGGCTTGCTAACGAGGAGTTGCGACCTTGCGAAGCTGCTGTGAACGGGCCGCGGCGGTTTAACCAGTTGGTATCGCCTTCATTACATCTCTGACACGTCGGGCCGGGAGTGTGCCGTCACATGCGCGCTGCCCTCCCGAGGCGTACCTGCCTGGTCGTCCTTTCCCTGGCGGCTTGTCTCACCCCCCTCCCGGGACCGGGAGTGGCGCGCGCCGTCGTCTCCGACGTCCACCTGGTCGACGGACCCAGCGCCAGCGTCCTCGCGGCCGGCGACGCGGCGATGTCCGAAGACGGCACCGGCGGCGTCGTCTACCTGAAGCAGGTCGACGGCCGCAGCCACGTCTTCGCCACCCAGTTCGCGCGGCGGTGCCTGGCGCCCGCCGCAGCGGGTCGACGTCGGCCAGAGCTTCGACTCCAGCTGGCCGCGGATCGGTGCCGGTGACGGCGGTCGCCTGCTCGTCACCTGGGTGCAGGAGTTCGGGGTCGAAAGCGACCGCATGTTCTCGGCGACCCTCGACCCCGGCGCGACCTCCTTCCAGACTCCGGTTCCGGTCGACCTCAACGTCGGCGAGGCGACCGCGACCTACCCCGACCTGGCGATGAACCGCGGCGGCCAGGCCTACCTCGCTTACCGGGTGGTGACCGACATCAGCCCCTCGAACCCGCAGGGCTACGTCGGCGCCGACATTCGCGTCGCCCGCTACGGCGCCCGGCTCTGGTCGGTGCTCGGCACCCCGGTCGACCGCAACATCGCCACTCCGGTGCGCGAGGCGATGCCCGAGAACGCCCCCGAGGTCGGGATCGACATCCAGGGGCAGGGGGTGGTCGCCTGGCAGGAGCCCGACGACGAGTTCGTCGACCGGGTCTGGGTGCGGCGGCTGTTCGGCGCCAGCGTCAGCATCCCGATCCAGGCCAGCCCCTCGAGCTGGGAAGGGGCGCCGCTGCGCGGCCCCGCCGACGCCTTCGCCCTCGACGTCGCCGGCTTCGGCCAGACCGCGGTTGCCTTCCGCCAGCAGCCGGGGCAGGCGAGCAAGCTGAACGCGCCGCGCTCGATGGTCAACGAGATGCCCGACGTCTTCTCCGAATCGGCGCAGAAATTCGCCGGCGCCCAGCTCATCGACGGCGGCGCTCGCTCGGCACTTGGCCCACCCAGCGTCGGCGTCGACCCCCGCGGCCTCTACCTGAGCGGCTTCGGCGAGGGCCCGGCGACCCTGCTGGCGAGCGGCGACGAAGCGGCGCCGATCGCAGTGGAGCGGCTCGACGAGGGCAGAAGCGGCATTCCGGGCGCCCCCTGGTCGACCTCGCCGAAAGCGGCGCCGGGGTCGCCGCCTGGCGCGAGCAGCAGGGACCGGCCGGCCTCGTCACCGCCCAGGAGCGGCGCGCCGACGGCGTCGACGAGTCGACCGCGCTCTGCGCGCCGGGTGGCGGCGCGGTCAGCAACCTCGTGCTGGGCGGCTCCGGCCTCGGCGACGCGATCGTCGCCTGGCGGCAGGGGGGCGACGCCAACTCCCAGCTCGCCGCGGCGGTGGTCGACGCCCCGCCCGATCCCTTTCTCGTCCTGCTCCCGAACGGCTGGCAGCGGAAGCGAAAGGTGCGGATCGCCTGGGACCACAGCCCGAACGCGATCGGCAGCGTCCGCTACTCGGTCAGCGTCGATGACGAGCCGGTGCGGGAAGGGCTGCAGGGGCTGAGCGCGCTGCTGAAGGCCGACGACCTCGACAACGGCCGCCACCGGATCCAGATCTTCGCCGTCGACGACCTCGGGCAGGAAACCGGCAGCCGCGTCGGTCAGCTCCTGGTCGACCGGCGCCCCCCGAAGGTGAAGCTGCGCCGCAAGGGGCGGCGGGTCACGGTCGTGGTCAGCGACGGGCGCAAGGGGACGGCCTCGACCCTGCGCAAGGGGTCGGTCAAGGTCGCCTTCGGCGAGCGGGATGGGGCGGGGGCTTCCGCCTCGGCTCGGCCTCCGGCCGCAAGAAGAAAGCGAAGCCATCGGTCATCCGCGTCAGCCATGCCTACAAGGGCAGCGGCGGCTTCCGGATCCGCGTCAGCGCCCGCGACCGCGCCGGCAACCGCACCAATTGGTCGCGGGTGGTGAGGGTCAAATGAGAACGCATCCGCCTTTGACCACACTCAGGTCTGGTGAACATCGGATGCGGCGGGTTGCCGTCGCACTCGCTTTCGGGTTGGTCGCCACCCTGCTCGCGCCCGCCACCGCCTCGGCCTTCTACGGCAACGGCGCCCAGATCGTCTCCGCCGACTTCGCCCGCGGGGAGCAGGGCGACGACGCGACGGTCTTCGCGGCGATCTCCGCCGACGGCCGCTACGTCGCGATCCAGACCCGCGCGCGCAACTTCTTCGCCGACGACGACCCCGACCCGCCCGGGAAGTACCGGGCGGGCGGCATCTTCCGCTTCGACCTCGAGACCCGGGCGCTGGAGAAAGTCGCCGACGGCAACCTTTTCGACGAAGAGACCAACGCCTTCCTCCGTCGTGGCGCCGTCAGCCCTTCGATCAGCGCCGACGGCCGCTACGTCGCCTTCGCCACGGCTGAGCCGCTGCTGCCGGTCGACACCAACGACAACGTCGACGTCTACGTGCGCGACATGCAGAAAGCGATCGGCGAACCGGGGGCCTTCGATCTGGTCTCGGCGCGTAACGGCAGCGACGTACCGTCGCAGCTACGTCAACCCGACCACCTTTCCCGGCAGCAACCCAGGCGCCGAAGTATCGGCCGGGGTGGCGATCAGCGCCGACGGGCAGAAAGTCGTCTTCCGCACCGCGGCACCATCCGACCTGCCGGGGAGCGCGACCACCGACACGCCTTCGGGCCAGGTCTTCGTTCGCGATCGCGTCGCCGACACGACCACGCTGGTGACGGCGAAGCGCAACCCGACCACCGGCCTGATGACCGAGGAACCCGCCGGCGGCGCGTTCGGGGGCGCGCTGAGCGGCGACGGCACCACCGTTGCCTGGACCGGCGCCAACGCGGGCGATCAGACCCGTCTGCTGGGCGGCGAGAACTCCGAAGCCCAATTCGTGTACTACCTCTGGCGGCGCATTGCCGACGGCCCGACGGCGCCGACCCGGCGCATCACCGGCCTCGCCGACCCCGACGATGCCGCCTGCCCTCCCGGGTCGACGACCTTCTTCGATCTCACCTCGACCGGGCCCTGCTACGGGCCGCTGGCCGAACAGGAGGCGCAGCGGACCAGCATCAGCGCTCAGCTGCCGGTTCTGAGCGCGGACGGTTTCAAGGTCGCCTTCCTGACCGCATCCGGGCCCAGGAGCTCTCCCTTCGGCGGTCTCGCCCAGGACGTCTTCCTCACCGACATGAGTCCCGGCGTCAGCCGCAAGGCGGGGACGGTCGAGCTGACCCGCGACGCCAGCACCGATCCGAGCGCAAATCCGCCGATCAGCGGCATCGCCATGTCCGCCGACGGCCGCTACCTGGCCTGGTCACGGCCCGGACCAAATACACGCTGCCCGTACTGCAGTTCCGCGGCACCCCAGGCCGGTTCCCGACCGTCGCGACCTCTACGTCGTCGACCTGCTGGAAAAGTCGATCGAACGGGCGACGCTCTTCGAGCGAAGGCGGAGACACCAATGGCGATGTCCTCAACGGAGTCACCATCTCGGCCGATGGCGAGCGGATCGCCTTCGTCTCGTTCGCCGGCAACCTCTTCTTCGGCGACGCCAATCAGCGCGCCGATGCCTTTGTGGTCGAGCGGCAGCCCGACCCTGGCAACGAGCAGCCCAAAGGCACCGGCGGCGGGGTCGGCGAGTCGACGATCGAAAGCTCGCGCGGCGGGCCGCAGATAACGGTTCGCGCCCGTTCGCGCCCGGGGGGCGTCGTCGAGCTCACCGTCTCGGTCCCCGCCGCCGGGGGTGTGAGGGCGGTGGCAAAAGGACGGGCTGGCGAGCCGCGTCGCCTGCGGACGCTCGCCACCGACGACGCGAGGGCGCGCGGAACCAAACGCTCGACCGTGAAGCTGGTCCTGCGGCCGGTCCAGCGCTACCGCGGCGAGCTGCGCGAGCTTGGCAAGCTGCCGGCGCGCGCGGCGGTCACCTACGTCGCCGCCAGGGGCGGCAGGCGAGCCAGCGCCAGCCGGGCGATCGTCTTCCTCGAGGGCGCCGAAACCGACGGCAGCAAGCCGCAGAAGTGAAGCGCCGGTCACCTCCTGGTGACGATCTGGTTACGCCGCTGATAACGCGATGTGAACGCAGCGTAGAAGTCCTGTGAAACGGCTTGACAGCAGGTTTAGGCCCGATGACGCTGGCGCCGAAATCATTCAGCCGATGAAAGGAATAACCGAAATGAGCCGCAGTTTCGGCCCCACCCGACGGGGCTTTGAGCGCTGCTGCTGCGGGAGTTCTCGCCGCAGCCATGGCGATGCTGTTGGTGCTGAGCTTCGCTCCGCGCGCCAGCGCCGCGTTCACCCCCGACAAGTGCGCCGGTGAAGACATCCAGGCGACGGCGCATCGTTCCCCAACGCCGCCCACGTCTGGTTCAACGAAAACTTCAAAGACACCTTTTGCTCCGACACCCCGTTCGGCGGCAGCAGCGCCCGGCTCACCTACGACCGGCGACGGCAGCGGTGCGGGTCGCGCGGCGATGATGAACCGCGCCACCCTCCTCGATTCGCCGGCAGCGACGAGCCGCCGACGGTGGAAGAGATCCAGAAAATGAACACGGGTGTGGGCGCGGCCGGAAACCCGGCTTCCGATCCGGACCCGAGCGACAACGGCCAGATCCACGTCATTCCGGCCGCGGTCGGCGCCATCGCCCCGCTTGTCAACTTCCCCAACGGCTGCGACGTAGCCAAACTGAACGCGGAATCCAGGACGGACGAAGAACGGCACCGACGACGTGGTTCGGGTCCGCTTCACGAAGGCCGAGTTCGAGGCAATCTGGACCGGTGCCGCCGGCTTCAAGAACTGGGACGACGTCTTCCCGGAGCTCAAAGAGGCCGGCTGCGAAAACGTGCCGATCATCCGCGTCGTCCGCTTCGACAACTCGGGCACCACCTTCGCGTTCAAGGACTACCTGAACACGATCGATCCGGGCAAAGGCTGGATGAGCACGTACTCTTCGGCTCGAACGACACCCGTGAGTGGCCGAACGCAACCTTCGGCGTCCGTGCCGACTGTGAAAACAAATCCGGCCCGGGTGCCGGTGCTGTCAGCGAGCAGATCACCAGCAGCTGCAGCTCGGGCGGCGGCGCGGCCGCCGACAAACTGATCGCCACCGATGGCTCGGTCGGCTACGTCGACCTCGCGACCGCGCGCGACCAAGGCGATGACGATCGAACCGGGCGTGAACGACAACGACAAATACTGGACCCAGCTGCCCGACGAACCGCTGCCGGAGTCTTCCCTGAGCCGACCGCGGACCCGAACGGCTTCCGCTCGACCGTGACCCAGAAAGGCGCCAACTGCGCGGGCGCCACGTTCAAAAACGGGACCAGCGGTGATCCTCTGCCGAGCACCCTCGGCAGCTGGCAGAACGTCAGCGGCGTCAACTCGCCGGGCGCGTTCGGGATCTGCACCCTGACCTACGGCCTGGTCTTCGACGACAACGCCGACGTCTGGGGCAACGAAGGAATCGAGGAGGCAAAGGCCCGCACCGTCAAGGACTACTGGGAGAACATCGTCAGCACCTCCGCCCAGGTCGGTCTGCTCGGTCGTGACTACGCGCCTCTGCCCGACGAGATCCTGACGATCGCTCGCGCGGGTGTTACCTCGATCGACTGGAACAAGGGCGATGGCGGTGGCGGTGGCGAAGAAGAAAAACCGCAGACGCCGAAACAGGATCCGCCGGTGTTGACCCCGCCGGTGATCATGCCGCCGAGCAACGCCTTCTCGGTGACGAAAAAAGCCATCTCCTCGAAAACCGGCAAGGCGACGATCTCGCTGAAGCTGCCGGGTGCCGGGAAAGTGGTGATGGTCGGCAAAGCCAAAAACGGCAAAAAGACGATCAACGTCGGCAAAGTCACCCTGAACGCGGCCAAAGCCGGAACGTTCAACCTGACGCTGACGCCGAGCGGCGCCGCCAAGCAGGTGCTGAAGCAGACCGGATCGCTGAAGGTGAACCTGAAGATCACCTTCATCCCGACCGGCGGCACCACCAAGTCATCCAACAGCGCCGTGACGCTGAAGCTGAAGTAACCGCGAAGGAAGAGGGAGGCATATGAGCAAGGTCAGCCCGCCGAGTGGCAAAGAGGTCCTGCAAGCAGTCCGCGAGCGTCTGGAAAAGGCGGGCCGCTGGTTCCTCAAGGACCCGCTCAACACGGCACTGATCCTCGCCTCGCTCTTCCTCGTCTTCACCTTCTTCAGCCTGCTCGACGACATCAAGCCCAGCTCGCCGGGCGAACAGGTGCCGCTCAGCCGGGTGGTGCAGCTGACGCAGCAAAAACAGATGGCAGACGGCGACCCTGCTCGACCAGGACTCGCGCGTCGTCATCGACACCGAGAACGGCCGCACCGTCTACGCCGCCTACCCGAGCTCCGACGCGCAGCTCAACACGATGATTCAGGCGCTCGACAAAAGCGGCGCCATGGTCACCGTCGACCAGCAGGCCGACAAGCCGACGAAGCAGATCCTGGTCCAGTTCCTGATCCCGATCCTGCTTCTCGTCTGCCTCTTCGTCCTCTTCACCCGGCTCGGCCAGGACGGCGGCGCCGGCGCCTTCGCCGGCTTCTCGAAGTTCACCGGCAAGGGCCGCAAGAAGGGGCGAGGGCGTCACCCGACCGCACCACCTTCGACGACGTCGCCGGCGCCGGCGAAGCGGTGGCCGAGCTGCGCGAGATCCGCGACTACCTCGCCGACCCGAGCAAATACGAAGCGGTCGGCGCGCGGGCGCCGAAGGGCGTGCTGCTGGTCGGCCCTCCGGGCACCGGCAAGACGCTGCTCGCCAAGGCGACCGCGGGGGAGGCCGACGCCGCCTTCTTCTCGCTCTCGGGCTCGGACTTCGTCGAGTCGCTGGTCGGGGTCGGCGCGGCCCGCGTCCGCGACCTCTTCGCCAAGGCGCGGAAGATGGCGCCGGCGCTGATCTTCATCGACGAGCTCGACGCCGCCGGGCGCAAGCGCGGCGCCGGAGTCGGCCAGGGCAACGACGAGCGCGAGCAGACGCTGAACGCGATGCTGGTCGAGATGGACGGCTTCGGCGGCGACGCCGGCGTCGTCGTCCTCGCCGCCACCAACCGCCCCGACATCCTCGACCCGGCGCTGTTGCGGCCCGGCCGCTTCGACCGCCAGGTGACCGTCGACGTCCCCGACGTCCACGGCCGGCTCGACATCCTCGCCCTGCACTGCGCCAGCCGGCCGCTGGCGCCGGGCACCTCGCTGGAGGAGATCGCCAAGTTGACGCCCGGGTTCAGCGGCGCCGAGCTGGCGAACGTGATCAACGAGGCGGCGCTGCTCACCGTGCGCGAAGGGCGGACGGAGATGGACCAGCCGACGCTCGAGGAGGCGATCGACCGCGTCGTCGCCGGGCCGGCGCGCAAAAACCACGTGCTGAGCCAGGAGGAGCGCTGGGTGATCTCGATCCACGAGTCCGCCCACGCGGTCGTCACCCGCTCGATCGGCCAGCAGGTCTCGGCCCAGAAGCTCTCGATCGTCGCCCGCGGTCGCCAGCTCGGGACCTCGGCGAGCATGCTCACCGACCGCGACGCGGTGGTGATGCAGGAGCCCGACCTGCGCCGCCACCTGATCGCGATCGTCGCCGGCTTCGCCGCCGAGAAGATCGAGTTCGGCGTCGTCTCGACCGGAGTCCACGACGACCTCCACGCGGCCACCGGCCTCGCCCGGCAGATGGTCACCTCCTACGGGATGTCGGAGGAGCTGGGGCCGGTGACGATCGGCGAGAAGGAGGGCGAGGTCTTCCTCGGCGCCTCGCTGCAGGAGCTCGGCTCGGTCGGCCCGGCGACCCTGGAGCTGATCGACCGCGAGGTCGAGCGGATCGTCAAGGAGGCGGTCGCCCAGGCCGAAATGATCCTGCGCCGCAACTGGAGCGCGGTCTACGAGACCGCCAACGCGCTGATCGAGCACGAGACCCTCTCCGGCCACGCCCTCGACGCTGTGCTCGCCACCGTCGAGCCGACCCTGCTCGACCTCGGCGAGCAGGAGCCGCCGCCGCTCGCCCGAGCTGCAGCCCCAGGAGGAAGGTGCGCAGGAGCGAGGTGACTAGACGCAAAGCAACCTTGGCGGCGCTGCTGGCGCTGCTCGTCGCCGCCTTCACCGCCACCTCGGCAAGCGCCGCCTCGATCTGGCGGCTCGAGCAGCCACCGCCGCCGGCGGGAGCGCCTTTCAAAGTGCCGCTCGGCGCTCCCGGCGACCTCTCGTTCTGGGCCCCCAACCGGGGCCTGCTTGACGGTGGCCGGCAACGCGACGATTCCGCGCGGAATCTTCAGCTGGAACGGGCGCGCCTGGCACCAGCTGGCGACCGTCTGCGGCGGTCCCGGCGACACGGCGCGGATCGCCTGGGCGGGGCCGACCGAGTTCTGGGTGGTCAGCGAACCGAGCCAGCCGCGGCAGAGGCTCGGGGCTCGCCCTCTGCCGCTTCAAGGACGGCCAGGTGGTCGGCTCCTGGAGCACCCGGGTCGACGCGGCGGACCCGTTCCGGACGATGACGTCGGCGGCCTGCGACGGCCCGAACGACTGCTGGTTCGGCGGGGTCGGCTCCCAGGACGCGCTCGGCGATCGGGTCGGCGCCTTCCACCTGCACTGGAACGGGAGCAACCTCGCGACCGTCTACGGACCGCAGGGCCGCGGGGTGACCGACATGGAGTTCCACGCGGGCGAGCTTTTCGAGTCGACCCTGGTCGGCCGCTCGCCCGAGAACCGGACCGACCCGGTCGAGCTGGCCGAGCCGGAGGCGCCGCCGCGCCTGATTCACCAGATCGACGGACGGCGCCTTCGCCAACGACCCGTTCCTGCCGGCGCCGCTGGCGGCGTGCCGGCCGACGGCAGCGAGCTGCTCGCCCTCGACAGCGACGGCACCGACCTCTGGGCGGTCGGCGGCGGCGCCGCTTCGGGCTCGGCGGCACCGGAAGGCGGCGCGGTCGCGCGCCCGCCGCTGGCCGCGCGCCTGGTCGGCGACGCCTTCCAGGAGCTCGCGCCTGAGCCGGAGCCGCTTCGGCGCCAGCGACCGCTTCGGCGACGTCGCCGCGATGCCGGACACCGAAGATGCGTTCGCCACCGTGGTCCCCTTCGCCGAGCGCCGCAGCACCAACAGCAAGGCGACGGTCGCGCGGATCGCGCCCGACGGGACGACGACGCTCACCCGCCTGCCCGCGGCCGGGGCCGGCCGCGGCAGCGCCGCCCGGATCGCCTGCCCGGCGCCGGAGGAATGCTGGATGGTCACCTGGGCCGGCTGGCTCTTCCACTACAGCGACGGGTCGCCAGCTGCCCGAAGACACCGACCCGGCCTTCCAGGGCACGATCGAGTTTCGCCCCAACGAGGCGGCCGAACAGTTCATCCCCGACAAGCCGCCGGTTGACGACTCGCAGCTCTTCGCCCCGCCGGAGCTGGAGCAGAACCCGATCGCCGAACCACCGAGGTCGAAGGTGCGCCAGCTGCCGCCGCTGCTGCGGAAGGTCCGCTCGCAGCTGCAAGGGCCTGCGCCTCACCGTCTCCTTCACCGTCACCCGCAAGGCGAAGGTCGCGCTGCTCGCCAAGCGTGGCGGGAGCACCGTCGCCCGCACCCCGCGGCGGACCTTCGGCACCGGTCGCCACAAGCTGGTCCTGAGGCTGAGCCGGGAGAACTACCCGACCCGGCTCGCCTTCCAGGTCTCCGAGGTGAAGCGCAAGTGACCACCCGCTCGGCCTGGCGCCCGCCCGCGGCTCCACCGCCGCGCGGTGCGGCGCAACCGCCGCAACCTGGCGCTCTTCAGCGCCATCCTCGTCGTCCTGCTCTTCGTCGCCGCGCCCGGCAGCGGCGACCCGGCGCCACCGGGCACCGGGCCGCTGCCGCTGCTCGGCGCCGCCGACCCGGAGATGGACGCTGATGGGCGCCGCCCCCGCCGGCGAGGCCGGCGAGGCTTGGGGATACCGCCGCTGCCGCTCGCGGTCGGCGGGGTGCGGGTCGGTACCCGGGACCTGCAGTTCGGTCCCGTCGCCAACCCGGCGGCACCGGATCCCGCAGCTGGCCTTCCTCCGTCATGCCGAACGCAGAGCGGCTGGCAGGTCTTCGACACCCCCCTTGACGCCAACGGCAACCCCTACCGCGGTCCGATCCCGAACCGGCTCTCGGCCCGGATCACGCCGGCAGGGCGGCGGCGTCCTGGTCGGCCGCGACACCGACCGGCCGGCGGGCGACAGGTGGTCGTCCTCCGCCACGACCCCGGCGGCAGCTGGCGGGCGCTCGAGGTCGCCTCCCCGCCGGCGGACGTCCTGCTGCCGGCCGAAGGGGAAGCCCCGGCCGAGAGCGCTCGCCGCCGACCAGGGCGAGTGGCGCCGTCGCCGTCGCCGCCTTCGACGAGGCCGGCGGCACACCGGGCTCATCTTCGGGCCGCAGGGACGCAAAGTCGCTGCGGCGATCGTCCTCTACGACGGCGACCGCATGGAAACGCGAGACGATCGATCCTGCCGCCGGCCTGAGCCGGCAGCTTCCACATCCTCGCCGTCGCCGCGACCGGGCTCGGCAACGCCTGGGCGATTGCCGAAACCGACGACGCGGCGCTGAACCGCTCGGTCGTCCTGCTGCGAGCGGACCTCGACGCTGCGGGCCGCTCTGGGTCGAGCGCCCGCTGGCTGGAGACTCCCTTCCGGGAAGCAAATTCGCCCGCCGACGGCATCGCCGACGCCGGCCCGGTGCCGCGGCGCGGCGCAGCCGCTGACCGTCACCGCAGGACGGCGCCTGGATCGACCTCACCGCGCAGGTCGACGGGGTCGAGCGCGACGTCACCCTCTTCTACGATGCGGCGGCCGAGGCGGTGACCGGCAGCTGGTGCGACGATCGACCTCTGCGACGGTCCGCTCGGCGTCAGGTTCTCCCGCCAGGGCGGCTACCGCAGCTTCGCCTGGCCGGGCGGAGACTTCGGCACGCCGGGTGGTCACCAACCCGCTCGACCCCGGCGGCGGCGAGGAGACGCAACCGCGGCACCTACCTGCGCTTCGCCGACGGCGCCTTCGTCCGGATGCCGGGGGCGGGGGCAAGCTTCCGCCCCAGCGGCGCCTTCGCCGCGCCGGACAGCGGCTGGCTCGAGGGGCCGGTGGAGATCTCGGCCAAGCAGGCCCCGCAGCGCCTGCAGCCCTGGCCGGTGGCGCTGCGGGCGCCGCTCGCCGACGTCGCCGCGGCGCCGGGCGCCGCTCCCGGCGCGACCGGCTCCGGCGCGCTCGCGGTCGGCGCCGACGGCGCGGTCCTGCGCTACGAGCCCGGGTCGCGGCTGGCAGCGCGAGTTCCTGCTCTCCTCCAGCGGCAGCGTCAACAAGGCGACCCTGCGCGGCGTCGCCTGGCCGGAACCGCAGCGCGCGCACGCGGTCGGCGATCTCGGCGCGATGTGGATGTGGAACGCCGCCGACGACCTCTGGGTTCCCGACCCCGGGGTGCCGATCGGCTTCGAGGGCAACCTGATGGACGTCGCCTTCGATCCCGCCAACCCCGACCGCGGCTACGCGGTCGGCAAGGGCGGCGCGCTGCTCGCCTACGGCAAGAGCTGGGATCAGATGGCGCTGCCGTCCGGCTTCGCGGCGACCGACCTCACCTCGATCGCCTTCGCCGGCAGCCAGGCGATCGTCGCCGCCGGCGGCGACCTGCTGGTCAACGACGGCGCGCGGCTGGCGCGTCGACGCCTCCGCCCACGCGCTGCTCGACTCGGTCCGCTCCGGCAATCCGCAGCTCTGTCGCGGTCGCCGGGCTGCCCGACGGCGGCGCCGTCGCCGCCGGGCGCGACATCGTCATCGAGCGCGACGGCCCCGGCGCGCCCTGGCGCTTCTCCGACCAGCCGCTGCCGGGCTCGACCGCGATCGCCGCCGCCGCGGTTCGCGACGGCGGCAGGGTGCGCGCGGTCGTCTCGGTGGTGCCGCAGCTCACCTATCCGCCCGCCGACGACCTGCCCGAACCCGACCCCAACGTGCCGCCGCCGATCCTCCCGCCCTTCAGCCTGCCCGGCGACGGCTACCTGCTGCGCGAGACCGCGCGCCGGCTGGGAGGACGAGCAGCGCACGTCCTTCGCGGGCTCGAGCAACGACCGCCCGCTGAAGAGCGACCCGGTGCTCTCCCTGCTGCTCGATCCCGCCGGCAACGGCTGGGCGGTCGGCGGCTGGAGCGGCGATTCAGCCGACTCCGCCGGGCCGCGGCTCCTCGGCGCGCGGCAGCGGCGGCCGAGCCGATCCGCGAACGGGTGCGACGGCGGCGGTCTTCCGCTACGGCGACGGCGGCATCGGCCGACCGCGGCCGGCCCGTGCGGCGGTGCCGATGCCGGCCGGACCGGTGCGGCTGGCGGTCGCCGGCCACGCCGAGTGCGACGCCTCCTGCGCCGAGCTGGCGCGCGCAGCCGATCGGCCCCGACCGCAACCTCGCCGCCGCCGTGCGGACCGTCGCCGGCGATGCGCCGGCGGCGACGGCCCGCGGGCCCTGCTCTACACCGGCAACCGGGTCAAGAGCCGGGCTCGGCTCCGCCGACGCGGCGCGCTACGCGCAGCTGCTCGGCTCGGCGCCGTCGCTGCCTGTCTTCCCGGCGCTCGGCTCCAACGACGTCGCCGACGGCGCCGGCGCGGCCGACTTCGCAGTCCGCCTTCGCCGGCTTCCCGGCCCCGCTCGGCTCCGGCGGCCTCGCCGGCCGGGATCTCGACCGCCGGCATCCCCGGCGCGGCGCCCGATCCCGGCGGCGCGCACCCACTACGCCTTCGACAGCAGCGGGCCCGGGCGGGACCGTGCGGGTGATCGTGATCGACAACTCGCTTGGCTCGCTGGCCGCCAGCGACCCCCACCAGAACCCGGCCGAGGCGCAGCTGCCGTGGCTGGAAGCGGTGCTCGCCGACGCCCGCGCGAAGGGCATCCCGACGGTCGTGATGGGCAATCGCAGCCTCAACCCCAACTTCACGCCGAAGCTCAACGTCGCCTCCGACGGCGACCAGGTCGCCCAGGCCCTGGTCGCCGGTGGCGCCTCCGCCTACCTCTTCGATCGCCCCGAAGAGAACCGGGTGATCCAGATCCCGGCCGGCTCGGCGACGACGATCCCGAGCTACGGGGTCGGCACGCTCGGCTACCGCTCGCAGATCAGCGGCGCCGTCGGGCTTGGAGGTCGCGGACTGCGCTGTTCGGCGACAGCCGGCGCTGCTGATGCTCGAGGTCGACGCGGCCAACCGCGACCCGGCGACCAACCGCGCCCCGGTCGCGGTGCGGCTGATCCCGCTGATCGAAGACCTCTCGCTGGAGGCGACCGACGGCACCCTGCTGCGCCGCTCGCGGCCGGCGCTCTTCCGCGGCCTCGGCCGGCGGCCGCGCGGCGGCGACCGCTGGGGCCGGCTCGGCCGGCTCCGGCATCCCCGATCCCTCCGGCGGCGACCCGTACACGCTGTTCCCGCCGCGCCAGTGCCTGGTCGCCGGCTGCTCGGCCCGGATCGCGCCCGAGTACACGCTTCACCTCCTCCGACCCTGACATCGCCGACTTCGTCCACCAGGACCCGGCCTCGACCAACCTGCGCAAGCCCTTCCTCGACGCCGACGACAAGGTCGTCACCGACAACACCTCCGGCCTGCTCTGCCCGTTCAACGCCGGCACGACGACGGTCACGGTCGCGGCCGGCGGCTTCTCCTACTCAGAGCAGATCCGGGTGCAGCCGGGCAGCGTGCAGCGCCCCTGCGGCACCCGGCCGCTGCGCCCCGACCGCTTCAAGCGCGAGCTCGCCGGGCGCGGTGCCGCCGGCGCCTCCGCCCCCGCCGGGCGTCGCCGCCGGCAGCCCGCCGGTCGACTTCGACGCCGCCGGCGCTGACCCCCGCCCCGCCGCCGCCCGCGCCGGCCCCGAACCCGCCGCCCCCGCCGCCGCCACCGGCGCCGGTCGACCCCTTCGTCGCCGCTCGGTCACCGGGCTCGCGATCGGCGCCGTGCCGGCGATCGTGCCGCCCGCCGCCACCGCCGATCGTGCGGCCGCTGCCGCCCGGCGGCGCTCCGGCCCGCACCTACCAGGTCGAGGAAAAGCGCGAAGAGGAGGCGGCGATCGAGGAGTCGCAGGCCTTCTCGCCGGCTACGAAGCAAGGGCGCGGGCCTGCGACCGTGCCGCCCTACCTGCCCGCCTTGGTCCTGATCCCGCCCTCGCCGGCGCCTCGGTGCGGGGCGGCCCCGGCGCCCGCCGTCGCAATCGCCCGGCCCCCGCGATCACCGCACCCCACAGAACCCAAAGGAGTCGCAGATGAGAAGCCGACGCAGCCACCAACCTCGCCGCCTGGACGGCCCTGGTCCTCTCGCCTCGCCGCGTTCGTCTTCTCCGGCGCTGGCGGCGTCGATCGCCGCCAAGATGCTGCCCGGCCCGAGCCTGAAGCCGCAGAAGTTCGGGCTCCTGCGCCTCAACGCGAAAAAGAAGTTCCCGGCCAGCGTGCTGCCGAAGAGCGTCTTCGACCGCTGCTCGCCGGAGACGGTGAAGATCGGGACGGTCTGCATGATGACCAACCCCTACCCGCTCGAAAAGAGCGAGATCGGCAAGAACGACTACTTCTTCGCGACCCAGAAGTGCGCCAGCCTCGGCGGCTACCTGCCGACCGCGGCGCAGCTGATCGGCGCCGCCAAACGGGTGAAGCTGGCCGGCCGGGTCGACGACAACGAGGTCACCGCCTCGACCGACATCGACCCCACCGACGGCCTCAAGGACCAACGCGAGATGAGCGCCACCCTGACCACCACCGCCTCCGGCGGCCGCGCCGCCGGCTCGCTGGGCGTCAGCGACGTCTCCCGCGGCGACCCGAAGGCGGGCGAGCCCGACCCGATCCCGCTGCCAGCCGACCCCTCCCCGGAAACCCTCCAGTACGTCACCGTCTACGACAACGGCAACCACGGCGGCTTCGCCGGCGGCAAACCGGTCGGCCAGCCGGAGAACTTCCGCTGCGCCTTCAACTACACCCAGGGGCATGCGGGGGAGCTGAAATAGGAGGTAGCTGGGGTGTAAGGGACGGGTACCCCCTCTCCCGAAGACCGTCGCGCAGCTGAAACGGGCTGCGTGGGCTCCGGCCGTGTCCCTGGAGCCTTCGTGAGAGGAGGTACCCGTCTCCTTTCCGACAGCTTTCATCTCAAGCCTCCGACACGAGGCCCCGCATCACATTGCTGGGGCCAGTGGTTCTCCGGAACCTTAAAAAGCTGTCGTAGGGGTCAGGTGTGCCCCTCTCACGAAGGCTCCAGGACCAACGCTCCGTAGTAAGCAGCTGGCCCCAGCTGCGCGACGGTCTTCGTGAGAGGGGCACACCTGACCAGCCCACTACGCCTAGGAAGTTCGTTCCGGGGAAAACCTGTAGCCGATCCCGAAGTGGGTGTGGATGTATCTCCACTCGGGGGCGACGCATCTCCAGCTTGTGGCGGACCTTGCGGACGAGGACGTCGACGGAGCGGTCGCGGCGTTGCATCGGTCGCCGCCCCAGATCGCGGTGTAGATCTGGGGGCGCTGGACGACGCTGTCGAGGCGCTCGGCGAGCATGAAGAAGAGCTCGAACTCGCGCACGGTGAGGCCGGCGCGGCGGTCGTCGATCAGGACCTGGAGCTCGCCGGGGCGGATCTCGAGGTTGGCGATCTGGAGCACCCGCTGCTGGGGGAGGTGAGGTCGGCACCGTCGCAGCCTCTTCGACCGTCACCCGCGACTGGTGAAGGACTCGTTTCGAGCTGGAGAAGATCTGGATAAGTGCGCTTTCTGGCCGTTCACCAGTTCTTATCCAGACAGTTACGCCGCGTTCACTTAGGCGGATCGGGGCGGGCCGAGACTGACGTCGATCAGCCATCAACCGCCACCAGGGAGCGAAAGACAGATGAAACGCAAGCGTCTCCTGGCCGCCGCGGCTGCGCTCGCTCTGTGCGCGCCGCTGGGTACGGCCACTGCGGCCCACGCCGCGACGATCACCATGAGTGGTTCGACCTCGATCGCGCCGCTGGCGACCAAGCTCGCCAAGGCCTTCCTCCAGTCGCCGAAGGGCCAGGGCAACAAGTTCGTGATCCTCCAGGGCGGCTCCGACATCGGCATCACCGACGTCTCCCGCGGCCGCGTCACCCTCGGCATGTCCTCGCGTGACCCGAAACCGGCCGACCCGGGCGGAATCGTCTTCAACAAAATCGCCCGCGACGCGGTCTGCATCGTCACCAACGCGTCGAACCCGATCCCGACCCTGAGCCAGACCGCAGATCCAGGACATCTTCTCCGGCCGGATCCGAAGCTGGAGCCAGGTTCCCGGAGCCTCGGCCAGCGGCCCGATCGACCTCGTCGTCCGCACCGCCGCCTCGGGAACCCAGGACGCCTTCCAGAACATCTTCATGGGGCAGACCCTGCGCGTGGCGCCGAGCGCGACGACGAAATCCTCCAACGGCCTGCAGGCGCAGACGATCAAATCCGACCCGAACGCGATCGGCTACGCCTCCTTCGCCTTCACCGGCGGCCTGCACACGATTCCCTACCAGGGCGTCCCCTGCACGCTGCGCAACGCCAAGTCGGGCCAGTACGCCGGCAGTCGTAACTTCTTCCTGGTCAGCCGCGGCGCGGCCAAGGGCCTGGCGAAGGACTTCATCTCCTTCACCCGCAGCAGCACCGGCCAGGCGATCGTCGCCAGCGACTGGGTGCCGCTCCGCTAGATGCGAGGTCGACCCGCCTGCCGAGCCGTGAGACCCGGCCCGACGCCCGGCTTCTGGTCGGACCGCCGCGTCGAGCGCATGCTCGGCGCGGTCGCCTGCCTGGTCCTGCTGCTGATCGTCGGGATGATCGCCTTCGTCTTCGCCAAGGCGTGGCCGTCGTTCGCCCACAACGGGCTCGCCTGGTTCGGCTCCGGCGGCGACCTCGACCGCCAGCTCGAGGACATCTTCAACTCGCCCGCCAACCCCGCCGACTACGTCTACGAGCTGCGCGCCTGGCCGCTGCTCTGGGGCACCTTCGTGGTCACCGCGGGCGCGGTCCTGATCGGCATCGTCTTCTCGCTGTTCGCTGCGATCTTCATCGTCGAGTTCGCGCCGCCGCGGCTCAACCAGCCTGCTGGAGCCGGTGGTGCGGCTGCTCGCCGCCGTGCCCTCGGTCGTCTACGGCCTGATCGGGATCCTCGTCATCGTCCCCTGGGTCGGCGAGCACCTGATCAGCATCGAGCGCAAGGAATCGGTCGCCAACGTGGTCCAGCTCGACGGCTCCAGCCTCGGGGTCGGGATCCTGATCCTGACGGTGATGATCGTGCCGATCATGATCGCGATCGTGGTCGACGCGCTGCGGGCGGTGCCGCGCAGCTGGACCGAAGGCGCGGCGGCGCTCGGCGTCAACCGCTGGCGGGTGACCTGGACGATCGTCGTCCGCACCGCGCGCCCGGCGATCGTCGCCGCCGCCGTGCTCGCCACGGCCCGCGCCCTCGGCGAGGCGATCATGCTCTCGATGGTCGCCGGCTCGGCCAGCTTCGCGCCGAACCCGATCGACGGCATCACCTTCCTCTTCGAGCCGACCCGGCCGCTGGCCTCGGCCCTGGTCGAGAACGTCGAAGGGCTCTACGGTCGTGCCCTTCGGCCAGACGCTCTTCGCCTTCGCCGCGGTCCTGCTCGTCTCCAGCATGTTCCTCTCGCTGGCCGGGTTCGTCGCCAAGCAGTCGATGCGCAAATACGGGGTGCAGCCCGTGAACGCGACCGCGCAGCGGCTCCCGTCGCTCCGACCGCGGGCCACCGCCCCGCGGACAGCGTCCGCGCCTGGCCGCTGCGCGACCGGGTCGGCTACTTCGCCGCCTGGGCGCGCCGGCCTGGCGCTGATCGTGATCGCCGGCTGCGATCGTCATCTACATGGCCTTCCGCGGCGCCCAGTACTTCGACCTCTCGCTGCTCTTCGAAAGCCCCAACGCCGAGCTCGACCAGTCGACCAGCGGCGGCTTCAAGGACCCCCTGATCGGGACCGCGATGCTGCTGGTGATGTCGACCGCGATCGCGGCGCCGCTGGGGGTCGACGATCGCGGTCTGGCTGACCGAGTACGGCCGCCCGTCCGGGCTCGCCCGGGCGGTCGAATCGGCGATCGAGATCGTCGCCGGCACCCCCAGCATCGTGCTGGCGATGTTCGGCCTGATCCTCTTCCAGCAGCAGTGGCTCGGCTTCCTCACCTTCGACGCCGAAGGCGGCGCGACGCTCGGCCGCTCCTTCATCGCCGCCTCGGCGATGATGTCGCTGATCGCGCTGCCGCTCGTCGTCGGCGCCACCCGCGAGGCGCTGAACGCGATCCCCGGCCACGTCCGCGAGGCCTCCTATGCGCTCGGCAAGACCAAGGCGGCGACGATCCGCCGCGTCCTGCTGCCAGCCGCGCGGCCCGGGATCGGCACCGGCGCCGCGCTGGGCATGGGCCGCGTCGCCGGCGACACGGCGATCGTCGTCGTCCTGCTCGGCGCGACGCTGCAGATCATCAACGGCGGCGACGGCGACGTCTTCGGCCTCTTCCGCGGCACCGGCAGCACCCTGACCAGCTACGTCTACCTCAACTCGCCGGCGGGCGAGGGGCTGGCGCCGGAGAAGGCCTACTTCGCCGCCTTCGTCCTGATGTGCCTGGTGATCGTCCTCAACTTCGTCGTCACCCGCCTGGCGCGGGGAAGGAAGCCGCAATGGAACCGCTGACCGAGCTCGACCGCCGCGACGAGGACCTGCTGCGGCCGCCACCGCCGGTGCGCCGGATCCTCGTCGACGAGCAGCCGACGGTGGTGCAGCCGCCGGCCGGCGGCACGGCCGTCGCCGGCAACGGCGCGTCCGGGGTCGCCGCCGCCCGTCGTGCGGCGCGCCGAGCCGAGCCCGGCGCCGAAGATCGAGCGGATGCGGATCGAGGCGGTCTCGATCGCCTACGGCGAGAAGCTCGCCGTCGACCAGGTGTCGATCCCGGTCCGCCAGGGCGAGGTGCTGGCGCTGATCGGCCCCTCGGGCTGCGGCAAGACGACCCTGCTGCGCTCCTTCAACCGCCTCGTCGAGATCACCCCGACGGCGACCCGCGGCGGCCGCATCACCCTCGACGGCGAGGACATCGACGCGATGGAGGTGACCGCCCTGCGGCAGCGGGTCAGCATGGTCTTCCAGCAGCCCAACCCGTTCCCGATGAGCGTCTTCGACAACGTCGCCTACGCGCTGCGGGAACAGGGCTCGCGGCGGCCGCGCAAGGAGTCGCTGCAGGAGCCGGTCGCCGACGCCCTGCGTCCGCGCCGGTCTCTGGGACGAGGTCGGCGTCGACCCTCGATCACCCGGCGCTGCGCCTCTCCGGCGGCCAGCAGCAGCGGCTCTGCATCGCCCGCGCTCTCGCCGCCCGGCCCGAGGTCCTGCTGCTCGACGAGCCCTGCTCGGCGCTCGACCCGCGCTCGACGCAGGTGATCGAGGAGCTGATCCTGCGCCTGCGCGAGGAGGTGGCGGTGGTGATCGTCACCCACAACATGCAGCAGGCGCTGCGGGTCGCCGACCACGTCGGCTTCATGTACCTGGGCGAGCTGGTCGAGTACGGGCCCGCCGAGCAGGTCTTCGGCTCCCCGCAGGAGCAGCGCACGCGCGACTACGTGGCGGGGGCGTTCGGGTGATCCCGCTGCAGCGCCTACCCGCTGGCGGTCGCCGCCGTCGGCATCGCCCTGGTCACCAGCGGTTGCCAGTCGACCCAGTCGAAAAGCGCCGAGATCGGCGCCGAACTGGGCCCGGTGAAGCAGGAGAAAGGCCTGAAGATCAGCCAGAAGAGCAAGGACGTCAAGGTCGTCTCGACGGCGCTGCTCAGTGACGAAGCGGGCAGCGCCGTCGTCGTCGTGGTCCGCAATCAGTCGAACCGCGACCTGGCGAATGTGCCGATCGCGATCGATGTCCTCGATGCCAAAGGCAAGAGCGTCTACGAGAACGACCTGCCAGGCCTCGAGCCGGCTCTGACCTCGATCCCCTACGTCGCCGCCGGCGAGGAGGCGACCTGGGTCCACGACCAGGTGCTGGCGAGCGGCAAGCCGAAGAGCGTCAAGGTGATCGTCGGCGAGGCGGGCACCCCGTTCAGCGGCGAGATCCCCGAGTTCACGATCTCCGAGCCGAAGCTCGAGGGCGATCCCTACTCCGGCGTCGTCGCCGGCGGCAGACGCCGAAAACAAGAGCGGCGAGAAGGTCGACCGGCTGCTGATCTACGCGGTGGCGCGCCAGGGCGATGAGGTTCGTCGCGGCCGGCCGCGGGGCGATCGAAAAAATCAAGTCGGAGCCGAAACCGCTCCCCTACAACGTCTACTTCATCGGCGATCCGCGGCGGGGGGGACGTGGAAGTGACCGCCTTCCCGACCCTGCCAGGGGTTGGAGGATGACCTGCTCCAGCTGCGGCGCCGCCCTCGCCGACGACCAGCGCTACTGCCTCAACTGCGGCCAGCGGCAGGGCGAGGCGCGGGTCGACTTCCGCCAGCACCTCGACTCGAAGCAGGCGGCGACGCAAAGCCGGCTCGGCCTCGCCGCGACCCTGCTGTCGCACCGACGCCGCGCCACCGCGAGCCCGGCAAGCCCCAGCGCGACTACGCGCCGCTGGCCGCCGCGGGCGGGATCGCCGTGCTCGGGATCATGCTGCTGATCGGGGTTCTGATCGGGCGCGGCACCGGGACTCGAACGACTCCGCCTCGACCCCGCAGGTGATCACCGTCGGCGCCGCGCCGGCGACCGCTGGCTCGAAGAGCGCGGATCGAAAGCTCCGCCGGTGCCGGGTCGGGCGGGAAGAAAGGCTCGGGCGGCAAGTCCGCCAAACAGCAGAACACCGCCGGGGGCAGCACCGACACCGGCAACGCCCCGGTCGCGAGCGACGACCAGCTCGAAGCCCTGCAGCAGAAGACCGGCGATGACTATTCCAAGGAAAGCGCCAAACTGCCGGACGAAATCGCGACGCCCGGCGCGCCTCCTCCGACCGACAAGAAGGCGCCGGGCGGCGGCAGCGGCGGGGTGACGCTCGAATGAGCCAGGAGCGATCGATCCCGGAGCTGGAGAAACGGCGAGAGCAGCTCTCGGCCCAGCTGACCGAGTTGCAGTGGGATCTCGGCGGCGTCGCCTATGAGATGGCGATCCGCGACCACTTCCGTCTCGACGTGCTGACCCGGCAAGCGGCGAAATTGCAGAAGGTCGACGCCGAGCTGGCCGAGGTCGAGCGGCTGCTGCGCCTCGACCAGGCCGGCGCCGCCGGCGCCTGCGACAACTGCGGCGCCCTCTACGCCCGTGGAGCGGTCTTCTGCTGGCAGTGCGGCAAGGACTTGATGCCGCAGACCGACAGCGCCTCGGTCGCCCCCGCGGGAGTTCAGCGGTGAAGCGCCTGCGGCGCCTGCGTCCCGACTCCAAGAGCCTCCGGGACAGCCGCGAAAGCGTTCTGCGCGCCCTCTCCCTGGTCGTCACCGACCGCCGCTGGGCGGCGCCGCTGAGCGCGATGGCCCTCGGCTTCGGCCTCTTCCTTGGGGTGGCGATCGGCCCCGGGGCGGCGGGGACCTTCGCCGACAACGCCGGCAGCATCGTCGCCGTCGCGGCCGCCGAAGAAGAAGCGCCGGAAGCGCTCGAAACCCCCAACCACGAAGGCGCGGCCGCCGAACCGGAACCGCAAGCGCCGCTGCCCGAACCGGAAGCGTTCGAACCCGCCTTCGAAGAACCGCTCGAACCGGAACCTGTCGCCGAACCGCCGGCCGAAGAAGAAATGCCAACGGCTGAACCGCCGGCTGAAGAAGAGGAAGCGACCGAAGTCCAGCAGCTGAAGGGCACCGTGGTCCACGCCAACCCCGTGGCCGGCAGCTACGCGATGACGATCGCCGGCGGCGAACTCGTCTCCGTCCACGCCGCGAAGTTGCCGCATGCGGGGAAAAGCTCACGGTCGAGGCCAGCCCTCTGCCCAACAACACCTTCGCCGAGGAGGAACGGGAGAATGCCGGGACCGCGAGGCAGGCGAGCATTCGCGGCGTCGTCACCTACGTCGACCCCGACCCCGCCGCACCCGCGTACGTCCTCTCCGGCCGCGGCTCCTCGATCCTGGTCCAGCAGCCGCCGTCCCCGGCCCCAGCGCTTCCCATCCTCGGCGCCTACGCCACGGTCGGGGTGGGAATCGAAAAGGCGCCGGCCGAGATCCCGCCACCGCCTCCCGTCGAACCGGCTCCACCCGAACCCGCGCCCTGCGCGCCGGACCCCACCCTCCAGCCGGCGCCGGAGCCGACCCAGATCCTCGTCCAGCGAAGCTTGAAAGCGGAACCGGAGCCGGCCACCTACATCGACCTCGCCGGCATCGTCAGCGCCCTCTGCCCGGCAACCGGCCAGCTGCTGATCTCCGCCGACGACACCCGCGCCAGCGAATCCGACCTCCTCCTCACCGTCCCCGCCAGCATCAAGACGACGAAGCTGAAAGTAGGCGACTCATTGGTCGCCACCGCAACCGTCGAAGAAGACGGCACGCTCACCCTCGCGGGCCTGGCCAGCGACGAGGGCAGGAAAGGCGCCAGCTCCACCTCTCAAGCGCAAGGCGACCTCGAAGCGCTGACCAAGCCGCCCATCACCACACCTCAGTTAAAGCGAGCCAAGTCGCCCTTGCGCTGTTCCTTGCGCTTCTCCAGGCGCCCCTGGATCAGCGAGAGCACGATCACCAGGGCGGCGAAGAAGGCGATCACGCCGAAGCAGAAGAAGGTCACCGTCTTGTCGGTAACCGGGCCGGCGAGCCCGACCCCCTCGCTGGCGAGCGCCATCGGCGCGGCGACCAGCATCAAGGCCCAGATCGAAAGCAGGGCTGCGGCGGTGCGCTTCACGGTGCCGGAATCTAGCGCAGATCCAGGCGTCGTCGCCGCGCGCCGATTCCGCAAATTCGGGGTATGGCTACGGCACCTGTGAAAATGGTGTGAACGCAGGCGCTTTGTCGCTGATTCGTGTGCATACAATCCCGCTAACGAGCACACCGCGCCACCGAACTCCACCCACCCGGCGCAGTCGCAACCTTGAACCCCCAACAGTCCATCAGGCTCGGCGTCATCGACACCGACAGCGGTTTCGTCACGGTTCTCGCCAAGCGGGCCGAGGCCGCCGGCTGGCAGCTGCGCCAGGCGACCGGCGCCGTCCCCGCCCAGGAAATGGTCGCGATGAAGCTGAACGCGGTCCTGATCGATCCGTCGATCCTCGGCGACGAAGCCTGGGAGTACCTGGACCGGATCTGCGGCGAGCTCCCCGATCTCGCCGTGATCGTCTGCACCGGTCGCTCGACCGTCGCCCAGCGGGTGCGGGGACTGCGGCTCGGAGTCGGCGATTGGATCACCAAGCCGTGCCATCCCGAGGAGGCGATGGCGCGGGTCGAAGCGGTGACCCGCCGACGTCGCCGCGGCCGCAACGAGGCCGAGGCGGGGCCGCTCGTCGCCGGCGAGCTGGAGGTGCGGCCGGACCAGTTCCAGGCCTTCGTCGCTGGTGAGAGCCTCGATCTCACTCGCCGTGAGTTCGAGCTTCTACACCTGCTCGCTGACAGCAAGGGCCAGGTGCTCGAGCGCGAGACCATCTATCAGCGGGTCTGGGGCTACGCGATGGCGCACGGCGACCGCTCGGTTGACGTCTTCATCCGCAAGCTTCGCCAGAAGCTGGAGAAGCGCTCGCCGAGCTGGGCCTACATCCACACCCACTTCGGCGTCGGCTACCGCTTCGACCCCGAACCGGCCGGGATCGTCAAAGAGGAGATCCGCGCCGCCGACCCCAGTGCCCCCGAGTTCACGGATCGTTCACAACAGATTCACGACGAGGTAACCGTCACCTCGTAGCTGCTCGCCATGCTCGCGGGCATGGGAAGGCTGGAGATCAAGCCTGAGCAGCACGCGGCGCTCGTCGATGGCCGCCCCCTGAGCCTGACCGTCCGCGAGCTGCAGCTGCTCGTCACCTTGTCCGAGCACCCGCAGCGGATCATGACCCGCGAAGAACTCTTCGCCGAGGTCTGGGGTGGCCGTCCGCGCAGCGACGACCGCTCGGTCGACGTCTACGTCAGCCGCCTGCGCGCGAAGCTCGGCGAAGCGCTGCCGGAAGCGAGCCTGATCCACACTCACAACGGGATCGGCTACCGGTTCTCCCCCGAGGGGTGATGGGCCGGTTCCCGAGTCCTTTACATCTTTTTTACAAGCTCGACACACGCACGTAACAAGCTGCGAAGTGGCCGCTGAGACGCTGCCGCAAGTCGTATCCACCCAATGCTTAAGAAGGAGACAGAGTGAACAGCTCTAAGTGGCTCGCGGTCATCGTTGCCGCGGCGATCCTCGTAGTCGGCGTTGCCGCCTGCGGCAGCAGCGACGACACGACCGGCGGTAGCAGCGGAGGCGGAGACCTCTCCGGACAGATCGCCGGCGCGGGCGCCAGCTCGCAGGAGGCCGCCCAGGAAGCCTGGATTGCCAACTTCGAGGCCGAAAACGCGGACGTGACGATGTCCTACGACCCGGTCGGTTCGGGCGGCGGGCGTGAGCAGTTCATCGCCGGCGGTGTCGCCTTTGCCGGCAGCGACGCTGCTGTCTCCCCGGAAGAAGGCGAGCTCGACAAGGCGCTCAACCTCTGCAAACCGGGCGAACTGATCGAGATTCCGGCCTACGTCTCGCCGATCGCGATCGTCTACAACCTGCCTGAAGTCGAAGGGCTGCAGCTTTCACCGGAAACTCTGGCGAAGATCTTCAACCAGGAAATCACCGAGTGGAACGACAAAGCAATCGCCGCCGACAACCCCGACCTCGAGCTGCCGGATACCCGCATCACCCCGGTCAACCGCTCTGATGAGTCGGGGACCACGGAGAACTTCACCGAATACCTCTCCGAGGTTGTCCCGGATGTCTGGACCCATGAAGTCAGCGGCGACTGGCCGGTGAAGGGTGGCGAGGCAGCTTCGGGCACCTCGGGCGTAGTCGAGGCCGTCGGTGCCGGCGAAGGCGCGATCGGATACGCCGATGCCTCGCAGGCCGGTGAACTCGGCGTCGCCAACATCGAGGTCGGCAGCGAGTACGTGGCTCCGACTCCGGAGGCCGCCGCGAAAATCCTCGAGGCTTCCCCGGAAGACAAGGCGATCAAAAAGGGCCAGTACATGTTCCCGTTCGCGCTTCACCGCGAGACGACCGAATCGGGCACCTACCCGATCGTCCTCGTCTCTTACCTCCTCGCCTGCACCCAGTACGACTCGCAGGCAGAAGCGGACACCGTGAAGGCGTACCTCGAATATGTCGTCAGCCCCGAAGGGCAGGAAGCGGCCGCCGAAAACGCCGGCTCCGCTCCGCTCTCACAGACGCTGACGGACAAAGTCACTCCGGCCGTGGAAGCGATCAAAGCCGGTTAGTTCCCAGTGCCTCGGGTCGACACCACGACCAATGCTGGTCAGATCCTCGCGGCGGCGTCCGGTGGGCGCCGCCGCGCGGGTGACCGCATCTTCTCCAACCTGGCGACGGTCTCCGGGGTCACGATCCTCGTCCTCCTGGCGGGCGTCGCCATCTTCCTCTTCGCCGAGGGACTGCCGGCGGTAACCGCCAGCGCCAGCGATCTCCCCGGCGGCGAGAGCTTCATCGACTACGTCGCCCCGCTGGCCTTCGGCACCGTGCTGGCGGCCGCCCTAGCGACGATCCTGGCGGTGCCGCTGGCGGTCGCCGTCGCCCTCTTCATCACCCACATCGCGCCGCCCAGGGTGGCGCTGACGCTCGGTTACCTGGTCGATCTGCTGGCCGCGGTGCCGAGCATCGTCTACGGCCTCTGGGGCATCTTCGTCCTCGGCCCGGCGGCGGTTCCGGCGATGCAATGGCTGGAAGAGCATCTCGGTTTCATCCCCTTCTTCGAGGGGCCGGCCTCGGCGACCGGGCGGACGATGTTCGTCGTCGGGCTCGTCCTCGCGGTGATGATCCTGCCGATCGTCTCCGCCGTCGCCCGCGAGGTCTTCTCGCAGACTCCGCGCCGCCTGCAGGAAGGCGCACAGGCGCTCGGCGCCACCCGCTGGGAGATGATCCGGATGACCGTTCTTCCCTTCGGCAAGTCTTCGGTGATCAGCGGCGCGATGCTCGGCCTCGGCCGGGCGCTCGGCGAGACGATGGCGGTGACGATCATCCTCTCCGTCTCCGGCATCGTCACCTTCAACCTGATCGGCCAGGCGAACCCCTCGACGATCGCCGCCAACATCGCCCTCGACTTCCCCGAGTCCTCGGGGTTGGCGATCAACCTGCTGATCGCCACCGGCCTCGTCCTCTTCGCGATCACCCTCGCGACCAACTTCCTCGCGCGCTGGGTCATTTCGCGCCAGATGACCGAATAGATGGCGCCGCAGACCGAGAAGAGCACCACCCGGGTCGAGCTCGCGACCCAGCCGCTGGCGCTCGGTCCCAGCGGGGTCACCGGTGGCACTCTGCCCGCCTGGGGGCAGTACGCGGTGATCGCCGGAGCCGTCGCCTTCTCGTCGGCCATTCTGCTTGCGATCGGCTCTTTCAGCATCGGCTTGATGCTGGCGCTGACGGTGGTTGTCGCCTGCGTCGGCATCTATGCCTGGTCGCGGGTGGTGGAGGGCCCGCGGCGCGCATTCGACCGGGCGGTGACGCTCTCGATCGCCGCTGCCTTCGGGCTGGCGATGATCCCGTTGTTCTCGTTGCTCTTCGAGGTCACCAAGCGCGGCGTCCCCGGCCTCAGCGCCGAATTCTTCACCGACGACTCCCGCGGCGTGGTCGGCGGCGGCGGCGCCCAGCACGCGATCGTCGGCACCCTGGTGATCACCGGCGTAGCGGTGGTGATCTCGGTCCCGATCGGGATCATGGCGGCGATCTACCTGGTCGAGTACGGGGCCGGAAAGCTGGCCCGCGCGCTCACCTTCTTCGTCGACGTGATGACCGGCATCCCCTCGATCGTCGCCGGCCTCTTCGCCTACGCGCTGTTCGAGATCTTCTTCGGCCCGGGTGTTCGCATGGGCGTGATGGGTTCCGTGGCGCTCTCGGTGCTGATGATCCCGATCGTCATTCGTTCTGCCGAGGAGGTGCTGAAGATCGTCCCCAAACATCTGCGCGAAGCGGCCTACGCGCTCGGCACCCCGAAGTGGAAGACGATCGTGAAAATCGTCCTGCCGACCGCCTTCGCCGGACTGGTCACTGGGGTGATGCTGGCGACCGCGCGGGTGATCGGCGAGACCGCGCCATTGCTGGTTACCACCGGCGTGATCAACTCGCTCAACACCGATCCGTTCGACGGCCGGATGGAAAATCTCGCTGTTTTTGCCTACAGCCAGTACCGCTCCCCAGGGGTGGACAAGATGGCCTCCTACGACCTCGCCTGGGCGGCAGCGCTGGTGCTGATCGCCATCGTGATGATCCTCAACGTCGTCGCCCGGCTCGTCTATCGACGCTACAAAACCGAGATCCGCTAAGCCAATGGAAGAAAAGGAAAGAGCCATGCCGGAGACCGACGTGACTGAGGCCGCGAAGGCTCGCGGTCAGAAACAGGAGGAGACTCTGGAGACCATGGCGGCAGGCACGGGATCGAGCTTGGCCAATACTCGGCGGCGCGCGAAGACGATCGAGGCGAACCACGTCGACCTCTATTACGGCGCCTTCCAAGCGGTCGAAGGGGTGACGATGACGTTCGAACCGAACAAGGTGACGGCGCTGATCGGCTCCTCCGGCTGCGGCAAGACCACCTTTCTGCGCTCGCTCAACCGCATGCACGAGCTGACTCCGGGGGCAACCGTCAAGGGAAGGATCACGCTCGACGGCGAGGACATGTACGGGCCGGGGGTGGACCCCGTCAAGGTCCGCCGCTTGGTCGGCATGGTCTTCCAGCAGCCCAACCCGTTCCCGACGATGTCGATCTACGACAACGTCGCCGCCGGGCTCAACCTCAACTCGCGCCGGATGAAGAAGTCCGACAAGGACGGAGTGGTGGAGCGCAGCCTGCGGGGCGCTCACCTCTGGAACGAGGTCAAGGACCGGCTCGACAAGCCCGGCTCCGGCCTCTCCGGCGGACAGCAGCAACGGCTCTGCATCGCCCGGGCGATCGCCGTCGAGCCCGAGGTGCTGCTGATGGACGAGCCTTGCTCGGCGCTGGACCCGGTCGCGACCCTGGCGGTCGAGGAGCTGATCTCCGAGCTGAAGAATCTCTACACGATCGTGATCGTCACTCACAACATGCAGCAGGCGGCCCGCGCCAGCGACGTCACCGCTTTTTTCAACCTCGAAGAGTCGGGAAAGCCCGGCCGCCTGGTCGAGATCAACGAGACCGAGACGATCTTCACCAAACCGGAGCAACAGGCGACCGAGGACTACGTCAGCGGCCGTTTCGGCTGAGGAAGGTAAGAGGAGATGCCGGAAATAGCCCGCACCGAATACATCGAGGAACTTGCGAACCTGGAGGCCAGCGCCTTGGAGGGTCTCGACATGGTCAACGTCGCGCTCTCCCGGACGATGGAAGCGGTCGAGCACCAGGACGTCGAGCTGGCCCAGGTGGTGATCGCCGACGACGACCGCATCGACGGCCGTTACCTGGAGGTGCACCAGAGCCTGATCACGATGCTGGCGACGCAGTCGCCGGTGGCGACCGATCTGCGCCTGATCTCATCGCTGCTGCACGTCCTCAAGAGCATCGAGCGGATGGGGGATCAGTGCGTCAACATCTGCAAGATGATCCCGCTGTCCGGCAACGAGGCGCCGGCGGACGCGGAGATGGTGAAGCTGATCCTGACCATGGGCGGCCACACCCGGACCCTCATCTCCCAGGCCAAGCGCGCCTTCGAGGAGCGCAACGTCGAGATGGCGCAGGATCTGGTCCGCCGCGACGATGTCGTCGACAACCTCAACCGCGAGTGCTTCCACCTGGCGCTGGCGATCGGCGATGACGCCGACAAGCGCGAGTGGGCGATGACGATGCTGCTGGCGGCGCGGGCGATCGAGAGGATCGCCGATAACTCGGTGGACATCGGCGAGCAGGTCGCCTTCGTCGTCACCGGGCTGTTCCGAGAGTTCGAGGACGCCTCGCACCCTTCGTAAGCGGCGGGCGGTTGAGATCCGGGCTGCCTGGGAACATGCGGGGTCTACGCCCGTGACTCTCTGTGCCGCCATAGACATTGGTTCGAATACGACTCGGTTGCTTGTGGCCGAGCCGATTGACGGGCAGCTGAAAAAGGTGATGGAGCAGCGGGCCTATACGCGGATCGGCAAGGCGATCGATGGCGAGGGTCGGATAACGGCGGACAAAGTCGAGGAAGTCGGCGAGGTCGTTGCCACCCAGGTGCGGCTGGCTCGCGAGCTGGGAGCGAAGGAGATCCGCGCCGTCGCCACCGCCGCGGTTCGCGAGGCGGGAAATGGCGAGGAGGTCGCTGCGACGGTCGGCGCCGCCGCCGGGATCCCGATCGAGATCCTCTCCGAGCAGGAGGAGGGCCGGCTCTCCTTCATCGGCGCCACGAAGACGCTCGGCCACCCGGTCGACGGCCTGATCGGCGTCGTCGACATCGGCGGCGGCTCGACCGAGGTGATCCTCGGCACCGTGCCCGATGGGGTCCAGAGTGTCCGCTCCTGGCCGGTCGGCTCGGGCAACCTCGCCGACGAGCTGATCTCCTCCGACCCGCCCTCGGCGGCCGAGATCCGCCGCGCCCGCGACCGCATCGAGGACATCTTCGATGGGGTGGAGATCGAGCGCCCAGCCCAAGCGGTCGCCGTCGGCGGCTCCGCCACCTCGCTGCGCCGCCTGGTCGGCGCCGTGCTCGAGTACGAGACCCTGGAGCGGGGCATCCGCGTCCTCTGCGGCGACCCGGCGGCTGACGTAGGCCGCCGCTTTGAGCTCGACCCGACCCGCGTCCGCATCCTCCCGACCGGCGTCCTCCTCCTCGAGAAGGTCTCCGACCTCCTCGCCCAACCCCTCCAAATCGGCAAGGGCGGCCTCCGCGAGGGAGTAATCCTCGACTTGCTCAACGGCAGCTTCAACGGCTCGTCCTCCGAGCCGCTCGCGGCTTAGCGGGATTCCAGCAGGGCCAGCCGTCGTTCCTCGCGAGCGCGAGCGAGTTCCTCTTCGCTTCTTTCGTCTTCCTCTCGCATGCGGAGCAGCTTTTCCGCTTTCGCAAGATTGAACTTCACGACCTTTAGTGCGGCTTCGAAGTCGAGGACGTCTGAAGTCTCGGCGAGCCGTCGCGCGAGATCTCGCTCTTCCAGCTCGTTCATCTCGTCGAATTTAGCTCTGGTCACGTGTTGTCATCGCCCTGGCAGCCGCCCCCGCGCTAGGCCGAGGAAGGAAGGGGTGGCCAGTAGGAGGACCCCGTAGAAGGCCAGCAGCGCTACCTCCAACCGGTACAGGCCCGCCTGACCGAGTGCGGTGGTCGGCAGGGTGGTGTTACCCCCCGCATCCTCGGGAAGCGGGATGAGAACGGCGATCATGAGTGCCGCGCCAAGGGCAGTGCCGATGAGGATCCGAATGAGGGTTCGCTCGATTTGGCTGGACACGCGTGGATAAGGGTCTCGCCCAGGAAGTTCTCCCCTTTTTCACATCTTTTCTCTGCTCATAGCGAACTCTGTCGGTGACAGAAACAGATGAGAGAGGGAGAGCACCGATGACTTCCCGCGTTGACATGCATTGCCACTCGACCGCCTCGCAGTTCTCGAAGCTGGGCGTCCAGCGTTCGCTGGGGCTGCCGGAGTGCGCGACTCCTCCCGAGGAGGTCTACGAGCTCGCCAGGCGGCGGGGAATGGACTTCGTCACGATCACCGACCACGACACGATTGACGGTTGCCTCGAGCTCGCCGATCGTCCCGACTGCTTCGTCTCCGAGGAGCTGACCGCCCGCTTCGCCGGCGAGCCCCAGGCGGTTCACGTCCTCTGTTACGGGATCACCCCCGGAGACCACCAGTGGCTGCAGGCGCATTCCGGCGATGTCGAAGCCTGCGCCGCATACCTTCACGAGCAGGGGATCGCCACCGCGCTGGCACATCCCTTCTTCAACGTCGCCGCGCCGCTGACCCGGCGCCACCGGCGGCGATTGGCGGAGTTGTTCCCGATCTGGGAGGTCCGCAACGGTTCTCGGGCTGCCGAGCTGAACATGCCTGCCGCTGTCTACGTCGAGACCCATGGCGGCACCGGCATCGGTGGATCCGATGACCATGCCGGCGTCGACATCGGCCGCACCTTCACCGAGGTGCCGGCCGCTGAGACGCCGGAAGAGTTTCTCGCCCACCTGCAGCGCGGTGACGCCGAAGCAAGTGGGGAACAGGGCAGCGCGGCCAAGTGGGCACACGCGGCGATGGCCTTGGCGACTAGGGCTCTGGCGGTGGGGGACGGGCGGGAGTCCCTCCCCGGACAACAGTGGGGAGGGTCCGGGGAGGGACTCCCTCCCGTCCATCCGGGCGCTGTCTTGAAGATGGCCGAGCGGGTTATCCGGGAGGGGGCTGCCCGGGAAGGGAAGATTGCCGCTGATGTAGGGCCCGAGGACGCGCGGGCGCTTTTGGAGGCCTGGCTCGAGAGCATCGGCCTCGAACTGCGCGGCCGCGAGCTGATCGAGTACATGCAGGCGGACGACTTCTCCCACGCCGACCTCTACCGCCGTGCCCGCCGCGCCCACGACCGGCGCCTGCGGAGCGCCGTCGACGGCGGTGCCCGGGCGGTCGCCGAGGGTGATCTCCAGGGCGCGGTCGGCGGTCTCTTTGAGGCGCTGGTGCCGGCGATTCCCTACGCGCCGGCGACCGCCTTCCTCGGCACCGAGAAGGCGAAGCTTCGCGACCGTCGCGGCGAGCGCCAGCGGGTGGCGGTGATCGTCGACGGGATCGGGTCGATGCACGGCGTCACCCACACGATCGAACAGATCCGCGAGCGCGGCGTCCCTGGCTTCGAGGTCGACATCGTCGGCACCGACCCCGGCGTCGACCGCCGGCTTCCCGCAGCCGCCGAGCTGGAGATCCCCTTCTACGAGGGGATGACCCTCGGCGTCCCCGGCCTGCCGGACCTGGTTGAGAACCTGGCCGAGGGCTCCTACGACCTGATCCACGTAACCGCCCCCGGCCCGGCCGGTATCGCGGCGACGCTGATGAGCCGGATCACCGGCGTGCCACTGCTTGCCAGCTACCACACCGAGATCGCCACCTACGCCGGCATGCGCAGCGAGGACAGCACCTTGGAGGCGCTGACCCGGGCCGGTCTCGGCGCCTTCTACACGGCCCCGTCAGCGGTCCTCTCGCCGAGCCCCTCCGCCGACGCCTCGGTTGCGGCACTCGGCGCCGACCCGTCCCGGATCGGTCGCTGGGAGCGCGGCGTCGACCTCGACCGGTTCGACCCGGCCAAGGCCGATCGCGACGCCTTCCCGGGCGAGATCAAGATCCTCTATTCGGGACGCCTGACCCGCGAAAAGGGCGTCGACCTGATGGCCGAGACCTTCCTCCGCGCCCATGCCGCCGACCCCCGATTGCACCTGCTGCTCGCCGGCGGCGGCCCGGAGGAGGCGGAGCTGCGCGAGCGGCTCGGCGAGCGCGCCACCTTCCTCGGCTGGCTCTCCGGCGAGGACTTGCCGCGCGCCTACGCCAGCGCCGACGTCTTCCTCTTCTGCAGCAGCACCGACACCTACGGCCAGGTGATCCTCGAGGCGGCTGCCAGCGGCCTGCCGATCGTCGCCGTCGCCGAGGGCGGCCCCGCGGCGCTGATCGAGAACCGCCACACCGGCCTGCTCTGCCGTCCCGACGCTGACCACCTCGCGGGCACCTTGCTGCAGCTGGCCTCTTCGCCGCGACTGCGCCGCCAGCTCGGCGAGGCCGGCGCTCGCGCCGCCCGCGAACGCTCCTGGGAGCGCTCGATGGCCCAGCTTGCCGCCGGCTACCGGCGGGCGCTCGACGCCGCCGGCGCGGCGCCGTCGCAGACGCTCGCCCGTGCCGCCTAAAAGCGCGCCGTGCAGGGGCACGGCGCCTGGCGATCAGCCGGGGGCGCCGCAGTACGATGGGCGGATCGACGACCCAGCCCTCTACTTCAATCGCGAGCTCTCCTGGCTCGACTTCAACCAGCGGGTTCTGGAGCTGGCCGAGGACACCGAGGTTCCGCTGCTGGAGCGGGCCCGCTTCTGCGGCATCTACGCCAACAACCTCGATGAGTTCTTCATGGTCCGCGTCGCCGGTCTATTCGACCAGCTCGACGCCGGGATCGAAGCCCGTGGCCCCGACGGCCTCACCCCGAAGGAGCAGATCGACGCGATCCAGCGCCGCGTGCTCGAGCTCGACGACCGCCTCTGCAAGTGCTTCAACGGCGATCTGCGGCCGGCGCTGGAGCAGCACGGGATCAACATCGTCACCCTGGAGACGGCCAGCGCCGAGGAGCGGCGAGAGATCGACGCCCGCTTCGAGCAGCAGGTCTTCCCGGCGCTGACGCCGCTGGTGATTGGCCTCGGCCGTCCCTTCCCCTACATCTCCAACCTCTCGCTCAGTCTTGGCGTCCTGCTCGGCGAGGCCGACTCCGGCAACGAGATCATCGCCCGGGTCAAGGTCCCGAAGGAGCTGCTCGGTCGCTTCCTGCCGCTCGGCGACGACGGCAAGACCTTCGTCCCCCTGGAGGAGGTGATCGCCGCCAACCTCGACGCCCTCTTCCCCGGGATCGAGGTGATCGACCACGGCTACTTCCGGGTCACCCGCGACGCCGATTTCACCGTCTCCGACGAGGCCGACGACCTCCTGCAGGCGGTCCAGGACGAGATCCGTCGCCGCCGCTTCGGCGAGGTGGTGCGGCTCGAGGTCGCCTCCGGGATGAACCCGAAGCTGCGCGCCCAGCTGGTCGACGCGCTGCGGCTGGAAGACCGCGAGGTCTACGACGTCGAGGGGTTGGTCGACCTCGCCGACCTCGACGCGATCGCCGACGTCCCCGGCCATGCCGAGCTGCGCTGGCCCCCGTGGTCGCCGGTCACCCAGCCGCGGCTGCAGGGCGATGACGACGACCAGGCCGACATGTTCGCCGAGATCCGCCAGCGCGACCTGCTCGTCCACCACCCCTACGACTCCTTCGCCAACTCGGTTGAGCGCTTCGTCGCCCAAGCGGTCGCCGACCCCGACGTGCTGGCGATCAAGCAGACCGTGTACCGGACCAGTGACGACTCGCCGCTGGTCCCGTCGCTGATCCGCGCCTCCGAACGCGGCAAGCAGGCGGTCTGCATGGTCGAGCTGAAAGCGCGCTTCGACGAGGAGGCGAACATCCACTGGGCGAAGTCGCTGGAGGAGTCGGGGGTCCACGTCGTCTACGGCATCCCCGGCCTCAAGACCCACGTCAAGGCGATCCTCGTCGCCCGCCGCGAGGGCGAGGAAGTGCGCGAGTACGTTCACGTCGGCACCGGCAACTACAACCCGACGACCGCCCGCCTCTACACCGACTTCGGCCTCTTCACCGCCGATCCCGACATTGGCTCCGACGTTGCCGAGATGTTCAACTTCCTCACCGGCTACGGGCGGCCGGCCGAGTACCGCAAGGTGTTGGTCTCACCGACGACGATGCGCGACCAGATCGTCGCCGAGATCGAGCGCACGGCCGAGGCGCAGCAGGCCGGGGAGGAGGCGCGGATAGCGCTGAAGATGAACGCGCTGGTCGACGCCCGCTGCATCCAGGCGCTCTATGAGGCCTCGCAGGCGGGGGTGCGGATCGACCTCAACGTGCGCGGGATCTGCTGCCTGCGGCCCGGGGTGGAGGGGGTCTCCGAGAACATCAGGGTGCGCTCGGTCGTCGGCCGCTTCCTCGAGCACTCGCGGGTCTACGCCTTCCGCCGGGGTGAGGAGACGCGGGTTCTGATGGGCTCGGCCGACCTGATGCCGCGCAACCTCGACAGCCGGGTCGAGCTGGTGGCGCCGGTCGAAGAGACCGCGTTGAAGGTGGAGCTGATGGACGTGCTCGAGCGCTGCTTCGCCGACAACGCCAATACCTGGGAGCTCGCCTCCGACGGCAGCTGGTCGCGACTGCAGCCCGACGGTGCAATTCGCAGCGTCCAGGAGGAGTTGATGGCACGGCATTCCGCACGTGCCGCAGAGCATCTGGCCGGTCCCTCGACTGCGGAAGCGAAGGCTCTGTCGCCTCACTAGTAGGGGCTGGTGAAACCCCCGCGCACGCCTGGCGGCGGCGGACACTGCGCGGTGCTGCGTCCTCGGTCGGCCAAATAGCGCTGCTATTCGGCCTCCCTGCGTCCTTGCCCCGCTTGGTCCGGCGCTCGCCAGCCGCACACGCGGGTTTCACCAGCCCCTACTAGGATGCGCCGCAGTGGCGCGCTTCTCGCTCCTTCCTCGCGACCGGACCTTCTTCGACCTCTTTATCCAAGCGGGTCAGAACACGCTGCACGCCGCCCGCCTGCTCGACGAGATGATGAACACCTGGCCCGACTCGGGCGGGCTCTCCCGGTCGATCGTCGAGGCCGAGCAGGAGGGGGACCGGATCACCCACGAGATCATCAAACGGCTCAACTCGACCTTCGTCACCCCGATCGACCGCGAGGACATCTACGGACTGGCGACGCAGATGGACGACATCGTCGACTTCACCGAGGAGGCCGCCGACTTCCTCGGCCTCTACAAGATTGAGGCGCCGATGGAGCAGGCACAGGCGTTGACCAAAGTTCTCGTCGCCTCCTGCGAACAGCTGGCGATGGGATTGGAGGGTCTACCCACGTTCAAGGACCTCGACAAGTACTGGATCGAGATCCACCGGCTCGAGAACGACGGCGACCGGATCTCCCGCGACGCCGTCGCCTCGCTCTTCTCCAACGGCATCGACCCGATGATCGTGATCCGCTGGAAGGACATGTTCGCGGTGCTCGAGGAGGCGATCGACGCGACCGAGACCGCGGCGCAAATCCTCGAGGGCATCGTCATCAAAAACTCGTGACGGGCAGGTAGTGGACTCGGACGTCATCCTCGTGATCGTTATCGCCACCGCGCTGGCGTTCGATTTCACCAACGGCTTCCACGACACGGCGAACGTCGTCGCCACTTCGATCTCGACCGGGGCGGCGCGGCCACAGGTGGCGATCGGGTTTGCGGCGCTGCTCAACTTCGTCGGCGCCTTCATCTCGATCAGCGTCGCCGCCACCATCGCCAGCGACGTCGTCGACGCCGAAGTGATCACGCCGACGATCGTCTTCGCCGGCTTGATCGGGGCGATCGCCTGGAACCTGATCACCTGGTACTTCGGGCTGCCCTCGAGCTCCTCTCACGCGCTGATCGGCGGTGTCGTCGGCTCCGCGGTGGCGGCGGTCGGGTTCGACGCGGTGATCGCCGAAGGTGTGATCGGCAAAGTCCTGATCCCCGCCGTGGTCGCGCCGGTCCTCGCCTTTCTCGTCGCCGGGGTCGGGATCGGGATCTCTTATCGGGTGGTGGGGAAGCAGCGGCCGGGCATCGTCACCCGCGGCTACCGCTACGGGCAGATCGTCTCCGGTGGGCTGCTGGCGCTCGCGCACGGCACCAACGACGCCCAGAAGACGATGGGCATCATCACCCTGGCGCTGATCGCCAACGGCTCCCTCGGCGCCGGCGCCGATCCGCCGTTCTGGGTGATCGCCTCGGCGGCGATCGCGATCGCCCTCGGCACCTACAGCGGTGGCTGGCGGATCATCAAGACCACCGGCACCCGGATCATCAAGATGGACGCGGCCCAGGGCTTCTCGGCTCAGGGTGCGGGCGCGGCGGTGATCCTCGCCTCGACCCACTTCGGCTTCCCGCTCTCCACCACCCACGTAATCAACGGCGGCGTGATGGGGTCGGGGGCCGCGAAACGGCTCTCAGCGGTCCGCTGGGGCGTCGCCGGCAACATCTTCGTCGCCTGGCTGCTGACCCTGCCGGCGGCGGCCGCGATCGGCGGCCTCACCTACGGCTTCACGCGGATCTTCGGCACCGGCCCACTGGGACCGATCCTGGTCACCCTGATGGCGCTGTCGCTGATCGCCGTTGCCTTTGCGCGCCGGGCTGCACGCGGCGCCCCCGTCACGGCGGCCGGCGGATGATCGCCACGATCGTCCATACCGACGAACTGCTGCAGACGATTCTCGCCTCTGTGGTCGCTGGGATCGGCGTCACCTTCGCCTTCTCGGTCGGAATCTGGGGCGCGGGCCAGTTCACCGAGCTGAGCCGCGGCGAACGGCCGGTGGCGGCGATGGGAGCGGCGATGGTGGGAGTGCTGGGACTCGGTTGCGTTGTCGCCGCCGTGGTCATCGGCATCGTCGTGATGATGAGTAACTAGCAGCCGCCGGGGCGGCTCAGGCGAGGCTGTTGGCCTCCATCCAGACTCGCCAGATCGCCGCCACCGAGGCGGCGAGCAGGAGGATCCAGATCAGGGTGCCGCCGCCGCTGGAGAAGAGCTTGTCGGTGCCGGCGATCAGCAGCGCAATCATGCCGACGGCGCCGTAGAGAATGGCGCGGCGGCTGTCGCTGAGGGTGGCGAGAGTGAGCTGGTTTTCGCGGGAGAGCGTGTAGACCATCCAGGCGACGCCGGCCAGCAGCGCCATGGTCAGCGCCGTGATCAGCGCTTCGGCGGCGTTGCCGCCGCCGGGCAGGAAGGCGACGATCAGCCCCAGCCCCATAATGATCGCGACGTTGCGAGCGGCTCTCACCCCTCAAGTGTAGGAGGGATCAGCGAACCCCCCGCGCTGGGGGCGGAGTTGGCAGTTCCGTAGCTGAGCTGGCCCAAAGATTTTGCGATCTGCGCGCCACGGGTGCGACCTGTCCCGACACGGTTGGGCAATGCCATCGGGAGTTGGGAAAGCAGCGCACGGGGAGGAGGGGACCGCCTCGGTCGAGCTGGTCGCGGTTGTCCCCTTCCTGCTGCTGGCGATCCTGGTGGCGGCGCAGATCGCGCTCGCCGGGCAGGCGCTCTGGTCGGCGAGCGTGGCCGCGCGGGCGGGGGCACGGGCAGCGCTGGTCGGCGGGGACGTCTCCGCCGCGGCGCGCTCGTCGCTCCCGCCCTCGATGCGGAAGGCGGCGGAGGTAAACGAGGGGGACGGGGTCGCGGTCGGAGTCGAGGTGCCGCGGCTCGTCCCCCATCTGCCGCGCCTGAGGGTCGAGGCGCGGAGCGGGCTGGAGCCGGGGGATGGCTGAGCGGGGGCAGGCGACCGTGGAGCTGGTCGCGGCCCTTCCCGCGCTGCTACTTGCGGCCCTGGTGGCGCTGCAGCTATTGGCCGTGGGGTATGCGATGACCTTGGCCGACGGGGCGGCGGAGGCGGGCGCTCTGGCGCTGGCATCCGGCGGCTCGGCGGCCGGGGCAGCCCGCGAGGCCTTGCCGGGCTGGGCCGAGGAGGACGTATCCGTGGAGGTCAAAGGCGGAACGGTGTCGGTGCGTCTGCGGCCGCCTTCCCTCATCGCTGGTATCTCAAAGCGGCTGGCGGTCAGCAGTAGCGCAGCGGCGAGGCCGGCGCAATGACCGTCGCCACTCCTGTGCGGCCGGAGCCGACGGTCTTCGTCAACCCGCTTGCCGGAGGCCCCGTAGTCTTTGCCACCGCCGTAGGGGGAGCAGAGGGCACGCGCGGCGCGGCGGCGGCGCTGGCCTGCGCCGGCGCGGATCTCGACCACGCGACGCTGCTGGTCGACTTCGGCGGGCGGCCGCCGCGACCGACGCTGATCGCTTCGGCGGCGGCACAGAAGCTCGAGGAGCGGTTGCGCTCCCACCTGCCCGAGGCTCGAGTGGCTGCCCGCGGTCAGCTCTGCCATCTGGCGGTTCCGGCGGAGGACGATGCTCTCGGTTCCGCCTCTGCCGCGATCGATGTGGCCCGCGGCGCTCTCGCGGTGCTGCATCTGCCGCCGCGGCTCTTGCAATCGGCAGTGGAGGAGCCCGATTTGCGCCCGTCCGGTGTCCTCCTTCGCGCCGACCTGCTCGACGACCGCGCTTTGGTCGCGCTGGCGGCGCGTGATCTCCTCGGGCGCGGCCTGACGGTCGGGGTGCTGAAGCGCCGCCTCGGCTGGGTGGCTGAGCGGCGCGCCCTTTTCGGCGTTCTCCCGGACGGGTCGCCCGGTGGGCTGCCCGAGCGTTTGGTGCAACGCCTGGTTGGCGGTCGCCGGTGAAGCGGGAGGACGGACAGGCGCTGATCCTCGCGCTCGGCGGCGCCCTTGGCCTGATCGCCGTGGCGCTGGCCCTGGTCGCGATCGCCGGCGCCGTCACCGGCAAAGGAAGAGCGCAGCGGGCCGCCGATCTGGTGGCGATCTCCGCTGTGCGATCGATGCGGGACGACTTGCCGCGGCTGCTCTCACCGGCACGATTGGCCGACGGCCGCCCGAACCCCCGGCACATCGACAAGCCGATCTACCTGGCGCGGGCGCGGATGGCGGCGCTGGCAGTTGCTCGGGCGAACGAGGTCGACCCAGATCGGGTCCAGGTCCGGTTCCCGGATCGCGACTCGTTCGCACCGGTCCGGGCTAAGGCTTCGATCGTCGCCGTCCTGCGGGAAAGCGGCGGCCACCGGGTCGAGGCATCGGCGGTCGCTGAAGCTGCTGCGCCCTACGGCGGGGCGACGGCAGAGGAAGGCACCGCGATGGCGACCGGCGGCGGCTACGGCGGGACGCTGATATTCAGAGATGGCGAGGGGATCCGGCCGGACGCCGCGGCCGCTTACGACCAGATGGCGGCCGCGGCCCGCGCGGACGGGCTGGTCCTGATGGTCGTCTCGGGCTTTCGCTCCGACGCCGAGCAGGCCGAACTGTTCGCCGCCCACCCCGATCCCACCTGGGTTGCCCCGCCGGGCCAGTCGCTCCACCGCTGCGCCACCGAGCTGGATCTTGGCCCCTCATCCGCCTATGGCTGGCTTGCCGCCAACGCCGGTCACTTCGGGTTCGTGCAGCGCTACTCGTGGGAGGCCTGGCATTTCGGGTTCGAGGCCGGTCCAGCGCCCTGCTCGCCTGAGGGCGAAGCGGTCACGGAGGGTGGGGAAGGGGAAGCCAACCTCACTTCGACCAGCCTGCCCTCCTTCGTGCCGGCGCAGTTCCGCGAGCCGATCCTGCGCTCGGCAGCCCGCTGGGGTGTGCCGCCGGCGCTGATGGCGGGGCAGCTGATGGCGGAGTCGGGGTTCGACTCCAACGCCGGCTCGCCGGCCGGTGCTCAGGGCATCGCGCAATTCATGCCGTCTACCGCTGCTGCCTATGGCCTCGCCAACCCCTACGACCCGGTTGCCGCGATCGACGCGCAGGGACACCTGATGTCCGATCTCCTCCGCCAGTTCGGCTCGCCCGAACTGGCCCTGGCCGCCTACAACGCCGGCCCCGCCCCGATTGAAGCCTGCCACTGCATCCCGCCATACCCAGAGACCCAGGCCTACGTCACCCGCATTCTCGCCCTGATCGGCGGGGCGGGCGCGATTGCGATGCCCAGCTTTGAAGTGCATTTAATTCGTTAACGGATACCTGCCATATCACGCGTGATACATTGGAGGAATGACCTACGTGAGTACCAGGGAATTGAGAAACAACGGAGGAGAGATTGTCGACCGGGCCGCCCGCGGAGAGCGGATCACGATCACCCGCGGCGGCAAGCCGGTCGCTGAGCTCAGTCCGCTGCATCCTGAGCCGACTGCCGACGTCATCCTTGAGAGGTTCAGGGGTCAGACCCCGATCGACTACGCGGCTTTCCGCGCCGACGTCGATGAGGTCATGGGGGCCCTGATCTCGGATGATTGAGCCAACGGGCGGGCATCCGCGAGCGATTCTCGATACCTCGGCACTGATCTTCCTTGACCGGTTTTCGAGCGCTGAGATCCTGCCGCGGGTGCCGTTGGTTACCGCGATAACCCTTGCCGAGCTCAGCGTCGGCCCTCTGGCCGCGAAAAGCGAGGTCGAGCGGGCCCGCCGGGTAGCACACCTCCAGCGGGTCGAGGCGACCTTCAGCCCGCTTCCGTTTGATGTCGAGGCAGCGAGAGTCTTCGGCGGCGTCGCGGCCTCTCTGCGGCAGGCGGGGCGCAAGGTCGCGGCACGCCGGAAGGACGCAATGATCGCGGCGATTGCCTTGGCGAAGGGGCTGCCGGTCTACACGTGCGACATGCGGGACTTCGAAGGCATCGACGGGCTCGAGGTCGTCACGATTCCGATCCCGGCTTGAGCAGATGCCAAAGCCGACCTTCCTCGCCCAGCTCAGCGACCTGCATATCGGCGGGAACGAGAACGGGGTCGACCCGGTGCCGCGCCTGGCAGCGGTGGTCGAGGCGGTGCGGTCGCTGCCCAATCCTGTTGACGCCGTGCTGGTCTCCGGCGACCTGACCGATGACGGCGCCGAGGCCGGCTATGAGATTGCGCGGGAGATCCTCGCCTGGTTCGAAATGCCGTTGTACGTGCTGCCCGGCAACCACGACGACCGCGGTCGCATTCGCCGGGCCTTCGACCTGCCCGGGTCCGGGGACGAGCCGGTCGACTACAGCGCCGACATCGGCGGCCTCCGCCTCATCGCCTTCGACTCGAACATTCCCGGTCAGGATCCGGGCGCCTTTCCGGCGGACCGGCTGGAGTGGCTCGACGCCGAGCTGGGGGCGGAGCCGGAGCGACCGACGCTGCTGGCTGTGCACCACACTCCGCTCGTCACCGGAAACGCCGACTGGGACGCGATCAATCTCGCGGCTTCCGAGCGTGAGGCGCTGGCCGCAGTCGTGGCTCGCCACCGGCAACTGCGGGCGATCGTCGGCGGCCATCTCCACCGGGTCGCGGCTTCCGCCCTTGCGGGTTGTCCGGTCCTCTCCGCTCCGAGCACCTACCTGCAGGCGCTGCCCGACTTCGAAGCCGACGATGTCGAGTGGGGCGGTCCTCCCGGGTTCGCCCTTCATGTGCTCAGCGACGGGGCGCTCTCCTCGCAGGTCCAGTCGGTCTTGCTCTGAGCGGTCTCAGCTGGTCCGGCTGGGGCTCGGCTCGAGGTGCTCGTGGACGAACCGCACCACTGCCGCTCCCTCGCCAACCGCGATCGCGCAGCGCTTGATCGAGCCGGAGCGGACATCGCCGGCGGCGTATACGCGGGGAGTGCTGGTTTCGAACAGGCCGTCGGCATCCGCCTCGGCACCGGTGAGGATGAAGCCCTTTTCGTCGCGGGCGACGGCGTCGCCCAGCCACTCGGTGCAAGGCGAGGCGCCGAGGAAGAGGAAGAGATACGAGTAGGGGAGGCGGGTGCCATCGGCGAGGGTGACCGCTTCCAGTGTGTCGTTGTCGCCGTGCAGCTCGGCGATTTCGCTGCGGTCGCGGACGCTGACGCCGTAGCGGTCCAGCTCCTCGATCAGGTAACTGGACATCGTCTCCGAGAGGTCCGCCCGTCGGTGCAGCAGCGTCACCAGGGCGCCGCCGCGGGCGAGCCAAACGGCGGCCTGGCCGGCCGAGTTGCCGCCGCCGACGACCCCGACCCGCTGGCCGCCGCAGATCTGCGCCTCCGGCGGCCCGGCCGCGTAGAAGATGCTCAGCCCCTCGTATCGCTCCAGGTCCGCCACCGGCAGCTTGCGGTATTCGGCGCCGGTGGCGATGACGACGGCCCGCGCCGTGATCTCGTTGCCCTCCTCGAGCCGGACGAGGTGGCGCTCGTCGCCGGGCTCAAGCGCCGCCACCCGGTACGGGGTCGCGGTGCGGGCATTGAACTTGCGCGCCTGGGTCACGGCACGGCTGGTCAGTTCGGTGCCGCTGATCCCCGCCGGGAAGCCGAGGTAGTTCTCGATTCGCCGCGAGGTCCCGGCCTGCCCGCCCAGCCCCGTGCTCTCGACGACCAGCGTGTCCAACCCCTCCGAGGCGCCGTAGACGGCGGCGCCCAGTCCAGCCGGGCCGCCGCCGATGACCAGCAGGTCGACCTCCTCGCGCGGCTTCAGCTCGAGCCCGATTCCCAGTCCGCGGGATAGCTCACCGCCGCTCGGCGCTCGCATCTCACCTCCGCCAGGCAGCCGCACCAGCGGGATCTCGCCGGGATCCAGGGTCTCCAGCGCCCGCGCCGCCTCGGCGTCCCCGGCCGGGTCGGTCCAGGTGTAGGGGAGGCGCTGGCGTTTGGCGAAGTCGATCAGCCGCCGGGTCGGTGCCGACTCGCGCGGGCCGACGATCTCGATCCCGATGCCCTGACGCTGCTGCAGCATCTCGCGGCGCTGGACGAAAGCGGAGAGGAGGATGTCGGAGAGCGGAGCGTCCTCGAGCAGCAGCGCCCGCAGGGCATCCCGCTCGACCGCGATGTAGCGCATCGGCTCCGTCACCACCGCGGTGAGGAACACCGTCTGCCCGGAGAGCAGGTTCATCTCGCCGAGGAAGCCGGAGGGGCCGTGGCGGACGATCTCCTGTCCGGCCGCGTCGAGCACTGCCGCCTCACCCTCGAGGATGGCGATGAACGGGTAGGTCTCGTCGCCGATCCGGAACAGCTCCTCGCCCGCGGCGGCCGTCCGCTCCTCGCCGTGCTGGGCCAGCGTCGCGAGCTGGCTACTGGAGAGGACGCGACTGACCGGACCGACCACGCGTCAAGGCTACTGAGGCGGGGTAGGTTGCTCCCACAGTCAGCGATCGAAAGGACCCCGATGCGCAACCCCTTCACCCATAAGAAGCTGGACGAGGTCAAGGACTCAGCGGCCGACTTCGGCCACGCCGACAAGATGGAGGCGCGCTTTGCGAAGGGCGAGCTGGAGACCGAGGACACCGGCTTCAGCTTTCACCGGCTCAAGCCCGGCAAGCGCCAGCCCTTCGGCCACAACCACGAGGAGGCCGAGGAGGTCTACGTGGTCGTCCGCGGCGACGGCCTGTTCAAACTCGACGACGAGATCATTGAGGTGGAGACGCTCGACGCGATCCGCGTTTCCCCGGACGTCACCCGCGCCTTCGAGGCCGGCGACGATGGCCTCGAGGTGATCGTCTTCGGCCCGCGCCGCGACGGCGACGGCGAAATCGTCCCCGACTGGTGGAGCGAGTAACGGGCGCGGATAGACTGCCGCCGATGCCAACCGAGGTTGAAGGAGTCGAGGGGATGAAGGCGCTGGTCGGCCAGGAGGTCGGCCCCAGCGAGTGGCGGACGATCACCCAGGCGGACATCGACGCCTTCGCCGAGCTCTCCGGCGATCACCAGTGGATCCACGTCGATCCCGAGCGAGCCAAGACGGAGAGCCCCTACGGCACCACGATCGCCCACGGCAACCTCACCCTCGCCACCGTCGACGGCTTCCGCGGCGAGCTGATCTCCTCGACCGGCTTCGCCCTCGGCGTCAACTACGGCTGGAACAAGATCCGCTTCCCGGCCCCGGTCCCCGTCGACTCCAAGATCTGCGCCAAGGCCGAGGTCGTCTCGGTCGAGGACAAGGGCAGCAACTGGTACGAGGTAGTCACCCGCTTCACGATCGAGGTCGAGGGCGGGGATAAGCCCTGCTTCGTCGGCGACTCGGTGACGCGGGTAATGGCAGCAGAGAACTAAACTTTTTTCGAACTGTCCGGTTGCACTAGTACTCCTTTAAGAATGGGAGTGCGCCGCTTGTTACAGGTTGTTTGGTTCCTTCTTGGCCTCGGTTTGATTGTCCTGGCCGTCGCCGTGGTCGGCCTTTTGTTCATCCTCGCAATCCGTGCGGGTTCTGCTTTTGGAGCAGCATTTCTCGCTGCCTTTGCGACGGTTGGCGCCGCGGTACTGGTTCGAGACTTTGAGCGCCGACGTGTCATGGAGACCATTCGTAGGGAAGAACTCGGTGCGATCTATAACCAGATGGCACAGGTTCTGCATGGGCAGGAAATGCCGGAGAAAAAGAGACTGAAGCTCGTAGACGATTTCCTTCGAAAGTCGTTGATGTATGCGAGCCCCGCCACTCTGAAGGCCTACCAGACGTGGCTGGCCCAGTTGCCCGTCTCAGAAGAGTGGGCACGAGAGGACTTTCGCCCAAATTCTCTGCGCTACGAAGCCTTTGTGAAATCCATGCGAAAGGATCTTGGCATCCGCAATTGGGGCCTTCAGGATGGAGATCTTGCTCGTCTCCGCATCAACGACTTTGATGAGTACCCCTAGGTCTTCGGGGTGTGATGCGTGGCGACTTATCGGCGTCATTCAACGATAAGTCGCCACGCTGGGCCTGAGCTCCCTACTTGACCGTCAGGGTCCCTTCCATGCCGCCCTGGCGGTGGCCCGGGACGGTGCAGAAGAAGGTGTATTCGCCCGGTTTCAGTTCGGCCGTGGTCGAATCGGAGCCTTCGGAGAGGACTTCGGTCTCGGCGATGGTTTCGCCGCCTTTGTCTTCGATCGCGACGTCGTGGGGGACGGGCGAGGAGTTGGTGAAGTTGACCGTCGCCTCGCCGGCTTTCGCGGTGGCCGTGTCGGCGGTGTAGGCGAGCGCCCCGCTGGGGTCGGCTTCGAAGTCGACGGTGGCCGCGCCGGCGGTGCCGCCTTCGGCTTCTTTTTCTTTTTCGCCGCCGTCTTCTTTGGCCGGCGGAGCTTCGCTGGTGGTGTCGGAGGTGGTGTCGTCGCCACCGCCGCAGGCGACGAGCGCCAAGGCTGCGATCAGGACTGCGAACAGAGCTGCGAGTTTCTTCATCTCGTTCCTTTCCCGTTAAGGACTGGTCAACTGGAATCTAGCCGCGATACGGGCGGCACCGCTATTCGGTTCAGCGACCGTGGAACTCCGGGGTGCCGCCGCTGAAGAAGGTCTCGACCCCGTTGCGGAGGTCTTCGGTCGCCATCGAGTCGGCGATTCCGTGGCGCTCCAGCTGTAGGTGATCGTGGATCGAGTTCTCGATGCTGACCCCGCAAAGCGCTTTCGCCATCCGCACGTAATGGGGGGCCTTCTTCGCCAGCTCTCCGATCAGGGCGCCGGCGCTGGACATCAGCTCGTCGGGCTCCACGACCTCGCGCACCAGCCCCAGCTCCTTCGCCTCGGCGGCCGTCATGTTCGGGTCCTCGAGCAGGATTTCCAGTGCCTTGCTCGGTCCGACCACCCGCGGCAGGAAGTAGGTCATGCCGCCGTCGGGAGAGGCGCCGATCCGCCCGTAGGCGGGGGCGAAGAAGGCGGCGCTGGAGGAGATCCGCATGTCGCAGGCGAGTGCCAGCGAGAAGCCGGCGCCGGCCGCCGGCCCGTTGATCGCCGCTACCACCGGGTAGGGAATCCGCCGCAGATCGACGATCGCCTGGTGCAGCGCCTCGGCCCCGCGGCGCACGTCGGAGGGCAGGTCGATCTCATCCGACTCGACCCCTTTGCGGAACCAGGTGACGTCGCCGCCGGCGCAGAAAGCCTTGCCGGAGCCGGTGACGATCAGCCCGCGCAGCGGGGCCTGGTCTGCGAGCCAGCCGAAGGCGACGATCATCTCGCCGATCATTTCCGGGCTCATCGCGTTGAAGGCGTCGGGGCGATCGAGGGTCAGGGTCCCGATCTCCCCGTCGATCTCGATCCGGAGGGTGTTCAACTGCGGCGGGGCGATGGTCTCGCTGGTCATCTCTTCCTCTTGGCGTCCGAGTTTGGCTGAGTGGCCAGCAGCCTACCCTTAGAGGGATGGCGAAAGGCAAGGACAGCGGCGAGCTCTCGCGAGCCGAGCGGATGGCGCAGCAGCGCAAGTCGCTGCCGGACCAGCCCGGCGTCTACCTCTTTCACGACCGCGACGGAGAACTGCTCTACGTCGGCAAGGCGCGCTCGATCCGCAAACGGATCGCTTCCCACTTCTCCGGCGGCGACACCCGCCTCACCTCGCGCATCGACCGCATCGAGACCCTCGTCACCGCCAACGAGGCGGAGGCCCTCCTCACCGAGCAGAGCTTCATCAAGCGCCACCGGCCGCGCTTCAACATCCGCCTGCGGGACGACAAGTCCTACCCCTACGTCGCCGTCAGCCTCGACGAGGACTACCCGCGCGTCTACTTCACCCGCGAGAAGCACCGCGCCGGGCGTGCCTACTTCGGCCCCTTCTCCAGCGCCAGGCGGGTGCGGGAGACGCTCGACCTGCTCGGCAAGCTGTTCCAGTTCCGCACCTGCGAGGGGAAGGAGCCGGGCCGCCGCTCCGGTAGCCCGTGCCTCGACTACTACATCAAGCGCTGCGGGGCGCCCTGCGTCGACTACGTCAGCAAGGAGGAATACCGCCGCAACGTCGAGGCGATCGTCGACTTTCTCTCCGGCCGCTACCGGCAGATCGAGCGCGAGGAGGAGGGAAAGATGGCCGCCGCCGCCGAGGCGGAGGAATTCGAGCGGGCGGCGGTCCACCGCGACCGGCTGAAAGCGATCCGCTCGCTGTTCGAGCGCCAGCGGGTGTCGGGGGCGACGATCGGCACCGCTGACCTGATCGGGGTCGCGGTCGAGGGGGTCGACGCCAACGCTCAGGTCTTCCAGGTCCGCGACGGAATTCTCGCCGAGCGCCAGAGCTTCTACCTGGAGAACGAGGGCGAACGCGAGCCGGCCGAGGTGGCGGAGGAGTTCATCTCCCAGTACTACGCGGCCTCGCCCTCGATGCCGCGGACGATCGTCGTCGGGCCGTATCTGGGCGACCGCACCGAGGTCCTCGCCGAGGCGCTGAGCGAGCGCCGCGGCTCCCCGGTCGAGGTCCGCGCCGCCGAGCGCGGCGACAAACGGCGGCTGCGCGAGCTGGCCGAGCGCAACGCCAAGCTCGCCCTCGACCAGGACCGGCTGCGCCGCGAGCACCGCCGCACCCGCCGGGTCGAGTCGCTCTCGGCCCTCGCCGCGGCGCTGGGGATGGAGGAGCTGCCGGTGCGGATCGAGGGTTTCGACATCTCGACGATCGGCGGCGAGCACACCGTCGCCTCGATGGTCGTCTTCGAGGGCGGGGCGACGAAGAAGGCCGACTACCGCCGTTTCAAAGTCCGCGGCGATCTGCGCGAGGGAGGGACCGGCAACGGCGGCCCCGACGACTTCGCCTCGATGGAGGAGGTGCTGGCGCGGCGGATGGCCCGTTACCTGGAGGAGGACGACCTCTCGCCGCACGACCGCAAACGCGACGCCAGCTTCGCTTCGCTCCCCTCGCTGATCCTGATCGATGGCGGCAAAGGGCAACTGGCGGCCGGGGTGCGGGCGCTGCAGCCGTTCACCGAGCGCGGTGTCACCGTCGTCAGCCTCGCCAAGCGGCTGGAGGAGATCTACGTCCCCGGCCGTTCCGAGCCACTCGACCTCGCCGCCGAGTCGGAGGCTTCGCGGCTCCTGCAGCGGGTTCGCGACGAGGCGCACCGGTTCGCGATCGACCACCACCGCGGTCGCCGCGACCGCGGCATGCTCGCCGGCTCGGTGCTCGACGACCTGCCCGGGGTGGGGCCGGCGCGGAAGCGGGCGCTGCTGCAACACTTCGGGACGCCTGAGCGGTTTCTCGCCGCCACCCGCGAGGAGCTCGAGGCGGTGCCCGGTCTGCCTGGCAAAGTAGGCCGCGAGATTCACGAGCAGCTGAACCGGACCAACTAAGACCCACTAGGAAACGGATGGCAAAGCAGGTCACGCTGGTGGTCATCACCGGCCACTCGGGAGCGGGGAAGTCGGAGGCAATCGCCGCCTTCGAGGACGGCGGCTACTTCTGCGTCGACAACCTGCCGCCGCGGATGATCGCCGGGCTCGGCGAGCTGTTCCGCCACGAGGGCAGCGGCGTCGAGCGCGCCGCGGTCGTCTCCGACGTGCGTGGCGGCGAGTACTTCGACGACCTGCTGCAGGTGCTCGCCGACCTCGAGGCCGAAGGGCTGCGGCCGATGGTCCTCTTCCTCGAGGCCGACGAGGAGATCCTGCTCGACCGCTACAAGGAGACCCGCCGCCGCCACCCGCTGGCGCCGGAAGGGCGGATCGTCGACGGGATCAGGGCCGAGCGGGAGCTTTTGGCGCCGCTGCGCGAGCGCGCCGACAAGGTGATCGAGACCAGCGACCTCACCGGCGGCGAACTGCGGCGCCAGATTGCCGAGGAGTTGCTGGGGAAAGAAGGCGGCAAGCTGGCCCTCACCCTGCTCACCTTCGGATTCAAGAACGGGCCGCCGCGCGACGCCGACCTCACCCTTGACGTCCGCTTCCTTCCCAATCCCTACTACGACGAGCGGCTACGGCCGATGACCGGGATGGACGAGGAGGTCCAAGCCTATGTCGAGCAGGGGACCCAGGCGGGAGAGTTCTACGGTCGTCTGCTGCCGTTGCTCGAGTTCCTCGTTCCCGCCTACGTCGCCGAGGGCAAGAGCCACCTGACGATCGCGATCGGCTGCACCGGCGGTCGCCACCGCTCGATCACCGTCGCCAACCGCATCCGGCGGGACCTGGCTGCCCGCGAGGACGTGATCGTCCGGGTCAAGCATCGGGACACCTCGTTCGGTTGAGCTTCCTCGAACCCTAGAATCGCTCGCCTTGAGCGAGCTGGTCATCTCCATTCGCGGTCTCCGCAAGTCCTACGGCGAGACCGAGGCGGTCCGCGGCATCGACCTCGAGGTCAACCGCGGCGAAGTCTTCGCCTTCCTCGGCCCCAACGGCGCCGGCAAGACGACGACGGTCGAGATCCTCGAGGGCTACCGCAAGCGCAGCGGGGGAGAGGTGAGCGTCCTCGGCGAGGATCCCGAGCGCGCCGGGCGCGAGTGGCGGGGGCGGATCGGGATCGTGCTCCAGAGCTGCCGGCTCGATCCCTACCTAACCGCGCGCGAGTCGCTATCGCTTTACGCCGGCTACTACGCGAACCCGCGTCCGGTCGACGAGGTGATCGAGCTGGTCGGCCTCGAGGGCAAGGCCGACGAACGGACCGGCAAACTCTCCGGCGGACAGCAGCGGCGGCTCGACGTCGGCATGGCCCTGGTCGGCGATCCGGAGCTGCTCTTCCTTGACGAGCCGACCACCGGGTTCGACCCGGCAGCGCGGCGCCAGGCCTGGGAGACGATCGCCGGCCTCCGCGACCTCGGCAAGACCGTCTTCCTCACCACCCACTACATGGACGAGGCGCAGCGCCTCGCCGATCGGGTGGCGATCCTCGCCGGTGGCCAGGTGGTTGCCCGCGGCGCCCCGGAGGAGCTCGGCGACCGCGACAACCAGCCGACCGTGATCACCTACCGCGGCCCCGAGGGGGAGGTCTCGCTGACCACGACCACCCCGGTCGAGACCCTCAACGAGCTGACCGGCCGGGCGCTGGCCGAGGGCTTCGCGCTCGAAGGGCTGGAGGTGAAGCGGCCGAGCCTCGAGGACGTCTACCTGGAGCTGACCGACCGCGGCAACGGAGTTGTCGAGCAGGAGGTGCCGCTGCCGTGAACATGATCCTCCACCAGTTCCGTTACGACCAGAAGGCGTTCTGGCGCAACCCGGCTTCGGTCTTCTTCACGGTCGCCTTCCCGGTCGTCCTGCTGCTGATCTTCGCCACCGTCTTCGACGGCCAGACGATCGAGGTCGACGGCGGAGTCGAGATCACCGCCTATTACGTGCCGGCGATCATCACCCTGGCGGTGATCTCGGCGACGATGCAGAGCCTGGCGATGTCGCTGGTGATCGCCCGCGAGGACGGCCGCCTCAAGCGCGGCCGCGGCACCCCGCTGCCGGCCTGGGTCTTCATCGCCGGCCGGGTCGGCAACTCGATCGTCACCGCGCTGATGATGCTCGCCCTGATCGCCGTGCTCGGCCGCGTCCTCTACGGGGTCGCGATCCCCTGGGACGAACTGCCGGCGATCCTGGTCACGCTCGTGATCGGCGCCGCCGCCTTCAGCTGCCTCGGCATCGCCCTCACCGCGGCGATCCCCTCACAGGATGCTGCCGCCCCGATCGTCAACGCGCTGCTGCTGCCGCTTTACTTCCTCTCCGGCATCTTCATCCCCGATGACGAGCTCCCGAGCGGCGTCATCGAGTTCGCCAACCACTTCCCGATCCGCGACTTCTTCCAGGCCTTCTTCAACGCCTACCTGCCGGGCGGTGACTCCGGCCTGGACTGGGGCAACCTGACTGTCGTCATGATTTGGGGCGTCGCCGGCCTGCTGCTGGCGATCCGCTTCTTCCGCTGGACGCCCCGGTCAGGCTGACACCAGAAGCGCGATCAGGAGACCGGCGAGACTGAAGAAGCTGGTGGTCGTGATGGTCGCCAGGGCGATGAATCCCTGGGTCATCGTCTTCCGAAGCTCGCTGATGTCCGATTCCACCCGATCGAACCTGGCATCGACCTGTTTGAACCTGGTCTCGACCTGGTCGAAGCGTTCGTTCATCGACCCCTTCAGGTCGTCCAGGCGCTCGTCGGTCCAGCTCTCTCGCATCGTCTGCATGAGGATACCGTAACTTTCTGTCTGTAACGGAACAAGACAGCAAAGTGCCAACTTCAAGCCAATTTCGAGACGGAATCGTCAACGGTCCCAAGTCCTTCCGGGCGACCCCTCCTATAGCCTCCGTCCCTCAATGCTCCACCACGTTCTCCTGGAGGTCGCCGATCTCGATCGCAGCGCGGCCTTCTACGACTCGATGCTGGCCCCCTTGGGTTGGCGACGCCATTTCGAGCAGGACCAGACGATCGGCTGGGGCATCGCCAAACCCGTCTTCTTCGTCTCCGCCAAGCACGACCCGGCGCCCGGCTTCGGCCTGCTGAGCTTCTCGGCGCTCGGGATCGTCGCGGTCAAGGCGGCTTGGGAGAACGGGGTTAAATCGGGCGGTATCAGCGTCTCCGACCCCGGCGAGCAGCGCTCGCACGGGTCCGGCTCCTACTCCGCTTTCCTCAAGGACCCCGACGGGTACGAGATCGAGATCACCATCGGCTCCGACTGATCCGGAGCCGGAAGCGCCGACTCCCTAGGATCGGCTTCCCCAAACGAAATTCAGGAGGAATTGGTCAATGGCTGTGAAGGTCGGCATCAACGGTTTCGGCCGCATCGGGCGCAACGTTTTCCGCGCCGCCAAGGCAGCGAACGCTGACATCGAGTTCGTCGCGGTCAATGACCTCGTCGACACCGGCACGATGGCCCACCTGCTCAAGTACGACTCGATCCTCGGCCGCTTCCCGGGCGAGGTCGCCGTCTCCGGCGACTCGATCACGATCGACGGAGCCGAGCTCGAGGTCCTCTCCGAGCGCGACCCGGCGCAGCTGCCCTGGGGCGACCTCGGGGTCGACGTGGTGATCGAGTCGACCGGCTTCTTCACCAAGCGCGAGGACGCCGCCAAGCACCTCGAGGCCGGCGCCAAGAAGGTGATCATCTCCGCTCCGGCGACCGAACCGGACGTGACCGTCGCCCTCGGCGTCAACTTCGACTCCGATTACGACCCGGCGAGCCACCATGTCATCTCCAACGCTTCCTGCACGACCAACTGCCTGGCGCCGATGGCCAAGGTGCTGCACGAGGCGTTCGGGATCGAGCAGGGCCTGATGACGACGATCCACGCCTATACCGCCGACCAGCGCCTACAGGACATGCCACACAAGGACCCGCGTCGCTCGCGCGCCGCGGCGCTCAACCTGATCCCGACCACGACCGGTGCCGCCAAGGCGGTCGGCCTGGTGCTGCCGGAGCTGAACGGCAAGCTGAACGGGTTCTCGATGCGCGCCCCGGTCCCGACCGGATCCGCCGTCGACCTCGTCTTCACGACCCCGAACCCGCTTGACGTCGACCAGATCAACGCCGCCCTGAAGGCAGCTGCCGAGGGCCCGATGAAGGGAATCCTCGACTACACCGAGGACGCGATCGTCTCCAGCGACATCGTCGGCGACCCGCACTCCTCGATCATCGACGCCGGCTCGACGATGGTGATCGGCGACGGCCGCATGGCCAAGGTGATCAGCTGGTACGACAACGAGTGGGGCTACTCCAACCGCTGCGTCGAGCTGGCCGGCAAGGTCCTGCCGTAGCCGGCCCTCGCGGCAGCCGATGAGCTTCGCCAAGGCAAGCGTCCGTGACGCGGCGGTCAAGGGCCGTCGCGTCCTCGTCAGGGTGGACTTCAACGTTCCCTTGGCCGACGGCGAGGTGGCAGATGACACCCGCATCCGGGCGGCGCTGCCGACGATCGAACTGCTGCGCGAACGCGGCGCGGCGCTGATCCTGATGTCGCACCTGGGGCGGCCGAAGGGCAAGCCCGACCCGGCGCTTTCGCTGGCGCCGGTGGCGAAGCGCCTGGGCGAGCTGATCGGCGCCGAGGTAAAGCTTGCCCCGGGAGTGATCGAGGGCGACGTCGACCTCACCTGCGGTGCGCTCGGCCCCGGCGACGTGCTGCTGCTGGAGAACACCCGCTTCGAGCCGGGGGAGACGACGAACGATCAGAAGCTGGCCGAAAACCTCGGCCAGCTGGGCGACGTCTACGTCAACGACGCCTTCGGCGCTTCGCACCGGGCGCACGCCAGTACTGCCGGGGTCGCCGACTACTTGCCCGCCTACGCGGGGCTGCTGCTGGAGCGCGAGGTAACTGAACTGACGAAGGTGGTGGAGTCGCCAAAGCGCCCGCTGACGGTCGTGCTTGGCGGGGCCAAGGTTTCCGACAAGGTCGGCGTGATCGATCGCTTCCTCGAAGTTGCCGACCGGATCCTGATCGGCGGCGCGATGTGCTTCGGCTTCTTCAAAGCGCAGGGGATCGAAACCGGCAACTCGCTGGTCGAGGGGGTCGAGCTGGCCGCTGAGGCGCTGGAGCGCGCCGAGCAGGCCGACTGCGAGCTGCTGCTGCCGGTTGACCTCGTCCTCGGCCGCGAGTTCTCCGCCGAAACCGAGCATAAGGAAAGCGACGGGGTCGAGGTGCCGGAAGGCTGGATGGGTCTCGACATCGGGCCGAAAACGGCCAACGCCTACGCGGAGGCCGTCGCCGAGGCTGGAACCGTCCTCTGGAACGGGCCGATGGGCGCCTTCGAGCTGGAGCCGTTCTCGGCCGGCACCCGCGCTGTAGCCGAGGCGGTCGCTGCCTCTGCCGCCACCACGGTGGTCGGCGGCGGCGACTCGGTCGCGGCGCTGAACCAGTTCGGCCTTGAGGACAAAGTCGACTGGGTCTCTACCGGTGGTGGAGCTTCGCTGGAGCTGCTGGAGGGTAAGGAACTGCCGGGCGTCGAGGCCCTGCTCGATGCCGAGGAAGAGGAGAAGACGGATGCCTGAGCGCACGCCCTACATCGCCGCCAATTGGAAGATGCACAAGACGGTCGCTGAGGCGGCCGAGTTCATCGACGCGCTGCTGCCGCGGATCGCCGCGACCCAGTCGGACGTTGTCATCTGCGCTCCGTTCACGGCGCTGACTGCGGTGGTCGAGCGGCGCTACGGGACCGCGGTCAAGGTCGCCGCCCAGAACATGCACGAGGAGGACTCGGGCGCCTTCACCGGCGAGGTCTCGGCGCCGATGCTGGTCGAGCTCGACGTCGAGGCTGTGGTACTCGGTCACTCCGAGCGCCGCCAGTACTTCGCCGAGACCGACGAGGCGCTGGCCCGCAAGGTGCCCGCAGCGCTTGCCGCCGACCTCGAGCCGATCCTCTGCGTCGGCGAGAGCGAGGAGGCGCGTGACGCGGGGGAGACCGAGGAAGTCCTCGAGCGCCAGCTGCAGACCGACCTCGCCGGGATCGAGGCGGGGCAGATCGAGAATGTGGTCGTCGCCTACGAGCCGATCTGGGCAATCGGCACCGGCCGCACCGCCACCCCCGAGCAGGCTCAAGAGGCGTGCGCCTTCATCCGCGACGTGCTGCGCGCCCGCGGCGCCGCCGCCGACAAGGTCCGGATCCTCTACGGCGGTTCGGTCAAGCCGGCCAACGCCGTCGAGCTGATGGCGCTGCCGGACGTCGACGGCGCCCTGGTCGGCGGAGCGAGTCTCGACGCCGAGGACTTCGCCGCGATCGTCGACGCCGCGGGCTGATGAGCCCGCTGGTCCCTTCCCTGGCCCTCGTCATCCTCGACGGCTGGGGGCTGGCCGAGCCGGGACCGGGCAACGCGATCTCACTCGCCGAGACGCCGGTCTTCGACCGCCTCTGGAGCGAGTTCCCTCACACCCAGCTCTCCGCCCAGGGGCCCGACGTCGGCTTGCCCGAGGGGCAGATGGGCAACTCCGAGGTCGGCCACTTGAACCTCGGCGCCGGGGCGATCGTCAAGCAGGACCTGGCCCGGATCGACGACTCGATCGCCGACGGCAGCTTCTTCGAGAACGAGGCGCTGCTGGCCGCCTGCGAGCGCGCCCGCAAAAGCCCCCGCGGACGTCTCCACCTGCTCGGGCTCGTCTCCGACGGCGGCGTCCACTCCGGCTGGGAGCACATCGAGGCGACGATCGAGCTTGCCGCTCAAGAGGGCGTCCCCGACGTCGTCTTCCACGCCTTCACCGATGGCCGCGACACCCTGCCGCACGGCGGCAAGGGATACCTGGAGGAGCTGGAGCGCTGGCTGCGCCAGGCCGGCCGGGTCGGCACCGTGGGCGGCCGCTACTACGCGATGGACCGCGACACCCGCTGGGAGCGGACCAAGCTTGCCTACGACGCGATCGTTCACGCTGAGGGCCTGCGCGCGCCCGACTCCGCCGCGGCGATCGCCGAGTCCTACGAGCGCGACGTCACTGATGAGTTCGTCGTACCGACCGTGATCGGCGACTACGACGGCGCCGCCGAGGGCGACGTCGCCTTTTTCGTCAACTTCCGGCCCGATCGCGCCCGGCAGATGACCCGCGCCCTCGCCGAGCCCAACTTCGACGAGTTCCCCCGCGGCGGCGGCCCGGCGCTCGAATTGACGACGATGACCGAGTACCGCAAGGGCTGGCCCTATCCCGTCGCCTTCCCCGAGCAGCGGCCGGAGACGACGATCGCGGAGACGATTGCCGCTGCCGGCGGCAACCAGCTGCACGTCGCCGAGACCGAGAAGTACGCCCACGTCACCTACTTCTTCAACGGCGGCAAGGAGCAGGAGGTGGAAGGGGAAGAGCGCCAGCTGGTCGAATCCCCGCGCGACGTCCCCACCTACGACCACAAGCCGGAGATGAGCGCTGCCGGAGCGGCCGAGGCCTTCGTCTCTCACTGGAACGAGGGCAACTACCGCTTCGGGGTGATCAACTTCGCCAACCCCGACATGGTCGGCCACACCGGCGTCATCCCCGCCGCGGTCAAGGCGGTCGAGACCGTCGACGCCCTGCTCGGCAAGGTGGTCGAGACGGTGACCGCCAAGGGCGGTGTCTGCATCGTCACCGCCGACCACGGCAATTGCGACCACATGCTCGAGCCCGACGGCTCTCCCAACACCGCCCACTCGCTCAACCCGGTGCCGCTGATCGTCACCAGCGACGGTCTCGACCTCCGCAGCGCCGGCATCCTCGCCGACGTCGCCCCAACCGCCCTCGACCTCCTCGGCATCCCCCAGCCCGAGGCGATGACCGGCCGCTCGTTGATTGAGTAACGATTGGCGAGTTGTGGTCCCTATGGGCCCCAAAAACGCCAAACGTCGAGATGAGAACGGACGAGAACAGGCTTCGCTTCGAGATCGAGGCCCGTGACGGCAGCGCCCGCGCGGGTGTGGTCCATACCGCGCATGGGCCGATCGAGACGCCGGCCTTTATCCCGCTGGCGACGAAGGGGACGGTGCGGGGGCTGGAGTCGGCCGAGGTGGCGGAGCTCGGCTACCAGCTGATCCTCGGCAACACCTACCACCTCTTCGTCTCGCCGGGTCCCGAGCGGATCGCCGCCGCCGGTGGCCTGCACGGCTTCATGAGCTGGGAGCGGGCGATCATCACCGACTCCGGTGGCTTCCAGGTCTTCTCCCTCGCCCACGGCGGCGTCGCCAACGAGGTCAAGGGCAGCGGTCGCTCCGGGGGTCACGGCTCCAAGGTCGAGATCAGCGAGGAGGGCGCGCGCTTCCGCTCGCCGCGCGACGGTGCCGAGCTGTTCATCTCGCCCGAGGTCTCGATGAGCGTGCAGGCGGCGCTCGGCTCCGACATCGCCCTCGTCTTCGACGAGTGCACGCCCTTCCACGCCGACCGCGAGTACACCGCCCGCTCGACCGAGCGCACCCACCGCTGGCTCGACCGCTGCCTCGCCTGGCACGAGCGCGAGGGACCGGAGCGGCAAGCGGTCTTCGGGATCGTCCAGGGTGGGACCCACGAGGACCTGCGGCGGGAATCGGCCCAGGCGATCTCGGAGGCCGGGGTCGACGGCATCGCGATCGGCGGCACCCTCGGCCGCGACAAGGAGGAGATGGCGGCGGTGCTGGCGATGACCGCGCCGCTGCTGCCGGTTGAGGCTCCGAAGCATCTGCTTGGGATCGGCGAGGTCGACGATCTGCTCGGCGGCATCGCCCTCGGTCTCGACGTCTTCGACTGCGCGGTGCCGACCCGGCTTGCCCGCCACGGCGTCGCCCTGGCGCCCACGCCCGAGACCCGCTGGCGGCTGGACATGCGCAAGGGCGGATGGGTCGGCAACCGCGAGCCGCTGGTCGAGGGCTGCCCCTGCCCGACCTGCCAGCGACACGACCGCGACTACGTCAGCTACCTATCCAGAGCCGAGGAGCTGACCGCCGTCCGCATGATCGTCCTCCACAACCTCACCTACATGCACCTGCTCACCACCCACGCCAGAGCTGCAATCAAGGCCGGCAGCTTCGACGCCTACCGTTCCGCCGTGATGGCCGGCGCCGCCCCCTGGGCCGCCTAGGAGCCCGCCCAGCTATTCGGTGTTGTCGCGGACCAGTTCCTTCACTTCTTCCACGACCTTGTCGACCGTGTCGCCGGCGACTTTCGAGACCTTCACCCCTGCCGCCTTGTCGGTGGTGACGATCACCGCGGTGGCGACGATCGCGGCGACCAGGATCAGGGCAACCGCGGCGAGGACGAAGCGGACGAAGCGGGAGAAGGCCCCGCGCCGGGGCGGCTGGGCAGTGCGGGGCGCCGCCGGCGCCTGCGCTTGTGGGGCGGGGGCGACCCGCGGCTGTGGCCGCCGGGTCTGCGATTGCGCCGGGCGATACTCGGTCTGGGCGGTGTCGCGGCCCATGTGGCGGGTCGCCGCGGTGTCACCGCCGAGCACCCGGGTCGCCGAGGTCCCCTCTTCCATCGGCAGCGTCACGTCGCCGCCTTCGAGCCCCAGCCGCAGCCCGGCGGCGAGCTCGTCGGCGCTCGCGTAGCGCCGGTTCGGATCCCCCTCCAGCGCCCGCAGGACCGCCGCGCCCAGGGTCTCGGGCACTTCGCTGTTGTAGGTGTCGGGCGGCAGCGGCTTCTCGTTCTGCTGGCGCACCGCCAGCTCGGCCAGCGATGACCCCTCGTAGGGCAGTCGCCCGGTGAGGAACTGGTAGAGGACGACGCCGAGCGCGTAGACGTCGGTCGCCGGCGTCGCCTCCTCGCCCCGCACCTGCTCCGGCGCCAGGTAGGCGGCGGTGCCGACCACCGAACCTACCTGGGTGATCCGGGTCTGCTCGATCGCCCGGGCGATCCCGAAGTCGGTCAGCTTGACGACCATCTCGCCGCCGCCGACCGGGCCGCCGACGATCATCAGGTTGCCCGGCTTGACGTCGCGGTGGATGATCCCGCGCCGGTGCGCGTAGTCGAGCCCGGCGCAGGCCTGGACTCCGATCTCAGCCGCGATCTCCGGCTCGACCGGGCCCTGCCGCTGCAGGATCTGCGCTCCCGAGCGCCCCTCGACGTACTCCATGACGATGTAGTGGCGGTCCTCGTCGATGCCCGTGTCGTAGACCTGGACGATGTTGGGATGGATCAGTTTCGCCACCGCCAGCGCCTCGCGCCGGAAGCGGGCGACGAAGCGCTCGTCGTCGGAGAGGTGCTCGGCGAGGATCTTGACCGCGACCGTGCGCTCGAGGATGCGGTCGACCGCCTTGTAGACGTTCGACATCCCGCCGGTGCCGAGCTTCTCACCGGTTTCGTAGCGACCCGAGAGGGTGCCCGCGCCGGCCTCCATTATTCGACTCCCACGCTGGGACCTACACCGCCGGAAGGCGCGGTTTCTTCCGGTTCGGATTCAGCCGGCGGCGGCCCGCCGCCTTTTTCTTCGCCTTTGCCGTTCGACTGCGGCGGCAGGGTCGGGCCTTCGCCCTGTTCGGAGGGTTCTTCGTCCCCCTCGTCGGGCTTTTCTTTCTTCGGCTTCTTTTCCGCTTCGTCTTCCACTTCTTCGGCACCAACATTCGATTCGATCGAAGGTTCCGTTTCTTCTTCGACGGTCTCTTCTTCGCAGAGGCCGACCACTTCGCTCAGCTTCGCGGTCCCTTCCTCCAGCGCCGCCTTCAGCTTGACGTCGACGCCTTCCAGTTCTTCGACCTCGCCGGCGACCTCGGCGACCGCGTCTTCGGCGCCGAAGCAGTCCTGTTCGGCGGCCAGTTGCTCGACCTGGTCGAGGTTGGCTTCGATTTCATCCGCCGTCGTCCCCGCGAGCAGGCCGGTGTCATCGCTGCTCCCACAGGAGACCAGCGCCACGGCGGCGACCGCGCCGAGGGAGAAGGCGAGCAGGAGTGCGCTCAGACGGGCCATGATTCGAGTCTAGACAACGGCTTGGAGTCCATATTTGCCCTGCAATTTCGGCTCAACGACCGACCCCGAGGCGCTCGGCGAGGACGCTGGGCAGGCCGGCCTCCGAAATCGCCGCCGCCGCTCCCTCGATGTCGTACGGGACCCGGTGGTAGCGGGCGAGCCATGCCTCGGTGTCGAGCTCGAGCCAGGCGGCACGGGGGTCGCCGTCGCGGGGCTGGCCGACGCTGCCGGGATTCAGCAGCCAATCGCCGTCGGCGATCTCGAGCTCGGCTTCGTCCGCCGCCTGCGCGCCCTGCGGGTAGCCGCGGGAGCCGGGAGGGCGGACGAAGAAGAGGGCGATGTGGGAATGGCCGATCAGCCCGACCCGCTCCTCCTGCGCTTCGAAGCCGGCTTCGGCCTGGTCGGCGGAGAGCACGTACTCCCAAACCGGGTCCCGGGGCGAGGCGTGGAAGAGGCCGATCCCGTTCTGGGAGGCGACCGGTTCGAGCGAACGGAGGAAGTCCAGGGTCTCCTCGCTGACGTTCTCCCGCGTCCATTCGACCGCGGCGGACGCCGCTTCGGAGAAGGACGAGATGTCGAGCGCGCCCATTACCGCCAGGTCGTGGTTGCCGACCAGGCAGACCGAGCTGCGCTCGCTGATCAGCGCCGTGCAGGCGTCGGGCTCGGCCCCGTAGCCGACCATGTCTCCCAGGCACCAGATCTGGTCGACCCCGGTCGCGTCCACGGCCTCTAGCACCGCCTCGAGGGCGTGCCGGTTGGAGTGGATGTCGCTGATCACAGCCGCGCGCAAGCAGGGGAGCGTAACGTGGCCGCGCCGGGGTCCATACGATTGACCCGTGAGCGCCAGTGATTCAGTCAGCGCCCTGCGGGGTGCCGTGGAGGGGGCCGCGCGGGCTTTGCGCGATGGCGAGGCGACCGCGCAGAGGCCGACTTTGGAGCGCCCGCCGAAGCCCGAGCTGGGCGACTACAGCTCCAACGCGGCGATGCTGCTCGCCGGTCCGCTCGGCGATAACCCGCGTTCCGTCGCCGAACGCCTGCGCGGCGAGCTGGAGGCCGATGCGGCGCTGGCCCCGGATCTCGAGCGGATCGAGGTCGCCGGCCCGGGCTTCGTCAACTTCTTCCTCGCTGACTCCTGGTACCTGCGGGCGCTGGACGCCCTGCTGGGGGCCGGGGAGGACCTCGGCCCGGCGCCGACCGAGGCGCCGGAGAAGGTCCTGGTCGAGTTCGTCTCCGCCAACCCGACCGGCCCGATCCACGTCGGCACCGGCCGCCACGCCGCCTACGGCGACTCACTGGTGCGCCTGCTGCAGGCGACCGGCAACGAGGTCCAGCGCGAGTACTACGTCAACGACGCCGGCAGCCAGATCGGCCGCTTCGCCGACTCGATCGCGGCGCGGATGCGGGGCGAGGAGCCACCCGAGGACGGTTATGCGGGCACCTATGTGACCGAGATCGCCGAGCGCCTCACGGCCGAGGGCGTCGACCCCGGTGCCCGCGAGCCCCTCGAACTGCGCGGGATCGCGCTGATGCTGGAGGAGATGGAAGCGACCCTGGAGCGCTTCGGCGTCCACTTCGACAACTGGTTCTCCGAGCGCAGCGTCTATGCCAAGGGCGAGGTCGACGCGGTGCTCGCCGAGCTGGAGAAGCGCGGCCACACCTACCGCCACGAAGATGCGCTCTGGCTGCGGACCACCGACTTCGGCGACGACAAGGACCGGGTCCTGATCCGCTCCAACGGCGAGGCCACCTACCTGACGCCGGACATCGCCTACCACTGGGACAAGCTGCGGCGCGGGTTCGATCGCCTCGTCAACGTCCTCGGCGCCGATCACCACGGCTACGTGGCGCGGGTCCGGGCCGCGATCGAGGCGCTTGGCGCCGATCCGGACCGCTTCGAGGCGCTGATCATGAGCCTCGTCCACGTCGTCGAAGGCGGCGAACGGGCGCAGATGTCGAAGCGCAGCGGCGACTTCGTCACCCTCGACGAGCTGCTCGACGACATCGGCGTCGACGCGACCCGCTGGTTCATGCTCTGGCGCAGCCACGAGACCACGGTCGACCTCGACCTCGAGCTGGCGCGGAGCCAGTCGAGCGAGAACCCCGTCTACTACGTCCAGTACGCGCACGCCCGGATCGCCAGCATCCTGCGCAAAGCGGGGGAGGGGGCGGAGCCATCGGCTGCCGTCGAGGCCGCCGGCCGGCCGCCCCTGGAGGAGGTCGAGAAGGTCCTGGTCAAGCGCCTGCTCGAGTTCCCCGAAGAGGTGCGGGTGGCTGCGGAACGGCGGGCGCCGCACCGGATCTGCGCCTACTCGACCGCGGTCGCCGCCGACTTCCACTCCTTCTATCGCGACTGCCAGGTGGTCGGGGCCGAGGGCGAGGGCGTCGAGGCGTCGCGCCTGGCGCTCTGCCTGGCGACGAAGCGGACGATCGCCGCCGCGCTGGCCTTGCTGGGAATCTCGGCGCCCGAGCGGATGTGATGCTGCGCGGCCGCTCCAGGCTGCCGCTGCTGGCGGATATCTCTGGGCCGGCGGACGACGGCGCCTGGTCGCTGCGGCGCGGCGACCTCGACGGCCTGCGGGGGACGCTGCCGCGGCTGACCGAGCAGCGGGTGTTGCTGGTCGCGGGGGAGGGGGAGGTGCCGGCGGTGACGGCGATCGCGATCGCCACCGCTGCCTCCGCCTCCGGGCGCGGCACGATCCTGGTCGACTGCGACCTCGCCCGCCCCCGGCTGGCCGGGCAGGTCGGCCTCGCCGCCGCCCCCGGCCTCCACGAGTACCTGCGCTGGGAGGCCGAACCGAAGGACATCCTGCAGCCGGTCGTCTTCGCCGGGCCCGAAGCTGGGGGAGTGGGTCAGCAACTTGTCTGCGTCTGCGGCGGCCGGCCGGCGAGCAAGCCCGAGACCCTGCTCGGCCTGCAGAGCTTCGGCCACATGGTCGCCAAGCTGCGGGGCGCTTACGAGCAGGTGGTGCTCCTCGCGCCGCCGGTCCTCGCCGAACCGGCCGCCTGCCTGGCGGTGGCGGCTCGGGCCGACGCGGTGGTGGCCGGCGTCACCGCCGCCGAGGCGAGCGGTCGCAGCGGCCGAGGCCTGCGGTCGTCGATCAAGAGGCTGCCGGCCCCGGCGCTGGGGGCGATCGCCGTCGGCTCGAAGAGCTAGAGGTCGTAGCGGGCGAGGTCGGCTTCGAGACGATCCGCGTCCTCGCCGCTCGGCCCCGCTGCTCGCGGCGGGTCACCGTCCTTCGGCCCAGCGGCTCGGCGCCAGCGCCAAACACCGATCGCCAGCGCTGCTGCGGCGATCAGGAAGGCGATGATCGGGACCAGGTAGGCCGAGAGGGTGAAGCCGGAATCGGGCGGCAGCGCCAGCACCTCGTCGCCGTACTCGACTACCAGCGCGTCCTTGATCTGGTCTTCGGTCTTGCCTTCCGCGATCAGGCGTTTGACGAAGGCCTTCTCGCGCTGGGCCTGGGGCGATTCGGCCAGCTGCAGGAGGGTGCCGCAGACGGGGCACATCACCTGCTTTTCGATTTCGGCCAGCGAGGCGCGCGGCTCGGCAACGGCCGCCGGCGCCAGCGCGGCGAGAGCGATCAGCGCGACCAAGAGGAGGCGCGCCCTCACGACTCGCCCTTCGGCAGCAGGGGTTCGACTTCGTTGCGCAGGTACTCCTCGCTGACCAGCCCGACGGCGCGCACCCGCAGTTTGCCGGCGGGGTCGACGAGGAAGGTCTCCGGCACCCCGGTGGTGCCGTATTCGTCGGCAATGTCGCCGTTGCCGTCGCGCAGTTGTGGATAGGAGAGCCCGTATTTCTCGACGAAGGCCCGCGCGTCGTCGCTCAGGTCCTGGGTGTCGATCCCCAGCACCGTGAACCGCGGCCCGCCGTGCCGGCGCTGGAATTCCTCCAGCTCCGGCGACTCCGCCCGGCAGGGGAGGCACCACGAGGCCCAGAAGTTGACCAGCACCCACCGGCCCCGGTAGTCGGCAAGCGATTCGCTCCCCTCTCCCTCCAACCGGGGAATGGCGGCCGTCGGCACCGCATCGCCGATCTCCAGCCGCGAGGACCCCTTGCTGACCAGCCCGAAGACGAGCAGGCCGACGACGGCCAGCACGCCAAGGACCGCGATGAAAGAGCGAGCGCTCACGGGGAGCGGAAGACTAGATGCCGCCGTCCCTCGGCAGCCACCAGCGACGTAGAATCAACCCCGCGCGGACGTAGCTCAGTTGGTAGAGCGCAAGCTTCCCAAGCTTGAGGTCGCGGGTTCGACCCCCGTCGTCCGCTTCTTCGGCCCAGTTCCGATCAACCAGCTCTCACCAAGTAGGCCCGGAGCGTTTGGCCGGTCAGGTCCACTCCCGATCGTCCCGGTAGATCGAGGCTGAGATCCCCGCTCCAGCGCTGCCCGGCCTTCTTGTCACGGTCATACCGTGCGCTCCCGGAAAACGGCGCGGGCGGTCGGAGGGTCGCGGTGCGCAAACGCCGGTCAAAGGTGAAGCTCCTGCTCGGCATCCGCAGGCTCGCGTACCGGGCAATCGAAATGCCGTTGGTGTACTCAGACATTGAGGCAAAGATCTGCGCTGCGGCACCGGGTCGGCGCTTGGACACCGACAACCTGGCGCCCAAGCCGGGATTCCGAAGGAAGAGTTCGGCCCCCGGCGGCTGAGGCCCGTATTCCGGGCCACCGCTCCAGATGCTTTCGCACTCCCTCGTAACGTAGTCGAAGGTCCCGGGTGCGGCGGTCGCTTCGGCGCTCGTGTAGCCCTCCTCGCCCTGGAAGTGGATTTCCCCTTCCCATTGACCGGATTCGTAGGGGATCTCACGCTTGCCACAGGTGACGGTTGCGGCCTGGTTGGAGGGGTGAAAGGTGACCGAGACCCTTCCCAGCACGCCGAGATCCGCCTGCATGGAGGTTTCGGTCACCGCCGCGGGCACCAAATAGCGCACCCCCTTACCTTTTGTGGTCACGAAGATCAGCAAAGAAGCCCGTCGGCCCGCGTATTGGGGCACTGCGAGCACATAGAGCGAGTAGCCGTTGCTGGCGGGCACCCGGAATGCCCCAGGGATGAAGAGCGGTGCCTGGGAGGCTGGTGGGGTTTTTGGCGTAGAAGCCCCGGCTGCGAGCGCCGGCACACACAGGAGCAACATCGCGACTGCGATCGGCGCCAGTAGACGATGCAGCCCCGCTGCCTTAGTCATGTCGAGCACCGTGAGCACGGACGATGATGGGCTCGGGATCGGCGCTGGCGATGTCAAAGCCTTCGTCCGATCCATCCCAGATCACCGAAATCTCGATCCGTTCGCGGTCGCGGAAATACACCGGGTGGTTCCGCGAGTCGAGGAACGTCCCCGGGACGCGCACCCGAAATTTCGCTGCGCCCATTGATTCGGTCCGACCTCCGGCAAAAGTCCGGCCGCCGCATGCGTCTTCGCAGATGGCACTTGGAAAGAAGGAGATCTCGATGTTGCCCTTACCGGGAAACCCCACGACCTTGAAGCTCTCGAGGTGTCCGGGTCGCAGGCGACCGTCGGAGAGCACCTTCGGATGTTGCTCGGACTCCTTGACCGCTGCAGACCCGGAAGGGACAAATCCGGAACCGAAAACGACCCCAGCCGTCAACGCCAAGAGCACTCCCCCCACCGATCGCACCGCTCGAGACTATCGGAACGCGCGCAGTATTCACGGCCTCCTGCTGAGTAATATGCCGCCAATGCGCCGCGGCCCAGCGATCCTCCTACTCACCCTTCTCGCGCTCCTGGCGTTCGTCCCGCTCGCAAAAGGTGCGTGCATTAAGAGGCACGACGTACGGATTGCATCTGGCCTCAGCCCAAGCGGCTGGAAGTGGACTGTGGACGGCGGGATCGGCACCAACGGCAGCTGTCGCGAATGGTTGTTCGGGATGGATTTCGAACTCGAAGGTGCGGCGAACTGGGGCTGGGGGACCGGGATACCGGCTGGCGGTCATCTTGGCCGTGGCTTCGATATCAGCGCCTCTGACGATCTCCTCGAAGACGGCAGCTACCGGGTCTTCAGCGGCTCCGTCGGCGGTGAGGTCGCCAAAGTGCTGATCACGCTGAGCAACAACAAGCACATCGCCATAAGCCCCAAGTCTCCCTCGCAGCGCCTGCGACGCAACGTCGTCTGGCTGCGCAACGTCCGCTACTTCGTCGAGTACCACCCACCGGAAGGCTTTGTGACCGGCGTCGCGACCTTCGACGCTTCGGGTGTGCTGCTCCACCGCGACAAAACCTACGAAGGCTTCTAGCGGAAGGCCTAGTCGGTACTCGCCGTCGGGCGAGTTCGGCGCCATCTTCGTCCACCAGCGTCATGGGCCTGACGGCTCTAGTTGTGCTCCGGGGCTTGGAGGACTTCTAGACATCGTCCTTGCCTGCTTCCGGGAGAAAGTAGTAGAAGCTGGCGTCCCTCTCGGAGTTGGTCGCGAAGTAGTAGTAGTTCTCGGCGGCTCCTCGCCGAGGCACACTGCCAACCTTTTCCAGAATCTTGAGCTGCGCCAGTCTTTTGCAGTGGTAAGCAAAGTGACCCAGCTTTATCTCTGACCCGGGGGAGAGTTGTTCTAGGAGCCGGGGTGATACAGGCACGCCCATCCACGACATCGTTTCGACGATCACGATCTGCGTCGGATGAAGGAGCTGTATTCCAATCTCTTCCCAGTTGGGGCTTTCGGGGTCTGAATCAATCACGAGCGCCAAACTAGTGCGCTTGAGGTTTTCTCCAAACCGCGCTGATTTCACTAATGGAGACAGTCTTTCGCTGGTGCTGACACGCCTTCCTGCTCGACTGCGCGCTTTTGGGGCATGAGCCGAGCGGCCCGGTGGCCCGGCGCGGCGTGCATCTGGCTTCCCTCAAAGGCACGGCGCGCCTCGATCCCAGGCCGCCGATCCTCAACGTGGTTATCGCCCTGAAAGTGCCTCGATCCCGCGGGCATCGAGGCTCATCCCTCACCCGGACTTAACGATCTCCGGGGCCGGGATCACCTTCTCGGCGACCAAGACCACGAGACTCACCTCCTCCCGGTTTATGTCTGCCTGTTTCTTTTACTGGAAACGCTTCCTCCAATGAAGATCAAACGACGCACTTTGCTCGGGAAACTTGAGATGCTTCCAGCGCAGCCAAGGTCTTCAAGCATTCAAGAAAGAAGGACACAGATGGCGGGCAATCCCCATGAAGGGCGGCGGCACGCGCCGAGGCGACGAGATCAAGATCAACTCCCGATCAAGGACTCGCCCCAGGGAAGTGCGGTAGAGATGGCGTATGTGCTTTCCCATCCCCTGCGCTTCTCGATCCTCAACGACATGAACACGCCGCCGCGCAAACTCTCGCCGAGTGAGTACAGCGAAGAGATCGGGGAAAAGCTCGGGAATGTCTCGTACCACTTCCGAATCCTGCATCGGGCCGGCTGCATCGAGATTGTCGACACCTGCCAACGGCGCGGAGCCACCGAACACGTTTATGGGCCGGTCAAGCGTGCAATGGCTTGGACTGCGGAATGGGAAAGGCTCGGCTCATTCGTGCGTCAGAACGTTGCGTCCTCCGCTCTCGGAAACGCCGTCAAGCAAGCCGGCGCAGCCATCGACGAGGGAACTTTCGATCAAAGGAACGACTCTCATCTTTCTCACGACACCCTCTGGACCGACGAGGAAGGCTGGCATGAAATTCACGCCCTGTTCAAGACTCAGCTGGAGGAGCTATTAGAGATCACCGAGAGGATCGGACAGAGATTGGGTGCTGACCTCGACATCCCTCGCTTCCTCGTCACCTATTTCATGTCGACCTTCGAGTCGCCGCGTCCTAACTACGGCAAGCCGCGACCCGGCTCTCAGTCGGCGTAGCTGGCGCTTCGGCTCTTTCCGGGCGACACCACAAGCAAATATTTCCGAGAATCATCCACTGTGGAGATACGCACTAAATCCGTCTGTCTCGCACACGGATGGACACCGTGTCGAGCGGAGCAGGCGGCGGAACCTTCGCATCTGGGCCTCTTTCCATCACGTTTTTTCTTCATCTCTGGGAATAGTCATACACAGTGTCACCTTGTCTCCTAGAGACTGCACCGCGAGAATTTCTGCAATACACCTCTTTTTTTCAAGAAATTAGGTATTGCTCTTTCTGAGTCACTTGTGAAGTATGCCGCTCCGACCGACGGGGGACCCTCGCCTCCGCTCGCACCTATTGATCAACTCGGAGGCGCACCTTGCATTCGTCGAAGCCACGCTTTGCCCCTAGCGGAACCCAGATAAAACTTGGCTTCCTCGCCATGCTCGTCCTTCTGATCGTGTCCGCGTTGGTGGTCGCAGTCGCGAACGGCGAGGCCGGAACTGAGAGTGAACTGATGACCGCAGCTACGGCCCCCGAGGCCGCCCCTGTTCGTGAGTTGCCGGATCGCCGCACCGCCACCTCGCGAACCTTCCAGCTGTCCAATGGCCAGCTCGAATCGCGCATCTTTGAGATCCCGGTCAACTACCGCGATGCGAATGGCGAATGGAAACCGATCGATGAAGAGCTGACGGAGCTACCCAGCGGTGCCATCACCAACGGCGCCAACAGCTTCGACGTCCACCTCCCGGAGGACTTGGACGAGGCGCCGATCCGCGTCACGGTCGGCGAGGAGTGGGTTTCGGAGGCGCCCCTCGGCGTCCAGACCTCGATTGCCGATCTGGGGCAGGATGGGACTGCCACCTACTCGACGGCCGACGGGGCAGTCGATCTCGAGTTCGAAGGTCTTGCCAACGGCCTAAAGGAGTCGATCTCTCTGGCGGGAGCAGTGGCACCTTCCACGTATCGCTTCCAAGTCGATGCCTCAGACGGCGTTGTGCCGGCTCTCACCCAGGCGGGCTCGATCGCCTTCCGCGACCAGGGTGGGGATCTGGTCGCGGAGATGCCGCCTCCGTTCATGGTCGACGCCGCTGGGGTGCAGGCACCAGCCGACGCCGTCTACTACACGCTCCGGGAGGACGGCGAAGGCGCCTGGGAAGTCGCGGTTGTGGCCTCCGAGGAATGGCTAGGGGCAGAAGGCCGCAGCTTCCCGGTCCTGATCGACCCGACCGTCACCATCTCCGCGCCCGCGTTGGACTGTCTCATCGCCAACACGACCGAATCTCAGATGTGCGGCACCACCGGCAACACCTACCTGACGGCCAAGGCCAAATACCTCTCCTCGGGTCAAACCGATCTGGCCCGGACCCTGCTTCGCTTCGACACGAGCACGATCCAGAAATCAGCCTCGCTGACCTCGGCAACCATCGGTCTTTACTCCTCGAAAGCCGCCACCAACATCACCAAAGTCGACATGTATGACGTCAGCCAAGCCTGGACCAACGCCGCTACGTGGCAGTACGCGCGCAGTTCCAACCCGAAACAGAAATGGACCGCCCCGGGGGGCGACTACGGCAAATACATGTCCACGCCCACCAGTCTCACCACCCCTGAAGCTCTCGGCGCCGAATCGTGGTTGTGGAAATTCTCCGGCCCCGAACTCAACTGGCTCACGCAGCGCTGGATAAACGGAGAGATCCCCAACAACGGTGTCTTGTTGAAACTCGCCGACGAGGTCCCGCACGTTTGCTGCATCGAACGACGGGCCGAGTGGCTATCCAGCACGGCCCCTGCCGGGAAAAAGCCCTATCTCTCCGTCCAGTTCATCGAGCCGGCGATGGCCGACCGCATCGTGACCTCGCCCACCGACGGGACGAAGACCGCCAAGCGGTTTCTGCTCACTTCGGCCTGGAAACAGAGCGGCGTAGAAGGCGTCACCTTTCAAAGCAAAACCACCAAAGGCTGGAAAGACATCCCTGGTTCGCAGGTCATCGACGGCAACAACCAATCCATCACTTGGCCCTACCCAGTCACCAAACCCGAAGACCGCGAAAGCAGGCCGCTCTACTGGGACGCCTCCGGCCTCACCGGCTCCAACCCGACCGCCAAGGTCCAGATCCGGGCGGTAATGAAGGAATACAGCGGTTTCAGCGGCTTCACGAAACCCGTCTCAGCAGAAGTCGACAAGAACAACGGCGGCCCGAAAGACGCCACCGCGCCGATCGGCCCCGGTAGCGTCGACCTCCTGACCGGCAACTTCACGGTCTCGCCCACCGACGTCTCGATCTCGGCCTTCAACTCCACCCTCGAATTCTCGCGTTCGTTCAACTCCCGCGAAGCCGAAGTCGAACCGACCGGGGTCCTCGGCCCCGGCTGGAAGCCGGCCTCTCCACTCGAAGAAGCCGGAGGATCGTCCTGGAGCAAGCTGGTCCTCAAGCAGGAAACCGAAGAACTCGAAGGCGAAAGCATCCCCTACAAGTGGGCCGAGCTCACCCACTCCGAAGGCAGCGTCCTGGCCTTCGAAGAAAACGCGAGCAACCAATTCGATACCCCGCCGGAAATGAGCGGCTACGTCCTCTATCGCAATACCTCTACGGGTAACATCGAATTCACCGACCCCGATGGGAACCGGACCATCTTCTCCAACTTCGGATCGGGCAGCAGCGAATACCTGCCGATCTCCGTCGCGATGACCGGCGGTCCCGGCAACAAGTCGCGGATGATCTACGAACTCGTCGGCGGCAAACGCCGGCTGTGGAAGGTCATCGCCCCGGCCGCACCGGGAATCAGCTGCCCAGACGAAGGCTCCTCGGCGGTCGATGGCTGCCGCCTGCTGGTCTTCAGCTACCAAAGCGCCACGACCTGGGGGGCACCTGAAAGCGCCGGCTCACGGCTCTCGAAAATCACCTACTACGCCTCCGGCCACGGCGGTCCCTGGGACGTGGCGCAGTACAGCTACAACACCAAAGGCCAACTCTCCGCCGTATGGGACCCTCGCATCTCGCCGAACCTCAAAGAGACTTACACCTACCTGACCAAAGGGCAGATCGGGTCGCTAGACCCTCCCGGTCAGCAGCCCTGGTTCATGAGCTACAAAGCCGAAGAAGGCGTTGTCCGCGGGCGACTCGGGGCGGTTACGCGCTCCTCGTTGGTCGAAAGCGACCCGACGGCCCAGACCACCATCTCCTACGACGTTCCCGTTTCGGGCTCGGGCGCCCCCTACGACATGGGCGGCGAAGCGGTAGCGGCATGGGGCCAGAAGGACATGCCCACCGACGCGACGGCGATCTTCCCACCCGACGAAGTGCCCTCCAGCCCGCCCTCGAGCTACACCAGGGCGACCGTCTACTACATGGACGCCGAAGGCCAGGTCTCGAACGTCGCCACCGAATCCGGCGCGGGGACCTCGGCGCCTTCGATCACCACGACCGAGACCGACAAGTTCGGCAACGTCGTTCGCGAACTCAGCGCCCAGAACCGTCTCCGCGCCCTCGCGGCTGAATCCTGCGCAATCGGCCAGGTCTGCAAACTCGACACGCAGTTCCGATACTCCGACGACGGCACCGAGCTTCAGGAAGAAAAAGGGCCGATCCATCAGGTGCGGCTCGAAACCGGGGAAGAAGCGGGATCGACTGTCCAGGCTCGCTCGCATCGCTCGATCCAATACAACAACCCTGCCCCCGGTGCAGGCGAAGCGGCCTATCACCTTCCGACCACGGAAACGAGCGGCGCGTTGCTCTCGAACGGCTCGGTGGTCGACAAACGCGGCACGAAATACGTCTACAACTGGACGCTGCGTAAGCCGATCGAAACGATCTCCGACCCGGAAGGGACCGAAGAAACCAAATCGGTCACGGTGTACGACAGCAACGGAACCGGATTGCCCATCGAGGTGCGCCAACCCAAGAACGCAGCTGGCGGAGGAGCCGGCACCACCAGGTTCGTCTACTTCAAAGATGCCCATAACAGCCCCAACATCGCCAATTGCGAAAGCGACCTCTACGCCGGTCTGCCATGCAAGGTCGAACCCGCTGCCCAGCCCGGTACCGTCGGCCTGCCGCAGCTGCCGGTGAAGAAGTTCCTCGACTACAACCAGCTGGGCCAGGTCGAGGAAGCAACCGAAAGCCCCGGCGGGGGCGGGGAAAACGTCCGTAAATCCATCACGATCTATGACGCCGCCGGCCGCCAGAAAACCTCCGAGATCATCGGCGGAGGCGTCCCGGTCCCGAAGGTCGAAACCCTCTACAGCACCATCCACGGCAAGCCGATCTACCAGCGATTCGTCTGCCCGATATCCGAACCCGGCTGCGACACCCAGGAGTCCTCGATGTCCTATGACACTCTCGGCAGGGTCGAGAAATATGTAGACGCCGACGGAGCGACGACGAATACCACGTACGACCTGCTTGGCAGGACCGAAGTCATCGGAGAAGCGAAAGGCGTCCAGACTTTCAACTACGACTCGGTGACCGGGCTACTGACCGAACTCGTGGATTCAACTGCCGGAACGTTCACGGCGACCTATGACGCTGACGGGCAGCTCGTCAAACGCGGCCTGCCGAACGGCCTCACGGCAGAAACCACCTACGACGAGGCCGGCGCGCCATCAGGTCTGACCTACACGAAGGCGAGCAGCTGCGGCCTCAGCTGCAACTGGCTGAACTTCGACGTGGAACGCTCGATCCATGGGCAGATCCTGCGCGAAGACGGAACCCTCGGCAAAGACGAATACGCCTACGACAAGCTCGGGCGCCTTACCACCGCGAAGGAAACCCCCAGCGGTGGGATCTGCACGACGCGCTCCTACAAATACGACAAAGACTCAAACCGGGAAGAGATGACGACGACCCCCGGCACCCTTGGAGTCTGCTCGGGCTCCGGCGGCACCACGCAGAAATACTGCTACGACAGCGCCGATCGCCTTCTCGGCGAAGCCCCGTCCTGCACGGGCGTGAGCTACGACCCCTTCGGCCGCATCACCAATCTGCCGGCCGGACTCGCCGGCGGCAAAGCACTCGCGACCACCTACTTCAGCAACGACATGGTCGCCACGCAGTCCCAGAATGGGGTTACCAATACCTTCCAGCTCGACGCGATGTTGCGTCAGCGACAGCGCCTCCAGGCGGGTGGCCTGGAAGGGACCGAAGTTTTCCACTACGCCGGGCCAGGAGATTCCCCGACCTGGACCCAGCGAGGCTCGGCCTGGACCCGGAGCATCGTCGGGATCGGCGGCGAACTGGCGGCGATTCGGGAGAACGGCAAAGAAGCGCAGTTGCAACTTACGAACCTGCACGGGGATGTAGCCGCCACTGCCGCTCTCAATCCGGCGGTCACCGAACTCAAAGGGACCTTCCGATTCGACGAGTTCGGGAATCCGACGGGAGGCAGCGCCGGCCGTTTCGGCTGGCTTGGCGGCAAACAGCGCCGGACCGAACTCTCCTCTGGAGTGATCCAAATGGGGGCCAGGAGTTACGTGTCTGGGCTTGGACGGTTCCTTAGCACTGACCCAATCCTAGGAGGGTCTGCGAGCGCCTATGACTATGCGAATGCGGATCCAATCAACCAATTCGACCTAGATGGAACCATCCCCACGCTGGGCAAGTGTCGCTTTCACGTCGACGATCCGCACCCTTCGACGCATCGAAAGAGGAAAAGCATAAATGTGGTTCTGCAAGCGTCGTGCATGGGGTCAAAGCCAGCGTTAGCCAAAGCAAGGGTTAGGATGAGCATCTACAACGGTGCTGGCCAATTGGTTGCGCGAGGCCAATGGCGCACTATCATGGTCCCCATACAGCCGGGCCCCGTGAGTCCGAAGCCCAGCACGATTGGATTTGGTGCAGGCGCACCGAAGTGTGTGCCTGGGTACTACCGAGGCGTAGCGGATATCGTCTTGTATCCTCCTCCTCCCTATGGTGTGAAGCCAAAAGAGGGAAGGTCAATCGGCCGTGTCAGCCACATTGCTGAGTGTTAGGTCCAAACCGCTGAGTGGATCACTCACCAGCAAAGAGCACACACCAAGATAGGGAGCGGCGAACCTGACTCGATCGTAAGCGTATTGCAATGTCTCACGTGTCGACTAGCGCTCGGGCAAGGTTCGGGTATTGATGGAGTCCGCGTCGTCGGCAAGCGAAGCGGACCCCTCGATAGGCCATGCCTCAAGCGCAGAAGACTCAACGATGGCATCTATCAGAGAGGCATTCCCGCCGACCAGGGTCGAATCGAAGTCGACCTCACTAGCGACAAACCAGGCCTGCTCCGCAGGCCAAAGCAAATTGGGCGCTTCCCGCTGGCGAAAGTGGGCTACATCCTGCCTCAGCTCTTCACCGCTCTCGCCACTAAGGGAAAGTTCCAGTGAATCGGCCCAATCTCGAGTGATCTGCTCAGTTGCGGAAAGTTGGCCGGTGAGAATGATGTAACTCCGACCCAGGGGGAGATCGAGCAGCGACGGAGTGAAGGTTGTCGACAGCGAATCTAGCCAACCTTGGATCGTACAGAGGCCGAAAAGACATTGGGTCGGATCGGACGTGTGAGCGGCTAGAACCTCGCAGAGGGCATCGAGAGTCTCAATGCCCATCCCGCCGATTGGGGCGTCTGATCCGGCCCACTTAACACCACTTCCGTCGCCGGGAGCGTAGGAGCCACGAAGCTCGTCCGCGTCTCCGAGACCCAGGATCGCATGCCACTGCATCTCTGGATGGGGAGTAGTTCCGCATACCTTTGCCACCTCGGCCCAGCTGACAGAGTTTCCATTCGAATCCGAGGGAGGATGAAAGATGCGGGCATATGCCTCGAATCCCATCGGAACCCGCAGAGTCACAGACCCAAATCGGCCTCCCAGTCTAGGCTTGATCCAGGCCCCAGCTAATGCACCATCGGTCACCCTGAGAGTCTCTTGCATACGGACACTGTTGCAGAAGAAAGGGATCGACTTCGCAAACCCGACCTGCACCAGCAATCCTCGGCCAAACAACGACGGTCGAGCGGGAGTTGCTTGCACCTCCCGCTTCCGCCGGTGCGCCAGTGATGCGCCAGTCCGCCAGCTGGACAACCGGAAACAACCGGCGATAATCGGAGGACAGGTCTGCATCGGCAAGCCAAATCTGGCTTGGCTTTCTCCCCTCCTCCAGTTCTCTCCTCCCTGTAGCGAGTACCGGCTAGTCACCCGTTCCGCTCGCCGGGTGGATGGCCCGAGAAGCCGTGTCCGCTAGCCCATCCGAGCGAGAGGCCCGATGACCTGCTCCCACTTGTCGAAGCCTCGCGCCCATATTCAGGGCGGTCGACGTCGTCATGCGTGGCTTACCTTGTTTCAGGATCTGCAGGCCCGCGAGTGCCCTAGGGATTGCGGCTGGCATGGCGGTCTCGGCTCCGATGGATCATTCCCTTAGTTGGCCTGATTTTCTTAGAGATCGTTCTCGGCTACAGTGATTTCGGCAAGGGAGCAGCAGAGATGGATAAAGGCAAGGAGCTTTCAACCAGAGTTGATCGAGTCAACCCCGATGATCTGGCCGCCCTGCAACGTTGGGCGTATGGCATTTGCAAGGGAAGGACGGTCAAAGATGTCGCGGCTCCGCTTGGCATTCCCCCGGCGATGGATAGCGTGGTTGAGTTCCTCACGAGAGACCTTCCGGATCAATCCGGAAAGGTTGTGCGGGAGATTTGCGAGCGAGAACTCGAAAGCTGACCGCAGGACAGTTGTTCTAAGCCAGCGACTGAGCCAGCTAGCGGGTGGCTGCCCGTCTCCGCTGCCCAGGTAGCCGAGAGGCCGAATTTAGCTGATGTACTGCGGCATTCTGTTGGGAGCAGATCGTCTTGCAGAGAACGCACGGTCAATTTCGTCCATGCCGTCGGAGTGTCGGCAGAGGAGGGAGATCCTAGAGGCCATCGGCGCGGCTTCTACCCCAGGGGAATGCTGCGAAAGGGTCTACTGCCGCCTTGCGACGCGTCAAAGGCACTTAGCGGCTGGAGTCGCATCACCGGAGGGTGATCCGATTGGGGGCCGACTCCCCGTTTCGTTGCCCTGGAAGACCGGCCCCAGTAAGCGACCGTCAGTGACCCTTCAAGATCATCGCCGCGGCCTGCACGGACTGGACTTTCGTGATCGTCATCTCCTCACCCTCCTTGAGTACGGAGTCTTACTAACGAGCGCCTAACCCTTATGCTCCGAAACCTAGGAGTCCGTACCTATGAAAGCACTTCGATATTCAGCTCTGGTCTCGGTGGTAATTGCCCTGTTCGGCGTAGTCGCCGTAGGCAATGCTGCAAATGATCCGTCGACAGGCCGGCCCTACGAGCGTTCCTCTGGAAATCAAGGATTCGACTCGTTCCCTTTGTGGATAGATGTTCCGGGGCAGACGTACATCACCCTTAATGAAGACCGCTTGAGCGATGGGACGCGCTGGGGTGTCTATGCATCCCGTGTCGGCCAAGGGCAGAGGGGGCAGAAGAATCCCTGTCTCAGTGTCGCGCGAATCACTCGGGCGGGCGGATACGGTGACGCCCATCGGTGCGGAGAACCCACTCCCGAGGGCAACCAGCCGCCGGTGTATGTGTCGATAACCGGCTCGTATCAGAATCGTCCCTCGGGCCCTGAAATTGGTGAATCCGTAATGGGCTTGTCGTTCCGGGTGGACGTGCAAAGAGTCAAGCTTGTATTCGCCGACAGCGGGTCGATGACCCGACCGACCAAGCTCGTTAATGCGGCTCAAAGGCGCAAAACGGGCCTTCCAGCATTTCGTTATGTCGCCTTGGGTCTACAGCGGGACGTCTGCGTGGAGACGGTCATCGGATACGACCAAACCGGCGAATCGACCTTTGAGGCCCCCACGCGGTTGTGTTGATAGGACCTGCATCCGTGAGGAGGCAGCGGAGGAAGGTCAGCTAGCAGGATCACTCGCCTATCGAGGCTGGGGAAGTAGAACCCTGATGAAAGGAAGCAAAAATGAGACTGGCTCCAGCTCGGTGCACCCTTATCTCAGGAGTGATCCTGGGCTGTTTCTTTCTGTTTGCTGGGTTGGCCCAGTCACAGAGTTCCAAGTCTGATTGGTTCAGGATTCCGTTGAAGGGAGGCGAATTGCATGGCTCCCAGTGGGGGTTCGCTGCCATAGGTTCGAAGGAGAGACCGCTGAAACAGATTTGCGCGCTTGTAAGTGAGATAGCCCCACGCGATCCAGACGTGGGGTATGTCGAAACTTCGGAAGCGTCCTCGTGCGGCAGCCTGCGCCAAGCGACCGACTCCATCTCTATGGGCTTTGAATTTGGGGCCGATGGGTCGGATGGGATCGTCCTTCGGACGGCCCTCTATCCGGAGAACGTACGAAGAGTGACTTTCGTCCTCGCGGGAGGGGAGGAACTCACCTATAAGGCCAGGGGCATCAAAGTGAGGAATCGAAAGGCTAAGGGCATTCCCTTCTTTCGCTATCTGGTCGCGAAGTTCAGCGCCGAGGCATGCATTCAGTGGACCGTTAGTTACGACGGTCGTGGTCGCGTCATTAAAAGGGAAAAAGGGGACAAGGTCTGTCCGCAGGGCGCCTGAAAGAACGACTGCTTATCGGAAGAGGAAGGCTGCGCGAAAAGCCGAGGCCTACATCGCCGATTGCTACTTCGGACCGAGAACCTCGGCCTTCGCTGACTCGAACTCTTCCTCGGTCAGCGCCCCCTTCTCTTTCAAGTTCGCCAGCCGTTCGATCTCTTCGATTTTCGTCTGCTTTGGCCGGGCCTGGGCTGCTCCCGTTCGTCCGGGAACCGACGCCCGCATGCGGTCCGCGAGCCCGTCGGCAAAGGTGGCGTCCGGGAACTCAGCTGCGGCCTGGCGCCGCAGGGCCTCGGTGCCGACGACCATCAGCACTGCGAGCAGAATCAGCCCGATCGGTTTCTGGAAGGCCACCACCGGCGCCCAGAGGATCAGCGCGAGGTAGACGAAGGCGACCACCACATAGGCGGAGCTTGGGCGCTCCCGCAGGTAGGGAGCGGCCTCGCGGCGGAGGTTTGTCGCGAGCCTGGTTGGTCCGGCAAGCCAGGCCGCGATGACGACGAGGATGCCGAAGGTGATCGCGGAAACCGCGACCGTCCTCAGTAGCGAGGTGCCGATGCTCCAGACGGCGTCGACGGCGGGCCTGACCGAATCGCCGCTCGCTAAAGCGTCGGTGACCATGTTGCCGGCGAACTGCCGGAGAACCAGGGCAAGGACACCGGCGACGAGGAAGCCGAAGCCGACCGAGCGCAGCGCCTCGCGACGACGCGGGCCGGCCAGGTAGACGGCGAGCCCGTAAAGCAGGAGCGCCAGCAGCGTGAGGACGATCGGCAGGCGCCTGACCAGGCTGGTGGCGTCCTGGGCCAGGGAGAGCTCGTCGGATTTGAGGATCGTCAGCTTGCCGGCATCGGGCGGGACTTTCGAGGCGATGCCGCCGCCGAGCTGGCCGCCGATCTGCGACAGGAGCGCGCTGAGGTCGAGGGTCACTTCGCCGCCGCCGGTCGAGACGGCCGATCCTTCGTCGTTGAGGATTTTCAGCAGCGATTCATGGGCGGACCGGTTGGCCTGGCTCCACAGGGCTTCGAATTGAGGGGTGTCGAGCGCCCGTTCGGCTACCTGCGGGGCGAGCTGGCGTAGAGCCCCGGCTGCGGGGCCGGCGAGCGGTGCCAGTCGTGGCGGCAAGGTCTGTTCCAGTTCGGCCTGCACGTCGACGTTGGTGAAGAGCTGGTCGGCCAGATAGTTGGAGAGTCGAGCCTGAACCTCCTCGTCCTGGAGCAGGTTGGTACTGGTGTCGACCCAGTTGTCGGTGTTGAGCGCCTGGCGGTTGACCCAGATCGAGAAGATCGCCAGGAACGTGACCAAGGTGGCGACGACCAGCAGCGCCGCGACGATCCGCGGGTGCCCTGAAGAGTGCTCCTTGGTGGGGCTTTTCGCCTCGATGGTCACCCGACCCTAACCGCAACCCGGCAGCGGCGCGCCAGCAGTTGCGATTTGCCCCTCCCTCTCAACCCGACCCTTTCTGTCGGGATTCCCTATCCTGCCGCAATTAGGTGGCCCTAATTAGGGAGCCCTAATCGAGAAAGGAGCCGGTCTTGTACGTCGTCATGAACGTCGTCGAAGCCAATGAGGGGAGGGTCGAGGACTTCGAGAACGCCTTCCGCAACCGTGAGCGGCTGGTGCAGCAGGCGGAGGGGTTCGTCGGCTTTGAATTGCTGCGCCGCGACCGCGACCGCGAGTATGTCGTCCTCACCAAGTGGGAGAACGAGGAGACCTTCAAGGCCTGGGTCGGCAGCGAGAACTTCAAACGCAGCCACCGTCACGCCGACGGGCAGTTCGCCCACGGCAACGAGATCCGCTGTTATGACGTGCTCGACGTCGAGGTGGCGGAGGCCGCGGCGTGAGAAAGGCCCTTCTCGCGCTGCTCGTCGCGGCGCTGGTGGTGGTGCTGCCGGCGAGCGCGCAGGCGGCGCCGCGGATCGTCGCCCTGACCCCGTTCGGCGCCAACACCCTGGCCAAGCTCGGGGTGAAGCCGGTCGCGGTCGGCCAGACGCTCGGCGGTCCGGAGCGGATCTCGCCGAAGCTGAAGGGGGTGCCGGTGCTGACCCTCTCGCACCCGAACGGCCCCAACCTCGAGCAGCTCGCCTCGCTCGAGCCGGACATCGTGCTCTCCTCGCCGACCTGGGCGAAAGGCAACGAGTCGATGGGGGATCTCGGGATCAAAGTCCTGATCCGCGAGCCGAACCGGGTGAACGCTTCCTACTCGCAGACGCTCGCGATCGGCAAGCTGGTCGGCAAGGCGAAAGCCGCCAAAGCCCTGGTGAAAAATATGAAGAAGCAGGTGGCGCAGGCGCGCAAGGACATCGAGTCCCGGCCGCGGGTGATGCTGATCCTCGGCGTCGGGCGGACGCCCTTCGTCTTCCTGCCCAACAGCTGGGGCGGAGACCTGGTGACCAAGGCCGGCGGTGAGCTGCTGACCGGCGGGGTCGAGTCCGGCTCCGGCTTCGAGCGGATCTCCGACGAAGTCGTGGTCGCCGAAAACCCGGACGTGATCATCGCCGTGCCCCATGCGGAGGAGGACGACATTCCCAGCCTCGCCGAGTACCTGCGGAGCAACCCCGCCTGGGCCGGGACCGACGCCGTCGAGAACGACCGCATCTACATCTCGGTCGATAACTCGCTGCTGCAGGCCGGCACCGACGTCGCCAAGACGATCCGCAAGGTCCGCCGCAGTTATCTCGACAACTGGCCTGGATGACCCTCGCGCCGCGCCGCCCGCTGGTTTACGGGCTCCTGCTGGCGGCGCTGGCCGCGGCGGTCATCGCCTCGCTCGCCCTGGGCGCGGTCAAGGTCCCGATCCAGACGGTGATCGACGTCCTGCTGGGGAAGGAAGTGTCGGGACCCGACCAGCAGATCGTCGAGACCCTGCGGCTGCCCCGCACGGTCGAGGCGCTCTGCGTCGGGGCGGCGCTGGGGGTCGCGGGGGCGATCCTCCAGGGGGCGCTCGCCAACCCGCTTGCTTCGCCCGACGTGATCGGGGTCACCGGCGGCGCCGGCTTCGGGGCGATCCTGATCATCATCCTCTTCCCGGGCTCGATCGCCCTGCTGCCGATCGGCGCCCTCTTCTTCGGCCTGCTCGCGGCGGCGCTCGTCTTCGCGATCGCCTGGAGCGGCCACAACCGCGGCAGCACCGGCAAGGTGATCCTCGCCGGGATCGCGGTGCTCTCCCTCTTTACCGCCGGCACCACCGGCCTGCTCGCCGCCTACCCGGAGAAAGCGCCCTCGGCGATCTTCTTCATCGCCGGTGGCCTCACCTCGAGCGGCTGGGAGGAGATGGGGGCGATCTGGCCCTACTTCGCCGTCGGCTTCGTCACCGCGGCGCTGCTGATCCGGCCGCTCGACCGCCTCGCCCTCGGCGACGACGTCGCCGGCTCGCTCGGGTCGCGCCCGCACATCATCCGCCTCTGGGCGGCGATTGCGGCGGCGCTGCTGGCGGCCGCCTCGGCGGCGATCGCCGGCCTGATCGGCTTCCTTGGCCTGGTCGTGCCCCACGTGGTGCGGATGGCCGGCGGCACCTCCAGCCACACCTTCGTCGTTCCCGCTTCGGCGATCGGCGGCGCCGCTCTGCTGGCGGCGGCGGACACGCTGGCGCGGACCCTGCGGGCGCCGATCGAGATGCCGGTCGGTCCCTTCATGGCGATCCTCGGCGTCCCCCTCTTCCTCTGGCTGCTGCGGAAGGCCGTATGAGTGCCGCCGCCGGCCAGGCCGAGCAGCCGCTGCTGGTGGAGGCGCGCGACCTCGAGGTCGAAATCGCCGGCACCCAGATCCTTCGCGGGGCCGACCTCTCGCTCTCGCGCGGCGAGCTCCTCGCTGTGGTCGGGCCCAACGGTGCCGGCAAGTCGACCCTGGTTCGCGCGGTCTCCGGCCTGCAGCCGTTCTCGGCCGGAGATGTGCGCTGGTCGGGGCGCGTCCTGCCAGGGCTGAAGGGCCGCGAACTTGCCCATATGCGGGCCTTCGTACCGCAGCGGATGCCGGTCCCGCCTGGGGTCGAGGTGCGTGAAGCGGTGACGATCGGGCGCTCCTCCCACCTGCGCCCGCTCCGCCGCCTGCAGGGGAAGGACCACGACGCGGTCGAGGCGGCGCTGGCGCGGGCGGGCGTCGACGATTTCGCCGAGCGCCAGTTGAGCACCCTCTCGGGGGGTGAGCTGCAGCGGGTCCAGATCGCGATCGGGCTGGCGCAGGAGGCGCCGGTGCTGATCGCCGACGAGCCGACCTCCCAGCTCGACCTCGGCGCCGCGGTCGGCGTCGCCGGTCTGCTCCGCCGTCTCGCCGACGAGGGCCTCGCGGTGTTGCTGGTTGTCCACGACCTCGCCCTGGCGACGGCGGTTGCCGACCGGGTCGTGGTCGTCGCGGAGGGCCGGACGGTCGCCGCGGGGGAGCCCGGGGCGGTCCTCACCAGCGACCTGCTCGCCTCGGTCTGGCACGCCGACGCCCGCCTCACCGCGGAGGGTGGCCATACCGCCCTGCACGTCGCCTGGTTGCCCGAGCAAGGGGTTGGCGCAGCCTAATTCCGACTTTGTTAGTGTGGATTTATTAGGGCACCCTAATAACAGGTATGCCACCTACTTGACGCGGCTGGATGGGCCGCGACCTCAAAGGAGACGCAAGAAGAGATGGATCGGAAGCGAATCAACGAAAAAGGTCTGTTCGCCTGGGGGCTGACGGTGAGCGCCGTTGCCTTCGTCTGGCTGCTGGCCGCGTCACCGGCCTGGGCCCTCAGCGGCGGCGGTAGCGCCGAGCTGCGCCTTGCCCAGCACGACAAAGGACGGACCCTCAGCGGTCAGGGAGTCAGCGTGGTCGCCGGCTCGCCCGCCCAGCAGTCCGGAAACCTGCTCAGCCTTCCGATCTCCGCCGTCGAGCTCGGCACGGCCCCCGCGGCCGGCAGCAACGGCTCTCTGCAGTTCAAGCGCGGCAAACGCGCCGTGACCCTCAGCGGCGTCCGGCTCGATCTCGCCGCCGGCACCCTCAACGGAAACCTGGGAGGTCAGGATCTGGCGGTGCTGAAGCTCGGCGCCACGGCGCAGGTCAATGCCGTCACCGGCAAGCTCTCGCTTAGCGAAGGCAGCCTGCGCCTCACCGCCGATGCGGCGGCGCTGCTGAAGCAGAAGCTCGGCCTCGAGCGCGCCCTGGTCCACAAGGGAGTCGGGATGATCTGGCTCGCCGCGCACGCGAACCCGGTTCGGGTGTCGAAGCCGGTCACCTCCGGTGCTGCCGACTGGGGCGTCCTCGCCAGCTGGCGCAAATACGTGCTCGGCAATCAGGGCCCCGGTTCGGTCGGGACGATCACGACCGCCGGCGGCGCGACTGCCAACGGCACCCTCTCCGAAGCGGGCGCCTTCTTCGGCTTCCCCGCGGCCGGGGGGACCTTCGAGCAGGGCTTGTACGGCGCCACCGACAAGCTGGTCCTGAAAACGCAGGGCAGCGTCAAATTCGCCAAGCCAGGTCACTGCATCGTCGAAGTCAATCTCGCCGACGTCGTCGTCACCCTCGATGGGGCGGCCTCCTCGCTGACCCTCGACTCGGTCTACGAGATCGGCAGCTTCAACGGGATGGGCTGCACTCCGCAGCCGGCCGTTGCGACCGCCGACGTGCAGTTCGCCTCGCTCAACCTGGCCGGGATCACCCCGAGCTACTCGGCCGATGGCAAAACGGTCACCTGGAGCGCGATCCCGGCGACCCTGACCGCCGCCGGGTCGACCGCATTCGGGCTCCCCCAGTACAAAGAGGGTCAGCTTCTCGACCCGGTGACGGTGACGGTGGGTATCGGGTGAGGAACCTTCTCCCCGAGATGCGCATGAGGGCGGTGGCCGCGGTTGCGGCAACCGCCCTCATGCTCGCCGCTGCCGCCAGCCCGGCGGCAGCGGCTCCCGGCCAGGCCGTGCTGGAGCTCAACGGCCCCGCGGCGAAAGCGCTGCGGAGCGCCGGAGTGCGGATCGCGCCGATGGGGGCCGCCAAGGGCGGCGCCCATCGAGTCGTGCTGCCCGTCCGGACCGGACTCGTCGGCTCAGTTGCGACGGTGCTCCGCTTCGATGGCGGCATCTCTCTGCGCAAGGGCAAACGAAGCACGCGGCTGAGCGATCTCCGACTCACCCTTGGCGGTCGCAGCGGGCTGGCGGGAAAGCTCGGCGGCGACTCCTCGGGGCTCTTCCGCGTGCTCAAGGGCGGTCGGCGCGAGATCGACGCCGCCCAGGGCGAGGTCAACCTCAGCGGCTTGCGCCTGAAGCTCTCGCCGCCGGCGGCGAGAGCTGTGGCCGGGAAGCTGAAGCTCGACTCCCCGCCGACCGGGCTGTTCGGCACCCTCTCCGCAAGCGACGCGGGCCTGCCGCAGGCCGAGCCGCCCTCGACCCAGACGAAGTCCGCCGACCCTGGCTGTCAGTTGCCAAGCGGCGCCGGGGCCGCGCCCGAAGACCCGCTGCCGGTGGGGAAACGCCCGGCTGGTGCGGTCGACATCACCGGCGCCAGCATCAAATGGGACGTGCGTGAATCCTTCATCCGCTACATCAACTCGGGCGAGGGGACGAGCGTCTTCGGCGGCGCCACCGCGGCGGCGCCGGAAGTCCGCCCCGGCAGTTCGCTGCCGCTGACCTACGCCTTCGGCTTTCCCTTCGCCGGCGGCTGGCACGACTCCGGTTCCGATCCCGCCTCGACCGCCGATGACCGGGCGGCGATCTACTTCTCCGGCGGCGTCCGCTTCCTCTACAGCCAGCACGAAATCGACCTGCGGACCAGCGCTCCGGAGATCGAGCTGGGAGGCGGCGCATCGCGGGCGATCTTCGCCATCGCCGACGGCGAAGCGCCCGCCGAACGCCAGGTGATGGTCAACCTCGACCTCGGGCGGGCGGCATCGGTCCAGCAGAGCGGCTCGACCATCACTTACGACAGGGTGCCCGGCGCGATCCCGGCCGGCACCGCCACTTCGACCTTCGCCGGCTTCTACGCGCCGGGGACCGACTTCGGATGCTTCTCGGTCAGCTACTCGGTCGGCTCCTGATCCCGGCTGCGGTGCTGGCCGTCTGGGCGCTGGCTGCGCTGGTGCCCGACGCTGCCCGCGCCGACGCGGCGCAGGTGACCGTGATCGCCGCCGGCGGCAGCCAGCAGACGCTTTCGCTCGAAGCTCTGGGCGGGAGCGAGGACGTCGTCGATCGCGCCTATCTGTTGCGCTCCGGGAGCGGCGAGAGCAGCCAGACTGTCAGTGGGTTCTCCCTGGCCGCCCTGGTCGAGGCCGCCGGGGCCGACCCCTACGCCTTCTCCTATCTCGAAGTGCTGAGGCCGACCGGCGGCGCCGTGCGGCTGAGTCGCCACCAGGCCCTCGACCCCGGCGCATTCGCCGAAGGTCCGCCGGTCGTCTACGCCACCGCCGCCGGCACCGGTTTCCTGCGACCGAACGGCGGCGCCGATGACCTCAACGCGAGCGATTCCTTCGAAGCTCCGCAGGGGGTGACGATCGCTCTTCGCAAGGGCTCGCCGCTGCGGGTCAAGGCCGAGGCCTCGACCCTGAAGACGCGGCCGGGCAAGGCGGTCAAGTTCAGCGCCGAGGTCGAAGGCGCCGGAGCGGGGGAGACGTTGAGCTACTCCTGGTACTTCGACGACGGCGCCTCTGCCACCGGCGCCAACGCCACCCACGCTTTCTCCCGCCGCGGCAGCTACGACGTCGTCATCGGCGTCACCACCCCCGGCGACAGCACCGGATCCTCGGCGGTGGTCACCGTCCAGGTCGGCCCGCCGCTGTCCGGACCTGATCGCAAGGGAGGGGGGACCCGCCGCGACCGGGATGCGCCCGACCACGGTGCCGCGACCGGCACCGACGGCACTACCGGCAGCAGCCCCAGCTCCGCCGCGACCGCCGGCGCCGCCATGACTCCAAAGCCGGCGAGCAGCGAAGAGAAGCCGCAGGAGAAACCAACGGAGAAGACCACGCAGCCACCGGCGGTCGCGCCCATCAGCGGACGCTTGCTGAGCGCACCCGCCGCCACTCCCGAGCCCGATAGACAACCGGCCGCCCGCGCCGGCAACCCGAGCGATGGCGACAGCGATGGCCTCAGCCTCTCCGGCGCCGCCCTCGGGCTGATCATCACCGGTGGGCTGCTGGGGCTTGGCGCCTTCAGCGAGGCGAGGAGCTTGCTGCCGTGAACGTCGAGCAGATCCTCTTCGAGGTCTCCGAAGCCCTGCGGGTGCCGGTCCTGGTCCTCGCCCTAGTAGCGCTGGCGGTGGCCGTGGTCGAAGCCGGCGCCCTGGCGATGGAGCTGTGGCGCCGCCGCGGCCGCAGCCTCTGGCAGCTCGACCACGCGATCGCCGAGTGCCAGGGCAGGCTGGCCGCCGGGATGCGCGCGGAGGCGATCGCCGCTCTCCTGCCGATCGCCCGCAACCCACCGATGGAAGAGGTGCTGGGCGATCTCGTCGCCCAGCAGGGCGCGGTCGACAGCGAAGCCCGGGTCGCGAAGCTCCTGGCCGAGTACGACTATCGCTCGCTGCGCAAGCTGGAGCGCACCCGGATCCTCGTCCGCCTGGGCCCGGCGCTGGGCCTGATGGGGACCCTGATCCCGCTTTCGCCGGCCCTGGCTGGGCTCGCCGACGGCGATGTCGCGACCCTGACCGAGAACCTGCGGATCGCCTTTGGCGTCACCGTCGTCGGCCTTCTCGTCGGCGCGGTCGCCTTCTCAATCTCCCTGGTCCGCGACCGCCTCTACGCCCAGGACTACTCCGACGTTGAGTACGTCGCCGCCCGTCTCGCCACTCCGCCCGCGGCCAACGGCAGCCCACCCGCTGCCGGCCACAGCCACTGGGCGGTGACGCCATGAAAGTCACCGCTCGCGCCCGCAGCCGCGACGATCGCGCCGGTGATCCGCTCGACGGCCTGGTCAACCTCTTCGACCTCGGGATCGTCCTCTCGGTCGCCTTCCTGCTCGCCGCCCTCTCCTCGCTCGACCTCACTTCCTCGGCCCTGACCGAGAAGGCGAAAGAGACGCAGTCGGCGGCGGCGCGCTCGCAGGACCCGGTCGTAGCCGACCGCAGCCAGCAGGTCAAGCCGCTGGAGCTCGAGCCCGGTCAGCGGGTGGTCGGCCGCGGGGTGGCGGTGGGCACCGTCTATCGACTGGCCGACGGCCGCACCGTGATCGTCAAAGGCAAATAGGCGCTCGGAGCGCGCTTGGGCGTAGCCCTCAGGCCATCGCCCAGGTGCGCTCCGAATCCTCGGCCGCTTCGCTTTGGCCCGCTTTCTCGGCGGTGCCCGGCAGGCGGTAGAAGTGCTCGGTCGCACCCCTTACCTGACGCTCGCGCACCAACTCGATCAGCCCCGACTTCGCCAGCTCGGTGACGTGGTAGTTGGTGTTGCTGAGCGGAATCTGCAGCTCTCGGCTGAGATCGCTCGGGGAGAGGACCCTGCCGCCGTCGATTCCGAGGATTTCGAGAACCGAGACTCGCAGGGGGTGGGCGGTGGCCCGGGCCAGGTGCTCCCAGTCGACGGGGACCGAGGGACGCTTGCCGTTGTGGCCGTTTGCAGCGGAATTGCCGTTTGAGTGGTGACCGTTGGGGGAAAGACCGTCTTGGGTTGGCATGAGGCGACATTACCAAAAATTATTGACTCATGTCATCAATTTCGGGTAGGTTATTCGTCGAGAATGCTCAATGGGAGGAAAAATTGAAGCGTCACACCGCTCTGCTGACGGTCCTGAACTTCTGCCTACTGGCCCTGCTGTTGCCGGCGTCTGCGCTCGCCGACACCGACGACATCATCGCCCCCAGCGACCCGGCGCACCCCAGCGTCGCTTCTGGCTGGCAGGCAGGCACCTGCAGCGAAGAATCGCCCTACGACGCCGGCGCCGACATCTGCTCGATCGCCACTCCCGATCAGTTCTTCGACACCGCGGGCGCCCACCCGAACTGGGGCTTCACCCAGTTCATCGTCAAACACGGTCCGCCGCCCGGCGAAGCTCCTGTCGACGAACTCAAAACCGTCCGCGTTGATCTCCCGGTAGGCCTCAGCGTCAACCCGAGCGCGACCGTTCGCTGCAAACTCACGGTCTTCGAAGCCGGAGCGGGCGGCTGTCCCGGCGGCTCGAAAGTCGGCGAAAGCTTTGTCACCGCAGCCGGGCCTCTGGGCCCGATCTCCCCGATCGTCGACGTCACCCAGGTCCCCGTCTACAACGTCGAACCGAAACTGGGCGAGGCGGCCCGCTTCGGCCTCGAATTGGCCGGCAACGAAGTCTTCCTCGAAGGCGACGTGGACTCGGCGGGCAATTTCCACGAGGGGTTCACGATCCACGTCCCCGCTGCCCTTCCTCTCGATCTCGGCGGAGTCCTCGGCCTGCTGACCGGCCAGAAAGGGCTGATCCTGAAAAACCGGCTGGTCTTCGACGGCCGCTCCGGCGACGGCACCTTCCTGACCACGCCAACCACCTGCTTCGGTCCGGCCTACGCCGCTGACTGGGTGCCGGGGGAGTTGCCCGACGGCCCCTCCGGCAAGCTCTACTCGACCTTCCTCCGCGCGGAGGGGGCGAGCGAAGCCGACCCGGACTTCCCCGACGGCTACTCGTTCTTCGAGTCGCCGATCCCGCCCGAAAGCGAAAGCAGCGGGCTCGGAACCGAACCGAAAGATTGCGTTTCGATCCCCTACGACCCGACGATCGCGGTCGACCCAGGAACTTCGCAGACGGACTCGCCCGCCGGGGTCAAAGTCGCCGTCGCCGTCCCGCACCTGATCCCCAACTTCGGAAGCGGGGAAAGAGAACAGGACAGCTCCCACACCAAGCAGGCAACGGTGACGCTGCCGAAGGGGATGGGACTCAACCCCTCCGCCGCCAACGGTCTGCTGGCCTGCAGCGATGCCGATTTCGGCAAAGGCACCACCAACCCGGTCGCCTGTCCGCCGCAGTCGATCGTCGGCCGGGCGAAGATCGAATCGCCGCCGCTCAAAGACATCACCAACCCGCAGCCCGAAGAAGCCCTCGAAGGCAACGTCTACGTCGGGAAGCAGCTGAGCCGCGATCCGACCTCCGGCGATGAGTACCGGATCTTCATCGAAGCCAAGTCGGACCGCTACGGGATCTCGGTGCGCCTGATCGGCAACGTCCGCGCCGACCCCCAGACCGGCCAGCTGACGACGACGATCGCGGATACGCCCCAGGTCCCGTTCACCTCGGTCGACCTCTCCTTCAACGGCGGCGCCCGGGCGGTGCTGACCAGCCCGCCGACCTGCGGTCCGAACCAGGCGACGACGACGATGACGCCGTGGTCCGGCAACGCCGCCGCGCATCCCGACGACGAGTTCGCCATGAGCAGCGCCCCCGGCGGCGGGCCCTGCGCCAAAACGATGGCCGAGCGGCCGTTCGCCCCCGGCTTCGCCGCCGCCCCGGAGAGCTCCATGGCCGGAGCCTTCAGCCCGCTCTCGATCCGGATCACCCGTCCCGACGGCGCCCAGGAGCTGAAAGGCGCCGACGTCGTCCTGCCGCCGGGGATGACCGGCAAGTTGCGCGGGATCCCGTACTGCCCGGAGACGGCGATCGCCGCAGCCGCCACTAGAGGCGGCGAGGAAGAGAACGCCAGCTCGAGCTGTCCGGCGCAGAGCCAGGTCGGCACCGCCGCGGTTGCCGCCGGCAGTGGCCCGAGTCCTTTCGGGATTCAGGGCAAGGTCTTCCTCTCGGGTCCATATAAGGGGGCCCCACTTTCCCTGGCAGTGATCACCCCCGCCACGGCCGGGCCGTTTGATCTCGGCACGGTCGTGGTGAGGGTGGCGCTGTTCGTCGATCCGGAGACGGCTCAGATCCGGGCCCTCTCTGATCCGATCCCGAACGTCTTCGGCGGGGCTCTGCTCAACATCCGCTCGGTCGACCTGAAGATGAACCGGCCGGACTTCACCCTCAACCCGACCAGCTGCGAGCCCTCCGCCACGGCCGGCGTGCTGAACGGTGGCGGCGCTGACCCGACCAACCCGGCCGCGTTCAGCGCGTTCCCGGTCACCACGCCCTTCCAGGCGGGAGATTGTGGCGCCCTGAAATTCCGGCCGAAGCTCTTCACCAAGCTGATCGGCAGCCGCAAGAAAATGCGCCGCAACGGCCACCCGGCCTTCCGCGCCGTTCTCACCGCCCGTCCCGGCGACGCCAACATCAAGCGGGCGGCGCTGACCCTGCCTCGCTCCCAGTTCCTCGATCAGGGCCACATCGGCACGATCTGCACCCGCGTCCAGCTCGCCGCCTCGGCCTGCCCGGCCCGTTCGGTCTACGGCTTCGCGCGGGCGGAGTCGCCGCTGCTGGACGATCCGGTCGCGGGCCCCGTCTATCTGGTCTCCTCGGATAACGAACTCCCCGACCTGCTGGCTGATCTCAAGGGCCAGGTGAACGTGCGGCTGCGCGGCGTCATCAGCTCCTCGAAGCGGCGGATGAAGACCGTCTTCCCATCTGTCCCCGACGTTCCCGTCAGCAAGTTCGAGCTGAATATGAAGGGCGGCAAAAAAGGCCTGCTCGTCAACTCGCGCGATCTCTGCGGTCACCCCAACAACTCCATCCTCAGCTTCAAAGCCCAGAACGGCAAGAAGCGGAAGGTGAAGAAGCTGCCGCTGCGGACCCCGAGTTGCGGCAAGGCCAGTAAACCGAAGAACAAGGGTTAGGCCCACGGTGCCGCCTTTGTTTATGCGCGATGACCAAGTGGGTAGACGGGGCGCGATGCAGAGGGGGTTCGCATTAGGAGTCGTGCTGGCGGCGCTGTCGCTGATGGCGTCGCCCGTGGCTGCCTGGGGCGACACCGGCGACATCATCGCCCCGCAGAGCAACCCGCCCAGCGCCGACGACGGGTGGCAGGCCGGGACCTGCACCAAAGACCTCCCCGAATGCACGCCCGATACGCCCGGTCAGTTCTACACCCAGGCCGCCGGGCACCCGAACATCGGCCTGACCCAGTTCATCGTCAAGAACAAACCGTTCGAACTCATCCCCGGCGTGCCGATTCCAGGGACCCAGAATCCTGTTGGCATCCTCAAGACCCTGCGGGTCGACCTCCCGGTCGGCCTCAGCGTCAATCCCACGGCAACGCCGAAGTGCGAGCTTGCGAGCTTCCAAGCTGAACAGTGCGCCGTCAGCGCGCCGGGCTCGCAGGTCGGCACCAGTGCGGTGACCGCCTCGCTGGACGGCCTGCCGGCGCCTCCGCTGGACGGCCTCACGAAAGTGCCGGTCTACAACCTGGTGCCGAAGGACGGGCAGCCGGCCCGGTTCGGGTTCCGCATCCTCGGCAACGAAGTCTTCCTCGAAGCCGATGTCGACTGGAGCGGCGACTACCACGAGGGATTCACGATCGCGGTACCGAAATCGCCGATCGGCAACATCCTGAAAAACCGGCTCGTCTTCGACGGGCGCGGCGGCAACGGCACCTTTCTCACGCTTCCGAGCACCTGCTTCGACCCAGCTCAGGCCGGGTTCGAGCACGTCTACTCGACCTTGATGCGGGCCGACTCCGTCGAGCAGCCCAACCCGACCTTCCCCAGTGGGTCCTCCTTCTTCGAGTCGACCCTGCCGCCGGGAATCAAGCCGACCGGCTGCGACAAAGTCCCGTTCCAGCCGACCACCGCCGTCGACCCCGGGACCCAGCAGACCGATTCGCCCAGCGGCCCGCTGGTCGAGGTGAAGGTCCCGTTCGAGGAGTCGGGGACGGCGATCGCCAACTCCAACGTCAAGGACGCCGTCGTCACCCTGCCGCGGGGCATGGGACTGAACCCGGCCGCTGCACCCGGGCTCCAGGCATGCACGACCGCCCAGTTCGGCAAGGGGACGAGGAACCCCGTCGGTTGTCCGGCCGGCTCGAAGATTGGGACGGCCTCGATCGAGACGCCGCCACTGCCTGCCGGCTCGCTCAGCGGCAATGTCTACCTCGGCCAGCAGCTCAGCCGCGACCCGCAGTCCGGTGACCTCTACCGAGTCTTCCTCAACGCGGTCTCCTCCCGCTACGGCGTCGACGTCCGCCTGATCGGCAACGTCAAGGCCAACCCGCAGACCGGCCAGCTGACGACCGTCTTTAAGGAAAACCCCCAGGTCCCCTTCACCTCCGTGAAGCTGGACTTCGACGACGGCAAAGGGGTGCTTACCAGCTCCCCGACCTGCGGTCCGAACGCCGCCACCCACGCGATGACCGCCTGGTCCGGGAGTCCCGACCAGGGACCGCAGGAAGCCGGGTTCACCCTGAGCAAAGCCCCTGGCGGCGGCGCCTGTGCGAAAACGATGGCGCAGCGCCCTTTCGCCCCGGGCTTCAGCGCTCAGCCCAAATCGCAGGCGGCCAAGACCTTCACGCCCTTCTCTGCCCAGATCACCCGGCCCCCCGGCCAGCAGGAGCTGAAAGGCGTCGACATCACCTTGCCGGAAGGGGCGACCGCGAAGCTGAAGGGCGTCCCCTATTGCCCGCCGAAAGAGATCGCCGATGCCGGCAACCGCTCCGGTGCGGCCGAGCGTAAAAATGCCAGCTGCCCCGAGGGGAGCAGGATCGGCAGCGCCACCGTCCTCGCCGGCAGCGGCGGATCGCCGCTGAAAATCAGCGGCGACGTCTACCTCGCCGGGCCCCACAAAGGCGCTTCGATCTCGATTGTCGTCGTCACTCCGGCCCTGGCGGGGCCTTTCGACCTCGGCAACGTGGTGGTTCGGGTGCCGCTCTTCCTCAAGCCCGAGACCGCTCAGATCAACCCGCGGACGAATCAGATTCCGGACGTCTTCGGCGGCGCCAAGCTCGACCTCCGCTCGATCTTCGTCACGGTCAATCGGAATGACTTCACGCTCAACGGGACCAACTGCCGCAAAGGAGCGACCGTCGGGACGATCGCCGGCGGCGGGGGAGACCCGGCCAACCCGGCGGCCTTCTCGGCATTCGCGGTCAGCGACCCGTTCCAGGCGACCGGCTGCCGCAAGCTGAAGTTCCGGCCGAAGCTGAATGTCCGCCTCTTCGGCAAGACCCAGCGAGCCAAGCACCCGAAACTGCGGGCGGTGCTGAAGGCGCGGGGCAAGGACGCCAACATCCGCAAGGCCTCGGTGGCGCTGCCGCACGCGCTCTTCCTCGACCAGGCGAGCCTCGCCACGGTCTGCACCCGGGTCCAGTTCGCCGCTGACAAATGCCCGAAACGGTCGATCTACGGCAAGGCCCGGGCCTTTACGCCGCTGCTCGGCAAACCGCTCGAAGGCCCGGTCTACCTGCGCTCCTCGAATAACACTCTGCCGGACATGGTCGCCCACCTCGAGGGTCAGGTGACGGTCGACCTGGTCGGGCGCATCGACAGCTTCCGCGGCGGCATCCGCACCACCTTCGGCCGCGTCCCAGACGTGCCGGTGAGCAAGTTCGTGCTGACCCTGCCCGGTGGCAAGAAGGGCCTGCTGGTGAACTCGACCAACCTCTGCGCTGATCCGGTCAGGGCGATTATTCGTTTGAAAGCTCAGAACGGGAAGAAGGTAAACCGCAAGCCGAAGCTCGACATCAAAAAGTGTCATGCCAAAAAACGGTGACACGGTTACCCGGGTAGTAACTGAATAAGAAGCTTGAAAGGCCCGCTTTGGCCTGTATGTTCTTAAGCGGGAGAGTTGTTAAGGGCGCTCAGGGGGGCGTCCTCGTTAAGGGAAAAACGAGGAGGGAATTGATGACTAAGCGCTCGCTTGCGCTGCTTCTCATCTGTCTCGGAGCATTGGCTGCTTGGCCAGTAATGGCACAGGCCGATACCCAGGACATCATTCAACCGCAGAACGAAACCCGCGATCAGGGGTTCCAGGCTGGAACCTGCATCGCCGAAGGAGTGCCGGGGCCGCCGCCCGCTCCCTGTTCTCCGGAAACGCCAACCATTTTCTTCAACACGGCAGGTGGGCATCCGCAGATCGGTTTCACGCAGTACATCATCGAGCACGAACCGTTCACGCCGCTGCTGCCGCAGCCGCCCTACCCGGCCGGCAGCCTCACTGCGCCGATCCCCGGGGCAGACATCAAAGAACACACGATCAGGACCCTGCGGGTCGATCTACCGCCTGGGTTGACCGTGAACCCCGAGGCCACTCCGAGGTGTTCGATCGAAGATTTCACCGCCGGCACTCCGGGAGCCTTGGTTCCGATCTGTGATCCGGCGTCCAAAGTCGGCAAAGAGAAAATCACCCTGGTGACGAACAAAAACGAAGTTGAAGTCGCACCGGGCTTCAAACCGCCGACCGGGTTCGTCATCCCGCCTCAGCCGGAACTGACTGAAGTCGACGTTTACAACCTCGAGCCGGAAAAAGGTGAACCGGCGAAATTCGGGTTCATCGTCCGCAAAGCGATTCCAATCTTCCTCGAAACCGAAGTGGCGTGGGAGAACGACTACCACGAGAGCTTCACGATCAAACTGCCGAACACGGCCGAAGCGACCGGACTCTCGACCTTGATCAGCCGTCTGGTCAACTTCGGTAAAAGCGGTGACGGGACCTACATCAGCAACCCCACCACCTGCTTCAACCCGAACCAGGCTGAGTTCAGCACCCTCTACTCCACCTGGTTCCGGGCTGAGTCCTACGCCGATCCGGTAGGCAATTTCCCGCAGGGGTACAACCCCGTCGAGGCGAAACTGCCGAAAGACGAATCCGGCAACAGGATCATGCAGGAGGGTTGCGAGACCGTTCCGTTCGACCCCTCGGTCGACGTCGCACCCGGTACCAATGACGTCGATTCCCCGGCACCGGCGACGGTGACGACGAAACTGCCGTTCGATCCCGCCACCGAAGGCGGGGAAGGACAGATGCAGTCGCACGTGCGGAAGGCCGAAGTCTCGCTTCCTGCCGGCATGGGTCTGAACCCATCCGGCGCGCAGGGCCTCGTCGCCTGCAAAGACGCCGAGTTCAAGAAGGGCGTCCGAGTCGAGACCAACGAATGCCCAGCGGCTTCCAAGATCGGCACCGTGGAAGTCGACTCGCCACCGCTGGCGGAATTGCTGACCGGCGACGTCTACGTCGGCGAACAGCAGAGCAGCGATCCGGAATCGGGCAACCTGTACCGGATCCTGATCGAAGCCAAGAACCCGGACGAGGGCATCGTCGCCCGTCTGGTTGGCCGGGTGAAGGCCAATAAAAACACGGGCGATCTGACCGCCGAAATCTACGACGACCTGAAAGGCGAGTTCACCGACCAGCCCGCAGGTCTGCCGCAGGTTCCGTTCGAGGAGATCAGGCTCCACTTCGACGGGGCGAAAAACACCCTGACGAGTCCGCCGGTCTGCACGGCCGAAGGCACGAGCCGCTTCGAACCATGGGCGCGGCCCGGTACCAACGTCGATGCCAAATCGACGGTTACCGTCAGCAACGACCCGACCGGCGGTGCTTGTCCGAAAACGATGGCTGAGCGGAAGTTCTCGCCGCTGTACAAAGCCAAAGTGGACAGCAGCAAAGGCGGCGCCTACTCGCCGTTCCACGTCAACATCGCGCGTCGCGATGGCGAGCAGGAGATCAAAGTCGTCGACGTCACCCTGCCGAAGGGGCTGACCGGAAAACTGGCCGGGATCCCGTACTGCCCGGAGGAGGCCATCGCGGCCGCCGTCGGGAAGAGCGGCAATGCCGAGCTGGCGAGTCCGAGCTGCTCGAGCGAGAGCCGACTCGGCAGCGTCACGACGAAGTCCGGCTCCGGCGCCAACCCGCTGCAGCTCGGCGGAAGCGCCTACCTCGCCGGTCCATACAAGGGCGCCGCGCTCTCGCTGGTGACGATTACGCCGGCGGTGGCTGGCCCGTTCGACCTCGGAACCGTGGTCGTCCGGGTGGCGCTCAACGTCAATCCGGAAACCGCCCAGATCCACGCGGTCTCCGACCTAATCCCCAACGTCTTCGGAGGGGCGAAGCTGGACATCCGCTCGATCGATCTCGACATCGATCGCAGCCAGTTCATGCTCAACCCGACGAACTGCGCCGCGCAAGCGACGACGGGGGCGATCAACGGCGGCGGTGCTGACCCGGCCAACCCGGCCACGTTCAGCTCCTATCCCGTCAACGATCCGTTCCAGGCGACCGAATGCAACAAGCTCGCCTTCAAGCCGAAGCTGAACATCCAGCTCTTCGGCGGCACGGCGCGGAACAAGTACCCGCGTCTGAAGGCGACCCTGACCGCGCGCAAAGGCGATGCCAACCTCGCCCGCACCGCGGTGACGATGCCGCGCTCGCTGTTCCTCGAACAGGGGCACATCGGCACCATCTGCACCCGGCCGCAGCTCGCTTCGCACACCTGCCCGGCCGGTTCGGTCTACGGCAAGGCATGGGCGAAGTCGCCGTTGCTCGACAAGAAGTTGCAGGGGAAGGTGTACCTCGTCTCCTCCAACAACAAATTGCCGGACCTGCTGGTTGACCTCCGCGGCCAGGTGGAGATCTACCTCCGCGGCGTGATCGGCAGCGGCAGCACCGGAGGCCTGAAGACGGTCTTCCGGACGGTGCCGGACGTGCCGGTGAGCAAGTTCGTCCTCAACATGAAGGGCGGCAAGAAGAGCCTGCTCGTGAACTCGACCAACACCTGCGCCAAGCCGCAGCGGGCGATCGTGAACATGAAGGCTCAGAACGGCAAGAAGAAGAACGCCAAGAAGTTCAAGCTGAACGTGGCTTCCTGCGGAAAGAAGAAGGGCAAGAAGTAGGAGCAGTTCCAGCAAGCGAGTCGATCGCACCGGCGCGGATGGCCGAATAGCCTCCGCGTCGGTGCGCCCGACGCTTTCAATCCTGATCGTCGCCTACGACAGCCGCGACGATCTCACGAAGACCCTTCCCGCCCTGCTCCCCGAGCTGGGTGACGGCGACGAGTTGATCGTCGTCGACAACAAGCCGGGTGACGGCAGCGCCGAGCTGGTCCGGAAGCTGGCCCCGGCGGCGCGGATCGTCGCGACCGGAGGCAACAGCGGCTTCGCCGGCGGCTGCAACACCGGCGCCGAGGAGGCAAGCGGAGACCTGCTGGTGATCCTCAATCCCGACGCGGTGCCGCAGCCCGGCTTCGGCGAGGCGATCCGCCGGCCCTGGGTCGAGGGGCGCGACTGGAACGCCTGGCAGGCGCTGGTCGCCGACGGCAGCGGTGGGCTGATCAACTCGGCCGGCAACCCGATCCACTTCACCGGCATCGTCTGGGCCGGGGGGCACGGGCGGCCGCTCAGCGAGGAGCCCGCAGCCGGGGAGGTGGCCGCCGCCTCGGGCGCCTGCCTGGCGATCTCGCTGGCGAGCTGGCGCCGGGCCGGCGGCTTCCCGGCCGAGTTCTTCATGTACCACGAGGACGTCGACCTCTCGGTCCGGCTGCGCTTGGCGGGCGGCTCGGTGGGAATCGAACCCACCGCAGTCGTTGCTCACGACTACGAGTTCGGCGCCAACGCCGACAAGTGGCGCTGGCTGGAGCGCAACCGCCTCGCCTTCATTGTGCGCACCTATCCCGGCGCGCTGCTGATCCTGCTCGCCCCGGCCCTACTCGCGACCGAGCTGGCGCTGCTGGCGGTTGCCGCCGGTGGGGGGTGGGGAGGGCAGAAGCTGCGCGCCAACCTCGAATTCTTCCGCTGGCTGCCGCGGCTGCTGCGCGAGCGCCGTGCGATCCAGGGCCAGCGCAAGATCAGCCCCGGAGAGTTCGCCGCCTGGCTCACTCCCGACCTCGACTCGGACCTGATCTCGCCACTGGTCCGTTCCTGGCCGGCGCGCCTGCTGCTGCGTGGCTACTGGCGCCTCGTGCGCCTGCTCCTGCCGTAGCCGACTTTCGACCCAGTCGGCTGGGTCGAAAGTCGGAAGCGCTAAAGCGGCTGGGTCGTCGGCCGGATCAGGATCTCGTTGACGTCGACGCTCGGCGGCTGTTCCATCGCATACATCACGGCGCGAGCGATGTCGTCGTCCTTGAGGGCGTAGTCGCCGGGGCTGTTGTCGAAGAAGGGCGTGTCGACCATCCCCGGCTCGATCAGGGTGACGCGGATGCCGTGATTCTCGTGCATCTGCCGCAGCTCCTGCCGCAGGCCCTCGCCGATCGCCGTCGCCGCCCACTTGGTCGCCGAGTAGAGCGAGCCCGGCAGCACCCGCCGGCCGGCGATCGAGCTGGTGACGAGGAAGTGACCGTCGCCGCGCTCGAGCAGATGGGGGAGGGTCGCGCGGATCGTCAGCGCCACCCCGTAGACGTTGGTGAGGACCATCGAGCGCCAGTGCTCAGGCGACTCCTCGAGGTAGCCGCGGCTGGCGCCGAAGCCGGCATTGGCGAAGACGGCGTCGATCTGGCCGAAGTGCTCCAGCGCCTTCGCCGCCATCGCCTCGACCTGGTCCCACTCGGTGACGTCGCAGCGGATCGCGATCGCCCGCTCCTCGCCGCCGAGCTCATCGGCGAGGGCTTGCAGCTCCTCCTCGCGGCGCGCGGCGAGCGCCAGCCGGTACTTCCCGGCGGCGGCCCGGGCAGTCGCGGCGCCGATGCCGCTGCTGGCGCCGGTGATCAGCAGGACGGGGTCGTCGGCCATGCCGTGATTCTCCCAGGTCGGCGGCTTGCGATAATCCCCGTTGCCTGTGGACCCTCAGCGCAAGCGGAAGATCCGCCTCGTCGTCGCGCTCAGCACCGCCGTGCTGCTCGCGGTGGCGTTGATCTACACCTCCTTCTCGGCTTCGACCGAGGCCAAGGAGCCTTCCCAGTTGCTTTCTGCCACCCCCGGCACCAGCTATGAGATGAGCGGCCGGGTCGTCAAGGGCTCGATCCAGCGCGAGGGGACCGGCATCGCCTTCCGCGTGGTCGACCGCGACGGCGAGGGCAAGGCCTTGCCGGTGACCTACGACGGGACCGTCCCCGACCCGTTCCGCGGCGGTCGCGAGATCATCCTCACCGGGGCGATCCAGAACGGCGTCTTCGTCGGCGAGCCAGACACCCTGATCACGAAGTGCCCGTCGAAGTTCACGACTAAATCTGATGGCTAGCCTCGGCAGCGCCCTTCTGGGCCTTGCCTTCCTCTCCACCTTTGGCGCCGCTGCCCTGGCGCTTGCCGGCCGCAACGGCGACGAGCGCCGGCTGCTGCAGTCACGACGCGTCGTCTACGGCTTCTGCGCGTTGCTCACCGCCTGCGTGGTGATCATTGAGATCGCCTTCGCCAGCAACGACTTCTCCTTCAACCTCGTCCAGCAGCACTCCTCGATCGAGACCCCGCCCTTCTACAAGATGGCGGCGATGTGGTCGAGCCAGGAGGGCTCGCTCCTGCTCTGGGCCTGGGTCCTCTCGATCGCCGCCGCCGCGGCGTTGTACGCGACCCGCAACCGGCTGCGCGACCTCGTCCCCTGGGCGACCGCGGTGATGATGGGCATCGCCGCTTTCTTCACCGGACTGATGCTTTTCGCGCCGGGCGTCGATCCGTTCGCGACGCTCGACCCGGCGCCGGCGAACGGGGTCGGCCTCAACCCGCTGCTCCAGCACCCGAGCATGATGATCCACCCGCCGATGCTCTACTCGGGCTACGTCGCCTTCACGGTGCCGTTCGCCTTCGCGATCGGTGCCCTCGTCACCCGCCGGCTCGACGCCGAGTGGATCCGCGCCACCCGCCGCTTCGCCCTGATCGCCTGGGCCTTCCTCGGCCTCGGCCTGCTGCTCGGCGCCCGCTGGTCCTACACCGAGCTCGGCTGGGGCGGCTACTGGGCCTGGGACCCGGTCGAGAACGCGGCGCTGATGCCGTGGCTGCTCGGCACCGCCTTCCTGCACTCGATCATGGTCCAGGAGAAGCGGGGGATGCTGAAAGTCTGGAACGCGAGCCTGATCGTCGGCACCTTCTCGATGGCATTGCTTGGCACCTTCCTCGTTCGCTCCGGCGTTCTGCAATCGATCCACGCCTTCGGCGACAGCACCGTCGGCCCCTACATCCTCGGCCTGATCGGGGTGATTCTGGTCGGCTCGACGGCGCTGATCGTCAGCCGCCTAGACGACCTGCGCTCGGAGAAGCGGATCGACTCCCTGGTCTCACGCGAGGCGGTCTTCCTGGTCAACAACCTGCTCCTGGTCGGGATGACCGCGGTGATCTTCTGGGGCACCTTCTTCCCGCTGATCTCCGAGCTCTTCACCGGCGAGAAGGCCTCGCTGGCGGCGCCCTGGTTCGATGAGTACACGACGCCGCTGGCGATCCTGCTGGTCCTCTTCACCGGGGTCGGGCCGCTGCTCGCCTGGCGCCGGGTCAGTTGGGCCTCGGCGAAGCGCGTCTTCCGGGTGCCGCTTGCGGTCGCCGCGGTGATGACGCTGGGCCTGCTCGTCTTCACCGACGCCGCCGACAGCCTCTGGGCGCTGGCCCTCTTCGCCTTCGCCGCCTTCGCCCTCACGGGGCTTGCGCAGGAGTTCTGGAGGGGGGCCGCGGCCCGCCGTCGCCTCACCGGCGAACCGGGACCGCAGGCGCTGGTCGGGCTGGTCGGCCGCAACCGCCGCCGCTACGGCGGCTACATCGTCCACGTCGGCATCATCGTCCTGTTGATCGGGATCGCCGCCTCCTCCAGCTTCCAGACCAACCGCGACGTCGAGCTGCGGCCGGGGGAGAGCACCGTGGTCGACGGGCGCACGATCACCTACGTGAAGCCGACCGTCACGGTTGACGAAGAGAAGCTCGGCTTTGGCTCTTTGCTGCGGATCGAAGAAGACGGCAAGGTCGTCGGCACCCTTTCGCCGAGCCGCCAGTACTTCCGTCCCACCGGTCAGGAGACCGGGCTGATCTCCGGCTTCTTCTCGGGCGAGGCGACCAGCGAGGTCGGTCTGCGGCCAGGACCCTGGGCTGACCTCTGGATCGCCGAGCAGCCGGACATCAGCGAGATTCAGCGACGGGTGCGCCGGGCTGACCAAGGCTTCGAAGCTTGTATCCAGGGCGGGCCGGGAACTCCCGCCGAGTGCAAAGCGCTGGGGGCGCTGATGCGTGCCTCGGTCGGCAACCCCGAGCGCGAAGCGCAGGCGCTCGAGCAGATCTCGCGACTGCAGTCGGCGGCCGCCGAGGACGTGGCCGAGAGCTACCTCGACGACAACGCCGCGGCCACCTTCCGGATCATCGTCGACCCGCTCGTGACCTGGATGTGGATCGGCGGGATCATCGCCCTCGCCGGGGCGCTGATCGCCCTCTGGCCGACCCGCGGCCGGCGCCGCGGAGCGTTGGTCCGGACCGAAGCCGATGCCTGGAAGGAAGCCAAGTACCGGGAGATCCGCGACGCCGAGCTCGACCATGCCGCCGGCAAGCTCAGCGACGAGGACTTCGCCGCGGTCGACGCCGAGCTGCGCCGCGAAGCGCTGGAGATCCTCGACCGCACCGACCCGGCCGGCGGCAACGGAAATGGCAACGGGACCCACCCCCGCGAACCGGAAAAGGTCGAGCCGAGCTAGATCGCCTAGACTTTCCCGCGCATGTACACGTTCTTCAGCGTCATCCAGGTGATCTTCGCCGTCGTCCTCATCTTCCTCATCCTGCTGCACTCGGGGAAAGACGCGGGGCTCTCCGGCGCCTTCGGCGTCGGTGGCGCCGGCGGCAGCGGTATCGGCGGCGGCTCGATGGTCGAGAAAAACCTCGATCGCGCGACGGTCGGAGTCGCCATCCTGTTTGCGCTGAACACCTTTCTCCTCCTCAAGATCTAGAGAGTCGGGGCTATCGGTCTTCCTGTCTGCGACTGCGGACAATTTGCGCTGCTCTGTAGTCATGCTTGACACATCCGCATTCTGTGTAAAGATGGGAGACGTACTGCGGGTCAATGACAAGGAGGGCTTGTGGAGGCACACGCCGAGCACGCGCATCACCATCACCACCATGAGCACGTCGAGGTCAACCCGGCGGAGTGGACCGACGGCAAGCGCTACGCCTGGCTCTTGGGGATCGTCGTCCCGCTCTCCCCGTTCTTCGCCTGGTTCTACTGGTCGCTGACCGGCATCGGCGCCTTCTGGTTCATCGGCCCCGTCCTCGTCTTCGTCATCTTCCCGCTGCTCGACATGGCGATCGGGCTGGACTCGACCAACCCGCCCGACAGCGTTCTCAAGTTCCTCGAGCAGGACCGCTATTACCGCTGGTGCACCTATGTCTTCATCCCGATCCAGTTTGGCGGGCTGATCTTCGCCTCTTGGCTGTGGTCTAGCGGCGAGCTCAACGTCGTCGAATCGATCGGCCTGGCGCTGACGATGGGCGTCGTCGGCGGGATCGCGATCAACACCGCCCACGAGCTCGGCCACAAGCGGGCCAGCTCCGAGAAGTGGCTGAGCCGCGTCGCCCTCGCCCAGACCGGCTACGGCCACTTCTTCATCGAGCACAACCGCGGCCACCACGTCAAAGTCGCGACCCCGGAGGACCCCGCCAGCTCCCGTCTCGGCGAGAGCTTCTGGGCCTTCCTGCCGCGCACCGTCATCGGCAGCCTGCGCTCGGCCTGGGGGATCGAGGCCGCCCGGCTCGACCGGCTCGAAGAGCGCCACTTCAGCCGCCACAACGACGTCCTCACCGCCTGGGCGATGACCGTCGTCCTCTTCGGCGCCCTCGCCGTGATCTTCGGTCCGGTCGTCCTCCCCTACCTGCTGATCCAGGCGGTGATCGGGTTCTCGCTGCTGGAGGTCGTCAACTACCTCGAGCACTACGGCCTGCTGCGGCAGAAGCGCGAGGACGGGCGTTACGAGCGCTGCATGCCGGAGCACAGCTGGAACAGCAACAACGTCGCCTCCAACGTCCTCCTCTACCACCTGCAGCGCCACAGCGACCACCACGCCAACCCGACCCGCCGCTACCAGGCGCTGCGCCACGTCGAAGAAGCGCCGCAGCTGCCGACCGGGTACGCCGGGATGATCGTCCTCGCCTGGTTCCCGCCGCTCTGGCGCCGGGTGATGGACCCGCGCCTGCTCGAGCACTACGACGGCGACGTCAGCCGGGCCAACGTCCAGCCGCGCAAGCTGGGCCGGGTGCTGGAGCGCTACGGGAGGCCGGCATGAGCGTCTGGGGTTGCCCGAACTGCGGCTACGTCTATGACGAGGAAGCCGGGCACCCGCGCGAGGGGTTTCCGGCCGGGACCGCCTTCGCCGAAGTGCCTGACGACTGGCCCTGCCCCGACTGCGGAGTGCGGGACAAGGTCGATTTCGAGCCGGTCTCGGCCGACGCTTGACCGGCGCCACTGCGACGATAAGGGGCATGCCGAACGGCAGGACCCCGTACCAAGAGGCGGCCAGGGAGCTGCTGCGCCAGACCGTCTTCGACGCCGCCCGCGACCAGCTGGGAAGCAAGCCCTGGTCGGAGATCACGATGGCGGACATCGCCAGCGGCGCCGGCGTCAGCCGCCAGACCCTCTACAACGAGTTCGGCAACCGCAACGAGTTCGGCTTCGCTTTCGTCATCCACGAGGCCGAACGCTTCCTCGATGACGTCGAGAAAGCGGTCCGCGAACACCTCGACGACCCACAGGCGGCGGTGCTGGCAGCGCTCGAGCACTTCCTGCAGGTGGCGGGCGACGACCCGCTGATTCGCATCCTCCTCAGCGACGACGGCACCGGCGGCATGCTCCCCTTCGTCACCACCCAGGGCCTGCCGGTGGTGCAATGGGCGACCGACCGCCTCGCGACCGTGATCGAGGAGGGCTGGCCGCAGGCGCCGAGGGCCGACGTGGCGACGCTCGCCGAGAGCCTGGTGCGGCTGGCGATCAGCTACGTGACGACGCCGGGGGAGTCGGCGGAGACGACGGCCAAGCGGGTCGCCGACCTGCTCGGTCCCTTCATCGAGCAGGCGCTCGGCTCAGCGGTCAAGTAGGGAGTCGTACCGCTTGAACAAATGAACCCGGCTGTTTGGCCGGGACGGCCTTTGCCTATCGGGGGCGCTGCGGTTAGCGTCGGTGTAAGCGCAAAAGGAGGTCGTATGAGCGCACAGGCAAACAAGGAATCGGCCGAAGCCGCCTATCGGGCTTTTGCCAGCGGCGACGCTGCCGCTGCGATGGAGGACATGAGCGACAGCGTCGCTTGGACGGCCGGGGGCGACAGCGCCCTCACCGGCACCTACAAAGGCAAGGAAGAGGTTGCCGGGCTGTGGGCCAAGCTCGGCGAAAAAGGGCTCAAGACCGAGCCGCACGACTACATCGCCGACGGCGACAAAGTCGTGGTCCTGACCGCGGTCACCCTCGATGGTCAGACCAACGAGGCGGCCGACATCCTCACCTACGACTCGGAGGGAAAGCTGATCGCCTTCGAGCAACTCGGCGATCCCACGATCGTCAACACTCTCTATCCGCGTTGATTGCGAGGGAGGTCGCGCGCCCGGCGTGCGGCCTCTCCCCGAGTTGGGAAGATGGCGCATGCGCCCGAACCCGCTGTTTGCCTCCGACGATCCGGAGCTGGTCCGGCGGCTGGTGCGCGAGCACCCGTGGGCGATCCTGGTCTCGGCGACCGGGGAGGGTCTCGTCGCCTCTCACTATCCGGTGATGCTCGATGAGGCCGATCCCGGGCTGACCTTGTTGACCCACGTCGGGCGGCCCGACGATGAGGTGCTCGGGATCGAGGGGGGAGTGGAGGTCCTGGTCATCGTCCAGGGCAACCACGGCTACATCTCACCGGGCTGGTACTCGTCGCGGGAGCGCAAAGTGCCGACCTGGAACTTCACCGTCGCCCATCTCCACGGCACCCCGCAGGTCCTCGGAGAGGCCGAGAACTACGAGGTGCTGACCAGGCTGGTGGAGCACTTCGAGCACCGGCTCGAGCAGCCCTGGCCCCTCGATCCCGCCGACGCCCCGATCGCCAGGGGAACCGTCGGCCTGCGGATTCCGATCGACCGCTTCGAGGTCAAGCGCAAGCTGAGCCAGAACAAAGATGACGAGACTCGCCGCAGCGTGATCGAGGCACTCCGCCGGGATGGTCCGTATCGGCACCCGGTCCTGGCCGACGAAATGGAGCAGGAGCTGGACGAAAACGGCTAACGCGTTCGCCAGCTGAATCGAAAACTTTAGGCCTGAGAGACCATTTGGCCGAATGTATTAGAGAACTTTTCGAACAAATGTGGTCCCATACCACTTGTGGTCTCTCCCGCCACCCGGATCAAGGCGTCTTTCGGTCTTTTCGCGGCAGCGATCTGCGCCATGGTCGATCCTCGCGATTCCGGGCGCGGCCGACGCCGCTGCGAGCCCGACCTCCTCCGAACTGACCTTCCCTTCCAATGAGGCGCACGTGACCGGCTCCCGGGCATCCTTCTGGGTCGAGTGCTCCTCCTCGGAAACGAGCACCTGCAACGGCACCCTGACACTGACCGCCAACGGCAAGCAGCACAACGTGCCGTTCTCGGTAGTCGCCGGCACCCACCAGAACCTCACCGTCCGCCTCGGAGCCAAATCGACGGCCAAACGAGTCGTCGCCGTAGCCAAAACCGCCCAGACCACCGGCGGCTACGTCCGCTCCTGGGGTCTCCTTGAGTTGCGCTGACGCGCACTTTGGAAAGGTCGAGAAGGAAACGGAGGCTGTGGTTTCCTAGGCGCGGCAAGCCGATCGCTCGCCTAAGTCAGATCTATACCCCCAGGCCGTTCGAAGATCTCGAACGGCCTGGACTGGTGCGTTGGCCCGAGAAGCCGCGCACGGTTCGGAAGTCACTGGCTGGGAGCAGGGGATCTGTCTCCGAACTCGTCAAGGACCAGCGGCGCTGACCCTCTATTTCGACACCTCAGCGCTAATCAAGCTCGTGTTCGACGAGGAGGGGACGAGAGGTCGGTGGCCGGGTTGTCGATGCGACCACTGCACCCGACCCCAACGCAGAAACCCCGCCATAGCGGGGCTTCCGATCATGCGGCTGAATGGAGTCGAACCATCACGGGTGTTTCCACCTACAAGGTTCTCAAACCAGTGGTTCGGGGCGGTTTCTTTTTTATACGACTCCCTGGTCACCTGAGGTGCTCTGAGGTCACGCACGTTAGCGACTAAGTGGTCCGCAAAACGGTCCGCAGTCTGAGTGCCGGATATCGTCGGGGCCGTGCAGGGGAAGGTGATTGAGTTCTGGCGGGCTGTGGAGATATTCAGCCCGCCGGCGATACCGGCGGCTCGTCCGTCTCAGCGGGTGTTCGACATCGAGCCCGATCAACCGCTGCCATGGGAGAAGGGTCATCCGCTTCGTCAGCAGCAGCTACTGGACAAGCAGACGTGGCGCCACACCGTCTACCTGGGCCTCTATCCGCGCGAGAACATCTTCGAGGTGCTGAAGGACGTCTTTCCGGCTGACTCCGACAGCTTCGAGGAGCGGCCCTCGGGCTCCAGTGCATTGCTCGCCTTCGCGGTCTCCGACGGAGGCATCATGTTGGAGAGCTCCGTGGTGCTCTCGGGGTGCGCTTGGGCAGCGGGGCGCGCGCTCGATCCAGGTCCGACGGCAGCCGACTGGCTCGATGGGTTCACCGACATCGAAGGCCAATTCGCCTTGCGTCTCGAGGAGATCTACCTCGGCTGGGAAGACGGGGAGAAGCATCCAACCGTGCTCCGGCAGGCTTCTCTGGCAGAGTGCCTCGCCGCGGCCGCCGAGGAGCTTGGGGTTGCCGAGGCGCTGGGCGCTGCGGGTGTGCGGGTCCGGAGTGAAATTGTTGCCACGCGGAATGCCGAGACGGTTGACCACGACTTCCTGAACAGCTTCATCGCCGACGACCTCGCTCGCGTGGCAAGCGCCTCTGCCCGTGGAGATGTCGGACCGGCGCTGCGGGAGTACTTGAGGCCAAACGCCGAGCTCGAGACCGGGGACCGGGTCGATGTACGGACCAGGCTCGACGAGGTCCGGCTCGCAACTGCTCCCGAGCGCGTTCCGCTCGGCCGCTGGCCCGCGAACGCCGATCACCCGCTGGCGCTCGGCCAGCAGCTCGCCGTCAATGAGGCAGCGACAACGGAGGACCCAGATACCCAGCTCTTCGCCGTCAACGGGCCGCCAGGCACTGGCAAGACCACCATGCTCCGCGATCTGGTCGCGGCGCTGGTGACCGAGCGGGCAGAGCGGCTGGCGGCGCTGCGCGATCCTGCAGACGCCTTCCTTGAGGAGCCTGAGCACTGGAAGACCAAGCACTATCAGCGCACCGTCCACCGCCTGCGTCCCGAGCTCACCGGGTTCGAGCTCGTCGTGGCCTCGAGCAACAACGGTGCGGTCGAGAACGTCACCCTTGAGATGCCCTCCGAAAAAGCGATAGACGCCGCCTGGCGCGAGTGCGCAGAGGAGATCGACTACTTCTCGGCTCTCGCCGGACGGGCGATGGGCGGAGAAAAGAGGAAGCGTGCCCCGCGGGGATTGCCCGAGCCAGGGGCCTGGGCCCTGATCGCCGCGCGACTGGGCAACAGCAAGAACCGGAAGGACTTCGTCAACGCCGTCTGGTGGACCGAGCGCCGGGAACATGATGATCGCCCACCCCCACCGACCGGTCTCCGGGATCTCCTCAAGGGATGGGAGTTCAATCCCGAGGGGCCTTCCTGGGCTGACGCGGTGGCGGCCTTTGGGCGGGCCAGCGACCGTGCGGCTTCGATCCGGGATCAGCGTCTGCACACGAACAGGCAGCTAGACCGCCTGGGCGAGTTGGAGTCAGGGCTGGAGATCGCACGCCGAACCGAACGGACGGCCGCTGAGCGGGTTGAGTCCTCACGCTCGCGTCACGAACAGGTCACGGACGCGCTGCGAGCAAATGAGGAGGAGCGTGAGCGTCGGGTCGGCGAGCGCGAGGAGCTGCGCCGACTTCGACCTTCGTTTTTCAGGCTGCGGGCGCGGGCCGAGTGGCGCGACCATGATCGCCAGCTTGCCGCCGAGGTCGCGAAGCTCGACGGGAGGCTGGGCGAATGCCGCGAGGAATTGCGGCCGCTCGAAGATGAGGTGCGAGCCCTCACCGACGCCGAAGCCGCGGTTGTCGCTATAGAGCGCGAACGCGACGAATGTCAGGAGGCAATCAAGCGCTACAGCGACCAGCCGGGTGCCTTGTTGCCGGACGGCGACTGGCTCGAGGATCGCCGAACACGCGAGCTTCGGGCGCCGTGGAGCGACAACGAGTGGAACGAGGCACGCAGCGAGCTTTTCTTGGCTGCTCTCGCCTTGCACAAGGCCTTCCTCGTTCGCGCTGCCCGGCCGATGCGCGAGAGTCTTGACGGGGCGATGGAGATCCTCTCCGGAAACGCCCCCTCGAACCTCTCGGCCGAGGCGGCGCTAGCCGCCTGGCAGGCGCTCTTCCTACTGGTTCCGGTGGTCTCGACGACTTTTGCCTCGGTCTCGCGCCTGCTCGGTTCGCTTGGTCCTGAGGCACTCGGCTGGCTGTTGGTCGACGAGGCCGGCCAGGCGACCCCGCAGAACGTGGTCGGGGCGCTCTGGCGCTCGAAGCGCGCGGTGATCGTCGGCGATCCGCTGCAACTTGAGCCGATCACCTCGATTCCCTTTCAGGCCGAGCAGGCGATCCGCGAGCACTACGGAGTGGGGGAGGAGTGGCTGACGGGGCGCGGCTCGGTCCAGAGCCTTGCCGACCGCCTGAACCGACTGGGCACCAGACTGCCCGGGCCCGAAGGACCGGTGTGGGTCGGCGCTCCGCTGAGCGTCCATCGCCGCTGCGACACCCCGATGTTCGAGATCTCCAACGAGATCGCCTACGACGGCTTGATGGTCGACGCCACCGATCCGGCGCTGGGCGAGGCGTTTGCGGGCCGATACCCAACTCTTCCGCAGAGCAAGTGGATCGATATTCGCTCCGATTCCTCCCGCGGCCACTGGATCCCGGTTGAGGGAGAGGAGGTCGACCGGGTTCTCGCCCACCTCGCGAAGATCGGGTTCGCCTACTCGCAGGTGATGGCTATAGCGCCATTCCGAGATGTAGCTCGGCAACTTAGTGAACGCGCCCGATCGCATCCGGGACTGAGAGCGGGAACTATCCACACCGCGCAGGGCAAGGAGGCCGACATCGTCATCCTCGTCCTCGGCTCAGACCCTTCCCGCGAGGGGGCGCGGGCCTGGGCGGCTAGTAGGCCCAATCTGCTGAATGTCGCGGTTAGCCGAGCCAAGCGCCGGCTGTACGTGATCGGCGATCGCGAAGCGTGGATGCGCCAGCGTTACTTCGACTTGCTTGCTGGTCGCCTTCCGCACGATGGATCTAGGATTTGAGTGCGTCGCGAAATGAGGGACAGCAGATCCAACGGCGTGACTGGCGAAGCTGCATACCGCGCGGGATAGCCACGCCGCTTCAGAATTTTCCCCTGGCCGCGCCCATCGCTACGATCGGTAGTTGATGCAGAAAACGATGAGCCGGAGGGCAGTTTCATCAGCAAGTCGATGAAAAAGAAAGGCGGGATTGGCGGCGATGATCCGCGCCTTGCCCACGCGATCTTCACTCTGCGCGAGACCGCGGCCTACCTCGATGTTCCCAAGTCGACGGTCCACTGGTGGGCTCGCTCCCAGGGCGCCAAGTACCCCTTGATCACCTGCTTCCCATCCAAAGGACGGCAGGCGACCGTCCCCTTCATCGGTTTCGCCGAGGCCTTTGTTCTCTCGAGCTTTCGCCGCGCCGGCGTTCCTCTCCAGAGGATCCGTCCTGCTGTCGAGGTGCTGGAGAAGGAGATCGGCGTTGAGCACGCATTGGCCTCCAAGCAGCTCTATACCGACGGGGCAGAGGTGCTCTTCGACTATGCCAACAAGAGCGGAGAGCGCGAGGTCATGGACCTAACCGTTGTGCGGACCCAGCAGCGTCAATTCACCGGGGTAGTCAAGGACTACCTGAAGCGCATCCACTACGGGGGAGATGGCTGGGCCAGCTCGGTGAGGTTGCCGACCTACGAGCACGCGGAGGTTGTGGTCGACCCACGCGTTGCATTTGGCCTGCCCCTTCTCGTTCGCGGCGGCGCTCGGGTTGAGGATCTTGTCGATCGCTTCCAGGCGGGCGACTCCGTCACCGAAATCGCCACCGATTTCGGTGTGGCGTCCACCGAGGTCGAGGACGTAATACGCGTCGCAACCCGAGCGGCGGCCTGAAGGCCTTCCCGAAGGAGGGTCGCGTCCGATAGTCGGCGGCGATGGCCCAGGAAACCGAACAGCAGCCCGAGTTCTTCGTCGATCGCAGTCTTGGTAAGAGCATCGTCGAAGCGCTTCGCGACGTGGGCTTGACCGTTCATTCGATGGCGGACGTCTATGGAGAGAGGCGTGCTCAGCGTCTTGCCGACGAGGTCTGGCTGCGGGATGCAGGGGAAAACGACTGGATCGTGCTGACCAAGGACGACGCCATCCGCCGCCGACCGGCGGAGCGCGACGCTCTAACCGAGGCGGAGGTACGAGCATTCTGTCTGACGAGTGCGCAGCTGCGTGGAGCCGAGCAGATCGAGCGATTCGTCAACAACCGGCACCGGATCCTTCGCCAAGCCAGAAAGGCGGGCCCCTACATCTATGGGGTCTATAAGAACGGGCTCAAGCGGCTCTGGCCGTAGCGATTGAGCGAAAGGCGAGTTACTCCTACCGAGCTCTCCGACGCCGGTTGCCGGTCTCCATAAGACGGGGTTATCGGGCGTTGGGGGACCGGGACCGACCACCGATCGGGCTCGGTGGACGGGGACCGTGAATTACCCTCGTCAGCCTGCAGCGCTTTCCTTGTTGCGGGCGAGAACCGCCTCAATCTCGGTGACCACCAAGGCAGGCAGGTCGTAATCGCCGAGATCAGCATTGCGCAACCACTCAAGTGCTCCCTCGCGGTCAAGGGTGTCGTCGAGGACGTTGGGCTCGAGCGCGACTGCGCTGGAGCGGGAGAGACCAAGGGTCATCATCGAGAGCTCGGTCGGGCGCGAGACCCCCATCTCGAGCATCATCTCTAGATCCATATCCGGCACACGCACCTCAGCCTTCGAGGAGTCGATGAACTGCAGCAAGATGTCGAGATAACAAGTCAGGTACTTCGGGGCCTCAAAGCGGGCGAACTGCTCGACATCGCGCATCGTGTTGCGGATGGCGGCTGCGACCACGGTCTCCTCACTACTAGCTGACTTCTTGGAGCGCTCGTATTTGATCCGGGCTTTGATCAGCGCCGGCAGGGGTCGGCCCCGCATCCAGTCGCGCATCAAAATCGCGAGGGCGTAGCGGTAGCCCCTGTGATCGCCAAACGGCGCTCCAAGGTAGGTCGTCACCCGCGAGAGCGCTTCAACATAGTTCTCAGCCGCCTTCGTATTCTCGGGTGGGGCGAGCGTAAGTCGCTGCGGTTCATCGTGGCGTTCGAAGTACTCGAGCAGTGCCTGCATCGAGAGCGGGCTAATGGCGGAGTGGCGTTTGAAGACCTCAGGCGAGACCGCTACTCCTTCGAGCGATCCCTCGATCCGTTCTTCGAGATCCTTGATCTTCGCGCCGTCAAGCGCGTCCATCCCCGGGAGCCTCGCCAGCCCCTCGCCCTCAGAGACTCGCGAGGCAAGGAGGTTGTAAACCGGCTCTATCGGCACCTCTGGCTGGTCGGGGTCCTCCGCGGGCTCGCCACCATCGATGTAGGCGCTGAGTCGTGGCAGATCGGTGAGCACTGAATCGGTCGCGCGGCGCAGAGGGCGTACCACACGTCTGCGAGGCGGTTCAGGCCATTTGCTTGCGTCGGTCGCATCGATGCAGGATGATGTTGCCCTGAAATTCGAATCCCCAACGTCCTGCGCGGCCAGCGAGGTTCCAAAAGTCAGCAGCCGACATGAACGTTTTTCGGCCCTTCTTCGGTCCCCGTACGAAAAGATTCGAACACGGCAGGTTGACGCCCTCGAGCAGCGTTGAGGTGCAGATCAGGTAACTGAGGACGCCGTCCCGGAAAAGTTTCTCGATCTCATCCCGTACCAGCAGTGGCATGTTTCCGTAGTGAAACGCGATCCCCGAATCGAGCACCGAGTTAAGTCGATATTTGGGATGGATCGTCTTCTCGACCAACTCCTTGAGTTTCTTGATGCGCTGATCTCCCGAGAGGTCAACCTCTGACCCACGCGCTGCCTTGAGCTGCATTGCGACCTGCTCGGCTTCGTAGGCGAAGTTGACGTAGACCAGGTTTCCTGCGTGACCGCGTCCGAGCGCATGGGCGATCAGAGGCAGACGCTTGCCCCCGGTCGCGCGCGAAGCAAGTCCTAGCTCGCCGAGCCGACGCGCCGCCCCGTCGATTATCAGGTCGACCGAAAAGCGTTTGGTGTCGCCTTGGACCTCGTTGACCCAAAGAAGGTTCTGGTTGACGGTGACCACGTCGCTTCGCAGTGATTCACCCCGCGAATCCTCGGGTCTGCCCTCGAGGAGGAGGGCTGGATTCTCGGCCAGGGCGCTTGCATAAATCACCTGGGTGGCAGACTGGCGCCGCACCGCCTCAGCGATCACCCGTTGCAGAAGTACTCCACGCTCTCCATCGGAAAGCTTCTGTGCCTCGTCGATGAAGAGGACATCGGCGATGAAGTCTCCGCGCTTATTCTGCATAAGGTGCAGTCGCTCTTGAGTGAACACATAAAGCTCCTTCGGAGCCTTGCCGATCTCCGAGTCCCACGGGATCCCGAAGACCGGGATCTCGTTGTCGAAGGCCTTTTCCAAGTCCTTGCACACCTCGCCGAGGAGCGCACGAGTCGGTACCACATAGACACCGCGGAAACTCTCACGCTCGGCCAGTTGCTTCTCGAACCAGCGACGGACGATGAATGACTTCCCAGCCGAGGTCGGAGCCGAGACGCTGACCCAGTCCCCCTTTTCTGCTGCCGACCAGAACGCCCGCTGAAACGGATTGACTGGCAATGATCCGGAGTCCTCATCAGGGATCAACAGTTCCAGCCGACGGCGCACCACATCGGCGCGCAATGGGGCCGGCGCTGACGTCCAAGCTTCTACTGAGACCAGCTTGCGTTCGTCAGCCAAGGCGAGCGCACGTCGGTTCCCGAGCCACTCGAGGACGAGCGCGGCCGCCACAAGATGGCCCTGCTCAATTCCCTCGCCTCCCGCAGAGGAAAGACAAAGTTGGGCGATTCGCAGGGCGGCATCCTGGGCGGCTTCGCTCTCGCCAAGGGCGAGAGCGCTCGCACAGCGAAGGGCGTAGGACCAGTTGATCTCGGCGTCATCCGCATCGGATTCGATCACGTCGAATTCACCCATAACTGACCTAATACGGACGGCAAGGAGCTGGTCACGGAGGGAGGCAACCTTGAGCAGCTGCTCCGCGAATGCTGCGGCGCTCATGGAAGCCCAAGCTGGTGTTTCAGCGCGACTCGAAAGTCCGCGACTGACGGAAACGGGACGCAGAAGACCTCGATCTCGAAGTTGGAGAGCTCGCTGGCGATCACACGATTGCGTATCCGCTTCACCCATTTATCCAGTTGGTCGGCGACCTCCGCGACGATCGCTCCGCCATTGGCCTCTAACGGATCGGGGTAGTCCTCCAAGGAGAAACCGATCAGACAGGCGCCGCGGATCTTGAGTCGGGTCGAACGCGGATCGTCGTCAGTCAGAAATCCGATCAGCTCTGCGTCGAGCTTGGGGTTGCCGGTATCCAGGTTCTGACGCAGCAACAGTATGTCCCGATCCGCCGAGCCTAAGGTGCCCTCCGCTAAGAACGGCGCAAGACTGGTGAAGCAGTCCTGGATTGCCTTGCCGACGGTCTTGTAAAGCTTCGACTCGCACCAATACAGGACGAGATCACCATCCGCATTGAGGGTTCCATGGACGCCGTCCACCCCGTGGTAGTGAACTTCGGTGTTCGTCTTCAAGGGCATCTTGCACAGAAGCTGCGGTAGGCCCAGCTCGAGTTCCAGTAGGAGGTAGAGGAGCATCTCGCCTCCCTCGCCAGAACTCTCTGCCAACGTGAACAGCGAGCGTGCCTCTTGCGTCAATCTCGCGATTGCCTCGAAGGAACCCGTCGCCTCCTTCTCGGCAAAGGCCTCCTCCAAGCGAGACCGAGGAATGCAGTAGTCGATCAGCTGGGCTGCCAGTTTCTGTGCCAGTTGCTCCACCCGAGGACCCCCGTGTTTTCCACGTCGGACGAAATGGCAATGGCATCTTGCCGAGGTGTCGGCAACCTCGATCTCACGATCGACCGTGGTTAGGAACGCGTCCAGCGACCGTTCCTTGTCGCGCGAGAGTGCGTCGAAGGCGTCCTGAAGCCAGGGCGGAATTTCGGTCCCAGCAGTTTTTGCGCCTCTGTCGATGTCGGTCTCCCCGTGCCCGGCTGGCGCGATTCCGCCGGCTGGTGCGCCCAAAACTTGAGCGAACTCTTTCACTAATCGGCGGACTTCATCAGAGATCGGGGCCGAGATGCCCTATTGGGCCGCCTGGTTTGGGTTAACGGCACTGAGGGTGATCCGGCGTAGATAGCCGAAAGTCAGAAGTCCGGCCGATCCTGGACCCTGAACTCATGTAGCTGCTAGGATGCGTCAATGACGCTACATCAGTCCGAGAGTGAGGTCGGAGTCCGGGAGCTCCACGATCGCCTCAGCGAGTACCTGGAGCGAGTGGAGGGGGGAGGCGAGATCGTCGTCACCCGTCGTGGGCGGCCTGTGGCTCGCCTCAGCGGACTCAGCGAGCGGCCGCTTGATGCTCTCGCGCGCCGCGGTCTGGTGCGGATGCCGCAAGGCGAGCGCTCTCCTCGCTCGGCGCAGGTGAAGGGCACCGGCTCGGTTTCCGATCTCGTCTCCGAGCAGCGCGCCTGACCTTTTACTTCGACACCTCGGCGTTGGTGAAGCTCGTCGTTGTCGAGGACGGCTCTGACTTGGCAGCCGACCTCTGGGGTAGCGCTTATCCCGCAGCGTCGAGCATCCTCGCCTACCCGGAGGGTAGGGCGGCTCTAGCGGCGGCCCGGCGCCTGGATCGCCTTGGGAAGAAAGCGCACCGGGAAGCGCTTACGGCCTTCGAGGAGCTGTTCGGAGATTTGGTCGCAATCGGCGTTGACGAGGGGTTGGCCGTTCGCGCCGGTGAGCACGCCGAAGACCTGGGCCTGCGCGGATATGACGCGGTTCACCTCGCCACCGCACTTGAACTCGGTGATGAGGAAGTCGTGCTCGTCACCTGGGATCGAGATCTCGCTCGAGCTGCGGAACAGGTTGGCCTTGGCGTTGCCGGGTTCGGATAGCTCGGCCCCGCCGCTCAGGGTTTGATCCTCACTTCCGAGAAGGCCGAGGCCATCGCCTCTTTCTCGTCCTCGTTCTGGGGTTCGTAGTCGGTGTAGATCTGGGTCGTCCTGATGTCGGCGTGACCCATCCACTCCCGGAGCATCCACACCGACACCCGGGGGGAGGCCGCCACCCGGGTGCCGAAGGTGTGGCGCAGGTCATGGAAGCGGAACTCGCGGACTCCGGCTGCTTTCAGGGCCTTCTTGAAGCGCCGGCCGACCGCCGAGAAGCCGAGCACCTCGCCGGTGATTGGGTGGCCGAAGACGAGATCGTCGGGTCCGCGATGGGCGGAGCGAGCGAAGTGGCGTTTCAGGGCGGCCTCGAGCGCTGTGGCCATCGGCACCGAGCGCACCCCGTGCCGGGACTTCGGTTGGCCCCAGTGGCCGCGAACGTAGTTGCGACGGACCCGGACCCTTCCGGCGGCGAAGTCGACGTCGATCCAGCGCAGAGCCAGCAGCTCGCCCTGGCGCAGCCCGGTCAGAGCTGCGGTCAGGAACATCGCCCAGTCGGTGTGGCCGAAGGGCTTCTCCTCGACGTCGATCGCATCCAGGAGTGCGACGAGCTCGCCTTCCTCGAGGAAGCGGATGTCGGTGGTCGGCTCGACCTCGGGTAGCTCGACGTCCTCGCATGGATCGCGTCGGCACCAGCCCTGGCGCTTGGCGAAGAGGAAGATCTCCGAGGCAAGCTTCAGGGCGTTGACGCGGGTCTTCGGCGCCTTGCTCTTTCGAACCATCGCCCGGTCGATCGCCTCAATGTCGCGCCTCATGACCTTTTCCAGAAGGGTTTCGTCGAGCATCCATGCCAGGTGGTTGCGGTAGATCGAGCGGTAGGTGGCCAGGGTTGTCGGTCGGCGACCCAGGGAATCCAAGTGGCGCATCAGCTGCTCAAAGGCGGCGTCGCCGGTCACCGTGCTCCGCGGCGGCGGGCGCTCGTCCTCGGCCAGCCGCATGCGCCGCAGCTCGGCCTCGGCCTGCTCCTTGGTCAGCCCCTCGCTACTGCCCCTGCTTCGTTTCGGCCCGACGCGGCGCTGAACCCGCTTCTTGCCGACGTACCAGCGTGCGTACCAGGTTTCCCGGCCTCCAGAGCCCACATATGGATAGAGGGAGCCCGTTCCATGGGAGCGGCGTGGCCTCGACGTCATGGCACTTACACGACCTTTGGCTCAAAAGCGCCACCCCGCTTGTAGAGCCAATTCTACGCCTACCAATTGGTCCGAAATGGTCCGAAAAAACGCAACGGATCGTCTGCGGAGCTCTGAAGCCCGAAACGACGAAACCCCCGCGTTTGCGGGGGTTTCATATGCGGCTGAATGGAGTCGAACCATCACGGGTGTTTCCACCCACAAGGCCCTCAACCTTGCGCGTCTACCAGTTCCGCCACAGCCGCTCGAGGGCGAGGGATTCTAGATGTTTGGCTGCAGGGGCGGGTGGAGGTTGCGGGTGTCCGGGGGAGGGGGTACTCTACGAACAAGTGTTCGAAGGCAATTTGCGCCTATTTGGCCTGGGTGACCCGGCACCGGAGGAAACTGAGACGACGATGGAACTTGATCTGACCAAGCGGCAGAAGGAGATCTTCGACTTCATGCGCAAGTACGCGGCTAAGACCGGGTATCCCCCCACTGTGCGGGAGATCGGCAAAGCCGTCGGGCTGCATTCTTCCTCGACCGTCCACGCGCACCTGGCGAACCTGGAGAAGCTTGGTCTGGTGCAGGCGGGACCCGTCGAAACCGCGGGCGATCGAGCTGCTGTTCGACAAGGCGAAGCGGACGATCCGGCCCGAGAACGGCCTGCCCCTGGTCGGTCAGGTCGCTGCCGGCGCGCCGATTCTGGCTGAAGAGAACATCGAGGAGTACCTCGAGATCCCCGATGTGATCGGTGGCGAGGACGGCGACTACATCCTCCAGGTTCGCGGCGAAAGCATGAAGGACGCCGGCATCATCGAGGGCGACTACGTGATCGTGCGGCCGAGCGACGATGCGATCGACGGCGAGATCGTCGTCGCCTTGATCGGCGAGGAGGCGACCGTGAAGCGAATCTTCCGCGAGAAGGACCACATCCGGCTCCAGCCCGAAAACGAGGAAATGGAGCCGATCCTCACCACTGAGGCCCGGGTGTTGGGCAAAGTGGTCGGCGTTTTCCGCAAGGTCTGAGCCCGCTTCAGCTCAGGGCCACTTTCCCGCTTCGATCAGCTTCTTGTAGCGCCGCTGACGCCGGCGCGCGTCCCACATCACCAGCGGCAGTAGCCGCAGCGATACCCGCGGGAAGAGGTCGGCGAAGCGCAGGAACGGGCCGCGCCAGCGGGGGACGATGAGAATCGGCCGGGGGCGCTCGGTCAGCTTGCCGACCTCCTTCGCGACCTCCTCGGCGGTGAGCAGGCGGCCGGAGAAGGAGGGGGCGGAGTCGGGGTCGTCGAGCTTGTCCTCCAGCATCGGCGTCCAGATCCCGTCCGGGCAGACCGCCGAGAGTTGGACCCCCTTGACCCCGGCCCGGCGCAGGTCGAACTGGGTGCCGAGGGTGAAGGCCAGCGCCGCATGCTTGCTCGCCGAGTAGGCGACCTCGCCCGGCGCGGCGACGATTCCGGCGAGGGAGATGACGTTGACGATGTGCCCGCTGCCGGCGGCGCGCATCGGTCCGAGCGCGGCGATCGTCCCGTTCATCAGGCCGGTGACGTTGACGTCGAGCATCGTCTGCCTGATCTCCCCGCTCTGCTCCCACGGCGGACCGGGGAAGAAGACGCCGGCGTTGTTGATCCAGAGGTCGAGTGAGCCGGTGCGGCCGATCGACTCGGCCAAGCCGCGGCAGGCTGCCTCGTCGCGGACGTCGAGCGCCGACCCGCGCGACTCGCCGCCCCGCTCGGCGGCGGTCCGGTCTGCAGCCCCGGCGTCGACGTCGGTGGCGTGGACGCGGTAGCCGCGCCTTGCCAGCTCGATGGCGATCGCGCGGCCGAGGCCGCTGCCGGCGCCAGTTACCACCGCCGTTCGCATGCCCGCCACCATAGTCGCCATGCCCTTGGCCAGGGACATCCGCCGAGCTACCATCGGCGAGCGGGCCGAGCGACCGCGGGGGGAGAGAAAACCCCTCGAGGAAAGTCCGGACACCACAGGGCAGGGCGGTGGGTAACGCCCACCCGGGGAAACCCGCGGGAAAGTGCCACAGAAATACACAGCCGATGGCGCGGCCACACGTGAGTCGCGTACAGGCAAAGGTGAAATGGTGCGGTAAGAGCGCACCGGCGTCGCGGTGACGCGGCGGCCAGGCAAACCCCGCCCGGTGCAAGGCCAAGCAGGATCGTCGACCCGGCTCGGCGAGGTCCAGGTAGGCCGCAGAGATAGATGGCCGCTCAAGACAGGATCCGGCTTATAGGCCCGCTAAGGGAAAGGCCTCCGAAAGGGGGTCTTTCCTAGTTCTGGAGCCAAATCGGCAGCTTTCACGACCTATGCATGAGTTTCTGTCTTAGCGTTTGCTAATCTGCCGCCCACATCCGCTGAATCTCCGTCCCACATGGACGGGAGAGCGGGGGACCCGATCAGTTGGGGCGAATCGCGGCGATTGCCGCGTAGCGCAGCTCTTTCAGCGCGAGCCCGTCAGCTAACCCCGCAAGCGTCTGGAAAGAGATGCAGACGATTAACCAAACCTCCTTGCGCTGGGCCCTTGGCCTGGCTCGCATTCTTCGCCCTCTTTGCCGGGGTTGTCGCCGGCGCGCAAGCGGCGACCGGCGGGGCCTCCAGCTACGTCCCGGCGACGAGCGCGGCCGACGAAGATCACGTCTTCGGCACCTGGCGCTACGGCGGCGCCAGTTGGTACGGACCCGGGCTCTGGGGCAACAAAACCGCCTGCGGGCAGACGTTGCGACCGCAGACCCTGGGCGTTGCTCACAAGACGCTGCCATGTGGCACCACGGTCAAGTTCGTCTACCACGGCCAGGCCGTGGTCACCCAGGTGATCGACCGCGGTCCCTACATCCACGGCCGCGCTTGGGATTTGACCAAAGCGGTCAGCGACGCTCTCGGTTTTGAAGGGGTGGGACGCGTCCGCTACGCGATCGCCCTCGACGACGCCGCCACCGCCAGCAACCGCTGAGATTCCGCTTCTCCGGCCGCTCCGAGGGCTACGCTGCCGTGTTTAGGCAGGTCCAAAGACGAGAGGAGCAGCGTTTATGTCGAGGTCTTCAAAGGGAGCGGTAGCGCTTGGTTCGCGCAGGTGGCGCTGGTCGGTTTTCGGCCTGATCGCCTGTTCCCTTGCCCTTCTCGTCAGCCTAACCGCCAGTAGTGACGCGGCGAAGGTCGGCAAGACGACGGTGATCCTCGGACAGACCGCGACCGAGCCGGATCCCTCCTGCCCCGATCTGCCTTGTCAGGCGATCGGCAGCGTCACCGGCTTCCAGGTCAACAACGGCCAGGCGAACCTGCCATTCCTCGTCCAACAGGCCGGCACGATCAAGGCCTGGACCTTGACCCTGGCCCAGCCGACCAATAGCCAGCGGACCTTCTTCAACGGCTTCTTCGGGACCCCGCCGCAGGCGCGCCTGGCGATCCTGCGACGCGTCCCCGCCACCAACCCGCCCCGCTACTCCTTGGTGCGCCAGGGCTCGGTCAAGGTCCTGACCCCCTATCTGGGACAGACGGTCAAGTTCAGTGCCAACCTGAAAGTCGAAAAGGGCGACATCATCGGTCTCACCGTGCCGACCTGGGCACCGGCCTTCAGCCAGGATCTGAACACGAACAACGTTTGGCGCGCGAGCCGTGAACCGGGGACCTGTAAAAACGCGACGGACATCCGCCAGGGCGAGCCGCAGGAAAAGGTCGGGCGCCGGGCGACTTACGGCTGCAAATACACCACGGCGCGCCTGCTCTACACGGCGACGCTGGTCGAGGGGCGTTAGCCCCTCGACCGCTACGCCACCGGGGGAAGCGCCCTGGGGCCGCCTTGATCCTGGGGGAGAGCTGAAGCGCTTGCGATCAGGCTCTGGAACTCGTTCAGGGCCAGGTGCCCAACGGCCTCGAGGATCTCCTCGTCGGTCCAGCCGATTTCACGCGCCTCCTCGTGGAGATGGAGGGGTGGGGGCCCCTCGGGGTCCAGCGTCTCCTTGAGGAAGATGAGGAGCGCAGCCTCCTTGGAATCGGAGGAGGTGAAGCTGCGGGCTTTGGAGACCTCGTCGAGGCCCAAGCCGGCCCGCCGCGCCGACTTCGCGTGCTGGGCGATGCTGTAGGCATCCCCGCGGTACTCGGCGACCGCGAGCGCGATCCGCTCTCTCGTCGCCTGCGGAAGGACCCCGCCGCGAAGCTCCGAGCGCATTCTCGTGTAGGCCCGCAGGACAGCGGGCGCTCCGGCAAGCACACCGACGAACTTCGTCACCGCGCCGCCGGCAGCCTGAATGCTCTTGATCAGCGGAGCACTTTCATCGGGCGCCGTCAGCTCGTCGTGGATCTGGAATCTGCTTACTGCGGTTTTTACCGTCACTGGGCTTCTCGCTTCTGGCTCTGTCTCGGGCGGCAAATCGTCTTTACAGAGCCGTTATCTGGCCTTTACTTTACTTTTAGCCGCTTACTTACCTGTCGTAAGTTATACCTGGATCGCCGGACGCTTTCAAGCCGTTACGTGGCTCTTTTCTCTACCCGTCTTACGGCTTCCGGCACCAGATCGGTTCATTCGCCTAACCTTGCGGCCTTCCCACAGCCAAGGAGGCAATGAGGCATGGCCGAGCAACCCCGCAGCGCCGCCGATGTGATCGAGCTCGTCAAAGAGCACGACGTTCGCTTCATCCGCCTCTGGTTCACCGACGTGCTGGGACAGCTGAAGAGCTTCTCGGTCAACGCCTCCGAGCTGGACGATGCTTTCGGCGGTGGGATGGGTTTCGACGGTTCCTCGATCACCGGCTTCAACCCGATCGAGGAGTCCGACATGCTGGCGGTGCCGGACCCCGGCACCTTCGCCCTGCTTCCCTGGCGGCCCGGGGAGGACGCGGTGGCGCGGATGTTCTGCGACATCCAGGTCCCCGGTGGCGGTCCGTATGAGGGCGACCCGCGCTGGATCATGCGGCGGGCGCTGAAACGTGCCGAAGACCTCGGCTTCGACGCCTACAACATCGGGCCCGAGTTGGAGTTCTTCTACTTCCGCTCCGCCAAGCCGGCGGGTGGCGTGCCCGAGGTGCTCGACGAGGGCGGCTACTTCGACCTGACCACCCTCGACGCCGGCTCCGACCTGCGCCGGGAGACGGTGCTGGCGCTGGAGAAAATGGGGATCCACGTCGAGTACACCCACCACGAGGTCGGGCCGTCCCAGCACGAGGTCGACATGCGCTACAAGAACGCGCTCGAAATGGCCGACGACTGCATGACGTACCGGATCGTCGTCAAGGAGTACGCGATGAAATACGGCTACCACGCGACCTTCATGCCGAAGCCGCTGTTCGGCGAGAACGGCTCCGGGATGCACGTCCACCAGTCGCTCAGCAAAGGCGGCAAGAACGCCTTCTACGACGCGGATGATCCCTACTACCTCTCGCCAACCGCGAAGTCGTTCATCGCCGGCCAGCTCAAGCACGCGCGTGAGATCTCGCCGCTCTTCGCCCAGTGGGTCAACTCCTACAAGCGGTTGGTCCCCGGCTACGAGGCGCCGGTCTACCTGGCCTGGTCGCGGCGCAACCGCTCGGCCCTGATCCGGGTGCCGCTGTACCACCCCGGCAAGGAGTCGGCGACCCGGGCCGAGCTGCGCTGCCCCGACCCCGCCGCCAACCCGTATCTGTGCTTCGCCGGGATGCTGCAGGCGGGGCTGGAGGGGATCGAGAAGGGCTACGAGCTGCCGGAGCCGATGGAGCAGAACCTCTACCACCTCTCGCAGGAGGAGCTTGCCCACCAGGGGATCGAGCAGCTGCCGGCGACGCTTGGCGAGGCGGTCGAGCTTGCGGCGGAGTCGGAGCTGGTGCTGCGGACGCTCGGGGAGCACACTTTCCGGCGGTTTGTTGAGATCAAGCGGCAAGAATGGGACGACTACCGGGTGCAGGTCACTCCTTACGAGATCGAGAACTTCCTGCCGATTCTCTAGCGGGGTGGTTGGGCCGGGGAGGGTCACCCTCCCTGGGCACATCTCGCTATGGCTCGATGTTGAGTGCCCAGAGAGGGTGACCCTCCCCGGCTGCAACGCCTAGCGGTTGGTCAGCTGCCCGGGGTGGGGGCGGAGGGCTGCTTGGCCGGGTCGTCCTTCTTTGAGAGGGAGGAGGGCCACCAGAATTTGTCGCCCAGGGTTAGGGCTGCGGCGGGGACGAGGACGCTTCGTACTAGGAAGGTGTCCAGGAGGACGCCGAAGGCGACTACGAAGCCGAGCTCGGTGAGGAAGGTGAGGGGGAGGACGGCGAGGACCGAGAAGGTGCCGGCGAGGACGATGCCGGCGCTGGTGATGACGCCGCCGGTGACCGCGAGGGCGCGCAGCATTCCCTGTTCGGAGCCGTGTTTTTCGGTCTCCTCGCGGGCGCGGGCGACGAGGAAGATGTTGTAGTCGACGCCGAGGGCGACGAGGAAGACGAAGGCGAAGAGCGGTAACGAGGGGTCCGAGCCGGGGAAGCCGAAGACGACGTCGAAGAAGAAGTAGCCGACGCCGAGGGCCGCGAGGAAGCTGAGGATCACGGTGCCGATCAGGACCAGCGGCGCCGCCACCGCTCGCAGCAGCACCATCAGAATCAAGAAGACGACGAGGAGGATGATTGGCGGGATCACGGTCGAGTCCCAGCCCGCCGCGTCGCGGACGTCGGTTTCGATCGCCGAGGGGCCTCCAATAAGAGCGTCGGGGTCGGCTTTGTGGGCGGCGTCGCGGATCGGCGAGATCAGTTCGAAGGCCTCGGTCGAATAGGGGTTCGGGGTCAGCGTCGCCTGGATCAGGGTTCCCGGGGCGCCGCTGGCGACCGGTTCGGAGACCGCCTCGACTCCGTCGACGCCTTCGACCGCTTGTTTCACGGCGGCGACTTTGCCCGACTGCGGGACGATCACGTCCGTCGGGGCGGTTGCGCCCGAGGGGAAGCTGCGATCCAGCAGGTGCTGGCCTTCGACCGATTCGACTTCGGTCCGGTAGCTGTCTTCGCTGGTCAGGTCGGTGGAGAAGAAGGCGAAGCCGCCGCAGAAGACAAGCAGGAGGACGATGGCGCCGGTCATCACCCGGCGGGGGCTGGCGGCGACCCGACGCCCGAGCCGCGCCCAGACGCCGTGGGTCTCGTCTTTGGTCTTCTCGAGGCGGTGGCGACGGACCTCGTAAGGGGTGAAGACGGCGCGGTCGAGGGGGCCGACGATAAGCGAGGGGAAGCGGCGGCCGCTGAGGATCCGCAGCACCCAGTTGAGCAGCACCAGCGGCAGCAGGACGAGGACGATGAGGCTGGCGATCACGACCTGGACGAAGGCGAAGAAGCCCGAGCCCTCGACGACGCGGCGGCGGGCGCCCTCGGTAAGGGCTTCGGCCCGAGGCGCGGTCTCGGGGGTGTGGGGGACGAAGGGCCAGAAGGCGCGGCGGCCGAAGATCGTCAGCAGCGCCGGCAGCAGGGTCAGCATCGAGAGCGCGGCGCAGGCGATCCCGATCGCGGCGATCGGGCCGAGACCGGAGGTGCCGTTGACCTTGGCCAGCATCAGGCAGAGCAGGGCGGCGATTACCGTCAGCGCCGAGGCGAAGATCGCCGGGCCGGCCGATTCCAGCGCGGTTTTCATCGCCTCGTACTTGTCGGCCGTGCGGTGCAGCTCCTCGCGGTAGCGGGCGACCAGCAGCAGCGCGTAGTCGGTCCCGGCCCCTAAGACGAGGACCGACATGATCGAGCTGGATTGGCCGTTGATCGTCACCCCGAGCTCGGAGACGCCGTACCCGATCGAGCGCGAGAGAGTCTCGGCGAAGATCACCGCGATCAGCGGGATGATGAAGAACATCGGCGAGCGGTAGATGACGATCAGGAGGAAGATCACCAGGCTGACCGCGGCCAGCAGCAGGGTGCCGTTGATCCCTTCGAAGACTTCGATCGCGTCGGCGGAGAAGCCGGCGCCGCCGGTGATCTTCATTTCCAGGCCGCCGGTTTCGTCCTTGATCTGGTCGCGCCAGAACTTGACCGGATCGACGATCCGTTCGCCCTCTCCTTCGGCGTTGATGTAGGAGGTGACGATCGCGGCTTTGCCGTCCTCTGAGCAGACCGGGCCGACGAAGGGGCTGAAGTCGGCCGGCTGGCCCGGGACCGTGGTGGTCGGGGTGGCGCAGACGGTGCCTTCCGAGCCCGATTTGGCCTGGTCGAACTCGCGGTCAGGCTCGGCCGGTTTGCCGCCCGCAGCGGCGGTTGCGCCGTCGCCGATCAGGCCGGGGAAGGGCTTGGAGGCCATCTTCGCGACCGTTTCTTCGATCGTTTTGAAGTCGCCGGGGGTGAGGCCGGAGTCGCGGCGGAAGACGACCACCGCGGGGGCGATTTCGCCGTTCTGCAGCTCCTCGGTCGCGGTCAGCGCCGCGGTCGATTCGGCGTCTCCTGGCAGGTAGGAGGTCGCCTCGTTGTTTTCGGCCTCTTCGAACTTCTCCGGCAGACCGGCGGGACCGGCGGCGACGAAGATGGCGAAGAACCAGACGGCAAAGACGACCCACTTCGAGCGGCGTCCCGCCGGGAACGTAAAGAACGAGCCACGCATTCGGGCCGCATCCTTGCAGAGATGCCCGACCCTTCGGGGTTAAGGCGTCACAGAAGCCGCCGCAGCTCCTCGGCGGCGGTGACCGGCAACTGGCAGGCGAAGCTCTCGCAGACGTAGGCGGCAGGCTCGCCGTCGACGGCGGTGCGGCCGGCGAGGAGCGGCGGATCCTCGCTGCCTTCCGGACCGCCGGCGAGGACGATGTGAGGGCGGTGGCGCTCGCGGGCCACTGCGGCCAGCTCGGCAAGGTCGTCACCGACGAGCGCTACCTCGCGGGTGGGGGCGAGGTCGAAATCGAGTGCCCGCAGCATGTGGGCGAAGGCGTCGGGGTGTTCGATCGCCGGCTTGCCGAACAGCGCGAACACTCCCTCAGCCCACTCCGCGTAGCGGCGCTCTCCCGTCAGCGACGCCAGGCGCAGCAGGCCCAGCGCGGCGGAGCTGTTGCCGGAGGGGATCGGGTGGTCGCCGACCTCCTTGCGGCGGGCGATCAGCTCCTCGTGGTCGGCGGAGGTCGAGTAGAAGCCGCCGCGCTCGGGATCGCCGAAGCGCTCGATCGTCGCCTCCGCCAGCTCCCGTGCCTCCGTGAACCAGCGCTGCTCGAAGGTGGCTTCGTAGAGGGTGAGTAGAGCCTCGAGCAGGAAGGCGTGGTCCTCGAGGTAGGCGTTGAGGTGGGCACGGCCGTCCTTGTAGGTGCGCAGCAGGTTGCCGCCCTCGTCGCGGAGCTGGGTCGAGCACGAACTCGGCGCAAGCGCGGGCGGCGTCGAGGTAATCGTCCCGGCCGAGCACCGCCCCGGCGTCGGCCAGGGCGGCGATTGCCAGCGCGTTCCATGAGGTGAGGCGCTTGTCGTCGAGACCGGGACGGACCCGCTGTGCCCGGGCTGCGAGCAGTGCCCGACGCGCCGCCTCAAGCCCGACCGGCTCCTGGGCGCCGGCGCCGGCCGCCAGGTGGAGGACGTTCGAGCCCTCGAAGTTGCCCCCCTCGGTGACGCCGTAGTGCTCGATCACCGGCTCGGCCGCGTCGCCGAGGACGGCGCGGATCTGCTCCGGCGTCCAGACGTAAGAACGGCCCTCCTCGCCCTCGGAGTCGGCGTCGAGGGCCGAGTAGAAGCCGCCCTCTGGGCCGCGCATCTCGCGCAGCATCCAGTCCAGGGTCTCCTCGCAGGCGCGCCGGTAGCGCTCGTGCCCCAGCTCTTGCCACCCGTGCAGGTAGGCGCGGGCGAGCAGAGTGTTGTCGTAGAGCATCTTCTCGAAGTGGGGGACAAGCCAGATCGCGTCGACCGAGTAGCGGGAGAAGCCGCCCCCGAGCTGGTCGTAGATGCCGCCGGCGAGCATCCCGTCGAGGGTCAGCTCGACCACCGCGGTCTCGCCGCGGGCCAGGAGCAGCTCGATCGAGGAGGCGGGCGGGAACTTCGGGGCGCTCCCGAAGCCGCCGTTGCGGCGATCGGCCCCCGCCAGCAGCCGCTGCACCGCTTGCTCGAGGTCGTCCGGGCCGGGCAGCTCCTCCCGTGGCTCTACCGCGCCGATCGCGCCCAGGCTGCGGCGGGTGGCGGGTGCCTTTTCGCGGATCTCCTCGCGCTGGGTCTCGAAGGCATGCACGACCGCTTCCATCACCATCCGGAAGCTCGGCATGCCGCGGCTCTCGTCCGGTGGGAAGTAGGTGCCGCCGTAGAAGGGGACGCCGTCGGGGTCGAGGAAGACGGTCATCGGCCAGCCGCCGTGGCCGCTGATTGCTTGCACCGCCTCCATGTAGATCGCGTCGACGTCGGGACGCTCCTCGCGGTCGACCTTGACGTTGACGAAGTGCTCGTTCATGTAGGCGGCGGTCTCGGGGTTCTCGAAGGACTCGCGCTCCATCACGTGGCACCAGTGGCAGGCGGAGTAGCCGACCGACAGCAGGATCGGCAGGTCCTCCTCGCGGGCGCGGCCCAGAGCCTCCTCGCCCCATGGGTACCAGTCGACCGGGTTGTCGCGGTGCTGGAGCAGGTAGGGGCTGGTCTCCTGGCCGAGGCGGTTTGGCATCGCCCTGAACCTACCCGGCGGCGGGCAAATCGAGTATTCGCCTGCGGCGCTCGCTGAAAGTGAGGCCGACCGGAGGAATTTTGGCCGAAAGTGGACGACTTGTCGCGTTGGGGAAATAACGTCTCTTGGATGAAGGGCCCGCAAGGACCAGGCCAGGCCGATCCTGCCGTCGACGCAGTGCTGGCAAAGCTCCCGCCTGAGGACCAGGCGGTGGTCCGTGGTGCGCTCGAGCGAGCGGAGAAGACCGAGGCCGAGTTGCGCTTCCTCGCCGACCACGATTCGCTGACCGGGCTGCTGAATCGGCGGCGGTTCCGCGCCGAGCTCGACCAGTACGTCTCCTTCACCGCCCGCTACGGCGGTCGCGGGGCGGTGATGGTGATCGACATCGATGGGCTGAAGGGGGTCAACGACACTTACGGCCACCAGGCCGGCGACACGCTGATCCGGCGGGTGGCCGAGATCCTGCGCGAACGGGTGCGCGCGACCGACCTGGTCGCCCGGCTCTCCGGGGACGAGTTCGCGGTGCTGATGCCGCAGACCGACACGGCTGGAGCCATGCAGCTGGGAGAGGACCTGCGCAACCAGGTGGCCGAGGGCCTGCCCGCCAACGTCGAGCTCGAGGGGGCGACGATCAGCGTCGGCATCTCGATGTTCGGCGGCCAGGACGAGGTTGCCGCCGAGGCGGTGTTGGTCGCCGCCGATGAGGCGATGTACCAGGCGAAGGAGGAGGGGCGGAACCAGATCATGCTCTTCCACACGCCGGGAGAGAGTGAGAAGAAGGCGCAGCGGACGCAGACGGTCAGCGCCCGGATCCGCGACGCTCTCACCCAAGACAGGCTGCGCTTGGCGACGCAGCCGATCCGCAGTCTCGCTTCAGGTGGGATCGAGCGCTACGAGCTGCTGCTGCGAATGACCGGCGACGACGGGGAGCTGCTGCCGGCCTCGTCGTTCATCGAGGCCGCCGAGCGCTCCGGGATGGTGCAGGAGCTGGACCGCTGGGTGGTTGCCAGGGCCCTGGAGATGATCGCCGAGCGCCAGCGCGCCGGCTCTCCTGTCTCTTTGCACATGAACATTTCCGGCGCTTCGCTCACCGACCTCTCGGTGCTCGAATACATCGAACGCCGGCTCGACGAAGGCGAGGCCGATCCCGCGCGCTGCACCTTCGAGATCACCCAGACCTCGCGAGTCGAGGACTTCGACACTGCCGCCGGCTTCGCCGACCGGCTGACCGAGTTCGGCTGCGAAGTCGCGATCGACGACTACGGCGCCGGCTCCGGTCCCTTCTCCTTCCTCAAGAAGGTGCCCTTCGACGTGATCAAGATCGATGGGAGCTTCGTCCGCGAGATGCCCCGCAACGACGCCGATCAGCTGGTCGTCAAAGCGATCGTCGAGATCGCTCGCGGCCTCGGTAAGCGCACGATCGCCGAGTTCGTCGAGGACGAGGACACGAAACGGCTGCTGACCGAGTACGGCGTCGACATGGCCCAGGGGTACCACTTGGGGCGACCGGTCGATGCCGCCGAGGGATGGTTCGCCGAGACCGGCTGAGCGAAGGCGGCTTAGCGGCCGCGCCGGGTGAGACGAGTCTTCAGGTTGAGCAGGGCGGTCATCGTCTTTTCCGGCGGTGAGCCTTGGGGCGGGAGCGCTCCGAGCTGGCGGGCCATCTCGGCGCCGTTCATGTAGGCGTCGTTGTGGACGACCTTGCCGTCGCGGACGGTGAGCACGTCGCAGCCCTGGACATCGACCCGTTTGCCGTTCGGAGCGAGGCCTTCGAAGCGGGCGCTGCCGTTGAAGGTGCCGGTGGCGTGCCAGTGGACCGCGGCCTTCTCGCCGTTGGCGATCACCTTGAGAACCTCGAAGCTGAAATCGGGGAAGGAGGCGAAGAGCTCGCCGAACCAGCGCCGCAGATCCTCGGGGACAAGCATGTCGGAGACGCCATGGATGACGTCGCGGGTGCCGGGTTCCCAGCAGGCCACCATCGCCTCGATGTCTCGCTCTGCGACGGCGCCGAAGTAAGCCCGGGCGACGCTCTCGGTATCGGTTGGCGTCGGCGCGACCACCTGTCCAGGTTACCCCTGGCGGAGCTGCGCTCGCTTGATCTTGCCGCTGCTGGTCTTCGGCAGCTCGCCGGTGAACTCGACGATGCGGGGGAACTTGTAGGGCGCGGTCTCGCGTTTGCAGTGCTCCTGTAGCTCGCGAATCAGATCCTCGCTTGGGTTGCCGTCGCGGAGGACGACGATCGCGCGGACGACCGAGCCGCGCTCGGGGTCGGGGGCGGCGACGGCAGCGGCGTCTGCGACGGCGGCGTGCGAGAGCAGCGCCGCCTCGACCTCGGTCGGGCCGATCCGGTAGCCGGAGGAGAGGATGATGTCGTCACCGCGGCCCTCGAAGAAGAGGTAGCCGTCCCCGTCTTCGCGGACCAGGTCGCCGGTTTGCCACCACTCGCCCTCGAAGCGCTCGCCATCGAGGTAGCGGGAGAAGAAGGTGGGGGAGGAGGCGGCGCGCAGCTGCAGTTCGCCCTCGACGATCCGGGTCTCCATCCCCGGCAGCGGTCTGCCCATCGAGCCCTCGCGGACCGCTTCGCCGACCTGGTTGGCGGTGACGTGGCCGGTCTCGGTCTGGCCGTAGCCGTCGGCCGGCTCCAGGCCCATCGCCTCGCGGAAGGCGGCGATTGACTCCGGGTCGAGCGGCTCCCCGGCGGAGACCATCCGCCGCAGCGCCGGCAGCGGCCGCAGGGCGGTGCGGCGAGCCAACATCCGGTACTCGGTCGGCGCCTGGCAGAGGACGTTGACCCCGAGCGCCTGGGCGAGGTCGAGGCGCTCGGCCGGGTCGAAGCGGCCGGCGTGGATGACCGCGGCGGCGCCGGTCAGCCAGGGGGCGAGGAAGACGTTGCGGGCCGACTTCGACCAGCCGGTGGCGGTGGTGCACCAGGCGAGGTCGCCCTTGCGGGAGCCGAACCAGTGCTCGGCCTGGACCTGCTGGCCGAACAGGTAGCGATAGCCATGAACGACCCCGCGCGGCTCCCCGGTGGTGCCGGAGGTGAAGACGATCAGCGCCGGGTCCTCCGGCTCCATCTCCTCCACCGCGGCGGGAGTCTCCTGCGGCAAGTCCTCGTCGAGAACCCGAGCAACATCGGCCATCGTCATCGCCGGCACCCCATCCGGCAATTCGGCCAACAAAGATTCCTCGCCGACGCAAAGCTTGGGATTGGCCGCGACAACCCGGTGCTCGAGATCCGCCCGGCGCAGCATCGTGCTGCAAGGCAAAGCCACCGCCCCCATCCGCCAGCAGGCAAGCAAGGTCAGCACCCACTCAATCCGGTTCCCAACCAGGGTCATAACCACATCCCCCCGCTGCATCCCCCGAGCAGCAAAAGCCCCGGAGAGACCAGCCGACTGAGCAACCAGTTCCCCGAAGTAGTGGTCCCGCCGATTCCCTTCGGCATCGATGGAAACAATTCCCAGCCGCGAGGCGGGAGAGCGTTCCAGCAAGTCCTCGATCAGGTTCACGGGCGGAAGTCTGTCGAATCGAAGCGGTGGGGGAGAGGTGGGTACCCCTCTCACAAAGCCCGTCGCGCAGCTGATCCCCTGCGGGGGCGCGGCTTCCCTGTCCTGGAGCCTTTGTGAGAGGGGTACCCGGCTCTCCTACGACTGCCCTCAGAGGCGCAGCCGACTTTGAACACACCAGAGTGGGGTCAAAGTCGGCTGCGGTGCCGACCCTGAACACGAAGCGGTCACAAGGGGACGGTGTTCCCCTCTCACGAAGGCTCAGTGACCCGGTCTGAGCCCAGAAGGCCGCCCCAGCTGCGCGACGGTCTTCGGGAGAGGGGAACACCGTCCCCTAACTGCCTGCCTGCTGTTCGTCCTGGCTACCGCAGTTCGGACGAGCTCTTCTTCAGCAACTGCCGAGCGATGATCAGCAGCTGGATCTGCTGAGTCCCCTCGAAGATGTCGAGGATCTTGGCGTCACGAGCCCACTTCTCCAGCAGCTCGCCCTCGCCGTAGCCGACGCTGCCGCAGAGCTCGACGCAGCCGAGGGTGACGTCGACGCAGGTGCGCCCCGCCTTCGCCTTGGCCATCGAGGCCTGCAGCGAGTTCGGCTTCGAGTTATCGGCCATCCAGGCGGCCTGCAGGGTGAGCAGCCAGGAAGCCTCGTAGTCGGCCTCCATCTCGAGGAAGCGGGCGGCGGCGGCGTGCTGGTTGTTGGCCGGCACGTCGTAGTCGATCTCCACGCCGGCCTTCTTCAGTCGTCTTCCGCGTCTCCTCCAGCGCCGCGCGGGTGACGCCGACGGCCATCGCGGCGACCAGCGGCCGCGTGTTGTCGAACGTTTCCATCACCCCGGCGAAGCCCTTCTCCTTCACCTCGGGGTCGCCGAGCAGCGCCTCTTTCGGCACCCGGCAGTCCTGCAGGGTGAAGTTGGCGGTGTCGGAGGCGCGGATCCCGAGCTTGTGCTCGAGCCGGTCCAGCTTCAGGCCGGGGTTGTCGCGCTCGACGATGAACGACTTGATCGCGGCCCGCCCTTTCGAGCGGTCGAGGCTGGCCCAGACGACGATCAGGTCGGCCCGGTCGCCCGAGGTGACGAAGATCTTCTCGCCGTTGAGGACGTACTCGTCACCGTCGAGCTCGGCGGTAGCGCGGATCGCGGCGGAGTCCGAGCCGGCTTCCGGCTCGGTGATCGCCATCGCCGCCCACTTGCCGCCGTAGTTCTTCAGCTGCTCCTCGGTCGCGACCGAGGCGATCGCCGAGTTGCCGAGCCCCTGGCGCGGCATCGAGAGCAGCAGGCCGACGTCTCCCCAGCAGAGCTCGATGATGCCGAGCACGGTGGAGAGGTTGGAGCCGTTGCGGTTCTCGCCGTCGTCGCTCTTCTCGCGACGGACGCCGGCCGCGCCGGCGCCGCCGATGTCGGAGCCCTCGTTCATCCCGTCGATCAGCGAGGCGAGCATGTCGAGCTCTTTCGGGTAGGCGTGCTCGGCCTCGTCGTATTTGCGCGAGATCGGGCGGAACACCTCGGTGGCGACCTGGTTGGCCTGCGTCGCCAGCGGCTTGAACTTCTTCGGTATCTCGAGGTTGATCATGTGGTTCCTTTCTGCTCGTCAGGCTGGGCCTAGACGAGCAGGGCGCCCTCCATCACGCCCGCGGCTCGGAGGTCTCGGTACCAGCGCTCGACCGGGTGCTCCTTGACGAACCCGTGGCCGCCGAGCAGCTGGACGCCGTCGGAGCCGATCTGCATCCCCTTCGTGGTGCAGAGCTTGCGGGCGATCGCGGCCTCGCGGTCGAAGCTCTCGCCGCGGTCGGCGCGGCTCGCCGCCCGGTAGGTGGCCAGCCGCATCGCGTTCGACTCGATGCCGATGTCGGAGACCGCGAAGGCGACGCCCTGGCGGTTGGAGATCGGTTCGCCGAACGCCTGGCGGTCGTTGACGTAGGGGATCACGTAGTCGAGGACCGCCTGGGCGGTGCCGCTCGCGAGGCCGCACCAGGCGATCCGCGAGCGGTTGACGCAGGCGGCGTAGTCCTTGGCTCGTTGCCCTCGCCGAGCAGCGCGCCGCCCGGCAGTTTCACTTTGTCGATCAGGAGGCGACCGGTGGCGGCGGGTCGCAGGCCCATCGCCGGCTCGTCTTCGATCGTGAGGCCTTTGGCGCCGGACTCGACCACGAACAGCGCCGGGCCGATGCCCTCGGCGTCGGCGGCGATGACGAACAGCTCGCACTCCGCGGGGCGGGCGATCAGCGACTTGGCGCCGCTGAGGACCCACTCGTCCCCTTTCTTCTTCGCCTTCGTCTCCAGTTCGAAGGGGTCGAAGAGCGGTCGCGGCTCGAGGATCGCCAGGGCGGCGGCCGGGATGTCCTCGCCGGTAAAGGCGGGGAGGTAGGTCGCCTCCTGGTCGGCATCGCCCCAGAGGCCGATCGCGGTGGCGGCGGCGCCGGGGGCGAGGGCGGCGTAGGCGATGCCCATGTCGCCGTGGGCGAGTGCCTCGCCGATCAGGACGGAGGTCACGGCCGACTGCTCGGTCATCACCCCGCCGAGCTCCTCGGGGACGCCGAGCATGTTGACGCCGAGCTCGTTCGCCTGGTCCAGGATCTCCTTCGGGGTCTCACGGTCCTCGTCGGCCTTCAACGCAGCGGGGCGGATCTGGTCGGCGGCGAAGGAGCGGCCGGCCTCCTGGAACATCTGCTGCTCATCGTCGGGAGCGAGGTCGAAGAGGCCCTTCGATTTGCCCTTCTTCTGGCGGGCCGGTTTGCCCAGTCGTTGCGCGGCCTTGAAGCTACGGCCGGCCGCGGTAGCGCCCTTAAACCCGTTCTTGGTGCCCTGGAAGAGGGCCTTCTCGACCTGCTTGCGGAGGCGGATGCGGTCCAGCAGGTCGGAGCCGGCGAGGCGGTTGAGCGCCCGCAGGCCGAAGCCCATCCCGCGCTCCGCCATCCCCTTGTTCTCGGTGGTGGTCGTCACTTCGTGTTCTTCCTTCCGGTTTTGGCGGTTTTGGAATTCGGTTTGAGTGGCCGCACACGGCCGTCGAGGTGAGGCGTGCCCTTCCTGGCGTCGCGGACTGCGAAGAGGATCTCCTCGCCTGCTTCGTTGCTGGCGAACTCGACACGCGCCGGCAACAGGATCGGCTTGCGGAAGCGCACAACGACTTCGAAGCTGTCCGGGAGCCGGCTTTGCAGCTGGGCCAGGGCCCGCGCCTTGGTCCACATCCCGTGCGCGATCGCGCTGGGGAAGCCGAGCGGCTTCGCGGTCAGCGAGTGCATGTGGATCGGGTTGCGGTCGCCGGAGACGCCGCCGTAGCGACGCCCGAGCCCGCCGTCGAGCTTCCACTCGGCGCTGGCGGGGGCGTCTGCAGGCAGGGACTTGAAGCTGTTCTCCTGTTTCGGAGCCTCTCCGTTCGACTTGCCGCGGCGGAGCATGGTGCTGGTGCTCTCCCAGACGACCTCGTCCGCGACCGAGACCTCGGTCTCCAGCGAGAAGGTCTTGCCCTTTGGGTGCGGTTGCAGCTGGGTCGGGCGGACGCGGATCGTCATCTCCTCGTCGATCCCGATCGGGCGCTTCTGGGCGATCGAGTTCTCGACGTGAATGAGGCCGACCGCGCCGAACGGGAAGCGGCCGTCGCTCATCACCGCCATCTGCAGCGGGAAGGCGAGCATGTGGGGGTAGGTAGGGGGCAGGGTGTCCCGCAGGGCGAAGCCGCAGACCTTGGCGTAGGCGGCGACGTCGGCGGCCTCAGCCTTGATGCCGGCCAGCTCGAGGTCGAGCCCGTCGGGGATCTCGCCGCCGCCGCCCGGGACGAACGGCAGGTGCGAGGCGCCGGGGATCATCGGCAGCGCCGCCCGCGCGTAGAGCGGCAGGATGCTGGGGCTGCTGTCGAGGGTCTTGGTCACGTCACGCTCCCAGCAGGCTCTGGCCGCAGACGCGGACGACGTTGCCGTTGACCCCGGTCGAGGCGGGGCTGGCGAACCAGGCGATCGTCTCGGCGACGTCGACCGGCAGGCCGCCCTGCGAGAGGCTGGAGAGCCGGCGGCCGGCTTCGCGCGGGCCGATCGGCATCGCCGCGGTCATCTGGGTCTCGATGAAGCCCGGGGCGACGGCGTTGATCGTCGCTTTGCGCTTCGCCAGCTCCGGCGCCATCGCTTCGACCATCCCGATCACGCCGGCCTTGGAGGTGGCGTAGTTGGTCTGGCCGTTGTTGCCAGCGATCCCCGCCATCGAGGAGACGCCGACGATCCGGCCGTTGGGGTTGAGCAGTTTCTTGCCGAGCAGGGCCTTGTTGATCCGCTCCTCGCTGGAGAGGTTGATCTCCATCAACTGTGCCCAGCGCTCTTCCGGCATCTTCGCGAGCGTCCGATCTTTGGTGACGCCGGCGTTGTGGACGACGACGTCGACCCCAGCGGAGAGCTCGGCGGCGATCTGCTCGGGGGCGTCGTCGGCGGTGATGTCGGCTTCGATCGCGCGGCCGCCGATCGCGTCGGTGACGGCCTTCAGGTCAGCTGCCATCGGCGGGATGTCGAGGCCGACGACCTCGGCTCCGTCGCGGGCCAGCGTGGTTGCGATCGCGGCGCCGATCCCGCGCGAGGCACCGGTGACCAGCGCCACCTTGCCCTCCAGCGAGCGCTCCCAGTCGAGCTTCGGGTGCCGGGGAGACGCCGCTGCCGATCCGCACAACCTGACCCGAGACGTAGGCAGATTTCGGCGAGAGGAGGAAGCGCAGCGTCGACTCCAGCTGGTCCTCGGCGCCGGCCTCGACGTAGACCAGCTGCGCGGTCGAGCCCTTGCCGCCGATCTCCTTGCCGAGCGAGCGGGTGAAGCCCTCCAGCGCTCGCTGGGCGATGTGGGCCTCGACCGAGCCGGCCGCGCTCGGCGGGGTGCCAAGAACGACGACGCGGCCGCTGCGCTGCAGGCGCGCAATCGCTGGGTAGAAGAAGCGCTGCAGCTCGACCAGCTCGGTCGAGTCGGCGATGCCGGTGGCGTCGAAGATGAGCGCCTTCGCCTTGCCCTCGGCGCCGGCCCGTTCGGCCTTGATGCTGTCGAGGACGGCGCCGACTGCCTTGCCGAGCCGGCCTTCCGGGGCGGCGCCGGAGAGGACCGGGCCGGCGACCACCGGCTGGCCCTCCTTGTAGCGGTCGAGCGCGACCGGCTGGGGGAGGCCGAGCTGCTTGGCGATGGTGCCGACGAGCGGAGCGTTGACAACCTGTGAGTAGCGGTCAGCCATGGTTACTTGGCACCTCCCGGGGCCTCGAGGATCGCGACGACACCTTGGCCGGCGGCGGCGCAGATGCTGATCACGCCGCGGCCCTTGCCGTCCTCGTTGAGCTGCTTGGCGAGGCTGGAGACGATCCGCCCGCCGGTCGCGGCGAACGGGTGGGCGGCCGCCAGCGAGCCGCCGTTGACGTTCAGCTTCTTGCGGTCGATCGCGCCGAGCGGTTTGGCGCGGCCGAGCTTCTCGGCGCAGAAGCCCTTGTCCTCCCAGGCCTTCAGCGTGCAGAGCACCTGGGCGGCGAAGGCCTCGTGGACCTCGTAGTAGTCGAAGTCCTGCAGGGTCAGCCCGGCGCGGTCGAGCATCTTCGGCATCGCGTAGGCCGGCGCCATCAGCAGGCCTTCGCGCTTATGGACGTGGTCGACGGCGGCGGTCTGCGCCTCGGTGATGTAGGCGAGGATCGGCAGGTCGCGCTCTTTTGCCCACTCCTCGGAGGCGAGGAGGACGGTGGAGGCCCCGTCGGAGAGCGGCGTCGAGTTGGCGGCGGTCATCGTCCCCTCGGGGCCGCCGAAGACCGGTTTCAGCTTCGCCAGCTTCTCCAGGCTCGAGTCGGGACGCAGGTTCTGGTCACGGTCGAGCCCGATGTAGGGGGTCATCAGGTCGTCGAGGAAGCCGCGGTCGTAGGCGGCGGCAAGGTTCTTATGGCTCTTGACCGCGAGCTCGTCCTGCTCCTTGCGGCCGATCTCCCATTCGTCGGCCATGATCGCGCAGTGCTCGCCCATCGAGAGGCCGGTGCGCGGCTCCTCGTTGCGGGGGATCGCCGGGACGATGTGACCGGGGCGGACCTTGGTCAGCGTCCGCAGTTTGCCCATCGTCGAGCGCTCGCGGTTGGCCTCCAGCAGGGTCTCGCGCAGGCCCTCGTTGAGGGCGATCGGGGCGTCGGAGGTGGTGTCGGCGCCGCAGGCGATACCGGAGTCGATCTGGCCGAGGGCGATCTTGTTGGCGACCAGGATCGTCGTCTCGAGGCCGGTGCCGCAGGCCTGCTGGACGTCGTAGCCGGGGGTCTCGGCGGCGAGGCGGGTGCTGAGCACGCTCTCACGGGTCAGGTCGCGGTCGCGCGAGTGCTTGAGGACGGCGCCACCGGCGACCTCGCCGAGGGTCTCGCCCTCGAGGCCGTAGCGGTCGATCAAGCCGTCGAGCGCGGCGGTCAGCATGTCCTGGTTGCTGGCGTGCGAGTAGACGCTGTTGGAGCGGGCGAAGGGGATCCGGTTGCCGCCGACGACGGCGACTTTGCGGGTTTTGGCGTTCATTTGGGGGTGGGTCCTCCTTGGGGGGAATTGGAAGTGGGGGTCGAGCGCTCGCGCAGGCCCGGCTCGACGGTGGAGATCAGAAGCTCGGCGGCGTCCTCGGCGCTGATCGTTTCGGTCCGCAGCCACCAGCGGGCGAGCGCCTCGGAGGCGCCGAGCAGGGCGGTGGAGAGGGCCTCGACTTCGACCTTGGCGGCATCGCGGCTGCGCATCGGTATCTGCGCCAGCAGCGAGGCGGAGACGAGGTCGAGGATCTGGCCGCGGTAGGCGGCGACGCGGTCGAAGACCTCGCCGGCCTGGGGGAGGGTCTCGTCGAAGAGCACCGCCCAGGCCGAGCGGTCGGTGTCGAGGAAGGAGAAGAAGGCGCGGACACCGGCCCCGAGCGCGTCGCCGGGATTGGCGGTCTCGCGGACGGCCTCGGCGATGGTCGCGATCAACGCGTCGCCCGCCCGCTCCATGCAGGCGATGTAGAGCCGCTCCTTGTTGCCGAAGTAGTTGTAGAGGAGCGGCTTGGTCACCCCGACGGCAGCGGCGATCTCATCCATCGTCACCGCCGCGTAGCCGCGCTCGGCGAACAGCAAGTGCGCTGCCTCCAGCGTCTGCTCCATGCGGTCATCCCGCGAGAGCCGAGTGCGAACCGATGCATCCATCGGTGTATACGTTACCGCAATATAAATTTATATCGGCGTAACGTGATCGACCCCACAGATTCTCGATGAGCCGAAGGGCGGGCTGGTCGATCTGATGGGCGCTACCCGTCGGTCGCGTGACTTTGCGGCCTCGCCAGTGATCCCGTGCCCTTCGGCAAATCGTGAGGAGGACGGGGGACTCGAACCCCATCCGAAGAGCGACTCCGGACTTCCAATTATCAGTTGGTCGTGGCGCCTCGCCACTTCGTCCTCCATCGCTCTAAGTCTCAGCGCGGCAAGACTCTCCCCCGTTGACGTTCGCTGCTCTTCGGGCTACCCTCGACCCACGGTTATCAGTTGGTCCGGGGGTCGCGCCCCCGCACGAAAAAGACCCGCCACTGGCGGGTCTTCGTGATTTCAGGCCTCGGAGAAGCCGAAGCGGATCTGCAGGCGCCGCAGGGGGGCCGGGGCCCACCAGTTCCAGTCACCCAGGAGGCGCATCAGGGAGGGGACGAGGAGGGCGCGGACGATGGTTGCGTCGATCATCACCCCGACCGCCATCCCGATCGCGATCTGCTTGACGAAGAAGACGCTGCTGACGCCGAAGGCGAGGAAGACGACGGCGATCGCCAGGGCGGCGGCGGTGATCACCCGGCCGGTGCGGCCGATGCCGACCGCGACCGCCTCCTCGTTGCTGTCGCCGGCGTCGTAGCGCTCTTTGATCCGCGCCATGACCAGGACGGCGTAGTCGGTGGCGAGTCCGAAGATGACGGCGAAGAGGAAGACCAGGCTGGTCACCTCGATCGCCGCCGGGCCGGTGTAGTCGAGCGGGGTGTCGAGCCAGCCCGCCTGGAAGGCGAGGACGAGGATGCCGAGCGTGGCGCCGAGGGTGAGGCTGTTCATCAGCAGCGTCTTCAGCGGCAACAGGACGGAGCCGGTGAGGAGGAAGAGGAGGACCAGGGTGGTGAGGGCGACGATAGCGACGACCAGTGGCGCGTGCTCGATCAGGCTCTGCTTCTGATCGATGAAGCCGGCGGTGTTGCCGGAGACGAGGACAGCGGTGCTGCCCGGGGGAGAGAGGCTGCGGATCATCTCCACCGCATCCTGCGACTCGCCGCTCAGCGCCGGGTCGGCGAGGGCGAGGTTGGCGTAGGCAACGCCCTCGCCGGCGGGGGCGAACGGGGTGCCGCGGACGACGCCTTCGACCGAGCGGACGCGACGCTGGAAGGCCGCCAACTGGTCGGAGGTGGCAGGCCCGTCGACGGTCACCGTCACCGCCTCGGTGACGTCGCGCGGGTAATGGGCATCGAGGTAGCGATAGGCGTCGTAAGAGGGTTGCCCGGGGGCACTGCTTCGGCGCTCGGGCCGGTCAGCGTCGTCCATAGGAGCGGCGAAGCCGCCGCCAGCAGCAGTGCCGAGCTGGCGAGGGCCACCGCGACTGGGCGCTTCATCACCCCGCGCGCCAGTCGGTACCAGCCGTCGGAAGCGTCGGAGACGGCGGGGCCGCGGCGGATCGAAAGCGCGTCGATGCGGGTCCCGAGCAGGGCCAGAAGGGAGGGGACGACGAAGATCGCCATCACCGCGGAGAGCACCGCCACCGAGGCGCCGGCGACCGCCATCGAATAGAGGAAGCGCTGCGGCATCACGATCAGCGCCGCCATCGCCGCGGCGACCGTGAGCCCGGAGAAGACCGCCGTTTTCCCCGCCGTCTGCACGGTGCGGCGGTGCGCCTCCCGCGAGGCGCCGCCGCGCCCGATCTCCTCGCGATACCTCGAGACCAGCAGCAACGCGTAGTCGACGGCGAGGCCGAGGCTGAGGCCAGTGGCGATATTGAGCGCGAACAGCGAGGTGTCGGCGAAGGTGGACATCACCCGCAAGACCAAAAGGGTGCCGATGATCGAGATCACCCCGAGCAGCAGCGGGATCGCCGCAGCGATCACCCCGCGGAAGACGAAGAGCAGCAGCAGGGCCAGGATCGGGAAGGCGATCAGCTCGGCCGTGGTCAGGTCCTTGCGGGTCTGGTCGTTGGTCTCGTTGAAGCCGGCGGCGAAACCGCCGAGGCCGACGTCGAGCGGACTGGAGGCGAGGATCTCGCGGACCTCTTCGGCGGCGATGCCGCCGGCGTCCTGGATGTCATCGGTGGAGAGGTAGACGGGGATCGTCAGCGACTCCCCGTCGCGGGCGATGAGCCGGGCGCTGCCGGGGGCGCCGCGCAGCGGGTTGACGACGCGGCCGACGTATTCGACCCCGGCGATCTCGCGGCTAAGACGCCGGACCTCGCGGCGGACGGCCGGGGCGGAGGTGTCGAGCCCGTTGCCGCCGGGCGCCCGCACCACGACCACGAGGCCGGGGTTGGGGTCGTAGCCGAGGCCGTCGCGCAGCAACGCTCCGGCGCGCTCGCTCTCCGAGGAGCTGTCGGTGAAACCGGCCGCCTTCAGGTGCTGCTCGACGTCGCGGCCGATCACGGCGGCCAGCAGGGTGAAGACCCCGACCACGGCGAGAACGAACTTCGGGTGCTTCCAAGTCAGATCCGCGATCCGGGTCATCGGCGGCGACTGTACCAGAAAGCAAAGTAGCTAGTTTGAAAAGCAAAGTAAGCTACACTCAGGGGGTGCCCCGGAGGAGGAGTTACGACCAGTCCTGCAGTGTTGCCACTGCACTTGACCACATCGGCGAGCGCTGGTCGATGCTGATCGTGCGTGAGCTGCTGCTCGGTCCGTTGCGTTTTTCGGAACTGGCAAAGGGGGTCGGCGGCGCTCCCACCGACGTTCTCACCAAGCGGCTCCGCGATCTCGAGGCCGACGGTATCGTGCGGCGACGCGAGATGGCGTCGCCGGCGTCGGGGACCGTCTACGAGCTGACCCACCTGGGACACGAGCTCGAAGGCCCGATCATGGATCTGGGCCGCTGGGGGCTGAACTTTTACCGGCTCGAGGATCTGCCGGAGCTGGTCACCACCTCGCTCGCCAACGCCCTGCGCGTGGTCCTCGACCCACCCAGGGACAGCGAGACGATCGTCCTGCAGCTGCGCAGCGAAGACCATTCGAACTGGCTACGAATTGGCGGCGGCGAGAGCAGTGCCGGCCGCGGCGAGGCGGAGCACGCCGATCTGGTCCTCACCGGCTCGGCCCCCGACGTGATCGGCGCGCTCGTGCTCGGCGGCGAGGCCGAGGAGCGAGCGGAGATCGAGGGCGATCGCGATCTCCTGCCCCGGCTGCGTTCCTGGATCGAGCTTCCCGAGCGCCTGCAGGCGGAAGTCAATCAAGCTGCCGGGCACCGGCTGGCGATCTGATGGGAGCTACCCACCGGCCGCATGATCTGGCGGCCTCGCCAGTGATTCCTGTGCCCGACAGCAAGCTGTGAGGAGGACGGGGGACTCGAACCCCATCCGAAGGGCTGCTCCGGACTCGTGGTTATCAATCACTTGCGGCACCTCGCCGCTTCATCCTCCAACGTCATAAGTCCAGCAGCCTCTGAAGTTCGCCCCCTTTGACGTGTGGATCTCGGAGAGCTAGGCTGCGGATCTCGTGGTTATCAATCGCTCCGGGGGTAGCTCCCCCGCACGAAAAAGACCCGCTTCGGCGGGTCTTCGTGATTCAGGGGTTGGACTGAGTCGCTAGCTCAGCTCGGTGCCGTCGTAGAGCTTCTTGACGTGCACGGTGCCGGCGGGGGCGGCTTCGATGCAGAGCTTGCAGAGGACGCACTCGTCGCAGTTCTCGTCGACGATTTCGACGCTGCCGTCGGCGTTCTTGAAGATGTCGACGGGGCAGACTTCTTCGAGCTTCGCGGCTAGGGCAGCATCGCTCTTGATCGAGTCGTCGACCTCGACGTCGATGAAGACCTTGGTCAGTTGCTCGGCCATCAGGTGGTCGCTCCGATCTTTTCCTTGACCACGTCAGGAATCTCGTCGATGCGCTCGACGACGCGGATGCCGGCGGCTTCGAGGCGGGCGATCTTCTCGGTCGCGGTGTCCTCGACCCCCTCGACGATGGTTCCGGCGTGGCCGAAGGACATGCCCTTCATCTCGTCGTCGTCCATGAATTTGCCGGCCATGAAGGCGACGATCGGCAGGCGGCTGTTGTTGTCCTTGACCCATTCGGCCAGCTGGGCCTCCATGCGGCCGCCGGGCTCGGTGTAGATCACGATCGCCTCGGTCTGCTCGTCGGCCTCGAAGTAGGGCATCAGCTCGGCGTAGGCGGAGCCGATGATCGCGTCGCCGCCGATCGAGACGGCGGTGGAGACGCCGAGGCCGGCCTGGGTCAGCGAGGAGGAGATCTCGGTGGTCATCCCGCCCGAGCGGCTCATCACCCCGACGCGGCCGGGCTGGTAGGCCTTGGCTGCGTCTTTGGCGGGGCCGCCGATGCCGCCCATCTTGCAGACCTCGGGGACGATCAGGCCGAGGCAGTTGGGGCCGATGATGCGGGCGCCGCGCATGTTCGCCAGCTCGACCATCTGGGCGACGTCGCCGCGCGGGATCCGCTCGGTGACGATGACGATCAGCTTGATCCCGTTCTCGATCGCCTCGAGGACGGCGTCCTTGGTGAAGCCGGGGGGGACGGTGACGACCGAGCCGTCGATCGGCCCGCCGTGGTTCTCGACCGCCTGGGCGACGGTGTCGAAGACCGGCACGCCGTGGACCTCGCGGCCCTTGCGGCCGGGGGTAACGCCGCCGACGATCTTGGAGCCGTAGTCGAGGCACTCGCGGGTCAGGTTGACGGCCTCGCGGCCGGTGATCCCCTGGACGATGAAGGTGGTGTCCTTGTCGAGCAGGATGCTCATGCAGGCGCTCCCTGGATCTTGGCGACGGCGCGGCCGGCGGCCTCCCACATCGAGACCGAGCGGTCGCAGTTCTCGACGCCGTACTTGTCGAGGATCTTGAACCCCTCCTCCTCCCAGGCACCCGGGATGCGGAAGATCGCGATCGTCTCGCCGGGGTCCTTGCCGAGCTCGAGGCAGGCCTTGATCACGCCGCGGGCGACGATGTCGACGCGGGTGTTGGAGACGATCGACATCATCACCGCGATCTTCTCGACGCCGTCCTTTTCGAGGACCTCCTTGGCCAGGCCGCAGGCCTTGGCGACCGACGGGTTGCCGCCGATCTCGGAGTAGTTGGCGGGCTGGCCGCCCTGGTTGCGGACCGCGTCGGTCAGGGTCAGCGAGCCGCCGCCGGCGCCGATCACGAGGCCGAGGTTGCCGGTGAAGCCGTGGTCCTTGCCCTGGATCACGCCGCGGTGGTCGGCGGCGTCGATCGCGCCGACGTTCTTCTCGAAGTCGGAGGGCTCGTAGGTCTCGCGGGTGTCGTCCTCGGCGATCTGAAGCTCCTTGCGCAAGAGCTTCTTCTGCCGGCCGACCGCCTCGTTCTCCATCTCCATGTGGGCGTCGAGGGCGACGAAGCTGCCGTCGGTCAGCTCGGCCAGCGGGTTGATCTCCGCCAGGGTCATGTCGTTGTCGCGGAAGAGGCGGGCGAGGCGGGCGAGGACCGGGGTTGCCCGGTTCAACTGCGAGCCGGTGACGCCGGTCGCGGCGACGACCTGCTTGGCCTCGAAGTCGGAGATCGGCAGCAGGTTGGAGACGTGGCCTTTGCCGACGTGGTCGGGATGGGTCTCAGCGACCTCCTCGATATCGATCCCGCCCATGTCGCTAAACAGCATCAGCGGTTTCTTCGCGGTCCCGTCCCAGACGACGCTGGCGTAGTACTCCTGTTTGACCTCGGCTTTGGGGTCGACGAGGACGCCGCGCGGCATGTGGCCGTTGATTTCCAGCTTGAGGATCTCCTCGGCGTGCTGGGCGGCCTCATCCGGAGTGTCGGCGAACTTGACGCCGCCGGCCTTCATCCGGCCGCCGCTCAGCACCTGAGACTTGATCACGACCGGGCCACCGATTTCCTCGGCGACCTTGCGCGCTTCCTCAGCGCTGGTGCAGAAGCCGTACTTGGTGACGGGAATCCCCGCCAGCTCGACGATCTTCCTGGCCTCGAACTCGTAGAACCGCATCGCGGCGCGGAACCCTATCCAAACGGGGCGTGTTTGAAGTCCCCGACCCGCTTCATCGGGAACTGCACGCTCGTGTGGTGCTCGAAGACGGCCCTCACCGCGCCCTTCTTGCCGCGCCCGTAGGTGCTCTTCAAGGTGCCGCGGAAAATCCCGACGTTGTCGGCCTTGACCCGCGCCAGGCGCTGCCATTTGCCGCCGCGGAAGGCCTCGAGCACGACCGTCCCCGGCCCGCTCGACGGGGTGCGTCCCCAGTACTCGAGCCCGCCCGGGACTTTTTTGCCCTGGGGCTTCTTGGCGAAGGCGACGAAGGGGAAGCGGAAGGTAACCAGCACTTCCTTCGGCTGGTCGGCCGCGAGGTCGGCCCCGCGGAAGTAAAGACCAGACTGGACCGTGCCTTCGCCGCCACCCAGCGGCTCGTCGCGAAGGCTGTACCAGAAGAATTTGGTGACTCCGTTGGCCCAGGCCTCGTGCAGGGCTTCGGCGGTCCACTGAGTGAGGATCTTCATCGGCAGGCCTTTGGGGTCGGGTGGGTTGGAGTCCCAGGAGAACTCGCCGATCCAGAGCTGGGTGCGTTTGAACTGGCCCTTGATGTGGCCGGCCTTGTCAGCCGCCTTGAGCAGGGCCTGCAGCTTTGCCAGGTCGCCCATCTGGACGTCGTTCGGCTGGCCTTCGTGGGTCGGGCCGCCGGTCGAGTAGGAGTGGATGTCGAAGGCGTCGAAGCGCACGCCGCCCGGGCAGCCCTTGATCGGCTTCGGCTTTTCCTTCCCCTTCATGCAGAGCAGTTCGCGGGTGAACCGCATCGGCCCGACGTTGTAGCCCTTTAGTTCGGTCGGGCCGAGGCCGGCGGCGACGACGACGTTGCTCGGGTCGACGGCGTTGATCGCGTCGTAGAAGCTGTTGATCAGGTTGCGGTAGAGGTAGGGCGAGAGCGATTTGAACTCGGTGTTGAACTGGGGGAAGAAGAAGAGGGTCAGGTTCGGCTCGTTCAGCCCCTGCCAGTACTGGACCCGCGGCAGGCCGGCGAAGGTGCCGCTGTAGCGCCGCGCCGCGGCGGTTGCAAAGGCGGCGAGGGCGGCCGGATCGGGGTCGCAGACTTCGGTCAGCTGCAGGCCGGGGGGGCTGGTGCAGCGCTGCGCCCATTTCGGCGCGCCGTCGATCAGCAGCAGCGGGGCCAGCCCTTGCCGGGTCGCCTCGATCACGCCGCTGTCGAGGTAGTCCCAGCCGCGGTAGTTGGGGTCGGCGGGGTTGGTGGGATCCCAGTTGGCCGGCGCTTTTTCAGGGGCGATGTGGGCCCAGTCGAGGGCGAGGCGGACGTAGCGGGCACCGGCGTCGCGGGTGCGCTGGAAGGAGAGCGGGTTGTAGTCGCCGATCCCGGAGATCCCAGTTTCGAAGGGGCGGGCCGGGGCGGCGGTGGGCAGCGCGAGGAGGAAGAGGAGGAGCGCCACCAGCAGCAGCGCGAAGCGAGATTTGGGTGGCGTCGAGTGCATAAGGCCTTGTCGGGTGGATTGCGGCTTTGGTTTAGGCGTGACGCTCGGACTGCGCGTCGCGCGTCCGCACCCAGTAAGTGACCGCGCCGATCCCGATCAGCGCGATTGCCAGGGGTAGCCAGAGCCCGAGGTTGCCGTCGCTGGCGCCGGTCGCCTGGCCGAGTACCTGTCCGAAGCCCGAGGATCCCTGCGACTGCTGGACGTTGGCGCCGCCGCTGGTGGCGCTCGGTGAACCGCCGCCGTTGCCGCCGGAGGACGAGCCGCCGTTCGAGCCCCCGGCCGCGACGGAACCCTTTTCGTCGCCTCCGTTGCCGTCTTCCTGATCGGAGCTCCTGTCCTTGCTGGTGGTGCTCCCGGTGCTCCCGCTTTCGTTGCTGCCGCTGTTGACGACCTGGGAGGGAGCGGTCTCGGCCGCGACTTCGGCCGCTTCCTTGCCCGCCTTCCCCTTCTTTTCGAGCTGCTTGGCGTTGCCGGCGCCCAGCGCCGAGCCCGGGGTCGCTCCCTTGCGCTTGCCGCCGGATTCGCCGCCGGCGCCCGGGAAGCTTTCCGTGTACTGGTTGGCGGCCGAGTTGGCCGGCGGCACGTAGTACTCAGCCGGCGCGTAGGCCGGGAGGGCGAGAGCCGCCGCCAGCGCGGTGGCGGCGGTGAGCGAGGCGATTTGGCGAAGTCTGTTCATCGGGGTGGTGGCGAGGGCGGTTGTCCGACCCGTGCTCCTAGGATAGAACCGAATGGAGGCGGGCTCGATGCGGTGGCGCGAAACGACGGCGAAGATTCGCGCCGATTGGGACTGGGCCGCGGCCGCCAACTGGGCGCTCTGCTTTGGCCTCATCGTCTTCCTTGGCCTCGAAGGCGGCGGCTATGACCCGCTCGTTCATGATCAGGTCGGGATCGCCGCTTGGTGGGGTCTGTTGGCGGCCGTCGCCGTCGGCCTGCTGCCGCGACGCCGCCTTGGGCCCACCGCCCTCGTCGCCCTCGGCCTGCTGACCGCGTTCGCGCTCTGGATCTGCCTCAGCCTGACCTGGACCGAGAGCGTCGAGAAAACCTTCACCGACGCCGCCCGTGCCCTCAGCTACGTGGCGATCTTTGCCCTCGCCCTGCTCGGCCGCGACTCGCGGGAAACCCAGCGGCTGATCGGCGCCGTCGCTGCCGGGATCGTCCTGGTCGCGACCGTGGCGCTGCTCTCCCGCCTGCACCCCGACTGGTTCCCGACGGCGCAGCAGACCGGGCGGATCCTCGAGGCCGAGGACCGGCTCTCCTTCCCGCTCAACTACTGGAACGCCCTCGCCGCCCTGACCGCGATCGGGGTGCCGCTGCTCCTCCATCTGGCCGGCGGCGCGCGCTGGATCGTCACCCGGGCCGCCGCGGCGGCGGCGCTGCCGGCGATGATGCTGGTCCTCTACCTGACCCTCTCGCGCGGCGGGATCGGGGCGACCGCGATCGCCGTCCTGGTCTTCCTCGTGGTCGCGACCGATCGCCTGCCGAAGCTGATCCCGCTGGCGATCGCGGCCGCCGCGGGGGCCTTCCTGATCCTCCTCGCGCACGACCGCGAGGCGCTGCACGAAGGGCTCGCCAACGCCACCGCCCGCGATCAGGGCGACGAGCTGATGCCGATCGTGATCGTCGTCTGCTTCGGGGTCGGCCTACTGCAGGCGGCGGTCTCGGCGCTGGGACGCCAGTGGAAGCGACCGAGCTGGTCGCGGCCGTCGAAACAGGGGGCGACGGCGGCGACGGCGATTGGGGTCGTCGTCCTGCTGATTGCGGCTCTGGCCGTCGGCGCGCCGGGCCGCGTTTCCGACGCCTGGACCGAATTCAAGGAGGGCGGCGGCCCGGGAGAAGGCTCGGAGCGCCTCAGCAGCGCCGCCGGCGAGAGCCGCTACCAGTTCTGGAGTTCGACCCTGGACCAGAACGCCACCGCGCCGCTGATCGGCACCGGCTCGGGCACCTTCCAATTCTGGTGGGCGCGCGAAGGCGACGCCGCCGAAACTGTCCGCGACGCCCACTCGCTCTACATGCAGACGCTGGGGGAGCTGGGAATCGTCGGCATCCTCCTGCTCCTCTCCTTCCTCGCCTGGGTCTTCGTCAGCGGCCTGCGCGCGGCCCTGCTCAGCGACGCCGCGGAGCGCTCGCGGCTGGCCGCTGCCCTGGCCGGGTTCACGGTCTTCCTGTTGACCGCCGCGGTGGACTGGATGTGGCAGGTGCCGGTGGTGCCGGTGGCGGCGCTGCTGCTGGCCTGCGGCCTGCTCGTCGCCGGTGGTGGTAGCCAGAAGCCCCGCCTTCCCCTTGCCTGGCGAGTCGGCGTCGGCGTCGCTTCGCTGCTGGCGATCGTCGCGATCGCGATCCCGCTGGCCTCGCTCAGCAACGTCCGCCAGAGTCAGACCGCGGTCCGGGGCGGGGATTACGCGGCCGCCCTCGACGATGCCAGGAGCGCCCAGAACGTCGAGCCGGCGGCGGCTACGCCGCGGCTCCAGCAGGCCCTGGTCCTGGAGTTGCTCGGCGACTTCGGCGCGGCCGAAGCGGCGGCCCGCGAGGCGGTCGATCGCGAGTCGACCAACTGGCGCCTGTGGCTGGTCCTCTCGCGGATCGCGGCCGAGAACGGCCGTCCCGACGCCTCGGTCGCCGCCTTCGAGGAAGCCCGCAGCCTCAATCCCCTCGGCGAAATCTTCGAGCGCTAGGCAGGTACGGGAGGTCGCCGGGCGGCTTGGAATACTGCCCGGGTGCGTTGCCTCTCCGAGACCGGCCGATGAGCCGGTCACCTCGCCGAATTGCGGTTCTCGGACTCCTCGTATGCGCCTTTTTGGCGGCGGGGTGCGGGACCGTGGTCGACCCGGTCAAGCTTGAGGACACGATCCAGGCCGACCTAGAAGACTCGATCCATGTCAAGATTCGGGAAGTCGATTGCCCCTCTGATGTCTCAGTTGACCCGGGCGCGACTCTCACCTGTGAAGTGATTTTCTCCGATGGCGAGCGGAAAGTAGCGACGTTGAAAATTCGCAACAAGGATGCCGACATTTCGATGATCGGCCTCAAACCCAAGAATTAGAGAGAGGCGAACCAAAGGCGAATGAGCGACCTGACCACTGCCCCTGCTGAGCTGACGACCCACGAGAAGCTGCTGAGCTGGGTCGACGAAATCGCCTCCCTCACCGAACCGGACGCCGTCCACTGGTGCGATGGCTCCGCCGAGGAGTACGACCGCCTCGCCCAGGCCCTGATCGACGCCGGCACCTTCGAGCGCCTCTCCGACGCGAAGCGGCCGAACTCCTACCTTGCCCTTTCCGACCCCGCCGACGTGGCCCGGGTCGAAGACCGCACCTTCATCTGCTCCGAGCAGGAGGAGGACGCCGGCCCGACCAACAACTGGCGCGACCCGGCCGAGATGCGCGAGACCCTCGGTCAGCTCTTCAAGGGCTCGATGAAAGGCCGGACGATGTTCGTCGTCCCCTTCTCGATGGGCCCGCTCGGCTCCGACATCTCCGAAATCGGCATCCAGCTGACCGATTCGGCCTATGTCGCGACCAACATGCGAATCATGACCCGGATGGGCAAGGGCGCGCTCGAAGTCCTCGGCTCCGACGGTGACTTCGTCCCCTGCGTCCACTCGGTCGGGATGCCGCTGACCGAGGGCGTCGAAGACGTCTCCTGGCCCTGCAACGAGGCCAACAAGTACATCGTCCACTACCCCGACACGCGTGAGATCTGGTCCTTCGGCTCGGGCTACGGCGGCAACGCCCTGCTCGGCAAGAAGTGCTTCGCGCTGCGGATCGCCTCGGCGATGGCCCGCGACGAGGGTTGGCTAGCCGAGCACATGCTGATCCTCAAACTCACCGCGCCCGACGGCCGCGTCAAGTACGTGACCGGCGCCTTCCCCTCGGCCTGCGGCAAGACCAACCTGGCGATGCTGGTCCCGACCCTGCCGGACTGGAAGGTGGAGACGGTCGGCGACGACATCGCCTGGATGAAGTTCGGCGAGGACGGCAAGCTCTACGCGGTCAATCCCGAGGCCGGGTTCTTCGGCGTGGCGCCCAACACCAGCCAGCTGACCAACCCGAACGCGATGGACACGATCGAACGGAACTCGATCTTCACCAACTGCGCCAAAACCGACGACGGCGACATCTGGTGGGAGGGAATGACCGGCGAGCCGCCGGCGCACGCGATCGACTGGCATGGCAACGAGTGGACTCCCGAGTCCGAGAAACCCGCTGCGCACCCGAATGCGCGCTTCACTACGCCCGCTTCGCAGTGTCCCTCGATCGCGCCCGAGTGGGAGGACCCGGCCGGGGTGCCGATCGACGCCTTCCTCTTCGGCGGCCGCCGCGCCACCGTGGTGCCGCTGGTCCAGGAAGCGTTCGACTGGGAGCACGCCGTCTTCATGGGGGCGACGATGTCCTCGGAGACGACCGCTGCCGCCGCCGGTGCGGTCGGCGAGCTGCGCTTCGACCCGATGGCGATGCTGCCCTTCTGCGGCTACAACATGGCCGACTACTTCGCTCACTGGCTGAAGGCCGGCAAACGCGAGGGGGCACAGCTGCCGCGCGTCTTCTACGTCAACTGGTTCCGCAAAGACGCCGACGGCAAGTTCCTCTGGCCCGGCTTCGGCGAGAACAGCCGCGTCCTCGAGTGGGTCTTCCGCCGCTGCGAGGACGAAGCGGAGGCGGTCGAGACCCCGGTCGGGCTGCTGCCGGCCGCAGGTGAGATCAACACCGAGGGGCTCGACATCTCCGACGAGGCGATGGCCGACCTGCTCAGCGTCGACCTCGACCTCGTCAAGCAGCAGCTCCCCCAAGTAAAGGAGCACCTAGCCAAATTCGGCGACAAGCTCCCAACCGAGATTTCAGCTCAGCTTTCAGCCCTAGAAGAGCGCCTGAGCTAGTCAGCTCAAAACGCCAGCTGGCCGAAACCTCAGCGAGTGGTGAGACGCCCCCGTCCCGGGGGCGTCTTTTTATCTGCGCTACTCGCGCGGGTGGCACGGTAGGGGGGACCATCCCCTCGCAGTTGAGGGGATGGTGGGTCCCCTGCCGTGACAGGACCCGCGCGCCACCAGCCTCAGCTGGAATAAGCCTCCGCCAACTCCGGATCCTTCTCAGCCAGCATTTCGGCGAGCTCGACCATCACCTTGCACTGCTTCCAGGTGGCGTCGTCCTGCATCTTGCCGTCGATCATGTGGACGCCGCGGCCGTCGGGGATCGCCTCGATCACTTTCTTGGCGAACTTGACCTCGTCCGGCGGCGGGCTGAAGACCTTCTTCGCGATCCCGATCTGCACCGGGTGTAGCGACCAGGCGCCGACGCAGCCCATCAGGAAGGCGGCGCGGAACTGGGTCTCGCAACCGGCCGTGTCCTTGATGTCGCCGAACGGCCCGTAGAAGGGGAGGATGCCGGCGGAGGTGCAGGCGTCGACCATGCGGGCGATCGAGTAGTGCCAGAGGTCCTGCTGGGCGGATACGCGGTCGGCCTCGGGGTTCTCCGGGTCGACCGGGTCTTCCATCACCCGGTAGCCGGGGTGGCCACCGCCGACGCGGGTGGTCTTCATGCGGCGGGCGGCGGCGAGGTCGGCGGGACCGAAGCTCATCCCCTGCATGCGCGGGCTGGCGTTGGCGATCTCCTCCAGGTTGACCACGCCCTGCGGCGTCTCGAGGATCGCGTGGACGAGGATCGGCCGCGACAGTTCCGCCTTCGCCTCGAGTTGGGCGAGGAGGCGGTCGACGTAGTGGATGTCATGGGCGCCCTCGACCTTGGGGACCATGATCGTCTCCAGCTGGTCGCCGATCTCGCCCACAAGCTGGGTCAGGTCGTCGAGTACCCACGGGCTCTCCAGGGAGTTGACCCGGGTCCAGAGCGAGGTCTGGCCGAAGTCGGTCTCCTTGGCGGCGCGGATCAGGCCGGCGCGGGCGGACTCCTTGCGGTCGACCGGGACCGCGTCCTCGAGGTTGCCGAGGAGGATGTCGGTGCTTTCTGCGATGGCGCCGGCCTTGGCGACCATCTTCTCGTTCGAGAAATCGAGGAAATGGATCATCCGCGAGGGCTTGACCGGGATCTCACGGAGGGGCTCCGGGGCGCCGATCGCCTGCGGCAGGAAGAACTCTCTGGGGTGTCTCAAGCTGCTCCTCAGGTCGTTTCGAAGTTCAGGGCGGCTGGGAATTTAGTCGGCGTGCAAGTTTGCCGCCTCCAGCACGCCTAAATTGCGCGGTTATCGAGGCGGCGCAGCGCGACAGCACGCAGGACTGGGTGGTGCCCCGCGGCACCGTGCCGACCGTGGCCGAGCTTGAGGCTCGGATCGACGAGGCGGTGGTGATTGCGCGGGCTTCTGAGGATGGGGTTCGTGCGGTGGGTGAGATGGCCTTGGATGCGGCACAGCAGGCTCGGCGGGCGGCTGAGTTGGCTGAGACGGCCAGTGCGGCTGCCGTGGAGGCTGCTTCAAAGGCTGGTGCAGGTAACGCGAGCGCTGGTGGGCCGGCGGGTCCTGTCTCCGATACGTCCTCCTCGCCAACTGGCGAGGATCCCGCATCGTCGCCACCCCCCGGCATGGAGGCTGAAAGGCGGCCTCCTCGGGAAGTGGTCATTGATCCGCTTACGCGGTTCAACCAGCGGGCGGATGCTGTTGCCGCTCGTTTGGAGAAGCTGCAGCAGGTACCGGTCTAGTCGGTAGTTCTCAGGTTCCGCAGTGGGAGCCGAAGTGTTGGGTCCATAGGTGGACTCCGGTTAGGCCGCCTAGCTGGCCGACCCTGAGGTCGATTCCCGTTTCTTCGAAGTCGCCGAGGATGTTGGCTCGGTGGGCGGGGGAGCGCATCCAGGCGCGGAAGATGGAGGTGACGGTTCCTTCCTCGTCGACTCCCCAGGCGAGGTTCTCACCGACCCGCCAGCACTCGGCTGACATGTAGCCGGTTTCGCTGATCCAGAAGGAGAACTCCCGCCCGCAGGCGGTGTGGCTGAATTCGTTGCAGCGCAGCAGGTCGTCGCCCTTCTCGACCGCCGACTGCCTCAGTGGCGTGGACTGGGCGAAGGGGGGGAGGCCATACCGCTCCCGAGCCGCTCCGATCAGGCAGAGCATCGCGCTCTCCTGCGCGGCCGCCGGCGCGTCGAGACCGAGGTCGGTCGGGCAGCTGCCGCGCAGCGTCGCCTGCTGGGTCTGCGCCCGCTTCAGGGCGGAGCCGCTGGCGATGGCGCCGGTGTCATCGGCGGCCGCGGCGGTGGAAGCCATCAGCCCGAGGCTGAGTACGGCAGCGACCGCCAGGCGGGCGAGGCATTGCTTCATGCCCCGCGTATCGCCCACCGCAGATGCCTAACTCAGCTTTGGGGTTCCGAGTGGACGAACGATCGATGGGCGAAAACGGGCAATCGGCCGGCAAAACCATCCCAGGCGTCGTTGTCGACCCCAACTTTCACCTTCCACCTTTAGCAAAAGTACTGAGTTTGGCCAAATGTTTGATCGAAAAGATCGATCAAACGTCGTACTTTCGCCGCGTGAAGGCCGCCAATTGCGGGCTTCCTTTCTTTTTGGACCCCCCAAATGAACCAGTCAGGAGATCCGCAATGAGTGCTTCAACTTCACGGTCGACGCGCGCGTCTGTGATTGCGATTTGCCTCGGCCTGCTCGCCTTGATGGTGAGTGCAGGGCCGGCGGCAGCTGCGCAAACTGTCACGGTCGAGTCGCTGACCCTTTGTGTCAAAACCTCGGGCCCCGAAAAGGGCGTCGTGCGTTTCAACGGCAAGAGCCTGAAATGCAAAAAAGGTGAGAAACGCGTCCAGGTTGTCGGTTCCGGCAAGCAGGGCGTGCTCGGCGTAACCGCTGAATCTGGCGTCAAAGGCGAAGCCGGTTCCGCCGGCGCAGCTGGCGCTGCCGGCTCTGCCGGCGCGAAAGGCGACCAGGGAGATGCTGGTGCGCAGGGCGAGGCCGGGGCTGACGGCGCTGCCGGTGCGCAGGGCCCGGTAGGTCCTCAGGGCCCCAAGGGCGACGCCGGGAACACCGGTCCGGCGGGTCCCGAGGGCCCCAAGGGCGATGTGGGTGACGCCGGTTCACAGGGTCCCAAAGGAGATACCGGAGACACTGGTCCGCAGGGCCCGAAAGGCGACGCTGGTGACGCTGGCCCGCAGGGCCCCAAAGGCGACACCGGAGACATCGGTCCGCAGGGTCCGAAAGGGGATACCGGCGAGAAAGGGGACACCGGCGAGGCCGGCCCCCAAGGTCCTAAAGGCGATACGGGTGACGCTGGGCCCCAAGGTCCCAAAGGCGACACTGGTGACACCGGCCCGCAGGGTCTGAGTGGCGCAAACGGCAACACCGTCCTCAACGACGACGGGCCGCCGTCGAACCTGATGGGCGAGAACGGCGATTTCTACATCGACACCGCTGCGAACGAGCTCTACGGCCCGAAGGCCGAGGGCGAATGGCCGGAGAACGGCGTCTCGCTGGTCGGCCCCCAGGGTCCGCAGGGCCTGCAGGGTCCGCAGGGACTCACGGGTGACGTTGGTCCCCAGGGTCCGAAAGGCGACACGGGTGACGCCGGTCCGCAGGGCGAGATCGGGCCTCAAGGTCCGAAGGGCGACACCGGGGATGCCGGTTCGCAGGGTCCCAAGGGCGACACCGGAGACATCGGTCCGCAGGGTCCGAAAGGCGACACCGGCGAGAAAGGGGACACCGGCGAGGCCGGCCCCCAGGGTCTGAAAGGCGATACGGGTGACGCTGGGCCCCAAGGTCCCAAAGGCGACACCGGCGATGCCGGGCCGCAGGGTCTGAAAGGGGACACGGGTGACGTTGGTCCCCAGGGTCCGAAAGGCGACACCGGAGACATCGGCCCCGCCGGCCCCCAGGGTCCGCAGGGCGATCAAGGTGACTCCGGCCAGGACGGCAATGCCGTGCTCAACGGCGAGGGTCCTCCGACTGGAGACCCCGGAGTCAACGGCGATTTCTACATCGACTCCCTCACCTATGAGATCTACGGGCCGAAGAACGGCACGTGGGGCGACCCCGTCGGGCTGAAGGGTCCGCAGGGCGTCCAGGGTCCGCAGGGCGAGGTCGGCCCGCAGGGCCCCAAGGGAGAGACGGGTGACACCGGGTCTCAGGGCCCCAAGGGCGACACCGGAGACATCGGTCCGATCGGCCCCCAGGGTCCGAAAGGCGACACCGGAGACATCGGTCCGATCGGCCCCCAGGGTCCGAAAGGCGACGCCGGAGCCACCGGTTCGCAGGGTCCGCAAGGTCCTCAGGGGCCGCAGGGCGAGACCGGTTCGCAGGGTCCGACCGGCAGTGCCGCGGCTCGCGAGCTGCGGGGCGGCGGTAACGAAGCGACCGTGACCAATGATACGACCCGCTACCTCGGTACCAGCTTCGACCTCTCGTCCTCGGTCGAAGCCCCGATGCAGGAGGTCCTGCTGTCTGCCGGCACCGTCAGCAATCTCAGGATCTACCTGATCGGTGGTTCGCCGGGCAGCGGTGACAGCTACACGTTCACGGTTCGCCGTGATCCCGCCGGGGCAACCGGTCCGAGCAATACCGGAATCACCTGCTCGGTCTCGGGTAGCTCGAGTACCGAATGCATTGACACCACCCACACGCAGGCGTTCGCCGCTGGCGACGCCATCTCGATTGTCGCGATCGACGGGGGCAACCCCACCACGCGGTCGGTGATGTTCCGGCTCGACGTCAAACCGTAGAGCCGCTTCACAGGAACAGTCAGGCAGTAAGCGAACGGCCGCCCTGCGGGGCGGCCGTTTTGCTTTCTAGGGGCGGGAGGCCACAGGGGCGAGGCCCCAGGCGCTTCGTAGGTCGTCGCGGACGAGTGCGGTGACGGGCCCGGGTGCTTCGATCGAGTTTCCATCTACCCCCGCGACCGTCTCCACCCCGCGGATCGAGTTGGTGAGGAAGACCTCGTCGGCAAGGCGCAGCTCCTCCAACGGCAGGCCCTGCTCGAAAACCTCGAAACCCCGCGCGCGGGCCAGCTCGATCGTCGTCGCCCGGGTGACGCCGGGCAGGATCCGGCCGTCGAGCGGGGGTGTGAACAGGGCTCCCAGACGGACGGCGAAGACATTTGCCCAGGCGGCCTCGAGCACCTCGTCGCCGTCGACGAGGAGGGGCGCCTCGCCTGGGGCGGCATCTGGCAGCGCGGCGCGGTCGGCCCACTTGTGACGGCCAAGGCCGCCGTCGACCTGGTGCGGCTGGAGAGAGACCGGCCGGTCGGGGAAGTGAGGCCAGCGGTCGAGCTCGCCGGCGTCGACATCGAGGTCGAGCCCCCCGTTGCCGCCGGCGGGAATCGCGGTCAGTCGCAGGCGGCCCAGCTCCAGGCTCTCGCCGTGCTCGGCGACGACCAGGTGCGCTCGCGGCGGGAGGTCGATGCCGTAGACCGCGCGGACGCTCGCCTCCAGCCGGGCCAGGTGCGCGGCCGGCGCCACCGGCTCGCCGCGGACGACGAGCATCGTCTCGAAGATCCCCTGGGCGGGGTCCGGGTTTCGCCGAGGTGTCATCTGGTCCCTATTCTGCTCTGCGTCTTCCTTCGGTGATGCGCACCCTGCTGATCGACAACTACGACTCCTTCACCTACAACCTCTTCCAGCTGCTGGCGGAGGTCAACGGGACCGAGCCGATTGTGGTTCGAAATGACGAGGCCGGCTGGCCGGAGCTGGAGCGACTGGAGTTCGACAACGTCGTCATCTCACCCGGTCCCGGTCGTCCCGATCGGGCCGCTGACTTCGGTGTCTGCGCGGAGGCGATCCGCCGCTGCGAGCGTCCCCTGTTGGGGGTCTGCCTCGGCCTGCAGGGGATCGGCTGGGTCGAGGGCGGCAAGGTTGGACAGGCGCCCGAGCCGATGCACGGCCGCGTGGTCGAGATCGAGCACGACGGCACAGGTCTCTTCGCTGGGGTCCCCAATCCCTTTCAGGCGACTCGCTACCACTCGCTGGCGCTGGGGGCGCCGCTGCCCTCCGCGCTGCGTGAGACAGCCTCATGCGACGGTGTCCCCATGGCGGTCGAGCACCGGGATCGACCGCAATGGGGGGTCCAGTTCCACCCCGAGTCGATCGCCACCGAGCACGGCAAGCGCCTGCTGGAGAACTTCCGCGACCTCACGCCCCGCTCCTCAGAGGGCAGTGTCGCCTTTGTCAGGCATAGGGATACAAAAGCGACACTGGGATCTCAAACCAAACTGGGGGTGCGGAGAATCGACGCGCTTCCCGATCCCGAGGCCGCCTTCGTCTCTATATATGGAGCAAGCGAGCACGCCTTCTGGCTCGACAGCAGCCGACCGGGTGCCCGCGCCCGCTTCTCCTTCATGGGCGACGCCAGCGGCCCGCTCGCCGAGGTGCTCCGCCACGACGCTCGCCAAGGAGAGCCGCTGCTCGACCGCCTGCAGCAGCGTCTCGCCGAACTGCGCCCCGCATCTATCCCCGATCTCCCGTTCGAATTCGACTGCGGCTTCGTCGGCTACCTCGGCTACGAGCTCAAGTCCGAGTGCGGTTGCGCCCCCGGTCACCCCACCGACCACCCCGACGCAACGTTCATCTTCAGCGACCGCCTAATCGCCTTCGACCACGAGGAGGCTAAGACCTACGTCTTGTGCCTCCATCTGCCAAGCGAAGAGGAGGTGGCTGAGGCCTGGATCTCTGCGACGGCTGCACGTCTGCAGTCCCTCGTCGACGCTGCGGAGGGCGGGTCGGGGGAGAGCCTCTCCAGACACTCAACATCGAGCCATAGCGAGATGTGTCTGGAGAGGCCCTCCCCCGACCCGCCCCCAACCACCCCGTCCCTGAGGCGCTCCCAAGAGCAATACCTCGAAGACACCGACACCTGCCTCAGCCACCTTCTCGAAGGCGACAGCTACGAGATCTGCCTGACCAACCAGGTCCAAGTCGAGTTGGACGTCGATCCACTCGATCTCTATCGCCGCCTGCGCCGTGCCAACCCGGCCCCGTTCGCGGCCTACCTCCGCTTCGGCGACTTCGCCGTCCTCAGCTCATCCCCCGAGCGCTTCCTCAGCGTCAGTCGCGAGGGCGAGGCCGAAGCGCGTCCGATCAAGGGCACCAGCCGCCGCGGATCTACCCCGGAGGAGGACGCCGCGCTGGCGACTGCCCTCGCCGCCGACGAGAAGAACCGGGCCGAGAACCTGATGATCGTCGACCTGCTGCGCAACGACCTCGGCGCGATCTGTGAGATCGGCAGCGTCGAGGTGCCGGAGATGATGGCGGTCGAGACTTACGAGACCGTCCACCAGCTCGTCTCCTCTGTCCGCGGCCAGCTGCGCCCGGACGCTTCGGCCCTCGACTGCGTCCGCTCCTGCTATCCGCCCGGCTCGATGACCGGGGCGCCGAAGCGCCGCACGACCGAGATCCTCGACCGCCTCGAGGGTGGACCGCGCGGCGTCTACTCGGGAGCGATCGGCTGGCTCGGCCTCGGCGGCGCCGCCGACCTCTCGGTCGCGATTCGCACCATCGTCCTCAGTGGCGAGGAGGCGACGATCGGCGCGGGGGGCGCGATCGTCCTCCAGTCGGACCCCGAGCGGGAGTACGAGGAGATGCTGCTGAAGGCCGCCGCGGCGCTGCGCGCGATCGATCCCGAGATCGACCCCGCGTCTATATCCTTGGCTCTACAGAGCGCCGCCGCCCCCGCGTTGCCGCGCTGATTCCGCCCTTCCAACTACCCGAAGCAGGAGCCATGGCCGTAGACACCGCTGCGTATCGCGATATGACCGACGAGCAGGAAGCGATCATCGAAATGGTCCGCCAGTTCGCCGACGAGCAGATCATCCCCAACGCCGAGCATTACGACCACGAGGACTCCTTCCCGGAGCCGATCGTCGAGCAGATGAAGGAGCTCGGCCTGTTCGGGGTCACGATCCCCGAGGAGTACGGCGGCATGGGGCTCGACCTGACCACCTACGCGATGATCGTCGAAGAGCTCTCGCGCGGCTGGATCTCGATCTCCGGCGTCGTCAACACCCACTTCATCGGCTCCTATCTGCTGATGAAGTTCGGCACCGACGAGCAAAAGGAGTATTTCCTGCCGAAGATGGCGACCGGCGAGATCCGCGCCGCCTTCTCGCTCTCCGAGCCCGAGGTCGGCTCTGACGTCCAGGGCATCAAGGCCACCGCCAAAAAGGGCGACGATGGCAACTGGGAGCTGAACGGCCAGAAGATGTGGGTCACCAACGGCCTCGGCTCCAGCGTCGTCTTCGTGCTGATGAAGAACGACAACCAGGCCGACCCGCCCTACAAGGGGATGACCTGCTTCATCACCGAGAAGGAGGCCTGGAAGGAAACCAACGAGGGTGACTTCAAGGGCCTCGACGTGCCGCCCAAGATCAAGAAGATGGGCTACAAGGGCGTCGAGTCGACCGAGCTCGTCTACGACGGCTACAAGTGCCCGCCGGAGCGGGTGCTCGGCGGCGAGGACGCCGGCGTCGGTCAGGGCTTCATCCAGATGATGGACGCGCTCGAGGTCGGCCGGGTCAACGTCGCCGCCCGCGGCGTCGGCATCGCCCAGCGCGCTCTGGAGCTGGCCCTCCGCTACAGCCAGGAACGGAAAACCTTCGGCAAGACGATCTCCAACCACCAGGCGATCCAGTTCAAGCTCGCCGACATGGCGACCCAGATCGAGGCCGCCCGTCTCGTCACCCGCAAAGCGGCGCGGATGAAGGACGCCGGCGAGCGCTCAGACCTGGAGGCGGGGATGGCAAAGCTCATCGCCTCAGAGACCGGCAAGTTCTGCGTCGAGGAAAGCTTCCGCATCCACGGCGGATACGGCTACTCGAAGGAGTACGAGATCGAGCGGCTCTATCGCGACGCGCCGCTGTTGCTGATCGGCGAGGGGACCTCGGAGATCCAGCGGATGGTGATCGGCAAGAAGCTGCTGCAGCGGCACAAGATCTAAGGCTGTTGCGGTAGAGGGGGCCGGGAGGCCCTCTCCAGACACATCTCGCTTATGGCTCGATGTTGAGTGTCTGGAGAGGGCCTCCCGGCCCCCTCTGTCAGGGCCTTGGCTGGCGTGGGCTAGCATCACCCGATGGCTTCCACCTCAGAGCTGATCCGCACCGCGGTCGAGCGGTTCCAGGCTGAAGTGCCGGCGCTGCAGAATTTGAAGCTGGTCTTCGGTCTGCAGCTGAAAGCTAAACACGACATTCAGCTCTATCGGGTAGAGCTGCCGGAGTTGAAGATCGCCAAAGACCTCGCCCAGGACGAGCGGATTCTGGTCGAGGTCGATCGTCCCCAGTTCAACGACCTGGCTGAGAAAGGGACGCTGAAGAGCTACCGCCGCGCGGCCGAGACCGGCCACATCAAGGCGACCGGCGATTCAAACGTGATCAAGCTGATCGTCCAGGTCGTCGAGAAGCAAGAGGAACGAGCGCGCCTCAAAAAAGTGCACTAGAGGCGAACTAGGTTCTCCGCCTCGATCTCGCGGGTGACGCCGCGGAAGTCGATCACCAGCGGCGCTTTGGCGACGACGTCGGCGTAGTCGATGTCCGGATGGGCGGTGACGATTGCCGCCAGGTCGCAGTCCCGCAGCGCCGGCTCCAGGTCGACTGAGGCGAGGCCCTGCTTGGGCAGCTCGGGGACGAAGGCGTCGTGGTAGGAGACCTCGCCGCCGAGCTCCTGCAGGCGCTCAACGATCTTCAATGCCGGGGATTCGCGGGTGTCGCCGACGCCGCCCTTGTAGGCGACGCCGAGGACGAGGATGCGGGAGCCGCTAACTGGCTTGCGGACGCCGTTCAGCGCCCGCTCGATCCGTTCCACGCAGAAGCCCGGCTGGGCCTGGTTCACTTTTCCGGCCAGCTCGATGAACTCGGGGTAGAAGTCGTGCTGGCGCGCCTTGAAGGCGAGGTAGAAGGGGTCGACCGGCAGGCAGTGGCCGCCCATGCCCGGGCCGGGGTCGAAGCGCATGAAGCCGAAGGGCTTGGTCGAAGCCGCCTCGATCACCTCCCAGACGTCGATCTCGAGCCGGTCGCAGAGCTGGGCCAGCTCGTTGACGAGCGCGATGTTGACCGAGCGGAAGATGTTCTCCAGGAGCTTTGCCAGCTCCGCCGCCTCTGGGCTGGAGAGGACGATCACCGTGTCGCAGATCTCCGAGTAGAGCTCCCGCGCCCGCTCGGCCGAGGCCTCGGTGACGCCGCCGACCAGCTTTGGGGTGGTCTTCACGGTGTAGTCGGTGCGGCCGGGATCGATCCGCTCCGGCGAGAAGGCGAGGTGGAAATCGCTGCCGGCGGTGAGGCCGGAGGACTCGAGGATCGGCAGCAGGCGGTCGCGGGTGGTCCCCGGGTAGGTGGTCGACTCGAGCACCACCAACTGCCCCGAGCGCAGCACCTTGGCCAGCGCCTCGGCCGAGTCGACCAGGTAGGAGAGGTCGGGCTCGCGCGAGTCCGAGAGCGGGGTGGGGACGCAGAGGATCACCGCGTCGCAGGCGGCGAGCTCGGCGTACTCCGTGGTCGCCCGCAGCCGCTCGGAGAGCGGCGCCAGAGACTCGCTCGGCACGTCCTCGATGTAGCTGCGGCCAGCGTTCAGCGCCTCGACCTTGCCCGCGTCGACGTCGAGGCCGACGACCTCGCAGCCCGACTCGGCGAAGGCGACGGCCAGCGGCAGGCCCACGTAGCCGAGGCCGATGATCCCGATCTGCATCGCGAGGAGTCTAGATAGAGCCCCCGGACGGGAGCGGTAGATAGCATCCGGCGCCGCCAAAACTTCCAAGGAGACGAACGCGAGAATGACCGAGAGTTACGAGCTGACCACCGACCAGGCCGAGCGCGAGGCGTCCGGCGCCCACAGCTACGGCCGCTACCTCGAGGAGTTCGAGGTCGGCGCCAACTACAAGCACTGGCCGGCGAAGACCGTGACCGAGGCCGACGACCACCTCTTCTGCCTGATCACGATGAATCACCACCCGCTGCACATCAACGACCTCTACGCGAGCGGCTCCCAGCAGGGCCAGAACGTCGTCGTCGGGCCGCTGGTCTACTCGCTGGCGCTGGGGATGTCCGTCTCCGACATCTCGGGCAAGGCGATCGCCAACCTGGCGACCGAAGAACTGAGCCACCCGAATCCGGTCTTCCACGGCGACACCCTCTTCTGCGAGACCGAGGTACTCGACGTCAAGCCCTCGAAGTCGAAGCCCGACCGCGGCATCGTCAAGGTCCACACCCGGGTGCTGAACCAGGACGGCGTTCTGGTCGCCGAGTTCAAGCGGCTGGTGCTGGTCCCGAAGAAGAACCCGGGCCAGTCGCCCGAGGCGGCCGCCGACAACGTCGACTGATCAGCCTTCGACGGCGGAAACCGGCAGCGACTCGACCGTGTGGGTGGTGACCGGGCCGTTTGGCTTGAGGCCGGGGCAGTAGCTGCCGGCGATCGCGTAGATGCGGTTGCCGGCGACGGTGGCGCCGAAGGCGTGGCGCTCGATGTGCAGGTCGGGCAGCCGCGTCCAGCGGTCGGTCGCAGGGTCGAAGGCCCAGGCGGTGGGGGAGACGGTGCCGCCCCCGTCTTCCCAGTCGACCTCGCTGTCGCCGCCGAAGACGACGACGCGGCCGTTGGCGGCGACCACGCCGGTTGAGGAGAGCCTGCCCTGCGGAATGTCCGGGAGCCGCGTCCAGCGGTTGGTCGCCGGGTCGTAGCTGGCGAAGGCGGCGCTCGACGCCTCCTCGCCGACCCGGCCGCCGCCGGCGTAGAGCTTGCCGTCGACGGCCGCGGCACCGAAGTGGTGGACCGCGAACGGCGGCGGTGCTGCGGTCGACCAGGTCCCGGTCTTGAAGTCGAAGACTTCGAGCAGGGCGTAGGGGGGCTCGGGATTCTCGACGCCGTAGGGCTGCGGACCGCCGTCGAGGACGAAGAGCTTGTCGCCGGTCACCGCCGCCGCGGCGCCGCCGCGGGCCTGCTTCATCGACGGCATCTGCGACCACTTGCCCGTCGCCGGGTCGTACTCGAGCAACTGGTTGGTCTCCGCTTCTCCGTCGAGGAAGCCGCCGGCGAGGTAGAGCTTGCCACCGTGGGACGCGGCCGCCACGTGGTTGAGCCCGACCGGGAGCTTGGTCGGCTCCGACCAGCGGTCCTCGCGCGTGTCGAACGCCAGCACCGTATGCAGGTTGCCGGGGCGGTTGCCTCCGGCGACGTAGATCACCGGCCCGATTGCCGCCGCGGCACTCTCGACCGGCGCTTTCGGCGCTTCCGGCTCGAAGCGCCAGTTGCCCGCCGGGGCGGGCGGGGAAGGCGGCGACTCGCGGTAGAGGCCGAGCCGGCAGGGCGGGTTGGCGGTCGCCTCCTCGAGGCCGAGCTGCTCCCGCCAGTCTCCGGGCAGGTCAATCACGTCGGCGTAGGCGAGGACCGCGGCACCGAAGAGGAACGACATCGCCGTCAGCAGAACGGCCAGGATCTTCATATGTCGATTAAACGCGCTGGCGGCGCGTCGGTCAGCTGGTTTCCGCCGTGGCGACGTCGAGCGACTCGACCGTGTGGGTGCCGACCGGGCCGCCAGGCTTGAGGCCGGGGCAGTAGCTGCCGCCGATCGCGTAAACGCGATTGCCGACCGCGGCGACGCCGCTGCCGCGGCGTTCGTACTTCATGTTCGGCAGCCGCGACCAGCGGTCCGTCTGCGGGTCGTACTCCCAGGCGCTGGGGGTGACCCAGCCCTCGCCGTCTTCCCATCCGTTCTGGTCCTCGCCGCCGACGATGACCAGCTTGCCGTCGGCCGCGACGAGGCCGGGGGAGGCGACGCCGAGCGGCAGGTCCGCCAGGCTTTCCCACTCTTCCGCGGCGGGGTCGTAGCGTTCGAAGGTGGAGAGCGAGTGGTCTTCTTCGCCGCGGCCGCCGGCGACGTAGAGGTCGCCGTCGAGGGTGGCCCCGGCGACGTGGTGGCGGGGGCTCGGCATCTCAGGACCCAGCGACCACTCGCCGGTGGCGAAGTCGTAGATCTGCAGCTCCGGGTAGGGGGCGATCGGCCCGGAGGCGCCGAAGGTCTGGGGAGCGCCGCCGGCGACGTAGAGCTTGTCACCGACTGCGACCGTGGCCCCGGCCGCGGTCGCTTGGGGCAGCGGCGCCAGCTTCGTCCACTCCTTGGTCGCCGGGTCGTACTGCCAGAAGTTGTCGGTCGGGTTCTCGCCCTCGAGGTAGCCCCCGGCGAGGTAGAGCTTGCCGCCGTGGGTGGCCGCCTCGACGTGGTTGAGCCCGGTCGGCAGCTGGGTCGGTTCGCTGAACTTCTTCGTCTCGGTGTTGAAGGCGACGAGCCGGTGCAGGTTGCCGGGCGGGGTGCCGCCGACGACGTAGATCGTCTTGCCGATGGCGATCCCGGTGGCCTCGATCTGGTTGCGCGGCGTTTCCGGTTCGAAGCGCCAGCGGCCGGCGGGGGCGGGCGGCGACTTCGGGTTGTTGGTGTAGAGGCCGATGCGGCAGGGCGGGTTCGGCGTCCCGTCCTCGAAGCCGAGCTTCTCCTTCCAGCTGCCTGGCAGGTTGACCACGTTGGCCGCGGCCAGGACACCGACGACGAACAAGCCCGTCATCGCGATGCCGAGGGCGGCGAGGACCTTCATCCCTCTGCCTTGCATGAAGCGCGCAGTATGCCGCAGGGGCTCAAGGCTGGTGCCGGCTCGGCCGATGCAGGGAAACGCCGTGCACTGGTTGAATCAAGCGCCGATGGCAACTCCCGACACCCAGACCCCGATCCCCGTCTTTGACGTCCAGCTCTCCGAGCAGCACGTCGAGGCAGTCGCCGCGACCCTGCGCTCCGGCTGGCTGACGATGGGGCCGCGGATCCAGGAGTTCGAGGCCGAGTTCGCCGAGCACATCGGCGCCCCGCACGCGATCGCCGTCTCCAGCTGCACCTCGGCTCTGCACCTCGCCTACCTGGCGGCCGGGATCGGTCCGGGGGACGAGGTGATCGTCCCCGGCATCACCTTCGTCGCCTCCGCCGCGGCGGTCCGCTACTGCGGCGGGGTGCCGGTGATCGCCGAGATCGCCGGCCAGCACGACCTCGGGCTTGACCCGGAGGACGTCGCCGCCAAAATCGGGCCGAAGACCAAGGCGGTCTGCGCGGTCCACTATGGCGGCTACGCGGCGCCGCTGGAGCCGCTGCGCGAGCTCTGCGAGGAGCACGGGCTAGCGCTGATCGAGGACGCCGCCCACAGCCCCGAGGCGACCCCGGTCGGCTCCGACCGCAAACTGGGCACGATCGGCCTTGCCGGCACCTTCAGCTTCTTCTCCAACAAGATCCTCTCCTGCGGCGAGGGCGGTCTGCTGGCGACCAGCGACGACGAGGTCGCCGAGCTGGCGCGGAGCCGCCGCTCGCACTCGATGACTTCCGGGACCTGGGACCGTCACCGCGGCCACGCGATGGGCTACGACGTGGTTAACGTTGGCTACAACTACCGCATGGACGAGCCGCGGGCGGCGCTGCTCTCGTCCCGGCTGCCGGGGCTGGCCGAGGACATCGCCAAGCGGCGAGCGCTTACCCACCGCTACCGCGAGCTGCTCGGCGAGATTGATGGGATCGTCCTCCCTTATAAGGACGAGGAGGTGGACGTCAGCTCCTGCTACGTGATGCCGGTGATGCTCGAGAACCCTGAGCTGCGCGATCCGGTGCGGAAACTGCTCTCCGAGAACCACAAGGTCCAGACCAGCGTCCTCTATCCCTCGATCAACGAATTCACCGCCTACGGGGCGGGCAAGGACGAGCTGCCGCGCAGCGAACGTGCGGCGCGGACGCAGTTGACCCTGCCGCTGTATCCGCACCTGGGCGAGGAGCGGCTGCTGCGGGTGGTCGAGGCGCTGCGGGCGAGTCTGGCCGAAGCGGCTTAGCGGGTTGCCGCTACGGCGGCGAGGAAGTCGGTCCAGTCGGCGGCGATGCCTTGCAAGAGGTCGCAGAGGCGGCGTAGTGAGGCGAAGTCGTCCTCCAGCTCCCAGCCCCAGTGCAGGGTGACCGGAGCCCAGATGTTGGCTTCCTGGTCGATCAGGGCTTGGACCCCGGCGGCGGCCTCGGCTGAAGTCCCGTAGAGGGGGAAGTAGGACGGGAGGTAGACGGCCTCGCCCTGCCATACCGGGGTTGGTTGCCAGCCGAGCAGGCGGACGCTCTCGGGGCCGCCGCAGACGACTTCGAAACGGGTGGCGAGGAGCGGGTACTGGCCGGCATCGAAACGGTTGAAGGGTGGGACGAAGACGGGGGTGGGGAGGTCGAGGCCGTCGAAGATGGCGCGGGCGCCGCCGATCCGGGCAGCGGCCTCGTCGTTGGCGAGCCCGCAGAACTCGGAGTGTTGGCGCGGGTTGGCGTGGCGGGTGCGGTGGTCGGCGCCGTGGAGGCCGAAGACGACGCGGTCATCGGGGAGGGCGGTCATCGTCTCGATCTCGCCGGGGTCGAGCGGGCGGCGCTCCTGGGTCTCGGGGTCGAGGTAATCGCGGGAGACATGCGGGGTGATCGCCAGCAGGTAGGGAATCCCGGCCTCGGCGAGGACCGCGTGGAAGCGGCGGAATGCCTCGGTGCCGAACTTCCCGTTCGGGTCGTGGGCGCGGGCGTGCGGGAACTCGTCGACCCGGACGAGCACTCGGGGAGGGCCCGGCGCCTCGTCGCCAAGCGCGTCGCGGCGGAAGCGCTGCAGCGGCTCGACCACGCTTTGCTCCCAGCCGAGCCGGCCGGCCTTGAGCGCGACCGCCTGCCCGAAGCGGTGCGGCTGGCGGGTGGGGAGCCGAGGCGCCAGCCGGCGTGGCGCCTTCGCGGCGTCCGGAAGCCGGTGCGGCCAGACCTGCAGGGCGGCGCTGCGTCGTGAGTCGCTCACCCGCGCATGATCCCGCAGCGAGCGGCGGTTCCCGGTCGGCGTTCGTCCTTTGTATCCCTGAGGGCGACAAAGGACGAACGCCGCGGGAGTTAGGCGCCGGAGCCCTGGTTAGGCTCCACGCCGTGAAGCGAGCTGTCGTACTTGCCGGTGGGCTGGGGATGCGTCTGCGCCCCTACACGACCGTCCTGCCGAAGCCCTTGATGCCGGTCGGCGATCGGCCGATCCTCGACGTGATCGTGCGCCAGTTGCGCTACCACGGGTTCGAGCGGCTGACGATCGTCACCGGCCATCTGGCCGAGCTGATCGAGGCTTTCTTCGGCGACGGCGAGAAATACGGGATCGCGATCGATTACTTCCGCGAGGCCGAGCCGCTGGGGACGGTCGGGGCGCTCGCCCTGCTCGACGACCTTGATGATGACTTCCTGGTGATGAACGGCGATGTCCTCACCGATCTCGCTTATGGCGACTTCCTCGCGGAACACACCGAGTCCGCCGCTGCCGCCAGCGTCGCCGCCCACAAGCGCGAGGTCCAGGTCTCCCTCGGCGTGCTCAAGTTCGACGATGGCGAGGACCCGGACCGGCTGACCGGCTACATCGAGAAGCCGACCTACCACTACGAGGTCAGCATGGGTGTCTACGCCTTCTCGCCGCGGGCGCTGAAGCTGATCGAGCCCAACCAGCGACTCGACTTCCCGGATCTAGTGCTGAAGCTGCTCGACGCCGGCGAGACGGTGCGGGCGCGGCGGGCCGAGGGCGACTACTGGCTCGACATCGGCCGCCACGACGACTACGAGACGGCGATGGAGGAGTTCGACCGCCTGCGGGAGCGGCTCTTGCCTGAGTCGCCCCCGGGATGAGGCTGGCCGACCGCGACATCGTCTGCATCGGCTCGGCGGACTGGGCGACCGAACTACCGATCAACCAGCACCAGCTGATGGGCCGTCTTGCGGCTGGGAACAACGTCCTCTTCGTCGAGTCGTTGGGATTGCGGAAGCCGCAGCTCGCCGGCCGGGACCTGAGCCGGCTCTGGCGGCGGCTGAAGCGGGGGCTGCGCGGGGCGCGCCCGGCACCCGAGGGCCTGCACGTGCTCTCGCCCCTGGTTTTGCCGCTGCACAGCAAGGAGGCGGTGCGCAAGCTGAACCGCTGGCTGCTGCGGCGCCAGGTGAAGCGGGCGGCGCGCAAGCTGGGCATGAAGCAGCCGATCCTCTGGGCTTATGTGCCGCAGGCGGAGGCGGTGGTCGACGTGCTCGACCCCTCGCTGGTCGTCTATCACTGCGTCGACGACGTGGCGGCGCAGAAAGGGGTCGACGCGGGCAGCTTCCGCGAGGCGGAGGAACGGTTCGCGCGCCGGGCGGACCTGGTGCTCGCCTCGGCGCCGGCGCTGGCCGAGCGGATGCGGACCCTCTCCGACCACGTCCTCTACGCGCCCAACGTGGCCGACACGGGGACCTTCGCGACGGCGTTGGAGCCGGGCCCGGTTGACCCTGACGTCGATGCGCTCCCGCACCCGCGGCTCGTCTTCCAGGGCGCGATCGTCGCCACCAAGCTCGATGTCGGGCTGTTGGCGCAGGTGGCCGAGCTGCGCCCCGAGTGGAGCATCGTCCTCGTCGGACCCCGCGGGGCAGGCGACCCCACCGGCGACCTCTCACCTCTCGACCAGGCCCCGAACATCCACATGATTGGCGCCCGCGCCGCCGACGACCTCCCCCAGATCCTCCGCGGCGCCGACATCGGCCTGATCCCCTACGCGATCAACGACCTCACCCGCTCGGTCTTCCCGATGAAGGTCTACGAGTACCTGGCCGCCGGCCTCCCGGTCCTCGCGACCCCACTGCCGGCGCTAGACGGGGTGGAGGCAATCGAGACGGTCAGCTCGGCCGAGCAGCTGGTTGTCGCCGTCGAGCGTGAACTGGGGGCGGACTCCCCAGCGGTCCGGCTGGCGCGCTCCAAAGATGCGGCTTCGCACTCGTGGGAGGCACGCCTAGAGGAGATTGAGCAGTCCTTAATGGGCGTCGACTCCGCCTGAACCGAGACTAAAATTTGCGTCGTACCTTGATCTAACACAGATGTTTTGTATAGCTTGATCGCATGCGCGTGCTTGCTGTGGTGCTTGCGACCTGTGCACTGGTCAGCCTCCAAGCGGTTCCCGCTATCGCTTTTCCGGGCGAGAAAGTCGATATGCCCGACGAGTGCGTATTCGAAGACGGCGAGTTGGGCAGCTACATCGTCGTCTTCCACGACTGGGTCGCCGACCCGGAGGCTGTCGCGCGCCAGCAGGTGGAGCGATATGACGGAATCCTCGGGTTCATCTACAAAAGCGCCCTGAAGGGTTATTCAGCCGAATACCTTCCCGCATCTGCAGAGGCGCTTCAGGCAGAAACGACGATCGACTACATAGAAGCCAACCAGCTCATCTGGATGGACGATTCATCTGGCTTCATCAATTGGCATTCCTGTCCGCTGGCTCCGCCGCTCGGACCTGTACCTACGGTGGACGTCGAAGAGGCAGGCAGTCCGGCGTCCCAGGGGTCTTCGGCCGGCGACTTGCTCCCGCCTGGAGACCAACCCGTGTCAGCGGGTGTGCCGCCTGCTCCCACTCATGCGGTCCACTGCCGCCGAGCCAAGGCGAGCAGAGGAAAGCGCTGCGTCTCAGGGGGCAACCGGGCTGTCCGGGTTTGCAACCAGCGCGCCGTTGCAGCAAAGCGCCGCTGCTGACCTGGCGAAGCCGGTGATTCGCTACGGAACGACTTTGGCGTTCATGTCCGCCGTGAGTTCCGCTGCGGTGAGCGCGCGGTTGTAGACGCGGACCTCGTCGATCAGGCCGCTGAAGTACTCGCCCCAGATTGCGTTGCCGCCGATGCGGAGGGGGTTGGCGGTGTTGGGCATGGCGCCGGTGGTGGCTTTGGTGGTGATCAGGGCTCCGTTGACGTAGAAGCGGAGGTTGGTGCCGTCGTAGGTGGAGGCGAGGTGGCTCCAGGCGTTGAGGGGGAGGGCCGCCGTGCCCGCTGCCGTGTTCTCGGTGCCGTTGAAGTTCTCGGTCCTCGGTTTCGAGCCGTTGGAGGTGTAGAGGGCGTAGAGGAGGTCTTTGGTGCCCCTCTCCTTGAGGATCGCGGTGCGCCAGCCGACGTTGGTCGTCGGTTTGACCCAGGCCTCGAGCGTCATCCCGGTCGTCAGGTCGAGCGTTGCCGCATCCGGGACGTCGACCCGGTCGTTGGTCCCGTCGAAGCTGAGGGCGCGGCCGAATTTGCCGCTGGCGGTGCTGGTGGCGCCGCTGATCGTGCCGTTGTTTTTCGCCGTCGAGGAGTCGTTGGCAGTCGCCCCCGCGGTCTCCTCGAAGCCGAAGGCGAGGACCAGGCCGGTGACCGGCGGCGCCAGGTTACTGACCGTCACCGTCACTTCGCTCGAGGTCGTCGTCTGGTTGGCGCTGTCGCGCGCCCGGGCGCTGATTTTGTGCGTCCCGTTGGCCACCCCGGTGCTGGGCCACTGGATTTCGTAGGGCGCGCTCGTGTCCTCGGCCCCGATGGAGGCACCGTCGACCAGGAACTGGACCCCGGCGACGCCGACGTCATCGCTTGCCGTCGCTTTCAGCGGCACCGTGCCGGAGACCGTGCCCCCGCTGGGCGCGGTGAGCGAGACGGCCGGCGCTTTGTCGGCCGCGGAGGTGCCGCTGGCCTCATTCGAGGCGGCGCTGAGGTTGGGGGCGGCGTCGGTTGCCTTCACCCGGTAGTAGTAGGTGCCGGGCGCGACCGGGTCGCTGTAGCTCGTCCCCGAAGGGGTGGCGATCCGGTTCGCCGGCGCGGGGGTGAAGCCGGCGGTGGTCGAGCGGTAGACCTCGTAGCCGGTGACCCCGACAGCGTCGGTCGATGCTTCCCAGCTGAGGCTGACTTTGCCGATCGCTCCCGTCGCTTTCAGGTTGCCGGGGGCGGTCGGGGGGGTCGTGTCGGCTGGCGGCGGCCCCGATCCGACCACGGCGGATTTCATGTCGAGGTCGAGCTCGCTCGCGCTCAGCGCCCGGTTGTAGACCCGCACCTCATCGATTAGGCCGCTGAAGTACTCGCCCCAGATCGCGTTGCCGCCGATCCGCAGCGGGTTCGCGGTGTTGGGCATCGCCCCGCTGGTCGCTTTGGTCGTCACCAGGACGCCGTTGACGTAGAAGCGCAGGTTGGTGCCGTCGTAGGTCGCCGCCAGGTGGCTCCAGGTGTTGAGCGGCAGCGCCGAGGTGCCCGCGGCGGTGTTCTCGACGCCGGTGAAGTTCTCGGCCCTCGGTTTCGAGCCGTTGGAGGTGTAGAGCGCGTAGGCGAGGTCATTGGTTCCGCGCTCCTTGAGGATCGCGGTCCGCCAGCTGGCGTTGGTCGTCGGTTTGACCCAGGCCTCGAGGGTCATCCCGGTGGTCAGGTCGAGGCTGGACGCGTCCGGCACGTCGACCTTGTCGTTGGTCCCGTCGAAGCTCAGCGCGCGGCCGAATTTGCCGCTGGCGGTGCTCGTCGCGCCGCTGATCGTGCCGTTGTTTTTCAGCGGCGTTACGTCCGTGGCGGTGGCCCCCGAGGTCTCCTCGAAGCCGTAGCCGAGAACCAGGCCGGGAGGCGCCGTTTCCGGTTTGTAGGTCGCCGTGTAGGTGACCGGGCTCGCCGGGGCGATGACCTCGTGGGTGCGGGTGCCGCCGTCAGACCAGGCGGAGAAGCCGAGCCAGGCGTTGTTCAGCGATTGCGGCGTCGGCGCCGCAATCGAGAGTTTGGAGCCGACAATCACGGTCTTGGTGAAGGGCGCGGTGACCGTGTCCTCGCCGGCGGTCAGCGAGAGGCCCGGGGGTTCGGTGGCGAAGTTGAGGTTGACCGTGCGCGGGTCGAGCCGCAGCGTTTCGGTGTCGGTGAGGCCGCCGCTGTCGGTCACGGTGAGTCGCAGTTCGAGGTGGGAGGGGTAGTCGTGGTCGGGGGCGGTGAACTCGCCTTTGACGCCGGCGGACGACTGGATGTTGTGCGAATGGCAGTCGTTTTCGGTTTCGCAGTGGCGCATCACCCAGGTCCACGACATGCTCGCCCCGCCGAGCGTCCCGTCCTGGGGGTCGGTCCCTTTGCCGGAGAATTCGATTTTGTCGCCGACCGCCCAGTTCAGCGCCGTGGTCGGGGTTTCGATCTGCGCGTTCGGCGGTTCGTTGCCGGCGCCGATCAGGACCGAGCTGGTCGCCGAGAGGCCGCTTTTGTCGGTCACCCGCAGCGCCGCGGTGACGTTCGCGGCTTTGCTGTAGGTCCAGCTCGGTTTGACTGCGGTCGAGTCGTCAAACTGGCCGTCGCCGTCGAGGTCCCAGGCGTAGCTGAGGACGTCGCCCGCATCGGGGTCGGTCGAGGCGCTGCCGTCGAAGTTGACCGTCAGCGGCAGCGGTCCCGCCTGCGGGTCGGCTTTGGCGACCGCGGTCGGCGGCCGGTTGCTGCCCGGGTAGCTGATCCGCCGCAGCTGGCCCTCGAAATCGACGAGGAAGAGGTCGCCGCCAGGCCCGATCTTGATGTTGACCGGGTCGTTCTCGTTGAGGAAGACGGCCCGCGTCGAGGGGTCGGGCTGGCCGTTTTTCTGGAATATCACCCAGGTGCAGCGGCGCGAGTAGTCAGCGAAGAAGAGCGCCCCCGAGTAGGAGGCGGGGTAGTTGCCGCCCTGGTAGAAGGCGAGGCCCGAGATCGAGGAACCGGCCTGGGTGCAGTCCTCGCCGCTGACGACGTCGGCGCTGTGGTTCCAGGTGTAGAACGGCGAGACCGCCGCTCCAGCACCGGTCGTGTTGTAGAGCTGTTTGCAGAGGTTGAGGCCGGCGCCCGCGTAGGCACCCGACTGGGCTGCGCCCTCGTAACAGGGCCAGCCGAAGTTGTCGACGTTGGCGTCGGTCGGCGCCGGCAGGCGGTTGATCTCCTCCCAGGTTCCCCAGCCGACGTCGCCGACGAAGATTTCCGAGCTGCCGGGCCGGAAGGCGAAGCGGAAGGGGTTGCGCAGGCCGGAGGCGACGAGCCGCCGTGCGTTGGCGTCGGAGCTGGAGAAGAGCGGGTTGCCGGAGACGCCGGCGCCGGTGTCGGGATCAACCCGGAGCACACTGCCGTTAAGGGCCTGGGGATCACCCGGGGTGAGGAAGTCCTGCGCCCGCAGGGCCCCGCCTTCGGCGGTCGGCGCGGACAGTTTGGTCCCGACCGCCCCGGGCGGGTCGCCGCAGGGGTTCTGTTCCTGGCCATAGTCGGTGAAGGTGAAGCTGGCGCCCTCGCCGTTGGAGAGGTAGAGCATCCCGTCGGGGCCGAAGACGAGGCCGCCGGCCGAGTGGCTCGGGAATTGCTGGCACCATCCGTCGAGCAGCGGCTGTTCGGCGGTGACCGCGTTGCCGCTGAGCGTCATTTTCATCAGCCGGGTGCTGATCACGCAGCCTTCCTCGGTCGGTCCGGGAGGGGTCGGGCAGGGGTCGGATTCGGCCCCGGGCTGTCCCCATTTCGGCGCCACGCCACCGATCACCGCGTCGCGCGAGTAGAGCGCGTAGAGGTAGGGGCGGACCGGGAAGGCTGGGTCGAGGGCGATGCTGAGCAGGCCGCGGTCCCAGAAGTTGTAGACCTCGGTGCGGAGGTCGGCGGCGATCGTCGGGGTCGTTGCGCTGAGGCTGGAGAAGACCTTGATCAGCCCGCTCTTCTCGGAGATGAAGACCCGGCCGTCGGGGGCGAAGGCGACGTCGGTCGGCTCGGTCATGCCGTTGAAGACGACCGACTCGGTGAAGCCCGGCTGCAGGGTCTGCGCCTGGGCGGAGGGGAGCCACGCCGCGAGTAGCGCAAAGGCGAGGGCGGATGCAAGGGTGAGTGGACGAATTGCTGACGAGCGCACGGGCGGCGTATCGTCAACAGGCAGGACCACCCCTGTCAACCAAACACCCGTCTACGGCGTGCGACTCTCCACCTTTTCGGTGAACTCGTCCATCGCTTTTAGGTAAGGACCGATCCGAAAGCCTTGCGCCCGCTCGCGTGCGCGCTCCGCTCGGGCCGCGCTCGCCGCCGGCTCGCCCAACGTCTGGGCCAGCGCCGCGGCCAGCGCGGGGGTGTCCCCGGGCGGGCAGAGGATCGCCTCCTCGGGGTCGCGGACGATCTCCGGGATGCCGCCGACGCGAGAGGCCACGAGGGGGACGCCGGCCAGCGCCCCCTCGACCAGGACCAGCCCCGCCGGCTCCTCCCAGACCGAGGGGACGACGAGGGCGTGGATGCGGGCGTAGAAGTCCTTCAGGGCGGCGGTATCGAGCGGGCCAAGGAAGCTGACCCGCGCGGCGATCCCGAGGCTCGACGCCAGCTCCTCCAGCTCCCGCAGGTGCTCGGGGGCGCCACCCCCGGCGATCTCGAAATCGACCTCCAACCCCTCGTCCCGCAACTGTGCCAGCGCCCGCAGGGCGACGTCGATGCCCTTCTCGGGGGAGATGCGGCCGACGTAGCCGACGGTTGCCCGCTCGGCTGGCCGCCGCGCGATCCCGACCAGCTCCTCGCTCTGCCAGGTCGCCGGCAGCCGCACGTGCTCGAAATCCGGCTGCAGCAGGGGCGGGACCTCCACCTGCCGCCGCAGCGCCTCGCTGTTCCAGCTGATCGCGACCTCGCTGGTCGCCTGATAGTCGAGCCGCAGCCCCGGCAGCCGGTTCCAGGCTCGCGCCGCCCGCTTCCAGCGGCCGCCGGTAAGCCCGCGCAGGAAGGGGTCGTAGCGGCTGCCGTAAAGCGAGCCGAACCAGTGCTCGCAGACCCGGTAGGCGACCGGGGCACCGCTCGTCTCCAGCGCCCGGATCGCCGCCTGCGGCAGCTGCGCCCCGTTCCAGACGTAGACCAGGTCGGGAGCGAAGTCGGCCAGCGCCCGCCGTGCGACCTTTGCGCCGCGTGCCGCGTAGAACGGGCTCAGCGCGTCGGTCAGCCGCCGCCGGGGCAGGAACGGCAGCTCCCGCCGCACCCCCGCCTCGGCCGGCGCCGTGGCGCGGTCCTTGTCCGAGGTCAGGACCAGCACCTCGTGGCGCTCGCGCAGGTGGTCGACCACGCCCTGGCACTCGACCTCATAGCCGCCGTGGGCGATCGGCGGGTAAAGGTTGCTGAGGACGAGGATGCGCCGCCCGGCCGGGCTCACGCTGCCGCCTCGCCCCGGGTGCGCACCAGCCGTTTCAGTTGTTCGAGGTCAAGTGCCCGCAGCGCGATCAGCAGTGCCGGGTAGATTGCGGTCATCGCCAGGACCAGGACGATTGCGCCTGCGCCCGCCTGGCGCAGGCCCCAGACCGCCAGCGCCGACACGATCGCCGCCGCCAGCGCCAGCGCCAGCCGTCGCAGCGAGAGCCGCATCTCGATCCGGCGCAGGACCATCGCCAGGCTCAGCGCGACGACGATGATCTCGGTCCCCAGCGTCACCCAGGCGGCCGCCTCGATCCCGTACTCGGGGATCAGGACCAGGTTGAGGCCCACGTTCAGCACCAGTCCCAGCACCGCCAGCCAGATGTAGCGCCGCTGCAGGTCCATCGCCACCACCATGTTGCCGGCGACGTTGCCGATGCAGATCGGGATGAAGGCGGCGATCAGGATCGTCAGCACGGTCGAGCCGGAGGTGAACTCCGATCCGTAGAGGAGCTCGACGATCGGCTCGGCGGCGACGATCGTCAACGCCAGGCCGCCGAGGGCGACGAAGCTGAGGTAGTCGATCGCGATCTGCATCATCCGCCGCAGCCGCGGCGGGTCGGCGGGGAAGAGGCCCGCCATGATCGGGAACAGGGTCACCATCACCGCCATCGGGACGAAGCCGGCGTTGTCGAGGATTTTGTACATCGCCGCGTAGACGCCGACTTCGGCCGGATCGGGCGCCAGCTCGTAGACGAGGATCTGGTCGATGCGGCCGTAGGCGAAGGTCAGGGTGGCGGCGATCCCGACACTGATCCCGATCCCCAATAGCCGCGGCCAAAGCTCGCGAGCGCCCTTCCAGCGCACGTCGATCGTCCGCAGGGCGAGGATCGCCAGGGATCCCTGGACGATGAAGGTGATGACGACGAAGGCGAGGGCGAAGGCGACCATGCTGCCGCCAGTGGCGGCGATCGCGACCACCGAGCCCGTCCAGAGGACGCTGTTGAGGGTGGTGAAGGCGACGGTGACGTGATTGCGGACGTGGAGGCGGAAGACGATCCGCAGGGTCGAGAGCGCCGAGGCGATGAAGCCGAGCGAGAGGACCAGGCCGGTGACCAGCATCTGGTCGTCGGAGGCGACCAGCGCCAGCACGGCGACGAAGACGGCCAGCATCGGTACCGCGATCGCCATCCGCAGGCTCGCCGCGGCCCCGACCCAGGCACCCTCGCGCTTTGGTTCCTGCGTCGCCAGCCGGATCGCCACCGTTTCCAGGCCGAGGTTGCCGACCATCGCAACCAGGTCGATGACCGCCAGGATCGTCGCCCACTCGCCGTAGCGGGTCGCCTCCAGGGCACGGACGAGGACGACCGTGGTGACGATCCCAAGGGCGACGTTGATGAGCTGGCCGCCGAGCTGGACGCCGACGTCGCCGAGCACGCGGCGCGAGCCGACGCGGGTCGCGCGGTGGGTGGTCTCCTCGTTCATCGGCTCAGCGCGCCGCCGCGCGCCGGGCCGGCAGTTCCTGCCAGGCGGCGGCAAGCCAGCCCAGCATCGCTCCCAGCAGGATCGTCAGCCGCGGCTCGATCCCGGCGAAGGTGGCGGTCAGTTCGACCACGGCGAGGCCGACGATGCCGCCGAAGACGGCGATCGCGCAGATCTGCACCAGCTGGTCGCTGTGGAAGCGCCAGATCTGTCGACTGGTCCACAGCGAGCTGGCGAAGAGGAACAGGTAGGCGATCGCGCCGAGGATCCCCAGGGCCAGCCAGTACCAGAGGAAGGCGAAGTGGACATAGCGGCGGTCGTGCGCCTCGGCCAGCGGCTGGTGCACTTCCCAGTCGACGCCGAGGCCGACGCCGGTGACCGGGTGCTGCTCGATGTTTTCGACCACGTTTTTGCGCTCGTCGTTGCGGTAGCGGTCGCCCCGGTTGCTGCCGATCCCGCTCGGGGTCAGCGTCTGGGCGCGTTCGGCGAGCGGGCTCGGGGAGGTCGAGTCAGAGGGCCCGGCGACGGAGTTGGCGGCGACGAAGGCGAGTACCACGGCGATCGCGCCGATCGCGAACACCGCCCGGCCGCGGCGGCGGCTGGCGATGATCACCACGAGGACGATGGTCAGGATCGCGGCGATCCAGAACGAGCGCCGGTAGGAGAGCAGCAGGGCGAAGAGGGCGATCGGCAGCCCGGCGTACATCCAGGCCGGGATCTCGACCCGCCGCACCAGCGCCGCGATCACCCCGAGCCCGAAGGTCAGCATCAGCAGGTTGGGGAACGGGTTGAGGAAGCTCGCAACCTCCTCTTCGACCCCGCCGCCGACGCCGCCGAGGCTGGCGTAGATCCCGGTCACCCCTTTCAGGCAGGCCAGCGCCGCCAGCCCGACGGCGAAGATCTTCAGCGCGCGGGCGTCGCGGAGGACGTTGACCGCCAGCAGGGGGATCGTGATCAGGTAAGTGATCTGCATGCCGCGGTGGAAGAGTTCCGGTGGGCTGACGCTGCCGGAGCTGTAGGCCGTGGCGACCCCGGCGACGACGGCGAAGCCGAGGACCACCAGGGGCACGATCAGCGGGTATGGCAGTCGCGGGCGCAGGTCCTGGGCGACGAAGCGCAGCAGCACCCCGATCAGGCCGAAGAGGATCAGCACGTCAGGAGTGGTGAAGCTGAGGAAGATCTGGTCGTAGAACCGCTCTCCGGAGGGGATCGCCCCGACCGGTTCGGCTTCGGCCACGGCGGCGCCGAACAGCAGCAGGCCGAGGCATGCCTCCGGGAAGCGGAGGAGGACGACGCAACCGAGCAGTACCAGCGGCGCCAGCAGGCCCTGGGGGCCGGCTTTCTCGAGCCCCGCCCAGAGCGCTATCCCCGCGAGGACACCTGCCGCCGCGACCGCGAGCCCGGTGGCAAGGACCGGCGTCGCGAGGTCCCTACGACTCAGGCCCGCGCCTCCTCTGAGGGGCGCGATGATCCGGAGCGGCGCGGATCGTGCGGGCGGTATGCCTCATACGTGTTCGGTTTGTTGCCGGAGCGGTTGAAGGCGAAGCCGAGCAGCGGCGCGCCGGTTGCCCGCAGCGCCTCGATCGCTCGCCGCGCCTCGCGGCGGCGGGTGTGGCGGGAGTCGATCACGAAGACGACCCCGTCGGCGTAGCGCGAAAGGACGACCGGGTCGACTACGGCCAGCGCCGGTGGGCTGTCGAAGAGGACGATCTTGTTCTCGCCCCGCAGGGTGTCGACGACTTTCCCCATCCGCCGCGAGGAGAGCGACTCGACCGCCTCTTCGGTGTGGGAACCGGCGGGCAGCAGTCGCAGGGAGCCGGCGTCGGAGCTGCCGCGCGGGGTGCGGACATCCCGCATCACTCGCTCGACGTCGGGCTCCTCGTCGCCAACCAACAGGTCGCTGAGGCCGGGGGAGAGGTCGGTTTTGAAGATCTCGTGCAGGGTGGGCCGGCGCAGATCGGCGTCGACGGCGGTCACCGTGCGCCCTTCGGTGGCCAGGGTGCGGGAGACGTTGGAGGAGACGTAGCTCTTGCCGCAGCCGGATTCGGGGCCGGTGACGAGGATCGCCCGGCCGCCTTCGGCGTCGAGGTTGATCGCCTCCCGGTCGGCGCGGTCAAGAGCGAAGACGATCGCCGTGCGCAGGCTGCGGAAGGCCTCCAGGGGCGAGTCTTTGCGCGCCCGCGGGATCTCGCCGAGCAGCTGCAGGTCGAGGTCGCGTGCGGCGTCTTGGGCGGAGCCGTAGCGATCGAAGAAGAGGTCGCGCAGATAGACCGCGCAGGCGCCGAGCAGGAGGGCGACGATGAAGGCCAGGATCGCGTCCCGTTTCGGCTTCGGCGCCACCTCGTTGGGGTCGGGGGCGGCTTGCTCGACGATGCGCAGCGAGTCGCCGGGGTTTGAGGTCTGGGAGGCGATCTGTTCCTGGATCGCCCCGAGCTCGACCTTGAGCCCAGCCCGATCGGGATCGGCGGTCGACAGTTTCAGCAGTTCTTCTTCGATCTCGTTGACCCGTTCCTGCAGGGGTCCGAGGGTTTTTTTCAGCTGCTCGACCTGGAGCCCGCCGAGGTAGGAGGCGAAGGCGCGAGCGTAGGCGTTGGCGAATTCAGCCGAGAGCTGGGGATCGCCGGTCTTCGCCTTGAAGCTGAGGACGCCGATCCGGGACTCGGGGGAGACGTCGACGCTGTCGTCGAATTCCTGCTCGTTGCCGGCGACGACCTCGTCCTCGTGGGCGATGTCGAGGACGGTGCGGGTCGCGGCCAGCTCGTCGTAGACGTTGGAGAGGCTGAGCAGTTCTTCCTCGTTGAGGACCTCGCCCGAGGCCTGGCTGGTGGAGACGATCTGTCCCAGCGCCTCGCTTTCGAATTCGTCGGCTTTGGAGGAGGAGATCAGGTAGACGATCACCGCAGCCGCAACCGCGAAAAGAGCCAGCCATTTCTTGGCGGCCCAGATGAGTCGAAGTTGGGGATTCGTTTCCACGGCGGTGTTGACCTATCGGGAGGGACTGTGCTCGACTTGAATCATGGTCGCCTCCGGTATCGAGGCGCGACAGATTACTTCTACGCGTACCCGACGCCCCCTCTCCTGATGCCGCGGGTTTCGCTTTGCAGACGGCTTTGCGCCGCCTCTGGGCTCTCCGTCGCGCTGAGCGGCGGGACGGCCCCCCGCAGTGCGCCCGGGGCGAACCGCAGTCCGAGCCGCTCGCGGCGGGCGGCCGGCAGCACGGCGTCGATCGGCCGCGCCTGGTCCTCGGCGTCGAGCGCCCGGACCAAACGCCCCGGCCCGAGCCGGTCGAAGGGGCGGTGGGGGACCGGTGAGCCGGTCGGTGGCGCCGCCCCGATCAGGGCCACGTCGGCGCCCGCATCGGCCGCCTCCTCGAGCCAGCCGGCGAGCCGGGTGGCCCCGCGGCGGCTGCGGGCGACGCCGATGATTCGCACGGATCCGAGCCGCGGCGGCTCCTGGCCGAAGCCGCTGACGCCCTGGCCCGAGCTGTGGCGCAGGCGGTACACGGTGGCCAGCGAGTCGGCGCCGCACTCGAGCCCGATCTTGGCGAAGCCGCGGGCGCCGTCGCGCCAGCCGCCGTAGAGGAAGAGCCGGTAGGCGAGCTTGGCCAGCGGCCGGACGAAGATCCCGGCGACCGCCTCGGCGGCTCCGGGCCGGCGCCGCTGGGCGGCCTCGAGCCGAGCGTAGGCCCGGGCGTCGGCCCGCGCCTCGGCCCAGGAGGAGGCGAGCAGGTGGCGCAACTCGCCGGCGAAGGGATGCACCGGCCCGTCTGGCCAGAGCCCCTCGTGGACGCTGCGCGACTCGTCGTGGCGGAAGGCGCTGCGGCGGAAGAAGCGGTGGCGGTAGCGCGGGTAGCGGATCGAGGGGCCGAGGGCCTTGCCGAGGAAGACGTCGCGCATCGGCAGCGCCCCCATCTCGATTCCAGCCGGCGGCGCGGTGAGGAAGGTGCGCAGCTCGTCGGCGAGCTCGGGGCTGACCCGCTCGTCGGCGTCGATCTCCAGGACCCAGTCGCCCGTCGCGTGGTCGAGGGCGACGTTGCGCTGGGCGGAAAAGCCGGGCCAGGGGTTCTCGACCACCGTCGCCCCGGCCGCCGCCGCCAGCTCACGGGTGCGGTCGCGGGAGCCGCTGTCGACGACCACCACCTGGTCGCAGAACTCGACGCTGGCGAGGCAGTCGGGCAGGCGTTCCTCCTCGTCCCGGGCGATCACGCAGGCGGTGATCGTCTCGCTCACGCGGCCTCCCGCGCCAGCTGCTCGCCCAGGCGCAGCGCCAGCGCCGCGATCGTCAGCGAGGGGTGGACCGGGGCGTAGGTGGGGAAGGCGGAGGAGCCGGCGACGAACAGGTTCTCGAGCTCGTGGTGGCGCAGCTCGGCGTCGACCACCCCGCGGCCGGGCGGTCCGATGCGGCAGGTCCCCATCAGGTGCCCGCCCTCGGGGCCGGGGCCGACCTCCATCGCCTCGACCCCGAGTGGCTTCAGGCGCTCGCGCAGGGACTGGACGGCGCGGTCGATGCCGTCGACTTCGTAGCGGGTCGAGGGGAGGTAGTCGGTGCGGTTCAGCGGCAGGCCGAAGGAGTCGCGGTTTGGCGAGAGGGTGACGGTGCTGCCGGCCTGCGGCACGTCTTCGGTCAGCATGTCGAAGGGGATGGTTCGCCGCCAGCGGTGGAGGGCGTTGGCGCGGGTCGCGGCGCCGTCTTCGCGGGCGACGACGCCGGCGCTCAGCAGGGGCGAGATCGGGGTGCCGGGGTTGAAGGGGCTGAGGATCGCCGCCGCGCGCTTTGCCCGGAAGCTGCCTTCGCGGAAGGCCTCGACCAGCCCGGTCGCCTGGCTGTCGCCGACGCCAGGTTCCAGCTCCTTGCGCACGGTGACGGTGACGGTGGTGTGGCCGTGGTCGAAGAGGTACTTGCCGACCGCCGGGCCGTCGAGCCCGGAGCGGAGCAGCAGGCCGGGATTTTCGATCCCGTTCGCCGCCAGCAGGTAGCGCTTGCCCCGCAGCAGCGCCCGGCCGCCGCCCGGCTCGATCGCCTCCACTCCCTCGACCTCGCCCGCCGAGCCGACCCGCAGGCGGGTGGCGACGGTCTGTTCGCGCAGGTCGAGGCCCGGATGCTCGAGCACGGCGGAAAGCCCGTTGAGGGGGGAGAAGCGGGAGTCGACCGGGCACAGTTCGCAGACCGCCGAGCCGCAGCAGGCGGGGCGGCCCTGGATCGGTCGCGAGGGGCGCGCCTGCGGCAGCGGCACGAACGGCTGCAAGTGTTTTGCCACCGCTTTGTCGATCGGGCTGAAAGGATGGGGCGGAAGAGTTCGGGCGCCCGGAATCCCTGGTCCGGGCTGTCCCGTTCCCTCTTCGGGTGCGCCGGCGACTCCGAGTGCCGCCTCCGCCTGTGCGTAGAAGGGCTCGAGCTCCTCCAGCGAGAGCGGCCAGTCCTCCATTACCCCGAAGCTGGAGCGCATCTTGAAGTCGGCGGCGTGGAAGCGGAGCGCGGCGCCGGACCAGTGCAGCATCGAGCCGCCGACGCCGTAGACGTAGCTCCACGGGTAGGGACGGGTCCCGGGCGCGGTTTCGTTATTCGCTTCGGCGCCGGGAACGTCGGCCGCCCAGCTGTGGTCGGCGATCTGTTCGGCGTGGGTCTTCAGCGCCCCGCGCTCGAGCATGATCACCCGCAGCCCGCGCTGCAGCGGCTGCCAGGACGCCAGCAGCCCGCTGACCCCGGAGCCGATCACGACGAGGTCGGCCTCGAAGGTCTTCACGCGCGTCGCACCAGACCGGAGCAGGCGGGGCTGCCCGGGTCGGTTCCGGTCAGGGTGTAGGCGAGGTTGGCGGCGGGCTCGGAGAGCATCGGCTCCAACAGGCTGTCGACCGCCTTGCGCCGGGCCGACTCCGGCATTACCGCCGAGACCGGGTTGCGGACGGCGAGGGCGAAGGCGGCAGCGCGGGCGTCGTACTCGGCATCGCCGTACTGTTCCCGCGCTCTTGCCAGCAGCTGCTTGGCGAGCTCGGCATCGATTCCCAGTTGGTCGGCGACCAACTGCTCGAACTCTTGATCGGGTACCAGGGCCGCGTAGGGGGCGGCGACCGCTACCGCGGCGGCACCGGTGCCGAGGGCGAGCACGGTGCGGCGGCGAAGCCGTCGGCCTCCGGCGCGGGCCTCGGCGGCCGCTTTCGCGAGGGCGAGGATCTTCGGCGTCTGCAGAGCGTTGTCGTAGTTCTGGTGGACGCGTTCGCGCCCCGCCTCGCCCATCTTCCGGCGTTGCTCGGGATCGGCGGCAAGCCGGCGCAGGGCAGCGGTGAGCGCCTCGGCGTCGCCCGGCGGCACCACCTCGCCGCTCTCGCCCAGCATCTCTGGGATCGCGCCAACCCCGGAAGCAACCACCGGCAGGCCGGCGGCCATCGCCTCCAGGACCGCCCAAGGGACGGCGTCGGCGCGGGTCGGCAGGGCGAAGACGTCGGCTTCGGAGTAGAGCTCGCGCAGCCGCTCGCTGCCGGCGGTGACCCCGCGGTGGACCTGGGCGAAGTCCCGCTCCTCGATCTCGTCGCCGCTGACCACCTCCAGCACCGCCGCGTCGCCGAGCGCGCCGACCGCCTCGATCAGGGTCGGCAGCCCCTTGCGGTGGACGTCGTTGCCGACGAAGAGGACCCGCATCGGCCCCTGGCGGTCGCGGGGTCGCCGCTCTGCCGCCTCGCCCCACCAGCCGGCGTCGAGGCCGGGGTGGACCGTCTCCGCCCGCAGGTCGCCGAGGTCGTATTCGGACTCGACCGCGGCAGCGTTCCACCCGGTCCAGGGCATCGCCGCCGCAGCGCCGCGCAGCGCCCGCCGCTCCAGCCGTTGCATCAGCCGCAGCTGGCGCGGAGTCCAGCGGTCGTGAGGGGTGTACTCGAGGGCGGTGAACTGACCGACGGTGGCATCGATCGAGAGGACCGTCGGCAGCTCTCGCATCGGCCCCTTCGCCAGCAGCGCCAGCGCCTGGGTGTTGACCAGGGCGACGTCGACCTTGCCGCGATGGCGCTTCAGCAGCCGCCGGCCCTGCCAGGACCAGCGCAGCCGCCAGCGCAGCGCCTGCAGGTCGGCATCGCTGCCGCGGATCCACTTGCGGGTGAAGAGGCGGCCCAGCCGCGAGGGCGGCGGCACCGTCGCCATCGTCGCCTCGACCCCGGGCAGCGTCTCCAGTACCGCTTCCAGCTGGGCTTTCAGCGTTCGGTGGCCGAGCACGCCCTCGTCGATCACCAGTAGCCGCAGCGGCCGCTCCTCATCGCCTCCGACTTTTGGCACACCCCGCTGGGCTCGATCCCGGATCGGCTTCACTCGTCTCCCTGCAGCAGGCGCTCGGCCCGCGCGGCGACCACGGTGCGGTCGAAGCGCTCGACCGCCACCTTCGCCGCCAGCGCGCCCTCGCGCCGCACCCGCTCCGGGTCGCCCTCGTAGTGGCGCAGGACCTCGGCCAAGGCCGGCGCGTCGTTCTCGGGCGAGACGATCGCCCCATAGGAGTCTTCGATCAGCCCGACCACGCCCTCGGCCCCGGTGGAGACGCAGGGTCGTTCGGCCAGCATTCCGAGGATCACCGCCCGCGGCTGTCCCTCGGCCGGGCTGGGGCAGAAGACGTCGACGTCGAAGGCGGAGAGGACGTCGCCGATCTCGGCCCCGGGGGTGGAGAGGATGTGCGCTCGGGCGCCCAACTGCTCGGCCTGGGCCCGCAACTCCGCCTCGGTCTCACCGGCGCCGGCAAGGATCATGTGGGTCTCGGGGCCGAGCATGCCGACCGCATCGATGAGGACGTCGTTGCGCTTCTTCGGGTGGAAGCGGGAGACGCAGCCGACCGTGAAGGCCTCGGCGGGGATGCCGAGCTCGGCCCGCACCCGCGCCCGTCCCTCGGCGCTGAAGCGGATCTCCTCAGTCCGCATCGCGTTTGGCAGGTAGGTGACCGTGTCGGCGGCGACCCCGGCGGCGATCACCGACTCGCGCGTCCCCTCGGAGATCGCCATCACCGCGGTGACGCCGCGGCCGGCGCGGGCGTAGGCCCAGCGGCCGGGCCCCTGGCGCATCTGCTTCGGCACCGGTCCCCACTCGCACCAGGCGACCCGCGGTCGCAGCTCGGGGGGCAGGCCGGGCGTCAGCAGTTGCTCCTTCTTGTAGTGGAGGAGGAGCACGTCGTAGGGCGCCTCCGCCTCCAGCGCCTGGCGCAGGCCGGTTCGCAGCGCCGGCCACTTGAAGGCGAGGCTGGGCCAGGTCTTGCCGGAGAGCTTCGGCCCGATCTCCAGCGGCCGCACCGCGACCGCGGTCTCGCGTCCGATCTCGGGCGAGTCACTCAGCATCACCGCCTCGTGCCCGCGTTCGACAAGCGCGTCGAGCAGCTCGACCGCGGCGAACTCGGCCCCGCCAGGGGCGGCGCCGGTCATCACCGAGACGATCTTCATGAGCTCAGGCGCCGCTCCAGCGCCTCGATCGAGTACTCGCGCTCGGTCAGCTCGCGGCCGGCGGCGGCGAGCGGGTTGCCCTTCTCGGGATCAAGCGCCTCCAGCAGCGCGGCGGCGAAGGAGGCGCCGTCGGTCCCGCCCTCGGCGTAATGCTCGCCGGCGTGCACTTCGAGTCCGGCGGCGGCGCGCGGAGTGGCGGCGACCGGAACCCGGTAGGCCAGCGCCTCGACGAACTTCAGCGGTGAGCCGCCGCCCTCCAGCAGCGGCACCGCAACGGCGCCGGCCTGCAGGTAGACGTCGCGCAGATCTGGGACGAAGCCGCTCGGCCGCACCCGCGGGTCATCGGCCTCGATCTCGGCGCTGCCCTTGCCGGCGACCACCAGCTCCACGTCCGGAGACTTCTCCCACAGCGCAGGCATCGCCTCCTCGAGCAGGAAGCGCAAAGCACCGCGGTTGGGCTCGTAGCTGAGGTCGGCGACGAAGGACACCTTCCGCTCATCGGTTCGGGGTGGCACCGGCTCAATTGCCGCAACGTCAACCACGTTGGGAATCAGCCTCAGTCCCGCCCCGGGCGCCAACGCCGCCGCCCCCTCCATGTCGGCCGGCGAGACCATCCAGCTCTCGCTGAAGGTGGTCAACAGCAGCCGCTCGAAGCCCTCGAGGTCCGCCTGCGACATGCCGGCGTCGTCGAGCCGGTGCCGGAAGGTGGACTCGAGATTGTGGGCGTCGTAGATCGCTGCGCGGCGACCGGCCAGCCCCAGCAGGGCTGCGGCGGCGACCGGTCCCTCGGCGACCACGCGGGTCTCCGCGTCTGCGCTCAGCTTGGCGGTCAGTCGCGCCACGCCCGGCCAGATCCCGCGGGCGAAGTCCTCGGGCACGCGGCGCAGGCGGGCGCGGGCGTAGGCGGGAAGCCGCTCCAGCGCGCCGGGCCGCTCGACCCGGTGCATCGTCAATCCCGCGATCTCCTCGAAGGTCGGATCCGGCTCGTCGGCCCCGAAGGCGCCGTAGACCAAGTCGACCGGGCCGAGGCCGGCGAGCGCCCTGACGATCCCGTGGGTTCGCCTTGCGCGACCCGAGTCGAGGGTCGGCGTAAATGAGGTGGCGATCACGGTCCGCATCGGACGAAGGAGGCACCAGGGGTGCGACGCGCGAGTATATGGACGGTCGCGGACTGCGCAGGTGGGGCGCTCAGCCCCGGTACTGCTGCATCAGCGAGCGCACCATCGAGTAGGAGGGCTTCTGACCGCCGTCGTAGCGCAGCAGCCCGAACCCGTGCTCCCGGTCGGTCGGGTTGCTGCTGCGGTCGCGCAGCTGGAAGACGGAGATCATCCCGATCTTCCATTCGGTGCGGGTGATCGCCGCATTGAGGATCTTCTGCAGATGTTCCTTCTGGGTCGCCTCGCTGACGCACTGGCTGCCGCAGTTGGCAGTTGACTGGCCGTACTCGGTCAGCCAGATCGGCTTCGCCGCGGCGCCTTTTTCGTTCATCCGCTTGCGCAGGACGCCGATCCGGCCGAACGGCCCGGCGGCGGTCCCCTCTTCAGGCGAGTGCCCGTACCAGTAGGGATGGTCGGCGAAGGCGTAGAAGTAGTCGTTGAGGTTCGGGATCTTCGAGTAGAGGGTGTCCATCCAGGTGGTGTCGGTGCCGTAGGTGCGGGTGACGAGGATCACCTTGACCGGCAGGTTCTGGCTCTTGATCGTTTCCAGGGTGGGACGGACGGTTTCGGCGTAGAGGCTGGCCGACATGTCGCCGAAGTAGGGCTCGTTGCCGAGTTCAACCGTGGTGATCGCGTAGGCGGCTTCGTTCAGCTCGGGGTGCAGTTTCCAGAAGGTGCCGCCGAGCCCGTAGCGCTTGATGAAGGCGACGACGAATTCCCTGTAGCTGCTGGCGGTCCCGAGCCAGTTGGCGCCGAGCTGGGCGTGGATCCGGGTCTTGATCTGGGCCGCGGCGGCGTAGACGATTTCGTCCTGGTGGTCGACCGGCTCGGTCGGGTCCCACTCGTGGCGGGTGACCGCGGCGCCAAGCTGGGCGCGGAAGCTGATTTCGGCGTCCGACCAGTAGCCGTGGCCGCCGTCGACGGCGATCGTCAGCCCGTTGCCGGGGAACGAGCCCGGCGTCGGCGCGGAAGCGGGTGCCGGGGTCGGCTCCGGGTCCGGGATGGGCTCGGGGACAGGGTCGATCAGGTTGGAAACGTTGACGGAGATCGAAGCGGTGCGGGTGTTGCCGGCGGTGTCGTAGGCGGTCGCGCTCAGGGTGTGGCCCCCGTCGCTGACTTTGGCCGAGTCGAAGCTGCAGTTCCAGGGAGCGTCGCTCTCGGTGTTGAGGGTGACCCCGTCGACCTTCATCACGACTTTTTCGATGCCTTTGTCGTCGCTGGCAAGGGCTTCGCAGGTCGAGCCGCTGATTTTCCTCGTCACCGTGGAACCGGCGATCGGAGTCGCCCAGGAGACGTCGGGGGCGGCATCGATCGCTGCCGGCTCCGGAGTTGGGGCGGGTTTGGGGGTCGCCGCCGGTTGGTTGACGACGTTGATGGAGACCGAGGCGGTGCTCGAATTGCCTGCCGCGTCGTAGGCGGTCGCGGTCAGGGTGTGGCCTCCATCGCTGACTTTGGTCGTGTCGAAGCTGCAGTTCCAGGGCGCGTCGCTCTCGGTGTCGAAAGTGGCGCCGTCGACGGCCATCACCACCCGCTTGACGCCGCGCTCGTCGCTGGCGGCGGCCTCGCAGGCGGGGCCGCTGATCTTGCCCTTGACGGTGGCGCTGGCGGTCGGAACCAACCAGGCAAGCGAGGGGGGAGTGGTGTCGGCGGAGCGCTTGCGGGCGGCAGCGGCCCGGCTCATCTCTCGGATGCAGCGCTGCCGCAGCTCGCGGCGCTTGGCGGCGGTGCTGGCCCGGTGGGCCTTCTTCGTGCAGACGGTGCTGATCCGCTCGGCGCTGGTGCCGCGCGGCTTGGCGCTTGCCCCGGTAGCGAATGCGGAGGCAACGAGAAGGAAGGCCATCGCCAGAGCGATGCCTGCGATCCGGGTGGCGGAGGAGCGGAGGCCCATGCTCCCCACTTGTCGACCTCGCGCGGTAAGAGCATCACTCCCCGGGCGATCTTGGACAAATGACCCACTCCAAATCGATGAGGCGGTGCCCTTAGCCGCGGTACTGGTCCATCGCCGACTCGACGATGGGATAGGCCGGCTTTGGGGAGCCGTCCTCGCGGATCAGGCCGAACTGGCGCTCGCGGTCGCTGCTCTCGGTGCCGCGGTCGCGCAGCTGGAAGACGGAAATCATCTTCACGCCCCAGTCGGAGCGGGTGACGATCGCGTCGAGCATCTGTTTCAGGTGCAGGGCCTGGGTGTCCTCGCCGACGCACTCTTCGCCGCACTCGGCGGTGGACTCGCCGTACTCGGTGATCCAGATCGCCTTCGTGTTGGCGCCGTGTTCGTTCATCCGCCGGCGGGTGGTGTCGATCCGGCCGAAGGGACCGGCGGGGCCGGTGGACGCCGGTTCGTGGCCGTACCAGTAGGGGTGCTCGGCGAAGGCGTCGAAGTAGTCGTTGAGATTGGGGATCAGCCTGTAGAGGGTGTCCATCCAGGAGGTGTTGCTGCCGTAGACGCGGCTCGGCAGGACAACCGTGACCGGCAGGTTGAGGCGCTGGATTTCCTCCAGCACCGGGCCGACGGTGGCGGCGTATTCCTCGGCCGACATCTCGCCGAAGTAGGGCTCGTTGCCGAGCTCGATCGAGGTGATCGCGAAGCGCGACTCGTCCAGCTCGGGGTGGGCGTCCCAGAAGCCGCCGCCGATCCCGTAGTAACGGATGAAGTCGATCACCCATTCGCGGTAGAGGGTCGGGTCGCCAAGCTGGTTGCCGCCGAGCAGGGCGTGGATCCTGGTGTGAATTTCTCCAAAGGCGGCTTCCATCACGTCGTCCTGCTCGTCGACCGGCTCCCACGGATCCCACTCGTGGCGGGTGACGGCGGCGCCGATCTCGGCCCGCTCTTCGATTTCCTCGTCGCTCCAGCCGGTGTAGCCGCCGTCGATGCCGACGACCAGACTGCCGCCGACCAGGGTCGGCGGGACGGCCTTCTTGACCCGGCGGCTCTTGCGGTCGCGGACCAGGCAGCGGCGCAGGGACCGGGCGCGGACGCGGCGGATGGTCTTGGCGCTGGCGCCGCGCTCGGCAGCGGCGCGGGAGCGACTCGATGCAAGCTTGAAGCACTTGCCGGCACCGGGCGTGCCCTGGCCGAGGGAGACGGCGGAGCGCAGCTTCGCCTGGCCGCGGGCTTCGGCGCTGGCGGCGCTGAAGACGAGCAGCGAGACGGCAGCGACCAGGAGGGCGAAGAGGGCGACGCGACGGCTGTTGAGTAGTAGCTCCATGCCCTCCCCTCATCGGGTCGCGCATGGCACCTCTTGGGCTTTTTGCAAGTGACCTGGACGGATGTATGAGCGCCAGGATGCGATCACAAAAAAGCCTGCGCCCCCGAGGGAGCGCAGGCAAAGGTCCGCCGGACCTTTTTGCCGCTATGCGAGCAAAAGGTCCGGCGGACTTGGTGAAGCTTTGGCTACGGGGTGTTGCGGTGCGTCGCGTCGAAGGGGTCGCCGAAGGCCTCGTTGTCGAGACCCTTGGCAATCTCGCGGACGCCGTCGGGCACCCGCATCTCCGGTTCGAAGCCGAGCCGGTCCTTCACCTTGGCGAAGGAGACTTTGTAATCGCGCGGGTCCTCGTCGCGGCGGACAAAGGAGACGTTTCCGCGGTCGATCTCGCCGGTGATGATCTCGACCAGGTCGAGCTTGCGGTAGTTCTCGTCGCTGCGGCCGACGTTGAAGACGTCGTTGCCGACCTCGTTCGGTCCTGCCTCCAGCACCCTGACGATGCCGCGGGCGGCGTCGCGGACGTGGATGTAGGGGCGCCAGAACTGCTCGCCGAAGACTTCCAGGTCCTTGTCCGCCCACAGTTCGCGGGTGAACTCGTTAACGGTGAGGTCGAACCGCATCCGCGGCGCCGCGCCGTATACGGTGGCGAAGCGCAGGCAGGTCGGCACGGTGGTGCCGTTGCCGTCAGAGAGCAGCATCTTCTCGATCTCCACCTTCTGTTCGGCGTAGAGCGAGACCGGCGCCAGCTCGGCATTCTCGTCGACCGGCGTCTCCGGATCGGCCATGCGGCCGTAGTTGGAGCAGGTCGAGGCGAAGATCAGGTGCTTGACCCCAGCCGCGTTGGCGTCGGCAACGAGGCCGCGGGTGGCCTCGACGTTGGTGTCCTGAGCCAGTTCGGGATCGCGGGCGCAGGCGGGGTCGCCGACGATCGCCGCCAGGTGGACCACGGCCTCGGCGCCGTCGAGCAGCTCGCGGCGCAGGTCGGCGTCGCGAATGTCGCCGATCGCGACCTTGGCGCCTTTCTGCTCGAGCATGTCGGCGATCGGCTGCTGGCCGTGGAGCAGCGAATCCAGGATTCGCACCTCGCGGCCGTTCTCAAGTAGGGCAGTTGCCACTTCCGCGCCGACGTATCCGGCGCCTCCGGTGACAAGGACTGGTCCGCTCAACGTATTCCTCCGTGTTCTTCGATGTATCGGTCGACCAGCCCGGTTAACGCCGCGCGGAAGGCGGCGGGGCTGAAGCGTTCTGCGTTAGCTCTGATCTTCATCGGATCGAAGCTGGCGAAATCGGTGTCATGCAAGGCCTCAGCCAGGGCGGCTGCGTCCTCGCCCTCGATCAGTACCCCGGTTTCGCCCGGGATCACCGTCTCGCGAACGCCGCCGCGGGCGACGGCGACGACCGGGCGGCCGGCGGCCTGGGCCTCGACCGCGGCGATCCCGAACTCCTCGATGTTGGGCACCACCAGGGCGATGCAGCGCGCGTAGAGATCGCCCAGGCGCTGGTCGGAGACGCTGCCGAGGAACTCGACGTCGAGGCCGTTGTAGAGCGTCTCGAGCCGCTCACGGTCAGGCCCGTCGCCGACGATCTTGATCGGCAGGCCGGCGATCCGGGCCGCCTCGAGGGCGACCTCGACCCGCTTGTGGGGGACGATCTGACCGACGAAGAGGAGGAAGTCCTCGGGCTGGCCGACGGCGAAGCGTTCGACCGCGACGGGGGGGTGGACGATGTCCGACTCGACCCCGTAGAGCTCCATGATCCGATCCTGGGTGATCTTGCCGTTGGCGACGTAACGGGTCACCCGCTTGGCCGCCTTCAGGTCCCAGGCCCGGTTGCGCTTGAGGATCGCCTTCATCAGCGGCCGTCCCGGCCACGGCGTCTCCGCTTGGGCCCGCTCCTGCTCGAACCAGGCGTAGCGGAAGGGGCTATGGCAGTAGCAGACGTGCAGGGCCTGGGGGCCGGGTCGCAGCCCGTGGGCGAAGGCGCTGCTGCTGGTCACGATCGTCTTGTAGGACTGCACCGGCAGTCGCTCGGCGGCGCCAGGAAAGAAGGGCAGCAGGTAGCGGAAGCTGCGCTGCTTGGCGCCGAAGCGCTGCAGGCCGGAGGTGTGGACCTCGCGGCCGGCGAATCCTTCGGCCACCGCCTCGGCGTCGTAGAGCAGGGTGTAGATCGGCGCCTCCGGCCAGCAGCGGGCCATCTCGGCGAAGGTGCGCTCAGCCCCCCGCATCGTCAGCAGGTAGTCGTGGGCGAGCGCGAGACTGGAGCCGTTAGTAGGCGCCACGCCCCGAGAGCACTGCGGGGATGGTGGCAAGCAGGATCTCGATGTCGCGGGCCAGCGACCAGCCGGCGACGTACTGGTAGTCGAAGCGGACCATCTCCTGGAAGGGGCTCTGGGAGCGCCCGTAGACCTGCCAGGGGCCGGTCAGGCCAGGGCGCAGCTCCAGCCGGCGCTGGTGCCAACCCTCGTCCAGGGCGTCGGTCTCGGGGAAGATCAGCGGCCGCGGTCCGACCAGGCTCATCTCGCCGATCAGGACGTTGAAGAGCTGGGGCAACTCGTCGAGCGAGTAGCGGCGAATGAAGGCCCCGACTTTGGTCACCCGTGGGTCCTCGCGGATCTTGAACATGACCCCGTCGTCGGCTTCGTTCATCCCCGACAGCTCGGCCTTGCGCTCCTCCGCGTCGGTGTACATCGAGCGGAACTTGACCAGCCGGAAGCTGGTCCGGCTGCGCCCGGCGCGCGGCTGGCGGAAGAAAATCGGTCCCCGTGACTCGAGTTTGATCGCGATCGCAATCGCGATCATCAGCGGCGAGAAGGCCAGCAGCAGCGCCAGCGAGCCGACGACGTCGAGGGCGCGCTTGGCGACCATCGAGACCGAGGTCAGGGTCGGGATGCCGATCGAGAGCAGCGGCAAGCCACCGACCTGGTCGAGGGCGCGGACGCCGTCGAGGAACTCGAACAGGCGGGGCACCACGTCAACGGCGACGCCGGAGTCGCGGCAGGCGCGAATGCACTCCAGCAACTCCTCGTGGCTGGCGCGGGAGAAGGCGATGATCACCCGGTCGGCGTGCTGCTTCTCGATGATCTCCTTGAGATCGGAGAAGCGGCCCAGCCAGGGCAGGTCGGGAGAACCGACGTTGTAGACGTCGTCGTCGACGATCCCGATCGGAACCAGGCCGTACTGGGAGTTGTTGCCGAGCTTCTCGACCACCTGCCCGGCGACGACGCCGGAGCCGAGGATCAGCGTCCGCTGACGCAGTCCCTCGTTGCGGTGCAGGCCCGCCCGGACGATAGTGCGGGCGACGCCACCCAATGCCGCGAGGCCGATCACGGTGAGGAAGGTGAGGAGGACCGGATCCTCGATCGAGGTCGCCGCAGCGATCCCGAACAGCGGCCAGGTGATCAACAGGATGGCGACGAAGCCCCGCGGTACCTCGGGCACTGCCGAGGCCCAGATCGAGAGCTGGTCGCCGCGGTAGAGGCCAATGCTGAACGCCGCGGCAGGCCAGAGCAGGACGCTGCCGGCGACGAAGACGAGGCCGTCCCAGCTGCTGAAGCCGACGATCAGGACCGCCAGGGACGCGGCAATCGCGGCGGCGAGGCCGTCGCCGAAGACCAGCATCCGCGCCAGTACCGCGCCGCGTTGCTTGGCGCCGCTCTCGCGGGCCGGCTCGGAGGCGCTGGCCGCTACCTCGGCACTGCCGGAGGCGTGGGCCGCGGTTGGGTTAGAGGCAGTTGGGCTGGACATTTTCTCGATGAGCTGTGAAGAATTGGAAGGCAGAACTTGCGCTGGGAGCCAGTTGGCCGCGGCGGCTGGCCCTGAATGCTTGAAGTCGCCTTTTTGAACAAGCGCGCTTCTGCAATATCGGACTTATTTCGTACTTCTCCTCCGTCGGCAACTGACGGGCGGGTTCTTTCAGAGTCCGCCCTAGAAAATAGAGGTCTTTGAGTTGAATCTCCATCAGCCATTTCACATATCGGCGATAGATCCCTACTCAGAACTTCGGCAAGCGAGCCTGCAGCGGATGCAAGGTCGCCCGTTTTGGACGCATATTGAGGAGCGATTCTCCTAAATAGCGGAGATTTCAGGTGCCGTTGACTTCGCCCTGCAGCACTCTCTCCACGGCTGCAAGGTTGCGTCGCCGGCTCTGGCGTCGCTGTGGAGTCAAGGTTCGGCCCATCCGCTGCACCGCTTCCAGCTGATGATCGGCGGAAAGGCAGGCGACGGGTTTGCCGGCGATCGCTCCCTCGGCCGCATCGACCTGGCGCAGGTCGGCGCCATGGAGCTCGACGACGCGCAGAGCGCTATCGCGCAGCGTTTGAGCAAAAGCGACCGGCACCGACCCGATCGGTCCCGCGTCCTCGTCATGGTTCCAGGGCTCGAATCCGATCTCTTCCAGGGCGATCACCGCCCGCTCGCGCTCGCACTCGTCGACGATCAGGTCGAGGTCGGCGTGGGGCCGCAGCTGTTCCCCGACCAGAGCGTCGATGCCCCAGCCTCCGATCAAGACGGGTTCGATGCCGACCTCGTCAAGCGCCTCGAGGGTCGCGGAGACGCGGGCCGAGCAGATCGGGGGGTTGCGGTAGACGATTTGGCTGAGAAGAACACGCGCCCGCCGCGGTACCGGCAGCCGCCAGACCAGCGCGTTGGCGCGGTCCGCTGCCCAGGTCCGCAACGCCGGACGATCTTCTCCCCGGTCTCGCCGGAAAGGACTGGTAGAGCTCACAGGCAGGCAAATTTACAGCTAATTCACCGAAATTTACAAGTGGCGCGGGTGGCGAGAGTCAGCTGGCGGTCTCTGCCGACTCGAGCTCGTCGGCGATCAGGCGGGCCAGCGCCAGCGAAGAGGTCGCAGCCGGGGAGGGCGCGTTGCGGACGTGTATCGCCCGCTCGGTGCGGTGGACGACGAAGTCATCGACCAGCTTGCCGTCGCGGCCCAGAGCTTGGGCTCGGATGCCCGCCGGTCCCGGCTCCGCCCTGACTCCCTTCAGGGCCGGCACGAAGCGGGCCGCTTCGGCGACGAAAGCGCGGCGGCTGGTGGCGTGGCGGATCTCGCGCAGGCCGGAGCGCCAGTGCTTGGCCATCAGCTTCCAGGTTCCCGGCCAGGCCACCGTTTCGCGCAGGTCGCGAGCGCGGACCCGGTGCAGCTCGTAGGCATCGCGGGCCGGAGCCATCAGGGCGCTGGGTCCGATCAGGACTTCGCCGCGAAAGTTGCGGGTCAGGTGGGCGCCGAGGAAGGGCAGATCGGGCTCGGGCACCGGGTAGACGTTGGCCCGGACCAGCTCGGCGGCGGCGGGCGGTAGCCGCAGGTAGCCGCCGCGGAAGGGGACGATGCGGGGGTCGGCCGGGGCGCCGCAGGCGACCGCCAGCCGGTCGGACCAGAGCCCGGCGCAGAAGACGGCGCTTGCGGCGGTAGTCGTGCCGCGGGCGTGGCGCAAGGTGATCGCGCCTCCGTCGGCGCTCGCCCCGGCCACGGGGGTGCCGGGGTGGACCGTCCCGCCAGCCAGGCGGACGTCTTCGGCGTATGCCCTAGCGACGGTGACGAAGTCGACGACGCCGGTGGCGGGGGAATGCAGCGCCGCGACGCCGCGGGCGTTGGGCTCGATCTCGGCGATCTCGTCGCCCCGCATTCGGCGCAGGCCGGGGACGCTGTTGGCAAGACCGCGGCGTTCGAGCTCGTCGAGTCGGCCGAGTTCGCCCTCGCCCGCGGCGACCACGAGCTTGCCGGATTTCTCGTACGGGATCCCATGCTCGTCGCAGTAGGCATACAGCTCGCGGGCGCCCTGGACGCAGAGGCGGGCCTTCAGCGAGCCTGGTTCGTAGTAGATGCCGGCGTGGATGACGCCGCTGGAGCGGCCGGTCTGGTGGTGGCCGAGGTTGGGCTCGGCCTCGAGCAGGCAGAGGCGGGCGCCGGGCCGGCGGGCCAGCAGCTCGCGGGCGACCGCGGTGCCGAGGATGCCGCCGCCGACCACGGCCAGGTCGCACTCGCGCGGGGGCGCCGCGCCATCGCTGCCGGCCATCGAGGTCAGTGAGCCTCGCCCGAGGCGTGCGCCGGCGGCCGCGACTCCTCCGCCAGCGAAGTGATCTCCAGCTGTCCCTGCGCTGCGTCTTCGAGGACCTCGGTCGCCTCCTGGGCGGAGCGGGCGTAGAGCTCGACCAGGAGGTGGACGACGATCTGCTCGTCGTCGTGCTTGTGGAAGCGGACGTGGGTGAAGAACTCGCGCACGCCGGCATCGCCGAAGGCGCCGTAGGTGAGGAACTCGATCGCCTCCGGCCCGGAGCAGCTCTCGACCCGGTCCTGGTCGACGGTGACGGTGCAGGAGGCGACCCAGGGGGTGCCGGCGACCATCCGCTCCCAGCGATCGCCAATCGGCACCACGTGGTCGCCTTCGAAGGTGAGGTGCGGCTGATCGTGCATGCAGTCGAGGCACTGGACGACGCTTTCCTGCACCTCGTCGACCCCTTCCGCCAGCGAGCCCGACTCGGGATCGACCCGCCGGATCGCGTCGTAATGGATCTGGATCTCGAGGTTCTGCGACCAGCAGCGGTAGCACCGCAGCCAGGCCGATCGATCCCCGTTCAGCTCGCTCATCGCTCCATTGTTGCGAGCGGGGCGGCTGGGCGCCAGCCGGTGGGCCGGCGCGCTTTCAGGCGGCGGCGCCGGTCTCCGCCCGCTGGCCGACGAGCTCGACGATCTCGCCCATGATTCGGTTGACGTCGAAGTCCTTCGGCGTATAGACCCCGGCAACGCCCGCAGCGCGCAGGCGCTCGGCGTCGGCGACGGGGATGATCCCGCCGACCACCACCGGAACCTCGACCCCCTCGTCCCGCAGCAGCCGCACTACCTCGGGGATCAGCTCCAGGTGGGAGCCGGAGAGGATCGAGAGGCCGACCACGTCGACGTCCTCCTGCAAGGCCGACTCTGCGATCTCCTCTGGGGTGAGGCGGATGCCTTGGTAGATGACCTCCATGCCGACGTCGCGCGCCCGCAGGGCCACCTGCTCGGCGCCGTTGGAGTGGCCGTCGAGACCGGGCTTGCCGACCAAGATCTTGATCCGGTGGCCGATCTGCTCCGAAGTTGCGTCGACCTGGCGGCGGATCGCCTCCATCTGCTCGCGCGCGCCGGGGGCGGAGGCGCCGTCGACTCCGGTCGGGGCGCGGTAGGCGCCGAAGACATCGCGCATGGTCGCCGCCCACTCGCCGGTGGTCGCCCCCGCCTTGGCGGCGGCGATCGTCGCCGGCATGATGTTGATGCTCTCGTCGGCAGCGGCCTGGGCCAGCTCGTCGAGGGCGGCTTGGACGGCCTCGGAGTCGCGCTCGCCCTTCCACTGCTCGAGCGCCTCGATTCGTTCGCGCTCGACCTCGGGGTCGGGAGTGAGGATGCCGCCGTCGGCCCCCGCCGTCAGCGGCGAGTCCTCGGTCTCGGTGAAGCTGTTCTGGCCGATCACCTTCTGCTCGCCGGCCTCGATCCGGGCCACCCGCTCGCGATGGGACTCGACCAGGCGCGCCTTCATGTAGGGGACGGCCTTGACTGCGCCGCCATGCTCCTCGACCACCGCCATCTCCGCCCGCGCCCCAGCGGTCAGCTCCTCGACCAGACCCTCCATCACTTGCGAGCCCTCGAAGACGTCGGGGTACTCGAGCAGGTCGGTCTCGTTCGCCAGTACCTGCTGGATTCGCAGGCTCCACTGCTGGTCCCAGGGGCGGGGCAAGCCCATCGCCTCGTTCCAGGCCGGCAGCTGGAGCGCCCGGGCGCGAGCGTCGCGACTGAGCGTCACCGCCAGCGCCTCGACCACGATCCGCTGGATGTTGTTCTCCGGCTGGGCCTCGGTCAGGCCGAGGCTGTTGACCTGGACGCCGTAGCGGAAGCGCAGCATCTTCTCGTCGCTGACGCCGTAGCGCTCGCGGCCGATCTCCTGCCACAGCGCGCTCATCGTCCGCAGCTTCGCGATCTCCTCGATCAGGCGGATGCCGGCGTTGACGAAGAAGGAGATGCGGCCGAAGACCTTGGGGAAGTCCTCGTCGGCGACCTGGCCGCGGGCTTTGACCTCGTCGAGCACGGCGATCCCGGTCGAGAGCGCGTAGGCGATCTCCTGGACCGGCGTCGCCCCGGCCTCCTGCAGGTGGTAGCTGCAGATGTTGGTCGGGTTCCAGCTCGGCACCTCGTTGACGCTGAAGGCGACCATGTCGGCGATCAGCCGCATCGAGGGCTCGGGCGGGAAGGCGTAGGTGCCGCGCGAGAGGTACTCCTTGATGATGTCGTTCTGGGTCGTGCCTTTCAGCTGGTCGCGGTCGACCCCGTTCTCCTCGGCGACGGTGACGTAGAGGCCGAGCAGCCAGGCGGCGGTGGCGTTGATCGTCATCGACGTGTTCATCTCGTTGAGCGGGATCCCGTCGAACAACTGGTGCATGTCGCCTTTGTGGGCGACGGAGACGCCGACCTTGCCGACCTCGCCACGAGCGAGGACGTGGTCAGGGTCGTAGCCGGTCTGGGTTGGCAGGTCGAAGGCCACCGAGAGCCCCGTCTGGCCCTTGGCCAGGTTCTTGCGGTAGAGCTCGTTCGAGCGGCGGGCGTCGGAGTGGCCGGCGTAGGTGCGCATCACCCACGGCCGGTCGGGCTGGGGAAGTCGGTGGTCGCTCATGAGACGAATGATATTTGGGATTGGGCGTTCGTCCTTTGTCGCCCAGGAGGCGACAAAGGACGAACGCCGACTTTCAGGGTGGGCCGACCCGCATCTTTCGACCTGGGCTGTGTTTAGGCTGGCGACTTGATGAGGCGTCGATTCTCAGCTGTTCTCCTCGCCGCGCTTGCCGTCGGCCTGCTTGCTTGCGCCGTGGCCGGGGCGGCGATGGTTGGCATCTACCGCAACAGCATGGAGACGCTGGCCCAGCGCAGCCAGCTGGTCAAGCTGGCCGGTACGAACTGCGCCCGCGCCGGTGCCAACGGCGCGATGCGGGTCACGCTTGGCAAAAAAACCGCCGCCTGCTCGTTCCGCACGCCGGTGCTCGGCCGCGACCTCGAGATCGCCGCCACCGAGCGGTTGCTCAGCGGCACCCCCGAGAACCTCCAGCGCAAGGCCTTCCTCGGGCTCGAGCTGCGGGCCGGGGCCGGAGCCAAGTACCAGTTGCTGGTCTTCCCGCGCCAGAAAAAGGCGCAGCTGGTCAAGGTCACCGCCGAAGGCACGAAATACCTGGCGATCGCCAAGAACGAGAAAGCGGTGATGGGGGTCAACGAAGCGAACAACCTGACGCTGCGCGCGGTCAACGTCTCCAGCGGCCCCGAAAAAGGCCAGGCGAAGCTCTTTGCATATGTCGGCAACACCCTCGTCGGCGAAGCGGTCGACGCCGGGGCGGGTGAGCTGACCGGCCGCAACTCGGCGGTCATCGTCGGCACGATTAAGAACGGCAACGGCGTCATCGCTAGCGTCGACGACGTTGTCGTCCGCGTGCCGAGCCCCTTCTAGGCTCTTCCAGAGCCGTTCCCCCGGGGCATAATTCGCAAAGCCATGTCGACGAGCACGATCGAGCGACCGAAAACCGCCGGGCCGGAGTCCGGCCTGGGGGGCAACTGGCGCGTGATCGTCTGCAACGACAACCACAACACCTTCGACCACGTCGCCCAGACCCTCTCGAGCATTCTCCCCGGCGTCTCCCTCGATCAGGGCTATCGGATCGCTGACAGCATCCACAGCGGCGGCCAGGCGATCGTCTGGACCGGCCCGCGGGAGCCGGCCGAGCACTATTGGGAGATGCTCGAGGCGGCCGGGCTGACGATGGCGCCGCTCGAGCGAGCATGACTCCCTTCGGCCTCGGACGCTCGCGGCGTGGCTCGCAGCCGAACCCGGACGGGAAGCCGGTGCTCGCGGTCGACATCGACGGCGTTCTCTCGCTTTTCGGCTTCGAGGGCGAGCCGCAGGTGGAGGGGGCCGAGATGGAGCTGATCGACGGCGCCCTGCATTGCATCTCGATGGCCGCCGGGGAGCGACTGCACCGGCTGGCCGAGCAGTTCGACCCGGTCTGGGCGACCGGCTGGGAGAGCGGTGGCGAACGGATGGCGCAACTGCTCGGGCTGCCGCCCTGGCCGGCCTTGAGCTTCAAGGGGGCGGCGCGCTTCGGTTCGGCCGATTGGAAGCTGGAGCCGCTCGACCGCTTCGCCGGCGGGCGGGCGCTGGCCTGGATCGACGACAGCCTCGACGCCGCCTGCTACGAGTGGGCGAAGGAGAGGCGGGAGCCGACCCTGCTGGTCGAGGCCAAACCCGAACTGGGCCTGCAAGAGGTCCACGTCGAGGCGCTGCTGGGCTGGGCCCGCAGCCTCGAGGCCGACCTACAAAAGGGCGGCGAGGGGGCGTAGGTCGCCGCCGCTACTCGGCGGCGACGAGGGTGTGCCAGGCCGGCAGCAGGGGAATGTCGTAGAAGCCGATGATCGCCGCTCGGGCCTCCTCGACCTCGTCCGAGTACCAGTAGCGTTCAAAGTCGGCCCGGTTCTCCCAGATCATCGTCTGCCGGAAGGCGAGCGGGTCGTCCTTGGAGCGAATCAGCGACCAGCTCTTCGCGCCGTAGGCGGAGGCCTTGGCCGCGATCGATTCCCACTGATCGAGGAAGCGATCGGCCCGGAACGGGGTGATGTGCCAGTCGAGCGTGCAGACCTCTGCCATCAGATTCGCCTTTCCAGTCGGGTGCCGCGGCTGCTCATGCGCCGACCTCGGCGCGGATTGCGCCGGGGCCGTCCTCGTGCTTGCCCTCGTCCTCGGACTCGGCGCCGACGAGGATCGAGATCTTGCCGAGGTGCTTGTTTTCGTGCATCAGCTGGTGCGCGGTGGGGACGCCCTCGAAGCCCATCGTTTCCGAGAGGACCGGCCGCACCTTGCCCTCGGCCATCAGCTGGTTCGCCTTCATGCACTCATAGGCGTTGGCGAAGTGGGAGCCGATGATCTGCTTCTGCTTCATCCACAGGTAGCGGACGTCGAAGTCAAGCTGGTAGCCGGAGGTGGCGCCGCAGATGACGACCTTGCCGAACGGTTTGACCGTGTAGACCGAGGTCGGGAAGGTGGCCCGCCCGACGTGCTCGAAGACGATGTCGGGGGCGTCGCCGAGGATCTCCTTGACCCGCTTGGCGAAGCCGCGCGAGGCGAGGAAGCGCTGCTTGTCGGCGGCTGGGTCGGTGAGGTTGGCGTCGGTCCGCATCATCTCGCCGAACTCGTTGCGGTTGATGTAGTCGACGGCGCCGAGCTGCTTGACCAGCTCGCCCTTCTCGTCGGAGGAGACGACGCCGACCGCATTGGCACCGGCCGCCTTGCAGAGCTGGACGGCGAAGACGCCGAGGCCGCCCGCCGCGCCCCAGATGAGGACGTTGTGGCCAGCCTGCAGCTTGCACTGGTCCATCAGCATCCGGTAGGCGGTGAAGTAGGTCAGCCCGTAGGCGGAGGAGTCGACCCAGGAGAGGTTGCGCGGCTTCGGCAGCAGCTGCTGCGCCTGGACTTTGGTGAACTGGGCGAAGGAGCCCCAGGTCGTCTCGTAGCCCCAGATCCGCTGGCTCGGCGCCGCCAATGGGTCGAGCCCGTGGACCTCGACGTCCTCGTAGGAGGCCTGGTTGCAGTGGATCACGACCTCGTCACCGGCCTTCCAGCGGGTGACGCCCTCGCCGACTTTCCAGACGACGCCGGAGGCGTCGGAGCCGCCGATGTGGTGGCCGAACTCGGGGTGGTCGCCGTAGCCGAAGACCGAGACCGGTTTGCCGAGCGAGGCCCAGACGTTGTTGAAGTTGACGCCGGCCGCCATCACTCGGACGATCACCTCGAAGGCGCCGGGCTCGGGGACCTCGATCTGCTCCAGCTGGAAGGCGTCTTTGGGCTCGCCCTCGCGCTCCTGGCGGATTACCCACGCCGCCATCGTCTCCGGCAGGGTGCCGGGCTCCACGTCCAAGTTCGCTACTGCACTGGTGTCAACGGCCAAGGCCAAATCCTCCGCGGGGTCGTCTCTCTAAGGGCGTCGAATCCTAGTTCAGAGCTGCACGGCGCCGTAGCTAGGCGGCTTCGGCTTCGGGCGGTTCGGAATCCGCCTCCCGCAGCTCCGGAGCCGTGATCTCGCGTACGGTCGCCTCGACCGGCGTCGGGGCCTCGATCTCCTTGCCCGGCGCGACGCCGAGGCCCTCGACCTTGCGCAGTTGCGGCAGCAGCCGCCGTTCCATCGAGCCGACCGCGGTGTCGTAGGCGCCGGTGGCGGTGCGCAGGCCTTTGCCGACCTTCTCGAAGTCGCCGAGGAATTTGCCGAACCGTGCGTGCAGAGTTTTCGCCGCCTCGGCGATCTCGGCCGCCTCGGAGACCATCCGCTCCTGGCGCCAGCCCAACTCCATCGTCCGCAGCAGTCCGATCAACGAGGTCGGGCTGACGAGCAGAACGTTGCGCTCCAGGGCGTAGTCGAAGAGCTCGGGGTCGGCGGCGAAGGCGGCGTGCAGGGCCGGCTCGTTGGGGATGAAGCAGATCACCAGGTCCGGGGTCTCGCCCGGGTTGAACTGTCCCTGGTAGTCCTTCGAGCTGAGGGCGCGGACGTGCTCGCGGGCCTGGCGCGCGTGGCGCTCGAGGTGGACCCGCCGCTCGCTTTCGACCTCGGCCTCCTGGGCGTCGAGGAAGGCGTCCAGCGGCACCTTCGAGTCGGCGACGAAGCTGCGGCCCTCGGGCAGGAGGAAGCGGGCGTCCGGCCGCAGGCGACCGTCTTCGGTGCGCAGCGTCTGCTGCAGCTCGAAGTCGACGTGCTCGGTCATCCCGGCGATCTCGATGCAGCGGCGCAACTGCAGCTCGCCCCACTGGCCGCGGGTCTGCGGCTGGCGCAGCGCCTTCTTCAGGCCGGCGGTCTCGTTGTTGAGGTTGCCGATCGTCTGACCCATCTGCTCGAGCATCGCCCGCGTCTTCACGTCCGTCTCGCCACGGTCCTGGACCTGTTTTTCGATTCGCTCCTGCCCTTTTGCGATCCGCTCGGCCAGACCCTTGATCTCGGCCTGGCGTTTGTCGAGCGCCTCTTCGGCTGCCTCGGTGTCGCGCTTGCGCTCCGCCTCGCCCACTTTGAGCAGGTCGGCGAGGGCGCGGGAGGTCGCTTCGGAGGCGGCCTCCTGGATCGCGGGGGTGAGGTCCGGCTGCTCCGCGGCCTCTGGTTGGCGGGCGACAAGGACATAGATGAGGCCGGCGGCCAAGAGAACGACTGCGATAGCAAGGAAAAGGGTCATGAGGCGATGCTTGCAACCACCCCAGACGGCACCCGGATTCTGAAACCCCGCTTGCAGCGGCTTTCTCGGGGAACCACTTTGTTTTTGGTGGAAACTCCTTTACCAATCGTAGAGGCGCCCAATCCCGGGCGCCTTACGAAAGGAGAGCCAGATGGCTCGCATGCTCAAAGCACTTGGGTTGACGATGGCCGCGATGGCCGCTGCGGTCGCCGTTATGGCACCGGCGGCAAACGCCGAAACAGGCGCGCTGACAACGGCGGGCTTCCCGTCGATCGTCACAGGCGGACAGCTCGGAGGGGTCACGTTCGACATCGGCGAAGGCCCGCTAAAAACCGTCACCTGCGGAACATCGGATCTGACGAGCACATTGGCCGGTCCGACCGACCCGGTCACATTCGTGCCGACCTACGGCGGCTGCGTCGCCGAACCGGGGGCGATGCCGACGACAGTCACAACCAACGGCTGCGACTACAACATCGGAGTCAGCAAACCCGGCAGCACACAGACACCGGAAACGACAGGGTTGATGGCAGCCTGGATCTTCTGCCCCGCTGGGCAGCAGATCGAAATCCACATCTACGAAAACGCGGCCGCCCACGCGGCGAACGTCTCGCTCTGCACATACGACATCGGGCCTCAGGGTCCGGTGGCGGCCGGCGTCTACCACAACGTGGCTGGCAACCCCAGTGACGTGGTCGCAACAATCAGGGCCCAATTCACAGCCAAAAGGACAGCTGGGCCGGGATTCCTCTGCGGTGGCATGAACATGTTCCAGCACCTGCCGGTGATGCTCACAGGCAATTACACACTGAGGGGCTTCCAGGAGTTCGCGGGTGGCGGCGAGGGCGCCCCGATCCCGCTCCACGTCGGCTAGGCGACTAGGGAGTCAGGACGTCGTTCTGGGAGGAGCCACGGAAGCCGCCTACCTTGAGGTGGGCGGGTTTCGCTCCCGGGACCCCGATCGCGGTGATCGTGTAGGAGCCGGTGGGGAGGGCGAGCTGGAAGCTGCTGGGGCTGCGGGCGAAGACCGGTTCCGAGGTGGCATTCCTGGTGCCGGTGATCTTCAGCCGCGCGTCGGTCGGGGTCTGGTTGGCGGCGACGAAGGTGACGTCGAGCGGCCCCCGGCTGTTCTTCAGCGGCGGTTCAGCGTGATCCTGGTTCTGCGGGATTCGCTGGAATTTGTCCGGACCCATCGCGACCTCCAGGGGCTGCACGATCACCTGGTCCGGGTTGATCACGACGCTGACCCGGGTCGAGACCTGCGGCCGCTGGTTGCTGGCGTGGCGCGTTTCGCCGCAGCCGGCGAACACTGCGGTCGCCCCGACCAGCCCGGCAATCGCCACCGCTGTCGCTCTCCCTCGGCCCATTCGAGGCTGAATCTAACCGAAGGGGAGGGCGACTACTTCGGCCGTAACGCCATCTTCACCTACGGCCAGGGTCGCGCCCGGCTCCGCCTCGCGGCGCAGGATCGCCAGACCGATCGGCCCGAGGGCGGGGGAGACCGCGGCGCTGCCGACCTCGCCGACCTCTTTTTCGCCGAGCAGCAGGCCTGCTCCGGGTTGCGCCGGGCCGCTCAGCCGCAGACCGCGCAGGTGGCGGTTGGGCTTGCCCTTGTAGTGGAGGCGGGCGACCGTCTCCTGGCCGATGTAACAGCCCTTGGTGAAGCTGACCGCCTGCTCGACGATGCCGGCCTCGGCGGGCATCGTCGCGGCGCCCATCTCGGCCCCGTAGCGGGGCCGGCCGGCTTCGATCCGGACGATCTCCGCCGCCTCGGGTGAGACCTCGACGGCGCCGGCGGTGAGCAAGGCGTCGCGGATGCGATCGCGCTCGGCGCTGGGGACGATCAGGTCGACGCCTTCGCCGCTGCGGAGGCTGACCGCCTCGACCGCGCGCGCAATCTCCGTCGCGCGGGGGCCGATCAGGGAGAGGAGGACGTAATCGTCGCCGGCGTCGGCCACCTCGACCTCGCGGCCGATCTTGTACATCTGCAGGTGGCGACTGGCCGCCGCCAGGCCCTCCGGCTCGAGGTCGAGCCAAAGGCCCGGCCCGTCCCCCGGCCGCAGCACCCGCATGTCGGCCTGCATATGGCCCTTGCGGTCGAGCAGGGCGGCGTAGATCCAGGCGCCGGGCTCGATCCCCTCGGTGTCGTTGGTCAGCTGGCCCTGCAGATACTCGGCGGCCTCCGACCCACTGACAATCAGCAGCCCGCGATCCGGTCGCTCAACCAGCCCGCATTCCTCCCGCAGCTGGCGGTATTGGGCGTCGATCTCAACGGCCTGGATTCCACTCACCTGCTCGATTCTAGAAAGCGGTCATAGCGGGGGCCGGGAGGGGTCCCCCAGACACTCAACATCGAGCCATAGCGAGATGTGTCTGGGGGACCCCTCCCGGCCCCCGCAAACCCCTCCATTTTTAGACGCATCGAAATCCGTTTTTAGATGTGTCAAAATCTCCCCTCGTGCCGGAGAACGAGAAAGGAATCAGCCGCAGGCGCCTGCTGGGCGGCGCTGCCCTCGCCGCCCCCGCGGTAGCCGGTCTCGCCCTCACCCGCGGCGGCGATAGCGCCATCGCCGAGCCGACCCGGCAGCCGGGGGCGCACGCTGGCCACTCGGCGTTCCCGCACGCGACTTTCGCCGCCGGTCGCAGCGTCAACCACAAGGCCAACGGCTTCAACCCGACCGAGCTGCTGCGCGACTTCGACTACGGCACGACCCGCCGCCTCGGCAGCGGCCGGGTCCTGCGCGAGTGGGAGATCGTCGCCCACGATCGTGAGATCGAAGTCGCGCCCGGGGTCAAGTACGAAGCCTGGACCTACAACGGCCGCGTCCCCGGCCCGACCCTGCGGGCGCGGGAGGGCGAGCTGCTGCGGGTCCGCTTCGTCAACGCCTCCGAGCACCCGCACACGATGCACTTCCACGGCCTCCACTCGGCGCTGATGGACGGGATGCCGGGAATCGGTGAGAACCGCGGCGGCGGCCAGATCGAGCCGGGGCAGAGCTTCACCTACGAGTTCGACGCCTCGCCCTTCGGCCTTCACCTCTACCACTGCCACGTGGCGCCGCTCGCAGCCCACATCGCCCGCGGCCTCTACGGCGCCTTCATCATCGACCCCAAGGACGGGCCGCTCCGAAGCCGACGAGATGGTGATGGTGATGAACGGCTTCGACACCAACTTCGACCTCGCCAACGAGGTCTACGCCGTCAACACGGTCGGCTTCCACTACGTCGATGAGCCGATCCAGGTGCAGCGTCGAGTCCCCGGTGCGGATCTACCTCGTCAACGTGCTCGAGTACGACCCGGTCAACTCGTTCCACATCCACGGCAACTTCTTCAACTACTTCCCGACCGGGACCTCGCTGCAGCCGACCGAGTTCACCGACACGGTGATCCAGGGGCAGGCGCAGCGGGGGATCCTCGAGCTGGAGTTCCCCTACGACGGCGACTACATGTTCCACGCCCACGTCGCCGAGTTCGCTGAGCTGGGCTGGTCGGGCTTCTTCCGGGTCGGCGACCCGAGCCGCCTCTCCACCGCCGCGGCGTCCTCGCTGTACTGCGACCTGCCCTGGGGCAAAGGAAGCCCGGCCTGATGGAGGCGGGCGCCCGAGCCGAGCGCGGCCTCGGCGCCGGCCTGCCGTCCTGGGCGCTGGGCTTGATCCCGCTGGCGCTGATCGCCGCCTTGATTGGCGGCTTCGCCCTGCTCGGCGGCCCCGGCCTTGGCGAGCGCACCGGCCCGCCGGTCGAGGAAGTCGCGATCGAGCAGACCGTGCTGCGGCCGGGCGAGATCGAGCTGACCCTGCGCAACGACGGCCCCGACCCGGTCGAAGTCGCCCAGGTCGCGGTCAACGACGCCTACGCCCCGTTTGTCGCCGACGGCGGGCGCGAGATCGGCCGCCTCAGCTCGACCACGCTGCGGGTCGAGTATCCCGTGGATCGAAGGCGAGGCCTACGAGATCTTCGTCCTCACCTCCGCCGGCGGCACCGTCGAAGCCTCGATCCCGGTCGCCGCGGAAACGCCGGAGAACGACGTCTCCTTCTTCGCCCTGATGGCGCTGCTGGGGATCTACGTCGGGGTGATCCCGGTCAGCCTCGGGATGCTGTGGCTGCCGTTCCTGCGCCGGCTCGGGCCGAGCTGGATGGGTGGCGCTGATCGCCTTCACCGTCGGCCTGCTCGCCTTCCTGGCGATCGACGCCGGGCTCGAGGGGCTGGAGATCGCCGCCGAGGCGCCGACCGCGTTCGGCGGCACCGCCCTCGTCCTACGTCGGCGGCCTCGTCGCCTACCTCGCCCTCGCCGGGATCGACTCCTACCTCACCCAGCGCTCGCGGCGCGGCGCAGGGGAGCGGTGCGGCCGCGAGCGGCGCCGCCTACCTGGCGCTGCTGGTCGCGATCGGGATCGGTCTCCACAACCTCGGCGAGGGGCTGGCGATCGGCTCCGCCTATGCCAGCGGCGCGCTCGCCCTGGGCGCCTTCCTCGTCGTCGGCTTCGCGATCCACAACACCACCGAGGGGCTGGCGATCGTCGCGCCGCTGCGCGACGAGGCCCGCCCGAGTCTGGGTCGCCTGCTCGGCCTCGGCCTGATCGCCGGGGCGCCGGCGATCCTCGGCGCCTGGATCGGCGCCGCCGCCTTCGACCCGAGCCTGGCGGCGCTGCTGTTCGGGGTCGGGGTCGGGGCGATCGCCCGGGTGATCGTCCAGCTCGCCCCGGCGATGCGCGACCCCGAGGGCAGGCTGCTCTACCCGGTCGAGCGTGGCCGGGATCCTCGCCGGGATCGCCGCCCTCTACCTCACCGGACTGCTGGTGTCGGTCTGATGGCGAGCGAGGGCGGGCGCAGCCGCCGCGACCCCAGCACCGAGGCGATCGAGGACTACGCGAAGGCGATCTACGCGATCGCCGGCGAACGCGAGGGCCTGGTTCTCAACGGCGAGGTCGGCGCAGCGGCTCGGGGTCACCCCGGCGACCGCGACCTCGATGCTGAAACGGCTCGCCGACCTCGGCCTGGTCGAGCTACTTCCCCTACAAGGGCGTCGAGCCTGACCCCGGCGGGGGAGAAGGTGGCGCTGGAGGTGATCCGCCACCACCGGCTGATCGAGGCCTACCTCTCCGAGGCGCTGGGGATGCCCGACGACCGCGTCCACGAGGAGGCCGAGGTGCTCGAGCACTACATCTCCGAGGAGCTGGAGCAGCTGATCGCGGCGAAGCTCGGGGAACCGCGACACGACCCGCACGGGACGCCGATCCCCGGCCCCGACCTCTCGCCGCCCACCTGGGACCCGCGTTCGAGGGGGTCGAGGACGTCCTCCCGGGCGAGGCGGCGGTCGCCGAGGCTGCCCGTCACTCGCTCGAGGGGCGCCGCCGCGGGCGCCCGCGGGCTGCTGGCCGTTCCTCGGCCCCGCCTTCATCGCCGCCGTCGCCTACATCGACCCCGGCAACTTCGCCACCAACATCGCCGGCGGAGCCGAGTTCGGCTACCTGCTGCTCTGGGTCGTCCTCTCCGCCAACCTGATCGCGATGCTGGTCCAGACCCAGTCGGCGAAGCTGGGGATCGCGACCGGGCGCAACCTCGCCGAGCTCTGCCGCGAGCGCTTCTCCCGCCGCACCTCGGTCGGCCTCTGGCTGCAGGCCGAGGTGGTGGCGATGGCGACCGACATCGCCGAGGTGGTGGGCGCCGCGCTGGCGCTCAACCTCCTCTTCGGGGTGCCGCTCTTCCCGGCCGGGCTGATCGCCGGCGCCGGCGCCTTCGCGATCCTTGCCCTGCAGCGGATGGGCTACCGGCGACTGGAGGCGGGGATCACGGTCCTGGTCGGCGTCGTCGTCGCCTCCTTCGTCTTCGAGCTGATCGACGCCAATCCGGACGGGGGCGAAGTCGCCAAGCACCTCTTCGTCCCCGGCTTCGCCGGCACCGAGAGCATCCTGCTGGCCACCGGGATCATCGGCGCGACGGTGATGCCGCACGTCGTCTACCTGCACTCGGCCCTGACCCAGCGGCGGATCGTCGGCCGCAACACGGAGGAGCGGCGGCGCATCCTCCGCTTCGAGAAAGTCGACGTCGTCATCGCCCTCTCCCTCGCCGGCCTGGTCAACCTCTCGATGATGATCGTCGCTGCGGCCCTGTTTCACACCAGCGGCCTGACCGGTGTCGACACGATCGACGGCGCCTACGAAGCGCTCGGGACGCTGGTCTCCGACAGCAGGCGGCGACGATCTTCGCGATCGCCCTGCTCGCCTCCGGCTTCGCCTCCTCCTCGGTGGGGACGATGGCCGGGCAGGTGGTGATGCAGGGATTCATCCGTCGCCAGATCCCCCTCTTCCTCCGCCGCGCGATCACCCTGGCGCCGGCTTTGCTCGTGCTGGCGATCGGGCTCGATCCGACCGAGGCCCTGGTCGGCAGCCAGGTAGTCCTCTCCTTCGGCATCCCCTTTGCCCTGGTGCCGCTGCTGATCGTCGCCGCCGACCGCGAGGTGATGGGAGAGCTGGTCAACCCGGCCTGGCTGAGCGTGCTGGCCGGCGTATTGGCGGCGCTGATCATCGCCCTCAACGTGTTCCTGCTCTTCGAGGTCTTCAGCGGCTGATGCGGCGCCGGGCGGAGATAACGGTTACCTCCGAGCTGGAGGCGGGCGCCGAGGCGGTCTGGGCGCGGGCGATCGCCCCGGCCGGGATCAACGACGAGCTGCGGCCGCTGATGCGGATGACGGTGCCGCGTGGGGCCGAGGACTTCGGATTGGACGACCCGGAGCCAGGCCATATCGGTCGCAGCTGGGTCTTCTTCCTTGGCTTCCTCCCGCTCGACTACGACGACATCACGATCGTCCGGATCGAGCCCGGTCGCAGCTTCCTCGAGCGCTCCTCGATGCTCTCGATGCGGCTCTGGGAACACGAACGGACGCTGGAGCCGCTGGGGGAGGATCGCTGCCGGATCACCGACCGGCTCGCCTGGGAGCCGCGCCTGCCGTTGCCGGGGTCCTGTTCCGCCCGCTGGTCCGCACGATCTTTCGCCACCGTCACAAGCGGCTGACGCTTCGCGCACGATGCCACTCGCCACTGACTTCCAGGCAGATTCTCGACGCGTTGCCGGCCGACTGGACCGACCTCGAGGTCGACATGCGGATCGAGGATGAGTCGCAGTACGTGGACACCGCGGTCGCGGTCAGCCAGGTCAACGCGCAGGTCTACCAGCACCCCAAGGATGAGGGTTGGCATTGGCGCTTGGTCGCCGCCAAGAGCTTTGGTCACGCAGCGGCGGTCGAGACGGTGTCGGGAGTGCTCGACCAAGCTGGACGGTGAAGGCGTTGCCGGCGAGCTGCGGGTGGCGGAGGTTCGCGAGGGCCGTTCCGAGGTCGTGCAGATGTGGGGGCGGCCGGAGAGCGTGCGGGAAGAGTTCCGCGAGCGGCGCTCTATTTAGTGGCGCGCGTCCTCAGCATCTCAACCGACCTGATGCTCGGCTCCAAGGTCCAGGAGACGCTTGAAGGCGGCTGGTCACGAGGTGGTCTCCTCGGGCTCGATCGAGGAGAGCACTTGGGACGGAATCGACTTGATCGTTGCCGACCTCGACGCCGAGAACCCCGAGGCTCTGGTCGGGCTCGGAATGCCGGTGCTCGGCTACTACTCGCACGTCGACGTCGACACCCGCAAGGTGGCCGAGGCGGCGGGGGTTGATCTGGTCGTGCCGCGCTCGCGAATGGCGCGAGAACTACCCGAGCTGGTCGAACGCCTGCTCGACGTCTAGGGGCTTTTCCAGCAGGCCCGTGTTCCAGGTCCCAGGCCGCCCAGGCCCTGAGGACGGCTGGATTGAACGGTCGTGGGTGGAGGATCGGGAGCAGGGCGTTCAGCTGGGCCTGCTGATCGGCGCGGTCGAGCGATCGGGTCGGCGGCCAGCAGGTCGTCGAGGGCGGCGTTGGGAATGCGGATCGCGAAGGCGTAGCCGCGGCGGGTGGCGGCGACCACCGCGTCGACCAGGTCCGGATCGCTCTCGATCAGCTGCCGGGAGGTGGTCAGGACCAGCTCGGGGTAGGGCGGGGCGCCGAACTCGTCGACCTTGAAGACGCGGATCGGGATCCTCTGCTGCCGCAGCGCAACTCCCTCGGAATTCCAGAAGCCGGTTGCGGCATCGACCTTGCCGGCGGCGAGGGAGGGGACGGCGGTGAAGCCGATCGTCACCCGCTCGGACGGCCTCCGGGTCGCCGCCGTCGGCTTCGACCTCGGAGTCGACCACGGCTTCGTCGGAGGGGAGGCCGGTGACGCCGACGCTGCGGCCCTCGAGGTCCCGCGGGCGGCGGACCGGGCCGTCAGCTGCGGGCGAGGATCGCGGCCAGCGGCCGCTGCACGATCGGGATGAGGCCGACGAGGTCGATGCCGCGCTCGCGGGCGATGCCGAGGTCGTGGATGTCGAGGATCGCGAACTCGACCTTGCCGGCCCCGAGCAACTTCGGGGCGTCGGTCGATTCGCCCGGCGACTGGATCTCAGGATCGACTCCCTCGTCGCCGATAGTAGCCGCGACTCTGCGCCGCGAAGATGCCGCTGTGGACGGCGTTGGGGACGAAATCGAGCACGAGCGTCGCGCCTTGCGGCGCGCCCGGTTCCGCACCGTCCCCGCCGCAGCCGGCGAGGCCGGAGAGCGCGAGGACGGCCGCCAGCAGCGCGACAGTCCATCTCATGCGGCGCGGGAAGCTATTCCATTTACGAGATAGTGAGTACACTGCCGCCGCTGCATACCTGATCACGGGAATCGAGGAGGAAGAAGAGTGCAGGAGAGAGGGTCTAGCCGCATATCTGGCTGAGTTGATCGGCACGTTGCTGCTGGTCTTCTTCATCACCAGTGTCGTTGTCCTGTTACGTGTCGACCGGAGGTCAAGCCCAGTTCGGCTCGGACTTCGCCGTCGTCGGCCTCGTCCACGCCTTCCTGCTGTTCGGGCTGATCGTCATGTTCGGCGTCGTCAGCGGCGGGCACTTCAACCCGGCGGTGACCCTCGCGGCACTCGCGATCCGGCGGATCAAGCCGCTCGACGGCGTCGATCTACATGCTGGCCCAGCTCTCGGGCGGCGTGCTCGGCGCCCTGCTGACCAAGAGCGCTGCTGAAGGACGAGGGGCTGGCGACCAACTATGGCGCCACCGAAGTCAGCGGTCTCCTCGCCGGCGACTTTGCCGGGCATGATCGTCGAGGCGATCGGCACCTTCATCCTCGTCCTCGTGATCCTCACCGCTGTCTACTCCGAGAAGAGCTTCAAGGAGTGGGCGCCGCTGGCGATCGGCACCACCCTCGGCTTCGCGGTGATGGTCGCCGGCCCGCTGACCGGCGCCGGCTTCAACCCGGCCCGCTGGTTCGGCCCGGCCCTGGTCAGCGGCGAGTGGGGCGATGTCTGGCCCTACCTCGTCGGCCCGATCGTCGGCTCCCTGGCCGCCTGCGGCGTCTACCGCTTCGTGCTCGAGCCGGGCGGCCTGCCGCCGACCGAACCGCCGGAGCACGTGCGGCCGCCGGTTCCGAAACGGTCGACCCCGACCAGCGACAAGCCGGCCAGCTAGCAGCCAACCGGCGAATTCAGCTCTTCCAGGCGCCACCCCGAGCGGGTGGCGCCTTTTTTTGTGCGCCTTGCCGGCCCGGCGGGTGCAGTAGCTTGAGCCCGTGCGCCGGGTCACCTTCTCCCGCAACTTCACCCTTTCGCTTTCGCGGACGTGCCAGTGCTACTGCAAGTACTGCGCCTTCGCCACGCACCAGGCGCACGTCCACGCGCCCGAGGACGTCGAAAAGCAGCTCGACCAAGCGGTTAAACGCAACGCCAAGGAGCTTCTCGTCCTCACGGGTGAGCGACCCGAGGTCAACCCGGTGGTCGCCGAGCGCCTGAAGACCTGGGGCCACGAGGACTTCACCAGCTACGTCGTCTGGGCCTGCGAACGGGCAATGGAGCGCGGCATGCTTCCCCACACCAACATCGGTGTGCTGGACAAGCGTGACCTGGCGCGGCTGCGGGAGGTGACTGCGTCTCAGGGTCTGATGCTGGAGAGCACCTCGGAGCGCCTGATGGAGACGGTCCACGCCGGATCTCCCACCAAGCATCCGGCTGCGCGCCTTGCCACCATCGAAGCCGCCGGTGAGCTGAAGATCCCGTTCACTTCAGGAATCCTGGTTGGCATTGGCGAGACGCCCGAGGAGCGCATCGAATCCCTTGAAGCACTCGCCGCCAGCCACGCGCGGCACGGCCATCTGCAGGAGGTGATCCTGCAGAACTTCGTTCCGCACCCGCGTTACTACGGGGCTGAGGTTGCTGAGATTGCGGATCAGGCTTCGCGTCAGCGGTGGGGGGGCGGTGGGGACACCTCCTCCAGGCACATCTCGCTAGGGCTCGATGTTGAGCGCCTGGAGGAGGTGTCCCCACCGCCCCTGCCAGCCTGGGCGAACCCTGTTGGCATTGACGAGATCAAGCGCTTGATTGCAGAGTGCAAACGGCTGATGCCGGATGTCGGGGTGCAGGTGCCGCCGAACTTGTCGGACTGGTGGCCCGAGTTGGTCGAGGCGGGGGCGACTGATCTGGGAGGACTTTCGGCCAACGGGGACCACATCACGTCCAGAGGAGCCGTTCCCTTCGCCGCACCAGGTGCGGAAGGAGCTGGCGCCGCGGGGGTACGCGCTGACCGAGCGGCTTTGCGTTTACCCGCAGTACATGGACCCGGAGTGGATGGAGCAGGGGGTCCTCGATGTGATCAAGTTGAAGTACTGGTCGTTCATTCCGCGGAGAGGATCCGGCAGGCGGTTTGAGGAGGTGATCGATCCGGGCCTCGCCCCAAAGGCCGATCGCCAAGGGTCGCGAGGGGTTGGAGCTCTCCGAGGACGAGTTGACCTCCCTTTTCGCCGAGACTCGGCCTGAGGTGATTGAGGAGATGCGGATCGCGGCCGACGAGCTGCGGGCGGAGCTGGCTGGCGATCAGGTCACCTTCGTCGTCAACCGCAACATCAACTTCACCAACGTCTGTGTCGTCGGCTGCGCTTTCTGCGGCTTCGGCCAGGGCAAGCGCTCGCCGGACGCCTACGAAGTCAGCGAGGGGGACTTCGCCGCGCGGGTTGAAGAAGCCGTCGCCTTCGGCGCGACCGAGCTCTGCATGCAGGGCGGCATCCATCCCGACCTGACCCTGGAGGAGTACGGGCGCTGGCTGCGGTTGGCGAAGGAGACGGCGCCGCAGTTGCACCTGCACGCCTACTCGCCGATGGAGATCAACTGGGCCTGCGAGCGCTCCGGCAAAGAGCCGCTAGAGGTCTTCGAGTACCTGCTCGAGTGCGGGCTCGGCTCGACCCCCGGCACCGCCGCCGAGGTCCTCGACGACGGAGTCCGGCAGCGGATCTCGCCGAACAAGCTCCCGGCCGACCGCTGGGTGGAGATCATCGAAGCCTCGCACCGGGCCGGGCTGCGCTCGACCTCGACGGTGATGTTCGGCCACATCGAGGAGCCCCGCGAGCTAGCCCGTCACATGCGGGTGATCCGCGCCCTGCAGGAACGGACCGGCGGCATCACCGAGTTCGTCCCGCTCAGCTTCATCCCCTTCAACACGATGCTCGGCCGCACCCACGGGATCGAGGAGATCTCGATGGGGGAGAACCTCAAGCACACCGCCGCCTTCCGGCTGGCACTGGGGAGGACGATCCCCAACCTGCAGGCGAGCTGGGTGAAGATGGGACTGGAGGGGGCGACCGAGGCGCTGCGCTGGGGGGTCAACGACCTCGGCGGGACGCTGATGGAGGAGAACATCTCCCGCATGGCCGGCTCCCAGCACGGGGTGCGGCTCGAGCCCGAGCAGCTGATCGCCGCCGCCCGGGCCGCCGGCCGCGAACCCGCGCAGCGGACGACGCTGTACGAGGTCATCGAGACCTATGCGGGCGATGGTCCTCGCGAGGCAGCGGCAGCCGCTCCGGCTGGCTGACTTGCCCGAGTCCGGGTAGTCAGCGAAACAGGTCTTCGCTGCGGGGGCGCTGGAGAGCGGATGCACCGGGTCCGTCCTCCGCTCGTACGTAGCGGTCGAGGCCGCGGACGACGACGGCGGGCACCCCGGAGTCCTTGACGCGGACGAGGTCCGCGGCCGCCGCCACCTCGTCGGCGATCGCGATCTCCGTCGCCGTCAGCTCGCGACCGTTCGCGTCTTCGCGCCCGCGCCAGTCGTCGATTGCCGCCAACCCGGCGCAGCCGATCGCGACCTCGGCCTGTCCCAGTCGCCAGGCCCGGCCGAAGCTGTCGGCGATGACGACTGCGACCGTGCCGGGTAGTTCCGCCCTGATCCGCCGCGCCGAGGTATCCGGGTCCGCTGGCAGCAAACACACCGTCCCGTCGTCCGGGAGGTTCGAGGCGTCGATCCCCGCGTTCGCGCAGACGAAGCCGTGGTGGGTTTCGGTGATCAGGACTCCGCGCTCCGCGCGGAGGATCTCCCGACTCTCGGAGAGCACCAGCTCCACGGCCTCCGCCTCCTTACCCAGCTCGTCCGCCAGCTTGCGGGCCTTCTCGGACGGCTCCACCTCCGCCAGCCGCCGCACCATCCCCTCCGCCTTCGATACGACCTTCTGCGAGATCACCACCACGTCGCCGTCCTGCAACTCAGCCCGCGCGGCGATCAGCTCACCGACCCTGTCCCCCTCGCGGACCTCGTGCATCCCTTCGACTGGGATCACCCGAAGCTCGCCGCTCATATCCCCAGGGCCTTGGCCGTGCGGCGGGCGCGCTTCGGCTGTCGCTCCAGCTCGCGGGTCAGCGCGATCACGTCGGCGGGGGTGTCGAGGTCGAGTTCGATCGACGGCAGCTCCTCGATCCCAAAGGGGACCCCGGCCACCCGCGCCGCCTCGACGTGACGCTCGCGACTGCCCTCGCCGAAGGCGGGGACGATTGCGCTCGGCGGGCTGAGCAGGAGCGCGTTGGTGCCGGTGCCGTGGCGGTCGGGGACGATCCCGACGTAGCTGCCGGGAATCCCGGTCAGCAGCCGGTCGAGCTCACGCGGGTCGAGCAGCGGGCAGTCGCCAGCGAGCAGCACGACTTGCTCGGCCCCCTCGACCTCGGCCCGGGCGATCCCGGCCAGCGCCGCCTCGACGTGACCGGCGTCCTCGGGGTCGGGCACGACCTCGGCGCCGGCCTCGGCCGCCAGCTCCTGTGCCAGTGGCTCGCCGGTGACGACGATCACCCGCTCGATCGCCCGCGCCCCGCCGATCGCCTCCAGCACGTCGGCGACCATCGCGCCGGCCAGCTCGCGGCGGCGCTCGGTCCCGATCCCAGCCGCCAGCCGCTGCTTGGCTGCGTCGAAGCGCTTGACGGGGAGGACGGCGGTCGCGTTCAACTCGGGTCGAGCGTAGCGGCGTAGTCGAGGACGATCCGGGCCAGGCGCAGCCGGCCTGCGGCTCCCTCCATCAGGGTCGACGCCGCCAGGGTCGGGATCTCGGCCGGCGGCGGGTCGGGGTCGCCCTCGTCGACGACCATCGCGTCGATCAGCCCGGCATAGAGGGAGGCGACGCCCGCGGCCGTGGTCGGGCGACCGATCCCTTCCATGAAGCGGTCGGTCGGTCCCTTGACGACCTCGCCGGCGACGTAGGGGCTGACCGCGACGACCGGGGCGGGGGAGGCGGCGATCGCCTCGCGCATGCCGGGAACGGCGAGGATCGGGCCGATGCTGATCACCGGGTTGGAGGGGCCGAGGACGATCGCCTCGGCGAGCCGGATCGCCTCCAGCGCCTCCGGGGTCGGCTCGGCCGCCGCGATCCCCTCCAGTTGCACCCCTTCGACCGCTGGCGTGCCGCCGTCGATGATCAGGTACTCCTGCAGGGCTCGCGGCCCGGCCGGGGTGATCACCTGGGTTCGCACCGGGGTGTCGGTCATCGGCAGCACTCGCGCCTCGACCCCGAGGCCGCGGGCGATCTGCGCCTGGGCGTCGGTCGGGCGACCGCCGTCGTCGAGGAACTGGCGCCGGTAGAGGCAGGCAGCGAGGTCGCGGTCGGAGAGGCCGAACCAGCTCGGCGCCCCAAGTCGCTTCAGACGCTCGAAGGCGACGAAGCCGTCGTCGCGGATGCCCCAGCCGCGCTCCTCGTCGATTTCTCCGCTGAGCCAGTAGGTGACGAGGTCCGGGTCGGGGGAGACGTGGACGCCGAGCGCCTCGATGTCGTCGCCGGTGTTGGCGATCACCGCCAGGTCGGGGCCGACCTCCTCCTGTATCCCGGCGGCGAGTTTGGCGCCGCCGGTGCCGCCAGCGAGGAGGGCGACGCGCATTGGGGGCTAGGCCCAGTGGTCGGCGTCGGGGAGGCCGGTGAGGCGGATCCCGGCGTGCGTCTTGTAGCGGGTGTTGACCGAGATCAGCATCGGCGTTAGCTGCTCGACGATCCGCGCCATCTCCAGGGCGCCGGCGTTGACCGCGCGCAGGCCGGGGATCAGCTCGACCAGGCGGGCGACGCGGGCCTTGTCGGCCTTCTTGTCGCCGCAGACGAGGATGTCCTCGCCGAGCTCAGTGTCGAGGTCAGTGAGGTTGGGGGCGCCGACGGTGTGGAAGGTGGAGATCACGGTGACGCCCTCGGGGACCATCTCCTGCGCCTGCTGGGCGGCCGATCCCTGCCAGACGCCGAGCGAGCGGGTCGCTTTGCCGCTGACCGCGGCGGCGAGGGGGACGGTGCAGTCGACCAGGATCTGGCCCGGCTGGAGCGCATCGCGCAGGTTGTTGAGGTTCTCCGATTGGGCGCGGAAGGGGACGGTGAGGAAGACGATCTCTCCCTTCGCGGCGGCCTCGGGGTTCTCGAGCCCCGCGACGTTGGCGCCCGGGATGTCCGCGCGGACTTTTGCCGCCGCCTCCTCAGCGCGCTCGGCGGAGCGGGAGCCGAGCACGACCGGCACGCCGGCCTTGGCCCAGCGGCGCGCCAGACCGGCGCCGAGGGCGCCGGTGCCGCCGATGATCGGGATCGGTTCGCTGCCCGGAGTCACGGCCGCGCAGTCTATGCTCCGGCCCGTGAGGCTGGAGGGACGCAAGGCACTGGTGACCGGCGGAGCGAGCGGAATCGGCGCTGCGGTTGCCGCCCGGCTTTCGGCCGAGGGCGCCGAGGTCTGGATCGGCGACCTCAACACCGAGGGGGCAGAAAAGGTCGCGGGCGAGATCGCCGGCCACGCGCTCGAGCTCGACGTCACCGACCTTGAGGCCGCCCGCCGCGCTGTTGCCGCCGTCGGCGCTCCCGACATCCTCATCAACAACGCCGGCACCGACAACTTCGGCTTCTTCATCTACGTCACGCAGGAGCAGTGGCAGCAGGTCCTGGACATCAACCTCGGCGGAGTCATGAACTGCACTCACGCGGCGCTTGCCGGGATGCAGGAGCGTGGCTATGGCCGCATCGTCAACATCTCCTCCGAGGCCGGGCGGGTCGGCTCCAAGGGCTCGGCCGCCTACAGCGCCGCCAAGGCGGGCGTGATCGGCTTCACCAAGGCAATCGCCCGCGAGGCCGCGCGCTACGGCGTCACCGCCAACGCGATCGCCCCCGGCCCGATCGAGACCCCCTTGTTGATGGGCGCCAAGGAATTCGGCGAGATCGGCGAGAAGGTGATCGAGACGATGCGCGCCTCCACCCAGATGGGCCGCCTCGGCCAGCCCGAGGAGGTAGCCGCGGCCGTGGCGTTCCTGGCCTCCGACGACGCCTCGTATGTAACCGGCGAGACCCTGGGCGTCTCCGGCGGCCTCGGCATGGTCTGAGCGCCGCAAGCTCCGCGAACAACAGGCTGGGTAGGGGGAGAGACTTCGAGCGCTTGCTGACTTTTCCTGCCTATGGGGAGGAAGAATCAGCAGAGGCGATCTGCGGGTGTCCGTTCGCGTCGAGCTTGGGCGCTCGCGAGGCGACAGCACGACATTGTGACGCGGGCGCAGTTGCTCGAATTGGGCTTCAGTCGGCAGGCCATCGAACACCGCCTGCGATCGGGGCGCCTGCACGCCATTCGTCCCGGTGTGTACTCGGTCGGCCGACCAAGCCTGACTCAGCACGGGCGATGGATGGCGACGGTTCTTGCCTGTGGCGATGGTGCCGCCCTAAGTCATTCAAGTGCGGCTGCCTTATGGCGCATCGGCTTCGAGCAGCGGGGGCTCATAGAACTATCCCTACCCAGCCATTCCGACCGACGGCGCCCCGGACTCCGCATTCACAGGCGTCCGTCCCTCCGCCCGCGTGACGTTACCGCGGAGTACGGGATCCCGGTCACGACCCCTATCCAGACGCTGATCGACATGACGCTGCGCCTCGATCGCGCCGGCGTCGAGCGGATGATCAACGAGGCCGACAAATACAACCTCACTCACCCGCCGGAACTACGCGCGGCGCTCGACGAGCGCACCGGCGAGCCGGGCGTCGCCCGGCTCCGCCAGATCCTCGACCGCCGCACCTTCCGTCTCACCAAAGAGGAACTGGAACGGCGTTTCCTGCCGCTGGCCCGCAGTGCCGGGCTGCCGGTGCCGCTCACCGGTCAGTGGGTCAGCGGGTTCGAAGTCGACTTCTACTGGCCGGACCTCGGCTTGGTGGTCGAGACCGATGGGCTGCGGTACCACCGCACGCCGGCCGAGCAGGCGCGTGACCGGCTCCGCGACCAGGCCCACACCGCAGCGGGACTGACCCAGCTCCGCTTCACCCACGAGCAAGTTCGCTACGAGCCCGACTATGTGCGCGGGATCCTTGCTCAGACGGCGAGCCGCTTGGCCATCTCGACGAAGTAGTCGAGCGCGGCCGGGTTCGCCAGCGAGTCGCGGCTGGCGGCCTTCTCCACCGGCGTCCCCATCAGGATCCGCTTCACCGGCACCTCCAGCACCTTGCCACTGAGCGTGCGCGGGACCTCGGCGATCTGGAAGACCTCGTCCGGCACGTGGCGCGGGGAGCACTGTTCGCGCACCCGCTGGGCGATCTCCCGCGGCAGTGCCTCATCCACCTCGGCGCCCTCGCGCATGACCACGAACAGCGGCATCCAGCCGTCGGTCCCCGGTCGCGGCAGATCGACCACCAGCGCGTCGACGATCGCGTCGATCCCCAGCACCGCGCGGTAGATCTCGCTGGTCCCCATGCGAATGCCGCCGCGGTTGATGGTCGAGTCGGAGCGGCCATAGATGATTGCCGTCCCGCGCTCGGTCAGTTCGATCCAGTCGCCGTGGCGCCAGGTGCCGGGGAACATCTCGAAGTAGCTCTCGTGGTAGCGGCTGCCGTCCTCGTCGCCCCAGAAGGAGATCGGCATCGAGGGCATCGGCTTGGTCACGACCAGCTCGCCGACCTCCTCGATCACCGGCCGGCCGTCTTCGTTCCAGGCCTCGACCGATGCCCCCAGCGCCCGTGCCTGCAGCTCGCCGCGGTAGACCGGCAGCATCGCCACGCCGCCGACGAAGGCGGTGCAGAGGTCGGTGCCACCACTGGTCGAGAACAGCCAGGTGTCGGAGCCGAGATGCTCGTAGATCCAGTCGAACCCCTCGGGCGAGAGGGGGGAGCCGGTTGAGCCGACCGCCTTCAGCCGGCTGAGGTCGCGACCGCTCCCCGGCTCGACCCCCGCCTTCATGCAGGCGGCGATGTAGGCGGCGCTGGTCCCGAACATCGTCACCTCCGCCCGCTCGGCCAAGTCCCAGAGCGCCCCCATGTCGGGATGTCCGGGGTTTCCGTCGTAGAGGACGATCGCCGCCTTCGTCAGCAGCCCGGAGACGAGAAAGTTCCACATCATCCAGCCGGTCGTCGTGAACCAGAAAAGGCGGTCTCCATGATGGGCGTCGACGTGGAGGTGGAGCTTCTTCAGGTGCTCGAGCAGGATCCCGCCCTGTCCCTGGACGATCGCCTTCGGCAGCCCGGTGGTGCCGGAGGAGTAGAGGACCCAGAGCGGGTGGTCGAAGGGGACGCGTTCGAAGGTCAGCTCGGCGCCGGTGCCGTCCGCCTGCAGCTGCTCCCAGCCCACCGCGTCGCGCAGCGGCGTGAGGTCCGGCGCGGAATCGAGGTAAGGGAGGACGACGGTGCGCTCCAGGCTTGGCATCGCCTCCTGCAGCTTGGCGACGGTCTCGCGGCGGTCGAAGTCCTTACCGCCGTAGCGGTAGCCGTCGACCGCGAAGAGGACCTTGGGCTCGATCTGGGCGAAGCGGTCGATGACGCTGGCCGACCCGAAGTCGGGTGAGCAGCTCGACCAGACCGCGCCGATCGAGGCGGTAGCGAGGAAGGCGACGATCGCCTCGGGAATGTTCGGGAGGTAGGCGACGACCCGGTCGCCGGGCTCTACGCCGAGGTCGCGCAGCCCGGCCGCCGTCGCCGCGACCTGGCGCCGCAGCTCGCCCCAGCTCAGCTCATCCAGCTCGCGCAGCTCGGAGGCGTGGAGGATCGCCGTCTCGCCGTCGTCCTTGCCGGCGAAGACGTGCTCGGCATAGTTGAGTTGGGTGCCGGGGAACCACTTGGCGCCGGGCATCTTGCGGCTGCCCAGCACTGTGCCCCGCTCGCCGTCGGCCTGAACCTCGAAGAAGTCCCAGATCGCGCCCCAGAACGCGTCGAGGTCATCGACCGACCACTGCCAGAGCTCGGCGTAGTCGTCGAAGGAGAGGCCGCGCTCCCGCTCCAGCCAGCGCATGAACTCGGTCAGCCGCGAGCGCTCGACCAGCTCGGCCGACGGCTTCCAGAGCAGCTCCCCGGTGGACGCGTTCACGGCGCCACCCTATTGATGCCGGAGGTGGGATTCGAACCCACAAGCCCGCAAGGGCAATCGATTTTGAGTCGATCGCGTATGCCAGTTCCGCCACTCCGGCTCTAGCCGGAACGATAGTGCCGGCAAGGGTCAGCGGCTACGCAGGCTGGGGCGAAGCGCCGGCGCCGTAATCCTCGCCCGAGCCGATCGGGCGCTCCTCCTCGACGTGCCACTCCTGGTTGAAGGCGTAGAGCACGGCGGCGACGGTGACGATCTGCAGCAGCCCGAGGACGATCACTAGCATCCCGATCAGTTCGGAGGGGAAGAGGGCCTCGTTGAAGCCGGCGCGGTCGCGGTTGAACCAGCTTTCGGCGCCAACCGCGCAGAAGATCGCGAGGATCATCGAAAGCGCCGCCGCTACCGGCAGGATGCCGCGGTTCCAGCGGGCGACCAGGAAGGCGAAGAAGGCGTAGAGGAAGGCATAGATCGCGCAGACGATTCCCATCCCGCCGCCGCCCTTCAAAAGCGACCAACCGCCGATCGTGATCAGCGCCGCGATCACCGCCGTTGCGGCCAGCAAAAGGACGACAACGAACTTGGTCGAGACCGAGCTCGCTTTTTCCCGATTTGGCCGCCACAGTTCGTAGCCGGGCCTGACCTCTCCTACCGCCACCCTCCGATCATAGAATCTGTCAGCGACGTGGCGGCGTTGGCCGCTCGTTAAGGCCCGATCGGGCCAGCCACGCGGGCGTGGCGGAATTTGGCAGACGCGCCAGGTTTAGGTCCTGGTGAGCTTCGGCTCGTGGGGGTTCAAGTCCCTCCGCCCGCATCGCAGGCATCACCTGGTTCTCCGCCCGTCTCGGGCGTTAGGGTCGTGGCTACACCGACCGGAGGAGTTTTCTTGTCTCGTCTTCGCTGTCATGCCAAGCCGTTAATCGCCGTCGCTGCCTTGGCTGCGATCGCACTCGTCCTCAGCGCCTGTGCCTTCCTCAAGTCAGGCAGCCTGACGCTGTCTCAGCCGGGTGCCATCGGATCCGCACGGGTCCACTTCGTGATCTGCACCGAACCCAGCTCTGCGGCGTGCAATCCCACCAAAGAAGCTGAAGAAACGCAGTACCTGCTTGGCATTGCCGTTCCCCCGGGCTCGGTCCCGCCCGCGACGATTACCGCCATCCCGGTCGGCGGTGGCAGCCCGCTGGTCTTCACTCGGAGCGACGAAGTCGCCACGGAAATGGCCGCCGCCTCCGTGGGCCTGCAGAAACTCGCGGAAGAAGAAGAAGAAGGTGGCGAAGTGGGCGTTCAGGTCTGGCCGCCGGCCGGTCTTCAGGGAGTCGGCTATCTCTCCAACGTGCAGCAGGACCAGGCCGGCGCGCTCGTCGAATGGAATGTCGATGCCGACTTCGGCCTGCCGGCGGCAGCAGACGGAAGTCCGTTCCCGGGCCCCTTTGCGACCGGCATCACCTTCGGCCTTCGCGAAGTCAGCCCGGCGCAGCCCGCCTCCCGTCCAGCTCGCTGTGTGCGGTTTGAAGCTGGCGTCGAACCGCAGGACGGCGATGCCATCTGCGCCGGCACCGTGCTGCAGGGTCAGATTGGCACCTCGGATCTGACGATCGGCGCGCCGGCGAAGACCTCCGTCTTCCTCGGTGGCAAGGCGAAAGTTTCCTTCCCGGCCAACTTCGCCACGACCACGACGCCGTCCCCGAGCTTCGCCCTGTCGGCGACCTCGACGTTGTCGAAGGCGCAGGTGAAGGTCGGCAACTCGACCTTCACCCCAGGGCCGCCCGACCCGACCACCCACCGCTCGCCGACGGCGCCGCAGAATGTCACCGTGACGGTCCCGAAGAACGCCAAGCCGGGCACTTACAACGTGACGCTAACGGCGACCACCCCGCAGGGCGGCAGCGTCTCTCAGGTGGCGAAACTGAAGGTCGCCAAAGCGAAGATCAGCCTCGGCGGTGCGCAGCTGAACAAGACCAAAGGCATCGCGACGCTCTCGGTCAAGATCCCCGGCGCCGGCACCCTGACCGCCACCGGCAAAGACATCGTCAAGGTGAAGAAGTCCGCCAAGCAGGCCAAGAAGCCGAAGACGCTGAAGCTGACGATCAAGGCGAAGGGGAAGGCAAAGAAGCTCCTGGCCGAAGAAGGCACGGCCAAAGTGAGCGCCAAGATCACCTTTAAGCCCCTCTCGGGCACCCCGGTGACCAAGACCAAGAAGATCACTCTGAAGCGGATCTCGTAGGCCCAAAGGGCCGGGCTCTGCGGAGCCCGGCTCGTTTACGATCAGACCTCTGGGGCAGTGGCCCAACTGGCTAAGGCACCGGTCTCCAAAACCGGCGATTCCAGGTTCGAGTCCTGGCTGCCCCGTCTTCGAATCTCGCTCGTCAGTTGCTGGCCGAGGCCTTAGCCGCCGGGCAGATCTCCAGCCCGTCGGCGAGGGCGAAGAAGGCGACCGCGAAGGGGCTCGACGCGGTCTCCTCTCGCAGTCGGGCCCAGTCGATCTGCTCGCGCAGCGAGCGGGTGATGAGGATCAGGTCGCCGTAGTCGGCGCTGTGCTCGTCGAGCGCCATCAGCTTGGTGATCAGGATGTCGTCGAGGTCCATCACCCGGGTCTGCATCGCCATCACGCTCAACATCTCGCCGCGGGCCAGCACCTCGTCGTCGATTCGCATCCCCGAGGGTTCGAAGATCAGGTCGACGAGGATCTCGCCGTCCCAGGCCTTCAGCAGCCACTGCTCGGGCGGCGTCTCCGGCCGCATTCCCGCCCCGACTAGTGCCTGCTGCGCCCGCTCGGCGTCCTCGCGCTTGACCATCAGGTCGATGTCGTTGCTCGACGGCGGCCCGCCGCGCGCCCAGCAGCCGAGGCCGCCGCCCAGCAGGTAGGGGACGTCCCGCTCATCCAGCGTCGCGACCGCGCGTTTGAGGCTTTCGATCAGCTCCGCGGCGACCTCGCTCTTGCCCAGGTTCTCGGCCATGTCTGATCGGTGCCCCATCAGCAAGCCCGATGAACGCAACGGCCAGGCGGGTAGGGGAGCGGCGATGCTGCGGATCGCCGCCACCGGTGACATCCACTGTCGCGACTCCAACCGCGAGGCGGTCGTCGCCGCTTTTGCCGCGCTCGGCGACGACGTCGACCTCGTCCTCGTCGCCGGCGACCTGACCAGCCACGGCCGGCTCGAGGAGGCGGAAATCCTCTGCGAGGCCGCCGCCGCGACGTCGGCGGCGGTCTACGCCGTGCTCGGCAACCACGACTGGCACGCCGACGAAGCCGAGGCGATCCTGCGGCTGCTGGGGGAGGGGGGCGTGCGGATGCTCGACCGCAGTGCCGCCATCTGCCAGGTGGGCGAGGCCGAAGTCGGGATTGTCGGCGTCAAGGGCTTCGTCGGCGGCTTCGCGCCGCGCCACCTGCCGGACTTCGGCGAGCCCTCACTGCGCGCCGTCTACGCCGAGGCGACCGCCGAAGTACAGGCGCTCGATGAGGGGTTACGAGAGGTCGCGACCTGTCCGGTGCGGATCGTCCTCCTGCACTACGCGCCGATCGAGGCGACGCTGGAGGGGGAGCCGCGGGAGATCTTCGTCTTCATGGGAAGCGACCGGCTGGCGGCGCCGATCCTCGAGCACGGTCCCGACCTTGTCCTCCACGGCCACGCCCACGCCGGCTCCCCCGACGGGACGATCGGCGAGACGCCGGTTCACAACGTCTCCCAGCCGGTGCTCGGTACCGACTTCCGCATCTTCGAGCTGGACGTGAGCCGGGCGCACACCCCAATTCCCTAGCGCTTCGGACTTTCGACACACCGGGGTGTGTTCAAAGTCGGCTGCGCTAGCGCGGTTCGAGGCCGATCAGGTCGTAGTAGCCGACCAGGTAGAGGCGTTTGCCGTCGGAGGTCATCGGCGTGTAGCCGGCGTCTTCGAGGTGGAAGGTGCGCTTGTGGGTGTGGACGTCGAAGCCGCTCGTCACCTGAGTCTTGAAGCTGGAGGTGTAGACGGTGTGGCCGATCACGACCGCGGTGCCGGGGATCGGGCCGCCGATGTCCTTCTGCCAGCGGACCTTGCCGGTGCTGGCGTCGAGGGCGAAGAAGCGGCCGTTTTCGGCCCCGATGTAGACGGTCGGCGGCGTGCCGGGAACCTGGGCGACAGCGGGCGAGCCGTAGACGTAGTCGCCGGCGTCGAAGTGCCACTCGACCTTGCCGGTCTTCTCGTCGAAGGCGTAGACGGTGCCGTCGTCGCGGGCGGCGTAGACGCGTCCGAACCCGATTGCCGGGGAGGAGAAGAAGCCGCCGCGGCCGAAGGGTGGGACCTTGCTGGTGTTGGTCCGCCAGACCGGCTTGCCGCTGTTCGCGTCGAGGGCGAACATCGAGCTCTGGTAGTCGGCGAGGAAGACCTTGCCGTCGTCGTAGCTGGGGCTGGCTTTGATCGCGCCCGGGGCGTTGAAGCTCCAGCGCGTCTTGCCGTCGGAGGCGCGCAGCGCGATCAGGTCGGTGGTGTCGGTTCCGAGGTAGAGCGTGCCGTCGATCGCCAGCGGCGAGGATTCGAGGTGCGCGTCGAACTTCCGCACCCAGTCTTTCTTCCCGGTCGCGGCGTCGCCGGCGGCGAGGTGGCCGGTGAGGAAGGCGCCGTAGATGCGGCCTTCGTAGTAGACGGGTGCGGTGACGAAGTTCGGCGCGCCCTTGTTGCTGGGACGGATGTTGATTTCCCAGAGCACCTTGCGGTCCTTGAGGCGGACGGCTTTGCCGTTGCCGTACTTGTTGATCACGTAGGCGACCCCGTCGTGAATCGCGGGCGGGAACTCGATCAGCGCGTGCGTGTTGATCGACCACGCCTGCTTCAGCGGCGGGTCGAGGGCCTTCTGCGTGGCGGGCAGGTAGTGCGTGCGTTGCGGCACCCGGCCGAAGTTCGGCCAGTCGACGTAGCCGGACGGGCCGGCCGCGGGGACCGCGTCGTCCCGGCCGGCGTCAGATCCGCTGCCTCCGAAGAAGAGGGGAGAGGCAACGACCAGCGCGGCCAGGAGGATGAGCGCCAGGCTACCGAGGGCCGCGCGTTTCGAGATCGAAGACATCCGCTCTCATATCGACACCACGCTCGTCGACCTGAATGGCTCGGATTGAAGAAGCGGCGGACGAGAATCGAACTCGCGTCATCAGCTTGGAAGGCTGAGGCTCTACCGTTGAGCTACCGCCGCGTACCCCGGGCAGGGTACCCGCCATCGCGCCGATTCGTCAGAATGAAAAGCCCACGGGGAGTGGCGCAGTCTGGTAGCGCACTCGGCTGGGGGCCGAGCGGTCGCAGGTTCAAATCCTGTCTCCCCGATTCTTCAGAGTCCGCCGGGACGAGCGGCGTGGCCCGACCAATTCTGGTGCTGGAGTCGGCCGCATGCGGTTGTTGACAGCGGACGCGGCGTCGCGGAAAATCGCCTACCGATGGCACTTCCCGACGGCTCGCAACTGTTCATTGGTGACGGCGGCTTGGAGACCGTGATGATCTTCGAGGAGGGGTTCGAGCTGCCGGAATTCGCCTCCTTCACGCTGCTGCGCGATGAGGCCGGTCGCGCTGGCCTGCGCCGCTACTACGAGGACTTCCTGGCGATCGCCGCCGAGCACGGCACCGGCTACACCTTCGACCCTCCGACCTGGAGGGCCAGCGAGAAGTGGGGCGCCGCGCTCGGGTACTCGCCAGCCGACATCGCCGACATCAACCGCGAGGCGGTCGCCTTCGCTCGGGAAGTCTGCGAGCGGGCGGCCGGGGAGGTGCCAGTGTCGATCACCGGCATGATCGGTCCCGAGGGGGACGGCTACAGCCCCGAGTCGTTCCTTTCGGCCGCCGAAGCCGAGGAGTACCACGCCAAACAGGTCGCCGTTTTCGCCGCTGAGGGCGTCGACATGGTCAGCGGCTTGACGATGACCTATGTCGAGGAGGCGGTCGGGATCGTCCGCGCCGCCGCCGCGGCTGGGCTGCCGGTCTCGGTCTCCTTCACGGTCGAGACCGACGGGCGGCTGCCGAGCGGCGAACCGCTGCGCGAGGCGGTCGAACGCCTTGACGCCGAGACCGGCGGCGCCGCGCTCTACCAGATGATCAACTGCGCCCACCCGACCCACTTCGCCGCCGAGCTGGCTGGTGAAGAGGCCTGGCTGGGCCGCATCGGCGGCGTCCGCGCCAACGCTTCGCGCCGCAGTCACGCGGAACTCGACGAAGCCCAGGAGCTCGACAGCGGCGACCCGGAAGAGTTCGGCGCTGAATACGCCGCACTCGAGTCGCGCCTCCCGGCCCTGCGCGTGGTCGGCGGATGCTGCGGCACCGACCAGCGCCACGTCGCCAGCATCTGCGCCCACCTCGCCTAAATCCTGCCTCCCCGATAAACAGCAGTGAGCTAGAGAGCGGACGCCAGTGCCCGGCGATCGAGCGCCCGCAGCCACTCGCGCCGGATCAAGCCGCTGCCGGGGCGGATCGCCAGCCAGTAGAGGCCGAAGCGCCGCCGCGCCGCGGGGTCCGTACCCGCGATCCGGGTCTCGGTGGACAGCTCCCCGTCTTGGAGGCGGAAGTTGAACGCGACCTTGGCGTAGCCGGGCTCCTGGAAGGCTTTGAACTGCTCTTTGTTCTCCACCCGGCGGAGACCGCCGGAGAGCTTCCAGAATTGGCCGATGCCGGCCACGACCAGTTCTCGGCCCGGTTCCTCGGCGACCTTGCGGAACCCCATTCGCTCGAATCCCTCCAGCACCGTCTGCTCGCCGTCGCCCCCTCGGCGGCCGAGGGTGCGCAGGCCCATCAGGGCTCGCATCACCGTCATCTCGCTCGCTTGCAGCTCGTGGATCGCGTCCCAGACGGCGGCGGGGGAAGCCGCGGTCTCGCGGCGGTGGACCTCGCTGCGGTCGGAGGTAGGCATGACTTGATCGAGTAGAACCATTTTCTAGAATAGAATTCTAACCAGATGACCCGCCGCGAGACGATTCTGGAGGCCGCGCTCGAATCCCTCGAGGCCGGTGGAGAGGTCACGATCGAGGACGTGCGCGAGCGCTCCGGGGCCAGCACCGGCTCGATCTATCACCACTTCGGTGACAAGGACGGGATCCTGGGAGCGCTTTACGCGCAAGTCCTGGGTGAGTACCAGGCCGGCGTCCGGCGCACCTTGAAGAACGCTCCCGATGCCGAGGAGGGCATCAAGGCCCTGGTCCGCCACCACCTGCGCTGGGTCGAGCTGAACCCCGAGCGCGCTCTCTTCTTGCTCGACGGTGGAGTTGCGCGGGAGCGGGCGGGGGAGGAGGTGGAGGCGCTGAACGGGACCATGTTCGCCGCGATCGAGGAGTGGATCGACGGTCAGACGAGCATCTGCCCCATGCCGCGCGAGGTCTTCTTCGTCTCCGTCTTCGGGCCGGCCCAGGCGCTCTCCCGCTCCTGGCTGGTGAAGCGCGACAGCTCCTTGCGCGGAGTGGAGGACGATCTGGCCGACGCTGCCTGGCGGGCGGTGCGGTCCGCGTAATAGGTTCGGGCTGTGATTCCTGTCCTATTGGCGGTCGACGAAGACGAACGGGCCCTGCGGGCTGTCGAGCGCGAGCTGATCGACCGCTACTCGCGGAGCTACCGGGTCGTCTGCCTGGCCTCGGTGGGTGAGGCGATGGCTGAGCTGCGGGCGCTGAAGGAGACGGGCGAAGACGTGGCCCTGGTCCTCGCCGCGGATTCGTTCGAGGGCATGACCGGCCCCGAGCTGCTGGGCAGGGCACGCGAACTCCACGCCCACGCTCAGCGCGGGCTGCTGATCGAGTGGGGCAGCTGGGGCGACGGTCAGACCGCGGAGGCGATCTTCGAAGCGATGGCCAGGCGGCAGATCGAGTACTACGTGATCAGGCCCTCGCAGACGCCCGACGAGCTCTTCCATCAGTCGATCTCCACCTTCCTGCTCGAGTGGGCCCACGCGCGGCGGGTCTCCCCGCACACCGTCCAGATCGTCAGCGAGTCGTGGATCGGCCGGGCGCAGGAGCTGAAAGAGGTCCTCGGCCGCTGCGCGGTGCCGCACGCGTTCCTACTCGCAGATTCCCCCGACGGTCGCGCGCTGGTCGCCGAGACGGGGGACGGGGAGCCGCTGCCGCTCGTCGTCTTCCCGAATGGGACGGTGCTGACGAACCCGACCAACCTGGAGTTGGCGAGCGCCGCCGGCGCCACCATCGACCCCGCGCGGCGGGACTTCGACGTGGTCATCGTCGGCGGCGGGCCGGCCGGCCTCTCGGCGGCGGTCTACGGCGCCTCCGAGGGCTTCCGGACGCTGGTCGTCGACGACGGCGGCATCGGCGGCCAGGCGACCTCGAGCTCGCTGATCCGCAACTACCTCGGCTTTCCGCGCGGGGTCAGCGGGCGCCGGCTGGCGGAGGCCGCCTACGAGCAGGCCTGGGTCTTCGGCGCCAAGTTCGCCTTCATGCACGACGCGACCGCGATCCGGCGCGATGGCGACCGTCTCTTTGTCGCCCTCTCCGACGGCGGCGAGGTCAGCGCCCGAGCGGTGATCCTCGCCACCGGTGCCACCTATCGCCGGCTCGAAATCGAGGAGATCGAGGCCCTTGTCGGCGCCGGTGTCTTTTACGGCGGCCCCGCCTCCGAGGCGCCGACCACGGTTGACGAGACGGTGCACGTCGTCGGCGGCGCCAACTCGGCCGGCCAGGCGGCCCTGCACCTGGCCGAATACGCCCGCGAGGTGACGCTGGTGGTGCGCGCCGACTCGCTCGAGAAGGGCATGTCCCATTACCTGGTGCGCCAGATCGAAGCCACGCCCAACGTCGAGGTGCGCCTGCGGACCGAGGTGGTCGGCGGTGGCGCCGGCGACGACGGCTGGCTGAATCGCCTGATCCTGCGTCGCGGCGACGATGGCGAGGCCGAGACCGTGGCCTCGGACGGGCTCTTCCTGATGATCGGCGCCCGCCCGAACACGGACTGGCTGCCGCCGGAGCTCGCCCAGGGGGACGGAGGCTTCGTCCGCACGGGGGCGGACGTCGAGCAGGGAGGCTGGCCGCGCGAGCGCGGTCCGTTCTCGCTGGAGACCAGCATGCCCGGCGTCTTCGCCGCGGGCGACGTCCGCCACGGGTCGATGAATCGCGTTGCCTCCGCGGTCGGCGAGGGCTCGATCGCGATCAGGCTGATCCACGAGCTCTTCGCGGCCGAGCAGACTCAGCCGCGGGATCTGGTCTAGTCATCGGCGGAGGAGCGGGCACGGCGGATCGGGGCGCCGCCACGGTCGCGGCCGCCAAGGTGGCCGCGGTCCGCGACGACCCCTGGGGGCGCCTGGCCCTCGCCAGCGCCACCTACGGTGGGCCGACCGGCGAGGCCCCGCGGCACCTCCCGTTCCGCCGGGCGGCGATGTCCTTCATGCGCTGGGAGGCCAAGCGCGGGTTGCTCAACCCGCTCGACGCCGATCCGCCGGGGAGCAGCTGGTGGCGGGCGCTGAACGAGCGGCTGTTGCGGGACGGGTGCGAGGCGGTTGCCCGCGCCGGCGGGCATGATGGCCCGGCGTCGGCGCCGACGATCAGCCTCTGGGATGCCTTCGTCGAGAGGCCGACGGCCCGGACTTGGTACCGGGCGCACAACGCCAGCATCGTCGCCGCCTATCTCGACCATCGCGACCTTGCCGAAGAGGAGACTCGGACCGAGCGCTTCTTCCTCAACGTCGTCCTTCTCCGCGTCCTCTACGCGCATGCTCTGGTCGCCGCGCCGCGCCTCGCGCTCGGTCGCCTGGCCCCCTGCGGGCGGCTGCTCGGCGACCCGCGGCTAGGGATGGCCGGCGTCTTCCTCTCGCTGGGCAGGGTCCTCCCGGATCGGTACCCAGCCGACGACGACCTTGCGACCTACCTGGAGGTCGAGAACGGCTTCGGCCGCCTGCTCGACTTCGCGGTGATCCAGCCGCGCCTGCGCCTCCTCTACGACTGGTCAGCGCATGAGCTCAGGCAACCGGAGATCGCGGAGCTCGTAGTCGAGGGCACGCCGGCCTACGCCTGGTCGCCCGAGGACCGGCGGGAGTGGGCGTCACCGCCGCTGTCGGCAACGGCGAGGGCGATGAAGTACGCGACCGCTCCGCGCTGAGACTGCGGAAGATTTAAGGCCTATCTGCCGAACCAGCGGGTGCGGCGTACGGTGCCGAACTTTTCCTTCTCGGCGACCAGCTCGGCGGAGGGGGCGTGGAAGACGCCGGTCCGCTCGGGGCCGGAGAGGAAGTCGATCTCGACGCTGCCGACCCGGCCGCTGCCGAACTCGATGTAGCAAGTGCCTTGGCCGCGGTGGCGGTCGGGCGGGTCGCCTCCCTGGAGCTCGGCGAGTAGGGACTGGGCGACGATCCGGGCTGCGCCCTCGGCGAAGACCCCGGCCTTCGGCACCCCCGCGGTGGCGACGTCGCCGACCGCGTAGACGTGGGGGAAGCGGGTCTGCAGGGTGGCAAAGTCGACCGGCACGTAGCCGTCCTCGGTCAGGCCGCTCTCGATCACGACCTCGGGTGCCCGGTGCTTCGGCACCCCGAGGAAGAGGTCGAACGGGATCTCGGCCCCGTCGTCGAGGATCGCGACCCGGCGGTCCGGGTCCAGCGCGGCGACCCGGCGGCCGGCGATCAGCTCGATCTCGCGCTCGGCGAACTCCGCTTCCAGTGCGGCCGAGGTCTCCGGCGAGGGCGGGACCGGTTTCCCGAACGGGATCACGAAGGAGATTTGGCAGGCCTCGCGGACCCCGCGCCGGCGCAACTCCTCGTCGAGCAGCAGGGCGCACTCGCTGGGCGCCGGCGGGCACTTGAACGGCGCCCCGCAGACGCCGATCACCGCCCGCCCCTGCGAGAACTTCGGCAGGATCGCGCCCAGTCGCTCGGCCCCGGCGAAGGAGTAGAACTCGTTCCCTGCCTCGGCCAGCCCTGGGGTCGCCTCGATGTCGTAGTCGGCGCCGAGCGCGATCACCAGCGCGTCGCCGCTGTGTTCGCCTTGATCCGTCGTCACCTGCAGTGCCTCGGGGTCGATCGCGGTCACGGTTTCCCGCAGCACCCGCACACCCGGCTTGGCGATCTCCGTGTAGGGGACCCGGACCTGGTCCAGCGTCGCCCGGCCGAACATCAGCTCCAGCTTCGAGAAGCCGAAGGCGAACCCCTCGCCCTTGTCGATCAGCGTCACCTCGATCTCGCCGCCGCTCGCCTCGGAGAGCTTCGAGGCGAGCTCGAGCCCACCGAAGCCAGCCCCGAGGACGATTACGCGCTGGCCCATCGGCTGATCGTATCTTTGGCGCGATGGAGGCGAACGGGATCGAGAGCACCACGGTCGCCGGGCGGCGGCTCGCCTGGCGCCTGGTCGGCAGCGGCCCGCCGCTGCTGCTGGTCAACGGCTACGCCGCGACCGGCGCCGACTGGGACCCGGGCTTCGTCGCAGCGCTGGCCGAGGGCCGCGAGGTGATCTGCCCCGACAACTGCGGCGTGGGGGAGTCGGACCCGCGCCCGGAGCGATTGACGGTCGAGGCGATCGCCGCTGACCTGCGGGCAATTTTGGCGGCGAAGGAGATCGAGAGCTGCCCGGTAGTCGGCTGGTCGATGGGTGGCTACGCCGCCCAGTGCCTGGCGGAGACAGAGCCTGGGGCGGTCAGCGCCCTCGGGCTGCTCGCCACCGACCCCGGCGGCGGTGCGGCGGTCGCGGCCGATCCCGCTGACTGGGCGCAGTTGACCGACCACTCCGGCTCCCCGCGCGAGCAGGCCAGCCGCCTGATCTCACTCCTCTTCCCGCCGCCGAAGGCCGCCGAGATCGACCGCGAGTTCGGAGAGATCGTCGCTGCCGCCCGCGCCGGCCTCTCGCCGGCGGTGCTGCGGGCCCAGGAGGGGGCGATGGAAGCCTGGCATCGGGAGGACCGCCCGCCGCCCGCGGACCCGCCGCCGGCGCTGGTCCTGCACGGACGCGAGGACCGCGTCATTCCCGTCGCCAACGCCGAGCCCCTGGCCGCGCGCTGGGGCGCGGAGGCGGAGCTATTCGACGGCTGCGGCCACGCCCTGATGGCGCAGCAGCCGCTCGCCCTCGCCTCAAGACTGCGCGAGCTCTTCGCCAGGGTCTGAGGCGGCGGTCAGGGCCGCCGCCAGGGTGGCCAGGCAGGCGAGCAGGAGCGCCAGGGTGAGGCTCGATTTGGCGGCAAGCGCTCCGGCGATCGCGCCGACCAGGATCGCGGCCAGACCGGCCGCGCGCTGGTTTAGGTCGGCCGAACTGGCCGCTCCGAGGGCGGCGCCCGGGGTGGCCGTGGTCAGGGTCAGGTTAAGGACGGTGGTGGCGAGGTTGGGGCCGGCGGTGCCGCGGATGAAGGTGTTGCGCAGCCCCATCGTCAGCGAGAGCAGCGCGATCACCAGGTAGGCGGAGGCATGGCCGGGGTCGGCGCCGACCACGGCGGCGAGGATCGCGGCAAACGCCAGCAGTCCCGCCTCGCGGATCAGCCAGCGCGGCAGGAACACGGCGCCGCCCGCCGCGTCGACGGTCCTCGCCGCCAGCGCGCCTCCGGCAAGGAACGCTGCGAGCCCGATCAGCGGCGCCAGGAACGGCGCATCCCCGGCTCCCGCGGTGCCGATGCCGAGGAAGATCACGTTGCCGGTCTGCATCGCCGCGAAGACCTGCCCGAGGGCGAGGAAGCTGGCGGCGTCGACGACGCCGGTGGCGAAGGTGAGGATGACGAGGGGCCGGGCGGGCAGGCGGGTCTCCATCTCGACCTATTTCGCGCAGCCGGCATGCGATCCTCTGGCCGATGTGGGTTCAGCGGGCGATTCGACTGACGGCCCGGCCACGCGGCTTCCACCTCGTCACCCGCGAGGTCGAGGAGGCGCTGCCGGAGTTGGGCGAGATCGAGGTCGGGCTGCTGCACCTGCTGATCCAGCACACCTCGGCTTCGCTGGCCCTGAACGAGGACGCCTCGCCGGACGTCCGCCACGACTTCGAGTCCTGGTTTGACCGCGCAGTGCCCGAAGGCGCTCCGTACTGGACCCACACCCTCGAGGGCGACGACGACATGCCCGCTCACATCAAGGCCGCCCTGCTCGGTCCCTCGCTGACCCTGCCGATCAGCAGCGGCCGCCTCGCGCTCGGTACCTGGCAGGGCATCTACCTCTGCGAGCACCGCGACCACGGTGGCCCGCGCTCGCTGGTCGCCACCCTCTGGGGCGAGCCGGCCTGAGCGCCGCTACCGACTCTCGGCACAGCCGGCTGGGTCGAGAGTGGGCCGCGGGTTCATCTGCCCTATAAATCAGCCGCGGCCTATGCGAACATATGTTCGTGTTCGCGATGGAGAGAGACCGCCCCCTTGAACCGGGTCCTCGCCTGCGACACGAGTGGGGACCGATTGGTACCGGAAGAAAGCCGGTGCTGGCGTCTTTGCGGCCGGACCTGAGCCCACCTCTATGGACGCGGGGGCGGGAGGCGAATTCCCTTCCCTAGATGCCGCGGCAAGACGAACCCCAGATCGGCCTCAGCAAGGCAATTCGACAGATCCGCAGGGAGGCCCAGCTGAGCCAGGAAGCGCTTGGTTTGCGGGCTGGCATCCACCCGACCTGGATCTCGCACATGGAGTCCGGGCGCGTTAACCCGACCTGGGGGAACGTCCGCCGCATCGCCAAGGGGCTGGGGGTGCCGCTGCACGTACTGGCGGCGCTGGCCGAAGATCTCGAGGCCAAATACGGAACCGCCCCCCAAACCGAGAACGGAGGGGGGCGGTAGAAACAGCCTTGGGGTAGTTGTGCCGGACTCTATACCGGTGAGTACTCAGATAGATACGAGGCTGCGTCCCGCTCGCCGCCGCCGACTCGGATAGGCTCGCGCCGTCTTGTCTCTGTCACTGAAGAAGCTCTCGCTCGCGCTCCTCCTGCCGGCCCTGTTGCTGATCGCCGGCTGCGGCAGTTCGGACGACTCGACCGATACGTCCGCCACCGCCTCGTCCTGCAAGCCGGGGCAGCTGCCGACCGAGCAGGAGGGGATGCTGACGATCGCCACCGACAAGCCCGCTTACCCGCCCTATTTCGAAGATGAAGACCCGACCAACGGCGAAGGGTTCGAGAGTGCTGTCGCCTACGCGATCGCCAAGCAGCTGGGCTACCCGAAGAACAAGGTGAAGTGGACGGTGGAGTCCTTCAACTCCTCCTTCGCTCCCGGCCCCAAAGACTTCGACTTCGACGTCAACCAGATCTCGATCACCCCGGTGCGCGAAAAAGCCGTTGACTTCTCGGCGCCCTACTACACGGCGAACCAGGCGGTGGTGGTGCTGAAGGACTCCGACGTGGCGGACGCCACGTCGCTCGCCGACCTGCAGGACGCCGACCTCGGCGTCCAGGTCGGCACCACCAGCCTCGAAGCCGCCGAAGAAGAGATCGAACCGAGCAGCCGGCCGGAAGTCTTCAACACCTCCAACGACGTCGTCCAGGCGCTGAAGAACGAACAGATCGACGCGGTCGTCGTCGACCTGCCCACCGCGCTCTACCTGACCGCGGTCCAGGTCCCCGAGGCCACCGTCGTCGGCCAGTTCAGCGCCCCCGGCGGCGACCAGTGGGGGGCGCTGCTGGAAAGGGACTCCGAGCTGACCGGCTGTGTTTCGGAAGCGATCGAAGAGATGCAGAGTTCGGGAGAGCTCGAAAAGATCACCCAGCGCTGGATGAGCGACGCAGCCGGCGCCCCTGAATTGGACTGATGCCTAGCAGCCGTCGCCTCGAACGGGAGGCGGCGAAGCGCCGCCGGCACCGTCGCGGTCAGGCGATTGCGGCGTTCTCCAGCATCGTCATCCTCGGCGGCCTCGCGACCCTGATCCTGACCAGCCCCGGCTGGCCGGAAGTCCGCGAGACCTTCTTCAACTGGGAAGTCTTCAAGGACTCCTTCCCGGATGTAGCCAAGGCCTTCTGGCTCGACGTCAAGATCTTCATCGTCGCCGAGCTGGCGATCCTCGTCGTCGGCCTCGTCATCGCCTTGGTGCGTATCGCCCGCTCCCCGGCGATCTTCCCGCTGCGCCTGCTTTCGGTCCTCTACGTGGACGTCTTTCGCGGCATCCCGACGATCCTGCTCGTCTTCCTGATCGGCTTCGGGGTGCCGGCGCTGCGCCTGGAGGGGGTGCCGACCGACCCGGTGGTGCTCGGCGCGATCGCCCTGATCCTCTCCTACAGCGCCTACGTCGCCGAGGTCTACCGCGCCGGGGTCAACTCGGTCCACCGCGGCCAGCGCGACGCGGCGCTGGCGGTCGGCCTGACCGAGTCCCAGGCGATGCGCCACGTAATCCTGCCCCAGGCTGTGAGGCGGGTGGCGCCGCCACTGCTGAATGATTTCGTCGCCCTGCAGAAGGACGTCGCCCTGATCTCGATCCTCGGCCCGCTGGAGGCGTTCCGCGAAGCCCAGATCATCGAGTCGCAGCTGTTCAACTTCACGCCGCTGGTTGCGGCGGCGCTGCTCTACCTGGCGGTCACCATCCCCACCGCCCGGATCGTCGACCGGCTCGGCGGCCCCGAGGGGGCGGTGCGATGAGTTCGCTCGGCGCCCCGGTGCTGGAGCTGCGCGATGTGGGCAAGGCCTTCGGCGAGCGGGAGGTTCTGCGCGGCGTCGACCTGACCGTGCGCGAGCACGAAGCGGTGGCGCTGATCGGCGCTTCAGGCTCGGGTAAGTCGACCCTGCTGCGCTGCGTCGACCTGCTGGAGGAGGTCGACGACGGTGACGTCTTCCTCGACGGCGAGGCGATCACCGACCCGGCGGTTGACCCGGTCGCGGTCCGGCGCCGGCTCGGACTCGTCTTCCAGGCCTACAACCTGTTCCCCCACCTGACTGCGCTGGAGAACGTGGTGCTGGGGGAGAGGCGTGCCCACGGTGCCTCACGCGCCGAGGCCGAGCAGCGCGGGCGGGAGATGCTGGCCCGTTTCGGGCTCGCCGGCCGCGAGGATGATCGCCCTGACAATCTCTCCGGCGGGCAGCAGCAGCGGGTGGCAATCGCCCGCGCTTTCGCCGGTCAGCCGCGAGTGCTGCTGCTCGACGAGGTGACCAGTGCCCTCGATCCCGAGCTGGTCGGCGAGGTGCTGGCCGCGGTGCGGGAGCTGAAGCGAGAGGGGATGACGATGCTGATCGCCACCCACGAGATGAGCTTTGCCCGCGAGGTCGCCGATCGGGTCGCCTTCCTCCACGAGGGCCGGATCATCGAGGAAGGGCCGCCCGCCGAAGTGCTGGAAGCGCCCCGCCAGGAGCAGACCCGCCGTTTTCTCAGCCGCCTGCTCGAGGCCGGCCGCGCCTGAAGCAACCTCCGTGGCTCAGGTAAGGGGGTCCGGTCACCCTCCGCGTGAATTTGTCGCGCCCCTATCGGGGCTTGCTCCCCTCGGATGCTGCCCGCCTATGGCGGGCAGGAATCAGATTGCATTTCGCCGCTTCGCGAACATTCCCGCGGAGGGTGACCGGACCCCTGCCAACAGCTTTCGTTTGACGGCGAATCACGAACGCTGTCGCTAGGAGGGACGGGGACACCCGTCCCTCCCTACCGGCCGAGTTCGGACCCCTGTTCCAACGGATTTCCAGGCAATTGATCAAATTATTTGACGCGCGCAATAGATACGGATATGCTGCGCCGCGCTTGAGCAATCAGGGATTTGCTCTCGAGCAGGGAAACATAGCTAGCACCTGTGCCTTAATCGGTTAAAGGGTCGGCGTTGTAAGCCGAAGATCCGGGTTCGAGCCCCGGCGGGTGCATTTCGAACAACCAAATTCGAGGCAGAAAGTTCGGAATCAAAGCTATGGGCGAGAACATTTTCACCAGGTTCAACGAGGTCGCAACGGGGGAGAGCGGCCAGGCGCTTTGGGCGGCGCGCGCTCCCTACCGGCCGGAGGCCGAGTTCGACTTGATGCTGATTCCGCGGCTGCCGAAGGGCACCGACTGGCGGGAGGACGACGGCGCGCAGGAGGCGCTGGAGCGGATCGAAGCCGAGCCTTGGGTGGACTCGGTCTCGCGCGAGGGCAAGCAGCCCACCGTGAAGCTCGCGGACGAGTGGATCGAAGCGCAGGGAGAGGCGATCCGCTCCGGCGTCGGCGCCGGCACCGAGGTTGGTGACATGGCCGCCGGCAACCGCTACGCCGTCTACTTCTGGGGCGCCAACACGACCAAGGCGCTGCACATCGGCCACCTCCGCAACCTCGCCGTCGGCAACGCGATCGCCGGCGCCCTGAAGCAGGCCGGCGCCGGAGTCGACAACCGCAGTCTGATCTGCGACGTCGGTCGCAGCATGGGCGAGGCGATGGCCGGCGTCGCCACCCGCGCCGGCGAGGACTCCGGTCCCGACGCCGACGAGAAGTCGGACCACTTCGTCGGCTTCTGTTACGCCGACTACGTCACCGCCAGCAAGAACGGCGGCCTCGGCGACGACGGCGCCGAGGACTCGGTCGCGCGCGAGTCGACCCAGTACGACGACAAAGCCGACGAGCTGATGATGCGCGTCCTCGGCGGCGACCAGAAGGCGCTCGAACTGTGGTCGCGGACCCGCTCCTGGGTCGTCTCCGGCCAGCGCAAGACGCTCGCCAGCCTCGGCATCAGCTTCGACAAGGTGATCTACGAGTCCGACTTCCTCCCCGAGGTCGCCGAGTACATGAACCAGGGCCTCGCCGCCGGCACCCTGACCAAACGCTGGGGCGACGACATGGTCATGTACGAGACCGAACGCGAGGAGCTGGAAGAGATGCCGCTGGTCCGCTCCGACGGCCTTCCGACCCAGCACATGCGCGCCCTCGCCTACTGGGCCGCCGCCGACGAACTCGACGACGTCGTCTCGATGCAGGTCTGCGGCAACGAGTGGGTTGCCCACGTCACCTGCCGCCGCAAGCTGATCGACGAGATGGGCCTGCAGAACGGCAACGGCAACGGCAGCGCCCGCGGGGGAGGGCCGCCGACCTACGACATTTTCCACGGCATGGTCGCCCGCGAGAACGAATCGATCAGCTCCAGCAAGAAAGGGGCGCTGCTGATTGACGAGCTGGTCGAGTGGATCGAGGACGAGCTGAAGGCCAGCCCCGAGTTCGCCGAGGAGATGGAGCGCCACCCGCACCCCGAGGCGGTGCCGGCCCAGGTCGCGCTCGGCTACTTCCTCCTGCAGCCGACGACCAAGCAGGTCAAGTTCGGCAAGGAGAAGCTTCTGGTCGAAGGGAAAGGCAGCCTCGGCTGGGACCTGGCCCGCGCCCAGGCCCACCACGCCAGCGCCGAGATCGCGGGTGAGCGGCCGGCCGAGGACCCGGACTACCGCTTCGCCGTAATCCAGTCGGAGCACTACCGCGTCCACCTGCGCAGCGCCGTCGACGAGTTCGACGTCGCGCCGCTCTCCAAGTACCTCTCCCACTTCGCGCGCTGGTACCGGGAAGAGGAGCGGGCGCCGGAGGTCGAGGCGGTCGTGCAGCCGGTGCTCGAGAAGGGCCTGAGGGGCCTGGGACTAGAGGGAGCCTGACGTGAAAACGCTTTTGGTCGACAACCACGATTCCTACACCTACAACGTCTTCCACCTGCTGGCCGCGGCCTCGGGCGAGGAGCCGGTGGTGGTCAACAACGACGCCGTCAGCTGGCGGGTGTTGACAAGGATGGACTTCGACGCGATCGTGCTCTCGCCGGGGCCGGGCCACCCGTCCCGCTGGCATGACTTCGGCGTCTGCAGCGACATCCTCCGCCACAGCGAAGTCCCGGTCTTCGGGATCTGCCTCGGCCACCAGGGCATCGGCAACCTGCTGGACGGCACCGTCAACCGGGCGCCGATGGCGATGCACGGCCGCCTCAGCCGCGTCAACCACGAAGGCAAGGGCCTGTTCAAGGACGTGCCGCAGGGCTTCTCGGTCGTCCGCTACCACTCGCTGGCAATCACCAGTCCGCCTGGTCCCGAAGGGCACGTCGTCGCCTGGGCCGAGGACGGCGTGGTGATGGGGGTCGAGCACACCAAGCGGCCGATCTGGGGCGTCCAGTTCCATCCCGAGTCGATCTCGACCGAGTACGGGCTGAAGATCGCCGAGAACTTCTTCGACCTGGCGGCCAGCTATCAGCGGCCGCAGCGTCCAGCCGGCCGGGCGACGATCGCGCCGCGCAGCGGCAAGGCACAGCGGCCGGCCGCTACCGAGGCATCGGGAGAGCTGGAGCTGCGGATGCGGACGGTCGCGGGCGCGGCGCCGACCGAGTACGTCTACGAACGGCTCTTCGCCGAGCACAACCCTTCCTTTTGGTTCGACAGCGCCGACGCGCCGACCTGGCTAGCGCAGTGCTCCTACATGGGGACCACTGCCGGCCCCGATCGCTGCTTCGCGACTTACGACGTCGACAGCGGCGAGGTCTCGGTCAGCCGCGGCGGGGTCGAGACGGTCGAGCACAAGTCGATCTTCGACTACCTGCAGCGGGAGATGAAGCGGATCGAGGTCGAGCCGCCGGAGGGAGTCGAGCGGGGCCTGGTCGGCGGCTATGTCGGCTACCTCGGCTACGAGCTGAAGGCCGATTGCGGCTCCCCCAACGTCCACAGCTCCGACATGCCCGACGCGGCGATGATGCTCGCCAACCGGGTCGTCGCGGTCGATCACACCAAGGACCTGACCTACGTCTTCGCCCTCTGCCGCGGCGAGGATCCCGAGGCCGACCTTTGGCTCGACGCCGCCGAGGAGCTGATTGCAGCGGCGATCGCGGCGCCGCCGGCCGAGCGGCCGCTGGCGCCGCCGAGCGATCCGGGCGCTCACGTCACCTTCCACTCCGGCCGCGGTCGCGAGCGCTACCTGGCGGACATCGCCAAGTCGCAGGCCGAACTGCTGGCGGGCGAGTCGTATGAGGTCTGCCTTACCGACCAGTTCTCGACCGACGCCAGCCCGGAGCCGTTCGACCTCTACCGGCAGTTGCGACGCAGCAACCCGTCGCCGTTCTCCGCCTTCCTCCAGCTCGGCGAGAACACGATCGTCAGCTCCTCGCCGGAGCGCTTTATCTCGGTCGACCGCCAGCGCCAGGTGATGGCGCGGCCGATCAAGGGCACCGTCTCCCGGGTCGAGGACCCCGCCGCCGACCGGGCGGTCCGCGAAGAGCTGGAAGCCGACGAAAAGACCTACGCCGAGCACCTGATGATCGTCGACCTGCTGCGCAACGACCTTGGCGTCGTCTGCGACGTCGACAGCGTCGAAGTGCCGGACCTGATGGTGGTCGAGCCCTACGCGACCGTGCATCAGATGGTCTCGACGATCGTCGGCCGGCTCGAGGACGGCCGCAGCGCAGTCGACTGCGTGCGCGCGACCTTCCCGGGCGGCTCGATGACGGGCGCACCGAAGGAGCGCACGATGGAGATCATCGACGACCTCGAGGAAGAGGCGCGCGGGGTCTACTCGGGCTCGATCGGCTATTTCGGCGCCGACGGTCACACCGACCTCAACATCGTCATCCGCACGATCGTGATGCGCGAAGGCAGCCGGACGACGATCGGCGCCGGCGGCGCAATCGTGATGCAGTCTGACCCCGAAGAGGAGTTCGACGAGATCCTGCTCAAGGCGCGGGCGCCGATGGCGGCGATCGCGCGCACCCTGACCGGCAGCGAGGGCGCCGATGCCTGGAGCGTCGAGCTCGAGCCCGTCGCCAGACAGGTGGAGGCCGCGTGACCGATCCGGTAGCGACCGAAAGCACGGTTCGCGAGGCCGGGGCCGCAGACGTCGAGGCAGTGGCGACCGCGGTCGAAAGCCTGCTGCTCGAGCTCGGCGGCAGCCGGCCCGAGCGCCCCGAACTTGAAGCTGAGGTCCGCGCCCTGCTGGACGATCCGGCGGGCGGCTCGGTGCTGATCGCGGAGGCCGACGGTGAGATCGTCGGCGTCCTCAGCGCCAGCTGGCAGCGGGCAATCCACGTTCCCGGCATCTACGCGACGATCCAGGACCTCTGGGTCGATGAGGCTTGGCGCAGTCGCGGAGTCGGGGCGGAGCTGGTCGAGGCGATCGCATCCCAGGCGCGAACTCGCGGGGTGAGCCGGCTTGAGGTCGGCCTCCCGCGCGAGACCTTCGCGGCGATCGCTTCGACCGAGTCCTTCTACCGCCGCAACGGGTTCGAGCACCTCGGGCCGCGGATGCGGAGGCTGCTGCCGTGAACAAAGTCCGCCGGTCCTTTGATCCGCATAGCGACACTAAAGTCCGGCGGACCTGCGAGCTGTTGATGATCGAGCAGCGGCAGGGCAGCGGCGACGCCGCCTTCTGGGTGCGGGAAGGCGAACGGCTGATCGAAGGTCAGGACAGCAACCAGCGCCTGGTCGAGCTGCGGGCGGGGCTGATCCGCCACTCGCGGGTGCGCCCGGTCGCCGCCGACACGTCCGACGAGGAGGTCGAGCGAACTCTTGCCGACCTCCACGAGGCCGAGTACCTGCGGGTTCTGCACGAGGTCTCCTCGGCCGAGCCGGTGGTGATGCCGGACTTCGCGCCGCCCGGCCTCGAGCCCGACATCCCGGTCAACAAGGCACTCGTCGCCGCCGCGCTGGAGGGGATCCGCACCTCGATCACTGCCGCCGAGCGGTTGCTCGAAGGCGCCCGCTTCACCTACGCGGTCTGCCGGCCGCCGGGGCACCACGCCGGTCCCGCCTTCCACGCCGGCTACTGCTACCTCAACAACGCCGCGGCGGCTGTCCGGCGGCTCTCGGACGGCGGCATGAAGCCGGTCGGGATCATCGACCTCGACCTCCACTACCCGAACGGGACCTCGGCCCTGGTCGAGCGGATGGGCCCGGTTGCCGCCCTGCACTCGCTGCACGCGGCGCCGGTCACCAACCTGCCGCCCGGGACGCTGCTGCCGCAGATGGCCGGCGAACGCGCCGTCTCCTTCGCCGAGAGCCCGCGCGAAGAGACCTACCTGCGCGAGGTCGCCCACTCGATCCACGACCTCTCCGAGATCGCCCGGGCGCTGGTCGTCTCGCTTGGCTACGACACGGTCGCCGGCGACCCGCACGGCGACTGGAGCTTCCGGCCGGAGATCTTCGCCGAGATCGGCCGCCTGCTGGCGAGCTCGGGGCTGCCGGTCTGCGTGATCCAGGAGGGCGGCTACGCCTTGGATGAGCTGGCCGCCTGCAGCCACGCCTTCGCCAATGGCCTGCTGGGAGGCGAGGAGCGATGAGCGCCGCCGGGCTCGAGCCCTTCCGCCGCCGCCTCGACGAGATCGACGACCAGATCGCGAAGCTGCTCGGCGAGCGGCTCGACATCTGCCGCGAGGTCGCGGTCTACAAGAGCGAGAACGAGATCCCGATGATGCAGCCCGACCGGGTGAAGATCGTCCGCCAGCGCTATCTCGACCGCGGCGCCGAGGTCGGCCTGCCGCAGGAGTTCAGCTCCGACCTCTTCGACTTGCTGATCGCGACCACCTGCCGGCTCGAGGACGAGCTGATGGACGAGCTCGCCGCCGGTAACGGGAAGGGACGCCGCGTGAGCCTGCCGCCCGGACCTCGCATGCCGCGCGCCCTGCAGGCGTGGGGCTGGACCCAGCGCCCGCTGCCCTGGCTGGAGAAGTGCCAGCGCCGCTACGGCGACGCCTTCACCCTGCGCATCCGCCATTACGGCGACTGGGTGATCCTCGCCGACCCCGATGACGTGAAAAAGGTCTTCACCGCCGGTAGCGCCGTCGGCGTCGACACCGCCAACCCGCTGCTCGGGCCGCTGCTCGGCCCGCGCTCGGTGATGCTGCTGGAAGAACCGGAACACATGACGAGGCGCAAACTGATGCTGCCCTCCTTCCACGGCCAGGCGGTGCAGGCCGACTCGGAGATGATGGCCGAGGTGGCGGGGCGGGAGATCGCCCGCTGGCCGGTCGGCGAGCCGTTCGCGCTGTGGCCGCGGATGCAGGACATCACCCTCGACGTGGTGATGCGCGCCGTCTTCGGTCCCGACTCGGGATCGCCGCGCCTGCAGCCGCTGCGGGAACGCCTGCGCGAGCTGACCACCTGGATGAACGAACCGCGCAACCTGGCGATGCTGGCCGCGCTCGGACCCGGCTGGGTGACCCGCAGCCGTGGCTACCGGGGGGCGATGGGCGCGGTCGAGGCCGCGGTGATGGAGGAGGTGCGCCGACGCAAGGCCGATCCCGACGGCGGCGCGATGGGGGTCGTCTCGATGCTGGTCCAGGCCCGCTACGAGGACGGCTCGCCGCTCTCCGATCAGGACCTGCGCGACGAACTCGTCACCCTGCTCTCCGACGGGCCGACCTCGAGCACCCTCGCCTGGACCTTCGAGCGGCTGCTGCGCAACCCCGACAAACTTCAGAAGCTCCAGCGCGGACCTCGATGGCGGCGAAGGGGACTACCTCGACGCCGTGGTCAAGGAGACGCTGCGGCTGCGGCCGCCGGTGCCGGTCGTGGTCCGCAACCTGCTGGAGCCGCTGCGACTCGGCGGTCACGACCTGCCGGCGGGGACCACCGTCGCCCCCTGCATCCACCTGATCCACCGCGACGAGCGCAATTACCCCGAAGCCCACCGCTTCCTGCCCGAGCGCTTCGTCGGCAAGCAGCCCGGCACCTACACCTGGATCCCCTTCGGCGGCGGCGTCCGCCGCTGCCTCGCCGCCAGCTACGCGGAAATGGAGATGAAGCGGGTGCTGCGGCTGGTGCTGGAGACGACCGACCTGCGCACGGTTGAGACCGGCGGCGAGCGGGCGCGCAAAAGCGCGATCTCTTTCGCCCCTGACCAGAAGGGGCTGGTGATCGCCGAACCGAGGGAAATCGAGCCGGCCGGGCCGCGTGCCCTGGCGCCCGTCTAGGAGCAGATCGTGAGCGACAGCGACATCCTCATCGTCGGCGCCGGCGCCAAGGCGGCCGCGATCGGCGCCAAGGTCCACGTGATCAACAGCCTCGGGCTGGGGGAGATCTCGATGACGGTGATCGAGAAAACCGAGCCCGCCGCCTCCTGGAAGGGGCGCAACGGGATGACCTCCGGCGAGGAGCCGCTGGCGATCCCGCCGATCAAGGACGTCGGCTTCCCGTACCAGAGCTCGCGCCAGTTCGGCGCCCTCGGGGACGAGATCGACGCGGCGCTGCTGCCGTTCACCTGGCAGCGCTTTGCGATGGAGCGCCACGAATACGCCGACCTGGGTCAACTCCGGCTCTCCCTCGGTCCTCCACCAGGACTACGGCGAGTACCTGAGCTGGGTGCTGGAGCGGGCAAGCAACGGGGTCACGGTCTACGACGGCCGGGTGACCGAGGTGACCCTCGTCCGAGGAGGGCGATCGCTGGCAGGTCGAGGTCGCCGAGCGCGGCCGCCCGGAGGACCCTGAGCGCCACCGCGGCCGCACCCTCGTCCTCACCGGTCCCGGCGTCCACCGCCACTTCCCCCACGACCCCGAGGTCGAGTCGCGGGTATTCCACTGCGACAGCCGCCGCCAGGAGTTCGACCGGGTGCCGGAGGGCGAGCCGGCCGAGATCGCGATCGTCGGCGGAGGGGAGAGCGCCCTCAGCGCCCTCGTCTTCCTCCGCGAGCTGCGGCCGCAGGCCCGGCTGACGATCTTCACCCCGACGCTGCCGTTGAGTCGCGGCGAGAGCTTCCTCGAGAACCGCGTCTTCGCCGACCCCGACAACGTCGAATGGGAACACCTCGACGTCGAGACGCGGCGGGACTTCGTCAAGCACTGCGACCGCGGCGTCTTCGACCAGACCGTGCTCGAGCGGATCGCCGACGACGACCATCTCGCGTTCATCACCGGCCGCGCCGTCCACGTCTCCCTCGCCGACGACGGCGAGGCGGCGATGCTCGAGTTCGAGAGCCCCTCGCAGGGGCTGCTCTCCGAGCGCTACGACTTCGTCATCAACTGCACCGGCTTCGACCTCCTGCGCCAGCTCCGCGGGCTCTTCCCCGACGCGGTCCGCGACCAGGTCGAAGAACAGTGCGGCCCGCTCTGGGACCGCCCGCCGCAGACCGAGGTCCCGATCGGTCGCGGCCTCGAACTGGAGGGGGTGCGGCCGCGGCTGCACATCCCCGGCCTCGGCGGCCTTCGCCAGGGCCCTGGCTTCGCCAATCTCGGCAGCCTCGGCCTGCTCGCAAACCGCGTTTTGGAGCCGCTTCTGGCCGAGTTGGGTGCTCCTTTTGCAGGGATTTCTGAAACGATGGAAGACAAGTCCTTATTACTCGATTAGGGAGGGCGTGGGATGACGGTTCGGTCTACGAGGTGGAGGTTGGCGCTGCTTGCGGCAGCTATCTCCGTGATGGCGCTGTTGGTGGGCTGCGGCGGCGGGTCTGACGACGACTCGTCCTCGAGCGAGGCGAATCTCAGCGGCGACGCCTATTCGAACATCGATCTCGCCAGCTCCCGCGCGGCGGACAGCAAAATCGACAGCAGCAACGTCTCCGAACTGGAAGAAGCGTGGTCGCTGCCGATCAAAGGCGTCGGGATCTACGGCAGCCTACGCCTCGACGCCGGTGATCGTCAACGGCGTCATCTACTCGCAGGACCTCGAATCGAACGTGGAAGCGATCGATCTCGAAAGCGGTGAGGTCCTCTGGTCGAAGAAGTACGAATCGCCCAGCCACGGACCCAACGGCGTCGCGGTGGCCGACGGCCATGTCTACGGCGCCACCTCCTCGGAAGCCTTCGCGCTCGACCAGAAAACCGGCAAGGAGGTCTGGCTGACCGACCTCGAAGGCGCGGTCGACATGGCTCCGGGAGTCAATCAAGGCAGGGTCTACGTCTCGACCGTGCCGGAGACCCCCCAGGCGATCTACGAACCGGGCGAGGCCGGGATCCTCTGGGCGATGGACGGCAAAACCGGCAAGAAACTGTGGAACTTCGACACCGTTCCGAAAAGCCTCTGGGGCAAGCCGAAAGTGAACTCCGGCGGCGGCCTCTGGTACCCGCCCTCGTTCGACGAAAAAGGCTTCGTCTATGCCGGGACCGGCAACCCGGCACCGTTGCCGGGGGCGCCGGGAGAACCGTGGGGATCGAGCCGGCCTGGCCCGAACCTCTACGCGGACTCGCTGGTCAAACTCGATCCGAAGACCGGCAAGCTCGTCTGGTACTACCAGGAGACGCCGCACAACATCTACGACTGGGACTTCCAGAACTCGCCAATCATCACCAAGGCCGGCGGTAAGGAGGTGGCGATCGGCTCGGGCAAGTCGGGCTTTGTCGTCGCGGTCGACGTGAAGACCGGGAAGCCGGTCTGGCGGACCAGCGTCGGAACCCACAACGGCCACGACAAAGACAACCTGTACGCGATGCGCGGGGAATACGACAAGATCAAGACCGGCGAGGTCTTCCCCGGCCAGCTCGGCGGCGTGATCTCCCTCGCGGCAGCGGATGACAAACGGATCTACGTGCCGGTCGTCAACCACTCGATGACGGTCGTCTCCGGCTCGGAAATCACCGAAGAAAGCGCGGCGACCGGGGAAGTGGTCGCGCTCGACCTGGCGACTGGGAAAATCGTCTGGCAGGCCGAAATGGCTCAGCCTGCGTATGGCTCGCTGCTGGTCTCCAATGACGTCGTCTTCGCGACCAGCGCCGACGGGGTCATCTACGCCCTCGACTCCGCCAAAGGCGGCGAAGTCTGGCAGGCGGCCCTGCCCTCCGGCAGCAACGCTGGAGTGATGATCAGCGGCGACACTCTCGTCGCCGGAGCCGGCCTTCCGGCCGTGGAAGGTCAAGTCGCGAAACTGGTTGCCTTCCGCCTCGGGGGCTGATCGCGGTTGCCCATCGACCCGAGTCGGGTATGACTCGGGTCGATGGCGACCAAACGCAGCGCCGGCATCCTCCTCTTCCGCCGCAGCGGCGACCGGGCGACGGAGTTCCTGCTGGTTCACCCCGGCGGTCCCTTCTGGGCGAAGAAAGACGAGGGGGCCTGGTCGATCCCCAAGGGGCAGATCGAGGAGTCCGAGGAGCCGCTCGCCTGCGCGATCCGCGAGCTGGAAGAGGAGTTAGGGCCGGCGGCGGAACTCGACCCGGACCGGTTGATCGAGCTGGGGTCGATCCGCCAGCGGGCGGGCAAAGTTGTCGAAGCCTGGGCGGCTGAGGCCGAGTTCGACCCGGCGGCGCTCGCCAGCAACACCTTCACCATGGAGTGGCCGCCGCGCAGCGGCAGGGAGGCCGAGTTCCCGGAGGTCGATCGGGCCGATTGGTTCGACCTGGAGACAGCGCGGGAGAAGATCCTCCCGGCCCAGGCCGAGTTGCTCGACCGCCTTCTGGAACGCCTGAGCGCTCCCAGCTAGGAACTGCTCGATACCGCGCATATACTCGCTGCGGGATGGAAAACGGCTCTACTCCGCGCTCCGAGGAGGCTGGCGACCCGACCCAGAACGGTTCGCTGCCGCTTTCGGCCCGATTGCTGGGCGTCGGCGTGCGGGGCGCCCGCACCGTCACCAAAGCGACCGGGATCGACCGCGCGGTCGAGGTTGCCGCCGAGGAGGCGATCGTCGCCGCGGTCGAGAGCAAAGCGGTCGAGCGGGCGATGGCCCGGGTGCTGGAAGGCCCGGTGGTCGAAGAGGCGGTCGAGGGCGCGCTCGAAAGCGAGAAGGTCAAGAAGGCGCTGCTGGAGGCGATGGACTCAGAGCTGGTCGACGAGGTCTGGCAGCGCCTGCTGGCCAGCGACGAGGCGCAGAAGCTGGTCGAACGGATCGCCGAGGCGCCGGAGGTGCGGGCCGCGATCAGCGCCCAGGGGATGGGCCTGATCGAGGACATCGGACGCACGATCGGCAACCTCGCCCGCCGCCTCGACGACCGCTTCGAGCGGATCGTCCGCCGCATCTTCTTCCGCCAGCCGCGAGTGCTTCCGACCGACCACGCCGGCGCGGTCAGCCGCGGCCTGGCGATGCTGATCGACGGCGTCTTCGTCAACCTCGCGTTCACCGCCTTCGTCGCCCTTGTCACCCTGGTCGCCAACGCCTTCGGCGGCAGCGGCGAAGGCGGCGGCAGCCTCGCGATCGCCGTCGGCTCCACCGCCTGGCTCTCCTTCGGCGCCGTCTACCTGCTCGGCTTCTGGTCGCTGGCGGGGCAGACGCCGGGGATGCGATTCGTCGGCGTCCGCCTCGCCGACAGGCTCTTACCGCGGCGCAGCGTCAAGCGTCTGATCGGGCTCGGCCTCTCGGTCGCCACCTTCGGCATCGGCTTCCTCGGGATCGTCTTCCGCGAGCGGCGGCGTGCCTGGGAAGACCGCTTCTCCGACAGCGACGTGCTCTACGACGAGCGGCGCCCGGATCCCGCCCCGTGGGCGGGCCTAGATCGGCGCCCCGGAGCGATTGGGGAGACCCCGCTGGACGAGCAGGGTCAGAGTGCCGCTGGTGATCATCAGGGTGACGTTGATGGCGAGCACGAGGAGGGCGCCGAACGCGTGGTCGATGCCGCCGGCGCCGAGGGCCACGCCTAGGTAGGCGGAGGCGGGGATCGTGGTGACTGAGATCGCCACCCCGACAGCGGCGCTGGCGCGGGTCTCGAAGGAAAGCATCCCGGCGATCCCGGCCGCGAGGGCGACGAGCACGGTCGTGTAGTCGGTCGTGGCGAGGTTGTTGAGGCTGCTCTGCTCGACCTCGAAGCCGTCCGGGAGGAAGCCGAAGAAGCTGAGCAGAGCGCTGATCACCATCGCGGTGACGATGACCAGGCCGAGACCCAGGGTCAGGGTGGCGAAGGCGCGGCCGGCGAGCCTGCGCTCGCCGCGGGCGAGCCCGACGCAGGTGGCGCAGATCGGCAGCAGGTCGGGACTGACTGCCATCGCGCCGACGACCAGGATCGAGCTGCTGGAGATCACACCGCAGGCGGCGATCACCGCGGCGACGTTGATCAGGGCCAGGTAGCGGGCGAGCGGCCGCGAGTTCGCTTTCGCCGCTCCCACGACTTCGACCCAGGCGAAGCCGTCGATCCCGCCGTCGCCGTGGTGGTGTCGGTGCTGCGGCGCGACCACCTCCATTTTCGTCAGCACGTAGTCCTCGACCGGGATCCCCAGCTCGGCGATCTTCGCGACCAGGGTGTCGGCGTAGCTCGGTTCGACGTCGGCGACGAAGACGTAGGACTGCGTCCGGGCCGCCTCGTCGGGCTGCTGGACGACGCGGCGAACGCCGTCGTGGCCGCGCAGCAGCGAACCGAACTCCTCGGCCCGATGATGGGCGACGGACGATCGCAGCCTCAGCATCGGGGCGTCAGGAGACCAGCTTCAGGACCTTGAAGGCGCGGTCGCCTTTGGGCGTCTCGACGCTCACCGTCGCGCCGACCTTGGCGTCCATCAGGGCGCGGCCGATCGGCGACTCGGCCGAGAGGCGGCCCTCCGTCAGGTTGGCCTCGGTCGAGCCGACCAGGGTCCAGACGACGGTCTCGCCTTTGGATTCGTCGAGCACTTCGGCGCTGCGGCCGAAGGTGAAGAAGTCGCTGTCGAGCGCGGAGACCTCGACCACGACCGCGTTCCGCAGCCGTTCCTGGAGCCGCTTGATCCGCGTCTCCATGTGCGCCTGGTCCTCTTTGGCGACGTGATACTCGGCGTTCTCCTTGAGGTCGCCCTCCTCGCGGGCGACCTTGATCCGCTCCGCCATCTGCAGCCGGGCTGGGCCTTCCAGCTCGGCCAGCTCGGCTTTCAGCTCTTCGATACCTGCCTGGGTGATCGGCTCACCGGTCTGGTCCTGGGGATTCATGCCCAAGAGCCTGGCAGATCCAGTTGCTGTCAGTCGCCGCCGTTGGCGGTGATGAAGGCCCCAGAGAAGGACTTCACTTTCGCCCCGGCGGCCTTGCCGAGCGGGTCGAGCGCGAACAGGTCCTCGATCGAACGCAGCACCGAGTAGGGGTTGTAGGCGACGGCATCGGTGCCACCGGGGGTGAGCAGGGGGGAGACCAGCAGGCCGCCGACCTTGCGCGGGTCCGGCGGGACGGCGGCCGGGTCGGTCGGCGGCGCCGGATCGGCGGCGCCGAAGCTGACGATCAGCAGCCCGTCTTTCTTGTAGGCCGGGGAGGCGAGGATTTCCGGCACGACTTTGGCGAGGAAGGCGTCGGCCGCCGCCGCGCCCGTCGGCAGTTCCTTCCGGGCAGTTGCCGCGGAAGCCGGCGTTGCAGAGGTTGGGGGAGACGTAGGAGAGGTTGGCGGTCTTCTCGACCTTTTTCAGGTCGGCGGAAAGTTTGTCCAGGGATACGTCGTTTTCGTCGCAGTCGCCGAGGTCGAGCAGCGAGTGGAAGAAGACGAAGGGGTTGAGCAGGGCCGAGTAGCCGAGTGGCGTCGGGGCCACCGCCGCTTCCGGTTCGGGGGCGACGCAACTCTCGGGTTTGCCTTCTTCGTTTGCCATCCCCTCGAAGTAGCCGTGCCAGCGCAGGCGGGCGCCGACCAACTGGTCGGCGACGGTCAGCGTTTCGACCTCGTTCACGCACTCTTCGTAGCGCGGGCAGCCCGCTTTGGTCGAGGGGTTGGGCGGCTGACCGCTGACCGCCGCGATCCCGTTCGGCAGCGGGGTGGTGTCGAGCAGTGAGTAGTCGGTGAGGAGGACGCCCTGCGGCCGCAGGGTCGCCGAGAGGTACGGCATCTGAGAGGTCGAGCCGAAGGCCGCCTCGTAGCCGGGGCTCGCCACTGAGACCAGGAAGACGTGCTGGATCGGCCCCGGTTCGGCTGCTTCCGGTTCGGGGGAGGGAGCGGCGGGCGCTTCCTTTTCGGGGGCCGGTGCCGGAGCGGGCGCCGGCGCCGGCGCGGGGAGCGGCACGGAGGGGGATGCTTCCGCGCTTGACGCCGGTTCCGGCGAGGAAGCGGGGGCGGAGGGTTCGGGGGTAGCGACGGGAGCGGCGGCGAGCGCGGCGCCTTCCTCGTTCAGTAGGGCCTGGAGGGCCGCCGCTTCCATTCCGCTCGGGCCGCTGGAGCTGCTGGCGCCGACGGCGACGATCCCGGAGGTGGCGACCAGGGAGGAGGCGACCAGGACCGCGAAGCGCTTCCCGGTCAGGGTCTCGGCGACAGCGGCCGCCTTCTGCGCGAGCCCGCCGAGGAGCGTCACGCTTTCACCTCGGTCGCCGCCGCCCCGTTCTCCGAGGCGGGTGCCGCGGGCGGCTCCTCGGTCGGCGACAGCGAGTGGCCGCACTGCGGGCAGAAGCGCACCGCCGCCCCGTAGGGCGAGCCGCAGCTGGGGCAGAGCCCGGCGGCGTCGGCGCGCTCCAACTCCAGCATCCGCTCGACCGCGAGCAGGTCAGCGTCGACCCGCTGCAACTCGGCCGCCTTGCGGGTGAGGACGTCGAGGCGGACGTGGTCGCGGATCGCCATCTCGTAGAAGGCCCCGCCGAGGTCGGCCTGCATCACCGTGAACTTCTCCAGCAGCCGGTTGCGCTGGGCCTCCAGCTCCTTGTTCTCGGGCGCTTTCTCCGGCGGCTCCGGCGGCTTGGCTTTCTGCGGCGACTTTTTCGCCGAAGTCGAAGCCGGCTTGCGCCGCCACTCGGTCAGTCGTTCCAGCACTTTCGCGCCCCTCACGGTTCCACTCCCGAAGGCGCTGGGGCGCTGCCGCCGCCGTCGCCGCCGACGACGATCACGTCGGGCAGGTTCTGCTGGGCGGTGATGTAGTCCTCGCCGACCTGTTCGGGGTTTTCTTCGACGATCCGGGTGTCTTCTGCTTCCTTCTCTTTCGAAGCTTTGAAGTTGATGACTTCGTGGACGTCGCCGTTGGCGGTGGCGGTGACTTTGCCTTCGCCTTTTTTCGCGGCTTTGGCGTTTTTGCCTTTGGCTTTCGCTTTCGCCGTGTTGGCGGTCGCTCCGGCCGCCGGGCCCGCGGCAACGCTGGCGGTCGCCTGCCGTTCCTTCAGCGCTTGCAGCAGCGCGTCGCTGTTGTCCTCGCCGGAGCCGCCGCGGCCGACCATCACCCCGAGCGCGACCGCCAGCGGCAGCAGGGAGAAGAAGCCGACCGCGGCGGCGCGGCTGCTGATTCCCGGCTTCGGCGCCGGCCCGGTCAGCGGTCGCCGCGAGCGTTTGCTCATCATCGCGAAGTAGCGCGAGGACGGGTTGGCGCCGTTGCCGCGCCGCGCCGCGCACTCGACGCAGTAGCGCTGCTGCGGGTCCATCGGCGCCCCGCACTCCTCGCAGGGCTCGAAGGCCTGGGGCCGGCGCACCGGCTCGAACTCGGTCATCCCTTCTCCTTGTCGTGCTTGCGCTCGTGTTTCTTCTTCTCCTGGCGCTTCTCGCGGGCCTCGAGGATCCGTTCCGATTCCGCCCGGTGGGCGGAGGCCTTCTCCTGCGTGGTCGAGCAGCCGGCGAGGGCGCCGGTGGCGAAGACGCCGGCCAGCGCTAGGAGCACCAGCTGTCTGTCGCGCTTAACCGAAGGCACCGCTCACGTACTCCCGGGTGCGTTGCTCGCGGGGCGATCCAAACAGCGCCGTGGCGCTGGCGTACTCGACCAGGTCGCCCAGGTACATGAAGGCGACGTGGTCGGCGATCCGGTAGGCCTGCTGCAGGTTGTGGGTGACGATCACAACCGCGACGTCGTCGCGGAGTTTGACGATCAGGTCCTCGATCACCTGGGTCGATTTCGGGTCCAGGGCCGAGCAGGGCTCGTCGAGCAGCAGCACCTCGGGCTCGGCCGCCAGGGCCCGGGCGATGCAGAGCCGCTGCTGCTGGCCGCCGGAAAGCTTCAGGGCGGGGTGGTCGAGGTTGTCCTTGACCTCCTCGAAGAGGCCGGCGCGGTCGAGTGCGCTGTGGACCGCCGGCTCCAGCGTCTTCTTACGCGCCCGCCGCGAGCCCTGCTCGCGCAGCACGTAGGCGATGTTGTCGAAGACGCTCATCGGGAACGGGTTCGGCTGCTGGAAGACCATCGTCACCCGCCGCCGCAGCAGGGTCGGCTCGATCGCCTTGATGTCGACGTCGTCGAGCAGGATCCGGCCGCGCAGCTTCGCCGTGCTGGTCAGCTCGGTGAGCCGGTTGAGCGAGCGCAGCAGGGTCGTCTTGCCGCAGCCCGAGGGGCCGATCAGCGCCAGCACCTCGCCCTGGCGCACCGGTAGCGAGACGCCTTTGACGGCGTCGCGGTCGGAGTAGGAGACGGAGACGTCGTCGATCTCCATCCGCCGGATCGAGAACTGGGGCGCGCCGACCGAGCGCTTGGCCGCGGTGAAGCCGCTCTGGTGCGGCGCATCGCCGTTGCCCGACGGCGCCGCGACCTCGGCCGCCGGCGCCGGGTCCTCCAGCTGCAGCCGCCGGATCGGCGGCGGTGACTTCAGTGACTCCACGTTCCTACCTTTCGGGCGCGGCGGTGGACGATGTCGACGGCGCCGTTCAGCGCCAGCACCATCAGCAGCAGGACGAAAGCCGCCGCGTAGGCTTTCTCCGGCTGGTTGAGGTTGCCGGTGGGGGAGGCCTCGTAGACGAAGTTGGTCAGGGTGGTGCCGGCCCCGCGCAGGAAGTTGAGCGGGAAGGGCGCCTCTTCGACCGGGGCGAAGTTCTGGGTGGCGCCGAGGAGGACGATGATGATCGCCGTGTCGCCGATGATCCGGCCGAGGCCGAGCATTGCGCCGGTCGCGACCTGGGGCCGGCTGCTCGGCAGCAGGATGCGCCGCACCGTCGCCGCCTTGGTCTTGCCGACCGCATAGGAGGCCTCGCGCACGTGGCGCGGAATCGAGTTCAGCCCCTCCCGGGTGCTGGCGACGATCAGCGGCAGCGCGACCAGCGAGAGCATCGCCGAGGCAGCGAAGAAGGAGCGGCCGAAGACGACGCCTTCGGAGCTGCGGCTGAGGAAGCCGAGCGCGGTGCTGGAGAAGATCACCGTGCCGAACAAGGCGAGGACGATCGAGGGGATGCCGGCGATCGCCTCGATCGTTGACTCGGTAATCCGGGCGAGTGCCGCCGGCCGGCCGTACTCGACCAGCCAGATCGCGGTCGCGACGCCGGTCGGCAGGGCGATCGAGATCGCCAGCACGGCGACGATCAGGGTTCCGATCAGGGCGTCGGAGAAGCCGCCGCTTTCGGCCTGACTGAAGCCGGCCGAGGCGGGGGTGGTCAGCATCGAGAGGTCGAGGTAGGAGACGCCCTTGATGAAGAGGTAGACGACGATCGCGACCGCGATCGCGCAGAACAGCAGCCCCAGCGCCCAGCAGATCGCCAGGCCGATGCGGTCGCTCAGCGCCCAGGTGGCGCTCCCCTCGACCGCGGTTTTCTGGTCTCTCTGCAGCAGCATCATCACGCCGTCCCGTATTTGCGCATCGAGCGCCGCGCCAGGTAGCCGGTGAGGGAGAAGAGTGCGGCCGAGAAGAGCAGCACCGCGGCGATTGCGAACAGGGTCGCGTTGGCCGGCGGCGAGCTCAGCTGGTCGATGTTCTTGACGATCGTCGGCGCCAGCGGCCGCGAGGGCTCGTAGATGAAGATCAGGCCGTCGGCCGGGTTCGGGGCGAAGCCGACCGAGCCGGAGATCATCGCCAGCATCACCGCCTCGCCGATCGCCCGCGCGGTGGCCAGCACGGTGCCGGCGACGATCGCGGGACGGGCGCTGCGGACGCCGATCTTCCAGGTCGTGCGCCAGCGGTTGACGCCGAGCGCCAGCGAGCCCTCGAGCCAGCCCGGTTTGACCGAGCGCAGGCCGTCGGTGAAGATCGAGACCATCAGCGGCGCGATCATCGTCGTCAGCACGACGACCGCCGCCAGCAGGCTGTAGCCGGATAAGGAGATGACGCCGGCGACCGAGGCCTTCTGTCCCTCAGTGACCAGGTGGTTGCCGATGAACGGCACCAGCACCAAGACCCCGAGCAGGCCGTAGATGACAGAAGGGACGCTGGCCAGGAAGCGGACCACCGGTTGCAGGATGTTGCTCATCCACTCCGGCGCGAACTCGACGATGAAGACGGCGACGAAGAGGGCCGAGAAGAGGGCGATGAGGACGGCGCCGCCGGTGATCAGGATCGTGCTCCAGATCAGCGGCCAGCCGTGGAAGGTGTAGATGTATTCGCCGCCGGCCTGGCCGGAGAGGAAGATCGCGTTGAGCTGGTCGTCGACGTTGCCGCCGGGGCCGAACCAGGCCAGGCCGTTGTGGGAGAAGGACGGCCAGGCCCGCACGAAGACGGTGACGATCATCGCCAGCAGCAGGCCGACGACCCCGCAGACCAGCGCGCCGAGCATCCGCTCGACGCGCTGGTCCGACCACTTCGGGCCGTACTCCGGCTGGTACTCCTCGCTCAACTAACTAGCCTTTTTTAGGCTTCTTGTTGAACGCGGGGACGCCGCCGGCTTTGCTGATTACTTCACCGGCCAGCGGGCTGCGCCGCATCCAGTCGATGAATTTGAGCAGTGCCGGAGGGCTCTGGCTACCGTCGCCCGGGAGGACGATGAACAGGTAGCGCGAGAGCGGGTACTTGAGCGGCTCAACGCTGATCTTGCTCGGCGTGCAGGGGACGCCGTTGACCTTCAGCGGCTTCACCCCTTTCTGCCAGGCGAGACCGACGTAGCCGATCGCGTTCGGGTCCTGTTTGACCGCGTTCTGGACGAGGCCATCGGCGGTCAACGCGTTGACGTTGGAAGCCGGCGGCTCGTTGTTGAGGACGGCCTGGAGGAAGAAGTTGTAGGTCCCTCCATTGGTGTCGCGGCCGACCGGGTCAATGGTCGTGGTCAGGTTGGAGCCGGGAATCTGGCTCCAGTTGGTGATCAGGCCACGGTAGATGTCGTGGGCCTGCTGGATCGAGATGTTGCTGGCTGCGTTCTTTTTGTTGACGTCGAGGCACAGCCCGTCCATGAACATCTTGATGTAGGTCGTCCCGGCGTCACTGGGGAGGGGGGTGCGGGCGTTGCCAGCAAACTGGCTGGTCCCGTTCTGGACGTCTTTAACACCGGCGTTGCCGCCGTTGGCGGTGTAGACGAACTTGACGCTGGGCTTGACCTGCTTGGTGTAGGTGGCGAACAGCGCCTGGAGCACCGGCTGGGCTGCCACCGAGCCCGACCCGATCAGGGTTATGGCGTTCGCCGACGCCGGCGCAACCAGTGCCACGAGGGCGATAGCCGCGATGGCGAGGCTCTTGATTCTCATGCGGGATTAAGTCCTTTCCTGCCGGGTAACAGACTTTGTTTACCAACTTGGTCGCGAAACCGTAGCAGCTTCTGTACCTTTCTGAGTCACTTAGTAAAGAAAGGCCATCCGAGGGCACCGACAAGCCGCAGGCTGGCCGCAGACATGGAGGATCAATTGCTGAAGAGAAGACTGTCCACCCCCCGAGCCGCGACTGCGGTCGTGCTGTCGGCCGTGGTCGCCATCTCGGTCACGGTGGTGCCCTCGGTCGCCCAGTCGTTCCTGACCAGCCAGAAGGCCGCGAAGGTCTACGTGAGCAACCAGAAGGCGTCGAAGCTCTACCTGAAGAAGAAGGCCGCCACGAACCTGTTCGTGGCGAAGGCGACGGCGCCGAAGTCGCCGATCGTCGGCTTGGCTGCCGGGACCGCGGTGTTCAACGCCTCGGCGACGACGGCCGGCTACATCCCGACCGCGTTCACCTCGATCGCAACCAAGGCGGACATCAGTTCGGCGGTGATCACGTTCTCGGGTCAGGCGACCTGCACCGCGGCAAAACCGGGCGCGGACAAGGCCTGCCCGCTGCAGATCCTGGTCGACGGCCAGGCGACGGGGAAAGTCAACTTCGTGCCGTCGACGGCGGCGACGCCGACGCCGGTCCCGATCAACAACACGATCACGCAGAACGCCGTCCTGACCAAAGGCGGGCACACGATCGCGGTCCAGTACGCGGGCGCGAAAGACGTCAACTTCACGCTCAAAGGCTGGAACCTGGCGATCCAGGCGTACCCGCAGCCGGATGAACCGCTGACGACCGAGGACGCCACCTCGGGCAGCGGCTCCAAAGGCGCGAAGGGCGGCAGCTCTAAATAGGGCAGCTGACGCGAAAGAGCCCGGACCCTCGAGAGAGAGGTCCGGGCTCAGGTTTCGCAGCCGGGGCAGTCAGCGCTGTCGTCCATGCTCAGCGCTGGGGACGGGGGAGGGAGTCACCGAGGACAAGGCGCGCCCGGTAGAAGAGCGCCTCGTCGGCGCCGTTCAAAGCCGACTCGCGATTGTCGGTCTGGGTGGTCCGGTTCTGACCCGTCCCGGCCGGGAACTCATCCCGCACCAACCCGGCAAGTCGCCCCCGCGAACGGAACGTGGTGGTGGCAACGCGTTTAGACATTCCGTCTCCTTTCTTCATTTGTAGATCAACTAAGTCAAGAATAGCAGGGCCGGGTCGAGAATGGCCAAATGTTGGGAGGGTTGGGTCACTCTCTCGCAAAGCCCGTCGCGCAGCTGAGGCGGGCTGCGTGGGCTCGACTCGTTGGTCCTGGAGCCTTTGCGAGAGGGTGCCCCAACCCTCCTGCAAGCGTTTGTCAGCTACCCGGTCTCAGCTATTCGGAGGGCAAAAGGTCCGTGGACGAAGGTTGTAATCAGGAGACCTCGACGCCGATCATGGACCAGAAGGCTGGCTCAGCCACTATGCGGATGCCGTACTCACGGGCTTGCTTTGCCTTTCCCGAGAGGGAGTCGGGGTCGGCTACGACCAGTATGTCGAGCTTCTTCGTCACCCTTGGAGCCACCACCATCCCGGCAACCTCGGCTAGCTCTTGGGCCAACTCCCTGGTGACGAGCGCACCTTCGTGGTGGCACGTCAGCGCTCCCGTGAAGCACACTGACTTGCCTGACAGCCCCGGCGTTTCCGTCGGAGGATCATCGCTCGCATCGATGGGCCGGTCCAGGAGTTCATCGACGCCGGCGATGCCGAGGGCCTCGGCAACTAAAACGAGATCTGCCCGCTCACGATTGGTAACCACGCCGTCTCGCCGGGCGAGGGCGACAAGCGTTCCGACGTAGTCGCTGTGAACCTTGCGCACTCGATCGGCGATCAATCCCAGCGTGGCGGCGGTCGCCGCGAGTTCATCCTGCTCGGTTGCACTGAGCCGTCGATCCTCGATTGCCCGGTCGAGAACGTCGAGGTAGGGCGCGACTTGAAGTGCATCCACGCCGGGCTGCATTTCGATGCCCTGAACCAGACCGGCGAGAAAGGTTGGCTCTTGCACTGCTGACTCGATCTCCTCCCTGCTCCTGCAGGGAGCGCGGTTATCGCTCCGGGGCCAATTCTCGTGAGGAAGCGGCCGGCCGTTGATCGCTTCCTCCACCGATCTCGGCGCACTCGTCCGAATGCATTCGGCAAGGAGTCCGGCGCAGGCCAATGCGTCGCCCTGAGCGGTATGTCCGGCGGACGCATTGATTCCCACGGCAGAACAGCAATCGGCTAGTCGGGTCTGGCTGCCGCCGAGTCCAAATTTTCCTGCCAGTTGCATGGTGCAAAGCGTCGGTAGCGGTGAAACGTCGATCCCGAGACGCGAAAGTTCATGCTCAAGAAAGCCACCGTCGAAGCGAGCATTGTGGGCCACTACCACTCGGCCGGCCAGGCGCTCGAGCACATCGCCCAGGACAGCATCAAAGGTGGGAGCGTTGCGTATATCTCGACCTCGAATCCCGTGAATGTCAGTGGGACCAAGGTCCCTTTCAGGACTGAGAAGAGTGCACCAGATATCAGTCGGCTCCCAACTCTTGTCCAGGCTGACTATGGCGAGCTCGATGATCCGGTGGTGCGCACCCGGATGGAGGCCAGTCGTCTCGCAGTCGACTACTGCGAAGGAGCTTGGTTCCACGGCTATCTCCCTTTCCCAACATCCATGATTACTGGGGTCTTCTATCGCAAATCGACGTTGCGAAACTCCTTCAATTCCCAAATCTGAAAAGGGCAAGATCGGGAAGGGGGAGAGATTCGCGGTTCCGGCCCTTAAGCCGGAGATGCCCGAGGACGCGCTCTACAAGGTCGCTTATGACGAGGCGGTGCGCGCTTTGTCCGAGCAGCAGGCCGCGATCGAGAGCGTTCGCGGCCGGGCGGGGCTATTGCTCTCGGCCGCCGCGGTCACGACTTCGTTTCTCGGGGCGCAAGCGCTGCAAGGCGGCAGCTCGAGCCTCTTTTCTTGGCTGGCTCTGTTTGTCTTCGTTGCAGTGGCCGCGACTTCCCTGGCGATTCTCTGGCCGCGAGGCTGGGAGTTCACGGCTAACTCGGGCAGGCTCGAGAGCTGTATCGAGTCTGCGGAGGAGATCCGCATCGAAGATCTGTATCGCGCCCTCTCCTCGCGCATGCAGGTCAGCTTCTCGGCGAACGATCGAGGTCTCCATGAACTCGCCGCCCTCTTCCAAGCAACTAGCGGTTTGTTGACGATCGAGGTGGTGCTTTGGATCGTCGCCATAGCCTCAGATCTCTAGTATCTAGATCAATGTCTCAGACAAATCCATCCAAGCGTCCGATAGAGCCGAAACTGCAGATCGAGATGCAGGGCGAGGAGGCGATGACCTTCCGCGAGTTTGTAGGAATTCTGACTCCGCGCTGGCTAAAGCGCCTATTCCGGCGTCACCGCGCGTCTTAACCGCGCGGCGCGTCACAATCGGTGGCGAGATGGGGCGGGGCGTCACCCGGCAAGAAGACGCCCCACCCCGTCACTCCTTCAAACGGCTGCGGATTTCTCCGCGTCGCCGCCGTCGTCGGACCCGAGGGGAGTCGAGGCCCCTTGGGAGTCGGACGGCGAGCTGATTCCTGGGCTGCTGGTAAAGCGTGCGAATATCTCTTCGATCTCCGCGAAGGGTGCCCGTTCCGAGCCCGCCGCTGCCGTGAGGTATATGGATTTTGCTCGCGCAGATGAGAGTTTGGTGCGGCTCGCAAACTTGGCAATGAGCGGCTTGCCGGGGACCTTCGACTTCCAGGACTCGTCGTCGGCCTCTAACGACCCTGACAGGCCGGTAAACACTGACGTAATCGTTGCCTCTACGGCCTCCGGTGCCAGTACCGCCTCGATTCGGGCGATCTCCTCAGCGCTGCGGTTCAGGATCAATGAACTGACCTCATCCAGACCCTTACCGTGACAAGCCTTGGGCATTGCATCGATGTTGCCCACGCGCCGTCGTAAGAGATGGGAAGCCTCTAAAGCGGCCGCGTAGGAAACCAAGCTTTTGGCCTCCTCGCGAAGCGCTGCGCGAATCTGCTCGGGATCACGAAGCCAGGACCCATTGGGCTCCATCCCCATGAAGACCTCTGCCCAGATCTCCTCGTCAAGGAAATAGTTCTCCACGTGGTAGCGCTCAAGTACCGCCAGGCGACGCCCTTCCGTTGCCTCGTCAACTTTCTTTGAGGGAGCGGGACGTGAATCCCGGTCGCAGAGCATGAAGAACTCGACTCCCCAGATCGTTTTCTGCAGGACGGTCTCGTAGATGTGCTCAAATGACTCGATTGCCTCGCGGCCGCCCGATGGGACCAGTACCAGGTCGGGGTGTTGTGCCCCGATGATCGACCCATAAGTCTGCTTATCCAGGCTGGATTCTGCTCCCTCGATCAGGAGAATCCGCTTGCCAAGGGCCACGATGCCGACCGATTGCCCCAAGAGCCGGAGTGCTTGGTTCGTTTGATCGGACTCTGAGACGGCGATGGCTTGATTGGCGGGTGCATCCTCTTTCCCTTGCTCAGGGGATAAAAAGAGCACAGACTGATCCAGCGAGGCGGTAATCACATCGGGTGAATGAGTCGACAGGATGAATTGGTTGCGCTCCCCTATGGTGCGCAGGGTCTGCAGCAGCTTGAAGCTGAGCTCCGGGTGAAGGTGTAGCTCCGGCTCATCGAAGAAAACGATGCAGTCGCGTGGGCGACGCAACAGGAAGTCGAAGGCGATGTTGACGACCTCGCGCTCGCCTGAACTTAAAGTGGCGAAGTCAAAGGTTTCCTCCCCGAGCACATATTGCAACGCCTGAGTCCGCGCCGTGAGGTCGGCCAGTCGCTTTGGTGCCAGGAGCATCGAAAAGACCTCCTTGAATGGCTCCATTGGATCGCTGAACTCCAGACGCATCTCATTGCGTCCTTCTCGGCGCAACGCCACCGCGCGGTTGGCAATGCTTTGCTTTTGCGTCTCGATCATCCGGAACATCGCATGGACCGTGTCCTGAAAGCGATCGCGCATCCGCCCAAAGGTGGCGTCCCACGACATTGGCTCCTCGTCGGGGTCAACCATGTCCCAGCTGAAACTCAGAGGTTGCAGGTTGGCGATCGTCCGATCACTCTCAAAATTGAGCAGGCTGCTTGACCAGTTTCGCCGGAAGCGACTTGCCTGCAGCGTTTCGGTGAGCTTGCGGGCGTCGTCAGGGTCGCCCAGATCAAGTTCGTCCTTGCCCCAGTTTTCGCGCTCATCCTGGCGGGTGGCGACAACCGTGGCGTTGAAGGAGTCGTCGCCGCTTGGGTTGCGCAGGTGGTCAACTATCGTCGCAATAAGACGCGTCTTCCCCGCGCCATTGGGTCCGGCGATTACTACGACATCCGCCAAATCTTGGGCTTCGAACAAGCGGACTGGGGGCGTGTTGCGGACCGCCACTGAATCCAATCGCACAGTTCCTCCTCGTGTTGCTTCATTGGGCGCGCGATCCTAGTGATTTGCGCACCTCTGAGGTACCTAAACAGCACCAAGATTCTGTGCGAGTGCATTTCTTTGGCGGTATTTGATGCAGTGGCGAGATGGGGCGGGGCGTCACCCGGCAAGAAGACGCCCCACCCCGTCACTCCTTCAAACGGCTGCGGATTTCTCCGCGTCGCCGCCGTCGTCGGACCCGAGGGGAGTCGAGGCCCCTTGGGAGTCGGACGGCGATGCACCGTTGAAGCTTTTGGCCTGGATCGGGCGCAGGTAGGCGATTTGGCCCTCCCGCAGCTCCAGGCGTTGGAGTTCGGCCCGGGTCAGCTGCGCCCAGACCTCGGTCCCGTCGGAGAGCACCAGCTCGACTCGCACCTCGAAACCGAGGGTGACGATCCGCTGGACCAGGCCCTCCTGGGTGCGGTCGTCGGCGTCGAGCACGACTTCCATGTCGTGCGGCCGCACGAAGTGCTCGCCGAGCTTGTTGACCTCGCCGACGAAGCTCATCACGAACTCGTTGGCCGGGTTCTCGTAGAGCTCGTCGGCGGTGCCGGACTGCTCGACCCGTCCCTCGTTCATCACCACCAGCTGGCCGGCTACGTCCATCGCCTCCTCCTGGTCGTGGGTGACGAAGATCGTGGTCACATGCATCTCCTCGTGGAGGCGTCGCAGCCAGGTCCGCAGGTCCTTGCGCACCTTGGCGTCGAGCGCTCCGAAGGGCTCGTCGAGGAGCAGCACCTGCGGCTCCACCGCCAGCGCCCGCGCCAGCGCCATCCGCTGCCGCTGGCCGCCGGAGAGCTGGGAGGGGAAGCGGCCGGCGAGGCCATCGAGCTGGACCAGCTGCAGCAGCTCGTGGACCCGTTTGGAGGTCTCCGGCTTCTTCCACTTGCGGATCTTCAGCCCGAAGGCGACGTTGTCGTACACCGTCATGTGCTTGAAGGCGGCGTAGTGCTGAAAGACGAACCCGACCCCGCGCTTCTGCGCCGGCTTGCGGGTCGCGTCCTCGCCGTTGATCGTCACCTCGCCCGAGTCCAGGTCCTCGAGCCCGGCGATCGCCCGCAACAGGGTCGACTTGCCGGATCCGCTGGGCCCGAGCAGGGCGGTGAGGGACCCGTCCGGGACCTCTATCGATACGTCGTCAAGCGCCTGAAAGTCACCGAAGCGCTTGTTTGCTCCCTCGACTGAGATTCCCATCAGGCGTCCTCCTTTCGTTTCAGCAGGTTCATTGCGAAGAGGGTGATCAGCGCCAGAAGCGCCAGCACCAGGGAGGCGCCATAGGCGCCGGTTGAGTTGAAGTTGTTGTATTGCTTCTCGACGAAGAGCGGCAGGGTCTGGGTCTGGCCGCTGATCGAGCCGGAGACGATCGTCACCGCGCCGAACTCGCCCAGCACGCGGGCGGTGGTGAGCACGATCCCGTAGGCGACTCCCCAGCGGATCGACGGCAAGGTGATCTTCCAGAACGTCTGCCAGCCGTTGGCGCCGAGCGTCGAAGCCGCCTGCTCCTGGTCGGTGCCGATCTCCTGCAGCACCGGCACCGTCTCCCGGACCACGAAGGGCAGTGAGACGAAGATGCTGGCGAGCACCATCCCCGGCACCGAGAAGAGGATCTTGATCCCCTCTTCGCCGAGGAAGGCGAACCAGCCGCTGGTCCCGTAGAGGAGGTAGAGCGAGAGGCCGATGACGACCGGGGAGACCGCGAACGGGAGGTTGATGATCGCGTCGATCAACGGGTTCAGCTTCGATTTGTGGCGGACCAGCAGCAGCGCGCAGCCAATCCCGAAGATCGTGTTCAGCGGCACCGAGATCGCGACCATCAGCACGCTCAGTTTCAGCGCGTGCAGACCGTCGGGCGTGGTGATCGCGTCGATCGGCGGGCCGATCCCTTCTTCGAAGGTCTTGTAGAAGATCATCACCAGCGGGATCAGCAGCAGCAGCGTCAGGTAGCCGAGTCCGAAGAACCGCAGTCCCCAGCGGCTGGCGGGATTGGCGCCCATCAGATACCGCCTCCCGAGACGTCCTTGTTCTCGACGGCGACGATGAAGTCGGTCGAGCCGCGGTCGTGGCGGATCGCCCAGCGCTGGATCAGCGAGACGCAGCCGAGCAGCAGCAGCGAGGCGACGAGCAGCACCATTGAGACGGCGGAGGCCCCGACCAGGTTGTCGGACTCGACTTGGTTGCGGATGAAGACCGAGGAGACGGTCGTATCGGCCAGGCCGCCGGCGAAGAGGAGGACCGAGCCGAACTCGCCGAGGGCGCGGGCGAAGGCCAGCGCGATGCCGGCGGCGAGGCCGGGGAGGAGGTTGGGGAAGATGATGCGGCGGAAGATCGTGAAGTTGCCGGCCCCCAGCGAGGCCGCTGCGGCCTCCATCTCGCGGTCCATCTCCAGCAGCAGCGGCTGCACGGCACGGACGACGAAGGGCAGGGTGACGAAGCAGAGCGCGACGACGATGGAGGCACGGGTGAATGCGATGTCGATTCCGAGCGGGCTGTCATTGCCGTAGAGCGTCAGCAGGGTGAGGCTGGCGACGATCGTCGGCAGCGCGAACGGCAGGTCGATCACCGCGTTGATTGCGCTCTTGCCGGGGAACTGGTCGCGGACCAGGAGCCAGGCGAGGATCGTGCCGAAGACGCCGTTGATGACGACGACGATCAGCGAGCAGACGACCGTCAGTTTCAGGCTCTTTACCGCCAGCGGTGAGGTGACCTGGTCCCAGAAGGTGCCGAGGCCGCTATTGAAGGCTTCGCTGGCGACTGCCGCCAGCGGCAGCAGCACGATCAGGCTCAGGTAGAGCATGACCATGCCGCCGCCGATGCCGACGCCGAGACCGGGCAGGCGGAGGCCTGCCCGGTGCTCGGTAGGGGTGGGGAGGTTTGCCGGGTGCGCCTCCATCAGCCGCTCGTCGAGACTCCGAGTTCTTTCTCGATCTCGGCAACAGAGCCGGTTTCGTCATCGAAGAACTCATCGTTGACTTTGCCCCAGCCACCGAACTGATCGATCGTGAAGAGATCGGCCGGGGTCGGGAACTGTTTCTCGTCGACTAGTTTCGGGTTGACCGGTCGGTACCCGTTCTCGGCCCAGATTTCCTGTCCCGCGTCCGACCAGAGGAAGTCCAGGAAGTCCTGGGCAGCCGGCTCCGGCGCGGCTTTGGTGACCGCGATCGGGGTTTCGATCTGGATCGTCGAGGGCGGGATCACGTACTCGATGTCTTCGCCCTCCTCTTCGGCTTTGATCGCCTCGTTCTCGTAACCGAGGAGAACGTCGCCCTGGCCCTGGGTGAAGGCCGAGAGCGCGTCGCGGGCGCTGCCCGGCTGGGCGACGGCCTTTTCGAGCAGGGTCTTGACTGCTGCCAGCGCCTCGTCCTCCGATTTGCCGGCGTTGATCTCAGAGCCGTAGACGGCCATGATGTTCCAGCGCGCCGCCCCGGAGCTGAACGGGTTCGGGGTGATCACGTCGACGTCTTTGGAGAGGACGTCCTCGAAGGACTCAAGGCCCTCCGGATTGCCCGCGCGGACGGTGAGCACGACCACCGAGTTCTGGGCGATCCCGTTGTGGGGCTGTTTGTTCCAGTCTTTGGCGACGAGTTCTCCTTCGTCGACCAGTCGTTCCATGTCGCCGCCCTGGGCGAAGTGGACGATCGATGCGGGCTGACCCGCGACCACGGCACGGCTCTGATCGCCGGACGCGCCGAACGAGTTGCTGAAGCTGACCCCGCTGCCTTTGTCGCTTTCCTCGAAAGCGGGCTCGAGGTCTTCGGTGTAGACGGCTTCCGGGGTGGAGTAGCCGACCACAGCCAACTCGCCGCCTCCAGAGGAGTCCGAGCCGGTGGTGCTGTCATCACTGCTGCCACATCCAGCAGCGAAGACGGCGAGGAGCAGTACGAGAAGAGCGGCGGGGAGGCCGATCTTCACGCTGCGCCGCCGGGTAGTGCGAGCGTTCCGCATCTAAAAGTTTCCTTCCTATGTCGACTGACTTACTTTCTTGAGCGACTTACTGCTCAATGAGGCGGGCACCGTAGCACAAAGTCGATCAGCAAAGTAGGGAATGCTGATCTGGATTCCGGGGATTTGAGTCAACAATCCCTTTCCGGCATAGACTGCGCCGCATGAAAGCCGACGCGGTTCGCACCCCTGACGAGCTACTCGAAGGACTCCCGGACTACCCGTTCGAGTCCCAATATCGGGAGGTCGACGGGCTGCGGCTCGCGCACCTCGATGAGGGAGAGGGGGACCCGGTCATCTTCTTCCACGGCGAGCCGACCTGGTCGTTCCTCTGGCGCAAGGTGATCCCGCCGGTGCGCGACGCCGGCTACCGCTGCATCGCCCCCGACTACGCCGGCTTCGGCCGCTCCGACAAGCCCACCGACATCGGTTGGTACACCTACGATCGCCACGTCGACCTGATCGCGCAGCTGCTGGAGGAACTCGACCTCCGCAACGCGACCGCGGTGGTCCACGACTGGGGCGGACCGATCGGGCTGCGGCTCGCGGTTGAGCACCCGGACCGGATCAGCCGGATCGTGATCATGGAGACCGGCCCCTTCACCGGCCGTCAGAAAATGAGCGACGCCTGGTTCGCCTTCCGTGACTTCGTCCGCGACAACGAGGACGTGCCGGTCGGCTTCCTCGTCAAAGGCGGCTGCAAGAACGACCCGGGCGACAATGTGGTCGCCGCCTACGACGCTCCTTATATAGACGGGCCTTCGAAGGCCGGCACGCGCGCCTTCCCGCTGATCCTGCCGACCGAGCCCGATGCAGTCGGCGCCGCCGAGGGCAAAGCGGTTGCCGACGCGCTGCGTGAGGACGAGCGCCCCGCCTTGGTCCTCTGGGCCGATTCCGACCCGATCTTGCCCTTCTCGGTCGGCGAGCGGGTCTCCAGCGAGCTCAACTTTCCGCCGCCGCTGCCGGTCGAGAATGCGTCGCACTTTCTCCAGGAGGACGCGGGGCCGGAGATTGGACGGACTATTGCGGACTGGTTGGGGTGAGGGGAGCTGGGGTGACCCCCGCCAGACACATCTCGCTATGGCTCGATGTTGAGTGTCTGGAGGGGGTCACCCCAGCTCCCCTAGTCCACGCGGTTGATTAGGTCGGTCATCACCTGGTGGGAGTAGCTGTGGAGGAGTTGAGTGCGGCGTGGGGGCTCGTTGTCTTCCAGCCAGGTGACCGTTCCTGGCCAGTAGGTGTTTGGCGGCTTGCCGGGGTGGTGGAAGGCTGAGGCGAAGACCCAGCTGCCGGTGTTGTGGAGGCGGCCGCCGCGGGGGAGCGGCCACTCCGGTTCCTCGAGCAGCGGGCCGGAGCGGTGGGTGTGGCCGGTGATCAGGTGGACGTCGTCGATGCCGAGTCGGGCCGCCGTCTCGATTCCGGACCGGACCCCGGTGCGGAAGATCGCCTCCGGCGTCACCTCGGGTGAGAAGTCGGAGCGCAGCAGGCCGTTGATCCCGCGGATCGCCCAGGGGAAGCCGGCCCGGGCCGCACGGGTGGCGAGCGTGCGCTGTCGCCTTTCGCCCTCCAGCGTCTCCCAGGCGCGCTCGAAGGGGCCGTTGCGCCGCTTCTGGATCGGCAGCACCTGGGCGAGGCCATAGGAAAACCCGTAGAGGGGACGGAGGACCCGCTCGTAGTCGCTGGGCGTGGCGCGCTCGGGAAAGGGGCGCGAGAGGCGAACCATCAGCGCCACCGCCAGGCACTCCGCCCGCGGTAGGGCCAGGTGGATGTCCAGGTAGTGGCCGTGGGTCGCGTAGACGTCCTCCCGCAACCAGATTCCGGGGTAGGCGATCTTCAGCTTGGCGGGGCCGAGCCACTGGTCGATTAGGGCGGCCGGACCGGGGGAGGGGTCGGCGAGCTGTTCCAGCTCCAGGGGTCGGTCGGCGATCGAGAGCTCGTCGAGCAGGGGCTCGGCGAGGCGGTGATCGTGGTTGCCGGGGACCAGCGTCACCTCGGTCGCGCCGATCGTTTCGCCGAGCTCCTCGAAGAAGGGCCGGGAGCGGGCGAGCGAAGGGCCGAGGGGCAGGCTGCGCAGCTCGACCGCGTCGCCGAGCAGGACGACGCAGTCGGCGCCGGCGATCTCGTCGAGCAGGATCCGCCGCACCCCGGGGTCACGCAGCACGTCCTCGTCTGAGGCGACGCCGAGGTGGAGGTCGGAGATGATCGCCGTCCGCATCGCCACTTTCTACCGGAGACCCGAGTTTGGCTGGACAGCCAGGCTGGGTACGATCCTCGGATGCAACGCTTCGGCGAGGAAGTCTTCGCGCCCATCAACGGCATCGAGCTCTGCTACCAGGAGATGGGCGACCCCGACGGGGAGCCGCTGCTTCTGGTGATGGGGCTGGCGACCCAGATGATCGCCTGGCAGGAGGAGTTCTGCGGGATGCTGGTCGAGCGCGGTCAACGCGTCGTCCGCTTCGACAACCGCGACATCGGCCGCTCGAGCCGGATCGACTCAGCTGGGGTTCCCGGCAAACTGGCGCTGCTGACTGGCGCCGGCACCCCGCCCTATCTGCTGCGCGACATGGTCGCCGACACCTTCGGGCTGATGGACCACCTCGGGATCGATTCCGCCCACCTGGTCGGCGCCTCGATGGGCGGGATGATCGTCCAGACCGCGGCGATCGAGCAGCCCAAGCGGGTGCGTTCGATCACCTCGATCATGTCGACCACCGGCAGCCGCCGGGTCGGCCACCCGAGCTATCGAACCTTCGGCCTCCTCCTCGGCCGCCCGCCGCGCGAGCGCGAGGCGGCGATCGAGCGGGTGATCAAGACCTTCAAGACGATTGGCTCGCCGGGCTACCCGTTCGAAGAGGAGCGGGTGCGGGAGATCGCCGGCCGCTCTTTCGACCGCGGCCACAGCGAGGCCGGGATCGCCCGCCAGCTCCACGCGATCACCGCCTCCGGCGACCGCACGCCGGGGCTGCGCAAGCTCGACCTTCCCGCCCTCGTCATCCACGGCAGCAACGACGTCCTCGTCAACCCTTCGGGTGGCCGCGCCACCGCAAAGGCGATCCCCGGCGCCCGCCTGCGGATGATCGAGGGAATGGGCCACGACCTGCCGCGGGCGCTGTGGCCGACCTTCGTCGAGGAGATCGCGGCAAACGCGGCGCGGGCGCCGCAAAGAGAGCCGGCCGCGCAGGCGATCTGAGGCATCGAATCCGTCTCAGTCCTCCCTATGCGGGGCCTGAGACAGACTCGCGATGCGGCTGAGAGGAGTCGAACCTCCACGGGCTCTCGCCCACACGGACCTGAACCGTGCGCGTCTACCAGTTCCGCCACAGCCGCGGGAGGAAGCAATTTACCGGTTGCCGCTCCGACGCCCATCGCCGCCCTCGCTGCACCCCACGCCCCCGCATCGCTAAAATGCTCGCTTCCTCGCCGCTATCGTCTAGGGGACTAGGACGCTGGCTTCTCATGCCAGAAACCGGGGTTCGAATCCCCGTAGCGGTACTTCAAGGCTAGGCCGAAGCCTTCCATCGGCTGGCTTTCGTCGTTCTCAAGTCAACGGCATGCCAACACTCGGGGTCCGCAGAGAGGGACCTGCTCAGCGATTACGACCTGCGTGGCAGTAAAGAGGCTGACCCCCAGTAGCTCGTGGACGAGTTCAAGCAGGGCCCTCGTGGACCAAGTACTCCAAGTCAGACGCAGGATGCCTAGGCTGGATCACTAGCTGCTCGCTGGACCCACGAGCAGCTAGGAACCAAAGGCCTCGATCGCGATCGTCCCTCCTGCCTGGATCAACTCAACACCAGCAGCCGGGTCGATCGGAAGATCTTCTGGAAGGTCGCTTAGACGATAGATCTCGAAGCAGTCGTCGCCATACTTGAGCATTCCGATCGGATCGGGCTCGAGAGGCATTGCGTCAAGGGTCTTCCGCACCATTTCGGCGGCAGAGCCCGTCACAGTCGCGATGGAAATCGCGGTAACGGCGATGGCCTTCTTGGCGGTTGTTCGCTCTTCCACGAGGAAGAGAACGGTAGCCCGAGGCCCGGAGGGATGAACGGAATAGTCTGCTACCTCGGTCGGGATCATTGGGGAGAGGCTTGTTGCCGCATGCCCTCATGCGTTAGAGCAGCGTTGGCCCTAGGTGCACTATCACTCCCGGGACGGCAGGAGCGCGCGAGACCTCTCTTTGGCGGACCCACAGGGCAAGCTGTTTTCACTTATAGGTCCGGATAACGCCAAGCTGCTCGGTGGATTCGATTTGCCCTTCATCGCTGAAGTTCAGGATGTCGAGGTTCGCCGTCCTCTTGAGATCTGGAAGAAGCTTCGGCGGAACATCAAACGCGATCGATCCCGTGGTGGAGGTTTCCGGTTGGATCTCTTCGAATTTATTGACAAAGGAATCATCCAAGGCCCAATTCTCGACTTCGAAGTCCTCGGTGTATTCGTTGTCACCCAAGAACAAAACTGCCTGTTCTTGGTTGCTGTCGAAGTAGACGGGGCTACTCGTCTTGTTCGTCACTTCAAGGTCAAAGATCACGAAGACACCATTAGCCGATTTCGTCTCGCCGAATTCACCGGTGACGGTTTTTTGCGTTTCCATCCCCAGGAGCTGCAGATTGAGCTCGCGAAGTTTCAGCATGCTTTCTTTGTCGACCACGACCAAGGACAACCCTTCACTAGTACAAGTGCCCTCTTTGCCGACCTCCGGGTTGATGCCTAGCTCGTCGCAGTCCCCTTCGGCTTCCTCTTCTGATTCTGCGGAGATATTCTCGGCTTCTTCTGCCTCGGTTTCTTCGGAGGCCGCCTCGGCTTCAACTTCGACGGTTTCGACGACGGTCGTCGTCTCGGGGTTGCTTCCCCCGTCGGCTATGGCTGCTCCAAGTACGCCCGCGAGAACAACGATGCCGATACCCCCAAGCACATAAAGGACTTTGCGAGACACCGTGAAGGTCAAAGCCGTTCTCCTTTTCTCGTTTGATTGGCGCTCCTCGGGCCGATCTGGGTCCTGAGTTTCGGCTCGATCCACGTAGTACCACCAGCTCGCGATGACGAATGCGATTGAGGCAACATTCATCAGCCAGAGGCCCCATCCTGGATCGACCAGGTCAACCTGCTGACCGAAAATTTCCTGCTGGCCCTCACTGAGAATGTCCGCGAGGTCGTAGAGGCCGATGGCTAGGCAGAGGACACCCAGGGCCGTAGCGAGCCAGAGCCAGCGGGAACCGGGTCTACGAATGAGAATCAAGGTGCCGACGAGCACTCCCAAGATCAAAGTGATGATCCCGTCCCCGTCGGTCCCAGCCCGGTCGACGAGCGGCGAGGTAACCCAAGGTCCGATTGAGCCAATGACGATCGCCGCGGCTGCTATCAGCGAGACAGTGCGAGCGTTTGAACTCCCCCCAGCCACGCCGCGACCGTAACAGAGATGACGGAGTGAGAGAGTTTTCTAATTCGTTCAGGAGGGTTAGTTCATATGACAGAGGTCGTTTAAGACATTGGGATGCAGATGCTGATAACCCTCAATGGGGTATGGGCAAGGTGGGGGCTGGAGTCCGCGCTTGGGATGACTGGGAACCGCTAAGAGGTCAGGTCTTGGGCGTTGGCGGGGGTAGCTTCGCTCCTAGTTCGGATTAGGGGGCGCCGGGATGCCCTGTTGGTAACAGATCGCGCGAACCAATCCGGGGCCGAGCTGACTGTGCCGCGGAATGGCAGAAACCTCATCGACCGGCCCGCGCCACTTCCATGCTTCGAGCCGCCTGTCTCGCTACATCCGTGAGCTTTCAGATGACGTTCGAGATCGCGCCGCTTCACGCAGCGGCAGTAAAACGCAGATGCTCTCGGTCTGACTCGAGCGTTTCGCCCGCAAGCTCCTCGTCGGGCGTCAGCACTTTGCTTCCTCGCGAGTGCGCCCATGGCTCATTGCGCCGGGGATCCCGAGGATGCGCGACGATCCAGCCCTCCTCGTCGGGGCTGTCGAAGGAGATCGTGAAGTCAACCGATGCGGCGGCCATGCGAGAACGGTAGGGACTTCGCCCGCGGAAGCTAAAAACCGTGTCCCGAAAATATGTCCCCGACTCCACTGAACTGGATCGAACTCGACTGACTAACTGGACGGTGCAATCACGAATCGGCCGCAAGCGAGGCGAGATCCCCATGCTAAAGCGGTTTCGTTGTTGCCGTGTGGCAAAGTCGGCGCGGCGGCGGTTCGCGGCAACGGCCATGGGCCGTCGTGTTGCCTACCGCCGTCGCGAGTGGCGGCGGGGGAGGACGGTGATCGCGAAGGTGGTGGAGGCCTCGTGGATCAGGTCGACCGGGATGGCTGTGGTTTTTGCAGCGCTTCGCGGCGGTTTCTCCGAGCCGAAGAGAGCAATTGAGATGAGCTGGCCGCGCGGGTCGTGGCGGGCCTTGTAGCGGATGCCCGCGTAACCGGCCCCTTGGAACGCGAGTGCCCAGCCCTGGGTCAGGTTGTAGTCGGTCGTCGAGTGAATCTCTGCGGTGAGGCCGACGAGTCCGAGGACGGTTGGGTCGGTCAGGTCGACGACCTCTGCTTTGGGCGGGCGCAGCCTGGAAAGACGTTGCGCGTCGACCAGTGGCTCCGGGATCACCCCGCCTGGTCGCAGCAGGCGCCCGAACTTCTCGACGAAGGCGCCGATCGGCTCCTCGGCGAGGTAGCAAGTGCCCGACTCGGCGAGGTTGAATCTGCCGTCGGGGCCGACGTCGAAGAACCAAGGAGCTACATCGGCGGCATGGATCCGCCACAGGGACTTCGTCCCGAGGCTCGCGCTGGGAAGCTCGGGGAGTTCGTCTGGGGAAGAGGGAAGGCCGCGCAGGGTCAACGCTTCAACTCGGCCACAGCGCGGTGAGCCGAGAGGAGCAGCGGCTCGAGGTCCGCATCGCCGAAAGCGTCGATCGGAGTCCGGTCATCGAGCTCCGGCTGAGGCGCAGTGGCAAACGCCGCGAGCGTCCACGAATCGAGCTCCCCATCGCTGAAGACTTCGTTGAGCTTCTTGACCGCCCGATAGGGCGTCCCGCTGGCCGCATCGAACTGCCAGCGTGGGTAGCGAATCAGCCCAGCGTCATCGCGAAGCGCAATCACCGATCCGCTGACGACCCGCTTGCGCAGTGCCTCTCGGCTGATTCCACCCAACAAACCCCGCGCTTCAGCACTGGTCAGCAGATCTCCAAGCGCTCGTTCCCAAGCCCCTCCCGCAAGCACGACCATCGCCGCTCGTCGGCCAAGTACCTCGGCATTTTCAGCGGAACTCGGCTGCCCACCGATCTCGGTGAGCGTCCGCCGGAACTCTTCAACGGTGCGATCTAGGAGGGCTGGGTTGGCCGCCATGACTTCAAGCTTAGCGTCAACCCCGTCAACGCTCAAGCGAGTTCCGGTTCCACCTTCAGCAGCCCGCCGCCGGTCCGGCATAGGCCGGCGCCTGTTCCGCCGCCCACTGCGCCACCGTCGTCGCCATGCTCTGGGCGGTTTCGAAGCTGCCGTCTTCCGGGAGGGCGGCGAGGGCGACTACCGCTTCGCCGCCTTCGACACTGAGCGTGCCCATCTGGCGGGCCAGATAGCGGCCGTCGGTGCCTGGTCCCCAGCCGCCCTTCCAGCGCGCCGGCACCCCGGCCGAGCCGAGGCCCCAGCTGTCGGAGCTGACTTCGCCCATCAGGCCGAGGACGAATTCGCTCGAGGTGGGGGAGCCGACGCAGCCGGCCGCGAGGCGGCTCATGAACAGCTCCTGCAGGTCGAGCGACCATTCGGTCTGACCGAAGGGGGTGAAGCCGTCGCGACCGACGCTGGAGATGTGGGTGGTCGTGTCGCCGGCTTCGGCGAGGACTTCGTCGACCGCGGCGGCAGCCCCGGCCGCGCCGCCGTAACGCCCTTCGAGGTCGGCGAAGAGCGCCAGCGCCGCGTTGTTGTCAGAGGCGGTCAGCGCCGCGCGGATGGTCGCTTCCTGGCTGGAGCTGAGGCCACTCGGCCCGCCGGCCTCCTGCAGGACCCGCAGCGCCACCGGCACCTTGCTGGTGGACCAGGCTGAGCCGATCGTGAAGCTGCCGGCGCTTGCTGCCGGGCCGCTGCCGGGCGGTCCGATCGCCAGCCCGACCTGACCCGGCAGGGAGGCCTCGAGTTCATCGAACCCGGCGAGGCCGCCGCCGGCCGACCCGCCGCCCGTCGAGGTCGAGCTGGGTTTCGGTTCCGCCGGCGAGGCTGGGGTCTGGAGAATCTTCCGCCGCGCCTCTCGTACCTTTTCGGCCTTCAGTTTGCGCTGTAGTTCGGCCAGCTCGCGCTCCCGCTTCGCGTCCTTCAGCTGCTGGATTTCCTCTTCCAGGGTGCTGTCGCCGGAGTCCGAGCCGCCGCAGCCGGCCAACGATAGGAGCGCGGCGAGGACGAGGAGCAGGGCCGCGAGCCGGGTGGGGTTAAGCACCGCCCTGACGCTACGCAACCGCGCCGACGCTACGGGAAGTAGACGGCGGCGTCATTGCCGCCGGTGCAGGTATGCGGCGAGCCGGCGGTGCAGTACATCGAGTAGCCCTGGCCCGTGGTCGCGCTATAGGCGTACACGGTCCCCGAGCCGCTGCCGATTTCGGCGTAGTAGGCGTCTTCAACGTTTTCGGCGAAGCCGCAGGTGGTGACCGAGTTGGCGGAGAGCGAGCCACCGCAGTTGCCCGAGCCGCCGGCGCTGGATCCACCCTCGGGAGCCGGAGCACCAGCGGCGGCAGGCGGCGCGACCTTGCCGGACCCGCCGTTCTTGCGCAGTGCCTTCAGTTCTTTCTGGATCTCGCGGATCCGCTCCGCCTGGTGAGCCTTGACTGCGCCTTCTTTTTGCGCCGCTTTCAATTCGTCGTCGCTGGCGCCGGAGTCGCCGCAACCGGCCAGCGCGAGGCCAAGGATCGAGAGCGCCAACGCCGCGAGCACGAGCGCGGCGCGCGATGAGGGATTACTAAGACGGTTGCGGTCCAACATCGGTATGGCGGAATCTATTACAGGCAGGGAAATCCGGTGTTTGCAGGTGGGGGCGAAGTAGGCTGGCCCCCAGATGGGACTGCTCGATCCAGCGCCGCCGCCGTTCGAGGTCGAGGAGTGGCGCCGGCTGTCGCACCTGGAGCGGATCAAGCCGCTGGCTCAGGACTGGGCGCTGAACGGGTTCGGGACCCCGGTCGCCGTCTACTTCCTCTACCTGCTGAAGATCCTCGTCTACGCCGGCGGCGGGGCGCTGCTGATCTTCGCGACCAGCGGCTGGCCCGCCTGGACCGACCCGATCGTCTTCCAGAAGGCGGTTATCTGGACCCTGCTCTGGGAGGTTCTGGGGTTGGGTGCCGGCTCGCTGCCGCTGACTCTGCGCTTCAAGCCGATGATCGGAGGCCTCCTCTATTGGCTGCGGCCGGGGACGACGCGGCTGCCGCCCTGGCCCGAGAAGGTGCCGGGGACGCGGGGAACGACGCGGACCTGGCTTGACGTCGGCCTCTACGCGGGCTTGCTGGCGACGGCGCTCTTCCTGCTGCTTTCGCCGGGAGAGAGCGCGTCGGCGTCCTGGCTGGACCCGGTGGATACGGGCGGCCTCCTCGTCCTCATCTTCCCCTTCGCCAAGGTCCTCGACCCGGTCGCCGTCGGCGTGCTCCTCGCCTTCCTCGGCGCCCTCGGACTGCGCGACAAGGTCCCCTTCCTGGCGGCGCGGGCGGAGATCTACGGGACCCTGGCGATCATCTTCCTCTTCCCGCTGACGAACATGATCATCGCCGCCCAACTCGTCTTCTTCTGCATCTGGTGGGGGGCGGCGGCCTCGAAGCTGAACCGCCACTTCCCCTTCGTGGTCACGGTGATGATCAGCAACACGCCCTGGAACAAATCCCGCCGGGCGAAGCGGCGGCTCTACCGCGACCATCCCGAGGACCTGCGGCCTTCACGGGTGGGAGAGCTGTCAGCCCACCTCGGCACGGTGATCGAGTTCACCCTGCCGCTGATCCTGATCCTCACCCAAGGCGGCCTGGTCGGCACCCTCGCTCTGGCCGGGATGGTGATCTTCCACGTCCACATTTTCTCGACCTTCCCGCTGGCGGTGCCGCTTGAGTGGAACGTGTTCATGATCTTCGGCCTCTTCTTCCTCTTCGGCCACTACGCCGACGTGCCCTGGTCGACGCTCGACGATCCGTTGCTGGTCGCGATCCTGGCGCTGACCTGCGTCGGTCTGCCGGTGCTGGGGAACTTCCGCCCCGACCTTGTCTCTTTCCTCCCGTCGATGCGCTACTACGCCGGCAACTGGGCGACCAGCCAGTGGCTGTTCCGGCGTGAGTCGGGGGCGGAGGACAAGCTCGACACCGACATCGTCAAGTCGGCGCCGATCGTCACCAGGCAGCTGGAGAACTTCTACGAGCAGGAGATGATCGACGTGCTCGTCTACAAAGGGCTCGCCTTCCGCTCGATGCACTCCCACGGGCGGGCGCTGAATGCGCTGACGGCGCGGGCCGTCGCCGACGTCGACTCCTACGACGTGCGCGAGGGGGAGCTGGTCGCCGGCGTCGTCCTCGGCTACAACTTCGGCGACGGTCACTTCCACGACCATCGGTTGCTGGCGGCGGTGCAGGAGCGCTGCGGGTTCGGGCCGGGGGAGCTGCGAGTGGTGACGCTGGAGAGCCAGCCCGCCCACGTGCAGCGCCAGCGCTACCGGATCTGGGACGCCGCCGATGGCCTGGTCGAGGAGGGCTGGGTCGACGTTCGCGACATGGCCGTCCGCCAACCCTGGCTGGTCGGCGACGAGCCCTTCCCCGTCCACCAGACCTCATGAGCAGCGCGGTCGTCGTCGGCTCCGGCCCCAACGGGCTCGCCTGCGCGGCGATCCTCGCCAGCCGCGGGGTCGAGGTGACGGTGATCGAGGCGGCAGAGACGATCGGCGGCGGCACCCGCAGCTCGGAGCTGACCCTGCCCGGCCTGCTCCACGACGAGTGCAGCGCCACCCACCCGATGGTCGTCTCCTCGCCGGCGGTCGTCTCGCTCGAACTCGAGCGGCACGGCCTCGAGTGGTGCTGGCCAGAGGTCGACCTCGCCCATCCGCTGGACGGCGGCGGGGCGACGATGCTGCGCTCGCTGGAGGCGACGGCGGCGGGACTGGGAGAGGCCGGCGCCCGCTGGCAGCGGATCTTCGGCCCGCTCGGCCCGCGGCTACGAGGCGCTGACCGAGGACTTCTACCGGCCGCTGCTGCACTTCCCGCGCCACCCGCTGCGGCTGGCGCGGTTCGGGCTGCCGGCGGCGACCCCGGCGACGCTGCTGGCGAAGTCCCTGGGCTCGCCCGAGGCGGCGGCCCTCTTCGGTGGCGTCACCGCCCACGCCTACGCCCCGCTCAACCTGCCGTTCAGCTCGGCGATCGGGATGGCGCTGATCAGCTCTGGCCACGCCTACGGCTGGCCGGTGGCGAAGGGCGGCTCGATTGCGATCTCGAACGCCTGGGCCTCGGTGATCCGCGAGCACGGCGGCAAGATCGAGACCGGCCGCCGCGTCCGCTCGCTCGACGAGCTGCCCGCCGCCGACGCCGTCGTCCTCGACCTCTCCCCAAGCGGGGTTTTGGAGCTGGCCGGAGAGCGCCTGCCCAGCCGGGTTGCCCGCGCCTACCGTCGCTACAAGCACGGCCCTGGCGCCTTCAAGCTCGACCTCGCGGTCGAGGGCGGGGTGCCCTGGAGCTATGAGCCCGCCCGCCGCGCCGGCAACGTCCACGTCGTCGGTTCCTTTGCCGAGCTCGTCGCGGCCGAGCGCGATGTCAACCGCGGCCGGATGCCGGAGCGGCCCTTCGTCCTCGTCGGCCAGCAGTACCTGGCCGACCCCGGTCGCTCCCAGGGCGACGTGCACCCGGTCTGGGCCTACGCCCACGTCCCCAGCGGCTACCCCGGCGACGCGAGCGAGGCGATCCTCGACCAGATCGAGCGCTTCGCTCCCGGCACTCGCGAGCGGATCGTCGCCTCGGCCACCCGCACCCCGGCCGAGTTCGAGGCGATCAACCCCAACTTCGTCGGCGGCGACATCCTCACCGGCGCCAACACCCCGCTGCAGACCCTGGTCCGCCCGCGCGTCACCGCGGCGCCCTACTGGACCGGAATCCCGGGCGTCTTCATCTGCTCCGCGGCGACCCCGCCCGGCCCCGGCGCCCACGGCATCTGCGGCTTCAACGCCGCCGAAGCCGCGCTGCGGACCCTCTAGCCCGGGCGCGGCAGGGCTGAAGAGGGGAGGGTTATCGATGCCCTGGCCAGGGGTAGCTCGCCTCACCAACGCAATGGGAACTTCATCCAAAAGTGAAGTCGGCGCCAAGGCCGGGCCCGGCCGCCAGCACCAATTCGGCTCTTCGCCACCGCTGACGATCGGGGTCGAGGAAGAGCTGCTCCTGGTCGACGACCAGTGCGGGCTTGTCGCCGGGGCCGAAGAGGTGATCGAGCGGATCGAGCTCCACCGCCGCCAGGCGGTCTCGACCGAGATCTTCGCCACCCAGATCGAGCTCAAGACCGGGATCTGCCTCGATGCCACCCAGGCCGCCGACGAGCTGGCCGGGGTGCGCCGCGCCGTCGCCCTCGCCGGGGCGCAGCTGATGGGCTCCGGCCTCTATCCCGGCGACGCCGGCGACGCGGCGCTGGTCGAGAAGGCCCGCTACGTGCCGGTCAAGCAGCGATCTGGTCAGCCTCCTCGACACGCCGCCCTGTGGACTCCACGTCCACGTCGGCGTGCCCGATCCCGAAACCGCGATCGCCGTTGCCAACGCGATGCGCCACCACCTGCCACTGCTGGCGGCGCTGACCGCCAACTCGCCCTTTCGCGACGGCGCCGACACCGGCCTCGCCAGCGGCCGCGCCAGCGTTGTCCGCAGCTATCCGCGCTTCGAGCTGCCGCGCGCCTTCCGCGACTACGAGGACTTCCTCCGCGTCGCCGACCAGCTGATCGCCGCCGCCGGAGTCGACGACTACACCTACATCTGGTGGGACGTGCGCCCGCACCCGAAGCTGGGCACGGTCGAGGTGCGGGGGATGGATGTGCAGCCGCGCCCGGAGCAGAACGCCGCCGTCGCCGCCCTGATCCAGGCGCTGGCGGCGAAGGAGATCGACCGCCCCGGCGCCCCCGGCCTCACCCGCGAGGCGATCGAGGAGTCCTACTACCAGGCCGGCCGCTACGGCCTCGAGGCGCGGCTGATGGTCGACGACAGCACCGCCGCCCCGGCGCCGAGGTCGCCCGCGGCACCCTTGCCGAGGCGCGCCCGTACGCCGAGCAGCTCGGCGGCGCCGACGCCCTCGAGGAGATCGACCGCATCCTCGCCGAGGGCAACGGCGCCGAACGCCAGCGCCGCGTCCACGCCGAGAGGCGGGATGGAAGCGCTGCTCGCCGAGCTGGCCGCGCAGACGCGGGTCTGAGCCGAAGACGGGCTAGTTCGGCGCCGGGATCTTCAGCCGTTTGCGGGCGGCGACGACCGCGGCGACGGAGGAGCGGCAGGCTTTGGCGATCTCGCCGTTGCCGTGGCCGGGGCGGCGGCGCACCTCGAACTCGACCAGGGCGGCGCGGCGGAGTTTGGCGCGATCCTCGAGCCGCCCCCTCGGGGACGGCGTCGAGGGCGGCCTGGGCGGCGCGCTCACGGCGGCAGAGCAGGCAGAAGGTGCCTTCCTTGGAGGCCGCCCAGCTCGCGGGCAGCGCGACTTTCTCACCGCCGGCGCGGCTGACCGATACCCCGCACTGATCGCAGGTCCATTTCTTTGCCGTAGTCGTGCTCATTGAAATAAGGGTGGGATCGGCGAGAGTCGAAGCTGCCGAACCCGTTCTCTTACGGTAGCAGGGTCGCCTGTTTTGCCCTGCTAGCACGCACGATTCGTGCATTTTCCGAAATTTCCGACTTGGCCCGCCTCCTACACTTGAGCGATGACCGCGAAAAGGGTTCGGAGCCCACTTACACGCTCTACCGACAGGGCATCGAGCTGCTCGAGGACGGCGACTTCGAGCACGCGGCCAAGCCGCTGGCGGAGGCCGCCCGCCGCGCCCCGGAGAAGAGCTCGGTCCGCGAGGCGCTCGGTCGCGCCTACTTCCGGGCCGGCCGCTTCGCCCCCGCGGCGGCCGAGTTCGAGGCGGTGGTCGAGCACCACCCGGTCGACGACTACGCCCACTTCTGCCTCGGCCGCGCCCTCAGCAAGACCGGCCAGAAGCGCCGCGCCCGTCACCACCTTGCCCTGGCCTGCAACCTGCGCCCGGAGCGCCGTGACTACCGCTACTACCGGCGCCTGCTCGAGGCCGAGGCGGGCTGAGCCCCGGCGACGGTCCTAGCTGGGAGCGGCCGCGGCAACCTCGGCGACCGCGACGAGGACCAGTGCGACCACGGTCAGGACCAGCACGAATGCGGTGTTGGTCCTGACCGTGCCGGGCGCGCGTGGATGCATCCGCTGCCGAGGATAGACCCGTTTAGGCGACCAGTGGCATAACGCAGCGGAATTTTTTAGTGGTGGTGGAGATGGCCGAGCTGACTTCGCCTGAAGCCGTAACGGTGATGGCTGCATATAGATCAACCCCTGAGACATTCGTCAGGTCCCCGCTCCACTCGTCTCCAGCCGCCAAAGTCACGCCCGGCTGCTGCGAAAAGGCCACCAGGGAGAGGGCGTCGGGGAGCTCGCCGCCCTGGCTGGCGCAGGCGATCGCCGCGGCGGGGGCGCTGAGGGCCGAGCCGCTCGCCACCTCCTGCCAGCAGGCGCCGGCGAAGGGACGGGTGTCCGCTTTGCAGCCGGCTTCGTAGCCGTTGACGGTTTTCGCGTTCTGGGCGTTGGCCGCGTTGAGGGCGGTCTCCGCGTCGCGCGCCGCCTCCGCCGTCTCGGCGTGGACCGCCGAGGGGACCTGGCCGAGGGTGGAGGCGTCGATCTGGATCCCGGTGATCGAACCCGGCGCCAACTGGCTGCCCTTGATCGCCCCCGGCTTCAACCGGTTCCCCGGCACCGACCCGATCGCCAGCCGGTTTCCCGGCAGTGACTTCACCTTGATCGTCTTGCCGCTGATCTTTGCCGCTGCATACACCGTTCCGCTCAGCGCCGCCACCAGTGCCAGCCCGGCCACGACCAGCGCCGGCAGTTGCCGGCCCCATCCCCTGCTCTTCAACTTTCCCTCCCTTGATCCGAGTTGAGTGGACCGGGCCCGCTCATCATTTGTGCCCGGCGAAGCGGCGGCACCCTAACCGCGGAGGTAGCGCTCTGGACGGATGTTCCCGCCCTGGGTCGGCGAACGTCTGATTCGCGAAGCGCTATTTAGGGCTTCGGTCAGGTGCCCGCAGGCGAGCGGAATGCCGATAACCCGATCGTTGTCGTGGTCAGGGCCTTAATGTCATGAGTCCGGTCCAGGGATTGAGCCTCCAGCTCGGGCAGCCAAGCCAATACCTGATCGAGCGCCCTTCCGATCTCCCTCCACGCCTCGCGGTCGACAATCACCGATTTCCACGAGAGATGGCGGTCGAGATTGGCGTCGAACGTTTCTGCGTCAATCGCCTCGTTCACGCGTTCGAAGAAGGTGTCCAGGAAGTAGGCCGAGATCTCGGAGCGGACGATGAGGGGGAGGGTTTCCCAGGCCGGCGCATCGAAATAAGCACGCTGAGCACTGCGGTAGATCCTTTCGACTCCACCTCCTCGGCGCCCGCCCCGTCGCTCTTCGTAGATTTCTAGGAGGCCCCAGCTCGCCAGTTCCCTAAAGCAACGGGAGACGTGGGTCATCGAGCCGCCGATCTCCTCGACGAACTGAGAGGGGCTGAGTGGTCTCATGCTTACCTCGGCGATGATTTTGCAACGCCAGCGATTCGAAAGCGCCTTCGCCAATTTGGGTCCGAACATCAGAGCCCCGGCGTCCTCGCGTGCGTTTCCGGGAACTTGATTCCGCCCGGCGCCGGCCAGCATCCTCTCTGGCGACTCGGGTGAATGGAAGGCGGCGAGGCCGACGGTCGCCGGCATCGACCCTTCGTCGCCCGCGGCCAGCCGTTCGGCGGCTTCAAGCTCCAAGTCGGCCAGAGCAGAGAGGATCGCGTCCAGGCGCTGCCCCACCGCCCGCCATGCGGTTTGATCCAGCACGGCGACGTCCCATGAAAGATGGCGATCTATCTCCTGGTCGAACGTTCCCGCCTCGACGGCGTCCTTGATGCGGCCCTGGTACGAGTTGAGGATCGCATCGGTGGCGCCCGCTCGCTCGCCGGAAGGAACGGTGTTCCACGCGGAGGTGTCGAAATATGCGCGCCTGACCGCCCTGTACACGTGTTCGATTGCAGCTCCCCGCCGACGCCCCGGCCGCACCTCGACGATTTCGAGATAGTCCCATTTCGCCAGCATTCGGAAGCATCGGGACACATGACTCAAGTCTCCGCCGAACCGTTCGGCGAATTGAGAAGGGCTCATGGGCCTGATGCTCACCTCGGCAAGAATCCGAAGTCTCCACGGATCCGCGACCGCTCGAGCCATTTTCGGGCTAATTCCAAAAGCTGATGGTTCTTTCTCCCTGGCGAGCGATGGCATGGTCTGCCTCAATAGTCGTTGAGCACTGGCGCTAAAGCTTAATTCCTTTCGCAGTAAAACCCTTTCTCCCCAAACTGCCGATTCCAAAAGATGGATTAGTGGCGGGAAACGCCAGCGATAAATCATCCTGGCGCTAACCGACTACGAAGGGGGTGAGCCAGGATGAAGCTCAGCGCAACTGCCGATGTGATGCCTGCCGTTAGCACCAGCAAGGCTGCCTGAACGGGTGGGAGGTTCCCCTTTTAGAAAAAGGGGAACCTTGCATTCCCTAAAAGTGATGCCTAAGTTTGCATAAGGGGAGGACTGGAATGAGTAAGCAGTGGACTACTGGCAATTCGGTCAGGGAGGCCTATGACACCTGGGCGCCTGTCTACGACGCATTCAACCGTCGGTACCTGTTCGAGCAGTGGACCAACAGGCTCATGGAGAGAGCCGTGGAGGCGGGTATAGGTGGTAGGCGGCTGTTGGACATCGCCTGCGGTACCGGTATGAGTACCGTTCCGATGCTTGACCGGGGCTGGAATGTGACGGGCTGTGACATCTCGACCAGAATGCTCGAGATCGCCCGGGAGAAGATCGGAGACCGGGCCCATCTACTGGAGGCCGATATGCGCGACCTCCCGAACTTCGGCGAGTTCGACCTGGTGTGGGCGATCAACGACCCCCTGAACTACCTATTGGACGTCGAGGAACTCGAGGCTGCCTTCGACGGGATGCACCGCAATGTGTCACCGGACGGCGTGGTCCTCTTCGACATGAACACTCTGGTGACATACCGAACGTTCTTCAGCAACGAGCTCGTGGTGGACCAGAGAGGCCAAAAGTTGATCTGGCAGGGGAAGCTTTCGCCGGAGGAGGTTTCTCCTGGCGTCTTCGCCGAAGCCACCTTCGAGGCGGTTGGGGCGGACGGCTTGGCCCACGTCCACCGGCAGCGCCACTTCAGCCAGGAAGAGATTTTGGCGGCCCTCGGGAAGGCGGGCCTCGAGTGTGTGGCCATATTCGGCGAGCAGGATGGGGAGCTCTCCCCGGGGCTCGACGAAAACCTCCATACCAAGGGGGTCTACCTAGCCCGGGCTTGAAACCAAAACGGATTACTGCCGGGTTTTGCCTTCGTAACCCCTCTGCCCCCGGCCTACGCTGCGAAGACATCCCTTAGTGGTTACAGGGATTCCCGTATACAGAGGAGGGGCAGCAATGGGGGAGGTTGGAGTGGTGGCGAAGAGCAAAGCGGCAGCCGCCGCCATCAACGGCAACGGCAACGGCGCCTCCGGCCGCCGAGGCGACAGCCCGCTCGACCGGGTTCTCCATGCCCTCGGGCACCCGGTGCGCCGGCAGATCCTGCGCTCGCTGGTCAAGCGCGACGGCAGCGCCAGTTCGATCTCGAAGGAGCTGGAGCTGGATCTCAGCGTCGTCTCCTACCACCTGAACCAGGTCCTGGCCAAGGAATGCGGGGTCGTCCAGCTGGTCGACGCGGTCGAAAGGCGAGGCGCTCTGGAGAAGATCTACGCGGTCCGGTTCGAGGCGCTGGGCGGCGGCGATCCGTTCCGCCAGCCTGAGCCCGCCGAGGGGATTCGGCCGATGTCCGTCGAGGAGTGCTTCATCGCCGCGGTTGCGGCGCTGGACGAAGCCCCCTTCGGCGACCTCCCGGGGAGCAGCTGGGAGTGGTCGCTGGCGCGGGTGGACGCCGAGGCCTGGGGGGAGATCCGCGAGGCGCGGGAGGAGTTCGACCGCCGGACGCTGGCAGCGGTCGAAGCGAGCCGCAAACGCGGGACCGAGAAGGACACCCACGACATCGTCGTCGGCGCGGCCAGCTTCCCGGTAGAGGATCTCCACAAGGTGGAGTAGCGGCGCGGCGGGATAGACTCGCCGCGTACATATCGGTCGGTGGTCAAGGGAAGTCCGGTGCAAGTCCGGCGTGGTCCCGCCACTGTGACCGGGTGGAGGAGCACGCAGGCGCCTCGGCGCCAGCCACTGGGGACGACACCTCGTCCCCGGGAAGGCGCGTCCTCCCTGATCCCGGAAGCCAGGAGACCTGTCCCCGGCCTTTGCCAATTCAACCCTCGAGGAAAGGGTGGCTAAATGCCAAGCATCAATCCGTTCCGGCTGGCGGTCGTCTGTGCGCTGGCTCTCTCTCTGACCCTGGTCTTCACGGCCGGCGCCGTGGCCAAAGGGCTGCAGGCCGACCTGCGCGTGGTCGGCAGCGGCAGCAAAGTGTTCGCGGAAAAGACCGTGTCTTCGGTCGACCTCTCGGTCAAAACCAGCCCCAAGGCAACCTGCTTCGGGCCGGACAACGCCGGCAGCGGCGACACCGCGCTGCTGAAGGGCAACACCGCGATGGGGCTGCTCGCCACTGGCGCCAAGACGATCCCCGCGCTGAAACCGCTGTCGATCACCGATGCCTTCGACTTCGGGCTCGCGGTCTGCGGGGTTGGTTCGAGCGTCGCCAAGGGCAGCTCGTCCTGGTACCTGAAGATCAACCACAAGGCGCAGATGGTCAGCGGCGACGCCGCCAAGATCAAAGCCGGCGACGAGGTGCTCTGGGCGCTGGCGAAGACCGAGGCGCCCACCTACACCTATCCCGGTGAGCTGGTGCTGACGGCACCCGCCTCGGCCAAGGCCGGGGAGGCGTTCACGGTCCGGGTCTGGTCCTACGACGAAAAAGGCAAGAAGACCCCGCTGGCCGGGGCGAAGGTGACCGGAGCGGCTGGGCCGACCGGCGCCGACGGGCGCACCACGGTGACGCTGAGCAAGCCGGCGAAGCTGGCTGCGAAGGCGATCAGCGAAATCCCCTCCGCCAAGGTGGCGGTCTGCATCGGGGGCAAGTGCCCTAAATGAGGTTCCGCCGCGGCACGGCGGTTGCGACTGCGCTGCTCGGTGCAGCGCTCGCAACCGCCGGCTGCGGGCTTGGACCCGGCGCCGAGGTCGGCGATGTGCAGCTGATGGTGACGCGGGAATTCGGCGCTGTGCCGGTCCTCGACCGCTCGCTCGCGGCGAAGGAATCCGACACCGTGATGCGGCTGCTGGAAGGAGAGGCGGATGTCTCCACTCGCTACGGCGGCGGCTTCGTCCACTCGATCGACGGGGTGGCAGAGGATCAAGGCGACGGCGATCCCTACGACTGGTTCTTCTATGTGGACGGGGTGGAGTCGCCAATCGGCGCCGCCGAGTACGAGCTGGACGGGGGAGAGCGGGTCTGGTGGGACTACCGCAACTGGTCGGCGACCAACCACGTGCCGGCGGTGGTCGGATCCTGGCCGGCGCCCTTCGCGGACGGGATCGGAGGTGAGCGGCATCCGGTGGCGCTCGAATGCACCTTGTCCGGCCCCGCCTGTCCGGCGGCGAGGAAGGCGCTCGAGCGCGAAGGGATCGAGACCGTCCCCAACGCGCCCGCGAACGCGATCCGGATCCTGGTCGGGACCTGGAGCCAGCTGCGCGCCAACGCGACCGCGCGGCTGATCGAGGAAGGCCCGGCGGAAAGTGGGGTCTACGCGGACTTCTCCAGCGAAGGGCGTCTGGAACTGGTGGGGCTGGACGAAGGCGGCGAGCCGGCGCATAGCTTCGCTCCCGATACTGGTCTCGTCGCCGCCACCAGCCGCTACGGCCGGCCGCCGGTCTGGGTCGTGACCGGGGCGACGCCGGCGGCTGTGCGGGGCGCTGCGGAAGCACTCGACGCCGAGCACCTGCGCGACCATTTCGCGGTGGCGATCGAGAACGGGAAATCGACGCCCCTGCCGCTGGAGGGTCGATGAAATCGCCCTTCGCCTACCAACCGCGCCCGGCGCCGCTGCAGCTGGCCTCGCCCGGGGCCGCGGTCGCCTATCTGGGCGCGATCGTCGCCGTCGCCTTCCTCTACTCGAGCCCGGTGGTGCTGATCGCAGCGGGCATCGCCGCGATCCTCGCCGGGCTCCTGGCCGGCGCCCGGCGGGCGGTGCGCGTCGCCCTGAAGATGGGCTTGCTGCTGGCGCTCCTGATCGTCGTCGTCAACGCCCTCGTTGTCAGCCGCGGCGAGACGGTGCTGGCACGGCTCGGCGAGTGGCCGTTGCTGGGTCAGGTCGACATCACCTTCGAGGCGATCGTCGCCGGTCTTTCCGGTGGGCTGCGGGCGGCGGTGGCGATGGTCGCCGCCGCCGTCTACTCGGCCTGCGTCGACCCCGACCGGGTGCTGCGGGTCCTGCGGCCGCTGGCTGGCCGTTCGGCCCTGACCGCGACCCTCGTCTCGCGCATGGTCCCGGTCGCCGCCGCCGACGCAGGCCGGTTGCGAGACGCCGCCCGATTGCGCGGGCCCGGCGCCGCCCCGGTCGGCAAGGCGCCGCTGGCCCGCCGCCTGCTCGCCGGCTCCCTCGACCGCGCCGTCGACGTCGCCGCCACCCTGGAGCTGCGCGGCTACAGCCTCGACGCCCCGCCGCCCCGCGGTCGCCGCACCCGCTCCCGCTACGACCGCCGCTTCTACGCGGTGGCGGCGCTGGTTCTCCTCGCCGCGATCGCCGGCAAGGCCCTCGGCGCCGACGACTTCCAGACCTATCCCGCGGTCGAGATCGGCTTCGGCCCCGCAACTCTGGTCGTATCGGCCGTGGTTGCCCTCAGCGGCCTGGCGCCGCTGAGGCGCAGGAGTCGAGTGTCGCCTTTGTCTGGCATAGGGAGACAAAGGCGACACGCCCCGGAGGTGGCGCGTGTCTGAGCTCGCAATTCGTCGCGGAGCTGCACCGGCGCTCGCTGTTGATGGCCTGGGCTACTCGTATCCGCATGCGCCCACGCCTGCGCTCGAAGACGTCTCGCTGGACGTCGCGCCGGGGGAGTTCGTCCTCCTTGCCGGGCGCTCGGCCTCGGGCAAGTCGACCCTGCTGAAAGCGGCCTGCGGCCTCGTCCCGCACTTCCACGGTGGGGAGATCGAGGGCGAGGTCCGGGTCGGCGACCTCGACGCGATCGCCGCCGGCCCGGGCGAGCTCGCTTCAGCGGTCGGCTACCTCGCCCAGGATCCCGAGACCCAGGTGGTCTCGACCACGGTCGCGGCCGAGATCGAGCTGCCCTTGGAGATGCGCGGCGACGAGCCCACCGACCGCGCCCGCGCGGTCGAGGAGGTCGCCCTCGCCCTCGCGATCCCACACCTGCTCGGCCGCACCGTCGACACTCTCTCCGGCGGTGAGCTGCAGCGGGTTGCCCTCGCGGCCGCCCTGGTTACCCGGCCCAGCCTGATCCTCCTCGACGAGCCCACTTCCCAACTCGACCCGGTAGCCGGCGACGAGCTGATCTGGCTCCTGCGCCGCCTCAACGAGGAGTGGGGGGTGGCGGTCCTGCTTGCCGAACACCGACTGGAGCGCTGCCTGGCGGCGGCCGACCGGGTGGTGGCGATGGAGTCGGGGCGGGTCTCGTTCGACGGCGCCTCGGCTGAGTTCCTCGCTTGGGCCCAGGGCGCGGACCCAGCCTTGGAGACCCCCGCGGCGCGCCTTTTCTCGCTGGCCGGAATCGAACCGCTGCCGGTTGGCGTCCGCGACGCGAGGCAGACGCTGCGGGCGAGGGAGGTGGGACCCCCTCCTCTCTCAACTTGCTCGGGTGGAGCGTCCGCGGTCGTCCGAGATTCCGGTGGCCGAGAAGTACAAGCCGTTCGGAGGGGGTCCCACCTCCCTCCATCGGAGGCTGTCCTCGAGACGCGAGGGCTATGGGTGGAGCTGGACCGCGGTGAAGACCTGCGTGACGTGCTCAAGGGGATTGATCTGACGATTCGTCCTGGGGAACGCGTGGCCTTGATGGGCCGCAATGGGGCAGGTAAGAGCACCTTGCTGCGAACCGCTGCCGGCTTGCACGAGCCGGTCGCTGGGAAGCTGGAGGTGGACTCGATCGCTCTCCTCACCCAGAACCCTGGCGACTATCTCGTGCGTGAGCGCGTGGGGGACGAGCTGCCGGGGGACGAAGGCCTAGCGGCGCTTCGTACCGTCGGCCTCGAGCACGCGGTCGACGCCGACCCGCGCGACCTCTCCGGCGGCGAGCGGCAGCGCCTGGCGCTGGCGATTGCGCTCTCCGGGCGCATGGATGGCGAGCGGATGCCGGGCGTCGTCGCCCTCGACGAGCCGACGCGGGGGATGGACCGCGCCCGCAAGGGCGATCTGGTTGCGCTGATATCTCGACTCGCAGGGGATGTCGCCTTTGTGGCCGGTGAGTCCACAAAAGCGACACGCGGCGCCGCGGTCGTGGTCGCCACCCACGACGTCGAGTTCGCGGCCGAGTTCGCCGAGCGGGTCGTCCTCCTTGGCGACGGCGCTGTGATCGCCGACGGGCCGATGGCCGAGATTCTGTCCGGCGGCTGGTACTTCGCGACCGAGGTGGCGCGGGTCCTCGACCTGCCGGGCATCGTCACCCCCGAGCAGGGCGCCGCGGCCTTGGGGGAGGAGCCGCGATGACCTGGGAGGTCGCCAGCTTCCTGATCGTCGCCGCGGTCATTTTCGCCGGCTTTGCCTGGTACGAGCGCTCGCGCCCGCCGGCGCAGGTGGTTGCCCTGGTCGCTGCTCTGGCTGCTCTGGCGATCGCCGGCCGGATTGCCTTCGCCGCCTTCCCCAACGTCAAGCCGACCACGGACATCGTCGTCTTCGCCGGCTATGCCCTCGGCGGCGCGCCGGGGTTCGCCGTCGGCGCCCTCACCGCCCTGGTCTCGAACTTCTGGTTCGGGCAGGGACCGTGGACCCCTTGGCAGATGGTCGGCTGGGGTCTCTGCGGGGTTTTGGGGGCGCTTTTGGCGGTCGGAATCCGCAATGCCAACAGGTTCGTTCTTGCAGCGGTTTGCGGGCTTGCTGGCATTTTCTACGGCGCTCTGTTGAACTTCTCTCTGATGGCTACCTATGGGGGGGACCTATCGTGGCGTCATTTCCTCGTGCTGCAGGCGCGGGCGATCCCCTTTGACGCTGCCCACGCGCTGGGCAATGTGGTGCTGGCGCTGATCGCCGGCCCGGCGATGGTGCGGATGCTGGTCCGCTTCCGCGAGCGCTTCGAATGGGGGCGGCGCCCTTCCTCCGGCGAGGGCTCGCTGCGGGGCGCCTTGGGCAGCGGTGGCGCTGCCGCGGCGTTGATCCTGGTCGCCTGCCTCGCCTTCGCGCCCAGCCCGGCGCAAGCGCAATCGTCCTCGGTCACCCGGGCCCTGAGTTGGCTCGAATCCCAGCAGCGTCCCAGCGGCGGCTTTGCCGCCGACGCCGGTCGCGACGCCGGGGCGGAAATGACCTCCTGGTCGATGCTGGCGCTGGCCGCTGCCGGCCGCAACCCGCTCGATGTCGTCAAATCAGGCAAATCCCCGGTCGACTTCCTCCGCGCGCACCGCAGCGAAATCAAAGACGCCGGCGACATCGCCCGCACGATTCTCGCCCTCGGCGCGGCCGGGGTCGATCCCCGCAGCTTCGCCGGCGAAGACCTCGTCTCGCGCCTGCTCGCGGAGCGGCGGGGCAACGGCTCCTACCAGGGGTGGCCGGGGACCAGCGCCTACGCGGTCCTCGCCCTGCGATCCGCCGGCGCCAACAGCTCGGCTGCGGCGACCGTCGAATGGCTGCGCAAGGTGCAGGGCAAGGACGGTGGCTGGGGCAACGAACCGCAGAGCCCCAGCACGGCCGAGGTCACCGGTGCCGTCGTCCAGATTCTGAGCCGCGGTTCGCAGGCTTCGGACCTGGCGCTCGACTACCTGCGCCAGGAAAAGCGCCCGAACGGAGGCTTTGCTCCCGGCAAGAACCTCTCAGCCAACGCTCAGGCGACGGCCTGGGCCTCGCAGGGCCTGCTTGCCGCCGGCAAGGATCCCGCCGGCTTCGGCACCGGTGCCAGCTCCCTCGCTTACCTGCGGGATCTGCAGGCGCCCGACGGCAGGTTTCTCCAGGCTCCGAACACCGAAGTCTCGCCGGTCTGGGTGACCGCCGACGCGATGGTCCCGCTCTCCGGACACTTCCTTCCGGTCGCCGCGCCGCCGCGTGAGCCGCAGCCGAAACCGCCGAAGTCGGGAACCGGGTCCAAGCGCTCCGGTGCAGCGCCTGTGGTTCCGCCGGCGCCGCCTCCCGGAGTCGATCCGAAGAGCTTGCCGGGACTGAAGAAATTCATGGAAAGAACGTCGGACGATCCCCAGGGGGCTCGGTGGGAAGCCCACTTCCACCTGGCAAGACCGGCGGTCTCGGCGCCCTGCCTGGTCCGTCCCCCGCTGCCGGCGGCAAGAAGGAGGGGGACGCCGCCGGCCTTGGAAATTTCGGCTCGCCGGCGACGACCTCCCCGAAGCCTCCGAAGTCCAGTACGGCGAGCAGGCGGCAGAGCCGGTCGCCGAGGGGGACTCGGATTCCGGTAGTAGCACCGCCGGCGCGATCCTGCTCGGCCTGCTTGCCGGTTGCGTTCTATTCGGCCTCGCTCTGGCCGGCCGCCGCGGCTGGATGCGCTGGCGCTACGGGCTCTAAAGCACAGATCCGTTCCACAGTTGGCTCGAAGTTGGCGCTTTAGCGTCTTGTTCTGTTGCAGACAGAGAGTTACGCTAGGATCATGGTGGTGATGACGCCAAGGGAGACCTGGTCCGACGGGCGCCTCAACGAGTTCGAGAAACGCGTGGACGAACGCTTCGACCAAGTCGATAAACGCCTCGACAGGATAGAAGCCGACATCAGGGAACTCCGCATGCTCATGCTCGGTGGCTTCGTGACTTTGCTCGCAGCCATCATCGGGACTTCCGCTTTCTAGGAGAGGCCCCGAGCCCCTCTGGCTATACCCTCGACGGATGGACGTCGAGACCGCGATCCGCACTCGCCGCACGCACAAGGCGTTCGGGCCGGAGCCGCTGCCGCGCGAGCAGATCGAGGAGCTGTTGGAGCTGGCCAGTTGGGCACCGAACCACCACCTGACCGTGCCCTGGCGCTTCCGGGTGATCGGCCCCGAGACCCTGCTGCGACTGAAGGAGCTGGAGGGCCCCGAGGGTGCCGCCAAGCTCGACCGGGCACCGACCCTGATCGTCGTCTCGTGCCTGCTCAGCGGCGACCCGGTCGAAGAGGAAGAGGACCTGCACGCGACCGCCTCCGCCTCCTACATCGTTCTCCTCGCCGCCCACGCCCGCGGCTTCGCCGGCTACTGGCGCACCCCGGGGTTGCTCCGCGGCGATCAGGGACGCGCCGCCGTCGGCTTGCCGGAGGAGGAGCGGTTCGTCGGCCTCCTCCACCTCGGCCACCCGCGCCAGCAGAAGCCGGCGCCCGCGCGCCCTGGCGCCGACCGGACCACGACCTACCTCGACTGATGCTGACCCGCGCTCGCGCCATCGAGGAGATCGCCGGCAAGCACTTCGAGGTGGTTGTGATCGGCGGCGGTGTCACCGGCGCCGGAGTCGCTCTCGATGCCGCCTCGCGCGGCTACTCGGTTGCCCTGCTGGAGCGCGGCGATTACGCCGTCGGCACCTCCAGCCGCTCCTCGAAGATGGTTCACGGCGGCCTTCGCTACCTGCAGAACTTCGACCTCGGACTTGTCCGCGAGGCGCTGCTGGAGCGGCAGCTGATGGTCCGCCTCGCCCCGCACCTGGTCTACCCGACGCCGTTCCTGGTTCCCTCGCTGGGGGAGGAGCGGCGCGACCGCAAACTGGGGATCGGGCTGAACATGTACGACGTGATGGCGACCACCCGCGCCGGCCGCAGCCGGCGGGAGCGGCGCGCCGGCCGCGAGGAGCCCGAGGACTACTACTGGTCCCCCGATCGCCATCGCACGATCGACCGCGACGAGGTGCTGGACCTGGTGCCGGCCCTCGGCCCCCGCGACCCCCACGACGCCTACCTCTTCTACGACTGCCAGACCGACGACGTTCGGCTCGTCCTCACCGTCCTCGGCGAGGCCGAACGCTTCGGCGCGGTGATGCTGAACGGGGCCGAGGTGACCGAGGTGCTCTCGACCAACGGCAAGGCGACCGGCGTCGCCTTCATCGAGGAGGAGTCGGGCGAGCGGATCGAGGTCGGCGCCGGCAGCGTCGTCAACGCCACCGGCGTCTTCGCCGATCAGGTCAAGCCCGAGGAGCTGCTGGGGGAGGAGGACGTGCCGCGGATCTCGCCCAGCCGGGGAACCCACCTGCTGATCGACCAGGCCGACCTGCCGATGGGCAAGGCGGCCTGCATCGTCCCCGCCGGCGAAGGCCGGATGATCTTCTCCCTGCCCTGGTACGGGCGGACCCTGGTCGGGACCACCGACAACGACTTCGACGGCGACACCACACACCCGCAGCCGGCCGAGGACGACCTCGGGTACCTGCTCGACGCCGTCAACGAGTTCTTCGGCACCTCGCTCGGCCAATCGGACCTGGTCGGCGCCTACGCCGGGGTGCGGCCGTTGATCTCCACCGGCGACCCGCGCAAGTCGGTCGACATCTCCCGCAAAGCCGAGCTTTACGAGACCTCCTCGGGGATGCTGACGATCACCGGCGGCAAGCTCACCACCTGGCGGCGGATGGCGAAGCAGACCGTGGACCGCCTGGTCGAGCGCGAGGCGCGGGAGGCGCCCTGCCACACGCACGAGATTCCGCTGGGGATGGAGGCGCGGCCGGAGGATCTAGAGGCGCCGGAGGGCGTGGGGGAGGGGGCGACGGACCAGCTCGCCTTCCGCTATGGCCACGCTGCCCGCAAGGTGCTGGAGATCGCCCGCGCCGACCCGAAGCTGGCGGGCCCGATCGTTCCCGGTCGCCCCGACCTGCTTGCCGAGGTCGTGCTCGCCGCCCGGCTGGAGCAGGCCCGAAGCGTCGCCGACGTGCTCCTGCGCCGCACCCGGCTGGGAATTCTGGCGGCGCCGGAACTGCGCTCCGCGAAGGCGGTGAAGCCGGTTGCCGACGCCCTCGGGGCCGAGCTTGGCTGGTCTCGACGGCGGCGCTCACAGGAGGCGGAGGCCTGGCTCGAGGTCGCCGCCACCGAAGGGACCGACCCCGCCACCGCCTCGCGTGTGGCCGGTTGAATAACCTGCGGCCTCGATGAATAAGGCCGAGCTCGAGAAAAAGTCCCTGTCCGACCTGCACCAGCTTGCCGCCGATGCCGGCGTGCCCAAGTACCGGATGCTGAGCAAGCGGGAGCTGGTTGATCAGCTCGCCGGCGGGAACGTCGGCGCAGCCGCCGCCAAGCCGGCCGCGGCCGAGAAACGAGGCGAGCGCCCGCGCCGCCGCCGCGAGCGTCCCCAGAAAACGCCGCCCGAGAGAGAGCAGGGCCCGGAACCCGAGGATGCTCCCGAGCCTGAGCCCGCCCCCGAGCCGCAGGCCCCGCGGTCGACCGCGGGGCCCGCCGCCGATGCTCCGGCGCGCCCGCGTCGTCGCCGACGCCGCCGTTTCGGCCGCCGTGGCAAGCAGGGCGTGACCCTGCAGGGGCTGCTGCTGCCGCCCGAGGCCGGTCGCCAGGCGCTGGTCTTCGCCGAGACCCGCGAGGGTTGCACGGCGCTCCTGCGCGGCGTCGCCTCCGACCTTGCCGCCGACTCGAACGGCCCGGACCCGGTCGCCCTGCTGATCGACCCCAGTCCCGAGGAGCTCGCCGACTGGAAGCGCGAGGCGCCGCAGGCGGAGATCGTCGCCGCCGGCCAGCCGCGCCATGCCAGCGACGCGCTTGCCCAGGCTGCCACCAGGGCTGGCAAGGGCGAAGACGTGATCCTGCTTGTCGACTCACTTACCCGACTCGGCGAGGCCCACGGCGACGCCGATGCAGCCAAGGAGTTCTTCGACGCCGGCCGCGCCCAGGCCGGAGCCGGCGGCGGCTCGCTCACCGTGGTCGCTGCTCTAGAGCGTTCTGACGACTGATCAACGCCGGTAGGCGATGCGACGCCAGCTCGGCTCTTTGCTGAGCTCGATCAGTTCGTCGCTGCGGTCCGGTTGCACGTAGCCGAAGGTCTGGGTGCGCTCGTCGAAGACGACGTCGAGCTCACCCTCCTTGACCCGCTGGTCGAGCCAGGCGCCGCGGAAGACGAGGCGGCGGAGCCAGTGGACGAGGCTGCGGTTGGAGGGGCCGACCAGGTCCTCCCAGTTCTCGTTGATGTGCTCTCCGAGGCGAGAGCTGGGCTCGGCGATCTCGCCGCTGACGGCGAGGTCAAGAAGGTCATCGAGCTCCTCGGCGCTGAGGCCTTGGTCGACGAAGCGGAGCTTGACCGCGGCTTGCTCGACCCGCTGCCCGAAGTCTCCCTCGTTGAAAGCGAAGCGAAGCTCGCCGTACTCCAGCACGTAGTCGGAGCCGGACTCGTAGTTCCCTCTGCGGGTCGTTTTCTTATCCATGAGTTGAAGCCGTCCCACCCGCGCAAGCCCAGCGCGAGCAGGTGCATGATCTTGCCGATCATCGTAGAGACGTGCCTGATCAGGCAGGTGTCTGAACGTGCGGTTGCACCCTGGCGGCGATGTTGCACTTGTTCAGCGGCGATCCGGGTAGGGGTTTCGGGGAGACGACGTGATCGACCTCCACTGCCACATCCTCGACGCGATCGACGACGGGGCGCGCGATGCCGACGACAGCGTTGCGATGGCGCGGCAGGCCGAGACAGACGGGATCGAAGCGGTCTGCGCCACCCCGCACATCCGCCACGACCACGACGTGCGGATCGAGGAGCTGGCGGGACGGGTGCGCGGGTTGAACGAGCGGCTGCAGCGAGAACTGGTGGCGGTTCGGGTTCTCCAGGGCGGCGAGGTGGCCGAGACCGCGGTCGAGGAGCTGAGTGCGGAGGAGCTGGGTCGGGTCGCCCTCGGGGACGGCAACTGGATCCTGCTGGAGCCGGCGCCGGGGCCGCTGGACGAGAGCCTGCGGCGACGGGTGGCTCACCTTGCCGAGCGCGGCCACCGGACGATCGTCGCCCACCCCGAGCGCCACCTCTCCGCCGACATGTTCGAGCGGATGGAGGCCCTGGTCGCCGAGGGGGCGCTGATCCAGGCCACCGCCGACTTCTTCCTCCGCGAGGAGATGTCAGCGGGGATGCTGGCGATGGCCGAGCGCGGCCTCGTCCACGTGCTCAGCAGCGACGCCCATACCGTCCACGGTGGCCGCCCGGTGCGGATCGCCCCGGCGCTGGAGCGGCTGCGGGAGGTCGAGATCCTCGCCCCGCACCTCGAGTGGATCGCCAGGACCGCCCCGCGAGCGATCGTCGGCGGCGACCCGGTCGAGCCCCCCTACTCACCGGCGGTCTAATCCAGCCCGCGGTACTGAACCCGACCCGCCAGCTCCTCGATCACCTGGCGGGAGCCGGTGCCGAGGCCGCTGCGGAGGAAGTTGGTCGCGCCGGCGGCGGCGCTCAGCCGCAGCACGTCCTCCCACTCGCGTCCCGCGGCGATCGTCGCGGCGAGGGCGCCCATCATCGAGTCCCCGCACCCCTCACGCGAGCCGCGCTCGAACTTGGGCGGGATCAGCTCGGCGAAGCTGCCGTCGCGTAGGGCCAGGGCCGGATCGCCGGCGCGGGTGACGACGACGCTGCCGGCGCCCGCCTCCGCCACCCGTTCCATCGCCGCACGCATCCGCTCATCGGTGTCGACCGGGCCGGAGATGAAGCCGGCGATCTGCCAGTCGTTGATCTTGACCAGGTCCGGCCCGCCCTCCAGCGATTTGTCGAGCCGAGGGGAGGAGAGGTCGACGATCACCGGAACGCCGTTCGCTTTCACGTCGGCGACCAGACCGCTGTAGATCTCCAAGGGCACGGTGTTGTCGGGATAGGGGCCGCAGACCGCCAGTAGGTCGCAATCGAGGGCGGTCGCGACGGTGACCGAGAAGAGCTCGTCGACCTCGTGGCGGGAGGCCGGGAAGGCGGCGCTCTGGGCGACCGGCTCGCGCTCGCCGCTGCGGCGGTCGTGGATGTAGGTGCCGCTCGGCTCGGCCGACTCCACTAACCGCAGCTCGATCGGCATCTGCTCCAGCAACGGGCGCAGGACGCTGCCGACCTCGCCTCCGACGAATCCGCAGAGGACCGGGTCGGCTCCCAGCTCGGCGACCATCCGCGCCACCCAGACCCCCTGGCCGGCGGGGTGGATGTGGATGTCGTCGCCGCCGTCTGCGCTGAAGGACTCGATCGCGATCGAGACCATCGGGTTGGGGGAGAAAATCGCCACCCTGGGCCTTGGAGGGGTATGCGCCATCACCTAGGGACCTTTCCCGTTGCGAAGGATTTCCGAACCCGCCTGCTCGGCCTCAGCCACCGCGACCGCTCACGGGCCGGTCCGGGCCTGTTGATCCCGCGCTGCTCCAGCGTCCACACCTTCGGCATGCGCTTCCCGCTGGACGTCTACTTCTTCGACGTCGATGGGCGGGTGATCTCCGTGCGGCGGGCAGTGCCGCCGCGCCGAGTGGTCTGGCAGTGGGGCGCTGCCGCAATTTTGGAGATTCCCTCCTCGCCGCAGGGGGGAGAGTTCGCCGCTGGGGGGACTTAGGTCGCCATGCTCCCCGAAAGAGAAGAGATAGCCAGCCTGGTCGTCTGCGAGGACGACGACATAACCCTCGACCTGCTCTGCGAGCACCTGGCAGCCGACCGCTTCGGCGTGATGCCGGCCCCGAGCGCCTCCGACGCGCTTCGCCTCTGCAGGTACAACCATCCGGATCTGCTGCTGCTCGATTTGTCGCTCCCGGATGCCTCCGGCCTCGACGTCCTGCGTGAGATCCGCGAGGCCGACGGGATCGACTCCCGCTTCGACCCGCGCCTGCCGGTGATCGTTCTCACCGGCCGCGGCGGCGACACCGACAAGGTGCGCGGCCTCGATGCCGGAGCCGACGACTACCTGACGAAGCCGTTCGTCTACAGCGAGCTGAAGGCCCGCATCGGCGCCGTTCTCCGTCGCCGCACCCACCCCCAGGACGGGCCCAGTCGGGTCGGTGACCTGGTCATCGACCCGGTGCGGCGCAAGGTGACGGTCGGCCACCGCGAGGTTTCCCTCTCGAAGAAGGAGTTCGCCCTGCTCCGGGTCCTCGCCACCAACCCGACCCGGGTCTTCGCCAAGGAAGAACTGCTCAACGCGGTCTGGGCTTACAGGGGCAACTCGAAGACGCGGACCCTGGATTCACATGCCAGCCGACTGCGCCGCAAACTCGACCCCGAGCGCGGTCGCTTTGTCATTAACAGCTGGGGAATCGGATACCGGTTGGTCGACGGCTAGAAAGAAAAAGCCCCTGGTCGATCGCGTCGACCAGGGGCTGAACAGCAGGTCTGCTCCGCTTCTACTTCTTCGACTTCTTTTTCGGCTTCGCGCCGGCCGGAACCTCGAAGTGCATGATCGCCAGCTTGGTGGTGAACCCGTCGCCGTCCTTGCCGAGTCGGCCGGCCGCTTCCTTCTGGATCTCGCGGGCGCGCTTGACGGCGTCGGCGAGAACCTTGTTCAGCTCTTTCCAGCCCTTGTCGTCGAGGACGAGCGGCGTGTCGGAGAGGTGCGAGTCCTTGCGGCCCTCGATCGTCCCCTCGGCCATCGCGTCGGTCGCGGCCTGGCCGATCGACTCGAGGATCGAGCCGGAGATGCCTTTGCGAGCGGAGGCCGGGATCTTCGCCCAGTCGGAGTCGCTGAGGAAGGCGCGGTCGGTGGCGCGGTAGAAGTGCTCGACCGCACCGCGGCGCGGCTCGGTTTTCACCAGTTCGACGCAGTCGTACTCGAGCAGCGTTTTGACGTGGTAGCTGACGTTGCCGAGCGGCTCGCCAAGTTCCTGCGAGAGCTGGTTCGGGCTTGAGATCCCGTTGTGGAGGGAGCTGAGGATGCGGACGCGCAGGGGATGGGCAAGAGCCTTCGCAAGCTGCTGGGTAATGCCCTCTGGGGAAGTGCGGGACTGTGGCAAGGGGGTTCTCCGTTTCTACCCGGGCGAGGGGAGGCAGTTGGTGGCAAGTAACACCCGAGTTACTAGACAAGTATTCCAAAACGCCGGACAGAAAATCCCTCCGCAGAAGAAAATATGCAGTGAAAAAAACCAACTGCTGTAATCGGCTCCACCTTCAAAAAATGACATTTGGGAACCGAACCGTTCGGGTTTAGGGTCGTGACTGGCGCGCTCGTCCTTTGCGGCGCCTGGCCGAGACCGCTTCAGGGGACGGGCGCGCTCAGCTCACGGAAGGCGCACTTTGCGGTGGGATGCCGAAGGGCCGGGGGAGAGTTGGTCGGGCTCGAGCCTTGGACTTCCGATGAGCGTGGGAGAAGGTGAATAGGCCGTGCCGCTGGAGCTGGCAGAGCTGGCTGCCGGACTTCCCGTAGCCGCCTCGCTTGCGATGGCAGGCGGGATTTCGGTGCTGCGGGAGGGGCGTCGTCGGCACGCTCTGAACGAGGCGGTGCACGAGCTGCGCCGGCCACTTCAGGCGATCGCCCTCTCGGCTCCGGAGTCACCTGACCGGGCGCGGGCATTCGATTCGTCGCTGCGGATGGCGGCCGCGGCGGTCGACCAGCTCGACTCCGAGATCAACGGCAGGGCGGATCGAAGGGGGTTCGATCCTGTGTCCCTTCGCGAAGTTGCTGCGGTCGCGGTGGAGCGATGGGGAGCCCGGGCGTCTCTCGATAACCGTGTGGTGAACCTCGAGTGGAGGGCCGGAGACCCGCACCTTTTAATCGACGCGGTTGCTCTCGCCCAAGTGTTGGACAACATGATCAGCAACGGCTTGGAGCACGGCCTCGGCGAGATCGTGGTTGAGGTCAGTCGGCTCGATCGAGCTGTCCGCGTGGTGGTGTCGAACCGCCGGCGAGGTAATCCTGCTGCTGCGCCTCTTGGGGCTCGTGACCTGTGCGCCCGGATCTCCGGCCGGCGCCGCCACGGCCATGGGCTGCGGATCGTGCGGCGGGTGGCGACCCGCAGCGGCGGCAGCTTTCAATTTCGCCGGCGCGGGGACCGTTGCGAAGCGGTGCTTTGTCTACCGCTCCCCGGAGGCGGACGATGAGCCGGCGCGGTCGAGCGGTCGGCTTCCTGCTCGGTGCGCTCTTTGCCGCGGCAGCCGCGGCGGCGATCGCCGATGGATATGGCCGCAGCGTGGTGCGGGGCTATGGAGAGCTGCGCCCTGTCCTGATCGCGGCGGGCAGCCTGCCCGCGGGCGAGGAGATCGACCCCGCGATCGCGGCCGAGTCGCTCGAGGTGCGGCGGGTTCCGGTCCGCTTCGCTCCCGAGGCGGCCCTTGCGGCTCCGCGGGAAGCGCTTGGCCTGGTCCCGACGGCGCCGATCCCGGCCGGCTCCTACTTGCTGGCGGGGCAGTTGCGCCCGCCCCGGCTCGCCGGGCGGGGACCCAGTCTGGGCCGCGGCCGGCGGCCGGTCGAGATCGCCGTCCGCGGCGCCGCGGCGCTCGCCGCGTTCGGCGGCCAGCCGGTCGGCGGGCGAGTCGACGTCGTCGTCACGACTGAACCGTCGGGCTCTGAGGAGGGCCGCACCTATGTGGCTGCCTCGGCCGTGCCGCTACTGGCGCTCGCTCCGGCGGCGGAAGGCGAAGCGGGGGAAGCCACCGTCACCCTCGGCCTGACCCGGTCCCAGGCCCTGCGCCTGATCACCGCCGAGAGCTTCGCCCGCCGAGTCACCGTAATACCCGGGCGCTGATGGAACGCCGGGAGAGGGACGTCGCCGAGCTCGCCGCTTCGCTCCGCGAGCGGCTGGTCGAGCGTCGCCGCGCCGAGGCGGCTACGGGGAACCGGTTGGAGGAGGAGATCGCCGACTCGGCCCGCGCTCTGGTCGAGCAGCAGGCGGCGCTCCTGACGCCGGCTGACCGCGAGCAGGTCGTCGAGAGAATCGTCCGCGACAGCGTCGGCCTCGGCCCCTTGGAGGTGCTCCTTGCCGACCCCGCGGTGGAGGAGGTGATGGTCAACGCACACGACCGCATATATGTAGAGCGCCGCGGCCTGCTCGAGCCGACCGACGTTGCCTTTGAGAGCGAGGAGGAGCTGCGCAACGCGATCGAGCGAATCCTGGCGCCGCTGGGGCGCCGGGTCGACGAGCTGAGCCCGATGGTCGACGCCCGCCTCGCCGACGGCTCGCGCGTCAACGTCGTCATCCCGCCGCTGGCGATCGATGGCCCCGCGCTCTCGATCCGCCGCTTCGGCGCCAGTCGGCCCGGGCCGGACGAGCTGGTCTCGCTGGGAACGCTGACCGGCGCCCAGCGCCAGCAGCTCGAGGAGGCGGTTGCGGGACGTCGCAGCGTTCTCGTCAGCGGCGGCACTGGCTCCGGCAAGACGACCCTGCTCAATGCCCTCTCCAGCTTCATCACCGCGGGCGAGCGGGTGGTGACGATCGAGGACGCCGCCGAGCTGCGGCTGCAGCAGCCGCACGTGGTCCGGCTTGAGAGCCGGCCCGCCGGGGTTGAGGGGCGGGGCGAGGTGACGATCAGGGACCTCTTGCGGAACGCGCTGCGGATGCGGCCGGACCGGATCGTGATCGGCGAGGTGCGGGGGGTCGAGGCGCTCGACCTCTTGACCGCGCTCAACACCGGCCACGACGGAGCCCTCTCGACGGTCCACGCCAATTCGCCCGCCGACGCTCTGGGCCGGATCGAGACCCTGGCGCTGATGGCCGGGGTTGGGCTGCCACACACGGTTGTGGCTGAGCAGGTTCGCCGTGGGGTCGACCTCGTCGTCCACCTGGAGCGGAAGGCCGACGGGGCGCGCCGGGTGACCGAGATCGCTGCGGTCTCGTGACCCTGCCGGTGCTGATCGCCGCCGTCGCCGGTGGCCTCGGCGCCTTGGCGGTGCGCGAGGCGTTGCTGGCGAGCCCGGCGGCAGCACAGTGGTTGCGCTTGGCGCTGGAGCCGCTGCGCCGGGCGGGAGAGGAGGGTTATGCGCCCTCGACCCGCGAGCGAAGGCGGTTGGCGGCACTGGGCGCCGGGGCGGCGATCGTGGCCGGTTGGTTCGTCGGTGGCTTCGTCTTGGCGTTGCCGCTGGCGGTGGCTGGACCGACGATGGCGGGGTCGGCGATTGCCGGTCGCCGCCGGCGCTACCGCCGGGCGGTCGAGCGCTCGCTGCCAGAAGTGGCGACCTCGATTGCCGACTCGCTCAGCGCCGGCCGTTCGCTCCGCGCCTCGCTCTCGGGTGCGGTTGCCTCGCTTGACGGCCCGCCGGCGGTCGAGCTCGCCCGCCTCGGCGCCGAGCTGGAGGTCGGGTCGCCAACCGCGATCACGATCGCCCACTGGCGCGGGCGGATGCGCTCCGAGCGAGTCGACGCCTTCGCCGCCGCGCTGCTCAGCCAGCGTCTGGCCGGCGGTGACCTCGCCGGCCTTCTGCGGCGGTTCGCGGTCGGGGCGGCGGAGCGTGAGCGGGTGGCCGAGGATGCCCGCTCGGCCACCGCCCAGGCGCGCTTCACGGGGCTCCTCGTGGTCGCGATGCCGACCGGCGGGGCGTTGCTGGCGGAGCTGCTGCAGCCGGGCTTCCTCGCCGGGCTCGTCGCCTCGCCGCCCGCCGCGGTTCTGCTGGGAATGGCCGTGGTGTTGCAGGCGGTCGGCTTCGCCGCCATCCGCCGCTTCTCACGGGTGGTCGAGTGAGCGAGGTCGGCCTGCTCGCCGGGGTCGCCGTCTTGCTCGGAATCGCGGCCGGCCGAGAAGTGCTGGCGGCGACGGCGTTTCAGTTGCGAATGCCACGGGCTCTCGTCGGCAAGCTGCTCGGGGGCGGCGGCGGGATGCTGGCGGGGCTGATCGCCGCGCCAGCTGCTCCTGGACGAACCTCGTTCCTGGTCCTGGTCGGCCTGCCGCTCGCCGGCCTCGTCGTCCCGGACGCGTTGCGGGAGCGCCGCGCCCGCCGGCGCCACCGGCGCCTGGTCGCGGCGCTGCCCGACGCGCTCGATCTGCTCGCGGTCAGCGCCGGATCCGGTCGCGGTCCCGCCGCCGGGATCGAGCAACTGGCGCGGGCCGGGGAGGGTCCGCTGGCGGAGGAGCTGCGGCTGACCGTCGCCGAGCTCTCCTGCGGGGTCCCGCTCAGCGCCGCCCTCCGCTCCCTGCGCGCGCGGGTGCCGGGGGGAGAGATCGCGACCCTGGTCGCGGCGATCGAGCGCTCGCGCCGCTTCGGCTCGCCGCTCGCCGACCAGCTGCGCCGCCAGGCGACCGCTTTGCGACGCGACAGCCGCCGCGCCGTCGAGGAGCGAGCCGCCCGCGCCGCGCCGAAGATCCAACTCGTCGTCGCCCTGGTCCTCGTCCCCTCGGTGCTGCTGATGATCGCCGCCGGCCTGATCGCCAACGCCGGCACCCTGCTAGCCGGGTTCTGAGTTACTCCAGCGCCTCTTCGCGCAGCCGTTGCGCCACCGCGCCGGTGGCGGCGGCGATCGCGTCGAGCTCGGCGGCGTTCTCCTTGTGGCCGTTGACGTAGCAGCAGAGGGTGCCGTTGACCAGCTCGAAGGCGAACTTCTCCGGCGCCGCGTCGGTCAGCCAGACGATGAAGGTGGGGGAGAAGAGCTGCCGCAACCAGTTGGCGTCCTGCCCTTCGGTGGCGAAGATCTCGTACTTCTCCAGCAGCGCTTCGCTCTCCAGGGTGACCCGCTCTTTGTCGCCGCGGAAGACGTCCTCGAACTTCTCCAGCGCCCGCATCCCGAACTTGCGCTGGCAGTAGAGCTCGGGGACGATGGGGACGCAGTCCGGCACCTCGACCAGGCCGAGGGTGTAGCGGTAGTAGTTCGTCTGCGTGTTGCCGTCTGAGTCGCGGCTCTCTTCCTCGTAGGTGAAGAGGGCGAGGGTGCCGGTGAAGCCCGCGGCGATCGGTCCGCTGAGGGTGCGCTCGCTGTAGCGGTCGTCGCCCTTGCGCAGGAGCGGCGTCGCCTGCGGCAGCCGGCCGCGGCCGTGGACCTGACTGAGCCCGCGCTTGGCGGCGTAGACCTCGAAGAAATCGCTGGCCGCCCGGTTGTCGGCGATCACCAGGACGATGAGGAGGCCGACGAAGAAGACCCCCGCGGCGGCGATCAGGCCGATCAGCGGGTTGACCCCGAAGCCGCCGACGATGAAGGCGATCAGCGTCAGCGAGCCGAGCAGGGCAACCGTCAGCGTCTTCGCCATCAGCCGCTTGAAGTGGTAGCCGCGGAGGTCGTTGGCGTCGTCGGGTACGCCGGTCGCGACCGCTTCTTCGACCGGCTGCGCCGGCTCGGGGCTACCCATGGGCGCAACCTAGCGATCGCGGAGGCGGATGCAAACGGGGTTGCAGAGGGAGGCCGTGTTGCAAAGTGGGGGAGAGTGGGTTATTGTGGCGATCGAGTTGAAGCCCAGGACCGGGGTGGTGAGGCTCCTCCCACCTCATCACTCCGGTCCAACTCTTTTCCGGCCCGCTCAGAAAGGACTCGGTCGCAGTGGCGTTCAGGGGTCTCTACGAGCACAGTCTCGATTCCAAGGACCGACTTACGGTTCCCTCTCGCTTCCGGGCTTCACTGGCCGATGGAGTGGTTCTCTCCAAGGGCTTCGACCCCTGCGTCTGGGTGCACACGACCGAGGAGTTCGAGCAGCTCTCCGATCGCTTCCTCTCGCCCCACAGCCCCTTCGGGCGCGACGCCCGTCAGCTGCGCCGCCGCTTCCACGGTGGCTCCTTCGACGAAACCCTCGACTCCGCCGGTCGCATCCGCATCCCCAAGCCGCTGGTCGAGCACGCCGGCCTCGACGGCAACTGCGTCGTGATCGGGGCGGGGGAGTACCTGGAGATCTGGAACGCCGAGGCCTGGGCCAAGCAGGAGGAGGAGCTCGACGCCGCCGCCCCCGAGATCGCCGAGGGCCTCGCCGCCGCCGGCACCGCGTGATCATGAGACTTAATGCCGCCGCCGCCCAAAACCTCCCGTCCCATCCGCCGATGGGCCTCAAGCCTTCATATACCTCGGGAAATCGGCCCGTCGACCGCAAGGGGCTGCGTCCCCTGGAGGTCGTCATGAGCGAGCACGAGCCCGTTCTCGCTCCGGAGCTGGTCTCCCTGCTGGCGCCCGAGCCCGGTCAGATCGCGGTCGATTGCACCTTCGGCGGCGGCGGCCACGCCCGCCAGGTCGCTGAGGCGATCGGGCCGGAGGGGACGCTGATCGGGATCGATCGCGACCCCGCCGCGCAGACGCGCTTCAACCGCTTCGCCGCCGAGGTGCCCTGCCGCACGCTCTTCATCAGCAGCGACTTCGCGGCAGGACTTCGCGCCTTGCAGGGCGAAGGAGTGCGCCCAGACATGGTTTATGTAGATCTGGGGATGTCCTCGATGCAGGTAGACGCGCGTGAGCGGGGCTTCTCCTATTCCTATGACGCGCCGCTGGACATGCGGATGGACACCCGCCAGGAGTTCACCGCCGCCGACCTCGTCAACGAGTGGCCTGAGTCGCGGATCGCCCAGGTTCTGCGCCGCTTCGGCGAGGAGCGCCACGCCGGCGGCATCGCCCGCGAGATCGTCCGCCGCCGGCCGCTGGCGACCACCGGCGAGCTGGTCGCCGCGATCAAGGCCGGGATGCCGGCCTCGGCCCGCTTCGGCGGCGGTCACCCGGCCAAGCGCAGCTTCCAGGCGATCCGGATCGCCGTCAACGGCGAGCTCGAGGCGCTCGACGAAGCGTTGCCGCTTGCCTGGTCCCAGCTAAAAGTCGGCGGGCGCTTCGCCGCGATCTCCTTCCACTCACTCGAGGACCGGCCGGTGAAGCAGTTCCTCGTCGCCAAGGCACGCGGCTGCGTCTGCCCGCCCGAGCTTCCCGTCTGCGTCTGCGGTCACGAGCCAGAGGCCGAGTTGCTGACCCGGCGGGCGATCTCGCCCGGACCCGAGGAGGCGGAGTCGAACCCGCGCTCGCGCTCGGCCCATCTCCGGGCGGCGCTGAAGATCACCGAGGCGCAGCCTGTGAGGAAGGCAGGCTGATGGCCGTCGCCGCTCCCGCCCGCCGCAGCACCGCCGCTCCGGCACCGGCTCCGTCGCGGACCAAGCCTCCGAAACGCAAAGCCCCCACTCGCAAAGCCCCGGCCCGTAAACCGCCACGCGCCCGCGCCGCCGCGGCTCCCGCCAAGGCCCCGGCGCGCCGCGCTCCCGCCCGCAAGACGGCTCCGAAACGTCGCCCGGCAGCCACTCAGCCCCGGCTGGTCGTCGTTGCCGGGCAGGCCGCCGTCGCCGTCCGCCAGCTGCCGGACTCCGGTCTGGTTGTGCGGATGACCCGGGGCCGCGCCTGGATCGGCGTCCTCGGTCTGCTGCTGGTTGGAATCGTCGGCCTCAACGTCACCACCCTCAGTTTCGCTGCCTCGTCCGGCAGGATCGACGAGCAGATCATGACCCTGGAAAAGGAGAACTCGATGCTGGAGAGCCGCGAGGCCCAGCACTTCAGCACCGCCCGGGTGCGCACCCAGGGCGCCGCGCTCGGCCTGGCGATGCCCACCACCGAAGAGCCGGGCTTGATCGAGTTCGAGCCTTCGGACGTCGCCACCGCCGCCGGCCGCCTCGCGGCCGCCGGGGGCTAGGGGCCGCCGCGTATGCGTTTGGTCGAGCGCCGGATCGGTCTTCTCTTCGGCGCCTTTCTCCTCTGCTTCCTCGTCGTCGTCGGCCGCGCCTTCTGGTTGCAGGGAGTGCAGGGCTCGAGCCTTGCCTCTCAGGCCGTCTATCAGCAGACCGAGGTCGTCACCGTCCCTGGCCTGCGCGGTGATCTGCTCGACCGCCGCGGCAACAAGCTCGCCGCCTCCGAAGACGCAGCGACGATCTACGCCACGCCCTATCAGGTGAAAAATCCGCCCCAGGCTGCCGCCCGCTTGGCGCCGATACTCGACCAGCCAAAGGGCGAGGTGCTGGAAGCACTGACCGCCGAAGGCGGCTTCTCCTATGTCGCCCAGAAAGTCGACCTCGCCACCGTCGCCAAGGTCGAAGCGCTCGAGATCGAAGGGATCGGCCAGCTCCCAGACAGCCGCCGGACCTACCCCCAGGGCGAGATGGCCGGTCAGGTGATCGGCGCTGTCGGCTCCGAAAACCAGGGGCTCACCGGGCTCGAGGAAGGCGAGGAAGACGTCCTCGGCGGCAGCGACGGCGAACGGCGGATCATCAACGACGCGCTCGGCGACCCGATTCGGCTGGAAACGGTCGAGGAAGCCGAGGACGGCGAAGACATCCAGCTCACCCTCGATCCGGTGATTCAGCGGGAAACCGAACGGGCCCTGGCCGGCGTTGGCGAAACCTACTCGCCGAAGGGGGCGACCGCGATCGTCGTCGATCCGCGCTCCTCCCAGGTGCTGGCGATGGCCAACTGGCCGCCGGTCGACCCCAGCAACCTCGAAGAGGCGAGCAATGAGGACCTGCTGAATAAGGCGACCGGGTTCACCTACGAGCCCGGCTCGACCTTCAAGGCCTTCACCGTCGCCGCGGCGCTGGAGGAGAAAACCGTCACGCCGACCAGCGAATTCACCCTGCCGCCGGTGCTCCAGGTCGCTGACCGGACGATCGAAGACTCCCACCCGCGCGGAACCGAAACGATGAGCGTCGCCACGATCCTCGCCCACTCCTCGAACGTGGGGGCGGCGACGATCGGGCTCGGGGTCGGCGCCGAGAAATTCGACCGCTGGATTCGTCGCTTCGGATTCGGCCGACCGACCGGAATCCAGTACCCGGCCGAGGAGCAGGGGCTGCTGCTCGATCTCGACGAATACTCGGGCTCGACCCTGGGCAACGAGGCGATGGGCCAGGGCCTGTCGGTCACTCCGATCCAGATGGTCGCCGGCTACACGGCTATCGCCAACGGCGGCATGCTGCGAGCGCCGCAGCTGATCGAGAAGGTCGGCGACGAGCCGGTCGAGGTGCCGAAGGGCAGGCGGGTGATCTCACCCCAGGTCTCGGCTGAGGTCCGGGAAATGCTCGAAGGCGTGCTGGCGCCGGGCGGGACCGCAGCCGAGGTCAGCGTGCCGGGGTACACCCTGGCCGGCAAGACCGGTACCGCCGAGAAGGCCGAAGACGGCGAATACTCGGACACGGATTTCGTCGCCTCCTTCATCGGCTTCGCGCCCGCTCAGAACCCGCAGCTGCTGGCGGCGGTGATCGTCGATGAGCCGCAAGGGGAAATCTACGGCGGGTCGGTGGCGGCTCCGGCTTTCGGCCAGATCGCGGAATTCGCTCTTCCTTACCTTGGTGTGCCGCAGGAATGAGGCCTCAGTTGGGGGAGGTCGGGTGCCCCTCTCCCAGAGACCGTCGCGCAGCTGGGGCGGGCTGCGTCCTTCGGGGAGTTGGCTCTGGAGCCTCTGGGAGAGGGGCACCCGACCTCCTTCCTAGACTCTTCCTTTGATGATGAGACTCGGCGAGCTTGTCGCGGGGATTCCCGGGGCGCGGGTTGTGGGCGACGAGACGGCTGAGGTTCGGGAGCTGGCTTATGACAGTCGCAAGGTGGAGCCTGGGACCCTTTTCTTTTGTGTCGTCGGGGAGAAGGTGGATGGGCATGAGTTTGGGGCTCGGGCGGTGGAGGAAGGGGCCGTCGCGCTGGTTGTTGAGCGGGAGCTGACTGATCTGGACGTGACGCAAGTAGTGGTGCCGGACTCGCGGGCGGCTATGGCTCCTTTGGCGGCGCGGTTCTGGGGGGATCCGACGGCGCGGTTGCAGGTGGCTGGTGTGACCGGCACCAATGGCAAGACGACTACCGCCTTCCTGCTCCACGAAATCCTCAAGGCCGGCGATATCCGCTGCGGGCTGCTGGGGACGGTGAAGCAGATCGTCGGCGGGGTCGAGAAGGAAGTGGTGCGGACGACGCCGGAGGGGATCGAGCTGCAGAAGACCTTCCGGCAGATGCTCGACGGCGGCGACGAAGCCTGCGCGATGGAGGTCTCCTCGCACGCGCTGACCCTGCACCGGGCCGACGCGATCCACTTCGAGGTGGCGATCTTCACCAACCTCACCCAGGACCACCTCGACTTCCACGCCGACATGGAGGACTACTTCCTCGCCAAGCGCAAGCTCTTCGAGGCGGGGCCGAAGACCGCGATCGTCAACGTCGACGACCCCTACGGGCGCCGCCTCGCCGAGGAGTTCGAGTGCCTCACCTTCTCGGCCGAAGGCGTCGAGGCGGACTACCGCGCCAGCGAGATCGAGTTCGACGCCACCGGGGCGACTTTCAGCGTCGGTGAAATGCGGCTGCGAACCGGCCTGCCAGGCCACTTCAACGTTGCCAATGCGCTCGGCGCCTTCGCTGCGGCGGAGGCGCTGGGGGTGGGGTCGGAGATCGCCGCCGCCGGCCTGGCGCGGGCGTGCCGGGTGCCGGGACGGTTCGAGCCGGTCGACGAGGGCCAGGGCTTCGGGGTCCTGGTCGACTACGCCCATACCCCCGACTCGCTGGAGAACGTGCTGCGCGCCGCCCGCCGGCTGACCAAGGGCAGGCTGATCTCGGTCTTCGGCGCCGGCGGCGATCGTGACCGCGACAAGCGCCCGAAGATGGGCCGGGCGGGGGCCGAGCTCTCCGACCTCGCGGTGATCACCTCCGACAACCCGCGCTCGGAGGACCCGGAGGCGATCGTCGCCGAGGTGGCCGCTGGGGCGGGGGGCGGCGAGGTCGAAATCGTCGTCGATCGCCGCGAGGCGATCGCCCTGGCCCTGGGCCGGGCCCGGCCGGGGGACACCGTCGTCATCGCCGGCAAGGGGCACGAGCAGGGGCAGGAGTTCGAGGGCGGCCTCAAGATTCCCTTCGACGATCGCGAGGTGGCACGGGAGGAGCTGGGGAAGCTGGTCAGCCCGGCGTGAAGCTGACCCCGGAGGAGATCGCCGTCGCGCTGGGGGCCGAGGTCCTCGCCGAGGGCGAGGCGGACCCGCCTCGCCGCGCGGTTATCGACTCAAGCGAAGCGGGGCCCGGCGACCTCTTTTTCGGCCTGCGTGGCGCGAATCGCGACGGCGGCGAGTTCGCCCCGGCGGCGCTCGAGGCCGGGGCCTGGGGTGCGGTCGTCGGCACAAAGGTCCGCCGGACCTTTGTGCCGCATAGCGAACAAAAGGTCCGGCGGACTGGCTGGGTTTTCGCCGTCGAGGACCCGCTCGCCGCGCTGCAGTCGCTGGCGCGTGCGCATCGGCAGGCCCTCGGCGCCCGCGTGGTTGGCGTCACCGGCTCGGTCGGCAAGACCTCGGTTAAGGACATCTCCCGCTCGCTCCTGCCCGGCCGTGTCCACGCCAACCGCGAGAACCTCAACACCGAGATCGGGCTGCCGCTGACCATCCTCGAAGCCCCAGAGGGGACCGAGACGCTGGTGCTGGAGATGGCGATGCGGGGCGCGGGCCAGATCGCCGAGCTGGTGGCGATCGCCGAGCCGGAGGTGGCGGTGATCACCAACGTCGGCCCGGTCCACGTCGAGCTGCTGGGGTCGGTCGCGGCGATTGCCGCGGCGAAGGCCGAGATTCTCGCCGACCTGCCGCCCGAGGGGACCGCGATCGCTCCGGTCGAGGCCGGCGAGCTGGAGCCGCACCTGGAGCCGGTCGACCGGCTGCTGCGCTTCGGGCCCGGCGGCGACGTCGAGGCGACGGATGTGCGGGTCGTCGACGGCGTCACCGAGGCCATGGTCTCCACCCCGCTTGGCTCCCAGCGCTTCCACTTCCCCTTCGCCGAGGCCCACAACTTGACCAACGCCCTGGCGGCGATTGCCGCCGGGGTCGCCCTCGGGGCCGATCTGGCCGGGATGGCCGACCGCGCTGCCAGCATAGGATTCTCCCGCTTCCGGGGTGAGCGACTGGAGCTACCCGGCGGAATCGTCCTCGTGAACGACTGCTACAACGCCAACCCGGTGTCGATGCGCGCGGCGCTCGACCATCTCGCCACCCTGGAGGCGCCGCGGACGGTCGCGGTGCTGGGTGAAATGGGCGAGCTGGGGCCGGGTTCGACCGCTTACCACCGCGAGGTCGGCGAGCACGCGCGCGCCGCCGGGATCGACTTCGTGATCGGCGTCGGGTTGCCGGCCCGCGACTACGGTCCCGACGAGCTGGTCGCCGACCCCGGCGAGGCGGCCGAACTGCTGGCGGAGATGCTGGAGCCGGGAGACGCGGTCCTGATCAAGGGCTCGCGCTCGGCCGGGCTGGAGGACGTTGCCGAGCAGCTCGTCGACCTGGTCCCGGCGGAGGATGGCTGATGGGCGAAGTCCTGATCGCGGGGATGGCGGCGATGCTGATCTGCATCTTCCTCGGCCCCAAATTCATCGAATACCTGCGGGTCAAGGAGTTCGGTCAGAACATCCGCGAGGACGGGCCGCAGGAGCACCACGCCAAGGCGGGAACGCCGACGATGGGCGGGCTGATCATCTTCGCCTCGATCTGCGTTCCCTACCTCGTCCTCTCCGAGCGCGACGCCCAGAGTCTCGCCGTCTTCGGGGTGGCGATGGGCTGCGCCACGCTCGGCTTCGCCGACGACTACATAAAGATCGTCAAACGCCGTTCGCTCGGCCTCGCTGGACGCTGGAAGCTGCTCGGCCAGCTGCTGCTGGCCCTGGTGCTGTGGTGGGTGGCCCGCCATGAGGTCGGGCTGGAGCCGACCCTCTACTTCCGGATCGGCGACGGCAGCATCGACCTCGGCCCGGTCCTTTACTTCGTCCTTGTCTTCCTGGTAATCGCCGGCACCTCCAACGGGGTCAACCTCACCGACGGCCTCGACGGCCTCGCCGCCGGCTCCTGCGCGATCGTCCTCCTCGCCTACACGGCGATCTCCTTCGTCACCAACGAGCAGCTCGACCTCGCCCTGCTCTCGGCCTGCCTGGTCGGCGCCTGCGTCGGCTTCCTCTGGTTCAACGCCTTCCCGGCCTCGATCTTCATGGGGGACACCGGCTCGCTCGGCCTCGGCGGGGCGATCGGGGCGCTGGCGGTGATGACTCAGACCGAGGTCCTGCTGATCATCATCGGCGGCATCTTCGTGATCGAGGCGCTCTCGGTCCTGCTCCAGGTCTTCGCCTTCAAGACCTTCCGCCGCCGGGTGCTGCTGATGGCGCCGCTGCACCACCATTTCGAGATGATGGCCTGGTCGGAGACGAAGATCATGCTCCGCTTCTGGATCATCGCCGCGGTCTGCTCGGGGATCGGCTTCACGCTCTACCAGCAGTCGATCGGCTCCTGATGCCCGAGGTCGAGGTCACGGCCGGACCGATCGAATATGGCGACAGCGGCGGCGAGGGGCGGCCGATCGTCTTCATCGGCGGGTTGCCACATGACGAGCGGCTCTGGGACGAGGTGATCGCCGAGCTGGCTCCCCGGTTTCGCTGTCTGACCCCGGTCCTTCCGCTCGGCGCCCAGCGCAAAGCTCTGCGGTTTGACGCCGACCTTTCGCTGGTCGGTCTGGGACGGATCGTCACCGAGTTCCTCGAGCGTCTCGACTTGCGCGACGCGGTCGTCTGCTTCAACGACTGGGGCGGGGCGCAGACGATGATCTCCCACGGTGGGACCGACCGGGTCGGGGCTTTCGTCCTCGTCTCCTGCGAGACCGACAACAACTATCCGCCTGGTCTCGCCGGCCGGATCGCCGCGATGTCGGCCTTCATGCCGGGCGGATTCGGAGTGATGCGCTTTGCCCTCTCCTCGCCGACTCTGCGGCGGCTGCCCTTCACCTACGGCCGGATGAGCAAGCGCGGCGTCTCCGACGAGCTGATGCACCACTGGCTGCAGCCGCTGAAGCGGCCGGAGATCCGCCGCGACACCCGCAAGTACGTCCGCGACGTCCGCCACGGCAGCCGCGAGATCCGCGCCGCGACCCAGAAGCTGGCCTCGTTCGAGCGGCCGGTGCTGGTCGTCTGGGACGAGGAGGGGACGATGATGCCCAACCACGAGGGCCGCCGCCTCGCCGACTCGTTCCCCAACTCGACCTACGTCGAGCTGCCCGACTGCTACACCCTGATCCCGATCGACCAGCCGGTGGAGCTGGCGAACGAGATCAGGAAGTTCGCCGGCTGAGTCTGACTGAGACAGGGGTATCCGGGGCGCTCGCGAAGCTGTGTGCGTGCCTCTGAGCGTTCCCGCCAAGGAAGTTCGCCCCCCCCTGCCGCGAGGCCCGTTCCTGGTGGTGGGCCTGGCTCGCTCCGGTCAGGCGGCGGCGCGGTTGCTGGCGGGTCGGGGGGAGGCGGTGCGGGCGGTTGATTCGGGCCATCCCGAGGGCGCGGCAGGGTTACGGGGGGCGGGCGTCGAAGTCTTCCTGGATACGGATGGATTGGCGCAGCTCGAGGGGACCCGGACGGTCATCAAGAGCCCGGGTGTTCCCCGGGAGGCAGCGGTGATCGCGGCGGCGCTGGAGCGGGAAATCGAGGTGGTTGGGGAGATGGAGCTCGCTTGGCGGGCGCTGCCCAATCGCTTCGTCGGCGTCACCGGCACCAACGGCAAGACGACGACGGTCGAGTTGCTCGGCCACCTGTATCGCAGCGCCGGCGAGCCGGTCGCGGTCGCCGGCAACGTCGGCACCGCGCTCTCCGAGCTGGTCGATGAGGTCGAGCCGGAGACGACGATCGTCTGCGAGTGCTCCAGCTTCCAGCTCGAGGACACCGTCGCCTTCGCCCCCGAGTGCGCGGTCTTCCTCAACCTCGCCCCCGACCACCTCGACCGCCACGCCGACCTCGATTCCTATCTGGCGGCGAAGCTGCGGATCTTCGCCAACCAGGGCAACGACGACGTCGCGGTCTACAACGCCGACGACCCGATGCTGGCCGGCACCGACCTCGGCGGCTGCGCTCGCCGGATCGCCTTCTGCACCGGCGCCGCTCCCGAGTGCGAGGTGGCAGTCGCCGAGGGCACGATCTTCTACGACGGCGAGCCGCTGCTTGCGGTTGCCGAGCTCGGCCTCTTCGGGGAGCACAACGTCGCCAACGCGATGGCCGCCGCCGCGGCGGCGCTGGCGATGGGGATCGACCGCGAGGCGGTGCGTGATGGCCTGCGCAGCTTCGCCGGCGTCAAACACAGGCTCGAGGGGGTCGCCGAGATCGCCGGCGTTCGCTTCGTCAACGACTCGAAGGCGACCAACGTCACCTCGGCGATGGTCGGGATCCGCGCCTTCGAGGGCGGCGTCCACGCGATCCTCGGCGGCTCGGACAAGGATGAGCCCTTCGCTCCCCTCGTCGAGCCACTGACCGAGCACGCCCGCGCCGCTTACCTGGTCGGCGCCACCAGCGAGCGGATGGCGCGGGAGCTGGCCCCCGCGGTCGAGGCCGGGGTTGCGCTGCACCGCTGCGCCGATCTCGAAGACGCCGTTCGCCGCGCCGCCGCCGCAGCCGCGCCCGGCGAGGTCGTCCTGCTCTCACCCGCCTGCGCCAGCTTCGACGCCTTCGCAAACTACGAAGCCCGGGGCGAGCGCTTCCGCGAGATCGTCAGGGGGCTGGGATGAGCGCCCTCTCGCTGGGCCGGCTCAAAGGCGCGAAAGGCAAGAGCGCAAAGAAGCGCCGCCGGCCGCACTCCACCGAGTACAACATGCTGCTGACCGCGACGCTCTGCCTGCTCGCGCTCGGCGCGGTGATGGTCTTCTCCGCCAGCTCGACCACCCGCGTCCTCCAGGACGGCGGCCTCTCCGACAGCGCCTTCTACCTGAAGCGGACGCTGATGTTCGGCGCTGTCGGGCTGCTGATCATGCACCTGGTCGCGCGCCAGGGGCTGGACTTCGTCCGCGCGCTTGACGCCGCTGATCCTCGGCCTCTCCTTCTTCCTTCTCCTAGCCGTCCTTGTGGTCGGAACCGAAGTCAACGGCGCCAGCCGCTGGATCGGCGGCGGCTTCCTCCAGATCCAGCCCTCGGAGATCGCCAAGGTGGCGCTGGTCCTCTACGCGGCCGACCTCCTGGCCAGCAAGCCGGTGCGGGCGCGGACGCTGGAAGGCATCATGCCGCTGCTGGTCGTAGTCGGCGTCTCCTCGGCGCTGATCATGCTCCAGCCCGACATGGGGACGACGATGGTCACCACCTTCGCCATCGGCGCCACCCTGATCGCCGCCGGGGTCCGGCCCGCCGACCTCGGCAAGATCGCCCTCGTGATCGGCGCCCTGGCGCTGCTGATGGCGGTGATCGAGCCCTACCGGATGGCGCGCCTGACGGCCTTCCTCAACCCCGGCGCCGACGCCTCCGGCGCCGGCTTCCAGGCGGCGCAGGCGAAGATCGCCCTCGGCTCCGGCGGCCTCTTCGGGGTCGGGATCGGCAACGGCGTCCAGAAGGCCTTCTACCTACCCGAGGCGCACACCGACATGATCTCGGCCGTGATCGGCGAGGAGCTGGGGCTGATCGGGATCGCCGGCGTCGTCGGCCTCTTCGGGATGTTCGGCTACGCCGGCTTCAAAGTCGCCCAGAAGGCGCGTGACAACTACTCGAAGATCCTCGTCGCCGGCCTTACCTCGCTGGTCCTGGTCCAGGCGTCGATCAACCTCTTCGCGGTGATGGGGCTGGCGCCGCTGACCGGCGTGCCGCTGCCCTTCGTCTCCTACGGGAACAGCAGCCTGATGGCCTGCCTCTTCGCGGTCGGCCTGATCCTCAATGTCGCCCGAGGCGGCCGCGCTAGCGCGGCGCGCGGTTCGACGGCCACCGGCGCTGGCAAACTGCGCGTCGTCCAAGGCGGGCGTGCGCCCGCCCGCGAAAGGAGCCGAGCGAGCGGTGCCAGGAAAGCCAAGAGTGGTGGTGGCGGCGGGGGGAACCGCGGGGCACGTCGTGCCCGCAATGGCGGTCGCCGACGAGCTTCGGGCTAGCGGTGCCGAGGTCAGCTTCCTCGGCACGCGCGAGCGGATCGAGGCGGAGCTGGTCCCCGCCGCCGGCTACGAGATCGATTTCGTCAAGGTGCGCGGCATCGACCGCCGCAACCCCCTGCGCGCGGCGCGGGCGGGGCTGGAGGCGCTGGGCGCGGTCGGCGCGGCGCGCAAGGTCTTGAAGCGGCGCGGCGCCGACGTGGTGGTGGGCGGCGGTGGCTATGTCGCCGGGCCGGCCGGGCTAGCAGCAACGCTGACCCGCACGCCGTTGGTCCTGACCGAGGCCGACAGCCACCTGGGCCTCGCCAACCGCCTGTTGGCGGGACGGGCGCGGCGCGTCTGCCTCGCCTTCCCGATCGCGGGACGGGAGGGGGATCCCTACCTGGTCACCGGGCGGCCGGTGCCGAAAGCGGTGCTGGAAGGCGACCGGGCGGCGGCGCGCGGCCGCTTCGGAATCGAGCCCGAGGCACGCTGCCTGCTGGTCGTCGGCGGCAGCCAGGGCGCCCGCTCGATCAACTTCGCCGCGATCGAGGCCTTCGCCGAGCGCGACGGTCGCGACTTCGACGTCGTCCAGATCGCCGGCAGCCGCGACTACCCGGAGCTGGAGAGCCGACTTGCCGCGGCGCCCCACCCCGAGCGATACACCCTGCTGGAGTACGAGCCGAACCTCGGCGACTCTCTGGCGGCCGCCGACCTGGTCCTGGGGCGCTCCGGCGGTTCGATCTTCGAGGTGGTCGCGACCGGGCGGCCGGCGATCCTCGTTCCCTATCCCTTCGCCACCGCCGACCACCAGACCGCCAACGCGGAGTGGATGCGGGCGGGCAGGGGCGGCGAGCGTGATCGCCGACGCCGAGCTGAGTGCCGAGGGGCTGCGGGCAGAGGTCGAGCGCCGTGATCGAGGACCCGGAGAAGCTGCAGCAGATGGCGCGCGCCGCCCGGCGATCTCGCCAAACCCGACGCCGCGCGGCGAATCGCCGACCAAGTCCTGGAGGCAGCCGGATGAGCGCAGAGTGGAGCGGGCGCCGCCTTCACTTCATCGGTATCGGCGGCGCCGGGATGAGCGGCCTGGCCCTGGTCTGCGCCCGGCTCGGGGCCGACGTCACCGGGTCCGATCGTGCCGACTCCTCTTATATGGAGCGCCTGCGCGCGGCTGGTCTCGAACCCGCGATCGGCCACGACGCTGCGAACCTGCCGGAGGGAGCGGAGGTGGTGGTCTCGACCGCGATCGCCGAGGACAACCCGGAGTTGGTCCTCGCCCGCGAGCGGGGAGAGCGCCGATCCACCGCGGCCAGCTCCTGGCCGAGCTCTGCGCCGAGAAGCGGTTGATCGCGATCGCCGGCACCCATGGCAAGACGACGACGACGGCGATGACCGTTTGGGCGCTGCGGGCACTCGGCGCCGACCCCGCCTTCTTCATCGGCGGGGAGGTGCCGGGTCTGGGTCCGGATGGCACCACCGCCAATGCCGGCTGGGGCGAGGGCGAGTGGGTCGTCGCCGAGGCCGACGAGAGCGACGCCAGCTTCCTCGCGTCTGCGGCCCGAGGTGGCGGTGGTCACCAACGTCGAGATGGACCACCACTCCCGCTGGGGCTCCCTGGCCGAGCTGCACGAGGCGTTCCGCGCCTTCGCCGAGCCGGCCCGCGGCCTGGTCCGACCGGCCGACGAGGGGATGGGATGGCTGGGCGAGGCAGGTGTCGAGACCGCCGAGTTCGACGGCGCCGTCCCAGGGCCGACCGCTCTCGGCCTGGTCGTTCCCGGCGAGCACAACCGGCGCAACGCCCGCGCTGCCCTGGCGGCGCTGCAGCTGGCCGGCTTCGACGTCGAAGCGGCCGCCGCGGGGCTGGCGAGCTTCTGCGGCGTCCACCGCCGCCTGCAACTGAAGGGGTCTCGCGGGCCGGTCCATATATATGACGACTACGCCCACCACCCGACCGAGGTGCGCGCGGCGCTTGCCGCCCTGCGCGAACTCAATCCCTCGCGCTTGGTTGCGGTCTTCCAGCCGCACCTCTACTCGCGGACCAAGGCGCTGGCGGTCGAGTTCGGCGCCGCCCTCGCCGCCGCCGACGAGGCGATCGTCCTCGACGTCTACCCGGCGCGCGAGGAGCCGGTCGGCGAGCTCGCCGGCGTCAGCGGCTTGCAGGTCGCCCAGGCGGCGGCCGAGCGGGCGGGGGGACGGCCGGTTTGGTGGCTGCCGGAGGCCGAGCTGGCGCAGCGGGCGCTGGTCGACCGACTCGACGCCGACCCGCAGCTCTACGGCGAGGGAACCGTTTTGGTGACGATCGGCGCCGGCGACGTCTTCAAGCTAGGCGAGTTCTTGGTCACGGGAGAGGCCGGATGAGCGACGCGCCCACGAGCCTGCAGCCGGACTTTCCGCTGGCGCGCCTGACCACGGTGCGGACCGGCGGCGCCGCCGACTGGTTCGGCCGCTCCGGCGACGAGGAGAGCCTGCTGGCTGCGCTGCGCTGGGCCGACGCGGAGGGCCTGCCGGTCGGGGTGATCGGCTCGGGCTCGAACCTGCTGGTCGCCGACGAGGGCTTCCCCGGCTTGGCGCTGAAGCTGGACGGCGAGCTGGCCGGAATCGAGCGCGACGGCGAGCGGGTGATCTGCGGCGGCGGCTACCGGTTCCCCTCGGCGGCGGCGAAAGCTGCGGGCTGGGGCCTCTCGGGTCTCGAGTTCGGGGTCAACATCCCAGGCACCGCCGGCGGAGCGGTGCGGATGAACGCCAACGCCTACGGCGGTCAGCTGGCACGGGTCCTGGAGTGGGTCGACGTCGCCACCGCCGCCGGCAGCGATCGCCGCAGCCCCGACCAGCTCGGCTTCGAGTACCGGCGATCGAACCTGCGCGAGGGAGAGGTTGTCGCCCGCGCCTCGTTCCAGCTCACGCCAGCCGACCCCGACGAGATCCGCGCCACCCTGGCCTCGATGCGCGAGCGCCGCCGCGAGGCGCAGCCCTCGGGGATCAAGACCTTCGGCTCGACCTTCAAGAACCCCGAGGACGAGCGGGCCGAAGGCAAGTCGGCCGGGCAGCTGCTGGAGGCGGCCGGCTGCCGCGGGCTGCGCCACGGCGGTGCCCGCTTCTCCGAGAAGCACGCCAATTTCGTCGAGAACGACCGCGGCGCGACCACCGCCGACGTTCTCGAGCTGATGGCGGCGGGACGCCGCCGAGTTCACGAGCGCTTCGGCGTCGAGCTGGAGCCGGAGGTACAGGTGCTCGGCGACGTGCGCTGGCCGGAGGGCTGGGAGCTGTGAGCCGGCGAGTGTGGGCCGGCCTGATCGGCGTTTTGGTGGTGGCGGTTGCCGTCTACTGGTTCGGGTTCCGCCAGGCCAACGTCGAGCCGACCGTGCAGGTGCCGAAGCTGGCGGCGGCGATCGGCGAAGGCGAGGAGGCGGTCGGGATCGCCGGCAACGGCGCCGCGGTCCGCTGGTTGCCCTTGCCCGATGACCCGCCGCTTCCCCGACTCGCCCTCGACGAGGTTCCAAAGGGCGGGCAAGTTCGCGGGCCGGCGCTCGAACAGGTCCGGATCCTGGCGGCGGTTCCCGAGGCGTTGCGTCCCTACGTCGCGAGCAGCAGCTTCGGCGAGAGCGGGGTGGACGTCATCCTCACCACCGGGATCGAATTGCGCTTCGGCGACGCGTCTCAAGCGAGCAAGAAGTGGCGCGCCGCGGCCGCTGTCCTCGCCGATCCCTCGGTGACCGCGCTCGATTATGTAGACCTGCATGTTCCCGGTCGCGCGGCATACCAGGGCTCCGAACATGAACTTCCGTCCGCACCCTGAACCAAGCGCGAGGCTGCGTAAAGGGCTTTCCAATGCGGCGTCGAAAAGTCTCAACCTGAGGGTGAGAGTGGCTCAACCCTCAAGTCGTAGTTGAGATACGAAGGTGCACGATGCATGACACCGGTTTGACAGAAGCACAGGAATGCCCTACGTTGAGCGCAATTTCCGTCCTTCAGCGGGAGGCTCAAACCCTAGAGCGTTGCTGAAGGGTCGGACGGAACAAAGGCTCAACTCACATGGAATCCACTTACTTGGCAGTGATCAAGGTCGTCGGCGCGGGCGGCGGCGGCACCAATGCCGTCAGCCGGATGATCGACGCTGGAATTCGCGGCGTCGAGTTCGTCGCGGTCAACACCGACGCCCAGGCCCTGCAGGCCTGCGACGCCGACATCAAGCTTTCAATTGGCCAGGAGCTGACCCGCGGCCTTGGCGCCGGGGGCAACCCCGAGGTCGGCGCTGGCGCGGCGGCCGAGAGCCGCGATGAGATCAAGGAGGCGCTGAAGGGCGCAGACATGGTCTTCGTCACCGCCGGCGAGGGCGGCGGCACCGGCACCGGTTCGGCCCCGGTGATCGCCGAGATCGCCAAGGAGGAGATCGGCGCTCTGACCGTCGGCGCGGTGACCAAACCGTTCGAGTTCGAGGGCAAACGACGGATGCAGCAGGCACTCGAGGGGATCGAGAAACTGCGCAACAAAGTCGACACCCTGATCATCGTCCCGAACGAGAAGCTGCTGCAGGCGGTCGAGCGGCGCACCAGCGTGCTCGAGGCCTTCCGCCAGGCGGACGACATCCTTCGCCAGGGCGTCCAGGGCATCACCGACCTGATCACCATCCCCGGCCTGATCAACCTCGACTTCGCCGACGTGCGCACGATCATGCGCGACGCCGGCTCGGCCCTGATGGGCGTCGGCTCCGCCTCCGGCGAGGCCCGCGCCCTCGACGCCGCCAAGGCGGCGATCACCTCGCCGCTGATCGAGGAGTCGATCAAGGGCGCGACCGGGATGCTGCTGAACATCACCGGCCCCGAGGACCTCGGCCTCTTCGAGGTAAACGAGGCGGCCCAGCTGGTCCAGGCCGAGGCCGACGACAACGCCAACATCATCTTCGGCTCGGTCGTCGACCAGTCGATGAAAGACGAGGTCCGGGTGACGGTGATCGCCACCGGCTTCGAGGGCTTCGAGCTTTTGGCTCGGTCGCCGCAGCGGGTTCGTCGTCGTTACGAGAGTCGTCCTCGGGTTTCTGCCGAGGACACCGACATTCGGAAACTGCGCGTGTCCGACGACGACATCGACGTGCCTGGCTTCCTCAAAGAGTAGGCGTCGCCCTTCCAATAGATTGGCCGTGTGACCCCCGCGGCCGCCAAGCGCACCCCGCTATTCGAGCGGCACGAGGATCTTGGGGCCAAGATCGTTCCCTTTGCCGGCTGGGAGATGCCGGTTCTGTACGAGGGGATTCGGGACGAGCATTCGGCGGTTCGGCGGCATGTCGGGATGTTCGACGTGTCGCATATGGGCGAGGTTGAAGTCGAGGGGCCCGGGGCGCTGCGCTTTTTGCAGCGGGTGCTCTCGAACGACGTCGGCAAGGTCGAGATCGGTGGAGCTCAGTACTCGTGCCTCTGCCAGGAAGACGGCGGCGTCCTCGATGACCTCTTCGCCTACCGGCTCGGCGGCGACCGCTACCTGATCGTCACCAACGCCGCCAACCACGAGACGGACCTCGCCTGGCTCGGCCGCCAGAGCCGCGAGTTCGAGGTGATCGTCCGCGACGTCGCCGACCGCTACGCGATGCTCGCCGTCCAGGGCCCGCACGCGCGGCAGGTCCTCGCTTCGGCCCTGAGGATCGAGCTGCCGCCGCGCTTCCACGTCTCCCACGTCCTGGTCGGCCGCCGGCCGGCGCTGGTCTGCGGCACCGGCTACACCGGCGAGGACGGGGTCGAGTTGCTGATCGATCCCGAGGTCGCGGCGCCGATCTGGGCCGAGCTGCTCGACGCCGGCGTCGTCCCCTGCGGGCTCGGCGCCCGCGACACCCTGCGGCTGGAGGTCACCTACCCGCTGCACGGCAACGAGCTGACGCCTGAGCGCAACCCGATCGAAGCCGGCATCGGCTGGTGCTGCAAGGAGGAGACCGGGTTCATCGGCTCCGAGGCGATCGCCCGCGCCCGCGCCGAGGGCGCCGCCGAGACGCCTGGTCGCCTTCAAGATCGAGGGCCAGGGGATCCCGCGCGAAGGCAACCCGGTGCTCCGCGACGGCGAGCAGGTCGGCACTCGTCACCAGCGGCACCTTCTCGCCCTCGCTCGAGGTCGGCGCCGGGATGGCCTACGTCAACTCGCAGCTTGCGGAGGTCGGGACCGAGATCGAGATCGACGTCCGCGGCAAGCACCGCCCCGCCCGGATAGCTTCCAAGCCTCTCTATCCGTAAAGGAGCTGATTCGTGACCGACGCCACCTACCCCGACGACCTTCGCTACCACGAGGAACACGACTGGGCCCGGATCGAGGGCGACCAGGCGACCCTCGGAATCACCTGGTACGCGCAGGACTCGCTCGGCGAGGTCGTCTTCTTCGACCCGCCCGAGGTCGGCGCCACGATCCAGAAAGACTCCTCCTACGCCGAGGTCGAGTCGGTGAAGGCGGTCTCCGACGTGATCGCGCCGCTCTCGGGGGAGATTCGTCGAGGTCAACGATGCGCTACAGGACACCCCCGAGAAGGTCAACGAGGACCCCTACGGCGAGGGCTGGCTGGTCAAGGTGCGGCTGACCGCCCCCGAGGAGGCCGAGACCCTGCTCGGGGTCGCCGAATACCGCAAGATGCTGGAGCGCTAGGCCGCAAAGCCCAGCCACCGGCTTCCCTAGCCTTAGCCCCGTGACCCGCTACACCTCCGCAACCCCCGACGACCGCCGGGAGATGCTCGACGCGATCGGCGTCTCCTCGGTCGGCGAGCTCTTCGAGCAGATCCCCGAGCCGCTGCGACTAGGGCAGCCGCTGGCGCTGCCGGCGGGGATGCCCGAGGCGGAGGTCTACGAGCGGCTGGCGGCGCTGGCCGGGCGCAACGCCAGCGCCGAAGAGCAGGTCTGCTTCGTCGGCGCCGGGATGTACGACCACTACGTGCCGGCGATCGTCGACGCGATCACCTCGCGCTCGGAGTTCCTCACGCCCTACACGCCCTACCAGCCGGAGATCTCGCAGGGCGGGCTGCAGGTGATGTTCGAGTTCCAGACGGCGATGTCGGAGCTGACCGGGCTGCCGGTCTCCAACGCCGGCCTCTACGAGGGGCCTTCGTCGGTCGCCTCGGCCGGCTACCTGGCGATGGGCGCGACGAAACGCAAGCGCTTCGTCGTCTCCCGCGGCCTCCACCCGCACAGCCGCGAGACGCTCGCGACCTACGCGGTCGGCTACGGCGCCGAGGTGGTCGAGGTCGGGCTCGAGGGCGGGCTGACCGACGCCGCGGCGCTGGCGGCTGCGGTCGACGGCGAGACCGCCGCGGTCTTCCTCCAGAGCCCCAACTTCCTCGGCGCGGTCGAGGACGTCGAGGCGCTGGGCGCGGCAGCGAAGGAGCACGGGGCGCTCCTGGTCGTCGCCTGCGACCCGATGACCCTGGGGATTCTCAAGCCGCCGGGCGAGTGCGGCGCCGACATCGCCCTCGGCGAGGGGCAGCCGCTCGGGAATCGACTGGATTTCGGTGGCCCTTCCTTTGGTTTCTTCTGCGCGACCGAAGCCCAGATCCGCCGCATGCCGGGGCGGATCGCAGGCGAGACCGAGGACGTCGACGGCCGCCGCGGCTTCGTCCTGGCGCTGCAGACCCGCGAGCAGCACATCCGCCGCGAGAAAGCAACCAACAACATCTGCACCGCCCAGGCGCTGAACGCGCTCGGGGCGATGGTCCACCTCGCCTGGCTCGGCCGCCAGGGCTTCCGCGAGCTCGGCGAGCTGCTGGTCCAGCGGACCGCCTACGCGCGCGAGCGGCTGGCCGCGGTCAGCGGCGTCGAGCTGCTGCACGAGGCGCCGGTGGCGCGCGAGTTCGCGGTGCGACTCGACGCCCCAGTCGACAAGGTCCTCGACCGTGTCGCCGAGCGCGGGATCGCCGCCGGCTACCCGCTCGGCCGCGAGTACCCGGAGTTCGAGGACGGCCTTCTGGTTGCGATCACCGAGCGCCGGACCAAGACCCAGATCGACGAGCTGGCCGAGGCGCTGGGCGCGGCGATATCGGCCGAGCGCGAGGGGGTGGCCGCCTGATGGCGCTGACCCAGACCCCGATGCAGGCCGAAAAGGCACGGACGATCTACGAGAAATCGAAGCCGGGCCGCCGCGCGGCGGATCTGCCGGCGGCGGAAGTTCCGGAGAAGCCGATCGTCGAGCTGATCCCGGAGAAGCTGCTGCGCGCCGAGCCGCCGCGACTGCCGGAGATCGCCGAGCCGGAGATCGTCCGCCACTACAACCGCCTCTCGCGCCGCAACTTCGATCTCGACAGCGGCTTCTACCCGCTTGGCTCCTGCACGATGAAGCACAACCCGCGGCTCAACGAGCGGGTGGCGGCGCTGCCGGGCCACGCCCGCCTGCACCCGGCCCAGGACCCGCGCCGCGCCCAGGGCGCGCTGGAGCTGATGTGGTCGCTTCAGGAGTCGCTGGGCGAGATCTGCGGCTTGCCGCACGTCAGCCTCCAGCCAAGCGCCGGCTCCCACGGCGAGCTCGCCGGCCTGCTGCTGACCCGCGCCTACCACGCCGATCGCGGCGAAGAGCGGACCAAGGTCCTGGCCCCGGACACCTCGCACGGGACCAACCCGGCCTCGGTGACGATGGCCGGCTACGAGGTGATCAAAGTCGCGACCGACGAGGTCGGCGGGGTCGAGATGGACGATCTGCGGGCGAAGCTGGCCGAGAACGCCGGCGAGGTCGCCTGCCTGATGCTGACCAACCCCAACACGCTCGGGGTATTCGACGAGAACATCGCCGAGATCGCCTCCCTGATCCACGCCGAGGGCGGGACGCTCTACTACGACGGCGCCAACCTCAACGCGGTGATGGGCCACTCGCGACCCGGCGACATGGGCTTCGACATCGTCCACGTCAACCTCCACAAGTCCTTCAGCCAGCCGCACGGCGGTGGCGGCCCGGGGGCGGGACCGATCGCGGTCTCCGACCGGATCGAGCCCTTCCTGCCGCGACCCCAGGTGGTCCGCCGCGAGGGCTCCAACGGCCACGGCCCGAGCTTTGACCTCGACTTCGAGCGGCCGAAGTCGATCGGCCGCTTGCGCGGCTTCCAGGGCAACTTCGGCGTCTTCGTCCGCTCCTACGCCTACATCCTCAGCCTCGGCGCCGACGGCTTGGCCGAGGCCTCGGAGACCGCTGTCCTCAACGCCAACTACCTGAAGGCGCGGCTGGCCGAGGGCAAGGCCGGCGAGCGCCTGCCGATCGCCTTCGACCGCCATTGCATGCACGAGTTCGTCCTCTCCGGCAAGCCGATGAAGCGCGAGCTCGGGCTCGCCACCCTCGACCTGGCCAAGCGCCTGCTCGACTTCGGCTTTCACCCGCCGACCGTCTACTTCCCGCTCCTGGTCGAGGAGGCGCTGATGGTCGAGCCGACCGAGACCGAGACCAAGGAGAGCCTCGACGCCTTCGCCGAGGCGGTCGAGCAGATCCTCGCCGAGGGTGAAGACAACCCCGACCTGGCCAAGAACGCCCCCTACACGACCCCCGTCCGCCGCCTCGACGAGGTCAAGGCGACTCGCCAGCCGGTCGTCCGCCAACAGCTCGACTAGAGCTCGGGCAGCTTCTGTTTCAGCTCCAGCACCGGGGCGAAGAGGTCGCCGTGCTTCTCGATCCGCTCGAGGACGTCGCCTGCTTCGAAGACGAGCTCGCTGCCGTCGCCTGACTCCGCCACCGCTTCGACCTCCTCCCAGGTGACCGGGGTCGAGACGGTGGGGTGCTCGCGGGCGCGCAGGCTGTAGACGGCGATCGTCGTTTTGCGTTCGTTGTTCTGGTACCAGTCGATCAGCACCTTGCCGCTGCGGTCGGTCTTTTTGCCCATTTTCGCCAGCACTTCGTCGGGCGCCTGTTTGGCCACGACTTTGGCCAGCGCCTGGGCGAAGGGCCGGGTCTCTTCGTAGGTGACCTTGGTGTTGAGCGGCACGTAGAGCTGCATCCCCTTCGAGCCCGAGGTCTTGACGAAGGATTCGAGCTCTAGGTGGTCGAGCAGCCCGCGCAGCCGTAGCGCCACCCGGCAACAGTCGACGACGTCGGCCGGCGGCCCCGGGTCGAGGTCGAAGGCGAGCACGGTCGGCTGCTCGTGTTTGCGCCCCAGCGAGAGCGAGGGGTGCAGCTCGATTGCCGCCAGCTGCGCCATCCAGATCAAGGTCGGGCGGCCGTCGCAGACGCAGAAGTCGATGTAGCCGGCGTTCGGCCCGGCCTGCATCCGCGCCGTCTTCACCCATTTCGGCCGGTGTTTCGGGCAGCGCTTCTCGAAGAAGGCGGAGTCGAGGTCGTCGACCCCTTCCGGGAACCGGCGCAGGGTCACCGCGCGGCCTTTCAGGTGGGGGACCATCGCCTCCGCCACCCGGGCGTAGTAGTCGACCATCTCGCCCTTGGTGAACCCCGGCTCGGGGTACAGCACCTTGTCGAGGTTGGTGAGCTTCAGCTCCTTGCCGTCGACCTCGACCTGCCGGTCTTCGCCCACGGCCCGGCCTTATTTCGAGGCTTTGGCTTTGGAGCGGGAAGAGCTTTTCGCTTTCGCTTTGCTCTTCTTGGCGGCTTTTTTGGCTTTCGCCTTCGGTTTCGCCGCTTTCTTCGCGCCTTTGCCCTTGTCCTTGACCGCGGCGATGCTCTCCTCCAGGGCCGCCATCAGGTCGGGGGCCTTGGTCGCCTTCGGCGCCTCGGTCTCGGGCGCGACGATCTCCTTGCCTTCCGCCTTCTGTTCGATCAGGGCGAGAAGCTGCTCGCGGTACTCGTCGCGGTAGGAGTCCGGGTCAAACTTGGTGCTGAGGGAGTCGATCAGCTGCTCGGCCATCTCCCGCTCGCGCTTGGCGACTTTCGGCTTCTTGTCCGGAAGGGCGTCGTCGAGATCGGAGGGCGGCACGACCTCGTCGGCGAAGCGCATCGTGGTCAGGGTGAGGACCCCGTCGCCGGAGCGCAGGGCGGCCAGGTGCTCTTTGTTGCGGAAGACGAAGCGGGTGATCGCCGCCTTGCCGGAAGCTTCCATCGCCGCGCCGAGCAGCGAGTAGGCCTTCTCGGCCCCGTCCGCCGGCCCCAGGTAGTAGGGGCTGTTGAAGTACATCGGGTCGATTTCCTCGATGTCGACGAAGTCGAGGACGTCGATCGCGCGGGTCTTCTCCGGCGCCAGCGCTTCCATCTCGTCTTTGCTCAGCGGCACGTACTGGCCGGGTGAGAGCTCATAGGCCTTGACGATGTTGTCGTAGGGGACCTCCTCATCGGTCCCCTCGGCGACGCGCCGGTGTTTGATCCGGGCGCTGTCGGAGTCGCGGATCTCGCGCAGGGCGATGTTGCGCCGCGCCACCGCGCTGTACAGCTTCACGGGCACATTCAGTAGCCCGAAGCTGATCGTTCCGCTCCAAATTGCTCTAGCCATCCGCCGAGGTCACCTACCCGGATTGTTCCAGTCGAACTCGCGGCTGGCGATAGAGGCCGGCGCAGCGGCAGCCATCTTGCGAGGCGTCCTCGGCCGGTTGTGCGGCTAGCGCGGACAGCACCAGCCTTCGACCCGGGGGAAGCTTGCGGCGCGATGCCCGGGGGCGAAGGCGGTCGAGACGTTGGCCACCGCCCGTCCTTTGCCGCGGCCAAGCGGAAGGAAAAGCCACTCGTCGGCAGGAGGCCAGGCGACGAGCAGTCTTTTGCCGTCGGGGGACCAGGCGACCTCGCCGAGGCTGCCGGGGACCGTCAGCAGGGGCCGCGGCTTGCTTGCGCCGGGGGCGAAGACGACGACGGAGCTGTCGGTGCCGGTTTTCCTCCACCGGGTGAGGACGGCGGCGACGACCTCCTGTTCGGGGGCCAGCGCCGCGTCGACCACGGTCGCGCCGGCGGGGATCGGTAGCTCGCGAGGCTTGCCGAGGGCGGGGCCGGGCGACAGCTTCCGCGGTCCCACAGGGCGCAGGCGCAGCGCCTCCGGCGACCCTTCGAGGATCGCCCGGCCGCCGGCGCCCCAATCCATCCAGGTGATCCGGGAGAGGGCGGGCGCCGCCGCGAGACGTTCGCCGCTCTCGCTGTTGACGATCCGCAGCTGCTGAGCGCCGGAGACGTAGGCCAGGGCGTTCTCGCCCCCCGGCGACCAGGCGGGGGCGACGTAGGCGGGCGAGGTCGAGGCGGTCGATCCCGCCAGCAGGCGGTCTTCGGTTCCGTCGCCGGCGATCACCCGAAGGCCGAAGCCGGCGCGGTAGGCGATCCGTTCGCCGGAAGGCGACCAGCGGGGCGTGCCGATCTCCCGCCGGGCAGTGATCGACCAGCGGGGGGTCCCATCCGGCGCTACGGCGCTCAAGGTGTGTCCCTTGACCGCGGCGACGAAGAGGCCGTGGGGCGACCAGGCAGCTTCTTCGTAGTCGCCGAGCAGGCGACGCGAGCCGTCCGCCCTGACGACCCAGGGACCCTCGGCGCTCTGCACCAGCAGGCGCCCGCCGCCGGGGATCGACCCGAGGGTCGGTTCGGGACGCGGAGCGGGGGAGTCGACGGCGTCTTGGACCCAGCTGCGGACGGCGGCCCCGGCCGGCGAGAGGAGCAGCGCCGCCAGCAGGCTGGCGATTGCGACCACCAGCGCCAGGCGCGGCAGCGACGGCCGGTGGCTTTCGGGAAGCTCTCGCGCGAGGCTCTCGCGCTCGGCGAAGGCCGCCTCGACGATCCGCAGCGCGCGCTCCTCGGCGTCGGCGGGCATCGGGATCCGCGCCTCCCGCAGCGCCTGGCCGAGGAGGTCGCCGCTCATCGCCGGTCCTCCGTGGCGAGCTCGGCCTCGGCGGCTCCGCGCAGCCGGTCGAGACCTCGCCGCAGCCGCGAGTTCACGGTCCCTCTCGGCAGATCGAGCATCGCCGCGATCTCCCCCGGCGTGTACTCGAGCAGGTGGCGCAAGACGACGACGGCGCGCTGCTCCGGCGGCAGCTCTCTCAGCGCAGCCATCATCTCGCCGCCGATCTCGTCCGGCGGCGGCAGTGGCTCGAACACGGATTCCGCTCCCGCGATCCGGCGTCGGAGCGCCTCGCGCCGAGACCAGTCGAGTGCCCGGTTGACGACGATCCGGTGCAGCCAGGGGGCGAAGGGGCGGCGGCGGTCGAAGCGGTCGAGCGCGTCGACCGCGGCGAGGAAGGCGTCCTGGGCGATGTCCTCGGCGGCCGCGGCGTCGTGGACGACGAGGTAGGCGGCGCGGTAGGCGCCCCGCCAGTGCAGCGAGTAGAGCGCGGACATGGCCGCGCTCGATCCACTCTGCGCTTCACGCACCAGTTGCCGCTCGTCCGCACCGCGCTCAGCCGCCAAGCGCCACCCCTTTCTGACATCTCAATCTTCTCTCACCCAGCGCCCCATCCGCACCAGCGACTTGGACAGGCGCGACCGCATGGCCGGTTCGAGCCTCCCCTGCGGCAGCTCGACGACGAAGGCGGCGCCGGGGAAGGCGTGGTTCTGCCAGTTTGGCCCCGTTCCCCGGGGCCAGCGCATTGACCGGAAGGGCATCCGCGCCAGCCGCGCGAAGTGGCGGGCGCCGGCGAGGCTCTGCCCCCAGGCCCGGACGAAGGGACGCTCGCCGCGGAACTGGTGGAACCAGATCGTCGCCGCCGGCCGCACCCGCGCGACGATCCGCGCCGCCAGCCTGGACTCCGGCTCCGAGAACGGCCTCGGCCCGGAGTATTCGGGGTCCCAGCGACTGCCGATCGGCTGCCACTCGGAGCCGAAGTTGCGATTGAGGTCGACCCCGTCTCCGTTCAGCCGGGAGCCGGCCGCGGCGCCGTCGGGATCGAGGTTGGGGACGAGGAAGATGTCGGCGCTCGGGTCGGGGCAGCCGCCGGTCAGCGGCTTGACTTGGCTGGCCCCGCACTCGTCGCCGTGGATGCAGCCGAAGACGAGCAGCTCGCCGCTCCACCGCGGGTCCCCGACCTGGTGGAGCTCGATCAGCCTGCCCTCGCGGGAACGGCCGATCGTCCCTGAGCGGCCGAGCAGGTTCCCCGGCCGGCGTGGCGTTTCGGTGAACGAGAGGAAGCGATCGCCAAGCCGGCGGACCGCGAAGGTCCGGGTGTCGACCGAGAGCTGGGGTCCCCGCGCCGGCTCTCCCTGCGGGGTCGCGTGGGCACTGATCAGGAGCTTGTCGCCGCCGCTGTCCAGTCGCATCTTCATCAGCATGGGATTGGTCTCGTCGGCGAGGTGGGGGAGGCGGACGTTGACGACGCGGCCCGCTTCGGTGTCGAGTGCCTGCAGGTACGGGGCCTCGCCGTTGCCGCCGTAGAGGGTGTAGGCCCAGCGTCCCTGGCGGTCGCTGGTCGCGGTCACCGGCAGGCCTTCCAGCCGGCCGCGCCGGTTGCGGGAACCGGAGACCGGCGCGGGGCGAAGCTTCCCGCTCGCCACGTCCAGGGCCTGGACTGCGTGGGTTGCCGGGTAGCCCGGACGCGGGTAGCGGTTGAGGTAGACCGTCTCCCCGTCGGGCGAGACGCCCGCGAGCTTGAGATCCCCCTCGAGGGTGATGCGCGTGACCGGGTGGAGGTATTCCCGCCTGGCCGGGTCGAAGCCCTGAGCGGTGCTGGTGTCGACGATCGCGAAGCGGCTGCTCCAGCGATCTGGCCGCGGATAGGCGTACCGGTAGCCGGCGAGGACGAGGGTGCCCCCGTCAGCGGAGAGCCCGCCGCCGCTGCCGTCATAGGCGAAGGCCGGGGTCATCCAGTGGCCGCGCAGGAACCACCCGCGATCGATCGTCCCTCCCTCGCGGTCGATCTGGGCGAGGGTGGTGGTTCGTCCCTCCTCGGCCGGATGGCGGGGTGCCATCGCCACGTAGCGATAGGGCGACCAGGGCGGGGCGACGCCGTCGGTTGCCGACATCGTCTCCAGGCCCTTCGTCTGGGCGGAGGCGGGGATTGCGGCCGTCGCCAGCAGCGCGATGAGCAGGGACTTCGCGATTGCCTTCATGTAAGGAGTACGGCTGAGCCGCTCTTAGAGGTCCCTAGACTCGACCGATGTCTCGATCGCAGCGACTGACGCTGATCGCGACGATCCTCGGCTCGACGGTCGTCTTCCTCGACAGCACCGTCGTCAACGTCGCCCTGCCGGCGATCAGCGACGGGCTCGACGTCGGCCTGGCCGGCCAGCAGTGGGTGGTCGAGGCCTACACCCTGGCGCTGGTCTCGCTGCTGCTCGTCGGCGGCAGCCTCGGCGACCAGTTCGGGCGACGGCGGATGTTCGTCATCGGCCTGATCGGCTTCGGCTTCACCTCGATCCTCTGCGCGATCGCCCCGACCGAGGAGATCCTGATCGTGGCGCGCGCCCTGCAGGGGATCACGGGGGCGCTGCTGGTGCCCGGATCGCTGGCGATCGTCGCCTCGACCTTCGAGGGGTCGGCGCGCGGCAAGGCGGTGGGGACCTGGACGGCCTGGACCGGGATCGCGACCGTGCTCGGCCCGGCCGGCGGCGGCGCCCTGATCGGGATCACCTCCTGGCGGGCGATCTTCTGGGTCAACATCCCGCTGATCGCGGGAACCGTCCTGCTCACCCTCCACTCGGTCGAGGAGAGCCGTGACGAGGACGCCTTCCTCGGCATCGACTGGGCTGGGATCGCGCTCTCGGCGATCGGCCTCGGCGCCCCGACCTTCGCCTTGATCGAGCAGCCCGCGCGCGGCTGGGAGGACCCGGTGGTCTGGGCCTCGATGGCCATCGGGATCCTCTGCTTCGGCCTCTTCATCCTCCGCGAGGCGACCGCCCGCCACCCGATGCTGCCGCTCGGCCTCTTCAAGATCCGCAACTTCTGGGTCACCAACCTGACCACCCTCTCGACCTACGCGGGGCTGATCGGCGGGCTCTTCTTCGTCGGGCTCTACCTGCAGCAGGTTGTGGGCTACTCGCCGCTGGAGGCTGGGTTGGCGACGACCCCGATCTCGATCCTGATGTTCTTCCTTTCGCCGCGCTTCGGGCGCATGGCGTCGGGGACGGGGCCGCGGCTGCCGATGAGCGCCGGCCCGGTCGTCGGCGGCATCGGGCTCCTGCTGCTGATCAGGGTTGACACCGGGGCCAGCTATCTCCTCGACGTCCTCCCGGGCCTGATCGTCTTCGGGATCGGCCTCTCGGCGACCGTGGCGCCGCTGACCGCGACCGTCCTCGACTCGGTCGACGAACACCGGGTCGGGATCGCCTCCGGGGTCAACAACGGGGTCTCGCGGGTGGCGGGCCTGCTCGCGATCGCCGTCCTCGGCGCGGTCATCTCCGCCAGCTTCGGCGCCAAGCTCGACGACCAGCTCGGACCGGCACCGCTCTCGACCGCCGCCACCGCAGCGGTCGCGGAAGCGAAGGAAAAGCCACTGGCCGTGCCTGAAACCGAAGGCGTCCCCGTAGCCGAGGCCGACCATGTGATGGAAGCCGCTGAGGACGCCTCGACCTCGTCCTTCCACCTCGGGATCGGAATCGCCGGAATCCTGATGATCCTCGGCGGAATAGTCGCCGCCCTCGGCGTCCAGAACCCCCAGAGGAAAGTCACCACCTACCCAAGCCGCGGCTCCGCCCAAGCCGGAGAGTGCGGCCACGGCAGCAACGCAGACTGCACCGACCAACAGGAACAAATCAGCAAGAAAAGGCCACGGCTACTGCCGATACCGCCTAGCGGCGGTCCCTCGCGGGCGTCTCGAGGCCAGGACCGGTGACCCCCTCGAGCGGGCGGATACTCAAAACGGCGGTCTAATTAGACCGCCGTTTGTCCGGGCGAGGGGTCACCGGTCCCGGCGCCCTCAATAGGCTGCTCCCGTGGCCAAACCGATCATCTTCAGCGGCATCCAGCCAACCGGCCGCAAGCACCTGGGCAACTACATAGGAGCCATCCGCCAGTACGTCGAGGGCCAGGATCGCGGCGACCCGGCGATCTTCTGCGTCGTCGACCTGCACGCGATCTCGGTCGCCTACGACCCGGTCGAACTGCGCGAGCGGGTCTACGACACCGCCGCAATCCTGCTCGCCGCCGGCCTCGACCCCGAGCGCTGCGTCCTCTTCCGCCAGTCCGACGTGCGGGCACACACGGAACTGACCTGGCTGCTCTCCTCGGTCACCGCCCACGGCGACCTCAACCGCATGACCCAGTTCAAGGAAAAGGTCGGCAAGGACCGCGAACTGGCCTCCGCGGCGCTCTTCTACTACCCGGTGCTGATGGCCGCTGACGTGCTCGCCTACCGCGCGACCGAGGTCCCGGTCGGCGACGACCAGCGCCAGCATGTCGAGCTGATGCGGGAGATCGCCCGTCGCTTCAACGAGCGCTTCGGCGAGACCCTGGTCGTCCCCGAGCTAGTGATCCCCGAGGTCGGCGCCCGGATCATGGACCTGCAGGAGCCCGAGCGAAAGATGTCGACCACCGGCGGGACCGAGGGCGGGACCGTGCTGGTCCTCGACGAGCCCGGCAAGATCCGCAAGAAGTTTGGCTCCGCCGTCACCGACTCCGGGCGTGAGGTCGTCCGCGATCCCGCCAAGCCGGGAATCGCCAACCTGATCGACATCCTCGCCGTCGCCCGCGGCAGCGACCAGGCGGCGATCGAAGCCGAGTTCCAGAGCTCCGGCTATGGCGACTTCAAGAAGGCGGTCGCCGAGGCTGTGGTCGAGTACCTGGCCCCGGTCCGCGACCGCTACGCGGAGCTGCGGCCCGACGAGGCCGAGCTTGAGCGGGTCTTTGCCGCCGGCGCCGAGAAGGCCCAGGCGCTGGCTGCCCCGGTCCTCGCCGACGTCCGCGAGCGGATGGGTTTCGCCGCGGCATCCCCCAAATAGCCCAGAAACCGGGCGCCGCCGTCCCGCTCCCGCTCTAGTCTGAGCGCAGTGGCTATCGCTGACCTGGACCTCGATCTGGACCTCGAGCTCTTCGCCGGGCCCTTCGACCTGCTGATGGCGGTCGTCCTGCGCGAGGAGGTCAGCCTCCTCGACCTGCAGTTGGGAGAGGTGGTCGTCGCCTACGTCGAGCATCTCGAGCGCGAGGGCGAACTGGAGCTGGAGGTGGCGACCGAGTTCCTCGTCTTGATCGCCGCCCTGCTGGAGCTGAAGTCGCGGCTGATGCTCCCGGGCCCGGAGGAAGAGCTCGACGATCTCAGCCCGGAGGAGGCAATCGAGGAGCTGCTGGCGAGGATGCTCGAGTACCGCCGCTACGGCGAAGCGTCCAAGCTTCTCTCCGACCGTTTCGAGAGCCAGCGCGGCTACCTCTACCGCTCGGCGCCGCTGCCGGCGGAGCTACGTCGCGTCGCCGTCGATGCCGCCACCGCCGTCTACGACCCCGACGTGCTCGGCGCCGCGCTCGGCGACCTGCTGACCGAGCCGCCCGATGTCGACATCAGCCACATCCGCCCGACCGTCTCGCTGGAGCGGCGGCTGCGGGCGCTGCGCGACGTGCTTCGCAGTCGCCCCAGCTTCGACTTCGACGAGGAGTTCGGCGGCGAGGACCGGCTGACCCAGGCGGTCACCGTCTTCGGCCTGCTGGAGCTCTACCGCAAGGGCGAGATCACCTGGGAGCAGGACCGCTCCTGCGGCCCAATCCGGGTCAAGAAGGCGACTCCCGACGCGATCCACAAGGGCGCATGAGCGACCTCTCCCGGACGATCGAAGCGCTGCTCTTCCTCTCGCCGCAGCCGGTCCCCGCGGCCGATCTGGCGCGGGCGACCGAGGCGACTGAGGGTCAGGTGGCGGAGGCGATCGAGCTGCTGCGCGAGGACCTCGCCGAGGGCAAGCGCGGGGTGGTTCTGCGAGAGGTCTCCGGTGGTTTCGCCCTCGCCAGCGATCCCGACAGCGAGGAAGCCGCCCGGCGGTTGCTCTCGAAGCCGCGGACGCCGCCGCTGACTCAGGCGCAGGCGGAGACGCTGGCGATCGTCGCCTACCTGCAGCCGGTGACGCGACCCGAGGTTGCCCGGATCCGCGGCGTCACCTCGGAGTCGGCGGTGCAAAGCCTGGCTGAGCGCGGCCTGATCGAAGAGTCCGGCCGCTCCCAGTTCGGCGCCGCGATCTTCAAGACCTCGGAGCTGTTCGAGCGCCTCTTCGGCCTCAGCGGGATGGACCAGCTGCCGGACCCGTCGCGCTTCGACCCCAGCCCAGAGGACGAGCGCGATCTGCGCGAGCGGCTCTTGAAGGCCGGGGAACAGCGCACCGAGCCGTGAGGCTGGCGAAGTTCCTCGCCCACGGAGGCGTCGCTTCCAGGAGGAAAGCCGAGGAGATCATCGCCAAGGGCCTGGTGACGGTCGGCGGCGAGGTGGTCACCGATCCAGCGCGTGATGTCGGGGCGGGCGACGACGTGCGGGTCAACGGCAACCCGGTGGCGGCGGAGGCGCGCGAGGTCTGGGCGGTGAACAAGCCGGCCGGGGTGGTCTCGACGGCCAAGGAGCCGGGCAGCCGGCCAGCAGTGGTCGAGTTGGTCGATACGGCGGCCCGCCTCTACCCGGTCGGGCGGCTCGACGCCGATACCACCGGCCTGCTGCTGCTGACCAACGACGGCGATCTGGCCGACCGACTCACTCACCCCCGCTACGAAGTCCCGAAGACCTATCGGGTCAAGCTCCGCGCCCCGATCGCCGACCGCGACCTCGATCGCCTGCGCCACGGGGTCGAGCTCGAGGACGGGCCGACGGGCCCCGCCGAGGTCCGTCGCCTCGGCGAGCGCGAGGTCGAGATCGTCCTCCGCGAAGGCCGCAACCGCCAGGTGCGGCGGATGGTCGAAGCGGTCGGGAACCGGGTGGCGGGGTTGCGGCGGGTGAGGTTCGGGCCGCTGGAGCTGGGACGCCTGAAAGAGGGCCAGGCCAGGAGGCTTTCTGATGAGGAGATGGCCCGTCTTCGAAAGGCCACCGAGTAGGGAGCCGATTCCCCCACCTACTTGCCGGGTGGGTGGGGGAATCGGCTCCCTACTTCGGGCCTCCGAGATGGGCGGCGATGGTTTCGGCGATGGCCGCGGTTTCGGTTTCCGCTTGGCGGTGCGTCACGCGCAGGGAGGTGTAGCCGGCGCGCAGGAGTTCGCGGTCGCGCCAGCGGTCGCGCTCAAAGGCGATCGGGGTGGCGTGGAAGTCGCGGCTGTCCGCCTCGAGGGCGAAGCGGTGGTCGGGCCAGAGGAAGTCGACCTCGATCCGGCCCTCGGCGATCTCGACGGGAGCATTGAGGTGTGGGGCGGGGATGGGGTGCGCGAGGACGAGTGGCAGGACCTTCGCCTCGAGCGGGCTCTTGAGGCGTTCCTTCTTGGCGATGGGTGCCGCGCCGCGCCATTCGGCTACCAGGGCGCGCAGGCTGCGATTGCCGCGCCGTCCCGGATCCATCGACGCCTCGATCGCCGGGATGTCGAGGTATTTCTTCTGCGCCGCCCGCTCGAAGCAACTGCGCAGCGTCCAGTCGCCGACGGTTCCCGCGAGGTCCACCAGGGTTCGGGCCGGGCTGGTGCAAGGGATGCCGGCGACGGTCCCGACCTCGTCGGGTTTCAGGGGTCGCAAGCGGTGAAGGTGGATTCCATCGATGGCCCGTCCGCGGCTGCCCGAGGCAATGACGTCGATCACCACCGGGCCTTGGTTGAGCAGTCCGAGGAGACCTCCTGCGCTGCGGTGGGAGATGGCCGCGCCGTCCCCGCATGCAAGTACTGCCGCATGAAGCCGCCCCCGCTCGCCAATCCTCGAATGTCCCAGGGCATAGACGCCGCGGAACACGCGGTGCAGGCGACCGGCTGCGATCGCGTGGTCGATAGCGCCATCTCGGAGCCCCAAGGCCCGCATCTGCGGACGCGTAATCACTCCGTGTTGTGTGTCGGCGAGCTGTACGAGGCGCTGGCTCCGAGCGCGGCGAGTTTTCCCTGACATAGCGAGATAAGTCGCCGCGCTGTGAGATTCGCCCCCCTGGTCTGGGAAGATTGCGGTTCGTGAGCCGAAATGGCGACATGCAGAACGGGCGCCACGAGCCAGCGGCGCAGCGTCTCTTCGCGGTGCGCGGGGCGGTCCAAGCCGAGGAGAACGAGGCCGGGGCGATCCTGGCGGCGACCGATGAGCTGATGCGGGGGCTGATCGAGCGCAACGGCCTCGAGCCCGAGGCGATGGTCAGCTGTCTGTTCACGACCACGGATGACCTCGACGCCGAGTTCCCCGCCGTCGCCGCCCGCGATCTCGGCCTGACAATGGTGCCGTTGATGTGTTGCCGGGAGATCCCCGTCCCCGGATCGATGCCGCGGGTGATCCGGGTGATGCTGCATTTCTACGCCTCGACCGAGCACCTGCCGGTTCACGTCTATGTCGGCGAGGCGCAGAAGCTGCGGGCCGATCTCGAAGCCGCGCAGTAGCGCTCGCCCGCGTCCGTCACAATCGATCGCCGATGACGATCACGTTCGCCGAGAAGCTCGCCCGCATGCCGGGCTACCAAGCCGGGGTGCCGACCGGGCAGGCGCCTGAGGCGATCGCCTCAGGCAACATCGCCCAGCTTGCCTCCAACGAGTCGCCGTTCCCGCCGCACCCGAAGGTGGTCGAGGCGATCCAGGAGACCGCGGCGGCGATGAACCGCTACCCGGACCCCGACGCGACCTTGCTGCGCCGGCGCCTCGCCGAGCGCTACGAGACCGAGCCGAGCCGGATTGCCGTCGCCAACGGCTCCTGCGAGATTCTGCTCGCCGCCGCCGAGGCGCTCTGCGAGCCCGGCGCCGAGATCGTCTACGCCTGGCCCTCATTCTCGATGTACCCCTATCTGCCGGCCTTGACCGGCGCCCGCGAGATCCGCGTGCCGCTGGCCGCGGGCGACGTCCACGACCTCGACGCGATGGCGGCTGAGGTGACGGCGGCGACCCAGTTGTTGATCGTCTGCAACCCGAACAACCCGACCGCGACCCACATCCCCGCGGCCGAGATCGCCACCTTCTGCGAGCGGATTCCGGAGCACGTGACCGTGATCCTCGACGAGGCCTACGTCGAGTTCCAGACCCACGACGATCCCGACGCCAGCCTCGACCTGCTCGCAGGCTTCCCCAACCTCGTCGTCCTCCGCACCTTCAGCAAGTGCTACGGCCTCGCCGGGCTGCGGGTCGGCTACGCGATCGGCTCGCCGAAGTTCCGCGCCGCGGTCGACGCCGTGCGGCAGCCGTTCAGCGTCAACGCCCTCGCCCAGGCGGCCGGGGCGGAGGCGATCCTCCACCAGGACGACGTCCTGCGCCGGGTCGAGAGCACGATCGCCGCTCGCCTCACCGTCGAGGAGGGCCTGAGCGAGCTCGGCCTCCAGACCTCCGACACCCACGCCAACTTCTCCTGGATCGACCTCGGCACCGCCGAAGAAGCGGCGGTGATCGCCGGCCTCGCCGAGCGCGAGATCGCGGTCCGCCCCGGCAAGGCCCTCGGCGGCCCCGGACACATCCGCGTCAGCTATGGCACCGCGGAGGAGAACGATCGCTTCCTGCGTGGCCTGTCGGAAATACTTGACTAAAGCTGCGCCCGTGATACAACGTCGAACTGTGAGGTTGTACAGGCCGACATCCGCGACCGGCACCGAAGCGCCCACCGCTGCCGTTGCGCGCGGCTACCTCACCTATTGGCGATTTAGCTAGGCGTCCGGCCCGGCGGCACTTGCCGTCCGAAGACTTCACATCTTCCGGTCGGGCGCCATTCACCGTTTGCGTCGTGCACGCCGACCCAACCTGGCAGCGCGCGACCAGAAAGTACGATCTCAGCGGTTTGGAGAAAGGCAAAGGCAAAATGTTCATTGGGATGGAGGGGACGAAACGAGACGGCGTCCGCGATCAGAGGATCGCCAAAGTCGTCGAGCTGGTGCCGCCGGAAAGGCTGCTCGGGGAGCTGCCGCTCGGCGAGGAGCGGTCCAAAGCGGTCGTTCGCGGCCGCGAGGAAGTACGCGACGTCTTGTCGGGAAAAGACCCGCGGCTGATGGTCGTGGTCGGCCCGTGCAGCGTCCATGACCCGAAAGCGGCACTGGAGTACGCGACGAAGCTGAGCGCCACCGCGCGAGCACTGCGTAACGAGGTGCTGATGGTGATGCGGGTCTACTTCGAGAAGCCGCGGACGACGACCGGCTGGAAGGGGCTGATCAACGACCCGCACCTGGACGAAAGCGGCGACGTCAACGCCGGCCTGCGGATCGCCCGCAAACTGCTGCTGGAGGTGCTCGACACCGGCCTGCCGATCGGCTGCGAGTTCCTCGACCCGATCACGCCGCAGTACATCGCCGACGCGGTCGGCTGGGGGGCGATCGGGGCGCGGACCTCGGAGAGCCAGACCCACCGTCAGCTCGCCTCCGGGCTCTCGATGCCGATCGGGTTCAAGAACCGGACCGACGGCAACATCCAGATCGCGGTCGACGCGGTGCGGGCGGCGGCGGCTTCACATGCCTTCGCCGGGATCGACGACGCCGGCATGCCGGCGATCCTGCACACGACCGGCAACCCCGACTGCCACATCATTCTCCGCGGCGGTCACGGGGAGCCGAACTACCACCCGCCCGAGGTCGAGGACGCGCTGGTCACGCTCGGCGTCGCCGGTCTGCCCGAGCGGCTGGTGATCGACGCCTCCCACGACAACAGCGGCAAGGATCCCGAGAAGCAGTTCTTCGCCGCCGGCGACATCGCCGACCAGGTCGCGGACGGCAACAAGTCGATCGTCGGCGTGATGCTGGAGTCGTTCCTGGTCGAGGGCCGGCAGAACCTGGTCCCGGGCGAGGAGCTGACCTACGGGCAGTCGATCACCGATGCCTGCATCGACTGGGAGGACACGGTCACCGCCCTGGAGCGGTTCGCTTCCGCTGTGGAGGCGCGCCGCGGCATATGAAGGTGACCCTGCTCGCATGAGGATCGCTGTCCTCGGGGTGGGCCTGATCGGAGGCTCGATCGGGCTCGCCGCGCGGCGGCGGCTGGACGCCGAGGTGGTCGGCTACGGGCGCAGCCCGGAGCGGCTGGCGCGGGCGGTCGAGCTGGGGGCGATCGATCGCGCCGCCGGCTCGGTCGCCGCGGCCTGCGCGGGCGCGGACCTGGTCTTCTGCTGCGCGCCGGTGGCGGCCTTGCCCGACCAGGCGCGCGAGGCGTTGGCCGCGGCCGGCCCGGAGACCGCCGTCTCCGATGTCGGTTCGACCAAGGGCGAGCTGGTCGCGGCGCTCGGCGAGGACGAGCGCTTCATCGGCGGTCACCCGCTGGCGGGAGCTGAGACCGCCGGGGTGGAGAACGCCCGCGAGGACCTCTTCGAGGGCGCGCGCTGGTACCTGACCCCGACAGAGCGCTCCAGCGGCCTCCTCTACGACCGCCTGCAGCGGGCGCTCTCGGCGTTGGGGGCGCGGCCGCAGGCAATCGACCCCGCCGGCCACGACCGCCTGATGGCGACGGTGAGTCACCTGCCGCACGTGCTCGCCAACGCCCTCGCCAGCGAGGGGGCCGAGTCCCTGACCCAGGACACCGAGCGCCTGCCTGACGTCGGCCCGAGCTTCCGCGACGCGACCCGCGTCGCCGGCTCCAACCCGGCGATCTGGGCCGACATCTTCGCCGGCAACCGCGAGGCGGTGGCGGAGTCGGTCGACTCGGTCGTCGCGCGGCTCAAGGATGCCGCGGAGCTGATCCGAAGCGGCGACCCCGAGGCGCTGGCCGCCTGGCACGCCGCCGCCGGCGAGGACCGTCGCAGGCTGCTGGAAGCCGAGTCGGAGGCCGGGCCGCTGCGGGAGCTGCGAATCGTCGTCGCCAACAAGCCGGGGACGATCGCCGAGCTGGCGCTGGCGCTGGGAGAGGCCGGGGTCAACATCGAGGACATGGCCCTGCATCCGGTCCCGGACATGACCGCCGGCGCGGTCTCCCTCTGGGTCGGCGGCGACGAGCAGGCGGCGAAGGCCGAGGAGCTGGTCCGCCGGCTCGGCCACACCGTCACCGCCGTGAGCGAATGACCGACGCCCGCTTCGAGCCTTCCGGACCCCTGCGAGGCTGGCTGCGGCCGCCCTCGGACAAGTCGATCTCCCACCGGGCGGCGCTGATCGCGGCGATGGGTGAGGGGGAGACGCACATCGAGGGTTTTCTCGACGCGGCAGACACGGTTTCGACGCTCAACGCGGTCAAGGCGCTCGGCGCAGAGGTGTCCGGGGAAAAGCTGGGTAAAGGCGAGGGAGTCGCGGGTGCCCGGGGGCTTCAGCTGCGGATTCGCGGCATCGGCATACGGAACCCCAAGTCGACGACGATCGACGTCGGCAACGCAGGAACGCTGCTGCGGTTGCTGCCCGGATGGCTGGCCGGGCAAGGCGGAGGCGAGTGGAGCCTCGACGGCGACGAGTCGATCCGGCGGCGTCCGGTCGACCGGATCGCGATTCCGCTGCGCGAGATGGGCGCCGACCTCAGCGCGCGCGAGGATCGCCTGCCACCGCTCGAGGTGCGCGGTGCTCCCCTTCGTGGCATCACCTATGAGATGCCGATCGCCAGCGCCCAGGTCAAGTCCTGTTTGCTCTTCGCTGGCCTGCTCGCCGAGGGCGAGACGCGAGTGATCGAGCCGGCGCCGAGCCGCAACCACACTGAGGAGATGCTCGAAGCCGCGGGGGCTTCGGTGACGAGCAAGGGGAACGTGGTCGTCGTTCAGCCCGCCGTGCGCCTCGAACCTGACGAGCTCCTCGTCCCCGCTGATATCTCCTCGGCCGCCTTCTTCCTCGTTGCTGCTGTTCTCGTTCCTGAAAGCGAGGTGGAGCTGGAGTGGGTCGGCGTCAACCCCACCCGTACCGGCCTGTTGACCATTCTTGAACGCATGGGTGTCGAGGTGGAGCGCGAAAAGGAAGCCGAAAGCGGAGGGGAGCGCTTCGCCACCCTCCGCATCCGCTCCGCACCCCTCCAGGCCACCGAGGTCGGCGGCGCCGAGATCCCGCTGGCGATCGACGAGCTGCCCCTGGTCGCGCTCGCGGCCTGCTTCGCCGAGGGGACGACCGCAATCCGCGACGCCGAGGAGCTGCGGCGCAAGGAGTCGGACCGGATCGAGACCGTGACCGCGGCGCTGCGGGCGCTCGGCGGGAAGGTCGAGCCGACCGCGGACGGGATGGTGATCGAGGGCACCGGCGGTCTGCGCGGCGGCACGATCGAGTCCCACGGCGACCACCGGATCGCGATGCTCGGCGCCGTCGCCGGCCTCGCCTCGAAGGAAGGCGTCGAGGTGGTCGGTATGGACGCCGCCGCGGTCAGCTATCCCGGCTTCGAGGCCGACCTCGCCTCGCTGCTCGGCTCACTGAATACGCTGCGGCAATGGTGATCGCGATCGACGGCCCCGCCGGGGCCGGTAAGTCCACGGTCGCCCGTGCTGTTGCCGCCGAGATCGACTTCACCTACCTCGACTCCGGGGCGATGTATCGCTGCGTGGCACTGGCGGCGCTGGAGGGCGGCATCGACCTCGACGACGGCGACGGGCTCGGCTCGCTGGCCGAGGGCCTCGAGATCGGCTTCGACGGCCGCCACGTCCTGCTCGGCCACCGAGACGTCAGCAGAGAGGTCCGCACCCCAGAGGTCACCGCCGCCTCCTCCCGGGTCTCGGTCCACCCGCGGGTTCGGGAGGCGATGGTCGCGCGCCAGCGGCAGCTGATCGAGACCGGCCGCTACGTCGCCGAGGGTCGCGACATCGGCACCGTCGTCAGTCCAGGCTCTCCCCTGAAGATCTTCCTCACCGCCTCCGATGAGGAGCGGGCGCGTCGGCGCGCGGCAGAGACCGGCGAGGACTTCGCGACGGTGCTGGACGCCCAGCGTCGCCGCGACGCCCGCGACACCGAGCGCGAGCACGGTGCCCTGCGCGCCGCCGCGGACGCGGTCGAGCTGGACACGTCCGGTTTTTCCCTGCAAGAAGTGGTGGCGCGAGTCGTCGCCCTCGTCCGCGAGCGGGGCCTCGCATGAACCCCGCGACCGTTGCCGTCGTCGGCTTCCCAAATGTCGGCAAGAGCACCCTGGTCAACCGCCTGGTTGGCGGCACCGAGGCGGTCACCTCGCCCGAGCCGGGCGTAACCCGCGACCGCAAGCGGTTGGCGACCGAGTGGAACGGGGTCGCCTTCGAGCTGGTCGATACCGGCGGCATCGACCTCGGCGATGAGGCCGAGCTGGCCCGCGACATCCAGGCCCAGGCGCGGCTGGCGATCGCCGAAGCCGACGCGATCCTGCTGGTGGTCGACGGCCGCGCCGGGCTCCGCGCCGGCGACGCCGAGCTGGGAAAGACGCTGCGCGGGGGGGACGTGCCGGTCCTCGTCGTCGTCAACAAGGCTGACCGGGCCAACGACTACGGGATCGCGGCGGAGTTCCACGCGCTCGGGCTCGGTGAGCCGCTGCCGGTCTCGGCCTCCCACGGCCTCGGCACCGGCGATCTGCTCGACGCGATCGTCGTCGCGCTGGGCGACCGTGAGCCGCAGGCCGACGATGACGACTCGGTGCGGGTCGCGGTGATCGGCCGGCCCAATGTCGGCAAGTCCTCCCTGGTCAACGCCTTTCTCGGGTCCGATCGGGTGATCGTCTCCGACCTCGCCGGCACCACCCGCGACGCGATCGACACCCGGCTCGAAGTCGACGGCCGGCCGGTGATCCTCGTCGACACCGCCGGGCTGCGGCGGCGCTCCAAGGTCGCCGGCACCGTCGACTACTACGCGCAGTTGCGCTCCGAACGTGCGGTCGAGCGAGCCGACGTGGCGATCGTCGTCTGCGACGCCGCCGAGGGGGTCACCGCCGAGGACCTGCGGGTCTCGGAGATGGCGATGAAAGCCGGCTGCGCCAGCCTGCTGGCGATGAACAAGTGGGACATCACCAACACCGACATCGACGATGCCCGGGCGCGGGTGGCGCGGAAGTCGCGGCTGCGGCCGGCGGTGATCACCGTCTCAGCCCAGCGCGGTCGCAACGTCGGCGCCCTGCTGCCGCGGGCGCTACGGCTCGCTGACAAGGCGGCACAGCGGATTCCGACCCCGGAGCTGAACCGCTTCGTCAACGAGGTCGTCGCCAAGACGCCACCGCCCTCCCGCCGCGGCAAGCGCCTGCGCCTCTACTACTCGGCACAGGTGGGGGAGAGCCCGACGCGGATCGCGATCCAGGTCAACGACCGCAAGCTGATCGTCCGCGATTGGGCCTACCACCTGGAGAACCGGATGCGCGAGACCTACGAGCTGGAGGGGGTTCCGCTGATCATCGATTTCACCCCCGCCTCCGGCCGCCGTCGCTACTCCTGACCTGACCAAGCAGGTCAAGGACGCAGGGAGCGCCGTGTGCTCTGCACACAAGCGACCGAGGACGCCGAGATGCGCCGGTCAGGGCCACTCGGGATTCCTTTACTCTTCCCGCCATGCCTACTTCAAAGCCGCTCGCCGAGGGCGAGTACCTCTTCACGTCGGAGTCAGTCACCGAGGGCCATCCGGACAAGGTCGCCGATGCGATCTCCGACGGCGTCCTCGATGCGATCATGCGCGACGACCCGGGCGGCCGCGTCGCCTGCGAGACCCTCGTCAACACCGGCATGGCGGTGGTCTCGGGGGAGATCTCCACCGACGTCCACCTCAACATCCCGGAGATCGTCCGCGAGACCGTGCGTGGCATCGGCTACCAGGGCGGCGGCTACGGCTATGACTGCGACCACATCTCGGTGATCGTCTCAATCGACGAGCAGTCGCCCGACATCGCCCAGGGCGTCGACAAGGCCTACGAGACCAAGGTCGACCCGAGCGACACCGACGAGCTCGACGTCGCCGGGGCCGGCGACCAGGGCATGATGTTCGGCTACGCCAGCGATGAGACCGAGGCGCTGATGCCGATGCCGGTCCACCTCGCCCATCGCCTGGCCGAACGGCTCGCCGCGGTCCGCAAGGACGGCGCCCTCGGCTACCTCGGACCGGACGGCAAGACCCAGGTCTCCGTTCGCTACGCCGGCGGCCGCCCGGTCGCAGTCGAGAAGCTCCTGATCTCCACCCAACACGACGAGGGGATTGACTCGCAAGCCCAGATCAAGCCGGAGCTGTGGGAGGGCGTCGTCCTCCCGGTGCTCGAAGCCGAGGTCCCCGACCGCTTCGACGCAAACGAGCTCCAGAGCGAGTTCCTCGTCAACCCGACCGGCAAGTTCGTGATCGGTGGCCCGGTCGGCGACGCCGGCCTCACCGGCCGCAAGATCATCGTCGACACCTATGGCGGCATGGCCCGCCACGGCGGCGGCGCCTTCTCCGGCAAGGACCCGTCCAAGGTCGACCGCTCGGCCGCCTACGCCGCCCGCTACGTGGCGAAGAACGTGGTCGCCGCCGGCCTGGCGCAGCGCTGTGAGGTCCAGGTCGCCTACGCGATCGGCGTCGCCCACCCGGTCAGCTTGATGGTCGAGACCTTCGGCACCGGCAAGCTTCCCGACACGAGGATTTCCCAGCTGGTCGAGGCCGAGTTCGACATGCGCCCCGGCGCCTTCCGCGAGTACCTCGACTTGCACCGCCCGATCTTCCAGAAGACCGCCGCCTACGGCCACTTCGGCCGCGCCGACGACGACTTCACCTGGGAGAAGACCGACCGCGCCGACGCGTTGCGCGAGGCGGCGGGCGCCGAGGCAGCTGCAGCGTAGCGAGAAACGCCGGTAGTTCCGGCCCGGCAGACAGGACGGGGCGGGGTAGGGGGAGTAAACGAGCCTCTCCGAACTTAGGGCCCCTATGGGGGACCAAATCTCGGAGGCGCGCTCATTGGACGCCTGGCGGATAACCCGTGGGCAGCACGGAGTTGTGTCGCGAGAGCAGCTTCTGAACCTCGGCTTCACTTCGAAGGCGATCAAGCATCGAGTTCGCAAAGGACGGCTGCACCCCATCGCTCGCGGTGTCTACGCCGTGGGACGAGGGCAACTCAATCGCGAGGGGCGCTGGATGGCTGCGATCCTCGCCTGTGGTCCCGGCGCCGCCCTCAGTCACCGCAGCGCCGCCGCACTCTGGCGGTTCGGCGAGGAGCACCAGCACTACATCGATGTGAGCGTGAGGCGCACTTCGGAAGCACGGCTGCGCGGCGTTCGCTGTCATCGCCGGCCCTCTCTGCCCAGCACGGACATCACCACGCGCCTGAACATTCCCGTCACCCAGCCCGTTCGCACCTTCCTCGACCTGACGACTGTCGCCGGTCCGAAGACCGTCGAGCGGGCGATCAACGAGGCCGACAAGCGTGACGTGATCGACGCGGACTCCTTGCGCCGAGCCCTCGGCAACTACCCGGGTCAACCCGGCATTCGCCCCCTTCGCCGCATCCTCGACAAACACACCTTCCGGCTCTCCGACGACGAACTCGAACGACTCTTCCGCCCGATCGCCGATGCCGCCGGCCTCCCGATCCCGCTGACCAAACACATGGTCGACGACTTCGAGGTCGACTTCTTCTGGCCCGACCTCGGCCTCGTGGTGGAGACCGACGGCTGGCGCTACCACCGCACCCCCTCGGCCCAGACCCGCGACGCGCTTCGCTTCCAGGTCCACACGGCTGCCGGCCTCACCCCGCTCCGCTTCTCTCACTACCAGGTCAAATGCGAACCGCACCACGTCCAACGCATCCTCACCAAGACGGTGGCGAACTTGCGTGGCCGCCCTGCACCCTCACTAAGCAGGTAAGGGTGCAGGGCGGCCACGCCCGAAACGCTTGGGACAATGACTCCGAACTTCGGGCCCCTATGAGGGACCAAATCTCGGAGCGGTGAAGTTCTCAACCAGAAGTCGGCGGCTGGGCCTCGCCCAGCCCGTGGGTACCAGCCGACCCGACGCCGGTCGCTTTGTCCACTGATTCGACGACCTCGCCGGGGTTCGCGACGCCGTTAAAGACGAAGTTGTAGCTGTCACTTGCCGCGGTGTCGAAGTCGACGTCGCCGATCTGCATCAGGCGCTGGTAGACGCTCTGCTGGTAGTTGACGTTCTGGACCCGCTCCAGGCGCGTCTCCTGGACCTCTTTGGAGATGATCCCCCGCTTGATGTTGAGCCGGCGGTCGGTGATCGTGTACGTCGTCGCCACCCGCTTGACGAAGCCGATCAGGACGGTGAGGGCGAGGATGACGAGGACGACGACGAAGGTCGTCGCGCCACCGTCGATCAGGTTCGCGATGAAGCCCAAGACGACCGCGACCAGGGCACCTTTGAGATAGAAGCCGAGGATCGCCCGCCACGACGGGTGCCCTTCGAAGATCACCCGCTCGCCAGGGTGGAGGTTGATGCTCACGCGGCGCAGCATATGACCTGACCCGGCAGCAGGCCAGGCCATCCCCTGCCACCCATAACCTCGATCGGTGACGATCCTCCGGGTCGAGCCCCTGACCACCGCCCGTGCCCTGCGCGGCCCCTTCGACTACCGCCGGCCGGAGGCAATGGAAGACGTCGGCGTCGGCAGCGTCGTCCGCGTCCCCTTCGGGCCGCGGCGCCTGCTCGGGGTCGTGGTCGAGCTCGCCGACACCTCGGAGCTGGCGCCCGAGCGCCTCGCCGAGCCGATCGAGGCGCTGGAGGCGGGGGCGACCCCGGAGCTGGTGCGGCTCGGCCTCTGGGTCGCCCGCGAGTACTGCTCGACGCCCTCCCGCGGCCTGCAGCTCGTCCTGCCGCCGGGGATCGGGACCGGCCGCGGCGCCCGCAGCGTTCGCGCCAAGACCGAGCTGCGGGCCGCGATCCTGCCCGCCGGCGAGGCCGCCCTGGCCGGCGGAGAGCGCCTCGGCTCGAAACAGCGCGCGGTGCTCGAGGCGCTGCGCGCGGGCGAGATGTCGGCCGGTGAGCTGGCGACCGCGATCGGCTCCGACCGCGCGACCCTGCGCCGGCTCGAGGGACGCGACCTGATCACCACCCGCAGCGCCGACGTGCGCCGGGCGCCCGCCGAATCTGGCCTCCGCGGGGCCGCCGCCCGCCCGCAGCTGCTCCCCGAGCAGGAGGAGGCCGTCGATGCTCTCGTCGCCGCCCTCGACGGCGAAGCCGAGGCGCCCCCGAAGCTGCTCCTCCACGGCGTCACCGGCTCGGGCAAGACCGAGGTCTACTTGGCCGCGGTCGAGGCGGCGCTGGAGCGCGGTCGCGGCGCGATCGTCCTCGTCCCCGAGATCGGCCTCGCCCCCCAGACCGTGGCCCGGTTCCGCGCCCGCCTCGGTGACCGCTTCGCGGTCCTCCACTCGGCTCTCTCGGCGGGCGAGCGCTACGACGAGTGGCGGCGCCTGCGCAACGGCGAGGCGAACGTCTGCGTCGGCCCTCGCTCGGCCGTCTTCGCTCCCGTCCGCGACCTCGGTTTGATCGTCATCGACGAGGAGCACGACCCCTCCTACAAGCAGGAGGGGGACCCGACCTACGACGCCCGCGCCGTCGCCCGCAAACGGGCCGAGGACTGCGGCGCGGTGCTCGTCGCCGGCACCGCGACGCCGCGGCCGGAGAGTTGGCTGGAGCTGCCGCGCCTGGAGCTGCCGCGGCGGGTCGACGGTCATCGCATGCCGCCGGTCCACCTGGTCGACATGCGCGAGGCCGACCCGCGCTCGGGCCCGATCCACGCCGAGACCTGGGAGGCGCTGGAGGAGGTCCGCGCCGCCGGCGCCAAGGCGATCGTGATGATCAACCGCCGCGGCTTCGCCCCCTGGCTGACCTGCCGCTCCTGCGGCCATCACTGGGACTGCCCCAACTGCGACGTCTCGCTGATCGTCCACCGCCACAGCGGCCGCCTCGTATGCCACCACTGTGCCCACGCCGAGCCGGCGCCGCGCGCCTGCACCGAGTGCGGCTCGACCACGCTCTCGCGGGCCGGCGCTGGCACCGAGTGGATCGAGGCGTTGCTGGCTGAGAGGCTGGAGCCGATGCCGGTCTTCCGCCTCGACTCCGACACCGCCGCCGAGCGCGGCGCCCACGCCCGCATCCTCGCCCGCTTCGACGAAGCCGACAGCGCCGTCCTCGTCGGCACCCAGATGGTCGCCAAGGGCCACGACTTCCCCGAGGTGACCCTGAGCGCGATCCTCGACGCCGACGCGACCCTGCGCTTCCCCGACTTCCGCGCCGAGGAGCGGACCTTCGCGATGGTCGCCCAGCTGGCCGGCCGCTCCGGCCGCGGCGAGGCAGGGGGAGAGGTGATCGTGCAGACGCTGGCCCCGAACGCGCCGAGCATCGAGCACGCCGCCCGCCACGACTCCGCCGGCTTCCTCGAACGCGAGCTGACCCGGCGCGAGGTGCTGCAGCTACCCGCCCTTCTCCCATCTGGCCCGGATCAACTTCTCCTCGGAGCGGGAGGACAAGCTCGAAACGGCCGCGGCAGCTGTGGCTGGGGAGCTGCGGCGGGCGTTGCCGAAGGGCTCAGAGCTGCTCGGGCCGGCGCCGATGTTCCGGGTGCGGAACCGGTTCCGGCGGCGGATCTTGATCAAGACGCTGGACCGGGCCGGGACCGTTGCCGCTTTGCGCGAGGTGGTCGAGGCGAAGGTTGGCGACCGGTCGCTCAAGGACGTGGCGATCGGGGTGGACGTCGACCCCCAGTGAGGGGCTTCCACGCAGGAAGTATCAGAACGGATCGGAACTTTAGACTCACGGCAGATGAGCGACGAGGTGAAAGCCCCCGAGCGCGAGGACGAGGAGCGCCAGCTCGAAATCGAGCTGTTGGAGCGCCGCGAAGCCGCGCTCGCCCACGTCGTCAAGTTCGGCGACCCTGTCCTCAAGAGCAAGGCCTCGCCGATCGTCAACTTCGGTCCCGAGCTGCGCTCGGAGGTCGAGCGGATGATCGAGATCATGCGCGACGGCCTCGGGATCGGCCTGGCGGCGACCCAGCTCGGGGTTCTCCGCCGCCTGCTCGTCTTCCAGGCCGGGCCCGAGAGCGAGCCGGCCGCGCTGATCAACCCCGAGATCGAGTGGCTCTCGGACGAGATGGCGGTCGCCGAGGAGGGTTGTCTCAGCCTGCCGCGGGTCTCGATGGACGTCGAGCGCCCGCTGTTCGCGCGCCTCAGCGGCCGCGACGTCGAGGGGGAGCCGATCGTGATCGAGGCCGCCGGGCTCGAGGCCCGGGTCCTGCAGCACGAGCTCGACCACCTCGACGGGGTTCTGATCCTCGATCGGACGATTCGCGAACAGCGCAAGGCGGCGCTGCGGGCGCTGCGCGAGGGCGGCAGCTACAGCCCCACCTCCGAGGAAGAAATCGACGAGGGCGACGACCTGCGCGAGCCTCGCACCGACGCGTGAGGACCGCTTACCTCGGCACCTCCGAGTTCGCCGCAACCGTCCTCCGCCGCCTCGCGGTCTCGCCCCACCGGCCGAGCCTCGTCGTCACCCCACCCGACCGGCGCCAGGGGCGCGGCCGCAAGGTCTCGCCGCCTCCGGCGGCCCTCGCTGCGGCGGAGCTGGGGCTGGAGTTGCTGCAGGCCGAGAACGTCAACAAGCCCGAGGCGCTGGAGCCGATTCGCGGGGCCCGGCCGCAGGCGGTCCTCGTCTGCGCCTTCGGGCAGCTGATCCGCGAGCCGCTCCTCTCCGAGTACCCGCTGCTCAACGTGCATCCCTCGCTGCTGCCGCGCTGGCGCGGGGCCGCCCCGATCGAGCGCTCGATCATGGCCGGCGACGCGACCACCGGGGTCTGTGTGATGCAGTTGACCGCGGGCCTGGACTCCGGCCCGGTGGCGCTCCGCGAGGAGACCGCGATTGATCCCGGCGAGGACTTCGGCGCCCTCTCGGCGCGGCTGGCGGACCTCGGCGGCGACCTGCTCGTCCGCGCCCTCGATCTGCAGGCCGAAGGCACGCTTTCTTTCGCCGAGCAGGACGAGGACGGGATCACCTACGCCGAGAAGATCGAGTCGGCAGAGCGGCGCCTTGACCCCGAGCGTCCGGCGGCCGAGTTGGCGGCCAAGGTCCGCGCCCTCACCCCACACGTCGGCGCCTACCTTGAGCTGCCTGGGGGCGATCGCTTGGGGGTTCGCCAGGCGGATGCCGTCGTGTCGGTGGCGGGAATCGAATTGGGTGAGCTGGCTGGGGTGGATGGCGCTCTCCTGCTCGGCTGTGGAACCGGCGCGCTCCAGCTGGAAGTAGTCCAGCCCCCGGGCGGCAAGCCGATGTCGGCAGCGGACTACCTGCGCGGTCACCAGTTGCCGGGCGCATGAGCGCCGAGCGGCCGGCGGCCGGCGCCGCGGACCGGGTCTCGCCGGCGCGGGCGCTCGCCTTCGCCACCCTCCGCGCCACCTTCGAGGACGGCGCCTTCACCGAGCGCGCTTTCCGCGCCGAGGCCGATCGCCTCGAGCTCGGCGGCCGCGATCGCGCCCAGGCCCAGCGCCTCGCCTACGGCGCGGTCCAGCGCCGCGGCACCAGCGACGTCGCGATCGAGCGCCTAGCCCGCCGCTCGACCAGGCTGCTGGATCCGCCGGTGCTGGCGGCGCTGCGGCTCGGCCTCTACGAGCTGCTTTTCGCCGATTCCACCCCCGACCACGCCGCCGTCGACCAGGCAGTGGAGCTGACCAAGGCCGGTGGTGCTGCCCACGCCTCCGGGCTGGTCAACGCGGTCCTACGCCGCGCCGGGCGCGAGCGCGCGCAGTTGACCGCGGACCTACTGGATGACGACTCGACCCCGGCCGCCGCCGCGGTCGCCCATTCGGCGCCGGCCTGGCTGGCGGAGATGTGGTGGGAGGAGCTCGGCCCCGAGGCGGCGCGCGCGGCCCTTGCCGCCTGCAACGAGCGGGCCGAGGTGGCGATGCGGGTGAACGGGCTGCGCGGCGAGCGCGAGGCGGTGCTGGCGAGTCTCGCTGAGGCCGGGGTGGAGGCGTACGCGCCCGAGGCCGCCTGGCCGCTGGCCGCGCCGGAGTCGCTGGTGATCGCGGGGCGCACCGGCGGCACCGTCCCGGAGGCGATTGCGGCCGGCGAGCTGACGCCGCAGAGCCGCGGCTCTGCGGCCGTAATCGAGATCCTCGATCCCCGCGAGGGCGATCACGTTCTCGACCTCTGCGCCGGTCCGGGAATCAAGACCGGTCAGATCGCCGAGCGGATGGGCAACCGCGGTGAGGTGATCTCGGTCGAGCTCGATCCCGACCGTGCCGCCGAAGTCGCCGCCCAGGCGCAGCGGCTCGGCCTCCGCTGCGTCACCGTGATCGAGTCCGACGCGCGCCAGGCGGCGATGCCCTCGACCTTCGACCGCGTCCTCCTCGACGGTCCCTGTTCGGACCTCGGCACCCTCGCCTCGCGCCCCGACGCCCGCTGGCGCAAATCGCCGCGGACGATCGAGCGCCTGATCGAGGTCCAGGACGAGCTGCTGCGCAACGCCGCCGGCCTGCTCCGCCCCGGCGGCACCCTGGTCTACTCGACCTGCACGATCTCCCGCAGCGAGAACGAGGACCGGATCGCCGAGCTGCTGCGCGCTTCCGAGGCGGGCGAGGCGCCGCCGCTCGAGCTCGACGACCTCGGCGCGCTTGCGCCGGAGCTGGCCTCGGCGGCGGAGCCGCGCACCCTGCAACTGCGCCCGGACCGCGACGGCACCACCGGCTTCTACGTCGCTCGCCTCACAAAGCCCACCTAGCAAAAAACTTCCAAACCGCCATGATTAAAGGAGTGAGCCACCCCAACCAGTCGACCGAGGGGGACTCGAACCCCCTGGGGCGTGCCCCTTGCCCGAATTGCGGCGAGCCCTGGCTGCGCCCGACCCAGCTGCCGGGCCGGCTGCGCTGCGTCAACTGCCTCACCCGCTTCGAACTCGTCTCCCAGTGCCCGAACTGCGGCGAGCACCAGACGATCGCGCGGATGACCAACACGGCCGACATGGAATGTCAGAGCTGTGGCGCATCCATGCTCCGTATTGCCTAGCCCGGTCCACGTCCGCAGGCGCTCAGTAGGCTCCCGGCCGTGAGCGAGCGGATGCGAGAGCTACTGACCGAGAACCGGGTCGCGCCGTCGATCCTCTCCGCCGACATGTCCCGTCTCGGGTCGCAGATCGAGGAGGTGATGGCGGCCGGCGCGCGGGTGATCCACTTCGACGTGATGGACGGCCACTTCGTCCCCCCGATCACGATCGGGCCGCTGGTCCTCAGCGCGATCGCCGATCAAGTGCACGACGCGGGTGGGGTGGTGGACGTTCACCTGATGATCGAGGCGCCGGAGCGCCAGATCGCCGAGTTCGCCAAGGCCGGAGCCGACTCGATCACCTTCCACGAGGAGGCGACCCCGCACGCCCACCGGACCCTCGCCGCGGTCCGCGAACTCGGCTGCCTGGCCGGCGTCGCGATCAACCCCGGCACCCCGGTCGAGGCGGTCCAGGAGCTGCGCGGAATGGCCGACATCGTCCTCTGCATGACCGTCAACCCCGGCTGGGGCGGCCAGTCCTTCATCGAGACCTCGCCCGACAAGGTCGAGCGCCTGGCGCCACTGGTCGGCAATGCCCGGATCGAGGTCGACGGCGGCGTCGACAAGACCACCGCCGGCCCGCTGGCCGCCGCCGGCGCCCACCTCTTCGTCGCCGGCTCAGCTGTTTTCGGAGCCGACGATCCCGCTGCCGCTTACGCCGAGATCGCTGCTGCGCGCCGGGGCCGGCTTCGAGTCCTCGTCCTCGGGCGATCAGCGCTCCCGTCACCTCCTGCCACCAGGCGCGCTCGGAGGCTCGACGTCTTCTCGCGCGGCGCGGCCCTCGCACCAACCGGCCAGCGCCCGCCGGCCGCCGATCGCGACCAGTCCGGCGCTCAGAACCGCGTAGCGCCCGTCGGCCAAGGCGACCAGGTAGGCGCCCCGCTCGCTGCGATCGCGCATCACCCTGACGATCGGGATGCCGTCGATCTCCTCGCCGAGCTCCCCGTCGCCGCGCGCCGGGCGCACGGTGAAGACCTGCGAGGCGCCGCGCCGCGGCAGCGCCGGCGGGGCCGGCTTGCCGATCGGCCCTTTGGCCCAGTGGCCGGTCAAGGCCTCGACCTCCTCGCGGAGCTCGCTGCGGACGAGGATGTGCAGCTCGTCGCCAACCTGCAGCTCGGTCGATCCCCGCGGCGGCATCGCGTTGCCGTCGCGGACGATCACGTTGACCAGCGCCTCGCGCGGCAGCTCGAGGTCGCGGACCCGGTGACCGGCGATCGCCGCTCCCTCCGGTATCCGGTAGGCGATCACGTCGCCGCCCATGCGCCGGATCCGGCCTGACTCCAGCAGCCGCCGCGGCAGCGCCGGCTCGTCGGTGGTCAGGCCGAGGCGCGTCGCCAGCGGCTCGAAGCTCGCCCCCTGGACCAGGGTCGAGGTGACGACGACGAAGAAGACGATCGCGAACTCTTCCTCGCCGCCGGCGATCCCGGCGACGACCGGGAAGGTGGCGAGCCAGATCGGGGTCGCGCCGCGCAGCCCGGCCCAGCCGAGCATCAGCCGCTCCCTCACGTTGAGCGGCGCCAGCGCGGTGGCGGCGAAGGTCGCCAGCGGGCGGGCGACGAGGATCAGGACGGCCGAGAGCGCCAGCCCCTTGAGCGCCACGTCATCGAGCTGGCTGGGGAAGACGAGCAGGCCGAGGAGGATGAAGAGCGCCAGCTGAGCGACCCAGCCGAGCCCCTCGTGGAAGGCGACGACGGTGCGGCGGGCGGGAATGCTGGCGCCGCCGAGCGCCAGCGCGGCCAGGTAGGTGGCGAGCAGGCCGGAGCCGTGGGCGATCTCGGCGAGGCCGAAGGAGAGAGCGGCGATCGCGATCGTCGCCACCGGGTAGATCCCGTCGGTCGGCAGTCGCACCCGGTTCAGCGCCGCCACCGCGAGGCGGCCGACGAGGTAGCCGACGCCGATCCCGACCGCGATTTTGACCGCCAGCAGGCCGGCCATGTCGGCGAGGCCGTAGCCGGGCTCCTGGATCCATTCGATGAACCCGATCACCAGCAGCAGCGCCACCGGGTCGTTCATCCCCGACTCGCCCTCGAGCGAGCGCGCCAGCCGCTTCTCCAGGGTCGAGCGACGCAGCACGGCGAAGATCGCGGCCGAGTCGGTGGCGGCGATCGCGGCGCCGACGATCATCCCTTCCAGGGTGCTGAGGTCGAAGATGAGCTTTGCCGCGAAGCCGGCGACCGACGGCGGTGACGACGGTGCCGATCGTCGCCAGCGAGGCGGCCGTCCCCAGCACCGGCCGGATCTCCGACCAGCCGGCGGTCAGCCCGCCCTCGAAGAGGATCAGGATCAGCGCGATCGTGCCCAGCGTCCGCGCCAGCTCCATGTTGGAGAACTCGATGCCGCCGATCCCCTGCGAGCCGGCCAGCATCCCGAGGAGCGAGGAAGAGCAGCAGGCCGGGGACCCGGACCCGGTCGGCGAGCAGGGCGCCGATGATGCCCGCGCCCAGCAGGGCACCGGCGATCAGGATCAGCTCGGCGTCATGGTGCACCCATCGGGGGACCCTAACTAGGTGTTCTCGTCGATCGAGGCGAGCCGCAGCTCCAGTTCCTCGGTCGAGCCCTCGCGCGGGATGTCCTCCTCGCGGCCGTGCGGGTGGCGGTAGACGAGGTAGAGGAGGGCGAAGAGCACCCCGGCGGTGAGCGCGAACCCGATCTCGACCCGGCGGAACTCGTTGCTGACAATCGGCACGAAGTTCCAGAGCGATGAAGAAGGCGGCGCAGGTGATCCAGCGCACCGCCGCCCGTCGCACCTGCCCCTGGGCGAGGCAGGCCTGGTTGACGGTGACCGAGGCCAGGTAGAGGCCCATCCCCAGCGTCACCAGCAGCAGCCCCGGCCGGTCGTACTCGAACTTGTCGCTGAAGGCGATCTGCATCAGCTTCGGTCCGGCGATGAGGACGACGATCGCGGTGAAGGCGGTGAAGGCGGTGACGCCGAGCAGGACGCCGCGGACCGAGCGGTGGAATTCCCGCTCGCAGTCCGGCGCGGTCGAGGTGTGGAGGCTGGTGAGGTGGGGGAGGATGCTGGTCGAGACCGCCTGGAAGAGCTGCAGCGGCGCCCGCGCCAGCATCAGCACGTTGAAGATGAAGCCGGCGGCGGCGGCGCCCTGGAGGCCGCGGGTGATCAGCGGCCCGGCGTTGAGGAAGGCCTGTTCGCTGAACATGATCACCAGCACCGCCGCGGCGAAGCCGCCGCCCTCTTTCATCGTCATCTGGTCATCAGCCGTCGCGTCCTCCGCTTCGCTTCCGGGCGCGGCGGGCGTCGCCTCAGCTTCTTTCTTCGCCCGGCGCCTGAAGGCGAAGGGAACGACCATCAGCGAGAGGCTGGGCGCGGCGACGATCCCGACCGCGACCCAGGACTGGCCGCTGAGCAGGCTGACCGCGACAAGCACCGCGAAGAGGGTGCGGAAGACCGACTCGGAGAGGATCAGCGCAGTGAACAGGCCGAAGGTGCGCTGGCCGGCGAGGAAGCCGCGGGCGAAGTAGCTGGCGGCGTAGAAGAGGACGGCCCCGAAAAAGACCCAGTAGAGGGTTTCGTTGCCTTCCAGCAGGCCGTCCTGGATCGGCCCCCGCAGGACGAGCGCGACGACGGCGAAGAACAGCGCCAGGCCGATCTGGATCGTCGCCGCGACCCGCAGCTCCTGCCGCAGCGGTTCCCCTTTTGCCAGCCGCTCGGAGACGTGGCGGCTGAGCAGCTGTTCGACCGGCCGGTAGAGGGTCGAGATGGTGATGAAGACCGCCGACCAGAGCACCGTGATCTGCCCGTAGTCGGGCTTGGAGAGAACGTGCGAGGCGATCAGGAAGTAGGCGTAGGTGATCAGGCCGGTGAGGCCGACGCCGATCGCGAGGAAGCTCGCCGTTTTCCCGTATTCGGCGGCGTTCGCCTCCTCGCCGCCGCGTTTCTCCGCGCTCACTCGGCGCTCTCGCGGCTGGCGACCTCGCCGCCGCGCTCGTAGTGGGAGGGCTCGACCCCGACCGCCAGCTCGACCCGCCGCACCCGCTCGAAGACCCGCTGGGTCATCACCCGCTGCCCGGCCAGCAGGTCGCCGATTACGCCGAGGGCGAAGAGCTGGACCGCGGCGATGAAGAGGACGGCGCCGAGGATCAGCGACTGGATGTGGCCGCTGGAGTCGCCGTTGAAGATCGCGTCGATCAGGAACGGCATCCAGGCCGCGAAGGCGAGCAGGAGGACGACGAGGCCGGCGGTGGCGAAGGCGCGCAGCGGCTCGTAGCGGGCGTAGATGCGGAGGATCGCCGGCGCGTTGCGGCGCACGTAGCCGCCGGTCGAGTCGAAGAGGCGGGACTCGCGCGTCTTCGGGTTGGTCCTGATCGCGACCTCGTCGACCGCGATCAGCATCTTGCCGGCCTGGATCAGGCTCTCCAGCGTGTAGGTGAAGTTGTCGACGACCAGCAGCTGCAGGGCGGCCTCGCGGTTGTAAGAGCGGAAGCCGGAGGTGGCGTCGGTGACCTCGGTCCCGGAGAGCCGGCGCACGACCCAGCTGCCAAGCCTCTGCAGGCCCTTTTTCGAGCCGGAGAAGTGGTCGATCTGGGAGACCCGGCGGTCGCCGACGACCATGTCGGCCTCGCCGGCGACGATCGGTGCCACCAGCTTCGGCACGTCGGAGCCCTTGTACTGGTTGTCGGCGTCGGTGTTGACGACGACGTCGGCACCGAGTTTCAGGCATGCGTCCAACCCCGCCTGGAAGCCGGCGGCGAGCCCCTTGTTGTTGGTCAGGCGGACGATGTGGTCGACGCCGCACTCGCGCGCCACCTCTACCGTGCGGTCGGTGCTGCCGTCGTCGATTACGAGCAGCTCGACCGAGTCGATGCCGGGGACCTCGCGCGGCAGGTCGGCGATCGTCGCGGGGAGGGTGGCCTCCTCGTTGAGGCAGGGGATCTGGATGATGAGTTTCATCGCCTTCAGCGTATTCGCGCTCTTCATTTCAGCGCCTGCCGCCGTGGCGCGTCACTCGGACCGTCGTGGCGCGCGGGTCCTGTCTCCGATCGGGGGCTCTCCCTGCCGGGAGAGTCCTCCCGATCGTCGCCACCCGCGCGAGGGGCGTAGACTGATTGACGAGTCAATCAACCATGAATGACCAGCTGACTGCCATGGATCAGGCGCATCTCCAACGCTCTCTGGAGCTGGCTGAGCATGGACGCGGGCAGGTCAGCCCGAATCCGCTGGTTGGAGCGGTGATCGTCCGAGATGGCTCTGTGATCGGTGAGGGATTTCATGCTGAGCTGGGTGGATTGCATGCCGAGCGGGCGGCGTTGGCCGACTGCCGCGAGCGTGGCGAGGATCCGGCCGGGGCGACTATGTATGTGACGCTTGAGCCATGCGCGCATCAGGGGCGGCAGCCGCCCTGCGTCGAGGCGATCCTCGAGGCTGGGATCGGCCGCGTGGTGATCGCTTCGGACGATCCGAGCGAGAAGACGGCGGGAAAGGGTCCAGCAATCCTCCGGGATGCCGGGGTCGAGGTCGCTTTCGCCGATGGCGATGAGGAGACCGTAGCCCGTCAGCTCAACCAGCCCTTCCGCAAGCACGCGAAGACCGGTTTGCCGCTAGTGATCCTGAAGATGGCGATGTCCCTCGACGGGCAGACCACGACCGCACCGGACGACTCACCCTGGATCTCCGGCCCCGAGAGTCGCGAGCTGGTCCACAAATGGCGTTCGGAATGCGATGCGATAGCCGTTGGCATCGGGACCGTGCTGGCCGACGACCCCCTCCTCACCGCCCGCATCGACGGCGCCCGCCAGCCCAAACGCATCGTCTTCGACTCCCAGGCGCGCCTGCCGCTCGACAGCAAGCTGCTGCAGACGCTCGACCAAGCACCGGTGCTCGTCGTCACTGCCCACGATGCTCCGGGCGAGCGCCGCGGAGCTCTCGGACATGCCGGCGCTGAAACCATCGCCGCCTCGGACATCGAGTCCGCGCTGCGAACCCTCGGCCGCCGCGAGGTCACCAGCCTCTTCCTCGAGGGTGGCAAGACGCTCGTCTCCTCCTTCCTCTCCTCCAGCCAGATCGACGAATCCCGTACCTTCATCGCCCCGATGCTTCTCGGTCGTCAACCAAACCCAGTCCCTCGCGCGGGTGGCGACGATCGGGAGGACTCTCCCGGCAGGGAGAGCCCCCGATCGGAGACAGGACCCGCGCGCCACACTGCTCTGTGGTCGTCGACCGAAACCGTCGGCAACGATGTCCTGATCAAGGCCCGCTACAAGGAGTGGTGAGGTGTTCACCGGATTGATCGAAGACCTGGGGTCCGTCGAGGCCGTCGAGCGCACCGATGACGGTGCCCGGTTGCGGATCGCATCGCGCCTCGCCGGCGAACTCGCCCTCGGCGACTCGATCGCCGTCAACGGCTGCTGCCTCACCGCCACGTCGATCGGGGACGAGAGTTTTGAGACGGAGGCGATGAACCAGACGCTGACCGTGACCGCTCTCTCCGAGGTGGCCGAGGGCGGCAAGGTCAACCTGGAGCTGGCGATGAAGGCCGGCGACCGACTCGGCGGCCACATCGTCCAGGGGCACGTCGACGGCGTCGGGACCGTCGCCTCCGTCGAGGACGACGGCTTCGCCCGCCGCGTCCGCGTCGAGCTCCCCCCCGAGCTCCTCCGTTACGTCGTCGACAAGGGCTCGATCACCCTCGGCGGGGTCAGTCTGACCGTGGCCGAGCTGGGGGAGGGGTGGGTCGAGGTCTCCCTGATCCCCGAGACCCTGGAGCGAACGACCTTTGGAGAAGTGCAGGCGGGAAGCAAGTTGAATGTCGAGTGCGACATCGTTGCCAAGTACGTGGAGCGTTTGGTGGCACCATTCGCCGGAAAGGAGCAGGCGTGAGCGGAATGGCGGAGACCCAGCGACAAGACGAAGTGGCGCCGGCGGGCGAGAGCCCGTTCGCGACGATCGAGGAGGCGATCGAGGAGATCCGCGCCGGGCGGATGGTCGTCGTCTGCGACGGCGAGGACCGCGAGAACGAGGGCGACCTGGTGATGGCGGCCCAGTTCGCGACCCCGGAGGCGGTCAACTTCATGGCCAAAGAGGCGCGCGGGCTGATTTGCCTGGCGCTGACCGCGCAGCGCTGCGAACGGCTCGGCCTCAACCTGATGGCGGCGAAGAACGAGGCGCCGCTGGAAACCGCCTTCACGGTCTCGATCGAGGCCGCCGGCGGGGTCAGCACCGGGATCTCGGCCCAGGACCGCGCCCACACGATCCAGGTTGCGATCGACCCCGACTCCGGCCCGCGCGACATCGTCGTCCCCGGCCACATGTTCCCCCTGCGGGCCAAAGAGGGCGGCGTCCTGGAGCGCACCGGCCACACCGAGGCCAGCGTCGACCTCGCCCGCCTCGCCGGGCTCACTCCCGCCGGCGTGATCTGCGAGGTGATGAACGACGACGGCACCATGGCCCGGGTCCCGGACCTGATCCCCTACTGCCGCAAGCACGGGCTGAAGATGATCACCGTCGCCGAGCTGATCGCCTACCGGCGCCGGACCGAGAAGCTGGTCGAGCGGGTCGTCGGCACCGCCCTGCCGACTGCCTTCGGCGACTTCCAGGCCGTCGGCTACCGCTCCCTGGTTGACGACAAACACCACGTGGCGATGGTCAAGGGCGAGGTCGACGGCGAGTCCGACGTGCTGGTCCGCGTCCATAGCGAGTGCCTCACCGGCGACGTCTTCCACAGCATGCGCTGCGACTGCGGCGAACAGCTGGAAGCGGCGCTGGCGATGATCGAGCGCGAGGGTCGCGGCGTCCTCCTCTACCTCTCCCAGGAGGGGCGCGGGATCGGCCTGCTGAACAAGCTGCGGGCCTACAAACTCCAGGAGGAAGGCGCCGACACGGTCGAGGCCAACCTCAAACTCGGCCTGCCGGCCGACCTGCGCGATTACGGGATCGGCGCCCAGATCCTCGGCGACCTGGGGCTGACCAGCATTCGCATCCTCACCAACAACCCGAAAAAGATCGTCGGGCTGGAGGGTTACGGCCTTTCGGTCTCCGAGCAGGTGCCGATCGAGTCGCCCCCCAACGCCCACAACGAGGCCTACCTGCGGGCCAAGCGCGACAAGATGGGCCACTCGCTCCACCACCAGGGCCTGGCCCTCGACGAGGAGATGATCCACGACGAGGAGGAGCGCGACGCCAAGGACGGCCGGGGCAATGGCTGAGGCCGGGGCGTTCCTCGAGCAGTTCGAGGATAAGGAGAAGGCGAAGCTGGAGAACCTGCGCTTCGGGGTGATCGTCGGCCGCTTCTACGAGGACCTGGCGCTGCGCCTGATGGAGGGGGCGGACGCGGGGTTCAAAATGGCGGGGGTGCCGGTCGGCAACGTCGAGCACTTCTCCGTGCCGGGCGCCTACGAGCTCCCCTTCGCCGCCAAGGCCTACATCGACGGCGTGCGGCGCAAGAACGGCCGCGAAGGCGGTGGACCGGAGGTCGGCGGTGTCGCCTGCCTCGGCGTCGTCATTCGCGGCGAGACCGACCACTACGACTTCGTCTGCGCCGAGTCGGCCCGCGGCATCCAGGAAGTCCAGCTCGCCACCGACGTCCCCTGCGCCTTCGGGGTCATCACCTGCGACACCATGGACCAAGCGCTGGCCCGCTCCGGCGGCGACAAGCGCGACCAGGGTCGGAACGCCGCCCTCACCGTCGCCCGCATGGCCCTGCTCAAGCGCAAGCTGGGCTGACGCAGCGGCGGAGCCGACTCCGGTACCATCCCCGATCCTTATGGCCAAGGTATGCCACAGCTGCGGCAAGGGACCGGCCTTCGGTCACTCCCGCAGCCACTCGATGGTCGCCACCAAGCGGCGCTTCGATCCGAACCTCCAGAAGGTCCGGATCCAAGAGAACGGCCGCCCCCTCAGGGCCTATGTGTGCACTAGGTGCTTGAAGGCGGGCAAGGTCACCAAGGCCGCCTAGCAGCCTCTTGCGGTAGGGAGGGACGAGGTACCCCTGCTCGGAGCACCTCCGCCGAGGGGATCGTCATCAGCTGACCGAGATGGTTTGCCGCTCGGCTCCATGCTGAGTACCGATCAGGGGTACCTCGTCCCTCCTAGCAACAGCTTTCGAATAACGCCTGGGGATCAAGGTGCGCAGCTATCCAAAAAGCTGCCGGACCTTCGGCGTCTGCTTGAGCTCGATCGTGGGAGGGTGCCGGTGGGGGTGTCCCGGGTACTCAGCATGGAGCCGGGCCAGCAGCGCCCGAGGCGTCAGCCGTAAATCGATCCTCCCGGCGGAGGTGCTCCCGGGACACCCCCACCGGCACCCTCCCCTGAAGCGCTGGACTATCCGTCCGACTCAGACCCCGCGGGCTTCACCGCTTTGAACTCGCCCGTAGGCGCCGGGTCGCCCTCCGCCGGCTCTACGTGGAGCCTGGGGAGGATGCGGTCTAGCCAGGCGGGGAACCACCAGGCTCGCTCGCCTAGTAGCTGCATGATTGCCGGGACCAGAACGGAGCGGATGATTACCGCGTCGATGAAGACCGCCGAGGCGAGGCCGAGGCCGAAGAGTTTGATGATCCGGTCTTCGCCGATGGCGAGAGAGAGGAAGACGGTGACCATGATCGCCGCCGCGGCGGTGATTACGCGGCCGGTCAGGGCGAGCCCTCGGGTTACTGATTCGGTCGCGTCCTTGCTGTGCTCCCACTCCTCGTGGATCCGGGACATGAGGAAGACCTCGTAGTCCATCGAGAGCCCGAAGACGATCGAGAAAAGGAAGATCGGGAGGAAGGAAATGATCGGGCCGGTGCTGTCGACGCCGATCAAGCTCGCGCCCCAGCCCCATTGGAAGACCGCCACAACCAGGCCGAAGGCGGCGCCGATCGAGAGCAGATTCATCGCCATCGCCTTCACGGGCACCCAGATCGAGCGGAAGACGATCATCAGCAGCAGCGCCGAGAGCAGGACGACGACGCCGATGAAGAGCGGCAGCTTTTCGGTGATCGCTTCGCCGAAGTCCTCGAAGATCGCGTTGATGCCGCCGACGTGGAGCTGCGTATCGGTCCGCGCCTCGATCGGCGGGATCACGTCCGAGCGGATGCGATCGAGCAACTGGGTCGTGTCCTCGCTCTGTGGCGAGGTGGTCGGATAAACCTGGAACACGGCGGCGTTCTTCGCCGGGCTGAGGACGATCGGAGTGGTTCCGGCGACGCCCGCTTCCTCTTTCAGTTCATTGCGAAGCTCAACCACGCCGGTGTCGTCGCCCTTTTCGGGCAGTGCCGCCGCGATTACCAGCGGGCCGTTGAAGCCGGGCCCGAAACCTTCGGCAAGCAGATCGTAGGCCTGGCGGGTGGTTTTGCCGGCCGGTTCGGTGCCAGCGTCGTTGGTGCCGAGGCGGAGCGAAAGGGCGGGAATGCATAGCGCGATCAGCAGCGCGCCGGAGAGCAGCGCGGCCGTCCACGGCCGCCGCTGGATGCGATTACTCCAGCGCTGCCACCAGCTGCCTTCGTCGACACCCCGTTTGCCGCGACCGAGGCCGGGGATCCGCAGGCGGTCGACTCGCCGGCCAACGATCGTCAGCAGCGCCGGTAGCAGCGTCAGGGCGCTGATCATCGTGAAGAGAACCGCGAGCGACGCGGCCATCGCCACCCCATAGAGGAAGCTGAGGCCGAGCAGCATCATCCCCAGCAGGGCGATGATCACCGTGATGCCGGCGAAGAGAACGGCGCGACCGGCAGTGTCGATGGCGGCGACCGTCGCTTCGCGCGGTTCCATTCCCTCCGCCAGCCCGTTGCGGAAGCGGGTGAGGATGAAAAGGGCGTAGTCGATGCCGACGCCGAGCCCGATCATCGTCGCTAGGAACGGCGCGAAGTCGGCAGTGGGAAAAAGGTGGGTCCCGAGCGTGATCAGGCTGATACCGACGCCAAGGGCGAAGAGGGCAGTGAGGATCGGCAGCCCCATCGCCACCACGGAGCCGAAGGTGAGCAGAAGGACGATGATCGCCGCGGCGAGTCCAACCAGGAAGGAGATGTCTTCTCCTTCTTCTACCTGCGCTTCCGCGATCGGCTGGCCGCCGAGCTCGACCTGTAGCCCGTCCCCGGCGGCACCTTGCGCGATCGAGATGATCTCCTTGACGTCGTCTTCGTTGAGCTTGTCGCCGGTGACGTCGAATTGGACGGTCGCGTAGGCGATCTTGCCGTCGTCGCTAACAGCGGCCGCGCCGCTTCCCTGGTAGGGACTGGCGACTTCGCTGACGTGGGGGACCCCTCCAACTTTCGCGAAGACCCCCTCCATTTTCCGTTCGACCGCGGGGGATTCCACCCCTTGGTCGGCCTTGAAGACGATCTGGGCGGCTTCTCCCGACTGGGCGGGGAAACGTTCTTCGAGCAGGTCGAGGGCCTGCTTGGAGTCCGAGTTAGGCAGCTGGAATTCTTCGCTGAAGTCGGAGCCCACCGAGCCGGCGAGCATGCCGAAGCCGACGAGGGCGATGATCCAGCCGATGATCACCGTCTTGCGGTGCCCGGTGATCCAAGTGGCAAAGCGTCTCATTGGGTCGCGGACCGTACCAATGCCTCAGGCGGAGGGTGTGAACATGGTCACGTCGAGGCGGGGGGCTAGATTCTGACCGGATGCCCGAACCCCAGATCGCCCGCTTCCGTCGGGTAGTCAGCTCTGCCTATGCTTCTTTGGAGGCCCGCCGCCAGGAGGTCAATGACCTCAACGTCTTCCCTGTAGCCGATGGCGACACCGGCGACAACATGGCGATGACCCTGCGCGCGGTGATGGAGGAGCTCGACCGCCTCGACGGCCAGGAAGTCGACGAGGTCGGCCGCACCGAGCTGGTCCAGGCGCTGGCGCGGGCGGCTCTGATGGGCGCCCGGGGCAACTCCGGGGTGATCCTCAGCCAGATCGTCCGCGGCGCCGCCGAGGAGCTCGCCAGCCGTCCAGGGGAGCTGATCGACCCGACCCTGGTCGCGGCCGCCTTCGCCCGCGCCGCCGACGCCGCTTACGACTCGGTCCGGGAGCCGGCCGAGGGGACGATGCTGACCGTCTTCCGCGAGATGGCCCACTCGCTCTCCCGCCAGCTCGCCCACCTCGACAAGGAGAAGCAGCGATTCGGGAGGGACGCGAGCGAAGAGGAGCAGGACGCGGTCCTCGCCGAAGTTCTGGAGCGGGCGATCGAGGACGGCGAGCGCGCCGTCGCCCGCACCCCCGAGCAGCTCGAGGTCCTGCGCGAATCCGGCGTCGTCGACGCCGGCGGCCACGGCCTCGTCCTGATCCTCGCCGGGGTCGTCGCGGCCCTGCGCGGTGACGGCCGGGAGCCCGAGGTTCCGCACCACGAGCCGCCGCGCCGCAGCCTCCCGCACCACGAGGACAGCCGCTACCGCTACTGCACCAACTTCATCGTCTCCGGCCGTGGGCTCGGCAACCGCGAGTACCTGCCGCGCCTGGAGAAGCTCGGCGACTCGGTCCTGGTGGTCGGCGACGACGTCACCCTCAAGGTCCACGTACACACCGACGAGCCCGAGGACGCGGTGGCGGTCTTCGAGGGGGTCGGAGAGGTGACCAACCTCGACGTCGCCGACATGCGCGAGCAGATGGCCGAGCGCGACGCCCGTCTCGCCGCCGGCACCCGGACCGGCGTCGTCGCGGTCGCCGCCGGCGAGGGCATGCTGCGGCTCTTCGGCGAGCTCGGCGCCCTCGTCGTCCCCGGCGGCGAGACGCTCAACCCGTCGACCTACGAGCTGCTCGCCGGGATCCACAGCGTCGCCTGCGAGGAGGTGCTCGTCCTGCCCAGCTCCTCCAACGTGATCATGGCCGCCGAGCGGGCCTGCGAGCTCTCCGAGAAGCCGGCGCGGGTGGTGCCGGCGACCTCCCAGCAGGCGAGCCTGCTGGCGCTGGTCGAGCTCGACCCCGAGCGCGCTCGCTGGACGAGAACGCCGAGCGGCTGGAGGAGGCGCTGGAGGGGGTCGCCACCGGCGGCATCGCCCCGGCCGCGCGCGACGACGCCCAGGGCCGCTTCAAGAAGGGCGACGCGGTCGGCTTCGCCGACGGCGAGATCGTCGCCTGGGGCGGGGCGGGCTCGACCCTGACCACGACCCTCCAGCACCTCGCCGAGGGAGCGGAGATCGTCACCGTGATCGCCGGCGAGGGGGCGCCGATCGGGCTCGCGGAGATCGACACCCACGTCCCCGACGGGGTCGAGATCGAGACCCACGAGGGGGGACAGCCGAGCTGGTGGTGGCTGCTGGCCGCCCAGTAGTGCGGTCCTTCGCCGGCGAGCGAGAGCTCGGAGCGCGGCGAGCTGCTCGAGCGCGCCGGTCCACTGGCCCCGCCCCAGCGTCCTCGAGGTCAAGCCTCGGCGCCCTCAAGGGCGTCGGCCCGAAAACCGCCGAAGCCGCCGCCGAGGCGGGCCTCCGCACCGTCGGCGACCTCCTCTTCCACATCCCCCGTCGCCACCGCGACCTGCGCATCCGCGAGCTGGGCGACCTCGAGCCCGGCGAGACGGCGACCGTCCAGGTCGAGGTCCAGGGATCCCAGCCCCGCCCGTTCCGCAAAGGCCGCCTGCGCATGGTCAGCGTCAAAGTCGGCGACGCGACCGGCCACGTCCGCGCCACCTGGTTCAACCAGCCCTGGGTCGCGTCCGAAGCTCGACCCCCGGCACCGACCTTCTGCATCACCGGCAAATTCTCCGGACAAAGGCTTCGCCGTCAGCGAATGGGAGCTGCGGGCTCTGGCCGCGGGTCCCGTCGGAGGGTGAGGGGGACCCTGCGGGCCGGAGGCGTCCTCGACCCCCCTCACCCTCCGCCACCCGCGGGAGAGGCGGAGCTGATGCCCGTTCATTCAGCGACCGAAGATCTCCGCCCACAGAAGATCCGCGACTGGGTAGAGCAGGCGATCGCGCTGGCGCCGAACGCGCTCGAGGGGCTGCCGGCCGAGCTGCGGGCGCGCCGCAGGCTCGCCGGCGATCGGCGACGCGCTGCGGGTCGTCCAGCTTCCCGGAGATCGATCGAGGAAGTCGACGAGGCGCTGCGAGCGCCTCGGCTTCGAAGAGCTGTTCCTCCACCAGGCGCTGCTGGCGACCCGCAAGCGCACGCACCGCACCGCCCGCCCCGCGCCGCGCTTCGGCAAGCCCGGCGACCTGGTCGCGCCGCTGGCTCGACTCGCTGCCCTTCGAGCCGACCGGCGACCAGCTCAAGGCGTTCGACGAGATCGAGGCCGACCTCGACTCCGGCGAGCCGATGCAGCGGCTGCTGATGGGCGAGGTCGGCTCCGGCAAGACCGTCGTCGCCGTCTACTCGATGCTGCGGGCGCTGGAAGCCGGCTACCAGGCGGCGCTGATGGCGCCGACCGAGACGCTGGCCGAGCAGCACGCGATCACCCTTGGCCGGCTGCTCGCCGAAGAGGCGATCCCGTTCGCGCTGCTGACCGGCTCGACCCCGGCGCCGCGTCCGGCGCGCAAGCCCTGAACCAGCTCGCCAGCGGCGAGCTGGGCCTGATCCTGGGCACCCACGCGCTGATCGAGCCGACGGTCGCGCTTCGCCCGCCTCGGCCTCGGTCGTCGTCGACGAGCAGCACCGCTTCGGGGTCGAGCCAGCGGCGGGCGCTCGACGAGAAGGGGGTGGAGGGGATGGCGCCCCACGTCCTGCACATGACCGCGACGCCGATCCCGCGCACGCTCTCGCTGACCGCCTACGGCGACCTCGACACGACGGCGCTGCACGAGCTGCCGGCCGGCCGGCAGCCGGTCGACGACCCGGCTGGTCGAGGAGGAGCAGCGCGAGCGAAGCCTTCGAGTTCCTGCGCGCGCCGCCTGCGCGAGGGCCGCCAGGCGTTCGTCGTCTGCCCGCTGGTCACCGAGTCCGAGAAACAGCCGGGCAAGGCGGCCGAGGTCGAGGCGGAGCGGCTGCGGGCGGGCGAGCTGCGCGAGTTCCGCGTCGGCCTCCTGCACGGGCAGATGCACTCGGCCGAGAAGGCGGAGGCGATGCGCGCCTTCGCCGCGCAGCGAGACCGACGTGCTGGTCTCGACGACGGTGATCGAGGTCGGGATCGACGTCGCCAACGCGACGGTGATGATCGATCGAGGGGGCCGAGCGCTTCGGCGTCTCCCAGCTGCACCAGCTGCGCGGCCGGGTCGGCCGCGGCGAGCACCCGAGCCAGTGCTTGCTGTTCGCCGAAGAGGCGGGCGAGCTGGCGCGCAAGCGGCTGGGGGCGGTGGTCGAGAGCGGCGACGGCTTCAAGCTGGCCGAGGTCGACCTCGAACTGCGCGGCGAGGGGGAGATCCTCGGCACCCGCCAGTCGCGGCCTGCCGCGCTTCGCGGTCGCCAAGCTGCCCGAGGACGGCGCCGTGCTGCTCGAAGCCCGCGCGCGAGGTGCTGGACGCTGCTGCGCCGCCACGGCTCCCTCTCCGATCCCGCCCTCGGCCCGCTGCTCGACGCCGCCCACCGCCGCTTCGGCGCCGGCGCCGCCGACCCGATCCCCCTCTGATCGGCGTTCGTCCTTTGTCGCCTATAGGGCGACAAAGGACGAACGCCGACTAGGTTGCCGCAGTGCGCGTGATCGCCGGAGAGCTCAAGGGCCAGCGCCTGGTCGCGCCGCGCGGCTGGAAGGTGCGGCCGACCTCCGACCGCGTCCGCGAGGCGATCTTCTCGGCGCTCGGCGAGCGGGTCGAGGGCGCCCGCGTCCTCGACCTCTACTGCGGCACCGGGGCGCTGGCGATCGAGGCGCTCTCGCGCGGCGCCGCGGCGGCCGTCCTCGTCGACCGCGACACCCGGCCCGGCGCTCGGCAACGTCCAGCGCCTCGGCCTCGAGCGAGCGCGCCGAGCTGGTCCGCGCCGACGCCGGCCGCTGGCTCGGCGAGGTTTCGAGCGGCCCGTGCGCGGGGAAATTCGACCTCGTCTTCGTCGATGCCCCTTATAGACTCGCCGACCGCGTGGCCCAGGACCTCAACACCCACCTTCCCCACCTGCTCGCCGAGGGGGGGCGGGCCGTGGTCGAGAGCGGCGCCCGCCGGCCGCTGCGGATCGATTCGCTGGAGCCGCTGCGCCAGCGCCGCTACGGCGCCGCCGACGTCTCCATCTACGGGAGGCGCGCCGAATGAGCGAGCAGCGCAACGGCACCGTCGTCTGCCCGGGCAGCTACGACCCGGTCACCAACGGCCACGTCGACATCATCACCCGCACCTCCAACGTCTTCGACCGCGTCGTCGTCGGCGTCGTCAACAACCCGATCCGCAAGGCAGAAGACCCTCTTCACCGCCGAGGAGCGCAAGGCGTTCATCGAAGAGGCGACCGCCGACCTCGCCAACGTCGAGGTGCAGATCTTCGCCAACCTGCTGGTCGAGTTCGCCCGCGACAACGACGCGAAGGCGATCGTCAAGGGCCTGCGGGCGATCTCCGACTTCGAGTACGAGTTCGAGATGGCGCAGCTGAACCGCAAGCTCGACCCCGGGATCGAGAGCATGTACGTGATCGCCTCGCCGCACTACAGCTTCCTCTCGTCCACCGGGGTGAAGGAGATGGCGACCTTCGGCGGCGACGTCTCCGACCTCGTTCCGGACGCCGTTGCCGCCGCGCTGGCGGGACCGCCTGGGCGACAGGTAGGCTGTGCGTCACCAGTCAGTCCGCGTGGGCGACGCCTTGCAAAAAAGGCTCGATGAATCACCGCTTCCTCACCAAAATCCCCGCATACACGTAGGCTTACGATCTTCTGATGGACGTACTGGTCCTCATAGACAAGCTCGACGACGTCGTCCACAACGCCCGTCCCGTCCCTTTGACGGATCAGGTACGCGTGGACCGCGAGGAGATCTACGACCTCCTCGATCAGATGCGCGCCACGATCCCGGAGGAGATCAAGCAGGCGCGGTGGATCGTCAAGGAGCGCCAGGAGATGCTGGCCGAGGCCAAACGCGAGGCGGAGCGGATCGTCCGCGAGGCCCGCGAGCAGCAGGCCCGCCTGATCTCCGACGAGGAGGTCACCAAGCAGGCCGAGCGCGCCGCCGACGAGATCGTCGAGGACGCCCGCACCCGCGAGCGTGAAATCCGCCTCGGCGCCGAGGACTACGCCGACGAGATCCTCAACACCCTCGAAGTGAACCTGCAGAAGTTCCTCGCCGCCGTCCAGCGCGGCCGCGACCGGCTCGCCGGTCGCGAGGAGGAACCAGCCGCAGCCCGAGCTGGACCGAGCGAGGCCGGCCTTCAGTAGCTGGCGGCGATACTCGAGCTTTAGGTCTTTTAGCGCCGACCAGCGCGGGTCGGTTGCCTTGCTCGTGCTCGTGCGGGGTCTGTCGTTGAGGCGTCTCGCCGCAGATCGGGCAGAGGCCGGCGCAGTCGGGCGCGGCAGAGGATGCGGGTGGGCAGGGCGAGGATCGTGGCGTCGTGGGCCCAGCGGCCGATGTCGAGCTCGTCGTCGTCGACGTAGGGGCTGCGCAGTTCCGGGTCGTCGGTCCGGCCTGGTCGATCTCGCGCGCCTCGACCTCGAGGTCGAGCGCCGCCGGTTCCAGGCAGCGCATGCAGGGTCCCTCCAGGTGGACCGGGAAGTTGATCCGGAAGGCGAAGCCGTTGCTGGGGCGGGAGACGTCGAGCCGCACCGTCGGCGACCAGGGTCGGGCTTGTAGGTCTGGCCGGCGAGCTCGAAGGGCTCGCAGCGCGACCGGCATCTCCAGTCGCTTGCCCTCGCCGTGGGCCAGCGAGAGGCGCGATAGATCGATGATCGTCGTTGGTCGCCTGCGCCATGCGACACCTCCGCTCGGCCGTCGACTCTCTACGATGGCTGCCTCCGACGAGGTTACGAGATGGGCCAATTCGACTGGAAACCAGACGACTACCTGGAGCGGATCCGCTCCGAGGTCCCGCGCTACGACGAGCTGCAGGAGCAGGCGATCGCCGCGATCCCCTTCGCGCCCGAGCGGGTCCTGGAGTTGGGGATGGGGACGGGAGAGACGACCCGGCGGCTGATCGAGGCCTACCCGGACTGCTGGGTGATCGGGCTCGACTCCAGCGCCGACATGGTCTTCCGCGCCCGCGAGAACTACGACGACGTGCAGCTGGCGCGGATCGAGGACCCGCTGCCCGACGGTCCCTGGGACCTGGTCATCGGCGTCCTCTCGATCCACCACCTGACCAGCGACCGAAGAAGAACCTCTTCCGCCAGGTGCGCGACCAGCCCCGCGCCTTCGTGATCGGCGACATCGTCAAGGCCGACACCCAGATCGCCCCGATCGACCCCACTTACGACTTCCCGGAGCGGCAGCGGATCTCGCCGAGTGGACCGGCGGACGAGGTCGCCTGGGAAGCCGACGACCTCGCGGTCGTGCGCGGCGTCTACTGAAATGCACCCCGCTACCATTCCGCGACTCATGGCCGTCCCGAAGAAGAGAACTTCCAGCGCCCGCCGCGACAAGCGCCGCGCCAAGCACAAGGCTGGCAAAGCCGAGCCTCAACAGCTGCCCGCGCTGCCACAGCCCGCGGCTGCCGCATCGCGTCTGCCCGACCTGCGGCACCTACGCCGGCCGTGAGGTCGTCGCGCACGAGATCGCAGACCCGACTGCGACACCGCCGACTCCGAGTAGTCGTGCCGGCCGGCGCGCGGTCACCGTCGCCCTCGACGGCTACGGCGCCGAGCAGGGCTTCGAGGTCCTCGCCGAGGGCGCCCGCCTGGCCGCCGCCGACGGCATCGGCATCCGCGTCTTCGGCCCGCAGCGCGCGCTCGGCCTCGACGGCGTCGAGGGGATCGAGGTGGTCCCGACCGCCGAGTCGATCGGCAACGAGGAGGACCCGGTGCCGGCTGTGCGCGCCAAGAAGGAGGCCTCGGTCGTCCGCGCCGCCGCGACGTCGCCGAGGGCCGCTCCGCGGCGCTGGTCAGCTGCGGCTCGACCGGAGCGACGATGGCCGCCGCCACCTTCGGCCTGCGCCGCCTCAAGGGCGTGCAGCGGCCGGCGCTCGCGGTCCAGCTCCCGGTCCCCGGCAAACCGGTCCTCTTCCTCGACGTTGGCGCCAACGTCGAAGTCCGCGCCCAGCACCTGGTCCAGTTCGCCTTCCTCGGCGCCGCCTTCAGCGCGGCGGTGCTCGACGTCGAAGACCCGCCGGTCGGCCTGCTCACCGTCGGCGAGGAGTCGGGCAAGGGCCGCGAGGAGGTCGTCGAGGCGCACCGCGCTGCTGAGCGAGGCGCCGGGGAATCGATTCGCCGGCAACGTCGAGGGTCGCGACCTGCCTGCCGCGAAGACCGACGTAGTCGTCACCGACGGCTTCACCGGCAACGTCTCCCTGAAGCTTCTGGAGGGCACCGCCAAGACCGTCGCCGCCGCGGTCGGCGACGCCGCCCGCTCCAACCCGATCGCGGCGGCCGGCGGCCTGCTGCTGAAACCGGCGCTGAACGGCCTGCGTCGCGAGCTCCACCCCGACACCACCGGCGGCGCGATCCTGCTCGGCCTGCGCGGCATCGCCGTCGTCGGCCATGGCAGCTCCGGCGCCGAGGGGATCGCCAACGCGATTCGGCTCGCCGCCCGCTGCGCCGAGGTCGACGCGGTCGGCCGCACCGCCGCGCTGCTGGCCGAGGGCGGCGCAGGCCGCGGCGCGCTGGCGGCCGGCGGCGACGCGTGATCGGCGTGATAGCTCCGTGATAAACAGAGTCAGCAGATGACCCGCGACGAAGTTCTCACCCTGGTCCGCGAGCACCTCGCCGAGGAGCTCGAAGTCGAGATCGGCAAGATCGACGAGGGGACCCGCTTCAAGGAGGATCTCGACGCGGACTCGCTCGACCTCTACGAGCTGGTGATGGAGCTCGAGGACCGCTACGGGGTCGCCGTCAGCGAGGAGCAGGCCACCCACATCAAGACGGTCGGCGACGCGGTCGGTTTCGTGCGTCGAGCACGCGCCGGCCTGAGCGTTGGCGCCGGATCCCGACCACCCCGTCGCCGCGCTGGAAGCGCTGATCGACGAGCTTCCAGATGACCTCCGCCGGCAGGCGCTGACCCACTCCTCCTGGACCGAGCGCCGGGTCGACTCCTTCGAGCGCCTCGCCTTCCTCGGCGACAGCGTTCTCGGCCTCGCCGTCGCCACCCGCACCTTCGAGAGCTTCGAGAAGCTCGCCGCCGGCGGCCTGACCAAGGTCCACAACCAGGCGGTCAGCGGCGTCTCCTGCGCCGAGGTCGGGCCCCAGCTCGGGGTGCCGGCGATGCTGCGCGGCAACGAGCCGGAGGAGATGATCGGGGCGATCCCGGCCGAGGTTCTGCTCGACGGCGGCCGGCCGCTGCCGGAGGCGACCGAGGCTCTGATCGGCGCCTGTTACGTCGCCTTTGGCTTCGAGCGCACCGCGGCGGCGGTGGCGGCGGCTTTCGCGCCCCGGATCGAGCTTGCGGCCGAGACCCGGATCGATTTCAAGTCCGCTTTGCAGGAGCTTTTGGCCCAGCGCGGGGCGCGCGTAACCTACGAGGTGATCGCGGCGACGGGTCCCCCGCACCGGCGAACCTTCGAGGTGGCCGCGATCGTCGACTCCGAGCGCGTCGGGACGGGGAAAGGGCGGAGCAAGAAGGCGGCCGAGCAGATCGCCGCCGAGGAGGCATTGACGCATCTTGGGGGTTAATCGCGCAGGCGTCGCGTCCGGCTCGACCGGGAGCCTTCGGGCAATGCGAGGAGCGCGCGCGATGTATCTGAGGTCGATCTCGATGAAGGGCTTCAAGTCCTTCCCCGAGCGGACGACGCTGGACTTCTCCCCTGGGGTGAGCGTGATCGTCGGGCCCAACGGCTCCGGCAAGAGCAACATCACCGACGCCGTCCTCTGGGCGCTGGGCGAGCAGAGCCCGGGCGCGATCCGCGGCGCCTCGATGCAGGACGTGATCTCCGCCGGCGGCAAAGGGATCGGCCAGCGCCGCGCCGCCGAGGTTGAGGTGACGATCGACAACTCCGACGGCCGCGCCGCCACCGAGTTCTCCGAGATCGCGGTCGAGCGGCGCCTCGACCGCTCCGGCGATAGCGGCTACAGGCTGAACGGCGCCCGCTGTCGCCTCGCCGACGTCACCGACGTCCTCTCCGACACCAACCTCGGCCGCGAGATGCACTCGGTGATCAGCCAGGGCCGGGTGGAGACGATCATCCACTCCAAACCGCGGGAGCGCCGGCTGCTGGTCGAGGAGGCCGCCGGTCTCGGCAAGCACCGCAAACGGCGGCGCCGGGCCGAGCTGAAGCTGCGCTCGGCCCGCGACAACCTCGACCGCGCGCTCGACGTCGAGCGCGAGGCGAGGGCGCGGCTGCGGCCGCTGAAGCGCCAGGCGCAGGCGGCTGAGCTGGGGGCGCGGATCGAGCGCGAGGAGCTGGGGCTGCGAGCGCAGCTGGTCTCCGAGGAACTGCGCTTCGGCGCCGACCGGGCGGCGGCAGCCGAGAAAGCCGCGGCGAAAGCGCGCGGAGTGCGCGGCAAGCTGGAGGAGCAACTGGCCGAGGTCGCTAAAAGCGCGGGCCGCGGCCGAGGAGCGTTTCGCCGCCCGCGACCGCGAGCGGACCCAGGCCTGGGGTCTCCTGACCAAGCTGCGCGGCGAGCAGGAGAAGGTCGCTGTCCGGGTCGACAGCCTCTCCAGTCGCGAGGCCGAGCTAGAGATGGGCCTGGAGAAGTTGCGGGTCGAACTGGGACCACTGACGCTTGACGTGGGCGATGGCGCCGCTCCCGGCGAACGGGCGAAGAAGCTGGTGGAGGAGCTAGGCGAGATCGGCGCCGGTCTGCAGACGGCAGCCGAGGGACTAGAGGTCGCCCGCTCCGACGCCGCCGCCGAGTCGGCGCGCGAGTCGGCGCTGGGCGACGTCCGCGCCGGCGCCGAGCGCGCCTCCCGCCACGCCCGCCGGGCCGAGGGCCTGCTCGGCGAGCGCCACCGCGAGGCGCTGCGCGCCCGCGTTGCGGCCGGCGAGGAGTTGCTCGACGACGTTCGCTCCGCCCGCGCCGCAGCCGAGGCCGTGGGGGCGGCGATCCGCGCCCGGGTCGACGGGATCGAGCGCAAGGTCGTCGGAGGCGAGGACGACGGCGACGCGATCGCCGAAGAGCTGCGCTCCTGCTCGCAGCAGGAGTTCGAGCTGCAGGCGCAGATGAAGGAGACCTCCGACGAGCTGACCCGGGCCGAGGTCGAGGCGGCCCACCTGGGCGACCGCCGGGCCGAGGCCGAGCGCGAGCTAGCCGCGAATCGCCGAGCGTCTCGGTGAGGAGATCCCAGCCGGCCGAGGAGGCCGCTGACCGACGAGGCGCGAGCGGAGATCGACCGCAGGCTGCAGCGGCTGGAGCGCCGCCGCGCCCAGATCGGCCCGGTCAACCCGCTGGCCGAGCAGGAGTACGACGAGGCCCGCGAGCACGTCGAGGCGCTGCAGGCGCAGCGCGAGGACATCGAGCGCTCGATGCGGGAGCTGGAGTCGCTGATCCGCGAGATCGACGCCGAGATCGAGCGCGCCTTCGAGCAGACCTTCGAGGCGACCGCGAAGAACTTCGAGGAGATGGTCGAGCACCTCTTCCCCGGCGGCCGCGGCCGCCTGCGGCGGGTCAGCCTGCGGCCGGTGCGCGACGAGGAGCGGCCCGCCGGAGAGCAGGAGGCCCCGTCCGACGCCGATGAGCCCGAGCTGAGGAGGAGGAAGAAGAGCGCGAGGAGCTCGGGGTCGAGATCGAGGTCACCCCGGCTGGCAAGTCGACGCGGAAACTGTCGCTGCTCTCGGGCGGCGAGAAGTCGCTTGTCGCGCTGGCCTTCGTCTTCGCTGTCTTCCTCGCCCGCCCCTGCCCCTTCTACATCCTCGACGAGGTCGAGGCCGCCCTCGACGACGCCAACATCGACCGCTTCCTGCAGCTGATCCGGCGCTTCTCCGACCGCGCCCAGTTCGTGATCGTCACCCACCAGAAACGGACGATGGACGCCGCCGACGTTCTCTACGGGGTCAGCATGGGTGGGGACGGCGTCACCAAGGTGGTTTCGCGGCGGCTTCCGCGCGAAGTGGCCGAGGACGCTGAAGACGAGGGCGGGGCGCCGGGACTGTCCGCGGTTGCTTAGGGGAGGGGCGGGTGCCCCACCCCAGACACCAATCTCGCTTATGGCTCGATGTTGAGTGTCTGGTGAGGGGCACCCGCCCCTCCCTGTCAGCCGTTACGTTTCTCGGCCATGGCTACTAGCTGGCAGGAGATCGTCGACCTTGGAGAGCGGAGCCCTTCGGCTGTCGCCATGGCGGAGGACGAGGCGCCTGAGGTGCGTAGAGGGGTCTTCAAGCGCCTTAAAGAGAGCCTTTCCAAAAGCCGGCAGGCGCTAACCGAGGAGATCTCGGCTTCTCTCTTTGATCGGATCGACGACGAGACTTGGGAGCTGTTGGAGGAGGCCTTGATCCTGGCCGACGTGGGGGCTCCGACCACTGCGGCGGTGGTCGAGAAGCTGGAGCATGAGGTCGAGTCGGGGGCCGTGCCCGCGGATGGAGTTGCGGTCCGGGACCGCTTGATCGAGATGCTCGCCGAGGTCGCCTCTACCGGCCGCGCCCCGATCGACCTCTCGGCCGAGCCGGCGGTCCTGATGATGGTCGGGGTCAACGGCACCGGCAAGACGACGACGATCGGCAAGATCGCCTGGCACCTGAGCAAGGAAATGGGGCTGAGCGTGGTGATGGCCGCCGCCGACACCTACCGTGCCGCCGCCGCCGAGCAGCTCGAAACCTGGGCCGAGCGGGCCGGCGCCGAGCTGGTCCGCGGCGAGGAGGGATCCGACCCCGGCGCCGTCGCCTACGACGCGATCAACGCCGCCCGCGCTCGCGGCGCCGACGTCGTCATCGTCGACACCGCCGGTCGCCTCCACACCCAGGCCAACCTGATGGAGGAGCTGGCCAAGGTCTGCCGGGTGATCAAGAAGCAGATCCCCGACGCCCCGCACGAGACCCTGATCTCGATCGACGCCACCACCGGCCAGAACGGCCTCCGCCAGGCGAAGATTTTCTCCGAATCCGTCGCGGTCGACGGCGTCGTCCTGACCAAGCTCGACGGCACCGCCAAGGGCGGCATCGCCCTCGCGATCGCCTCCGACCTCGGCATCCCGGTGAAGCTGATCGGCGTGGGGGAGACGCTCGAGGATCTTCGCCCCTTCGATCCCGGCGACTACGCCAGCGCCCTGCTCGCCGAGTAGCTCCCCGGCGACTCTCTAAGCTGCTCGGACATGTTCGACCAGCTCTCCGAACGCCTCCAGTCGACCCTCTCCGATGTCCGCTCGCGCGGCAAGCTCAGCGAGTCCGACGTCGACGCGGCGATGCGCGAGATCCGCCTCGCCCTGCTCGAGGCCGACGTCAACTTCAAGGTCGTCAAAACCTTCACCAAGACGCTGAAGGAGCGCTGCCTCGGCTCCGAGGTGTTGGAGAGCCTCGACCCCGGGCAGCAGGTGGTGAAAATCGTCAACGAGGAGCTCGCCGCGCTGATGGGCGGCACCGGCTCGGAGCTGGCGATGGCCTCCAGCGGCCCGACCGTGATCCTGATGGCCGGCCTGCAGGGCTCCGGTAAGACGACCGCCTGCGCCAAGCTCGCCCAGTTCTTCGGCAAGCAGGGCAAAGACGTCGCCCTCGCCGCTTGCGACGTCTACCGCCCTGCCGCGGTCGAGCAGCTGGTGACGATGGGCGGCCGCGCCGGCGCCCACGTCTACGAGCGAGGTACCGAAGCCGATCCCGTCGACATCGCCTCCTGGGCGCTCGACGAAGCCCGCGCCGAGCGCCGCGACGTGCTGATCGTCGACACCGCCGGCCGCCTCCACATCGACCAGGAACTGATGGCCGAGCTGGCCAAGATCCGCAAGCAGACCAAACCCCACGACGTCCTCCTCGTCGTCGACGCGATGACCGGCCAGGACGCGGTCGGGGTCGCCGAATCCTTCGCCGAGGTGGCCGAGTTCGACGGCGTGGTGATGACCAAGCTCGACGGCGACGCCCGCGGCGGCGCCGCCCTCTCGGTCAAAGCGGTGACCGGGAAGCCGATCCTCTTCGCCTCGACCGGGGAGAAGATCGAGGACTTCGACAAGTTCCACCCGGACCGCATGTCGCAGCGGATCCTCGGCATGGGCGACGTTCTCAGCCTGATCGAGAAAGCCGAGCAGCAGGTCGACGAGAAGGAGGCCGAGGAGCTGCAGGAGAAGATGCGGCGAGACCAGTTCGGCCTCGACGACTTCCTCACTCAGATGAAGCAGGTCCGCAAAATGGGGCCGCTGAGCGGGATCATCGGGATGCTGCCGGGGATGGGCGCGATGAAGCAGCTGAAGAACGCCCCGATCGACGAAGGCGAGCTCGACCGGGTGGAGGCGATCATCCTCTCGATGACCCCCCGGGAGCGGTCCAATCCGGGGCTGATCAACGGCTCCCGTCGCAAACGGATCGCCAACGGCTCCGGGACCAAAGTTCAGAGCGTCAACCAGCTGGTCAAGCAGTTCGATCAGATGAAAGTGCTGATGAAATCGATGGCCAACGGGCAGGCGCCGACGCCGCAGCAGATGGCCAAGTTGGCGGGCGGTGGGCAGCGCGCGCCGCGCCCGAAGGCGCGAAGACGCTAATCTGCCCGGCCCTATGGCAGTCCGAATCAGACTTCGACGGGTGGGTTCCAAGAAGAACCCGATCTGGCGCATCGTCGTCGCCGACAAACGCTCCCCGCGTGACGGTCGGACGATCGAGACGATTGGCCAGTACAACCCGCAGACCGAGCCCTCGACGATCAACATCGACGAGGAGCGCGCCCGCCACTGGCTCGAGCACGGCGCTCAGCCATCGGAGACGGTGGCGACCCTGCTGCGGACCAAGGGCATCAAGGCCACCGGCAGCTAGCCGGCCCCGCGGATGACCGAGCTCCTCGAGTTTCTGGTCAAGGCCCTGGTCGAGGATCCGGAGGCGGTCGTGGTCGAGGAGCTGGAAGAGGAAGGCGACCTCGTCTACGAGATCAGCGTCGCCGAGGGCGACCTCGGCCGGGTGATCGGCAAAGGCGGGCGCATTGCCAACGCGATTCGAACGATCGCCAAGGCGGCCGCGGTGCGGATCGACCGCCGCGTCATCGTCGACATCCTCGACTGACCCGACCCGGGTGCGGCTCGACGTCTTCACCCTCTTCCCGGAGGCCTTCGACTGGTTTCGGTCGCAGCGCTCGGTCCAGAACGCGATCGACGAGGGCAACGAGTTTCGCCTCTTCAACTACCGCGACTCGACCCCGCTTACCGCGGGCCAGGTCGACGACTCGCCCTACGGCGGCGGCGCCGGGATGGTGCTGCGGGTCGACGTGGTTGACGAGGCGCTTAAGACCGCCTATGGCGAGGGGTCGCGGCCGCGGATCGTCCTGCTCTCGCCGACCGGGCCGCTGCTGAGCGACGAGATCGCCGACGAACTGGTGGCCGAGCCGCACCTGGCGCTGCTCTGCGGCCGCTACGAGGGCTTCGACGATCGCGTCCACCAGCACCTGGCTGACGACGAGCTCTCGATCGGTCGCTACGTCCTCGCCGGCGGCGAGCTGCCGGCGATGGTGGTCTCCGACGTGCTGATGCGCAAGCTTCCCGGCGCCCTCGGTCACGCCGATTCGGCGGTCGAGGAGTCCTTCAGCCACGCCCTCGAGGGGATGCCCGAGTACCCCCATTTCACCCGCCCGCCGAGCTACCGCGGCTGGGACGTCCCCGAGATCCTGCTCTCGGGCGACCACGAGAAGGTCCGCCAGTGGCGGCTGGAGCAGAGCCGCCAGCGAGCCGAGCAGTTCGAAAAAGACGCGGAGTAGCTACCATTCCGCGACCGCGCGGTTCCCGCAACTGGGTCCCGGCGGTTTTTTCTCGCAGCGAACCTTCCTATGAGCTCCGTAATCGACAGCATCGAGCGCGCCCAGCTGAAGCAGGGGCTGCCCAAGTTCGCCCCTGGCGACCGCGTCCGCGTCCATTTCCAGGTGGTCGAGGGCAGCCGCAAGCGGACCCAGGTCTTCGAGGGCGTCGTCCTCAAGCGCCAGGGCTCCGGCGTGCGCGAGACTTTCACCGTCCGCAAGCAGTCCTTCGGGGTGGGCGTCGAGCGGACGTTCCCCCTGCACTCGCCCAAGATCGAGAAACTCGAGGTGGCGGCGCGCGGGGCTGTGCGCCGGGCCAAGCTCTACTACTTGCGCGGCCGGATCGGCAAGGCGGCACGCGTCGCCGAGCGGCGCTGGGGGATTGACGACGACGTCGTCGCCGCGCCCGCGGCTGCCGGCGAGTCCACCGCGGTCGACGCCGAGGGCGTCAGCCAGGAGGAGGTCGTCCCGGTCGAGACTCCCGAGGAGCCGAAGGCCGAGGCTGATGGCGGCGAGGAGACCACCGAGACTCCGGCAGCCGACGAGGCTCCGGAGGCCGAGGCTGAGAAGACCGACGAGCCCGAGGCTTCGCCGGCGACCGAGACGGCGGCGGAGACGGACGCGGATGCGTCCGAGGCCGGGGAGACCGAGGACAGTTCAGCGCCTGAGGATGCCGAGGACGAGGCGCCGGCAGAGGCCGGCGACTCCGACGAGGACTCGAAGGCCTGAACCCGAAACTCCCGAAGCCGAAGTCCAAAGGCGGCGGGCTCATCGAGTTGGCCGTCATCGTTGCGCTGGCCCTTGGGCTGGCGCTGGCGATTCAGGCCTGGATCGTCAAGCCGTACCAGATCCCTTCTGAATCGATGGAGCCGACCCTCGACGTCGGCCAGCGGGTCCTCGTCAACCGCTTCCTCTACCACTTCACGGACCCGAATATCGGCGATGTCGTCGTCTTCCACCCACCCCGCGGTGCCGACGGCGAAGGGCCGCAGTGCGGAGTTCCCGGTGGGGTGCCGAAAGTCGGCGAACCGTGCCCGACGCCGACGCCTGAGCGCTCGGATCAGAACTTCATCAAGCGGATCGTCGCCGGACCCGGCGACACCCTTTCAATCCGCAACGGCCATCCCGTCGTCAACGGGGTCGAACAGACCGACGAGCCGTTCATCAATCCATGCGGCGGCGGCGAAGCCTGCAACAAACCGAGAGAGATAAAGATCCCGGCCGACCATTACTTCATGATGGGCGACAACCGTGGGGCAAGCGACGACAGCCGTTACTGGGGCCCCGTTCCCCGAGACTGGCTCATCGGTGAGGCCTTTGCCACCTACTGGCCCCCGAACCGAGTCGGCGGGCTCTAAGCCCGGTAAGACCCATCGCCGGCGCCTGGCGCGCAGCCGCCGCCTGTTCGCCTTCGACCGCGGCTTGCAGAGCCGCCTCGTCGCCGGCGCCGACGAGGCCGGGCGCGGTTGCCTGGCCGGGCCGCTGGTCGCCGCCGCGGTGCTGATCGACTACGAGCGCCTCTCAAACTCTGATCGCCGCGCGCTCAGCGGCCTGCACGACTCAAAGCAGATGACCGAGACCCGGCGGCTGGAGATGTACCCGTGCGTGCTGCGAGCGGCGGAGCGGGTCAGCGTCGTCGTTCGATCTGCGGCCGGGATCGACCGCCGCGGCCTGCACGTGACCAACATCGAAGCCCTCTCGCTGGCGCTGGAGCGGCTGGCGCCCGGGGAGGAGGCGATCAGTCTCGTCGACGGCTTCGGCTTGCCGCGCTGCTCGGTCCCCCATCGCCGGGTTGTCAAGGGGGATGCGACGAGCGCCGCGATCGCCGCGGCCTCGGTGATCGCCAAGGTCACCCGCGACCGCTACATGCGTGAGGTGGCCGTCGAGCACCCGGGCTGGGGCTTCGAGGAGCACGTCGGCTATTCGACCCCCGAGCACCGCCAGGCGATCGAGGAGATCGGCATCTCTCCACTCCATCGCCGCTCGTTCCAGAGCGTGGCGTACTCGCAGCTCGAGCTGGGCTGATCCGCTTCTTAGAACGCGCCCTTGACGTAGTCGACGTGGACCGCGCGGTCGTCGCGGTCGAGGGTGACGCCGACCGCGTCGAAGCGGATCTCGTCGTAGGGCAGCTGGCTGCGGCGTTCTGACATCCAGGCGGTGGCGAGACGGCGGACCCGCTGCTGCTTGCGGTGATCGATCGAGAGGATCGGGCGCTCGGGGCCGAACTGGGTGCCTTCACGCGCGCCCTTGACCTCGATGAAGACCAGGGTGCGGCCGTCGCGGGCGACGATGTCGAGCTCGCCGTAGCGGGTGCGGGCGTTGCGCTCGACGATCTCCCAGCCGGCGGCGGCGAGACGGCTGGCGACGAGGTCCTCGGCGATGGCTCCGGTGCGGCGGCGGGCGACGGTCATACAGGCCTAAGGGCTGGGAAGTCACGAACTCTCCCCACCCTCGACTCGAAGATTTTTCTTTCTGCGCGCAACGCGTGAATCGACGCCGCCTAGCGTGGTCTCCGTGCTCGCCACCGCCCGCACCTTCACTCTCGACGGCATCTCCGCCCGGCCCGTGCAGGTCGAGGTCGATGTCCACCGCGGGCTGCCCAACTTCACCATCGTCGGGTTGCCTGACGCGGCGGTGCGCGAGGCGCGCGAGCGGGTGCGGGCGGCGCTGGTCAACTGCGGCTTCGAGTTCCCGCTGCGCCGGATTGTCGTCAACCTGGCACCGGCCAGCCTGCGCAAGGCGGGACCGGGAATGGACCTGGCGATCGCCGCCGGGCTGCTGAGCGCCTCCGGTCAGCTGGAGTGGGAGGGGCTGGCGCGGGTGGCGCTGGCGGGGGAGCTGGCGCTCGACGGCTCGACCAGGTCGGTGCAGGGGGCGCTGGCGATGGCCGAGGCGGCGCGCGAAAGCGGGGCGGAGGCGATCGTGCTGCCGGCCGAGAACGCCGCTGAGGCGGCGCTGGCGGAGGGGATCGGCGTGGTCGGGGTCGAGGCGCTGGGGCAACTGACGGCGCTGGTGGCGGGGGAGTGGGAGCCACCCCGCTCGCAGCCCTTGCCGCTACAGCTCGACCCCGCGCCGGGCGCCCCTGACCTCGCCGACCTACGCGGCCAGCCGCACCTGCGGCACGCGCTCGAGGTGGCGGCGGCGGGTGGGCACAGCCTGCTGATGGTCGGGCCGCCTGGCGCCGGCAAGTCACTGGCGGCGAGCCGGCTGCCTTCGGTGATGCCGCCACTGGCGCCGGTCGAGGCGCTAGAGGTGGCGCGGATCGCCAGCGCTTGCGGGCGGCTCGATGGTCTGCCCGGCAGTCGGCCGTTCCGGGCGCCGCACCACACGATCAGCGCCGCCGGGCTGATCGGCGGCGGCTCGCCGCCGCGCCCGGGGGAGGCGACGCTGGCGCATCGCGGGGTCCTCTTCCTCGACGAGCTCTGCGAGTTCCGGCGCGACGCGCTGGAGGCGCTGCGGGCGCCGCTGGAGTCGGGGGAGGTCTCGATCGCGCGAGCCGGCGGCCGGCGCAACCTTCCCTGCCGGTTCATGCTGGTCGCCGCCGCCAATCCCTGCCCGTGTGGTCGGGGAGAAACCGATCCAGACTGCATCTGCTCCCCGTACGACGTCCAGCGCTACCAGGGCAAGCTCAGCGGCGCCCTTGCCGACCGGATCGACCTGCTCGCCGCTGTGCGCCAGCCGAGCGCGGCGGAGATCGGCGGCGCTCCTGGTGAGCCGTCCGCGCCGGTGCGGGAACGGGTCGGCGCCGCCCGCGAGCGTCAGGAGTGGCGCTTGGGCCCCGGTCGCTGCAATGCCGAGATGACCCCGGCCGAGGTGCGCGCCTGCCCCTTGGGTGAGAGCGCAGCGGCGCTGCTGGCGGACCTCTACGCGCGGCAGCGGCTCAGCGGTCGCGCCCACGACCGGGCATTGCGCCTGGCGCAGACGCTCGCCGATCTGGCCGGTGTCGAGGAGATCGGCGAGGAGCAGATGGCCCAGGCCCTGCAGATGCGGCGGCGGGACAATGGTTGAGCACCGTGCTTGCCTCGAGTGCCTGCGCCGCTCCTGGTTGCTTGCGGCGCTCGGTCCCTACGTCGAGCGAATCGCCACCGGCGAGGTCGGCTCGCGGTCGCCGGAATTGCTGCGGTTGTCGAACGAGGAGCTGGTCGAGGTAGCGGCCCCGAAGGTCGCCGGTCAGATGCTGGCGCGGGTTGCGGCGCTGTCGGAGGTGCGGCTGAACGAAGAGCTCGATCAGGCCAGCTGTTGGGCCTGCTGTCGCCACGGCGACCTCTATCCGGCCCAGTTGCGGGACGCCGCCGATGCACCCTGGGCACTGGTCGGGCGGGGCAGCCCGCAGCTGATCGACAGGATCGAGCCGTTCGAAGCGGTGACCATCGTCGGGGCCCGTCGTGCCACCTCCTACGGCCGCGAGATTGCACGTGAGCTGGGTCGCGAACTGGCGGCCGCCGGGATGGTCGTGGTCAGCGGCCTCGCCTTCGGCATCGACGGCTGCGCCCACCGCGGAGCCATCGACGCCGGCCGCACGATCGCCGTCCTCGGCTGCGGTCCCGACGTCGCTTACCCGTCCAGCCACCGGACCCTCTGGCGGCGAATCTGCGAAACCGGGTTGGTGATCTCGGAGTTTCCACCGGGAGCGACTCCCTGGCGCTGGACCTTTCCCGCTCGCAACCGGATCATGGCGGCGCTGACCGGAATGACGGTTGTGGTCGAGGCGGCCTCCCGCTCAGGCTCGCTGATCACCACCGATCTCGCCGCCGACCTGGGCCGCGACCTCGGCGCCGTCCCCGGACCGGTCACCTCCCGCGCCTCAGCCGGCCCCAACGGCCTCCTCGCCGCCGGCGCCCACCTCATCCGCGACGCCCAGGACGTCCTCGACGCGATGCTCGGGCCGGGTCAGCGCCGCGTCGAACACACCGGCCCGAGTCTCGACCCCGACCTCGAAACCGTCCTAGCTGTGGTCGAGGCAGGAGCGAACACCTGTGACGCCGTCGCAGCCGCCGCCTGTCTCCCGGGGCCGGGGGCGGCTGCGGCGCTCTCCCGCCTCGAGCTCCTCGGCTATCTCGCCTGCTCGAGTCTCGGCACCTACTCGCGGACCTTGCTTCCATCAAGCGGCAAAGCGTCTCTCTAGGCTCCCTTCCATGACTCCCAATGAACCACCGGCTGCCCTCTCAATTGCTGGCTCCGACTCCGGCGGCGGTGCCGGGATCCAGGCCGACCTGAAGGCATTTGCGCGCTGCGGAGTCCACGGGATGACTGCGATCACGGCGATCACGGCGCAGAACACTCGCGGCGTCGAAATGGTCGAGTTGGTCTCGCCACAGGCGGTCTTCGCCCAGATCCTGGCGATCGCCGAAGACATGGGAGCCGACGCGATCAAGATCGGGATGCTCGGTTCCACGGCGACGATCGACGCGGTCGCGGTCGCTCTCACCTATCTGGGGGTCCAGCAGGCGCCCGTCGTGATCGATCCGGTGATGGTCGCCGAGAGCGGCGCTGTTCTCCTGGACGACGAGACCAGGAAGGCACTCGTCGATGTGCTGCTTCCTACTTGTGCGGTGGCCACCCCGAACATCCCCGAGGCGCGGGTGCTGACCGGGCTGGGGGAGGGGGCGAGTCAGGAGGAGCTGGCCCGGGCTGTGGTCGCGCTCGGACCCAGCGCGGTAGTCGTCACCGGAGGCCACAGCCAGGAGATGATCGATCTCTTTTTCGACGGCGAACGGGTGGTCGAGATCCCCGGCGAGCGGCACCCCGATGGCGCCGCTCACGGCTCCGGCTGCACCCACTCCTCAGCGCTGGCGGCTTACCTGGCCCTGGGCGAGGAGCCGCTGGAGGCGGCGCGTATGGCGCGGCAGATCGCCTCTGCCGCGGTCGGCGCCGGCCTGCGCGGGATCGGCGCCGGTCCCGGTCCCGTCGACGTGTTTGGCAAAGGCTGATTTCCCTCGGTTGAGCATTTCCGCCGGCGCGGATGTCCGAGAAGGGCAATCGCGGCCGGCGTCCCCTCAGTAGATTTGGGCGCATGAGCACGAACGGCGACACCGCAACCAAGCTTCCCCGCCCTCGCTCGGCGACCGTCTTCGACGGGCCCGACCGCGCCCACTCGCGCGCCTACATGAAGGGGATCGGGTTCGACGACGACGCTCTCAGCCGGCCGACTATCGGGATCGCCAACACCTGGACCGAGGCGATGCCCTGCAACTTCCACCTCCGCGGCCTCGCCGAGCACGTCAAGGCCGGCGTCCGTGCCGCCGGCGGCACGCCGATGGAGTTCAACACCGTCGCCGTCTCCGACGGGGTGACGATGGGGACCCAGGGGATGAAGGCCTCGCTGGTCAGCCGCGAGGTGATCGCCGACTCGATCGAGCTGATGGCCCGCGGCTACCAGTTCGACGCGATCGTCGCCCTTTGTGCCTGCGACAAGACGATCCCCGGCTGCGCGATGGCGCTCGCCCGCCTCGACGTCCCCTCGGTCCTGCTCTACGGCGGCTCGATCGCCCCCGGTCACTGGCACGGCCGCGACGTCACCATCCTCGACATCTTCGAGGCGATCGGCGCCCACAACGCCGGCAACATGAGCGACGAGGAACTGAACGAGCTGGAGGGCGTCGCCAGCCCCGGCGCCGGTGCCTGCGGCGGCCAGTTCACCGCCAACACGATGGCCTGCGCCTTCGAGGCGCTGGGGATCAGCGCCGGCGGCTCGGCGATGGTCCCGGCCGAAGACGACGACAAGCAGACCGTCGCCGAGAAAATCGGCGAGTTGGTGATCAACGTCCTGGTCGAGGATCTGCGCCCGAGCAAGATCCTCACCCGCGACGCGCTCGAGAACGCGATCGCCTGCGTCTGCGCCTCGGGCGGCTCGACCAACGCGGTCCTGCACCTGATCGCACTTGCCCACGAGGTCGGAGTCGAGTTGACGATGGACGACTTCGAGCGGATCTCGCGTAACACCCCACTCTTCGCCGACCTCAAGCCAGGCGGCCGCTTCGTCGCCACCGACCTCTACGCGGCGGGCGGCGTCCCGGTGATCCTCAAGCGCCTGGCCAAAGCCGGCATCCTGCACGGCGACGCGATCACCGTCACCGGCAGGACGATCGGCGAGGAAGCCGCCGCCGCCACCGAGGCGCCGGGCCAGGAAGTCGTGCGCCCGGTCGAGGACCCGCTCAAGCCCGAAGGCGGGCTGGCGATCCTGCGCGGCAACCTCGCCACCGAAGGCGCGGTGGTCAAGGTCGCCGGCACCGAGCGCCGGCAGCAGACCGGTCCCGCCCGCGTCTTCGAGAACGAAGAGGACTGCTTCCGCGCCGTCAAGGACCAGCAGATCAACCCGGGCGACATCGTCGTGATCCGCAACGAGGGTCCGATCGGCGGTCCCGGCATGCGCGAGATGCTGCAGGTGACGGCCGCGATCGTCGGCGAGGGGCTGGGCGAGAGCGTGGCGATGGTCACCGACGGCCGCTTCTCCGGCGCCACCCGCGGGCTGATGATCGGCCACGTAGCCCCCGAGGCGGCCAAGGGCGGTCCGATCGCCGCGGTCCGCGAGGGCGACGAGATCACCGTCGACATCGACAACCGCAGCCTCAGCGTCGCCCTCTCCGATGAGGAGATCGCCAAGCGGGTCGCCGAGTACGAGTCACCGCCCTCGCCCTTCGGCCGCGGCGTGATGGGCAAGTACGCGGCGACGGTCTCATCCGCCGCCCGTGGCGCAATCACGGGTTAGACCCGTAAAGGGCTAACCGACGGCGGTGTCCGCGGCCGCTTGCAGCGGCTGCGAGGACTCGATGAAGCCTTCGACCAGCGGGTTCCAGCGCCCCGGGCGCTCGAGCTGGGGGAGGTGGCCGGTGCGCTCGAAGAGCTCGAGACGGGACTTCGGGATCAGCCGGTGGTAGCCGAGCGCGGCTTCGACCGGAACGACCTGGTCGTTGAGGCCCCAGGTGACCAGGGTCGGGATCTCGATCTCCGGCAGGCGCTCGCGGGTGTCGTAGCCCCAGATCGACCCCAGCGCGTCGGAAAAGGCGGGGGCTTGCAGTCCCGGGCGCACCTGCTCGGCGAGCAGCTCGGGTCGCAGCTTGTTGGGATTACGGAAGATCCGGCCGAAGGCGAGCTTGCGACCGCGCGGGCGGGTCCAGTAGGAGCTTCGTTCGCCGCTGAGCATCGGGATCGCTGCTTTGAAGATGCGGGCGGCGGCGTCGATCGAGCGGCCCTCCCACTCGGCAAAGCTGATTCCCGCAGCGGAGATCAGAACCAGGCGGTCGAAGCGCTCGGGCTGCTGGATCACCGCCTCGGTGGCGATGAAGCCGCCCATCGAGTTGCCCACCAAAGCCGCAACATGCTCGATCCCGAGACGCTCGCAGAAGTCGTGGATCAGGCGCCCGTAGTTGGCCATCGTGATCTCCCACGAGGGCATCGGGCTGTCGCCGAAGCCCGGCAGGTCGAGCGCGATCGCCCGGTAGGAGCGGCCGAAGTAGGGAAGGTTCTCGAGGAAGTTGCGCCAGCAGCCGGCGATCCCGTGGATGAAGAGAATCGGCTCGCCCTCGCCGATCTCGGCGTAGTTGACCTGCTGCGCCCCCGGCAGGTCGACCCGGTGGAGATGCTGGCGCCAGTCGATCTGCAGCCACTCCGGCGTCCGGTCGGGGTTGCCGTAGTCGGAGGCGGGGAAGACGGATGCTGGCTCGGACTCGAAATCAGGCATACCCCATCCTTTCCAAAACCGGGATCTCGCGGATCTGGGGCGGTTGCAGGTGGTCCCAGAGGATGCCGCGCGGCCGGGGATACTGGCGCTCGACGTCGATCACCGCGCGCGGCGTCGCGATCAGGTCGACCGGCAGGTCGTGGTCGGTGACCATCAGGTGCTGGCGCAGGATCTGGATCGGGTGGACGGTGGTGGCGACGGTGGTGTGCTCGTCGATCTTGCCGGCGTCGGCGAGGATCCCGTACTCGAGGTCGTGGTAGCCGCCGCCTTTGCCGACCCGGGCGCCGCTGAGGTTGACCGCGACCGAGCCGCAGAGAATCAGGTCGACCTCCGGCAGCTCGTCGAGGGCGACGACGCGGCCGTGCTTGAGCGCGCCCTTGATCGTCGCCGCCTCCTTCATCGCCGCCTTCGAGAGCTTTTTCGGGTCGAGCACCCGGAACGGGTGGGGGTCGCGCAGGCGCGGCACCGCCATGATCACCGTCTTGCCCTCTTCCAGGGCGATCCGCCGCGCGTGGGTCTGCGGTGAGTCGGGGTTCGCCTTGATCACCCGCGCCCGCTTCCAGACCCGGTGGGCGCCGAGCTTCTCGGCCGCCAGTTTGGCGCCGGCGAAGTTGGGGATGCGCCCCTCGGCGCCGGGGAAGCGGGAAACGCCCTCGCGTTCCATCGCCTTCCAGACCTCCTCGCGGACTTCGTCCTTGGTGCGCACGGGCGAAAGATATCCGGCCGCGCTGCCGATAAGTCCGAGGCACACGCGAAATTGCAGGGAAAGCAAGGTATCGGGCCGAAGGACCGGGATGCCTAGACTTTCCAAGACCGGCAAACGACTTACCGAGGGTTACTCCGCTCAGATGGGAAAGAAGACTTCGATCGTGCTGTTGATCGCGGCACTGCTGCTGGTGCTCGTGGTCGGAGGCGCCTACGCCTACGACAGTTCGCAGAAGGACAAGATCGCCGAGGGAGTGACGATCGGCGGGGTCGACGTCGGCGGCCTCGACGAAGACGAAGCCACCGCCCTCGTCCACCGCAAGCTGGTGGCGCCGCTGCGCAGCTCGCTCACCGTCAACTTCGACGGCGAGACCTGGAAGCTGACCGGCGAGCAGCTGAAGATCCGCGCTGACATCGAGGGCGCCGTCGCCGAAGCGGTCGAAGACAGCCAGGAGGGTGGCCTGCCGGTCCGGCTCGTCCGTTACGTCAGCGGCGGTGAAGTCGACGAAAAGATCGCCCCCGAGGTTGCCTATTCGGTGCCGGCGGTGAATCGCTTCGTTCGCCGCGTCGCCGGCGACATTGACCAGGAACCGCAGAACGCCGACGTTGAACCGAGTGGCGCCGAACTATTGGTCGTCGCCGGGCAGCCGGGTCGCAAGCTGCGCGACAACCTGTTGGAGAAGAACCTCAAGGCGGCCGTCCTCAACGCCAACGCCCCGCACGCGATCCGCGCCCAGGTGCGGTCGATCGCGCCGGAAGTAACCAAGCAGGAGGTGGCGGCCGAGTACCCGTCCTACCTCACCCTCGACCGCAACAGCTTCACCCTGCGGCTGTGGAAGAACCTGAAGCTGGCCAAGACCTACACCGTGGCGGTCGGAGCGGAAGGGTTCGACACGCCTGAAGGGCTCTACCAAATCGAAGCCATGGAAGAAAACCCGGTCTGGAACGTGCCGGAATCCGATTGGGCCGGCTCGCTGGCCGGGCAGACGATCCCGCCAGGGCCCTCGAACCCGATCAAGGCGCGCTGGATGGCGATCTACGAAGGGGCGGGAATCCACGGCACCGAAGAAACCTCCTCGCTCGGCACCGCCGCCTCGCACGGCTGCGTCCGGATGGCAATCCCCGACGTCGAAGAGCTCTACAGCGAAGTCGAACTGGGCACCCCCATATTTCTCGGCTAGCCGTTATCGAGAGGACGCTGGGCGATCGAGGCGAATGAAGCCTCGATGAGCTGGGAGGAAGCACTCGCCGCATATGACCGCGACCTTCGCGCCCGCGGGTCCGCTGAGCGGACGCGGCGCGCCTATGCGGTCGACCTCGGTGGCTTCGCCGAGTGGGCCGGGGAGCAGGGAGTGGGACCGGCAGAGGTCCGCCACCGCGACGTGCGTCGCTACGGGGCAGGGCTTTCGAGCGCCGGTGCGGCGCCGGCTACCGTCGCCCGCAAGCTGGCGGCGATCCGCGGCTTCTTCGGCTACCTCGTTCGCACCGGCCATGCCGGCTCCAACCCGGCCGAGCTGGTCTCCAGCCCGAAGCGCGCCGAGCATCTCCCGACCGTTCTCAGCACCGAGCAGATGCGGACCCTGCTGGAGCGGATCCCCGCCCGCACCCCGCTTGAGCTGCGTGACCGGGCGATGCTGGAGCTCGCCTACTCCTGCGGCCTGCGCTGCGAGGAGATCGTCAACCTCGACCTCGGCGCCCTCGACTTCGAGACCGAGCAGCTGCGGGTGCTCGGCAAGGGGCAGAAGGAGCGCCTGCTGCCGGTCGGCGAGCCAGCCCAGCGCGCCGTGCAGCGTTATCTCGACAAAGGCCGGCGCGCATTGGCCGGCGATCCGCACGAGCTGGCGCTGTTCCTCTCCAAGAGCGGGCGCCGCCTTTCCAACTCCGACGTGACCCGTCGGCTCGGCCTCTGGACGCGCGAAGCTTCGCTCGCGGCGGGGGTCTCCCCGCACGCGCTCAGGCATTCCTTCGCAACTCATCTACTCGAGGGCGGGGCAGACCTGCGTACGATTCAGGAGTTGCTGGGCCACGCGTCGATCTCCACCACCCAGGTCTACACCCGGGTCGATGCGGCCCGGCTGCGTGACACCTACGCTGCAAGCCACCCCCGCGCATGAACCAATTACCCGCAAACGACCGTAGAATCGGCTGATGGAAACCGGCGTCAAAGAGGTAGAGCTGCGCGATCTGTGGCGGCGCTACAAGGGCGACGGGGACGAGGGTGCCCGCGAGCGACTGGTCGTCGCCTACTCGCCGATGGTCAAGTTCGTCGCCGGCCGACTCGGCGCCGGCCTTCCGTCCCACGTCGAAGACGCCGACCTGATCTCCTACGGCCTGGTCGGCCTGATCGGCGCGATCGAGCGCTTCGAGCCGGAGCGGGGGATCAAGTTCGAGACCTTCGCGATGACCCGGATCCGCGGCGCGATCATCGACGAACTGCGCTCCCTTGACTGGGTCCCACGCTCGGTCCGCTCCCGCGCCCGTGAAATCGAGGCCGCCCAGGCCAAACTCGAGCACGAATTGCAGCGGGCCCCAAGCGAGGCCGAGCTTGCCTCGAAGCTGAAAATGACCGAGGAGGAACTGCAGAGCGCGCTGCTGGAGATCGCCAACTCCTCCGTCTACGCGCTGGATGAGCTCTGGACCGTCTCGGACTCCTCTGGCGACCAGGTGTCGCTGCTCGACACGATTGCCGACGATGGCGCCGCCGACCCGCAGGAAGCGCTTGCCAGCTCCGAGGTCAAGGACCGGCTGACCGAGGCGATCGGCTCTCTGCCCGAGCGCGAGCAGCTCGTCGTCGCCCTCTACTACTACGAGAACCTCACCCTGCGCGAGATCGGCGAGGTCCTCGGCGTCACCGAGTCGCGCGTCTCCCAGCTGCACACGAAGGCGGTCATGCGGCTGAAATCGCACCTCCAGCAGGCCTGAACCGGAGGGGGCACCGCCTGCCCGTTGGTACCTTGGCGGCAGCATGAGAGTTGACGCCACCTGTGCCGTCTGCGGCCGCACGATCCTCGCCGGCGAGCGCGTGCACGGGTACGTCTCCGGCGTCGAGGAGCGAGACGTCTGTGAGCTCTGCGTCGCCCGCGCCGAGCACCTCGGCTGGCGGCCGGCCGGGGAGCCGGCACCGGACCGGGGGGGAGAGGCGGGTCACCAAGGGCGCCTGCGACGGATGCTACGCCGCCGATCCCGCCGGCCGGGAGCGCCGACCGCGACCACCTTGCCCGCGCAGGACTCCGTGGCGCCATCGCGGCGGCCGCGCTCGGCGCTGCTGCGGGACGAGGCCGGTCCCACACCCTTCGAGCTCGCGGTCGCGCGCTTCAACTCCAGCGAGGCCGGTCAGGCGGTCGTCGGCCTGACCCGGACGCTCGGGGTGCCGCGCGCCTCGGTCGGCGCTTCCGCCGGGGCGCTGGACGAGGTCCGGATCACGATCGCCTGGGAGCTTTCCTGGTACCAGTGGGGCGTCGACATCGGCGACGAGCTGCGAGAGATCTTCGAGCTCGACAAGGGTGGCGAGATCGACCAGCTCGACGCCGCCGCACGGCAGTGGAACGCAGCGGTCGGCGAGGACGGACAGCTGCGGTTGGCCGGGGAGCCGGCGCGGAGCCGATGAGCCGGGCGATCGTCAACGTCGACGGCGGAGCTCGCGGCAATCCGGGTCCGGCGGCGATCGGGGTCGTCGTCCGCGACGCCGAAGGCACCGTGATCGAGGAGTTGGGGGAAAAGATCGGCGAGGCGACCAACAATGTCGCCGAGTACCGGGCGCTGCTGAAAGGGATCGAGCTGGCCGCCGCGCACGGGGTCGATGAGCTGGAACTGGTCGGCGACTCCGAGCTGGTCGTGCGGCAGGTGGAAGGCCGCTACAAGGTGAAAAACCCTGGCATGAAAGCGCTCCACGCCGAAGTGAAGAAAGCGCTCGCCGGCTTCGGTTCCTGGTCGATCCGCCACGTCCGCCGCGCCGAGAACGCCGACGCCGACCGCCTCGTCAACGAGGCGCTGGACGGGGTCCTCGATGGCTGAGCGGACGCCGGAGCCCATCGACCCCGGCGTCGACATCGGCCACGTTCACCTCAAGGTCGCCGACGTCGATCGCGCCCTCGACTTCTACTGCGACGTCCTCGGCTTCGAGCTGATGCAGCGCTGGGGCGCCGACGCCGCCTTCATCTCGGCCGGCGGCTACCACCACCACATCGGGCTCAACTCCTGGTCCTCGAAAGGCGGCTCGCCGCCCGCACCCGGGACCACCGGCCTCTTCCACACGGCGATCCGCTACCCGACCCGCCGCGCCCTCGCCGACGCGCTGCGGCGCGTGAGCGAGGCCGGCTGGCCGCTGGAGGGCGCCTCCGACCACGGCGTCAGCGAGGCGCTCTACCTCTCCGACCCTGATCGCAACGGGGTCGAGCTCTACTGGGACCGCCCGCGCGAGCAATGGCCGCGCCCCGCCGACGGCGAGGGGGTCGAAATGGGCACCACGCCTCTCGACCTGGACGATCTGGTCTCAGAGCTACGCGGTTAGGCCCGACGCGAGGCTCGGGAGGAGCATCAGGGCAGCCGTGGCCAGGGATACGACGGCGCCAAATGCGGTTCGCTTCACTCCTCCGTTGCCTCGCGTCGGTGGGGGATGGATCATGTGGGAACAACCACAGAATACCCAATAATAAGTAGCACAAACCCAGCCGAAATGGTTTCGGCTTTGTCTGTGTTGGGTCGGCATTCCTCCGACCGCGGGCGAACTTATTGTTGCGCGCCCTTGTACGACGCCTCTCAGCATCTGACCGGCGACGGGGCGCGTGCCGGATCGTTTCCGGAGTGGCCCGAAGCCCGACCCCTCCGCGCCTGGCAGGAGGAGGCGACCGAGGCCGTGCGGGCGCACTCGGCCACCAGCTTCCTGGCCTCGGCCACGCCGGCGGCCGGGAAGACCACCTTCGGCCTGCACATCGCCCACCGGATGCTGAGCGCCGGGTTCGTCTCGCGCGTCGTCGTCGCCGGGCCGACCACCCACATCTGCCGCCAGTGGGCCGCCGACGCGGGCCGCTACGGCATCGACCTCGAGCCGAACCGGCCGAACTCGGACGGGCCGGAGTCGGCCGACTTCCACGGCGTCGCCGTCACCTATCAGACGATCGCGGCCGGGCCGGATGCGCACCGGCGGGCCGCCGAGCGCCGCCCGACCCTGCTGATCGCCGACGAGCCGCACCACATGGGCGATCTGGCCGCCTGGGGTCTGCAAACCCGCAAGGCCTTCGACGACGCCCGCTTCCGGCTGCTCCTCTCGGGCACGCCGTTTCGCTCCGACAACTCGGCCATCCCCTGGGTCACCTACGACGACGATGGCCTCAGCCGGGCCGACTACGCCTACGGCTACCCGCAGGCGCTGGTCGACCGGGTCTGCCGCCCGATCACCTTCCTGCCCTACGACGGCGAGATGGAGTGGCTCTCGGACGGCCGGCTGCGCAGCGCCGACTTCGACCTCGTCCTGCCGGCGGCGGAGTCGGCCCGGCGCCTGCGGACGGCGCTCAGCCCGGACGGCGAGTGGATGGGGGAGGTGCTGCACGACGCCGATGCCAGGCTGAGCGAGGTGCGTTCCGACGGTCACCCCGACGCGGGCGGCCTGGTCATCGCCTCCGACCAGGATCACGCGCGGGCGATCGCGGCGCGGCTCGGGTCGATCTCGGGGCAGCGGCCCGAGCTGGTGATGAGCGACGAGCCCGGCGCCAGTCAGCGCATCGCCGACTTCGCCGCCTCCGATCGACGCTGGCTGGTCTCGGTCCTGATGGTCTCCGAGGGTGTCGACATTCCCCGCCTGCGGGTCGGTGTCTACGCGACCGCGGCCCGGACCGAGCTCTTCTTCCGCCAGGTGGTCGGTCGCTTCATCCGCGCCACCCCGAGGCCGCGTCGCCAGATGAGCTATCTGCTGATGCCGGCCGACCCAAGGCTGAAGGCGCTCGCCTACGAGATCGAGCTGGAGCGCCGTCACGCGCTCGACCTCTCACCGACCGCCGAGGAGGAAGAGGTCGAGATGGAGGACGCCCGTCCGGAGCCGGGCGAGCCGGGAGGCGGTTTTGCCGCCCTCAGCTCGGGTGACGCCGAGCTGGACGAGGCGATCATGAGCGAAACCACGCTGCAGCTTTTCCCGACCGACGATCCCGAGCCGGCGAGGAAGGCGACCGCCCTCGAGCCCAAAGCCACGGCCGAGGACCGCGAGCCCGAGCGGGAGTCGGCCTATGCGACCCGGGAGCGGCTGCGCGCCGAGCGCAGCCGCCTGGTCGGCGACCTTGCCCGTCGCACCAAGCAGTCGCACCGGGAGATTCAATCCCGCATCAATCGCCAGACCCGCGTGCGCTCGGTCTCCAGCGCCACCATCGAGCAGCTCGAGCGCGGCAACGAGGTGCTGCGTCGCGAACTGTGGCGGTAGCGGTCTAGGCGATGAGGTTCAGGTGAGCGTTCGGTCGACCTTCACCTCGCACATGTCGACCGATGCGCGGGTGCCGGGCGTCTCCGACGAATCCATCGCGCTGAACACTTTGGCTCCAGCCTCCATGTCCTCCGCGCTCTCGAAGCTCTGAAGAACCACCGCGGTTTCCTGCTCCTCGTCGTGTAGGACCTGGAGACCGGTGGCGGGGACGCCGGGCGGTGGCCCATCCGATCCCTCGATGCGGGCTAGAAGCTCCTGCATCCGCTCGGCAGATACGCCGGTGAACCTGACGGCACGTACAAACATGGCAGTGGCCTCCTAGATTTGGTGGGGATACCGACCCTATTCGGTACGCGCCGGTCCGTCGAGCCCTTTCGCGCTCTGTCGCCGAGGTCGAAGCATGGGGCGTCCGAGCGGCGCCCGTAGGGTCACCAGTCCCGTGGAGGTCTGGCTGCCTGACAACCCTGCCCGAGCCAGTCTTGGAGAGCTCCCCGACGCGGTCGAGGTCAATCTCATCCCCCGCGACGGTGCCCTGCCGCAGGCGATTGAAGCGGTCGAGTTCCTGGTGCCGCCGTTTGGGTCGCGCAGGGTGATCGAGGCGCTGCCTCGACCCAGGGCCCTTCGGGTCGTCCAGGCGACTTCGGCCGGCGTCGACTGGATCGCGCCCTCGGTCCCGGCGGGCGTGGCGCTCTGCAGCGCGCGCGGGACCCGGGACGCGCCGGTGGCCGAGTGGGTGGTCGGCGCGATTCTCGAGAGCTTTAAGGACCTCGCCCGGTTCCGGCGGCAGCAGGAGCAGGCGCAGTGGGAACCCAGGATGCCGCGCGAGTTGGCGAGGTCGAAAGCCCTGATCGTCGGCCACGGGTCGATCGGCCGAGCGGTGGAGGACCGGCTGCGTCCATTCGGCGTCGAGGTGTCGGGCGTGGCGAGTCGCCCGCGCGGAGATACCCACGGGGCGGATGCGATCGACGATCTTTTGCCCCATGCCGACATCGTGATCGTCCTGCTCCCCTCCTCCCCCGAGACAGTGGGGCTGATTGACAAGCAGAGGCTCGCCATGCTGAAGACGGGCGCGCTCCTCGTCAACGCCGGCCGCGGCACCGTGGTCGACATGGATGCCCTCGGCGACGAGCTGAAGTCGGGGCGGCTGGCGGCCGCACTTGACGTCACTGACCCCGAACCCCTACCGCCAGAGAGTCCGCTGTGGCGACTGCCGAACGTGCTCCTGACCCCGCACATCGCCGGCGACAGCCCGGCCGCGGACGAGAGGGTTTACGAGCTAGTCGGGGATCAGATCCGGCGGCATTTCAAGGGTCAACCGCTGCTGAACCTCGTGCGGTGATCCGATCCGGGAATCCCTTGGTGCGGGAGGCCCAGAGCATCGCCCAGCGCTCACGCCGGAGGCCGTCGTGCTCCAACCGCGGCAGACGCCGGCCGCGTGAACGGACTGGATGCGAGAGCAACTGCGAGGCCTTCGTCTCATGGACGAACATCCCCCCTGTTGCTAGGACTTCGAGCGATCTCTGCCGATGCGACCTGCGGTCTGGCGATGTGGAAGAGCGTGCCGAAGTCGACGATCACGTCGAAGGCTTCGTCGGCGAATGGCATGCGGCGGACGTCGGCAGCAAGAAGCTCCGCCTCCGTCCCGTGCGCGCGGAGATTCGCCGCCGCCTCGACCAGCAGCTCCGGATCGACGTCCAGGCCCACCAGTCGGCGCGGGCTGCACAACCGATCGAGGACCGGTAGCGCGACCCCTCGGCCGCACCCGACCTCGAGGATCCGCGAGTGGTTCGGAATCCTGAGTGCCCGGACCATCGCCGGGATCTCCAGTTCGGCCTGCCGGCTGTTCCGTCCCTCCTCGTTCGGGAAGGGCTCGTACTCGGTCGTCATCGACTACCTCCATTCTGTTGTTGACCATTGGTCGATAACGATAGCCGTATCGACCGTCGGTCAACAGTGAGATCGAGACCACGGTTAGCCGCAGAACGACGAAATCCCGCTCCAGGGCGGGATTTCGGAAGCGGCTGAAGGGATTCGAACCCTCGACCTTCTGCATGGCAAGCAGGCGGATCTCCGATCCCAACTGATAGTGAATAGGTTTATTTGCAGGGATTTCGCAGCGGCGCCGCAGGCGGGTGCGACCAGGAAATGCGTGCGGATATGCGCCGATACGCAGCCATTCGGGCACTCGTGCGCTTGAGTGCCCGAAATTCGAGCAGGCGGTTTGATTCCCCGGCGCGACGACCACAAACCGGCAACTCCGGGTAACCAAGGCATCCGATCCTCGTCTTGTAATCCTCGACCGTGAGATACCCAGGCCGTCATTGGTTTTCAGCGACCCGGAACGAACGGACCAGGGACGTGACCCACGTTCGCAGACCCATCGAGCCACGGCCGCGATATTTCTTCCCACTCCCTGCGAGGTACGGCTGGGTCGTGGCTCGCGTGCGAACCGCCTCGTCGACTGCATCGGAAAGGTCATCGATCAGTCCGGATACCTCGAATCCGACTTCAATCACCGCCCCGTCCGATAGATACTTTGGCAATGACGGTCGTGAAGGTCCCGGATGCCAGTATCGCCGCCGGGACCAGGGTGGGCCCCAGGCGAGCACCAGGCCAACCTCCTGAACATCGATCGCCCGTCGTCCTATAACCGCGGTGACGGCTATCCACTCAGGCCCGTTCGGCTCGGACCCCTCGAACAGTCTGATCCTCGGCTTCCTCCGACTTGCGGAAATAAATGCCATGCCAGCGAGTAGCGCCGAGATCCATCCAGCGCCGTATGCGACTGCCGGTGAGACCGAGCCGGTGTCGCTCTGTTCACCCGACCGGTCGGGTGAAGCCTGTGTCGTCGCTTGGTTCTTTGCCTTCGCCGTATGCCCCGCCGCCGTGCTGGCTCCGCAGAACAGCAACAGGGCGAGCGCAACGACGGCAATGCTTGCCATTGCCGGGCGGTTCCGGCCACCCGAGATCACTGGGTCCTGGGCAGCTTCGGTCGACTTTTTGGTCCGGTGTTCACCTACATGTTCTCCTAATCGAATCCGACAAAACTAAATCCCCCGGCAGCTTGCCTCCTCCATTAGGGCTCGCGATCTTCCCCGTCGTCTCCGGGCGCCGGAGAGGGCTTCGCGGACCTATCGATCGCCCGAATCAGGGTCAAATGACAAGCGGCCTGGATTAGTAGAGCCGCCTCGACACCGCCGACGCGCAGTCGGATGCCGTGGGCGATGTCGTTTCTGAGGTTGGTCGCGAGGGGGTCACAGAGCAGCGCCTCGAGGTAGTCGAACCAGGGCATCTCGTAGAGCTCGCGGAGCTTGGCGAGGACGACGTTCAAAGAGACGACGCCGGTGAATCTGCCCTCCTCGGCCGGCTTCACGATCGGGATCCCGCTGACGCGAGCGACATCTCGCAGGATGCTCTCCAGGCGGGGAACGATCAGATGAGCTGACTCGTCGTATTCCTCGTCCCAAAAAAACTCAACAGCACGAGCGATCCGCTCGCCTCGGATCTCGCCGATCAGGTCAGTGGCGAAATGCCCGGCGAGCTCGTCATGAGATGGGCGGCCGTGGTGGTCGACCGCCTCGTCGAGCATCGGCGCGTAGAGGATCTGGCCGTAGAAGCCGATGTGGAACTGGCGCTGGCGTCCACGGCTCATCAGTCTCTTGCTCTCGTCGGTGCCGGCCACGAAGGTCGGCGCCGAGGTCTCGGTGCCGAACATCGAATGGGAAAAGAGGTTGAGGAGAGGGCTTTCCTTCACCTGCTCTTCGACCTCGCGGTCGATGTCGGCATGAGAGCCCCCGGGCGGACCAAAATCGCCGAGGCGTTTGAGCGCTTCGAAGATATCTGCCGCGTGAGACCCGACGATGAGGTCGACCTGTTCGCGGATTTCCTCGGTCGGCAGCTCGATGCTCTCCTCCATCGACTCGAAGCCGAGGTCCTCCCTCGGGAGATCCTGCTGCTGCTTGAGCAGCTCCTCCATCTCCCTCGTGAAGCCGAAGCGGCGGGCGAACTCGATGGCTCGCTGGAGCATCGTCACCTTGGCCAGCCCCTCCGACGCATCGGCCTCATCGATCCGCAGTTGGAGCTGGCGACGGCGGAGCTCCTTCTGGCGATCGGCGTTCTCTGCTGCCTCCGCGGCCAGATCAAGCGCGCTCTCGCCGGCATGGCCGGCGGGAAAGCGCTGGGTCGCCTGCGTGAGCAGCACCTGCAGGCCGCCGGGCCGGCGGTCCTTCTTCAGGCCGACCAGGGCACGAAGAACGCTGAGCGGCGGGCCGGGGTGCTCTTGGTCGAGCAGGTCGCGAGCCACGCCTTCGGCGGCTTCGAGAACCTCCCGCAGCGTCTCGCGGTCGTTCAACTCGACCAGGATCTCGATCGAGCGGGCCACGCAGACCGCGCGGCCGAGCGGCTCGCGCCCTGATTCGCCAGCGAGCGCGGCAAGTTCCTGGGCAGCTCGGCGTCCCTCGGCGTGGGCCGACTTCCCCTCGCCGACGTAGAGGAGATCGGAGACCCGGGCGTCAATAATCGGATCCTCGACCCGCTCGCGGGCCGAGCGCCAGACGGAGCGGACCTCCTCGAGGACTTCGGCGGGGCGGGGCGGATAGATGCCCTCCTCGGTCTCTTGCATCGAAGCGTAGGGCCCGCCGACGTTTGCTCGGCGCCCGTCGTCCCGCGGGGCGATGAGGTCGTAAACGAAGGCGAGACTCAGCATCCGGAGCGCATCGCTGCTCCTGGCATTCGCCGCCTCCTCGAGCGTGCGGGCAAGATCGAGCCACTCCGGGCGCCCGGTGAGGGCCTCACACAAGACAGTCTGCTCCTCTTCGTTGAGCTGTGTGGGTAGTGGCATCAGTTCCTAACAGGGCGCCGTCAGAGTCGAGCCGGTGCCCCAAAGTAGGTCAACGAAGGTCTCCGTAGCTTTCTCCAGAGGACTAACACATAAAAGAGATAGAGAAAGCCATGTGACACGGAAAGCCTCATACGAGCCGCCCAAACTCGAACGATCCCCTGATGGGCCCGCCAGAATCCTCAGTCGGCGGTTGGTGAAGATGCTTCGGCGAGGTACCGCTGGGCGGCTTCGGCAAGAAGCAAGTCAAACGTCGTTTCGCCATTCGCCTTCGGACGCGCTGGATCGAGCTTCCATGCAATCCGGGGAGTAGGCGCATCAGTGGTGTCGACCGGGAGCCAGACGAAGATCGAGCCCAGGAACACGATGGTCAGGCCCATCATCCCCATTGCCCGCTGGAAGAAGATCAGGTGCTCGGCGCCGCTGACAAACCGCTCGACCGGCGTCCCGGCCACCTGCCTCGGAACCAGGCCGATCGCCTGCCCCGCGGGCACGAGCGCATCGTTGCCGTTTAGCCATTCGCGCAGCCGACTCGCGTCCGCGCCGGTCCGCCACTGCTCGGGGTAGACCTTTGAACTGACCGCGAGGGCGATCTTCGCCGCTTGACGGAGCCAGGCCAGTGTGTTGACACTCATCCGCCAGTTGATTCGGGGGTTAGAAGAGAAATGCCTGATCGTCTCGTCGGTGATCTCTTTGCCGGTTTTCCGTTCGATCCGGCGCTTCAGGCGCTCCATCTCCTCCATCGAATCGGCCCGGATCTGGAACTTCTGATCGCCGAGGTCGACGATGCGCGAGCGCATCTTCGGAGTCCCGTCCGCGTCGAGACTGACGAAATCGCCTTCCTCGGTAAGCCCCTGCATCATCGGCGAGCTGATCGGGCGGCTCTTTCGGCCTCGTCGCGGATCGACGATCCCGCTCTGACTCCGGTGCAGGCGGACCCAATCGTCTTCTAGGAATGGCTGGTCGACCTCTTTTCCCGCCCAGCCATTGCAGGGATCGCAGACGGCGTCGACGATCAGGGAGGCGCCGAGCGCAGCGGGGATTGCGTGCTCGGGCTTCTCGTCACCCCTCAGCGCTGGCTGCGCGCAGTAGGCGCATATCCCTCCGGCTTGTGCCATGGAGTTGAGGATAGGCACATCGTCATCAGCCGTTCATCGACCAGCCGCCGGGCCGAGCTCGCCGGGCCCAGCCGTGGTGCGTGAGATGGTTTTTCGCATGAGCTCTGACGGGGGAACCCAGCCGAACTGCCTAACCCGTCTGACGACGCGCCCGACCTGCGCTTCCCGGCCCTCACCAGCCATTCGCAGGAGGTGTTGGACACACTGGCGCGCCAGAAGGGTTGAGCCGATCACTTCTACGAAGGCGCGCTGCGAGCGCTTACGGACAGATCGAACCCTGTCCGAGCCGAAACGGCCGCCTACTGCCTGCGTGAGCTGATCGAAGAGCTCGAGCGGGCGGCGCTCGCCCCGAAGCCCGGGCCCAGCCTCGGAGAGCTGTTCGATGCGTCGAGACGGATCGTCGACGAAGGCCACGGGGATCGGGAGGCGCTAGCTGAGTTCGGCGCTTGGCTCGGTGCTCATCAACTCGACGAGAGCTGGCTGCTCGCTCAGGGTCAGCGGCTACTTGAGCAGGGCATCCCGCTCGACCCCGACCACGTCGTTTACGACGCCCTGCCACGCATGGCCGGCGCGCACCCTGGGGAGGTCGTCGAGATCCTGCGCCTGATGATCATCACCGAGTCCGAGCGCTGGTCGGTGCTTGGGATCGGTCGATGAGGTTCGCCAGACCCTAACGGCGGTGATCAACTCTGGCGACAAGGAGGCGCGCACCGCCGCGGTCGGAGTCCTCAACCTTCTCGGTGCGCGCGGGATGAATGAGTTCCGCGACCTAGTGCCACCGACTGCAGACGGCTAGGTCGCTTGCCTGGAGCTACCTCACAACCCCGCTCGATTCCTCAGATCGGCAGTTCACGAACGCGTAGACGGTCCCTCGTGAGGCTCACGATCGCTCCCTTTCGGGAACTAATGGCGACGAGTTCCCCAAACGGCAAGGGTGGTTTCAATCCGCTCAAGCAGGCGCACCAGCGGTTCTGGCGGGGTCAAACCCGGCCTTCAATGGTTTCAGGCTGGAACGTAGATAGCTCGGCCTGGAAAGCCGGAATTCGGCTCGATTCGATCGAGCCGAAAGACGTGTTCCTCGGGACGCAGGCTGCCCCAGCTGACCTGCAGACGCGGTCGGAGAGTGATCTCCTCGGGTAGTTCGTCGCCCAAATCGATCGGCTCAATCGCTCGATCTAGACCCTGAAACTCAGCCAACATATGGTGATTGTGCAGGTCGGACCGGACAAGAAGTAGCTGGCGACTCAAGTACGCTGACGCCTCTCTTGGAGGAGCACGAGTGGGTTCACCTGACTGCCGAGCAACTGAGCGCCGACCCAGAGCTGCTCGCTGCGATCGACCGCTTTGAGGCGCCGCCCGGAAGGGCGGGAGATGCCGCCGCTTCCTGGCTCAAGGAAAAGGCGGTCAGGGAGACGAGCCACATCGCCACCTACGTGCTGCTGGTAAGGGGCGAGGTCGCCGGCTTCTATTCGCTAGGGATGAGCGAAGTGGAGCTGCGGACGCAGCATCGGAAGGGTCTCTCGGCAAGTCATCCGCGCCAAGGAGCGGTGCTGATTCTCTGGCTGGCTCGAGCCGCGGACGCAGGAGCCGACGCTTCAGTGATCCTGCGCCATGCCGTCGGCATGGCGCAAATCGGAGCGCGCCGGGTGGGGGCGGCCGTTATTGCCGTCGATCCCTTCGATGCCGCTACCGAGACGTATTGGCGAGAGCACTTCGGCTTCCGCAGCTCGCTCACCCGACTCGCGGATGCCGACGGCTTGCAGCGCAGTCGCCTCTGGCTACCTCTGTTTCCGGAGGGCTAGGCAGGCTGGCTGACGCGGGGCTGTGGCCGAGTCGTTTCAGCCACGTAGCGCTCGGCGTTCAGGCAGAACTCACGCCACCGCTCATCGAGGCGGGCTTTCGCCAGCTCGTCAGCGTCGATCACGGTCGGCGTACTGAGCGCCTTATCCGTGTCGTCTGAGGCAGCGAGAATGTCGTTCTGGTCGTCGGTCATCTACCCAGAGGGTATCGGCTAGTGGCGGCGCATCTAGATTTCATTCCGGCGTTGGACCGCAGCCCGGCCGTGCAGAACTTCTCCCTCAAATCTAGGCGAATGCTCCTGCAGCCGAAATAAACGACCCAGTTCGTCAAGGCCGAGGCGAAGAAGATGCAGCTCAACGAAGCCCGTCGACGTTATATCCGCTGGCTGCTCGCTACTCGCGATCTGTCGCCGCACACGATTCGCGCGTACGACGGTGATCTCGGCAGCCTCGAGCGATATCTAGGTGCTGAATTCCCCCTTGAGGGGCTGGACCGAGGCAAGGTGATCTCCTTCATCGAGCGCCAGAAGGTCGCGTCCCTAGCCCCTGCTTCATTGAGGAGGCGGGCATCCACGCTGCGGGGCTTTTGCCGCTGGCTGGCCTCCCGGGATCTCCTCGTCGCAGACCCATGCAGCGGTGTAGGTCTCGCGCTGGGTCGGCCTCGCGGGTTGCCCCGCGCGCTTCCGGCCCACGAACTCGATCGGCTGTTAGGGCTTCTCGCATGTGCCGCCGGCGTCGATGCTGGTGGCGCTCCCGACCAAGGCTCGATTGAAAAGAGGCCTCACGAGTCGACGACGCTCCTCGCCGTTGCGCTCATGGTTTCCACCGGAGTACGCGTCAACGAGGGTGTGAGCATCAGGTGCCAGGACATCGACCTGCCTAGCCGGACCCTGCGCTTGGTGGGAAAGGGTCGCCGTGAACGACAGGTCTTCCTACCGAATGACTGGATTGCTGAGCTCACGAGGGCCTACATCGAGGCCCGCGCGTCGCTAGGCGTCGCGCACCCTCGCCTCCTCTTCAACCTTCGCTACGAGCCACTCTCCCCACCGGCGATGCGATCGCGACTCGCAAAAGCAGCTCGCGCCGCTGGCCTCAAAACCCACGTGACTCCCCACATGCTGCGCCACACCGCGGCGACCCAGCTGATTGAGGCTGGCGTTGATATCCGCTACATCCAGCGCCTCCTTGGTCACGCAAGCCTCAGCACGACGGAGATCTACACGCATGTCTCAGACCGCGCCCTCCGCAGCGTCGTTTCGGACGCCGATGTCCTCGGGAGGTTTGTCCAAGCGCGATAACTAGGGATTATCGTCGCCGCGCGCGAGCGGAAAACCTCAGTGTCCGACACGCTCAGCGCTCTTCCGAAGTCCCCACGGTTTCGCAACCGGGGCAAAGAGCTGCGCCAAGTACAGGCGCATTTCAGCGAGCTTGCGAAGGACTCAGGTCACTTTGCCGTCCTCGAAGCCCACGGCATCGCTGGAGCCGGCAAGAGCAGACTCTTGGGAGAGCTCGAACGTCGAGCTCTGCTAGAGGGCGGTCGGCGACGTGTAGTGCGGGTATCGCTCGAAGGAGAGTCATCGGGGACCGCCATCGGGCCGCTGCGTGTGTTCCGGCGGCAGATCGATATGGAGTGCTTCCTGTTCGATGCTGCGTTACTGACCTACCTCGATGCAGTCGGACAGCTCTACGGGGATGGTGGACGGGACAAAACCGAAGGCTGGCTCCTGAAGTCCATAGAACTCGGAGGCGGTATCGCCTCTCTCCCCTTACCGGCTTCCTTTGCGGTGGACCTCTTTCGGTCGATTCGCAGTGGAAGCAGGAAACGCTTTGGGTACGAGCGATCTGAATTCGAGGCGATCGACGAGCTGCGCTTCGATCCGGCGGCGTTGCGCGAGCGCCTTCCAAGTTACCTCGGACTCGACGTCTCCCGGCGTTTTCAAGCGAGTCGCCGATCTCTGATCGTGCTCTACGACGGGTACGAGAAGCAGGCAGACTCGACCTTGGCCCGCAGGGCACCGTGGCTGCGAAAGCTGATCACAACCACCGGGCGCGGCGTCCACGTGATCGCGACCCGAAAGCCATTGGAATGGTCGCAGGAAGGTGTCCTCCCCACTACCCAACGCGTACCGCTCGATCGACTTCCCCGCGAGGATTCGCAGAAGATGCTGCGGGAGGGGCTCGGGGACATCCCACCCGAGGTCGAAGCCCGGTTGCTGGAGGCATCCAAACGGATCCCTCTGCTTCTCAACGCTGCGATCCGCACCTACGCGAGTCGAGGCGGCGACGGGACGATCGACATTTCAGACCTCCCCGACTCAGACGAATCAACTCTCGAACACCTCTTCAACCACCTCCAGGCAGAGCAACGGCAGGTAGCGGTTTCGCTGGCGGCGATTCAGGTGTTCGACGAGAACCTCTATCAACACCTGATCCGGGCGCTTCACATCCCGGTCAGCGATTTCAAGTTCAACGAGGTGATGCTGGCGCTGTTCGTGGAGAAGGTCGAGGACGGCCTCTTCAAGACCCACGATCTGCTGACCGATGCCGCCCGCCAATCCCCGGCGGACCGCGAACTCAGGGAGGCCGGGCTCACCGCAGCCAGCCACTACCTGGTGATTCGATGCGAAGATGCCGATGAAAGGGTGCCGCGCGTCGGTCTCGCCCTCTTCCGAGCGATCCTCGACGGGTGGGGCTCGCTGGAGACGGTGCCCACCAACGCAGTCGAAGCGCTCGTGGATGCGGCCTTCCTGCTTCACGACGCCGGCTACTGGCACGAGCTGGCCTCGATGTCGGTGTCCTACGAAGACGACCCCGAGCATCCCGTCACGATCGTGCTTGAGCTATTCCGCGGGCTCGTCGCCCGGCGCTCGACCGGCGTCGACCGGGCGATCGAGATGCTCCAGGCGCTCGGGCCGCGCCTCGACGTCCTGGGTCGCCGTCAGCTGGCGGCCGAAGTCGAGATCGCCTACCTGAACGAGTTGGCCGGCGATTACAAGAGTGCGCGTGTGAAATTCGAGGAGCTCGACCGCCGCGCCCAGCCGTTCGATCCATTCGACCGAGGTCAGCTGCGCTCCCGCCTCTACCACGGCGACATGCTGATCATGGACGGCCGGTTCCGCGAGGGCTCGCAGATCCTCACTGACGCCTACGAGAAGATTGGCGCCCGTGCTCCACGCGATTGGGCAGAACTCTTGCGACACCGCGCCCAGGCGCTGCGGTTCTCCTTCATGCTGGATGACGCAGTCGATCTCTGTGAGAAGGCCATGCGAGCAGCCGCCGATGCCCCGGCGATGGTCGCGAAGCTGCGGACGAACCTTGCGGAGCTCTACTGCTGGCACGATCCGGAGCACGCACTCGAGATTGCAGATCGGTCCACTGAAGAAAATGCCGGACTGGAGAGCCGAATCGAGTTGGCCAAGTGCGACGCGATCAGGGGTATAGCCCTGGCGAGGCTAGGCAAGCTCGACCCGGCTGAAGCCGCAATCGAGCGGGCTGTCGCCGCGGCTACCAAGGTCAAGTATCCAGCTGGTGTCGTCTTCGCCCTGCAGGCGAGAACGGTCGCGTACGCCCTGACTCGGAAGCCGCGGAAGCTCGCCGCCAGCTCCTCCGAACTCGACCTTGCGATCGCGGAGCTCGACACCTACGGGCACCTGAGAGTCGCATCCGCATGGATCTCCGGCGACGACCGACGTTTTGCCGAGACGTCGAGAGAAGTCGACTGGCTCGAGCCCACGGGGCTCGAGGACCGGCTTAATCGGTATCTAGGCCCCTAGCGGCTCGGGATCTCGACGATCGTCTTGCACCAGCCCGACCGGCGACGGCTTTCGTACGCCTCTTGCAGATGGTGAAGCGGGACGATCTCGATGATGGCATCCCAGTCCGGCCCCCATCTGTCCGCCAGCATCGTCACAGCGTGCTTGAGGTTCTCGATCTCCCCATTGAGGTAGGTCACCGTGAACGTGGCGTCGCGAGGGGTCAGCGTCGGCAGGAGGAACTCGCCGTTGGTATAGCCCTCCAGGTGGCTGAGCGAGCACACCTTTCCACCCCGCTTGACACTTTCACAGGCCAGACGCAACCCACTCTCGCTGCCGGAGAGATCGAAGACCACGTCGTACTCACCCCGCGGCGTCGAGACTGCCGTTCCGAGCGGGTCGACGGCCTTGGCGATCAGAGCGAGACGGCTGGGCATCTCGTCGGTGATGTCGAACGGTATCGGTCGCCCGCGGTTGCAGAGCGCAAACGCCATGCACGAGCCCATACCCCCGGCGCCTATCACGAGGACCGAATCGGACGGCTTCAGTCCTGCCCAGCGTTCACCGTGAAGCACGCAGGAGAGTGGCTCCGCCAGTGCCAGGTGCGCGGCCAAAGGCGCGTCCACGCGCAGCAGATAGCTCTTGTGGATGTCCCCGAGGCCGGCGAAACCCCGATTGCCGAACAAGCCGACCTGGCTTTCCTCGCAGAGGTGCGAACGGCCCGTGTCGCAAGGCTCGCATTGCCCGCAGCGGTAGTTCAGATCGCTGGTCACCAAGTCGCCAGGTGACAAGCCGTCGACCGCCTCCCCGCATTCGACCACCTCCGCGATGAACTCGTGCCCGACTGCGATCGGGTAGCTGATGGTCTGCCTACCTTCGAACATCGAGAGGTCGGACCCGCAGAGACCGCAGAAGCGGAACCAGATGCGAACCCAGTCCGCCTGCAGGTCTTCAGGTTCCCAGGGCCGCGGCTCGAGGGTGTGGGGGCCGGTCAGGAAATAGCTGGGAGCGACGGTCATGCTTGGCGCGCCCAGATCGATTCGTTGAAGGTGAGGGCTCGGCTCCGCAGCGCGGGGGTTGCTCCATGGCGGCGGATCTCGGCGATCAGCTCGGCCAGGACCGGTGCGTCGTCCTCCTGAAGACCGACCCGTGCGGCTGCGCTGGTGCCCAACCGGAGCCCCCACCCGAGTGAGTACGGGAGCTGTCTGTAGTTGGTCATGATCCGGCACTGCTCGAGCGCCTCGAAGGTGGCGAACGCACGCTGATCGTCGGCCTCCCGGATCCACAGGTGGTGGGTCGGGGGAAGATCCCTACGCCGACGCACGACCGGCACGCCGAGCTCATGCAGCTCGTCCTCGAGGCGCACCGCCACCGCGAGCATCCTCCGCGAGTAGTCCCTGAGCCACTCACCTCGGCCGAGGGTGAGACCGGCCGCGTAGGTGCTGGTGGTGTGCATGTTCGAGACGAACGTGGAGACGTTGCCGAGGAACGCACGCCAGCTCTCGTCGGCCCGACGGGCGGCGAACAGTGCCTTCTGTGGACCGGGGAAATTCTTGTGGATGCTCGCGATCATGTAGTCGAATCCCCACTCCAGTGGGTTTGGATGATCACCGTATATGACATTCGTCAGGTACTGGGAGGCATCAAAGATGCGACGTGCCTCCAGATTCGCAAAGCGGCTGAAGTCCTCGAAGACCAAACCCTCACTGCGGTCGACGAAAACATAGTCGACGGGTTTGCCGTCTTGACGGGCGAGGGTGGCTTCCACGTCGACGCACATCTCTTGCTCGTCCACCACCATCTCGACGACCTCGAGTCCGAGGCGCTCGACTATGGCCCTGCCGGAAAGATGGCCACCCGCGCGAACGGGAAGGAGCAGCACTTTCTGTCCCGGCACCGCCATCGCCATGAACAGGATGATGTGGGCATGTAGCCCGGACAAGACCCGCAAGGTCGCGTCCTCGGCGCCCAACGCGTTCGCCCACGCTTCATAGACCGAGCGCGAGTCCATCTCGAGCGCTTGGCGCCCGGCGAACTGGATCGCGGTCGCTTTCCGTTGCTCGCGGGAGCGGACCTTGTCGCTGTTGTACAAGCCGTGCAGAGGCCCTGCCGCAACCGCGATGTCCTCCGCAAAAGGGAAGTTCTCAACAGGATTCAGAACCAACGACGAGCGGAGGCGGTGCTGTTCCTCGGCCAGCGAGCGACGCAGCCGAGCGGCAAGATCTGCGGCCAACGACGATAATCCCTAGTTATCCGATCCCGGCCCCGCCGTCATGGGTACGAGCATATTCAAACAGGGAACGCATTGATAACTCGGGATTTCGACCCGCAACAGCGGCTGGCCGGGCGCTACCAAGGGGCGGTCGAAATGGCTCGGCATGCTCTTGCCCGGGCTGGAGTCTGGGTCGGCCGTTCCTGGCGTCTCAACTCCGATTACCAGGTTGCAGCGCTACTGAGGGAGCATGGGGCGGACTGTCTGGTCGACGTTGGCGCCAATCGCGGCCAGTTCGCATCTGCAATGAGGCGAGCGGGGTACCGCGGCCCGATGGTTTCGCTCGAGCCCGGCGCCAAGGCTTATGCAGATCTACGAAGCCGCAGCGCTCGCGATGCACACTGGACGGTCCACCAGATGGGGGTAGCGGATCACGTCGGAACCCTTGCTCTGAACGTTTCTGAATCCACGCCGATTTCGTCCTTCTTGCCGGTTACAGACGAGTACGTGGCGGGCCGCCCTCCGGCCAGGGTTAAGCAAACGGAGTGGGTCCAGGTGACCACGCTGGACCAGCTGCTGGGTGATGAAAGCTATGAGCGCATCTTCTTGAAGACGGACACCCAAGGGTACGATCTAAAGGTCCTGGAGGGGGCCCGCCACATCATCGATCGTGTGATCGGCATCCAGATCGAGCTGTCGATCGTTCCTATCTACGAAGGCATGCCCAACTATGTCGAGGTGCTTGCTGTCCTGCGAGAGATGGGGTTCATCTTGGCCGGGATGCACAGAGTGCCCTCGTTCCAGATCCATGAGTTCGACGGCGTGTTCGTCCGTGACGCAAACGTGCCTTAGGCGGTCGGGCGCCCGAGCTGACAGGTCGAGTTTTGTTACTGGTGGCTTGTCCGGGCCAGGGGAACAAGCTCCGATAGGTGCTCGATTACCAGGTCAGCCTCTTCGTGATCGGAGGTGTCGTCGACAAGGCCGCGGTATCGGATCGGGACGAGGCCTGACTCTCGTGCGCCGGCGACGTCGGTTCGCTTCAGGTCTCCTACGTGCCATACGACATTCCCTTCCTCGAGCTCGAATTGCTCAAGCATGCGCCGAAAAATCGCCGGCGAGGGCTTGTAGTGGCCGACTTCGTCTGAGAAGACCCAGCCCTTGAAGTAACGGAGGACCCCGGCACGCTCCAAGACCGCGCGAAGGTGCCGCGAGCCGGTGAGGCCGACATCGGAAACGATGCCCAGCTGGATGCCGCCATTCGCGAGGGCGGCCAGCGTCTCCCTCGCTCCTGGGCTCAACTCCAGGTTCAGAGACTCTCCAACATCGAGATAGGCGGCGAGAAGGCGCCCGCGACCCGCCTCCTCCAGTCCTTCGATCGAGTCTGCCAGGTGGGCCGCCGCGCGCATAGGGGCGAAATGCTCCCCCTGTTCCCAAGCTTCGGCCTGTAGGGCCTGCGCTTGATCTAGGTGGATATTGAGCTCGTCGCCCTTCACCTTGACCTTCTGCTCGACCAACGCGCTCAATACGGATTCACGCCGTATCGCGGCCAGCAGGCCGGATGGCTCAGCGACGAGCGTGTGCCAAAAGTCGAAGCTGATCGCAGTGGGTTGAGCCGAATTCACCGTGGTGACCTACGAATTCCAACAGAAAAGCCCCGCCGGAGCGGGGCTTCCTTGAAGCGGCTGAAGGGATTCGAACCCTCGACCTTCTGCATGGCAAGCAGACGCTCTAGCCAGCTGAGCTACAGCCGCATCGGGGGCATTCTAGCTGTGGCGGGAGGGATGGCGCGCTAGCCTGGCGGGCGGGAACGAAGATGCTCTTTCGGCAGATCATCCACGAGGACCTGGGCTGCGCCTCCTACTTCGTCGCCGACCGTGAAGCGGGAGTGGCGGCGGTGGTCGATCCCCAGTGGGACATCGAGCCCTACCGGCGGCTGGCGCGCCTGCACGGGGTGCGGATCGGGCACGTGCTGGAGACGCACAATCACGCCGATCACGTTTCCGGTCACGGGCGCCTCTGCCGCAGCACCGGCGCCACCGTCCACGTCCACGAGTTGGCCGCGGCGGAGTATCCGCACGAGCCGCTCAGCGACGGCTGGAGACTGGAGCTGGGGAACCTGACGATTAAGGCGATCCACACTCCGGGCCATCGCCCTGAGCACACCTGCTTCCTGCTCTGCGACGACGGCCGCGGGGGAGATCCCTGGGCGCTGCTGACCGGCGACTCGCTCTTCATCGGCGACGTCGCCCGCCCCGACCTGGCGGTCGAGCCAAGGGACGGCGCCGCCGACATGTACCGCTCGCTGCACGACCGGCTGTTGGTCCTGCCCGACGAGGTCGAGGTTTGGCCCGCTCACCTCGGCGGCTCGCTCTGCGGGGGTTCCGGCCTCGACCTCAAGAGCTCCTCGACGATCGGCTTCGAGCGCAGCCACAACCGCGCCCTGCAGATTGCCGACGAGGCCGATTTCGTCGAGGACCAGGTCGGTTCGCTCGGCGACAAACCGCCGAACGTCGAGCGCATCGTCGGCCTCAATCGCGGTCCCCTGGTCGAGGACTTCGGCACCCCGGCCCCGCTCAGTCCGCACGAGGTCGAGGAACTGGTCGAGCAGGGGGCGGTTGTGATCGACGGCCGCACCAACGAGCAGTTCGATGAGGCCCACATCGAGGGCGCCCTCAGCGCCTCCGCCTACGACACCGGGTTCGGGACGAAGGTCTCCCGGGTTGCGCCGGAGGGGACCGCGATCGTCATCGTCGCCGCCTCCGACGGGGATGAGCGGCAGGCGGCTCAGCTTCTGGCCTCGGTCGGGCTGCCGGTGCGTGGCTATCTCGAGGGCGGGATGACCGCTTGGCGGACGGAGGAGCGACCGGTGCACCGGATCGAGCTGATCGACCCCGAGGAGCTGGCGCGTCGGGTCGATGGGGCCGGCGGGCCGCTGATTCTCGACGTCCGCAATGCCTCCGAGTACGCCGGCGAGCACATCCCGGAATCACGGCACATCCCTTACGGCGATCTTGCCCGGCGGCTGGAAGAGCTTCCCCGCGGCCGCCAGATCGCCACCATCTGCCGCGGCGGCAAGCGCAGCGGTCTCGCGGCTTCGATCCTCCAGCGGGCTGGATTCGACGTGGTTCACGTCGGCAAGGGGGTCGGCGTTTGGCGCGACGGCGGGCACCCGGTGACCAGTGCCGCTGCCGCTTCATTGGCCTCCGAGGCGTAAACACTGGGATTTATTGCTGGAGCACCTCGCAGCGCTTCAGAAATTCCCTGCTCCTGTTCGTACAAATTGGAGGGTCGGTAACTGTCGTTTCCGGCCTCAAGCAACGGCAGGGCGTCGCCGATGGGCCCTTATCGGTCGCGAGCTAGTCGTGGCCCAAACCAAGGAGACACATATATGACCCCGCTCAACAGGAAGCGGTTGCTGGTCGGTGTAGCGAGCGTCTGCGTCTTGGCCGTCGCCGCCGTGGCCTACGCCTACTTCACCAGCACCGGTTCCGGCACCGCCACCGCAACGGTCGGCACCAGCTCTGCAGTGACCCTCAAAGGCACGGTAAGCGGCACCCTCTACCCGGGCGCCTCCTCGACCGTGACCCTGACCGTCGACAACCCGTCCTCGGGCAAACAGCGGGTCGGCACCGTCTCGCTGGAAAAAATCACCGCTGACGCCGGTCACCCGACCTGCAGCGTGGTAACCACCGGCGGCAACCCCGACTTCACGATGGCTGACGTCGTCGTCAACAAAACCTACGGCCCGGGCAACGGCCAGGCCGTGACCCCGACCGGGTCGCTGACGATGAATGACACCGGGCTCAACCAGGACGCCTGTCAGGGCGCGACCCTGACGCTGTCGCTGAAAAGCAACTAGCGGGACAGCGGGCGGATAGATGTCTCCTCGCCGCATCGCGGTAGGCCGAGCCGGCGCGATCAGGGTGGCAATCGCCCTGGCCGTCGGTTCGGCCTGCCTCGGTGCGGCCGCCTACGCGGCGACCGGCACCGGGAATCGCGAGATCGGCGTCGCGGGGAGTCGCGTGGCGATTGGTGCACAGCAACACGGAGCGCCATCGCAGGGCCGGGAAGAAAGGCCGCCCCGGGTGCGCCTGCTCGAATTCCCGGCGGCGAGCTCAACCGCATCGAGCCCGCAGTTCCGGTTCCACGTTCCGCCGCGCTCGAAGGAGACGGAATCGCAGTCTCCATCGGAGGAATCCGCGCTCTCCTCTCCGCGCCGGCGGTTCCAGTGCAAGCTTGACGATGGGCGCTGGATCAACTGTGCTTCGCCGCACCGGCTGGTCGGACTAGCGCCCGGAGAGCACTCCTTTGCGGTCCGCGCCCTCAGTCGGGAGAGCCGCCCCGGCCCCGATGCCGCCTATGGATGGCAACGGATCCATCCCGCCTCGGCAGTGATCGAGGAGGCAGGGGCTGAGGGCAAGCCGTTTTCGATCGAGCAGACCGGGTCCCTTGTTCCCCTTCTCCCAGGCGACCCCGCACAGCCGGTGTCGCTCACGATCGGCAACCCGAACACCGCTCCGATCGAAGTCACCAGCCTGACGGCGACCGTGAGCAGCAGTTCGCCTAGCTGCGCAGCCGAGAACTTCGAGCTGACGGCGTCGAATGCGTCGGCGACGACGCCGCTGCTGGTGCCGGCTGAAGGTTCCGTCGCGGTGCCCTCGGGTTCGATCTCCGCGCCCTCAATTGCGCTGCTTGACCTCCCGGTTAACCAGGACGCCTGCCAGGGGGCGGAGCTGGAGCTCGCGCTCAGCGGCGAGGCCCGCGGATGAGGCGCCTCGCCGGCCACGCTCTTGCCCTGATCGCGATCGCCGCTGTCGCGATCGGCGGCAACGCCATCGCCTTCTTCAGCGCGCCCGGCAGCGGCACCGCCTCGGCTGCGGTGACGAAACTGACCGCGCCGACGATCAGCGCCACCACGCCGGCCATCGGCGGCACCATGACCGTGACCTGGGGGGCAACTGTCGCTCCCGGCGCTGGCTCGGTCACGTACTACGTCACTCGCGACGGCGGCGAACCGGCCGGCAGCTGTCCGACCAAAGCGGCGCCGACCATCGTCGTCACCTGTAAAGACACCGGTCTGACGGTCGGCGAACACAGCTATACGGTGACCGCGGTGTGGGAGACCTGGAGCGCGACCAGCGCCGTCAAAAAAGGCAAAATCGAAATCGGCGAAGCGGTCAAATTCACGATCGCGGGGAGCACGACGACGCCGGCGACCGGGGGTGCGGTCAACCTGACGATCACCGCCAAAGACGAAAACAACAAAACTGTCACCACCTACATCGGCCAGCATCTGCTGAGCTTCGCGGGCGCTGATTCGAGTCCGGGTGGCAATGCCCCTACGGTCGTCAGCTACGCGAGCTCCAGCTCTGCGGTTGCCTTTGGCACTGCGACCACGCTCAACTTCAGCAGCGGCGTCAGCTCGGTCGGTTCGAGCAAAAACGGGATCCTGAAAATCTACGACGCCGGCCCCGCCAGCGTTACCGCAACGGAGGGCTCGATCACGACGCCAATGCCGCTGGCCTTGACTGTCAGCCCGGTGGCGAGCAGGTTCGTCCTCGCAGCTGCGTCGGCGACCCCGGCGCTGGGTGAAGGGGATGACCTGACGATCACCGCCTTCGACGCCTACGGCAACGTCGCGACCGGCTATTCGGGGTCGAAGAACCTGGTTTTCTCCGGTGCCTCCAGCAGCCCCGGCGGCAACGCGCCGACGGCGACCAACTTGAGCGGCACCGCGGTCGCCTTCGGCAGCACGACCGCGGTGCAGTTCAGCGAAGGCGTCGCCGAGGCCGACGAGGGCGATGGAGGCGAGGTCGTCGTCTACAAAAGCGGCGTGAGCACCATCAAAGCGGCCGAAGGCTCGACGGTCACCACTCCGACGGGGGTTGCGCTGACGCTCGCGACGGGGGCGCTGACGAAACTCGGCCTCAGCTCGTCGACGGCCACCCCGACGGCCGGGACCGGGTTCAACGTCACCACCACCGCCCAGGACGTCTACGGCAACACCGTCACCACCTACACGGGCTCGAAGAACATCACCTTCTCCGGCGCCTCGGCCAGTCCGGGCGCGCTGCCGACCGTCGTCAACAGCGCCGGCACCGTGGTCAACTTCGGCAGTCCGACCGCGCTCACCTTCAGCAGCGGGGTTGCGACGCCGGCCTCGTCGAAAAACGGGTTCATGAAACTGGCCCTGCCCGGCGCGACCAGCGTTTCGGCAACCGACGGCACCGTCTCGACCGCGACGCCGCTGGCCCTGACCGTCGCCATCGGCACGGCTTCGAAACTGGCGGTGAGCGAACTGACGGCCAGCGCCGGGACGATCAGCTCCACCTGTTACTTCACCTGCGCCATCACCGGGCTGGGGAACTCCGGAACCGTCAAAGCCAAAATCTCGATCACCGACAGCATGGGCAACGTCATCACCAGCGTCGGCGCCGCCAAAACCGTCACCGTCACCGCCACGGCCGGCGGCACGGTAGTCGGCTCGCCCCTGAGCGTTCCCGCATCCGGCACCGCCATCTCCGGCACCCCGTTCACCTATACCGCCCAGGCCTCCGGCAGCTTCAGCAACCACACGATCACCGCGGCCTCCAGCGGCTACACCAGCGCCACGGTCACCGTGAGCAAATAGCCGGCCTGGCCGTCCGGGGTTCGTTCAACGCGCCTTATTTGGTCGGCCCTGCGAGAATCAGCGCCTCGTGGAGGGTCAACGCCAATTCGACCTCGTTCTCTTCGGCGCGACCGGGTTCACCGGCGGCCTGACCGCCGACTACCTCGCCGCCAACGCCCCGGAGGGGATGCGGTGGGCGCTGGTCGGGCGCAACCGCCTGAAGCTGGAGCAGGTCGCGGTCCGGCTCGCCGCTGCCTCCGGTGGCCCGAAGCCCGAGATCGTCGTCGCCGACGCGTCCGATCGCGAGGCGATGCGCAGGGTCGCCGAGTCGGCCCGAGTCGTCGTCACCACCGTCGGCCCCTACATCCTCTACGGCGAGCCGCTGGTCGCCGCCTGCGCCGCCGCCGGTACCGACTACGTCGACCTCACCGGCGAGCCCGAGTTCGTCGACAGGATGTGGATCCAGCACCACGCCGAGGCGGAGCGCACCGGCGCCCGCCTCGTCCACTGCTGCGGGTTCGACTCGATCCCGCACGACCTCGGCGCCTACTTCACGGTCAAGCAGCTGCCCGAGGGCGTGCCGCTGACGGTCAACGGCTATGTCCGCAGCAACGCGACCTTCTCCGGCGGCACCTTCCACTCGGCGATCAATGCCTTCGGCCGTGCCCGTCAGACGATGTCTGCCGCGAAGGAACGGAAGCGGGCCGAGCAGCGCCCGAGCGGGCGGTCGATCCACTCGGCGCCTGCCCGGGTTCGTCGCGACCGGCGGCTCGGGGGCTGGGCGGTGCCGCTACCGACCATCGACGGCCCGATCGTGCTGCGCTCGGCCGCGGGGCTCGACCGCTACGGGCCCGACTTCACCTACGGCCACAATCTGCTCGCCAAGCATCTGACCAGCGTTGGAGCCCTAGCGGCCGGCGTCGGGACGGGGTTCACGCTCGCGCAGCTGCCGCCGACCCGGAAGCTGCTGCTGAAGATGAAAGCGCCGGGGGAGGGGCCGACCGAGGCCAAACGGGCCCAGAGCTGGTTCAAGGTTGTCTTCGTCGGCGAAGGCGGCGGCAGGAGCGTGGTCACCGAGGTGAAAGGCGGCGACCCCGGCTATACCGAGACCGCGAAGATGCTGGCCGAGTCGGGTCTCTGCCTCGCCTTCGACGACGGCCTCCCGTCCACCTCCGGCCAGGTCACCACCGCAATCGCCATGGGCGATGCCCTGCTCGAGCGGCTGCAGAAGGCCGGGATCAGCTTCGAGGTTGTCGAATCCCCGGCAGCCGGGTAGGAGAGCCTGCATGGACGATCAGCAGGTGCTCGAGCGCATCGACCAGCTCGTCAAGGAAGAGGAGGCTCTCCTCCACCGGCACGAGGGCGAGGGGCTCGACGACGACGAGCACGCCCGGCTGGATCAGCTCCGCGTCCAGCTGGACAAGGCTTACGACTACCTGCGCCAGCGCCGCTCGCTGCGCGAGGTGGGGGACAACCCCGACGACGCCAGCATGCGCGACGGCGGCACCGTCGAGGGGTACGAGCAGTAGCCGATCGTCCCCCGACGATCCACCGATCACGACCGTCCGAGCGCCGCTACCCTTCAGCAGCCTCCCGGCGCCTTGGCGGAGTGGCTACGCAGCGGCCTGCAAAGCCGTTTACACCAGTTCGATTCTGGTAGGCGCCTTCGGCTCTGGCAAGCGGTGTTTGGCTTGCTAGAGCAATTTGCGCGACCTTCTCGGGCCGCTTCCTTTCCGGCTGGGTCCAGTTGTTGCCGATTATCGGGATGTAAAACTGGCCCACGGGATCATGCACCGACTCGGCGTAGAACCTGGGTGCAACAATGTGTCGGCGATGAAGCCTCAAGCTCCCACCGCCCCGAAGACCGAGCGAGACAAGCTGCGCTTTGGCCTGCCCGGAAGCAGCACGGAGCGCAAGGGTCGAATCAAGGCCGCGATCCAGGCAAATCGCGAGACCCTGCGTCGCCTCGCCAAGTAGCCCTTGACGATCTACTTGGAGCTTGGCGATTACTGCGAGATCGCCGCTGAATTGCTCAGTACGACTCCCGAGCAGGTCGCTCGCTTGCCGAGGATTGCGCTTGCCGATTCCGCCCTCGCCGCACCTCAGGCGGGCTTTGGCGGCCAAGACGCATATCCCACGCTTGTAGAGAAAGCGGCCGTTCTGGTCGAGCATCTGGCCCGCAACCACCCGCTGCCGGACGGCAACAAGCGAGCCGCCTTCCTCTCTGTGTGGCTATTCCTTGAAGCAAACGGCCGACCCTTCGTGGGGGAAGATGCGGATACGGATGTTCCGATCGTGGAGAAGATCGCGGCCGGGGAAGCGACGCCCAACGAAATCATCAGATGGCTGGAGAGTCGTACCGCGCGCTCAGGGTGAGGGATTGGCCCGACCGTGGCCTTGAAAACTGGGCCACGGCAAGGACAGAAGCGGAAGCAAAGCTGGTCGACGCAGCTCGACCGTAGGGTGCGTAGGGCCAATGGTGTGCCCTCTCTCAGGAAGAACCTTCCTCCACGCTGTCCTCCTCGTCTTGGTCCTGCTTGCTCTCGGCTCCGCCTTCAGTCATGAGTCCTCCGCCGCCGAATGGGAAGAGCTGCCTGTAGTTCCCGCACTTGGACCCGCCGTTACCAGCCACCTCGAGAAGGTCGCGGGCCGCGGGGTGATCGCCGGTAACCAGCCAGGCGTCTTCGTCAAGATCGGCGACAGCATCACGGCATCGCCATCGTTTCTGCAGGCGCTGGCCTGTCGGTCGCCTCGGCTGGGGGAATGGGGCGGGCTTCGCGGGACGCTGGAGTTCTTCGGCCAGACCGCGGTGCCGGTGGGCTCTGAGGAATCTCTGTGCGCGGTCAGCAACAGCTACTCGCGCCTCGGCATCGCCGCAGTGGGTGGATGGAGAGCGGCCGATGCCCTCTTGCCACGCGAATCGTTTCCCGAGTGCCAGGGCTTGCCCGCCGTCAGCTGCGAGCTGCAACTGCTCCGCCCATCGGTTGCGCTGATCATGTTCGGAACCAACGACCTGGAGGACTTCACCGCAGTCGAGTTCCGCCGCGATCTCGCCCGCGTGGCCCGACTCGTATCCAGCGCCGGGACGATTCCGGTGATCAGCACGATCCCGCCCCGGGCCAGGTGGCCGTTCTCGCAGCGGGTGGCGCGGTTCAACGCAGAGATCGCCGCCCTCGCCGAGAACCGGGCATTGCCGCTTTGGAACTACTGGCGGGAGATGGTCGGGCCGGGTGTCCCCAGCGAGGGGCTGAGCAGGGACGGCGTTCATCCGAGCGTTATCTGTCCCCCTTGCACCGCGGTCGATTTCCGGCCTGCCGGACTTCGGCAGGGATACGCCTTGCGGAACCTCGGAGCGTTGCGCGTTCTCGATCGCCTGCGCCGCCGTGTCCCCCTCGGAGACGGTCGCTAGCGCCGGTTACCCGGCAGCGTGTCGAACGCGGTAGCCCCTCACCAGCCTGCGGGTGCCACGGATCAAGGCGTAGGACCCGAGAGCCAGGGCGAGGGTTCCGCTCACGGCCAGTCCCCAGCGCACGGGGATCGCCAGATCGGTCGTCGAGAGCGTGCTCTGCAGGGCGACGAGGAACGGGATGTGGACCAGGTAGATCCAGAAGCTCGCATCCGACAGGTAGCGCAGCACCCGCGACTCCTTGCGGACGTATCGCGCCAGCACTCCCCAGATCCCGAACAGGGTGAGCCAGCAGACCAGGCCGACGGTGAACAGCCCGTAGAGGCGAAGCTCGCCGATTTCGGCCAGCACGCCCGGCGTGCCGACGTTGCCGGTGAAGTCGCCGTTGTCGTAGAAGAGGAGGAAGGCGGGTACGGCGATCAGCGCCCCCGCCCCGAGTCGCAGCCAGGCCCCGCGCTTCAGCCCCTCGACGAGGTCGCTCTGGCCGCTGAGAAGCCAGCCGAAGAGGAAGAAGAGGCCGTAGTAGGCAAAGAGGGTCGGGGCGGGGATCAGCGAGTTCGACGCCGACCCGCCCGCCACCCAGCCGGTCTTGGTGATCAGGATCGCGGCGCTGATCGAGGCCAGGACCGGAATCGCCCACCACGACCTCATCAGCTGGCCGAAGCCGCGCTTCAGGGCTGCCCCCATTGTGGGCGTCCGCTGGATCGCCAGCCAGATTCCGATCGCGAGCAGGGAGACGATCAGCAGGTAGGAGATGAACCAGAGGTGGCGCGGCGTGAATCCGAAGACGTTGGCGAGGTCCAGTTCTCGCTTCGGCGGAAGAGCGCCCTTGCGCGGCCAGAGGGCCGCCGCCCCGATGACGAAGAAATTGGCCAGCGGCACGACCGTCAGCATCCCGACTGCCAGCGGCACCCCGAGCCGGCGAAACCGGGCTCGGACCTGCCGAGCGGCGGTGGATCGGCTCAGGGCGCTGGCTGCCAGGAAGCCGGAGATGGCGAAGAACAGGGGCATGTGCCAGGTGTGGACGAACCAGACGGCGGCGTCGACGATCCTGGGGTCACCGTCGCCCTTCTGGACATAGCGGGCGGCGTGGTAGGGGATCAGGAGGAGGATCGCCGAAACACGGATCGCGTCCAGGTGATGGCGACGCTGACCCCCGTTTTCGGACATAGGACAGCGTAGGCGCTTCGGAGGGTCGGCCCGGCGTTTGCCGGGGTGGGCGTAGTTACTGCCCCTCCGAGCCGCCGCGACCTAGCGGATTCGCTGGAACAGGTAGATCGCGAGTAGGACGAGGATGACGATGATCAGGATCGTGACGATGCTCATTTCTCTCCTTGGGTCGGGAACGAGTCTCGCCAACCATCCCCCGGATCGCCGGCAGTCAAACTTCCTGATCTGAGAGAGCGGGTCGGCTGACGAGCTTCCCCGGGTTCACGGGGTCACCCTGGTTGCCGCTGCCAGTTGGGTCGCAGGTAGGCCTCCTCGAAGCCCGCCTTGAGGATGTTGCGGTAGCTCGTCGAGGGCCGGTTCGGCACTCGCTCGCCGGTCTCGACCAGGAGGGTGTGGCAGCCGGCCTCGGCGGCGTCGACGATCCGTTGGCGCAGTAGCGCGGTCTGGCAGCCGCGACCGCGGGCGGTCTCGAGCGTGGCGCCAATCCCGAGCTCGGCGACCCCGTCCTCGATCACCATCGCCCCGCAGCTTTGCGCCTCGCCGTCGACGCGGGCGACGTAGCAGCGCCAGCCTTCTCGTCCCGGCAGGTGGGCGAAGAGCTCTGAGCCCCAGGCCGGCATCCCGAAGCCGAGTGCGGCGATCGTCCCGAATGGCTCCTGGTCCGGCGTCGTCACCTCGATGACTTCGACCCCGTCGGGAGCTGGGAAGCGCGGCGGGTGCGGGTCGCGGACGAACTTCGTCCAGGCATAGGTCGGCTCGAATCCCCAACCTCGGAGCCAATCCTCAGCAGTGGCGCTGCCGGGTAGGCCCGGGGTAACCGAGACGTAGGGGGTCGATCGCTCCTCGGCCCAGGCGACCGCGGCTTCGAGGTCTGACCGCTCCCGGACCTCGGCGGTGCCGAGCAGGAGGTTCAGCATTCCGACCTGACCCAGTGCTTTGGCCACCGTCACCTGGATCGGACCGAACTGACGCACCTCGATCCCGCGCTCGGCGGCGACCTCGGCCGGAACCGACTCCCAGATTTCGCGCCAGAAGCGACGGTCCACCCGGTCCAGCGCCACCGAGTCATAGGCGACTCCGCTCTTCGTTCTGCCGGTGCCCATCGGATGGCAGCATAGGCTGAGGCGATGGGCGAGCGACAGCGCGAGCGGGAGGTTCCGGGCGATCAGGTGATCGTCCTCTTCGGCGCGACCGGGGACCTCGCCAGGCGCAAGCTGCTGCCGGGGATGTTCCACCTCGCGCAGGTGGGGCTGATGCCGGAGCGGTTCCGGATCATCGGCGCTGCCCGCAAGCCGCTTGGCGACGAGGAGTTCCGGGCGCTGGCGCGGGAGTCGGTTGCCGCCTCGAGCCGCGAGGGCGGTGACTCCGAGGCCTGGGAGCGGTTCGCCTCCTCGCTGCGCTTCGCCGGCGTGGGGGAGGGGCTCGACCCTCTCGCGGCCCAGGTTGGTGCGGCCCGCGAGGAATTGGGCGGGGATCCGCGCCTGCTGTTCTACCTCTCGCTGCCGCCGCAGGCGGCTGCCGGGACGGTCGCGGAGATCGGCGCCGCCGGCCTGGGCGACGGCGCCCGGGTGATCACCGAGAAGCCCTTCGGCACCGACCTCGCTTCTGCCCGCGCCCTCAACCGCACGCTGCACTCGGTCTTTGCCGAGGAGTGCATCTACCGCATCGATCACTACCTCGGCCGCGAGGCGGTCCAGAACCTGCTGGCGTTGCGCTTCGCCAACGGGATGTTCGAGCCGGTCTGGAACCGCAACCACATCGACCATGTGCAGATCGACATTCCCGAGACGCTCTCGATCGAGATGCGGGGCTCCTTCTACGAGGAAACGGGCGCCTTTCGCGACATGGTCGTCACCCACCTCTTCCAGGTCCTCGGCTTCGTCGCAATGGAGCCGCCGGTCTCCCTGGAGCCGAAACCGCTCGGGGTCGAGCGCGAGAAGGTGTTCGAGTCGATGCCGCCGCTGCGCCCGGAGGACGTGGTCCGCGGCCAGTACGAGGGGTACCGCGAGGAGGATGGGGTGGCGCCCGACTCCGACGCCGAGACCTATGTCGCGGTCAAAGCTTTCGTTGACAACTGGCGCTGGGAGGGGGTGCCGTTCTACCTGCGCTCGGGCAAGCGGATGGCGGAGAGTAGGCACCTGCTGACGGTTGCCTTCGCGCAGCCGCCGCGGCGGATGTTTCCCCTCGACTGCGACCAGATTGCCGAGGACTTCGGCCACGACCACCTGACCTTCGAGCTCGGCGATCCCGGCAGCATCTCCGCCTCTTTCCTCGCCAAGGTCCCGGGGCCGCGGATCGAACTCGGCGAGGCCCATATGCGCTTCAGCTACGCCGACACCTTTGGCGGCCCCGACGAGGCGCTTGACCCCTACGAGCGGTTGATCCACGACGTGATGGTGGGCGACCGCACCTTCTTCACTAGCTCGGAGGCGATTGAGCGTCTCTGGGAGGTCTCCGAGCCGGTGCTAGGGAACCCGCCGCCGGTGGCCATGTACGAGGCCGGCTCCTGGGGACCGCCGAAGGCCGACGAGCTGATCGCGCCGCGCCGCTGGCACCTGCCGACCGACCACGTCTGAGGCTGTCCGCAGCAGAACGGAAAAGGGCCCCAAATGGGGCCCTTTGTCTCCGAAGGACGTGCCACCAGAGAATGCTAGGTCGCTGGCTCGTCGGTCCTCAAGCTTTTTGAACTTCGCCCCATAAACACCGGAAGGGCGACTTAGTTGCACCGATTGCATCGGCGCTTGCAGCGGAACCTTTAGCCGCCGGCCGGCGTTCTCCTTCCCGCTGCTAGATTCCGGCGTCCCGGGCGTATAGCTCAGTTGGGAGAGCGCCAGCTCGACAAGCTGGAGGTCACTGGTTCGAGCCCAGTTACGCCCATCGGCTCGGGGTTTATCGCCTAACAGCGCGGTTCTCAATGCTCGGATATGGTCGCGCAATCCGACGCACTTACGCCCGACTTTTGTTTCTCGCCGCCGCTGTCACGGCGTTCTTGTGCGTTTCCCCTGGCTCGGCGCTGGCGGTGGATTACGACTGCGCCGACTTTGCCACCCAGGAAGAAGCGCAGGAATACTTGGAACCGGGTGATCCCCACAACCTCGACGGCGACAATGACGGCATCGCTTGTGAGGACCTCCCGTCCGGCGGTGGTGGATCTGTCAAGCCTCCACCCCCTCCGTCGCCCCCTGAGCCGCCCGAGCTGAGGGAGTCCGCGGCCATGAGGGCTGCGTGGGATAGGGCTCGCCGCTTCGATGCAAGAAACGCGCTGGTGAGCGGCATCGCCTTCGACGGCTGCAACCGTCGCTCGAAGTATCGGGTCGATTGCCGGTTCTCCGCCGACGGTCGCAGAGCCAATTTCGAAACCTTCTGCAAGCTGAGGGCAGTAGTCCGAGGCGAAGGAAGCCTGGCCTCAGCCAGTCTGAGCCACTCGTGTCGTCGCAGGCAGATCCCCTAGAGGACAAGGGCCGCCGCGGTCTTTAGGCTCGCGGTCTCGTGATCGGGACCTATGTAGCCGTGGTGGCGATCTGCGCGGCCTCGCTGGCGATCGGGCAGGCGGCGATCTGCTTGTGCGGCGCGCGGCGCTGGTCGTGGCTGGCGCCCGCGGTGGGGCTGGCGCTGGTCTGCGCGGTCTGCTGGGGGACGGTGCGGTTGCCGGGGGACGGGCTGCTCTCAGCGATCGCTGTGCTCGTCCTTGCCGTCGCCGCGGTCGCCTATCTGCGGGGACGGGTCGAGGGGGCGGGGGAGGTGCTTGTTGCGGGCTGGCCGGTGGCGCTTGGCGCGCTGCTGGCGACCGCGGTGCCGTTCGTCGCCGAGGGGCATTTCGGGATCCTCGGCACCAGCTTCAACCCCGACATGTCCCAACACCTGCTGGCCGCCGACCGGCTCGCCGAAGGCAACTCGTCCCAGCTCCTCGTCCAGGGCTATCCACTCGGCCCCCACGCGGTTGTCGTCGCTCTCAACAAGGGCCTTGGCATCGGCCTCGTCCAGGGCTTCACCGGCCTGACGATTGCGGTCGGCGTCCTCGCTTCTCTGACCGCGCTCGCCGCCTTCCGTGAGCTCCCCGCGCTTCCGCGCACCGCCGGCGCCCTCCTCGTGGGCCTCGCCTACCTGGTCGCCTCCTATTTCGCCCAAGGCGCCTTCAAGGAGACGATGCAAGCGCTCTACCTCCTCGCCTTCGTCCTCGCCCTCCGCGAGTCGACCACCGCATGGGCCAATCTCCCACTGCGATTCGTCCCGCCTGCCCTGATCGCCGTCGGCTCCGTCTACACCTACAGCTTCCCGGGCCTGATCTGGCTAGGCGGAGCTCTCGTCATCTGGCTCCTGGCCAACCTGGTCCCTGCCGCGGGTGGCGACGATCGGGAGGACTCTCCCGGTAGGGAGAGCCCCCGATCGGAGACAGGACCCGCGGCCCGAGGGCTTGGTCTCGGGCTCCTGACTTTCCTCGTCTTCACCCTGCCCGAGCTGGGCCGGATGCTCGACTTCCACAGCTTCGAGACCTTCGACCCCAACGGCCCGGGCCTCGGCAACCTCTTCGGCCAGCTCTCGCCCTTCGAGGCGCTCGGGATCTGGCCGTCCGGCGACTTCCGCCTCTCGCCAGGCGATGGCGCCGTGCCGGCGATCGGCTATTACCTCGGCGTCGCCTTTGCTCTGGCGCTCTTCGCCTATGGCCTGGTCTGGCTCTGGCGCCGTCGCGAGGCCGCGATCCTCTCCGGGCTCGCCGCCGCCGCGCTGGCCTACGCGGCCGCCCGGATCGTCGGTACGCCCTACACCGCCGCCAAGGCGATCGAGGTCGGGGCGCCTCTCGTCGCGCTGGCGATCGTGTTGCCTCTTGCGCAAGCAGCAGCGGGGCGAGTTTTCATTGACATACGAGGAAAAGTCACCCCGCTGCGAGCGCGGTTCGTATTCGGGCTCTTCGCTCTCGCCGCCGGCGTCTGCTCGCTCCTTGCCCTCGCCAACGCGCCCGTCGGCCCGACCGCCTATTCATCGAAGCTCAGCGAGTACCGCAAGCTCGTCGGTGCAGGGCCGACGCTGGTGGTCGCCTCGCCCCAGCTCCTCGAAGAGGAACACGGGGTCCCATACCTCTCCTGGGAATTGCGCGGCGGCCGTGTTTGCATCCAGGCCGCCAGCGAGGAGGGGAAGCTGCCGGTGGGAACTCGCTTCGTGATCTTCCAAGACCCGGAAAATGCCTTCGAGCTCTCTCTGGACCCGGAAGAGGGTCCCGAATGGAGCTTGAAGAAGGTCCTGGCAGTTCCCCCCGGCAAGAGCCCCTGTCCGCTGATCGCTGTGCGCCAGGCGCGGCAGGGTCCCGCTCAGTAATCGATTCCACTGGTGGAGCCGTCGCCCACCAGTGGACCGAGGTCGCAGCGGTCCGCGTACCATCCCCACGCATGGAGGCCGCGACCGAGAAGACCACCTTCACCCTGCCTGACGGCAAACCGCTGGAGCTACCGGCGGGGGCGACGGGCGCTGACGCGGCAGCCGCGATCGGCCCCGGTCTCGCCAAGGCCGCGCTGGCGATCAAGGTGGACGGCGAGCTGCGTGACCTCACCGCACCGCTGCCCGCAGAGGGCGGCGAGGTGGCGATCCTCACCGACCGCGACCCTGAGGCGCTGGAGCTGATTCGCCACGACGCCGCCCATGTGATGGCGGAGGCGGTGGTCGATCTCTATCCGGGGACCAAGGTGACGATCGGCCCTCCGATCGAGTCCGGCTTTTACTACGACTTCGAGTTCCCGCCCGATACAAGGATCACCGAAGACGACCTGCCGAAGATCGAGGCGGCGATGCTGGAGCACATCGGCGCCGATGAGGAGTTCTCCCGCCGTGACGTCCCAGTCGCCGAGGCGATCGAGATCTTCAAGGCCCAGGACCAGGGCTTCAAGGTTGAGTTGATCGAGGATCTTGTCCGCGACGAAGGGGTGGAGACCGTCTCGCTCTACCGCAACGGTCCCTTCGAGGACCTCTGCCGCGGTCCCCACGGCCCCTCGACCGGCCGGATCAAGGCGATCAAGCTGAGCTCGGTCGCCGGCGCCTACTGGCGCGGCGACGAGCAGCGCGAGAGCCTGACCCGGATCTACGGCACCGCCTTCTTCTCGAAGAAGGACCTCGAGCAGCACCTGGAGCGGCTCGAGCAGGCAAAGGAACGCGACCACCGCCGCCTCGGCCCCCAGCTCGGCCTCTTCATGCTGCGCAAGGAGGCGCCGGGGATGCCCTTCTGGCTGCCGAACGGGACGACCCTGCTGCGCTCGATCGAAGTCGAGGTCCGCGACCAGCTGCGCAAGCGCGGCTACCAGGAGATCGCTACCCCGCAGGTGATGGACGAGAGCCTCTGGCACCGCTCCGGCCACTGGGACAACTACAAGGACGACATGTACTTCATGGAGGACGACGACCGTCGCTACGCGCTGCGGCCGATGAACTGCCCCGGCGCCTGCCTCGTCTACTCCGCCGATCGCCACTCCTACCGCGAGCTGCCGCTGCGTCTGGCCGAGTTCGGTCGCGTCTCCCGCAACGAGCGCGAGGGCGTGCTGCACGGCCTGCTCCGGGTCCGCGCCTTCACCCAGGACGATGCCCACGTCTACTGCACCGAGGAGCAGATCGGCGACGAGGTCGCCTCGATCTGCGAGGCGATCGACGAGCTCTACTCGCGCTTCGGCTTCGACGACGTCCACGTCGAGCTCTCGACCCGGCCGGAGAAGTCGATGGGGAGCGAGGAGCAGTGGGCGAAAGCCGAGGCGGCGCTGGCCGAGGCGCTCGACAGCCAGGGACGCGAGTACACGCTCAACCCGGGCGACGGCGCCTTCTACGGGCCGAAGATCGACTTCCACATCACCGATGCGCTCGGCCGCTCCTGGCAGTGCGGCACCTGCCAGCTCGACTTCCAGATGCCCGAGCGCTTCGAGCTCTACTACACCGGCGCCGACGACTCCGCCCACCGGCCGGTGATGATCCACCGGGCGCTGCTCGGCTCGATGGAGCGCTTCGCCGGGATCCTGATCGAGCACTACGCCGGCCGCTTCCCGACCTGGCTGGCGCCGGTGCAGGCGATCGTCCTGCCGATCTCCGATCGCCACAACGAGTACGCCGGCCGCGCCCACGAGCGGCTGCGCGACCTCGGCGTCCGCGTTGCGATCGACGATCGCTCCGAGTCGGTCGGCAAGAAGATCCGCGACGCTTCGACGATCGGCCTCTATCCCTACATGCTGGTGGTCGGCGACCGCGAGGAGGAGAACGAGGCGGTCTCCGTTCGCTCTCGCGGTGAGGGTGACCTGGGGGAGATGTCGCTGGCCGATTTCGCCGCCCGCGTCGAGACCGAAACGAAGCAGCACCAGAGCTCGTGATTGGCCGCTTGTTTCACGAACCGCCCTCCGGTCTCTATACTGCGGCGAACTTGATCGCAGGTACGCAAATCCACCGCCGCCGCTGAGCCCAGTGCCTGCCTACCGTTTCGTCCTCTTGAAGTACCGCCTTCGATAGTGCCAGTCCCTCGAAGGTTTGATCGGCGCCCACCAGAGCGCGACACGACGCGGATCAACGAGCGGATCCGTGTTCCGCAGGTGCGCCTGATCGGTGCCGACGGCGAGCAGCTGGGAATCGTCGAGATCAACGACGCGCTGAAACGCGCCCAGGAAGCCGACCTGGACCTGGTCGAGGTGGCCCCCGGCTCGAAGCCGCCGGTCACCCGCCTGCTCGATTACTCGAAGTACAAGTACGAGCAGGAGCAGAAGCAGAAGGCCGCGCGCAAGCACCAGCAGCAGGTCAACATTCGCGAAATCAAGCTGCGGCCGAAGATCGCGACCCACGACTACGAGACCAAGAAGGGTCACGTCGAACGCTTCCTCAAGCACCGCGACAAGGTCAAGGTGACGATCATGTTCCGCGGTCGCGAGCAGGCCCACCCCGAGCGTGGCCGGGCCTTGCTGCAGAAACTCTTCGAGGACCTCGACGGCCTGGCGACGATCGAGTCGGCGCCGCTGCAGGAAGGCCGCAACATGAGCATGCTGCTCGGCCCCAGCAAAGAGGTCGACAAGCTCGTCGAGGACGACAAAGCCGACGAGGCGCCGGCCGCCGCCGATACTCCGGCTGCCGAGGCAGACGGGGCCGACAAAGTGGTTGCGGCTGACCAGGCTGACAAGGCTGACGATGCAGCCGATCAGGCTGATGCGCCTGACCAGGCCGACGCGCCCGATCAGTCCGATGCTCCGGCCGACAAAGCCGACCCCCCGGCTGACGCTTAGCTAGTCGGCGAGGATCGCGTCGGCGATCCGCTCCGCCGCGTGGCCGTCCCACAGCGGCGGCGGTTCTGAAGGTGCGTCGCCGCGCTCCGCCAGCGCCGCCGGGATGCCGGCGATCGCTGCCGGGTCGAGCCCGAGCAGGGTGTTGGTGCCGGCGCGGATCGTCACCGGCCGCTCGGTGTTGTCGCGCAGGGTGAAGCAGGGGATGCCGAGGTAGGTGGTCTCCTCCTGGATCCCGCCGGAGTCGGTGAGGACGGCTCCGGCGTCGGCGATCAGCGAGAGAAAGTCGATGTAGCCAAGCGGGTCGATCAGGTGCAGTCCCGGCGCGTCCGGCTCCAGCCCCTCCATCATCTTGCGGGTCCTGGGGTGGACCGGGAAGACGACCGGCATCTGCCGCGCCAGCGCAGCCAGTTGGGCCACGGTCTCACCCAGCAGCGGCCCGTCGACGAGGGCGGGGCGGTGGAGGGTGACGAGCGCGTAGGAACCGGGCTCGAGGCCGAGCCGCGCCGCCGACCCGGCCGCGCGGATTCGCTCCTCCAGCGCCACCAGGGTGTCGATCATCGTGTTGCCGACCATGTGCATGCGCTCGTCGGGGATCCCTTCGGCGCGCAGGTTCTCGCTCGCCTCCTCACTGTGCAGGAAGAGCCACTCGGCGAAGCGGTCGGCGACGATCCGGTTCACCTCCTCGGGCATGGTCATGTCGAAGCTGCGCAGGCCCGACTCGATGTGGGCGACCGGGATTCCCAGCTTGACCGCGGTCAGCGCCGCCGCCAGGGTTGAGTTGACGTCGCCGGGGACCATCACCAGGTCGGGCTTCTCCTCGAGCAGGACCGGCTCCAGGCGCTCCATCGTCCGCGCCGTCTGCGCCGCGTGGCTGCCGGAGCCGACCTCGAGCATGTGGTCGGGGGCCGGGACGCCGAGCTCCTCGAGGAAGACCTCGGACATCAGCCGGTCGTAGTGCTGGCCGGTGTGGACGATCGCGTGGCGGCCCTCGGGGTGGCGCTCGGCGCAGGGCGCCGATCACCGGGGCGGTCTTGACGAAATTCGGCCGCGTTCCGATCACGTAGAGGATGCGCATCGCGGCAGCGTGACAGGTTACGTAGGCCGCGAGCGAGGCGTCTGCTTCAATACCGAGCCCGATGCCGAAGATGAAAACGCATTCCGGCGCCAAGAAGCGCTTCAAGAAGACCGCCACGGGCAAGCTCCGTGGCCGGCGCGCGTTCTCCAGCCACATTCTGGAGAAAAAGTCGCCGAAGCGGAAGCGGAAGATGGCGAAACCGGTTGAGATCTCGCCGAACGACGCGAAAAAGGTGCGGACCCTGCTCGGAGGCGGCAAGTGAGCCGCGTCAAGCGCAGCGTCCACGCGCGCAAGAAGCGCCGCAAGGTGCTGAAGGAAGCGAAGGGCTACTTCGGTCGCAAGCATTCCTCCTACCGCTTCGCCAAAGAGCAGGTGCAGCGGTCGGGCATGTACGCCTACCGCGACCGGCGCAACAAAAAGCGGACCTTCCGCCGCCTCTGGATCACCCGCATCAACGCCGCCGCGCGGCTCGAGGGCATGAGCTACTCGGAACTGATGCACGGCCTCAACAAAGCCGAGATCGAGGTGAACCGCAAGATGCTGGCCGAGATCGCGGTCTCGGACCGCGACGCCTTCCGCCGATTTGTGGAGCTAGCCCGGGAGGGTGCGACCGCCTGACGGCGCACCGATATTCCTTTCTCCCGGGCGGGCCGAAATTTCGGCCCGCTTTTTCGTTCCAGGAGATAAAACCGCCGAGCCGAAGAGACAGCGACCGCCAACCGAAACCACCAAGATGATCGTCAGCCCCCAAAACGAGAAGCTGAAGCTGGTCCGCAAGCTGCGCGACCGCAAGCACCGCGAGCGCGAGAGCCTGTTCGCGACCGAGGGTGAGGATCTGCTCGAGGCCGGCCTGGCAGCCGGGGTCGGAGCCGCGGTTCGTCCTCGTCGCCGCCGGCTCCGGCCTCGACGGCGAGGAGGTCGAGCCGGAGTCTGCTGGCCGACGTCTCCTCGCTCGGCTCCGGGACGCGGGCGATCGCGGTCTGGCCGCTGCCGCCGAGTGACCGGACGCAGTCGTCCCGCATACCGGGGACAACTGCGCATGCTTCTACCTGCACGGCGTCGGCGATCCCGGCAACGTCGGGACGATCATCCGGACCGCCGATGCGCTGATCGGGCGGCCCGGTCGTGCTCGGACCCGGCTGCGCCGACCCGTTCTCGCCGAAGGCGGTGCGGGCCAGCATGGGATCGATCTTCTCGCGGCCGCCGACGAAGGCGGGGCTGGAGGCAACGCAGGAGCCTCGGGTCGCCCTGGTCGCCCATGGCGGCGAGGGGCTCGAGGCGCTCGACGGCGTCGCCACCCTCTGCCTGGGGGCAGAGCGGGAGGGGCTGCCAGACGAGGTGCTCGACGCCTGCGATCGGTCCGGGTCACGATCCCCCTGCGCGCCGGCGGTCCCGAGTCCCTCAACGTCGCCGCGGCGGCTGCGATCACCGCCCAGCGGATATCTTCGCTCGCCATGAAGGAGGCCCAGCCCGATGCTTGAGCGGATCGAGAAGATCAGGGCCGAGGCCGCCGCCGCGATCGAGGCGCCGCGAGCAGCGCCGAGCTGGAGGAGTTGCGGGTTCGGCTACCTCGGCCGCAAAGCCGAGCTGACCACGATCCTGCGGGGGATCGCCGAGCTGCCCCAGGACGAACGGGGACCCGGTCGGCGGTGCCGCCAACCGCGCTCGCAAGGAGCTGGAGGCGCTGCTGGAGGCGCGCGCCGAGAGCCTCGACGCCTCCGAGCTGGAGGCGAAGCTGGTCGAGGACCGGATCGACGTCACCCTGCCCGGCGCGCCGCCGCGGCCAGTCGGCCACCCGCACCTGATCGCCCGCACCACGCGGCTGATCGAGGACACGATGGTCGGCCTCGGCTACCACGTCGCCGAAGGGCCGGAGATCGAGCACGACTACTACAACTTCACCGCGCTGAACCATCCGCCCGGCCACCCGGCGCGGATGCTCCAGGACACCTTCTACGTGCAGTCGCACCCCGACGTGCTGCTGCGCACCCACACCTCGCCGATGCAGGTGCGCTCGATGGAGACGCAGCCGCCGCCGATCTTCGTCGTCGTCCCCGGCAAGGTCTACCGGCGCGACTCCGACGCCACCCACAGCCCGATGTTCCACCAGGTCGAGGGCCTGGCGATCGCCGAGGGGATCACCCTCGCCGACCTGCAGGGGACGCTGCTGGCGATGTGCCGGGCGCTGTTCGGCGGCGAGCGCGAGCTGCGCCTGCGGCCGCACTTCTTCCCCTTCACCGAGCCCAGCGTCGAGGTCGACGTCTCCTGCTTCCAGTGCGGCGGCAGCGGCGAGCTGGCCGGCGGCGAGCGCTGCAACCTCTGCAAGGGCCAGGGCTGGATCGAGATCCTCGGCGCCGGCATGGTCGACCCCAACGTGCTCGGCTTCGTCGAGCGCGCACGGCTACGACGCCGAGCGGGTCCAGGGCTTCGCCTTCGGGATCGGGGTCGAGCGGGTGGCGATGCTGCGCCACGGCGTGCCGGACCTGCGGCGCTTCTTCGACAACGACGTGCGGATGCTGGAGCAGTTCTCATGAGAGTTCCGCTCTCCTGGCTGCGCGAGTACTGCGACCCCGGCGTCGAGCCGGCCGCGGCTCGCCGACCGGCTGGTGATGACCGGGACCGAGGTCGAGCGGCTCGACACCGTCGGGCCGTCCTCGGCCGAGGGCTTCGTCGTCGGCAAGGTCGTCGAGCGCGAGAAGCATCCGAAAGCCGACCGGCTCAGCGTCTGCATGGTCGACACGGGCGACGGCGAGCGGCCGATCGTCTGCGGCGCCCCCAACGTCGCCGCCGGGCAGACCGTTGCGGTGGTCCTGCCGGGGGCGACGATGCCCGGCGGGATGAAGATCCGCAAGGCGAAGCTGCGGGGCGTCCCCTCGGAAGGGATGATCCTCTCGGCCGCCGAGCTCGAGACTCGCCGATGAGGCGGACGGGATCATCGTCCTCGATGACGGCCCGGCGCCCGGGCACGCCGCTGGTCGAGGTGCTGCCGCTGGGCGAGCCGGTGCTGGAGATCGAGGTCACCCCGAATCGCAGCGACTGCTTCGGCGTCCACGGGGTCGCCCGTGAGGTACACGCGATCACCGGCGCGCCGCTGGCCGCCGATCCCTGGGCCGAGGACGCGCCGGCCGACGGGAGAGGGTGAGGTCACCGACTACGCCTCGGTCGCCGTCGAGGTGCCCGAGCTCTGCCCGCGCTTCACCGCCCGCGTCTTCACCGACGTCGCAGGTCGGACCCTCGCCGCTCTGGCTGCAGTCGCGGCTGGCAGCGGCCGGACAGCGGCCGATCAACAACGTCGTCGACATCACCAACTACGTGATGCTGCTGACTGCGCAGCCGCTGCACGCCTTCGACCTCGACCAGGTGCCGGACGGCGAGCTGATCGTCCGCACCGCGGCCGAGGGGGAGAAGATGACCACCCTCGACGACGTCGAGCGCAGCTTCGACGCCGAGACGGTGCTCGTCTGCGACCGCAACGGGCCCTCGGGGATCGCCGGGATCATGGGCGGCCAGCGCTCCGAGGTCTCCGAGTCGACCACCCGGGTCCTGCTCGAGGTGGCCAACTGGAACGGGACCAACATCCTCCGCACCTCGCGCTTGCTGGGCCTGCGCTCCGAGGCTTCCGCGCGGTTCGAGAAGCAACTGCACCCGGAGCTGACGCATGCGGGCGCAGCGGGTCGCCTCGCGGCTGCTGGTCGAGCTCTGCGGCGCGAAGCTGGTGCCGGGGACGATCGACGTCGCCGCCGAGGTCCCCGCGCCGCGGCAGCTGACGCTGCGGGCGGCCCGGGTCTCGGGCTGCTCGGGATGGAGATCTCCCAGGAAGAGCAGAAGGACCTACCTGCGAGCGGCTCGGCTTCGAGGCGAAGGCCGACGGCGAGGACCTCGAGGTCGTCGTCCCGCCCGACCGCCACTACGACGTCACCCGCGAAGTCGACCTGATCGAGGAGGTGGCGCGGGTCCACGGCATCGACGAGCACCTGCCGACGACCCTGCCCGCCGACCGGCGGTGCGGTCGGCGGCCTCAGCCGCGAGCAGCGTCTGCGGCGGCGGGCTGAGGACGCCCTCCGCGACCTCGGCTTCGACCAGGCGGTCGGCTGGAGCTTCACCGACCCGGGCGAGCCGGAGCGGCTGCGGATCCCGTCCGACGACCCTCGGGCCCAGCTGGTCCTGCTCGCCAACCCGCTCTCCGAGGAGCTCTCGGCGATGCGGACGACCCTGCTCGGCTCCCTGCTTGACATCGCCGCCGGCAACGTCGCTCGCGGCGCCGGCAACCTCGCCCTCTTCGAATCCACCCGCGTCTATCTCCGGAATTCGCCGACGAGACTAAAAGGGGCCGATACAGAGCAAAATCGGCCCGTCGACCCGCTGGCTGGAAAGTTCGCGGGCGATCAGCCGGCGCCGTTCTCCGAGCCGCACCGGTTCGCCGGGATCGCGGTGGGGTCGCTGACTCCACGCTCCTGGCGGGGTGGCGGCGAGGCAGCCGACTTCTTCGCGGTCAAGGGAGTGCTCGAGGCGCTGGCGGGCCCAGCTCGGGGTCGAGCTCGAGTTCGCGCCTGTCGAGCAGCCCTTCCTCCATCCAGGTCGCTCGGCCGCGATCTCGATCGATGGCGCTGAGGCCGGCTGGCTCGGCGAGGTGCACCCGCTGGTCTGCCGGACCTGGGACCTCGATTGCTGCCGTCGCCTTCGAACTCGACGCGGCGCCGCTGATCGCCGCCGCCACGCTCGGCGACGAGGCCTACGAGGATGTGACCACCTTCCCCGCCGCCTACCAGGACCTGGCCGTGGTCGGTACCGGCCGAAACCCCGGCGAGTGAGGTCCGGGCGGCGGTCCTCGCCGGCGGTGGCGAGCTGCTGTACGCGGCCGAGGTCTTCGACCTCTACGAGGGCGAGCAGGTCGGCGCCGACCGCAAGAGCCTGGCGCTCAACCTCGAGTTTCGCGCCCCCGACCGCACCCTCACCGACGACGAGGTCGCCGGGCTGCGTGAGGCGATCAAGGAGAAGCTCGAGTGAGATCGGAGGCAGCCTCCGTGAGTAAGCGTGTGCTGGTCGCAGGCGCATCCGGGTTCACCGGGGCGCTGGCGGCGCAAATCGTTTGGGATCACCCGGGCCTCGAGCTCGTCGCCGCCACCTCGCGCAGCGATGCCGGCAAGCGGCTGACCGATATCTACCCGCGTTACCGGGCGGCGATCGAGCTGACCGAGCTCGACTTGGACAATCTGCCGGAGATCGATGCGGCGATCGTCGCCTATCCCCATGGTGCCGCCGCCCCGACCGACGCCGCCCTGCGCGAGCAGGGGATCCTGGTTGTCGACCTCTCCGCCGACTTCAGGCTGCGCGACATGGAGACCTACGAGCGCTGGTACGGCGAGCACGGCGCGCCGGATCTCTTCGGCACGGGCGTCTACGGCCTCAGCGAGATATACCGCGAGCAGCTGCGGGAGGCGAAGCTGGTGGCGACCCCCGGCTGTTACCCGACCGCCAGCGTCCTGGCGCTGGCACCGCTGGCCGAACAGGGTCTGCTGGGCGAGGTCTTCGTCTCCGCCATGCAGGGAACCTCCGGCTACGGGCGCAGCAGCGACGACCTCGTCCACTTCTCGGCGATGACCGAGAACGCCTTCCCCTACAAGACCGAGGGGCACCGGCACCGGCCCGAGATCGAGCAGGAGCTGGCGGCGCTCGGCAGCCCGGCCCCGGTCACCTTCGTCCCGCACCTGCTGCCGCTCGACCAGGGCGAGCTGGCGACCTGCTTCGCGACGCTCTCCGAGTCGACCTCGCGGGAGGCGATCCAAGCTCTCTACGAGAAGCGCTACGCGGACGAGCCCTTCGTCCACCTTCTCGATGGCCCACCCAACCTGCGCGCGGTCCGCGAGACGAACGAGTGCCACGTCTACGTCACGGTGGAGGAGCGGGGGAGGGTGATGGCCTTTTCGGCGATCGACAACATCTGGAAGGGCGCCTCCAGCCAGGGCGTGCAGAACCTCAACCTGATGCTGGGACTGGACGAGACGGCGGGGCTGCTGTGAACGGGGTCGGATTCTTTAGATCCCGCTGGGTCGATGCCCCTGGCGCGGAGGAACTCGATCCCGCCCGGCTCGCCCCCGGCTTTCGCGCCGGCGGCGCCCACTGCGGGCTCAAGGGCGGCGGCCGCACCGACGTCGGCCTGGTCGTCTGCGACGCCGAGGAGGTCAGCTCGGCGATGGTCCTCACCCGCAACGCCTCCGCGGCGGCCCCGATCCGCGTCTGCCGCGACGAGGTAGCCGCAGGCGATGTGCGCGCCGCGGTCGTCAACTCGGGCAACGCCAATGCCGAGACCGGCGAGCAGGGGCTGGTCGATGCCCGGGCGATGTGCGGACGGGCCGCTGCCGCACTCGGCCTTGAGCCGACGCAGGTTGCGGTGGCCGAGACCGGGACGATCGGGGTGCCGCTGCCGATCGACGCCGTCCTTGGCGGGATCGATGACGCCGCCGCGACCCTTGGGGCCGACGGGGCCACCGCCTTCTCCGACGCGATCCTCACCACCGACCGCTGGCCCAAGCGCTGCACCCTGCGCGCCGGTGGGGTGACGCTTTCCGCCCAGGCAAAGGGAGCGGGGATGATCGAGCCGAACATGGCGACGATGCTCTGCTTCGTCCAGACCGACGCCGTCGTCGAAGACGCCGACGCACTCTTGCGCGACGCCGTCGACGCTTCCTTCAACCGGATCACCGTCGACGGTCAGATGAGCACCAACGACATGGTGCTGTTGCAGGCCTCAGGCGCTTCCGGTCAGCCGCTGCCGGACGGCCTGCTGGAGGCGGTGTTGATGCAGCTGGCGATTGAGATCGTCCGCGACGGCGAGGGCGCCGGCCGCGCCGGCCGGATCGAGGTCACCGAGGCCGCCTCCCAGCCTGAGGCCGAGCGCGTCGCCCGCGCAATCGCCAATTCGCCGTTGGTCAAGACCGCGCTGTTCGGGCGGGATCCCAACTGGGGCCGGATCGCACAAGCCGCCGGCGCCGCCCTTGCCGGCGAGGACCTCGACGAGCTCGGCGCCGAGGCAATCGACGCCGCCGAGCTTGGGGCCGAGACCGAGGAGGCGGAGATCGGCTTGCGCCTCGGACGGGGGGAGCACAGCGCCCACGTCTGGTTCTCGGACCTCGGCTACGAGTACGTGAAGATCAACGCGGAGTACACGACGTGAACGCCCGCTACGACAGCAGCAGCGTCGCCACCCTGCTGGAGGCGCTGCCCTACATCCGCGAGTTCCACGGCCGCACCGTGGTGATCAAGTACGGCGGCGCGGCGATGCTCGACGAGGATCTGCGGGAAGCCTTTGCCACCGACGTCGTCCTCCTCAAGTACGTCGGCCTCAACCCGGTGATCGTCCACGGCGGTGGTCCCGAGATCACCCGTTACATGGAGCGCCTTGGGCTCGAGGTGCGCTTCCACCAGGGCTTACGGGTCTCCGATTCGGAGACGGTCGAGGTGGCGAAGATGGTCCTGGTCGGGAAACTGAACTCGGAAATCGTCCAGCGGCTGAACCGCCACGGCCAGGCCGCGGTCGGCCTCTCCGGCGAGGACGGGACCCTGTTCCAGATCTCGCCCGTCGCCAACGCCGAGCAGGTCGGTTTCGTCGGCACGATCGAGCGGGTCGAGGTCGACGTCCTCAACCACATCGCCGCCGACTACATCCCGGTGATTGCCTCCTCGGCCTCGGACCGCGGCGGCCAGTCCTACAACGTCAACGCCGACGAGGCCGCCGGCAAGGTCGCCGCCGCCCTCGGTGCCCACAAGGCGGTCTTCCTCACCGACGTCGAGGGCTGGCTCGCCGATCCCGAGGACGAGGGCTCGCTGATTTCGCGGGCGACGGTCGCCGAGGTCGACGCCCAACTGCCCGGCCTGGAGGGGGGGATGCGGCCGAAGCTGCAGGCCTGCGCCGATGCGATTCGGGGCGGCGCCCAGTCGTCCCACATCATCGATGGCCGGGTGCCGCACAGCCTGCTGCTGGAGCTGTTCACCGACGCCGGCATCGGCACCATGGTCACTCCCTGATGAACGTCGCCGACGGCATCGGCCTGGAGCAGACCCGGACGCTGGAGGAGCGCTACCTGATGCGCACCTACAAGCGGGCCCCGGTCGACTTCGTCCGCGGTGAGGGGGCGCTTCTCTGGGACGCCGAGGGCAAGCGCTACCTCGATTTCCTCACCGGGATCTCGGTTTGCTCGGTCGGTCACTGCCACCCGGACGTAGTCAAGGCGGTGCGCGATCAATCCCAGCGCCTGATCCACGTCTCCAATCTCTTCTACACCGAGCCGATGGCGCGGCTGGCCGAGCGTCTCTCCGAGTCGAGCCTCGGCGGCCGGGTCTTCTTCGCCAACTCCGGCACCGAGGCGAACGAGTGCGCGATCAAGATCGCCCGCAAGCACGCCCACGGGCGCGGCGTTTCCGCCCCTGAGATCGTCAGCTTTGAGAATGACTTCCACGGGCGCAGCTACGGCGCCCTCTCGGCCACCCCTGGGCTGGCTGCGAACGAGGCGCTGGGGCCGATGCTGCCCGGCTTCCGCTCGGTTCCTGGTGACGATCCGGCGGCGATGCGCGAGGCAGTCGGCGCGAGCACCGCCGCGGTCCTGGTCGAGCCCATCCAGGGCGAGGCCGGTGTCTTCCCGATTGCCGACGAGGTGCTGCTGGCGGCGCGGGAGGCCTGCGACGCGGCCGGGGCGCTGCTGATCTTCGACGAGATCCAGACCGGGATCGGTCGCACCGGCTCGCTCTGGGCCTACGAGCAGACGCCGGTCCGGCCGGACGTGGTCACCAGCGCCAAGGCGCTCGGCGGCGGCTTCCCGATCGGCGCCTGCATCACCGGCCCTGCCGCCGCCGACGTCCTCGAACCAGGCGACCACGGATCGACCTTCGCCGGCGGCCCGGTTGCGACCGCAGCCGCGCTAGCCGTCCTCGACATCGTCGACGACCCGGTCCTGCTGCGCCAGGTGCGCGAGCTCGGCGCCTATCTACGCGAGTCACTCCAGGGACTGGAGGGCGTGCGGGAGGTGCGCGGGCGCGGCTTGATGATCGGGGTCGGCCTCGAGCAGGGGGTCGACGCCGCCGCTGTCGGGGCTGACCTGCTCGCGCGGGGCCTCGTCGTCAACGTCCCGCGCTCTGACACCCTGCGTTTACTGCCGCCCCTGGTGATCGATTCCGACCACGTCGACAAGGCGGTTGGCCTGATCGGCGAATCGCTTCTAGGCTTGCGGGGGTAATGAGCCCTGCCGGCAACCCGAAGGACTTGAATAGACAGCAGCGGGCGCTGCGAGCGACCACGGCTGAACGGCTTGAGGCGATAGTCGAAGCGGCCGAGCGCGCCGCTGAAAGCGTCATCGACGACGCCGAATCCCAGGCCCGCCGTTATCTGGCGCAGGCGCAGGCCGAGGCCGACCGCCTGGCCGATAGCCGTGCCACTGAGCTCTCTGATCTGGTTGAGACCTTGCTGGGCCAAGCGCTCTCGCTGCGCCGGGAGGCCGAGAGTCTGCAGTTGACCTTGGAAGAGGCCAGGAGCCGCATCCACGGCGAAGCCCAACCGGCGGAGCCGGAGCTCGAAGGGGATGCCGGTCTCGCTGAGGAGTTGGAAGCGCCCGAGCCCGAGCGGCCCATCGCGCCGCGGTTGCGGGCGGTGGTCTTCGAGGAGGCCCCGGCGGGCGAGGCGGGAAGCAGGCGCTCTGATGCCGCCGGAGCCCGCCTGCTGGCGACCCAGATGGCGATCTCCGGCAGCAGCCGGGAGGAGATCGCTCACCGGCTGCGAAGCGGTTTCGAGATCGAGGACGCCGAGGCAATCCTCGACGCGATCCTGGGACCGGAGGAGGGGTAGACGATGCACGAGGATCCGACTCGGCTGATGGGGCCGGAAGACCGCGGGCCCGGTGGCCCGCAGGGAGGCCGCCCGCACGGCAACATGCGGCTGCTGGTCGCCGGCCTGATCGCGGTGATCGTCGGCCTGTTGATCGCGGTTGTCGTGATCGCCAACAACGACGACAGCGGCGAAACGACGACGTCCAGCCTGGAAACGACCACGACGCCGTCGACGACTACCACCGAAAGGTCAACCACGACCACCACCACCGATTCGACGGCCACCGAAGAGGAAGAACCGACCGTCGAAGAAGACGAAGAAGCGCCAGCAGAAGAACCCGAAGGAGAAGAAGTTCTCCCGCCGGCCGAAAAAGGCGGTTCGGGCGGTCTTGAAGCACCCTGACGCCCTCGTCAGCACACGCCTGCGAGACTTCCGCCTCGCGTGAGCGCCGAGCAGCCACAACCGCAGCCCACCGCCAGCTACGAGGCGAGGCCCGAGGACGTCCATCGCGTCCTCCTGCTCTACTCGGGCGGCCTCGACACCAGCGTGATGCTGAAGTGGATTCAGGATCACTACGAGGCCGAAGTCGTCTGTCTCACCGTCAACCTCGGCCAGCCCGGCGAGGACTACGAGGTGATCGAGGCCAAGGCGCTTCAGCTCGGGGCCGCCGAGTGCCACGTAGTCGACGCCCGCGAGCGTTTTGCGGCTGATTTCATCGCGCCGGCGATCAAGGCCAACGCCGTCTACGGCAACGGCTACCCGCTCTTCACTGCGCTCGGCCGGCCGCTGATCGCCCAACTCGCGGTCGAATACGCGCGCCAGACCAACTGCGACACGATCGCCCACGGCTGCACCGGCAAGGGCAACGACCAGGTGCGGATCGAGGCCACGGTGGCGACCCTGGCCCCGGAGCTGAAAACGATCGCCCCGGTCCGCTCCTGGGCGATGGGCCGCGAGGAGGAGATCGCCTACGCGCGCGAGCACGGGATTCCGGTCAAGGGCGGCACCGAGGTGGCGCCGTACTCGATCGACGACAACCTCTGGGGCCGCTCCTCGGAGGGCCGCTGGATCGAGGAGCTCGACCACGCGCCCGAGGACGACGTCTTCCAGCTCGTCACCCGCCCGGAGGAAGCGCCCGACGAGGCGGAGGTCGTCACCGTCGGCTTCGAGCGCGGTCTGCCGGTCTCGCTCAACGGCGAGCGCCTCGACCTGGTCGACCTGCTGGAAAAGGCGGCCGAGATCGGCTGCCGCCACGGGGTCGGGATCGTCGACCACATCGAGGACCGGATCGTCGGCCTCAAGGTCCGCGACATCTACGAGGTGCCGGCCGCGGCGATCCTGCTGCCCGCGCACGAGGAGCTGGAGCGCCTGGTCGGCACCATCCACCAGAACCAGTTCAAGCCGGGGCTGGATCAGAAGTGGGGCTACCTGGTCTACGCCGGGCTCTGGTGGGAGCCGCTGCGCACCGACCTCGACGCCTACATGGACGCGGTCAACGCTCAGGTCACCGGCGAGATCGGCCTGCGCCTCTACAAGGGCGGCGTCCGCGTCGTCACCCGTTCTTCGCCGAACGCCGTCTACGACGCCGAGTTGGCGACCTTCTCCGAGTCCGGCGGCCTCTTCTCGCAGGACGCCTCGCCCGGCTTCATCGAGCTCTGGTCGTTGCAATCGCGGATGGCCCACAGGATCCGCGAGCGGGGGGAGGGCTGATGTACAACCGGGCCGGCAAAGCCGCGGTCAAGTTCGCCTTCCGCTACCTGCGCCGCCGCTACCGGCGCGAGACCCGGATCGCGCTCGGCGTCGGCCTCGCCGCCGCCGCGGTGGCCGCCTACCTGGCGACCCGCGAAGTTCCCGAGGGCTGATCCCCGCCGCAAGCTTTCTTGCGGTTTATCGTCGACTTGCAGGGATTTCGACCCCGGCTCGCTAGCCTCGCGGCTTGGTGCGGCCGCTCCAGTTGAGAAATGACCTGCTGAAGGTCGGCGCGGCGGTCTCGCTGTGTGCGCTGCTGGCCGTGCTCGTGGTTGCCGTCGGCAGTGCTGGTGCCACCGAGGCCGGCAAGCTCGAAGCGAAGCTAACCGACGCGCGGGACGAGGCGAGCTCGCTCGCGGCCCAGCTGCAGTCGACCACGGCCGAACTGGCGAGCGCCGAAGCGGAAGCGAAGGACGCGACCGCCGAAGAGGAAGAACTGACGAACATGCTGGCCGAGGCCAAGGAGAGAACCGCCGAGTTGGCCCGGCGGCTGGCGGCGACCGAGCACCGGCTGGCGCTCGAGAAGGCGCGCCTGCGGCGCTCCCGCCAGGTGCTGGCGGAGCGGCTGGTCGCGATCTACGAGAACGGCACCCCCAGCACCGCGAGCCTCGTCTTCGGTGCTGCCGACTACGAAGACTTCGTCACCCAGAGCGATTACCTGCGGGCGATCTCCGAAGCCGACAGCGCCCTCGCCGATCGGGTTGCCGAGGTGCGCGCCGCCGTCCACGAGCAGGTGCTGGTGGTCGCCGACCTGAAGGCGGAAGCTGTCGCCTATGACGAACGTCTGGAAGCCGCCCGCGAGGAAATCGGCGCTGTGCGCGAAGCCGCCGAGTCTGCCGCCGCCCGACTGCAAACCCTCAGCGCCAGCCGCGAAGCCTCCTTGGCGACGCTGAAGTCCGATATTTCCGAATGGGTCGACCAGATCCAGGAAGCCCGCCTGGCCGAATCGGAAGCCGAAGCCGAAGAAGAGGTCGGCCGCTGGCTCGGCGGCCCGTACTCGATCCCGACCTACATCGTGATGTGCGAGTCGGGCGGCAACTACAGCGCCCTCAACCCCTCGAGCGGCGCCGGCGGCGCCTACCAGATCCTTCCCTCGACCTGGGACCTTTACGGCGGCAAGGGAGCGCCGCACGAAGCGCCGAAGGCCGAACAGGACCGGATCGCGGCTGAAATCTGGGCCGACTCGGGCTCCAGCGCCTGGGTTTGCGCGTAGGTCACTGATCCGCGCGGAAGTCCTGCCAGAGAATTTCCTTTCTGCGCGCCACTGTAGACAGGTCGCTTCATATGGTTGCCTGCATGGCAGTCATGGCAAGGGAAACGTGGACCGACGAGAGGCTGGACGACCTCACGAAGCGGACCGACAAGGGCTTCGCTGAGGTCAAGGGCGAAATACGTGAGGTCAAGGCCGAAGTCGCAGAACTTCGCCAGGAAATGCACGCCCGGTTCGACTCGATGCAGCGGACCCTGATCGTCTGCTTTGCGGGGCTCGCCTGCAGCATCGCCGCCAGCGCTACCGGCGCCCTGCTCGCTACTCAGATCTGAAAGTACCCCGGAACTAGCGCGGAAGTGTAAAAAACGCGGTCGGTGCCATCTGCCCGGCTTGCCATGATCGACCGACCTCGTGAGCACCGCCTCAGCCGTACATCTGCACGCCCACAGCGAGTACTCGCTGCTTGACGGCGCCTGCAAGATCGACGCGATGGCGGCGCGGGCGGCAAAGCTCGGTCAGCCCGCCCTGGGGTTGACCGATCACGGCGTCATGAACGGCGCCGTCGACCTCTACAAGGCCTGTAAGAAGCACGGAATCAAACCGATCGTTGGGCTCGAGGCCTACCTGGTGGACGACCGCGTTGCGATCAAGGAGCAAACGAAGTACGAGCGCAACCACCTGACCCTGCTGGCGGAGACCGACCAGGGGTTCGCCAACCTGGTCAAGCTCACTTCCGCCGGCTTCCTCGAGGGCTTCTCGCGCGGCAAGGCCAACGTCGACATGGATCTGTTGGCGCAGCACGCCGAGGGCGTGATCGTCCTCACTGGCTGCCTGCAGTCGCGCTTCTGCCGTCGCCTAATCGAAGAGCGCAAAGACGACGCTCGCGCTCACCTCGACGACCTGATCCAGGCCTTCGGCCCCGAGCAGGTCTACTTCGAGGTGCAGAAGAACGGGATCCCCGAGCAGGACAAGGCAAACGAGGGGATCGCCCACTACGCCCGCGAGCTGGGCCGGCCGCTGGTCGGGACCGCCGACGTCCACTACCTGCGGCGCGAGGACTTCGACAACCATGCGGCGCTGCTCTGCGTGCAGACCAAGTCGACCCTGCAGATGCCGAAGATGAGCTTCGACACCAACGAGTTCTACATCAAGAGTTCGGAGGAAATGGCCGACTCCTTCGCCGAGTGGCCGGACGCGGTGCCGACCACCCTGGAGATCGCCGAGCGTTGTGAAATCGACATCGAGCTCGGCAAGCTGCTGCTGCCGCAGTACCCGACCGAGAACGGCGAAGCGCCGGAGGCGATGCTGCGTCGGATCGCGATGGACGGTCTCCGCGCTCGCTACGGCGACCCGCTCCCCGCCGAGGCGGTCGAGCGGCTCGAGTTCGAGCTCGGGGTGATCGAGGAGATGGGCTTCGCCTCCTACTTCCTGATCGTCTGGGACTTCGTCACCTACGCGAAGGAGAACGGGATCGCCGTCGGCCCGGGCCGCGGCTCGGCCGCCGGCTCGATCGTCTCCTACAGCCTGCGGATCACCGACCTCGACCCGCTCGCCAACGAATTGATGTTCGAGCGCTTCCTCAACCCGGGCCGCAAATCGATGCCGGACATCGACATCGACTTCTCGGTCCGCGGCCGCGAGCGGATGATCCGCTACGTGGGCGAGAAATACGGCCGCGAATCGGTCGCCCAGATCATCACCTTCGGCAAGATGGCGCCGCGCGCCGCGACCCGTGACGCCGCCCGCGTGCTCGGCTACGACTACGCCACCGGCGACCGGCTGGCGAAGCAGATCCCGGAGCCGATCATGGGTCGCAGCCCCTCCTTCGAGGAATGCCTGAAGAGCGGCCAGGAGCTGCGCCGCACCTATGACGAGGACGGCGACGCGAAGAAGATCGTCGACGTCGCCCAGGGGCTCGAGGGGATCATCCGCAACAACTCGATCCACGCCGCCGCCGTGGTCATCGCCGACCGGCCGCTGCAGGAGATCGTGCCCTTGCAGCTGGCCGAGGACAAGAGCGCCCCGGCGGTGCCGAGCAACGGCAATGGGTCCGGCAAGCCCGAGCGCCAGTACAAGATCGTGACCCAGTACTCGATGGGCCCGATCGAGGAAATCGGCCTGCTGAAGATGGACTTCCTCGGGCTCCGCAACCTCGACGTGATCGAGGACGCGATCGACATCATCGAGCGCTCTCGCGGCGAGCGGATCGACATGGAGCAGATCCCGATCGACGACGCCAAGACCTACGCGATGCTGGCCGGCGGTGACTCGACCGGCGTCTTCCAGTTCGAGTCGGAAGGCATGCGGGACGCCCTGCGCAAAGTGCAGCCGACTGAGTTCGCCGACATCGTCGCCCTCGGCGCGCTCTACCGGCCCGGCGCGATGGCCTACATCCCCGCCTACGCAAAAGGCAAGAAGGACCCCTCGACGGTGCGCTACCCGGACCCGCGGCTGCAGGCGATCACCAAGGAGACCCACGGCTGCGTCATCTACCAGGAGCAGTTGATGCAGATTGCCCGCCAGATGGCCGGTTTCTCCGGCGCCCAGGCGGACGACCTGCGCAAGGCGATCGGCAAGAAGAAGCGCGACCTGATGGCGACCATGAAGGACAAATTCATGGAAGGCCTGGCGGAATCGGGGACGGAACGGAACGTCGCCCAGGACCTCTGGAAGCTGAACGAAGCGGCTGCCGACTACTCCTTCAACAAGTCCCACGCCGCCTGCTACGGGCTGATCTCCTACCGCACCGCCTACCTCAAGGCCAACTACCCGGCCGAGTACATGGCGGCGGTGATTTCCTCGGTGATGAACACCAAAGACAAGGTTCCATTCTTCGTCAACCGCTGCGCGGAGATGGGCATCGACGTGCTGCCGCCGGACGTCAACTCTTCTGATCACAGCTTCGTCGTCTCCGAGAACGCGATCCGGTTCGGCCTCGACGCGGTTAAGAACGTCGGCCACCAGGCGGTCGAGGCGATCCTCCGCGCCCGCGACGAGAAGCCGATCGAGTCGATCTGGGACTTCTGCGAGCGGGTCGACAGCCGCGCGGTCAACAAACGCGCGATCGAATGCCTAGTCAAGTGCGGCGCCCTCGACTCCACCGGCGACAGCCGCAAAGGGATGCTCGAGACCCTGCCCGCCGCCCAATCGGCCGGTCAGAAGGCGCAGGTCGACGCGCAGATGGGACAGGGGTCGATCTTCGATTTCGGCGAAGAGGCCGGGGGAGAGGGTGGTCAGTCGCAGGCCCACCACCGACCGCCGATCCCGGCCACCGAGTTCGACCGGGCCGAGATGCTCTCGATGGAGAAGGAGACGCTGGGCACCTACCTCTCCTCGCATCCCGCTGACCGAAGTCGGGCCGGCGCTGCGGGCGCGGGTCGACTGCGGCATCTCGCAGCTGGCGGGCAAGCCCGATGGGGCCTGGGTCACGGTCGGCGGGATCGTCGTCGCCTGCAAAAAGATCCGCACCAAGAGCGGTAGTCAGATGATGTTCGCGACCCTCGACGACGTCGAGGGTCAGGTCGAGATGCTCGTCTTCAAGGCCGACCAGGCCGAGAGCGCCGAGATCATCCAGCCCGACGCGATCGTCCTCGTCCGCGGCCGCCTCGACCACAAGGACCGCGGCGAGACCAAGCTCGTCGTCCAGGAGGCGCAGCGTTTCGAACCCGACGCGGCGGAGATCGCCGCGGCGCCGAAGAAAGTGACGGCGCTGCCGAGCGGGCCGTTCGAAGTCTCGATCGACGTCAGCAGGCTTCGCAAGCCGGGCCTGATGGAAGACCTGAAGTCCCTCTTCGAGGACCACAAAGGCGAGGCCGACGTCACCCTGGTGATGCAGACCGCGGAGGGGCCGAAAAAGCTGAAGATCGGCGAGGGCTACCGAGTGCAGGTTTCGCCGCATCTGCGCTACGAGCTGAACCAGCTGCTGGGTCCAGACGCATTGGCCGCTTGAACCGCTTGGTTCCGCGGTCCGGCATCCCTAAGCTTCTCCGATGACCGCAACGCGCACCACGGTCGGCGAGTGCCGTCAGTGCCGCTCCTTCTGCGACAAGATGGTCGAGCCGCGGGGCTGTGTCGAGCTCGGCTGTCGCTACCTCTACAGCTTCGTCGACCGCCTCACCGGTGATCAGTATCTCGGCTGCATGCAGGAGGTCTACGCGGCGGAGGTGGAGCTCTCGGCGGTGCTCGAGCCCGGCGGCTTCGGCGGGGTGAAGATGACCGGCGAACCGCTGCCCCATTGCCAGTTCTCGGTCGAGCGTGCCTACGAGGGCTCCGGCGAGTCCTACGGCTGCGTCAACCGCCGCTTCTTCGACTGCACCGACGAGGGCAGCGAGGGGTTGCGGGCGTTCGATTTGCGCGACATTTGATCCTCGACACGACATGTCGGTGTAGACTTCGCCTTCATGGCTGATTCCTCCGTCGCCGACGTCGACGCCAACGCGCTGCTCGACGAGGCCAACTCCACGTCCGAGGCTCAGGGCGAGCCGAAGTTCACGCTCGAGCTCAACCAGGATCAGAAGGACATCCGCGATTGGGTGCACGGGTTCGCCGAGAACGTCGTCCGCCCGGCCGCCGAGGAGTGGGACGAGCGCGAGGAGACGCCCTGGCCGGTGATCGAAGAGGCCGCCAAGATCGGCCTCTACAGCTTCGAAGCGGTCGGCCAGTTCTGGGCCGACGAGACCGGTCTGACGCTGCCGATCGCCAACGAGGAGCTGTTCTGGGGCGATGCCGGCATCGGCATGGCGATCATGGGCACGACCCTCGCTGTCGCCGCGATCTTCGGACAGGGGACGCCCGAGCAGATGGGCGAGTGGATCCCGCAGTGCTACGGCACCGCGGACGACGTCAAGCTAGGCGCCTTCTGCGCTTCTGAGCCGGACGCCGGCTCCGACGTCTCCGGCATCCGCACCAGCGCCAAGTATGACGAGGCAACCGACGAGTGGGTACTCAACGGCCAGAAGGCCTGGGCGACCAACGGCGGCATCGCCAACGTCCACGTGATCATCGCCTCGGTCGACCGCGAGCTCGGCTCGCGCGGCCACGCCGCCTTCGTCATCCCGCCGAACACCAAGGGCTGCGAGCAGGGCGCCAAGGTCAAGAAGCACGGCCTCCGCGCCTCCCACACCGCCGACGTCCACCTCGACGACTGCCGCGTCCCCGGCTCCTGCCTACTGGGCGGCAAAGAGAAGCTCGACGAACGCCTCGCCCGCGTCCGCGAGGGCAAAAAGGCCAAATCGCAGGCGGCGATGCAGACCTTCGAGGCGAGCCGGCCGACGGTCGGCGCCCAGGCGCTGGGCATCGCCCGTGCCGCCTACGAGTACGCGCTCGACTACGCCAAAGAGCGCGAACAGTTCGGCCGCAAGATTGTCGAGAACCAGTCGATCGCCTTTGACCTCGCGAACATGAAGCTCGAGATCGACGCCGCCCGGCTGCTCGTCTGGCGCGCCGCCTGGATGGGCCGCCAGGGCCACAAATTCGAAAACGCCGAGGGCTCGATGTCGAAGCTGAAGGCCGGCGAGGTCGCCGTCTGGGTGACCGAGCGGGCGATCCAGATCCTCGGCGGCAACGGCTACACCCGCGAGTTCCCGGTCGAGCGGATGCACCGCGACTCGAAGATCTACACGATCTTCGAGGGAACCTCAGAGATCCAGCAGCTCGTCATCGCCCGCGCGATCTCCGGCTTCCACATCAAATAAAGACTTACGGCGGGAGAGCAAGGGCCGGCGTCAGCCGGTCCTTGTCGCCTGCTCTGAAGCTGGTTGTGGGGGGAGGAGGGACGGTCACCCCCTCGCCAGACACCATCTCGCTATAGCTCGATGTTGAGTGTCTGGAGAGGGGATGCCCGTCCCTCCTGCGACCCGCGTCGGTTGGACGCCAAGGACGGGCGCTGGGTTAGAGAGAGCTGCGATGCCTCGGCGCTTGAGGCCTTTGCGCCTGAGGCGCTTGGCGAGGGTTACTTCTGCTTTCGAGGAGCCTTTCTTTTCTGGGCCGGGCGTCTCGAGGGTTGCCGGGAGGCCCTCGAACCTTGGCTCGGAGAGGAAGGCGGATAGGCCTCTTTTGCCCATCTCGCCTTTGCCGATGTTGGCGTGGCGGTCTAGGCAGGCGCCGAGGGGGACGGCGGCGTCGTTGACGTGGACGGCGCCGAGGCGCTCGATCCCGACCTTGGCGTCGGCTTCGTCGAGGACCGCGCCGAGGTGGGTCTCGTCGGTGATGTCGTAGCCCTGGACGAAGAGGTGGCAGGAGTCGAGGCAGAGGCCGAGGCGGGGGCCGCTGCCGGCCAGCTCGATCAGCTCAGCGGTCTGGTCGAAATCGCGGGCGAGGAGGCCTTTGTGGCCGGCGGTCTGCTCGATCAGCAGCGGGCAGGAGTCCGTTTCCTTCAGCGCTGCGGCGATCACCTTCGAAGCCCGTTTCAGTCGACGGTTTCAAGGGGTCGGTTTTCTGCGAGCCGGGGTGGAGGACGACGCCGGCGGCGCCGATCCCGTCACCGACTCGGAGTGCATGGGTGAGCGAGGTCAGCGACTTCTTCCGCAGCTCTTTGTCTTTGGTCGCGCAGTTGATCAGGTAGACCGCGTGGATGATCACCGCTTCGACTGGAGATGCCGCCATCGCCTCGCGGAAGGCGGCGAAATCATCCTCGGTGTGATTCGTCGGCCGCCACATGCGCGGGCTCTGGTGAAAGATCTGGATAGATTCGCAGCCGCGCTCCTTGCCGCGCTGCACAGCGTTGGCGAGTCCGCCGGCAGTTGAAACATGAGCTCCGATGAACATGACCAGCGATAACTCCCGTCTCAGGTTTGCCCCCTCGCCGACCGGCGCGCTGCACATCGGCGGAGCGAGGACGGCACTCTATAACTGGCTCGCGGCCCGCCACGACGGAGGCGAGCTGGTGCTGCGGATCGAGGACACCGATCGCGAGCGCTCGACCGAGGAGAACGTCGCCCAGATCCTCGACGCGATGCGCTGGCTGGAGCTGGACTGGGATATCGGCCCGGTCTCCCAGGTCGAGCGGGCACCCGAGCACGATGCCGCCCTGCGGAAGCTGCTGGAGTCCGGCCACGCCTATCGGGATCACGCCACCGGGAAAGACGTCGAGGCCTGGAAGGCCGAGCACGGGGCCGGCCGCGGTTACCGCGGCACCCCGACCGACGATTCGACCGCCGCGATCCGCCTCCGCGTCCCGGACGCGGGGGAGACCGTCGTCCATGACCTGATCCGCGGCCCGGTCGCCTTCCCCAACGCCAGCTACGACGACTTCGTCATCGCCCGCGGCGACGGCTCGGTCCTCTACAACTTCGCCGTCGCGGTCGACGACGCCGAGATGGGCATCACCGAGGTGGTGCGGGGCGACGACCACCTCTCCAACACGCCGAAGCAGCTGCTGGTCCTCGAGGCGCTTGGTCACGAGCCGCCGCGTTACGCCCACCTGCCGCTGCTGCACGGTCCCGACGGCAAGAAGCTCTCCAAGCGCCACGGGGCCGCCTCGGTCCAGGAGCTGCGCGACGCCGGCTACCTGCCGGCCGCGGTCCGCAACTACCTCGCCCTGCTCGGCTGGGGCACCGACGACGACACCACCTTGATGTCAACCGAGGAGCTGGTCCGCCGCTTCCGGGTCGACGACGTCGGCAAATCGGCGGCGATCTTCGACGAGAAGAAGCTGCGCTGGTTGAACGGCCGCTTCATGCGGGAGATGCCGCTCGACGCCTACACGGCCGCGGTCGCCCGTCACCTCGGCCGCGAGGCCGACGAGCGCTTGCGGGCGGCCTGCGAGATCGCCCAGGAGAAAGCTCAGACGCTGGATGAGGTCTGGCCGCTGATCCGCTTCCTCTTCGAGCCGCCGGTCGAGGATGAGAAGGCTTGGGGCAAGGTGATGAAAGAGGGATCGGGGGAGGTGCTGGCAGCGGTCACCGACGCGCTCCAGGATCTCGACCCGTTCGAGCCGCAGTCGATCGAGTCGGCCCTCGCGCCGCTGCTCGACCGCTTCGACCTCAAGCCAGGCCGGCTCTACCAGCCGATCCGGGTCGCGATTACCGGCACCTCCGTCTCTCCGGGGATCTTCGAGTCGCTCGCGGTGCTGGGCAGGGATCGTTCGCTGGAGCGGATCCGGGCCGCCGCTACCCGCCTCGGCTCCGCTTAGGCGCTGCAAAAAGCAGCTTTTTACGGTTGGAAAGGACCCATGCGCTAAACCCGCACGCGATTGCTGCCGATTAGTTGTGCCAATGAGCGTCACGACTGCCCATAGCAACCGCGAGGCGTCCCTACAAGGGGATACCAAAGCGGCATCGAGGAACGCGGCCGCGCCTGGTAGTCGCCTGGCCGAGGCCTTCGAGGCGGTCGAGCGCTTCCCGGTCCTATTGGAGTCACGCGAGCGGGTGATCGCCGCCGCCACTGCCGAAAACGTCCGTGTGGGCGAGATCGTCGAGGCGGTCGAGAGCGATGTTTCTCTGGCGATCTCGGTCCTGCGCCATGCCAACCGCGGCGGTCTCGTCGCCGGCGGCGTCGCCGGCGTTCCCGCCGCGCTCGAGGCGCTGGGCCCTGCCGGCGTCCTTGCTCTGGCGGGCACCGCTCCCAGCTTCGACTTCTTCGAGTCCAACGGCGGCTGGGAGCTGAAGCCCGAGCGTTTCCGCGTCCACGCGCTTGCCACCCAGCGGGCCGCCGACCGCATCGGTCGCATCGTCGGCTGGGCGGAACGCGACGAGCTTGCCGTGGCGGCGCTGCTGCACGACGTCGGCCGGCTCGTGATCTCGCGTCTACACCCCGGCTACAAGGTCTACTTCGACGCAGTCTCCCGCACCCCCGAGCAGCGCCTGCGGGAGGAACGCGAGCAGCTCGGCATCGACCATGCCCTGGTCGGCGGCGTCCTCGCCCGCCGCTGGAACCTGCCCTCGCGGATCGCGGTGGCAATCGAGCGTCACCATGCCGAGGATGCCGACGGCCTGGCGGCGATGGTCGCGACCGCCGACATGGTCGCCCACTACTGCCAGGGCGAGGCGATCTCGCCCGAGCGCCTGCGGACCAGCGCCGAGCACTGCGGCCTCACCCCCGAGTCCCTGCGCGAGCTGCTCTACGAGCTGCCGCTGCCGACCCATGACGCGACCCGGATCAGCGAGCCCTGCCCGCTCTCGGCCCGTGAGCTCGACGTCCTCCGGCACCTCTCCGAGGGCATGGTCTACAAGCAGATCGCCAGTGAGATGCACCTTTCGGTCTCGACCATCCGCACCCACCTTCACAACGTCTACGGCAAGATCGGCGCCGTCGACCGCGCCCAGGCCGTCCTCCTGTCCCGCGATCGCGGGTGGATCTGATGCCTCCGGTGACGACCGAGTCCCGCCAGTCGGTCTCCCACGATTGGCGTCGCCGCTCGCTGGTCAGGGTGCGCCGGCCCGCCTGGTCGGGTCACGGCTCCGAGGCCGAGACTGAGCGCAATAAACAGCCGGTCGCGGCGAGGGCTTCCGAGCCGAAGTCGCATACCACCCAGAACGACATCGCCTGGTAGGCGACTAGTCGATCAGGCACTCGCGGAGGGCGATCGCCACCGCGTGGGTCCGGTTTTTGGCGCCGAGCCGGGCGAGAGCGTTCTTGGTGTGGGTCTTGATCGTCTCCTCGCCGAGATCCAGCTTCCGCGCCGCGACCGTGGTCGACTCGCCGTCGGCTAGCAGCTGCAGGATCTGACGCTGGCGCCGAGTCAGCTTGCCGCGGCTCCCTTTTGGAGGTACCGCCGGGTCGACGAAACTCTCCTGCTCGACCGCCGCCTCGACCGCCTGCTTCAGCTCGGCTGGGCCGGCGGTGCGGGCGACGTAGGCAGATGCACCCGCCTGCATCGCGGCATTGGCCAGGTGGCGCTCCGGCAGCTCGCCGTGGGCGACGATCCCCAGCCCAGGGGTGGTCCGATGCAGGACCCGAATCGCCTCCTGGCCGCTGATCGCGCTGCCCTCGCCGTTGCCGCGCCAGCGCATGTCGACGATCGCGACGTCGAAGTCGCCGATGTCACGAACGAGGTCGAGCGCCTCTTCGCGGGTCGGGGCCTCGTGGACGACGAAGGGGCCTGCGAGGGTCTCCCGGATCCCGAGCCGGACCAGGGGGTGACCGTCGATCACAAGGCAGTGTGGGGGCTCGCTCAGGGCAGGATCCGATTGGTCGTTTCGCTTGCGCGGGAAGCAATGGGGCTTCGTTTGCTCCGCGAGCCGATCCTACCCAGCCGAGGGGTGCGGTAGAAAGTCCCTGTGATCTCAATTACCTCAAAGTCGAGGTATGCCGTCGTCGCCATGGCCGAGTTGGCCCGGGCGGGGGAGCGTCCGGTGCCGATCAAGGAGCTGGCCGAGCGCCGCGAGATCCCCGAGCAGTTCCTCGAGCAGCTGTTCTCGACCCTGCGCCGCAACGGCCTCCTGACCAGTCATCGGGGCATGCGCGGCGGCTACACCCTCTCGCGCCCGCCGGAGGAGATAACCGTGCTCGAAGTCGTCCAAGTGCTCGACGGCAAGGTCGGCGACGAGGCCGACGAGGCCGGCGGCATCTGGGCCGAGGGAGTCGCCGCCCTGCGCAAAGTCTTCGCCCAGACGACGATCGCCGAAGTCGCCCGCCGCGAGGCCGAAGAGTCCGGCAGCGGCATGTACTTCATCTAGATCGGGGCGCCGCAGTCCGGCTGGGCCCGGTGCTTTCCGATCTGACTGGCGCACCAGTGGCGCATACGAGTATCCCCGCCATTTCCGCCGAGGCGCTTCATAGATTGGCCGCATGGCGATAACCGAAGGCGTCCCTAACCCCGAGGCGATCGCTTGGTATGTCCAGAGAGCAGAAAACCTGCTCGACGACCTGCGAGAGCGCGTTCAGTCCCTGCGTTCGCGCGGCGGGCAATTAGCTGGGTTTTCCGGCGCTGTCATTGCTCTGGCTGGCGCCAATGCCGAATCGATGGTGGGCGCTGTTCATCACGGAGCGCGGGTAGCAATTGGGATCTCACTACTGATGGGGACGATCATGCTGATTGCCGCCTTTGTCACCGCCCTACGGGGCACCTTGCTGCCGCAACTGGTGTCGGATATCTCGGCTAAGGAGGTTGCCAATTACACGACGGAGCGGTTTACGCATGAGCCCGACCTCTGGCGTGTTCACGTTCGCACGATCCGGGGGCTTTTGGGGTCAATAGATTCGACTACGCGACAGGGCGATAGAGCCGCTCAGGCAGTGATGTGGGCAGGGCGCTTCTTCCTAGGCGGGTTGTCGGCGGTCGGTATCGCCCTCGCTATCCTTATCTCAGTGGTGAGCTTCTGATGCTGAATCCTTCAACTGAAAAGCCTCCCGTTGAGCCGGTTGCGCCTGAACCGCCTCCCGCGGGCGTGCCCTTGGATGAGACTACGGCGCCGATTCACTACGAGGGTGACACGACGTCGGTATGACCAGCTACGACGATCCTCCGCTTGAGCAGACGACCCCTCCAATCGAGGAGATCGCTAAGGAAGGCGCGGAGGGGGAGTCGAAGTGAAGATGAGACTTTCGCGGTGGATCTCAGTCTCGATGAGGCCGTCTGAGACTAGGGCGAACCGCGTTAACCGGAGCAGGCTGACCTGAGCCGGGCGGGCCGGACGAAGGGCCCGCCCGTTGGATTTGGGAGATCAGCAGGTCTTACTGATGCTGATCGCCGGGATGGCACTGCTGGATTTGTCGATCCTCATGATCCATCCTCCTGGTGGGGTTTGAACAACCCGCGGGTACCTGAGTACTACCCCGTTCGTTTAAAAAACAGCGAGACGTTCAGGCAAAACTGAGGCGTTGGTCTGGGACGGGTTGGCCCAGGCCTTGCACGGCTTTTTCCGATCCCTCCTAGACTCCGCGCGATGCGCATCGGAGCGGAGGCCTCGGCCGTGGTCGGCAACACGCCGATGGTCATGCTCGACCGCCTCGCCGAGGGCGGTGGCGGCCAGGTCTGCGCCAAGCTGGAGTACTTCAACCCCGGCGGCTCGGTCAAGGACCGGATCGGCGTGGCGATGATCGACGCCGCCGAAGAGGAGGGTCTGATCGAGCCGGGAGCGGTGGTGGTCGAGCCGACCAGCGGCAACACCGGGATCGCCCTGGCGATGGTCTGCGCCGCCCGCGGTTATGAGCTGATCCTGACCCTGCCGGAGGGGATGAGCCGGGAGCGCGGCAAGCTGCTGCGCGCTTACGGCGCCGAGGTTCGCGAGACCCCGTCGCTGGGCGGGATGAACGAGGCGGTGGCGCTGGCCGAAGAGATTCGCGAGCAGCGCAAGGGCTTCATGCCGATGCAGTTCTCCAACCCCGCCAACCCGGAGGTCCACCGCCGCACCACGGCAGAGGAGATCTGGAGCCAGACGGAGGGGGAGATCGGCGCCTTCGTCACCGGCGTCGGCACCGGCGGCACGATCACCGGCGTCGGCCAGATGCTGAAGGAGCGGGCGCCCGAGGCGCTGGTGGTCGCGGTCGAGCCGGCCAGCTCGCCGGTTCTCTCCGGCGGTGCCCCGGGGCCGCACAAGATCCAGGGCATCGGCGCCGGCTTCGTGCCCGAGATCCTCGACCGCGAGGTGATCGACGAGATCGTCTCCGTCGGCGACGAGGACGCGCTGGAGACCGCCCGCCGGGTCGCCAAGGAGGAGGGGGTGTTGGCGGGCATCTCCGCCGGCGCCAACATCTGGGCGGCGCTCGAGGTCGCGGCGCGGCCGGAGATGGCGGGGAAGCGGGTGGTGACGATCGTCTGCGACTCGGGTGAGCGCTACATGTCCTTACCCTTCTTCTCACCATGAGTCGCTGGAAGAGGGTTGTGAGGGAGATCCGCGCCGACGTCAAGGCGGCGCGCGAGCGCGACCCCGCCGCCCAGGGCGTCTCAAGCTTCGAGATCCTCACCAGCTGGGCCGGCGTGCAGGCGCTGCTTGCCCACCGCGCCGCCCACGCCCTGCTCGAAGCCGGCGTGCCGCTGCTGCCGCGGACGATCGCCTACCTGACCCGCTCGGTGACCGGGATCGAGATCCACCCGGCGGCAGAGATCGGCAGGGAGTTCTTCATCGACCACGGTTCCGGGGTGGTGATCGGCGAGACCGCGGCGATCGGCAACCGCGTCACCCTCTACCAGGGGGTGACCCTGGGCGGGACCGGGTTCCAGCCCGGCAAGCGCCATCCGACCCTCGGCGACAATGTCACCGTCGGTTCGGGAGCGAAGCTACTGGGACCGATCGCGGTCGGCGACGGGGCCAAGATCGGCGCCAACACGGTCGTCGTCGAGGACGTTCCTCCCGGTGCCACCGTGGTCGGCAACCCCGGCCACCCGGTCAGGCTCGAAGGCCAGCGGGTCGAAGGCCCCGACGCCGACTGGATCCACCTCCCGGACCCGATCGCCGACGCGATCAAGGCGCTCTCGGAGCGGATCGCCGACCTCGAGAAGAGGCTGGCGCAGCTCGACGGCGGCAACGGCCCGAGCGCCGAGGTGGCGAAGATCGAGCCCCGCACCGGCCGCTCGTCTGCCGGCGGCTGAGGCGTGGCGGATGCCCGCCCTCGCCCTGGTTCTGCTGGCTCTCTGCGTCTCGGTCCTCGTGGCGTGCGGCGATGCCGACCGGGATGAAGAGACTGCGATTAAGACCCTGATCGTCGAAGCGGCTGCAAGTCGCGACCCGGCGGACTGCACCCGGTACCTCACTCAGCGCTACCTCGAACAGATGAGCAAGATGAGCGGAAAGGCTGCGGTGACCGCTTGCGAAGAAGACGTGGTCGATCCACGGATGGAGGCCCCGGAGAAGGTGGAGGTGTCTCAGGTCGACGCAGCGGGAGACAGCGCTGTGGCGATCGTCTCCTACACCGGTAGCGCCTACGACGGGCAGAGCATGGAACTAGAGCTCGTCAAGCGTGACAGCGGATGGAAGCTCAATGCGACGCTTCGCTTCGTCGACTTGGACTCCGAGAAGCTGGTTCTCGAACTCGGTCGCGAACTGATGCTGAGACAGGAATCCCGGCGCAACGCGGAAGCCACCGCATGCTTCGTCGGCCTGCTGGACAGAATGAACGACCGGGCGCTGGAAGCGCTGTTGCTCGACGCAAGCCTCGATGAGTTCGATGCCTTCGCCGACGGCTGCGCGGAGCCCTCGGACTCCATCTAGAGCCAGCGAGCCCCGCCGGGCGCCTGGCTATTCTCGGCGGGTGAGCCTCCAAGGTGAGTTCGAGCTGACGGGAGACGAGTCGCAGGTCCCCGCCGGCGCGCCGACCGAGCCCGGTGCCGACCGCGCCGAGCGGCTGCTTGCGGGGCTGAACGGGCCGCAGCGGGAGGCGGTCGAATATGGCGAAGGGCCGCTGCTCGTTCTCGCCGGCGCCGGATCGGGCAAGACCCGGGTCCTGACCCACCGGATCGCCTACCTGCTCGCCAACGGCACCGCCCGCCCTGGCGAGATCCTGGCGATCACCTTCACCAACAAAGCCGCGGCTGAGATGCGCGAGCGGGTCGGGCAGCTGATCGGGCGCTCGGTGCGGGCGATGTGGGTGACGACCTTCCATTCGTCCTGCGCGCGGATGCTGAGGGTTGACGCCGAGCGGCTCGGTTACTCGAAGAGCTTCACGATCTACGACCAGGCCGACTCGCTGCGGATGCTGAAACGCTGCCTGAACGAGCTCGGGGTCGACCCGAAACGGTTCCCGCCGCGGGCGATCCACTCGAAGATCTCCGGCGCCAAGAACCAGCTGATCGACTCCGACTCCTACAACGAATCGGCCCTGAACGAATTCGAGGAGGTCGTCGCCGAAGCCTTCCCGCTCTACGAGAAGCGGATGCGGGAAGCCAACGCGATGGACTTCGACGACCTGCTGGTCCGCACCGTCAACGTGATCGAGCTGTTCGAGGACGTGCGCGAGCGCTGGCGCAAGACCTTTCGCCACGTCCTCGTCGACGAGTACCAGGACACCAACCACGCCCAGTACCGGCTGCTGCAGCTGCTCGCCTCCGAGCACGGCAACCTGATGGTGGTCGGCGACGAGGACCAGTGCCTTGTTGAGGGGACCATGGTGACGATGGGCGACGGGTCGGAGAAGCCGATCGAGCAGATCAAGACCGGAGAGAGCGTCCTTTCATGCCACGGTAAGGGAGAGCTTCGACCCGCAGCCGTAACGGGTGTATTCAAGTCCTGGGAGGAAGAGGGCATCGCAATCGAGACTCTGTCGGGTCGTCGGATTGTCAGTACCCCGGAGCACACGCACTTTGCCGGCTATCGCCTCGGGGACACCCCGCAGATGCACCTCACCTATCTGATGTGGAAACGAGGCGTCGGATTCCGAGTGGGCACCTCAGGCGTTTATTCCCAGCGGGGAAAAGCAGAGATCGGTATCAACCAGCGCTGCAAGCAGGAGCGAGGGGACGCTGTCTGGGTTATCTCCGCACATGGAAGCGATGCGGAGGCCCGGGCGGCCGAGGTTACGCTCTCGCTTCGGTACGGACTGCCAACCATTCCTTTCTATCGTCGAAAGTCGTCGTCGGGAAAGAGCTTCATCGGCAATCAATGCCTGATCGACCAGGTTTTTTCAACGGTTGATTCGGAGTCGGGAGGTCGTCGCCTTCTGGCCGACGAAGGTCTAAGTGTTCAGCATCCGCACCATCTGCCCGCAACCTTCGACGGTAGACGGCGGGTCTTGAGAATCGCGCTCTGCGGTGACCGGAGGGGTGAGACCCCCATGCATCGAATCGCTTTGGCAGGAAAAGATCTGGAAGGCCGCAGAGTTCTCGAATCGATTGGCTTGAGCGTGAGACCGGCTAAGGAGGGTTCCGATTCTTGGCGCTTCGAGACCGTGCACAAGGACTTCGCAGAAGCGATTCGCGTTGCGGGTGACATCAGTCGCGCACTGCCGGTGAATGTCCGATTCGTCGGCAGGCTCGGCCAAGCCCAGAGGGGTCGCTCGGAGGGGAACTCCCTTCCGTTCATCCCGGCTGCCTCGGTTCGCCCGGGAATGGCGATGTTTACTCGGGATGGTTACGACACTGTCACGAAGGTCGAAAAGATCAAGCTCGATCGGCCTGTGTACGACATCAACGTCGAGGGCACGCACAATTTCGTCGCCGAAGGCTTGATTACCCACAACTCGATCTATGGCTTCCGTCACGCCGACGTCTCCAACATCCTCGACTTCGACCAGGACTTCGAAGGCGCCGAGGTGGTCAAGCTGGAGCAGAACTACCGCTCGACCCAGACGATCCTCTCCGCCGCCAACGCGGTGGTCGAGCGCAACCGCGAACGGCGGCCGAAGGAGCTGTGGAGCGAAGGGGAGGAGGGCGAGAAGGTCCAGCTCAACGAGCTGAGCGACGAGCACCAGGAGGCGCGCTGGGTTGCGGGCGAGATCGAACGGCTGGAGGAGGAGGACGGGGTGGCCCGCTCCGAGGTCGCGGTCTTCTACCGGACCAACGCGATGAGCCGGGTGCTGGAGGACACGCTGCAGCGCTTCGACGTCTCTTACCAGGTGATCGGCGGCACCAAGTTCTACGAACGGGCCGAGGTCAAGGACGCGATCGCCTACCTCAGCCTGCTGGCTAACCCGGCCGACCTCGTCTCCTTCACCCGGGTCGTCAACTCGCCGCGGCGGGGGATCGGTAACACCACCCAGGGCCGGATCGCCTCCCACGTCAACACCACCGGCCAGACGGTCTGGGAGGTGATCGAACGGGTTGAGGAGGTACCGGGACTGAGCGGCGCCGCGATCAAGGCGGTCGGCCGCTTCTACGAGACGATGGCCGGGCTGCGCGAACGCGCCGACGAAGGCGGGCCGGTCGCGACCCTGCTGGAGGCGGTCCTGCACGAGAGCGGCTATCTCGAATCTCTGGCGGCGGAGCGGACGATCGAGGCCGAGGGCCGCGGGGAAAACCTCGAGACGCTGATCGGCGGCGCCGCCGAGTTCGACATCGAGCGCGAACGCGAGGGGGAGAGCGAGGTATCCCCCCTGGAGGAGTATCTGCAACAGATCTCGCTCTACAGCGAGCAGGACGGGCTCAGCGACGAACAGGAGCTGGTGACGTTGATGACCCTCCACAACGCCAAGGGGCTCGAGTACGACACGGTCTTCATCGTCGGTTGCGAGGAGGGCGCCTTTCCCCACATGCGGGCGCTGGAAGAGGGCGGCGAAGAAGAGGAGCGCCGGCTCTGTTACGTCGGCATCACTCGCGCCCGCAAACGCCTCTACATGACCTGGGCGCGGGAGCGGCGCCTGTTCGGGCGGGCCGAGCACAACCTGCCCTCGCGCTTCGTCGACGAGCTGCCCGCCGATCTGACCGAGAGCCACTCGAGCGCGGCCCGCAGCCTGGGGACGAGCTGGAGCACCTCGGTCGCCAACGAGGTGACGCCGGCGCAGGAGGTCGACCCGGGTCCGGCGCTGGCGCTGCAGATCGGCGACGACGTCGTCCACGCCAGCTTCGGCGACGGGGTCGTGACCGGGGTCGAGCCGGGTGGAGTCATCATCGTCCGCTTCTCCGGCGATGGTTCCGAGCGCAAGCTGATGGCTGATTACGCCCCGGTCAGGAAGCGGTAAGGCGGTGGCGGCGCGGGTGATCGACGGCAAAGCGGTTGCCGCCGCGGCGCGGGAGCGGGTCAAGGTCGACGTCGCCGCCTTCGTCGCGGAGCATGGCCGCTCGCCGGGTCTGGCGACGGTGCTGGTCGGCGAGGACCCGGCCTCCCAGGTCTATATCCGCAGCAAGCGGCGCACCTCCGAGGAGGTCGGGATGCGCTCGATCCACCACGGCATCGACGCCTCCGTCTCCGAAGCGGAGCTGCTCGACCTGGTCGCTGAGTTGAACGGCGACGACGGGGTCGACGGGATTCTCGTCCAGCTGCCGCTTCCGGCCCAGATCGACGAGGACGCGATCGTCGCCGCGATCGACCCGGCGAAGGATGTCGACGGCCTCACCCCGGTCAACGCTGGCCGCCTCGCCCACGGCGACCCCCGCCTGGTGCCCTGCACTCCGCGCGGGGTGATGGAGTTGCTGGCCCACGAGGGAGTGGGGCTGGAGGGAGCTGAGGCCGTCGTCGTCGGCCGCTCGAAGCTGGTCGGAGTGCCGGTCGCCCGCCTGCTGCTGCTGGCCAACGCGACGGTGACGACCTGCCACTCGCGCACTCGTGACCTGGAGGCGGTCTGTCGCCGCGCCGACGTTCTCGTCGCCGCCGTCGGCGTGCCGCGGCTGCTTGGCGCCGGCGCGGTCAAGCGCGGCGCGGTCGTCATCGACGTCGGCGTCAACCGCCTCGAGGACGGGCTTGTCGGCGACGTCGACTACGAGGCCGCGGCCGAGGTGGCCGCCGCGATCACCCCGGTTCCCGGCGGCGTCGGGCCGATGACGATCGCGATGCTGCTCTCGAACACGCTGCAAGCCGCGCGCCAGCGTGCGCAGGCTGGGTAGGAAACCCGGCCACCCGCGTCGAAGTCCCGCCTGATGCACGAATAGGGTCGATCCGACCCCCAAATCCGAGGAGGAGCGATGGATCTCGACAGGCTCAGCACGGGGGAGAAGATCGCCGGCGGTTCGGCAGTCCTTCTCTTCATCTTCATGTTTTTCGACTGGTTCAAGGCCGAAGTCTCCGGCGCCGACAGCTTTTTCACCGCCAGCGTCGGCGGCAACGCTTGGGAAGCGTTCAGCTGGATCGATCTCTTCCTCCTGCTGACCGTGATCGTCGCGCTCGCAGTGGTGGTCATCCGCCTCAGCGACGCGCTGGTCGAGCCTTCGTTCTCGCTCAACACGGTGGTCACGGTCTTCGGCGTGATCGCGGTCCTGCTGGTGCTCTACAGGATCATCGACCCGCCGGGAGGCGGCGGTGAGGTAGGCGGCGTCAGCGTCGACATCAGCGCCCAGATCGGAGCCTTCCTTGGTCTCATCGCCAGCGCGGCGATTGGCTATGGCGGCTACCGGGCGATGCAGGAAGAAGGGACCTCCTTCGGCGAGCTCGGCGACCAACTCTCCAATCGCGGCGGCCCCGGTGACCCGCCACAGCCCCCGTCCTCTACGCCACCGCCTCCGCCCCCGCCGAGTAACTGACGAGGGAGCCGCCCCCGGCGACTTCCCGGGAGACCTGCTTCGCGAAAGCGATGATGGTCATCATCGGGTTGACGCCGGGCGCGGTCGGGAACAGCGAGGCGTCGGCGACGTAGAGGCCTTGCGTCCCGTTGACCGAGCCGTCGGGGGCGCAGACGCCGCGGCGCGGATCGGCTGAGATCCGCGCCGTCCCCATCGGGTGGAAGGCCTCGAGGCGCAGCTCCGAGGCCTTGAAGCGGGTGGCCTCGAAAGTGGTCAGATCGCTTGGCTTCAGCACCCCGGCGCGAGGGATATTGGGATAGACCTCGGTGGCGCCGGCGGCGAAGTGGATTTCCGCCGCGCGGGCGATGCCGAAGATGGTCTTGCGAACGTCCTCGTCGTTCAGCTTGTAGCTGGCGCGCAGGGCGCCTTCGTTGGCGAGGCCGACGGCTCCGACCGAGACGTCGCGGAGCTGGACGCCGATCGAGCCGACGCGGCCAAAGTTGAGGATCGAGCGCTGGTGCTCGCGCCCGGTTCCGACCAGCCAGGCGCCGCCGAAGGCGAGCGGCGTGAAGGTCGCCTCGAGCAGGACGCCCTGCTCGTGCTCCCACTGGTCGATGTAATAGCTCTGCATCACGCCCTCCCAGCCGTGCACATCCTCCTCGTAGCGGGCGCCGACCCAACAGGCCGGGTGGATGCGGAGGTTGCGCCCCACCTGCTTGCCGCCAAGTCCCGAGCGCAGCAGCAGCTCCGGAGTGCCGAAGGCGCCGCCGGCGGCGATCACGGCGCGGCTGGCCCGGACGGTGAACGGGCGGTTCTGGCCGTTGGCGTCGCGGGCGGAGCAGGCGACGCCGACCGCGCGGCCGTCCTCGACCAGCACCCGCTGCGCCTCGACCCCGGCCCGCACCCTGGCCCCGGCGGCCACCGCTCGCGGCAGGTAGCTGACGTGCATCCCGCGCTTGGCGTCGATCGCGCAGCCGTATGGGCAGGAGCTGCACTGGACGCAGCTGCCGGCGTTGCGGGCGATCGGGCCGCCGCTGGCGCCAAGTGCCGCCGCCCCCTCCATTGCCAGCTGACCGTTGCGGCCCATCCGGTTCGGGTCGAGCGGGGTGACGCGGAGGAACTCCTCGGCCTCGGCGAAGTCCTCGTCGAGGCCGAGGGTCCATGGGATCCCGAACTCATCCCGCCAGCCTTCGAGGATTCCCTCGGGGGCGCGGAAGCAGGTGCCGGAGTTGATCACCGTGGTGCCGCCGACCACCTTCGCCACCGGGACCGGGATCGGCGGCCGGCCTTCGGCGATCGTCAGGCCGGCTTCGCGGTAGAGCTCGCCAATCGCCTCGAGGCGGCCCTCGGGGTAGTTGTCGCGGTTGTAGTGGTCACCTGCCTCGAGCACGAGGACGTCGATCCCGGCCTCGGCCAGCGTCGCCGCCGCCACGGCGCCACCGGCACCGGAGCCGATGATCACCACCTCGCACTCCTCTCCTTCGCCGTGGGTCTGGGTGTCGCCGAGCGAGCCGGCTGGCTCCGGCAGCGTGCCGTCGGCCAGGGCGCAGTCGGTCCTGACCCCGATCTTCGCCTCGACCTCGGGGGCGACCGCGTAGCCGAGGGTGGAGAACAGCTTCGCCATCAGCAGCAGGTCGTGATGGAGCGGGAAGCGGGAGCCGTCGAGCCGGCTGAGGAAGTCTTCCGCGGTCTCCTGGTCGAGCCGGCTGAAGCGCCAGGGGAAGGGCAGCCACTCGAAGGCGCGCAGCCCGAGGCGCAATCGCAGCAGCACCCGCGGCGAGAGCGAGCGGAGGAACTCGGCCACCGGGCCGGAGACGTCGATGTCGCGCTCGGCCGCGGGCAGGCCGTCGATGCCCGGCGCCTGGGCGGCGCAGATCGCGCTCAGGGTCCGTTGCTCAGCGGTTGAGAGCCCTGGCGGGCGGTGTCAACCGGGAGCGGCGGGGCGGCCGACCCGTCCCGCCAGCACCCACAGCCAAAGGGCCAGAAGCGCCAGGAAGCCGTCGACGAGGAAGTTGAGCAGGTAGATGAAGACCTGTTCCTGGATCAGGAAGAAGGCCAGCGAGCCGAGCGAGGAAGCGGTCTTGCCGGCGGCGAGGACCAGCAGCAGCGGCCGATAGCGGACGACGTCGGCCTGAGCGACGAGGCAGATGCCGGTGATCACCACCATGTAGGCGAAGGCCAGCGCCAGCCACAGGTACTCCTGGGTGTGGGGGGCGCGGGTGTGGTTGCCGAACCATTCGCCGACGTCGGAGATGACGTCGAGGACCCCGCTCGGGACGCAGAGGAAGAGGAGGCCGACGACGGCGAAGGTGGCCGCCAGCAGGCGCAGGTTGAAGACGACAAATCTCTCGGCCGCGGGTCCCTGCATTGCGAGCACAATAACTGGCCAGGCAGCCAGTCGCCACCGCCGCCTAGAATCCCGCCGGTGATCGAGCGGGAGCAGGTACTTCACGTCGCGAAGCTCGCCCGTCTTCGTCTTTCAGAAGACGAAGTCGAGACGATGGTTGGCGAGCTTTCGGGGATCCTCGAGCACGTCGACCGGATCGGCAATCTTGATCTCAAGGGGGTTGAGCCGACCGCGCATGTGGTTGCGCTGGAGAACGTGCTGCGCGCCGATGAGCCATGGCCGAGCCTGCCACGCGAGGCTGCCCTTGCCTCGGCGCCGGAACCCGAAAAGGGCGCCTTCCGCGTCCCCTCGCCGCAGGCCGAATAGATGACCGACCTGCTCGCACTTACCGCCCTCGAGGCGCACGAAGCGATGGCCGCCGGCGACCTCGATGCCGCCGAGTACACCGCTGCCTGGCGTGGGGCGGCTGCGGGCGATGAGCTCAACGCCTACCTCTGGCGTGACGAGGGCGGATCCGAGGCGGCGGCGATCGCGGTCGAGCGTGACTCGATCGCGCCGATCGCGGTCAAGGACATCTTCACCACCGAGGGGGTGCCGACCACCGCCGGCTCGCGCATCCTCGAGGGCTACCGGCCGCCCTACACCTCGACCGCGGTCCGCAAGCTGCTCGAGGCCGGCGCGCCGGTGCTCGGCAAGACCAACATGGACGAGTTTGCGATGGGCTCCTCAAACGAGAACTCCGCCTACGGGCCGGTGCTCAACCCCTGGGACACCGGGCGCGTGCCGGGCGGCTCCTCCGGCGGCTCGGCGGCGGTCGTCGCCGGCGGCCTCGCGCCCTGGTCGATCGGCACCGACACCGGCGGTTCGATCCGCCAGCCCGCCGCCTTCTGCGGAATCGTCGGCCTCAAGCCCACCTACGGCGCGATCTCCCGCTACGGGATGATCGCCTTCGCCTCCTCGCTCGACCAGTGCGGGCCGCTGACCCGGACGGTCTCAGACGCCGCCCTGCTGCTCGGCATCCTGCAGGGGCGCGATCCGCTCGACTCGACCTCGGTCGGGATTGACGGCGGGGTCTCGCTCCCCGGCCGCGAGGACCTCAGCGGGCTGCGCTTCGGCGTCCCGGCCGAGCTCGCCGGCGACGACCTCGACCCCGGCGTGCGCGAGGTCTTCGAGGCGACGCTGAAGAAGATCGAAGATCTGGGCGGTGAGATCGCCGAGGTCTCGCTGCCGAGCTCCGAGCACGGGATCTCCGCCTACTACGTGATCGCTCCGGCCGAGGCCTCCTCCAACCTCGCCCGCTACGACGGCGTCCGCTACGGAATGCGGGCCGGCGGCGACGGCGACCTGATCGAGATGTACGAGACGACCCGCTCGGAGGGCTTCGGGCCGGAGGTCAAGCGGCGGATCATGCTCGGCACCTACGCGCTCTCCTCCGGCTACTACGACGCCTATTACGGCCAGGCGCAGAAGGTCCGCACCCGGATCGCCCAGGACTTCGACGGCGCCTTCTCCGCGGTCGACTTCGTCGTCACCCCGACCGCGCCGTCGGTCGCCTTCAAGCTGGGGGAGAAGAGTGATGACCCGCTGGCGATGTATCTGAACGACTTCTTCACGGTGCCGATGAGCCTCGCCGGCATCCCCGCGATCTCGATCCCCGCCGGGCTCGCCGAGCCCGAGGGCGGTGGCCCCCGGCTGCCGGTCGGGTTCCAGATCGCCGCCCCGGCTTTCGCCGAGCAGCGTCTGCTCGACGCCGCTTTCGCGCTCGAACAGGGGATCGGCTTCGATGCCCAGCCCGGAGACTCCGATGGCTGATCTGGAAGCGGTGATCGGGCTGGAGATTCACGTCCAGCTGGCGACGAAGACGAAGATGTTCTGCGGCTGCGAGCTCTCCTTCGGCGACGAGCCGAACGTCCACACCTGCCCGATCTGCCTCGCCCACCCCGGGGTCCTGCCGGTCCCCAACGAGAAGGCGATCCTCTACGCGCTGCAGATCGGCGCGGCGCTGAACTGCGAGATCGCTCCCCGCTCGATCTTCCACCGCAAGAACTACTTCTATCCCGACAGCCCGAAGGCGTACCAGATCAGCCAGTACGACATCCCGATCTGCGGCGCCGGCCGGCTCGGCGAGATCCGCATCCACCGCGCCCACCTCGAGGAGGACGCGGCGAAGACGATCCACGTTGGCGAGTCGGGCCGGATCCACGGCTCGGCCGCCTCGCTGGTCGACTTCAACCGCGGCGGCACGCCGCTGGTCGAGATCGTCACCGAGCCCGACCTGCGCGACCCAGCCGAAGCCGCCCAGTGGGCGCGGCTGCTGCGCGAGACGGTGCGCCAGCTAGGCGTCTCCGACGTCAACATGGAGGAGGGGAGCCTGCGGGTCGACGCCAACGTCTCGGTGCGGCCGGTCGGCAGCGAGGAGCTGGGGACCAAGACCGAGCTGAAGAACATGAACAGCTTCCGCTTCCTCCAGCGTGGGATCGAAGCCGAGCTGGCCCGCCAGCGTGAGTTGGTCGGGGCGGGGGGGACGGTCGAGCAGGAGACGCTGCACTTCGACCCGGCAAGCGGCAGCCTCACCTCGCTGCGCTCGAAGGAGGAGGCGCACGACTACCGCTACTTCCCCGAGCCCGACCTGGTGCCGCTGGCGCCGACCGAGGAGATGCTGCGCGAGGCACGCGAGGCGCTGCCCGAGCTGCCGGCGGCGCGGATCGAACGCTATGAAGGGATCGGGCTGGCGGGCGACGTGGCGTTGACGCTGGCGACCGACCCGGAGACCGCGGACTACTTCGAGAGCACGGCAGCGGCCGCCGGCGAGATCGAGGCGAAGGTGGTGGCGAACTGGGTGACCGGCGAGCTGGCAGCGGCGCTGCGCCAAGCCGAGAGCGAGAGTGGGGCGGCGTCCTCCAAGGTCGCCCCCGAGCAACTCGCGGCTCTGGTCGGCCTGGTCCAGGAGAAGAAAATCTCCCACGGCAGCGGCAAGACGGTGCTGGCGGCGATGGTCGCCGAGGGCGGCGAGCCGGCGGCGATCGTCGAGCGCGAGGGCCTCGCCCAGATGTCCGACTCGGGCGAGCTGGAGGCGATCGTCGAGAAGGCGATGGCCGACAACCCCGACGCCGTCGAGAAGATCCGCGAAGGCAACGGCAAGGCGATCGGCGCCATCGTCGGCGCCGTCATGCGAGAAACCAAAGGCCGCGCCGACGGCGGCGAGATCAACCGCTTGATCCAGGAGAAGCTCTAGCTCTTCACGGCGAAGCCGCCGTTGTCATCGGGCCACAGGACCCCAATCCTCTGACTCTTCGCCAGGTTTAGGAGGTCTCGCCGCGGCTCCTCAGGGACCAAGATCATGCGCCTCTTTGGCGGTTTCTTCATCAGGCGCGTGTAATCGGCGAGCTGACCGATCGCCATCCGGATGGCTGGGCGCGTGATCGTGCTCTTCGCCTCAACGATGACATTGTCCGTCTTGTCGAAGAGGTCGCAGCGGATGGGGGCTGGATCTCCACCGGCATGCAATTCCAAGCGGCAGACCTCGTGGCCCGCCGCTTGCAGCCAGGCCTGCAGCTCCTTCACAAGCTTTTGCTCTCGCCGTTCCACGGTTCGAGGTTTTGCATCGGGGTTGATCACGGTTCTCTCGGTCAGGTGTTCCTCAATCGGAATCTCTTTGACCCAACCTCTGGATTCGATCCCCCTGACCTGCGCTGGAGGGAGAGGCGTCCGTCCCGTGAGGCGCCGCAGCTTGAAGACGATGACTTTGCGGAGGTCGCCGCCACCCTTGGGAGGCGCATCGGCGGTCTTATGGCTCACATACTCGAACTCACCGAGGTGGATGACCCCTTCCGGCCGCGCTTCGAAGACGTGCAGCGCCCGCTTTTCGGCCCGATGGTCCTTGATCACCCGATTTCCTTGGACCATCTGCTGGGGTCCATAGCGGCCCTCGCCGGTGTAGTAGAGCGTCCTTTGGTCCTCATGGACACCGTCGTAGATGTAGCCGTTTTCCGCCCCTCGCTTCTTGTTCATGAAGAGGAAGACATTGGGGGTTTCACCGCAGGGGCTGATCCCGCCCTGTTCGCGCCCTCCGTAGCGACTATGCAGCTCCTTGCGCTCAATCAGGGCTCCTGGCTTGAGGTCGATCGACCGTGGCGATGACACTACGCCCGGGAGCAGCGGATTCGTGATTACTGGCACTTTGTAACAACGTGTTACAAGCGTGCTAGGTTGGAGTCATGGCCTGGAACGTCGTGATCGCGGGTGGTGGCTTTGGCGGCGCTGCAGCTGCGCGGGAGCTCGAGAAGGCGATGCCGAAGCAGTCGGCGCGGATGGTGCTTGTCAACGAGACGAACTTCGCGCTCTACACGCCGTTTCTGCCGGAGGCAGCCGCCGGGACCCTGGAGCCGCGGCACGTGGTGACGCCGCTGCGGGAGATCCTCAACCGCACCTACCTGCGGCTCGGCTCGATCGTCGGTCACGACCCCGAGGCGAAGACCGTCACCCTGCGCGCCAAGTACGGCGAAACCGAGCAGCTGCCGTACGACCAGCTGCTGCTCTCGATGGGCTCGGTCTCGCGGGTGCTGCCGGTGCCGGGCCTGGCCGAGCACGCGGTCGGGTTCAAGAGCCTGGCCGACGCGATCTACCTCCGCAACCACGTGATCGAGACGCTTGAGGAAGCAAACGCGACCGAGGACCCGGCTCGCCGCGAACAGCTGCTCACCTACGTCTTCGTCGGTGGCGGCTACGCCGGCCTCGAGGCGTTGGCCGAGCTCCAGGACTTCGCCGCCGATGCGATGGACAGCTACCCTCGCGCCCGTCTGCACGGGATGCGCTGGGTGTTGGTCGAGGCGACCGACCGGGTCTTGCCGGAGATCGACCGCGAGCTCGGCGAGTACGCACTGCGCGAGCTGCGCGGCCGCGGCATCGACATTCGTCTCGGGACCACGCTGGAGGAGGTCGGCGCCGACTTCGCCCGCCTCTCGAACGGCGAGGTGCTGCCGAGCAAGACCGTGGTCTGGACCGCCGGCGTCTCCCCGCAGCCGATCCTCAAGGAGCTGAACGTGCCGCTCGACGAGCGCGGTCGCGTCCCGGTCGATTCCTTCCTGCGGGTGCAGGGCATGGACTCGGTCTGGGCGATCGGCGACTGCGCCGCCGTGCCCGACCCGGGTGGCGGCACCTCGCCGCCGACCGCGCAGACCGCTGTCCGGCAGGGACCGGTTGCCGCTCGCAACATTGCCGCTGAGCTCGGGATCGGCAGCCCCAAGCCCTACGAGTACCGGTCCGAAGCCGCCTTCGTCAACCTCGGCCGCTACAAGGCGGTCGGCAAGATCGGCGACCGCACCTTCCGCGGCTTTCCCGCCTGGTGGATGGCCCGGACCTACCACATGAGCCAGATTCCGGGCTCCGCTCGCAAGGTCCGCGCCGTGCTCGACTGGACCGCCGGACTGCCGTTCCGCCGCGACCTCTCCGAGGTCGGCTCGATCGGCCACCCCAAGTCGCTGGTCTGAAGCTCTAGTCCACCTGCAACGTCGTTTCCATCCCGAGTTCCTCGTGTTCGGGGAGGGAGCACCAGAGCCGGTATTTGCCCATCGGCAGATCGAAGTTGGCGACCTTGCGCTGCAGTGAGTCCGTTTCCGGGATCTGCAGCGGCTCGGCCTCATCGCCCTCGAGGCGGAGGTTGAGGTTGTGTGGGTCTTCGCCTTGGTTGTTGAGTTCGATCGTCACCTCACCGGCTTGGACGCTGGGCCGGGAGAGGACGAAGTAGTGCTCGGCCGCTCGGACCGAGAGCCGGTTTGCTTCAGGTTCGGGTTCTGGCTCGGGCGGAACCGGGGGTGCCGGAGACGGAGCGGCGGCGACCGGCGCGTTCGCCAGCGGCACGCAGATCCACCGGACCTGGCGGCGCACTACCCGCCGCACCTTGCCGTGACGGCGGACCTTCTTCACGACCCGCTTGACGTGGCGCTGCCAGCTGCAGTCGGCCGCGACGGCCGCCTCGGCGCGGAGCTGCGGAACCGGGGTAGTGACTCCCGGAGAGACGATCAGCGCCAGCGCCACGGCGCCGAGCAGAAAGGCGAGCAGCGGCCTCACGGCTTGACCAGCACCGGCCGGGCGAAGCCGGAGGCGCCCGGGATGATCGCTTCCGCGTCGAAGCCGAGCCACTGCTCCAGCAGGGAGCAGTACATCCCGCGGAAGTCGCTGGTCGCCTGGAGGTTGTTCTGGGGGTCGAGTTTGGTCAGGCCGGGGAACTCGCCGACCATCTGTCCTTTCGCCTGCGAGCCGATCACGAAGGCGCAGCCGGCGGCGCCGTGGTCGGTGCCGAGCGATCCGTTCTCCTCCGGCCGCCGCCCGAACTCGCTCCACATCTCGATCATCACCCGGTCGGCGAGGCCGCGGGCTTCGAGATCGCGCTGGAAGGCGAGGATTCCCTCGCAGGTCTCGCGCAGGTTGTCTTCGAGGTCGCCGGCCTGGTCGGCGTGGGTGTCGTAGCCACCGGGGGCGCGGATCGTCACCACCCGCATCGGCAGGCCGAAGGCGATGTAGGCGGCAAGGCCGGCGAGCTTGTGGGCGAACCGGTTGTCCGGGTAGGCGACCGGGCTGCTGAAGTCACCGACCCCCTCCAGATCCTGGCGCAGCTTGTCGGTCTGGGAGGCGGCGCGGCGCACCTGGCTCATCGCCGGCGAGTCCGCCGGCAGCGCCCCGAGGTTGGCGAAGCTGCGGAACATCTCGCTCTGGATCGGATTGTCGACGCGCGACCAGAGGTCGTAGCCATCGACGCTGTCGATCGCTGCCACCGGCTTCTCGGCGGTCGCGATCATCGGCGAGAGCGAGCCGTCGAGCGAGAGGCCCTGCAGCGGGTTCTCGTTATCGCCGACCGCGTCGAGGTAACGGCCCAGCCAGCCGGTCCGGTGCCCGACCTGGAGCTCACCGATCTCGTAGTAGTGGCGGGAGGTGAAGTGGGACTGGTCGGGATGGTCGTAGCCGATCGCCGGGAAGGCGCTGACCTTGCCCTCGCCGTGCAGGGTCGCCAGCGCCGCCGCGGCGGGATGCCACTGCAGGCTCGGGTCCTCGCTGAAGGCGGTGCCGGCGCCGGGTGCCAGTTTCAGGTTCGGACGCAGTTGCTGGTAGCGGGCGTCGTTGACCGGGGCCAGCACGTTGAGCGAGTCGATGCCGCCGTCGAAGAAGACCGAGATCAGGATCTTGTCGGTCGGCGCTGCCTGGGCGATCCCGGTCTCGAAGGCCGAGAGGGGGATCTTCGAGGCTCCGTAGACGGCGAGCGCCAATCCGGCGCTGCGGGAGAGGAACTTGCGGCGGGAGAGGCCGGTCCCCGCCGGCTCCGGCATCCCCGGCTCGATCGCCGGCAGGCCCTTACCTGCTTCGGCGGCGGCCGAGCGCAGCAGTTGCGAACGGGTGTAGCCGCTGCAGCAGGAGTGGTTTTGCGGACCCGGGCTCATTGCAGGATCAGGTCCGGGCTGACGCCGATCAGCTGCAGGAGGGCGTTCTGGCGCATCGCCCGGTAGGGGCCTTTCTGCCAGTTGGCGACGATCAGGTTCTCGCTGCGGGCGGCGAGCGCGAGCAGCTCCGCCCGGTGCTCGTCGCGCAGGGCCGGCGATCCCCAGGAGGCGATCGCCTTGGCGACGGCTTCCTCAGGGGTCTCGGTGGTGCTGTAGGCCTCGTTCCAGGTGTCGGGCGCGATCTCCTCCAGCGCGTAGGTGACCATCAGCCAGCGGGCCCGCATCGTCGAGGTGTCGAGCCAGCGGCTGTCGTCCCAGCCGGAGACGTTGGGAGGCCAGAACAGCTGCTGCCCGGCCGCGTCGCAGATGTAGATCCAGGCCTCGGTGTCGATCGGCCGCCCCAGCGTCCGCAGCATCGAGGCCAGCTGGACGACCGGCGGCTTCACCATCGGCGGGCCTTCGAACAGCTCCGGGCTGATCAAGATCGACTCGAGCACCGGCCGGATCTGCCAGCCGGAGCCGACGTAGGTCGCGATCAACTGGTCGCGGACTTCGTCGGAGGGCGCCGCCGGGACGAAGTAGCTCCACAGCTTCTCGACGAAGAAGGAGGGGTGGAGGGGGTGCTCGACGCAGAGCCGGCAGGCGTCTTCCCAGCCCCAGGCACCGGTCTGCCCGAACACGGTCTTGTTGCCGGTGTCGTGCCGTTTGAGTTCGAAGCGGAAGTTGTGGGCGCCGAGCTCGCTCGACCAGTCGTTGCGCCAACCGGTCAGGGCGCGGGCCGCTTCGCGGATGTCGTCCTCGGTGTAGGCGTCGCGGTCGGCGCCGAGCGAGAACAGCTCCATCATCTCCCGGCCGTAATTCTCGTTCGGCGACCCTTTCCGGTTTTCGTTGCCGTTCAGCCACTGCAGCATCGCCGGGTCGACCGTCACCGCCTTGAAGAGGTCGAGGAAGGAGCCGAAGCAGCGGTTGCGGAAGAGGTTCGACTGATCGATCATCTGCTGGGTTTTGGAGACGTTCCCGTTCGAGGTCGCGAACCAGTCGTGGAGGATCAGGGACATTCGCTCGACCAGCGGCTGGTTGGTGCGGATCATGCGGTCGAGCCACCAGAGGTGGTCATGCCCCCAGGCGTCGCCTGGGGCGAGCGGGTTGCCGTCGTCATCACGGGGTGCGGGGCCATGAAGCTGTGCCGAGCCGGAGGGTCGGGTCAGCGATTGCACGGCGCCGATTAGGCCGAGGGAGGCGAATTGCTCGGCCTGCCCGGGGACGGGCCCAAAGCCCGCCCGCTCCAGCAACCGCACCGCCTGCGCGGTCCCGAAGCTGCCCTGGTAGGCACTGGGAGGGCGCACGTCGGGAATTGGAGCCGGTCCGGTGGGAGCGGCTGGTGGGGGCGCGGCGGTAGGCGCTGCCGCGGCTCGGTGGGCCGGCTTAGGCCCAGGGCCGCGGGAGTGCCCTTTCTTCGGCTTGTGCTTGTGGCGGAAGAAGTAGCCCTCGATCTTCCAGTCGCCCTGTCCGTCGGGGATCCAGCGGAAGTGCTTGTCCTTCCAAACGCGCGGGCGCTTGCGCCGACTCTGCTTCGGCCTCGCTGCGACTGGTTTCTCTTGCGGGATCGCCATGCGCGAATAGGCCCCGCAGGGGCCTCGTCCTCTCGTCGGTACCGCGACCAGGCGGCTTGAGGAGTGCAATCGCGGCTGGACGTTAGGTCTAGGAGGGATCTAGTCAGCCGAGGCGCAAGAATGGAGGTGTGGAGTACTTGGTGATCGCCTTCTTCTTCGGCCTCGGAACCGGCATCGTCGGCAAGGGCAAGGGCAGCTCGTTCTTCATCTGGTTCCTGATCGGGATGGTCGTGCCGCTGCTCGGCCTGATCGCCGTGATCCTCTACCGGGTCGACAAGGACGAACCCGAACGGCAGTGCCCCAACTGCCACAAGGCGCTGAAGCTCTACGTCCAGGTCTGCCCGCGCTGCGGCACGGACCTCTATCTGCCGGACCCGGCAGCGGTCCGTCACCCGGGTGTCAGATAGTCCTCAGGCGAAGCGTTTGACGAAGGCCAGCGAGCGGTCGCAGACCTCGCGCCAGCCGGAGTCGATCGTCAGCGAGTGCCCCCGGTTGGGGATTTTCTCGATCTCGGTCACCGCCTCGTTGCGGCTCTGTTTCTTGTAAGAGGCGTTGGCGATCGCCCAGGGGACCGTGTTGTCCTTCTCGCCGTCGATGATCAGCAGCGGTCCGCGCGCCGGGTTCTTCGGGTCGAGCTTCGCCTCGGTGAAGGGGTTTAGGTTGGCGTTCGCCATCTGCATCAGCGCCACGCCCGGCGCGGCGACGTGGAAGGTCTCGTAGAGCTCGGTCGCCTCCTCGTCGTCGAGCGCGTTCGCCCACCCGTACTTGAACTGCGGGTAGGTGAGGGTGACGGCGCGGCCGCGGTTGAGCGGGTTCTGCAGCACCGGTTTCGCCGAGCGCAGGGCAGAGAGGGGCAGCGGCAGGACGCCGCGGAACGGCCCCGGGTCGATCGCCACCGTCGCCGCCGAGAGGCCGCGGTCGGCGATCATCTGGCAGAGCAGGCCGCCGGTCGAGTGACCGAGCACCGCCGGCTTGCGGTCGAGCCCGGAGATCACCTCTTCGGTGTGGTCGGCGATCGCCTTCAGGGTCTTCCCGGCGAAGACGTCGGGGTTGGCCCGCGCCTCCTCGACCGTGCGCGGATCGTCCGGCCAGGTCGGCGTCAGCGGCGCGTAGCCGGCCTCCTCGAAGACCTCCGCCCAGCGGTTCCAGCTGCTGGGCAGCACCCAGAGCCCGTGGATGAATACGACCGGCGTGTTGCCGCTCGCGTTCGCCTTCTCTACTTCAGTCGCCTCGTACTCGGTGATCGCCATGCTGTTCCTCCGTCGCGGTCGATCCCCTGCCGCTTCCGCAAGCCTTTCACGGCGGTCAAGTTGGAGCGAGTTCCTGTTTCGGTGGGGGCGTTACCGCAGCCAGGTGCGGACGATCGCGTTGGCGAACCCGGCGCCGTAGCGGAAGGCGGCGGGCTTCTTCGAGTGCCCGTGGAGGCGCTGGTCGACCGTGATCGGCACCTCCTTGGCGGGGATGCCGCGCTTGATCGCCTCGATCATGAACTCGGAGGTGTGGAACTGCTCCTGGCGCAGGACCAGTTGCGGCAGGACCGTGGTGCGGACGGCGCGGTAGCCGTTGGAGCAGTCGGTGACGTGGGTGCGAGTGATGAAGGAGACGAGGCGGTTGAAGAAGACGATCCCTAGCTCGCGCGCGAAGTGGTTGCGGTCGGCGTGGCCGAGGACGCGGGAGCCGTGGGCCATGTCGACCTCGCCATCGACGATCGGCTTGACCAGGCGCTCCATCTCGTCGGGGCGGTGCTGGCCGTCGGCGTCGAGGGTGACGACGATCAGGGCGCCGGATTCGACCATCAGCCGGTAGCCGGTCCGCAGCGCCGCACCGCCGCCGCGGTTGGTGACGTGCCGGGCGACCGCCGCCCCGTGCTCGGCGGCGACGTCGCCGGTGCCGTCGCGGGAGCCGTCGTCGACGACCAGGATCTCGGTCCCGACCCCGCAGACCGCGGCCGGGATCTGCCCGAGGACGACGCCGATATTCTCCGCCTCGTTGTAGGCCGGGATCAGGATCGCGATCTTGCCGCGGAAGCGCTCGGGCAGGCCGGCCTGGCGGAACTCCTCCCAGGCGAGGCCCTCCAGCGCGGCGGCGAGCTGGCGCCCGTTGCGCGCCGACTGCGAGAGCGCCCGCAGGGTGAGCCCGAAGAGGATGAAGATGGCGAAGACGGCGAGGCCGAGGATGCGGCCGCCGTTGCCTTTCTCGAAGGAGAAGGCGGAGAGCAGGCCGTTGACGATTTCGGTCCCGGCGACGATCCCCAGGCCGAGCCCGGAGGCGATCAGGATCAGTACGTCGGCGTTGCGCAGCGAGTGGCGGCGCAGGACCGCGTAGGCGACCAGGAAGATCGCCAGCAGCACTCCGACGCTGCGAAGCGCCGTCAGCTCGGCGGGGAAGATGCCTGCTCTGGGGACCATCGGCGAGCGGAGGATATGGCCGCCAGGCCCGATGAGAGCGCCAGGCCGGCAAGCGGAAAGACCAGCGTCATCAGCACCTCATTGCGCCGCGGGGCCGCCAGCGAGGCCGCGCCGATCGCGGTGACGAGGAGGATCGGCGTCGCCAGGGTCACCAATTCCCACCAGCGGCGGCGAATCGCGAGCAGGACGAAGCCCGCCAGCCCGAGCGCGACGAGGAGGACCTGGACCACCCGGCCCGGGGTGGAGCTCATCGCTTCGCCGACCCCGCTGCTCCACATCCGCCCGACCTTGCGCACGGTCATCGCCGCGTAGCCCCAGGGGTCTTCGGAGAGGTACTTGTCGAGGTTGTCCTTGCCGGCCCGGCCGAGCGCTTCGTCGCGGGAGAGGTCGGGGTGCTCCTTCTGTACTTCCATCGCGACTTCATCGAAGAGTTCGGTCGGGTTGACGGCGTCGAGGACGGCGGAGCCCGGCGCGAGGTCGCGGCCGAGATAGCGCTCGGCGAGGATCGCCTTCACCCGCTGGTACTCGCCGTCGGCGGGGAGATAGGTGCCGACGTAGAGGGCCTTGCCGCCGCCGGTCGAGATCGGCACCACCCGGTCGAGGACGACGACGTTGCGCACCGTCCAGGGCAGGATCGGCAGGATCAGGGCGACGAGGAGGATGGCGCCGCCGGCCAGGCCAAGCTGCCACCCGCGCCGCTGCCACCCGCGAATCGCGGCGAGAAGGACGAACGCCGCTCCGACCAGCAGGTACTCGGGCCGGAACATCGCGGTGAAACCGAAGAGGAAGCCGGGCGCCATCCACGGCAAGACGTTCGCTTTCCGATCTGAGGCCCATAAGAAGGCGAGGATCGCCGCCGGCAGGGTCAGCATCGCCGGCGGCTCGCTCATCAGCTCACCGGTGGTGTGGATAAAAGGGGGGTAGACGGCGACGCAGAAGGCGGCGAAGAGGCCCGTCCAGCGGCCGAGCTCGCGACCTCCCAGTCGCCAGCCGAGGGCGAAGACGACGAGGATCGTCGCCACACCCAGCAGCGCCGCGACGATCCGTGCCGTACCTTCCCGGGCGCCTCCGGTTGCGTAATAGGCGGCGGCGTAGAGGAAGGGGGCGCCGGGGGACCAGTCGCTGGAGTCTTCGAATTCGGGCCCGCCGAAGCTCTGCTCCTCGTAGAGGGCCTTCGAGAGCGCGTAGTAGGCACGCGAGTCGTCGCCCGGGTGCTCGACCGGGTTGACGACCACGTAGGCGCGCACCACCAGCCCCAGCAGCGCGATCAGACCAAGCGCGATTAGCGTCCGCTTGCCGTAGCGCCGCGGCAGCGAGCGAATCCAGTCAGCGAGGGCGTTCAAGGCGCGCCCAGGCTACTCGGAGGAGCGGGTGCGCTTGGCGAGTTGTGGGGTCTATAGCCCCTAAAACTCGCCAACCATGCAAAGGCGACGCTCGCCAGAGCAGCTATAAGCGGGATGAGCACCAAGACGCGCCGCGGCGAGGCGACCAGCAAAGCGCTGACCAGGGTGATCGCGAGGAAGATCGTGCCGATCAGCAACGCCTCCCAGCGCCGCCGCCAGGCGAGGATCGCGAGGCCGAGGAGGCCGAAGGCGACCAACAGCCAGTGCAGGACCGCCCAGACCGGCTCGCGCATCACCTCCCGCGGGCCGTGCGACCAGATCCGCCAGACCTTGGTCGTGACGAAGCCGGCGTATTCGCCCGGCTCTTCGGAGATGTCGTCCCAGAGCTGTTCCTTGCCGAGCTTCGAAAGTGCCTGGTCGGATTCCATGCCGGGATAGCGGTCGGCGGCGAGCCGGTCGAGGATCTGCTCGAGGCGCAGACGCTGCGCGTCCTGGGGCGCGAAGAGGTCGGGATTTTCCACCACCACTTCGGCGCCGACCTTTTCCGGGTCGCCATCGGAGGGCAGGTAGGTACCGGCGAACAGCACCTGGCCGCCGCCGGTGGAAATGGGCACGAAGCGATCCAGGGCGACCGCGTTGCGGATCGTCCAGGGGGCGACGATCAGGACCAGGCCGAGGAGGAAGATCGCGGCGCGAATCAGCGACCGCCGCCAGTCGTCCCCCGCCTCTCGCACGAACACCACAAGCGCAACGAGCACCGCGATCGCCAGGTACTCGGGCCGGGTCAGCGCCAGCGCCCCGAACAACGCCCCTGGCAGCAGCCACCGCCACCGCCCTCCATCCCAAGCCCAGAGCACCGCCAGCACCCCGCCCGAAAGCAGCGTCGCCGCCAAGGGCTCGCTCATCAGCATCCCCTGGTACTCCAACAGCGCCGGGTAGATCGCAACAGCCGCCGCTCCGATCAGCGCCGGGGCGACCCCTCCCAAACCGACCTCACCTGAAATGGGTCGGTTTGGGAGGGGTCGCGTCAGCCGCCGCCCGATCAAATACGCGAACAGCACCGAGAGCGCCCCGATCAACGCCAACACGACCCGCGCGAACTCCGGGTGAATCCCGCCACTGACCTTGTACAAACCCGCCACGAACAGCGGCAGCCCCGGCGAGTAGTTGCTCGCAGGCTGGGTCGCTCCCGGGCCGAGCGTGAACCCGCTGCCTCCCTCCAGGTTCCCGGCGAGCACCGCGTAAGCCTGGGCGTCGTAGACCGGCGCCCGCCCGTCCCAGGCCTCCTCGACCCGCAGGCCCAGGCCCAGCAGCAGCACCGCGACCAGCGCGCAGAGCCCGATCCGGCCCCCATGTCGCGCCGCTAGTCCGCTTTCCATCGCCCGGATTCAACTAGGACGCCTGGTCGGCTGTCCGTCCCGCGCGCCGCCGGAGCGTTTAAAGTGCCGCCCTCATGCGAATCCTCATCCTCGGGGGCGACGGCTATCTCGGCTGGCCGACCGCACTCCGCTTTTCGGCCCGCGGCCACGAAGTCTCCGTCGTTGACAACTTCTCCCGCCGCCGCTGGCACACCGAACATGGCACCGCCTCGCTGACCCCAATCGGGGAGTTGGAAGAGCGGATCGCCGCCTGGCGCGAGGTCTCCGGCGAGCAGATCCGCAGCTACGTGGGCGCCGTCGAGGACGGTGACTTCCTCGACGAGGTCGTCGCTGAGACCAAGCCCGAGGTGGTCGTCCACTACGGCCAGCAGGCCTCGGCACCGTTCTCGATGCTCTCCCGCGAGCGCGCGGTCGAAACCCAGCACGCGAACGTGATCGGCAACCTCAACCTGCTCTTCGCGATGCGCGACCACGTCCCCGACGCGCACCTGGTCAAGCTCGGGACGATGGGCGAGTACGGCCAGCCCGACATCGACATCGAGGAGGGCTACATCGAGATCGAGCACAAGGGCCGCAAGGACACCCTGCCGTATCCGAAGCTGCCCGGCTCGCTCTACCACTGCTCCAAGGTCCACGACTCGACCAACATCCACTTCGCCTGCCGCACCTGGGGCCTGCGCGCGACCGACCTCAACCAGGGCGTCGTCTACGGCGTCGAGACCGAGGAGACGGCCCGCGACGAGCGCCTCGTCACCCGCTTCGACTACGACGAGCTGTTCGGCACCGTCCTCAACCGCTTCTGCGTGCAGGCGGTGATCGGCCACCCGCTGACCGTCTACGGCGCCGGCCACCAGACCCGCGGCTTCCTCAACATCCGCGACACGCTCGCCTGCGTCGAACTGGCGGCGCTGAACCCGGCCGAGCGCGGTGAGTTCCGCGTCTTCAACCAGTTCACCGAGCAGTTCTCGGTCCTGGAGCTGGCCGAGCTGGTCAAGCACGCCGGCGAGCACCTTGGCTACTCGGTGACGATCGACCACGTCGAGAACCCGCGGGTCGAGAAGGAAGAGCACTACTACAACGCGATCCACACCAAGCTGCTCGATCTCGGTCTCGAGCCGGCCTTGCTGGGCGAGGAGCTGGTCGAGTCGATCATCCATGCGATCGAGCGCCACAAAGGCCGCGTGATCGAGACCGCGATCGAGCCGAAGACCCGCTGGAACCCGGCGAAATCGCCGGCTGGCCAAGCGTAGCCTCGCTGGTACCATCGCCAGTTCCTATGCGCGCCGCCGACACGTTGATGGAATCCCTCAAAGCCGAGGGCGTCAAGGACGTCTTCGGGATCCCCGGTGGGGCCAACCTGCCGACCTACGACGCGATGGTCGACGCAGAGTTCCGCCACGTGCAGGTCCGCCACGAGCAGGGCGGTGGCCACGCCGCCGAGGGCTACGCCCAGGCCTCGGGCCGGGTCGGCGTCGCCTTTGCGACTTCCGGGCCGGGAGCGACCAACCTGGTCACCGCGATCGCTGACGCGATGATGGACTCGGTCCCGACCGTCTTCATCACCGGCCAGGTCCGCACCGAGCTGATCGGTACCGACGGCTTCCAGGAGGCCGACATCCTCGGCGCCACGCTGCCCTTTGTGAAGCACTCCTTTGCGGTCACCGACCCGCGCCAGATCCCCGAGTATGTCCACCAGGCCTTCCACGTCGCCTCGACCGGGCGGCCGGGGCCGGTGCTGTTGGACATCCCGCAGGACCTCTCCCGCGCCGACATCGATTACGAGCCGCGCTCCGAGCCGGTCGAGATGCCCGGCTACAAGCCCTCCACCGAGGGCAACATCAAGCAGATCCGGATCGCCGCCAAAGCGCTGGCCAACGCGCGCCGGCCGATCTTCTACACCGGCGGCGGCGTCATCAACGGCAACGCCTCCGAGGAGCTGCGGGAGCTCGCCGCCTCCGACCGCTTCCCGGTCACCTCGACCCTGATGGGCCTCGGCGGCTACCCGGCCTCCGGCGAGAACTGGCTCGGGATGCTGGGGATGCACGGGACCTGGACCGCCAACTCCGCGATGGATAAAGCCGACCTGATCGTCTGCATCGGCGCCCGTTTCGACGACCGCATCACCGGCAAACTGGCCGAGTTCGCTCCCCACGCCAAGGTCATCCATATCGATATCGACCCGGCCGAGATCTCAAAGAACGTCGGCGCCCACATCCCGATCGTCGGCGACGTCAAGCAGGTGCTGCCGAAGCTGACCCGCGAGTACCGGGCGCTGCAGACCGACTCCGCCCGCCTCGATGAGTGGTGGAACACGCTGCGCGGCTGGCAGGAGGCGCACCCGCTCTACTACGAGGCCGGTCAGGACGGCGAGATCAAGCCGCAGTTCATGATCGAGGCGTTGCACCGCGCTACCCAGGGCGACGCGATCGTCACCTCCGACGTCGGCCAGCACCAGATGTGGACGGCGCAGTACTACGGCTTCGACAAGCCCCGGCGCTGGATCAACTCCGGCGGCCTGGGGACGATGGGCTTCGGCCTGCCGAGCGCGATCGGCGCCAAAGTCGCCTGCCCCGAGGAGCAGGTCGTCTGCGTCGCCGGCGATGGCAGCCTGATCATGAACATCCAGGAGATGGCCACCTGCGTGACCGAGGGAGTCCCGGTCAAGGTCTTCCTGATGAACAACGGCTACATGGGCATGGTCCGCCAGTGGCAGGAGCTGTTCTGGGACCGCCGCTACAGCTCGGTCGACATGGGCTCCAGCCCCGACTGGGTGAAGCTGGCTGAGGCTTTTGGCGCCAAAGGGATGCGCTGCGACAACTCCGCTGACCTCGAGGAGCAGATGGTCTCCGCGCTGGAGCACGACGGCCCGGTCCTGCTCGACGTCCGCGTCGCCCGCGAAGAGAACTGCTATCCGATGATCCCGCCGGGCAATGCTGCCCGCGACATGGTCGAGGCACCGCGGAAGGCGGTGGGTTGATGGAGGCCGGGACCCCGCAGGTCGTCCAGCTGGAGGATCTTCACCTCGCCGGTCAGCTCAGCGGCCGCAAGCACATCCTTTCGATCCTGGTCGAGAACAAACCGGGCGTGCTGGCGCGTGTCGCCGGGCTCTTCTCCCGGCGCGGCTTCAACATCGACACCCTGGCGGTGGGGCCGACCGACGACCCCAGCGTCTCCCGGATCACCCTCACTCTCGACGGCGCGGTCCACCCGATCGACCAGGTGACCAAGCAGCTGCACAAGCTGATCAACGTGCTGAAGATCCGCGACATGGAGCCGGAAGAGACGGTGGCGCGGGAGATGGCGCTGTTCAAGGTCTCCTCGGCGGTCGAGAACCGGGCCGAGATCATCCAGTTCGCCGAGATCTTCCGGGCGAAAATCGTCGACGTGGCGCGACGGACGATGACGATCGAGGTAACCGGCTCCGCCGACAAGATCGAGGCCTTCGAGCGGATGGTCCGCCCGCACGGCCTGGTCGAAATGGTGAGGACGGGGGAGATCGCGATCGGGCGTGGTCACGAGTAGCGACCTCGCCTCCGCGCTCTCGATAGGCGCTGAGCGCAGGCGTCGCACCCTCGTCAGCGTTACCTCCGAGGTCGAGGTCGAGGACCCATGCGCGGCGGTCTTCGCCTCGCGGCTCGCGAGTGATCGCTGGTTCTGCTGGGAGCAGCCCGACCGGGAGTTCGCGCTTGCCGGACTGGGGGTGGCCCACGAGTCGAGCTCCCGCGGTGCGTCTCGCTTCGAAGACGTCGCTGATGAGTGCCTGCGGATCGGTGGCGGTGCCGTGCTCGAGGAGCCGCACAACCTGCCGGCCGGCGCCGGGCCGGTCTGGCTTGGGGGCTTCGCCTTCGCCGAGGACGGCGGCTCGACGCCGACCTGGTCCTCGCTCTCGCCGGCCTCGCTGGTCCTGCCCGAGGTCTCGGTCTGTCGCAGTGGCGGCCGCTCCTATCTCACCGTCAACGCGGTGGTGCAGCCGGGCGAGGACGTCGAGCGGGCGGGGGAGCGGCTGGCGGCGCGCCTCGCTTCGCTGCGGCTCGACACGCCGCTTCCGCTGCTCGACCCGCACCCGACCGCCCACGCCAAGATTCGCAGCGCCCGCCCGCCGGGCGAGTTCGAAGCCGCGGTCGAGGGCGCCACATCCCGCATCGCCGCCGGCGAGATGAGCAAGGTGGTGCTCGCCCGCGAGGTGATCGTCAGCGCCGCCGCCGCTCACGATCCCGCCGCCCTCTTCGGCGCCATGCGCGTGCAGTTTCCGGCCTGCTTCTGCTTCTGCTGCGGGACCCCCGAGGCGGCCTTCATCGGCGCCAGCCCCGAGCTGCTGGTGCGGCGCTCGGGGGCGAGCGCTTCGACCGTCGCCCTCGCCGGCTCGACCCGCCGCAGCTCCGACCCCGCGGTCGACGACCATCTCGGCGAGCAGCTGCTGCGCAGCGACAAGGACCGCCGCGAGCAACGGATCGTCGCCGAGCGGATTGTTCGCGCCCTGCGCCCGCACGCGGTCTGGGTTCAGGCCGAGGCCGAACCGGAGATCGCCAAGGTGGCGAACATCCAGCACTTGGCGACCCCGATCGTCGCCCAGCTCGCCGAGCCGCACTCGGCGATCGAGCTGGCCGGCCTACTGCACCCGACGCCGGCCGTTGGCGGCGAGCCCTGGCCCCCGGCAGCCGCCGCGATCGCCGACCTCGAGGGCATGGACCGCGGCTGGTACGCGGCCCCCGTCGGCTGGATGGACGCCACCGAGGATGGCGAATTCTGCGTCGCCCTCCGCAGCGCCCTCCTCCGCGACCGCGAGGCCCACCTCTTCGCCGGCGTCGGCGTCGTCGCCGGCTCCGACCCCGCCTCCGAGCTGGCCGAGACCGAGGTCAAGCTCGGGGCGCTGCTGCCGCTGCTGGCTGAGTAGGCTGGCGCCCTCATGCGTGGCCCGGTCCTTGTTGCCCTCCTGCTGGTTTCTCTCGTCTTGCCGGCAGCGGCGATCGGCGACACTCCGCCGGGTCCGCGTCTGGCGACGGCCGAGCTGATTGAAGCCAAGGGTCCGAAGTTCAGTGAAGACGAGAAGCCGCCGATCATGGCCCTGGCCACGGTCGATCCCTCGACGGGCAAGCAGCAACGGTTCCTGCGGGCCAAACTGGGCGTTGCCAAACGCCTCGTCCCCTCGCCGTTTCACGCTCCAGTCTGGTCGCCGGACGGTTCCTTGATTGCCTTTGCCGCGCACGACGGCGGTGCCAAGGCGGAGGACAGGATCTTTTTCGTTTCGGCAGACGGCAGTGGCGCCCGCCCGGTTCCGGGTACGCGCGGTGGTAGCCAGCCGGTCCTCTCGCCGGACGGGTTCACCCTCGCCTTTGCCCGCACCCGCTTCGAGTCCGACTTCAAGCCGGGCCGGCTTTACGCAGACTTCTACTCGAGCACGACGACCTGGATCGTCGATCTTCGCGGTGGCAAGCCGCGTCGCCTGACCCGATGGCGGAACGGCCTCTACAACTCCCCGAGCTCATTCACCGCCGGCGGGGCCGGTCTCCTGCTCACCAAGGAAGACAGCAATCTCGAGGGCACCCGGATCGTCCAGATGAGCCTCGCGGATGGAAGTGCCCGGGAGATCCTCGAGTTCGCGTCCGAACCCGCGGTCTCCCCCGATGGCTCCCAGATCGCCTTCGTCGGCTACCTCCACCCCGACGTGGTGGAAGCCGAAGAGAACCGCGACTACCTGGCGGGTGACCTCTACGTCGCGGCGTCCGACGGCACCCAGGTCAGGCGCCTCTCGCATACGAACGACGTGCTCGAGTCGGCGCCGAGCTGGGACCCCTCGGGACAACGGCTCGCCTATGTCCAGTTTCGCGCCGACACCTCCTTCGTGCCTGGTCTTGGCTTGCTGTTTCCAACCGGGAACGCGCTGATGCAGGTGAACGCCGACGGCAGCTGCCGCGAGAAGATCCTCACCCACCAGAGGGTCGCCTTCTACGGCGCCGCTTGGCGCCCGGGACCCGGGCGCGAGGCCGGGCCGATCAGCTGCTGATTGCGGCCTGAACGGCCAACTGCAGGTCCCGATGGGCCTGGACGTTGGTTTGCCGGTCGGTCTTGACCTCGATCAGTCCGGTGCCCGCGGCGAGGGCTTCGGGCAGGTCGGAGAGCGACTCGAGGCGCCGATGCGGGAGGTCGAAGAGCGCTGCGGCCTTGGCGACGTCGACGCCGCGCGGGGTGCCGAGCAGCGCCTCGAACTCATCGCCCCCCAGCGCCCCCTCCTGCGGCAGGAAGTGGAAGATGCCGCCGCCGTCATTGTCGATGACGACGATCCGGACCGGGGACCCGACCTCGCGCAGGGCGGCGAGCCCGCCGATGTCGTGGAGGAAGCCGAGGTCACCGGTGATGACCGTGGTCGGGCGGCCGCCGGCCTGGGCTGCCCCGATACCGGAGGAGATCAGGCCGTCGATCCCGTTGGCGCCGCGGTTGGAGAGGAAGATGGCGTCGCTGTCGCCGGCGGCGAGGAAGGCCTCCTGGTCCCGGATCGGCATGCTCGAGCTGGTGTAGACGAGGTCGCCGTCTTGATGGACGGCGCCGAGGGCGCGGTGCAGCGCCGGCTCGGTGATCTCCACGCCGCTGCCTGAGAGCGCCTCGTCCAGCGCGGACTGGGCTGCGGCCTCGGCCCCGAGCCAGCGCTCCGGCAGCGGCCGTTCGCGTCCCTCCAGCCCTTCCAGTCGCACCGCCCAGCCCTGCGCCAGCTCGGTCGGGTCTGCGCGGAGGATTGCCGCCGCTCGGCGGCTTGGCTCGTTCCAGCCGCCGTAGGGGTCGACCACGATCTGGTCGGCGCCGCTCGCCTCGATCCAGGCCCGCAGCGGCTTGCTGGTCGGCATCGCGCCGAAGCGGAGAATCAGGTCCGGCACGACCGAGCGGGCGAAGTGCTCGTCGCGCAGAAGCAGGTCATAGGCGGCGACCACGTGGGAGCGGTCGTGGGGCCCGCAGCGCAGCTGCGAAGTCGGCTCGGCGAGGATCGGGAAACCGGAGACCCGCGCCAGGTGGGCGAGTGGCTCTCGCAACTCGGGGTCGAGCTGGCGGCCGGCGACGATCACCCCGGAGATCGCATTGCCGATGTGGCCGGCGACCTCGTCGAGCAGGAAGGTCGAGGGCTCGAGATCGATGTGGGTGACCGCGGTCAGCGGCCGGCCGTTGCGGCCCTCAAGCGCCAGTCGATCGGTCGCGGTCACCGCGCCCTCCACGGGCACCGGCTCCAGCGGTTCGCGCCAGGGCAGGTTGAGGTGGACCGGCCCCGGCCGTGCCTCGCCGCGGGCGCTCGCCAGCGCTCGGCAGGCGATCGAGCGGTAGTGGAGCAGCCCGCTGTCATCGGCCTCGTGGGTGCCGACTTCGCAGAACCAGCGGACCGAGGACCCGAAGGGCTTGATCTGGTCGATCGTCTGTCCGGCGCCGATTCCGCGCAGCTCCGGTGGCCGGTCGGCGCTCAGCACGACCAGCGGGATCGCCGATTCGTCGGCCTCGACCACCGCCGGGTGGTAGTTGACCATCGCCGTCCCCGAGGTGCAGAGCAGCGCCACCGGATCGCCGCTTGCCTGCGCGGCACCGAGCGCGAAGAACCCGGCCGAGCGCTCGTCGACGATCACCTCCACCTCGATCCTCGGATGCCGCCAAAGTGCCAGCGCCAGCGGCGTCGAGCGCGAGCCGGGCGAGATCACCGCCAGCTTCAAACCGCCGCATGCGAGCTCCTCGGCGAAAGCCGAGGCGAGAGCGGTATTGGCGTTGGTGGAATCCATCGGAGCAGGCTAGATGCGCCGCGCTTGCAGCGCTTCCTCGTCGATCTCGACCCCGAGGCCGGGACCGGGGGGGAGGTGAAGCATCCCGTCCCGCAGCTCACACTCGACCGAGGCGATCGTCTCGGCGAACAGCCGCTGGGTGGCGAGGCCGTGGGCGAGGTGGAGCCGCTCGGGATGGGTGGTCTCGGCGAGGCTGAGCGCGACCTGCGCCGCGGCGGCGATCCCCACCGGCCCGTCGAGGGCGCTGGTCACGTAGGCGGGGAGAACATCGGCGATCGCCAGTGCCTCCGCCGGGCCACCGACCTTGGAGAGCTTGATCCCGGTGAACTCGCAGGCGCCCAGCGCGGCGGCCCGCTCGGCCTCCACGGTCGAGGCGACGCTCTCGTCGGCCGCGAGCGGGATCGAGGTCGATGCCGCCAGCTTCGCCATCGCCTCCAGTCCAGCGACAGGCTGCTCGGCGAGCTCGATCCCCAACGGCTCCAGTTCCGCCAGCGTCCGCTTCGCGGTCTCCAGGTCCCAGGCCTCGTTCGCGTCGACCCGGATCCGCGCATCCGGCCCAACCGTCTCGCGCAGTCCGCGTCAGAGTTCGCAATAGCGGACACTGACGCGGTCTCGGCGCCAAGCTTCAGCTTGAAAGTGGTGAACCCGTCCTTCGCCCAGCTTTGCGCCTGCGCAGCCACCTCGTTCGGGGCGCCGGCGACGAGGGTGGCATTGCAGGGAACCGTTTCGGTCGGCTCTGCCGCTGGCTCCGATCCCGCCGCCTTCCTACCCAGCAAATCCATTTCAGCGGTAGCGATCGCGCACCTCACAGGCGCTGACAGTCCGCTCGCCTCCCGGTGCTCAGCCCACCCCTCCAGCTCCCGCACCACCTGCGCCAGCGTCGCCCCGCCGCGCAACGCCAGCGGCACCGCTTCGCCCAGTCCAACCACTCCGTCCTCGTCCCGCACCCGCAGCAGCACCATCTCCCGCCGCTCCAGCACTCCCCGCGCGGTTACGTACGGCTCCTTGAAGGGCAGCGCGTAGGGGATGACCTCGACCGAGCTGAGGCGCACGGCCAGAGTCTCTCAGGCGGAGATCAGCAGGCCGGCGGTGACCAACAGGCTGAAGACCCCGAGCAGCGCTCCGGTCTGCGCCAGGACCCCGTTCAACGCCGGCCCGTCGCGGCGCTCTTCCAGGGTCTTCAAGGGTTTGATCGCCAGAGGCGCCGCGAACAGCCCGATCATCGGCAGCAGGCTGGCGTCGCCGGCGACCAAGGCGATCGGCAGGACCAGGAAGCCGCCGCCGATCAGCACCTGGTAGAGCTGCACCGCCCGCTCGCGTCCGATCCGCACCGCCAGCGTGTTCTTGCCGGCGCGGCGGTCGGTCTCGACGTCGCGGACGTTGTTGACGACGATGATCGCGGTGGCGATGAACCCGATCGAGATCGAGAGCCCGAGCGGCAGCGCGTCGAGCTGCTCCAGTTGCACGTAGTAGGAGCCGTTGACCGCGACCAGGCCGAAGAAGAGGAAGACGAAGACCTCGCCGAAGCCGGCGTAGCCGTAGGGCCGCGGGCCGCCCGTGTAGAGGACGCCGGCGGCGATCGAGAGGACGCCGATCACCAGGATCACCCAGCCGGCGACGGCGGTCAGATAGAGCCCGCAGGCGACCGCCACCGCGAAGGCGATCCAGGTCGCGGTCATCACCCGCTGCGGCGTCACCATGCCGCTGGCCGTGACCCGCACCGGGCCCGAGCCGGTCCGCGGTGTCGGCGCCGCGCTTGGCGTCGGAGTAGTCGTTGGCGAGGTTGGTCCCGATCTGGATGAAGATCGAGCCGACCAGCGCGGCGAAGAAGGCGCCCCAGCGCGGCAGGCTGCCGTACCACTGCACCGCCGCCGCGGTCCCGACCAGGACCGGTGCCACCGCCGCCGGCAGCGTCCGCGGCCGGGCCGCCATCAGCCAGATCCTCATGCGCGCCGGGGGAACTGCGAGAAGTCGGGCTGGCCGTTTCTGCTTGAACGCCTCGCGGCCCTCGGCCGCCTCCTCGTTGCCGTAGAAGAGGAGGTTGGCGTCGTGGGCGAGCTGCTGGATCCCGGCGTAGCCGTCCTCGTGGGCGTTGAAGCTGGCCTTGGCCAGGCGCAGCGCGAAGGGGGAGAGGGCGAGCATCTCGCGGCACCAGCCGACGGTCTCGCGCTCGAGGTCGGCCAGCGGCACGACGGCATTGATCAGCCCCATCTCCAGCGCCTCGTCGGCGTCGTACTGGCGACAGAGCATCCAGATCTCCTTCGCCTTCTTGGTCCCGACCAGGTCACGCAGCAGCGAAGCGCCGTAGCCGCCGTCCCAGGAGCCGACCCGCGGCCCGACCTGGCCGAAGACGGCGTTGTCGGCGGCGATCGTCAGATCGCAGCAGAGGTGGAGGATGTGGCCGCCGCCGATCGCGTAGCCGGCGACCATCGCCACCACCGGCTTCGGCAGCCGCCGCATCTGGATCTGCAGGTCGGTGACGTGGAAGCGACCGACCGAGGCGCCCTCGGCGATGTATCCGGTGTCGCCGCGCACGGTCTGGTCGCCGCCCGAGCAGAACGCCCGCTCACCGGCCCCGGTGAAGACGATCGACTCCGATCTCGGGGTCCTCGCGCGCCAGCTCCATCGCCGCCGAGACCTCGATCAGCGTCTGCGGCCGGAAGGCGTTCAGCACGTCGGGGCGGTCGATCGTCACCTTGGCGATCCCGTCGCCGGTCTCGTAACGGATGTCTTCGTAGCTGTCCTCGCCCGCCGTCCACTCGATCGGCGCGTAGAGCTGCTCGTCGGAGGGGGCTCCTTTGTGGCGTTTGGGCATGATGGGGACGATATCCCGATGAAGCTCGACGACTGGCTCTCGCAAAGATCGCAGAGCTGTCCTGACCGGACGGCGCTGGTTGCCGACGGCGCCGAGATGACCTACGCCGAGCTCGAGGCCGAGGCGACCTGGGTCGCGCGCCGGCTCGCCGCCCATGGTGTGCGCCGCGGCTCGACCGCCGCCCTGACCATGCACCCGCGTCGCGAGCAGGTCGTCCTCCTCCACGCGCTGATGAAGCTCGGAGCGGCGCTGCTGCCGCTGGGACCGCGGCTGACCGCCGAGGAGCGGGCGGCGATCGTCGGCGCCGAGGATCCGATCATCGACCTCGACGACCCCGGCCAGCTGACCCAGACCGAGGCCGACCTGCCGCTGCTCGGCGAGCACGACATGGACGACGTCTGCTGCCGGGTCCTGACCAGCGGCAGCACCGGCACCCCGCGCCCAGTCCCGCTCAGCTACGGCAACTTCCTCTGGAACGCGGTCGGATCGGCCTTCAACATCGGGGTCGAGCCGACCGATCGCTGGCTCTGCTGCGTCCCGCTCAGTCACATCGCCGGGCTCGGGATCGTCATGCGCTCGGTCATCTACGGGACTGCGGCGGTTGTCCACGACGGCTTCGACGTCGACCCGGTCGGGGCGGCGCTGGAAAGCGACGGGATCACCCAGGTCAGCCTGGTGGCGACGATGCTGACCCGGCTGCTCGAGGCCGGCGTCGACCTCTCCGGGCCGCGGGCGATCCTGGTCGGCGGTGGCCCGGTGCCGGCGGGACCGCTGGAAGAGGCGATCGCCAAGGGTGCCACCGTGGTCCAGACCTACGGCCTGACCGAGACCTGCTCGCAGGTGACGACGCTGTCCCCGGCCGACGCCCAGCGCAAGCTCGGCTCCGCCGGTCGGCCGCTGCTGACCACCCACTTGCGAATCCTCGACGGCGAGATCCTCGTCCAGGGGCCGACGGTCGCCCCCGGCAGCGCCGACGCCGACGGTTGGCTCCACACCGGCGACCTCGGCCAGATCGACGAGGAAGGCTTCCTCTACGTCTCCGACCGGATCGACGACATGATCGTCAGCGGCGGCGAGAACGTGGTCCCGGCCGAGGTCGAGGAGGTGCTGCTGCGCCACCCCCAGGTCGCCGAGGCGGCGGTGATCGGCAGGGAGGACCCGGAGTGGCAGCAGGCGGTGACCGCGGTGGTGGTGCTGGAGGGCGACGCCGCGGTCAGTCCCGATGAGCTGCGCCGCCACTGCGCCGAATCGCTGGCCGGGTTCAAAGTCCCGAAGCGGGTGGAGCTGGCCTCGGCGCTGCCGCGCACCCCCTCGGGGAAGCTGATGCGCAGGGCGCTCCGCTAGCCTGCCGCGTCATGCGAACCGACGACATCTTCACCGACAAAGACGCTGACCTGGGCAAGCTCGACGGCAAGACCGTCGCCATCCTCGGCTACGGCTCCCAGGGTCACGCCCACGCACTCAATCTCAAGGACTCCGGCGTCGACGTGGTCGTCGGCCTTCGCCCCGATTCCTCCAGCCGCGCCAAGGCCGAAGCGGCCGGGCTCGAGGTGCTGGACATCGCCGAAGCCGCCAGCCGCGGCGACCTGGTGATGATCCTGCTCCCGGACGAGAAGCAGGCTGAGGTCTGGCGCGAGCAGATCGTCGACGGGATCGCCCCCGGCAATCTGCTGCTCTTCGCCCACGGCTTCGCGATCCACTTCGGTGAGATCGAGCCGCCCCCCGGCGTCGACGTCGGCATGGTCGCGCCGAAGGGCCCGGGCCACCTGGTCCGCCGCCAGTACGAGGAAGGCAGCGGCGTGCCCTGCCTGATGGCCGTCCACCAGGACGCGTCCGGCGAAGCCCACGACCTCGTCCTCGCCTACGCCTCCGGGATCGGCGGCGGTCGCGCCGCGGTGATCGAGACCAGCTTCAAAGACGAGTGCGAGACCGACCTCTTCGGCGAGCAGGCCGTCCTCTGCGGTGGCGCCTCCGAGCTGGTCCGCGCCGGCTACGAGACCTTGGTCGAGGCGGGTTACGACCCGCGCCTCGCCTACTTCGAGTGCCTGCACGAGCTGAAGCTGATCGCCGACCTGATGTACGAAAAGGGCATTCAGGGGATGCGCTACTCGATCTCCAACACCGCCGAGTACGGCGACATGACCCGCGGCAAACGGGTGATCGGCGAGGAGTCCCGGGCAGCGATGAAGCAGATCCTCTCCGAGATCCAGTCGGGCGACTTCGCCAAGGAGTTCATCGCCGAGAACCGCGCCGGCAACGAGAACTTTGACCGGATGCGGGCCGAGGGTGCGGGGCATCAGATCGAGGAGGTTGGCGGCGACCTGCGCGACATGATGCCCTGGATCGATCAGGGGTTCAAGGACACGAAGTAGCGCCAGCTTAGGAGGGGCGGTGGTGGGGTCCCTGGGAGCACCTCCGCCGAGGGAAGACTTTTCAGCTGTCGCCTCTTGCGCTGGCGGCTCGGCTCCATGCTGAGTACCCAGGGACCCCACCACCGCCCCTCCAACCAACAGCTTCACAAGGGACGCCAGCAGCTCCCGCGCAGAAGGTGGCGGCGGTTCAGCTCGGATTAAAGGTTCGACGTTCTGATGTTTGAAAGCTGCTGAACCCTGTGTCGTCGGCCGGGACTCTGTTGGTGGAGGGGTCGTTAGGGGGTCGCCGGGTACTCAGCATGGAGCCGGGCCAAAAGCTCTTCGCGGTCAGCCGTTCAACGACCCTCCCGGCGGAGGTGCTCCCGGCGACCCCCTAACGACCCCTCCTACAGCCTAAGAACTCCCGCCGATCGGCCCGCGAGGATCGGTCTCGCCCTCAGGCATCCGCCCGTCCCGACCCACGTAGCCGTCCTTGCCGCCGACACAGACGTAGATCGCGTCTTCGGACTCGCTCAGATTCTTGAGGCTGCGAACCACCTGGGCATCGACCCAGGCAAAGCCGCCAGGCCCCAACTCATGCTTGGTCCCGTCGAGGTCGATCTCCATCCGTCCCTGGTGGACGAAGTAGAGCTCCTCCTGCTCGTCGTGGAAGTGCTTGCCGGACTCGTAGTTGGGCGGCATCACGATCGCGTTGACGCCGAAGGCGGTCACTCCCAGGTCCTTGCGGACCTTGCGGAACCCCCAGCCCTCGCCGAGGTCGTCGAGGTGGGCGACGGCGTACCCGTCGCCCTTGCTTACGCCCTCAGACATTGGGAGCCACCGGGGCCGGCATTGCGGCGGAGGGAGTTCCGTTCGAGCGCTCGAGCCCGATCGGCGGGTAGTCGTCGGTGAGGAATGCGATGTAGCCGAGGACCCGGGCGTGGAAGCCGTTGACGAAGGTCAGCATGCTGTTGACGCCCTCCGGCAGGTAGCCGCGGAAGACGATCGTCAGCCAGGCGACGAAGCCGGCGGCCATCTGGATGTAGGAGGTCCCGTAGGAGAGGACCAGAATCACCGGCAAAGCGAGGATCAAGCGGAACAGCGCCTTGAGCCGGCTCTGTTGCTCGGCGGCGGGAGCGATGTTGACCCGGATCGGGTAGCTGGGGTCGTCGCTGAGGCTGAACGGGGGCCAGACGTCGGTCTGTAGATAAATCCAGGCCGAGGTCCGGACCGTGAAGCGCACCACCCCGGCGTTGAACTCGTAGAGCCACTGCGGATAGCGGCCGAGGATGATGATCGCGACCCAGGCGAACAGGTGGGTGAAGATGAAGAGGATCCCCCAGAAGGTGGCGACGATGAACCACGGGATCGCCAGGATCAGGCGGAAAAACGTGGTCCAGCGGTTCGGTTCCGGGATGAAATCGGCTTCGTACTGGACTGGGTACATCGTGCTCCCCTCGTCGTGGATGGCGACCAAACGGCGCTGCCGAGCCTAACTCCGCCCCCGGCGGCAGTCACCCGTCGCGGTCAATAACCTGTCGAGCCCGATGGCGACCCAGACCACCGCTCAAATTCCCGGCGAGATCAAGCCCGCCGACGGCCGCTTCGGCTGCGGGCCCTCGAAGGTGCGCCCGGAGGCCCTGGAGCGGCTGGCCGAGCGCTCGGACCTGATGGGGACCTCGCACCGCCAGGCGCCGGTGCGCGACCTCGTGCGCGAGGTGCGGACCGGACTGGGGGAGCTCTTCTCGCTCCCCGACGGTTACGAGATCGCCCTCGGCAACGGTGGCACCACGGCCTTCTGGGAGGCGGCAGCGGCTTGGCTGGTGCGCGAGCGGGCGCTGCACCTCACCTACGGCGAGTTCTCCTCGAAGTTCGCCAAGTCGACCGCAGGCGGCCCCGTTCCTCCAGGATCCGATCGTGGTCGAGGCCGAGCCCGGTGATGCGCCGGCGCCGGTCGCCGACCCCGCCGCCGACGTCATCGGCTGGGCCCACAACGAGACCTCGACCGGCGTCATGGTCGACGTCAAGCGGCCCGAGGGTGCGGCCGAGTCCCTGGTCCTGGTCGACGCCACCTCCGGCGCCGGCGGCCTCCCGGTCGAGATGATCGAGGCCGACGCCTACTACTTCGCCCCGCAGAAGGGCTTCGCCGCCGATGGCGGCCTCTGGCTCGCCGCCCTTAGCCCCGCGGCGATCGCCCGCATCGAGGAGCTCGACGGTGCCGGCGACCGCTGGCAGCCCGCTTTCCTCTCGCTGCAGACCGCGCTCGACAACTCGCGCAAGGAGCAGACCTACAACACGCCGGCGCTGGCGACCCTGCTGCTGCTGAACGACCAGGTCCAATGGATGCTCGGCCTTGGCGGTCTCGCCGGCTGCGTCGAGCGCACCTCGGACTCCTCCGGCCGCCTCTACGGCTGGGCCGAGCGCAGCGGGTTCGCCACCCCTTTCGTCGCCGACCCGGCCAAGCGCTCGCTGGTCGTCGGCACGATCGACTTCGACGAGAAGGTCGACGCCGCCGCCCTCGCCGCCGCCCTGCGTGCCAACGGGATCGTCGACGTCGAGCCCTACCGCAAGCTCGGCCGCAACCAGCTGCGGATCGGGATGTTCCCGGCGGTCGACCCGGCCGACGTCGAGGCGCTGACCGCCTGCATCGATTGGGTCGTCGAGAACGTCGACGGGGTCGCCTCGTGAAGGTCCTGGTCAAGGAGAAGATCGCCGATACCGGCGTCGACCTGCTGCGCTCGCAGTTCGAGGTCGACCTCGGGCTGGAGATGTCGGACGAGGAACTGCGCGAGAAGATCGGCGACTACGACGCGATCCTGATCCGCTCGGCGACGAAGATGACGCCGGAGCTGATCGAGCTGGCCGGCAACCTGAAGGTGATCGGCCGCGCCGGCACCGGGGTCGACAACGTCGACATCCCGGCCGCGACCCGCCGCGGGATCATCGTCGCCAACGCCCCGGAATCGAACTCGGTCGCCGCCGCCGAGCACACCCTCGCCCTCGCCCTCGCCCTCTTCCGCAACGTCCCGCAGGCCCATGAATCGCTGGTCGCCGGCCGCTGGGACCGGGCCAAGTACAAGGGCGCCGAGCTCTATGGCAAGACCCTCGGGGTGATCGGCTTCGGCCGCATCGGCCAGCTGGTTGCCAAGCGCGCCCAGAGCTTCGACATGGAGGTCGTCGCCTTCGACAAGTTCGTCTCCGCCGAGCGCTTCCGCGAGCTCGGCGTCGAGGGAGCTGAGAACGTCGAGGAGCTGCTCGGCAAGGCCGACCTCGTCACCCTGCACACGCCGAAGACGCCGGAGACGACGGGGATGATCAACCCCGAGACGATCGCGGCGATGAAGGACGGGGCGCGCCTCGTCAACTGCGCCCGCGGCGAGCTGGTCGACCTCGACGCCCTGCTGGCGGGGTTGGAGTCCGGCAAGCTCGGCGGCGCCGCGCTCGACGTATTCCCCTCTGAGCCCTTCACCGAGCACCCGATCTTCGCCCGCCCCGACGTGGTCGTCACCCCGCACCTCGGTGCCTCGACCGCCGAGGCCCAGGACCGTGCCGGGGTCGTCACCGCCGAGCAGGTGACCGCGGCGCTGACCGGCGGCGTCGTCACCAACGCGGTCAACATCGCCGCCGTCCGGCCCGAGGCGATGGAGGCGCTGGCGCCCTTCGTCCCGCTCTGCGAAAAGCTCGGTCGCCTCGCCCAGGGTCTCGGCGACGGCTCGGTCGAGAAGGTGAGCGCCGAATTCCGCGGCCGGATCGCCTCCCATGACACCCGCCTGCTCGGGATCGCGGTGATGGCCGGAATCCTCTCCGGCAACACCGAGGAGCCGGTCAACCTGGTCAACGCCCCGCAGATGGCCGAGGAGCGCGGTATCGACCTGGTCGAGACCACTGACGCCAGCACCGAGGACTTCACCGAGCTGGTCCGGGTCCGGGTCCAGACCGCCGACGGCGAGGTCGAGGTCGCCGGCACCAGCGTCGGCCCGCGCAACGAGCCCTACCTCGTCTCCGCCTGGGGCGAGAGCTTCTATCTGCCCTTCGCCGAGCACATCACCGTCTTCCGCTACGCCGACCAGCCGGGGATGATCGGCCGGGTCGGAACTCTCTTCGGCGAAGAGGGGGTCAACATCGTCTCCGCCGCCGTCGGCGCCGAAAGCGGGGGAGAGCAGGCTGTAATGGCGCTGACCATGGACGCGCCGGTGCGCTCCGAGGCGCTCGAGAGGATCCTCGCCCTCGAGGGCTTCTCCAAGGGTCGCTCGGTCGACCTTTAAGTACCTTCCGGCGCAACGTAAGCGCTTAAGCGTTGTTCTTGAGATGGTCTCCCGAGACCGCAAGACCAGGGACTGATGAAGAAGACGCTCCTCATTGTGTTGACGCTGCTCGTCGCGCTGCCGGCGACCTTTGCCCGTGCCGAAACCGGCCCGGTCACGCTGCTGATCAGCGGCGGCCCCGGCAACAGCGGTCTCAGCATCTCGCTCACCCCCGACGGCCGCGAGTACCTGATCGTCTCCACCGACCCGCTCGAAGTCGGCGGCGGCATCTGCACCCACCCGACGGAAGAAGTCCCCAACGAATTGCTCTGCAAAGCGACGGCGATCGCCGGCTTCGAGGTCAACGCCGGCGGCGGCGCGGACAGCGTCTACTTCAGCAGCGACATTCCGGTCCCGGTTACCGCTCGCGGCGGCCCCGGCAACGACCGCCTCATCGGCGGCGCCGCCTCCGACAAGTTGATCGGCGGCCCCGACCAGGACTTGATCGAAGGCCGCCGGGGGGACGACTGGCTGCTCGGTGGCCCTGGCCCCGACAAGCTGGTCGGCGGGCCGGGGAACGACCTCCTGCGCGGCGGTCCCGAGAAGGACAAGCTCGTCGGCGGGCCCGGCAAGAACGAACTGTTCCCCTGAGCCGCTAGGTCGCTGGCTTGGGACGGGCGAAGGCGCGCCCGCCGACGAAGCCGATCGCGATCAGCAGTCCGACCAGGGAGAGCGCCGCATCGAGGCGGAAGGCCGCCTGGACGCCGTCGACGAAAGGCGGCGACGCACCCGAGAAGACGGTAGTCGTCAGCCCCAGCCCGATCGAGCCGCCGGCGATCTGGAACATGTAGACGATCCCGCCGGCGAGGCTGGTCTGCGATTCGTCGACCGAGGTGACCCCGGCGGTGGTCGCGGTGGGGATGAAGCTGCCGGCGCCGATCCCGAGCACGACCATGCCGGGGATCAGGGCGCCGTAGCCGGAGCCCTCGTCGACGAAGGAGAAGAGGAACGGCCCGAGGGTGATCAGCGCCGCGCCCACCACGGCGAGCTTCTTCGGCCCGAGCCGGTCGTAGAGAGGGCCGGCGGCAAACGAGGCGAGGGCGAAGACGGCGAGGAAGGGCAGCATCCCCACTCCCGACTCCAGCGCCGAGTAACCCAACTGCTTCTCCATGAACTGCGGCAGGTAGAGCAGCGCCGCGAAGAAGGTCGCGGCCATGAAGAGGACGGCGAAACAGGAGGCGGTGAAGCTCTCGTTGCGCATCACCTCGCGCGGGACGAGGGCGTGGGTGCCGGCCCGGCGCTCGATCGGTAGGAAGACGGCGATCGCCACCGCCGCCAGGACCAGCATCGCGATCACCCGCGGGTCGCCGATGCCCCAGTCGGCGATCTGGTCGAGCCCGATCAGCAGCGAGACGAGCCCGACCGAGAGCGCCGTGATCCCGGCGTAGTCGATCCGCCGCTCGCCGCCCTCAGGCTCCTTGACGTGGACCAGCCAGTAGGTGACCGCGACGGCGAAGATCGCGATCGGGACATTGAGGAAGAAGATCCAGCGCCAGCTCAGCTCCTGGGTGAGGACGCCTCCCAGCAGCGGGCCGATCGCGTTCCCCAGCCCGGCGGCGCCGATGATGATGCCGCCGGCGAGGCCGGCCTTCTCTTCCGGCAGGATCTCGTAGGTCATGCCGAGGATCGCCGGCCACATCAGCGCCCCACCGATCCCCATCAGGATTCGGGCCGCGATCAGCCAGGTCTCGGTCGGCGCGACCCCGCCGAGTGCCGACATCGAGGCGAAGATCGCGGCGCCGAGGAAGAAGGCGTTGCGACGGCCGAACATGTCGGCGAGCCGGCCGCCGGTGATGATCATCACCCCGAAGGTCAGCGCGTAGGCGTTGATTACCCACTGGATCGTGTTGATGTCGGCGTCGAAGTCGCGCTCCATGGTCGGGAGGGCGACGTTGACCGCGGTGAAGTCGTTGGCGATCACCACGACCGCCATCCCCATCGCGAAGAGCGCGAGCCAGTTGGTCTTTTCCGGCTTTGCGATGGCGGCAGCCTACGCTAAGGTTCGGAGGCGAATGGACCGCCGGTTCGACAGCCTCGCGCTACTCCTTCTCCTCCCCCCTCGGGGGGAATAGCGCTGGGCGGCGCGATAGCCGCGAGAGACAAAGGCCATTCGAAAGTAAGAGAGAAGGAGAGGTCCGATGGGACCGCAAGTTGAGACCAAATCCGACGCCAAACGCGTCCACATCTTCGACACCACGCTGCGAGACGGCGAGCAGTCGCCCGGCATCTCGCTGAATACCGCCGAGAAGGTGGAGATCGCCCAGCAGCTCGCCCGCCTGGGGGTCGACGTGATCGAGGCCGGCTTCCCGATCACCTCGCCCGGCGATTTCGAGGCGGTGCAGAAGATCTCCCAGGTGGTCGAGGGGCCGGTGATCTGCGGCCTCGCCCGCACCCACAAGGCCGACATCGACGCCGCCTGGGGGGCGATCAAGGAGGCTGCGCGCCCGCGCATCCACACCTTCATCTCGACCTCTGACATCCATATCGAGCACCAGCTGCAGACCGACCGCGAGGACGTCAAGGGCCAGGCCCGGGCGGCGGTGGTGCTGGCCAAGTCCTACTGCGAGGACGTCGAGTTCTCGCCGATGGACGCGACCCGCGCCGACGTCGAGTTCACCGCCGAAGTCTGCGCGATCGCGGTCGAGGAGGGCGCGACCGTGGTTAACATCCCTGACACGGTCGGTTACACGACGCCGGAGGAGTACGCCGACTACTTCCGGCGCCTGTACGAGCTGGCGCCGGGGCTGCGGAATGTCGAGCTGTCGGTCCACTGCCACGATGACCTGGGCCTGGCCGTCGCCAACTCCTACGCCGGGGTGCTGGCGGGGGCGCGGCAGGTCGAGTGCGCCGTCAACGGGATCGGCGAGCGAGCCGGCAACTGCTCGCTGGAGGAGATCGCGATGCTGATCGGCGTCCGCGAGGACGCGCACGGCCTCTGGACCGAGATCAACACCCGCGAGATCGCCCGCACCAGCCGCATGGTTTCCCGTCTGACCGGTTACCCGGTGCAGCCGAATAAGGCGATAGTCGGCCGCAACGCCTTCGCCCACGAGTCCGGGATCCACCAGGACGGGGTGCTGAAGGAGCGCAGTACCTACGAGATCATGGACGCGACCGAAGTCGGGTTGGAGTCGAACTCGATCGTGCTGGGCAAGCACTCCGGGCGCCACGCGCTGAAAGACGCGCTGGAGCAGCTGGGGTTCAAGGTCGAGGGCCAGGCGCTGAACAACGCCTTCAAGGCCTTCAAGGAGGTCGCAGACCGCAAGAAGCAGGTGACCGCTCTGGACCTGGAGGCGATCGTCTCCGACGAGATGCGCGACCGCTCCGAAGCGCACGAGCTGGCCTGGTTCGAGGTCGAGGCGGGAAGCCGCCGCGAGCCGATTGCGAAGGTGGCGGTGACGCTGCCCTCGGGCGAGGAGTCAGTCGGCGAGTCAAGCGGCGACGGCCCCGTCGACGCGATCTTCCAGGCGATCCAGGCTGCGGCCGAGACCGAGTGTGACCTGGTCCAGTACACGGTCGAGGCGGTGACCGGGGGAGAGGACGCCCTCGGCGAGGTGACGGTGCTGCTGCGAGCAGCCGGCCGCCTGGCCACCGGCCAAGGCGTGGCTACGGACATCCTCGAGGCATCTGCGCGTGCGTACGTGCGAGCGCTGTCAAATGCCTTGGAAGGCGCAGCGACCCGCGAGGCCGAGGCGGCGACCGCCGAAGCCGCGGTGGAACGCACGCCTGGGCCGTAGGTGGGGAGGAGGGGTGTGCCCCTCTCACGAAGACCGTCGCGCAGCTGAAACGCACGTCGGGGCTCCAGCGTGGTTCCTTGAGCCTTCGTGAGAGGGGCACACCCCTCCTCTGTGCCGCCCAGGCGCGTGTGCTGATTGAGAGCTGACACAAACCACGTGCCATACGCGCGAACTTTCCCGCGAGGCTCAGGCCCATGCCCGCCGAGTCCGCGTCAGCCGTCGTATATCGACGCCCCTCGCGGACTCGCGATTTGGACGCCGCGATCGCGGCGCTGGCCGAGAAGCAATACGGGGCGATCTCACGGCTTCAGCTACGCGAATGCGGCTTGAGGGAGAGCGGGATCGATCGAAGACTGCGCGCCGGCCGTCTCCACCTGCTCCACCCAGCCGTCTACTCGGTTGGCCACCGCCTCATCCCACGCGAGGGCCGCTGGATGGCGGCGGTCCTCGCCTCGGGCCCAGAAGCTGTCCTCAGCCACTGGTCAGCAGCGGCCCTCTGGATGATCCGTCCCAACTCGCGGACCAGGATCGACGTCACCGTGCCTCACCGAAGCCGCTCCTCGGATCTGATCCACCGCCACCTCTCCGAGGTGCCCGCCGACGAGCGCACCGTCGAGGAAGGGATCCCGGTCACCACCGTGCCCCGCACGATCCTCGACCTCGCGGCCAACGAGTCCACGGACGTGGTCGAGAACCTCCTGCGGGAGTCCGAAGTCCACCAGCTCTCCGACCGCCTCTCGCTCCCCGATCTGATCGAGCGCTATCCGGGCAAACGAGGCGTCCGCAAGGTTCGCCTCGCCTTGGAACGCCTGAAGGAAGAGCCCGAAGGCCGCAAGCGCTCGCGCCTGGAGGAGCGCTTCGCCCCCTTCCTGCGCCGATACCACCTCTCCCTACCCCGCTTCAACGACTGGATCCTCCTGGGAGACAAGCGCTACATGGTCGACTGCCACTGGCCCGAGGCCCGCCATATCGTCGAGCTCGATGGCTGGCAGGGCCACGGCACCAAGACCGCCTTCCGCGAAGACCGTGCCCGCGACCGGCGTCTCGCCGCAGCCGGCTACTCGGTAACCCACCTTACCTGGAACCAGCTGGATGACGAACCGGAGGAGATCGCTGCCGATCTTCGCGTCCTGCTGAAGTAGGCGCCTGTCAGCCGGTCCCCATCCACCCCTACCTGTCGAAGTGGGGGTTGATGGGGACCGGCAGTTACAAGCGTCCGTGATAACGTACAACCGATGGCCCCCACTATGACCAAGGCTTCGAGCGACGCCAGCTCATCCCCCAAGGCCGCCGCCGTCGGCCCCCGCATCCGCGCCTTGCGCGACGCGATGGGTCTGTCGCTCCGCGACCTCGCTGAGCGGTCCGGGGTCAGCGCGCCGATGCTTTCCCAGGTCGAGCGGGGGGAGACGAGCCCGACCTTGGTCGTCGCCGGCAAGATCGCCGCCGGCCTTGAACTGACGCTCTCGCAACTGCTGCGCCTAGACGAGGGCCAGCACGTCGCGATCAGCCGCGCCGCCGGCCGCCGCCACCTCGAGCGCGGGGGGCACCGCTTCGAGGAGCTGACCCCACCGCTGCCCGGTCAGCGCGCCGACGTCTCCCTGCATGTGCTGGAGCCGGGCGCCAGCACCGGCGGCCGCGAGGACCCGCCGATGCACGAGCCCGGGGCGCGCGAGACCGCTGTCGTCCTCGCCGGCACCCTGGCGCTGGTCGTCGACGGCAGCCGCCACGAACTGCAAGAGGGGGACAGCGTCACCTTCGACGCCGACCTTCCCCATCACTTCGAGAACGAAGGCCAGGAGGCGACCCGCTTCCTGGCTGTGATCGCCGCCGGCCTCAGGAGGTCCTAACAAAAATGCCGAAAACGATGTTCGACAAGATCTGGGAGGCCCACGAGGTGTCCTCGGGGTTGATCTACATCGACCTGCACCTGGTCCACGAGGTCACCTCGCCGCAGGCCTTCGATGGCCTCCGCTTGGCAGACCGCAAGGTCCGCCGCCCGGATAAGACCCTGGCCACTGCCGACCACAACACCCCGACCGACGGGACGATGGCCGCGCGCCTGATCGCCGACCAGCTCTCCCGCGTCCAGGTCGAAACCCTGGAGCGCAACTGCGAGGAGTTCGGCGTCCCGATCTACTCGCTGGGCTCCGACCGCCAGGGCATCGTCCACGTGATCGGCCCGGAGCTGGGAGTCACCCAGCCGGGGATGACGATCGTCTGCGGTGACAGCCACACCTCGACCCACGGCGCCTTCGGCGCCCTCGCCTTCGGGATCGGCACCTCCGAGGTCGAGCACGTCCTCGCCACCCAGTGCCTGGTCCAGAAGAAGCCGAAGACGATGCGGATCAGCTACTCCGGCGAGTTGCGCCACGGGGTCACCCCGAAGGACCTGATCCTGGCGACGATCGGCCGCCTCGGCACCGGCGGCATGACCGGCTACGCGGTCGAGTACGCCGGCCCCGCGATCGAGGCGCTCTCGATGCCGGGCCGGATGACGATCTGCAACATGACGATCGAGGGCGGTGGCCGGGCCGGCATGATCGCCCCCGACGAGACCACCTTCGAGTGGGTCAAGGGCCGCCCCGCAGCCCCGGCCGACTTCGAGGCGGCGATGGCCCGCTGGCGCGAGCTGCCGACCGACCCCGAGGCCAGCTTCGACACCGAGATCGAGGTCGACGCATCCGCGATCTCGCCGATGGTCACCTGGGGCACCAACCCGGGCCAGGTCGTCGAGGTCACCGACCGCGTCCCCGACCCGGCCGAGCTGGACTCGCCGGCCGACCGCGAAGCGGCGGAACGCGCCCTCGCCTACATGGGCCTGGAGGCGGGCACGCCGATGACCGAGGTCGCCCCCGAACGGGTCTTCATCGGCTCCTGCACCAATAGCCGGATCGAGGACCTGCGCGAGGCGGCGGCGATCGTCGAGGGTCGCAAGGTCGCCAGCGGGATCAATGCGATGGTCGTCCCCGGCTCGCAGCAGGTGAAGAAGGCCGCCGAGGAAGAGGGGCTGGACGAGGTCTTCAAGAGCGCCGGTTTCGACTGGCGCGTGGCGGGCTGCTCGATGTGCCTGGGGATGAACCCCGACACCCTGGACGAAGGCGAGCGCTGCGCCTCGACCTCGAACCGCAACTTCGAGGGGCGCCAGGGCAAGGGCGGCCGCACCCACCTGGTCAGCCCGAAAATGGCCGCCGCCGCGGCGGTCGAGGGCCACTTTGTAGACATCAGGGATTGGAGCTGAAGATGAGAGCGATCGATGTAATCGAGGGCAAGGTCTCGGTCCTGGACCGCAGCGACGTCGACACCGACCAGATCATCCCCAAGCAGTTCCTCAAGCGGGTCGAGCGGACCGGCTTCGGCGAATTCCTCTTCTATGACTGGATCCGCGACGGCGAGATCGAGCTGGAGCCGAATCCGATCCTCGTTACCGGCGCCAATTTCGGCTGTGGCTCCTCCCGCGAGCACGCTCCCTGGGCGCTGGAGGACTTCGGCTTCAAGGCGATCGTGGCGCCGTCCTTCGCCGACATCTTCTACTCGAACTGCACCAAGATCGGGCTGCTGCCGGTGATCCTCGACGAGGCGCATTGCCGGGAGGTCGCTGCGGCGGGGGAGGCCCGCATCGACCTCGACGACGAGACGGTCAACTGTGCCGCCGGCGTCTTCCAGTTCCAGATCGAGCACGAGATCAAAAATCGCCTCGCCAACGGGCTCGACGACATCGGGATCACGCTCGAGAACGACGGCGCGATCGACCAGTTCGAGGGTGGGCCGGCCGGTTCGCTGGGCCCGGTCACGACCAGCTTGTAAGGGAGAGGAGGCCGCGATGGCCGACCAGTTCAAAGAGCCGATGGACACCGGCGCCCGCGAGTGGGACGCCGAGACCTACGACGCTGTCTCCGATCCCCAGTTTGAATGGGGGATGGAGGTGCTGGAGCGACTGGAGCTGCGCGGCGACGAGGCCGCGGTCGACGCCGGCTGCGGCTCGGGCCGGGTCACCGCCGAGCTGGCCGAGCGCCTGCCCGGCGGCCGGGTTATCGCGGTCGACGGTTCTGAGGCGATGGTCGCCAAAGCGCAAGAGCGGCTCGGTGACGGCGCCGAGTACCTCGTCTCCGACCTGACCGAGCTTGAACTGGGCGAGCCGGTCGACCTGATCTTCTCGACCGCCACCTTCCACTGGATCGGCGACCACGACCGGCTCTTCCAGCAGCTGCGAGGCAACCTCAAGCCCGGCGGTCGGCTCGTCGCCCAGTGCGGCGGTATGGGCAACGTCGCCGCCCATGGCCAGGCGATCGCGGCGGTCGCCGCCGATCCCGACTATGGCCAGCACCTGGGCGGAGCCAAAGGCCTCTGGAACTTCGCCTCGCCCGAGGAGACCGAGCCCCGCCTGCGCGGCGCCGGTTTCGCCGAGGCCCGCTGCTGGCTCGAGCCGAAGCCGGTCCAGCCCGCGCAACCGCTCGAGTTCATCTCGACCGTCACCCTCGGGCCGGTCCTCGACCAGCTGCCGCCGGAGAAACGGCAGCCGTTCGCCGAAGCCGTGCTGGAGCAGCACGAGGCGCCGCTGGTCCTCGACTACGTCCGCCTCAACATCGAGGCAGTTGCCGTCTGATCATGCGTAGAGTGCCGGGACCTTGAACGGCGCCCCCCGCATAGTCGTCCTTGCCGGCGATGGGATCGGTCCCGAGATCGTCGCCGCCGCCCGCGAGGTGCTTGACGCGCTCGGCGAGTTCTCCTACGACGAGCGGCTGATGGGCGGCTGCTCGATCGACGCGCACGGCACCGCCCTTACCGACGAGGTCCTCGACGCCTCTCGCGGCGCCGATGCCGTTCTGCTCGGCGCCGTCGGCGGTCCGAAATGGGACACCACCGACCCCGACGCACCGCGCCCCGAGCAGGGCCTGCTCGGCTTGCGCAAGGGGATGGGCCTCTACGCCAACCTGCGGCCGGTCCGGCCCAGTCCAGCCCTGATCGGCGCCAGCCCGCTGCGCGAGGAGCGGATCGTCGGTACCGACCTGCTCGTCGTTCGCGAGCTGACCGGCGGCATCTACTTCGGCGACTCCGGTCGCAAGGGTGACGTCGCCCACGACACCTGCGAGTACTCGGTCGAGGAGATCGATCGCATCGCCCGCACCGCCTTCGACGCGGCCCGCCGCCGCGCCGGCGGCTCCGGTCGCGCCCCCAAGGTCACCTCGGTGGACAAGGCCAACGTGCTCGAGACCTCCCGCCTCTGGCGCGAGGTGGTCGGCAACGTAGCCGCCGACTACGCCGACGTCGAGCTCGAACACCTGCTGGTCGACAACGCGGCGATGCAGTTGGTCTCGCGCCCGGCGGACTTCGACGTCGTCCTCTCCGAGAATCTCTTCGGCGACATCCTCAGCGACGAGGCGGCAATGCTGACCGGCTCGCTGGGGATGCTGCCCTCCGCCAGCCTCGGCGCCGAGGGAGCTCCCGGCTTGTTCGAGCCGGTCCACGGCTCGGCTCCCGACATTGCCGGCCAGGGAATCGCCAACCCGCTCGCGACCTTCCTCTCGGCGGCGATGATGCTGCGCCACGGCCTCGGCCGCGGTGAGGACGCCGTTCGGATCGAGACCGCGGTCGACACCGTGCTGGAGAAGGGCCTCCGCACCGCCGACCTGGCCTCCGCTGAGGGAGACCAGGTCGGAACCGCGGAGATGACCGCCGCCGTGCTCGCTGAGCTCGACGGCTGAGGAACTACGGGGCGGTTACCGCCCACTGGCCGTAGGCGAAGTACTCGCCGGCCGCTTCAGATTTCGCCACCAGACCGAAGCCGAGGCGAGTGTTGTTCTCGGCGACGAGCGGCGTCGTCGCGTCGAGGCCTTTGCTTTCGGTGACGTAGACGCAGAGGTTGCCGCCGGTCGCCGCCGGGGTCGTGCCGCCGCCGAGGCCGCCGCAGTTGGCGCTCGTCTCGCCTTTTTTCAGCACCGTCACCGTCGGCTGGTTGGTCAGCGGGAACTGGAAGCTGACCGCGCCGCGGGTGAGGTCGCCGGCGGCCGCTGCGGTATCGCCGACGGAGAACACCCCGCGCAGCGTCTGACCGCTTTTCAGCGTGCCGAGCAGCGGGCCGAAATTGTCGGCCAGTTTGCCGGGGGTCACCGACTTGTCGCCCAGCTTGGCGGTGGTGACGGCGCCGTTATTCAGCTTGTTGGTGGTGACGACGCTGTTTTTGATCTTGCTGGCGATCACCGCGCCGTCGCCGAGCTTGGCAGTAGTGATGATGCCGTTGCCGAGGTTGCCCGGCAGCACGGCATTGGCGCCGAGCTTGCCGGCGACAACGGCCTTCGGGGCAATCTTGCCGGCGGTGACGGCGCCGCGCTTCAGTTTCGGGGCGCTGACCGCGCCGCGCTTGATCTGGTTCTGGCCGACGCTGTTCTTCGGCAGCCCAGCGGCGACAGCGGCGCCGCCCAGCGCTACGAACAGCGCGATCGTCGCGATCACGTTCGCGTAAGTGAGCTTGGGACGGGAAATTCGCATGGATTGGCTCCTCTCGTTCGGGTTCAGACCACCATTCGCGGCCCTGGCGGTGAAGCCCTGCGTTTCATCGGGCATACTTCTGCAACATGGATTCGGTCGATCTGATTTGGAAAAACGGCGATTTCGTCCCCTGGGAGGACGCCCAAACCCACGTGTTGAGCCACGGGCTCCACTACGGGACCGGCGTCTTCGAGGGCATCCGCTGCTACGAAACCCCGCGAGGTCCAGCCATTTTTCGCCACGCCGACCATCTCGATCGGCTGGAGAAGTCGGCCGAGCTCTACTACCTCGAGTTGCCGTACTCGGCTGAGGAAATTCGCCAGGCGACGCACGAGTTGCTGCGCCGCAACGGGCTCAAGAGCGCCTACATCCGGCCGCTCGCCTACCGCGGCTACGGCAGCCTCGGCCTCTACGCAAAAGACGCCCCGGTCGACGTGATCGTCGCCGCCTTCCCCTGGGGGGCTTACCTCGGCGAGGAGAGCAAGAACGGCGGCATCCGCGCCAAGGTCTCGAGCTGGCGCCGGATCAGCCCCGGCGGCTCGATCCCGCACGCCAAGGCCTCGGGCTCATACCTCAACTCGATCCTCGCCAAGACCGAGTCGCACAACGCCGGCTACGACGAGGCGATCCTGCTCGACGAACGCGGCTTCGTCTGCGAGGGCTCGGGCGAGAACATCTTCGTCGTCCGCGACGAACAGATCCTCACCCCGCCGCACGTCGCCTCGATTCTCGACGGGATCAACCGCAAATCGGTGATGCAGATCGCCCGCGACCTCGGCTACACCGTGGTCGAACGGGACATCGCCCGCGCCGAGCTCTACCTGGCCGAGGAGGTCTTCCTCACCGGGACCGCAGCCGAGCTGGTGCCGGTGCGTGAGATCGACGACCACCCGCTGGGCGAACCCGGCGAGGTCACCCGCCAGGTCCAGGCAAAGTTCGAAGACGCCCTCTGCGGCAAGGCCGAGGAGTACCTGGAGTGGCTCGACTTCGTCGAGGCCCCTGAGGCTGCCGACTCCGACGAGTCGATCGGGCGAATTACTCCTGCCGCCTAGCGGCCGGCGCGGCGCTGCCGCGCACCCGGGCCCCGTGCCCACCCGATCTTCTTCGACTTGAAAGGCAGCAATCAGATGGAACCGGTGAAGCTCTACGACACGACCTTGCGGGACGGGATGGGCGGTCGCGGCATGTCCCTCTCGGTGGGCGAGAGGCTCAAGGTCGCTCAAGCCCTGGACGCCCTCGGCGTGCAGTTCATCGAGGCCGGTTTTCCCAGCAGTAATCCCAAGGAAGCCGAGTTCTTCGAGCGACTCGCGGGGGTTGAGTTCGAGAACGCGACGATCGTCGCCTTCGGGATGACCCGCCGCCGCGACCGCGCCGCCGCCGAGGACGAGGCGCTGAGGGTCCTGACCTCGTCCTTCGCGCCCGCGATCTGCCTGGTCGGCAAGAGCTCGGCCCGCCACGTCGAGAAGGTGATCCGCGTTACCCGCGAGGAGAACCTGGCGATGGTCGCCGACTCGATCGCCTTCTGCCGCGAGCAGGGCAAGCGGGCGATCTTCGACGCCGAGCACTTCTTCGACGGCTACCGCGAAGACCGCGCCTACACGCTCGAATGCGTGACGGCGGCGGCCGAGGCGGGGGCCGAGAACGTCACCCTCTGCGACACCAACGGCGGCAGCCTGCCGAGCTTCGTCGCCGCGGCGACGGCGGACGTCGTCGCCTCCCTCGGCCAGGGGGTCGAGATCGGCATCCACACCCATGACGACGCCGGCTGCGGGGTGGCCAACTCGCTTGCCGCGGTGGACGCCGGAGCCCGGCTCGTCCAGGGCTGCGTCAACGGCTACGGCGAGCGCTGCGGTAACGCCAACCTCGCCACGATCCTGCCGGCCCTGCAGCTGAAGATGGGATTCGAGGTGGTGAGCGCCGAGCAGCTGGCGAGCCTGACCTCGACCTCGCACTACCTGGACGAACTCTGCAACTTGACGCCGGACCAGGACCGCCCCTACGTCGGCCGCAACGCTTTCGCCCACAAGGCGGGCATGCACGCGGCGGGGATCGAGGCCGACGCCAGCACTTTCGAGCACCTCGACCCGGCGTTGGTCGGCAACGAGCGCGACATCGTCGCCTCCGAGCTGGCGGGCAAGGCGACGATCCGCAGCCAGGCGGAGCGCGCCGGCGTCGAGCTCGACGACGCGGCGGCGACGCGGGCGATGCAGCGCCTCAAGGATCAGGAGCACCGCGGTTACCACTACGAGGCGGCCCCGGCCTCCTTCGAGCTGCTGCTGCGGCGCGAGGCGGGGACCTACAAGTCGCTGTTCCGGCTCGAAAGCTTCCGCGTCGTGGTCGAAAAGCACGCCGACGGCGAAGTGACGACCGAGGCGACGATCAAAGTCGAGGTCGATGGCCAGCGCTACTTCCAGGCGGCCGAGGGCAACGGTCCGGTGAACGCGCTCGACAAAGCATTGCGGGGCGCCATCGCCGACCGCTATCCGGACTTGGCCGACGTCGAGCTGACCAACTACAAGGTCCGCATCCTCGACGAAGCCCACGGCACCGGCGCGGTCACCCGCGTCCTCCTCGACTCCGCCGCCGGCGAGCGCGAGTGGGGGACCACCGGGGTCTCGGAGAACATCATCGAGGCCTCCTGGGAGGCGTTGGTCGACTCGCTGGAGTACGCCTTCCAGTGAAACCTGATCAACAGATCCCTCTCGCCAAGCCGGATCTTGGCTCGCGCGAGGAGGAGCTCGTGTTGGAGGTCCTCCGCTCCGGCCAGCTCTCGCTGGGGCCGATGGGCGAGCGCTTCGAGCGCGAGTTCGCCGCCTGGCTCGGGGTCGAGGACGCGGTGATGACCTCCAGCGGCACCACCGCGCTGCACCTCGGGGTGCGGATGCTGGGCTGGGGCGCGGGCGACGAGGTGGTGACCAGCCCGTTCAGCTTCGTCGCCTCGGCCAACTGCCTGCTCTACGAGGGCGCGAAGCCGGTTTTCGTCGACGTCGAGGAGGAGACGCTGGACCTCGACCCGCTCGCCGCCGCCGATGCCGTCGGCGAGCGCACCGTCGGGTTGCTGCCAGTCCACATCTTCGGCTACCCGGCGGCGATGGCGGAGCTGGAGGCGCTGGCCCAGAAGCACGGCCTCGGCATCCTCGAGGACGCCTGCGAGGCGCTCGGCGCGGTCGACTCCGAGGGCCGCGGGGTCGGCGCCCGCGGCAACCTCGCCACCTTCGCCTTCTACGCCAACAAGCAGATGACGACGGGGGAGGGGGGGATGATCGTCCCCCGCGACGGCGACGAGGCCGCCCGCCTGCGCTCAGAGCGCAACCAGGGCCGCGCCGTCGACATGGGCTGGCTCGACCACGACCGGCTCGGCTTCAACTACCGGCTCTCCGACCTCGCCGCGGCGCTCGGCGTCGCCCAGGTCGAGAAGCTCGACTCGCTGCTCGAGCGGCGCGTCGCGGTGGCCGCGATGTACGAGGAGCGGCTTCGGGCCCTGGAGGGAGTCCGGACCCCGATCGCCGGCCGCGGCGCCGAGGTCCGCAGCTGGTTCGTCTACACCGTGCGCCTCCCGGCCGGGGTCGATCGCGACGCGACCATCGCCCGCCTCGGCCAGCGCGGGGTCGCCGCGAAGGCCTACCTGCCCTGCATCCACCTCTTCCCGCACTTGCGCGAGCTCGGCTATCGCGAGGGCCAGTTTCCGGTCGCCGAAGCCGCCGCCGCCGACTCGCTGGCGCTGCCGTTCTTCCCGGCGATGACCGAGTCTCAGGTGGAGCGCGTCTGCCAGGAGCTTGCCGCAGCCCTCGGCCAGGGCTCCTGACGGCATAATCGCCCGCCCATGGGACGCTTCCGCAAAGAGCCCGACCCGCGCTTCTGGCGCCTCAACCGCTCGCTGGCTTTCGACTGGCAGCTGGCGATCTACGACATCGACCAGTCGATCGCTCACGCACGCGGTCTGCGCGGGATCGGCGTCCTCGACGAGGATGAGCTGGGTCAGATCGAAGCAGGCCTGGAGCGGGTCCGCGTACGCATGGGCGCCCACGGTTTCGAGTTCGACGAGGCCGACGAGGACATCCACATGGCGATCGAGCGCCTGCTGGGCGAGGAGATCGGCCCGCTTGCCGGCAAGGTCCATACCGGCCGCTCGCGCAACGACCAGGTCGCCACCGACGTTGCGATGGTCGTTCAGAACCACTCGCTCGAGGCGATCGAGCTCTGCGGGGCGGCGATGCAGCGGCTGCTGGAGCAGGCCGAGGCCCACGCCGACTGGACGATGCCCGGCTACACCCACCTGCAGCGCGCCCAGCCGGTCTACCTCGGCCACCACCTGCTCGCCTACTTCTGGATGCTCGCCCGCGACGTGCTCCGCTTCCAGTTCGCGCTCGACAGCGCCAGCGTGATGCCGCTCGGCTCAGGGGCGCTGGCCGGGGTCAACTGGGAGATCGACCGTGAGTCGGTCGCCGACGACCTCGGCTTTGCCCACATCAGCCACAACTCGATCGACGGCGCCTCCAACCGCGACTTCGTCCTCGATTACCTGGCCGCCGCCTCGACCTGCGCCATGCACCTCTCGCGCCTCGGCTCGGAGATCGTCATCTGGTAGCTCCTCGGAGTTCGGCTTCTGCGAGCTCGACGAGTCCTTCTCCTCGGGCTCTTCGATCATGCCGCAGAAGAAGAACCCCGACTCGGCCGAGCTGCTGCGGGCCAAGAGCCCGCGGGTCGCCGCCTCCCACCAGACCCTGCTCGGGGTGATGCATGCGCTGCCGCTGACCTACGGCAAGGACATGCAGGAGGACAAGGAGCCGCTCTTCGACGCGATCGACACGATCGAGGCACTGCTCGACGCCACCGCCGGGATGCTCGACGGGATCGAGTTCGACCGCGAGCGGATGGCCGAGGCCTCTGGCGACGAGATGCTGGCGGCGACCGAGGTCGCCGACCTGCTGGTTCGCCGCGGGGTGCCCTTCCGGGAGGCGCATGGGATCGTCGGCGGCCTGGTCCGCGACGCGGTCGAGGGCGGCAAGTCGCTCTCCGAGCTCACCCCCGAGGAGCTGAAGCAGCGCTCCGAACATCTCGACGACTCCTACTACGAGGTGCTGAAGCAGAGCAGCTGGCTGGAGTCGAAGCGGATCGCCGGCGGCACCGGTTCGGCGCCGCTGGCGCGGCAGATCGCCGAGGCGCGGGAGACGCTGGCGGCGGTTCAGGCCCGGGTCCAGGAGGAGCGGGGCTGAATCGGGAGCCCTCAGGGTCTCGGAGCCGGGCCCAACGGCTCGCAGAGCCGTTGGGGGCTGATTTCTTCGACCGATCGGTCCACGCTGTCGCCCGAGACCTGATCGGTTGCACGCTTCTCTACGAGGGATGTGGCGGTGTCATCGTCGAGACCGAGAGTTACGACGCCGACGATCCCGCCTGCCACGCCTACGTTGGTCTTACCGAGCGCACCCGGGTCCTGTTCGGACCGCCCGGCTACGCCTACGTCTACCTCTCCTACGGCATCCACAGCCTGCTCAACGCGGTCGCCGAACCGGAGGGCGATGCCGCCGCAGTCCTGATCCGGGCCCTGGAGCCAACCCATGGCCTGGAAGCGATGCGAGAGCGCCGCGGCGAGCGTCCGGATGTCGGGCTCTGTTCCGGCCCGGGCAAGCTGACCGAGGCGCTGGGCATCGGCCTCGCCGACAACGAGGCCGATCTCTGCCGCGACCCCTTCCACCTGACGCCGCCAGCGGGCGAGCTGCCCGCGGTCGTCACCGGCCCGAGGATCGGAATCACCAAAGCCATCGACCGCCCCTGGCGCTTCTGCGCCGCCGGCAGCCCCTACGTCTCGAAGCCCTGGCCGGTAACCCGCGGTGATGCCGCCGCCACCGCCGCTTTCCGGCGTGGCTTCAGGCGTTGCTTCTTCAGGCGTGGCTTCCGGAGCCGCTTCGGTTTCGGCTTCCGGTTCGACGGCTTCGGCTTCCGGCGCTTCATATTCGCCTTCTTCGGGGGAGACGTAGCCTTCGGTTTCGGGCGCGACGTAGCCTTCTTCGATTTCCGCCGAGTCGGGGTCTTCGCCCGCTTCCTTGGCCGCTTTCCGCGCCGCCTTTTCGGCTGCGTGTTCGGCTTTGATGGCCTCCCAGGCGGAGATCACCCGGGCCCAGATCAGCGCCGGGAAGGTGCCGCCCATCACCGGGCCGCCGTTGTAGAGGGTGGTCATCGGCGTCGCTGAGTCCGGGTAGCCGACCCAGACGCAGGCGGTGACTTCGTCGGCGACGCCGCCGCAGAACCAGGCGTCGACGTTTTCCTCGGTCGTCCCGGTCTTGCCCCACTGGCCTTCGGCGCCGATCTGGGCGTTGGTGCCGGTGCCGCTGGAGACCACGGTTTCGAGGATGCCCTTCGCTTCTTCGACCGTTCCCTGATCGAAGACCTGATCGTGCATGGAGTCGTTGTCGCCGCCCTTGATCGTCTCGCCGTCGTCGTTGGTGACCTGGGCGATGGAGACCGGGCTGTCGCCGGGTCGCGGCGCCAGGGTGCCGCTGACCCGATCGCCGTCGTTGCCGATCGTGCTGTAGGCGTAGGTCCAGCCCAGCGGGGTCACGCCTTCGGCGAGGCCGCCGAGCACCATCGCCGGGTTGGTCGAGATCGGGTCGGCGTAGCCGGCCTTGTGGATGGTCCCGGCGATCGCGCCGGTCTTTTCGTGCACGGTCTTTCCTTCAGCCCTTCCAGCGCCAGCGCCGCGTAGATCGAGTTGTCCGAGTTGGTCGTCGCGCAGACGATGTCGCAGGAGCCGAGGTAGGAGTCCTCGTCGTTGGTGACGTGGAAGGTTTCTTCGCCCTTCTTGCCGAATGGGAAAAAGCGCTCTTCGGAGGGGTAGACCGTGTAGGGGGAGATGCCCTGTTCCAGCGCCGTGATCAGGGTGAAGGGCTTGATCGAGGAGCCCGGCTGGCGGTGGCCCTGGGTCGCGAGGTTGAAGGGCTTGGTGTCGAAGTCAGGGCCGCCGACCATCGCCTTGATCCCGGCGTTGCGGTTGTCGATCACCACCACCGAGGCGGTCGCCGGCGAGTAGCCGAGGTAGGAGCTGACCGCTTCTTCGGCCGCTTCCTGCAGGCGCAGGTCGAGGGTCGATTTGACCTCGAGCCCACCGAAGAACGCTTTCGCCGGCCCGTAGCGTTCGAGCAGCTGCTGGCGCAGGTAGGCGGTGAAGTAGGGCGCTCGCGAGTCGAGGCTGGGCGGCTCGATGCTGCTGTCGGAGGGGAGGGCGTGCTCCTGTCCTTCGCGCATCTGTTCGGTGCTGATGTAGCCCTGTTCGCCCATCCGTTCCAGCACCAGGTTGCGCCGCGCCAGCGTGTTTTCCGGGAAGACTTTGGGGTCGTAGGCGGAAGGTGACTGGATGATTCCGGCCAGGGTCGCCGCCTCCCAGGGCTCGAGCACGGCGGCGCAGGGTTCGGTCTCGGTGCCGCAGCCGGGGTGGGCGGCGCCGAAGTAGGTCCGGGCGGCGGCCTCGATCCCGTAGGCGCCCTGGCCGAAGTAGACCGTGTTCAGATACTCGGTGAGGATCTTGTCCTTGCTCCAGTGGCGCTCGAGTCGGTAGGCGAGCGCCGCCTCCTTGAACTTGACGAAGAGCGAGCGGTCGCCCTGCGCTTCCAGCGCGTTCTTGACGAACTGCTGGGTGATCGTCGAGGCGCCCTGGGCGGCGCTCATGCTGAGCACGTCTTTGACCAGGGCGCGGCCGATGCCGGGGAAGTCGACGCCGGTGTGCTCGTAGAAGCGCGAGTCCTCGATCGAGACCACCGCGTTCTTGATGTTGGGGGAGATCTGGCCCGAGCTGAGCAGGATCTTGTTCTGGTCGCTGCTCAGGGTCCCGATCGTTTCCCCGTTGGCGTCGACGAGGACGCTGTTCTTCGAGGCCTTGTACTGGGCGAAGTTGTAGATCGCCGGCAGGTCCTGGGAGACCGCCGCCATCATCCCGAAGACCATCGAGACCACCGCCAGGATCCCGAGTCCGAGCAGCACGAACAACACGCGCAGTTTCTTCAGGCGCGGTTTCGATTTCGGGGGCGGAGGCGGCGGCCCCGGCGCAGTCGTGGGAGCCGGGGGGATTGGCGGGATCTCGCCGCCACTGTCGCTCTTCCGGCGCTTTAGTCCAAGGACGGCCATCTAGAGAAATCAAGCAAAAGAAATGCTCGACTGTCCGTCGTCGGACCGCCGAGCGAAGGCGGCAGTTTAGCATTGCGCCGATGTCGGACTTGAGGCGTAACGCGGTCGATGTGCTGCCTGACGGGCGGCTCGAGCAACAGCTGCAGGGCGGCGAGCCGCTGCGGGTGAAGCTCGGCATCGACCCGACCACGGCCGACATCCACCTCGGCCACACGGTGGTGCTGGAGAAGCTGGCCGAGTTCCAGCGCCAGGGCCACCAGGTGGTCCTCATCATCGGCGACTTCACCGCCCAGGTCGGCGATCCGAGCGGGCGTTCGGCAACCCGCCCGATGCCGAAGGCGGAGGAGATCGAGGCCAACGCGGCCACTTACCAGGAGCAGGCCTTCAAGATCCTCGATCGCGAGAAGACCGAGGTGCGCCGCAACAGCGAGTGGCTGCGGATGGAGCCGGAGGCGCTGCTGGGGCTGCTGGCGCAGACCACCGTGGCCCGCCTGCTCGAGCGCGACGACTTCCAGAAGCGGATGGCGGCGGCCCAGCCGATCGCGGCGCTGGAGTTGCTCTACCCCCTGCTGCAGGGCTACGACTCGGTCGCGATCGAGGCCGACCTCGAGCTCGGCGGCACCGACCAGAAGTTCAACCTGCTCTTCGGCCGCGACGTCCAGGCCGCCTACGGGCAGAAGCCCCAATCGATCATGACCCTGCCGATTCTGGTCGGGACCGACGGCGTCAAGAAGATGAGCAAGTCGCTCGGCAACTACATCGGCGTCACCGACCCGCCGGAGGAGATGTTCGGGAAGCTGATGAGCATCCCCGACGAGGCGATGGACGAGTACTTCCGGCTGCTGCTCGGCCAGGAGCGCCCCGGCACGCCGCCGAACCAGGCGAAGCGGGAGCTGGGGCGGCGGATCGCCGATCGCTTCCACGGCGAGGGCGCCGGCGCCGGGGCAGAGGAGCACTTCAACCGCATCCACGTCCAGCACGAGGTGCCGGAGGAGATCCCCGAGGTGGAGCTCGGCGAGTACCGCGCCGACGGCAACGGGCTGGTCCACCTGCCGCGCCTGATCGCCGGGGCCTTCGGCGTTAGCAGCAGCGAGGGGCGGCGCCTGATCCAGCAGGGCGGGGTCAAGCTCGACGGCGATCCGGTGCCCGCAGAGCCCCTCGACCTCGAGGCCGCTACTCTGGACGGACGCGTGCTGCAGGTGGGGAAGCGGCGTTTCTGCCGCCTTAGGGCCACCCCCTAGGCAAACCCCCGGCCACGCGCTATACTCCTTCGTCCTTCTGGGGTTGCCACAGGCGACCCCGAGCGTCGAGAGCGGCGAGTCCCGCCGTAGAGAGCGCAGCGGTCTTTGAAAACTGAGCAGCGTGCATCTCCGCGGACTTCGGTCTGCGGAATGTTCAGCCCGACCCATTCGGTGCGCCAGCGTGCCGGATGGTTCTTGATTTACCTCGTCATGTCGGTCGCCGTACTTGTGTACTCGGCGGCCACTGAGATATGACAGGCTCTCTGTAGAAGTACATTTCACGGAGAGTTTGATCCTGGCTCAGGACGAACGCTGGCGGCGTGCTTAACACATGCAAGTGGTGCGACGAACCAGGGCTTGCCCTGGGGCAAAGCCGCGAACGGGTGAGTAACACGTGAGTAACCTGCCCCGATGACCGGGACAACCCGAGGAAACTCGGGCTAATACCGGATGTGGCGCACAGGCGTAAGCTTGTTCGCTAAAGGAAGCTTCGGCCTCCGCATTGGGAGGGGCTCGCGGCCCATTAGCTTGTTGGTGGGGTAACGGCCTACCAAGGCAACGATGGGTAGCTGGTCTGAGAGGACGATCAGCCACACTGGGACTGAGACACGGCCCAGACTCCTACGGGAGGCAGCAGTGGGGAATCTTGCGCAATGCGCGAAAGCGTGACGCAGCAACGCCGCGTGGGGGAAGACGGCCTTCGGGTTGTAAACCCCTTTCAGGAGGGACGAAGGTTCGCCGGTGAATAGCCGTGCGGATTGACGGTACCTCCACAAGAAGCTCCGGCTAACTACGTGCCAGCAGCCGCGGTAATACGTAGGGAGCAAGCGTTGTCCGGAATCATTGGGCGTAAAGCGCGCGTAGGTGGCCTCATAAGTCCGCTGTGAAAGTCCAAGGCTCAACCTTGGAAAGCCGGTGGATACTGTGAGGCTAGAGTACGGAAGAGGCGAGTGGAATTCCTGGTGTAGCGGTGGAATGCGCAGATATCAGGAGGAACACCAATAGCGAAGGCAGCTCGCTGGGACGTTACTGACACTGAGGCGCGAAAGCGTGGGGAGCGAACAGGATTAGATACCCTGGTAGTCCACGCCGTAAACGATGGGTACTAGGTGTGGGAGGTGTCGACTCCTCCCGTGCCGTCGCTAACGCACTAAGTACCCCGCCTGGGGAGTACGGCCGCAAGGCTAAAACTCAAAGGAATTGACGGGGGCCCGCACAAGCAGCGGAGCATGTGGTTTAATTCGACGCAACGCGAAGAACCTTACCTGGGCTTGACATGTTGGTGACCGCCGTGGAAACACGGTTTTCCTTCGGGACACCATCACAGGTGGTGCATGGCTGTCGTCAGCTCGTGTCGTGAGATGTTGGGTTAAGTCCCGCAACGAGCGCAACCCCCGTTCCATGTTGCCAGCATTCAGTTGGGGACTCATGGGAGACTGCCGGTGACAAACCGGAGGAAGGTGGGGATGACGTCAAGTCATCATGCCCCTTATGTCCAGGGCTACACACGTGCTACATTGGCGCATACAAAGGGCAGCAATACCGTGAGGTGGAGCAAATCCCATAAAGTGCGCCTCGGTTCGGATTGGAGGCTGAAACTCGCCTCCATGAAGGTGGAGTTGCTAGTAATCGCGGATCAGCAATGCCGCGGTGAATACGTTCCCGGGCCTTGTACACACCGCCCGTCACACCACGAAAGCGAGCAACACCCGAAGCCGGTGGCCTAACCGCAAGGAGGGAGCCGTCGAAGGTGGGGCCCGTGATTGGGGTGAAGTCGTAACAAGGTAGCCGTAGCGGAAGCTGCGGCTGGATCACCTCCTTTCTAGGGAGATTTCTCTAGAACGTCGACCGGGCTGCCCATCTAGCTTTCGAGCTGGTGGGAACGCTGCTCAGTTTTGAGAGACCACCTCCAGAGAACCTGGGGGTGCGCCTCGGTGGACCTTGAAAACTGCACAAGGCCAATAATTTTGGAATCCGCGCGACGCGGATTCCAAGGGTATTTAATTACGATTCACACACTTTCGAGTGAGTGAGTCGCTCACCGTCAAGATAGTAAGAGTTTACGGTGGATGCCTTGGCACCAGGAGTCGATGAAGGACGTGAACGGCTGCGATAAGCCGCGGTAAGGCGCTGAATAGCCATTGACCCGCGGATTTCCGAATGGGAAAACCCAACGTCGGTAATGCGGCGTTATCTGTTGGTGAATATATAGCCATCAGAGGGAAACCGGGCGAACTGAAACATCTAAGTAGCCCGAGGAAAAGAAATCAACCGAGACTCCCTGAGTAGTGGCGAGCGAAAAGGGATCAGCCCAAACCGGACAGATGTAAGCGGCACGCGTTGTCTGTCTGGGGTTGTAGGACGTCATGTCCAGGCCGTGCCGGTCTGGCAGCAGTTACCAAATCAGGTGTTAGCCGAAGCGAGTGGAACCTCGCACCACAGAGGGCAATCGTCCCGTAGGTGAAAACGCACTGATCTGCTGATTGATGTTCCTGAGTAAGACCACACCCGTGAAACGTGGTCTGAATCTGGGGGGACCACCCTCCAAGGCTAAGTACTACCTGGTGACCGATAGTGAACTAGTACCGTGAGGGAAAGGTGAAAAGCACCCCAGAAGGGGAGTGAAATAGTACCTGAAACCGTAGACTTACAAGTGGTCGGAGCACCTTCGGGTGTGACGGCGTGCTTTTTGCATCACGAGCCGGCGAGTTACTCGTCAGTGGCAAGGTTAAGCGATGAGCGGAGCCGTAGCGAAAGCGAGTCTGAATAGGGCGACACAGTCACTGGCGGTAGACCCGAAACTGAGCGAGCTATCCATGGGCAGGCTGAAGCGGGGGTAAGACCTCGTGGAGGGCCGAACCGACCTAGGTTGAAAACTGGGCGGATGACCTGTGGATCGGAGTGAAAGGCTAATCAAGCTCAGAGATATCTGGTTCTCTCCGAAATATATTTAGGTATAGCCTCGAGTAATTGTGTTGCGGCTGTAGAGCACTGTTTGGATTAGGGGCCCTACCAGGTTACCGACTTCAGGCAAACTCCGAAGACCGTTACATTTATCTCGGGAGTCAGTGTGCGGGGGATAAACTTCGTACGCGAGAGGGAAACAACCCAGACCATCAGCTAAGGACCCTAAGTGCTAGCTAAGTGGCAAACGATGTCCGAATGCAGAGACAACCAAGAGGTTGGCTTAGAAGCAGCCATCCTTGAAAGAGTGCGTAACAGCTCACTGGTCAAGTGTTCGGGCGCGGATAATTCAACGGGGCTCAAGCTAGCCTCCGAAGCTATGGGTGTACAGGCCTGCGGGCTCTGTACGCGGTAGGAGAGCGTTCCAGTTGCGTGAAGCGGAATCGTAAGGCTCCGTGGAGTGGCTGGAAGTGAGAATGCCGGCATGAGTAACGAAAGTGGGGTGAGACTCCCCACCACCGATAGTCCAAGGTTTCCTGAGTAAAGTTCGTCTGCTCAGGGTTAGTCGGGACCTAAGGCGAGGCCGAAAGGCGTAGCCGATGGCCAACAGGTTGATATTCCTGTACCACGTTGCTTCCGTTATGACCGATGGGGGGACGGGGAAGGGTAAGGGAACCCAGGCGATGGTCGTCCTGGGGCAAGCACGTAGCTAGTCGCTGTAGGAAAATCCGCAGCGGCGTTTTGACGCGAGGTGCGATGCCAGCTGGCTTACCGCCGGCGAGTCTCTGATCCCATGCCTCCGAGAAAAGCCTCTAGGCAGGATTCGCGTGCCCGTACCGATAACCGACACAGGTGGACAAGTAGAACATACTAAGGTGAGCGAGCTAACTCTCGTTAAGGAACTCGGCAAAATCGTCCCGTAACTTCGGGAGAAGGGACGCCCCGGTAGGGTGAACTCCATACGGAGGGAGCTCGAGGGGGCCGCAGTGAATTGGTCCAACCGACTGTTTACCAAAAACACAGGGCTCTGCTAAGTCGTAAGACGACGTATAGGGTCTGACGCCTGCCCGGTGCCGGAAGGTTACGCGGACTTGTTAGCGCTTGCGCGAAGCAATGAAGCTAAGCCCCGGTAAACGGCGGCCGTAACTATAACGGTCCTAAGGTAGCGAAATTCCTTGTCGGGTAAGTTCCGACCTGCACGAATGGCGTAACGAGTTGGACGCTGTCTCAACGAGAGACTCGGTGAAATTAAAGTCTCGGTGAAGATGCCGAGTACCCGCAGCTAGACGGAAAGACCCCGTGAACCTTTACTGCAACCTGATATTGGAGTCTGGGGTATCTCGCTCAGGATAGGTGGGAGACTATGAACCAGTGGCTTTGGCCGCTGGGGAGTCACCCTTGAGATACCACCCTTGGTAGTCTGGGCTTCTAACACCATGCCGTGATCCGGGTGGTGAACAGTGTCAGGCGGGCAGTTTGACTGGGGCGGTCGCCTCCTAAAGTGTAACGGAGGCGCCCAAAGGTTCCCTCAGCACGGTTGGAAATCGTGCGTAGAGTGTAAAGGCAATAAGGGAGCTTGACTGCGAGACCGACAGGTCGAGCAGGAACGAAAGTTGGGCTTAGTGATCCGGCGGTAGCAAGTGGAAGCGCCGTCGCTCAACGGATAAAAGGTACTCCGGGGATAACAGGCTTATCGGTTCCAAGAGTCCACATCGACGAACCGGTTTGGCACCTCGATGTCGGCTCGTCGCATCCTGGGGCTGGAGTAGGTCCCAAGGGTTGGGCTGTTCGCCCATTAAAGCGGTACGCGAGCTGGGTTCAGAACGTCGTGAGACAGTTCGGTCCCTATCTGCTGTGGGCGTTGGAGAATTGAGAGGAGTCATCCCTAGTACGAGAGGACCGGGATGAACGTGCCTCTGGTGTATCTGTTGTCCTGCCAAGGGCATCGCAGGTTAGCTACGCACGGAACGGATAACCGCTGAAAGCATCTAAGCGGGAAGCCGTCCTCGAGATAAGTTCTCCCATCCCCTTTGAGGGAGTAAGACCCCTGGTAGACCACCAGGTTGATAGGCCGGCGGTGTAAGCGCAGTAATGTGCTCAGCCGACCGGTACTAATGGGTCGAGGGCTTGACGGATATTTATTACTTACCCTTTTGGTGTTGTGCAGTTTTCAAGCTCCACCGGGGCAGTCTCGCAAAATTCCGGTGGCGCATAGCGAGTGGGAGACACCTCTTCCCATTCCGAACAGAGCAGTTAAGCCACTCTGCGCCGATGGTACTTGGGGGGCAACCCCCTGGGAGAGTAGGTCGCCGCCGGTTCTTCGTGAAGTCCGGGCCGCGCTTAGTCGCGGCCCGGTTTCGTTCGGGCTAGTTGCGCGCTACGGCGCTAGGACGGCTGGCCGGCTCGGGTGCGGCGGGTCTGGAACAGGCCCGATTCTTGGAGCAGGGTGCAGTTGCCACTGCGTGCCTGCGCTCGCGTGGGAGCGGCGGGGCGGCGGGTTGCCTGCTTGGAGTCCGCGCAACCCTGGCGAGTTCTCCCAACGGGCTCCAGCCCGTACTCGCCAAGGGTTGCGAAGTCGATTAGGAGGTCGGCGGTGTCGGTCAGCCGTGCGGTGAGTTTGGTCTTTGAAGCGAACATGAGTTCGTAAGGTACGCGGACCCTCGGACGGCATCTGGGTTCTGCAACGGGCGTTGCATATGTGCCTGCTAGATGGCTCTATAGAGCCAAATCACTGGGAGAAACGCTGGAGCAGCTTGGCGACGATGGCGGGGCGCTCGACGTTTGGGGAGTGTCCTGCGTCCTCGATCAGGTGGACCTGGGTGCCTGGATCGCCTGCGGCGTACTGGTCGAGGGCGCGCTGGGGGTCGTTGACGATCTGCTCCTCGGCGCCCATCAGGACCATCAGCGGCTTGCCGGTCGGCTCCATCCGCTGGTCTAGGGACTCTTCATTGAGGAAGTCATCGACGCCGCTGGGGGAGGAGTCGTAGGACGTGTAGGTCATCCGCTTCACGTCCTCGACGAAGGCGTCGGGGACGTCGAATCCTGGGGCGAAGGCGACTCCGAGGCCTTTGCGGATCGAGAAATCGGGCTTGATCTGCCACAGCGCCTCGCCGATCACCGGCTGGAAAGCGAGTCCGGCAATGAAGCCGAGGTCCCCGTAAGAGTTGTCGGGCGGCATATCGATGATCGTCAGCCGGTCGACCAGCTCGGGGTTCTGCTCGGTCAGGGCGACGCCCATCGAGCCCCCCAACGAGTGGCCGACGACGGTCGCGTCGCGCACCCCAAGCCGCTCTAGCGCCTCGGCGACCACCTTGGCCTGGTTCGGAGGGGTGTAGCCGCTGCTGGGCTTTTCCGAGCCGCCGTGCCCGAGCAGGTCGACGGTGACCACGCGGTGGTCGCGGTCGAGCAGCGGGACCACCCCGTCCCACCAGTCCATCGCGCAGCTGAAGCAGTGGATGAGGACGATCGGGGGCGCGTTGCGGGGGCCGTGTTCGGCCACCTGTAGTTCGCCGTCGGGAAGGTCGATGATGTGGCCGCTGGGCACGGTGGCCTCGGCCTTCTCGGTCTTGCCGTCGACCCAGAGGGCGTTGAGGATCAGCAGCACGAGCAGCGCCGCAACCATCGTCAGCCCGATCTTCAGTCGCGTCCCCATGGCGGTCGTTACCCTAGCCGGAACCATGGAGAAATTCGTCATCCAGGGCGGCACCCCCCTTTCGGGAGAAGTCACAGTCGCCGGCAACAAGAACGCGGCTCTGCCGATCCTCGCCGCCTGCCTGCTGACCGAGGAGGAGGTGTTGCTGCACCGCCTGCCGCGGATCCGCGACACCGAAGCCCAGATCGCGCTGCTGGAGCAGTTGGGCGTGGAGGTCGCGTGGGTCGCCGACAACAGCGTCCGGCTCTGCGCTCGCGCCGTCGCCGGCGGGACCGTCGACGAGGAGCTCTCGGGCAAGATCCGGGCCTCGTTCCTGCTCGCCGGGCCGCTGTTGGCTCGCTTCGGCGAAGCGCGGATGCCGCCTCCGGGCGGCGACTTCATCGGTCGCCGCCGCCTCGACGCCCATCTCGACGCCTTCAAGGACCTCGGCGCCAGGGTCGACGGCAGCCGCTGGATCGAGCTCTCCGCCCCGAATGGGCTGTGCGCGACCGAGATCTTTATGGACGAGCCTTCGGTGATGGGAACCGAGAACGCGCTGATGGCGGCTGCGCTCTGCCCCGGGCCGACGCAGATTTCCAACGCCGCCTCCGAGCCCCACGTCCAGGATCTAGCCCGGCTGCTGACGAAGATGGGGGCGCGGGTCGACGGGATCGGCTCCAACGTGATGACGGTCAACGGCGCCGAGACGCTGAGCGGGGCCGAGCACACGATCTCCTGCGACCACATCGAGGTTGGAAGCTTCATGGCTCTCGCCGCGGCGACCGGGGGGAGCTGCGGATCCGCGACGTTGAACCAGCCGACCTGACCAACGTCCGGCGCCAGTTCAAGCGACTTGGCCTGCACTCGGAGATCGAGGGCCCCGACATGTTGGTCCCCGCCGGACAGCAACTCCGGGTCGAATCCGACCTTGGCGATGCGATTCCAAAGATCGAGGATGGTCCCTGGCCAGCTTTCCCCGCCGACCTCACCTCGATCGCCCTTGCCCTCGCCACCCAGGCCGAGGGCGAGATCCTGATCTTCGAGAAGATGTTCGAGAACCGGCTCTTTTTCGTCGACAAGCTCGTCGCAATGGGCGCTCGGATCACGCTTTGCGATCCCCACAGGGCGATCGTCAGCGGTCCGAGCCGGCTTCATGGCGAGCGAGTCGAGAGCCCCGACATCCGCGCCGGAATGGCGATGCTTATCGCCGCTCTGGCCGCCGAGGGAACCTCGGAGATCGGAAACATCCGCCAGATCGATCGTGGCTATGAGCAGATCGACGAGCGCCTGCGCGGCCTGGGGGCGCAGATCGAAAGGGTCTCTGCAGAGGTCCCTGCCTAGTGGCGGGGATTGCAGGGGTTTCTCAGTCCTCCGCGTAAGGTCGAAGCGATGATCCACCCGATTCCGCCTGGAACGCGAGACGTGCTGCCCGACGAGATGCGCGAGCTGCGCAGGCTCAAGGCCGCCCTGATCGAGGTCTTCGAAGCCCGCGGCTACGGCGAGGTCGCGACCCCGGCGATCGAGTACGACGAGGTGATGGCGCGGGCCGACGGCCCGGCTCGCGCGTCCTACCGCTTCTTCGACGAGAGCGGCGAGCTGCTGACCTTGCGCTCCGACATGACCGTGCCGATCGCCCGGCTCGTCGCCACCCGTTTCGCTTCGGGCGAGCCGCCCTTCCGCTTCAGCTATCTCGCCAACGGCTACCGCGCGGTCCGCCCGCAGCGGGGCCAGATGCGCGAGTTTGTCCAGGCCGGGGTGGAGCTGATCGGGGCCTCTCCCGAGGAGGGGGCGGTTGAGGTGATCGAGGTGCTTGAGGCCGCGCTCGACGCCGCCGGGCTTGGACGGGCGGTGATCGGCCTCGGCGACGCCGACCTCTACCGGCAGCTGCTCGAAGAGCTTGGGGTAGAGGGCGAGGCGCGGGATTCGGTCCTCGCCAGTCTCGCCACGCATGACCTCGTCGCTCTCGAGCAGAAGCTGCTCGAGGCGGGGATCGGTACCGAGCAGGCCCAGACTTGCGTCCAGCTCACCCAACTGCGAGGCGGTCCGGAGGTCCTCGAGCAGGCGCGCGGCCTCGGCGGGGCCGCGGTCGAGCGGGCAACGACCAGCCTCAGCCAGACCTACGAGGAGCTGCAACGCCGGGGCGCTGCCGAGCGGGTCCGGATCGACCTCGGTCTGCTGCGTGATCTCGGCTACTACAGCGGCGCGATTCTCGAGGTGTACGACCCGGCCCTGGGCCACGTTCTCGGCGGCGGCGGCCGCTACGACAGCCTGATGGAGCAGTTCGGCCTCGATCTCTCCGCCGCGGGTTTCGCCCTCTACCTCGACCGCGTCCACACCGCCCAGCTCGAGGAGTCGCGCCGTGGATAAAGGGCCATTGACGCTGGCAGTTCCGCGTGGGGCCCTGTTCGGGGAAACGCTTGACATTCTCGACGCGGCCGGAGTTGACACCGCCGAGTTGCGCGGCGACTCCCGCTCACTGATCTTCGAGACGCCGCAGATGACGTTGGTAACGATGCGGCCCTCCGACGTTCCGACCTACGTCGAGTCGGGTGCGGCCGACGTCGGCATCACCGGCAAGGACGTGCTGCTCGAGCAGTCCGACCGGGTCGTCTACGAGCTGATCGACCTCGGCTTCGGGCGCTGCACGATGGTGCTCGCCGCCCGCACCGGCAACGACCGCCTGGCAGAGGCGCAACGGCGGCTGGGGATGATGCGGATCGCGACCAAGTACCCGCGGATCGCGGAGCGCTACTTCGAGTCGACCGGGCGGCAGGTTGAGCTGGTCGAGGTCAAGGGCTCGGTCGAGCTTGCGCCCTTGGTTGGTCTGGGCGACGGGATAGTCGACCTGGTTGCCACCGGCCGCACTTTGGAAGAGAACGAACTCGAGGTGCGCGAGGAGATCGTCGTCTGCACGGCGCGCTTCGTCGCCAATCGGGTCTCCCACAAACTGCGCGCTGCCGAGATCGACGATCTGACGGCGCGGCTAAAGGAGGCGGCGGCGTGAGCGTGCAGCCCTTTGGCTGGGAAGGAGCCGAACAGACGGCCCGAACTCTCAGGCGCTGGGTTGGCTCTGCGGAGCCGGCCGGGGTCGCGGCGGACGTGCTCAGGATCAGGAGCGAGATCGAGGTTGAGGCTGGCCGGGACGCTGCGCTCTGCCGCCTCAGTGCGGAGTTCGACGGAGTCCAACAGACCCCCGCCGACCTCCGCGTCGACCCGGCGGAGGCAGCAGCCGCGCTGGCGAATGTCGAACCACGCTGGCGCGAGGCGATGGAGGTGGCTGTGGCCAACATTCGGACCGTGGCCGAGATGCAGGTGAGCGAGGAAGCCCTCGAGGTGGAACTGCCCCAGGGTCACCGGGTCGTCTCCCGCGAAGTGCCCGTAGCCAGCGTCGGCATTTATGCCCCCGGCGGACGTGCAACCTATCCCTCTAGCGTCCTGATGGGCGCTATTCCAGCTCGCGTCGCGGGCGTCGAGCGCGTCGCGCTTGCCTCGCCGCCTCGTTCCAACGGCCGCCTTTCGCAGCAGGTTCTCGCCGCCGCCGCGCTCTGCGGCATTGACGAGATTTATGCAGTGGGCGGCGCTCAGGCCGTGTTTGCGCTGACCTTCGGGACCGAGACCGTGCAGCCTGTCGACGTCATCGCTGGGCCGGGGAACTTCTGGGTGCAGGAGGCAAAGCGCAACGTCATGGGCATAGTTGGCATCGACTCCTACGCGGGTCCTTCGGAGCTGATGCTGATCGCCGGCCACGACACCAATCCCGAGTGGGCGGCGCTCGATCTCTGTGCCCAGGCCGAGCACGGACCCGAAAGCCCACTGGTCGTCGCGGCCGTGGAGGAGAGCGTGCTCGAGTCGATCGCGGCCGCGACGGTGAGCGCCGCGGCCACCAGACCCAGCGTCTCTGAAGCTCCTTTGGCCCTGGTCTTGGTGCCTGATCTGAGCGATGCGATCGACCTCGCGAACGCATTTGCCCCCGAGCACCTGGAGCTCTTGGAGGAGGACGCCGTCCTTCAGGCCGATCTCGTAAGAACGGCCGGCTGTGTCTTCCTCGGGCGCTTTGGTGCCACCGCCTTTGGTGACTACGCGGCAGGGTCCAACCACGTGCTGCCGACCACGAGGACCGGTCGTTTTTCGGGGCCGCTCGGACCCGGCACCTTCCGGCGCCGAATCTCCCAAGTTGAGATACCCGAGGACGCCGCCGCAAAGCTCGCACCTCACGTCGATGCCCTCGCCAAGGCCGAGGGGCTGCCCGTTCACGGCGAGTCAGCGATGATTAGGCGCTGATGACCCGCACCGCGCAAAAAGAGCGCAGCACCGCCGAGACCCAGATCAAGCTCTCGCTCGACCTCGATGGCGGCGATGCCAGCGCCGAGACCGGCGTCGGCTTCCTCGACCACATGCTGGACCTGCTGGCGCGACACGGCCGCCTCGGCTTGAAGGTCGAGGCAAATGGCGATCTCGAGACCGGCGCCCACCACACGGTCGAGGACGTCGGCATCGTCCTTGGTCAGGCGCTGGATGAGGCGCTCGGCGATCGCGCTGGGATCCGCCGCTACGGCTCGGCCCTGGTGCCGATGGACGAGTCGCTGGCCGAGTGCGCGATCGACATCTCCGGTCGACCCTATTGCGACTTCGCCGCCGAGCTGCCGGTCGTCTCGATCGCCGGCTTCGACAGCGAGCTCGCCGAGGAGTTCTTTCGCGCCGTTGCCAATAGCGCCAAGCTGACCCTGCACATCTCGGTGCGCTCGGGGACCAACGCCCACCACATGATCGAGGCCGCGTTCAAGGCCTTTGCCCGCGCCCTGCGGGTCGCCGTTTCGATCGACCCCGACGAGACCGGCGTGCCCTCGACCAAGGGGACCCTGAGCCAATGAGCGCCCGCATTGCGATCCTCGATTACGGGATGGGCAACCTGCGCTCGGTCGAGAAGGCGCTCGAGCACGTCGGCGTGATCGCGAAGATCACCAACGACGCCGAGGAGGTGCGCGCGGCTGACGGAGTGATCCTGCCCGGCGTCGGCGCCTTTCCGCGGGCGATGGAGCGGGTCCACGAGCTGAGCCTCGACGAGTTGATCGGCGAGCGACGCGAGGCCGGCGTCCCGATTCTCGGCATCTGCCTCGGCCTGCAGCTGCTCTTCGACTCCACCACCGAGCTCGGCGGCGCCGCGGGCCTGGGGTTGTTCGAGGGGCCGGTCGACGGGCTTGACGCGCCGGGTCTCAAGGTCCCGCACATCGGCTGGGCGCCGGTCCGCTGGGAGCGCGAATCGCAGCTGACCGAGGGCATCGACTCGGAGACCCCCTTCTACTTCGTCCACTCCTTCGCCGTCGACGCGACCGAGGACGAGCTACTCGGCAGCGCCGAGTACGGCACCCGCTTCGCCTGCGCCGCCGAGCGCGACAACGTCTTCGGCGTCCAGTTCCACCCCGAGAAGTCGAGCGCCGCCGGGTTGCGGCTGCTCTCCAACTTCGCCGGCATCTGCGCCAAGGCGCCTGTGGCCGGCTGACCCCGGCGTGATCCTCTACCCGGCGATCGATATCCGCGGCGGCAAGGCCGTGCGCCTGCTCCAGGGCGACTACGAGCGGGAGACGGCCTACGACGCCGACCCGGTCGACGCCGCGACCCGCTGGGCCGGCGAAGGAGCCGAGTTCCTCCACGTCGTCGACCTCGACGGCGCGAAGGCGGGCGAACCCCGCAACCTCGAGGCGGTGCGCCGGATCGCGGCAGCGGTCGAGTGCCCGATTCAGGTCGGCGGCGGCCTGCGTGACTCTGAATCAGTTGACGCGATTCTCGAGGCCGGGGCGACGCGGGTGGTGATTGGCACCGCAGCTCTGCGCGACCCACAGTTCCTCGACGCAGCAATCGAAGCCCACGGCGACCGAGTGGTCGTCTCGGTCGACACCCGCGGCGGCAAGGTCTCGCTGTCTGGCTGGACCGAGACCAGCGATCTGGAGGCTCCTGCAGCCGTCGCACAGCTAACCGAGCGCGGCGTCCAACGCTTCCTCTGCACCGCAATCGAGGTCGACGGCACGATGGAGGGTCCGGCAATCGCCCAGCTCAACGAAATAGCCACGGCGACGAGCGGCCAAGTAATCGCCTCCGGCGGCGTCGGCACCCTCGCGCATCTGGAGGACCTGGCTCGTACGGCAGCCCCCAACATCGAGGGTGCAATCGTCGGCCGCGCTCTCTACGAGCGTCAATTCACCGTCGCCCAGGGAATCGCTGCTCTGACCAGCTGAGAGGAGGTTGTCGGTTCATCTGTCCCTCGTCCCTCCCTACAGGCATGGCTACGCTTAATCCCATGGCACTGAAACGCGTAATTCCCTGTCTGGACGTCAATGCCGGCCGGGTCGTCAAGGGCACCAACTTCGTCGGGCTGCGCGATGCCGGGGATCCGGTGGAGCTGGCTGAGCGCTATGACGCTGAGGGTGCGGATGAGTTGGTGTTCCTCGACATCACCGCCTCGCATGAACAGCGGGAGACGATTGTGGAGTTGGCTCGGCGGACTGCCGACAACGTCTTTATTCCGTTCACGATCGGGGGCGGGATCCGTTCGGTGGAGGACGCTCAGGCTGTGCTTGACGCCGGGGCGGACAAGGTTTCCGTGAATTCGGCGGCATTGGCTCGCCCCGAGCTGCTGGGGGAGCTGGCTGATCACTTTGGTGCCCAGTGCGTGGTGATCGCTATCGACGCCAAAGGCGAGGACGGGGGCTGGGGCGTCTACGTGAACGGGGGGCGGATGAAGGTCGAGGGGCGAGACGCGGTCGGCTGGGCCGAAGAGGCGGTCGAGCGGGGGGCCGGCGAGGTGCTGCTGACGAGCATGGACCGGGACGGGACCAACGACGGATACGACCTCGAGCTGACCCGCGCGGTTGCCGAGGCGGTGAGCGTGCCGGTGATTGCCTCCGGTGGTGCCGGCGAGCTCTCTCACCTCAGCGACGCGATCGCCCGCGGCGGCGCTGACGCCGTCCTCTGCGCCTCGATCTTCCACTACGGGCAGTACCGCGTCCGCGAGGCCAAGGAGCAAATGGCCGCGGACGGGATCTCCGTTCGGCTCTGAGCCTTGGCCGCTCCTATCCGCGCGATCGATCATCGTAGGGCGCCTATGGAGGATCTTGGTGCGGCACTCCGGGACGCCCACCCGGAGCTGGAGGTGGTGAGAAGGGAGGCACGCGAGCCGGTGTACCTGGTCGGCGGCGCAGTGCGGGACCTTCTCCTCGGCCGACCGCGCGCCGACGTCGACCTGGTCGTCGAGGGCGACGCGGGCGCGTTGGCCGAGCGCTTGGGCGGAGCCGAGAAGGAGCACGAGCGTTTCGGCACCGTCAAGGTCGAGATCGACAGGCACGAGGTCGACCTCGCCTCCGCTCGCACGGAGACCTACCCGGAGCCGGGCGCCCTGCCGGTTGTCGCCCCGGCCGAGAGCGTCGAAGCTGACCTTGCCCGCCGTGACTTCACGATCAACGCCATGGCGATCCCCCTGGACGGGGAGGCGCGCCTGATCGACCCTCGCGGTGGACGCGAGGACCTGGAGAGTCGCCTGCTGCGGGTCCTCCACCGACGCTCCTTCGAGGATGACCCGACGCGGGCGATTCGGGCTGCGCGCTATGCCTCCCGCTACGGGTTCACGCTGGAGCCAGAGACCGACCGGCTCCTGCGCAGCGCGGACCTGGCGACCGTTTCCGCCGACCGCCGCCGGGCCGAGCTGGAGCGGCTGGCCGCCGAACCGACCGGCGTCGTCGGGCTCGGCTTGCTGGCCGGCTGGGGGGTGATCGACCTGCGCGAGGGCGGGGTGAAGCTGATGAAGACCGTCGAGGACCTGCTGAGGACGCCGCACTGGGCCGCGCTGGTGCCGCGCGAGCAGGCGCTGATCGCGGCGGCGTTGGGGCCGGAGGGCACCGAGCAGGTGCTGGCTTCGATGTGGGCGCCGAAACCCGGCGAGGGGGTCGAGGTGGCAGAGCGGCGCGACCCGGTCGAGCTGATCATCGCCCGGGCGATGGGTGCTTCTTGGCTGGACCAATACCTGACGATCTGGCGGGACCTGCGCCTCCAGATCGACGGCGGCGACCTGATCGCCAAGGGCATCCCCGAGGGGCCGGCGGTCGGGCGCGGCCTGCGGGCGGCGCGGCTGGCAAAGCTCGAAGGCGAAGTCGTCTGGTCGGGACCAGGAGCTGGCAGCGGCACTGGCAGCGGCGCTGCGGGACTGAAAGATGGAGTGGCGCGAGAAGAACGGCGTTCGCTGGTTAGAGGCCGACCTCGGCGGCGCCCGCGCGGCCTTCTCGACCCGCCTCGGTGGCGTCAGCGAGGCGCCCTACGACAGCCTCAACCTCGGCCTGTTGACCGAGGATGCGGTGGAGGCGGTGGCCGAGAACCGAAACCGCTTGGCCGCGACCCTCGGCTTCGCCCCCGAGCAGGTGGTCTTCGCTCGCCAGGTTCACGGCACTGACCTCTCTCCACCATCCGCGAGAGGGAGGGGTGGCGGAAGCCGACGGGCACATCGTCAGGGAGCCTGGGCTGGTGCCGCTCGTCTTCGTCGCCGACTGCCTCCCGGTGGCCCTTTACGGGCCCGAGAGGACTGGCGATGGTCCACGCCGGCTGGCGGGCGCTGGCCGGGGGCATCCTCGCCGCGGCGGCGGAGGCGGTGGATGCGACCCGGGCGGCGATCGGGCCCGGGATCGGGCCCTGCTGCTACGAAGTGGGGGATGAGGTGCTCTCGGCCTTCGTCGACCTCGGCAACGTGGCCGCCGGCCGAATGCTCGACTTGCCGGAGGTCGCGCGCCGCCAACTGGCCGAGGCGGGAGTCGCGGAGGTCGAGTCAGCCGGGCTCTGCACCAGCTGCGAAGCCGAGCTCTTCTTCTCCCACCGTCGCGACGATGGGTGCACCGGGCGGCAGGCGGGGCTGGCTTGGATCGAGGAGGGTTGAGGCGTGGCCGAGCTGATCCATGACATCGACGCCGCGAAGCTGGCGGCGAATCTCGAGGAGGCAAGGGCACTGGCCGGCGACCGGGCCGAGATCCTGGTCGCGACCAAGTACGTCCCCCTGGAGGAGATGGGCAAGCTGGCCGAGGCCGGAGTGCGACTGGTCGGCGAGAACCGCCAGCAGGATCTCGCCGCCAAGCGCGAGCGCTGGGGCGATGTCTTCGAGTGGGACTTCATCGGCAACCTGCAGAGCCGCAAGCTGAAGCTGATCCTGCCCTGCTGCCGACTGATCCACTCGGTCGCGACCGACTCCGTCCTCGCCCAGCTGGAGAAGCACGGCGGGCCCGATACCGAAGTTCTGATCGAGGTCAACGCCTCCGGCGAGGAGGGGAAGGGCGGGGTCGAGCCCAGCCGAGCTGCCGGCTTTCGTCGAGCGCTGCCCGGCCCGGGTCGGCGGCCTGATGACGATGCCCCCGTTCAGTCCCGATCCGGAGGCCTCTCGGCCCTATTTCGCCCGCCTCGCGGAGCTGGCAGCGGACAACGGATCTGGACCGTCTCTCGATGGGCACCTCCCAGGATTGGCGGGTGGCGATCGAGGAGGGTGCGACGATCGTTCGCCTCGGACACGCCCTTTTCGTGTGATTTCGCTCAAAATCTGGGAATAATTCGTAAAGGAGTCGGTCCTCTCGAGACCGAAAGACGCGGAACAGATGGCCCTAAGAGACACTTGGCATAGAGCGCTGGTCTATTTCGGACTGGCGGAGGACCACGACTACGGTCCCGAATACGAAGAAGACTTCGAGCCCGAGACCGGGACCGAGGAAGCCTACGAGGGCGGCCGCCGCGAACGCGGTGGCGAGAGCAGCTCCTCGGTGCGTCGCCTGCCGACCAGCCGCCGCCCCCGCCGCGACGAGATCGACGACATCTTCGCCGACGACGAGCCGATCGCCGCCAGCCGCACCCGCACCCTGCGCCCGGTTGACAGCGACAACGGCGGTGACGGCGGCGACCTCCAGGTCCACCTGGTGATCCCGCGCAACTTCAACGACGCCCAGCAGGTCGCCGACCAGTTCAAACGCTCGGTTCCGGTGATCCTCAACCTGCAGACCGCCGACCATGAGCTCTCGAAGCGGATGATCGACTTCTGCTCCGGGCTCACCTACGCGCTCGATGGCGGTATGCAGCGGATCGCCGAGAAGATGTTCTTGCTTACGCCGCGTAACGTCGATGTTTCGGCTGAGGAAAAGGCTCGGCTCATCGACAAGGGTTTCTTTAACCAGTCCTAGGCCGGCACCGGGGCAGATGTATATGCCTGCGCTGGATGCTCGGCATATACATCTGCCCCCAACGGGCGCTGGATAGGGTTCGGCTGATGATTGTTGGCTTTGTTGGGTCCGGGAGCATGGCTGCGGCGATTGCTCGTGGTTGGGCCGGGGAGTTCGAGGGGATGCTTTTCTCCGATGGCGGCTCCGGGCGCGCTCGGGAGCTTGGCTGAGGAGCTGGGTGGCGAGGCCGGTCTCTAACTGCCGAGATCGCCGAGCGGGCCGACCTTGTGGTCCTGGCTGTGAAGCCGAACAAGCTTGAGGAGGTGGCGCCGGAGCTGGGCGAGGCGAGGGAGTCGTCTCGGTGCTTGCTGTCACCACTGCTGGAGCAGCTGCGAGGCGGCTTTGCCGGGAGCCGAGACATGTTCTGCGGGTGATGCCGAATGTTGGCGTCGAGGTTCGCCAGGGCGTCCTCTGCGTGGCAGGTGCGGCCAGCGCGGCGGTGCGGGCGAAGCTCGATTTGCTCGGGCAGGTGGTTGAGATCCCTGAGGAGGATTTCGACGCGGCGACCGCGGTGATGGGCTGCGCGCCCGCATACCTGGCGCTGGCGGTTGAGGCGATCGCCGAAGCGGGCGCTGCGGACGGCCTCGACTCCTCAGCTCGCCCGTGAGCTGGTGGTCGAGACCGCGGCCGGAACGGCGGAGCTGCTGCGTCGTCATCACCCGGCCGAGCTGCAGAAAGCGGTCGCCTCGCCGGGGGGCAGCACCGAAGCCGGGCTGGAGGCGCTCGAGCGCGAAGGGGCCCGCCGCGCCTTCGAGGCGGCGGTCGAGGCCTCGCTGGAGAGGATGCGCGGATGATCCCGCTCGCCCTCACCCGCGGCGACATCGCCGATTACGTCAGCGCTCTCTTCCTCGTCTACGTGATCCTGATCTTCATCCGGATCGTCGCCTCGTTCATCCCCCGCATGCCCTACCGGCCCTGGCTGAAGGCGATCCTCGATTTCGTCCACGAGGTGACCGATCCCTACCTCAACTTCTTCCGCCGCTTCCTGCCGCCGCTTGGCGGCGGCGGCTTCGCTCTCGACCTCAGCCCGATGGTCGGCCTGTTCGTGCTTTTCATCGCCCAGGCGATCGTCGTCGGCCTGATCCGCGGGTGAGCGCAGTTCGAGCAGCGCCCCTGGGCCCTTGCCGGCGTCCTCGCGGCGCTGGTGTTCCTCGTCGATCAAGCGGCCAAGGCGGCGGTTGAGCGTCACCTCGCCCCCGGCGAGCACGTCGAAGTTCTGGGACCGCTCGAACTCACCCTCTCCCACAACCGCGGCGTCGCCTTCGGCCTCGCTGGCGGCGCCGGGACTCGGCCTCGTCCTGGTCACCGTGGCCGCGCTGGGACTGATCGCCTACCTCTTCACCCGCGACCCGAGCCGGCCGGGAATGTGGCTCGCCTGCGGCCTGGTCGCCGGCGGTGCCCTCGGCAACCTCGCCGACCGCATCGTCGCCGGCGAGGTGACCGACTACATCGCCGTCGGCTCCTGGCCGCCGTTCAACGTCGCCGACATCGCGATCACCTGCGGGGTCGCCCTGCTCGCGCTGATCTACATCCGAGACGCGGAGTCGGACTCGGAGTCCGAGGCCGAAGGTGGCTGAGCCGGAGCTGCGGGTGGTCCACCTCGACGAGTGGCTGGCGGTCGTCGACAAGCCAGCGGGACTCGTCGTCCACCCGGCACCCTCGCACCAGGGTCCGACCCTGGTCGACGAGTTGGCGGAGATCCTTGGCGGTGGCGGCGATCCTGAGCGGCCGGGGATCGTCCACCGCCTCGACAAAGGCACCAGCGGCCTCCTCGTCGTCGCCCGCGACGACGAGACCCACGCGGCGCTGCAGCAACTGGTGCGCGAGCGCGAGGTCGAACGGGTCTACCTGGCCCTTGCCGGCGGGCGCCTCGGATCCCGCACCGGCACGATCGACGCCCCGATCGGCCGCGCCGCCCAGCAGCGACACCGGATGGCGGTCTCCGGCGCCGCCTCGCGCCAGGCGCGAACCCATTTCGAGGTGCTGGATCTGCTTCCACGCGAGACCTACCTGGAGGCCCGCCTGGAGACCGGGCGGACGCACCAGATCCGCGCCCACTTTGCCGCGATCGGCCATCCGCTGACCGGCGACACCACCTACGGTGGCGCCGATCGCTACGCGCTGCGGCGTCAGTTCCTCCACGCCCACCGGCTCGCCTTCCTCCATCCGCGCACGGGGGAAGAGCTCGAGCTTCTCCTCGCCGCTGCCCGGCGACCTTGCCGTGGCGCTGGAGGCGGCCCACGCCGCTTAGCGCTCCGCTCTACAATCGAGCGCTCAAATCCCAACGCCCGTTCGGACTTGCGAACCGGATCCTGCCTGGCCACCGCCAGGTCCCGGGGAGCGGAGCGGGAGCTTCACCAAAAACCAAGGAGAAATTCAATGCCTGAGGCAGAACTCAAAGAGCTGCTCGAGGCCGGAGTCCACTTCGGCCACCAGACGCGCCGCTGGAACCCGAACATGCGCCGCTTCATCTTTGGCGAGATGGACGGGATCCACATCATCGACCTGCTGCAGACCGAGGCGCTGCTGGAGAACGCCCGCAAATTCGCCGGCGAGCTCGCCACCGGGGGCGGCACCGTCCTCTTCGTCGGCACCAAGAAGCAGGCTCGCGACACGGTCCAGGAATGGGCCGACCGCTGCAAGATGCCCTACGTCAACAAGCGCTGGCTGGGCGGGCTGCTGACCAACTTCAACACGATGTCGACCCGAATCGCCCGTCTCCACGAGCTCAACGGCTGGAAAGAGGAGGGCAAACTCGACCTCCTGCCGACCAAGGAGCGGATGGGGATGGAGGCCGAACTCGCCAAGCTCGAGTTCAACCTCGGCGGCGTCCGCGACATGGATCGCCTGCCCGACGCGGTTTTCGTCGCCGACTTGAAAACCGAGGAGATCGCGGTCAACGAGGCCGCCCGCCTGCGGATCCCGATCATCGGCCTGGTCGACACCAACTGCGACCCGACGCCGGTCGACTTCGTGATCCCCGGCAACGACGACGCGATCCGCTCCTGCGAGCTGGTCATCGGCACGATCGGCAAAGCCGTCGAGGACGGGTCCTCGTCCTGGCGGGTGCAGGAGGAAAAGCGGGTCGCCGAAGAGATGGAGCGGCGCAAACGCGAGGACGAAGAGCGGAAGAAGCGCGAGGAGGAAGAGAAAGAGCGCAAGGAAGCTGAGGAGGCCAAACAGCACGAAGAAGAGACTGCGCGGAAAGTGAAAGCCGAGGCTGAGGCGAAAAAAGCTGCTCAGGCTCAGGCCTCTCAGGCCAAATCGGCTCAGGCTCCGGCCTCGCCGGCCGCGGGAAAAGGTGGGACTCAAGCGCCGCCGGCCGCGGGTCCTGTCTCCGATACGACCCCCGCGCCAACTGGCGCGGGTCCCGCATCGTCGCCACCCGCGGCTCAGGAGCCGAAAGAGGCGGCGGCTCCGGCCGCGGCGGAGAAACCGGCTCCTACGGTCGCGGGTGAGCAGCCCGCCGCTGAGGATGCCAAGCCGTCCGAGGAGCAGCCTCCTGCGCCTCCGGCGGAGAGCGCGGAGGCCGCTGCGTCCGCGGAGGGCGAGAAAGCTGCGAGTGAGGGGGAGTCGAAATGAGCGTTACTGCTGCTGATGTGAAGGCGCTCCGGGAGCGGACCGGGGCGGCGATGATGGATGCGAAATCGGCGCTGGTGGAGGCCGATGGCGATGTCGACCGCGCGGTCGAGCTGCTGCGCGTGAAGGGGCAGGCCTCGGCCGCCAAGCGCGAAGGCCGCGGCACCAGCGAGGGCGTCGTCGCCTCCTACATCCACGCCAACGACAAGGTTGGGGCGATGGTCGAAGTCCAGTGCGAGACCGATTTCGTCGCTCGCAACGAGGAGTTCCGGGTCTTCGCCTACCAGGTTGCCCTGCACGCGGCCGCGACCTCGCCGCAGTTCGTCTCCACCGAGGAAATCCCCGAGGAGGAGCGCGAGGCCGAAAAGAGGGTTTTCGAGGAGAAGGCTCGCGAAGAAGGCAAGCCCGACAACGTGGTCGAGAAAATCGTCCAGGGGCAGCTCGACAAGTGGGCGAGCGAAGTGGCGCTGCTCGACCAGACCCACGTCAACACCGAGAAGCACGACGGCAAGACGATCGAGGAGCTGCGCCAGGAGCTGGCCGCGAAAACCGGCGAGAACATCCAGATCGGCCGCTTCTCCTACTTCCGCGTCGGCGAATAAGCTGCGCCGCAGTGACTGACTCCCCCGAGCCGCGCTTCGGGCGCATCCTGCTGAAGCTCTCCGGCGAGGCCCTGATGGGCAGCCTCGACTTCGGCACCGATGGTGCTGAGGTCGAGCGGATCGCCAAGCAGGTGGCGGCGGTCCGCGATCGCGGCGTCGAAGTGGCGATCGTCGTCGGCGCCGGCAACATCTACCGTGGTCTCGACGGCGCCTCCTCCGGCATGGACCGCGCCACCGGCGACTACATGGGGATGCTGGCGACGGTCCTCAACGCGCTTACCCTGCAGGACGCGCTCGAGCGCGAGGACCAGCACACCCGGGTGATGTCGGCGATCGAAGTCCAGGAGGTCGCCGAGCCCTACATCCGCCGCCGCGCGATGCGCCACCTGGAGAAGGGTCGGGTTGTGATCTTCGCCGCTGGCACCGGCAACCCGTTCTTCACCACCGACACCGCGGCCGCGCTGCGCGCCCTGGAGATCCACGCCGAGGCGATCCTGATGGCGAAGAACGGGGTGGAGGGGGTCTTCGACTCCGATCCGGCCACCAACCCCGACGCCACCTTCATCCCCGCGATTTCGCACAAGGAGGCGATCGAGAAAGGCCTGCGGGTGATGGACTCGACCGCACTCTCCCTCTGCATGGACAACGACCTGCCGATCTACGTCTTCAACATGGGCGACGAGCGGAACATAGATAGGATCGTCTCCGGCGAGAAGGTGGGGACGCTGGTCTCCAGCTCCCCCGCCGGGTAACGAGGACGGGAGCCCTGTGGAGCTGATTGACGAACTGCTCGTAGACGCCAAGGAGCGGATGGCCAAATCGGTCGAATCCAGCCGTGGCGAGCTCGCCACCGTGCGGACCGGGCGCGCCTCGCCGCACCTGCTGGACCGGATCATGGTCGACTACTACGGCACCCCGACCGCCTTGAAGCAGCTGGCCAACGTCGCCGCCTCAGACGCCCGCCTGCTCACCGTCACTCCCTTCGACAAGGGCGCCCTGGGAGCGATCGAGAAGTCGATCCAGGAGTCCGACGTCGGCCTCACCCCGAGCAACGACGGCAACCTGATCCGCCTGCAGATTCCGGAGATGACCGAGGAGCGCCGGCGGGAGATGGTCAAGGTCGTCCACGGCGTCGCCGAGGAGGGGCGGATCGCGATCCGCAACGTCCGCCGCGACATCATGGGCGACCTGCGCGAGCTGAAGAAGGAAGGCGAAGCCGGCGAGGACGACGAGCGCCGCGCCGAGGCGGCGCTGCAGAAGCAGACCGACGAGGCGATCGCCGAGATCGACTCCCTGCTCAAGGGCAAGGAAGAAGAGATCCTCGAAGTTTGAGGCGGCCCACCGCAGCGTGACCGCAGCCAAGTACGTAGCGATCATCACCGACGGCAACGGCCGCTGGGCGAGCCAGCGCGGACTACCGACCGTCGAAGGGCACCGGGCCGGGGCCGACACCTTGAAGGCGCGCCTGCGCGATGCCGCCGAGCTGGGGATCGAGGAGCTGACCGTCTACTCCTTTTCGACCGAGAACTGGAGCCGGCCGGAGGAGGAGGTCCGCGGCCTGCTGGAGATGATGGGCGAGCGGATTGGCTCGGAAACCCCGGAGCTCAAATCCGAAGGCGTGCGGATGCGGTACATCGGTCGCCGCGAGGGTCTCGACCCGGCGTTGGGCGAGCGGATGCGCTGGTCGGAAGAGGAAACCGCCGGCAACGATCGCATCGTCCTCTACGTGGCCTTCAACTACGGCGGCAGGGCCGAGATCCTCGACGCCGCACGCGGCTTCGAAGGTGACACCGAGGAGGAGTTCCAAGCCCGCCTCTACGCGCCGGAGATGAATGACCCCGACCTGTTGATCAGGACCAGCGGCGAGCAGCGTCTTTCCAACTATCTGCTCTGGCAGTGCGCCTACTCGGAGCTCGTCTTCCGCGACGAGCTCTGGCCGGACTTCGATCGCGCCGCGCTGGAGGCCTGTCTGCGCGAGTACGAGACGCGACAGCGCCGCTTCGGGAGGAGGGCATGAGAACCGACCTCTTCGACGACGAGATGTTCGAGGACGAGCCGCAGCAGGAGCCGCGGCCGCCACGCGAGCCTCGCAAACGCCGCGGCGGTGGCGAGACCGCGAAGCGGATCCTGGTGGCGCTGCCATGGATCGTCTTCGCGATCGCGATCACGGTGATCGGGGACTACGTCTTCGCCGCGGCGATGGTCGGGCTCGGCGTCGTCGCCGTGGGGGAGTTCGCTGGAATGGCGCAGCGCTACCGGCCGATGGTCGTCCCCGCATACATCGCGATGGCGGGCCTGATCGTCGCCGCCTACCTCGGCACCTCCTACAGCGTGCTGATGGTCTTCGCCGCCTCGTTCCTGCTGCTCTTCGGCTTCGCCGCCCGGGCGCGCTACCGCGAGGGCGCCACGGTCTCGATCGGGGTGACGCTGCTGGCGGTGGCCTGGATCGGGCTCCCGCTCGCCCACGCGGTCTTCCTCCGCGATCTGCCCGACCACGGCGCCGCGCTGCTGATCGACGTCCTCGTTGGCACCTTCGTCGCCGACACCGCCGCCTACGCCACCGGGCGGATGTTCGGCAGCCACAAAATCGCCCCCAACCTGTCGCCGAACAAGACGATCGAGGGCCTGATCGGCGGCTTCGTGATCGGCACCATGGGCTTCTGGTTCGCCGGCCTCTACCAGGACTGGCTCTCGGGAGTGGACGCGCTGATCATCGGCGCCGCGGTCGCCGCGGTCGCCCCGATCGGCGACCTCTTCGAGTCGATGCTGAAGCGCGACCTCGGGACCAAGGACACCGGCACCCTCTTCGGCCCCCACGGCGGCCTCCTCGACCGCCTCGACGCCGTCTTCTTCACCGTCGTCGTCGGCTACTACCTCTCGGTCGCGGTCGTCTACTGAGTTCGCGGCTATCCGGCGAGCTCGCGCAGCCGGGGGACGCCTTGACTCAACTTGGCGCGAGAGGCGGCCCTACATGTTCTCGCTCGAATGCTGGCGAAGCAGCGAATGGCCGACTTCAGGCGGCGGATGAATGCGAAGCCGCGAAAGCCGCCTCGGGCGGCAGGCCACGACGCTCCGGGACGACGTCGGGTCCGAGATTGACAAACTTATCGATATAGATAAGCTCTCGATCATGAGAGAGCGCGCTAGCGACCGCGTTAGCCCCAGAGGGAAATCAGTCGCCAGCGCGGCAGAAGGTCGACGCCGTAGCAGCGATGCATACGGCGAGGCAAGGGATGAGTACGCGGCACTCCGAGAGTTGCGAGAGCGGAACTGGATCGCAGCGCACATCCGCGAACGGCGGTACGAGCTTGACTTGACCCAGAAAGAGGTGGCCGAGCAGGCGGGGACCTCCCATTCCTTCATCTCAAAGGTCGAGGGCGGCGATCACATGCCTACGATCCATGTCCTGAAGCGAATTCTGGCCGTCTTGGACGAGGAACTGCTGATCGGGTTCGAAAGACAGGTGCCCGACGAGGAGCCCGAGCGCGAGGTTGCGCCGCCCCCTGAGCTGGCAGCTGCCTGAGATGGCAATCTGTCGATGAACGACGACTGGCGCCTGCAGATCGACTTTCGCAACGATGGGCCGGTCGACGCGCTCGAGGACCATCTCGACGCACGGGAGCTGGAGCACGACCTCAGCGACGCTTTCCACGACAAGGTGATCGTCTCCCGTAACGGGACCACGATCTTCCTCTACACCGGCGACAGGGATCAATCCGATCGCGCCCGGGCGCTGGTCGAGCGGTTCGCCGCCGAGAACGCGGAGGAGATCGAGATCGACTTCAGGCGCTGGCATCCCCTGTCACTGGAGTGGGAGCCGGCCGACGAGCCGCTGCCGGAAGACGCCGCGGCAAGGGCTAGCGAGCACCAAGAGCGAGTTGCCAAGGAACGCAGGGAGACCGAAGCGCAGGGCTACCCCCGGTACGAGGTGCAGATCGAGCTTCCCTCGCTGGACGAGGCAGATGCATTTGCAGATCGCCTGCGGGCCGAGGGCCTGCCGACCGTGCGGCGCTGGCGTGTGGTTCTCGCCGGGGCCGCGGATCAGGACGCGGCCGAGCAGCTCGCGGAGCGGTTTCTGAGTGAAGTGCCGCCCGACAGCAGGGTCGCCGTCGCGGGCACCCTCTTTGAGGCCGAAGACGACCTGCCGAAGCCATTTTCCTTTCTCGGCGGCCTTGCCGGTTAGTCCGGTCGGACTCCTCCGTATCCTCTGTCAGGCATGAAGAAGGTCCTCGTACTCGGATCGACCGGGTCCATCGGAACGCAGGCGCTGGAGGTGATCGGTGCTTCGCAGGAGCTGCAGGCCGTCGGCCTGGCGGCGGGTTCGGCCTGGGAGGCGACGGTCGGGCAGGCGCGCGAGCATGGCGTGCCGGTGATTGCCCTCGCTGACGCTGAGGCTGCCGAGCGCGCCCGCGATAGCTGGAGCGGCAGGGTGCTCGCCGGGGAAGACGGGATTCGCGAGCTGATTGCCGCGACCGAGCCCGACCTCGTCCTCAACGCGATCGTCGGCGCCGCGGGCCTCGGCTCGACCATCGTCGCCCTCAGCGAGGGGATCGACGTCGCCCTCGCCAACAAGGAGAGCCTGGTCCTCGGCGGCGAACTGGTGATGGCCCTGGCCGAGGCGACCGGGGCGCGGTTGCTGCCGGTCGACTCCGAGCACTCGGCGCTGTTCCAGCTTGTCAACGGCGAGGCGCCCGGGACCGTGGACCGCCTCGTCCTCACCGCCTCCGGCGGCCCCTTTCGCGGCCGCGATGACCTCTCCGGGGTCAGCGTCGCCGACGCGCTCGCCCACCCGACCTGGCAGATGGGGGGAGGATCACGATCGACTCGGCGACGTTGATGAACAAGGGCTTCGAGGCGATCGAGGCCCACCACCTCTTCGGCGTGTCCTATGAGCGGATCGGCGTCGTCGTCCACCCGCAGTCGCTGATCCACTCGCTGATCCACCTCAACGACGGCTCCTCGCTTGCCCACCTCGGGTATCCCGACATGCGGGTGCCGATCTCCTACGCGCTGCACTTCCCCGAGCGCGCCGACGTCGACGTGCCGCAGCTCGACCTCGCCGCGGTCGGCTCGCTCAGCTTCGAGGAGCCGGACCTGGAGACCTTCGCCTGCCTGCGGCTGGCGCTGGAGGCCGGCGCGGCCGGCGGCACCGCGCCCTGCGTCCTCAATGCCGCCGACGAGGTCGCCGTTGCCGCCTTCCTCGCCGAGCGGATCCCGTTCACCGGCATTGCAGCGGTAATCGAACGGGTGCTGGAGGAGATGCCGGCGCAGCCGCTGACCCACTTCGACGACCTCTTCGCCGCCGACGCCGAGGCCCGCGAGCGCAGCGAAGCCCAGGTTCGGGGGTTGATGCCGGCATGAGCTGGGTCTGGGTATTCATCGGCTTCTGCCTGCTGATCATCCTCCACGAGGCGGGGCACTTCTTCGCTGCCAAGGCGACCGGGATGCGGGTCGAGCGCTTCTTCCTCTTCTTCGGGCCGACGATCTGGTCGTTCAAACGTGGCGAGACCGAGTACGGCGTGAAAGCGATCCCGCTCGGTGGCTACGTGAAAATCACCGGGATGAACCCCGAGGAGGACGTCCCTCCCGAGGTCGCCCACCGCGCCTATTACAAGCAGGACGTCTGGAAGCGGATCGTGGTCGTCGCGGCCGGACCGGCGGTCAACATCGCCCTCGCCTTCCTGATCCTCTTCGGCGTCTACTGGGCCAGTGGGCGGGAAGAGATCCAGCAGAGCGTCGGCGAAGTGCGGAAGGGGTCACCCGCCGCGAAGATCCTCGAGCCCGGGGACGAAATCGTCGCCGTCGACGGCCGCCGCTACGCCGGCCTCGACACCGAAGAGCGGCTGACGAAATTCGGCGAAGCGGTCGCCGCCCACGAGTGCGCCGGCAAGCAGGTCGACGGTTGCGTGGCCAGCACCCCGGTTCAGCTGCGGGTGCGGCGAGATGGGCAGCTAGAGACGATCACCGTGTACCCGCGCTATGACGCCGAAGCGAAACGGGCCCTGATCGGCTTTTCCTACGGCACCGTCAACCACCCTGTCGGCGCCGGCGACCGCCGCCTCGGAAGCCGGGGACGCGATCGGGGAAGTCGCCACCGGGACCGTTCACGTTTTCACCCACCTCTTCGAAAAGCAGCAGCGCGAGCAGGTCTCCGGGCTGGTCGGGATCAGCGACGTCGGCCACCAGGTGGTCGAAAAAAGCCTCGAGCGGGCGCTGCTCCTGCTCGCCTTTGTCAGCCTCTCGCTGGGCCTGGTCAACCTGCTGCCGATCCTGCCCCTCGACGGCGGCCACATCTTCTGGAGCCTGGTCGAGAAAGTCCGCGGCCGGCCCGTATCCCTGCGGGTGATGGAGCGGGCGACGATGGTCGGCGTCGCGCTCGTCCTGATGCTCTTCTTCTTAGGCCTTTCGAATGACATCGGGCGAATAACCGGCGAAGGGTTCGAGGTCCGCTAGGCGGGCTCAATAAGCTTCGAACATGGCTTCCAAACGCCAAATCTTCGTTGGCAGCGTGCCGATCGGCGGCGGCGCCCCGGTTGCCGTGCAGACGATGACCAAGACCGAGACCGCCAACCTCGAGGCGACCATGGAGCAGATCCGCAAGGTTGCCGACGCGGGAGCGGACCTGGTGCGCTGCGCGGTGCCGCGCGAGCAGGACGCCGAGGCGCTGAAGACGATCGTCAAGGAATCGCCGATCCCGGTGATCGCCGACATCCACTTCAACCACACCCTGGCGCTGAAAGCGATCGACGCCGGCGCCCACTGCATCCGCCTCAACCCGGGCAACATCGGCGGTCGCGACAAAGTAGCCGAGGTGGCAGAGAAGGCGAATGCGAAGGGCGTGCCGATGCGGATCGGGGTCAACTCGGGTTCGCTGCCCAAGCACCTGCACGAGCTGGAGCGCGAGGCCCCGGTCGAGGCGCTGGTCGCCGCGGCGATCGAGTTCGTCGAATTGATGGAGGGGCTCGACTTCGAGAACTTCAAGGTCTCGATCAAGTCGACCAACGTGCCGTACACGATCGCCGCCAACCGCCTGCTCTCGGAGAAGATTCCCTACCCACTGCACCTCGGGGTGACCGAGGCGGGGACGAAATGGGGGGGATCGCTGAAATCGGCGGTCGGCCTGGGGACTCTGCTCGCCGACGGGATCGGCGACACGATCAGGATCAGCCTCTCGACCTTCCACGCCGAGGAGGAGGTCAAGGTCGCCTGGGAGATCCTCAAGGCGCTGCAGCTGCGCGAGCGCGGCCCGGTGCTGATCGCCTGCCCGACCTGCGGCCGGCTTCAGTTCGACATGGACTCGGTCGTCGCCGAAATCGAGCAGCGGCTGGAAAGCTACGCCGAGCCGGTGGAGGTCGCCGTCCTCGGCTGCGCCGTCAACGGCATCGGCGAGGCGAGCGCCGCCGACTTCGGCATCGCCGGCGCCAAGAACGAGGGCCTGATCTTCGCCGGCGGCAAACCGCTGCGCAAGGTCCCGCAGGCGAAGCTGGTCGACACCCTCTTCGAAGAGATCGACAAGTCCCTCGACCGCGGCGGCCAAGTTGAGTTCGACGAGGCCGAGTCCCAGGAGGGTGCCGAGTGGGTCGCCAACATCGAGCGCGAAAACGCCGGCGACCTGACCCCGGAGAAGATCGCCCAGATGGAGAAGGAAGCGGTCGAGCGCGGCGAGTCGGACAAAGTCCTGCTCGACGAGGAGGCTTCCCCGACGGCGGGCCGCCGCTTCACGCGGGCGTGATCTACTAGCTTCCCGACCTTCCCGCGTCGCCCGCTCGAGCCGTGGCCAAGTCCAAGAACAAAGGCGTGTCTCCCTCCAGGCAAGAGGACTTTCCTGCCTGGTTCCAGGCCGTGGTCCGCGAGGGCGAGGTCGCCGAACTGGCGCACGTGCGCGGCAGCATGGTGATCCGGCCCTGGGGATACGCGATCTGGGAGTTGATGCAGGCCGAGCTCGACCGCCAGATCAAGCGCAGCGGCGCGACCAACGCCTACTTTCCGCTCTTCATCCCGCTCAGCTACATCGAGGGCGAGGCCAAGCACGTCGAGGGCTTCGCCAAGGAGATGGCGGTGGTCACCCACCACCGGCTGGAAGAGGACCCCGATAACCCCGGGCACCTGAGGCCGGGGGGAAGCTGACCGAGCCGCTGATCGTGCGGCCGACCTCGGAGACGATCATCGGCAAATCGTTTGCGAAATGGATCAACTCCTACCGCGACCTGCCGCTGATGGTGAACCAGTGGGCAAACGTGGTCCGCTGGGAGATGCGGCCGCGGGTGCTGCTGCGGACGACCGAGTTCCTCTGGCAGGAGGGGCACACCGCCTTCGCCACCGAGGCGGAAGCGCGGGAGAACGCCGAGCAGATGCTGGAGGTCTACCGAGCCTTCGCCGACTCGTTCCTGGCGATGCCGGTCCTGACCGGCGAGAAGCCCGAGGGAGAGCGCTTCCCCGGTGCCGTCCAGACCCTCTCGATCGAGGCGATGATGCAGGACGGCAAGGCGCTGCAGGCGGGGACCTCGCACTACCTCGGGCAGAGCTTCGCGGAGGCCGCCGAGATCACTTTCCTCGACAGCGAGGGGGAGCGGGGGCTTGTCCACACCGCCTCCTGGGGTGTCTCCACCCGGTTGCTCGGCGCCCTGATCATGAGCCACAGCGACGACATCGGCCTGCGCCTGCCGCCGACGGTGGCACCCCAGCAGGTCGTGATCGTGCCGATCCCGCGCGGGGACGAGGGCCCGGCTGTGCTCGAGGCGGCCGAGGAGCTGGCGCGGGAGATCGGCGAGCTCTCATTCGACGGGGTCCCGGTGCGGGTCAGCGCCGATCTGCGGGAGCGGGAACCGCCGGACAAGCGCTGGGAGTGGACCCGCAAAGGCGTCCCCCTGGTGCTCGAACTCGGGCCGCGAGACTTGAAAGAGGGCGTGGTTGCGGTGCGGCGCAGGGATGCCGGCGACGCCCGGCCGGAGGCGGTCGAGCGCGCGAAGATCGCGGACGCGATCCCGGCCTTGCTTGCCGAGATCAAGGGCGCCTACCATCGCGCCGCCGCGGAGCGGCTGAGCTCGCGCACCCGAATCGACGCCGACGGGTTCGACGAGTTTCGCGAGTGGTTCGACACCGATCCCGCCGACGCCGACGCCGGGGGCTTCCTGCGGGCGCCCTGGAGCGAAGCTCCCGAGTCGGCGGCGCTGCTCGAAGAGCTGAAGGTCACGGTGCGCTGCCTGCCCTTCGACCAGGACCTCTCGCCGGACGCTCGTTGCGTGCTCACCGGCAAGCCGGCGGTCACCGAAGCGATCTTCGCGAAGGCCTACTGAGCGATGAGCAGCACCGACCCCTTCGGCAAAGGTCGGGTACGCAGGCTCTTCGGGCTCGACCGCAGCGCGCCGCCGCCGCCTTCCACCCGCAGGGGGGAGCCGCTCCACCCGTGGACGATCCCCAACGCGGTCGGTTACCTGCGCTTGGCGGCGCTGCCGTTCTTCCTCGTCCTCGCCTACAACACCGAGGACGGCACCTCGGTCGCCTCGGCGATGGTCTTCTGGGCGATCGCCGCCGGCGACTACCTCGACGGCATCCTCGCCCGGATTACCGGCCAGTACAGCCGCATGGGGGCGCTGCTCGACCCGCTGGTCGACCGGCTGACGATCCTCGCCGGCGCGGTTGTCTGCTGGAACTTCGATCTGCTGCCGCACTGGGCGCTGCTGCTGCTCGCACTCCGCGAGCTGGCGATGCTCTTCCTCGCCCAATACGGACTGCGCCACGGGGTCGACATCGAGGTCAACTGGCCGGGGCGGATCTCGGTCTTCCCGATCATGGGCGGGATCTTCCTCGCCCTTTTGGCTCCCGGCTGGGTCGCGAGCGCGCTCCTGATCTGGGGATTGGTGATGGCGATCATCGCCACTGTCCTCTACGCGCAGACCGGCTTGCGGGCGACGCGCGCCGCCCGGGCCGCAAGCTGACGCCCAGCTTGACCCGAACCTTAAACCTAGGGTTGAGCCTTGAGCGGATCGCGGCTATGATCGGCAGCCGCGCAAACGGAGGCCAGGCCTCCTTGAGTTAGGAGCAAGATGGAGGACACCTTTCCCGATCTCGGTTCCCTCAGCGACAAGGAGCTGAAGGACATGATCGACAACCTGACGGCTGAGGAGAACGAGATCTCCTACAAGCGGCGCGTCCTGCACGGGAAGATCGACATCCTGCGCGCGGAGCTGGTCAACCGCCTGCGCCATAAACGTGAGGCGGGCGAGTCGATGATCTCCGGCGACGACGTCGAGCAGCTGACCAAGATCCTCGCCGGCGAGACCCAGCCGCCGACGGAGGACGATTCCGCCGCCTGAGCGGGAGCGCCATGACCGTTCACTGTCCCGAGTGCGGGTTCGCCAACCCCGAGGGCGCGAACTACTGCCAGAAGTGCGGCGCCTATCTCGGCGGCCCGAAAGAGGCCGGCGAGGACCCGACGACGATGACCTACCGGGTCGAGGAGACGGGCGAGATGACGCCGGTCGACATCGACGAGGTGGTCGAGGAGAGTGGGGCGGCGCTGGTGATCCGGGCCGGCGGCGGCCGCGCCGGCGAGAGCTTCAGCGTCGCCGAGGACCGGGTCAGCATCGGCCGCAGCCCCGACGCCGGGGTCTTCCTCGACGACGTCACCGTCTCCCGTAACCACGCGCTGCTGGTGCGCCGCCGCGACGGCCTCTACATCGACGACCTCGGCTCCCTCAACGGCACCTACGTAAATCGCCGCCGGATCGAGTCGCACCGGCTCGCCGACGGCGACGAGATCCAGGTCGGCAAGTACAAGCTCTCTTACCTGGAGCGATGATGGCGATCTCCTCCGGACAGCCGAACCGCACCGCCGAACCGCCGAGCCGGCCGCGCAAGGCGCTGACGATCGGCGCCGTCTGCAAAATCCTGCAGGGCGAATTCGACGACGTCTCGATCTCGAAGATCCGCTACCTGGAGGACCAGAAGCTGCTCAACCCGCGGCGGACCTCCGGCGGCTACCGCCTCTACAGCCAGTCCGACGTCGAACGACTGCGGACGATCCTGCGCCTGCAGCGCGACGAGTTCCTGCCCCTGCGGGTGATCCGCCAGGAGCTCGCCTCCGGCGGCGACCTCGTCCTCGGCGACGGCGAGCGCAAGCCGGCGAGCGGCGGTGGCGGCGTGCGGCGGGCGATCCTCGTCGACACCTCGCGCGCCTACCTCACCATCGACGAGATCGTCGAGGAGACCGGCGCCCGCGAGGAGCTGGTCACAGAGCTCGAGAACTTCGGGATCGTGCAGCCGGAGAAACGCGAAGGCAAGATCGTCTATGACGAGACCGATCGCGAGATCGTCCGCGCCGCCAACGAACTGTCCCGGGTCGGGGTCGGGGCGCGGAACCTGCGCGTCTTTCGCTCCTCCGCCGATCGCGAGGCAAACCTGCTGGAAGCGCTGCTGGGCCCGTCGCTGCGCTCGCGCAACCCCGAGCGCCGCAAGGAGGCGCTCGACAGCCTCGAAAGCCTGGCGGCGACGGTCAGCCACCTCAAGCACCTGCTGCTGGTGCGCGACCTGCGTCGGCTGACCGGCGAATAGCCGGCGCCCGTGGCCCGCGTGACCCGTACGCGCACGATCGAGGCGCCTGTGGCCGAGGTCTGGAAGCTCGTCTCCGATCCCTACAACCTGCCGCGCTGGTGGCCGCGGACCGCGCGAGTCGAGAACGTCGACGCCAAGCGGCGGGGGAAGCGGACCCAGTGGACCAAGGTGCTGCAGACCGGTGAGGGACGGGGCGTGCGGGCCGACTTCCGCTGCGTCAGCTCGGCCGAGGGCGAGCGCTTCGTCTGGGAGCAGGAGTTGGAAGGGACCCCCTTCGAGCGTCACTTGAAGGCGCTGCGGGTCGAGATCGGGATGCGTGAGCGGCAGGGCGGGACCGAGGTCTCGCTGACCGAGGAGCAGACCCTGAAAGGGATGTCCAAGTTCGGCTCACCGCTGATGCGGCGGGCGCGGGGCGGAGTCCTGGACGAGGCGCTGGACGGGATCGAGGGGGCGCTGGGATGAGTGTCGCTTTTGTTCGGATATGCCGTACAAAGGCGACATGACCCTTCGGCGCGACGCCAAGTGGTGGGGGTGGGGCGACCCCTCGGTGCGACCGGACGCTGGACGCGGAGGCGCTCGCTGTCCTCCGCGAGCGGATCGGGGACTTGGAGTCTTGGCCTCTCGTACGAGCGCTCGAGGACTTCGAGTTGCCGGCGGCGGAAGCGCTTCCTCGGGCGCTCGTTGACGCGGTGGGTGAGGCGAACGTCTTCAGCGATGACGAAGACCGCTTGCGCCACGCGACTGGGCGCGGTTACGTGGATTTGGCGCGATTGCGCAACGGAGTGCTGAGCGCGGCTCCCGACGCGGTGCTTGTGCCGGCCGACGCCGAGGCGCTGCGACGGGTGATCGACGTCTGTGCCGCCGAGGGCGTCGCGATCGTGCCCTTCGGCGGCGGCACCAGCGTCGTCGGCGGGGTCGAGCCGCTGCGCGGGGCGCACGGCCGCGTCATCAGTCTCGACCTCGGCGCCCTGCGCGAGGTCTCGGTCGACCGTCGTTCCCTCACCGCCACCCTCGGCGCCGGCCTGCGCGGCCCCGAGGCGGAGGCGGCCCTGGGCGCCCAGGGCCTCACCCTCGGCCACTTCCCGCAGTCCTTCGAGTACGCGACGGTCGGTGGCTTCGCCGCGACCCGATCTGCGGGCCAAGCATCCAGCGGCTACGGCCGCTTCGACGCCCTGGTCAGCTCGGTGCGGTCTGCTGGCGCCGGCGGGGGAGATCTCGACCCTGGCGACCCCGCACACCGCCGCCGGGCCCGGCCCTGCGCGAGCTGGTGATCGGCTCAGAGGGGGTGCTGGGGGTGATCCCGGACGTCACCGTGCGGGTCCGGCCGGCGCCCGACCGTGCGCCGCTACGAGGCCTGGATCGCCGAGAGCTTCGACGCCGGGGCGGAGATCGTCCGCTCCCTGGCCCAAGGCCCGGGCCTGCCGCAGATAATCCGCGTCTCCGACGAGGAGGAGACCGAGGGGACGCTGGCGCTGAACGGACCGCGAGGCGTCAGCGGAAAGCTCTTCGACGGCTACCTGGGCCTGCGCAAGCGGCGTGGTGGGGCTCTGATGATCGTCGGCTTTGAGGGGGACGAGGAGTCGACGTCGCGCCGGCGGGCGCTGACCGTGCGGGCTCTGCGTCAAGGCGGGGCCGCCTACCTCGGTCAAGCCGCCGGCCAGGCCTGGGAGCACGGCCGTTACCAGGGGCCATACCTGCGGGACACGCTGATGGGGATGGGGGCGATGGTCGAGACGCTCGAGACCTCGCACACCTGGAGCCGCTTCGGCGAGCTGCACGAGGCGGTCGGGGCGGCGATCCGCGACGCACTTGCCGCCCAGGGCACGCCGGGCCTGGTCTTCTGCCACCTCTCGCACGCCTACGCCGATGGCGCCTCGCTCTACTTCACCTTCATCTCCCGCGCCCGCCGCGGGGCCGAGATCGAGCAGTGGGCGGAGGTCAAGCGGCGCCGCCTGCGAGGCGATCGTCGCCCATGGGGGCACGATCACCCACCACCACGCGGTCGGTCGCGACCACGCCCCCTATATGGAGGCCGAGGTGGGCGCGACCGGCTTGGACGCGCTGCAGGCGGTCAAGGAAGAGCTCGACCCGGTGGACATCATGAACCCCGGCAAGCTGCTGCCGGAGTAGGGCTATTCGCCTTCTTTTTTGCGGTTCGCGGCGCCGACGATCGGGCCGGTGACTTCGCCGCTGAGGACTTCGTCGCCGGTGTAGGCCGGTGCGTCTTTATCTTTCGTCGCTTTCGCCAGCGAGGCTTTCAGCTGCGTTTCGTCAGTGCGGGTGATCGCGATCTGCTTGAAGGTTTCGCTGGCCAGGTAGGCGAGCACTTCGACCGGGACTTCGACCTGGGCCGCCGATTCGTCCGTCCTCGCCGACTTCGGTCGAGGCCAACGGCAGCATCCTCTCGGGCGAGGCGGCCAGCCAGATCGTGTATCCCTCGCCATTCTCAGCCGGCTCCAGGCCTTCCGCGGCCACCTGCAGGGCAAGGCTTTTTTTGACCCGGCCGAAGATCGCGACGCCGACCGCGTCGCTGCCGTCGACGGCCTGCAGCGAAGCCTTGGTCACCTCCTTTTCGCCGCCTTCGGAAGCTTCTTCCAACGCCGCCACGGCGTTGCCGCTGGACGCAGTCGAGGGAGTGGTGGTCGTGTCGTCGCCGCTGTCCGTCCCATCGCCCCCGACGAAGATGAAGACGACGAAGAGGATGACGGCAGCGGCCCCCGCGACGCATAGTCCAAAGCCCCCGTCCCTCCAGCAGCTTCAGACTTCCGATGAGCGTCCTCTTTCAGAGCAGTGGATGCTCATCGCTTCGCCGAATCGGTTTCGGCTCTGACTGGCGCGGACGCCGGAGGCGCTGGGCTGTGGGCGGAGTGACTCCCCCGGAGGAGCCTCCCCAGCAGTTGCGACGGAGGGGGAGTCATCTCCGCCCCCACCAGGAGGCGCCGGAATCGCCGGCGCCGGAATCCCTTCCGCTTCGAGCTGCGCCGCCGCGGCCTTCGCCCGCGAATGAATCTCGCTAGCGCTCACGCCCAGCAGGGCGGAGAGATCCTCATACCCCTGCTCGCCCCGCTGGGAGAGCAAACGCAGGATCGCCTTCTGGTCGTCGGAGAGCGCCACCGGGTGGGAAGCCTATTAGGGTGCGTCAGGCGTGAACGACGATGCTGAGGTTAAGGCTGTCGCATTTCGACGAGCTGATCGGCACCGAGTGGCTCAGCGACGACCCCGACGACGCCCGCGTGCGGGTCGCGATCCGCGACGAACTGCGCCAGCCCTTCGGGCTGATGCACGGGGGCGTGATGTCAACCCTGATCGAGAGCGTCTGCTCGCGGGCGACCTTCGGCGCCGTCCACGAGGACGGGATGGCGGCGATGGGGCAATCGATCAACGTCAGCTTCGTGCGGCCGATCACCGAGGGAGCGGCCGAAGTCCGCGCCAAGGCCCGCCACCGCGGCCGCACCACCTGGCTCTGGCAGGCCGAAGTCCTCGACGACCAGGGCAAGCACCTGTGCCCTCGCCCAGATGACTATCGCCGTGCGACCGCGGCCGAGCTGGGCTCAGCCGCCGAACCGGTTCGTGATCGGCAGGCGGCGATCCTTGCCGAAGGCCTTCGGCGTGATCCGAATCCCCGGCGCCGCCTGCCGGCGCTTGTACTCGGAGCGGTCGACCAGGCGGATCACCTCGTCGACGGTCTCGGCCGGCATCCCCGCCGCGATCATCTCCTCGCGGCCCTGGTCGCGCTCGACGTAGGCCTCGAGGATTCGGTCGAGAACCGTCGTAGGGCGGCAGCGAGTCCTCGTCGCGCTGGTCGGGGCGCAGCTCGGCCGACGGCGCCCGCTCGATCACGCTCGCCGGCACCAGCTCGCGGCCGGCGCGCTCGTTGCGGCGCCGCACCAGTTCGTAGACGAGCTGCTTCGGCACGTCCTTGATCACCGCGAAGCCGCCGGCCATGTCGCCGTAGAGGGTCGCGTAGCCGACCGACATCTCGCTCTTGTTACCGGTGGTGAGGACCAGCCAGCCGTGGCGGTTGGAGAGGGCCATCATCAGGTTGCCGCGGATCCGGGCCTGCACGTTCTCGGCGGTCAGGTCGGGCTCGGAGGGTTTGGTCGGGTCGCGCGGCACCGACAGCCTCGGGCTCGTCCAGGTAGCCGCTCAGCGCCCGCTCGTAGCTCTCCATCATCGGCTCGATCGCGACCTCGAACAGCTCGCAACCGAGATTGGCGGCGATGTCGCGGGCGTCCTGCTGGGTCTCGGAGCTGGAGTGGGGGGAGGGCATGACCACGCAGGTGAGCGCGCTCCGGCCCGACCGCGTCGGCGGCGATCATCGCCACCAGGGCCGAGTCGATCCCGCCCGAGAGGGCCAGGCCGACGTGCTTGAAGCCGTTCTTGCCGACGTAGTCGCGCAGGCCGAGGGTCAGCGCCTCGTAGACCTCGTCGAGGTCGGAGAGGGGCTCGGCCACGCGGCCCGGGCTCCGCATGCGGGACCTCGCAGACCAGCAGCTCCTCCTCGAACTGGGCGGCGCGGGCGATCACCGTCCCGTCGGGAGCGGTGACCAGGCTCTGGCCGTCGAAGACCAGCTCGTCCTGGCCGCCGACCAGGTTGCAGAAGGCGAAGTAGGCGCCGTAGGCGCGCGAGCGCTCGGCGAACATCGCCTCCCGCTCCCGTCCCTTGCCGCGGTGGTAGGGGGAGCCGGAGGGGTTGGCGATCAGCCGCGCGCCCGCTTCGACCTCGGCCTGCGCCGGCGGCCCGGGCATCCAGACGTCCTCGCAGACCGTCAGCCCGACGCTGATCCCGCCGACCTCGATCGTCATCGGCTCGCTCCCCGGGACGAAGTAGCGCTGCTCGTCGAAGACGGAGTAGTTGGGGAGGCGGTTCTTGCGGTAGACGGCCTGGACCCGGCCGCCGGCGAGGACCGCGAGGGAGTTGTAGGCGTGCCGCGGGTCGACCTGGTCCGCCACCGGCTCGGCGAAGCCGACCAGGGCCGTGATCCCCTGCGCCGCCGCGGCCAGCTCCTCGACCGCCCGCTGGTTGGCCTGCGAGGAAGTGGCGCTTCAGGTAGAGGTCCTCGGCGGGGTAGCCGGGGATGCAGAGCTCGGGGAAGATCGCCAGCTCGGCGCCTTGGTCGCGGGCACGGCCGATCCACTCGGCGACCTTGGCGGCGTTGCCGTCGACGTCGCCGACGGTGGGGTTGATCTGGGCGAGGGCCAGGCGCATCCTTTCCCGAAGTATCTCCGTCGCGAAGGCGAGAGGTACTTTCGCCTGCCGTTAGGGTTTCCGTGGCATGCGGAACCGCCGCCGGCATCTGGTCGGTAACTCGGCGGCGCTACTCGTCGCCCTGACCGCTGCCGCGCTCCGCCCAGGCGGCACCCGCGCTGGCGCCGGCCGAGCTCGCCTCCGACGCGCAGAAGCCGTTCCTGGCGCCGAAACCGCGGCCGACCGAAGTCCGCTCGCGACCGACCGACGGCGACGACCCCAACCGCAACGCCTACTCCGTGCCCGGAGGCGCCGCGCTCTCCCGCCTGCTCGCTCCACTTCTGCGTCCACTGGGTCGAGGAGGGGCTTGACGCTCCCGAACCTGAGCGACCGCAACGGCGACGGCATCCCGGACTTCGTCGAGCGGGTAAGGAAGGTGGCCGAACGGGTCCACTCGGTCGAGAACGAGAAGCTCGGCTGGCGCGAGCCGCGCAGCGACGGGCGCAGGGCGGGCGCAGCGGCAAGACCGACGTCTACCTCTCCCAGATCGGCGGCGAACTGTTCGGCTACGCCGCGCCGGACCGCGGCCAGGCGACCGAGGAGCACCGGATCCCGCGGCGGCTGCACGGCTACCTCGTCCTCGACAACGACTACAGCCCCTTCGAGTTCCCGGGCACGAAGCCGCTCGAGGACCTGCAGGTGACCTTCGCCCACGAGTACAACCACATCCTCCAGTTCGGCTACGACGCCTACCAGGACCCCTGGTTCGCCGAGGCCAGCGCGACCTGGATGGAGGACCAGGTCTACAACGGCATCGACGACTACCTGCGCTACGTCCGGCGCTGGGTCAAGCTCTTCGACACGCCGCTGACCGCCAACTCGATCAAGGAGTACGGCAGCGCCGTCTGGAACCAGTGGCTGGCCCGCCGCTACGGCCCGGAGATCGTCCGCAAGGCCTGGGCCGGGGCGATCGACGCCAAGCCCGGCGGCTTCTCGGTCGCCAGCTACGAGCGGGCGATTGCGCTCGACGGCGGCCCTCGGACCTGAGCCGACGACTTCGCCCGCTTCGCCGCCGCCGTGGCCGAGTGGCGCACCGGCCAGGGCTTCCGCGAGAGCTACCTCTTCCCCGACGCGCCGCGGCAAGGACACCTGCCGCTCGACGGCGCCCGCTTGACGCGGATGCTCAACCACACCACCTTCCAGCTGCTGCGGGTGCGCCCGCGCCGGCGGCGCGCCTGACGATCAACTTTCGGCGCCGCGCGGGACCGCAGCGGGCCTGGCGCTGGTCGGCCGCCTCGGCAGCGAGCGCCACGGCCGGCCGTCTCCCGCATCGCCTTACAGCGCGGCGGGAGGCAGCTAAGGGTGACGCTGCCGCGACCGGGCCGCTTCAAGCGGATCACCGCGGTAGTCGTCAACGCCGACGCCCGCGCCCGCGGCTTCGACGTCGGCCTGCTCGACTGGAACTACCTGACTGACGGGTTGCCGTTCGAGCTCAGCGGCACCCTGATTCGATGGCCAGACCGCTAGGAGCGACTCGGCGGCGACCGGGCCAGCGCCGTTCGACGCGGCTGCCTTGCCTTCTTCGCTTTCGCCTTCTTCTTGGGCCGGAGCGGTAGCGATGACCTCCAGGGTCGCCGCTTCGAGGTCGAGGGCGAAGCTGTCGAGGTCGGCCATCGCGTCGTAGTCGCCGACCAGGCCGAAGTTGACCTGGCCGTTGTAGGACATGATCCCGACGCAGAGGGCCTGGCGCCGGGCCAGCGGCACCATCGGGAAGATCGACTCCATCTTGCGGCCGAGCACGTAAAGCGGGAACTGCGGTCCCGGAACGTTGGTGACGACGAGGTTGAAGAAGCGCTGGGCGGGCTGCAGGCGCGCCGCCTGTGAGGCGATCGTCGAGGGCGCGAAGTCGGTCAGTTTGGTCAGGATCTCGGCCCCGACCGCCTGGCCGGAAGACTTCAGGTCGCCCATCTCCCCGGTCATCAGCCCGAGGCGCTCGACCGGGTCCTCGCACCAGACCGGCAGCGGCGCCATCATCGCCGAGATCCGGTTGCCGAGGGCGCCGTGCTCCTCGTCGGCGCGGACGCTGACCGGGACCATCGCCCGCAGCTCCAGGCCGGCGGTGTCGTGGCCGCGGGCGCGCAGGTACTTGCCGATGCCGCCGGCGACGATCGAGAGGATGACGTCGTTGACCGTGCCCCCGTGGGCGTCCTTGACCCGCTTCAGGTCGCCGAGGTCGGTCTGGACCATCTGGAAGCGACGGTGGGGTCCGATCTCGACGTTGAAGACGGAGTGGGGGGCGGACATCCCGGCGCTGACCATTTTCGAGGTCGCGCCGACGTTCTTCAGCACCTGGCGGGGACCGCGCATGGCGGCGCGAAAGCCGCGGTAGATCTCCGGCGGGCTGGTCAGACGCTCGCGCCAGGCCTGGCCAAGAGTTGGAGGTTGGTCGGCTCGGGGCGGGCGAGCCAGGGCGGCGCCTTGTCGGGCGTCCCGCTCGGCTCTGCGTCGAGGTCGAAGAGGACGGTGGTGATGTCGACCCCGGAAACCCCGTCGACCAGTGCGTGATGGCTCTTGCCGATGATCGCGAACCGGTCTTCGTTCAAGCCCTCGACCAGCCACAGCTCCCAGAGGGGCTTGGAGCGGTCGAGCTGCTGGGAGAAGATCCTCGAGGCGAGGTTGCGCAGCTGCTCGTCTGAACCCGGCGCCGGCAGCGCGGTCTGGCGCACGTGGTAATCGAGGTTGAGGTGCGGGTCGTCGACCCAGACCGGACGGCCCTGGTCGAGCGGGACGAAGCGCAGCTTCTGGCGGAAGCGCGGCACCAGGTGCAGGCGCGAAGCGATGTGGTCGCGGAATTCGGCGTGGGTCGGCGCCTTGCCCTCGAAGACGCTGATCGAGGCGACATGCATGTGGGCGCCCGAACGCTCCAGGTGGAGGAAGGAGGTATCGAGTCCGGTGAGGCGTTCTTGCTTGGTCACCTGACCCATGTTCGCACACATGTCCAGGCCTGATGTGAAGGCCGGCGGACGCGCTTGCAAAGCCAAATTTCAAGGAACATTGCAGTCCGCGGAATATGTGCGTCTGCTCACATTCCCGCTCTGCATGGCCGCCCTAGCGTGTTCTCTTCCAAACGAGCTAAACGATCTGCCGAGTCCCCTCGCCACCGAGCGCAGGGGAGCGGGGGACCCACTTGCCGCGGCTCTGCCGTGGCCGGGGCGAATCGGGCGGCTGAGCCGCCCGTAGCGAGAGCCGCAGACCGCCGGCGCCCGCGAGCCCGTCAGCTAACCCCGTAGGCAGCAGAAAGCGAGCTGAACACAGATGCTGAAACCTCCTGCCTGCGGTGGCGGCTGCCACTGCGCTGACGATCGGCCTGGCGCCGGCAGCGGCGCAGACCGAGCGCAAGCGCGACCACCGAGCGGTCGCGCTCCCACGTCTCCCTCCATCTCTCCACCCACTCGGTGCTGGTGGGGAACGGGCTCGCGGTGCGCGGCAAGGTGCGGCCGAGCGGCCGGCACCGGGTGAAGCTCGTCTTCCGCGGCGCCGACCGGGCCGTCCGCGGCGTGACCACGAAGGCGAACGGGACTTTCGCCCTGCGCTGGGTGCCCGGGCGAGACCGGCAGCTTCGCGGTCCGCGCCTACGGTGTCCACGACCGGCGCATCCGCTCCTCGCGCAGCGCCGCACGCAAGCTGACGACCTACCGGCTGGCCGGGGCCTCCTACTACGGTCCCGGCCTCTACGGCAACGGCGTCGCCTGCGGCGGCACCCTGCTGCCGGACACGATCGGCGTCGCGCACAAGACGCTGCCGTGCGGGACCAAGGTGAAGCTGCGCTACCACGGTCGCACCGTGACCGCGCCGGTGATCGACCGCGGCCCCTACGTGGCAGGGCGCGACTACGACCTGACCGAGGCGGTCAAGGAGCGACTCGGGTTTCCGGGCGTCGGGACGGTATTGGCGAGCCGCTAGGAGGCGAGGCCGAGTTGGAGCTGACCAGGTGTCGGCTCCGGCTCGGCCGCCGCCTCGTTGCCGCCGAAGGAGGCGAGGCGGACGCCGAGCAGCCGCACCGGCCGCTGCGGGTCGTAGGCGCGCAGTAGGTCGAGGGCGACCGGGCCGACCACCGCCGGATCGTTGGTCGGCTCGGTCAAGAGTGTGGGAGCGGGTGACGTTGGTCCAGTCGTCGAGCCTGACCTTGATCCCGATCGTTCTCCCCGCCAGCACCCGTTTGCGCAGGCGCCGGCAGAGCTCCTCGGAGAGCTCGGCGATATGCCGCTCCAGCTCGTGCCGCTGGTTGACGTCATGGTCGAAGGTGATCTCGGTCGACTGCGACTTGGTCTCGTGTTCGGGCACGATCGGGGTCTCGTCCAAGAGGTTGCCGCGGGCGTGCAGCCAGGCGCCGGAGCGGGGTCCGAACCGGTCTTCCAAGGCGGGGCGCTCCCAGTCCCGCAGGTCGGCCAGCGTGCGGATCCCCATTGCCTCGAGGCGGGAGACCGTCTTCGGCCCGATGCCGGGGATGAGACCGGGGGAGTGGTCGGCGAACCGCTCCAGGGCCTGATCGCGGGCGAGGACGACCATCCCGGCCGGCTTGCCGAGCTCGCTGGTGATCTTGGCCAGCATCCGGCTCTCGGAGATGCCGACCGAGCAGGTCAGTCGGGTCTCGGTCCGGATCACCGTCACGACCCGCCGCATCGTCGCCTTGGGAGAGAAGAGCCCAGTCAGGTCCAAATAGGCCTCGTCCAGCCCGACCACCTCGACCACCTCCACGTTCCGCCGCAACACGTCCATCACCTGTCCCGAGGCCTCGCGATAGGCGGGAAAGTCCGGTTGCAGATAAACCGCATCAGGCAGCCGCCGCCGAGCGACCGCGGCGGGCATCGCCGAATGAATCCCAGCCAGCTTCCGCGCCTCATAGCTGGCGGTGGTCACCACAGCCCGAGGCCCCGACCCGCAGACCACCACCGGTTTCCCCTTCAGCTCCGGCCGCCGCCGCAGCTCCACAGACGCATAGAAGGCGTCCATGTCGAGGTGGGCGATGGTCCGATCGAAGCTCACCCGTCGATGGTAGGAGGAGCCCGGGACGGGACTCAGTTGAGGCAGCCGTTGCCGATACCGAGCGCGGCGAAGATGGCAACGAAGGCCAAGCCGAGGAGAAAGACCGCGCCCCAGGTGGAGATGAGGAAGGCCCGAAATCCGTGGGCGGCGCGGGTAGCCAGTGCGATTCCAACTCCGATCGCGCCGGGGATGACCAGTAGCAGCGCGAGCTTGCCGGTGCTGCTGTCGTCACCGAAAATGCCGCCGTAGTAGGCGGCGGTAAGCGCCGGGCCGAGCACGATCGAGCCGACCAAGAGGGCGACTAGCAGCCGCTTCTCCCTCTTGTCACGTGCCGACCTGACGATTAGCACCGTCCCCGCAACCCAGGCCGCGATTGCAGCCAAAATGATCAGCCACGCGAGCAATTCGCTTCCCCCGCCTCCGCATACCGCCAGCACGGCGATGATCCTAAACTGCAGCCGTGGCTTCCCCCGAGGCGAAGAACCTGGAGGCGATCTCGCAGGCGATCGACCAGCACAACTCCAACTGCCCCTTTCCGGCGGCGGAGGTGCGGATGAACCCGTTCGAGGTCGAGCGGCTGGGCTGGGACACGATTCGGGGCCTGCCGGTGGTGCCCGACGGGGAGATCGGGACCGGGCGGTTCCGGATCGTTTGCTCGCGGGACATGGAGGACGACGGCCTCGAGGTCGTCGAGGCGGTCGGCAAAGAGCTGGAGACGGTCGCCCCGGCCCGGAACTGATCGCCACTCCGAACCTTGGTACCCCATAGGGGCCCAAATCTCGGAGTGGGCGACTAGACCTCGTTGAAGAAGTCCAATCCCAGTTCTTCCATCCAGTTGATCGCCTTGATGTTGAGCTGGGAGAGCTCGCCGGTGAAGATCAGGACTCCCATCGCGATCAGGATCAGGCCGCCGACGACGACGATCGCCTGGTAGTGACGCTTTACGACCGCAAAAGCGGTGGTCATCTGCGAGAAGGCCACCGCGGTGAGGATGAAGGGGATCGCCAGGCCGGCTGAATAGACCGCCAGGAGGAAAGCGCCGTGGCTGGCCGAGCCGGATAGGGAGGCCGCGCCCAGGATCGCGCCCAAGGTTGGCCCGATGCAGGGCGTCCAGGCGATCGCGAAGGCCGCGCCGGCGACGATCGGCCCGCCTTTGCCGGCCCGGTCGAGCAGAGCGTTGACGTGCCACTCCTGGTTCAGCCTGGTGATGAAGAGCGAGCTGACGAAGAGCAGGCCCATGAGGACGATCAGCGCGCCGGAGATCTTCGTCAGTAGCTCCTGGTTGTCGTCCAGGAACGAACCCAGGGCGGTCGCGGTCAGGCCCATCGCGATGAAGATCGCCGAGAAGCTGGCGACGAAGAGCAGGCTCGGCCCCAGCACCCGGCGCCAGCCGGCGCTCTCCAGTTCGCTCGCCGAGACGCCGCTGACCGCCGAGAGGTAGCCAGGCACCAGCGGCAACACGCAGGGGGAGAGGAAGGAGACGATCCCGGCCGCGAGCGCGGCGAGGATGCCAACTCCAGCTGCAGGATCGGTGCTGGCGACGGCGATTACCACGGAGGCTCAGGTTACCCTCACGCGGGTGCCAACCCGACCCTCGCCGCAGCCGCTTTTCAACGCCGCCGGTACGGCGCGGGCCCTGCGTGCCTCGCCGCTCTTCGCGATCGGCCCGGCCGAGCCGGGGCCGGCGATCCGGCGCGGGTTCCTGCTCTCGGTCCCGATTGCCCTCTCCCTCGTTTTCGAGCTCGGCTTCGACACCGCGAGCGCCGGCGCGATCGCGACCGGCGCTCTCGTCAACGGCTTCCCGGGGATGGACGCTCCCGCCCGCCCGCGAGCCGCGTGGCAGGCCACCGGGGCGCCGCTGATCGGGATCGCCGCGGCGCTCGGCATCCTCAGCAGCCAGACCGGCCCGACCGCGGTCCTCGCCCTCGGCCTGCTCGGGGCGATCGCCGGCTACTGCTTCAGCGTCTCCCTGCGGCTGGCGATCCTCGGCCTCTCGGTGACGCTGGCGATGCTGATCGCCCAGGGCCTCTTGCTGCCGGCAGGCGACGCCGGCGGGGCGCTCCTCTTCGGGACCCTCGGCGGCCTCACCCAGGTCGCCTGGTCGCTGATCATCTGGGTCGCCCGCGACCGCGCCGCCGACGAGCCGGAAAAAGCCTGGAGCACCCCGGCCGCCCTCGCCGCGCTGCGCTCCAACCTCACCCTCGACTCGCCCAGCGCCCGCCACGCGATCCGCTTCGGCGCCGCCCTCGCAGCCGGGGTCGCCACCTACTGGCTGCTCGGCATGGACGATCACGGCTACTGGATCCCGCTGACGATCCTCTTCGTGATGCGCCCCGAGCGCGACGAGACCGACCACCGGCTGATCCTGCGCGCGCTCGGCACCGTCCTCGGCCTGGTCATAGCCACCGCGATCGCCGAGGCCTTCGGCGGCGACGATGTGGTGATCGGCGTCGTCCTCACCGTCGCCGCCGCCCTCAGCTTCGGACTGCTCACCGTCCAGTACGCGCTCTTCACCGCTGCGATCACCACCTACGTGGTGGTGATCAGCACCGTGATCGGCGACCCGGCCTTCCGCGCGGTCGACGAGCGGGCGATCGGGACGGCGCTGGGCATCCTGATCGCCTTTCTGGCATGGCGGCTTTGGTCAAATCCAACCGGCACGGTAGATTTGGCCAGCCAGCCAAATTAGCCGCGGGGGAAGCGGCAGAGACAGGAGCGAGAAGTTGAGCAACCGCACTTTCGTAATCGGGGTCGGGATGACCAAGTTCGAGAAGCCCGGCACCAAGGACGGCGACTACCCGGACTGGGCCAAAGAGGCGGGGGAGAAGGCGCTCGCCGACGCCGGCATTCCTTACGAGGACGTCGAGCAGGCCTACGCGGGCTACTGCTACGGCGACTCCACCTACGGCCAGCGGGCCCTCTACCAGCTCGGCCTGACCGGGATTCCCGTCGTCAACGTCAACAACAACTGCTCGACCGGCTCCTCGGCGCTGTTCCTCGCGCGCCAGGCGGTCAAGGGCGGGACGGCCGACTGCGCCCTGGCGCTGGGCTTCGAGAAGATGGAGCCGGGCAGCCTCGGGGTCAAGTACACCGACCGCACCAACGCGCTCGACAAGCACGCGATGCGGATGTTCGAGATCCGCGACCCGGAGGCCTCACCGCCGGCACCGCAGATGTTCGGCAACGCCGGCCGCGACCACATGCAGAAGTACGGCTCCGAGGCCGACCACTTCGCCTGGATCGGCTGGAAGAACCACAAGCACTCGGTCAACAACCCCTACGCCCAGTTCCAGGACGAGTACTCGCTGGAGGACATCAAGGCGGCGAAAATGATCCATGACCCGCTGACCAAGCTGCAGTGCTCGCCGACCTCCGACGGCTCGGCCTGTGCGATCGTCGCCTCCGAGGCCTACGTCGACAAGCACGGGCTCTGGGACCAGGCGGTTGAGATCGCCGGCCAATCGATGGTCACCGACCTCAGCTCGACCTTCGACGAGAACGCCGACTGCATGACGATCGTCGGCTCTGACATGTCGAAGACCGCTGCCGACGCGGCCTACGCCGAGGCGGGTGTCGTTGCCGCCGAAATCGACGTCTGCGAGCTGCACGACTGCTTCAGCGCCAACGAGCTCATCACCTACGAAGCGCTCGGATTCGCCGCCGAGGGCGAGGCGCACAAGCTGGTCGAGGCGGAAGCCACCACCTACGGTGGCGATGGCCCGGTCGTAAACCCTTCGGGCGGGCTGATCTCCAAGGGTCACCCCCTCGGGGCGACCGGTCTCGCCCAGTGCTCGGAACTCACCTGGCAGCTGCGCGGCGAAGCGGACAAGCGCCAGGTGGACGGGGCGCGGGTTGCGCTTCAGCACAACATCGGCCTCGGCGGTGCCGCCGTGGTCACGGTCTACAAACCGGCGGCCTAAGGGTCGCCACCACGGGGTAGGAGGAGCACGATGGCGAAAGAGCGGCGTTCACTCAGCGGCAAGGTCGTGGCGATCACCGGCGGTGCGCGGGGAATCGGCAAGGCGACGGCCTCCGCCCTGGTTCGAAAGGGATGCCGCGTCGCCATCGGCGACCTCGAGCTCGAGCTGGCGGAGCAGACCGCGACCGAGCTCGGCGGCGGCACCGTCGCCCTGTCCCTCGACGTCACCGACCGCTCCTCCTTCGAACACTTCCTCGACGAGGCCGAGCGCCAGCTCGGTCCGGTCGATGCGGTGATCAACAACGCCGGGATCATGCCGGTGACCCCGTTCGAGGAGGAGAGCGAGGACTCGGTCCGCCGCCAGGTGGACATCAACATCGTCGGCGTTATCACCGGCACCCAGCTGGCGATCAAGCGCCTGCGCCCCCGTCGCAGCGGCTACATCGTCAACATCGCCTCGCAGGCGGGCAAATCGGGTCTGCCCGGCATCGCCACCTACTCAGGCACCAAGCACGCGGTCGTCGGCATCAGCGAGGCGGTGCGGGCGGAGCTGCGCGACAGCGGCGTCGAGGTCCTCTGCGTGATGCCGACCGTGGTCAACACCGAGTTGACCAGTGGCGTCGGCCAGAAATGGGTGAAGCCGGTCGAGGCCGTCGACGTCGCCAACGAGATTGTCGAGGCGATGGAAGTTCCGCGCTTCGACGTCTTCGTGCCGCGCGCCAACGGCGTCCTCTACAAGATCCTCGCCCCGCTGCCGCGCAGCTGGCGCGAGGCGCTGGGCCGGGCGATGAAGGTCGACAAGCTGATGACCGAAGTCGACCACGGCGCCCGCCAGGCCTACGAGGATCGCGCCGCCGCCAGCGAGCCAGGCCGGGACGAGAGCGCCGAGCAAGCGCCGGCGCCCCAGCGCGACGCGGCGTAGCGACGATTGATGAATTTTCCCCTCCATAGGGTGGAAAATTCATCAATGGGCCAATGCTGAGCCGGGTTTACGACGCGACCTGGGGCCGGGGCTTCTCGGCTCTCTACGACCGCTGCTTCAAAGCAGCTGAAGAGGCGGGACTGCGCGACATGCGCCGCGACGTTCTGGCTGGAGCGCGGGGGAGAGTGCTGGAGCTGGGGGCGGGCACCGGCCTCAATCTGGAGCTCTATCCGCCCGGCGCCGACGACCTGACCCTGGTCGAGCCCGACCCGCACATGATCAAGCAGCTGCGCAAGCGGGTTGTCGGGCTCGGCAGTGCGGCGGAGGTAGTCGAGGCACCGGGCGAAAAGCTCCCCTTCGAGGACGACAGCTTCGACACCGTCGTGGTGACGCTGGTCCTCTGCACGGTCCCGGACCAAAAGGGAACGCTGCGGGAGATCAAGCGGATCCTCAAGCCAGACGGCCAGTTCCTTTTCCTAGAGCACGTCCGCTCGCCCGAACCAGGCCTGGCCAAGTGGCAGGACCGCCTCGAAAAGCCCTGGCGCTTCCTCGGCGACGGCTGCCACTGCAACCGCAACACTGAGGCATCTCTCGAGGCCGCCGGCTTCGAGCTGAGCGACGTCGAGCACCCGGAGCTGCCGAAGGCCCCGCCGATCGTCAGGCCGATGGCGAAAGGAATCGCCCGACCAGCCTCGTAGTCTCCGCGACCAATGACGGGAGGCGAAGTCGACTACCCAGCAGGCCCGGTGGCCGATCGGCTGACTTTGTGGCCGGTCGACGACGGCAGATACGGACTGGACGCCGTGTTCCAGGGGGCATCTGGGTTTGAACGATGTGATCAAGCGCGATCTGCGCTGGAGGCCGTTGGAGCCAGGTGCAAGCTGATCCAGAACATGGACAACTCTTGGTCGCTGCGTTTCGGGCCGCTAGCGGCGCATGAGGTGGGGAAGGCGATCTCGGCGTTCGTGCACTAGTCGGGATTACGGTCCTTTTCGGACCCAACGCACGATAATGGTGGTTATGTCAACTCGGCCGAGGATAGGCCGGGAAAAGGCTTAGCTCGCCCCTTCGATCTCCTCTTCGAAGGCTCCCGTGGAGCTGGGCGTGCCGATTGCTTCCAGTCCGTCGGTGTTGGGTCCTTCGATGGCAAACGATGGCGTGCCGTTGAATCCGAGCTGTTGTGCTTCCTGGCTGGTTTCTTCGACCTCTGAGCGGAGATCTGCGCGGTCTTTGTTCCACTTGGCCATGTCTTTGACCCCGGCGCCTTCGGCAATCGCTTTGAGGAAGGCGTCGTCGGCGTAGCCGGAGTTCTCGCCGCCCTGGTTCTTGTAGAAGAGCTCGACGAAGTTCCAGCCGCGCCCCTGCTCGCCGGCGGCGAGCGCCGCGGCTCCCGCGTCAACCGATTGCGGGCCGATGATCGTGAAGTTGCGGAAGTCGATCTTGACTTCGCCATTCTTGACCTGGGTTTCGATAATCGGCGGCAGGAGTTCCTCGGCAAAGGCCTTGCAGACCGGGCACTGCAGGTCGCCGAACTCGACCAGTTCGACCGGGGCTTTGGGGTCGCCGAGGACCATTTCGTCCTGCGGGATGCCGGCCAGGCTGCTCGAGATCTCCGCTGCGCCTTCGATGCTCTCCGCGTCGCCGCCGCTGTCGCTGTTGGAGCTGTTGACGACGATCAGGGCAACGACGACCACGATGACCAGGAAAACGGTTCCGGCGGCGAGCTGCATCAATTTGGTGCGTCGGTCGGCGGCTGCCCCCGTCGTCTCGGCCTGCAACCGCTCCTCGCGCCGCTTCTCCCGCTCGCCCTTGCCGCTCATCCCGCCGCCTCCCGCAGTTCGGTCCCGCCGTAGCCGACCAGCCGAGTGGCGTTGAGCAGGAAGAGAATCGTCATCAGCACCGCGCTGGCGACGCACCATTGGCAGATCGCTTCGATCTTGAAGATCTCGATGTAGGTGAGGAAGATGCTGTAGCCGAACCCGCCCAGGGACACCGCAAAGCCACCGAAGCGGGCCACGTCGTTGCCGACGAACGCGGATGCCAGCAGCAGCAGGTAGCCGATCGCCCCAAAGATCGCGATGTTGACCCCGGCCACGTGCGAGTAGGAGCTTTCGGCCACCGTGTGGCAGCCGGTGCCGCCGGCGAGGCAGACGGGCGAGCCGCCGCCGGACTCGACGATCGCGATGTAGGTGGCGATGCCCACGCCCAGGGCGGCGGTGAAGGCGATCCCCCGCCGCAGGTTGTCCTCGCTCGGGTAACTCACGGCGCGGAAGATAAGGCTTCTGCGTAAAAGGCCGCTAAGGCGCGCGAGAGCTTGCCGCCCTGCCAGGCCAGTGGCGACTCGCCCGGTTCCTCGCTGACGAGCCTCCCCTGCGGCAGCGCCTCCGCGTAGGCAGCCGCCGCTTCATGAGGATGGCCGGGGTCGGCGTCGTCGTTGCTGGCGACGATCAGCGCCGGCACCGCGAGCTCACCCAACTCCTCCATCGACTCGAATGGCCGCGAGCGTGGCACCTCCCGCAGGGCATCGACCAGCGCCTCGGGATGCTCCTGGGCCAGCAATCGCTCCCTGGTGAAGCGCAGGACCGAATCGCGCCAGCGCGGATCGATCCCCTGACGCTCGTCGAGATAAGAGATGAAACCGTCGACGCCGTCCGCCTCCAGGGCCGCCGCCAAGCCGTCCCAATACGCCAGTGACTCCGGCTTGATCGAACCCAGGTAGACCGGGCCGATCAGGACCAATCCGGCGATTCGGTCCGGATGACGCAGCGCGTAGCTGACCGCGGTGTGCGCCCCCATCGAATGACCGCCGAGCAGGAAGCGCCCCTCGCCCACCTCGGCCGCGACCACCCGCTCCAGGTCCCCCACCAGCTCCGGGTATCCATAACCCTCCCCCACCGGAGCGGGATCCGACGCGCCATGGCCGCGGGCGTCATAGGTGATCACCTCGTAGCCGGCCCGCGGCAGGGCCTTCGAGCTGTGCAGGACGTAGCGCCTGGTCGCGGTGATCCCGTGGCAGAGGACAACCGGCGGCCCCTCCCCCATTGCTTCCCCCTGCAGCCTGGGCTCGGGCCCGAGGGCGAACGGCCGCCCTTCGAGCGGCATCAGCCCAGCGAGGCGACGGCGCGCTCGAGATCCCCGACGGACTCGTATTTGGCGCCGGTGCGCGAGACGGAGCGATGGCGGATGATCCCCTCACCGTCGATGACGAAGATCGCCCGCTGCACGTAGCGGCCGCCGGGAGAGTCCTTCAGCTCGGTCAGCCGCGCCAGCGGCCCGATCCAGCCGGTGACGCCGTAGTCCTTGGCCACCGCCAGGTCCTTGTCGGCCAGTAGCGGCACGTTCAGTTCCTGCTCTTTGACCCAGTGCTCATGCGAATCGACCGACTGGGGCGAGATCCCAAGCACCTCGGCATCGAGCTCATCAAGCCGGTCCCCTTCGTCCCGATACGAGCAGAACTGCTTGGTGCAAACAGTCGTCGCATCGCCGGGATAAAAGGCAAGAATCAGGTTGCGCCCCCGATAGTCCGACAGCCGATAAGTCTTGTCCCCCGTACCGGGCAGAGCAAAATCAGGAGCAGAATCGCCGACGTCAACCTTGGCCACGAGTTGAGCTTATCCGGCCAGTGAAGTGTGAAAGCGGCTGAACCCTGAACGTCCGGCTGAACTCTGTGGGCAGAGGGGTCGGGAGGGGGTGCCCGGGTACTCAGCATGGAGCCGGGCCATAAGCCTCCAGCGGTCAGCCGCCAAACGATCCTCCCGGCGGAGGTGCTCCCGGGCACCCCCTCCCGACCCCTCCCTAAGACCAGCTACTTCTCGATAGTCATCTCTTCGATCAACACAGTCTGGGTCGGTTTTTCTTCTTCCGTCCCCAGAGCGTCGATCTTTTCGACGACGTCATACCCCTCGCTGACCTTGCCGACCAGCGCGTATTCGGGCGGCAGGCCGGCGTCGGGGGCGGTGACGACGTAGAACTGGCTGCCGGAGCGGCCCGGCGGGTCGGCCGAGCTCTTCGCCATCGCGACCATGCCTTTGGTGTAGGCGAGGTTCGGCGGCGGCTCCTCGTCGACGGTGTAGCCGGGACCGCCGAGGCCGTTGCCTTCGGGGTCGCCGCCCTGGATCACGAAACCAGGGGCGACCCGGTGGAAGGTGAGGTCGTCGTAGAAGCCTTCCTCGGCGAGGAAGGCGAAGGAGTTCGCGGTCTTCGGGGCGCGGTCGGTGTCGAGCGCGATCTCGAAGGTGCCGCAGTTGGTCTTGACCACCGCGGTCGCGGGTTCGCCTTTCTCCAACACCTCATCCGGCGCTTTGAAGCTGACGTTCTTCGGTTTCGGCGCTTCGACTTCCTCGCAGCCTCCGGAGTCGGCTTCAGTTGAAGGCGCAGCGGTGGATGATCCCCCGTCGTCCGAATCCCCACCCCGGCCGACTAGAACCGCGACGACGATGCCGACGGCTACAACCGCGAAAACGGCGAGGACGATCCAACGGCGATCTGGCTGCTGCTCCATGGTGCCGAACCCTAATCGAGCCGGCGGAGGAAAAACGCCCGGGGACCTACGATCCCCCCGTGCAGCCCTCTCCTCCGCTCACCCCGCTCGCGGCAGCGGTTCTCCACGTCGGCGATCCGGAGCGGATTCTCCAGCTCGAGTGCGGCGCGGGCGAGGGCGCGCTGTTCCTCGCCCGCGAGTTTCCGAGCGCGCGGGTGCGCGGGGTCGATCGCTCGGAGCGAAAGGTTCAGGAGGCGCGAGCCAAGGTCGGGCTCGACCCCGAGGGCCGGATTGCCTTCAAGCAGGGCGCCCCGCGCTCGCTTCCCTTCCCCGACCGATACTTCGGTTTGATCGCCGTCCTCGATGCTCGCCCCTCCCCGCGGGAGGCGGTACGGGTTATGTGTCCCGGTGGCTTTCTGATCCTGGCTGAGACCGCCCGCACGGGGGCTCCCAGCGGTCCCATCGGCCGCCTTCTACGTCACCGCCTGGCTCGCCTCGGGTTCGAGTCGATCTGGGCGCAGCCGGCGGGAGACGGCAGCTTCTCTGTCTTCCGCCTCGGCGGCGGTGAGGCCGCGGGCCGCGCCATTTAGGCTGCCTTCCGAATGGAGATCGCCGGGATGCCGCTGACCCTGCTCGTCAACCCCTCGTCCGCTGGGGGTAAATCCCTGAAGCTGCTGCCCCAGATCGAGGCAGCGCTGGACGCTCGCCGCGCCGTCTTCCGGGTCGAGAAGACCCGCAGCCTCGATCACGGGGTCGACTTGGCGCTGCGGGCGATCGAGCTCGGCGAGGTCCCGGTCGTGGTCAGTGGCGACGGCCTGATCGGCGCGATCGGCGGCGCGATGGCCGGCGCGGAGACGCCGCTGGGCCTGATCCCGGGCGGCCGCGGCAACGACCTGGCGCGGGCGCTCGGCATTCCCTCTGAGCCGGAAGCGGCCGTCGACGTCGTCCTCGGCGGCCACAGCCGCCGGATCGATGTCGGCGAGGCCAACGGCAAGCGCTTCCTCGGCATCGCCAGCGTCGGCTTCGACTCCGAATGCAACCGCCTCGCCAACGATACGAAGCTGATTCGCGGCAATCTCGTCTACGCCTACTCGATGGTCCGCACCCTGATCGGCTGGCGCTCGGCCCGCTTCACCATCGTCGTCGGCGGGGAGCGCAAACGGCTGACCGGCTACTTCGTCGACGTCGCCAACAACAGCGTCTACGGCGGCGGCATGTACATCGCCCCCGACGCGAAGCTCGACGACGGCGAATTCGACGTGGTGGCGATCACCGAGGTCGGCAAGCTGCGCTTCCTACGCGGGTTACGCGAGGTCCTCAAGGGCGCCCATATCGGTAAAGAGGAGGTCACCACCTTCCGCGCCTCGCGGCTCGAGCTCGACGCGAGCCGGCCCTTCCCGGTCTACGCCGACGGCGACCACCTCACCGACCTGCCGGTCTCGCTGCGGGTCTTGCCGAACTGCCTCTCGATTCTCGTCCCTCCCGGCGACGAGACCTGAAGCCGATGGCGGCCGCGGGCGCTCGCACCCGACCCCTCTTCGGCGCCAAGCTGGTCCTCTCGCGGGCGGTCGGCGCCGCCAGCCGGGCTAGCGGTCGCGGCGGCGGCACCACCCTGCCCGGTCGCGTCTTGCTGCGCCTTGAGCCGGAGGCGATCGCCCGCCTCGGTGCCGGCCTCGACCGCGGCACGACGATCGTCAGCGCCACCAACGGCAAGACGACGACCGCGGGGATGATCGCCGGCATCCTCGCCGCCGCCGACCGCCACCCGGTCCACAACCGCGCCGGCTCGAACATGACTTGGGGCGTGGCGACGGCGCTACTGGAGCAGCGCGGCGAGGAGGGCCTGTTCGAGGTCGACGAGGCCTGGCTGCCGCGAGTGAGCGAGCAGCTCGACCCCTCGCTGATCGTGCTCGGCAACCTCTTCCGCGACCAGCTCGACCGCTACGGGGAGATGGAGGCACTGGCCGACGAGTGGGCGAAGACGGTGGCGGCGCGGACCGGCCGCACCCGGTTCGTCCTCAACGCCGACGATCCGCTGATCGCCGACCTCGGCCGCGATGGCGAGGGGGCCCGCCGCGAGGGCGTTCTCTATTTCGGGATCGAGGATCCCTCCCAGGCCCTGCCCGAGCTGCAACACGCCTTCGACGCCAAGCACTGCCGCCGTTGCGGCCACCCCTACGCCTACGAGCGCGCCTTCGTCGGCCACCTCGGCCATTACTCTTGCCCCAACTGCGGAGCGGAGCGGCCGGCCCCGGAGGTAGCGGCGACCGAGATCGAGCTGCGTGGCATGGACGGGTCTAGATCACTGGTTCGAACCCCGTCCGGCGAGATCGAGCTCGACCTCCCCTTGCCAGGCCTCTACAACGTCTACAACGCCCTCGCCGCGATCGCCGCCGGGCTGCGCCTCGGGGTGGCTCCGGAGCGGATCTCCCACGCACTCGGCGAGACCCAGGCCGCCTTCGGCCGGGTCGAGACGATCCCGGTCGACGGGACCCCGGTCTCGATCCTCTTGATCAAGAACCCAGCCGGCGCCAACGAGGTCCTGCGGACGCTGGCGCTGGAGAGCCGGGAGGGCGGCGCGATCGACCTCTGGGTCGCGCTCAACGACCGGATCGCCGATGGACGCGACGTCTCTTGGATCTGGGATGCCGACTTCGAGTTGCTGGCGAGTGGCGTGCGCCGCGTGGTCTGCGCCGGCACCCGGGCGGCGGAGATGGCGCTGCGGCTGAAGTACGCGGGCTGGGACGAGGGACGGATCGAGGTCGTGCCGGAGATCGGCCCCTCGCTCGACGCCGCCGTTCGCGGAGCCGAGGGGCGTCTCTTCGCCCTCCCCACTTACACCGCCCTGCTGGAGCTGCGCAAGCTGCTCGCCGACCGCGGCCTCGCCGAGGAGTTCTGGCGATGAGCGCGAGCCCGGCGACGATCTGGCACGACGTCGAGTGCGGCGCCTACGCAGCTGACCTGCCGCTCTGGGAGGAGCTGGCGGAGGGCGCAAGCGGTCCGGTGCTGGAGCTGGGCTGCGGGACCGGGCGCGTCGCCCTGCACCTGGCCCGGCGCGGACACGAGGTGATCGGCCTCGACTCCGAGCCCGAGCTGCTTTCTGCCCTCGAGGAGCGCGGAGCTGACCTGCCCCTCGAGACGGTCACCGCCGACGCCCGCGCCTTCGAGCTGGAGGAGTCCGCCTCCCTCGTCCTCGCCCCCACTCACCTGCTGCAGCTCCTTCCCGGCTCGGCCGAGCGGGTCGATTGCCTGCGATCCGTCGCCGCGGCGCTGCGCCCGGGCGGCCTCCTGGCCGCCGCGATCATCGAGTCGATGCCGGAGCCTGACGGGGCGCCCCCTCCCCTCCCCGACGTGCGCGAGGTCGACGGCTGGGTCTACTCGAGCCTGGCGGTCGGGGCCGCGGTCGCACCGGGCGAGATCGTCGTCCACCGCCTGCGGCACCTGGTCGCCCCCGACGGGGCCTTGAGCGAGGAACCGAACGAGGTGCGGATCGCGACTTTCAGCGCCGCGACGCTCGAGGCCGAGGCGGCGGCCTGCGGCCTGGTCCCCGCTGGGCGGCACGAGATCCCACCGACCGCAATGCACGAGGGCTCCCTCGTCGTCCTCCTGGAAAGGGACAGCTGATGGAGCTCCGCGTGCTCAGTCTCTACCCCGATCAGATGAACATCTACGCCGACCGGGGCAACATCCTCTTCCTCCAGCGCCGCTGCGAGTGGCGCGGGATCGGCTTCGTCCACGACGGCGCCGGCCCGGGCGAGCCGGTCGACCCCGCCGCCCACGACCTCTTCTACGTCGGCGGCGGCCAGGACCGCGACCAGCGCGCGGTCGCCGCCGACATGGTCGCCAGTAAGCGCGAGGCGCTCGCCGCGGCGGCCGACGACGGCGCCGTCCTCTTGGCGGTCTGCGGCGGCTACCAGCTGCTCGGCCACAGCTACCAGCTAGGCGAGGAGAGGCTGCCCGGCCTCGGGATCGCCGACCTGGAGACGGTGCGTGAGCCGGGCCCGCGCCTGATCGGCAACGTCGCGATCGAGGCCGACCTCGGCGGCGGACCGCGCCTGATTGCCGGCTTCGAGAACCACGGCGGCCGCACCTATCTCGGACCGGACGCCCAGCCGCTGGGCAAAGTCATCTCCGGCCACGGCAACAACGACCGCGACGGCTTCGAGGGGGTCAGGCGAGGCAACGTGATCGGCACCTACCTGCACGGGCCGCTGCTGCCGAAGAACGCCTGGCTCGCCGACCACCTGATCGCCCTCGCGCTGGAGCGCCGCTACGGGACCCGACCCGAGCTGGAGCCGCTGCCCGACGAGCTCGAGGCCGCCGCGCACGAGTCGGCCCGTCGCGCCGCGCAGTCCTAGCGCGGCGAGGTTTCGCGGATATACAGCGATAAGTCGCCGCGCTAGCGGCCGCTGGAGCCGAAGCCGCCCTCACCGCGAGTGGAATCGCTGAGGGCCGTCGTCTCGACCGGCGCCGGCGTCGCGATCGGCGTCAGCAGCAGCTGGGCGATGCGGTCGCCGGGCTCGACCCGGAAGGTCTCGGCCGGGTCGGTGTTGAGCAGCAGGACCCGGATCTCCCCCCGGTAGCCGGAGTCGATCAAGCCGGGGGCGTTGACCAGAGCGATGCCGTGGTCGCGAGCAAGGCCCGAGCGCGGCAGCACCAGCCCCGCGTGACCCTCGGGAATCTCCACCCCCACCCCGGTCCCCACGCTCCACCGCTCACCGGGACCGATGTGCGCCGCCTCGCAGGCATACAAATCAAGCCCAGCGTCCCCCTCGTGGGCACGGGAGGGAATGACCGCCTCGTCTTTCAGCTTGAGAATCGGGAGTTGCACCGGCGGCAGACTATGCCACCGCGAGATCGCTGAACCGGTGCATCTCCGCCGAGGGCACTTTGGCGTGGACCAGAACGCCGTCCTCGCGGTCCTCCCGCTCGAGGTCGCCGGCCACTTCGTGCAGCTCGTGCAGGCGGCCGCCCTCCGAGTACGGGATCAGCAGCTCCACCTCGGTCAGGGTTTCCTCGAAGGCCGCCTCGATCGCCTCGCGCAGGGCATCCAGGCCTTCCGCCTCGCGGGCCGAGATCAGCACCGCCTCGGGATGATCGAGCCCGACCTCGCCCCGCTCCTCCTCGCTCAGCAGGTCGGACTTGTTGAAGATCAGCAGCCGCGGCTTCTCGCCGGCGCCGATCTCCTCCAGCACCTCGTCGACCGCCTGCATGTCGATCAGCCGCCGCTCCTCGGAGGCAGAAGCATCAACCACGTGCAGGATCAGGTCGGCCAGCACGGTCTCCTCCAGGGTCGCCTTGAACGCCTCGACCAGCTGATGCGGGAGCTTTTCGATGAAGCCGACGGTGTCGGTCAACAGGTAATCGCGCCCGGATAGCTCAAAGTTGCGGGTGGTCGGGTCAAGCGTGTGGAAGAGCCGGTCGCGGACTTCGACCTCGGCGCCGGTCAGCGCGTTCAGCAAGGTCGACTTGCCGGCGTTGGTGTAGCCGGCCAGGGCCACACGCGGCAGTGAGGAGCTGTCGCGGCGGGCCCGCATCACGCCGCGGTTGCGCTCCAGCCGGGTGAGCCGGCGGCGCAGGGCCGAGATCCGGTCCCGGGCCAGGCGGCGGTCGGTCTCGATCTGGCTCTCGCCCGGGCCCCTGGTGCCGATGCCGCCGTCCATGCGGCCGGCGCCGAGGCGCTCGAGGTGGGTCCAGAGGCCCCGCATGCGGGCCATGTTGTATTCCAGCTGCGCCAGCTCAACCTGCAGCTTGCCCTCGGCCGAGTGGGCGTGGTCGGCGAAGATGTCGAGGATCACCGCGGTGCGGTCGATCACTGGCACCCCGAGGGCGGCCTCGAGGTTGCGCTCCTGGCGCGGGGCGAGCTCGTCGTCGCAGGCGACGAGGTTGGCACCGGAGGCGGCAATCTCGCTTTTCAGCTCGGTCAACCGGCCGCGGCCGAAGTAGCGGTCTGGGTCCGGTTTCGGGCGCTGCTGGGTCGCGGCTCCCACCGTGGCAACGCCGGCGGTCAGCAGCAGCTCCTTCAGCTCGGCCAGCGGCTCACCCTCGCCGCGCCCGTCGACGATGCCGATCGCCAGCGCCCGCTGACGCGCCCGGCGACCGCTGCCATTTTGGGAAGCCTCCACTCAGGGGGATTGTAGGCGTCGGCCCAAGCCCTATAGGCTGGGTACCGATGAAGGTCTTTGTCACTGGCGGCACCGGGTTCATCGGCGGGGAGGTCGTGCGCCAGCTGCGCGAGCGCGGCGACGAGGTCGTCTGCCTCGTCCGCAGCCCCGAGAAAGCGGCGAAGCTGACCGCTCTCGGCTGCGATCTGGTCAGCGGCGACCTCGGCGACGAGGCCGCCCTGCGCCAGGGCATGAGCGGCTGCGACGCGGCGATCCACGCGGCGGCGATCTACGAGGTCGGGATCCCGGCCAAGCAGCGCCCGACGATGTGGGAGGCCAACGTGGCCGGAACCGAGCGGGTGATGCGGGTCGCGCTGGAGGCCAAACTGCCTCGCGTCGTCTACGTCTCCACCGTCGGCATCTTCGGCAACACCCACAAAAAGGTCGTCGACGAGAGCTACAAGAACCCCGAGACCGACTTCACCTCCTACTACGAGGAGACCAAGCTCGAGGCCCACAAGGTCGTCCAGCGGATGATCGACGAGCAGAGCCTGCCGGCGGTCATCGTCCAGCCCGGCGGCGTCTACGGCCCCGGCGACACCTCTCAGGTCGCCGATCTGTTGGAGCAGTTCTTCGCCGGCAAACTGCCACTGCTTCCGTTCCCGGAGCTGGGGATCTGCATGACCCACGTCGAGGACATCGCCGGCGGCATCCTGCTCGGGCTGGACAAGGCCGCGCTCGGCGAGACCTACGTGATCAGCGGCCCGGTGACGACGATGCGGGAGGCGGTCGAGACCGTCGCCCGGGTCAGCGGCCGCAAGGCGCCGAAGCGGAACCTGCCGACCGGGCTGATGAAGCTGATGATCCCCTTCGGCCCCGTGGTCGGCAAAGTGATGGGCCAGCCGCCGAACCTGCGTGAGCTGATCACCTCCGGCGACAACGTCACCTTCTGGGCCAGCTACGACAAGGCCCAGCGGGAGCTCGGCTACTCGCCGCGCGGGATGGAAGAGGGCCTGCGACAGATGCTCGAAGCGGACGACCGCTTCCCCGCTCCGACCGCGTAGTGCGGGTCATCGACGTAAAGCACCTGGGGCGTCCCCACGTCATCGGCTGCTGGGAGGTTGATGGTGCGCTCGTAGACCCAGGGCCGGAGTCGTCGATCTCCACGGTCATCGAGGCAATCGGGAACGAGCAACCGCGGGCGCTGCTACTGACCCACATCCACCTCGACCACGCCGCCGCCACCGGGGCGCTGGTGCGCCGCTGGCCGGACCTGGAGGTCTACGTCCACGAGCGCGGCGCCGCGCACCTGATCGACCCCTCGAAGTTGCTGGCCAGTGCCGAGCGCCTCTACGGCGACCAGCTGAACTACCTCTGGGGCGAGATCCTGCCGGTGCCGGAGGAGAACGTGCGGGTGCTGAGCGGCGGCGAGAACGTGCTCGGGATGCAGGTCGCCTACACCCCCGGCCACGCCTCTCACCACGTCTGTTACTTCCACGAGGAGTCCGGCACCGCCTTCGTCGGCGACGTGGCCGCCTGCCGGATCCCGCCCTCGAACCTGGTCGTGCCCCCCACTCCGCCGCCGGACATCGACATCGAGACCTGGGTGGAATCCCTCGACACGGTCGCGGCCTGGTCGCCCCAGCGCCTGGCTCTGACCCATTTCGGCGCAATCGAGGACGACGTCCCCGGATACATCGAAAGCGTCAAGGCCAAACTGAGGCTCGAGGCGGCGATGGCCAAGCGGATGGACAGGGACACCTACAACACCGACATCGAGCGCCGCATCCGCGGCGACCTGGCCGGCGAAGGGATCGAAGGCAACACCGTCGACGAGCTCCTCCAAGCCGTCCCCACCGCCTACCAGTGGGCCGGCCTCGATCGCTACTGGCGCAAGAAAGCCGAGCGCGAGGCGGTCTAGCCGGCGAGGTGCTCGCGCATCCGCTCGACCGCCTCTTCGATGCGGTCGTCGGGCGCGGTCAGGGCGATGCGGAAAAAGCCCTCGCCGCTGGGCCCGTACATCGAGCCGGGTGAAATGACCACGGCCGCCTCCTCGAGCACCAGCTCGCAGAATGAGGTCGAGGTGTGCCCCTCGGGGACCGGAGCCCAGACGTAGATGGTCCCTTTCGGAGAGCTGACCTCGACCCCGATCTCGCCCAGGGCGGAGACGACGAGGTCGCGGCGACGAAGGTAGGTCGCGTTCATCTGCTCCATCGGCTCTCCGGGGCCCTCCAGGGCGGCGACGCCGGCCATCTGGATCGCCTCGAAGAGGCCGGAATCGACGTTGGTCTTCAGGCGCCAGTAGGTCTGGATTGCTTCGGCGTTGCCGAGGATCGCCGCGCAGCGCCAACCGGTCATGTTGTAGCCCTTGGAGAGCGAGAAAACCTCGACTCCGACCTCCTTGGCGCCGGGCGTGGCGAGAAAGCTGGGCGCGACGTAGCCGTCGTAGGTGGTCTCCGAGTAGGCGTTGTCGTGGACTACGAGGATCTGGTGCTCCCTGGCGAACTCGACCACCTGCTCGAAGAACCCGTCGGGGACGATCGCGCCGGTCGGGTTGTTCGGGTAGTTGATGAACATCAGGCGGGCCTTGGCGGCGACGTCCGCGGGGACGGCGCTGAGATCAGGGGCGAAGCCGAGCTCCGGCACCAGCGGCAGCAGCTCGGCCTCAGCGCCGGCGAGGATCGGCCCGGCGGTGTAGACCGGGTAGCCGGGGTCAGAAGCGAGGGCGACGTCGCCGGGGTCGAGGAAAGCGAAGCAGAGGTTGTAGATGCACTCCTTGGCGCCGATCGCCGGAATCACCTCGGTCTTGGCGTCGATCTCGACCCCGAACCTGCGGTCGTAGAAAGAGGCGAAGGCCTGGCGGAACTCGTCGCGGCCGCGGTTGCTCGGGTACTGGTGATAAGCCGGATTTCCGACCGCCTCGCGCATCGCCTCGACTACGTGCGGGTAGGTCGGCTGGTCCGGGTCGCCGATCCCGAGACTGATTACGTCGATGCCGGCGGCTCGCTTATCGGCGATTTGCTGCTCGAGTTCCTGGAACTTGTAAGGCGGGATCGCCTCGAGGCGTTTGGAGGGATGTGCGATCGACATGGGGCGCGGAAATCTATGCGATCGGGACGGTCACTCGCCGTCCAGCTCGGCCAGGGCTTGAACCAACTCCGGAGTCAGCTCGCCGGCGAAGACCGGCTCCGCCCAGCCATCCAGCTGCACGTCCAGGTCGGCGGAGATCGCGACCTGCAGCTCGCCGCCTTCCAGCTCGACCACCAGCGGGCTGGCGGCGCCGCGCAGGAAGGCGGTTACCGCGGCGCCACTGGCGCCGGTTCCGGAGGAGAGCGTCTCCCCCACCCCGCGCTCGAAGATCCGCGCTCGCACCCGGTCGCCTTCGACCGCTAGGAAGGAGACGTTGGTGCGGTTGGGAAACAGCCCGTTGGCTTCAATGCCGGGACCGATCTCACCGAGATCCAGCTCATCCAGCTCCGTGGCGTCGACGACGATCGCGCACTGCGGGTTGCCGATCGAGACGTGCTGGAACTCCCAGGTGCGGCCACCGCTCTCGAGCGTTCCGCGCCCGTCCTCGGGGCCGGAGGGAAAATCCTTCGAGGCAGTCGCCGCTCGCCCCATGTCGACCGAGCAGGTCAGCTCGCCGGTGATCGTCGGCCGGATCGGCCCGGCGACGGTGCTGATCGCAAACTCGTCGGCGTCAGTCCAGCCGTGGCGGCGCAAATAGAGGATCGCCTCGCGGGCACCGTTGCCGGAGAGCTCGGCCTCGGAGCCGTCGGGATTGAAGATCCGCAGGTTGGCGACGAACTCGGGGTCCTCGCTCTTGGACAGCAGCAGGATTCCGTCGGCGCCGGTGCCGAAATGCTGGTCGCAAAGCCACTCGACCCGAGTCGCGTTCAGCTCCCAGGGCAGCCGCTCCTGCTCAAAGATCAGATAGTCGTTGCCCAGCGCTTGCCACTTCTCGAACTTCACGCGGGGCAGCCTATTGAGGCGATCCTTTGCGCTACCTCCTCGTCGCTGAGGCCGGTGCGGTCGATCGGCACCAGGTTCGGGATTTTCCGCATCCAGGTGAGCTGGCGCCGGGCGTAGTTGCGCGAGCGCCGCTTCATCGTCTCGACCTCGCCGGCGAGGACTTCGTCGAAGCCGAGGGCTTTGCGAGCGGTGCGACCGGGTCCGAGCGCGTCAGCTCGCCTTGCCTCCTCGGCGGCTCCTCCGGCGAGGATCGAATCGACGCGGGCGTTGATCCGCTCGTAGAGCTGCTCGCGGTCCATGTCGAGGCCGAAGATCATCGTCGGATGGCGGGTCTCCGGTGACCAGAGCTCGGATGCCTCGGATTCGGCCGGCACCTTTTGCAGCGAGAGGTTCGCTACGGCGGCGCGGAGATATAGACCGGTACCGCCGACCACAATCGGCCTGCGGCCGGCATCCAGGGCCACGTCCACCTCGCGATGCGCCAGCGGCATGTAGTCGCCGATCGAGAAGTCCTCGGTTATCGGCACGCAGCCGAGCAGGCGGTGCTCCAGTCGAGCCTGCTCCTCTGGGGTGGCGGTGCCGGTCAGAACCGCTAGCCCCTCGTAGACCTGCAGCGCATCGCAGTTGATCGCCACCGGGTCCTCGCTGCGCTCTCGCAGCAGTTCCGCGAGCGCGATCGCCACTCCGGTCTTGCCGACCCCGGTCGGGCCGAAGATGCCGATGACGCTCAAAGCAAGGGGGTCAGGGGGCGTGCCAGGACTCCGCTCAGGGTCTGCGAGGTTGCCGTTTCGATCTCCACCTGGACCAGGTCACCCGCCTCGGCGATGCCGTCGAAGTTGACCGCCTTGCCGTGGCGGGTGCGGCCGCGCAGCTTGGTCTCGTCGGTGCGGCTGGTGCCCTCGACCAGGACCTCCATGGTGCGGCCGACGAAGCGCTGGGCCCGTTCGGCGGCCCGCCTCTGGACCACCTCGAGCAGCCGTTCCAGCCGCTCAACCTTGACCGAGTGGGGCAGCTGGTCGTCCATGGTCGCCGCCTCGGTTTCGCGCCGGGGCGAGAAGATGAAGGTGAAAGCGCCGTCGTAGCCGACCTCCTCCGCCACTTCCAGCGTCTGCTCGAAGTCCGCCTCGGTCTCGCCGGGGAAGCCGACGATGATGTCGGTGGTGATCGCGCAATCGGGAACGTGCTCGCGGATCAGCGCCACCCGGTCCATGTAGCGGCCGCGGTTGTAGGTGCGGCGCATCCGTTTGAGGACGGCGCTGGAGCCCGACTGCAGCGGCAGGTGGATCTGCTCGCAGAGCGCCGGGAGCTCGGCATGGGCGAGGATTACGTCCTCTTTCATGTCCTTGGGGTGTGGGCTGGTGTAGCGAATGCGGTCGATGCCCTCCACCGCATCGACCCGCCGCAGCAGATCGGAGAACCCGATCCGCCGATCCAGCGGTAGGTCTCGCCCGTAGCTGTTGACGTTCTGCCCCAGCAGCGTCACCTCACGGACCCCGTCGGCGGCGAGTTGTTCGGCCTCGGCGATCAGCTCGCCAGGGTCGCGGCTGACCTCGCGCCCTCGCGTTGAGGGGACGATGCAGTAGGAACAAACGCAGTTGCAGCCCTGGGAGATCTGCAGCCAGCCCTGGAACTCGCGCTCGCGCCGGCTCGGCAGGTGCCCGGAGAAGTCCTCGAACTCGAAGTAGCCCTGGGCGGTGATCGAGTCGCTGTTGAGGAACTCGGCGAGCTTGTGAATCTGGCCCGGGCCGAAGGCGACATCGACGAAGGGGAAGCGCTCGAAAACCTCCTCCTTAACTGACTGCGCCCAGCAACCGCCGACCCCGACCACCCGACCTGGGTCTTCGGACTTGAGCCGCTTGGCCTGGCCGAGGTGGGCGATGAAGCGGCTGTCAGCCGACTCCCGGATCGAGCAGGTGTTGAAGAGGATCAAGTCGGCCTCCTCGCGACTGGGCGCCTCCTCGTAGCCGAGCGAGGCCAGCATCCCCCGCATCCGCTCGGAGTCGTGCACGTTCATCTGGCACCCGAAGGTGGTGACGTGGAACTTCTGCGCCATCGGCGCAGGGTACCTGCGCGAGACCCGCCGGCGCCGTCTATTCGACGGTGAGGGTGCCGGTCATGCCTGCTTCGGCGTGACCGGTCACGCTGCAGATGAACTCGTAGGTGCCGGGTTCGAGATCCGCCGTCAGCTCTTCTTCGCTTTCGATGATCGGTTCGAAGCCGGCCAGTTCTTCGCCGTCTTTCTCGATCACGACGTTGTGTTCGAGCGCCGCCGGGTTGTCGAAGTCGATCGTGACCTCGCCCGCCTTGGCGTTCAACTCGGTCTTGTCGAAGGCGAGAGCCGTGGGATCCGCTGCCAGCTCGAGCGTGGTGGACGCTCCTGCAGTGCCTCCGCCGTGCTCACCCTCTTCCTCCGTTTTCCCGGACTCTTCGCCGGAGCCCTCTCCCGAGTGGGCCGGGATGTCGCCCTCGTCTTCTTCGATCGCCTCGTTCGCGTGCTCGTACTTGTGCTCCAGGTGCTCCTGGTGCTCCACCGAGTAGCGAACCGCAAAAGTCGTGGCGCCGACGACGAAGACCGCGAACCAGGCGACGACCAGCGGCAAGGCTCGACCTGGAAAGTTCTCCAGTTTGAGGCCGAGGAAGGTGACGACGACCGCCGAGACGGCCAGCACGCCACCGCAGATGTAAAAGAGAGTCTCGTTCTCCATTAGGCGGCGGCCATCCTATAGAGGTCCGAGCCCGGTTCGCCGTGAGGCGAAAGCGACGCTACGCCGCCTTCGCCTCTGCTGCCGGCGGTACCTCAACAGGGGCTTCTTTCGGCTGCGGCTCCTCGCCGTCGATTCCGAGCGCGGTCCGCACCTTGGTTTCGATCTCCAGGGCCAGCTCTGGGTTGTCGAGCAGGAACTGTTTGGCGTTGTTGCGTCCCTGCCCCAGCCGGGTCTCGCCGTAGGAGAAGAAGGAGCCGGATTTCTGCACCAGGTCCTGCTCCATGCCGAAGTCGAGCAGACCGCCCTCGCGTGAGATTCCGACCCCGTACTCGATGTCGAACTCGGCCTGGCGGAAGGGAGAAGCGACCTTGTTCTTGACGACTTTCACCCGCACCCGGTTGCCGACCGCCTCGGTCCCTTCCTTCAGGGTCTCGATGCGTCGGATGTCGAGCCGCTGAGAGGAATAGAACTTCAGCGCCCGGCCACCCGGCTGGGTCTCCGGCGAGCCGAACTGGACGCCGATCTTTTCGCGGATCTGGTTGGTGAACAGGCAGACGGTTTTGGTCCGGTTGAGGTTGCCGGCGAGTTTGCGCATCGCCTGTGACATCAGCCGCGCCTGGAGACCGACGGTGGTATCGCCGATCTGCCCGTCGAGCTCGGCTTTCGGCGTCAGCGCCGCCACCGAGTCGATGGCGACCACGTCGACCGCCCCGGAGGCGATCAGCCGGTCGGCGATCTGCAGCGCCTGCTCGCCGTAGTCGGGCTGGGAGACGAGCAGCTCATCGGTATCGACCCCGATCGCTCGCGAGTAGACCGGATCGATCGCGTGCTCGGTGTCGATGAAGGCGCAGACCCCGCCCAGCGCCTGGGCCTGGGCGATGATGTGGTTGACCAGGGTCGTCTTCCCCGAGGACTCGGGGCCGAAGATCTCGACGATGCGACCACGGGGGACGCCGCCGATTCCGAGAGCGAGATCGAGGGCCAGAGACCCCGTCGGGATCGCCTCAACCTTGACCGTGCCCTTGTCGCCGAGCCGCATCAGGGAACCCTCGCCAAACTCCTTCCTGATGCCGCTGACGGCGTTCTCCAGCGCCGCGTCCTTCGCTTTCGCCTCCTTGGCGGAGACGTCGTTCAAGCTCGTTTTCCTATCTGCCATCTTCGATCACCTCACTGCTGCCTCATCCGGGCAGCTGGACTTGGGCCAACGGCACGTAGCGCGCGCCGGTCGACTGGAGTTCAGAACGGTAGAGCGTCATCCGGCGGCAAATTCGTGCTTCCCGGAGGCCCTCGGGCAACCCGCCGGGCAGGTCGGAGACGACCGCCGGACGCCGCGATCCCCGCGCCTCGGGACGAACCCGAGCCACGGTCACATGTGGCCAGAAGGACCGTTTCTCAGGCTCGTAGAGCCCCGCCTCCTCGAGACCGCGCGAGACACCGGCCTGCAATGCCTCGCTCCCCGGCGAGATCACTGGCAAGGCGAAGACCCGAGCCCGCCCCTGCGGAGGCCGCTGGACGGGCTCAAGCAGCTCGACCCAGGGGGCCGGCCCGACACCCTCGCGCACGATCTCGACGATCGCCTCGATCTCCCCTTCCGGCCGACTGCCGAGAAAGGCCAGGGTCAGGTGCAGGGACTCCTCCACGACCGGCCTCAAGGCCGGATCGCCAAGGGCCTCCCTCCCCCAAGCGGCGATTCCCTCACGCAGCTCCGCCGGGAGGTCGAGGGCGACGAACAAGCGCACCCGCGGGCTCTTCGATTGTTCCTTTGCCACGCCCGCCACGCTACGGGGCCGAGACGCACCGAACAACACCGCAAAGCCAAATCTCAGCGCCTACTTCGTGCCTTCTTCCTCGCCGAGCAGCCTTCGCAGCAGATGCATCCCAACCAGCGCCGAGCGTTCGCGGATGTCGAGCCTGCCGCCGGGGATGACGGGGTCTCGAGCGAGGCTGGTTCCATCTGCCAGTCGGGCGTTGAAGCAGACATAGCCGACAGGCTTCTCCTCGCTTCCGCCCCCGGGCCCGGCGATACCGGTAATCGAGACCGCGACGTCGGCCTCGAAGCGCTCCAGCGCCCCGATCGCCATCGCCTCGGCGACCTCCGGCGAAACCGCCCCCTTGGCCTCGATCAGACCCGGATCGACCCCCAGCATCTGGGCCTTGGCCTCGTTTGAGTAGGCGACGACGCCTCCGGCGAAGTACTCCGAGGCCCCGGCCAGATCCGTCACCCGGGCAGCCATCAGACCGCCGCTGCAGGACTCGGCCAGCGCCAGCCGTCGGCCGAGGAGGAGCGTCGCCACCTGGGCGTCGATCGTCTCGCCGTCGAGGCTGAAGGTCTCCTCGCGGTGCCGGCGCACCAATCCCTCGCGCACCTCCTCGGCGACGGCCAGCGCCTCGTCGCGGTAGCGAACGTCGATCTCGATCTCCCCGCGCCGCAGGCAAGTGGTGATCTCCACCGTGTCCAGCGCGACCCCATCGGCCTCCATCTCCCGCAGGCTCTTGGCGATCTCCGACTCGGGGACGCCGAACATTCGCATCGTGTAGCCGCGTAGCGGCGTCGCCCGGTCCAGCACCTCCCGCACCGGCCCGGTCTCTACCGCCGCCGCCCACATCGGCTGCAGCTCGCGCGGCGGCCCCGGCAGGACAACCACGACCCGCTCGCCGGCCGGGACCACCAGCCCGGGCGCCGTCCCCACCGGATCCAGTGGCGTCGCTCCCTCCGGGACCATCGCCTGCTTGCGGTTCGCCTCCATCAGCGCCTCTTGGTCGAGCTTGAAGCGCTGGGCGAAGCCACTCAGGATCTCGGCGATCTTGGCCTCCATCGCCTCGTCGAGGACCAGCTCGCGGCCGGCGAACCGGGCCACCACCTCGGCGGTCAGGTCGTCGGCGGTCGGCCCCAGCCCACCGGAGGTGACGATCAGGTCCATTCCCTCGCCTGCCATGAATCGCAGCGTCGCCTCGAGGTCGTCGGGGCGGTCGGCGACGACCTGGATGTGAGCAACCTCGACGCCCAGCTCCGCCAGCCGCTCAGAGACCCAAGGGCCGTTGCTGTCCGAGATCCGTCCGGTGATCACCTCGGTCCCGGTTACGACGATGCCGGCTCGGATCACGTGCAGGTAGGCCGTTCGCCTTCGGGCAGCTCGCTGACGGAACCGCGGGAATCGACCGCGAACCCGATCGGGCTCGGCGGTTCAGGAAGGCTCTGCTGTTTCCCGTCCAAGGTCATCGTCACGGCGCCGTTTCCCAGCGCGAGGATGAAGCTACCGGACCGGAACGGGCCGGCGGTTTCGCCCGGAGAGAGGATGTCGCCGCCGACCAGCGGCCTGCCGCTGCCTTCCAGCAGACAGATCCAGACTTCGCCGGTGGCGAGAAGCCTCAAGGTGTGGTCCTTGGCGACAGGCTGCGCTGCCTGGTCTTGCTTCGCCCGCGCGTTCGGTTCGCCTCCAGGCCGTTTCGCAGTCCCCGTGGGAGCGGAATCGCCAGAACCGCCGCCGCCAGAAAGACCGACAACGAGCAGCGCGACCACCACCGCGGCGGTGACGACAGCCGCGACCAACCCCGCAGGAACCCGCGGCCCGTCCCTGGGCCGGGAGGCCTGTCGCGGTCGCGGATCGATCCGGGGCAGGCGATCGCCGGGCCGGGCGGATCCCCTTTGGCGGCGCTGTTGCTCGGCCAAGCGATCGCCGTCGAGGCCGAGAAGGGACCCGTAGGTGCGAATGAAGGCGCGGGCGTATATGTCGCCGGGCAGCTGGTCCCAGTCTTCGCTCTCGATCGCCCGCAGGTAGCGGCCGCGGATCTTGGTCGCCGTCTCGACCTCCTGCAGCGTCAGCTTGCGCCGGCCGCGAGCCTCGCGCAGCTGCTTGCCCACTCCAACGTCCACGTCCCGCATTTTGCGACTTCGGGGCCGGAGACGCAAACAAAGCCTCGACTACTGCTGGCCCTTGGATAGGCGACCAGCCCACCGAGCACTCAGTAGCCTTGGGTGGGATGCGCCGCACGGGACACGCCCTCCTCCTCTGCTTCGTCTGCTTCTGCCTTGGCCCGCTAACGGACCAAGCCGACGCCGCGCCCAGCATCGAATCGTCCTCCCTCTCACGCTCCACCGCCCAAGCCGGCGCCCATTCCGACCTCAGCGTCTCAGTGGCCATGGAAGACCCCGGAGAACCCGAAGCAGCAAAGGACCTGTTGGTGGGCCTGCCACCCGGCTATTTCCTCTACCCGAGCTTCAACGTTCGCTGCACCACCGCCAAGTTCGAAGAAGACAAATGCCCGGTCGAGTCGCAGGTCGGAACCGTCACGGTCCACGGCTACTTCCTTGGGGACCCCGACTTCGAGCTGGGGGAAGCCGCGGTTCGGTTCCTAACCCCACAGAGCGGCCAGCTCGCCCGGCTCGGGTTCCTTGTTCCCACGCTTGAATCCCCGGTGGAAATATCTGTAACCGCCCCTGCCGAAAGCGAGAATGGGCTCGAGCTGGCAATCGAGGACCTGCCGCCGGCGGTGCCGCTAAAGAGCCTCGATCTCGACGTCTGGGGGGTCCCGGCAAGCTCGGCACACGATGAACTGCGCTTCCCGATCATCCCGGGCGGACGCCCCTGAGCCAACCCCTGACCCCCTTCACCCGCAACCCCACGTCCTGCGAGGCGGGGTCGAGTCTGACGGTGAAAGTGGATTCCCATGGGGATCCCGGCGTTTTCGCGAGCGCCACCGGCACCGCCCCCTTCATCGCTGGCTGCGGCAAACTCGATTTTAGGCCGGCGCTCGATACCGGCCTCACTACGACCGAGGCCAAAACGCCCGCCGGACTGGACCTCGCCGTCACCATCCCCGACGATTCGAGTCCGAGCGGCCTTTCCGTTTCGGACGCCCGAGAACTGTTCATCGCTCTACCACCTCAACTGACGCTGGACGAGGGAACGCTTGCGTCGGCTCCGTCGTTGGGTTCCTTCGCGGCCGCTGTGCTGGGGACTGAACCGATGCTCGAAGGCGACGTCTACTTCGACGACATCGAATCTGCGGGCACTTACCGTCTCCTCCTTGTCGGTGCCGGAAGCGGGATCGACCTCGAAATACCCGCCATCCTCGAATACGACGGAGCCACCGACTCCTGGGCGCTTGAACTGCCGAGCCTGCCCCAGCTGCCCTTCGAAGAACTCGAACTTCACCTGGCCAGCGCCTCTGGACCGTTCGCGGCCTCGGCCTGCGGATCCTTCGATGTGGCGAGCGGAATGTCCCCGTGGAGCGGGAGCCCCCCGCGCTTGGCGGTTCAAGCGTTGTCGATCGACTCCGGCCCGGGAGGAGGCCCCTGCCCGGTGCCCATTCAAGAACCGAGCCCGCCGCCTTCTATGCCAACGGCAGTTGCCCCTCAGCGCGCGCCGCAACCGGTCGTCAAGCTGCGCCGCCGGCCTCCACGCCAAACGACTGACCGCACCCCCACCTTCCGCTTTTCCGCCAACGTGGCTGGGGCCGCTTTCGAGTGCAAGATCGACCGGCGTCCTTTGCGTCGCTGTAAATCACCGCTGACTCTGCCTCAGCTCAGCTACGACCACCACATTTTCAAGGTGCGAGTCGTTTCCCCCGATGGCGCCAAGTCCCGGTTTGCGGTCCACGGCTTCACCGTCCGCCGCTGAGCCCCGCTAGGACTCCGGCTCTGCCTTGAACGCGACGGGTTCCGGCGCGGAATCGCCGCCGCCCAGCACCCGCGAGAGATCCGCCTGGGTGATCAGCACCTGGCGCGGTTTCGAGCCCTCGTAGCCGGAGATCACCCCGCGGCGCTCGAGCATGTCGATCAGGCGCCCGGCGCGGGTGTAGCCGACCCGGAGCCGCCGCTGGATCATCGAGACCGAGGCGGTCTCGGTCTGGACGACGAGGCGGATCGCCTCGTCCAGCAGGTCGTCGCTGTCGGGGTCGAAGTCATCGTCGCGGCTCTCGTCGGCAGCCTCCTGTGGGGTCTCCAGCAGCTCGTCCTCGAATTCAGGTTCGCCCTGCTTTGCCCAGTGGCCGGTAATCCGGGCGATCTCGTCCTCGGTGATGAAGGCGCCCTGGACGCGGGACAGCTTCGAGGTCCCGGCGCCGCGGAAGAGCATGTCCCCCTGGCCCAGCAGCGCCTCGGCGCCGCCCTGGTCGAGGATTACCCGCGAGTCGGTCTGCGAGGAGACGGCGAAAGCGATCCGCGAGGGGATATTGACCTTGATCGTGCCGGTGATGATGTCGGTCGAGGGGCGCTGGGTCGCCAGCACCAGGTGGATCCCGGTGGCACGCGACTTCTGCGCCAGGCGGATGATCGAGTCCTCGACTTCAGCCGGGGCGACCATCATCAGGTCCGCGAGCTCGTCGATCACGCAAAGGATGTGCGGCAGCGGCGCCTCGCCCTTCTTCTTGCGGGCGCGGTTGAGCTCGACCAGGTTGCGGGCGCGGGCCTCGCTCATGATCCCGTACCGGCTCTCCATCTCCCCGATCAGGTTGGAGAGAACGTTGGCCGCCAGGCGCGGCGAGGTGACCACCGGGGTCAGCAGGTGCGGGACGTTCTCGTAGTGGTTGAGCTCGACTTGCTTGGGATCGACCAGGACGAGGCGGACTTCGTTGGGCGAGGCCTGCATCAAGATCGAGGAGAGGATCGCGTTGACGCAGCCGCTCTTGCCCGAGCCGGTGGTGCCGGCGACGAGCACGTGCGGCATCTTCGCGATGTCGGTCCAGACGGCGTTGCCGTCGATCCCCTTGCCGAGCCAGGCGACGAGCGGCGAAGTCTTCTCCGGGCGGCCGGCGTAGATGTCGCCGAGGCGGACCATCTTCCGGGTCCGGTTTGGAACCTCGACGCCGACGGCCTGCTTACCGGGGATCGGGGCGAGGATGCGGATGTCGGTCGAGGCCAGCGCGTAGGCGATGTCGTTGGCGAGCTCGGTGACTTTCTTGACTTTGGTCCCAGGCGCCAGGCGGAGCTCGAAGCGGGAGACGTGGGGGCCGCTGACGACGCCGACGATCTTCGCCTCGACCCCGAAGTGGCCGAGGGTCTCGACCAGCTTGCGGCCGATCGCTTCCTGGTCGCGCGGATCGGGGCCTTTGTCACCTTTGCCGCGCTCCAGGAGCCTCCCCGGCGGCGGCCGGTAGGAGATCTCCTCCGACATCGTCACGCCCCGCTTGCTGCCCATCGGGGTCAGACCGGCGTGGGCGCGGTCACCCTCGTTCACCACGGCGACAGCGTCCTCGGAGTCGTAGTTCTTCAGCTCGAGGCCGGCATCGGGGTCCTCCGGCTCCTTGTCCCCATCCTCGGCTTTGATCACCTCGGTCTCGGTCTCGGTGTCCGCATCAAAGATCTGGGCGTCGAAGTCGTCCTCCTCGGCCAGCGCCACCGTTGGTTCGAAGTCCTCGTCTTCCTCCGGGTAGCTGCTCATCACGTCGGTCGGCCCGGCCGCAGTCGCCGCCTCGGCCCGGGCATCGCGGTGCTCGCGCCAGTCAGCGTGGGTCTTGGCAACGGTGCGGGCTGCGGCATCGCCGCCGGCGAAGACGCCGCGGAAGGTGACCCGCAACCCCCGCCCGATCCCCCGCGACAACGCGGAGACCGAGGTCCCGGTCAGCAGCATGCCGCCGACGACCAGGAGCATCACGGTGAAGATCCTGGCGCCGACGTTCCCGAACAGGTAGGTGAGGCCGGTTTCGACGCCGTAGCCAACCTTGCCGCCTTCCCAGCCGAAGAAGAGCACGAAGACGAGGTAGACGCCGAAGGCTACGAGGAAAAGGCCGACCAGGTCGATGTGGCGCTGCTCGAGGCCGGCGGGCAACCGTAGGCCGGCTTTCGCCCGCGCTTTCGGCTTGCGTTTCGAGGCCGCTTTACCCCGTCGCGCCGACCCAGCGCGCTTCTTACGCACGAACATTGCATCCCGTTCGACGGCGAGGCCCACTCCCCTGCGAGCTAAATTCGCACTAAAAGTCGCGAGGAGCGGCTATTTCCCCGGTTACCATCGTCTTCGTGCTCTCTGAAGTCGACCAAGCGGGCGGTCGCGTCCTCATCGTCGAGGACGACGCCGACATTGCCGACGTCCTCCGTCGCTCCCTCCGCAACGAGGGCTACGAAGTGAAGACCTCCGCCGACGGGGTCGAGGCCCTGGACATCGCCGCCGGCTTCGTCCCCGACCTGGTCGTGCTCGACCTTGGGCTGCCGGGGATGGACGGGGTCGAGGTCTGCCGCCGCCTGCGCAGCGATGGCGACGTCCCGATCCTGATGCTGACCGCGCGGGCCGAGACCGAGGATCGGGTCACCGGCCTCGACAGCGGCGCCGACGATTACCTGGTCAAGCCCTTCGAGCGCCAGGAGCTGCTGGCGCGGATCCGGGCACTGCTGCGCCGGCGTCCCCCCCGCGGCTCGGCCTCACTCGGGGTCGCCGATCTGACCCTGAACCCGGACACGCGGGAGGTGAAGCGCGGCGAGCGAGAGGTCGAGCTGACCAACCGCGAGTTCGAGCTGCTCGAGTTCCTGATGCGGAACGAGCGCCTGGTCGTCTCCCGCGAGCGCCTCCTCGACGAGGTCTGGGGTTACGACCCGATGGCGGCCACCAACACGATCGACGTCTTCATCTCCAACCTGCGGCGCAAGCTTGAGGAGGGCGGCGAGGGCAGGCTGCTGCACACCAAGCGCGGCGCCGGCTACGTCCTCAAGAGTTGATTTGAGCCTCCGCCGCCTGGTCCGCCCAAAATCCTGGCCAGTGCGCTGGCGCTTGGCGCTCGTCTCCTCCGGCCTCACCCTCGCCATCCTGCTCCTCTTCGGCGGCCTGATCGGGAAGATCGCGACCGAACGGATCCGCGACGACTTCAACGGCGAGGTCTTCGAGCGCGGTGAAGATCCTCGCCGGCCAGATCCAGGTCGTCTATCCCGCCTTCGGCGAACCGGAAGCCAAGGAAGGCCCGCAGCTGAACGCCTTCGTCCTCCCCGATGACGCCTCGGCCCGCGTCTATGACATCGAAGGGAACCTGATCAATTCCAGCAGCGACGCGGCACCTCTGGGCCAAGTGCAGCAGGGGCTGACCAACTTCCACGGCATGCGGGTCGCGACCGAAGTGATCCTCAACGACAACCAAGCGGTGACCGGCTACGTCCAGTACGGGCGCAGTCTCGATCACGTCGACGAGACGATCGGCCGGGTCTGGGCACTGATCCTCGCCGGCATCCTCGGCGGCACCCTGCTTGCGGTGATCGCCGGGGTAGCGATCGCGAGGCGGGCGATGCGACCGATCGCCTCCCTGACCGAGACCGCCCAGGAGATCGCCACCACCCGCGACCCCTCGCAGCGGATGCCGGAGCCGAAGGTCGACGACGAGGTCGGCAAGCTGGCGCGGACCTTGGAGGAGATGCTGCGAGCGCTCGACGCGGCACGGGCCGAACGTGAGGGCGCGATGCAGAAGCAGCGCGAATTCGTCGCCGACGCCTCGCACGAGCTGCGGACCCCGCTGACCAGTGTCCTCGCCAATCTCGAACTCCTGCAGGCCTCTCTCGACCGCGAGGAGCAGGCCGAGGACCGCGAGATCGTCGACTCGGCGCTGCGCTCGTCGAAGCGGATGGGGCGGCTAGTTGCCGACCTGCTGCTGCTGGCCCGCGCCGACGCCGGCCGGCTCGACACCCACCAGCGGGTCGATCTGGCCCGGATCGCCGGCGACGCGGCGGGCGAGGCGGCACCGTTGATGGGCGACCGCCGTCTGGTCCTCGATAACGACCGGCCGCTGCGGGTCGAAGGCAGCCGCGACGAGTTGCACCGGATGATCCTCAACCTGCTCGACAACGCGATCCGCCACACGCCTTCCGGAGCCTGCGTGGAACTGACCCTGCGCGAAGACGATGGCGAGGCGGTGGTCGAAGTCGGCGACGACGGACCCGGCATCCCCGCCGAGATGCGAAGCAACATCTTCGACCGCTTCGTCCGCGGCAGCGGACCCTCGGACACCGCCCGCGGCGCCGGCACCGGGCTCGGTCTGGCAATCGTCAGCGCCGTCGCCGGGTCCCACGACGGCAGCGTCGAGGCAGCCGAATCGAAGTCCGGCGGCGCCCTCTTCGTCGCCCGCATTCCCCTTGCCGACGCGGCCGCGAAATCTCCCGAGAAACCTTTAAAGGCGCTTTAGAGGTACCACCTAGATTCTGTTGCGGACGAGACACAATTGCCCGCCGGAGCGTTCTCCCCAGATTTTGCTCCGGCGGGCTTTTCTTTGGACGGTTTGACGGGGGTTGGTGATGGGGAGGCCGGTGGGGGTCTTCCCGGAGCACCTCCGCCGGCAGGAGCGCCTGTTGGGCTGATCGCCCCGAGCCAAGTGGGCCGGCTCCATGCTGAGTACCGGAAAGACCCCCACCGGCCTCCCCCGCGATCGCAGTCAGTTCAGCAACCAAGGTGAATCAGCTTGAAGCAAAAAGCCTCGTTGCTTTTGCTGATTGACCTTGGACCTTGAGCCGTCCTTCGATGGCTGTTGCTGGAGGGTCGGGTGCCCTTCTCAGGGCACTCAACATCGAGCCATAGCGAGATGTGCCCGGAGGAGGGCACCCGACCCTCCCCCACCACCTACTCCCAGTCAGACCTCGATTACGACCGGGAGCACCATCGGCCGGCGGCGCAGGCGCTGCCAGACGAACTTGCCGATTGCGTCGTGGAGGTCTTCCTCGATCAGCTGCGGCTCGCGGTTGCCGTTCTCGGCCAGCTCTTCGAGCTGGTCTTCGACCAGGTCTTTGAGGTCCTCGACCAGGCCGCCGGCCTCCTCCATGAAGGCGACGCCGCGGAAGATCACCTCGGGGTCGGCGACGACGGTGCCGTCGTCGCTGGAGACGGTGGTGACCACGATGAAGATGCCGTCGGCCGAGATCTCGCGGCGGTCGCGCAGGGCGGCGTCGTCGGGCTCGCCGATGTTGACGCCGTCGACGTAGATGACGCCGGCGTGGATGTCCTCGCCGAACGAGGCTCCGTTCTTGTCGATTTCCAGCGGCAGGCCATTGCGGCCCTGGAAGATCCGCTTGGAGTCGATCCCCACCGCTTCGGCCAGCCCGGCGTGCAGGCGCAGGCGCTTGTGGTCGCCGTGGACCGGCAACACGTACTTGGGTTGGGTCAGGTTCAGCATCAGCTTCAGCTCCTCCTGCCAGCCGTGGCCGGAGGCGTGGATCGGCGCGTCTTTGGCGGTGATCACCGTGGCGCCGATCTCGTAGATGCGGTCGATCGTCTCGTTCACGGCCCGCTCGTTGCCGGGCACCGGGGTGGCCGAGAAGACGACGGTGTCGCCCGAGTGCAACTGGACGTCGCGGTGGTCGTTGTTGGCCATCCGCCGCAGCGCCGAGAGCGGCTCGCCCTGGCTGCCGGTCGAGATCACGACGATTTTCTCGTCGGGGAAGTTCTCGATCTCACGGGGCTGGATGAAGATCCCCTGCGGGGCGTTGGCAATCCCCAGGTTCGAGGCGATGTTGTAGTTCTTGCGCATCGAGCGCCCGACCAGCGCCACCTTGCGATCGAGCCGCTCGGCGGCGTCGATCACCTGCTGCACGCGGTGGATGTTCGAGGCGAAGGAGGTGACGATGATCCGGCCCTTGCAGTGGGAGAACTGCTCGAGCAGCGCCGGTCCGACCGCCGACTCCGAGGGGGCGATCCCCGGGCGGTCGGCGTTGGTCGAGTCGCCGCAGAGCAGGGTCAGGCCTTCCTTGCCGAGCTCGGCAAGGCGCGAGACGTCCGCCGGGCGGCCGTCCACGGGGGTCTGGTCAAACTTGTAGTCGCCGGTCATCAGCACCGAGCCGGCCTCGGTCTTCAGCAGCACCCCGCGCATGTCGGGGATCGAGTGGGCGAGGTGGATCAGCTCGATCTCGAAGGGACCGCGTTTCACTTTCTCGCCCGGCGGCAGCTCCTGCAGCGGCGTCGACTCGCCGAGCTTGTGCTCGTCGAGCTTCGACCGCACCATGCCGATCGTCAGCAGGCCGCCGTAGATGACCGGCGGGGTGCCGATCTCACGCAGGACGTAGGGCAACGCCCCGACGTGGTCCTCGTGGCCGTGGGTGAGGACGATCGCCTCGATGTCGTCGGCGCGATCGCGCAGGTAGGAGAAATCAGGGAGCACGAGGTCGATCCCGTGCATCTCGGCGGTTGGAAACATCAGGCCGGTGTCGACGACGACGATACGTCCGTCGTACTCGATCACGGTCATGTTCTTGCCGATCTCGCCGAGGCCGCCCAGGGGCAGCACTCGAAGTTTGCTTGGCACTTAGTTGCTCACTCTCTTCTGTGTGTCGTGTCTAACTGGTGATCGCGACACCGGCGGCGTCGAGGCCGGCCTTGATGGCGGCCCGCTGCTCGGCGTCGGCGGACACCAGGGGAAGTCGAAGTCTGTCCGCGCAGAGGCCGAGCATCTCCAGCGCGGCCTTCAGCGGAATTGGGTTGGTGGTGACGGAGGTCGCCTCATATACGGGGGTGATCTCGGCGTCTATCTGCCGCGCCCGCTCGAGGTCCCCGTTTTGCGCGGCATCCCACATCTCGCGCATCTGGTCGCCGACGATGTGCGAGGCGACGCAGATGCCGCCTCCACCGCCGAACTCGAGCACGCGGAGGAAGACGTCGTCATTGCCGGCGAGAACGGTCAGGCCCTCGATCGGGCCCAACTCGGCGTCGTTTGCCTGCTTGACGGCGACGATGTTGTCGATCTGGCCCAGCTCTCCCAACAGCTGGGGACTGGCGTTGATGACCACCCGGGCGGGGATGTTGTACATCACCATCGGCAGCTCGTGGACGGCAGCGGCGACGGCCTCGAAGTGAGCCCGGATCCCAGTCTCGTTCGGCTTGTTGTAGTAGGGCACGACGACCAAAGAGGCATCGGCACCGGCGTCGGCGGCCATCTTCGTAAGTTCCGAGGAGTGCCGGGTGTCGTTGGTTCCGGTACCGCAGACGAGCAGCACCTCGTCCCCCACCTCGTCCCGCACCGCCTTCAGCAGCTCGATCTCCTCGCCGTCGGTCAGCGTCGGGCACTCGCCGGTGGAGCCGGCGATCACCAGCCCGTGCGAACCGTGCTCGAGCAGATACGCCGCCAGCCGGCGGGCCGCGCCATGGTCGACGCGCCCGTCCTCGTCGAACGGGGTCGCCATCGCAGTGAGTACGCCCTTGAGCTCCTTCATCTGGGATGGAGCCTAGCGGGGGAGCCCCCCGTAGGCGGTTAGGATTCCTCGTCTTGTATCGAGAGTTCCGAAACTCCCATCTCGCCCTAATCGCCGTTTGGGCCTTCACTTTTGTCGTCGCCGGGCTCAGCTGGTCCGCAGAAAACGCCCAAGGATCCGCAAGCGCCTACCTCCGACCCAACAATCTGGCCGCCAAATCCAGTCTGTGGAGTCAATTTGGAGGGGAATCGCACTGGGACGCAATCAACGACGCTGTGGTCACGGGACAAACGCCGGCCACCACCGACTACATCGCCGCCTCGGGACACCCGCCCGCGGCTATCGAGCTGGATCTGAGCAGAATCGGCTTGGCAACCGGACTCAGCGTCCTAAAAGCGACCGCCTGGTTCTACACCTCCACCAGCGGCGAAGTAAAAGCCGTCGTGCGCAGCAAACCCCCAGCCATTAGCGAAGGAACGTTCACCGGTGTCGGCTGGCACTCCTGGGCGGTAAAACTGGACGGAACCCAGGAACAACTCGACGGCCTGAAGTTCGGGTTCGACAAGCCATCAGGCGCGGTCGAAGTTCGAATTCAAGTTGCATTCCTGGAGCTCGAAATCGAACCACCTCTGGCTGGACTGCGCAACTTCCACCTCGGGATCAGCGCCAATGCCCGCTCCGTTGAAGAACCGAACCTCGGCCCACTGCTCGACCGCGTCGCGGAAACGGGTACCCGCCGCCTCCGCGAGGACCTCGAGTGGGAGCGTGTCGAGCCGGCCAACGACGTATGGGACTGGAGCGAGTACGACGAACTCTTCGCTGCGGCAGGCGAACGAGGGATGTCGATCCTGCCAATCCTCAACAGCCCTCCCTGCTGGGCGGTGCCCTCGGGAACGAATTCGAAAGACTGCTGGGCGACTTACCCGGTAAGCGACGCCGAGTACGCCGAGCTCACGGCCGAAGCCGTGGACCGTTACGGGCCGGGCGGTGCCTTCTGGGCCGCACACCCCGACCTCGACCCCGCCCTGGCTCCTCGCTATTTCGAGATCTGGAACGAGCCCTATCTCCCCGAGTTCACGAACAACAACGTCAACCCCGCGCGCTACGCGGACCTCTACAAGGCCGCGGTCGTCGCCGGCCGCGCCGCCAACCCCGGTACGCGATACCTGATCGAGGCGATCGACCAGGTGCAGGTGACCGCCACCGGCAAATGGGTCAACTGGGCCGAAGTGCTGCTCGCCCGCGAACCGGCGCTTGGCAACTACATCGACGGGATCGCGATTCATCCCTATCCGGAGAATCGGGACCCCTTCTACCTCCCGGAAGGCAGCAGAGATCCCTCCTTCTGGAATACCGAGAAGATCTACCAAGACTGGGCACAGCGAGGCGTGAACCGGCCTATATGGATCACCGAGATCGGCTATTCCTCCTGCGACGACGGCGCCAACGATTGCGTCCCGGGCGCGACCCAGGCGGCTCGGGAGGAACAGAAGGCCGAATGGCTGCGCGACCTATTCGACGTCATCGACCGCGAGGAACTCGGCTACGTCCACGCCGCCTATCTCTACAACTTCCAGTCGTCAGGCAAAGAAGAACCCACCGACAAGAGCCAGTGGTTCGGGCTTCTCGACGGCAAAGGGAAAGTGCTGCCGGCCTGGGATGCCTTCGCCGACGCTGTCGAAGCATTCGACGGGACCCCGGAGGCCAACACCACGATCACGGGCAAATCTACCTCCTCCGGCAACGTCACCTTCACCTTCAAAACGACCGATCCGACGGCGAAAACGGAATGCCAGCTCGATGCGGGCGCCTGGTCGACCTGCGCCAGCCCGAAAACGTATGCCGGCGTGAGTGGGCCCGGACACACGTTCCGCGCTCGCTCGACCAACGCCGAAGCAACCGAGTCCTCTCCCGCCATCAACTCCTGGTGAGCGCATCGTCTAGAAAGACGCGCTTCGGCTCCGCCTTTTTCTTGCCCTAGAGCAGCTTCTCGAGCCCAACCGTGAAGCGCTCGGGCAGCTCGCCCACCTTGCGGCAGGCGAGGACGACGCCGGGCATGAATGAGCGGCGGTCGATTGAGTCGTGGCGGATCGCGAGGGTCTGGCCGGTGCCGCCGAAGATCACTTCCTGATGGGCGACTAGGCCTGGGAGGCGGACCGAGTGGATCGGCTGGTGGACGTTGCCGCCCGCCGCGTCGATCAGCTCCTGGGTGCGCTTGGCGGTGCCTGAGGGGGCGTCCAGCTTCTTGTCGTGGTGGAGCTCGACGATCTCGCACTCGGGCATGTGTTTGGCGATCGTCTGCGAGACCTCCATCAACAGCACCGCCCCGATCGCGAAGTTGGGGGCGACGAAGCAATTGGCCTGGGATGCCTCGGCCGCTGCGCGAGCGGCATCGAGGTCGAAGCCGGTGGTGCCGACAACCGCGTGGACGCCGGCCTCGAGACAGGCCCGCACATTGGCGAGTGCCGTGTCCGGGACGGTGAAGTCGACGACGACGTCCGCCTCCGGCAGAACCTCGCTCAGCTCGGTCCCCAGCGCCGGGTCGGCGCGGCCGCTCAACTCGAGGCCGTCGGCCTCTTCGACCGCCTCGCAGACGGCTTGGCCCATTTTGCCGGCGGCGCCGGCGACCGCGACCCTGGTCATGCCGCGACCAGCGCCTCGCTGACCGGCGCCAGCGCCTTGCGGAATCGGTCCTCGTCGGCCCCCACGCAGGCGGCAGAGAGGCTGTCCGCGGCGTACAGCTCCCGGGCCAGCTCGGTCAGGTCATTGACCTCGATCGCGTCGACTTTGCCCAGCATCTCGTCGAGGCTTTCGATCGGCAGCCCGAACAGCGTCGCCCGTGAGATCCGGGTCATCCGCGCCGCGGTCGACTCGGAGCTGAGCACCAGGCGGCCCTTGACGCTCTCCTTGGCCCGCGTCAGCTCCGCTTCGGAGACCGGCTCGGAGCGCAGTCGCGCCATCTCGGTGCCGATGATCGAGCAGGCCTCCTCGACGTTGTCCTCGCGGGTGCCGACGTAGGTGGCGACCAGGCCCTGATCGGTGAACTGCTCGTTGTAGGAGCCGACCGAGTAGGCGAGGCCGCGCTTCTCGCGGACCTCGCGGAAGAGGCGGGACGAGGTCGAACCGCCGAAGATCGCATCGAGCACAGCCAGCGGATAGCGCCGCTGATCGTCGCGGCGCAGCCCCGGCGCCCCGAAACAGATGTGGTACTGCTCGGTTTCCTTACTGAGGAAGCAGAGGCGCGAATCGCCCTCGAGGTCGACTTCCGAGACCCCTCCCCCATTGTCGGCCGGCGGCTCGACGAACCGCTTCGCCAGCTCGACGATGCGCTCGTGGTCGAGGTGCCCGGCGGCGCCGACGACGATCTGCGGGCCGGTGTAGCGGGAGCTGCGGTAGTCCTCGATCTGGGGAACCGGGACCGAGGCGATCACCTCGGGCTCGCCCAGCACCCGGCGCCCGAGCGGATGCGCGCCGAAGACGGCCTCGGCCAGCACGTCGTGAACACGGTCCTGGGGCTCGTCGTCGTACATCGCGATCTCCTCCAGCACCACCTGGCGCTCGGAGTCGATGTCCGGGTAGGTCGGCGCCAGCAGCATCTCGGCCAGCAGGTCGAAGACCGCCTCGGTGTGCTCGTCGAGGAACCGGGCGTGCAGGTGCGTCGTCTCCTTGCCGGTGGCGGCGTTGACCGAAGCGCCGAGCCCGTCGAAGCGCTCGGAGATCTCGATCGCCGAGTAGCGCGCCGTGCCCTTGAACAGCAGGTGCTCGAGGAAGTGCGAGACCCCGGCCTGCGCCGGGGTCTCGTTCCTGGATCCGGTCCGGACCCAGAGCCCGAGCGCCACGGACCGGACCGAGGGAACCTCCTCGGTCACGACCCGGACGCCCGAGTCCAGCTCGGTGAGCCTTGCGCCGCTCAACTAGTCGCGCTGCTCGCGTTCACGCCGCCGACCGCCGCGGTCGCCACCGCGTCCACGGTCTCCGCCGCCGCCGCGACCGCGATCGCCGCCGTTGCGCCGACCGCCACCACCGCCATCGCCACCGGAACCGACCGAAGCCAGTTCCTGCGGCGATTTGCCGGCGATCGAGGGATCGTCGGTGAGGCGCAGGCCGATCCGGCCGCGCTCCTTGTCGACCTCGACCACGGTGACGTCGATCTCCTCGCCCGCCTTGAGAACGTCGTCGACGGAGTCGACTCGCTCACCCGGCTTCACGTTGGAGATGTGCAGCAGGCCGTCGGTGCCCTTGACCAGCTCGACGAAGGCGCCGAAGGTCGTCGTCTTGACGACTTTGGCGGCGTCGTAGCGATCGCCAATCTCGGCCTCCTTGGTCATCGAGTTGATCCGGGCGACGCAGGCGTCGACCAGTTCGCCGGTCGGCGCGTAGATCCGCACCGTGCCGTCGTCCTCGACGTCGATCTCCGCTTCGAACTCCTCGCAGAGGGCGCGGATCGTTTCCCCGCCTTTGCCGATGACCGCCCCGATCTTCTCCGGGTCGATCTTGATCGACTCGATCGCCGGCGCGTGCTGGGAGAGCTTCTCCCGCGGCCCGTCGATCGCCTCGGCCATCTTGCCGAGGATGAACTGGCGGCCCTTCAGGGCCTGCTCCAGCGCGTCCTCGAGGATCTCGAAGGTGACGCCGGTGATCTTGATGTCCATCTGCAGGGCGGTGATGCCCTCGGCGGTCCCGGCGACCTTGAAGTCCATGTCGCCGAGGTGGTCCTCGACGCCGGCGATGTCGGTGAGGACGATGTAGTCGTCGCCCTCCTTGATCAGGCCCATGGCGACGCCGGCGACCGGTGCGGTGACCGGAACGCCCGCGGCCTGCAGCGCCATCGAGGAGGCGCAGACCGAGCCCATCGAGGAGGAGCCGTTGGACTCAAGCGTCTCGGAGACCGCACGGATCACGTACGGGAACGACTCTTCGTCGGGGACCGTAGCCAGCAGCGCCCGCTCGGCGAGCGCACCGTGGCCGATGTCACGCCGCTTCGGGCCGCGCATGAAGCCCGCCTCCCCGACCGAGAAGGGCGGGAAATTGTAGTGGTGCCAGAACCGTTTGGTGGTCTGCAGGCCGAGCGTGTCGATCCGCATGTCCATCCGCGTCGTCCCGAGGGCGACGTTGGAGAGGATCTGGGTCTCGCCGCGGGTGAACAGCGCCGAGCCGTGCACGCGCGGGGAGATGTCGACCTCGCACTCGATCGGACGGATCTCGTCCTGGGCGCGACCATCGGGGCGCTTCTTGTCAACGGCGATCGCCTTGCGGATCGTGTCCTTCTCGATCGAGTTGATCGCCGCCTTGACCTCGGACTTGCGATCCTCGTCGGTCTCGCCGTTGGCGTTCTCCGGCGCGTACTGGGCGACCACCGCGTCCTTGACCTCGTCGATTGCCTCGTAGCGCTCGAGCTTGCCCTCGGTGGCGATCGCGTCGACCAGCGCCTGGCCGTGCGAAGCGCGGATCTCGGAGAGCAGGCCCTCGTCGATCTTCGGAGCCTCGACCTCGAGCTTCTCCTTGCCGACCTTCTGCTGCAGCTCCTCCATCGCGGCGCAGAGCTTCTTGATCTCGGCGTGGGCGATGTCGAGGGCGTCGAGGATCTCGGCCTCGGTGACGCCGCTGGCGCCGGCCTCGACCATCAGGATCGCCTCGTCGGTGCCGGCGACGATCAGGTCGAGTTCCAGCTCCTCGTGGGTCTCCTCAGGCGGGTTGACGACGAAGTCGCCCTCGTGTTTGCCGATCCGGACGGCGCCGACGTGGGCGGCGACCGGGACCGGGGAGATCGCCAGCGCGGCGGAGGCGCCGTTCATCGCGAGGATGTCGTAGGGGTTGACCTGGTCAACCGACATCGGGATCGCGACCAGCTGGGTCTCGTAGTGCCAGCCCTTGGGGAAGAGCGGACGGATCGGGCGATCGATCATGCGTGCGGTAAGCGTCGCCTTCTCGCTCGATTTGCCCTCGCGACGGAAGAACGAGCCGGGGATTTTGCCCGCGGCGTACATCCGCTCCTCGATGTCGACGGTGAGGGGAAGGAAGTCCACGTCGCGCAGACTGCCGACGGTGGCGGTGCAAAGGACCATGGTGTCGCCGGCCTGGACTACGACCGCGCCACCCGCCTGCTTCGCGAGTTTTCCGGTCTCGAAGGAAATCTGGCTCTCGCCGATATCCGCCGAGACGCGGGTAACGTCAAACATGCTCATTTAGTTGTCTACCTCCGGCCGCCCGGTTGGCGACCCATTGCGTTCAGAACTCTCGTTCTCTAACTGCGACAAGGGTACAGGCATCGAAAACCGCTGGAGTGCCCGCCACTCCAGCCCGAATGCCGGATTGGAAATCCCGCTTGATCCGGGCCTCCGCCCGCTCCGAGCGGCGGTCGGCCTCGAAGCGGTCAAGCTCGAGCCCGAAGCCCTCCGCCCGCTCCCACAGATGCGGGTCGTCAACCCGTCCGCGGTCGGCGTAGAGCGAGTCGACCATGGCGTAGAAGTGGCCCTGCCGGCCGGCTGCCTCGGCGGCCGCGTGGAGAGCGGGCGAGCGCGGGTGCTTGCCGGCAACCGGAAAGTGGCGAAAAACGAGCCGGCCAGGGCGCTCGCGCAGCCGCTGCCAGGCGCCGGCGCAGCGCGGGCAGCCGAGGTCGGCGTAAACGATCAGCCCCTCCTCCCCCGTGCCGGCAAGATGGTCATCCGGTCCGACCGCGGGGATCGGGGCGGAGCCAAGATCGGTCACCGGGCTAAGCCAGCGCGTCGAAGATGACGTTGGCGCCGGGAAACTCGCCCGGGTTTGCAGCCTCGTGGGTCCAGGCGACGGTGCCGTCCTCGTCGATCAGGACCAGGGTGCGATTGGCGAAGCCCAGCTTGCCGACGTAGGAGTCGTAGGCGCGGGAGACCTCTCCCTTCGGCTCGAAATCGGAAAGCAGGGTGAACTCGAGGCCGAGCTTTTCCCGAAAGGCTTTGTGGACGAGGAAGCTGTCGACGCTGACCCCGACCAACTCGACGCCTTTCGCCTCGATCTCCCCCTTTACCTCCTGGTAGATCGAGAGCTGATCACCGCAGACGGGGCTGAAGTCCCCCGGGTAGAAGATCAGCAGCAGCTTGCGACCCGAGTAGTCGGCGAGCGAGACCTTCTCTCCGTCTTGGTTGCGGAGGGTGAAGTCGGGGGCTTTGTCCCCGACGGAGATCATCGCCGCAGGCCGAGATCTTTGACCAGGGCGCGGTAGCGCTCGAGGTCGGTGCTCTCCAGGTAGCGCAGCATGCGGCGGCGCTTGCCGACGAGCATCAGCAGCCCACGGCGCGAGTGGTGATCTTTGGCGTGGGTGCGCAGGTGCTCGGTGAGCTCGTTGATCCGCGCGGTCAGCAGCGCAACCTGGACCTCGGCGGAGCCGGTGTCCTTGTCGCCACGGCCGTACTTGCCGATCAGCTCGCTCTTTTTGTCTTTGGTCAGGCTCATCTCGTAAAAACGCCGCACACAGAGGTGCGACGGCCGCTGGAAGCTAGCACAGTGGCCTACGAGCGACGCAGGACGATCCGGCGGGTATCGCGACGGCCGCCAGCGACGCTCGTGGTCGCCTTAAGAGTGGCGCGGCCATCCCGCGCGAGTTGTCTCTGGGCCGGGTCGGGCAGCGACAGAGCGATCCGCCGTTTGCCGCCGACCCGGAGATGCAGGCGCCGCTGACTCAACCGTCCCTTCGCCCGCAGCTGGACCTGCCCCCTGCAGCTACCGGTGGCCGGCGTCCAGCGGCAGCGGACCGGCAGCAACAGGGTGTCGCCGCGGATCGCGCCGTCGCCGACGAGGCGGATTTCGACCGGCGGCGGCGCGTAAGTGCCGACAGTTCCCGGAGCGCTGAAGGGCTGCATAGGCTCGGTTCCGGCGGCGAACCAGAGCTTGCCGTCGGCTCCTTCGGCGAGGTCAGCAATCGGCGCCCGGCAGGAGTTGATGCAAGCCGGCTCCCCCGTCACCACGCCTGGGATGATCCAGCCGATCCGGCCGCCGCCGTTGCTGTACCAAAGGTTTTCGTAGGGGCCGCTGGAGAGGGCGAAGGTCTGGCGCCCACCGGGAACCGGAACGGTCGAGATCTGTCCATCAGCGGCGATCCGGCCGAGCCCCGGGGTGGAGCCGACGCCGAAGCGGCTGTTGTAGCCGAACCAGAGCGCCCCGTCCGGCCCGGCGACGATTTCGTTCGGGTATTCGATCGACGGCGGCAACGGGAAGGCGGTGCTGGTGCCATCGGTCGAGAGCCGAGAGATCGTGGTCGCTCCGGTCAGCCAGAACGCTCCGTCGGGGCCCAGGGCGATGCCGTAGGAGTCGCCGAGCTCGAATTCGGTGATCTCGCCGCCTGGGGTGACCCGGCCGACCTTGCCACCGCGGAACTCGGTGAACCAGAGGTTGCCATCGGGACCGGCCGCTATCGACATCGGACTCGCCCCAATGTCCGGCAGCGTGTACTCGGTGACCTGGCCCTCGGTGGTGATCCGCCCGACCTGCGGGCGCCCGCCCACCGTGAACCAGAGATTTCCGTCGGGGCCGAGGGCGATGTCGCTGAGCCCGAGGTTCGCGGGGTGAACGTCGAGAGTGAATTCGGTCACCTGCCCGCTCGGGGTCACCTTGCCGACGACGTCGGCGAAACCGGTTCCGAGCTGGCGCACCCCGGCGAACCAGAGGTTGCCGTCGGGCCCGGCGGTCAGCGCCCCGGGCCGGGTGCCGGCGCCGAGCTTGAATTCCCGAACCTGCCCGACGAGGTCTTTGGCCGCGACGGCCTGCCCCGCGCAGGCGCAGAGGGCAAGGGCGGCGAGCAGCAGAGAGAGAACGAGCCGGCGCATTCGGCCGCAGAAACCCCTACTCGCCGGCAAAGTTTCGGGTGACGTTCGTGCAGATTCGCCGTGCGTCTTCGACGTCGCGGTGCATCTGGGCGATCAGCTCGTCGACCTCGTGGTAGGCGCGCTCGCCGCGTAGGCGCTCGGCGAAGGCGACCCGCAGGGTCTTCCCGTACAAATCCTCTTCGTGGTCGATCAGGTAGGTCTCGATCAGGACGCCGCGGCCGCTCTCGAAAGTCGGCCGCACACCGACGTTGACCGCCGCCGGGACGCCGTTGGCAAAGGCGGCGTAGACGCCGTGCCCGGGGATCGCGAGGCGGTCGTCGGGAACCAGGTTGGCGGTCGGGAAGCCGAGCTTGCGGCCGCGCTGGTCACCTTTGACGACTGCCCCCTCGACCATGAAGGGAGCTCCGAGGCAGTGACGGGCGCCGACCATGTCCCCGGCTGCGACAAGGGCGCGAATCCGGGTCGAGGAGACGGTCTCGCCGTCGATTTCGACCAGCGGCACCACCTTGGTCTCGAACTCCGAGTGGGATCCGAGCATCGCCGGGTCGCCTTTGGCTTTCGCCCCGAAGCGGAAGTTCTCGCCGACCGAGACGGTCTTGGCGTCCAGCTTCTCGACCAGGACGTGCTCGATGAACTCCTCGGCGGTCTGGGTGGAGAAGCTTTTGTCGAAGGGGATCACCACCAGCTCCTCGACCCCGAGCCCCTCGATCACGTCGCGCTTGACCCCGAAGGGCATGATCAGCTTCGGCGTCGCCGCCGGGTGCAGGACTTCAAGCGGGTGCGGGTCGAAGGTGAGAACCGTGTCGGCGCCCTCGATCACCGCCTGGTGGCCGAGGTGAACGCCGTCGAAGGTTCCGATTGCGACCCTGCGCGGCCGCGGCTCGGCGTCCGGAAGCGAGGTGACCTTGATGCTCACCGCAACGCCTCCGCAACCGCCGGCACCAGCTCGGCGACCCGCTCGGCCGCCAGCTCCTCGCCCGCGTCCTCAACCCGGAAGGGGCCGACGGCGGTCCGCCTCAGGTCCGAGCAGTAGGCGTCCCCGAGGGTCTCGATCAGGGTCCGCACGTAGGTGCCGGCCGAGCATTCGATCTCATAGTGGGCGTGCTCGTCGTCGCTGGAGAGCAGCTCGGCGCGGTGCACCTGCACGTCGCGGACCGGGGTCTCCACCACCTCGCCGCGGTGGGCCTTCTTGTAGAGGCGCTCGCCGCCGACCCGCACCGCCGAGGTCATCGGCACCCGCTGGCGCACGGTCCCGGTCGGCAACTCCAGCGCATCGGGCCTCGCTCCGGTCTCGCTCAGCTCCCCGTCGGGATCGCCGGTGCTGGAGCGCCAGCCGAGGCGGGCGGTGGCCAGGTAGGTCTTCGGCAAGCCGACGAGGAAACGCTGCAGGCGGGTGGCGCGGCCGAGCAGGATCAGCAGCAGGCCGGTGGCGAAGGGGTCGAGCGTGCCGGCGTGACCGGCCTTGACGCCGCGCTCGTGCCGGACCCTGGCGACGATGTCATGAGAGGTGACGCCGGCCGGCTTGTCGTAGAGCAGCACGGTGCCGGCCTCCGCCCCCATCTCAGCTGCCGAGCTGCGTCGTTACCTCGCCGGCGAGGAACTCGGCCAGCTGCTCGAACTCAAGATCGGTAGAGAAGCCGGCGGCGCGCTTGTGCCCGCCTCCTCCGTGCAGTCGGGCGATCGCCGAGACGTCGATCTCGCCGGCGCTGGAGCGCAGGCTGACCTTGCGGGCGGCCCTCCCCCGGTCGCCGAGGTCGCGGATAACGGCGGCGACCTTGACCCCGTCGATCGAGCGCAGGTTGTCGATCAGGCCCTCGGTCATCTCCTCGCCGGCGCCGGTCGCTTCGTAGTCGGCGGTGGTGATGTAGCTGACCGCCAGGCGCCCCTCGCAGTAGCTGGAGATGTTGTCGAGCGCGCGCGAGACCAGCCGCAGCTTCTCCAGCGGGACGTGCTCGTAGAGGCGGCGGTAGGTGTCGTCGACGTCGACCCCGGCGTCGATCAGGTCGGCGGCGACCCGATGGGTGTGGGCGTTGGTGTTCTCGTACATGAACTTGCCGGTGTCGGTGATCAGGCCGACGTAGAGCGCCGAGGCGATCTCGGCGTCGATCTTCGCCCCCAGCAACTTGGCCAGGTCGTAGACGATCTCGGCGGTGCAGGAAGCGCCGACCTCGACCAGATTGATGTCTCCGAAGCGGGTGTTGTCGTGGTGGTGATCGATGTTGATCACTTCGTTGTCGGCGTCGGTCAGCCAATCGACCGGGACCCGATCGATGTTGCCGCAGTCAAGGAAGATCACGGTGCGATCGGCCATGTCGGCCGGCGCCTCGTGGAAGACCTCCTCCAGCGGCAGGAAGCGGTACTCGATCGGCAGCGGGAACTCCTTTGCCGCCATGAACATCACCGAGTCCTTGCCGAGCTGGGTGAGGACTTTGTGCAGCCCCAGCAGCGAGCCGAGGGCATCGCCGTCGGGTCCCTCGTGGGCGGTCAGGAGGAAACGGTCGCGTGTCTCGCAGCTCGGCGCTGACGCGCTCGAGGTCGGAGGTGGCGACGTCGGGGACCGAGCTCATTCCTCCTCCCCCTCCTCCAGCAGTTCGGAGATCCGCACGCCCTGCTCGATCGTGTCGTCGTAGTGGAAGGTCACGGTCGGGGTCCGCTTCATCCGCGTCTCCGCCGCGATCCGCGACTGGATCACGCCGTGGGAGGAGCGCAGACCCTCCAGCGTCGCTTCGCGCTCCTCCTCGGAGCCGAGCACGCTGACGAACACCTTGGCGGTGCGCAGGTCGGGGCTGGTCTCAACGGAAGTGACGGTCACGAAGCCGATACGAGGATCACTCAATTCACCTGCAATTGCGGCCCCCACGACCTCGCGAAGCACCTCGTTGATGCGTCGCATGCGGGCGCCGGCCATGCTACTCCAGGGTCTGCTCGACCTGTTTCGTCTGGAAGAACTCGAGCACGTCGTCGTCCTTGACGTCGGCGTACCCCTCGAGGACGATGCCGCACTCCTGGCCCTCCTCGACTTCCTGGACGTTGTCTTTGAAGCGGCGCAGGGAGCCGAGTTCGCCGGTCCAGATAACCGTGCCCTCGCGGATCAGGCGGACGCTGGCGGTGCGGACCGCCTTGCCCTCGGCAACGATGCAGCCGGCGATGCGGCCGACCTTGGAGGCTTTGAAGGTCTGTTTGACCAGCGCCTCGCCGATCGTCTCCTCGACCTCGAGCGCGTCGAGCAGGCCCTCCATCGCGTTGCGCAGGTCTTCGGTGATTTTGTAGATGACCGAGTAGGTACGGACGTCGACGCCCTCGCGCGCGGCGGCGCGTTTGGCGTCGAGCAGCGGTCGCACGTTGAAGCCGATGATGATCGCGTCGGAGGCCGAGGCGAGCATCACGTCGGACTCGTTGATGCCACCGGTCTGCGAGTGGATGATGTTCATCGCGACCCGTTCCTGCGGCACCTTCGCGAGCTCGTCCTGGAGCGCCTCCAGGGAGCCGGCGACATCGGCCTTGAGGACGATATTGAGCTCCTTGATTTCGCCCTCCTGGGCGCGGGCGAAGACCTCGTCGAGGCTGACCTTGCGGCCCTGGCGGCGGGCCAGCGCCTCAGTTTTGAGCCGGTGCGCGCGCTCCCGCGCCATCTGGCGGGCCTGACGGTCGCCCTCGACCGTCTGCACGAACTCGCCGGCGTCGGCGACCCCGTCGAAGCCGAGCACCTCGACCGGCATCCCGGGCACCGCCTCCTAGACGGCCGTGCCGGTGAAGTCCTGCATCGCGCGGACGCGCCCCCACTGCGGTCCGGCGACGAGCGAGTCGCCGACGTGCAGGGTGCCGCGCTCGACCAGCACGGTGACGACCGGGCCACGGCCGGGGTCGAGCTGGGACTCGATCACATGGCCCGAGGCCGGTGCGTTCGGGTTGGCAGCGAGTTCCTCCAGCTCGGTGACGAGCAGGATCATGTCGAGCAGGTTGTCGAGGCCGTCGTGGGTCTTGGCCGAGACCTCGCAGAAGACGGTGTCGCCGCCCCACTCCTCGGAAGTGATCTCCATCTGTGGCGAGCTCGCCGCGGACCTTTTCCGGATTGGCGCCCTCTTTGTCGATCTTGTTGACGGCGATTAGCATCGGCACGTCGGCGGCCCGGGCGTGGTCGATCGCCTCTCTGGTCTGCGGCATGACGCCGTCGTCGGCGGCTACGACGACGACGACCACATCGGTGACCTTGGCGCCGCGGGCGCGCATCGCCGTGAAGGCGGCGTGGCCCGGGGTGTCAAGGAAGGTGATCGTCTTCTCGTCGTGGTGGACCTGGTAGGCGCCGATGTGCTGGGTGATGCCGCCAGCCTCGCCGGCGGCGACCTCGGTCTCGCGGATCGCGTCGAGCAGCGAGGTCTTGCCGTGGTCGACGTGACCCATGATCGTCACCACCGGTGGCCGGTCGACCAGGTCCTCGTCGGCGTCGGAGAACTCCGGCTCCTCGGGCTCCTCGTCGGCGGCGTGGATGATCTCGATCTTGCGGTCGTACTCGTCGGCGATCGCCTTCACCGAGTCGTCGGTGAGGGTCTGGGTGAGCGTCGCCATCTCGCCCATCATCATCAGTTTTTTGATCACCTCGGCCGGGGCGAGGCCGAGCGATTCGGCTACCTCGCGCACGGTCGCGCCGGAATTGACCTTGCTCGCCTCGGGCTCGTCGGGCGTGTCCGACTGCGCCGGCGGCTCCTCGAGCAAGGGCCGGCGACGGCGCCCACCACGGCGACGCGGCGGGCGCTGGGGCGGCGGTCCGCCTCCCTGCTCGCGACGCGAAGCCTGGGAGTCGATCACCACACGGCGTTTTTTCGAGGAAGCGCCGCCGCCTCCGCCGCTGCCCTGCTGGGCACCGCCAGCTCGAACGGGTTTGGTCGAAGTCTGTGGTTTCGCGGCCGGCGGTTTCGCGGCGGCTTTCGCCGCCGGCGCCGGGTTCTGCTGGGCCTGGGCAGCGGGCTGCTCGGCTTTGTCACCCGGTTTCGGGGCTGCTTTCTTCGCCGCCCCGGCGCCGCCGTTGCCTTTGGCGGCGGAAATCGCCTTCAGCGCATCCGCCTCCTCGACGCTGGAGGCGGCGGCTTTCGCCTCCACCCCGGCCGCTTTCAGCGCGGCGAGCAGCTCCTTCGAGCTGACGCCCTGCGCTTTCGCGATCTCATGAACCCGTTTCTTTGCCACTAAGCCTGCTCCGCCTCCTCGACGACTTCCTCGTCCTCACCGAGCGTCTCACCATCGACTTCCTCGGCTTCGGTCGCCTCCTGCTGGATGTCCTCTTCGATGGCCTCCTCGGTCGCAACCTCGTCAGCCGACTCGGCCTCGGGCTCCGGCTCGACGAACTCGCTCTCGGCGCGCTGGACGACCTCTTCGACCTGGCCCTCGTCGGCGTCCGGGTCGGCGAGGATCGCCACCTCGGTCTCGGAGAGGTTGGCGAGGATCGCCGTCTGGCTGGTCTCGAACCGCGAGAGCGCCTGGTGCTGGGGCAGTCCGCAGTAGGTCGAGCCGGGCAGGGTCGCGTTCGGGCAGCGGCGGCCGTTCGAGAGCACCGCCATGCAGCGACCGTCGAGCTGTTCCTCGCCCTCGACCTCGACCTCGTGTTCTTCGGAGGCGAACTCGGTCTCGGACTTGATGTCGACCCGCCAGCCGGTCAGGCGGGCGGCGAGGCGGGCGTTCTGGCCGTCGCGGCCGATCGCCAGCGAGAGCTGGTCGTCGGGGACGATCACGGTCGCCTGGCGCTCCTCGTCATCGACGATCACCTCGCGCACGCGCGCCGGTGAGAGCGCCTTGGCGACGAAGCGGGCGGGCTCGTCGTTGTGGGGAATGATGTCGATCTTCTCGCCGCGCAGCTCGGAAACGACCATCCGCACCCGCGAACCGCGGGGCCCGACGCAGGCGCCGACCGGGTCGACCCCGTCGGCGTGGGAGACGACGGCGATCTTCGAGCGGTAGCCGGGCTCCCGCGCGACGCCGACGATTTCGACCAGCTTGTCGGCGATCTCCGGCACCTCGAGCTCGAACAGGCTTTTGATCAGCTCCGGGCTGCGGCGGGAAACGACGATCGCCGGCCCTTTGGTCGAGTCGGAGACGTCGGTGATCACGGCCTTGACCCGCATCCCATGGTCGTAGCGCTCGTTGTAGACCTGCTCGGACTTCGGCAACAGAGCCTCGACCCGCTCGCGCAGCTGGACCAGCGTGTAGCGCTTGTCGGACTGCTGGATGATCCCGGTGATCAGCTCACCGACCCGGTCCTGGTACTCGTCGTACATCATCTGCCGCTCGGCCTCGCGGATCCGCTGCAAAATCACCTGCTTGGCAGTCTGGGCGGCGATCCGGCCGAAATCTTCGGGGGTGACGTCGCGGGTCTCGATCTGGTCCTCGTAGGGGGCGATCATCTCCGGGTCGAGCTCGGGATCCTCCGGCTCTTTCAGTTCGCCGGTCTCCGGATCGACTTCGGGCTCCTCCTGCAGCTCGGCGGCCTCGGCCAGCAGCTTCTCCTCCAGCTCGGGAGGCAGGATCAGTTCGAAGACACGGAAGTCGCCCGTTTCGTGGTCGAGATCGACACGCGCGTATTTCGCCGCGCCAGGCGTCTTCTTGTAAGCCGAGAGGAGGGCGTCCTCGAGGGCGTCCATCAGCTTGTCGGCTGAGATTCCCTTCTCCTGCTCGAGCGCTTTGACTGCGTCGACGATCTCTTTGGTCACTGCGGGGACTCCTTGATCTCGGAAGCGGTGGCGGGGCGGCGGTACTTGGGGCCAGGCGAGGAAACCTCAAGCGAATAATCGACCAGCAGGTCCTTCAGGTGGTGGGTCACCCTTTCGCAAAGCGCGAGGTCGACACCCTCGGGGTGGTCGATGAAAAGCCGCAGCGTGTCGGTCCCGGGCTTCTCGAGGGCAACCAGGTCGATCTCGCTGTCCAGCTCGGACAGCTGCTGCTGAATGTTCTGCTCGGTGGCGTCGTTCATGCCTGGGGTACTGCGGGTGAAGGCGTAAAAAAAGTGGGCCAGGCCCACTTCTCAACACGCATAGGACACAGAAAAGCTTCAAATCAGTATAGCCCGCTCAGCTTGCCGGCCGAGCTGCTTTGCCCCGCAAGCGGTCGACTTCGCCCAGGATCGCCTCGGCGATCTCGTCCTTGGAGGCGATCGCGACCTCGGTCTCGCCTTCGGCGCTGATCAAGGTGACGGCGTTGCGATCGCTCTCAAAGCCGATCTCTGGGTTGGAGACGTCGTTGAGGACGATCATGTCAGCACCCTTGCGCTGGAGCTTGCCGCGGGCCCGCTCCACCGCCTCGCCGCCATGCTCGGCGGCAAAGCCGACGATCGTCTGTCCCTCGGCCGCGGCCGGAGGCGAGCCCGGCAAGGATGTCCTCGGTCGGCTCCAGGGAAAGGTCGAGCCCGCCGGAGCGCTGCAGCTTCCCCTCCGCCGGTGCCGCCGCGCGGAAGTCGGCCGGTGCCGCGGCCATCAGCAAGACGTGGGTACGGGAGAACTCCTCGGCGGCCACTGCGGCAAGCTCGGCTGCGGTCTCGACGTCGAGACGGCGCACGCCGGCGGGAGCCGGCAGCGAGACGTTCGCCGCGATCAGCGTCACCTCCGCCCCGCGCCTGGCCGCGGCCGCGGCCAGGGCAATCCCCATCCGACCGCTGGAACGGTTGCCGATGAAGCGAACCGGGTCGATCGGCTCGCGGGTGCCGCCGGCGGTGACCAGCACCCGCAGTCCATCCCAGGGTCGGTCGCCCCCGGGCAGCGAGGCTTCGACCCGCGCCAGCAGCTGCTCGGGGTCCGGCAGGCGGCCGCGGCCGAACTCGCCGCGGGAGGCAAGCTTGCCCTCCTCCGGCTCGATCACCTCGACCCCGCGCTGGCGCAGCGTCTCCAGGTTCGTCTGGGTCGCCGCGTCGGCGTACATCCGGTCGTTCATCGCCGGCGCCAGCAACCGCGGCGCGGTGCAGGCGAGGAACGAGGTGGTCAGCATCGAGTCGGCCGCACCGCTCGCCAGCTTCGCGATCGTGTTGGCGGAGGCGGGCGCGACCAGGTAGGCGTCGCAGCGACCGGCCAGCTCGAGATGGCCGATCGGGTCGTGCGAGGACGGCTCCTCACCCGGGAAGGCGCCCCCCATCGGGTCGCGCTCGAACTCGGAGATCAAAACCGGGGAGCCGACGATGCCTTCGAAAGAGGCGGCGCCGACGAAGCGGGTCGCGGTCTCGGTCATCAGCACCCGCACGCCGTGCCCGGCGAGGGTCGCCAAGCGGGCCAGCTCGAGGGCCTTGTAGGCGGCGATGCCGCCGCTCACACCTAGAAGAAGTCGGGCCATGAGCCCCTAATGAAAGCGCCCCGCGGCTGGCGGGGCGCTGAAGAAGCTAAGTCCGGTACTCGTATTTCAGCTTGCCCTCGGCGAGCTCTTCGAGCGACATCGAGAGATAGTTCCTCTCGGCGTTGGTCTCAACCATCGGCGGCGGGTACTCGCCGAAGCCGCCCTCTCCGAGATTGTGGAAGTAGCTGTTGATCTGACGAGCGCGCTTCGCCGAGACGACGACTGCGGCGTAATGGGAATCGGCGTGCTCGAGAAGCTTGTCTACGCGTGGTTTGATCATCGGCCCGGCAGTCTAGATGATCAGCCGCTCGGGACGGGTGCGCTGGTGGTGGAGGGTGCCGGTGGGGGTGCCCGGGAGCACCTCCGCCGGCAGGAGCGTCTGCCGCCGACGCCTCAGCAGCTTGTGGCCGGCTCCATGCTGAGTACCCGGGCACCCCCACCGGCACCCTCCTGCAGACGGCTCTCCGGTTGACGCTGATTCGCGAAACCGTAAGAAGGTTCGCTATGCGGACTCTTCTGCGGTCTCGGTGAAAGCCGGCCTTCCCCGGCTGTCGCGAGGAGGGGCGAGGTGCCTCTGATCGGCACTCAGCATGGAGCCGAGCCACTAACGTTCACGGTCAGCCCGATGACGTTCCTCTCGGCGGAAGTGCGCCGAGCAGGGGCACCTCGCCCCTCCCTACAGTCCGAGCACGGCGCGGACGATCGCCACCAGCTCCCCGGCGGCGCGGCCGACCTCGTCGTTGACGACGCAGTGGTCGAAGTCACCCTGCACGGCAAGCTCCTGCTCGGCCACCTTGAGCCGATCTTCGATCGCCGCGGCGGAATCGGTGCCGCGGCCGGCGAGCCGCTCGCGCAGGACCGCCGGGTCAGGGGGCGCGATGAAGATCTGGACCGAGTCGATACCGGAGGCCCGGACCTGCTGGGCACCCTGGACCTCGATCTCGAGGACCACGGAGTGGCCTGAATGCAGCCGCCGCTCGACCTCGCTGCGCAGGGTCCCGTAGCGGTTGCCGCTGTAGGTCGCGAACTCGAGGAAGTCGTCTTCGGCTTTGCGCTGCTCGAACTGCTCGGGGGTGAGGAAGTGATAGTCGCGCCCGTCGGCCTCGCCCTCGCGCGGCTCCCTGGTGGTGGCGGAGACGGAAAGCTCCAGATCCGGGACCGCTTTCAGCAATTCCCTGATCAGGGTTCCCTTGCCGACCCCGGAGGGTCCGGTGATGACGAAAACCTTGCTGGCCATGCGGCCGGTGATGATGACCGCCGGGGCGGTCGGCTAACGACGGAGCTGGTTGATCAGCTCTGCGCGCTGGCGCTCGGAGAGGCCGCCGATCGTCTTCGACGGCGAGATCCGGCACTGGTTCAGAATCCGGTTGGTCTTCACCCGTCCGTACTTCGGTACGGCCAGCAACATGTCGAAGACCTTGGCCGTCAGCAGGTACTCCGGTGGGTCGAGCAGGATCGTCTGGATGCTGGCCCGTCCCGCCTTCAGATCCTTCTTCAGTTTCGCCCGCGAGGTGCGAATGTCATTGGCTCGCTTGAGCGCCTCCATCCTCTGATCGAGGGACCTTTCGGGGGCTGCGAGTGAAGATTTGACTGAGGAAGCCGTCATCTGAGGCGGCGAGTATAGCCGCGGCTAGGGGGCGTGCAAGGCGAGGAGGCCCAATTGCCCCAAAATTCGTCTCAACCTCTACTCGAGGTCGAGCGCTGCCAGGCGTGGCGGGCCTTCCGACACGCAAGTTTCCAGCTCATTTGCTATTCGCGAACCGGCCCGCGGATCGCGGAAGTTCTCGGTCCCGACCGCGACCAAACTCGCCCCGGCGGCAAGAAACTCGGCCGCATCGGCCCCATTGGAGATCCCCCCCATGCCGACGATCGGGATCTCCACCGCGGCACGCACCACCCTCACCTGCTGCAGCGCAATCGGCCTCACCGCCGGCCCCGAGAGACCGCCATGGCCGGCCGCCAGCGCCGGTGCCCCGGTCGCGGAATCGATCGCGCTCGCCTTCATGGTGTTGATCAAGGACACCGCATCCGCCCCACCCTCTTCGGCGGCGACCGCAACTGCCTCCGGATTGGCCACATTCGGAGTCAGCTTCACAATCAGCGGCTTCTCCGTCAGCGGCCGCAGGGCCTCGAGCAGCGCCTCGGTCTCAGCCGGCTGCTCGCCGACGATCAGACCCGAGTGGACGTTGGGGCAGGAGACATTGAGCTCGATCGCAGCCACCTCGTCGCGCGCGCCGACCTCCCGAACCAGCCGAGAGAACTCCTCGCGATTGGTCGCCATCACGGACACGATCAGGGGAACCGGCAGCTCCGCCAATTGAGGCAGGTCGCTCGCCAGAAAACCCTCCAGACCCTTGTTCGGCAGCCCGATCGAGTTGATCATCCCCGCCGGCGTCTCCCAGATCCGCTGCGGCTCGTTCCCGGCGCGCGGCTCAGGCGTGATCGTCTTCGAGACAAACGCTGAAAACGGGAACTCCGCCAGCAGCTGATCCCCGAACACCTTCCGGGCAGCGATCGCGTCATAGGTGCCTGACGCATTGATGACGGGATGGTCCAACTCAATCCCGCAGAAAGCGACAGTGCCTGGGCGTCCCTGCCCGTGATCCCTGCCGGGGGGTGGCGCCGATTTGGGGGACCATCCCGATAGGGATGGTGGTTCCAAATCGGGGACAGGACCCGCCGGCCCACTAAGCACCGGCCCGTCTACGCAGAGGCGGATGTAACCGTCGCCACTGGGATTCGGCACCGCACAGCCGAAGCAGGCGCCGAAGCCACAGGCCATAGGGCTCTCCTCGGCCAGTTGGTAGCTGACGCCGCCTTCCTCACAGAGAGAAGCCACCGCCTCCAGCATCGCCGGCGGGCCGCAGGAGTAGACGACCGCGGAGGTGGCGTCGTCGCCGGCGAGCATGGTGGCGAGCAGGTCGGTTACGTAGCCCTGGTGGCCGGCGTGGCCGTCCTCGGTTGCGAGGCGGACGTCGGGACAAAGGCTGTCGCCCGAGCAGAAGAGCTCATTGAGACCTCCGGAGTGCTGCTGGTTACGGAAGCCAAGGAGGACGCGTAGAGGAATCCCTTGTTGGACCAGGTGGCGGCGCCAGATCGCGAGCGGGGCGATGCCGATGCCGCCGCCGACGAGGATCGCGCCGGCCGCGTCCGGATTGACCTGCTTGGGGGTGGAGAACGAGTTGCCGAGCGGGCCGGTCACCCAGACCCGCTCGCCCGGCTCCAGCTCGCAGAGCCTGTCGGTTCCGGGACCTACGCCCTCGACCAGGAAGTCCAGGCGGATGCCGTCCTTTGCCGGCGCCACCTCGGCGAAGGAGATCGCCCGCGGCAGGTATGGCCTACCTCCCCCCTCTCCCCAGCCTTGCTCGCTGGCGAGCATGTAGAACTGGCCGGGCTCGGGGGTCGGTCCCTCGCGGTCGAGGAGGGAGAAGATCCGGTAGCCGCCGGAGGCCTTGTTATCCGCCACCTCGCAAGCGCGCCGGCCGAAGGGCGCCGTCATCGCGCTCCAGCGGCCCTGACTTGACCGGCGTGGATCTCCTGCAGGGAGCGGACCTCGGCGTCCCCCTGCTTGCCGGCGGCGATCGCGCGCGCCGCCGCGGTGGCGCCGGTCATCGTCGTCACGCAGGGAATCCCGTGGCGGACGGCGGCGCTGCGGATCTCGTAGCCGTCGGCGCGGGCCCCGGAGCCGGTTGGGGTGTTGATCACGAGGTCGCACTTGCGCTTGCGAATCAGGTCGAGGACGTGGGGTGAGCCTTCCTGCAGCTTGTTGATCGGCGTCACCGGCACTCCCATCCGCTCGATCGCCTGGGCGGTGCCGTGGGTGGCGATCACCTCGAAGCCGAGGTCATGGAAGCGGGTTGCGAGCTGGGTCGCGGCGGCCTTGTCGGTGTCGGTGACGGTGATGAAGACCGAGCCGGACTCGGGCAGCCGCACCCCGGCCGCCGCCTGGGCCTTGCCGAAAGCGGTCGGGAAGTCACTGGCGATTCCCATCACCTCGCCGGTGCTCTTCATCTCCGGGCCGAGCACCGAGTCGGCTCCGGCAAAGCGGGCGAAGGGCAGCACCGCCTCCTTGACGCTGACGTGCTCGGGTGGCCCATCCGGCAGGTCCTGGTCGGCCAGTTTCTCGCCCAGCATCAGCTTGCAGGCGAGCTTTGCCAGCGGCACCCCGATCGCCTTCGAGACGAAGGGGACGGTGCGGGATGCGCGCGGGTTGGCCTCGATCACGTAGAGCTCGCCGGCGGCAACCCCGTACTGGATGTTGATCAGCCCGATCACGCCGAGCTCGAGGGCGATCCGCTCACTGGTGGCGCGAATCCGCTCCAGCATCTCCTCGCCGAGGCTGAGCGGCGGAATCACGCAGGCCGAGTCGCCGGAGTGGACCCCGGCCTCCTCGACGTGCTGCATGATCCCGGCGACGTAGACCTGCTCGCCGTCGCCGAGGGCGTCGACGTCGACCTCGATCGCGTTCTCGAGGAAGCGGTCGAGCAGCAGCGGGTGCTCCTGGTCGGCCTTGACGTTTGCCTCCAGGTACTTCTGCAGGTCCTCGATCGAGTAACAGATCTCCATCGCCCGGCCGCCGAGCACGTAGGAGGGCCGGACCAGGAGCGGGAAGCCGACCCGTTCGGCGACCGCGGTCGCTTCCTCGGCCGAGAAGGCGGTCCCGTAGGGCGGCGCCTCGACCCCCAGTCGCTCCAGCAGCTCGCCGAAACGGCCGCGGTCCTCGGCGAGGTCGATCGCGTCGACCGGGGTGCCGAGCAGCGGCACGCCCGCTTCTTCGAGGGTGCGGGCCAGCTTCAGCGGCGTCTGGCCGCCGAACTGGACGATCACGCCCTCCGGCTGCTCCTGCTCGCAGACCGCGAGCACGTCCTCGGCCGTGAGCGGCTCGAAGTAGAGGCGGTCGGAGGTGTCGTAATCGGTCGAGACCGTCTCCGGGTTGCAGTTGACCATCACCGCGTCGCGGCCGAGCTCGCGCGCGGTCATCGCCGCATGGACGCAGCAGTAGTCGAACTCGATCCCCTGTCCGATCCGGTTCGGGCCGGCGCCGAGGATCACCACCGAGTCGTTCTCACCGCGGCGAATCTCACTGGCTGGCGGCGAGCCGTCGTGGCGCGGCCGCTCGTGGGCGGAGTAGTAGTACGGGGTCGCCGCCTCGAACTCGGCGGCGCAGGTGTCAACCGCCTTGTAGGTGCGGACCTGCCCGTCAGTGCCGTCGCCCTCGGTGGCGAGCGCCTGCAGCTCGCGCAGGAACCAGCGGTCGACCAGGCAGGCTGCGTGAACCGCCTCGACGTCGAGGCCGCGCTCGAAGGCGGCGTGGACGAGGTCGAAGCGCTCGGCGCTGGGGATCGCGATCGCCGCCAGCAGGTCCTCGTCGGACTCCGGGATCTCCGGGGCCGAGTCGAGCTCACGCGAGCGCATCGCCTTGGCGAAGGACTCGCGGAAGGTGCGGCCGATCGCCATCGCCTCCCCCACGCTCTGCATGTAGGTGGAGAGGCGACCCTCGGAGCCGGGGAACTTCTCGAAAGCGAAGCGCGGGATCTTGGTTACGACGTAGTCGATCGTCGGCTCGAATGAGGCGGGCGTGGCCCGGGTGATGTCGTTGGGGATCTCCTCCAGCGCGTAGCCGACGGCGAGTTTGGCGGCCATCTTCGCAATCGGGAACCCGGTCGCCTTCGAGGCCAGGGCCGAGGAGCGGGAGACCCGCGGGTTCATCTCGATTACGACGATCTCACCGCTCTCGGGGTCGACCGCGAACTGGACGTTGGAGCCGCCGGTCTCGACCCCGATCGCCCGGATCACCTTGATCGCCTGGTCGCGGAGGTCCTGGTAGATCGGGTCGGTCAGCGTCTGCGCCGGGGCGACGGTGACCGAGTCGCCGGTGTGGACGCCCATCGGGTCGACGTTCTCGATCGAGCAGATGATCACCACGTTGTCGTTGCGGTCGCGCATCACCTCGAGCTCGAACTCGCCCCAACCGATCACCGACTCCTCGACCAGGACCTGGTTGATCGGGCTGGCGGCTAGGCCCTCGGTGACGACCTGGCGCAGCTCGGTCTCGGTGTATCCGATCCCACCTCCCTGGCCGCCCATCGTGAATGCGGGCCGGATGATCGCCGGCAGGGTGATGCGGCCGTCGGCAAGCGCCTCCTCGACCTGGCTCAGCGATTCCACCGTCATCGACCAGGGGATCCGGATCCCGGCCTCGGTCATCGTCTGGCGGAACTCCTCGCGGTCCTCGGCGCGACGGATCGCAGCCGAGTCGGCGCCGATCAGCTCAACGTCGAATTTCTCCAGGGTGCCGTCTTCATGCAGGCTCATCGCCAGGTTGAGCGCGGTCTGGCCGCCGAGGGTCGGCAGCAGCGCGTCGGGCCGCTCCTTTTCGATGATCTTGGTCACCGGCCCCGGCAACAGCGGCTCGATGTAGGTGGCGGTGGCGAACTCGGGGTCGGTCATGATCGTCGCCGGGTTCGAGTTGACGAGGACGACTTCGTAGCCCTCCTCGAGCAGGACCTTGCAGGCCTGCACGCCGGAGTAGTCGAACTCGGCCGCCTGGCCGATCACGATCGGGCCGGACCCGATCAGAAGGATCTTCTGGATGTCCTCGCGTTTAGGCACTGCGCACCTCCTGCGCCCCTGCCAGGCGCGCTTCCAGGTTTTGACGGACTGAGGGCCACTCGTCGTCGACGACCGAGAAGTAAGCCGAGTCGCGGACGCCGGTCACCGGCATCAGCATGTGCTTGCGAAAGATGCCCTCGAACCTCGCCGGCAGCGCTTCCATCGCGCCGCGAGAGCGCTCGTTGCGGGCATCGGTCTTCAGCTCGACCCGGATGCAGCCGAGCTCTTCGAAGGCGAAGCCGAGCATCAAGAGCTTCGCCTCGACGTTGGTGCCGGTACGCCAGGCCGAGGGGGTCAGCCAGGTGTTGCCGATCTCGACCCCGTCGTGGATCGGGCGCGGAGCCAGGTAGGTGGAGCTTCCAAGCGGATCGCCGCCGGCGGTCAGGGTCGCGAAGCCATGCTCCTCGCCGGCCTTCCGAGCTTTCAGCCGGGCGTCGAACCACTGATCGAAACCCGCGTCGGTCTCGGTCACCCGGCGATCGATCCACTGCCAGATCTCCGCATACCCCGCGACCGAGCGCAGTGGCTCGCGGTGCTCCTCGGCCAACGGCTCGAGGCGGACCAGGCTTCCCTCCAGGGCGCGGTCGGGCGGCGGCCAGATCAAGCGGCCAGCTCCAGAAAGCGGTCGAAGAGGTGGCGGGCGTCGTGCGGACCGGGGCCGGCCTCCGGGTGATACTGGACGGTGGCGCCGGCGACGTCGCGCAGGACCAGGCCCTCGACGGTGCGGTCGTAGAGATTCAGCTGCGAGAGCTCGGCGACGCCGAAGTCGGTGTCCCAGCGGACCGGCTCGTCGCCCTCGATCTTCGCCTCGCCGCCGGGCCCGACGACGGCAAAGCCGTGATTCTGGGAGGTGATGTCGATCCTGCCCGTCTCCAGATCCTTGACCGGGTGGTTGGCGCCGCGGTGGCCGAACGGCAGCTTGTAGGTCTCGAGGCCGACGGCGCGGCAAAGCAGCTGGTGGCCGAGGCAGATGCCGAAGACCGGCTTCTGGCCGATTACCCCGCGGACGGTGTCGACGACGTAGTCGAGGGCGGCTGGATCACCGGGGCCGTTGGCGAGGAAGACGATGTCGGGGTCCTCGGCAAGGACCTCCTCGGGGCTGCTGGTGCAGGGCAGCAGCGTCACCTGGCAGCCGTGCTCGCGCAACTGGCGGACGATGCTGAGCTTGACCCCGGTGTCGATCCCGACCACGTGCGGGCCCTCGCCCTCGAAGCGCACCGCTTCCGGCGGGGTGACGGTGCGGGCGAAGTCGGCGCCGGCCATCGAGGGCTCGGCGGCGATCAGTTCGCGCGCCTCGGCTTCCGGGGTGGCGGCCGGGAAGATGCCACCGCGCATCGCGCCCTTGTCGCGCAGGTGGCGGACCAGGGCCCGGGTGTCGACGCCGCTGACCCCGGGCACGCCGCAGTCGCGCAGCCAGTCGAGCCAACCGCCCTCGGCGGTGGCGACGTCTTCGCCGTTCTTGGCGTCGCGCATGACGACCCCGCGGGCGTGGACGCGGTCGGACTCCATCGCCGCCACCGAGACGCCGTAGTTGCCGATCAGCGGGTAGGTGAAGACGATGATCTGGCCGGCATAGGAGGGATCGGTGACCGACTCCTGGTAGCCGGTCATCGCCGTGTTGAAGACGACCTCGCCGGTGACGGCGCCGTCGTGGCCGCAGCCGAGCCCGTCGAGCCGGGTCCCGTCCTCGAGCAGCAGGTAGGCGCTCATGCGGCGACCCCGAGGCTGAAGCTGCGCAGGCGGAAGGCGACCTGGCCGGCGGCGACGGTGATCAGGACGCGACCGGTGAGGGTCTGGCCGGCGCACCAGGAGTTGGCTGAGCGGCTCTCATAGCCGTCCTCGCCGACCGTCCACTCGGCGCCGAGGTCGCAGAGGACGACGTTCGCCTCTGAGCCGAGCGCCAGGGTCGGGCGCTCGAGGTCGAATGGCTGCGCCCCGCCTGCCATCCGCTCGACCAGCAGCGCCAGGTCGATCGTCCCCGGCAGCACCAGCTCGGTGTGGAGGGCGGCAAAGGCCGTCTCGAGGCCGGTCACCCCCATCGCCGCCTGCTCGAAGGGCACGTCCTTTTCCTCCGGCTGGTGCGGTGCGTGGTCGGTGGCGACGCACTCGATCGTGCCGTCGCGCAAGCCCTCGATCAAGGCTTGGCGGTCGCGCTCTTCGCGCAGCGGCGGGTTCATCTTCGAGCGGTGCGGGTCGAGGCCGCGGACCGCCTCGTCGGTGAGGCAGAGGTGGTGCGGGCTGGCCTCGGCGCTGATCTGGACCCCGGCGGCCTTGGCGGCGCGGACGATCTCGACCGACTCGGCGGCGGAGAGGTGCTGGACGTGGACGCGGGCGCGCTCGTATTCGGCCAGGGCCGCATCCCGGGCGACCATCGTCGACTCCGAGACCGAGGGGATGCCGGCGACTCCGAGGACGGCCGAGACCGGCCCCTCATGCATCGCCCCGTCGCGCGAGAGGCGCGGGTCCTCCTCGTGCAGGGCGATGTTGCCGCCGCAGAGGTGCTGGTACTGGAGCGCCCGCCGCATCACCCCGGCGTCGGTGATCGGCAGGCCGTCGTCGGAGAAGCCGATCGCGCCGGCTTCGCGCAGTTCGACCATCTCGGTCAGCTCCTCGCCCTGCATGCCTTTGGTCACGGTGGCGAGGAACCCGACCGGGACCGAGGCGCCGGCGCGTGCCTGCTCACGCAGGGCGGAGACGTCGGCGGCGGTCGAGACCGGCGGCTGCGTATTGGCCATCGCCAGGATTCCGCAGTAGCCGCCGGCCGCGGCGGCGCGAGTCCCGGTCTCGACGTCCTCTTTGTGCTCGTGGCCCGGAGTGCGGAGGTGGACGTGCGGGTCGAAGAAGGCGGGGAAGGCGTGCAGGCCCTCGGCCTCGACCACCTCGGCGCCGTCGGCGTCGGCCTCGCCGGGGGCGGCTAGGGCGGCGACCTCACCGTCGCGGATGACGACGTCGTGGACGGAGTCGATTCCGGCCACGGGGTCAAGCACGGTCGCCCGCCGCAGGATCAGGTGGGCGTTCTCGCCGGGGCGCAGGTCAAGCGTGTCGGTCAGGCTCATGCTGAGGTTCCAATCGGGGTCGGCTGGCTGTCCTCGCTTTGGCTGGCGGTGTTGCCGCCCTCGCCTCCGGCGAGAAGCTCGTAGAGGATCGCCATCCGCACCACCAGGCCGGCGGCGACCTGCTCGGAGATCAGCGACTGCGGCGAGTCGATCGCCTCGCCGGAGAGCTCGACGCCGCGGTTGACCGGCCCCGGGTGCATCAGCAGCTGGCGCGGGTTGAGGCGGCGGGTGTCGATCTGGAAGTTGGCGGCGTACTCGCGCAGCGAGGGGACGAAGCTCTCGCTCATCCGCTCCTTCTGCATCCGCAGCGCGTAGACCACCTCGGCCTCCTCGACCCCGTCGAGGCTGTAGGAGACATCGCAGCCGAGCTCCTCGATCCCGCGCGGGATCAGGGTCGGCGGCCCGCAGAGGGTGACCTCGGCCCCCATCCGCGCGAAGGCGATCAGGTTGGAGCGGGCGACGCGGCTGTGGAGGACGTCGCCGACGATCCAGATCCGGACCCCCTCCAGGGATCCCAGGCGGCGACGCAGCGTGTAGACGTCGAGCAGGGCCTGGCTCGGATGCTCGTGCTTGCCGTCGCCGGCGTTGACGACCGCGGCCGGGGTCCAGCCGGCGACCATCTGGGCGGCGCCGGCGTAGGGGTGGCGAATGATGATCGCGGCCGGGTCGTAGGCGGAGAGGGTGGCGACCGTGTCCTTCAGCGACTCCCCCTTCTCGACCGAGGAGCCGGCGGACTTGACCGAGACGAGATCGGCGGAGAGGCGCTTGGCGGCGAGGTCGAAAGAGCTGGAGGTGCGGGTGCTCGACTCGTAGAAGAGCGAGACCACGGTGCGGCCGCGCAGGGTCGGCACCTTTTTGATGTCGCGGCGGCCGACCTCGGCGAAGCTCTCGGCGCGGTCGAGGATCGCTTCGATTTCCTCGCGCGAGAGCTGCTCGATCGAGAGCAGGTGCTTCATCGGCTTACCTCCACTGGGGTGGGCTCGGAGATCGTCACCTCGTCTGTGCCGTCGACCTCCTCGAGGCGGACGTTGACCCGCTCCCCGCGCGCGGTCGGCAGGTTTTTGCCGACGTAGTCGGGGCGGATCGGCAACTCGCGGTGGCCGCGATCGCAGAGGACCGCAAGCTGCACCCGCTGCGGCCGGCCGTAGTCGAAGAGAGCCTCGATCGCGGCGCGAACGGTGCGGCCGGTGTAGAGGACGTCGTCGACGAGGACGACGGTGCGGTTAGAGAGGTCGAAGTCGATGTGGGAGGCGTGGACCACCGGCTGCGTGGCCGGCGACTTGGCGCCGACGTCGTCGCGGTAGAAGGAGATGTCGAGGTCGCCGATCGGCAACTCGGTCCCGGTCAGCTCACCGAGGAAGACGTGGAGGCGGCGGGCCAGAATCGCGCCGCGGGTGTGGATGCCGATGACCGCCAGGTGTCCCGAATCCGGGTTTTTCTCGGCGATCTCGTGGGCGATCCGCCGCAGCGTTCGCCTTAAGTCGTCGTGCTCGAGCACGACCTTCTCACTCACTTCGTTTGCTTCCTTCCTGGCCTCGCGGGACCTGGTTAAAGGATGGCCTCACAGTAGCAATGGGAGCGGCGGGGACGGGTAGGGCCCTCGCCGTGGAAACAGATGGGGAGGGCCCCGTCGAGGGCCCTACCCGTCCCCGTTCGGCTCTCGAGCTCCGTTCGGGATGAGATGAGGCCCACCTCGCTCCGGAAACGGAAGTTCGATGACATCGAAGTCTTTCGGCGCCACCGTCGGCTCGAAGACCTCGCGCGCCTCCTCGATCACCTTGCCGACGTGGTAGCGGGAGGAGATGTGGACCAGCGCCAGCAGCTTCACGTGCGCCTCGGCGGCGACCGCGGCGGCCTGGCCGACGGTCGAGTGGCCGGTCTCGGCGGCGCGCTGTATCTCCTCCTCGGCGAAGGAGGCGTCGTGGATGAGCAGCTCGGCGTCGGCCGCGGCGGAGACGGTTGCCGGACTGGGCGCGGAATCGCCGCTGATGACGATCGTGCGGCCGGCGCGGCTCGGACCCATCACCAGCTCGGGCGCCACCGGCCCTTCCTCGCCTTCGACGGTCTCGCCCCGCTGCAGGGCAGCGTAAGCAGGGCCTTCCTGCACCCCTGCGGCAGCCGCGGCAGCGGGATCGAAGCGACCGGGCCGCTCGGCCTCGACCAGGGCGTAGCCGTTGGCGCGGGTGTTGCGGTGAGAGGCTTCGAAGGGCCGGATCTCGTAGCCCTCATGGGCGATCGCGCCGCCGGGACCCAATTCGACCAGCTCCAGGGCGTACCCGAGCCGGCCGACCAGCGGCGAGAAGACCTGGAAGAGCTCGGTCAGGCCCGGCGGGCCGTAGATCTTCAACGGCACCTGCCGGTCGGTCAGGTCATAGGTCTTCAGCAGCCCCGGCAAGCCGAGCACGTGGTCGGCGTGGAAGTGGGTGAGGTAGATCTCATCCGCCTGCACAAGGCCCAGCGAGCGCTGCATCTGCCGCTGCGTCCCTTCGCCGCAGTCGAACAGCAACCGCTCTCCCCCACGCGCCACCAAGACGCTGGCCGTAGAGCGCCGCGCCGAGGGCACCGAGCCCCCGGTTCCAAGGAAAGTCACCGCCAGATCCATCGGCGGCGAGCCTACGCGAGTTACGGGCTAAGCTGCCGCTTGAGCGCCCGTAGCTCAGCTGGATAGAGCGTTCGCCTCCGGAGCGAAAGGCCACAGGTTCGAATCCTGTCGGGCGCGTCTTCTTCTGCAGCTCAGCCGTCGGCGGCTTTGAAGCGGGCTCGCCACTCGTCGCGGTCGAACTCGGCCGGCTCGGTTTCGGCGAGGAATCGCTCGAGGGTGGCGATGAAGCGGCCCGGGCGCTCCAGCTGGGGAACGTGGCCGGTGTCCTCGAAGATCTCGAGGCGGCTGCCGGGGAGCTGAGCGTGAGCCTCGCGGCCGTGCTCGACCGGGATGATCGGGTCGTTCTCGCCCCAGAGGATCAGCAGCGGCAGAGTTTCGGCGAGGTAGAGCTTGTCCAGGGCGGCGACCCGTTGGCCCTCGGTGCCGACCACCGAGCGCAGGGTGGCGATGAACGCCTTGCGCCGAGCGGGGTCGGAGAGGGTCGCGTAGCCACGGGCGACTTCCTCGACGTCGGCGTTGGGCCGCAGCCCGATCGCGCCCAGACCGCGTCCGAGGACGGAGCCCACCCGGGTTCCAACCCCAGCGGTGGCGGAGATGAAGAGCTCCGCGCCCGGCAGCGCTGCCGCCCGCAGGATCGGGCTGACGTCGGGACCGAGGCCGCCGCTGGAGACCAGCGCCAGCCGCTCGACCATCTCCGGGAACTGGTAGGTGAACTGCAGCGCGACGCCACCGCCAAGCGAGTGGCCGACCAGCGTCGCCCGCTCGTGACCGAGGCTCAGCAACAGGTCTCGCAGGCCGCCAGCCAGCGCGCCCAGCGAGTAGTCGCCGCCGCCGGGCGCGGAGGCGCCGTGACCGGGGAAGTCGGGGGCGATCACCGTGCGATTGATCGCCAGCGGCTCAATCACCGACTCCCAGTTGTCGCAAGTCCCGGCCATACCGTGGACGAGCAGCAGAACCGGGCCGGAGCCGGCTTCGATGAAGCTCACCGAGCGCCCGTGGACCTCGACCGTTCTGCGCTTGACCTCGGCGGCCCGCAGCCGCGTCACCTTGCCTGCCATGGAGGGAACGTACCCCGATCGCCGGTCGAGGTATCGCGTGCCGCGACCCCGCCGCGGATTCCAATACTGTCGCGGCTGTGACCGACGCCCCCCGCGGCACCGACTCGCCGGACACGCGCCCGCCGCGCGGCGCCCTGATCGTGATCGCCGTCGGGCTCGTCGCCTGCCTGGTCGCCGCCCTGGCCAGCACCGGCAAGGGCGAGGGTGAATCCGCCAATCTGGAATGGGTGAAGGCAAGCTCCACCGCGGAATCCAAGCCGGTCCCGGTGCCCGGCGGCAAGGGCGAGATGCAGCTGACCGACGCCCGCATCCGCGCCACCGGAACCAACGTCAGCGGCTACGCGCTCTTCATCGCCAGCGCCAAACTGACCGTCTCGGCCGGGTCTCCGATCGGCGGCGGCAAGGTCGTCTGCGCCGTCAAAGCGCCGCGGGGGACCGAAGTGGCGCAAAGCGCCGGCGGCCTGCGCGGCACCTACCCCCGTTCTTCCGAGGCCGGGATTTACAACCAGGAAGTGCCGGAAACGGTGCTGATGGACTTCAGCTCGAAGGGGACCGAACTTGCGGTGCTCGAATTCCCCGACCGGCCGCCGCGCTTCACCTCGGAAAAAGGGGTCAAGGTCCAATGGCCCACGTACAAGATCGGCGAAGAGCGGATCAAATACGTCATCAGCGGCAAGCCGAAGCAGGATCTGGAGTTGCCGTTCTTCACGATCTGGCGCTCAACTGACGTCCCCGCAGCCAAGTTCAGCTGCCTGGTTGAAACCAGCGCCGGCACCGCAACCGCCGAGACCGAGGCGGCACTGTCGGACCGCACGCCGCCGATCGACGAAGAAGCCGAAGAACTGAAGGAAGAGGAAGCCGAAGAGGACGACGAGGGCTAGGCGTCCAGCGTCGCCTGCGGTGCCACCAGCAGCTCCGGGCCTTCCGCCATCCCTTTGCCGACTTTGTTCAGTTTCGGGTTCGCCGGCGCGCTGGACATCCGGCTCGCGTCGAGCGGCCCGCACATCGCCACCGCATCCTCGGCGCTCAGCTCCGGGTTGAGCCAGGCGGCCTCGGCCTCGGGGCTCGCCAGGATCGCCGGCATCCGGTCATGAACCGGGGCGACGACCTTGTTCGGCGTCGTCGTCACCAGGGTGCAGGTGTAGAGGTAGCCGTCGTCGTAGCCGCGGTCCTCGGGGTCAGACCACTCCTTGCGGGTGCAGAGCCCGGCAAAGGCGAAGGGCTCGCCGCCGTCGACCTGGAAGTGCCAGGGCTGCCGCGGCTGCTTCGGGTCCTCGGCCTTCATCCACTCGTAGAAGCCGTCGGCGACGATCAGGCAGCGGTGGCGGAACTTGCCGACCAGCGGGCTGTAGGCCCGGCTTTTCAGCAGGTTCTCCTTTTTCGCGTTGATCATTCGGTAGCCGACTTTGAGGTCCTTGGACCAGACCGGGACCAGGCCCCAGCGCATCAGCCGCGCCTCGCGCTCACCCTGTTTGGCCTCCTCCGGCTCGGGCGAGGCGCGCACGACCAAGATCTCCTGGGTCGGCGCGACGTTGAAGCGGCCGAACCCGGGGGGCGATTTCTCCTTCGCCTCTCCCCCGTCCTTGGCACTCTCCTTCGCCGCCTCCGAAGCCTTCCGCTCCAGCGCCTTTTCCAGCTCGACCTCGAAGCGGTCGGCGACCTTCTTCGTGTCCTTGGTGGTGACCGTGAAACGCCCGCACATGGGGCTTCAGCCTACCCAGCGGTGGGTTCGGTCACTCCGGAGCGATCAACTCGACCGTCGGGAAGTAGGTGCAGTAACGAGAGGCATCTCGGGTCAACAGCCGCATCCCGGTAACCGCGGCGTGGGCGCCGATAAAGAAATCCGGTAGTGGCGAGCGGCGCCTTCCGCCGCGGCGGCGATAGTCGACATATGCCTTCCCGGCGAGAAACGCCGCCGACCAGGGGATCTCCTCCCGCAGGAAGGTGTCATCGGGCAACTCGTGATCGAGCAGCTCTTTGCGCGTGTAGCGCTGGGAGACCTCGGCGTAGACCACCGGGTTGATCACCAGCGTTCCCTGGGAGCTCAGCTCTGCCAATGCCTGGCCCGACCAGTTCGCCCAGATCGGGTCCCGAGACAAGATGTCGATCAGGACGTTGGAGTCAACCAGCGTTTCCCTCATCCTCTTCCAAGCGTCCGGTGCCCCAATCCTCTCCCCTGGTCAGCCGCATGATTTCCTCGGTGGATAGGTCAATATCGCCGCCACTCGCCTTTTTGAGGCGTTCGACGATTTCTCGCCCTCGGGTGCGGTCGCCCTCGAGCTTGCGGACCTTCACCTGTTCGCCTTCCACCACGAACTGGACCTCAGTCCCCGGCAGCAAGCCGAATTCGTCCCGGATTCCCTTGGGGATCGTCACCTGGCCTTTGCTGGTGATCCTCATGGGTAAGAGTATTACAGGTATTACTCTTACTGGAGCGAGACCCCAGGGCGTAACTCGGCGTGGTCCCGGTACCAGTCGAGGGTGCGGATCAGGCCGTCGCGGAGCTCGACCTCGGGGCGCCATCCGGTCATCTCGCGCAGCTTGGTCGAATCGACGAACTGGCGGTCGATCTCGCCCTCGGGGTTGCCGGTGCCGAGGTATTCGGGGTCAAGGTCCGAGCCGGAGACGGCGACGATCGTCTCCAGTACCTCGCGCACCGAGTGCGGGGTCTCGCCGCCGGCGTTGAAGGCCTCCCCCGCCCCTGGCCCGCCGGCGCCGACCGCGTGCTCGACCGCCAGGTAGGCGGAGACGGCGTCGCTCACGTAGAGGAAGTCGCGTTCGGGGCTCCCGTCGGAGCGGATCTGCGGGCGGCGGCCGTCGAGGACCGCGGCAATCGCCTCCGGGATAAGGCGCGAAAAGTTGGGGTCGCCGCCGCCATAGATGTTGGCGAAGCGGGTGACGGCGACTGGCAACCCATAGGCCGGCCGGTAGCTGAGGGCGATCGCGTCGGCCGCGGCCTTGCTCGCCTCATACGGCGAGGCGGGCTGCAGCCGCATCTCCTCGCGGTAGGGCAGCTCGTCGCTCGGGCCGTAGGCCTTGTCGGAGGAGGCGACGATTACCGCCGGCACGTCGGCTCGGCGGCAGGCCTCGAGTAGCGACCAGGTGCCGCGCACGTTGATCTCGAAGGTCTGGGTCGGGTCCGCCATTGCCGGCCCGACCAAGGTCTGGGCGGCGAGATGGAAGACGACCTCGAACTCGCCGGCGGCGATCGCCGCCTCGACCGCCTCCGCGTCCCGGAGGTCGATCTGCAGCAGCTGAACGTCGGAGTCGATTCCCTGCAGCGTCAGCCCCGAGCGCGGCGGCGGCGCCAGGTCGAGGACGCTGACCGTGTCGCCGCGGTCGAGCAGCGCCCGCGCCAGGTTGGAGGCGACGAAGCCGTGGCCGCCGGTGACCAGCGCCCGCTTCACGGGGCCTCCACCTGAGCTGCGTCCCAGATTCGCCAGGGCGCCCGGCCCGCGGTCCAGAGGTCATTGAGCACGACCGCGTCCTTGTAGGTGTCCATGCAGTCCCAGAATCCTTGGTGGCGGAAGGCGCGCAGCTGCCCGTCAGCGGCCAGCCGCGAGAGCGGCTCGCGCTCGAGCACGCTGTCGGAGTCGAGGTAGTTCAAGACCCCCGGCTCGAAGCAGAGAAAACCGCCGTTGATCCAGTGCTCGCTGCGCGGCTTCTCGACGAAGCCGGTCACCTCGTCGCCCGAAAGCTCGGCGACACCCCACTGCAGGTCAGGACGGACGACGGTGACGGTAGCCAGGGCGCCACCCGCCGCGTGGAAGTCGAGCAACGCGTCGAGGTCGACGTCAGCGACACCGTCGGCGTAGGTGACGCAGAAGCGTTCGTCGGCGAGCCGGTCGGCGAGCGCCGCGACCCGTCCCCCGGTCGGGGTGTCGAGGCCGGTATCGACGCACTCAACCCGCACACCATCCGGCCAGCGCTCGGCGGCGGCAAACTCCGCGACCGCCTCGCCCATGTAGCCGGTGGCGAGCAAGAATCGATCGAACCCCTGGGCGGCGTAGATCTGGATCACGTGCCAGAGGATCGGCCGGCCGCCGATCTCGACCAGCGCCTTCGGCACCGACTCGGTCCGCTCGCGCAGCCGCGTCCCGCGGCCGCCACAAAGAATTACGACAGGTGGCTTCACTGAGTCCGAGATTGTGGCCCCTATAGGGGCCCAAACGTCGTAAGGGTGATCAGCCGCCAGCTACCGCGGGCAGGATCGTTACCTCGGCGCCGTCCTCGATCGACGTCTCCAGACCTTGCTGGAAGCGGATGTCCTCGCCGGAGACGTAGACGTTGACGAAGCGGCGCAGGTCGCCGTCCTGGGTGATGCGGTCGCGCAGGCCCTCGTGGGAGTCGAAGACCGCGTCGAGCACCTCACCCACGGTCCCGCCATCGACCTCCAGCTCCGCCTGGCCGCCGGTTGCGGCGCGCAACTGCGTCGGGATCTTCACGGTGACTGACATTAAGCGGTTACCTCCTGGCGGAACTCGGCCTCGAAGCTGTTGAGGTCTGGATCGATCTCGTGCATCTGGAACGTATCGCGGGTCGCGTCGAGAGTCTTCAGGCCCTCGCCGGTGATGTAGACGACGACCCGTTCGCCACTGGCGAGCTCGCCCCGTTCGGCCAGCTTGCGCAGGACGCCGACGGTGACCCCACCGGCGGTCTCGGTGAAGATCCCGGTCGTCTCGGCCAGCAGTTTGATCCCCTCGCGGATCTCCTGGTCGGTGACCGAGTCGACGCCGCCGCCGGTGTTGCGGGCGTGATCGACCGCGTAGGGACCGTCGGCGGGGTCGCCGATCGCCAGGCTTTTGGCGATCGTCTCCGGCCGCTGCGGCTTGCAGACGTCCCAGCCTTCGGCGAAGGCGGTGGCCACCGGGCTGCAGCCCTCGGCCTGGGCGCCGTTGAAAGTCGGCTGCTCGCCCTCGACCAGGCCGAGGTCGATCCACTCCTGGAAGCCGCGGCCGAGCTTGGTGAAGAGGGAGCCGGAGGCAATCGGACTGACCACACGATCCGGCAGTTCCCAGCCGAGCTGCTCGACGGTCTCGTAGGCGAGGGTCTTCGAGCCCTCCGCGTAGTAGGGGCGCAGGTTGACGTTGACGAAGGCCCACGGATGGGTCTCGGCCAGCTGGGTACAGAGCCGGTTGACGTCGTCGTAGTTGCCGCGGACGCCGACCAGGTTGGTCCCGTAAACGCCGGTCGCGAGCAGCTTCTGCTCCTCGAGATTGGCGGGGACGAAGACGTAGGAGTCGAGGCCCGCCGCGGCGGCGTGGGCGGCGACGGCGTTGGCGAGGTTGCCGGTCGAGGCGCAGGCCACGGTCTCGAAGCCGAGCTCTTTCGCTTTCGCGACCGCGACCGCGACGACCCGGTCCTTGAAGGAGTGGGTCGGGTTGGCGGCGTCGTTCTTGATCCAGATCTCGGCATCGACCCCGAGCTGGGCAGCCAAGCGGTCGGCGCGCAGGAGCGGGGTCAGTCCCGGCTCCAATGGATCACTGGCGTTGCCCTCGAAGGGGAGGAAATCGCGATAGCGCCAGATCCCCTGGGACCCGGCCTGGATCCGCCGCTTCACCTCGGCGGCATCGAGACCGCTGAAGTCGTAGGCCACCTCGAGCGGGCCGAAGCAGTTTTCACATACGTAGCTGGCGTCCAGCTCGTAGGTCGTTCCGCACTCCTTGCACTTCAAGCTCTCGACTGACATCCGATCCTCATTTCGCTCTAACGAAAAAACCTCGCCATTTGTGGGGCGAGGTCCGATCGGACGTCCCCCACATCTTCCAGGTCCTCAATCGCGACCTGCTGGAGTTGGCACCTCCCTCGAACTTGCGTCCGAGATGGTTGCCGGGGCTTCACTGGGCCAGTCCCTCCACCCCTCTAGATGTGGCGCTTATGTGGGAAGAACCTTACCAGGCACCCTCCCGTCCTTTCCAGCGGGCGCCGTACGGCTAACCTAGGCGCCACGATGAGCCCGCTGCACCAAGAGACGATCGGACTGAACGATGCCGAACCTTCCGAAACCACGGCTGCGACGGCGTGGCCGTCGCGGCGAGCTCGTCTCTCAGCCTGCCGCACCTGAGCGGCAGCAGCCGAACGTAGAGCAGATCGAGTCGAACGGCCTGCGCTGGGTCAACATCGAGTGGCCCGGCTCGCTGGAGCGAACCTGGCTCGAGGAGCACTTCGACTTCCACGCGCTCGACCTCGAGGACGTGCTCTCGCGCAACCAGCGGCCGAAGATCGACGTCTACGACGACTACCTCTTCATCGTCCTCCACCTGCCGGTCTTCGACCCCGCCGCCGGCCGCCTCGGCACCGGCGAGCTCGACCTCTTCGTCGGCCCCGACTACGTGGTCACGATCCCGAACCTGCCGCTGCAGCCGGTCGAGTACCTGTTCGAGCGCTGCCGGGCCAAAGAGGAGCTGCGCGAGCAGCTCTTCTCACGCGGCTCCGGCTACCTCCTCTACCGGCTGGTCGACGACAGCTTCGACTACTGCTTCCCGATGCTGCGCAAGATCGGCAATAAGCTCGACGCGCTCGAGGACGAGATCTTCGAAGAGCGGGCCGAGGAGGTCGTGCGCGACATCTCCAACGTCAAGCAGGAGATCATCAACTTCCGCAAAGTGATTCGCCCGCAGCGGCCGGTCCTGCGCGAGCTGGAGAAAGTCAAGCAGCGCTACCTGGCGACCGACCTCGACTTGGAGATCTACTTCGACGACATCGTCGACGCCCACGAGCGGATCTGGGACATGCTCGAGAACTACAAGGAGGTCGCCGAGGCGCTGGAGGAGACCAACGAGTCGGTGATCTCCCACCGCCTCAACGACATCCTCCGGGTGCTGACCTCGATCAGCGTCGTGATCCTGCCGCTGACCCTGATCGCCAGCGTGATGGGGATGAACACCTGGGTGCCCGACGAGGGCGACCCGGTCGGGTTCTTCGTCGTCCTCGGGGTGATGGCGATGGTCCTGGTCAGCCTCGTCGCCTACTTCCGCAGCCGCAAGTGGCTCTGAGTCCTCGCCCGCTTCCATAGGATGAGCGGCCCGTGGCAAATTTCCGCATCTGGGCGCCCTGGCGCCTCGCTTACGTGAAGGACGCGTCCAAGGACATCGAGGAGGAGTGCATCTTCTGCGCCAAGCCGGCGGCGGAGGATGACGAGGCGAACCTGATCGTCCACCGCGGCGAGCACAGCTTCGTGATCCTCAACCTCTTCCCGTACACCAACGGGCACCTGATGGTGGCTCCTTATGACCACATCGGTCGCCTGCAGGAGATGCCGGCCGAGACCCTGGCCGAGATGATGGCGCTGGCGCAGCGGGCGATGAACCGCCTTGAGGAGATCTACCAGCCGCATGGCTACAACGTCGGTTTTAACCAGGGCCGCGTTGCCGGGGCCGGGGTCGAGCACCACATCCACATGCACGTCGTCCCGCGCTGGGCCGGCGACAACAACTTCATGCCGGTGATCGCCGACACGAAAGTGATGCCGCAGTCGATCGAGCAGAGCTACCAGGCTCTGAAAGGAGCGTTTTGAGCGACCAGTCCCCCCTCGCCCCCGCCGGGATCTTCAAGGCCTACGACATTCGCGGGCTGCACGGCTCCGAGATGGACGAGACGACGGCGCTGGCGATCGGGCGCGCTTTCGCCCGGGTGCTGGGACGGTTGCGCGGCAAGGCGCCGAGCGAGCTGCAGGTCGGGCTCGGGCGCGACATGCGACTGACGGCGCCGGCGATGGCGGGCGCGGTGCGCGAGGGCCTCGTCGCCGAGGGCGCGACCGTGCTCGACGCCGGCCAAGTCGCGACCGAGATGCTCTACCACCTGGTCGGCTCCCGCGAGCTCGACGGCGGCGCGATGGTCACCGCCTCGCACAACCCCAAGGCATACACCGGCGTCAAGCTCGTCCGCGAGGGCGCCCTGCCGCTCTCCGGTGACGCCGGGATCGGCGACGTCAAGGCGGAGATCGAAGCCGGGCTCGGCGACGCGCCCGGCGGCGGCTCGACCGAGGAGGTCGATGTCTGGGAGGAATTTCAGGCCCACGCCCTCTCCTTTATCGACCCCGCCAACATCAAGCCGATGAAGGTCGTCGTCGACGGCGGCAACGGGATGGGCGGGCCGATGGTCGGGCCGATCCTCGAAAAGCTGCCTCTCGAACTGGAGGAGATGTACTTCGTGCCGAACGGCGAGTTCCCCGACCACGAGCCGAACCCGCTGCTGGAGGAGAACCGGCGGATGATCATCGCGCGGGTCCAGGAAAGCGGTGCCGACCTCGGGATCGCCTGGGACGGCGACGCCGACCGCTGCTTTTTTATCGACGGCAACGGCAGCTTCTGCGACGGCGACTTCATCTGCGCCCTGCTGGCCCGCTCGGTCCTGCAGAAGAAACCGGGGTCAACGATCCTCTACGACCCGCGCTCGAGCCGTGCCGTGCCGGACCTGGTCGCCGCCGAGGGCGGCCGCTCCGACCTCTCGCGCGTCGGCCACGCCTTCTTCAAGGCGCGGATGCGCGAGGAGCAGGCGGCGTTCGGCGGCGAGGTCTCGGGTCACTACTACTTTCGCGACTTCTGGAACGCCGACTCCGGGACGATCCCGGCGCTGCTCGTCCTCGAGCTGCTCTCGCTCGACGGCCGCACCCTGGCCGAGCTGATGGAGGAGTTCCGCTCCCGCTACTTCATCTCCGGCGAGATCAACTCCGAGGTCGACGACGCGGCGGCGAAGATGGCGGAGATCGAGGAGCGTTACTCCGACGGCAAGATCACCCACCTCGACGGCGTTTCGGTCGACTACGAGGACTGGCACTTCAACGTCCGCCCCTCCAACACCGAGCCGCTGCTGCGGCTCAACCTCGAGTCGCTGGTCTCGCGCGAGGACATGGAGCGCCGGCGCGACGAGGTCCTGGGCCTGATCCGGGCGTGACGGCGACGCCGGAGCAAGCGCTCGAGCAGGCGGCGCTGGCCGGCATCCACCGCTTCGCGATCCCGACCCCGTTCGCGGTCGGACGGGTCAATTGCTACCTGATCGAGGACGAGCCGCTGACGCTCGTCGACACCGGGCCGAACTCCGGCAAGGCGCTCGACGAGCTGACCGCGCGGCTGGCCGAGCGCGGCCACGCGCTCGCCGACCTGGAGTTGATCGTCGTCACCCACCAGCACATCGACCACCTGGGACTGGTTGAGATCCTGGTCGAGCACTCGGGCGCCGAGGTCGCGGCGCTGGGGGCAGCCGCCGAGCGGCTCGCCTCCTTCGACGAGGACGCCGAGAAAGACGACGCCTTCGCGGTCGAGGTGATGCTGCGCAACGGGATCCCCGAGGACGTGACCGTGGCGCTGCGCAGCGTCTCCCGCAGCTTCCGCGGCTGGGGCTCGCACGTGACCGTGACCCAGCCGCTGGAGGACGGCGGCACACTGGAGCTCGGCGACCGGCGGCTGGAAGTTCTGCACCGGCCCGGCCACAGCCCCTCCGACACGGTCTTCTGGGACGCCGAGCGGCAGATCCTGATCGCCGCCGACCACCTGCTGCCGAAGATCTCCTCCAACCCGCTGATCACCCGCCCGCTCGACGGCTCCTCGCAGCGGACCCAGGCGCTCGTCACCTACATCGAGTCACTGAAGAAGACGCGGGAGATGCCGGCCGAGATCGTCCTTCCCGGCCACGGCGAGCCGATTACCGACCACGCCGAGTTGATCGATTCCCGCTTCGCCGGCCACGAGCGGCGCAAGGAGAAGATCCACCGCCTCGTCGCCGAGCGCCCGCGCAGTGGCTACGAGCTGGCGCAAGCGCTGTGGGGCAATGTCGCCGTCACCCAGGCCTTCCTCACCCTCTCCGAGGTGATCGGCCACACCGACCTGCTCGTCAACGAGGGACGGGTGCGCGAAGTCGAGGGCGGCGGCGTGGTCCGTTACGAAGCGACCTAGTGTCGCTTTTGTAAGGCATAGCCGTACAAAAGCGACACGGCTAGAGCTGAGCCCCGAGGGCGTGTCCGAGCGCCGCGGCGCCCAATCCCAGCGCAAGGCTGCCGACGACGTTGACCGCAGCCGCTCGGCGCTCGCCGCGTTGCGCCTGCTCCCGGGTCTCCAGCATCCAGGTGGAGAAGGTCGTGTAGGAGCCAAGCGTCGCGGTGCCGGCGAGGAGGCGGGCGTCTCCGTCGACGGCGGCGCCGGCCAGCAGGCCGAGCAGGAAGGCGCCGCTGAGGTTGACGACCAGCGTGCCGTAGGGAAAGCGGAAGCCGAGGCGAAGCGAGACCAGCCAGTCGACCAGGAAGCGGGCCGAAGCGCCAACTCCGCCAAGGAGCACGACCGCGATCCAGGTAAGCAGGGTCATCGGGTCTCCGCCGGCCGAACAACGGCGCCGCCGGCCGTAACGCCAAGCAGACCGCCAACCACACTCGCCGCCGCGTAGCCCGCGGCGATCCCCGGGCGGCCGGCTTCGAGCATCGTCAGCAGCTCCACCTGCATCGTCGAGAAGGTGGTCAGCCCGCCGCAGAGGCCGGTGGTCAATAGCGGTCGCCAGCGCATCGCCGGCGAGAAGCGGACCACGAGCCAGCCAAGCAGGAAGGCACCGAGCAAGTTGACCGCGAAGGTCGCCCACGGCCAGCCGGGTGCCCCCTCCCCCAGCCCTTCCAGCAAACCCGCGCGCAGCAGCGTCCCCACCGCTCCGCCGAGGAAGATCGCGCCGATCTCGCGTCGGTCCGGCATCCGCGGCAGGGTAGTGGCCGTTTAAGGCTTGGATCGTTGATCCATCCCGACCGACAGCCGCACTACGTTCCCCTCGATGGATTTGACGAACGCGAAGTCGATCGGATACCACCTTCGCGACGAGAATCCGGTCGAGGATCCGGAGTCCCATCTCCCCTGGGCATTTGCCCACTCTTTGACGGCTCTACCGGGTCCCCAGGAAGAGAAGGGGATCCATTTGGTTCCCAACAGTGCGACGGCCTTTTGGCTGGGGGAAGGCGGGGGTATCCCGCTCGCGTTTCACGTGACCGGCTGGGTCACGGACAATCCGGAGGACCCACGCCGTCCCCTCGCACATGTCCATGTCTCCTCCCAACCCCTGCTCGCCGACCGGTGGAACGTCAGCCTCATCTCCGACTATGGGCAATTGAGCGGCCGGTCTGTTGGGTTCAACAACCACTGGAGCTTTCAGCACCAAGAGAGCGGCCTAAGTCTTGTGATCGACGCCCAACGCGAGTGGGACGGAGGCGACGCCTGGCTAAGCAACGATGCTGAGGAGTTCGCGTTGCTCGTTGCGGGCAAGCTCGGCTGGCCTCATAGCTAGCCAAGCCGACTCAAAAATCGCTCCCTGAGCGCCGTTGCCCCTTCCGGCTCAATACGCTGCCCCTTCGTCCGCGGCCACTACCGACGATGAATCCCAAACTCCCCCACCGCCGCTCGAAGAAACCCGCCAAGAAGCGGATGTTGCTGATCGTCAATCCCTACGCGACGACCGTTTCCGACCGGCTGAAGAACCTGGTGATCTACGCGCTGCAGGGGCGCTTTGACGTCGAAGCGGTCTCGACCCAGGCGCAGAACCACGCGACCGAGATCGGGCGCGAGGCGCAGGACGGTGGCTATGACGTGGTCGTCGCCTTCGGCGGCGATGGGACGTTGAACGAGGTCGCCAACGGGCTGGCCGGGACCGACCTGCCGGTGGCGGTGCTGCCCGGCGGCTCGACCAACGTCGTCTGCCGCACGTTGGGGATCCCCAACGACGTCGTTGACGCGACCGAGCACCTGCTCTCGCTGGCTGACGACTGGCAGCCGCGCAAGATCGATCTGGGGATGGTCGACGAGCGCTATTTCGTCTTCGCCTGCGGGGTCGGGATCGACGCCACCGTCGTCAAGCGCGTCGACGCCAATCCGAAGCTGAAGGGGCGCGCCGGTCCCTACTACTACAGCTGGTGTGGAGTCTCGGCCTTCTACCGCAAGTACCGGGTCAACCCAATTCGGGTTCGCACCACCGTCAACGACCAGGAGCCGGTCGAGGGGGTGACCACGATCGTCCAGAACAGCGACCCGTTCACCTACTTTGCCAGCCGCCCGATTCGCGTCTGCGAGGGGATCGAGTTCGACGACGGCACCCTCTCGCTGGCGGTCCTCAAACGGGCCAACCAGCGCGACATGCCCACCTTGATCAGCCGCCTGTTCAGCGGCACTCGCACCGCGGCCGGTCACAAGCAGGTCACCCACTTCGCCGACGTCACCCACGCCGTGGTCGAGACCGCCTCGACCGCCAAGGACGGATCCTCCCGGCCCTTCCCACTACAGGTGGACGGCGACTACATCGGCGAGCGCGACCGGGTGGAGCTGAGGGTGGCGCCGGCGGCGCTGACCGTCGTCGCCTGAGCGCCGGGGTTAGAGCCGGACCAGGTTGCGTGCCTCGATCCCGCGGGTGACGCCGCGGAAGTCGACTACGCGGGGAACCGCAGCGACCACTTCGCCGTAGTCGATTCCGGGGTGAGCGGTAACGATCGCGACCAGGTCGGCGTCGCCCAAGCCCTGCTCCAGGTCGACCGACTCGAGACCGAACTCGGAGAGCGCCGGGACATGCGGGTCGTGGTAGGCGACCTCGCCGCCGAGTTCGACCAGGCGCCGGACGATCTTCAGCGCCGGCGATTCGCGGATGTCCCCCACTCCGGCCTTGTAGCTGACGCCGAGGACGAGGATGCGGGAGCCGTTGACCGGCTTGCCGGCCTCGTTCAGCTCCCGCTCGATCCGCTCGACGCAGAAGCTCGGCTGGGTCTGGTTGATTTTCCCGGCGAGCTCGACGAACTCGGGGTAGAAGTCGTGCTCGCGGGCCTTGAAGGCGAGGTAGAACGGGTCGACCGGAAGGCAGTGCCCGCCCATCCCCGGGCCCGGCTCGAAGCGCATGAACCCGAACGGCTTGGTCGAGGCGGCGTCGATCACCTCCCAGACGTCGATCTTGAGCCGGTCGCAGAGCCGCGCCAGCTCGTTCACGAGGGCGATGTTGACCGAGCGGAAGATGTTCTCGAGCAGCTTTGAGAGCTCGGCCGCCTCGGGACTGGTGAGGACGACGACCTCCTCGCAGACGCGCGCGTAGAGGTCTCGGGCGCGCTCGGCGCACTCCGGGGTCAGGCCTCCGACCAGCTTCGGCGTCGTCTTCACCGTGTAGTCGGTGCGGCCGGGGTCGATCCGCTCCGGCGAGAAGGCGAGGTGGAAATCGCGGCCGCCGGCGAAGCCCGACTCCTCGAGGATCGGCAGCAGCCGCTCCCGGGTGGTCCCGGGGTAGGTGGTCGACTCGAGCACGACCAGCTGGCCGGGCTGGAGGACGCGGGAGAGCGCGGTGGCGGAGTCGAGCAGGTAGGTCAGGTCGGGCTCGCGCGAGCCGGTCAGCGGGGTCGGCACGCAGACGATCACCGCCTCACAGGCGGCGAGGTCGGACGGGTCGGTGGTCGCGCGAATCAGCCCGGCGAGCCCCGCCAGGGTCGCGTCGGGGACGTCCTCGACGTGGCTGCGGCTGGCGTTGATGCCCTCGACCTTGCGCCGGTCGGAGTCGAGGCCGACGACCTCCTGCCCCGCTTCGGCGAAGGCGACGGCAAGCGGCAGCCCGACGTAGCCGAGCCCGACGATGCCGATCTTGGTCGCGGCCATGCCTGGATAACGCCGCCGATCGCCCCGGACTTGCGCCGCCGGGCGAGGTTAGGATCAGGCGATGCGACTGCAGACCTCCGATCTCGCCCCCGGACTGCTGCTCGGGCCGGATGTGAAGATCGGCGAGGGGGTGATGATCGGCGGCCACGTAGTTATCCACGCCGGGGTCGAGATCGGCGACGGGGCGCGGATCGGCGACCATGCCCAGCTTCGCGACCGGGCGCGGATCGGGCCCGGGACGACGATCGGCAGCTACAGCTGCGTCGACCCCGATGTCGTGGTCGGGGCCCGGGTCAGCGTGCAGACTCGCTGCTACATAACCGGCGGCACGGTGGTCGAGGACGACGTCTTCGTCGGTCCCGGCGTCACCCTGACCAATGACAACACGATGAACCGCCACGGGCCCGAGAAGGAGCTCGAAGGACCGGTCCTGCGCCGCGCCTGCCGGCTCGGCGGCGGCTCGACGATCTGCCCGGGGGTCGAAATCGGCGAAGAGGCGTTCGTCGCCGCCGGCGCCGTTGTCACCGCCGACGTCGCCCCGCGCGCCGTCGTCGTCGGCGTGCCCGCGCGCCAGCTGCGCGAGGTGCCTGACGAGGATCTATTAGAGCGCTGGCGCTGAGGGCTCGCGGCTGGGCAGCAGCCGCGCCGGGACACCGGCCACGGTCGCCCCGGGCTCGACATCGCGACTGACCACCGCGCCCGCCCCGATCATCGCCCCGGCGCCGATCCGGACGCCGCCGAGGATCGTCGCTCCGGAGCCGATCGTGGCGCCGCGCTCGACCACGGTCTCGAGCAGCTCCCAGTCGTCCTCGGTCTGCAGCTCACCGGCAGCGGCAGTCGCCCGCGGCTGCTTGTCGTTGACGAACATCACCCCGTGACCGACGAAGACCTCGTCCTCGATCGTGACCCCGTCGCAGATGAAGCTGTGACTCTGGATCTTGCAGGCCGAGCCGATCGTGGCGCCGCGCTGAACCTCGACGAAGGTCCCGATCTGGGTCCGGGCGCCGACCCGGCACCCGTAGAGGTTGGTGAACGAGTAGATCGCCACGCCCTCCCCCAGCTCGACCTCGTCGAGTAGGCGGTAGGGCGCCTCGTTGGCGGGCGCGTTCGTCGTCTCATCCATGCTGAACCAACGCGGGCCGAGGGACGGACTTCCGTGAGAAAGGCGCGCAAGCTTTCGCCTCGTCGCGCCGTTGCTGAGTCATGGCGGTTCTCAGCGAGCCAACCGTACGTGTCCGGGCCTCGTCCGGGCGCTCCTGCGTGGTCGTCAGCCTCGGCGCCGCCGAAACCCAGGCTCGGATCAAAGCCGCGCTCGAGGAGCACAACACCGAGATCGAGCTGCTCCTGGTGGAAGGCCCCAAGGAAGTGATCGGGCTCAGCCTCGACCCGGAGGCGATCGTGGTCCTGATCTGCGACGTCGACCGGCCGCACGAGATGGCTTCCCTGCGCAGCCTCCGCCGCGAGCTGCGCGGGCAGGCGATCGTCGCCGTCTCCCCCGCCGCCACCGCCACCGGGGTGCGCCGCGCCCTCGACACCGGCGCCGACGCGGTCGTCTTCGAGTCCGAACTCGAGCAGACCCTCGCCGTCGCGGTGAGCGCGGTCGAGTCCGGCCAGTCGGTCGTCCCCCGCAATATGCGGGCGAGCGTCGAGCGCCCCGCCTTCTCGCATCGTGAGCGCCAGGTCCTGACCTTCGTCTCCCAGGGACTGACCAACGCCCAGATCGCCGAGCGACTCTTCCTTTCCGAAAGCACGATCAAGAGCCACCTCTCTTCGGCCTTCGCCAAGATCGGGGTGCGCTCGCGCCGCGAGGCGGCCGCGCTCTTCATCGAGCTCGAACAGGCCCACGCCCCAGGAGGAATCACCGCATGAACCCCGCCACCGCCGCCCCGCTCTCGCTTGCCGCCACCGAGGGCACCAACGTCCCCTTCATCCGCCTCGACAGCGCCTTTCCGGAGCTGTTCGCGGAGTTGATGGAGACGGTCGAGCGGATCGCCGGCCAGTCCGCCTTCACTCTCGGACCGGAACTGGAGAGCTTCGAGGCCGCCTTTGCCGAGTTCTGCGGGACCGACTACGCGGCCGGGGTCAGCTCCGGGACCGCGGCGCTCGAGATCGCCCTGCGCGCCCTCGGCATCGGGCCCGGCGACGAGGTGATCGTCCCCACTTACAGCTTCATCGCCACCGCCGAGGCGGTGAGCACGGTCGGCGCGACGCCGGTGATCGTCGACGTCGACCCGGAGACGGCGCTGATCACGGCCGAGATCGTCGCCGCGGCGCTGACCGAGCGCACCCGCTGCGTGATTCCGGTCCACCTCTTCGGCCGCCCGGTCGAGATGGTGCCCCTGCTAGCGCTCTGCCGCGCCCGTGGGATCGCCGTCGTCGAGGACGCCTGCCAGGCGCACGGCGCCCTCTACAAGGGCCGCCCGGTCGGCTCCTTCGGCGACGCTGGCTGCTTCAGCTTCTACCCGACCAAGAACCTCGGCGGCTGGGGCGACGGCGGTGCGCTGGTGACCAACGACTCCAACCTCGACCGCAAGGTGCGGCTGCTGCGCTCCCACGGCGAGGCGGTCCGCCACCAGCACGAGCTGGCGACCGGGACCCATCGGCTCGACACCCTGCAGGCGGCGATCCTCGAGGTCAAGCTGCGCCACCTGCCGGACTGGAACCAGCGCCGCCGCGACGCGGCCGAGGCGCTGCGCGACGGTCTTGCCGGGACCGCGGTGATTCCCCCCGCGCCGGCCGCCGCCGACAGTGATCACGTCTACCACCTCTTCGTCGTCCGCAGCGCCGAGCGCGACGCGCTGCGCGACCACCTCGACGCGCGCGGCGTCGCCAGCGCCGTCCACTACCCGACCCCGATCCACCTGCAGCCGGCCTACGCCGGGCGCGGGCTGCGTCCCGGCGCCCTGCCGGTGGCGGAGCGCCTGGCCGGGGAAAACTGCTCGCTGCCGATCTTCCCGGCGATCACGGACGAGCAGATCGCCGAGATCGTCGCCGCGGTGCAGAGCTTTGAATCCGCAGCCGCTAGCTGAGGACCGCGCCCGCAGAACCGCCGGCGGCGGCCTGCGGATCTGCATGGTCCACTACTCCGACTTCGTCGTCGACTCGCGGATTCAGCGCCAAGCCCGGGCGCTCGCCGAACGCGGCGACGAGGTCCACTGCGTCTGCCTCAACGACCATGAGGAGATCCCGGTCGGGGCGGGGAAGATCGTCCTCCACCGCGCCGCCGCCGGGAAGCCGCGCGGCGGCAAGCGGGCCTACCTCGAGGGCAACGCGCGTTTCTTCGCCGGGGCGACCCGGCGCGTCACCGCGCTCGACCGCCGCCACCGCTTCGACCTGGTTGAGATCCACAACATGCCCGACGCTCTGGTCTTCACCGCGCTGCGGCCGAAGCTGCGCGGCACGCCGCTGATCCTCAACTTCCACGACACCTTCCCGGAGCTGTTCGCGACCCTCTTCGACAAGCCGCAGAGCCACCCGCTGGTGCGCCTGATCCGGGGCGAGGAGCGGGTCAGCGCGGCGCTTGCCGACTGCCACATCTTCGTCACCGGCGAGGCCCGCGACCTGCTCGCCGCCCGCGGGATCGCCGCGGCGCGGACCCAGGTCGTGATGAACACTCCCGACGAGCGCGTCTTCGGCACCCGCCGCGACCCGATCGCGCCCCCTCAGGAGGGCCCGCTGCGGATCGTCTACCACGGCGGCCTCGCCGAGCGCTTCGGGGTCGAGACCCTGGTCCGGGCGGTGGCGATGCTGCGTTCCGACGGGGCCGAGGTCGAGCTCGACGTCTACGGCTCCGACGCCGAGGCGGCGCGGGTTCTGGCCGGGAAGGCGGCCGAGATCGCCCCGGTCGGCGTCCGGATCGCCCCACAGCCGACCCCGGTCGCCCAGATCCCCGACCGGCTCGCGGCCGCGCACCTCGGGATCGTCCCGACCCTGCGCGATGACTTCACGGAGCTGCTGCTCCCGGTCAAGCTGCTCGAGTACGTCCACATGGGCCTGCCCGCGGTCGCCTCGCGGCTGCCGGTGATCGAACGCTACTTCGGCGACGACGTGCTGCTCGCCGAGCCCGGCGACCCAGCCTCGATCGCGGCCGCGATCGAAGGCGTCCGGGCCGACCCGGTGCTGGCCCGGCAGCGCGCCGTGCGCGCCTCGCTACGGCTGGCCGAGATCGAGTGGCGCCGGCAGCGCGACGGCTACCTGGCGCTGATCGACGAGCTCGCCGGCCGCGGCGTTTCCGTCGCCTGATCGACCAGCGGAGCTTTCCTTACCGCGCCGAGCAGGACGCTGACCAGCCGCGGCGTCGTCAGCAGGACGCAGCCGACGTAGAGGGCGGACCCGAGCGCCCCCGCCAACATCGCCTCGGCCAGCCCTTCGGCGACCAGCGCCGCAACCAGGGCGGCACCGCCGAAGCTGGCCGCGGCGAAGGCGGCGAATCGGCCGCCGTCGGAGGCCAGGGTGCGGGCCAGGGCCACGCGCCCTTCGCGGGCGCCGGCGAAGAAGAGCACGGTGGCGAAGACCGCCGGCGCGATGCAGGCCGCGCCGACGACGCCATCGGAGCCGTAGGAGGCTCCGCCGAGCGCGGTCACGCCGATGTGCAGCGCCAGTAGCGGCGGCGCCAGGGCGTTGACGAGGCGGCCGCGGCCGAGCGCCAGCAGCGCCGGCAGCAGCAGGTTGACGAGCAGCGCCGCGACCACCCAAGGTGCGAGCAGCGCCGCGAAGACGCGCAGGGTCTCGACGTCGGCCGGGTCGAAGCTGTGCGGGAGCAGCTCGCCGATCAGCGGCGCCCCGGCGACGATCAGCGCCGCCAGCGCCGGCGCCGCGATCAGCATCGAGTAGCGGAACCCGGAGGGGACGGTGTCGGTCAGCATCTCGCGCCACTCGCCGAGCGCCCCGCGCCGCATGTCGGCGATCCGCGAGAGACCGAGGGCGAAGGCGGTGCCGGCAACCAGGTAGCTGGCGAAGAGGTAGGCGTAGGAGAGGACGGTCGCGTCGCCTTCGGCGTAGCCGCCGGCGAAGGCGAGGGTGACCATGAAGAGGGCGTTGAAGACGAGGTAGATCGCGGTGCGGGCGAGGATCAGGCCCGACATCGAGACCAACCGGGCGGGCGCGAAGGAGGGCCGGGCGGCGGTTGCCCCCGGGCGGGCGCCGCGGAGGCCGACCAGCATCGCGCTCAGGGTTCCGGCCGCCATCGCCAGCATCGACCAGCCCAGGGTCAGCTCCTCGGCCAGCGGCGAGACGACGAGGTAGACGATGAGCCCGAGCCCGGCCCCGAAGATGTAGGCGCCGGCGATCGCGTTGAAGCGGTCGCGGACGGCAAGCAGGGTCGCCCCGCCGGCGGCCCAGAGCTGCAGCGCTGCGGCGAGCCCGAGCAGCGGCAGCGCGTCGGCGGTGACGCCGCGATCGGCATCGTCGAGCCCGGGCGCGAGCAGGTGGGCGAACTGGTCGGCGAAGGGGATCGTCAGGACCAGGATCGGGACCGCGATCAAACCGAGGCAGACGCCGTACTCGACGGTCAGCAGGCGGGGCCGGTCGCCGATCAGCAGGTTGGCCGAGGTCATCCGGATGCTCTGGCTAAAGACCCCGACGATCGTGTAGAGCGCGAAGGCAACGAAGAAGCCGTCGGTGCGGCCGTCGATGCCGAAGGAGTTGAGGTAGAGCAGCGCCTGCAGGCCGGAGGCGGCGGCCATCGAGAGGGTCGCCAGCGACATCGCGACGCCGGCGCTGGCGTGCTTCGCCTGCATGTTGTCGGTGGCATGACTGCCCATCTCCCGACTAACGGTTGGGGTGGTCGATTTCTTCGCTTGGAGCAGCGCTTCAGCCCACCCCGCGGACCAGGGTCAGGATCATTCGCCTACTCGCCGTCTGGCCGATCACATCGGTCGCCTCCCCGGCAATCACGAGCCTCACCTTTCGCAGGCGCCGCAGCGCCCTGCGCCCCTGCGGTGTCAGAGTCAGAGTCACATTCTTTTCGCCGGCCGCGACGAAGCGGATGGTCTTTCTCCTGAAGACCGCGACGAGACTCGCAGGCCGACTGGCGCCGATCCTGACCTTGGCCCGGCCGCTCAGAGCTATTTTCGCCTCACCGCCGGCTCTCACCGCGACAACCAGCTCACCGGTCCGCAGCAGCTCGCGAAGCGAGCTTCCCCTGACGCCGGTCGAGAGCTCGATCCTGAGGGTTGGCTCTTCGTCATCGCCTGGCGAATCGTCCTCAGGGCCGTCCGGCGGCCCTTTGGGTTCCTCGGGCGGCTGCGGCTGCGGCACGACCGTGTAGTCAATCGACGCGCTGTCGGCCAGACCGCTCTCGGATTCCGCCGTCACCGTGTAGGCGTAATCCCCCACCGCCGAAGTGTCCAGGCGACCGACGCTTCCGCTCAGACTCATTGTGCCGTTGGAGTCGTTGCATGAGGAGAGGCCGGTTCCGCCCGTTCCCTCGCTGCACGAGAAAGCCGTCGGCACCACCTGGCCGACCACGTAGGTCCCACCCGGGGCCGGCGATGAGATGGCCGCGGATGGCGGGCCGGCTACGTTCAGTGCGACGGTGGCATCGGCATAGTTGCCCGCCGGGTCGGCTGCCCGGTAGCCGAACGAATCCGATCCGAGATAGGCCGGCTCCGGCGCGTAGGTGAATGACCCGTCCGCCTGCAGGGTCAAGGAACCGTGATCGGGAGGCCTGCGCAGGCTCAAAGAAACGCCTTCCGGGACCGACCCGCCCGAAAGCACTCCCGAGCTGGCGGGAACGTCGAGCTCTTGGTCCTCATACGTCGTGTAGCCATGGGACCCAAGGCTGACCGGATTGTCGTACTCGATGGACAACCAGCCATCGCCATGACCGCTTGCCGTGCTGAAATCCCCCGAACGCCCGGGTGCGACGTAGCTGGAGCCGCCCGCTCCGCCTCCCGAGGCGGCCGTGGCGCCGCACTCGTCGCTGGCGCCTCCGCCGCCCTGGCCGCCACCGATATAGCCACCCCCTCCACCGCCGCCGGCCTCCGCAACCCCCCCGCCGCCGCTGAAATCGCTCCCGTCCGCACCTGACGCACCGGGGTGAGCGCCGCCTGGGCATGAGGAGGAGCCTTCGACCTGCCCGCCTGCTCCACCCGTGCCGCCCGCGCCGCCCCAGACGCCCCCCGCCCCGCCCCGGAGCGTTGCCCCCTGCGAACTGGTGTTGCCGCCGCGGGTGACGAAAGAGCCCTGCGCACCACCGGCCCCGCCTCTGCCCCCTTGAGGCAATAGCGCGCCATTTGCTCCGTCCACACCGCCGCCACCTCCGCCGGCCGCGAGAACCTCGAGCGTCGAGCCGAGTTCAAACGTGGTGTAGCCGCCGCCCCCTCCGCCGATGCCGCCGGCGCCGCCGGCGTTAAGGCCGCCCCCGCCGCCCTCGGAGTCTGATTTGCCCTGGCCACCGATGCTGATCTCAGCCACCTGCCCCGGCGCCAACGGCTCCAGCGTCGCCCAGACCCGAGCCCCGACTCCGCCCAACCGCTCCGGTCCTCCGCCGATGCCGCCGCCCCCAGCTCCATCGACGACCAAGGAGGCACCGTCCACACCAGGGGGAACGGTCCAGGTTGCGGGGGATCCGGAATACCGGTACGCCAGCTCGCACTCGCCCTCCGAACAAGACGGACCCGACAGAACCGGGACCGTGACCGTCAGTGGATCGGATGGATCGCTTTCATTTCGGGACTCGTCGCGCGCGACGACGACATAATCGTGATTGCCGACCGGAGCCCAGCGATCGAGGAGGCTGGGAGTCGAGAGATTGGTCAGCAACTCCCCATCGCGGTAGACGAAGTACTGCTCCACGCCAACGTTGTCGATGCTGACCCAGCTGAGTTGCACCCCGTCAGCGCTGACGGTCGCCTGTAGAGCTGGAGGGCTCGGCGGCTCGGTGTCGACCTCGACTTCCACGGTCGCACGGCCGTTGCCCGCCGACAAAGTCTTGACCTGCACGGGCCCTCCGTCGAACGTCTGCCCGGTTTTGAGCGGCGCATCGTTGAAGCTGGACGTCGCTGGGTTGGCGTCGAGCAGCAGGGTCTCCGGGGACGTTGACCCCGCCGTCGCACGGATTGACACACCCGTCATCGAGGCGTCGGACACGTTCTCGAAGATGCCTCCCGTCTGCCTGATCTCGAGGTAGTACCAGGACGTGATGTTGTTGTTGGTCGCCGCTCGCGCCCGCGGAATGCGCAGCACCGTCGGCTCCGTCGTGGGCGTGAGCGCGGACCGCAGGGAGTACGTCCCGGAGGCCGACACCGTTTCGACGTTCTCTGGGGCAAAGAGGCCGAGCTTGGCCAAATTCCATCCGCTGTTGTGCCTGTAGCCGTTCCCCATCGTGTCGAAGGGGTCGCCGTACTCGCCGATCGTGCAGGTGTCGCTGATCTGGACCCTCGCGCCGCCGGAGGTGCAGGTCCAGCTCCCGGCGTGCTGCAAGCCGAAGTTATGGCCGAACTCGTGCGCGATGGTCCTCGTGGCGGCATCCCCGAAGGAGTTCCCGTTGATGTCGATTCGGCTCCCACCCAGTTCCGCGATTCCCCCCCACTGGCAGGCGCTCTTCAAGGGAAAGATGTAGACGATGTGCTGATAGCCGAAGAGGTCGACCCCGGCGCTAGCCGCCGCCTGATCGGCTTCGTCGTTCCAGGTCGAATAGGGACAGCCAGCCGTGGAGCCGCTGAGGTCGAACGGCCCGAACACGTCCCCATCGGCACGCAGCTTTCCCGTCAGGGAGATCTGACCGTAGGACTCCTCCTCGTAGAGGGCGCTGACCGAGTTGGATGCGGTGAAGACCCTGGAGCGCGCCTGTTCCTGGGTCCAGGAATGGCCGGAATCGCCGGGGAGAGTGAACAGGATCACGGCGACTTTGCGGGCTCCCGCCAAGGGGCTCGCCTGGCTGCTTGCGGTCTCCCCGCTGCCGGACTCCAGGCTGTACCTCGTAGTCGACTCGCCAGTCTGGAAGTTGTCGATCACAGTCGCCTGGAGGGTGCCCGAGCGCGCAATCGCTGCCGGTACCGGCGAACAAAGGCCGAGAACGGCAGCACAGATGGTGCAGGTCGCTGCCAGCGGCCACTTCGCGGAGCTCCGCGGCCACAGAAGTCGCATTATTTTCGCTATGCCCCTGCCTGACAGAGCTGGCCTCCCGTGCCTACCGCGTGGGCTAAATCTCCGTGCCCTTGGCCCATAAACACTCAGTTTCTTTAGCCGGCGAGATTGTAGACCACGCCGCCACATTCGAGCCCCTCTCCGGGCGGCTTCAGCCCGCCGCAACGGGGGCGGCCACAGCCGCAGCCGGGGCGTCCACCCACTGCCTTTGCCAGCGCTCGAGCAGGAACAGGCAGAAGAGGCGCTGGTCGGCCTTGATGTCGCCTTCACCGGAGACCTGCAGCAGCCGCCGCACCTCGTCCTCGCGGTAGAGGCCGCGGGCGCGGGTGCCGGGGTCGAGCAGGGTCTGCTCGAGCAATCCGCCCCGCTGCGCCTGCAGCCAGCTGCCGAGCGCCGAGCGGAAGAAGCCGCGCTTCTGCTTGTCGACGATCTCGTCGGCGACGAGGCCGCGCGAGACCCGCTTCAGCAGCTCCTTGCGGTTGCCGCGCCGGACCTTGCGCGAGTCCGGCAGGGCGAGGCAGAAGGCAACGACGTCGTGGTCGAGGAAGGGCACCCGGACCTCGAGCGAGGTCGCCATCGACATCTTGTCGAAGTAGAGCAGCATGTTGTCAACCAGGGCGAGGCGGAGGTCGAGGTAGAGCGTCTGGGTCAGCGCCGAGCGGCCGGCGAGGCCGTCGAGGTGATGGCGCACCGGCGCACCGACGTCGGTATCGGTGAGGAACTCCGGCGTGAACAGATTGAGCCGCTGGCGCGGCTGCACCACCCGGCTCATCGCCAGCATCCGCTCGACCGGATCGGCGCTGGCGAGCGCCCGCAGGCCGCGGGCCCGGGTCGACTCCGGAGCCCCCGCCCGGGCCGCGTGCCCGGCAGCCGCCCGGCCGCCCGGCACCCGGCCGAGCTGGTCGGCGAGGCGGGCGATCTGGTGCTTGCGGTAGCCGCCGAGGATCTCGTCGGCGCCCTGGCCGGAGAGCGCCACGGTGACCGTCTCCCGGGCGAGCCGGCTGAGCAGGAGCATGCCGACGCAGGAGAGGTCGGCGATCGGCTCCTCGAGGTGGCCGAGCGCGTCGTCGAGCAGGTCGGGGTGGTCGAGCGCCGAGGTTTCGAGCTCGTGGTGGTCGGCGCCGAGCCGCTCGGCGACCTGGCGCGCCTCGGCCAGCTCGTTGGCGGCGGCGTCCTCGACGAAGCCGACCGAGAAGGTCTGGATCGGCCGCTCCGAGGCCTCGGTCATCAGCGCCGCGACAAGGCTCGAGTCGAGGCCGCCGCTGAGCATCACTCCGAGCGGCACGTCGCTGACCATCCGTGCTCGGGTCGCCGTGCGCAGCAGCTCGAGCAGGCGCTCGCCGTCTTCCTCCCAGGAACTGCCGACCCCCTCCGGGGCGTTGTCCCAGGGGTTCCAGTAGCGGCGGCTCTCGGTTACCCGGCCGTCCTCAAAGACGAGGTAGGTCGCCGGATCGAGCTTGCGCACACCCTCGAACAGGGTCAACGGGCCCGGCACGTAGCCCCAGGCCATGAACAGCTCGGCCGCGGCTGGGTCGAGGCGCGGCCGGACCAGCCCGCCGGCGACCAGGGACTTGACCTCGGAGGCGAATCCGATCCCCGCCTCGCTCTCGGCGACGTAGAGCGGCTTCACCCCCATCCGGTCGCGGGCGAGCACGAGCCGCCGCCGCGGCCGGTCCCAGAGCGCGATCGCGAACATCCCGCGCAGGCGCTCGACGAAGCGCGGTCCGAGCTCCTCGTAGAGGTGGACGATCGTCTCGCCGTCGCCGCGGGTGGCGAAGCGGTGGCCGCGCGCTTCGAGCTCGGCCCGGAGCTCGCGGAAGTTGTAGATCTCGCCGTTGAAGACGGCGCTGACCTCGCCGTCCTCGCTGGCCACGGGCTGCGGGCTCCCGGCCGGGTCGATGACGCTGAGCCGGCGCATCCCGAGCGCCACCCCGGGCTCGAGCAGGTGCCCGTCCTCGTCGGGTCCCCGGTGCTCGATCGCGGCGGTCATCGCCGCCAGCGCCTCCGGCTCAAGCGGGGTGCGGCGCGGGTCGGCCGCGGCGATTCCGGCGATTCCGCACATCGCGGCTAGCCCGCCAGCACGGCGCGCATCCGGCCGCGCAGCTCGGCCCGGACGAAGCGCCGGAACTCGGTGTCCTCGACCCGCGGGACGCGCCGCACCGCCGCCTCCAGGTACCCGTAGAGGAAGGCGAGCCCGGAAATTCCCCGTGGGTGCATCCGCAGCCCGACCTTGACCGCGCGCAGCGCCACCCAGCCGAGGCCGAAGTGGGCGATCCAGGCGCAACGGCCGTGGCGGGCGCGGCCGCGCAGAGCGCCGCTCGCGGTTGCCACCGGGCGGTGGTGGCGGGCAACCAGGTCGGGGAAAGAACGGGTCTGGAAGGAGTGCATGCGGGCGTAGGTCTCGTCGATCGTGTCCCAGCCGAGCCGCTCCTGGACGCCGCCAATCTCCTCCAGGCACTCGCGCGAGTAGAGCTTGAGGGCACCGTGGACGTGGTGCGGGGGAATCGCCAGCCGCACCCACTCCCCATCGAGTGGCTCGATCAGGTCGCCGCAGGCGATCCCAAGGTCCTCGTCGGCGGCGAAGCGGGCGAGCAGCGTCTCGTAGTAGTCGGGCGGCAGCTCGACGTCGCCGTCGAGCTTGGCGACGTGGGTGAAGTCGTCACGGCCGCTGGCGAGGCCGACGTTGAAGGCGCGCGGGGCCGCCGCCAGGGCGAGCCGGTCGACCCCGGTCGGCTGCGGGCCGGGCTCGGGCGAGACGACCCGCATGAAGGGGACCTCGGGGGCGAGCGCGCTGAGCAGCTCGCCGGTGCCGTCGTCGGAGTGGTCGTCGACGACCACCCACTCGTCGGGCGGGCGGGTCTGCGCCGCCATCGCCGTCACCACCCGCTCGAGGTGGGCGGCCTCATTGCGAACCGGGCTGACGACGAGGAGTCGCTGCTCTGCAAATCCGTTCATCTCCCTGAAAACGGTTGCGGGACGGCCCCGCTTCCAGGGCGCCTGAAAAGTTCCATGAAAGTACGAGTCCGCCCAACCGTTGACTACCCAGCGAGACCCTCTACCGACTGGGACGAATGGACCTGATCAGAATCCTCAACGAGCTTTGGAGCCGCCGCCTCTGGGTGCTCGCGGCGGTCGCGATCGCGGGCCTGGTCGGCCTCTCGACCGCCTACAAACTGCCTTCGATGGAAAAACGCGCCGAGCTGGTCGGGGCCGCAAGCTCGCAGGTCCTGATCGACTCCTCAACCTCGGCGATCGGCGACGTCGAACGCGACCCGGGCCCGCTCGCCAACCGCGCGGTCGTCCTCGCCCAGTACATGAGCAGCGCCGAGGCGCGGACCCAGATCGCCGAGCGGATGGACCTGGCGCCGACCCAGATCGCCGCTGACGGGCCGTTCAGCTCGCTCACCGACCGCTCGACCTACCAGGCGACTCCGGCCGGCCCGCGGGCCAACCAGCTGACCGAAGAGAACGCGATCTACCGGCTGGTCTTCGACGCCCAGCTCGAACTCCCGATCATCTCGATCTACACCCAGGCACCGGACGCGGAGAGCGCCGTCGCCCTCGCCAGCGCCTCGACCGAAGTCCTCGGCGGCTACGTCGAAGAGCTCGACGAGGGCATCCCGCTGGGACGCCGGATCACGGTCAGCAGCCTCGGCGCACCCGAGGGCGGCACGGTCAACGACGGGGCCAACCCGACTCTCGCCCTCCTCTCCTTTCTCGGCGTCCTGATCGTCCTCTGCGCGCTGATCGTGCTCGGCTCCGGACTGTGGCGACAGTGGCAGGAGATGAAATCGTCCGAGCGCGACGAGCGCGAGGAGGGCCGTCGCCACAGCGCCCAGGAGCCAGCCGGAATCCCGCAGATACATGACGAGGAGCTGCTCCGTCATTCGCGGCCGGTCGACCGCGGCGGCGTCCGCGTGAAACCGCCCCGCCAGTACAACTAGGCGCCGATGAACCCCGCCGGCCCCGACCTCTGGCCGCGGACCTCGCGGCTGCTGCCGTGGGGCATCGCCGCCTTTCTGGCGATGCTCTTCCTCTTCCCCTTCGACTCGACCGCGATCACCGGAGCGAAGCCCGACCGGCCGCTGCTGATCGGGATCGCCGGCCTCTGGCTGCTCTCGCTGGCGGTGATCGGCGGCAAGCTCCGTCCACGGCTGAACGGCACGGTTCTGCACGCGGCGCTGCTCTTCTTCGTCGTCACCGCCGTGCTCAGCGTCCTGCTCAACGCCGAGACGCTGCGCCTGCACGGCGAGCTCGGGCTCGGGATGAAGAAGCTGCTCGTGCTCGTCTTCTTCGTCTCCCTGTTCGCGATCGTCGCCTCGGCGCTGCGACCGCGCGAGGCGCGCAACTTCATCCCGCTGATCGTCGGCCTCGGCTGCCTGGCGGCGCTCGGCTCGATTTGGGAGTACCGCACCGGCTTCAACCCGTTCTACGAATGGGGCGGGAAGTTCTTCCCCGGCGGGCTCGACGTGCCCTCGATCGCGACCGAAAAAGACGCGACCGGCCGGATCCCGGTGCTCGGCCCGACGATCCATCCGCTGGCGGCGGCCCAGCTGGTCGCGATGATCGTTCCATTCGCGATCGTCGGCGGGATGTACGCGGAAACGAAACGACGGCGGATCCTCTATCTGCTGGCGACGCTGATCCTCCTCGCCGGCGTCTTCGCCACCCAGCGCAAAACCGGGCCGATCGTGCTCGCCGCCGGGATCCTCACCCTGGTCGCCTACAAGCCGCGCGAGATGCTGCGGATGGCGCCGGCAGGCGTCCTGCTCTTGCTCGCGATCCCGCTCGTCGCGCCTTCGGCGCTCGGCTCGGTACGCGACCAGCTCAAGCCCAGCGCCGCCACCTCGACCCTGTCCACGCGTGACCGGACCTCCGACTACGAAGCAATCGGGCCCGAGGTGCTCAACCACCCGGCAATCGGGCGCGGCTGGCAGACCTACGACCCGGAGCGATACCGGGTGCTCGACAACCAGTACCTCTCGATCCTGATCGGCAACGGTTGGCTCGGGGTCGGGGGCTTCATCCTTGTCCTGATCGCCGCCTTCGCGGTCTGCACGCGGGCGATCCGCACCAACGATCCGGCCCGTGCTCCCCCCGCTCTGGCCGCGGCTGGCGCGGTGGCGATGATGGCGGTCGCCAGCGCTACTTTCGACACGATCGCCTTCTCGGTGATCCCATACACGCTCTGCCTCTTCCTCGGGCTGGCTGCCGCCTGCGCGCCACCCCGGACCGACGGCCTCGCTCGTGCCGCGGCGCGGCTGCGGCTGACGCCGGCCCCGGCGCGGGGGAGCGAAAGTTGATGGCGGCGCCGACCGCAGGTGCGACCACCCCGGTGCTCGCCGCCCCCGAGAGCCGTCCCGCCCATGACGTCTGCGCGATCGTCGTCTCGCACGAAGGCAAGCACTGGCTCGAGCCGGCGCTCTCCACTCTCTTCGCCCACGCCGGCCCGCTCGACCTCGACCTCGTCGTCGTCGACAACGGCAGTGACGGCTCAGCCGAGTTCGCCGCCGAGCGCTTCCCGGGCGCGCGCGGAATCCACTGCGCCAACCGCGGCTTCGCCCACGCCAACAACCAGGCCGCGATCGACGCCGACGCCCGCTACGTCCTCTTCCTTAACCCCGACACCGAGATCGTCGACGGCACCGTCGCCGACCTGGTCGCCCATCTCGACGCCCACCCGGAGATCGGCCTCGCCGGCTGCCGCCAGCTCGACTCCGAGGGCCGGCTTTGCCCGACCGCGCGCCGCTTCCCCAGCGTCGGCCGCGCCCTCGGCGAGGCGCTCGGGCCGGAGCGGGTCGGTCTCGCCCGGCGGCTCGGCGAATCGGAGCTCGACCTCACCCGCTACGAGCGGGAGCTGCCATGTGACTGGACCGCCGGCTCGTTCATGCTGGTTCGCCGCGAGGCGCTGGCCAGCGCCGGCCTGCTCGACGAGCGCTTCTTCTTCTACTCCGAGGAGGTCGACCTCTGCCTGCGGATCAAGCGGGCAGGCTGGGAGGTTCACCACCTGCCGCAGATGACGATCGTCCACTTCGGGGGCACCACCAAGGCCAGCCCCCGGATGGAGGCCCAGATGGCCTACGCCCGCAGCCAGTACGCCGCCAAGCACTTCGGCCCCCTCCGCCGCCGCGCCTTCGTCGCCGCGATCGGCCTCCGCCACGCCCTCCGCTGGGCTGCCTTCTCCCGCCGGCGACCCGACCGCGCCGCCGCCCACAAACAGGCCCTGCTGACTCTCCTTGGCCGCGCCGAGCCACCCTTCGGCACCCCGCCTGCAGAACCGCGTTAAGCAGCCGCGACGGCGGGCGTGGCGCGGGCCTCGAGGACCTCGGTGCGCCAGAGCTCGAGCATCATCAGAGCCCAGATCCGGTGGGCGTGTTCGCTGCCGGCTTGGTGCTCGGCGAGCAGGGCTTCGACGGCTTCGGGGCGGAAACGCTGGTGGCAGAGCGAGGCCGGGTCGAGCAGGAGGTCGCGGGAGTAGTCGCGCAGGTCGGAGCGCAGCCACTCGCCGAGCGGGACCGAGAAGCCCTGCTTGGGCCGGTCGAGGATCGTCTCCGGGAGCCAGCTGCGCAGGGCGTCGCGGAGGACGACCTTCTTCTCCATCCCGCGCAGCTTCATCGGCGCCGGGATCGAGGCGGCGAACTGCATCAGCGCCGGGTCGAGGAATGGCGAGCGGGCCTCCAGCGAGTGGGCCATCGTCGCGATGTCGATCTTGGTCAGCAGGTCGCCGGGCAGGTAGGTGCGGACGTCGACCTCGAGCAGGACGTCGAGCCGGTCCCCGCCCGAGGCCTCGCGCCAGGGCTCGGCGATCGCCTCGGCGGCGATCGCGCCGCCACCGAGCGCGGCGCGGTGCTCGTCGCTGTAGAGCCGCGCCCGCTGCGCGGCGTCAAAGAGCGAGACGTAGCGCTCGTAACGGGCCGACCCGTCAAGCCCGAGCGAGCCTCCCAGCCGCCGCAACCGGTTGCGGGCGCTCTGCTCCTCCCCGCTCTCCGGGACCCGTCCGGCGATGGCGGCGGCGGCCCGCCGCAGCGGCGCCGGGATCCGCTCAAGCCGCGCGGCGAACGCGTTCGCCGCGTAGCGCGTATAGCCACCGAAGGACTCGTCGCCGCCGTCGCCGTTGAGGGCGACGGTGACGTGCCGGCGGGTCATCTCAGCCAGGTAGAAGCTCGGAATCGCCGAGGAGTCGGCGAACGGCTCGCCGTAGTGGCGGGCGATCGTCGGCGCGATCTCGATCGCGTCCGGCCGCACGTGCAGCTCCTCGTGCTCGGTCCCGAACAGCTCGGCGACCGCGCGGGCGTGCTCGAGCTCGTCGAAGCGGCCGCCGCCGAACCCGATCGAGAAGGTCTTCACCGGCTCGCTCGTCTCCTGCGCCATCGCCGCGACCACGGCCGAGGAATCGATCCCGCCGGAGAGGAAGGCGCCGAGCGGCACGTCGGCGACGAGGCGGCGGCGCGTCGCCCGTCGCAACTGCTCGAGCAGCGGCTCGTGCAGCTCGCGCGGATCGCTGACCGAGTGCTTGCGGCTGTAGTCGAGCTGCCAGTAGCGCTCGAGCTCGACCCGGCCGCCCTCGTAGACCATCCTCGTCGCCGGCGGCAACTTGCGGACCGCGGCGAAAGCGCTGAGCGGAGCCGGTACATATCCGTAGGCGAGGTAGCAATCGAGGGCTGCCTCGTCGAGGTCGCGCGGGACCTCCTCGTCCTCGAGCAGCGCCCGCAGCTCCGAGGCGAAGCTCAGCGCCCCTCCGCGCAAAGAGTAGAAGAGCGGCTTCTTCCCGACCCGGTCGCGGGCGACAAGCAGGCGCCGGCGCGGCTCGTCCCAAAGCGCGAAGGCGAACATCCCGTCGAGCGAGCGCACGCAGTCGACCCCCTTCTCCTCGTAGAGGTGGACGATCACCTCGGTGTCACCGTCGCTGCGGAAGCGGTGTCCGGCCGCTTCGAGCCGGCGGCGGAGCTCGCGGAAGTTGTAGATCTCGCCGTTGAGGACGACGGCGATCGAGCGATCCTCGTTGTAGATCGGCTGGTCGCCGCCCTCGAGGTCGACGACCCGGAGCCGCTGAATTCCGAGCCCAGCCGGCCCCTCGGCGTGGATCCCGCGCGCGTCCGGCCCGCGATGCTCGATCGCCGCGCACATCCGCTCGACCAGCGCCGGATCGGCGGCGCGGCCGTCGCTGTGGACGATCCCGGCGATCCCGCACATCTCAGACCTCCCCGACGCGGCGGGTCGCGAACCGCTGGAAACGCACCGTCCGCGCCCCGTCCGGCAGCACCCGCGCGGTCAGCTGCACGATGTCGTTCCAGACGACGGGAAAGACGCTGCGCAGGGCGCTGGCGTAGAGGGCCGCCCCGACCATGCCGACGACCGCAGCGAGGACCGGTACCGGCGCCCCGGCATCGCGCAGGAACCCGGCCAGCGGCACCGCCACCGCGATCAGGGCGAGGCTGCAAGCGATTGCCGGCAGCAGGTCGGTGACCAGGCGCCGGATCGGGATCTTCAGCAGAAGCCGGAAGAGAACGCCGTAGACGGCGACCATCATCGCCACGTGGACGGCGACGACGCTGACCGCGAGCGCGGTCAGCCCGTGCGGGGCGGCAACCCAGGAGGTCGCCACGTAGAGGACCAGCACGACCAGGTTGAAGTAGAGAAGGGCCCGCGGCTTGCCGGCGGCGAGCAGGATCTGCGGGTAGCCGGTGAGGATCGCGGCGATCATCCCCGCCACGGCGAGGATCTGGACCGCGCCAGCGGCCGGCGCCCAGCGCTCACCGAAGACCCACGGGACCAGGTCGGGAGCAAGCACTATCAGCAGCGACAGCAGCGGCAGCAGGATGGCGGCGTGGATCCGGGTGGCGCGCTCGTGGAAGCGGCGCAGCTCGTCGAGGTCATCGGTCCGCGAGTAGATCGGGAAGGCGAGCCGCATCATGATCCCGCTGATCTTGTCCTGGTAGACGACCCCCAGCTGGAAGGCCCGCCAGTAGAGGCCGACCTGGGCGGCGCTGAGCCGGACCGCGGCGACCGCGATCGTGGCGTTGCTGACGGCGACGTAGGTGAGGCCGGCTGCCGAGGCGGGCAGGCCGAACCCGGTGACGTCGCGCAACGCCTGGCGGTGGAAGCGCGGCATCGGCGGCGGCACCGCGATCAACAGCAGCACCGCGGTGGTCAGGGTCGCGACGAGGGCGCCGAGCACGATCGCCTCGGCGGCGAGCCCGGCCAGCCCCATCGCCACCGCCGAGACCGCCCCCAGCGCCAGCGAGGACATTTCGATCAGGCTGACCCGGCGAAAGTCGAGGTGGCGCCAGAGCAGCCCGCGCGAGACCGCTCCTAGGCCGGCGAGCAGGAAGACCGGCGAGACCAGCCGCAACAGCTCGGCCGAGGCGTGGCCGAAAAGCTTGCCGCCGACCGGGTCGGCGAGGACGAAGGTGCCGAGACTGAGCAGGCCGCCGGTGACGAGGCTGGCGAGCATCGCCGCCTCGATGTGGGTGCGATCGATCTCCTTGCGCTGGACCAGGGCGCTGCCCAGGCCCTCGAAGGTGAAGATCACCGCCAGCGGCACGAAGATCAACGGCACCACCGCCTCGCCGAACTCGGAGGGCGAGATCAGGCGCGCCAGCACCACCGCCGAGATCAACGTGGTCAGCTCCGAGGCGACCCGGGCGACCATCGTCCAGCGCACGCCGGAGACCGCGGCCTGCTTGAGGTCGTGAGAAGAAAGCTCGGTGCGCTCGGTCTGGTGCTTGTCCATGCGGTTTGGACCCGGTTCGGGTCCTCCGGGAATCAACGCCCCGGCGGGGCGTCGACTTGCGCTCCGCAAGCCGGATGGCGGCCCGTTCGTTGATCCCTCGAATGGCTACCGACGCGGTTTTCACTTTCGACGAGATCACCTGGGACGCGGCCCAGCGCCGCGGCATGTGCTTCCCGACCGACCGCGTCGCCCTCGCCCTTGCCGCCGACCGCCGAGTCGGAAGGCTGCTGATCTGCAACCAGCCCCGCAGCGCGCCGGTCAAACTGGTCAAGGACACGCTGCGGCGGCCGACCGCGTTCCCCACCACCGACCGCGTTCACCTCTACCAGCCGCTGCGTCTGCGCCGCCGCGATCCGGTCTCGCTGGCCGGGCTCGAGCGCTCCTACGCCCGTTACGGTCGGCGCCTGCGCCGGGCGGCGGAGCGGCGCGGCCTAAGCCGTCCCGCCGTGGTCACCGCCCACCCCTTCGTCGCCGCCTTCGCCGACCTCGACTGGGCCGGCCCGATCACGCTCCTCGCCAGCGACGACTGGGCCGCACATCCGGCTTACGAGCGCTGGCGCCCCGCCTACCTCGCCGCCTACGCGCGGATCGCGCGGCGCCGCCTGCGGGTCTGCGCCGTGACCGAGACGATCGTCGAGCGGATCGACCCGCAGGGCCCGGCGGCGGTCGTCCCCAACGGGGTCGACCCGGAGGAGTGGCTGACGGTCGGGCCGCCACCCGGGTGGCTGACGGAGATGCCCGGCCCGCGCTTCCTCTACGTCGGCACGCTCGACTCGCGGCTCGACGTTGAGGCCGTGATCGCCGTCGCTCGCGCCTGGCCCGAGGGCTCGGTCGTCCTCGCCGGCCCGATCGCCGACCCCGATCACCTCGCCCGCCTCCGCGATCAGCCGAACGTCCACTTCCCGGGCCCGGTGCCGCGCGACCAGGTCGCCTCCCTCGCCCACGCCGCCGACGCCTGCCTCGTCCCCCACCGGCGCCTGCCGCTGACCGAGGCGATGAGCCCGCTGAAGATCTACGAGTACATGGCCGGCGGCGGCCCGGTCGCGGCCACGGACCTCCCCCCTCTGCGCGGGATCGAGGGGCCGCTGGAGCTGGTCGCCCCCGGTGCCGACTTCGTCGCCGGCGTCCGCGCGGCGCTTGCCCGCGGCCCGATGACCGAGGCCGAGCGCGAGCGGTTCGTCGCCGGCAACGCCTGGTCGCGACGCACCGACGAGGTACTCGCGCTGGCCCTCAGCGAGTGAGCGATCGACCGGCGCATCCGATTCTGGCCACACCCGGGTGGGTTGAAAATCGGATGCGCTTGTAGGTGCGCGTGCCTAGCGTCGTTCGTAGATCGTGAACGCGGCTGAGGGGTAGCTGCCCGAGACCGGGTCGCCGACGTCGCCGAAGCGGGCTACGGGTCGCGACTCGGTGCGGATCCACTTGCCGAGCAGCGGGTCGTAGTCGCTGCCGAAGCTGCGGAAACCGAAGGCCGAGAAGTCGCGGGCGCTGAGCACGGTCAGGTTGACTTTCTCGCGTTCGAGCCGGGCGATCGTGCGCCGCTCGTCGGCGGCGGAGTCGATCAGGCCGGGCAGGAACATCACCTCGTAGGTAGCGGGAGGACGGTCGGCCATGAAGTAGATGCCGCCGTCGGAGGGCAGGGCGAAGATCGGTTCGCCCGGCTCGGTCCGGGCATCGATCAAATCGAGGGTCCGCTGCAGCGCCGGCGCCGAGGCATCGTTGGCGACGAAGGTGCCGCGCGCGGTCCGCACCTCGGTGTTGTTGTCGCTGTAGAGGCCGACGAGCGGATAGATCACCAGCCCGGCGGCGGCGACCGCGAGCGCCGCCGTGGCCGCGCCGCGCGCCTGCGGCCAGCGAGCGCCGATCCGCTGGTGCAGGATGCCGGCGATCAAGACCAGCGGCGCCGCGTAGTAGGGGGCGTAGGAGCCCTCGCCGTTGAAGGCGTCATAGGCGCGCAGCCCGAGCAGCAGCGCAACCGCCACCAGGGCGGCGTCGTCGGGCCAGCTGCGCCCGAGCGGCGGCGAGTCGCGCCGCCAGACCGCAACTGCGGTGACCAGCGCCGCGACGATCGCCAGCGCCGGCAGCCAGGTCATCCCCAGGGTCAGGTTCGTCGCCTCGCCCTCGACCGCTTCCCGCGCCCCTTCGAAGAGGCCGAGCGCGCGCAGCGTCGCGTCGATCAACCCCAGCGCGAGGAGGACGGCGAGTGGCGGCACCAGTGCCCAAAACCGTGCGGAGCCGCGGCGCCTGCGCCAGATCAGCACCGAGGCGACCAGCGATGCCAGCAGCCCGCCGTAGACGATCAGGCGCCCGAGGGTCGAAGCGGCGCTGGCCAGCGTCAGTGGAGCCCAGTCTTCCTGCGAGCGGAAGCCGGCGACGCGGATGAAGTCGACCGGCCAGAGGTTCTCCCAGAGCAGACGGTCCGTCCCGGCCGCCGCCGCGAAGGCGCCGAGCACGGCGAGCGGGATCGCCAGCGCCGGCAGGCCGACCCGCAGCGCGTCGGCGAGGAGGGCGCGGCGCGGGCGCCTGACCAGGCTGGCGAGCAGCCAGACCAGCGCCGCGGCGACTGCGACCGCGAAGAACTCGGGCCGGGTCAGCCCGGCGGCGCCGATCGCGATCCCGGCCAGCCAGGGCCGCTCGCGGCAGAGCGCAAGCAGGGCGAGGATCAGACAGAGCAGGCCGACCGTGGCCGAGTTCGAGTGCGGCAGCACGAAGTTGAAGGCGGTGCCGGAGAACCCGATCGCCATCGTCATCGCCGCGCAGACCGCGGCCACGTTCGGGCGCAGCCACTGGCGGGCGAGCGCGTAGAAGCTGCCGACGATCGCGGCGCTGAGGGCGAGGCCGAAGGCGAAGGCGGTGGCGAGGCTGGCTCCGAACAGCTGGAAGGAGCCGGCCAGCCCGTAGAGCCCGAGCGGGCCGTAGAAGTAACGGACGTCGCGGTAGGGCACCGCTCCGTCGGCAACCCGTTCGGCGGTGGTCAGCTCGGCGCCGGCATCGAGCGCCGGATTGCCCCATTTCTTCCAGGTGAAGACGACGAGCAGGAGGAAGCCGAACGCCAGCCCGGCGAGCGCGAGAACGTCGGCCCGCGCCAGACGCCGCGGGCGCGCCTCAACCGTCGTCCGCGGCACCAGCCGCAGGGTTCGCTCAGGGGTAACCGTCGATGCCATCCCTAGAACAACGCATGAAACCCCGCCCGCCTCGCGCGGGCCGTTTCAGCGCTCGTCGGAGCCGGCGTCGCGAGCGCTTCCCTGCGGGCGCGCTTCGTTGTCGAAATCATCGGCCAGGTTGCTGGCCGAGGCGGGAACGAGGTCGACCGCCGGCCCGCCGGTGAGGTGATAATTGAGGTCAGCGCCGTCGCTCGCCTGCACGAAAGGCGGGGCGCCGACGCCGACGTCGCTGGGATCGCAGACGCCGCCCCCGAACCAGACGTTGTAGCGGTAGCTGACGCCGTTGTAACAGGCGACCGCGCGTTCGGCGACGTTGCCGACGACGCTGACGTTTTCGTACTGCGGGTTGGGGGCGCCGTCGTTGAGATTGATCGCCGTGTTGACCGAGTTGTGGCGGATCAGGACGTCGCGCCAGGGCCCGCCGCCGGAGAACTCGACCGCCCGACCACTGTTCGGGTTGCCGTTCGGGTCGGTCGGCGTCGCGAACCAGTTGTTCTCGAGGGTGACGCCGGAGATCGCCCCGTTGAACGGCTGCAGGAAGATGTCGAAGATCGAGCAGTTCCAGAAGGCGGAGCCGCGCACGGTGAGGTTCTTGACCGCGCCGACGATCAAACACTCGATGTGGCAGGCGTTGAGGTCGTAGGACTGGACGTCGTGGACGTCGACGCCCCAGATCAGGATGTCGGTCGGCATTACCCCCGGCCGATTCATCCGGACCCCGTTGTTGCCGCCTCCGTAGCTGCCCCCGCAGGAACTGGCCGGACCGTAGTCGCCGCCGACCACGCTCACCTGCTGCCCGGAGTCGATCGTGAAGTTGCGCCCGTCGATTCCCCAGAAGGTGACGTCGCTGACGTCGGCCGGGCCGTCATAGGGGATGTTGGTATCGCGCGCCTGCATCGCCATGAAGGTGGCGTGCGAGCCGTAGGCCTCGATGTCGCCGACGTTGACGAAGGAGCCGGCGGCGGGCCGGAAGTAGACGTCCTCAGCGGAAGTCTTGTCGCCGTCGTACTCGACTCTCTGTTCCGGATAGGTGCCGCCGGCGACGTCGACCACCTCTCCCGGCTCCGCCACCTCGTAGGCGCGGCTGAAGGTCTGACAGGGGCTCCCGGCCAGGCAATCGCCGGAGTCCGAGCCGTTGGTCGCGACGAAGCGCGTCGCCGGCGTCTCGGGGGATACCGGTGGGGCCGTCGGCACCCGGACGGTCACGCCGGGGGCCACCGTCACCCGGCCTCCGCCGGGAACGGCCGTCAAGCCCGCATCCCTCAGGTTCTGCTTGAGGGTTAGCCTTCGTTCGACGCAGACCCCCGCGCCGCAGGCGAAGACCTGAACCCGCCTCGGCCCTGCGGCAGAGCTTTTGGCGCCACGAATCCGCACTCGCTTAGCGACCGCGGCCCCACAGCGCCGGGCCCGCGAGCGCGAAGCCTTGAGCGGCACCTGCAGTCGGAAGCGACCGCCGTTGACCTCTGCGGCGTGGGAGAGCCGCCGCAGGCGACAGTTCTTCCCGTAACGAACGAGCACATTGCTGGCGCCGCGCACACTGCCGGTCGCGACGACCTTGGCGCCACTGCTGTCGAGACTGGCGTTGAGACCGGAAAGGCGCGGCCGGTCGTCGTCCTGCCCACCACCGCTGGCGAGCGCGACCAGCGCCCCCACAGCCAGGGCGCAGAGCAGCGCCAGCGCCACCAGCCAGATCTTTCCGAGCTTGAAGATGCCACCGATTGTTCCAGAGCACTCGGTCCTGACAGGCGGGAAAGTACCGTTTTCGGACAGAGGTCCCCGCAGGCGCAAGCGGAGCCACTTTCGGTCGGTTTACTGGATACATGCGCACGACCCTGCTCCGACTCAGCCTTCCCGTCCTCATCGCCGTCGCCACCGTCGGCATCTTCCTCGGCAGCGGCTCCTCCGCCGCCGTCACCTGCCCCAGTTCGGTGCCGGTGCTGAGCGAGAACAACTGCAAAGGCGAAGGCAGCTCGGACTGGATGACTGGCAACTACGACAACAACGTCGCCGGCTTCGCCACCCAGACCAGCTTCAACCGCGGGCAGAGCGTGCCGCTGAAGATCGCCCGCAACGCGTCCCCGGGGAGCAAAGTCAACATCGAGGTCTTCCGCCTCGGCTACTACGAAGGCGCCGGTGGCCGCCTCGTCCAGACCGCCAACAACGTCACGGTCAACAACAACTTCACCTGCAAAACCGCGCAGCCGGATTCGGTCACCGGCGAGTACAGCTGCGCCAACTGGAGCGTCACCTACACGGTCCCCTCCTCCGCCCTGACCGCTACCGGCGTCTACGTCGCGAAGCTGACCACGGTCGGCGGCACGCCGCTGGAAAACACGGTCCCGTTCGTGGTCCGCGACGACAACCCGACGGTCGATTCGAAGATCCTCTTCGTCCTCCCCACCGCCAACTACGCCGCTTACAACACCTGGGGCGGCAAGTCGTTCTACTACGACCGGCTCGGCGGCGGCACCGTCCAGGCCTCCGGCACCGGCCGCGCGGTCAAGGTCTCCTTCGACCGGCCGATGTTCGACGGCAGTGAGGACCGCGACCGCATCTTCGGGCCCGAGCTCGAAACCCTCTACTGGCTGGAGAAGCAGGGCTACGACGTCTCCTACAGCGATGACGTCGCCGTCCACCAGAACCCGGCCTCGCTCAAAGACCACGACATCATCGTCGTCCCCGGCCACTCCGAGTACTGGTCCGAAGAGGAGTTCAAAGGCTTCGAGAACGCCCGCGACGCCGGCGTCAACCTCGCCTCCTTCAGCGCCAACACCTCCTACTGGAAGGTGCGCTACGAGAACGGCAACCGCACCCTCGTCTGTTACAAGACCGTGCAGGGCGACGGCTCCGGCGGCAGCGGCGCGATCTCCGACAACGACTGGGGCCCGGACGGCGTCAAAGGCACCGCGGACGACGCGCTCGGCCTCGACGGAATCGCCGGCACGGCAGACGACAAACCGCAGAACGCGACCACCACCTTCCGCGACAACGGCGCTTCGAAAGGCGACCCGAACGCGCCGGCCGGCGGCCGGGTCGGCCCGGACAGTCCCGAGAACGCTCTCTGGGGAGTGATGTACTTCGGCGACAACGCGGGCGACAGTTACCCGCTCAGCGTCCCCGCCGGCAACGCCAACGAAGAATTCGCATCCGACCGGATCTGGCGCAACACCGGCCTCTCCGAGAACAAAACGACGACGATCGGCGACGAAATCGTCGGCTGGGAGTGGGATTCGGTCCCGACCCAGGCGCAGTACCTCGCCCACCAGCCGGCAGGTCTCAAGAAGCTGACCTCGACCAACGCCGACGCGCTCGGCGGCAGCCAGAACAGCTGGCTAATCGACGAGGGGCGCCAGCGCACCAACTTCCCGCCCGCCGGGCTCGACGGCACGGTCCACGCGGTCAAGTACAAAGCCCCGAGCGGCGCCCTCGTCTTCGCTACGGGGACGATGCGCTGGGCGCGTGGGCTCGAGTCCGAAAGCGACTCGCGAATCGAACAGGCGACCTACAACATCTTCTCCGACATGGGCGCGCAGCCGGCGACCCCGGACGAGGGGATCACCCTCGACCCCGGCGGCTCCAACCAGCTCCCCAACGCCTCCTTCACGCTCACCCCCAACCCGGTCGGGTTCAACACCACGGTCACCTTCAACGGCTCCGCGTCGAACGATCCCGACGGCAAAATCTCGAAATGGGAATGGGACCTGGACGGCAACGGGTCCTACGAGGTCGAGCTCGACCTCGAGCTCGAGCACGACCCGCAAATACACCTCTGACGCGACGATCGACGTGCGCCTGCGGGTTACCGACAACAAAGGCGCGACCGACGTCCAGGTCAAGTCGCTGACCGTGATCGGCAACCAGTTCCCGGTCGCCGACTTCACCGCGAATCCGAACCCGGCGATCCAGGGGCTGACCGTCAGCTTCAGCGGCTCGGCCTCGAAAGATCCCGACGGCACGATCACCAAATACGAGTGGGATCGCGACGGCAACGGGACCTTCGAGACCAACACCGGCTCGAACCCGAACACCTCCCTCGCCTACGCCAACGCCGGCACCTACCAGGTCAGCCTGCGGGTGACCGACAACGGCGGCAAAACGGCGACCAAAACGCTGCCGGTGTCGATCAGCGTTGCCGGCGTCAGTAGCTATCCGGACGCGGTCAAAGACACGCCCGGGCTGATCCACTACTGGCGGCTCGGCGAGGCCAGCGGCACGACCTTCGCCGACAGCGTCGGCGGCAGCAACGCGACGACCCTCGGCGCCCCGACCCTCGGGGTCGCCGGCGGGATCGCCGCCGACCCCGACAAAGCGGCCCGCTTCGACGGTGTCGACGACGCTGCTCGCGCTCCGGTCGATCTTTCCGGGCTGCGCACGGTCACGCTCGAGTTCTGGCTCTACATCGACGCCTACACCAACGATGACGCGCTCACCCTGGAGCTGACCGACAACTTCAACCAGAACAAAGGCGGCCTCATCGTCGACCCCAACGCGCCGCAGTCCGGCGGCCGGTTCGGGATCGGGATCGGCGACCCCGACACCCGCAACAACGTCTTCTTCGAACGGCCCACCACCGGCCAGTGGCACCACTACGCGATCGTCCTCGACACCACCGCGGCGGCGGCGCAGCAGATCACCCCCTACATCGATGGCAAAGCGATCGCCTACACGAAGACCGCGGAAAGCGCCGCCTCAGGCGCCTTCGCCAACTCGATGCTCAACTTCATGTCGCGCGGCGGCCAGCAGCTGTTCTCGCGCGGTGCCCTCGACGACCTCGCGATCTACAACCGCGCTCTCAGCGTTGCCGAGATCTCCGAACACCACAACAGCTTCGGCACCAACCGGCGCCCGGTCGCCTCGTTCACCGCGACCCCGGCGACGGTTCTGACCGGAGTGCCGGTGAACTTCAGCGCTTCCGGCTCCAGCGACCCCGACGGCTCGATCGTCAAATACGAGTGGGACCTCGACGGCAACGGGACCTATGAGACCAGCACCGGGACCACGCCGAGCTCCTCCCGCTCCTTCACCAGCAACGGCCAGTACACGATCGGCCTCCGCGTCACCGACAACCTGACCGGCACCGACACCACGACCCGTACGGTCAAAGTCGGGCCCCAGCCGCCGACGGCGTCCTTCACCGCCAACCCCAACCCCGCGGTCGTCGGCGGCTCGATCCACTTCGACGCCTCCGGCTCCAGCGACCCGGATGGCTCAATCGTCAAATACCAATGGGACCTCGACGGCAACGGCAGCTTCGAGACCGACACCGGCGCGACGGCCGCCGCCGACCGCGTCTACGGCGCCGCCGGCAGCTTTGAAGTCGGATTGCGGGTGACCGACAACGGCGGCAGCACGGCGACCAAAACGCTGCCGGTCACCGTCAACAGCGGCGGCGTCAGCAACTACGGCGATACCGTGCTCGACACGCCCGGCCTGGTCGGCTACTGGCGCCTCGGCGAGGCCAGCGGGCCGAGCCTGGCCGACAGCAAAGGCACCGCGACCGGCACCGCCTCGGCGGGTGCCACCTTCGCGCAGGCCGGCGCGGTCGGCGGCGACCCGAACACGGCGATCCGCTTCGACGGCGACGACCACGCCAAAGCCCCCCTCAACCTCTCCGGGACGAGCAAAGCCACGGTCGAGTTCTGGCTCAAGTGGGACGGCTACCTCGACGACGACGCGCTCGCGCTCGAGCTGACCGAAAACTTCAACCAGAACAGCGGCGGCTTCATCGTCGACCCCAACGCACCCCAGGAAGGCGGCAAATTCGGGGTCGGGATCGGCGAGGGTGCCTCGCGCAACAACGTCTTCTTCACCCGGCCCAGCGCCGGCCAGTGGCATCACTACGCCTTCGCCATCGACACCACCGCAGCGGCGGCGCAGCAGATCACCCCCTACGTCGACGGGCAGCCGGTCAGCTACTCGAAGACCGCCTCCGGGATCGGCGCCGGCAACTTCGCCAACTCCACCCTGTTCATGATGTCGCGCGGCGGCCAGGGCCTGTTCGGACGCGGCACCCTGGACGAGGTCGCGATCTTCAACCGCGCGCTCAGCGCCGCTGAGATCGCCGCCCACAAAGCCAGCAATGGCGCCAACCACCGACCGTCAGCGGCGCTGGCGATCACCCCGAATCCGGTCGCGATCGGCGGCCACGCGACGTTCAGCGCCTCCGGCTCAACCGACTCCGACGGGACGATCTCGAAATACGAGTGGGACCTCGACGGCAACGGCAGCTTCGAGACCAACACCGGATCGACCCCGACCGCGGGCGCCAACTACGCCACCGAAGCCGAAATCCCGATCTCGGTCCGGGTCTACGACGACAAACTCGCGGTCGACACCGAGACCAAAACCCTGAAAGTCGGCGGGCCCGACCCGCAACCCCCGGTCGCCTCCTTCAGCGCCGCGCCGAACCCGGCGATCACCGACCTGCCGGTTCAGTTCGACGGCGCCGCGGCGAAAGATTCCGACGGCTCGATCGTCAAATACGAGTGGGACCTCGACGGCAACGGCAGCTTCGAGACCAACACCGGCGCCAGCGCCACTGCCCAGCGCAGCTACAACTTCGCCGGCCTCGTCCAGACCCGCCTGCGGGTGACCGACGACACCGGGATGACCGACACGGCGACGGTTCCGCTCACGGTCAACGCCAGCGGCGTCAGCAACTACGGCGACACCGTGCTCGACACGCCCGGCCTGGTCGGCTACTGGCGCCTCGGTGAGGCCAAAGGGCCGAGCCTGGCGGACAGCAAAGGCACGGCAACCGGCACCGCCTCCGCAGGCACCTCCTTCGGCGCCACCGGCGGCGTTCTCGGCGATCCCAACACGGCACTCGGGTTCGACGGCACTGACGACTTCGGCAGCCTCCCGCTCAACCTCTCCGGGACGAGCAAAGCCACGGTCGAGTTCTGGCTTAAGTGGAACGCCTACGAAACCGACGACGACCTGGCGATGGAGCTAACCCCGAACTTCAACGGCAACAGCGGCGGCTTCCTCGTCGACCCGAACGCGAGCCAGGGCAACTTCGGGGTCGGCGTCGGAATTGCCGAGTCCCGCAACAACGCCTTCTTCACCCGGCCCAGCGCCGGCCAGTGGCACCACTACGCGCTGGTCTTCGACACCACCGCGCCTGCGGCACAGCAGATCACCCCCTACGTCGACGGCCAGCCGGTCGGCTACACGAAGACCGCCGACGGCACCGGCGCCGGCAACTTCGCCAACTCGACCCTCTACCTGATGTCGCGCGGCGGCCAGTCACTGTTCGGGGCCGGCAGCCTCGACGAGGTGGCGGTCTACAACCGCGCCCTCAGCGCCGCTGAGATCGCCGAGCACGACGCCAGCCACGGCCTCAACCGGCGCCCGCACGCAACCCTCAATGCCACCCCGAACCCGGCTGAGACCGCGACCCAGGTCAGCTTCGACGCTTCCGGCTCCAGCGACCCGGACGGCTCGATCGTCAACTACCAATGGGACCTCGACGGCAACGGCAGCTTCGAGACCGACACCGGCGCGACGGCGACCGCGAAAGCCACCTACGCGCAGGAGGGCAAAGTCACGGTCACGGTGCGGGTGCGCGACAACGAAGCGGCGACCGATACCGAGACCGTCCCCCTAACCGTCGCCGACGAAGAGGAACCACCCCCTCCCCCGCCGACGGTGAGCTACTCGAAAGCCGTCTCCGAGACCTCCGGGCTGATCCACTACTGGCGGTTTGATGAGACCAGCGGAGCGACCCTCGCCGACAGCGCCGGCACCGCTGCCGCCACCCTGCTCGGCGGGCCGACGCTCGGCCTCGCCGGGGCGCTCGGCGGCAACGCCGGTGGCTTCGACGGGATCGACGACGCCGTCTCGGCGCCGGTCAACCTCTCCGCGACGACCGACCTCACGGTCGAGTTCTGGCTCAAGTGGAACGCCTATGCCGACGACGACGACCTGGCGATGGAGCTGACCGAGAACTTCAACGCCAACCCGGGCGGCTTCCTGGTCGACCCGAACTCGAGCCAGGAAGAGTTCGGCGTCGCGATCGGCGAGGGCGAATCGCGCAACAACGCCTTCTTCGCCCGGCCCAGCGCCGGCCAGTGGCACCACTACGCGCTGGTCCTCGACAGCGCGGCCCCCGCCGCCCAGCAGATCGTCCCCTACGTCGACGGCAAACCGGCCACTTTCAGCAAGGGCGCCAGCGGCAGCGGGGCCGGAGCCTTCGCCAGCGGCAACCTCTATCTGATGTCGCGCTCCGGGGCAAACCTGTTCGGCGCCGGCTCGCTCGACGAGGTCGCGATCTACGACCAGGCGCTCAGCGCCGCCCAGATCGCCGCCCACTTCGCCGCCAACGCGGACTGAGTCAGCCTGCGCTTCAGCCGGACTCGTCGGCGCCGGCGTCGCGGCGCGGGCCCATCGGGCGGGCCTGACCGTCGATGTCGATCGCGAGGTTGCTCTCGCTCTCCGGGACAAGGTCGCGGGCGGCGCCACCGGTCAGGTGGTAGTCCATCCCGGCGCCGTTAACGGTGTTGGCGTAAGGGTAGGCGCCGCTGAGGTTGACGTCACCGGTGCCACAGGCCATCCCGCGCCAGAGGTTGTAACGGAAGATCACACCGCGCAGCGAGCAGGAGCCGTAGGTCGGCTGGCCGATGTTGCCGACCACCCGGAAGTTCGAATAAGCCGGGTTGGCGCCGTTGTCGTCGAAGGAGAAGTAGCCGTTGGCGCTGTTGTGGCGGACGGTCGTGTTGGCGAAATCGGAGCTGCCGCCGGAGAAGGCGAGCGTGCTCGAGCCGGACCCGGTGCCGCCCTCTCCGACCGGGGCGGCGAACCAGTTGTTCTCGATCAGCAGGTTCGAGACTGGGCCGCTGTTCGACTGCAGGAAGATGTCGTAGACCGAGTTGCCCCAGAACTTCGAATTGCGCACAGTGACGCCGTTGCCGGCGAAGATCGCCAGCCCCTCGATGTGACAGGGACCGAAGTCGTGGGAGACGATGTCGTGGATCCGCACGCCTTCGATCAGAATCCGCTCCGGATTCGGCGCTCCGTTTTCAGCAAAGCGGCGGATGCTGTTGTTCGATCCGCCGTAGGAGCCGCCGCAAGCGCTCGCCGGTCCGTAGTCGCCGCCGATCACGTTGACGTCAGAGGCCGACATGACCATGAAGTTGCGCGCATCCATGTTGCGAAAGGTGATGTCGGAGACCGGGAACTGGTACGGGTCGGTGACCCGCGCGTTGAGGTCGGTCGCGGTCATCCCCTGCAGGGTGACGTGGGAGCCGTACACGGTGACCGTGCCGAGGATGACGTTGGCGCTGGGGGCCGGGCGGAAGACGACGTCTTCGGACGAAGTGTGGCCGGCGTCGCGTTGGATCGTCTGGCCGCCATAGCTGCCTGCCGCGAGCTCGACGATGTCGCCGGGCGCCGCCAGCTGGTAGGCCCGATTGAGCGATTTACAGGGAGCAGCCGCCGAACACGAAGCCGAGTCCGAACCGCCCGCTGAGAGGTAGAGGTCGGCACTGCCGCTCGGTTCCGTCGGCGGCGTGGGTGGCTCCGGCTGGACCGGGACTTCGATCGTCCAGGTACGCGTGGCCGGAGTTTTATCGACGTTGCCGGCCTGGTCCTCGGCCCGGACCTGGAGGGTGTGGGAACCCACGGCAAGCGAGCTGTAGGAGCGCGGCGCCGTGCACGCGGCCCAGGCGGCGCTATCGAGCTTGCATTCGAAGCTGGCTCCTTGCTCGGAGCTGAAGGAGAAGCTGGCGCTGGTGGAGCTGGTCGTGCCGCTGGGGCCGGAGACGATCTGGGTCTCCGGCGGCGTCGTGTCGGCGGGCGGCGGGGGCGGGGCGCTCCCGCTCGTCTCGTCGGCTCCCGCGTCGGGAGCCCCACCAGCCGGCCGGGCATCCCCGTCGATGTCGCGCGCCGGCGTGCTGTCGGGATCGCCGGCGTCGATCGCCGCGGCGCCGGCGCTGAGGTGGAAATCGAGCGCCGCGGCGTTGCGGAACCCCGACGGCGCGACCTTGTCACTTGGCCCGACTTTGGAGCCGGCGTACCAAACGTTGTGATCGACTTCGATCCCGGCCGGCTTCGGCTCGAGGTTGCCGGTGCTGCCGCTCCAGAACTTCACCGCCGGCCCGACGTTGCTGAGGATCTTCACGTTCGAGTAGGGCACACTCGGATCGGGGTTGATCTCTTTGTTCAACGAGTTGTTGCGAATCGTCACGTCTTTCCAGCTGGTGCCGGCGTGATCGCCGAAGCGGATCGAGTAGTAACCGCTGCGGCAGCAGTCGAAGAAGTTGTTCTCGATGAGGATGTCGCTCGGCGTCGCCGCCGCCCCACCCGGCAGCTTCTGCAGGAAGATGTCGAACACCTCGCAGTTGCGGAAGGTGCTGTTGCGGATCGTCAGGCCATCGACCGCCCAGACCTGCAGGCACTCGACGTGGGCGCTCGAACCGGACGAGAGGGTGAAGTCATGGAAATCGACGCCGTCGATGAGGATGTCTTCTGGCGAGGCCGAGGTCGAAGGTCCGTTCGAGGCGATGCGGCTGTTTTCGTCGGCGGAGGGACCGATGCTGCCGCCGATGAACGAGATTTCACGCGACGACTGCGTTCCGTTCGAATAAAGATCGAAGTTCTTCAGGGTGTTGTTGCGCAGGGTCACGTCGACGGCGCTCGATTCGATCCAGAGCTTGCCGGCGAAACGGAGGCCGCGCATTTCGAGGTGCCGTGCGTGGATATGGAGCTGAGCGGAGATCGTCACCGTCGCCCCTGCAGCCGGCTGGAACACCACATCCTGATTCGAAGTCTTGGCGGAGTCGAGCGAGAGGGTCGTGTCGGCATAGGTTCCCGCCGCCATCTCGACCGTGTCGCCCGGCTGCGCCAGTTTGTAGGCGCGGTTCAGCGTCTTGCACGGTTTGCCCGAGCTGCAGGCATTGGCATCGGAGCCGGATGGGCTCAGGTACAGGGCAGCCGTGCCTGGTTCAGGCTGTGGCTCTGGTTCCGGCTCGGGCTGCGGTTCGGGTTCAGGTTCGGGCTCCGGCTGCGGTTCGGGTTCCGGTTCGGGCTCGGGTTCCGGCTCGGGCTGTGGAGTCGGGTTCGGTTCTGGCGCCGGGGTCGGATCGGGGCTCGGCTGCGGGGTCGGGCTCGGCTCGGTCGGCACCGGGACCGGGACGGTGGGCGCCGGCTTGTTCGGGCTCTTCGGATCGCGCGGATCGCTCCCACGCTTGACCTCGGTCCCGTCGCTGAGACCGTCGCCGTCGGTGTCCCGCTTATGCGGATCGGTGTGGGAGCGGCGCGTCTCGTAGCGGTCGGTGAGGCCGTCGCGGTCGCTGTCGCGGACCCGTTCGCGAACCTGTGAGTTGACCCGCTGCTTGGGTGCCGGCTTGCCGTCGATCACCTTGGTCGCCGCCGCCGCTACCGCCGCCATCGCCAGCACGATCGCTATCAGAACAGCGAAAGGCACGATGCTTTTGAGACGCCCCCCATTGATAAGCATTTCTGCACTATCGGTACCCGGGGACCACCCTCTGAAAACGAAACCCCCCGTTCGACAAATGTCTTACCGGCCACCCAAAGGCCAGCTCGCACCCGTCGCCGCTTATGTAAACCCGACTCTCTGGAGAACTAGGAACCGGTATCCAAACGCACCGGTGAGCTCGCGTTGCGGACCAGCAACTGCGGTTCTCCACCGCCACTTGCAGGGACAGTGTACAGGTTGTTCCCATACGCGTAGGCGAGGGTCCGGTCGTCGAGCCACTCGACTTGGTCGTCGATCGAGCGGGTCTCCGCAACCGCGTGATCGGCAAGGGTCTTGACGTCGAGGACCCGCAGCCGCCAGTGTTCGCCGTCGCCGACCCGACTCTTGTAGACGATCTGCCTGCCGTCCGGCGAGAGCGAAGGACACTCCACCCCATCGCGAAGCACCCGCATCGAGCGCGCGGCGATGTCGCCTTCGACCAGGTAGTGACTACCGCCGGTGCCGAGCGTCGCGTAGTAACGATTGGAGTCACCGGGGACGAAGGTGACTCCCCAGAAGTTGAAGTCGACGGCGTCGAACGCCTTGCCGTCCTTGGTCACGTCGAACTGCTCGAGCTGCCCCACCCTCTCGCCGCTGTCGAGGTCGAGGATCACGGTGCGGGTCGAGAAGGCGGTCGGCGACTGCAGGTAGGAGTCACCGCTGACGAACACGGTGGTCGATCCGTAGCGGCCGTCGGCGGAGACCCGGGCCCGGGAGGGGAAACCGGTCAGCGCGATCTCGTCGACCGGCCGCAGTCGCGAGTCGAAGACCTGCGCCCTGTAATCGACCCCGGAAGGCGCGACGCCCATGCAGATCCCGCGCCCGCCCGCGTAGTAGACCCGCTCGCAGGCGAGGTCCCCGGAGCGGCGCCGAACCTTGCCGCCGTCGATCTCGTAGACGCGCCCGTTGAGGCGCGGGTTGGCCGGGTCGACGGCCCGCACCATCAGGTGTGCGTCGGCGAGCACCGCACCGGCGATCCGCGGCCTGGTCTCAGTCGTCGTCTCATCCGGCCCGAGCGCGGCGGCGACTACGTAGCCGGCCCCGATCAGGAGGCAGACGGCGACGAGCGCGAGCAGGATCCTGCCGCGACTACCCATTCGCCGGGACCCGCTGGGCCCGCAACAGCAGCGGCGCCGAGAGCGCCATCGCCAGAAGCAGGGCAGCAGCGAAGATCAAGACCGCGCTGTGCAGCCCGATCGCGAACCAGAGGGCGCCGAAGGCAACCGAGGAAACAAGGCGACCGAGGCTTACCACGGTGATCAGTATCCCGATCCCGCTCGCCTGCAGCTTCTCCGGCAGCACCGCCCCCGCGAGCGCCGTCATCACCCCTTCGGTCGCGGCGAAATATCCACCGAGGGCGACGAGGCAGAGGATCAGCAGCGGCAGGCCGACCGAGGTCATCAACAGCACCCCGTAGACCACGAACAGCAGCGCGTGCCCGGCGAGGAGGACCGGGACCTTGCCGATCCGGTCGGCGAGCTGGCCGACCGGGATCGCCAGCGCCATGAAGGTGATCGCGGTCATCACGTAGAGCAAGGGGAAGACCGCGGGCTGGAAATCGATCGTCCGCTGCAGTCCGACGTAGATCAGCGCGTCGGAGACGCTGGCGATCGAGAGCCCGGCGGCAGCGAGCAGCAAGGGCGCGAAGCTGCGGTCCTTGAGCAGTGAGGCGGCGGCGCGAAACTTGGGCGGGCTTCCCTCGCGCGGAGCCCGCTGCGGCTTGCCTTCGACGTTGAGGATGAGGACGGCGAGACCGAGGACGGCGAACAGGGTGCTGACGACGAAGACGGCGTCGAATCGGGCCGGGGCGAGGAAGAGGATCCCGAAGGCGATCAGCGGGCCGAGCATCGCCCCGACGCTGTCCATCGCCCGGTGCACCCCGAACGAGGTCGCGAGCTTGTCCTTGGCGCTCGAAAGCGAGATCAGCGCATCGCGCGGAGCGGTGCGAATCCCCTTCCCGATCCGGTCGACGGCGACGATCGCACCGACCCCGCCGACCGTGTTACCGGCGGCAACCAGCGCCACCTTGCCGATCGCCGAAAGCCCGTAGCCGAGCCCCGCCACCTCCTTGTGGCGGCGCCAGCGGTCGGAGGTGAACCCGCTGAGGACCTGGACCAGCGCCGCGGCGCCGCGGTAGGTGCCGTCGATCGCCCCGAACACCAGCGGGCTCGCTCCCAGCGAGAAGACCAGGTACATCGGCAGCACCGTCGCCACCATCTCCGCCGAGATGTCCGTCAGCAGGCTGACGGCGCCGAGCATGATCACGTTGCGCGGCACCCGTAGGCGAGTGGACCGCCGCGCCCAGAGACGCGGCTTCAAGAGGGCTTTGGAGGCTTCGACCTGGTACATGGCTTCTAGTCGAGAGCCAGGATTCGTACGGCGGCCGACCCTCTAGGTATGCAACGTCCCGACTAGTCCTTTTCTCGCACTCTGTGCCAGCGGTTGGCCGGAAAGGTCGAGGCGATCGGCGACTTCCGCGGCCACCTCTTCGGCGAACCCCATCACCGAGTCGCCGTTGAGGAGATAAGGGTAGATCTGGGCGTTGGAGGCCAGCGCCAAACCCTCGACATCGGGCCAGATCGGCGCGACGCGTGGCTCGGGGCCGCTGCGGACCTGGTGCACCGGCTCGACCAGCTTTGCCCGCTGCACGGTCCAGTCAACGACCTCGTCGCGGCTGAAGCCGGGCGAGAGCCGGGCCAGGTAGTCGGTGAAGCGACGGTAGACCGACTCGTCGTCCTCACTCTGCTCGGGGGCTTCCGGATCGCAGTACTTCGGCAGGTAGACAAGCTCCAAGCCATCGGTGTGCTCGGTCCCCAGGACCTGGGTCGTTTCGACCGCGCTCGTGATCGGCGTCGGCTCGGTGATGTTGATCGCGTAGTAGGGCAGCAGTTTGCGCCGCACCTTGATGATCGGGCAGACGACGCCCAGCCAGCGCTCGGGGTAGGGCGCGAGCAGCCCCTGGTGGCGCTCGGGCAGCAGGAAGCGCAATGCCGGCGGCTGCAGGGTCGGGATCGTCAGGTCGAACTCCAGCGTCTCGTCCTCCAGTTCAACCCCGCGGACCGAACCGTCCTCGGCCAGGGAGAGCCCGGTGACGGGCGCCCCGGTGAGGGCCTCGACCCCGAGCTCGCGCGCTCGGGCCACCATCGCGTCGATCAGGCGCTGATGACCGCCGACGACGTGCCCCATTTCCTCGCCGCCCTTGCCGCCGCCGTTGCGGGCGCCGGACATCCGCCGGGTGCGTGCCCAGAGGTAGGTGGCCGGCAGCCCGGAGGGGTCGCCGTCGAAGCGCGAGTCGAGCAGCGGTTTCCAGATCCGCTCCCAGACCTGGTTGCCGCAGATCCGCCGCAGCCAGGTCTCGAGCGGGATCGTCTCCAGCTTCTCGTAGGAGCTGCGCAGCTGACACTGGGCGACGAACCAGCCCAGGCGCAGCCGCGCCGGCGGGCTCAGCGGCGAGAACCGCAGCAGGTCGCCGATGCCGTTGAAGTCGTGCATCTCGCCATCGGCGAAGAAGCCGGCGCCGACCGGGTTGAAGCGCAGCTGGTCGCCGAGGCCGACCTCCTCGGCCATCGCGATCATCCGCTGGTCGGCGGGCGTGATCACGTGGTAGAAGCGATCGACCTCGTGGCCGCCGAAGTCGAAGGTGCCGGCGAGCCCGCCGAGGCTGGGCCCGCGCTCGACCACCGTTACCCGCGCGCCCTGCTGGGCGAGGCGCAGGGCCAGCGAGACGCCGAGGACGCCGCCGCCGACGACGCCGATGCGCGGAGCAGCGGCCATCATCAGCCCTGGGCGACGGGAGCCTGGCGGCCGGCCGGGGCCGCCTCGACGACCGTCGCGGCGGCCGGCTCAGGCAATCCCTGCGGAGCCGTGGCCTCGGCCAGCGGCGAGACCGGCGGCGGCTGGATGCGGCCGACGATCTGGGCCGCCATCACCCGCAAGTAGGCGGCCACCGTCGGTTTCAGCTGCATCTTCGACTCGCCTTTGCGGGTCGTCCAATCGTTGGTGGTCGGAACCTCCGCCACCGTGGCGCCGGCGTTGTAGAGCTTCAGCAGCAGCTCGACGTTGGCGGCGAAGCCGGGCTCGCGGACCAGCAGGTAACCGTAGGTCTCGGCCGCCTTGCGCAGCGTCCCCGCCCGGTAGACGCGGTAGAGGGAAGAAAGGGTGTGCATGTCACGCAAGCCCCCGAGGTAACGGAAGGTGTTGGAGACCGATTTGCTCGCCATCAGCCGCCAGCCGGCGACCCCGACGATCTTGCCGCCCGGGGCGTAGACCGAGGCAAGGACGATGTCGTTGCCCTGATCGAAGAGCTCGAGCATCCGCGGCAGGTCGGAGAGGTCGGAGGTCGTGTCGGCCTCGAGGGTGACGATCGCGTCGTCGTCGGAGGACTCCTTCAGGGCCGAGCGGATGCCGGTGTTGATCGCGGTGCCGAGCCCACGGTTGACGGTGTGGGTGACGACCGCCAGGTGCATGTCCTGGGCGTGCTCGCGGATCACCTCGCCGGTGCCGTCGGTCGAGCCGTCGTCAACGATGATCACCCTGGCCCCGAGCTCGCGGGCGACCGGGGCGAGGTCGGAGAGCAGGCGGGGGATGTTTTCCGCCTCGTTGTAGGCGGGGATCACGAAGCGGATCATGCGAAGACCTCCAAGGGGCGGGGAGCGGGGATGTCGAGCAGCTCGACCGGCCGCCGGACGGCTGCCGACTCGCGCACGGCGAGGGCCGCGGCCAAGGCCTTGACCCCGTCGTGGGCGCTGACCGGCTCGGGGGTGTCGTCGAGGATGCAGCGACAGAAGGCTTCGAGCTCGGCCCGCAGGGGCTCCGCCTTGGCGAGCGAGAACCGGACCGCAGCTCCCTCGCCGTCGCCGCGTAGAACCGAGAGGCCGTCCCACTGCAACGGCGCGGTCGTCGACTCGACGAACCAGACGTCCTGGGTGATGTAGCTGGCCCGCAGCAGCCCGTTCTCGCCGATCAAGGCGATCTCGCGCTTCTTCTCTGGGGTCAACCAGTTGACGTCGAGCAGTCCCAGGGTCTGCGCCTCGCCCTCGCCGCCGAAGCGGGCCAGGCAGGTGAGCAGGTCCTCCTGGGAGCTGTGCTGGAAGCGGCCGCCGTCGGCGTAGATCTCGTGGATTGCGCTGTCGAGGACGTACTGCATCACGTCGAGGTCGTGGGTGGCGAGGTCGATCGCGACCCCGGTGTCCTGGATCCGCGTCGGCAGTGGCCCGACCCGGGTCGTGTGGGCCCGGTAGACGCGGCCGAGGCGGCCGTCGGCGACCAGCTCACGCAGCTTCTCGACGGCAGGGTTGAAGCGCTCGACGTGGCCGACCATCAGCTTGCGGTCGGCCTCGATCGCGGCGCCGCGCATCCGCAACGCATCGGGAAGCGTGGTGGCGATTGGCTTCTCGACGAGAACGTGGAGCCCGGCGGCGAGCGCCTCCAGGGCAACCGTTGCGTGGTGCTCGGATGGGCAGGCGATCGAGACCGCGTCGAGCTCTTCGGCATCTTCGATCAAGTCGCGCCAGTCGGAGAACTCGAGCGCCTGCGATCCGGCCAGGGCCCTGCTCCTGGCCTCGGGATCGGGGTCAGCTACGGCGACCAGCTGGGCGCAATCGAGCTGGGCGTAATTGCGGACGTGGAAGGCGCCCATCCGGCCACAGCCGATGACGCCGACCCGAAGCTGCTCAGACAAGGGACTCCTCCCGCGAGCGGTCGAGGTGGGCGACGGTCAGCTCCGCGATCCGCTCCGCCGCCCGCCCGTCGCCGAAGATCGGCGGACGGGCGTCCGGCAGCGGTTGGGCGAGGGCCTCGCGGAACTTCTCCGTGTCGACGCCGACCAGGGTGTTCCAGCCGGTCGAAACCGTCTCGATCCACTCGGTCTCCTCGCGCATCGTGATGCACGGCACCCCCCAGAGATAAGCCTCGCGCTGGACCCCGCCGGAGTCGGTCGCGATCGCCTTCGCGCCGCGCTCGAGGACCAGCATTTCGGTGTAGGTGACCGGGTCCCGCATTTCGACGTTGGCGGGGACCTTGAGGTTCCAGGTCTCGATGCTTTTTCGCGTCCGCGGGTGCAGCGGGAAGATCACCCGGCACTCGGCGGACCCGAGGCAGTCGAGGACGGCGCCCAGTCGTGCAGCCGAGTCGGTGTTGTAGTTGCGGTGGGCGGTGGCGAGGATGTACTCGCCCTCCTCGCCCCGCTGCGGCAAGCGGGCGCGGGTCGCCAGCAAAACGTCGGCGAGGACGTCGCCGGTGACGTGGACGGCTCCCTTTACTCCCTCTTCCACGAGGACGTCGCGGGCGTGCTCACAGGGAGCGAAGAGAAGATCCGAGAGCTCGTCGGTCTCGATCCGGTTGGCCTCCTCGGGCATGTCCTGCCGATAACTGCGCAGCCCCGCCTCGACGTGGATCAGGGGAACCCCGGCGGCAACCGCGGCGCGAGCGCCGGCGATCGTCGCATGGGTATCGCCGCGGACCAGAACGGCGTCGGGCTCCCGGGTCGCGATTACCCGGCCGATTCGTTCCTCGGCGACGGCGACCGCGGCTGCCGGTGGCAGTGAGCCGACCCCGAGGTTGAACTCCGGCAGCGGCAGGTGCAGATCGGCGATCTGCAGGTCCGACATCCCCGGGTCGTAGTGCTGGCCGGTGTGGACGAGGATCTCCTCGACGCAGTTCGAGTACGCAAGCGAAAGCGGTGCCGCCTGCACTATCTCGGGACGAGATCCGATCACGGAGAGGATCCGGGCTGCCATGCGTAACCAACGCACGAGGTGGCCAGGTCTTTCGCCGCCGCCGAAAATTCTTCCCACTTCTCACTCCGACCACTCCGACCTTTTTCAACCCCCTGCCGAAACGGTGCCGAAAGTGTTCCCGCCTTGGTCGCGTTGTCCTTACAGATGGAGGCACACGGACTTACGCACACCGAACAGGCAGTCGAGGTCGGCGGCGAAAGCCGAGCCGTCGCCTTTCTGCGCCGCTCCGTCGACCTCCTCTTCGCCTCAGCGCTGATCCTCCTCTTCAGCCCGGTTCTGATCGCCGCCGCCGTCGCGGTGAGGCTCGACAGCCGCGGCCCGGCGCTCTTCCGCCAGCGGCGGGTGGGTTACATGGAGCGCGAATTCACCCTCTTCAAGTTCCGCAGCATGCGGGTCGACGCCGACCCCCGCGGTCACCAGGAATATGTGACTGCCCTGATCAAGGGTGAGCCGGCGGCGTCCGAGGACGGGCGAGAGACCATCTACAAGCTCGCCGTCGACGACCGGATCACCCCGGTCGGCCGCTGGATCAGGCGCTGGAGCCTGGATGAGCTGCCGCAGCTCTTCAACGTCGTCCGCGGTGACATGACCTTGGTCGGTCCCCGGCCCGCGATCGCCTACGAGGTCGCCGAATATCCGGCTTGGTATCGGGAGCGGTTCGCGGTCAAGCCCGGCCTCACCGGCTACTGGCAGGTCAGCGGCCGCAGCGAACGCACCTACGAGGAAATGGTCCGGCTCGACATCGAGTACGCGGAGCGTCGGACCCTCGGCCTCGATCTCATGATCCTTCTAAAGACCCCTTGGGTCGTCCTCAGTCGAAAGGGAGCAGAGTGAACCCAGCAGGAGCCATTGGAACCCTCGTCGTCGGCTACGGCTATTGGGGTCCGAACATCGTCCGTAACGTTGTCGAGCGTCCCGAGTTCCGCCTGATGGGCCTCTGCGAGCTCGACGAAGGCCGCGCCGAAGACTTCCGCCGCCGCCATCCCGGCATCTGGATCGAGCCCGACCTCGACGCGGCCCTCGCCGACCCCCGGATTGAGGCCGTGGCAATCGCCACCCCACCCCACACCCATTACAACCTCGTTCGCCGCGCCCTTGAAGCCGGCAAGCACGTCCTGGTCGAGAAGCCCCTCGCCCGCACCGCCGACGAGGCCGCCGCGCTGGTCGCATTCGCCGAGGACTCGGGCCTGGTGATGATGCCCGGTCACACCTTTGTCTACAGTCCCTCGGTCAACGCCGTCCGCGACCTGATCCAGACCGACGAGCTGGGCGAGATCTACTTCATCACCTCCTCCCGCATGAACCTCGGTCTCTACCAGCAGGACGGCGTCGTCCTCGACCTCGCCCCGCACGACCTCTCGATCCTCCTGCACTGGCTCGACCGGCCCCTGCTCGAGGTCTCGGCCACCGGCCGCAGCGTCTTCCAGGAGGGCATCCACGAGACCGCCTTCCTCACCCTGCGCTTCGAGGGTGGAACCCAGGCCAACGTCCAGCTCTCCTGGCTGGCCCCGCGCAAGATGCGGCAGATGGTCGTTGTCGGCAGCCGACGGATGGTTCAGTACGAGGACACCGCCGCCGACGACTCGGTCCGGATCTACGACCGCGGGCTCGACTTTGCTGAGCCGCCCGCCAACTTCGGCGAGTACCGCCTCACCTACCGCACCGGCGACATGGTCGCGCCACGCGTCCAGGCCCTGGAGCCGCTCAGCCAGGAGCTGAGGGACTTCGCCGCAGCAATCCGCGAGGGAGCCACGCCGGTCTCCAACGCCCGCCTGGGGCTGGAGATCGTGCTCTGCCTCGAGGCGCTGGAGAAGTCACTGCAGAACCGCGGCGAACCGGTCGCCGTGCGTTCCGTTGCGGATGCGATGGCGACGGCCCACGCGGCACTCCCCGCGTCGGCCAACGGCTCGACCAACGGCCGGCACTAAGCCTCAGGGAGTCTGACGGGGAACCACGCCGAGGAAGTCGAGCTCGGCGAGGTAGACGAAGACCGCGTGCGTGGCAAGCCGGGTCTTCGTGATCCCCAGCCGCTCCGCCTCCTCGGCCAAAATCGCTTCCGTCTCGCGGTCGAGTTGGATCTCGAACGTCGCCGCTACCTCAGAGGTGCCGTTGAGGAAGCGTGGTGCCGCAATCGGCCTGCGCCCTACTTTCAGCTTGTAGGCGTAGTGCAGCAGCGCTTTGCGCGCACCAACGCTCGGGTCTTTATCGAAGTGGCCTTCGAGCCCGTCGCAAGCGAGTTTTCCTAGTTCTACCCTGACCATCTCCACCGAAGAACTAACCGGGAAACCAAATGTTTTCACGGTTGCGCTCTTTTCCTCCTAACTTCAGACTCTGGAAAATTAGGAGAACCTCTAGCCAAAATTAGTCATTTGCACGGATTCCTGACCGAATCCTCCGAAAAATAGAAGTTCGAGTTTGACAATTAGACAGTCTGGTGATCAGCTTCCCCGAAATTCCTTCCTAAAACGGATAAGGGCTTCTATCTAATCCTCCATTTTGGGTTTGTTTCTTGAAAATGAAAATCCAGTCGTTGTGCATGCGGTGAGCATGAGGGAGAACAGTCATGAGCAGCGCGTCCGCAGGTCCATCCCCGGACCAAGGACCCACCAGCCTGACCCGAGCAGCAATCGCTCGTGCCAAGGAGGGAGACCCTGAGGGGCTCCATTACCTGTATGTGCGTTACGCAGACGATGTACTCCGCTACGTAACCGGACTGATCCGCGACCACCACGAGGCCGAAGACATCACCCAAAACGTCTTCGCCAAGCTGATGAAAGCGATCAAACGGTACGAGGAGCGAGCCGTACCCTTCGACGCCTGGATCCTGCGGGTAGCCCGTAACGCCGCCCTCGACCACCTGAGGGCGAAGCGAGCCATCCCAAGCGAGGAAGTGCGAGTGACCGATACCGGCCAGGCCCAGACCGCGATCGACCGCGGACGGGCGCTGAGGCAAGCCTTGGAAGATCTTCCGGAAGACCAGCGCGAGGTACTCGTCCTGCGGCACATCGTCGGCCTCTCCCCGGTCGAGATCGCCACCACCCTGGACAAGAGCGAGAGCTCGGTGCACGGCCTGCACCATCGCGGTCGCCGCAGCCTGCGCACCAACCTGACTGACCTCGGAGCAGCCCCGGTCGTCGCCATGCGGACGGGGTCCTAGTCGAGCAGGCCTCGCTCACGAGCCCCGTCAACCGTCTCCCGAAGCGTTTCTAGGGCGGCGTGCCGGGGTCGCCAGGCTAGGTCGCGTCTGGCCTTGGCGGTGTCCATCAGCACCGGGGTGTCGAGTGCGGTGGCCCACTCGAACTTGGAGGAGGCAAAGGTGAGGCGGCGGGCCGCCGCCGCGCCGGCGTTGACCGCGGCCATCGGGATCGGGACCGAGCGCCAACCGAGCTGACGGGCGATGTCGGCGATCCCGATCACGCCCTCGCCAGCGAGGTTGTAGATACCGGGCGGGCCGTCGCCGCAGATCGCCGCCGCCATCGCCCTGGCGACGTCGTCGTGGTGGACGAGCTGAAGCGGCATCCCGGGGTCGGGCAGAACCGGCTTCACCAGGGGCAACTTTTCCACTCCCTTGCGCAGCAAGGGGACCGGGTCCCCCGCCCGCACCGCACCCACCGTCTGCTCGATCAGCATCGTCGCCCGCGGCCCGGCCACGACGCAGGGCCGGAAGACGTAGGCGTCCACCCCGCTCCCCGGCAACAGCTCCTCGAGCAGCCCCTCCAGCTCCGCCTTCTGCGCCGAGTAGTAGAAGCTCTCCGAGCCGCGCGGGGGCACGTCCTCGGTCAGCGGCTGCGGATTCTCCGGGTGAAAGCCGTAGGCGGCAACTGAGGAGGCGTAGACGAGACGCTTGACGCCGGACTTGATCGCCACCTCGAAGACGTTCCGCGTCCCCTCCAGGTTGACCTTCCGAGTCTCCTCGTGGCTACCGAAGATCGCGAAAGCAAGGTGGACAGCCACATCGGCGCCGTCGAAGAGCGCAGCCAGCGCCCCACGGTCGAGTATGTCCCCCCGGCGATAGGAAACCTTCCCCCACCCCTCCTCACCAGGATCAAAAGGCCGCCGAGCCATCCCGAGAACAGTCTCCACCTCCGCCCGCCGCTCCAACTCCGCCAGCAAGGGCTTCCCAATCTCCCCAGTCGGGCCCGTAACAGCAACCGTCAGCATCCAGCGCCTCTAAACCCCCGGCGTAACGCGGTAAGCGTCGAACACCGACTCCACGTTCCGAAGCCGGGAAATGCACTGCTTCAACTGCTCCGTATCCCCCACCTCGACCACGAACTTGTTTTTCACCATCGGGTGGTTGGTCGTGCAGGCGGCGCTGATGATGTTGATCCCCACCTCGGAGAAGGTCCGCGAGAGGTCCTCGAGCAGGCGGGTGCGATCGTAGGCGTCGATCTGCAGCTCAACCCGGTAGGAAGCCTCGTTTTCGCCCTCCCAGCGCACCTCGACGAAGCGCTCGGGTGACTTTTTCAGCGCCTTGACGTTCTTGCAGTCGGTGCGGTGGATGGTGATCCCGCGGCCGAGCGAGACGTAACCGGCGATCTCGTCGCCGGGGACCGGGCGGCAGCACTTCGCCAGGCGCACAGCGACGTTGTCGGCGCCCTTGACGATGATTCCGTAGTTGGAAGCGTCCTTGGTGCGGCGGGCGCGGTCCTCGCGGTTCAGCGGCGCGCCGGCGGACTCCTCCTCAACCCCCTCGCCGGCTTTCAAGCGCTGCATCAGCTTGTTGGCGGCGGTCTTGGCCGAGATTTTTCCCTGGCCGAGGGCGATGTAGAACTCAGTTCCTTTGCGGAAACCCATCTCGCGGATCACGTCCGCGAACAGGGCCGAGCCGGAGACCTTCTGCATCGGGATCCCGCGGGTGCGCAGCGCTTCGTCGAGCTTCTCGCGGCCGTCGTGCTCGGCGTCCTCGCGGCGCTCCTCTTTGAACCAGGCGCGAATCTTGTTGCGGGCGCGGTTGGTCCTCACCAGCTTCAGCCAGTCCAGCGAGGGGCCGCGCTTCTGCTTCGCGGTCAGGACCTCGACGATGTCGCCGGAGCGCAGTTGGTAATGCAGCGGAACGATGCTGCCGTTGACCTTGGCGCCGACGCAGCTGTGGCCGACGTCGGTGTGCACCGCGTAAGCGAAGTCGAGCGGGGTCGAGCCGGCCGAGAGGTTCTTCACTTCCCCCTTCGGGGTGAAGACGAAGACCTCGTCCTCGAAGAGGTCGACCTTGAGCGACTCGAGGAACTCGGCCGGGTCCTGTTCGCCCTCGGCCTCGACCAACTGGCGCAGCCAGGTCATCTTCTCCCGCTGCGGGTCGCCGTGGGCTCCCTCTTTGTAAGCGACGTGGGCGGCGATCCCATACTCGGCGAGCTTGTGCATCTCCTCGGTCCGGATCTGGATCTCCAGCGGTTTGCCCTCCGGCCCGATCACCGTCGTGTGCAGCGCCTGGTACATGTTCGCCTTCGGCATCGCCACCCAGTCCTTGAAACGACCGGGAAGCGGCTTCCATAGTGAGTGGATGACGCCGATCGCGCCGTAGCAGTCTTTGACCGAGCCGACGATCACCCGCATCGCCGTGAGGTCGAAGATCTCGTTGAACTCGCGGCCCTTCTTCGCCATCTTCGTGTAGATCGAGTAGAAGTGCTTGGCGCGGCCGGAGATCTCGGCCTCGATCCCGACCTGGTCCAGCTCCTTGCCGAGAAAGTCGCCCGCCTCGGTGACGTAGGTCTCGCGCTCGTCGCGCTGCTGGGCGACCAGCTGTTTGATTTCCGCGTACTTGCGCGGGTGCAGGGTCGCGAAGGCGAGGTCCTCCAGCTCCCATTTGATCGCGTGGATCCCCAGCCGGTGGGCCAGCGGCGCGTAGATCTCCAGCGTCTCGTGCGACTTCAGCGTCTGTTTCTGCTTCGGCAGGGCGCCGAGCGTGCGCATGTTGTGGAGACGGTCGGCCAGCTTGATCAGGATCACCCTGACGTCGGTGGCCATCGCCACCATCATTTTCCGATAGTTCTCTGCCTGGCGCTCGTCGCGGCTCTCGAAGCTGATCCCGGTCAGCTTCGTGACCCCGTCCACCAGCTGGGCGATCTCGTCGCCGAACTCAGCCTGGATTTCCTCCAGGCTGGCGGTGGTGTCCTCGACCGTGTCGTGGAGCAGGGCGGCGCACAGGGTCTCGGTATCGAGCCGCATCCCAGCGCAGATCTGGGCGACGCCGACGGGATGGGTGATGAACTCGTCCCCCGAGTAGCGGCGCTGATCGGCGTGGCGCTCGCAGGCGAAGTCGAAAGCAAGCTCGACCTTTTCGCGGTCGACCGTCGCCACCGCGACCGCGGTGGCGCTGTTGCCGTTACCGGATTCGCCCGCGAACGAGTCGAACTCCTCGACCACGGCGAAGAGGTCGGCGAGGAGCTCCTTGTGCTCTACGGCAGTTTGGCCCTTGCGAGGTATTGCTGGTCCTCCGAAAGTCTGTCGCTGTAAGCGCGGAATGCGGCTGAACGCTGCAGATCCGTCCTCACTGAGGATACGACCCGGACGATCCCTGCGCCCGCCTCCGGCCCCCCCTGAAGCAGCCCGAGCTCACGCAGCACCCGAAAACGCCGGGCGCCGGCCTCGGGACAGAGCGGGTAGGCCCCGCCTCCCGTCAGCGCCTCTCGCAGGCGGCAACCGCGGGCGTCGCCGGTCTGGCGCAGACCCCGATAGGTGGCGGCCACCCCCTCACGCGTCGCCCACTGCTCGGCCAACACCTGGCCGGCGAACTCCTTCTCGGCCCCGGTCCAGAGCAGATGCAGGAAGCCGGGCGCCGCTCCCTCGCAGGGCAGCCCGGCGCGCAACGCGTCACCCTCGCCGCGCGGGGGGTCGACGAGGACGACGTGCTGGAAAGCGGCGGCAAGCTCCGGCTCCCGCTCCAGGGCGGCGAAGTCGGTCAGCGCCAAGCCGGCAGCCGCTCGCCCTCGCAGGCGGGAGATCTCCTCACTCCCGCAGCGGTGACAGGCGACCAGCGCGGCGCCGCCGTTGAACCGCGCCAGGCCGGTGGCGCCACTGGCCAGCGCCGCTCGTCGCGAAGCGTCAGCGCAGACCGCCAGAACCCCCGCCCCACTGGAGACCAGCTCGGCAATCGCGACGGTGGCGGAAGCGCCCCCCTCGATCGCCACGCGGCGGCGGTCGCCTGCGCGAGACCGCACAGGACCGCCTATATCGCGGTCTTTCACGGGCTCGGTTGTTGGGTCCGCGGCGAGCTCGGCTTCGAAGCGCCGCCACCACTCCGCTTCATCGCCTGAGCAGGAATGCGCGAGAACCGGCTCCTCGCTCTGCGGCTCCTCGAGTGGGTAGAGCTCGCGGAGCACGACCCGGGGCTCGATCGAGCCATTCCAGTGGTTGATCTCGAGCCGCACACTGGCGTCGATCACATCTTCATCCTCGACCCCGAGGCTGGCCCGGCCGAAGGCGACTCCCAGCGCCCGGTGGGAACCGCTGTGCAGACTGAAGCGGGCGTGCTTGCCCTCCCCCATCGTCCGCACGTCGCTGACCCGGGCCGAAGGAACGAGGAGACGGACACCGGGATTGCCCATCCCGAACGGCGCCAGCTGCTTCAGCTCCTCGGCAAGATCGAGCCCCAGCCCGACGCCGCCGACGATTGCGTCGACCTTTTCGGTCCGCCGCAGGTCGTCGTCGCCCAGCGCCTGGTTGGCGTGGCTCGCGAACGCCTCCCGGAAGGCTCCGACGTTCTCGGCCCTGATCTGCAGGCCGGCGGCGGCGCGATGCCCGCCAAAACCCTCGAGGTGCTCCGCGCAAGCCTCGAGCGCGCCGAGCAGGTCGAAGCCCGGGATGCTCCTGCCCGAGCCGCGGCCCGAGCCGTCTTCGTCGAGCGAGATGACCACGGTCGGGCGGTGATGCCGCTCGACCATCCGCGAGGCGACGATCCCGACCACCCCCGGGTGCCAATCCTCCCCCGCGACGACCAGGCCGTTGGCCTCCTGTAGCTCCTCCGGCAAGGCCCTTAAAGCCGACTCGGCAGCAGCATCGACCTCGCGCTCGGTCGCCCGCCGCTCGGAGTTCGCCCGGCTCAGCTCCTCGGCGATCGCCTCCGCCCGCTTCTCCTCGTCGGTGAGGAACAGCTCCACTCCGGCGTCAGCGCGGTACAGGCGCCCGGCCGCGTTGATCCGCGGCGCCAGTCGGAATGACAGGTCACTCTCATCGAGATGCTCGGGATCGCATTTCGCAGCGGCCAGCAGGGCCCGGATCCCGGGGCGCCTGGCCCGCCGGATCTCTGCCAGGCCCCTTCGCACCAGGGCCCGGTTCTCCCCGACCAGCGGCACCACGTCGGCAACCGTGGCCAGAGCCACGAGGTCGAGATACTCCTCAGCTTCGTCGCCGCCCAGCGCGCCAGCCAGCTTCCAAGCCACCGCCGTCCCGCAGAGCGCCTCGAACGGATACTCGCTGACCACCGGGTGGAGGATCGGGCAGTCGGGAAGCCGCTCGGAAGGCTGGTGGTGGTCGGTCACCACCACCTCCACCCCCAACTCGCGGGCCAGCGCCACCTCCTCGACCGAGGTGATCCCGCAGTCGACCGTAAGTAGCAGGCCCGTGCCGCGCTCCGCCAGCCGCCTCACGTTCTCGGCCGAGACCCCATAGCCGTCCTCGATCCGGTTGGGGATGAACCAATCGCAATCGGCCCCCAGCCCGCGCAGGGTCGAGACCGTCAACGCCGTGGCGCAGACCCCGTCGACGTCGAAATCGCCATGGACGGTAATTCGCTTCCCGGCCGCGATCGCCGCTTGGATGGCGCCGACAGCAAGATCCATTCCCGCGAAGGCAGATGCCGGGTGCGACTCGTCGGCGGCGAGGAATGAGCGGGCCTGATCGGGAGTTCGATAGCCACGGCGCACCAAAGTCACCGCCAGCGGCTCGCTGACGCCAAGCGTCTCGGTCAGCGCCCTTGCCTCGGCGTAGTCATAGGGCTCGGCGCTGAATGCGGGGGCAGTTGCGGGCACACCATCAGGCTGCCGCGGGCCCCGGACAGAACAGCCGGGCCTCGATCCCCGAAACTCGGAGGAAATCTCAGTCGGGCTGAGCTTCGGAGCGGACGCCGATCGCGTAGACGATCCCCATCCCGAGCAGGGTGCCGGGAATCGCGATCAGAGCGGTCGAGAGATCGGTGTCGCCGAGGCCTTTGCCACTCGCCTGCTGGACGATCATCCCGAAGATGATCGAGCCGAAGACGGCGCCGATAAAGGCACCGATGATGCCCTGCCAGAACCGGTCAGGCACGAACACCGAGAAGTGCCAGATCGCGATACCCATCATGAAGAAGACGACCAAAGCCATTCGATCTACCGCCTCCCGTGCTTGCGGCGGGCCTGACGGCGCGCGCGTCGATCTGCATTTCGCTGGCGGCGCTCAGCGGAGGCCGAAGCAGCTGCCTCGCCGTCGCCGTTGCTCAGCGTGCCACTGCCATTGCCGGAATCTTCGCTCCGCTCCACCGTCGCCACCGCCCCGGACGCCGGCTCCACCGTCGGCTCCTCGTTCAATTGCGGGGTCTCGGCTTCGGCTTCGTCGTCGCGACCCAGCTTCGCCATCTCGATCTCGTCGGCATAAGGGGGAACCCGACCGCCCTCGACTTCGGCGATCCGCAGGCGCCGGCGGATGAAGCCCGGCTCGCGTTCCTTCCAGGCGCTCAGCACCGGCGAGGCGATGAAGATCGACGAGTAGGTACCGGAGGCGATCCCGACCAGCATCGCGAAGGCGAAGTCCTGCAGGGTCGGCCCGCCGAAGATCATCAGCGAAAGGACGCCGAGCAAGGTGGTGAAGCTGGTGGCGAGGGAGCGGGTCAGGACCTCGCTCATCGAGCGGTTGACGATCTGCGAGAAGGCCGCACGCGGCATCCGCGGCACGTTCTCCCGGATCCGGTCGAAGACGATGATCGTGTCGTAGATCGAGTACCCCAGAATCGTGAGGAAGGCGGCGACCGTACCGCTGCTCACCTCTTTTCCGGTCAGTGAATAGACGCCCGCGGTGATCAGGATGTCGTGGAAGATCGCGATCAGAACCGGAATCGCGAACTTCGGGTCGAACCGCAGCGCCACGTAACCGCAGATCACCAGCAGCGAGAAGATCAGGGCCTTGAGGGCGCTGTCGGCTACCTGCTGCCCAAAGGTCGGGCCAACGCTGGTGCTGTCGAAACCGTCTGCCACGACCCCGAACTCAGAGACCAACGCAGCCTCCGCCTCGCGGACTTCGGCGGGCTCGAGTTCATGCGACTGGATCTGGAAGACGTTGTCGCCGAAGTTGGGATCGCTGACCTGCTGGATCTCCTCGCCGTTGATCCCGGCGGCCTCGAGCGCGTCCCGCACCTCTTCCTCGTCGGTCGGCTGCTGCAGCGCCGCGGTGATCCGGGTGCCGGACTCGAAGTCGATGCCGAAGTTGAGCTGCTTGGTGGCAAGCGCGAACCCGCCGATCAGCAGGATCACCCCGGAAACCGAGAAGAACCAGCGACTCGCGCCCATGAAGTCGAAGTGCCACTGTTTCCCCTCACCCGCCGCGCCAAGCACGCTCGGCGAGCTCAGCAGGCGCGAGCGGCTCATGGTGCCGAGCAGCGCCTGGGTGAAGACGACTGCGGTCAGCAGCGAGACGATCGTGCCGACGCCGAGGGTGAACGCGAACCCCTTGACGCCCGCCGTCGCCAGCACGAAGAGGATGAACGCCGTCAGCAAGGTGATGACGTTGGCGTCGATGATCGTGCTGATGCCGTGTTTGTAGCCAGCGGAGATCGCACTCGACATCGAGCGCCCTGCCCGCACCTCCTCCTTTATTCGCTCGAAGATGACGATGTTGGAGTCGGCGGCGACCCCGATCGTCAGCACCAGGCCGGCGATGCCCGGCAGGGTGAGCGTGATCGGGATCAGGTCGATCAGCGCGAAGAAGATGAGCCCGTAGGCGCCGAGGGCGATCGAGGCGATCAGCCCGAGGAAGCGGTAGAAGATGAGCAGGAAGAGGATCGCGAGGATCAGGCCGACGACCCCGGCCTTGATTCCCTGATCGAGGGCTTCGCTGCCGAGGGTCGCCGAGACCTGGGTCTGGCTGATCAGCTTGAGGCTGATCGGCAGGGCGCCGATCTGCAGCGTGGTCGCCAGGTCCTGGGCCTCGCTTATGTCTTTGAAGCCGCCGGAGATCTGGGCCCCGGTGCGACCGTCGATCCCGTCGGGATTTTCGGAGAAGTTGATGATCGGCCGGGTTTTGACTTCGTTGTCCAGAACGACAGCGAAGTGCCCGGAGAGCCGTTCGGCTTCTTCGGGGCTGACCGGGCCGATCGCCTGGGCCTGCCCGCGCTGGGCGATCGCCCGGGTTACTTCCTGGAAGGCGTCGCGGCCGGAGTCGGTGAAACCGAAGGAGACGACCGGTTCGTTGTTCGGCCCGTAGCTCTGTTCCGGATCGGTGATGTCGTTGCCGCTGAGAGCCGGTTTGTCTTTCAGCGCGTACCAGCCCGGTTTGGCGCTTTCGTCGAGCTGACCTTCGGCGTTGGTCGGGTATTCGGAGACGAGGATCGTTCCCGCCGGAATTTCGACCACGATCCCGTCTTTCGGCCGTTCTTCGCCGGTGGGGCTGACGTAGAGATCTTTTTTCGCCAGCTCAGGCCCGGCGATCAGGTCATGCGGCTCTTCCTTCTCGAAGAGGTAGTAGCGAGGCCTGGAGACCGAGCAGTCGGTGCAGTTCTCGATCGGCTCCTGTTCGGCGGCCAGCAGCGCCGCCTCGTAGGCGCTCGGATAAGCGCCGGCGAAGATCAGCTGTTTGGACTCTTCTTTGTTGACGTTTCGGCCGGCATCTTCCCAGCGTTTTTCGGATTCTTTGAGGGGGCCTTCCGGCGGCTGCAGTCCCGGTTTGCCGCCGATCGCCTTCTCCGGGCCGATCAGGTTCGGCTCCCAGTCGTAGTAGTAGAGCTGGGCCGTGGTGCCAACCTGTTCGGCGGCCCGGCTGGCGTCGGTTACGCCCGGCAGCTGAACCGTGATCTGGTCGGTGCCCAGTCGCGCCACCTCGGGCTCTGAGACGCCGAGCTTGTTGATCCGCTGTTCGATGATCGAAATCGAGTCATCGATGTCTTCGCCGCTGACTTCGTCCGAGGTCCCGGTCGCCTGCCCCTGATAGACGAGCTCCAACCCGCCTTGCAGATCGAGGCCCAGCTTCGTCTCGTTCCTGGCGATGACGAGTCCCGAGACCAGAACCAGAAGCACGACGAACAGCAGGACGAAGAGTTGGCGGCGGCGGTTTCCCATTGCGATCAGCCCTCAGGAGTGAGGATCAGGAGCAGGCCACCGTCGTCGTCATAGGCGGGAAAGACGTCGGCTACCGCCCGCGCCGGCAGGTCGCCTTCCGCGTTCACCGCAACCCGTTTGCCGAGCGAACGCACGCCCCACTCGAGCGAGGTCTCGATTGGATCGGTGAAACCGTCCCCGTCGCTGTCGGCGCTCTTTCCACCGTCGCCGTTGTCGATCCAGTCGAGCCCGAGCACCTCACGCACGGGACGACCGATCACGTCCTCGTCGGTGAGACCAGTCAGCTCGAAGCTGCCTTTGCCGGCGTCGATCACGCGTTCCTGCTTGTCACAAACGAAAAAGGCAGCATTAGGAGCCGGATAATAATCGTCGAGTAGTTCGAAGACAAAGCCGAAGCCGCATTTCGAGCAGCCCTTCGGACGGGTGCTGAACCCAGCGGTCCTCTCCCCGCTCACCTCCCGGTGTCCGCAATTCGGACAGATGAAAAACGGCATATTCGACAGGCTAGCTGGCGCGGCTCAAAAGAGGCTCGCTGCACCTTTCGGTGCCTGCAGGCCGAGATGGTCGAAGGCGCGCTGGGTGAGAACCCGGCCGCGCGGAGTCCGCTTCAGCAGGCCCTGCTGGAGGAGGTAGGGCTCGAGCACGTCCTCGACCGTGTCCTGCTCCTCGCCGATCGCGATCGCCAGGGTCGAGAGGCCGACCGGACCCCCGGCGAACTTGGCGGCGATGGTTTGAAGAAGTGCCCGGTCGCTGCGATCGAGGCCACCGGCATCGACCTCCAGCATCTCCAGGGCGTCGGCGGCGACGGCGGCGCCGATCCGGCCGCTGCCCTTGACCTGGGCGAAGTCCCGCACCCGCTTCAGCAGGCGATTGGCGACCCGCGGCGTCCCGCGCGAGCGCGAGGCGATCGTCTCCGCCCCCTCGGCGTCGATCTCGACCCCGAGAATCCCAGCGGAGCGCTCGATGATCAGCGCCAGGTGCTCGGGCGCGTAGTACTCGAGCCGGTGGGAGACCCCGAAGCGGTCGCGCAGCGGCGTCGTCAGCAGTCCCGAACGGGTGGTGGCACCGACGAGGGTGAAGGGCGGCAGCGGCAGCGTCACCGTCCGCGCGCCGGCGCCCTGGCCGAGGACCACCGGCAGCTCGCCGTCCTCCATCGCCGGGTAGAGCGTCTCCTCGACCGCGCGGCCGAGGCGATGGATCTCATCGATGAAGAAGACGCTGCCGGGCTCCAGCGCGGTGAGGAAGGAGGCGACGTCGGCCTTGCGCTCGAGCGCCGGGCCCGCGGTCTGCACCATCGGCACCCCCAGCTCGGAGGCGACGATGTGGGCCAGCGAGGTCTTGCCGAGACCGGGCGGGCCGGCGAGGAGAACGTGGTCGAGAGGCTCGCCGCGGCGCTTGGCCGCCTCGATGAAGATCGCCAGCTGATCGGTTACCTGCTCCTGGTTGACGAAGTCCTCCAGGGTGGGTGGGCGCAACGAGCGGTCGAGATCCTCCTCCGGCAACTCGGCGCGGGCGTCGTGGACCTTCACCTCGGCGTCGACCGGGACCGGCTCGCCGTCGATTCCCGGCGTCCGGATCCTGCCGCCACCAATCTCCGGCGGGCCACTCATGCGGCGTTCCTGGATGCCCCGGCCTTGCGCAGCGCGGCAGCAACCAGATCCTGCGGCTCGGCGCCCTCGATGCCATCGAGCAACTGCTCGGCTTCCAGTGGGGCGTAACCGAGGTTGACAAGTCCGTCGCGGGCAAGGCTGCGGGCATCTCCCTCCTCGGCCGCGGCGAGGGCGACCTCTTCGTCGAGGGCGCCGGCGACTTTCTCCCGCAGCTCGACGATGATCCGCTCGGCGGTCCGTTTGCCGATCCCGGGCACCGCCTGGAAGCGTTTGGCGTCCCCGGCGGCGATGGCGCGGAGAAGATCGCGGGCGGTTCCACCGGAGAGAGTCGCGATCGCGACTTTGGGACCGACGCCGCTGACCGTGACCAGGAGCCGGAAGAGGTCGCGCTCCTCCTCGGAGCTGAAGCCATAAAGAGCGAGCGAATCCTCGCGCGCGACCAGCTCGGCATGGAGAAAGGTCTTCGCGTCCCGTGGCCGGCACGGATTTCAGGGTCTCAGAGGAAACGGCGAGCCGGTAACCAACCCCGGCGGCATCGATCACGACGTGGTCGGGCCGTCGCACCAGCACCTCGCCTCGGACAGCGGCGATCATCCGGCCACCCGCTCCCCGTCGACGCGGCCGTTCGCTTCGCCGGCAGCGCCGACCGCCTCACGATGGCCATTGCCGCCGCCGTGACAGATCGCCACCGCAAGGGCATCTGCGGCGTGATCCGGCGAGGGCGGCTCCGGCAGTTTCAGCAGAGTGCCGACCATCCGCTGCACCTGCCGCTTGCCAGCACCCCCGGAGCCACAGACGGCCATCTTGATCGCCTGCGGGGTGTAAGCGAAGCAGTCGACCCCGTGCTCGGCCGCGGCCAGCATGGCGACGCCGCTCGCCTGGCCGACGGCCATCGCCGAGCGCACGTTCTTGCCGAAATAGACCTCCTCGATCGCCATCGCCTTCGGCTCATGCCAAGCGATCAACTCGCGCAGCGAGCGATGGATCCGCTCCAGCCGGCGCGACATCGGCAGATCCGGCGTGGTCTCGACCACGCCACCATCGAGGGCAACCATATGGTTGCCCTCGACTCGCACTACTCCAAATCCCAGATTCGCCGCACCAGGATCGATTCCGATCACCACCTGCATAGGAACTGATTCTGTGGCCTCGGTCGGATGCCTTCCCGGGATGGGAAGAGGGGTCGGGAGACCCTTTCCGGACACTCAACATCGAGCCATAGCGAGATGTGTCCGGAGAGGGTCTCCCGACCCCTCCCACACCACTACGCGGCCAGCTGCTCGAGCACCTCGGCCGGAATGTCGAAGTTCGCGTAGACCTCGTCGACGTCGTCCTGGTCGTCGAGCGCCTCGAGCAGTTTCAGGACCCGTTCGGCGTCGTGGCCTTTGACCTCGACCGTGCTCTTTGGCTCCGTCACCAGGCCGGCCGACTCGAACTCGATCCCTTCACCTTCCAGCGCTTCCCGGACCGAGGTCAGGTCATGCGGGTCGCTGATCACGCGCAGCTTGCCCTCGTCCTCGCGCACGTCCTCGGCGCCGGCGTCGATCGCGCCGATCAGGTCATCCTCGCCGTAACGACCGCCGTCGACGACGATCGCCCCTTTTTTCTCGAAGATCCAGGCGACCGAACCCGGCTCACCAAGGTTGCCGCCGTGTTTCGAGAAGGCGTGGCGAATCTCAGCGCTGGCGCGATTGCGATTGTCGGTCAGCGCCTCGACCAACACCGCCACGCCGGCCGGTCCGTATCCCTCGTAGACGATCCTTTCGATCGCCGCGCCGTCCGACCCCGCCCCGGTGCCGACGTCGATGGCTTTCTGGATTTTGTCCTTCGGCATCGAGGCGTCTTTGGCCTTCTGCACCGCCGTGGCCAGCGTCGGGTTGCCGCTCACGTCGCCACCGCCCTCGCGCGCGGCGACGGTGATCGCCCGCGCCAGCTTGCTGAAGAGCTTGCCGCGTTTGGCATCGGCGGCGCCCTTCTTGTGTTTGATCGAGTGCCACTTGGAGTGCCCGGACATTGGCCTGCCATTCTATGGAGTCGGTATGGGAACGCAGGAGAGAAGCCACCCGGCGCACTCGGCAGGACGCGCCCTCGCGGCTGGCCTCGTCTTCGTCGCGATGCTGCTGGCCGCCTTCTCGCTCTGGACGGCGATCCCCCTGAGCTGGGTCTACATCGGCTCGAAGGTCTCCGAGACGCAGTTCCCCAGCGGCGGTCCCTACGCGGTCGTCGCCGTCGGCATCGTCGTCTCGATCCTGGTGGTGGCCTGGCTGATCGGGCGGCTCAACGACCTCTACATCCGCATCACCGGCACCAACCGTCTGGGCCCGATCCGTCCAACCTGGCTGAAAAGCATGCGCGACACCAGTCCCGTCGCCAACTCGGTGACCGTGGTCGAGGCGGTGCTGATGGCCTCGGTGATGCTTGCCGCCCTAGCCCTCACCCTCTGGTTCTTCCTGCTCGCCGGATCGCCGTTGCCAGATCAGTAGCGGAGCTGTTGCGAAGCTTTTACGTTTCGCGCACAACACGTTGCAGGTTGCCCGGTAGCCTGGCATCATGGCCGTGATGGCGAGAGAAGCTTGGACCGACGAGAGGCTCGACGACCTGAACAAGCGGGTGAGCGACGGCTTCGAGAGCACGCGCTCAGAGATGCGCGAAGAATTTAAGGCGGTCCGAGTGGATATCCGAGACATACGGACCGAGATCGGCGCGCTCAATCGCACCATCCAACAATTCGCCTTTGCGATGGTCGGGACCGTCTTCCTCGGCTTCATGGGGACGATCGCCGCACTCGTGACGCTGGTCTGATCAGACCACGAAGCGACCGTCTTCCTGCATCACCACGCCGTCGACTTCGAGCTTGCCGCCGAGACGGAGGTCGCAGACCAGGTCGGTGTGAACGGCTGACTCGTTCTCGCCGCCCGACTCCGGGTAGCTGCTGCCGACCGCCATGTGGACGGTGCCGCCGATCTTCTCGTCGAGCAGGACCTCACGGGTTCCTTTTTCGATTCCGTAGTTGGTGCCGATCCCGAGCTCGCCCAGGGTGCGGGCGCCCTCGTCGGTGTCGAGCAGCTTCAGCAGGTACTCCTCGCCTCGCTCGGCCGAGGCGTCGACGACTCTGCCAGCCTCGAAGCGAAGGCGGACGCCGGCGACCTCGCGGCCGCCGATCACCGCCGGCAAATGGAAGCTGACTTCGCCCTCGACCGAATCCTCGACCGGCCCGGTGAAGAACTCGCCGTCGGGCATGTTGTTGTCGCCGATGCAGGGGATGAATTTGCGACTGGCGATCCCGAGCTTGATGTCGGTGCCCGGCGCGGTCACCCGCACCTCCTCGTGCCCCTCGATCCAGTCGGCCAGCCGGGTCGTCTCCTCGGAGGCCCGCTTCCAAGCGGTCAGCGGCTCGGGGTCGGTGGCCAGGCAAGCGCCGTAATAGAAATCTTCGTAATCGGCCAGGCTCATCTCCGCCTCCGAGGCGTAGGCGCTGGTCGGATAGAGCGTGTAACACCAGCGGAATGACCCCTCGGCGCTGCGCTTCATCGCCCGGGTCATCAGGTCGCCGGTGACCGACTGGCGCAGCGTCTGTCGCTCCGGCGGCACGCCGGAGAGCTCCCGGGTGTTGGTGCTGGCGCCGATCGCGATCCGCACATCGGCGTTGTCGACCATCCACTCGGCGAAGGGAGAAATCCATTCCAGCTGCTTGTCGGAGGCATGTTTGAAGTAGGAGGCGATCTGTCCCTCCAGGGCGACGTTGAGAACCGGGTGGCCACCGGCTTTCAGGACCTCCTCGTAGACCGCCAGCAACAGCGGCGCCGCCGCGCTCTCGCCGTCGATCGAGACGACGTCGTCCTCCTTCACCTTGGTCGAGTAACCCACCAGGATCTTCGCCAGGTTCTGGACCCTTGGGTCGCCACCGCTCATCTCCTCGCCTCCTCCCCCGCCCGCTCGCGGGCGGCAGTCGTCATCGCCATAAAGATCGCGTGGAAGCGCGGGTCCTCGGTCAGCTCCGGATGGAAGGCACAGGCCAGCACGCTCCCTTCCCGGATCGCCACCGGGTGCCCCTCGTAAGAGGCGAGCACCTCCACCCCAGGCCCCCAGCGCTCAACCCAGGGCGCGCGGATGAAGACCGCGCGCAGCGGCTCGTCGCCGATGCCCGCCACCTCCAGATCGGTTTCGAAGCTCTGCAGCTGCCGTCCGAAGGCGTTGCGTTTCGCCTCGGCGTCGATGAAGCCGAGGTGGTCGGCATCGCAGACGATCATCCCGGCGCAAGTACCGAGGATCGGCTTTCCCGCCTGGTGGTGGGCGCGCAAGGCCGGCTCCAGTGCCGCCGAGGCGATCATCTTGCCGATCGTCGTGCTCTCGCCGCCCGGAACCACGAGGGCGTCGAGGTTCTCGATCTCGTCCGGGGTGCGGATCTCACGCGGCTCGGCTCCAAGCTGGCGCAGGGTCCTGGCGTGGGCTTCAAAGCCTCCCTGCAGCGCGAGGACGCCGACCTTCAGATCCGCCACCTACGCGCCGCGGTTCTGCAGCAGGGCATCCTCCGCCACGAGGCCGGCGATCTCCAGGCCCGGCATCGCCTCGCCAAGCCCGATCGAGGCCGCGGCGACGCGCTCGGGATCGTTGAAGTGGGTGGTTGCCTCGACGATCGCCCGCGCCCGGCGCTCCGGGTCGGCGCTCTTGAAGATTCCGGAGCCGACGAAGTTGCCCTCGGCTCCCAACTGCATCATCAGCGCCGCGTCGGCGGGGGTGGCGATGCCACCGGCGCAGAAGAGCGGCACCGGCAGGCGACCGACTCGCGCCACCTCTTGGACGACCTCGATCGGCGCCTGGTGTTCTTTCGCCGCCGCCGAGAGCTCCTCGGGACGCAGCTGCGCAAGCCACTTGATCCCGCCGGTGATCTCGCGCATGTGGCGAACGGCCTCGACCACGTTGCCGGTCCCGGCCTCGCCCTTGGAGCGGATCATCGCCGCCCCCTCACCGAGCCGCCGCAGCGCCTCACCGAGGTTGGTGGCGCCGCAGACGAACGGCACCTCGAAGGCAAGCTTCTCGATGTGGTTGCGCTCGTCAGCCGGGGTCAGCACCTCCGACTCGTCGATGTAGTCGACCTCCAGCGCCTGCAGAACCTGGGCCTCGGCGATGTGGCCGATCCGCGCCTTCGCCATCACCGGGATCGAGACTGCCTCCTGGATCCCTTTGATCATCGCCGGGTCCGACATGCGAGCGACACCGCCATCGCGGCGGATGTCCGAGGGGACCCGCTCCAGGGCCATCACCGCACAGGCACCGGCATCCTCGGCAACCTTCGCCTCCTCAGGAGTGACCACATCCATGATCACCCCACCTTTCAACATCTCCGCCAGGCCGGTCTTCAACCGAAAAGTCGCTCGCTCAGTCATGGAACCCATCTTACGTAGACAGGCGCCCCACCCGCGGGTGGCGACGATATTGAGGACTCTCCCGCTAGGGAGAGCCCAATATCGGAGACAGGACCCGCGGCCGCAGGCCTCGGTCCTACTTCAGTTTGTAAGCCCGAATGCGGTCTTTATGCACCGCTTCGTCGCGAGCATAAAGACCATGAGCCAGACCCTGGACAAGCGCCATCAAAGCGGTGTGCGAACGCGTGAAGCTGGGGCTGTTGGAGGAGAAGTAGAGCGTCAGCTCGGCGTGCTCCCCGACCTCGGACATGGTCGCGTCGGAGATCGCCAGGGTGCGGGCACCGCGGTGGTGGGCGAGCTTCATCGCCCGCAGCAGCAGCGGGTGGGCACGGCCGGCGGAAAGCGTGATCACCAGGGTGCTCTCGTCGATCCGGCCCAGGCGCTGAAGCGACTCGCCACCGGTGCTGGCGACGATCTCGGCACGGATGTCGAGCAGGCTGAGGGTGTGGCGCAGGTAGCTGGCGAAGAAGGCCATCTGGTCGACGCCGACGATGACGATGCGCTGCGCTTCGGCGAGGGCCGCGACCGCGGACTGCACCTGCTCGGTGCTCAGCTTTCGCGCCGTTTCCTCGAGGTTGGCGTAGTCGGCGCTAAGCGATCCCTCCAACTCAGAGTGGTCGAAGGAGAAGAGGGCCCCGCCGGCGGCGCCGCTGGCGGCGATCGTCGTCCGGTACTCCTCGATCGCCGACTGCTGCAGCTCGGGGTAACCCTCGAAACCGAGGGCCTGGGAGAAGCGCACCACCGTCGATGACGAGGTGCTCGCTCTCCGGGCCAGCTCCTCGGCGGTGAGGAAGGCTGCCTCGTCGAGGTGATCGACGATGTAGCGGGCGACGTCCTTCTGGGAGCGCGAGAACTCGTCGAAGCGCTCCTGGATGTAGTCGGAAAGGCTTTTGAGTTGGGGGGACTTCGTTGCGGTCTTGGTCACGGCGGTCCATTTCGCCGAACCTGACCCTTTCCCTTCCGGGTTCTGGTTGGATTTGTCAAACGATGACCCTTGAACAGGCCCTGCGCCTCACTAACCGCAACATGATCGTCTTCGATCTTCTCCTCGGCAGCGCCGCCATCGCGGCCCCGGCCGCGACCCTCAAAGTGCTCGGCCACGACGAGCCTTCCCCTGACGCGAAACACCTCTTTCGCCGCTGCGGTCCGATCTGGCTCACCTTCGCCACCGCCCACCTGATCGCCGACCGTCGCGGCTCCGCAGCGGACTGGCAATCGCTCGCCTGGCTGCGGGGGACGGAGATCGCCACCGACGCCCTCTGGTCCGCCTCGCCGGCCGTGAGCCGACCCGGTGCCAAACTCGGCCTCCAGCTCGCCGGCGTCGCCAACGTCGCGATGGCCGCCGGCTTTGCCTGGATGTCGAGACGATCGAAGTGAACGAGTTCGAGGATCAGCCGAGCAAACGCTGGAGCCTCTTCGGGATCAATGAAGAAGGCGACGAGACCTGGCTGATCCGCGGAATCGCCCGCAAGCTCTACCACTGCCCCGGCTGTCACGGCGACATTCCCGTCGGCGAGGAACACACCGTCGTCCAGTTCGTCCGCCGACTCGGAGGCACAGACCACCACCACTGGCACCGGCGCTGCGCCGAAGAACTGCTCGTCCCCGAGCTCGGCAACCTGAAACGGGTCCCCGCCGGCGAGTCGAGCCAGTCCCGGCTCGAGGCCCGCGGGCGCCATCCCTCGGGACGCCGTCGCCGACCGTGACGTTTCTGCGCAGGCTGGCCGCCACCTACCGGCGGATCGCGAGCACCTACTGGAGCTGGGCGTCCTCGATCCTGCTCCTCGCCGTGGTCGTCTTCGTCCCCCTCGGTCTGCTCAACGCGCTGACGATGAACATCGAGCTCGACTCGTTGGACATCACCAACGGGATCAAACTGGCTGCCTTCGCGCTCGCCGTCGGCGTGGTTACGGCGACCGGGCTGATCGGCGAGGTCTTCTTCAGCGGCGCGATCGCGATCTCCCTCACCCACCCCCACGGCGAGGACCCGCCGCCAATGCGCGAGATCGCCCGCCGGCTCAAGTACGGACGGCTGATCCTCGTCGACCTCGCCTTCGTCGCGATCGTCGCGATAGGACTGATACTCGGCGTCATCCCCGGCGTCCTCGCCTTCGTCTGGCTCGCCCTCGCCGGCCCCCTGGTCGAGCTCGAGGGATGCAGCGCGAGCGGGGCGCTGCGGCGCAGCCTGCGACTCGTCCGCGGCGACTTTTGGCTCGTCTTCTGGGTCCTGGCCCCGATCGAGATCGCCGGCGACGCGATCGGCGGCGCCCTCGCGGCGCTGGTCCACCATCTCCTCGGCCACACCTTCGTCGCCACCTGGCTGGCCGAGTCGCTGGCCGATGCGGCCCTGGCGCCGATCTTCGCCGTCGCCGCGGTCCTCCTCACCGTCGACCGGCTGGCTGCCAAGGAAGGGTCGGCGCCCCCGCTGCACGCCGCCCCGGCTCCAGCATGATTACCGCCTCGATCTTCGCCGACTTCTGGAACCGGATCGCCGAGCACGAGCTGCAGGGCCTCTACCTGGTCCTGATCGGCTTCCTGCTCTCCTTCGCCTTCATCCGGATGAGCACGCGGCTGATGCGCAGCCCCAAGGTCCCCTGGTGGCCGGGCAGCATTGTCAGCGACAGCGGCGTCCACCTCCACCACCTGGTCTTCGGGATCGTGACGATGATGGTCGCCGGGGCGGGCGGCTTCGCCGCTTTCGGCAACAGCCCCTGGACCGAGATCTGCGCCTTCGCCTTCGGCATCGGGGCGGGCCTGACGATCGACGAGTTCGCTCTCTGGGTCTACCTCGACGACGTCTACTGGGCGAAAGAGGGACGCAGCTCGATCGATGCCACGGTGATCGCCGCCGCGGCGATGCTGCTGGCACTGCTGGGCTTCACGCCGTTCACGATCGAAGACGGCTCGATCGAGTCGATCCTCGGTACCGCGCTCAGCGCTCTGGTCGTCTTCCTCTTAGTAGCGCTCTGCTTCCTCAAGGGCCGGATCCTGCACGGCACGATCGGCTTCTTCGTCTTCCCGATCGCCCTCTACGGCGCCTGCCGCCTCGGCAAGCCAAGCTCCGCCTGGGCGCGGCGTCGCTACGGGGAGCGCCACCCGAAGAAGCAAAAGCGGGCTGAAGAGCGCTTCCCTCCCGACCGCAGGACCGAGCGCTTCAAGAACGCCTTCCGGGACATGGTCGGCGGCAAGCCGAGCGAGGGCCTGGCGGCGGCCAAAGAGGAGGCCTTCGCGGCGACCCGGGAAGCGAGCGAAGAAGTGCGCCAGCGAGCCGAACGCGTCACCCATCCCGGCGACCGCAACGACGACTCGGACTAGCCCGAAGTCACTGCGACTGGCTGCAAACCTCGAAACCGACGGCGTCGGCGAGCCGTTCGCGCTCGGGCTGAGTTTCGTCGCGGGATTCGCGCGCGCTCAGATACGCCGTCAGGTCTTCGTCTTCGGCCGCCTGAAGGGCATCCATGTCCCACTCGCCCACTTCCTCCTGGGCTTTGACGTATGCCTGGTAGGGCTGCTCCAGACCCGGCGGCGGATCGAGCTCGTTGAAGCGCCTGATCGCCCTGCTGGAGATGGTCACCAGCAGGCGTGAGTAGGGGACGCTGGCTTCCTGCTCCCCGTTCGGGAACGTGTCCCGGTAGCTCGCGAAAGTGTCCTGGCTGTCGGCGCAGATTTCGTCGCCTTTCTCGATCAGCTGCGCTTTGGTGAGCGTTTGCGGCTGTGGCTTCGACTTCTCTTTCTTCACTTCCTGGCTGGTCGTGGGGACGGACGTCTCGCCCCTCGCACCGTCATCGCCTCCGCCGGAGACAATTAGGGCCGCCACGATCCCGATGGCAACCAGCGCCAGCAGACCGCCGACCACGAGACGGCGATTGCCCTGCGATGGCGTTGCCGGTTCCTCGGCCAGCTTCGCGGTCGGCGCCTCGCGCTCGCGGGTCGCCGCGGCGCCGGTCGCGACGGTGCGCTCCGGAACTGAGACCGAGGCGCCGCTGAGCGCGGCCTGCGCCGCCCGGCCGAGGTCGCCGGCAGAGGGATAGCGATCCCCGGGCGACTTCGACATCGCCCGGACCACCACGTCGTCGAGGGCCATCGAGACCGAGGGCGCATAGAGGGACGGCGCCGGGGGCGGGTCGTTGAGGTGGGCGTAGAGGCGAGCCGCCTCCCCCTCGCGTGGGAAGGGAACCTCCCCCGTCAACAGCTTGAAGAGCAGACAGCCGAGCGCGTAAACGTCCGCCCTGGCGTCGATCGGCTCGCCCGAGATCTGCTCCGGCGCGACGTAGTCGAGGGTGCCGACGAAGCGTCCGGTCTGGGTCAGGCCCGACTGGGTGGCGACGTTGCGGGCGACGCCGAAGTCGGTGATGTAGGCGTGCTCGGAGCCGGGGTCGCCGCTGAGCAGGACGTTGGCGGGCTTGACGTCGCGATGGACCAGGCCGGCGGCGTGGATCGCGTCGAGACCGTTGCCGACCTGGGCGACCAGCGCCACCGCCTGCGTTGGATCGAGGCGTCCCTCGCGGGTGATCCAGCGGCCGAGGTCGGAGCCCGGCACGTAGCGCATGGCGATCCACGGGACTCCGTCCGCTTCGCCGGCCGCGTAGATCGGGACCACGTTGGGGTGCTCGATCGAGGCGGCGATCCGCGACTCCTCGGCGAACCGCCGGGCGAAGACCTCCTCGGCCGCCGCCTCCGGCGCGATCAGCTTCAGCGCCACCCGCCGTTCCAGGCCGGGCTCCATCGCCAGGTAGAGGATCCCCATCCCACCACGGCCGAGACGGCTCTCGATCCGGTAGCCGGCGAACTTGTCGCCAGCGGCGAGATCCGTCCAGCGCGGCTCAACCATTGCCCAACCCTAGACGCAGGCCCACCCACCTAGACTCGACCCTGGACATGCGTCTGCGCGCCGCCATACCGCTCTCGATCGCGATCGCCTCGCTCGCCTTCGGCGCCGCATCGAACGCCGAGGTCACGCAGCGGGAAAACCTCCGGGTCAGCTTCAACGCCAACTTCGTCCCGCACGCCCTGCCCCGGGCTGAAGCAGCGCCGGTCAAGGTCCAGATCGACGGCCGGATCGCCACCACCGACGGCAGCCACCCGCCACCGCTGCGCTGGCTGGAACTGGAAATTCACCGCAGCGGCATCCTCTCCGGAACCGGGCTTCCCTTCTGTTCCGCCGCAGTCCTGCAGTCGACCGACACCGAGTCCGCCCTCGCCCGCTGCCGACCCGCCCTCGTCGGGCGAGGAAGCTTCCGGGCCGATGTCGACCTCGGGCAGGATGTGTTCGCCGAAGGCAAGATTCTCGCCTTCCACAGCCGCCGAGCCGGCAAGGAAACCCTCACGCTTCATCTCTTCGCCGCGGTTCCGGTCCGCTTCACCCTGGTCGTGCCGCTGACGATCGGCAAGCGAGCCGAGGGGCAGTTCGGAACCGTGATGAGGGCGCGCATACCGCGGATCGGCGGCATCGTCTCGGTTACCCAGATCGAGCTGGCCATCGGCCGCCGCTACACCTTCGCCGGTCAGCGCCGCAGCTACGTCTCCGCCGCCTGCAGCGCGCCGGCCGGGCTCAACCTGGCCGTCTTCCCCTTCGCCCGCGGCAGGTTCCGCTTTGAAGGCCACAAAGAAATCCGCACGACCCTGGTCCGCAACTGCGCGGTGCGCTAGTCCTCAGAGGCCGAGACCGCCGACGCCGCCCTCGTCCCAGCCAAGGTGATGGGCGAGCTCATGCCGCAGCGTCTGCTCCACCTGACGGGCCAGTAACTCCGGGTCGTGGCCGAAGTCCCGTTCCAGCGTGTCGCGATAGATCACGATTCGGTCTTCGTAGCGTTCGGCGGCGATCCCGTCGCCGAAGTACTCGCCGTAGGCGTTGCGCTCGAACCCCAGATCGGAGATGACGACCGGGATCCGAGCCAGCAGCCGCTGGAATTCCTCCGGCAGGGCGTCGATGGCGTCGGCGACCAGAAATTCGAACTTGTCCGGCTCCGTCTGATTCACTGCCGCACCAAGTTAACTCGCAACTGATCAGGAGCATGAAATGAGCAAGAAGCTGCGCGCCACCTCTTCGCTGTTCGTCGTGTTCGCGATCGCTGCCGGCGGCGTCATCTGGTCCGGCTGCGGAAGCGACAGCGACACCAGCACGGTTCAGGACCAGGCCGAAACCCAGATCGAAGAAGGCACGAAGAAGGCCGAAGACGCGGTCGACGAAGGCGTCGAAAAGACGAAGAAGGGCCTGGAAGAAGCCCAGGACGAAATCGAATCGGGCGTCAACAAGAAGACCACGAAGAAGCTCGAAGAAGCCCAGAAGGAAGCCGAAGACCGACTGGACGAAGGCAAGAAGCAGGCCGAAAAAGGCATCGAAGAAGCCAAGGAACAGGCGGAAAAGTACCTGCCGTAGCGAGCGAGGCCGGCATCCGCGGGGGCGACCCGCGATGCCGGCCCTAGTTCCGGTCGCGGGTGGCGTCGATCGAGTCGCCCAGGATCCCCACGGACCGGGCCATCATCTGATCGGAGATCGTGAACGGCGGCGTCAGGCAGAGGATGTCGTCGAGCAGGCCCCGGGTGAGCAGGCCCCGGTCCCGCGCCTCGGCGGCAGCACGGCGGCCGCGCGCACTCTCAGCCGACCAACGCTCTCGGGTGTCCTTGTCGGCAACCAGCTCGATTCCGACCATCAGGCCGGCATGGCGCACCTCCCCCACTTCGGGGTGGTCGCGTAGCGGCGCGACCAGCGTGGCCAGCGTCTCGCTCGCCTCCTCGACTCGGGCCAGCAGTCCCTCGCCCTCGATCGCATTGATGGTGGCCAGCCCAACGGCGCAGGCAACCGGGTGGCCGGAGTAGGTGAAGCCGTGCATGAGATAGCCCGGCCGCCGGCTCGGGTCGCGGAGCTCGTCCCAGAGCTGATCGCTGACGATCACCCCACCGAGCGGGACATAGCCACTGCTGACCCCCTTGGCGAAGGTGATCAGATCGGGCGAAACCCCCTCGTGATCGCAGGCAAACCAGGCACCGGTCCGGCCGAACCCGGTGATCACCTCGTCGACGATCATCAGCACTTCGTGGCGGTCGCAGATTTCCCGCAGCCGCTTCAGATAACCCCGGGGCGGCACGATCACCCCACCGGAACCGAAGACCGGCTCGACCATCACCGCCGCGACCCGCTCCGCCCCCAGCTCTTCGATCCTCTGCTCTAGCGCCGCCCCCTGGCAGACCGGGCAACTCGGGGGCTCACAGGGAACCCCGGCGGGGCAGCGGTAGGTATAGGGCGCGGGGATCTCGACGATGTCAGGGGCTTCGGCTCCAAATTCACCGTGATAGGGATCCAGCCGGGTCGCCGTGGTCGTCACCCCCGACAGCCCGTGGTAGCTGCGGTCGTGAACGAGGACCTTTGACTTCCGCGGCCGATCGCGGCTGACCCAGTGGCGTCGGGCCAGCTTGATCGCCGTCTCGTTCGCTTCGCTGCCGCCGCTAGTGAAGAAAACCCCGCTGAGGCCCGGCGGAGCCAGGTCGGCGATCCGCTCCGCGAGCTCGATCGCCGGCGGCGAGGAGACGCCGCCGAAGGTCGCCGCGTAGGGCAGGCGCCGCATCTGAGCGGTGGCCGCCTCGATCAGGTCCTGCCTGCCGTGACCGAGGTTGACCGTCCAGAGGCCGGCGAAGCCGTCGATCAAGCGCCGACCATCCTCGGCGATCAGCTCGCACCCCTCCCCGCGCTCGATGACCAGCGGCCCGGTCTCAGCCAAACTCGAGTGATCGGTAAGCGGGTGGATCAAGTGCGCCAGATCCCCCGCGACATAATCTGGACGCGACATTCTGACCTATCAGACTACCGGTTTTGGACAGCTCGTCTAGGTAGCTTGCGACGGCGTTTTCCGGCCCAGCGGACTGCGGGGGGCATCCTTCGGCGGCACCGAGCAGATCGAGTACCAGTGCATCAGGGCAAGCTGATGGGCGGCCTTGTTGATTTCCGCCTCGCTCGAGGAGACGTCGAAGGAGGACAGGACTGACTCGATCATCGCGAAGGCCGCGCGAACGGCGAACTCGATGTCGATGTCCTCTCGGATCAATCCGGCATCGGCATCGGCTGCGTGTACGTCCACGATCCAGCCAAACAAGGCATCGTCGGCGGCTTTGTCCGCCTCCTCCCAGCCGCTTCCGCGGAGATTCTTGGCGACGGCGACGATCGGCCTCAGGTCGGCGTTCTTGACCCTCCAACTGAGCGCTTCGCGGACCATCTCCTGAATCAGATCGAACGAAGTTTCGCCGTAGCGGGCATTTTCTCGGAGCCGCTGGGCGATCATCGCGTAACCGGCCATGTAGTCCTTGATGATGGCCGCGAGGATGTCCTGCTTATCGTCGAAGTTGTTGTAAACGGTGGCTCGGGCGACCTGCGCCCCGCGGGCGATGTCTCCCATCGAGGTCTCGGAAAAACCACGCCGAGAAAAGAGCTTGCGGCTCGCCTCAAGGATCTTCGTCTTCGCACGTGGCTCACCACGCCGTGGTCGAGTCAACTTTGGCCTCTTTCGAGACGAATGGTCAGACCCCTCACAAAGGTGAGACTATCCAAAGCGTGTGGCGCGATCATCGTCAGTGCACTTCCTCGGGAAGCTCGTACCAGCGCTTCCTGTCCCCTACTCGGTCTCTCAACCTCCAGAGGCGCGTCTTGGGGATCGTGTCCAGTTCGACCCGCAGACGACGGAGCCGATCGGCGACAACCTCTTTCGCCGGGAATTCGGGCAACTCCAGAGCGAACTGTTCGCTGCGCTCGGCGACAATTCCAAGCGTCCGCCAGAGCCCCCAGTTCGAGGCGGTCAGGTTCGCGATATGGCTGGAGTTAATGCCGTTGTCGTCCGCACTAAGGTCATGGTCGGCAAAGATCGCGCAGATATCGAGATAGTCCTTCTCGTTGGTCTCAACCACTTGCAGCTTCAACACCGTCAGGTCTGCCAGAGGGACCGTTAGCGGGACGATGTCGATCCGCCCCTTGAGGTCGATGCGATGGCAGAGATTTGCCTCGTCGACAAACACATCGACCTGGCGCTGATTTGCCTCATCCCAGAAGTAGAGCCGGCGATGGCCGTGCAGCGCGTTGAACTCCCTGTCCCCGACGTAGCCGAGCGCCGCCATCAACCCGACCACACTGTCTTTCGCGGCGCCAGTGGTGGCAAGATCGATGTCCCCGTAGTCCCGCTTCAGGGGTTGCCGCCGGCTACTCGGACAGAGGAGGGCGACCGCGACACCGCCGATGACCTTCAGCGGCAGCCCACGCTCGGCGCATGCCTCCGCGATTCGCCTTCCCTCGGCGACCGGATCCGAATGCGGTCCCACCTCGCAGTCACCCACTACTCGGGCGGGATCTCCGCCGCCAGCTTGTCCACGTCCACACCCTGACGCAAGCGGGCGGCGCGGGCGATGAAGAAGGTCAGCAGTGCCGCAACGAGGATGTAGGCGCAGTGCCGGAAGAACTGACCCTTGTCGATCGCGAGGTCGGGATAACGCATATATACGTAAAAGATGCCGACCATGAGAACCGCCGTCAGTCCGCCCGCCAAAGCGACGATCGGAATTCCTAGGAAGCGCCGAGTCGTTGCCGATGCGCGCCATACCTCCGGCCGGCGGTACGGCAGCAGCACGGCCGAGATTCCAAGCAGGGTCATCGTCACCAGCTGCAGGACGAAGGCCTCGACCAGCACGTCAAAGAAGCTCTCTCCGTTGGTGACCGCCCAGCCGAGGACCAGAATGCTGAGGACTACCGTGAGGCCGATCGCGTAGTTCGGGGCGTGGGTCCGCGGCGAGACCCGCGCGAAGCGAGAAGGCAGGATCCCGTCCAGGGCCCAGGCGAAAAGGGTACGGACCGGAATCGTCAGGTTGGGGATCATCAACAGCGGAAACGAGGCCGCAAAGGTGACCAGCAACCACCAGGCGAGCAGCGTGCTGTCCCCTGCGATCGAGGTCAGGAACGTGTAGAAGGGGCCCACCGCGAATGGGTAGCTTTCTTCGCCGAGGGCGTTGACCGCGTAGAAGAAGTCGTGGCCGAACCGGCTGAAGAAGAGGAGTGAGAGGACGACGGCGATCCCGATGTGAACGAAGGTCGCCAAGCTCATCATCTTCATCTGGGTCGTATCCCTCGCCCGCCGCACCTCGCCGGAGATGTAGATCGAGAGCCAGCTGAAGATCGAGAGGCTGCAGATCGCGGCCCAGGTCGGCCAGGTGTTGTCCATGCTGAAGGCTGGGCTGGTGTCGATCCCTTCTTTGTGGGCGCTGTTGACGATCGAGTTGTAGGTATCCGGTTCGCCCGTGATCGGGCCAGCGAACTGGTTGAAGCTGTGGACAAAGCCCTCCTGGGACTTGAAGAGGAGGACAAGAAACACGGTCGCCAGGCCGAGCATCATCAGCACCCAGAACCCGTTCATGATTCGCGTCGTCCAGCGCCATCCACCGGCCAGGAGCGCCGCCGAGACGAGGATCAACAGAGTCCCAATCGCGAACTGCCAGCCTTCGCTGGTGGCAAGGTCGTTGCCCGCGGTGACGAGCGAGTCGTGGCCGCTGACCAGACCGACCGCGGTCAGCGAAGGCCCGAGCCCGACGGTGACGAAGGCAAGCGCGATGAAGGCGATCGAGAGGATCACACCCGACATCCAGAAGAAGGACGACACCAGCCCGATCACGGGGTGGGTAACGCGGCCGACGAGGACGTAGTCACCACCGCTACGCGGGATCGCCGAAGCGAAGAGTCCGTAGGCGACGCAGATCGCGATCGCCACCACAAGGGCCATCGCGAAGCCAAGCCAAATCGAGCCACCGGGGAAGGTCCCAAGCAGGAAGAAAACTGAGATCGCGAGGAAGACCGCGGTCGGCTGCCCCGCCATGTTGAAGACGAAGGTCGAGAACGGCGAGACTTCCCGCACCAGGCCGGTGGCTTTTCGCGCGAAGACCCGCTGTGAATCACCCATCGCTAACCCGACACCAGGTAGTGGCTGACAACACGATCGGGCGCCAGGTGCACCAGGCAGCCGTCGAGATGACCGCTGCCGTAATCGGAACCGGGGTTGATCGCCACCGTGCGACCGATAGACGTCACCCCCTTGCTCTCGTGGATGTGACCGTGCAAGCTCAGCAGCGGTTGCGTCTCTTCGATGATCTGACGCACCGCCTGACTGCCCGCGGGAATCTCGTGGGGCCGGCCGCCCTTAGTGACGTAACGCAGGTCCTCGTCCACCTCGAAGGCCGTATCGAGGCTGCTCTCGTAAGGCGGAACGTGGATGTTGAGCACCGCCTGCTCTGGTTTCTCCAGCTGCTCCACCAACCGCTTCAACCGCAAGTAGATCTCGTCCTCGTCAAGCTCTCGCGGGGTGTGCCAAGGAGTGCGATTCGAATAGCCGAAGGAGGCCAGCTCATGTGGACCGACCTGCTCAATCGTCTCGTCGCAGGCCACCACGCTGCTCCCCTCCGCCAGCACCGCGTCGATCTCCCAGGGATCGTCGTTGCCGGGGATCACATAGGCCCGGGTATCGGTCGCGGCGAGGCGTTCGTCGGCGAGCCTCACCCATAGCTTCAACTCATCGAGCAACGCCCGCTCGAAGGTCTCATCCAAATGCGCCGGATCCTTGGTCAGAGCGGCGGCCTCGTCGGGCTCGACGATCAGCGGGTACATGCCGCTGGTAGAGATCGCCTGCTGCAGCTGGTCCAGCTCCTCCGCGGTGCGCGCGCTCCGCAACTCGCCGATCACCTGCGCACAGTAGGACCCGTCGCCTTCGCGCACGATCGGCACCAACGCCTTGCCGGTCAGGTCTCCGCCCATCACCAGCACGTCCGCCGGGTAGTGGCCGGCGGCGTTGACGAACTTCTTCCAGCAGACCCTTGAACCGTGGACGTCCCCCGCGTAGAAGAGACGCGTGACCTCACCCGTTTGACGACGCTTGAACATTCTCTCCCCTTAGTTCCCTGAGCCCGAATCATGCGACATCCGGGCGTCGAGCGGCGGGCGGGAGCCGAGGCCCAATTGGTCGGTTTGTCTAGTCAAGAGCGGGAGCGAGCTCGCGTCGCAGCAACCGGTCCGCCCCCTCGCGGTCGACGGTGGCGAGCAGGCCGGCGGCCCCGAGCACGTAGTTCGAATCAACCCCGATCGCGGGATTGGCGGGCGCCAGCGAACGCGGCCTGCGCCTCTCCAAGGCCGCCCTCAGGATCCGCTCGCCATCGTCGCGGTGGGCGAAAACCCCACCAGTTCCCAAAACCAGCCGCGCCTCCCGCAAGTCCGGACCGCTCCGCACCAGCCTTGGGGCCCCGCCCTGGCCGGGAGTCAAGAGCATGGTTCCGCAGTGCCGGGCGAGAGCTTGGGTAGCGCACCCGATAGCCAACAAGGCGTCGAAGCGGAGCTCGCCCTCGTCGTCAGGAAGCCACTCTGGATCACGCTCTCGGCGTAAGACAGCCTGTCGAATTGACTCCTCCCCGTCACCCACCTCGCTGTCGATCCAGCGACCATCGACAGCGACTACCCCTGCCGCGCCGAAGCGCATGCCGAGATCCCCCTCGACCGTCCGCAGCGTCAACGGGGGCGGCAGGAGCGGGTCCTCGATCCCCGGCGACTCCGATCCTTGTGAGCGATTCGAGTGCACGTCGGTGGTGGCGCCGCCGATGTCGACCACGACCACATCGCCCAGCAGTCGGGTCGCCTCCAGCACAGCCTCCGGGGTCGGCAGTTTCACCATCCGCTGGAACTCAGCGCTCGCGCTCAGTCCCTTGCCGCCGATCACGTGCTCGAGGAAGAGACGCAGGATCGCCTCCCGGGCTGACTCGACCTCCAAACTCCCGAGCTTCGGCATCACGTTCGCGGCGACCTCGACTCGGCCTCCCCCGGCGCGCAGCAGCGAGGCGGCCTCCTCCGCCACCTCGGCGTTGCAGGCAACGACGACATGGCCACCAATTCCTCGAACTCCGAGACGGCGAGCGTTCTCCAGGACCAGCTCCGCCTGGCCTCCATCGGTTCCCCCGGCAAAAAGGACGATCTCCGGCCGCGCCGCTTCCAGCTCCCCCAGCTGCCGGTCCTCCAGCACCCCCGCCAGCACCGTCTCGACCCGCGCCCCCGAGTTAAGCGCCGCCTGGCGGGCAGCCGCCGCGGTCAGGTCCTCGACCAGGCCAACGGCCGCGACCTTGAGGCCACCGCCGGCGCTGGAGACGGCAAGCTGTTCCTCGATCGTTGCCGGCGAGGACGCCGAACGCTTGGCCATCCCCAGCGCGGCTTGGTAGCCCTCCATCAAATCGGTGCCAATCGTGGTCGGCGCTTCCGCCCGAGACAGGAGCCGACCCTCCCCGGTGTCGACGAGACGGACCTTGGTGTAGGTGCTGCCGAAATCGGCGAGCGCGACGACGCTCACCGGCCGCCTCAGACCGGCGCGCCGCCGGCGCGCCGGTCGATCAGGGCGTCGACGAGGCGATCGATCGTCCCCGGCGTCTCGATTCCGGTCGCGTTGAGATCGGCGCGAACATCGATTGGAATATCGGAGCCCTGGACGTCCTCGTTAAGCACTCCGCCCATGAAAACCCGCACCTGATCGGCGCCAGCGCTCCGCAGCTCTTCCATCAGCAGTTTCCCGAAGCTGCGAGCGACGCCGTTGTGGGTGGAGATCACTACCGCGTCGGCCGCGGTCTCGATCACCGCTTTGACGATGTCCTCGGGGTCGCGGTTGATGCCGAAGTCGATTACCTCGGCCCCCACCGCTGTCAGGGTCGAGGCAAGCAGGAACTCGGCGAACTCGTGCACGTCGGTCGAGGTGACGAGGACCTTCATCCCCCGGATCGCCTCCTCCTCGCGCCTGCCCTGTAGCTCGACCAACAGACGCTCGCGCTCTTCCATCGTCAGCCGGACCAGGTCGGTTTCCAGCACCGGCCGCCGACCGCGCGGAAGCGCCGGGTCCACCTCGCCGGCACCGAACAGCTCCTCGCAGCGGGTCGACCCCAGCCGTTTGAGAACCAGCAGGAGCTGAGCCGGGTCGCGGGTGTCGATACCGGCGCCGGCCAGACCATTGATTGCCGCATCGAAAAAGGCCTTGCCCCCGCGCACGAGCTCGTCGCGCATCGCCTCGATCTGACCCCAGTCGACGACCTGCTCGACGATCGGGACGTAGTGGTCGAGCCGGCGACTGATCGTCTGCACCGTCGCCACCTCCTGCCAGGTGGGAATTCGCTCGGTCTCGGTGACCGGGACCGCGATCGGCGCCGATCCAAGCCGGTAGCGCATGTCGACCATCTTGGTGAAGAGCAGATCGGTGTTAAGGACCGCCATATTGGCGTCGAAATCGGGGGTGTTGCCGATCGTGTCGCCCTGGGTGTAGAGGAACGGGACTCGATCGGGGTTGACGGCGTCGAGGGCGAGCGTGACCGCGGACTTGATCACCGGGTTCTGGGTGAGGCCGCCCCAGGAGGGAGAGTAGGCGGCTCCGATCAGCTCTTCGCTGACGTAGCGCTCGACCATCGCCCAGCCGATGTAGTTGGCGTAGTCGTGGAAGACGCCCGGGTAGCCGTCCTCCATGTAGGAGTCGAAGACCACCCCCTCGTCCTTGAAAGCCGCCAGCATCCCCGCCGCCTGCAGCACCTGCGTCGTCTGGTTGATGTCGTCGTCGTAGTAGGGCCAGCGCCAGGAGTACTGCGAGAGGACGCCGATCGAGGTGACCCCCGCCTGCAGCGCATCGCGGGCATTTTCGACCGAGCCCGGTCCGCCGATTGAGTTGTCAGCCGCCTCCGGCTCGATCGGCACCGTGTGCGCCAGCTCCCACCAGTCCTGCTCGGTCATCATCACCGGCCCGGTCTCCTGAGCAGCATCGGCCCGCTTGTCTTTGGGCAAGCCCATTCGCCGCTCGGCGATCAGGTTGAAGCGGTCGGGAGGACGCACTCCGCGCGAGAGGGCGTCTTCGTAGATCAGACCCAGCGCCTCGCGGGTATCCGCCCAGGTGGCAAGGCCGATATTCATGCAGGTGCATGGAATCCCCTGCTCTCGTGCCCGTTCGCGCCACTCCCGCTCGGACCCGACCCCCTTCTCCTCGCAGTAGGAAGAGCGGGCCCGCTCGATGCCCTTGGCCATCTCCACCCCTTCCTGGACCAGCTCCCGGCCATCCGGAAGATCGTCGGGAAGGAGTGCGCTTAGGTCAACGTCAATCTCGGTCGGCGCCATAGGTACGCCCGAGATTCTGACGGGTAAGAAGGTTTTGCGCTAGTCAGCGCTCGCGCCCACCCCAGCAGGTGGCTTCCGCAGCTGTGATTCCACTGCCCTCAAGAGCGATTCCGAGGCGGCGCGGCCGGTTACTGGCAGGGGTTCAGCAACCGACCGCGGCCTCCAGGCCCCGGCGGGGGAAGTGCTCGTCCGCGTGGCTGACCGACAACGAAAGGGGCGGGTCGCCGGATTTTCATCGCAATCGAGCACTTCACAGAGGGTAGACCGAGTGGTGCCCTCCCCAAGAGGGGTTGAGCCCGCCCTGGGAATAGTCCATGCTTGCTGAATGACGGCAACGGGTAAATCCGGTTCCCCTGCCGCTCCGAACTACTCGGCGGAGAGAATCCAGGCGATGCTCGACGCCCTACCCGCCCTGGTCGGCTACTGGGACAGCGACCTGCGCAACCGCATGGCGAATGCCGCCTATATCGAGTTCTTCGGCAAGACCCCCGCTGAACTCCTCGGAACCCATTTTCGCGACCTGCTCGGCGACGAGCGCTACGAGCAGAACCGGCCATTTGTCGAAGCAGCGTTGGCTGGTGATGCGCAGCTGTTCGACGGCGAGATTCGCACGCCCTCCGGAGAGCTCCGCTACACCCAGGACTCATACGTCCCCGACATCGTCGAGGGAGAGGTGCGCGGCATCTTCGTCCTCGTCACCGACATCACCGAGCGTCGCCGGATCGAAGACGAGGTCACGAGTAGCCGCACCCGCCTGGCGGAGGCAGAGCGAATTGCCCGGATCGGCAGTTGGGAGTGGGACATTCACGGCAACCACCTCGCCTGCTCGGAGGGCCTCTACGCCATCTACGGGATCACCGCCGAGGATTTCGACGGTCACTACGAGCCAAGCAATACCGACTACGTGCACCCGGAAGACAGAGACCGAGTCGAAGCTGAAATGCAGCGCGCAGTTGAAACTGGCACGCCGGTCGACATCGAGTACCGGATCATCAGGCCCGACGGGCGCGTGCGCCGCCTTCGCAGCCGCGCCGAGTTGACTGCCGACACAGCCGGGAATGCCCTGCGGCTCTCCGGCACCGTCCAGGACGTGACCGAGCTTCGCGCCGCCGCCGAGGCCCTCCATCAGACCGCCGATGACCTCGGTCGCCGCGCAGCCGAGCTACACAGCTTTCCGGGCCGCTCTCGCGAGGTCGACCTCGAAAAACTGCTCAGCTCGCGCCAACGGGAGATTCTCGCTCTCGTCGGGGAAGGCCTCAGCAACGCCGAGATCGCCTCCCGCCTCTACCTCACCGAGAGCACGGTCAAGTGGCATATGCGAAAGATCCTGCGGGCGCTGGGAGTCGCAAACCGGGCGCAAGCGGTGGCGCGGTACCTATCGGCGACCACCTGACCAAGGCCTCTATGGGGCGGGCTGGACTCGAACCAGCGACCAAGGGATTATGAGTCCCGTGCTCTAACCAACTGAGCTACCGCCCCGCGTCGCGAGCGTACCGCGGCGAGCGGTTCAGGCGCTGAAGAGCTGCGCGAGCGAGCGGCCGACGTCGGGTGGCTCTTCTTCGCCCTTGGCCGCCGCGGCGGCGCCCTCGGCGAGTGCCTTGGCGGCGTCGGCGATCTGGTGGTCGCGACCGCCGCGGATCGTGCCGGTCTTTTTCGCTTCAGCCAAGTCCGACTCCATCAGCCCGGCAAGCTCGGCGAGGCGGCGGAGGCCGACCACGCTGGCGGTCCCCTTCAGGGCGTGGGCTTCGGCCCGCATCGTCTCGAAGTCCGTGGTGGCGGTGGCCAGCCCGGCGGCAATCACGTCACAGCGACGCTTTGCCTCCTCAGCGAAGGTCTGCAGCAACTCCTCGTCGATGGCGGCTTTCTCGTTCATTCGGCGATTGCCTCGTCGATTGCTTCGTGCATCAGATCCAGGCCGAAGGCTCCCTCGACCGCGGCGCGGACGATACCTCGACGGTCGATCGAGAACAGGTAAGGCTCGGTCGGCAGGTGGAAAGCGCGCACCTGCGGCCGCACCCGCTGAGCCGGATCGTTGTCGTTGTAGATCTCCATATGGATGAAGGCTGCCTTGTCTCCGTATTCCTGTTTTGCCTGCTCGGCCACGTCAACGACCGGTCCGCAAACCCGACTCTGGCAGAACTCGGGGGTCGCAAACAAGAGCACGATCGGTTCTTTGCCCAGTGCTTCCGCGTAATCCACCTTGTTCTGGGTGTCCGGGGGAATGCGCGTGGTGATCTTCGACAGCTCCCCGCCGACGTCCTGCGCGGTCGGAGTGTGAATCGACGGCGCTTTCTCCCCGACCCGGGGAATCCGCTTGAACTCACCGACCGCCGCGCTGGGGAGCAACGTCCCCCGCAGTTCTCCGTCTTCTCTGATGATCGCCGCGAGCCGCCAATTTCCCTGACTTGGCAGGTCCAGCTGCGCCGAGTAGACAACCTGGGCGGCATCCGGGTCCTCGAAGGTCGAGTCGGCGCGGAAGGCAGGGTCGGTCGCGAGGCTTTCGATCGAGGCCGGGAACGGCCCCACCGCCGGCCGGTCGAGGGCCTGTTCTTCGGCTTTCGCGACCGGGCCACGATTGCCGGGCTTCGACCTCTCCGACGGGTCGGCGCTTGGAACCTTGGCGAAGTAGAGAGCGACTTCGGCGTCGCCGACACCCCCGTGCTCGCGGTCGGCGACGCCGAACGGGTAGCGATTTACACCTGGGTAGAAGACCTGGGCCGCCGGGGTGATGACCGCTTCCGCCGGCCCCTCGGCTGCCTTCAGCACCTGCCTCAGGGTCCGGTTGCGTGCGCTCGGAAACTTCGATTTCGGCGCCGCCGGGAGACTCGGTGTCGGTTGCGCGCCGGTGGCGGTCGAATCGCCGTCCCCGTCATCTCCGCCGCAGCCGGCGATCAGCGCCCCGGCCGCAACCAGGACAAGCAGCGCTGGGGCGAGGCGAGGGGCGCGCATCGGCGGCATGTTATGGAGAGATAGGGTGCCCGGGGTTCTCGACGAGAGGAGATCGGAATGGCTGAGCGAGCTGCACTGGTGACCGGAGCTTCGAGCGGGATCGGCCTGGCGATCGCGCGAACCCTTGGCGAAGAGGGATACGCGCTGACCGTGTCCGCTCGCCGCCCCGAGAAGCTGGAGAAAGCTGCCGAAGGACTGCGAGGCGAGGGCTTCGAGGTCGAGCCGGTCCCCGCCAACATGGCCGAGGAGGACCATGTGGTTGCGATCTTCGCCGCCCACCGCCAGAAGTACGGGCGGCTCGACGTGCTCGTCAACAACGCCGGGGTCGGAATCGGATCGCCGATGGAGGAGATCCAGACCAAGCACCTCGACATGCAGCTCGCGGTCAACCTGCGGGCGCTGATCCTCGGCACCCGCGAGGGGCTGCCGATGCTGCGCGAGGCCGGGGCCGAGCACGGCAAGGCGCTGATCGTCAACACCGCCTCGATCGCCGGCAAGGGCGGCCAGGCCTGGCTCTCGATCTACGCCGCGACCAAGGCCGCGGTGATCAACTTCACCCAATCGACCCACCGCGAGACCGGCAGCGCCGGAATCCAGTGCACGGCGCTGGCGCCGGGCTTCGTCGAGACGCCGATGACCGAGTTCGTCCAGGGCCAGATCCCGCCGGAGCAGATGATCCGCCCCCAGGACCTCGGCGAGGCGGTCCGCTTCCTGCTCCGCACCTCGCGCAACTGCCACGTCCCCGAGGTTGTATTCACGCGGCCGGGCGAGGGGCTTGACACGCCCTGACGCCGGTCCAGGCGCGACCGAGCGCCTACGCGTTCTCGTCGGCGCGTTCGGCGATGCAGGACACGTCTTCCCGGCGATAGCGCTGGGCAAGGCCCTTGCCGCTCGCGGTCACGAGGTCGTGATCGAGACCTGGGAGGAGCGGCGGGCAGCGGTCGAGGGCGAGGGCCTGGGCTTTGCCGCGGCCGAGGAATACCGGATGTTCCCGCCACCGGACCCCGACTCGGCGGAAGGCCAGCACGCGGCCGAGGCGGCGCGGGCGCTGCAGCCGCTGCTCGAGGACTTCCGTCCCCACGTGGTGGTCAGCGACATCCTCACCCTCGCCCCGACGCTGGCCGCCGAGCGGGCCGGCGTGCCGCTGGCGACCCTGATTCCCCACATCTACCCGGTGGTCGAGCCCGGCCTGCCGTTCTTCGCGATCGGACTGCGTCCGCCACGGACCGGGCTCGGCCGCAGGCTCTGGCGCAGCGGGCACGACCGCGCCCTCCGGGTCGGGCTGGAACAGGGTCGGCGGGACCTGAACATCCAGCGAGCACGCCTCGACCTACCCCCGATCGACCGCTTCCACGGCGGCATCAGCCCCGACCTGGCACTGGTCGCTACCTACCCGCAGCTCGAGTACCCGCGCAGCTGGCCCGCGGGGGTTGAGATCACCGGTCCGATGGGCTTCGAGGTGCCGCATCCCGAGATCGAGCTGCCGCCCGGCGATGACCCTCTCGTCCTCGTCGCCCCCAGCACCGCCCACGATTCCGAGAACCATCTCGTGCGGACGGCGCTGGCGGCGCTAGCGACGGAGCCAGTGCGAGTAGTGGCAACGACTAACCGGGTCGCGCCGCAGCACCCGATCGAGGTGCCCGCCAACGCAGTACTGGTCGAATGGCTCAGCTACAGCCAGCTGATGCCCGCGGCGTCGCTGGTGATCTCCCACGGCGGACACGGCACCGTCGCCCGCGCCCTCGGCGCCGGCACCCCGGTCCTCGTCTGCCCGATCATCGGCGACATGAGCGAGACGGCGATGCGGGTCGACTGGGCCGGCGCCGGCCTCTCGCTGCCCTGGCGGCTGTGCAAACCGGGGCCGCTGCGGTGGGCGGCCCGGCAGCTGCTGCATGAGCCGTCGTTCGGTGAGAAGGCCGAAATGATCGCCACCTGGGGACGGGCTAACGATGGCGCCGCACAAGGGGCGGAGCTGGTCGAGCGCCTGGCACTGAAGAAACTCTCTGCCGCCTAAGCAACTCCGGGGGTGGGATTCGAACCCACAACCTAACGATTAACAGTCGTTCGCTCTGCCCTTGAGCTACCCCGGATCGTGCTATGCCAGATGAGCTATCCCGGAACAGCGTCCGGCACAGAATTTAGCGGCAGCGCCGTAATTCCTGCCTCGACCTCTCGATGACAGTTGGCGCAGAGCAGAATGCACTTGCGCGCCTCGGCCCTGGACCTCGCCAAAGAACGGGTTGCGCCGTTGTGGCTGAGCTGGAACTCCTTCAAGCCGGGATCCAGGTGATGGAACTCCAGCACCTGCTGACAGCGGTCATAACCGCAGATCACGCACTTCCCTCCCGCCTCCTCCACCAGCTTGCTCTTGATCGTCCGCCTTCGCTGAGACACCCGCTCATTTCGGCAGCGTTTGCAGCGGTAGTAGCCCCTCCCCTCGCGGACAAACGCGGTGTCCCCGTGCTGTTTGCATTGCGATGGCATTTCCCGCGGTCCATGATCTGAACCCCTCCTGCGACGGGGCGCAGACTTCAGCTCGTATCTGCCCACCCAGTGGCGAACAGTTGCCAAACTGCGGTCCAGACGTCGGGCGATCTCCCGCATCGAAAGGCCAGCGGCTAGCAGCCGTTCCAGCTCAGCTTTCTGCGGAGCTCCTTTGGCGCTGTGCTTCTCCGCCTGCGCCGCCTCCAGCCCGTGCTTCCTCAGCCAGTAGCTGACCGTCGATTCGTGCTTGCCGACGCGCTTACCGATCGCTTCGAGCGATAGGCCCTCCCCCAAGCCCTCTTCAAGGAACCCTTTGTCCACATCGAGATCATCTCAAATGCCGCAGACAGAAAGATGCGGCGCTAGGTGCCGCTAGACGCTCCCCGCCGGCCTCTCGGCGTGGGCGATCCGCTGGACCAGGGCCGCCCGCTCGCGGCTGAGCGCGGCGCGGCGCTCGTAGTCGCCGCGCTCGCCGGCGGCGGCGATCTCGGCCTCGAGGCGGCGCTGCTCGAGGAGGAGGAAGTTGAGCTCCATCGCCTCGTGGGAGGCCGGCTCCTCGCGGGACATGATCACCAGTTCGGCGATCAGCCCGGCCAGCTCGCCGTCGTCATGCGGAAGATTGGAGGCTGGATCGCCAGGGTGGTCGCGGAGCCAGGTTGCGGCGCTAATCCCGGTCGGTGAGAGGTGGGCGTCGGTGAGGCGGGTGAGGTACTCCGTCCCCTCGTTCGGGATCGCGATGCACATCGCCAGCAGCGCCCGCTCGCGGCGCTCGCGCGAGGTCAGCTCGGCCTGCCGCCGCGGCTGGGTCGGCCTGGAGCCGGGTGCGGCTTCCTGCGGAGGCGGCGTTCGCTCCCTGCCTCCGCTGGCCGGCGTCGCGGCGACGACCCTGCCCATCACCATCGCCGGGTCGAGGTCGAGCCGCTCGGCGACGCGACGGACGAGGTCTTCGCGGCCCGCGGTCTCCCCCATTCCCGCCAGCACCGGCGCAACCTCGGCCAGCGCCCGGTCGCGCTCGACGGGAGAGCCGGCGTCGGTGCGGTCGAGGACCAGGCCGACCTGGAACGCGGTCAGCTCCGCGGCCCCCTCGAGGAGCCCTCCAAAGCGCTCGGCGCCGTCGGTCGCGGCCATCATCTCCGCCGGGTCCTCACCGGCCGGCATCGCTGCCACCCGCAAGCGCATCCGCCGCCCCGCGGCGACCGACTGGGCACGCAGCATCGCTTCCTGCCCCGCGGAGTCGGCGTCGAGGGCAAGGACAACCTCGTCGACCATCCCCGAGAGCGCCGCCACCTGCTCGCCGGTGATCGCCGTACCCATCACCCCCACCGCCTCCTCGACCCCTGCCTGGTGCAGGGCGAGGACGTCGGTGTAACCCTCGACGACGACGGCGCGGCCGGCTTTGGCGATCGCCGATTTGGCCCGGTCGACGCCGTAGAGGATCTGGCTCTTGTGGAAGAAGTCGGTCTCGGCGGTGTTGATGTACTTCGCCCCCTGGTCGGATCGCATCGCCCGGCCGCCGAAGCCGAGGACGCGCCCCCGGCGGTCGCGGATCGGGAACATGATCCGCTCGCGGAAACGGTCGTACTCGCCCCCGCTCTGGCCGCGCTGGACGAGGCCGACCTCGCGCAGCTCGGCGACGCTGAAGCCGGCCCGCTGGCCGCTGACCAGGAGCTTGTCCCAGGCGCTGGGGGCATAGCCGACGCCGAAGGCGCGCAGCACCTCCTCCCCCAGGCCCCGCTCGGCCAGGTAATCGCGAGCCTTCCCGGCCTCTTTCGACTCCCAAAGGTAGTTGGAGTAGAAGGCACCGGCCCGGTCCAACAGCTCCTCCAGCCGGCGGCGCTGCTGGCGCCGGGCCTCCGCCCGCGGGTCCTCCTGCTCACGCTCCAGCTCCACCCCGTAGCGGTCGGCAAGCAGCTCGACCGCCTCGGCGAAGTTCAGCCCGTCCTTCTCCTCGATGAACTTGATCACGTCGCCCCCCACCCCGCAGCCAAAGCAGTGGTAGAGCTTTTCCTGCGGCTCGACCGAGAACGAAGGGGTGCGCTCGTCGTGGAACGGGCAAAGACCGACGTAGCGAGCGCCCTGGCGGCGCAGATCGGTGTGGGCGGAGACGACCTCGACGATGTCGGCGGCCTGCTTGACCCGGTCGACGCTCTCTGGCGAAATCAGCGCCATCAGAACCTCGACACTTCCGGGATCGTCAACTCGGTGAACTTAGCGATGCAGAAGCGGTCGGTCATCCCGGCGATGTAATCGGTAACCCGCTGCTGGTCGCTTGCCGCCGGGTCGCGGCCGGGTACCTCTCCTGGATTCGCGACGTAATGCTGGAACAGGCCGCGCATGGTGCGCTCGACGCGATCGTGCTCACGGCGGGCCTCCGGGCCCAGGTAGACGCGGTCGAACATGAACTTGCGCAGGCGCAGCATCGCCTGGCCCACCTCGCGACCCTGACCGATCTGATCCGCCCCGGCGGAGTGATCGACGATGTCGCGGACCAGGGTGTCGATCCGCTCCGAACCGGTCGGGCCGAGCAGCTCGATCTCCTCCGCCGGCAGATCCTCGGGGCCGAGGATCCCGGCTCGCAGGGCGTCATCGATGTCGTGGTTGATGTAGGCGACGCGGTCGACCAGCTTGACGATCTGACCCTCCAACGTCGCCGGCTTGCTCGAACCGGTGTGATTGAGGATCCCGTCGCGGACCTGCTCGGTGAGGTTGAGGCCCTGACCGTCGCGCTCCAGCACATCGACAACTCGCAGCGAGTGCTCGTTGTGGCGGAAGCCGGGGCCGCCGTTCTGGAGCAGCGCCGCGTCGAGCGCCTCCTCGCCGGCGTGACCGAAGGGCGGGTGGCCGAGGTCGTGACCAAGCCCGATCGCCTCGGTCAGGTCCTCGTTGAGGCCGAGAGCCCGGGCCACGGTCCGGGCGATTCCACAAGCCTCCAACGTGTGGGTGAGCCGGGTCCGGTAGTGATCCCCCTCCGGAGCAACGAAGACCTGCGTCTTGTGCTTCAACCGCCGAAAGGACTTCGAATGAACGATCCGGTCCCGGTCCCGCTGAAACGGCGTCCGCAAAGGACTGTCCGGCTCCTCCGCCTGTCGCCGCGCTGGGTAGGACCTGGTCGCCTGAGGAGCAAGAAACTCCTCCTCCCAGGAAGAGATGCGCTCCTCGAAGGCAGTAGTCACAGGCACCCGCCGATCATAAGCGGCTCGCACTAGCGGTCTGGAGGAGGGCTTCAATCCGACGCTGATCCACCGAGGCCGCGAAAACCCGTATACAGCCCGGGTTTTGGCGGCCTCGGTTAAAGAGCTGTTCCTCCAAACGCTGTCGCCAGGAGGGACGAGGTACCCCTGATCGGTACTCAGCATGGAGCCGAGCCGCAAACCTTCTCGGCCAGCTGATGACGATCCTCTCGGCGGAGGTGCTCCGAGCAGGGGTACCTCGTCCCTCCCTACCGGCAGACCGCTGGCTAAGCAGCAGCCCGCAGCTGCACGTGCGCGTGGTGCTCGAGGGTTTCGCCCACCGCCCGCTCGACCTGGCGCAACGCCCGCAACTCAGCCTCAGGGGTCTCGCTGAGCGGCTTCGCCAGCCCCTCGACCATGAACCGATGCGCCTCCTCACTGAGCGGGAAGGCCCCCGCTTCGCAGCCGCCGCAGACGACGCCGCCGGCGGCCCCGGAGAAGCCGACCAAGTGCTCCGCCTCGCCGCAGCGAGTGCAGGAAGCGAGCTCTGGGGCGAAGCCGGCGACCAGCGCCAGCTTCAGCCGGAAGGACAGCGCGGTCTCCAGCTCTGCGGCGCGCGGCTGCTCGGGGTCGTCGAGCAGCGCCAGGTAGCGGCAGAGGAGGTTGTAGGCAGGCTGGTTGGGCTCGGCGGCGTCGAGCAGACGCAGGACCGCGTCGCAGCCGCGGGCCCCGGCAGTGAGGGCGGCGCCGGAGGAGCGCAAGCGGGGATAGCCGTCGACGGTGGTGGCGCTGGTCACCGTCATCAGGTCGCCGCGCCCTTCGTGCAAGATCAGGTCGAGCCGGAAGAACGGCTCCAGGCGGCCGCCGAAGCGAGATTTCGGCTTGCGCGCGCCCTTGGCGATCGCGCCGATCCGTCCCTGCGTCTTCGAGTAGAGGTGGAGGATGCGATCCGCCTCCCCGTAGCGAATGCTGCGCAGGACGATTGCCTCGGTCTTGACCGTGTTCCCGGCCACGAAACCAAAGATGACCGACGGAGCGGACGGCTATTTGCCGGCGCGGCGCCGTTTCGGGCGCTTCCGCAGCCGCACCTGGCAGCTCGGGCAGAAGTAGGTCGAGCGGCCGCCGACGACGATGCGGACGATCGTCCCACCGCAGCGATGGCAATCCTCGCCCTCGCGAGTGTGGACGAGGAACTCGTCCTGCATCGACCCCTTCTCGCCGCGCGCGTCGCGGTAGTCGTCGATCGAGGAGCCGCCGGCGTTAATCCCTGCCTCCAGGGCGGCGACGACCGCGTCCCGCAATGCCTCCAGGTGCTCCGGCTTCATCGAGCCGGCGGGAGAGAGCGGGTGCAGCTCGGCTCGGTAGAGCGCCTCGTCGGCGTAGATGTTGCCCACCCCGGCGACCCGCGACTGGTCGAGCAGGAACGACTTCAGCGGTGCCGTTCGCCCCGCGGCCATCTCGCCCAGTGCCTTGGGGGTGAACTCCGGCGCGAAGGGCTCGACCCCGAGCTTGGCGAAGCGCTCGTCCAGCTTGCCGTCAGCGATCAGGAAGGCCTCGCCGAAACGACGCGGGTCGGTGAACCAGAGCTCGCGGCCGTCGTCGAGGACGAACCGCGCCCGCAGGTGCCGTTCCTCGGTCGAGCGCTCGCCCTCATACAGGCGGCGGCCTTCAGAGGGGTCGATCACCTCGTCACCCTCGCGCAAGATCAAGTTGCCGGTCATCCGCAGGTGCATGACCAGCGTCCGCGCATCGTCGAGGACCATGAGGATGTACTTGCCGCGGCGTCCGAGGCGCTCGATCGTCGCGCCGCTGACCGCCTTCCCCAGCTTCCCGGGCGGAACCGGACGCGACCAGCGGGCATCAAGCACTTCCAGTTGCTCGATCCGGTGGCCTTCGACCTCCGGCTCCAGCTGTCTGACGACGGTCTCGACCTCGGGCAGCTCGGGCATGCCCGAGTTCTATCTACTCGCTGGCGCGGGGGTGCGCCTGGAAGTAGACCTCCTTGAGCCGGTCGCCACTCAGGTGGGTGTACATCTGGGTGGTCGAGATGTCGGCGTGGCCGAGCATCTCCTGCACGGCGCGGAGGTCGCAGCCGCCGGCGAGCAGGTGGGTGGCGAAGCTGTGGCGCAGCGTATGCGGGCTCATCTTGCCGGCGAGGCCAGCGTCGCGAGCGTGGCGCTGGACGATCTTGTAGAGGCCCTGGCGGGTCAGCGGCCCGCCGCGGAAGTTGACGAACAGCTTCGGCTCGTGGCGGTCGCCGACCAGCTTCGGCCGGCCGCCGCGCAGGTAGCCGTTAATCGCCGCGATCGCCTGCCGACCGAACGGCACCAGCCGTTCCTTGGATCCCTTGCCGCGGGCACGAAGGAAGCCCTCGCGCAGTTCGATGTCCCCCAGCTCCAACCCGATCGTCTCCGAGGCACGCAGCCCGCAGGCGTACATCACCTCGAGCAGGGCCCGGTCGCGCAGCGCGGTCGGCTCACTCCCCTTCGGCGATGCCAGCAGCTTCTGCACCTCGGCGTAGTTGAGGACGTGCGGCAGTTTCTTCGCCCGCCGGGGCGCGCTGAGGTGGGCGGTGGGGTCGTCGCCGATCAGCTCGTCGCGGCGCAGGTGCTTGTAGAAGGAGCGCAGGCAGGCGGCCTTGCGGTGGATGGTCGCGGCCGAACAGGCCGGGCGCCCCTCCCCCGTCGCCAACTCGGCGAGGAAGTCGGCGACGTCGGCGCCGCTTGCCTCCAGCGCGTCGCGATCGTGGGCGCTGAGGTATTCGCCGTACTGGAGCAGATCGGTCCGGTAAGCGTTCAAGGTGTTACGCGAGAGGCCGCGCTCCAGCTCCAGATAAGAGAGGAAGTCGAGGACGAGACTCGCGAAGCGGGCGTCGGCGCCGGGCTTGGCGGCAGGGCTCGGCGCCTGCGGCTTGATCGCGATTGCCATGGCCGCAGGTTCTCCCTGCGCTTTTACAAACCTCTCCTCGCAAGAAAGGTTCCCGCCGCGAGCGGTGCCGCGAAGAAGAGCGGGTCCTCGTCGATCGAGCGGCCCATCGTCTTCGTCGGCAGGCCGGAGGCCCGGTAGGCGGCGAGGTCGACGTCGACCTCGCGCAGGCGGTGCCGCTCGCCGGTGGCTTCGGCCAGGTAGCGCCTGGCCTCGGCGGCGCCGGGCAGGTCCCCGGCGGGAGTGGCGATCTCGACCTCGCCCAGGAGCAGTTCGAGGACGGTGAAGGTGTGGTGGCTGAGGTGGAGGTGGCGTTCGCGCGAGTCAGAGGAGGAGAGGCGCGGGGAGAGCATCGTCGGGCACCCCAGCGCGAGCGCCGCGTGCGCGTTGTCCAGGGCAGCCATCCCTCCATGGCCGAACTCGGTGTCGGAGCCGATGATCCCCGGCCCAGGACCAACTAGGGCCGCACTCCAGCCAAGCTTGGCGGCGGCGTCGAGCGCGCCGACCACGCCGAGCGCCTCATGTTCGCCTCCGTATGCCGGAGCGGAGGTGATGTGACCTGCCAGGAGACCCTGGTCGTGCAACTCGGCGACATCGGTGGAGAGGGAGCCCGGCAGCGCCCCACCGCCCGTTTGCACGTAGCCGATCCGCGAGTCAGGCGCCGCCTGAGCCGCCGACCAGGCCGCGGGAGCCAGGTGACCATGAAGCGGTAGGACCGCAACCGAAAGCGCGGCGACTTTTCGCTGTATGTCAGCGATAACTCGCCCCGATCCCTGCTCCACCGGATCGACCGGGTGCTGGAGCGAGGTGTAGTTCAGCTTCATCACGTGGGCGTCGCCCTCCACCCCGTTTCCGTCGAGCCCTCGAGTCAGGTTGACGTGGACGACGTCGAAGCCCCCTGAGCCCAGCCCGAGGTCGAGGGCAGCGACATTAACGATGACCTCGTCGCCCTCCCGAATTGCTCCCAGCAGGACCTCGTCGGCCCAGGCCGCTCGCCGCTCCCCGTCGATCTCCACCGCGAGCGGATCAGTGGAGACGACGGTGCCGCGGCGCAGCTTCAGCCGGCCGGACACCTATCCGGCCGCCGCGGCGACGATCCCCTCGCAGACCTCGAGCATCTGGTCGAGGCTCTGCGCTGACACCATCTCGTCGGAGGTGTGAACCGCGTCGGTGCCGTTGGAGAGGAGGACGCTGTCGAAGCCGTCGCGGCGGAAGACGTTGGCGTCGCTGCCGCCGCCGATCGCAACGCGCTGCGGCTCGAGGCCGGCAGCGCGCAGCCCCTCCTCCGCCAGCGCGAGCGCCGCCGAGTCACCCGGCACCTGGTAGCCGCGGAACAGCTCTTCAATCCGCACGTCGACGTCGCAGCCGTGCTCGCTCGCCCCCCAGGCGCAGGCGTCGGCGATCTTCCCGGCAACCTCCGCCGCGCGCTCGGCCTCGAGGCTGCGAGCCTCGGCGTGGATCTTGCAGTGACCGGGGACGACGTTGCCGGAGGTGCCACCGCCGATCAGCCCCACGTTGGCGGTCGTGCCCTCGTCCAGCCGCCCCAAATCCATCCGCGAGATCGCGGCGGCGGCGGCGGCGATGGCGCTGCTGCCCTCCTCGGGCTTGATCCCCGCGTGGGCCTCGACGCCGATGAAGTCGGCGAGGATCTTCTGCTGGGTCGGAGTCGAAACGATCGCCTCGCCCACCGGCCCCGCGTGGTCGAGGACAAAGCCGGCGCGCGATCGCAGTTGCGAGACGTCGAAGGCCTTCGCCCCGCGCAGTCCCTGCTCCTCCGCCACGGTCAGAACCAGCTCGATCCCCACCGGCCCCGGTCTCTCCACGTGGCGCGCCATCAGCTCCATGAAGACCGCGACCGCAGCCTTGTTGTCGGCCCCGAGGATCGTCACTCCGCGACTGCGGAAAACGCCCTCGTCTTCGACCACCTCGACCTGCCCCCGGTGCGGGACGGTGTCGATGTGGGCGCAGAACATCAGCCAGCCCTCACCCGTGCCCGCGGAGCGGGCGAGCAGGTTGCCGGCGCCGGCTTCAGCCGCCTCGGCGCCGTCGTCCTCGCTCACCTCCAGCCCCATCGCCCGCAGCTCGGCGGCCAGGGTGTCGGCTATCTCCCGCTCCTCCCCGGTCGGGCTGCGGACCTCGCAGTAGCGGACGAAGCGCTCGTGGAGCCTGGAACCCACGGGGGAAACTTAGCCGGGAACGCGGGGGGAGCGCTCAGGCGGTGCGGCGGATGCCAACGTCACCCTCGACGGGCTCGTCGGCAGGCTCGAGCTCAGGCCCGTCAACGGGCCGCTCCCCGGCCTGCCGAACAGCGGCGCCGACGAACTCCCGGAACAGTGGCTCCGGCCGGTTGGGACGTGAGTTGAACTCGGGGTGGTACTGCGAGGCGACGAAGAACGGGTGGTCGGGAAGCTCGACCATCTCGACCAGGCGCTCGTCCGGCGAGGTACCACCGCAGACCAGACCCTCGTCTTCGAGCCGGCGCCGCAGCTGGTTGTTGACCTCGTAACGGTGGCGGTGGCGCTTGTAGATAACAGCCTCACCGAAGATCTCGCGGGCTTTCGAGCCCTCGTGCAGTTTCACCGGGTCGGCCCCGAGCCGCATCGTCCCGCCCATGTCGGAGACCTCCTTCTGCTCCGGCAGCAGGTCGACGACCGGGAACGGGGTCTCGGGATCGAACTCGGCTGAGTTGGCGCCGTCCATGCCGGCCACGTGGCGGGCGAACTCGACGACCGCGATCTGCATCCCGAGGCAGATCCCCAGATAGGGGATCGACTTCTCGCGGGCGATCCGCGCCGCTTCGACCTTGCCCTCGATCCCGCGCTCGCCGAAGCCGCCGGGGATCAGGATCCCGTCGCAGCCCTCGAGCTTCTCCGGGTCGAAGTTCTCGGAGTCGACCAGCTCGACCTCGACGTCGACCCCGTGGTGGAAACCGCCGTGCTCGAGCGCCTCGATCACCGACTTGTAGGCGTCGGCGAGCTGCACGTACTTGCCGACGACGGCGATCCGCACCTTGCTGGTGGCATTGTCGGCGCGGCGCACCATCGCCTCCCACTCGCTCATGTCCGGCGAGGGGGCCTCCATCCCGAAGTGGTCGAGGACGAGGTCGTCGACGCCCTCGGCGCGGAAGACGAGCGGCACCTTGTAGATGTTGTCGACGTCGTGGGCGGAGATCACCGCGTCGACCGGAAGGCTGGCGAAAAGGGCGATCTTGCTGCGGATCTCGCGATCGAGTCGCCCTTCGGAGCGGCAGACCAGAGCGTGCGGCTGGATCCCGATCCGGCGCAGCTCGTTGACCGAGTGCTGGGTCGGCTTCGTCTTCAGTTCCCCTGCGTGGCCGACGTAGGGAACCAGGGTGAGGTGGATGAACATCGCCCGTTTCGGCCCGATGTCGGTGTAGAGCTGGCGGATCGACTCGAGGAACGGCAGTGACTCGATGTCGCCGACGGTGCCGCCGATCTCGGTGATCACGAAGTCGACCGACTGCGACTCGGCGACGATAAGAATTTTTTGCTTGATCTCGTTGGTGATGTGCGGAATCACCTGGACCGTGGCGCCGAGGTAGTCGCCGCGGCGCTCGCGCCGGATCACCGAGTTGTAGACGGAACCGGCAGTGACGTTCGAGGCCCGCGAGGTGTTCTCGTCGGTGAAGCGCTCGTAGTGACCGAGGTCGAGATCGGTCTCGGCCCCGTCCTCGGTGACGAAGACCTCGCCGTGCTGGAACGGGCTCATCGTCCCGGGATCGACGTTGATGTAGGGGTCGAACTTCTGCAGCTGGACCCGGTAGCCACGGGAGACGAGAAGGCGCCCGATCGAGGCTGCGGTGATCCCCTTTCCGAGAGCCGAAACAACCCCGCCGGTGACGAAGATGAACCGCGTGTCGCCTTTGTTTCCTGGACTCATGCTCTGCCGAGCGAGTCTAGCCAGCGCAAAGGCGGAACCGATTCGATCGTCTTCGAAATAGACCGCAACTCGCCGTAAATCGTCAGCGCCAGGACCAGCGCCAGGGCGATCAGGCGGGCGTCGGCGCCCAGCGCCGTCAACAACCAGACTCCGGCGATCGCCCCGATCAGGTTGGAGCCGGTGTCTCCCAGCATCGCCCGCTCCCGCAGCGTCAGCCAGGCGCCGACCAAGACCGGGCCGACGAATATCCCCAGCAGTTCCAGGGGCGCGAAGGTCCAGGCGCCGAGGCAGAGGCCCGCTCCCAACAGGACCAATCCCTTCTCTGCCCGCCCGGGGCGCAGGTCGAGCAGGTTGAAGAAATTGGTGGCGAGGATCAACAGCGCCACGTCAGCGAGATAGCGCCAGTCTTCGAGCCCGCGACCGGAGACGACGTAGGCGGCCAGCGCCAGCGCCCCGATTGCCTTGATCGCCCCGGTCGAGAGCGACCCCGCCCGCAGCGCCGCCCAGTGCCCGCGCCATCCACGCGGGGTCGCCGCCCGCTCCCCCTGTCCCAGCGCGTCGTCGAGGAAGCCGAGGAAGGCGATCCCCAGCAGGTAGGGCAGCCAGCGCCTCAGGTCGGGCTCAAGCAGGTCGAGGTCGGCGCGGTCGTCGAGGAAGGCAAGCGGGGCCAGGGCGACCAGCGCCGCCGTCGCCAGCACCGCCCCGAGCGGAAAGGCGAGCAGGGCGCCGCGGTAGTTCTCCCGCACCAGGCCGGCGTCGCGCAGGCCGCGCGCACCGGCCGGCACCAGGAACAGCGAGATCGCCACCGCGAGCGGCAGCCCGACCCAATACATCGCCTATTCGGCCTCGGCCAGCAGGTCCGGCAAAAGCTGGTCGGCACTCCCCTTGACGCCAAAGTTGCCGTCGGCGCCGAGCAGAGCGAAAACCATCGCCAGCTGCCCGGCCGTCAGGTCGACGTCGTCGACGCTGGAGAGACCGTTGGACTGGAAGTAGGAAATGTTGGACGTATCGTCGGTCGAGGTCTCAACCCCGACCGCCGGCACCCGGGTGGCGGTCATGCCGCTCGCCAGCGCTTCCTCGAATTCGTCGGTCTTCGCGTCCTGCACCGGGCCCATCCCTTCCGGCTGATCGCGGACCACGATCACCCCGTCAAGGCCGCCGAAACTGCCGCTGGCGCGCGAGAAGAGATGGCCGCGAACGACCTCGGGGAGAGTGCCGCCACGCACCAGCTGGCGCCCCAGGCCGGTGCCCAGTTCGGTCAGTGCGTCGGAATCGGTGCGCAAGTCGGCGAAGCGGGTTTTGGCGAGGTCTTCGGCGAGCCCGTTGACATCGACCGGCTCGCGCACCACTCCGACCCCGACCAGGCGGCCTCCAGTCGGGGCCAGCGCCTCCTCGACTTCACCGGTGATGTCGCTTGGCAGCCCGCCCAGTGCGAGGATCGCGAAGCGCCTCCCCTCCAGTCTGTCCCGCGTCAGAACCGGATAGACGCGTCGAAGCGAACTCATTGGACTTATTGAGGTCGCCGTTCAAGTCATTGACTTGCGAGCGGGCGTCCTGGAGGTTGCCGACCAGGCTCTGCTCGAGGTCGCGGCGAGTGTTGGTCAGAGCGTCGCCGCCGAACTCGGCGCCGACCAGGATCCCCACCGCGAGGGCGATGAAGACGGCGATCAGCGAGGTGGCGTGGTAGCGCGCGGAGTACCCCATCGACCTGTGAAGGCTATTGCCTGGTCGGGTTCGTCAGTCGATGCCGAGCCAGATCCGGATCTTCAGCCAGACCAGTTCGAAGACGTCGTTGAGGGCGGGAGAGGTGATCACGAGGATCGTCAGCAGGACGAGGAAGGCGACCGCAAAGAAGGCGATCGGGGCCAGGGTCGAGCTCGGGTTGTAGAGCCGGCTCACGCCCTTCGCGTCGACCAGGCGCTCGCCGATCTTCAGCCTGGTGAGGAAGGTCGAGGACATCCCGCCCCGCTTGCGATCGAGGAACTCGATCAGGTTGAAGTGGGCGCCTACGCTGACGATCAGCGCCGCTCCCTTCTCATGCGCCATCAGCATCGCCACGTCCTCGCTGGTCCCGGCGGCGGGGACGACCTGGTGGTCGAGGCCGGCCGCGAGCAGCCGCTCCCGGCCCGGCGCCCGACCGTCCGGGTAGGCGTGGACGATCAGCTCGGCACCGCAGCTGAGCGCTGCGTCGCCGGCCGAATCCATGTCGCCGAGGATCACGTCGGGCCGTAGCCCCGCTTCCAGCACTCCGTCGGCGCCGCCGTCGACGGCGACGATCAGCGGGCGGACGTCGCGGATGTAGGCGCGCAGCGCTTTCAGGTCGCGGCGGTGGCGATCGCCGCGGACGACGATCAGGACGTGGCGGTCGCGGAAGGAGGCGCGGGTCGGCGGGAAGGCGACGTTGCCGGTCAGCAGGTCGGTCTCTTCGCGCACGTGGGCGACGGTGTTCTCGGCGAATTCGGCCAGCGCCTCGTCGATTCGCGCACGGTGCTCCTGCATTTCCCGTTCGAGCTCGGCGACCCGCAGTACCCGCCCACGCGCAACCTCCTCGGCGCCAACGAAGATCGCCTCCTCGACGATCCGCACCCTGTCGCCGTCCTTGAGGCAGTCGAAGAGACCAGCGTCAGGGGCGTCGATCAGCCTGATCCCAGCCCCGGCCAGCATCAACGGCCCGGCATTGGGATAGCGCCCCTGAGAGGAGGGTGAGGCGTTGAGAACCGCCACCACCTCGGCTTCGATCAGCTCCTCGGCCGCGATCCGGTCGATGTCGACGTGGTCGATGACGGCGATGTCGCCGGGACGCAGGCGCTTGACCAGGTGCTTGGTCCGCTGTCCCAAACGCGCGGTTCCTTCGATCGGTGCGTCCGGCCGCGCGCCGTTCCTGCGCCCGAGCAGGGCGGGAAGGCGACGACGACTAGCGGTGGCCACCAGCTCAGACTAGGCGAAGGATGTCGACAGCCGCAAGCCAGGGGCCTATGCCGCGAGCAGCTCGCGAGCGTGCTGGGTCGCGGCGTCGTCCGAGCTGTCGGCCCCGAGCATGCGGCGGATCTCGGCCACGACCCCCTCGCCCTCGAGGCGCTCGACGCTGGCCAGCGCCTGCTTGCCGGCGACGTCCTTTTCAAGCCTGAAGTGGACGTCGGCAAGAGATGCAACCTGGGGCAGGTGGGTGATGCAGAGCACCTGGCGATCGTGGCCCAAGGCCTGCAGGCGCTCGCCGACCACCCGCGCCGTCTTGCCACCGATCCCGGCGTCGATCTCGTCGAAGACCATCGTTCCGGCGCTCGCCGCCTGGCCGAGCCCGCTCAGCGCCAGCATTACCCGCGAGAGCTCACCGCCCGAGGCGGCGTCGCGCAGAGGAGCCGCCTCGATCCCGGGATTGGGAGCAACGCGCAGCTCGACCGTCTCGCGACCGGAAGCGCCGTAGCCGTCAGGGTGCGACTCCAGCACCACCTCGAGCGATGCGCCAGGCATCGAGAGCCGCTCAAGCTCAGCGGCAACCCGCTCCTGCAGCGGAGCCGCAGCTGCCTCGCGGCCGGCGCTCAGCTTCTTACCGAGCTTCTGCCGCCGCGCTTCGGCCTCGGCCAGCGCCGCCTCTGCCTCGGCGCTGCGCTCGCCGGCGCCCTCCAGGCGGACGATCTCCTCACGACAGCGCTCGGCGTGGGCTAGAACCGACTCGACGCTGCCGCCGTGCTTGCGCTCGAGGCGACCGATCGCCTCCAGCCTTTCCTCGATCGTCAGCAAGCTCGCCGGATCGGCGGCGATCCCCTCCGCGTAATCGCGTAGCTCCGAAGCAGTGTCCCCGACCTCGACAACGAGGTTGGCGACCCGCTCCGCCAAGGCGTCGAGCGCTGGGTCGAGTCCGGCGGCGCCCTGCAGCGCGGCTTCGGCCTGTGCCAACGCCGCAGTGGCGCCGCCACCGTCCAGATCGGCGCCGGCGAGGCCGGCGTGAGCGTTGGATGCCGCTTCCCGCAGGCCCTCGGCGTGGCGCAATCGCTCCCGCTCGGAGGCGATCTCCGCCCGCTCCTCGGGAACCGGGGCGACCGCCTCAATCTCGGAGAGCTCGTAGCGATAGAGGTCGAGGTCGCGCTCACGCGAGCCCTCCCGCTCACGCAACTCAGCCAGCTCCGCCACCAGGCGGCTGCACTCTCGGTGGACCTCGCGGTAGGCGCTCCTCAGCTGCAGATGCTCCTCGCCAGCAAACCCATCGAGGATCTCGAGTTGGGCGGAGGAGATGGTCAGACGACGATGCTCGTGTTGGCCGAAGAACGCGATCAGCCGCCCGCCCAGAAGCTTCAGGTCAGACGCCGTGGCAGCCCGGCCGGCGACGAAGGCACTGGTGCGTCCGCCCGCCGAGACCCTCCGGCCGAGCACCACCTCCTCGGCTCCCTCCGGCAGCCGCTCGGCCAGCTCCGCCATCTCCGGCTCGTCGAGCAACCCTTCCCGCAGGTCGAAGACTCCCTCCACCCAGGCCTCCTGGACGCCGGGGCGGACGATCTGGGCCTTCGCCTTGCCGCCCATCAGCAGATCGAGCGAGTGGGCGAGGACGGTCTTGCCGGCACCGGTCTCGCCGGTGATCGCATTCAACCCCTCCCCCAGCCGCAGCTCGGCGCGCTCGATCAACAGCAGGTTCTCGATCCGCAGCTCACGCAGCATGGGATCTGTGTAGCAACGACCGCGGACCGACTCGCGCTGTTTTCCCGCTGATTCCGGACTACCCGAGGGCGATGGCGGCGATGACAGCGGCGGCGAGACTGACGATCGTCGAGAACATCGCGATGAACCAAGTGGTCATGTTCCGCTGCATCGCGTCGAACTTGCGGTCGAACTTGTCATCCAGGGCCTCGACTTTGCCATCCGTCCGCTCGAAGCCTTTCTTCATGTCCACCCGGAGTTCGCGAAGGTCGGCATCGATGCGGTCGAAGGCCTTGTCCAGCCGCTCGCCGGTCCATCTTTCTCTCGCCATCACCGCCACGATTCAAGCGTACGAAGCGTGTTGTCACAGGTGGTGCGCAGGAAGAAAATTCTTCGCGAAAACCTCCGCACAAAAGCGCGTCAGCCCGCGGCCGGCTCGCTGGGACCGTCCGTCGGCTGGACGAAGTCCTTGGAGCGGACCAGCCAGAACCCCATGACCGCTCCGGCGAAGGAAATGATCGCGGCGATCAGGAGGATGTCGTTGAAGCCGCTGACGAAGGCAACGTCGGCAGCGTGCACCGCTTTCTCGTGCACGGCCGGCGGCAGCGGCAGTTCGGCCACCGCCCGCGAACCGCCGGAGGCGACCGCTTCCCCCAGGCCATCGGGAGCGTCGGGCAGGAGCTCGCCCAGCTTCGCGTCCACCCGTCCCTGGAACACGGCGCCCAGACCCGCCACGCCGGTGGCGATGCCGACCTGACGGAAGGTCGTGTTGATCCCCGAGCCCATGCCCGATTTCTCGACCGGGACGACGGCAATCGCCGCCTGCCCGATCCCGGGATTGGTGGTCCCGATCCCGATCCCGGCGAGGAGGAAGCCCAGCAGCAGCGTCGTCCAGGTCGAATCGACCTCTACTCCGCGCATCAGCAGCAGCCCGACGCCGACCATCGTCAGGCCGCTGCCCAGCAGGATCCTGATCGGGACCCGGTGCGATAGGGCGCCCGAGATTGGGGCGACGACGAAACCGAGCACGGTCAGCGGCAGGAAGCGTAGACCGGCCTCGAGCGGGGAGAAGTCGAGCACCCCCTGCATATAGATCGTCAGGTAGAGGAAGAGGGCGAACATCCCCGCGGAGAGGCAGAAGGCCACCGCCGAGACCCCGTTGAAGGCGGGCTTGCGGAAGAGCGAGAGGTCCAACATCGGATGGTCGGTGCGGCGCTCGATCGCGATGAAGAGCGCCATCAGGACCGCGGCGCCGATCAGGCAGGCGAGGATCAGCGGGCTCCCCCACCCCTCGGGGTTGCCGCGGATCAGGCCGAAGATGAGGAGGAAGAGGGCCGAGGAGAAGGTGACGAGGCCCGGCACGTCGACCGGCTCGGGGTCCTGCGCCGAGACGTTGACGATCTTGCGCTCGGTGAGGACCATCGCCGCGATCCCGATCGGGACATTGATGAAGAAGATCCACTCCCAGCCAAGGCTCTCGGTGACGACGCCGCCGACCAGCGGCCCGATCGCGACCGCGCCGCCGACCGTCGCCCCCCACACCCCGAACGCCGTCGCCCTGTCTTTGCCGTGGAACTCCTGGCCGATCAGGGCCAGCGAGGTGGCGAACATGCCGGCGCCGCCGATCCCCTGCAGGCCGCGAGCCAGGTTGAGCAGGGTCGGGTCCTCGGCGATCCCGCAGAGGAAGGAGGCGAAGGTGAAGACCCCGAACCCGATCGTGAAGACGCGGCGCCGTCCGAGCCGGTCGCCGAGCGATCCCGCCGTCAGCAGGAAGGCGGCGAGCATCAGCGAGTAGGCATCGACGACCCACTGCAGGCTGGAGAGACTGGCGTTCAGTTCCCGCTGGATGTCCGGCAGGGCGACGTTGACCACCGTCACGTCCAGCAACAGCATGAAGGTGGCGATCGAGACGAGGACGAGAGTCCACCACTTGCGCTCCATGGAGCAGCACCCTAAAGAACGGAGTGTCCCGGCTTTTCAGCCCGCTTCAGACAGCCAAGTGGCCGAACTTCTCTCGGATTCGGCCGTAGAAACTCGTACCTGGCAGCTGGGCGAGGGTGCTGACCGAATCGACGAAGCGAACATCGAGCGTGTCCCCGGCGGCGAGGTCGGCGACCTTGACCCCGTCGACCGCCACTTCGACCGGCTCGCGCTCCGGCGCGTTGCCGACGTGGAGGACGTCGCCGGGAGCCACCACCAGCGCCCGCGCGGTCAGCGAGTGCGGCGAGATGTAGCTGACCACGTACCCCTTCGCTCCCCAGGCGAGGATCGGCCCCTGGTTGGCAAGGTTGTAGCCGGTCGAACCGACCGGGGTGGCGGCGACCAGCCCGTCGCAGCGAACGTGCCCGACCTCCTCGCCGGCGATCCGGTAGCTGAGCTCGGCGACGCGGTCGTGGGGCCGCCGGGTGAGGGTGATGTCATTCATCCCCACCGCCTCCTTGCCGTCGACCTTGACCTCAAGGCCCGGCAGCTGCACCGTCTCGACTTCGCCCTGCAGTGCCCGGCGGATGCCCTCCGCGGCCTGGTCGCGCTCGACCGCGGCAAGGAAGCCGACGGTGCCGAAGTTGACCCCGAAGACCGGTACCTCCGTGTGCGCGTAGCGCCGCAGCGCATGGAGGATCGATCCGTCGCCGCCGAGGACCAGGCAGATCTCCGGCAGCGTGTGTTCGGCGGTGACGTCGACGCCCTCTCCGGCGGAGCCATGCTTCTCCAGCTCCTGCTCGGTGGCGGCCAGGCGCCAGCCCAGCTCGTGCGCGACCTCGGCCGCGACCGCAACAGCTTCCGAGGCGCTCGGCGGGTGCGAGTGGGTGATCAGCGCCGCGGTCTTCACTCGTCCCCCTCGACCGCGGCGACCGCTGCCTCGATGTCGTCGACAGCGGGCCCGGCACCGCCGCACCAGACAAAGGTCTCGCGATTTCCCTTCGGCCCCGGCAATCCCGAGGAGGCAAAGCCGTGCACCGGGAGCCCCAACTCCTGCGCCGCCCGTGCCACTTTGACGATCGCCTCGCGGCGGTCGGCGGCGGCGCGGACGACCCCGCGCCCAACCCGGTCCTTGCCGAGCTCGAACTGCGGCTTGACCATCGCCAAGACTTCACCGCCGGGCCCCAGGCAACGGTCCACAGCGGGGAGCACCTTGGTCAGGGAGATGAAGGAGACATCGATCGTCGCCAGCGACGGCACGAACGGAAGGTCGGCCGGCGAGAGCTCCCGCGCGTTAAGCCGCTCGATCGTGTGGACGCGAGGGTCTTGCCGCATGCGGACGTCGAGCTGGCCATAGGCGACGTCAACCGCGGCAACCCCGGCGGCGCCACGCTGCAAGAGGCAGTCGGTGAAGCCGCCGGTAGAAGCGCCGACGTCGAGGCAGTCGCGGCCGGCGACGTCGATCGCCAGCGCCTCGAGCGCGTTCTCCAGCTTGGTGCCGCCACGGGAGACGAAACGCGGGCCCTCGTCGACGACCAGGCTCGCGTCGGGCTCGACAAGCTGGCTGGGGCGCAGCGCCACCGGACCATCCTGGCCGATGCGGACTTCGCCCGCCCGCACGGCACCGGCCGCGGCCGAGCGCGACGGGAAGAGGCCGCGGTCCGCCAAAACCGCGTCTATCCGGGACTTCTTCACCCGCCGAAAGCTACAGCGAGGTCCCCGCTCTGGCCTTTTATTCGAGATTCAGAATGACTTGCGACATTTCCCCGACCGGTTACCGAATTTGATCTAGTCGTCCCGATCAAATCGGGTAGAGAGCCCGGAGAGACCGTGAATTGCAGGGTCTCTGTGACCCCACTCACACACAAGTCGCACATACGTTCGTACGCTGTTCAAGGATTCGCAAGAGGAAACCGATCTAGGAGATCAGGACAAACTTCAAAGGCTGAACCCCGCGTCGACATACGCCTCACTGCTTCCCACAGTGACGCACTCGACATTAATCGGGCTCACCTACCTCCCACGGATCCACACATATATAGAGATACATATCTCTCCTCCCTGTAGTAACCCCAGAAGCGCCCCACCTCCCCCGGTGGGGCGTTTTCTGTTGTGGGCCCTAGCGAGCCATCTGCGGCTTATTTAGCTGCTACGGCGCAAGCAAAGTGATAGATGACACGAACGATCTCCATTGGTTTCTCCATCTCGGCGTAGCATCTCGCCCAGCCAACGGGCCTAGGTGGCGTGCAATCGGCGGTGGGCGACCTCGTAGACCGTCGGGGCGTTTGACTCGGCCGGATGATGGCGGACGCCGAAGGCAGCAAAAGCCAAGAGCGACTTGCCCTCTCTCTCGGCGGGCCCGCAAGCCACTCCTTCCCCTGCAGCGCTCGCCCGTCCTAGGTCCTCCGCGAAGGCAGCGTTATCGAACAGCGCAGGCTCGGCCCTGCCGCTTGTCGCTCACTGACTACCCCTCGCCGTCGGGGGGCTGAACCGGGCCGTACTCGGCTTCAAAGTCAGCCAGAGTCCCCGGCTCGGTGCCGATGCGCTTGCGGATCGCGTCGAAGGAGGTATCCGGCACCAGGGTGAGCGACCCGTCTGGGCGCTCCTCGGTGACGACGTACTCGCCAGCACGGTCACCGCTGAGCTTGACGTGGGCGTGAGACTCCATAGGGGAATAATGCACATACGACCTAATGTACGACGGCAGGACGTTGACCCGACACCCTGTCTTGCCGCGATCCCGTTGAAGGTCCCGCCCATGCCCCTGTGCGCCAGTTTTGCGCCATGAGGAGATTGAAAAGGGCCGGCACTCCTTCAGATGGGGTGCCGGCCCTTCGTGTGATCGACGCCACGCAGGGCACTTCTGCGCCGAATGCAAACTGGGGGCTCCTCGGCTCCCCCGAGCCGAGGGATCGGCCCGCGTATTCCTGCCCCCCGCTTAACGACTAAGCACCCTTGACGAGATGCATGTGCGGCACCTTCGGCTGAGCCTCGTTGATCTTCATGTCGTCACCCCCTTCTCTCCCCCGATCAATAACTGCTGAGTGGATTACTGTAGCGAATTCGACCAATGGAGGTCTTTCCACTTAGTTGCGTTCCAACTCAACAAATCGGGGCAGTAGCGAGAGCAACGAGCAGCCAGGGCGGAGCGGCTCGCTCCTTCGCGGGAGAAGGCGACGTTGAGCCAGATCCAACTCGCGCTGAACCGGCTCGTTCGGCCTGACTTAGGTCAAAGGCCCCGATCTACTGGGGCCGAAGCCATGCCCTCACCGGGACCCCGAATCGGGCCCCGGTGAGGCGAGGACTAACTGGGACTAACTGGCGACCGGCATCCTTTCGATCGCGGCGCGACCGGCGTCCAGCTTTGCTTCGAGGTCGCCTAGCTGGTTTGCGCGCTTGCTCTGCAGGGTGCGGACCATGGCGTTGTAGATCCGGTTGTGGTCGTTGCGCAGCCTTTCGATTGCCCCGTCGTCGTCCTGCTGGACGAGTTGGGTCGCGGAGGCCTTCGCGGCGCGGATCACGCCTTTTTCCTTGCGGTAGCCCGCCTTCAGGTCGGTGATTTCTTCTTTTTCGAGTTCGCCGTCGTCGGCGATCCGGGTCACCCGTCGATCGATTGCTTCCTGGATCTGGGTTTTCTGCGCAACGCCGTTGGCATTGGCTTTCTGTTTGCGCAGCCGTTTGATCTCTTTGCGCAACGTCGCGATCCGGTTGTCGAACTCGTCTTCGATCCGTCCCAGCTCACCCTGGTAGTTGACGGCAGCCCGGTCCATCCGCTTGTCGTATTCCGAGCGCAGGGCGGCCAATTCGCCCGCCTCGGTGCGGCGAATCGTCTTCACGCCGGCCTTGAAGGCACGGTTTGCTTCGGCCTTCGCCACCTTCTTGGCGCGGTTGAAGAGGGCGGAGGATTTGCTCACCGCGGACTCGTGTTTGTTTTCGAGCTGGCCGTCGTAGTTGGCTTTCTGCGAGGCGGCCGTCGGCGTGTTTGACAGCCCGTCGAGCCGGTCGACGAACTTGGCGAGCGCCTTGTATTGCGCGCTCGAGGAGAGCGGCGGGATGTTGGCGGCGTTGGCGCTCGGCGCCAGCAGCGCCACGACCAGCAGAGCGAATGCGGCGAGCGGCGCGAGCCGACCCAGCCTTTGGGACGAGTTCATTTGTTGCGAGGCTCCTTCGGTGGGCGCCTAAGCAGGCGCATCGGATTTCCGCGCGTACTCTAGGTCGCCGCTGCGGATGCCGACTCGAGCGACGCAACGTAGACGACCTTTGCGTCGCGGTCCTCGTCTGGCGACGAGGACAGCATCAGTCGGCCGGCCTCCTCCCGTTGCCCCAGGGCAGCGCGGCAACGGAGGCCGGCCGCGGCGAGCGCCTCGCGTATCTGCGCGCCCGTCCAATGCCGCTGGCGATGCACGTGGGGTTCGACATCGCGACCGGACAGCCGGGACTCGAAGATAGCGCCGGCCTCGAACTCGGCCGAACTGCTGTGCCATTCCCAGTCTCCGTCTCGGGTCGCGCCCGGCGCGTAGTCCTGGCGGAACAGCGCCAGCGTGTTGACGTCGAAGGCCACCAGTCCGGCTTGACTCAGGTTGCTCTTGATGCCGGCGAAAACGTCCCGCAACTCACCCTCATCGAGGATGTAGTTGAGAACGTCGTTCAGCAGCAGGACCAACTGGAAGCGCTCACCGGCCTCCCGCCCATGCTCAGCACCGACCGTGGGAAGCAGCCGCGCGTCGGCCTCGAAGAGCTGGACCCGATCCTCGAACTTCCTCCGCGCCTCGGCGAGCATCGCTGCCGAGACGTCGCAGCCCACGACCCGCCAGCCGCGGGCCAGCAACGGCTCGAAGGCGCGGCCGGTCCCGCAGCCCACGTCCAGCGCCCACCCCTTCCGCAGCCCGAGCTTCTCCAGCTCAGGGAGGAGGGTCTCCCCCAGCCAGAGCTCGTAGTCGTTGCCGGAGTTGCACTCGTCGTAGACGGCGGCGTAGCGGTCGTAGGCGTCCTTGGCGGATTCAGCCCGCGACATCGCGACGCCGATGGGTCAGAGCGACCGCCGAGGGTGCTGCGGGAGCTTGAACAGGACGGCCGAAGAAGACACCGGCACCTCCTCGGTTCCATCGCTGACCCGGCGCTCGGCGCTGCGCGCGGCGATCTCGGTCATCCGATCCTCGTATTCGGCCGAGGCCTCGAGCGCTTCCTTCATCCCCTCGGGGTCGAGGATCAGCGGCGTGCGAACGATCCAGAACTCTTCGTCGAGCGCGACGATCGAGGCGCGGCGTGAGGCGGAGTAGTCGTCGACGATCCCCTGCATGAATTCATCGGTGAGCGCCTCGGCCATCTGCGGCTCCGACTCCGCCAGCTCGCCCCACTCCTCGGTATCGACCATGTGTTGCTCGGTGGCGCGATAGAAATGCTCGACCGCGCCGCGGACGGGCCGGTTGAGGACTTCTTCGACGCAGCTGAACTCGCGCAGCTTGCGGACGTGGTAGCTGACGTCGGTAAGTTCGGCTTCGAGGATGCGCGCCACCTCCGCCGGGCTCAGGGGGCCGCGGTCGCGGATCAGCCTGAAGACTTCCGCCCGCAGGGGGTGGGACATCGCTTTGATCCGGTTGTGGGTCGCCTCTCGCCGCTGAGCCCTGGTGGCCACGGAGTCTCCTTTCGAGATTCTTGAGCGCTAGATCCTAGTCGGTCACTCAGTCGCTAATCAACACTTGTAAAGCGACCTTCAATGGTGGAATCCTCTCCATCAATCGACAAGGAGGGGGTGAACCACGTGCTGATCAGCTCCGAGAGGACGATGCCAGCGTCCGCCAAGGGGAAGGGGTCCTGATCCTTTTGCCAGCTCCCGGCTGCTTGTCAGCCGGGAGCTACCGTTCCGCTGCGCATAGCCGCCATCCCCTTGCTCAAGCGGCTGACGCTGGTTGCTCCCTCCGGCACCGGGACGGCGCGAAAGGTCGAGGCGGGGAGGTGAAGTCGGAACGCGATCCGCCCCTCCCGGTCGAAGCCGGTCACCAACGGGTTGTCGCCCCAGCTCACGAGCCAGCCGCCGTCGCTCGTTTCGCGAGCCGACCCGCAGCAATGGCTGCGGGTCACCTCGGGGTCGTTGAGCTGCCCCCGGTAGACGGCCCTGCCGTTTTCCAGGTCGAGCCGGTAGAAGACGACGCGGGGCCGCCGCGGACGGTCCTTGCCGTTGTCGAAGATGGTCAGGCGTCCGCGCCGGTCGATCCGCGCGTCGTGCTGACCGCCGAGCAGCTTGTTGGCCGGATCGCCGCTCACCCGCAGCGACTTTCCGGTCTCGGTGCCTCCCAGCTTCCAGTTGATCTCTCCGGTCGCACGGTCGATCCCGTAGACGGCGTCGGTATGGCGGGTGGAGATCACCACTTCCCCGCCGCGGGGCTCAATCGAGTTGATGTGAACCGGATCGAAGATCTCACGCTGCAACCGTCGCCGCGGATTGCTCAGCACGCTCCGCCACCAGCGCCCGGTCTCCCCCAGCCCGATGTGCCCGCGCGAGTTCCAGTGCCAGAGAACCTTGCCGGCCGGGTCGACTTCCTGGACTTCGGCAGAGGCGATCGCCGCTCGCTTCGGACCGCCGACCCGGCGCAGGTCGGCCGTTTCGGGGACGTAGGTGTCGAGCAGCACGTTGCCGTTCGCAAGTTCGCGGTACTCGTGCCCGTCGACTATCGAACCCTCCGTGCTGACCAGGTCCAGGAGCTTCCCCGACTCCGACCTGACCTCGTGCGCCATCCGCGGGTCGAGGCCGTAGCCGTCGCCGAACGACCGCGCCCAGACCAGGTCGCCGTTGCTCACGACCTGACCCCAGAGTGCCCGGGTGTCGGGGTTGAACCACCAGCGGGGCTTCCCTTCGTCGTCGAAGACGATCACCCAGGGACGGTCGGTCTGCGGATCCGAGAAGGTGACCACGAAGAGGCCGGGGGGAGCCGGGCGCAGGGATTCGAAGCGAAAGGCAGGGAAGTCGCCGGGCAGGGAGATCGGTGCCTGAACGGTGGCCTCGGGACCCGGGTCATTCCGCTCGGCATCAGGTCCGCCGCATGAAGTCATGGCGAGCACGCCGACCCCCACCACCAAGGTGACCAGCCAGAGCCGTAGAAACTTCATATTGGAGCCATGGGAGAGGGAATCGTTCTCCTAGATTGGCCTATCGAATCCACTAGGGAGAGGAGACAACATGGAGAGCAGTAGCGCCGAGAGGCGAAGGGTTGCGGAAAGGCAACCGACGGGGTGGACGGTGTTCGCCGGCGCCCTGATGTTGATCGTCGGCTCGCTCGATGCCCTCTGGGGCCTGGCCGGCATCCTCAACGACGAAATCGTCTTCGTCGGCGGTCAGGGCGGAGTGATCATCGCCGACGTCTCGATGTGGGGATGGGTCCACCTGATCCTCGGCTCGCTCGTCGCGATCACCGGTCTCGGCCTTTTCGCCGGCTCCGACTGGGCGCGCTGGGCGGCGATCTTCTTTGTCTCGATCAACGCCGTCACCCAGATCGTCTGGTTCCCCGCCGCGCCGCTCTGGGCATTCCTGATGATCCTCCTCGACGTGACGATCATCTACCAGCTCACCGCCCGCTGGGAGGAATAGCCGCAGCACCCTGAGCCGGAGGGTCTCGACTCTCCCGATCCTCGGCCGCGGTGAGGTCAACCTTGATCTTCACCGCGGCCGAGAGCAGCGGCGCCCCAAGGACTAACCCGATGGTGCCGAACAGGCAGCCGCCGGCGATCGTCACGATCAACACCGCCAGCGGGTGAAGGCTGAGCGCCGCCCCGTAGGCAATCGGCTGGACCAGCTGTTGCAGTACCCCGTTGGCGAGGAGCACAATTACCGCCATCGCCCCGGCGGCCTCCGGCCCAGATCCGCCGAGCGCGATCAGCACCGCGAAGCCGCCCGCAGTCCAGGCTCCGATGTAAGGGACATAGCCGCCGAGGAAGGTGACGACGGCGATCGTCCCCGCCATCGGCACGCCGAGAATCAGAGCGCCGGCGCCGACGATCAAAGAGCTCCAGGCGGAGACGATGGTGACGCCGAGGAAGTAACCGCGCATGCTGCCGGCGACCCGGCCGAGGATCGAGTGGGCAACCTTGGGCGGGACGCCGAGATGGCGCTCGACGAAGGCGCCGATCGTCGGGGCGTCCTTGAGCAGGAAGAAGAGGCTGAGCGCGGTGAAGGAGAGGAAGACGGCCAGCGAGGCCAGCCGGTCGACGCTGCCGAGGAGGCCTTGGGTGAGCGCTTGAAAGGCATCGCTCACCGATGCACTGGCGCTGGAATTGGCGTCAGCGGCGGTCGGGGCCGTGACCCCGAGGTCCCCCAACCAGGACTCGAGTTGGCTGGCACCTTCCTGCAGCCGGTCCGAGAGGCTGGATGCCTGGCTGGCGATCCCGGTGAGGACGAGCAGGCCGACGCCGAGCGCGATGAGGATGATCAGGACCATGACCAGGGCCGCCCCGATCCCGCGAGGGACCCGGTGGCGCTTGAGCAGGTCAACGAGCGGGCCCGCCACCGAGGCGATGATCCCGGCCGTGATCAGCGGCATCACGATCGTCTCGGTCAGCGAGAGCAGCCAGATCGCCCCGACCAGGGCGACAAAGGACCCGACCAAAAGCCAGGAGGAGGTGCCGAGGTCCCGCAGCCATAGCGGCGGCGCGAGGAGGCCGCTGAAGTCAGCCGGATCGACCTCGACGACTTCGTCCTCCGCGTTTCGCTTCCATACTCGACGCATGAGCCGCGCGGACAGTGCCACCTACGTCGGACACGCAACCGTCCTGCTCGAGATGGATGGCACTCGCCTGCTCACCGACCCGATCCTCCGCAAACGGGTCGGCCCGCTGGTGCGGCACGGCCCCGTTCCCGGCCCGGCAACGACCGCGGCGATCGACGCGGTGCTGATCTCCCACCTCCACCACGACCACACCGACCTCGCCTCGCTGCGGCGGCTGGACCGGGGGACCCGCCTGATCGTGCAGGCGGGGTCGCGCCGGTTCTTCGAGCACCACGGTTTTCGCGACCCCACCGAGCTGGCGCCGGGCGAATCGGCCCAAGTCGGCGCGGTGACGGTGACGGGCGTCGAGGCAGACCACGACGGTGGCAAGCGACGCTTCGCCGAGGATGCGCCAGCGATCGGCTACCACCTCGCCGGACGGCGGCGGGTCTACTTCGCCGGCGACACCGATTACTTCCCTGGCATGGAGAATCTCGACTCCAACCTGGACCTCGCCCTGCTGCCGATCTGGGGCTGGGGGCCGAACATCGGGATCGGGCACCTGGATCCGGTCGGGGCCGCACGGGCAGCCGCGGCCCTCTCTCCCCGCGTCGCCGTTCCGATCCATTGGGGGACGCTTTACCCGTTCGGCCTCAGGCGCCTACGCGAGGGGCCCTTGCGCCGGCCACCCGAGAAATTCGCGGCCGCGGTCCGTGACCTCGCGCCTCAGGTCGAGGCCCGGGTGCTCTCGCCCGGAGAATCGACCCCGCTGGCGTAGGCGTCCTGCCCCAGCTCGGCGAGCCACTCGCGGAAGACCCGGTGCACCCGCTCAGCGCCGATCACCTCGTCGTCGGGCCAGCTCAGATCGCTCGGATGAAGGACGAAGGGGAAGCTCTGGGTCCCTCCCATCCCCCCGTGTGAGCCGACCAACTCCTCAAAGGCGGCGACCTCGCCGAACTGGTCCCAGTAGGTGCTGTTGACCATCAGGTCGGGGCAGTGGGCGAAGCCATCGCTGCGGCGCAGGTGATCGGCTGCGTTAGGGCCAAAGGGCGCCAGCGGATCCTCGCCCTCGACCCGGTCGGAGTCGAGGAACCGGGTTCCTCGGGCCCCGATCGCCAGCGCCCCATCCCGCTCGGAGCGAACCAGGATGAAGCCGACGCCGGGGTGCTCGCGAAGGGCGGGGACGAGTTTCGGATAGAGCGTTTCCAGGCGCTCAAGGCTGACCCGGCCTGGCTCCCGCGGGAAAGTGATCAGACCAAGGCAGCCGGAGGCCATCACCGAGAGCTCTGGCAACTCGCCACCGTGGCTTTCGGCAACCTCGCGGCGTTGGTCGGGGTCGAGGGTGACGGCGCCGTCGGCGAGGCGGTCGCGGGTCGCGGCCCGCACCGTGCGCGCTGCGACGGTGTCGTCCCGCGCCACCTCGGTCAATCCGGCGCTGAGATAGGAGAGCGCATCGTCGTCGCCCGCTTCGGAGGCGATCACGCTGCCGGGGTCACAGGCGGAGCGGACCAGGTCCTCGAGCGTCTGCCCGTAGCGGTCGCGGAAGGTTTCCCCCTGCGACTGACCGTGGTCGGAGAGGACGATCAGGCGGTACGGGCGCGGCGCGTCGGCGCAGGCGGCGGCGATCCGGGCGATCTGGCGGTCGAGGTCGTGGAGGACCGCGAGCGCGTCGGCCCGCTCGATGCCGGAATGGTGGGCGACCTCGTCGTAGGCGAGGAAGGTCGTGTAGACGACCGGCCGGCCAGCGAGCGCGTCACCGACGACGGTCGCGACCTGCAGGTCGCGCTGAACGACGGTCGCCCAGGCGCGGACCAGTGCGTAGGAGCGGCTGCGGGCCATCCGCGGCCGCACGTCGTCGCGGACCTGGGAGCGGGCCGCCCGCCGCTCGCGGCCGATGTCGGCGAAGGCGAGGACCAGGGTCCGGGCCGCCGCATAGGGCCGGGCGAAGTAGGCGGCGTAGTCCTTGCCGATCGGCCGTCGCCGGCGCAGTGCCGTGCTCATCGTCAGCATCGAATGCGGCGCGTCGCCGGAGAGGATGTTGGCGCGGCTGGCTCCGCCGGCGTGCAGCAGCCCCTTGCCGTCGGAGTGCCGCCGCTCGATCTCTTCCGCGTCGCGGGGGTGGTTGGTGACGATCGCCGCCCCGCGATCCTTCTCCCACCAGCGGAAGGCGGGCATGTCCTCGTTGGAGCCGTGCAGCAGCCCCGCCTGACAGGCCCCAGTCTGCGAGGACCAATCGGTTTCCCAGCGGTTCAGCCGGTGGGATCCGGAGCGCAGCCAAGCGGCGAGCGTCGGCGCATTGCCGTCAGTGATCGCCCGCCAGAGAACGTCGTGGGCGAGGCCGTCGATCTCGAGAAAGAGGATCCCCGGGACCTCGCTCTCGACCACCTCCTTGCGGCGCCGCGCCTGCCGCCGGACCACGTTGCGGTGCCACGATTCGTCTTCGTCGATCGCGAAGGCGCCGTAGAGGGCGGTGGTCACCGCCGCGATCACGATCGTCACCACCGTCCCCTCGAGCACACCGCCGATTTCCGCCCCGGGCAGCAGGTCGATCGCGATCGTCACCAGCAGGCCGTTCAGCAGCAGCGCCGCGAGCCCGAGGGTGAGGACGGTGAGCGGCAGGGCGAAGCGGACCAGCAGCGGCCAGACCAGGGAGTTGAGGAGGCCGATCGCCGCCGCGGCGCCGAGCGCGGCGGCGGGCCCGTCGAGGACGAACCCGCCGAGCAGCTCGGAGAGCAGCAGCAGGATCGCCGCGTCGAGCAGGAGGACGAAGAAGGCGCGGCGGACGGTCGACACTCAGGCCTCGCCCTGGACCGCGATCTCGCCGCTGTCCGCAGCCGCCGACACCCGTTCGAAATCGCGTTCGTTCTGGTCGGCGTAGGCCTCGGCAAAATCCGCCAGGGCCCGGTCGAACGTTTCCCCTTTCCCAAGGTATGAGGCGATCGCGGCCCGGTCGCCCGAGCGGGCGTGGGCGCGCGCCAGCGCCTCGCCGCAGAGCGACGCGTAGATCGACAGCTCGCGGGGCGACATCCGTTCCACGTCGGCGGAGCCCTTGCCGTCCCAGAGCTGGCGCACGTAGTAGTGCCGCTCCTGGCCGTCCAGACCTTCGGCGTTGACCCAGCCGAGAAAGACATCGCTCGCGGCCTGCATCATCCGCTGGCCCTCGACCACCCGCCGGCCAGGGTGGTCATAGGGGCTGGCACCGACGAAGGGCTCGAGGACGGAGCTCCGGGCTTCCTTGGCCTGCAGGAACAGCGGGTCGGAGTCGTCCCGGCCGAGCAGGAGGACGATCCAGGCGCGGGTGCCGACGCTGCCGACCCCCACCACCTTGTGCGCCGCGTCCAGGTAGCGGTAAGAGCCGAGGAGCCGCTGCAGGTCGTCGCTGAGCGACTCTTGGTAGACGTCCAAGACCGAATGCAGCAAGGCCTCTGCGCCGGGGGCATCGCTCAGCTCCCGCAGCGGCACGATCAAGGGCGGTTCGCTGACGATCCGCAACTGCCCGTCGACCTCCCGGGTCAACCTGCGCAGTGCCCGCATGCTGTCCTTCGAGCGGGCCTTGGCGAGGTTGCGCTCGACCTTCCGCAAGCGGTCCGGCTTCACCTCCTGCCGCAGCTGGTCGAGCCGCGATTCCACGTCGATCCGGGCGTACCAGACGTCGATGTTGCGCATTGAGGCAAAGGAACGCATCGCCGTTCGGTAACTCGCAACCCCGCTGAGAACCGCCCGCCGCCGGCCCCGCTCGTCGAAGCCGCGGCCCCGGCCGGCGATGGCGATGCTCGCCGCGAGCCGCTTCAGGTCCCACTCGAACGGACCGCGGCAGGTCTCGTCGAAGTCGTTGCAGTCGAAGACCAGTCGCCGGTCCGGCGCGGCAAAGACGCCGAAGTTGGAGAGGTGCGCGTCACCGCAGAGCTGCACCTCGAAGCCGGCGCTCGGGGTCTCGGCGAGATCTGAGGCCATCACCGCGGCGCCGCCGCGATAGAAGGCGAAAGGAGAGGCCAACATGCGCCCGTAACGGATCGGGACCAGCTCGGGGACCCGACTCTCGTCCTGCCCGCTCAGGATCGCCAGTGGATCTCTCCCGGCCGGGGTCCAGTCGGCGTGGCTCGAGCGGGGCACGGCAGCGCGTCGCGCCCTGCCTGCCCCGTCTTGAACGGGCTGTCTATCGAAGTTCGCCATCGACACGCGCGGAGTCTCCCTGCCTCGGGGCACGAAAGCAACATTTGGGCTCTTGCAGTTTGGGTACTAACGCGTATGTTGCAGACAGCTGTGTTTTTTTACTGATTGTCACCTTGTCTAATCAATTTTCGGGATGCACAAATGGATTCAATCTGGTACGAACATGCCTTCTACTCGGGATCAATTGGTCCCGCGCCGCCTGTCTCCGGGAAAAAGACAGCGGAAACCAAGAGAGATAATCGAAAGGACCAGTCCATGAAGAGGCTTTTTCTGGCCGGAGCATTGCTTTGCGCATTGCTGATTCCGGCCGCATCCGCCAGCGCGGCGCCTAAAGGGGAATTCGTGAACTTCGCGCAGTGCCCCTTGAGCAACCCTGCGTTGGACGCCTGCATTTTCTCCAAATCCTTCGGCGGCGAAGTCAAGACCGGCGCGAAAACGGTGCCCGTGGCTAAACCGCAGGTTCTGCAGGGCGGCCTTGAGTACCTCGAAGGCGACGTTCTGGGGAAACTCAACTTCCTCGCGGCCACCAATGGCCAGACCCTCGTCCCAACCCCCCAGACGGTGCCGGGCGGGCTTACCGGAATTACGGCGCCGACCTGGTGGCCGAAATTCATCCAGGACTGGTTCAACGGTCTGATCAACGAAGGCTTCACCGGAGTGACCGCGACGGTTGAGCTTGCCGGTCCGGTGAGCGCAATCAAACTGAACGTTCTGAACTCGCTCATCCAGAATGGCATCGCTCTGGAAATGCCGGTGAAGATCAAGCTCGGCAACGCGATCCTGGGTAGCAACTGCTACATCGGCTCGAACTCGAATCCTGTCGTGTGGAAACTCACGACCGGTGTGACCGCGCCGCCGCCGCCCAACAAACCGATCGTCGGCGCCGCCGGGGAATTCCTCCCGAACGAAACCGGCACGATCGCGCGCGTAACCGGTGCCAAACTCGTCGACAACGCGTTTGGGGTTCCGGGTGCCAGCGGGTGCGGGGGGATCTTCTCGTTCCTCGTCGATCCGCTCGTCAACTCGACCGTCGGGGTTCCCTCGGCTGCCGGGAACAACCACGCGATCCTGGACAACAACATCGAACTGGGAGACCCAGCAGCGGTCAAAGCCAGCGAATAGCAGTAGCCGCCTCTAGCCCAGAGGCACTTGGGCGCCCGCCGCAAGGCGGGCGCCCTTTTTTGTGTCCGGCGAAGGCTCACCTGATCGCAGACGCGCCTCGCGCCCCAACCCCGAGAGGTGGGCGCGAGAGATCCGATTCCCCAAGCGGATCCACACATATAGAGCGCGTCTCCCCTCCCCTTGGTGTTTCCCCCAGAAGCGCTGGCTGAAAGCCGAACTTCTCCTGTCACCGGAGAGACTGGCGCAGGCTAATCGATTGCGCCAATTGAATCAATCGTCAAAATTGATTAGGTCAGCTAGGTCAGTGCGGGCTGCGCGCTGGGCAGCGAGCTGAGGACGCGGTCGGCGACCGATTCGCCGGTTAGGCCGACCTCGGCCCGCAGCAGATCCGGCTTGCCGTGGGTGACGTAGGCGTCCGGGAGGCCGATCCGCAGGACTCGCGCCCGCTCCCCGGGCGACTCGGCGAAGGCGTCCTCGAGGTGCTCGAGCACCGCCGAGCCGAAGCCACCGGGCAGCGCGTTCTCCTCGATCGTCACCAGCAGCTCGTGCTCGCGCCCCAGGCGCTCGGCGAGGTCGCCGTCGATCGGCTTCGCGAAGCGGGCGTCGGCGACCGTCGCCTTGAGTCCGTGCTTGCTGAGAATCTCGGCTGCTTCGCGGGCGACGGTGACGCCATAGCCGTAGCCCAGCAGCGCCACCCGCTCGCCCTCGGCCAGGACCTCTCCCCTGCCGATCGGGATCGTCTTCGCCTGCCCCGGCAGCTCAACTCCCTCGGCTGCGCCACGCGGGTAGCGCAGCGCCGCTGGGCCGTCGTGGGCGATCGCCGTGTGCAGCATGTGGACCAGCATCGCCTCGTCGCGCGGCGCCATCAGCACCACATTCGGGATCGGGCGGAAGTAGGAGATGTCGAAGGCGCCGTGGTGGGTCGGGCCGTCGTCGCCGACCAGTCCGGCCCGGTCCATCGCGAAGGTGACGTCGAGATCCTGCAGGCAAACGTCGTGGACGATCTGGTCGAAGGCGCGCTGGAGGAACGTCGAGTAGATCGCGCAGACCGGCTTAGCCCCCTGCAGGGCGAGGCCGGAGGCCAGCAGAACCGCGTTCTGCTCGGCGATGCCGACGTCGTAGTACTGCTCGGGGACCTCGTCTGCCAGCTGCTGCAGACCGGTCCCGCCGGCCATCGCCGCGGTGATCCCGATCACCCGCTCGTCGGCTTCCGCCTCGGCCACCATCGCCCCGGCGAAGACCTTGGTGTACTGCGGCGGCGAGCCGGCGGCCGGGGGCTGCTCGAGCACCTCGATCCCCTCGGGGGAGTCGGTTTCGGTCACCGGCACCGGCTTCGGGCTCGCCGGTTCGCCGTTGACGATCGACTTCGGCTTCGCCGCGTGCCACTCCTCCATCGACTCCAGTCCGCCCTCTTCGGCCGGCGCGAAGCCCTTGCCCTTGACGGTGTGGATGTGGACGACGACGGGCCGATCGGCCTCGAAGGCCTCCTTCAGCGCCTCGCGCAGGGCGCGCACGTCGTGGCCGTCGATCACCCCCATGTAGGCGAGGTCGAGCTCCTCGAAGAAGAGCCCCGGCGCCCAGTAGGCCTTGATCGCCGCCTTGATCTCCGGCCCGAGCCGCTCGATCCGTTTGCCCAGGCCCAGCGGCAGCTTGGTCAGGCGATCCTCGACCCCCTCGCGGGCGTGCCAGAGGCGCGGGTTGAGACGGATGCGGTTGAAGTACCGCGAGAGGGCGCCGACGTTCGGCGAGATCGACATCCCGTTGTCGTTGAGCACGATCACCATCGGCGTCTGCAGGCCGCCGGCCGCGAGCATCGCCTCATAGGCGACGCCACCGGTGAGGGCGCCGTCGCCGATCACCGCGGCGACCCTGCCGTCCTCGCCGATTCCGTGGCGCATCGCCTCCTTCAGCCCGACCCCGTAGCCGATCGAGGTCGACGCGTGGCCGGCGCCCATGATGTCGTGCTCGGACTCGGGGATCGAGCAGAACGGGGCGAGGCCGTCGTACTGGCGGATCGTCGGCAGCCGGTCGCGGCGGCCGGTGAGGACCTTGTGCGGGTAGGCCTGGTGGCCGACGTCCCAGAGAACTTTGTCGCGGGGAGAATCGAGCAGGCTGTGAAGTGCGACGGCAAGCTCGCAGGTGCCGAGGTTGGCGCCGAAGTGGCCGCCGATCTCACCGATCGTGTCGATGATGTAGGTGCGCATCTCCTGCGCGACCTGCTGCAGCTGCTCCTCGTCGAGGCTGTGCAGGTCCTCGGGGGCGTCGATTCCCGGCAGCAGCGGCTCTCTTTTCTCGTTTTCGTCGCCCTGGGTGGGGGGCTTTTCGCTCATTCGTTCCTCGTGAAGATGTAGTCGGCTACGCGGGTCAGGTCTTTGGTCTCGCCGCTTGCCTCCCCCAGCGCCGCGGCCGCCTTGGCGTGCGACTCGGCCGCCAGCTCGCGGGCCCGATCGAGCCCGAAAAGGCTGACGTAGGTGAGTTTGCCATGTCTCTCGTCGCTTCCATGTGGCTTGCCGAGCTGCTCGTCTGACTCGGTCACGTCGAGGATGTCGTCGACGATCTGGAACAACACGCCCAGCTCGTCGGCGAAACGGCGATAGGGCATTGTCTCAGGTTCGGAGGCTCCCTCGAGCAGGAGGACGACGTTGACGCTGGCGGCGATCAGCCGACCGGTCTTCAGCTCGTGCAGCGCCCGCAGCCCCTCGGCGTCGGACTCGGCGCCGATCACGTCCACGTACTGGCCGCCGACCATGCCGTCGACGCCGGTCGCGCCGGCCAGCTCGCGCAGCGCCGCCAGCACCCGCGCCGGGTCGCCCGGCTGCTCGCAGAAGAGCCGCATCGCCTCGGCGAAGAGGCCGTCGCCGGCGAGGATCGCCACGTCCTCGCCGAACTTGACGTGCGAGGTCGGCAAGCCGCGCCGCAGCTCGTCGTCGTCCATCGCCGGCAGGTCGTCGTGGATCAGCGAGTAGGTGTGGATCAGCTCGACCGCGCAGGCGACCGGGAGGAAGCGCTCCGGCTCGGCGCCGAGAGCGCGGGCGGTGGCGAGAACGAGCACCGGCCGCACCCGCTTGCCGCCGGCCAGCAGCGAGTACCGCATCGCCTCCTCGAGGCCGGCGGTCGAGGCGGTTGCCGAGAAGCTCAATTGGGCGAGGGCGTCGTCGACGAGCCCGCGCAGATCGTCGGGATAACTCAAGGGTTACTCGGCGCTCGCCTGCTGCCGCGCCTCGCGATTGGCCTCCTCGACCGCCTCGGCCGCAAGGTCGCCGGCCTCTGCCGCCAGCTGAGCTGCGGTCTCATCGCTAGCCTCGCCGCTCTCAAGTTGCAAGGTGATCTCGCGCAGGCGGGCGCTGATCTCGCGCAGGCGGGCGCTCATTTCGCCGGCTCCTGCTCGCGCACGACCGCGCCGAGGATGCCGTTGATGAACTTCGGCGCGTCGGCCCCGCAGTACTCCTTGGCGATCTCGACCGCCTCGTTTATGGCCACCTCGGCCGGCGTGTCCATGAACTCCATCTCAAAAAGGGCAGCGCGCATCACGTTCATGTCCAGCGGGGCGATGCGGTCAACCGTCCAGCCCTTCGCGTAGGCGGCGATCGTGTCGTCCAGCTCTTCGCGGTGGACGTCGACCCCCTCGGCCAGCTCCTTGGTCAGCGGCCGCGCCTCGCCCAGCAGCTCCTCCAGCGGGCGCCCGGTCACGTCGCGCTGGTAGTTGGCGAAGACGGCGTCCCGCCGCTGGTCGGATCTGCGCATGGGGACATTCTGTCAGCGCAGGATCTCGACCAGCAGGACCCAGGCATTGGCGATCGCGCCGACGATCGCGAAGACGATCCCGGCGACCACCCAGTAGAGCCCACCGCCGTCCCCGGTCATCAGGCTGGCGCCCCCGAGAATCAGCGGCAGTGCCGAGAGCGCGCGGATCCCCCAGCGGCTGATCAGCCAGCTGCGCGGCACCGGCACCTCGGGGTCGTGGACCAGTTGCAGGCGGGCGAGCAACCAGGCAAGCAGCATGCCGGCGAAGAAAAGCTCGAACCCGACCGCCCCGTCGCTCTGGCCAGGGATCAGGCCGATGATCGAGACCACCAAGGCGCCGAGCAGCATCAGCACCGTTTCCAAGGCGCGATCGGCCAGGCCGGTTTCCGCGAGGATCCGGTCGAGGTTGATCGAAACGGCGACGAAGAGCAGCCCGGCGAGGGCCGCGGTCGCCCCCGCCGTGGCGACGAAGAGGTCGGTCCACTGACTCGGGTCGTAGGCGTACACGGAGCGGCCGGACCCGCTCAGGCGCGGGAGATGTACTCGCCGCCGCGGGTATCGACCCTGACGGTGTCGCCCTCTTCGATGAAGAGCGGTACCTGGACGACCACGCCGGACTCCAGGGTCGCCGGCTTGTTGCCGCCGCCGGAGGCGGTGTCGCCCTTGAGGCCGGGGTCGGTCTGGGTGACCTTCATCTCGATCGCGCTGGGCACCTGCACGTCGCTGGGCTGTTCGTCGACGAAGAGGACATCGACCTCGTCGTTGGCCAGGACCCACTGCATCGAGTCCCCCAGCGACTCCTTCGCGATTTCGATCTGGTCGTAGTCCTGCGAGTCCATGAAGACCGCGGCCTCGCCCGAGTCGTAGAGGTACTGCATCTTTTTCGATTCGGTCCGGACCGGGCGGAACTTCTCCCCCGCCCTGAAGGTTTTGTCGATCACCGAGCCATCCTCGATCCGCCGCAGCTTGGTCCGCACGAAGGCGCCGCCCTTGCCCGGCTTGACGTGCTGGAACTCGATGATCTTCCAGATCTTCCCGTCGATCTCGATATGGGTGCCGTTCTTGAATTGGTTGGTGGAGATCGTCATCGGCGGCGAATCCTAGTGGGGGCCTGGGTTCTCAGGTCGCGGCGGCCAAGCGGCGGACGGCTTCCTCGGGGTCGCGGAAGACCTCGCCGCGGATGAATTTGCCGTCGGCCAGGTCCCAGATCCAGGCGACCGGCATGTCGCGAATGCCGAGCGGGCGGCTGCGGGCGTAGACCCTCCCCCGCACCAGCAGCGAGCGACCGTGGCTCTCGACCACCTTGGGCACGATCTGCAGCTCGTCCCAGGCGCGTTCGACGTCGCCCATGTACTCGCTGAGGCCCTGGGGGCCGACGTAGGGGGCGTCGCGGCCGACCTGCTCCGCCGTGCCGATCGGGAAGAAGCCCATGGCCTGGTCGCAGAGGGCGACGATCTCCTCGGCGTCGCGGTGGTTGAAGGCGGAATAGAGGCGCTCGACCAGCTCCCGCTCCGCCTCCGGAGCCGGCTCGACGTCAGCGCTGGCCGGGGCGATGGCGACGATCGCGGCGTCGTCCTCGAGCGTCCCGCCGGTGAACTCGTTCAGCGCCATCTCGATCTGCTGGGTCGCCAGCGCCGGACTGGCCACCCCGGCCAGCTGGGCGAGCAGTCGCTCCTCCCCGAAACGGCCCTCGGCGCCGAGGCGCCTCGGTGACCCCGTCGGTGACCACGACCAGCTGCTGGTCGGGCGCAACCGCGGTCGCCTCCAGGCTCCAGGTCTCGTTGTGGAAGGCCCCGAGGACCGGCGCCGGTCTGCTCGCCTCGGTAACCGAGTCGCCGTCGACCAGTAGCGGCGGTGGGTGGCCCGCCACGGCCAGCTGTACCGGCCGCGAGGGGTCTTCGGAAACCGCCATCGCGGCGACGCTGCAGAGTGCGGTTCCGCTGCGGGCGAGCAGCTCGCGATTCAGCGTCCGCAGGGCGATCACCGGATCGCCGGTCAGGGCCGCCGCGGTCCGCAGGGTGTAGCGCGCGTGGGCGGTGACGGCAGCCGCCTGGGCGCCGCGGCCGGTGACGTCGCCGATCACGACCATCCAGCCGCCGGCGATCCGGAAGGCGTCGTAGAAGTCGCCGCCGATCTCGTTCTCCGCCCCCGCGGGCCGGTAGGTGGCCGCCACCGACCAGCCGGGGATGTGCGGCAGCGGCGGCGGCAGCAGGCCGCGCTGCAGGGTCTCGGCGATCTCGGCCCGTTCGTGTTCTGAGCGCTCGAGGTCGGAGAAGAGGCCGGCGTTGTCGAGGGCGAGGGCGACCCGGCCGGCGAGGATCGTCACGAAGTGGACGTCGGAGTCGCCGAAGCGGCGTCCCGAGGTACCGACGCTGATCGTCAGCATCCCCGTCGGCCGCCCCCGGGCTCGCAGCTCGACGGTGACCCCGGAAGTGACCCCGAGGCTGCGGAGGAACTCGAGGTCCTTCTCGTCGCTGGCGAACTCGCGCAGATCCTCCTCGCTCCTCAGCTCGAAGCGGCGCGGCTCCTGACGCTCGTGGCTGGCGTCGCTGGCGATCTGCTCCTGCAACCGCGGCCCACGGGCCTTCAGTCGGGCGGCGACCGCCTCGGCGTCAGGCCCGCCTGCCCGCAGCGCCGCGCGGCGGACGCGATCGCCCTCGATCACGTCGATCGCGCAGATGTCGCCCAGCTCGGGAACGATGATCTCCGCGATCGCGTCCAGCGTCTCGTCGAGCGCCCTGCCTTCGTCGGCCACCCCGGCGATCTCGTCGAGCATCCGGAAGCGGCGGTTGACCAGCCGCACCCTTTTCGTCGAGACGGTGGCGACGACGGCGACCGCCACCAGTGCCAGCGCCACGATGACGTCGGCGTAGATCGGCATCAGCCTGAGGCCGGGCTTTGGCCGTTGTCGCCGCTGGTGCTGGTGGTGAGGTTTGAGGCCGCACCGCCGCTGAGGACGCGGCGGGTCAAGCGACGGGTAGGAGGATGCGGGCGATCGCAGCGAGGGCGTAAGGACGTGGCACGTAGCGCTCGGCCCTGCCGCCGGGACCGCACTGGTAGATCGCCTCGGCGACCGTCTCCGGCTTCGACACGACCCAGCGGGTGATCGCTTTCTCGCGCAGCTCGGTGGCCGGGAAGCCCTCGGTGCGGACGAAGCCCGGCAGCACCATGCCGACGTGGACCCCCTCCGCCTTCTCCTCGGCGTAGAGCGAGTCGGTCCAGCCGATCAGGGCGAACTTGCTGGCGCTGTAGGCGCCGGTGCGGGCGCGGGAGACCCGGCCGGCGGTGCTGGCGACGTTGACGATCGCGCTTGGGGCCGAGGCCCGCAGCAGTGGCAGCAGCGCCTCGGTGAGGCGGACGACGGCGTCGAAGTTGAGCTCCATGTGGCGATCGGACGTTGGCGTAACCGCTCTCGGCGAAGCTGCCGCGCCAGGCGGCGCCGGCGTTGTTGACGAGCAGGTGGAGGTCGCCGCCGTGCTCGGCCTCGAGGTGGGCTCGGACCCGTTGTGGCGCGTCCTCCTCGGTCAGGTCGACGGCGAGGTAGGTCGCCGGACAGGGCAGCGACTCGGCCAGCTCGCGCAGCAGCTCCTCGCGGCGGGCGAAGAGGACGAGCTCGGTCCCCGGCTCACGCGCGAGCCGGACCGCCGTCGCCTTCCCGATTCCCGTTGAAGCTCCCGTGACAATTGCGACACCCATCGAGGGAACTGTATTGGGAGGATGCAGAGATGGAGGCCTCGCAGGAAACCAACCGCCGGTTGAGCGCAATTCGCCGCGAGGGCGAGCGGGTCACGCCGCTGGAGCTCTTCTTCGACCTCGTCTTCGTCCTCGCGCTCACCCAGTGCACGGCGTTGATGTCGCACGACCAGACCTGGTCAGGGCTAGCGCAGGGTCTGCTCGTCCTCGGCGTGCTCTGGTGGGCCTGGGTCGGCTACTCCTGGCTGACCAGCGTCATCGACCCCGAGGCGGGACCCGGTGCGCCTCGTGATCTTCGCGCGATGGCGGCGATGCTGATCGTCTCGCTCGCGGTCCACGAGGCGTTCGGCGACCTCGCCATCACCTTCGCCCTCGGAATCGGCTTCTACCGCTCCGCCCACATTGCCCTCTTCTTGCTCGCCGGGGCCGACGACCAGGACCTGCGCCGCTCGGTGATCGGGCTCGCCGTCAGCACCGCGATCGCGGTCGGCCTCCTGGTCCTCGCCTCCCTCTTCGACGGCCTCGCCCAGGGCGCGCTCTGGGCGCTGGCGATCTTCCTCGACATGGCGGGGCCCTACTTCTTCGGCGCCGACGGCTGGAAGATCGTGCCCGGCCACTTCGCCGAGCGCCATGGCCTGATCGTGATCATCGCCCTCGGCGAGTCGATCGTCGCGATCGGGGTCGGAGCCTCCGGTGCCCTCGACCTCGGGATCGGCGCCGCCGCCGTGCTCGGCATCTTCCTCGCCGCGGCGCTCTGGTGGACCTACTTCGACGTCGTCGCTCTGGTCTCCGCCCGGCGCCTCGGCGAAGCGGAGGTCGGCCGCGAGCCAGAACGAGCTCGCCCGCGACTCCTACTCCTACATCCACCTGCTGATGGTCGCCGGGATCGTGCTGATCGCGCTGGGCATGAAAGTGACGATCGGCCACTACGACGAGCACCTCCACGACGAGCCAGCCTTCGCCCTGCTCGGCGGGGTCGCGACCTACCTGATCGGCCTGGTCGCCTTCCGCTACCGCCACGTCCAGACCGTCAACCGGCACCGGCTCGGACTGGCGATCGTCCTCCTCTTCCTGATCCCGGTCGCCACCGCGATCCCGGCGCTGCCACCCTGGTCGATCGCCGTCGTCCTGATTTGGGCGATGATCGCCTTCGAGAACCGTGGCTACGGTCCCGGGCGGGCCGAGCTCCGCCGCGAAGCAAGCGCGGCCCACTCTTAGGCATACTCCCCGGAACCTTTTGACCACTCCAGACCTCCTCGACAAGCTGCTGCGCGCCGGCGCCCCCTCCGGTTACGAGGGGCCCGCGGCCGAGGTCTGGCGTGAGGCCGCCTCGTTCGCCGAGGTCAGCGTCGACGGGATCGGCTCGACGATCGCCCGCGTCGGCGACGCCTCGCCGCTGCTCGCCGTCGTCGGCCACATCGACGAGATCGGGCTGATCGTCACCCACGTCGACGAGAAGGGCTTCCTCTGGTTCGCCCCGGTCGGCGGCTGGGACCCGCAGATCCTCGTCGGCCAGCGGGTCGAGATCCGCGGCAAAGACGGACTCGTCCCCGGCGTCGCCGGCCGCAAGCCGATCCACCTGCTCGAGCCCGACCAGCGCAAGAAGGTGGTCGAGCTGAAGGGCATGCACATCGACATCGGCGCCGCCGACCGCGAGGAGGCCGAGGTCCTGGTCCGGGTCGGCGACCCGGTGGTGATCGCCGCCGAGCCGATGGCGGTTGCCCGCGACCGGCTCGTCTCGCGGGCGATGGACAATCGCCTCGGCGCCTACGCCGCGCTCGAGAGCCTGCGGCGCTGCGCCGAGGACAAGGCGGCCCCGGCGGCTCCTTCGCCGCGGTCGCCGCGGTCCAGGAGGAGATCGGCCTCTTCGGTGCCCGCACCGCCGCCTTCCAGGTCCGCCCCGACATCGCGATCGCCGTCGACGTCACCCACGCCACCGACGCACCGGGCGTCGACGAGAAGGAGATCGGCAGCCACCCGTTCGGCTCCGGCCCGGCGATCGGCCGCGGCTCCACCCTCTCGCCCAAGGTCTTCGAGCTGCTGGTCGAGACCGCCGAGGCGGAGGGGATCGACTACTCGATCAGCGCCAGCGGTCGTGGCACCAGCACCGACGCCGACGTCCTCCAAATCTCCCGCGCTGGGATCCCAACCGGCCTCGTCTCAATCCCCCTCCGCTACATGCACTCGCCGGTGGAGATGGTCGACCTGCGCGACGTCGAGGCGACGGTCGAACTACTAGCGGCGTTTGGCGCGCGCCTCAGCAGCGACTGGGACCTCAGCCGCTAGGGCTCTCCTGTAGGGAGAGATGGGACACCCCTGCTCGGAGCACCTCCGCCGAGAGGATCGCTGCCAGCTGACCGCGAACGCCTCTGGCTCGGCTCCATGCTGAGTACCGATCAGGGGTGTCCCATCTCTCCTCGCGACAGCTGTACTGAGACGGCCGAGCTGACGGAAGCTTTCCTTCAGAGCGCTGAGCCGTTTCTTAAGAGAGCTGCCGGACCCTGACACGTCGGTTGGGACACGGTCGTAGAGGGTGCCGGTGGGGGTGTCCCGGGTACTCAGCATGGAGCCGAGCCGCAAGCTCTTGAGGCGTCAGCTGTAGGACTTAACTCTCGGCGGAGGTGCTCCCGGGACACCCCCACCGGCACCCTCTCCATCGCTGTCCGCATAAACCCGATCTCGGCCTCCAGCCTTTGCTGCATAGAGGGCCGCGTCAGCGCGGGCGAGAAGGTCCTCGGTGTCGACCCGGTCGGGTTCGGCGACGGCTACGCCGATACTGAGGGTGACCGGGACGCCGATCGGCCGGCGGCCGCGGACTTCCACGCGCAGCTTTTCGGCTATTTCCAGGGCGTCCGCGTGGCCGGCGCCGGGGAGCATCACCAGGATCTCCTCGCCGCCGACGCGGTAGATCGAGTCTCCCGCTCGCAGCGTCGCCCGCATCGCGTAGGCGACGTCCTGGAGGACGGCGTCGCCGGCGGCGTGGCCAAACTGGTCGTTGACCCGCTTGAAGTGGTCGAGATCGCAGAGGAGGAAGGCGTGTGACAATCCCTCCCGGGGGTCGCAGGGCTGCCCGTCGAGCTCGGAGAGCCGCTGCTCCAGGGCGTTGCGGTTGAAGAGACCGGTGAGGGGATCGAGGGTCGAGCGGCGCCGGTGGGCGCGGTCGGACTCGACCAGGGCGCCGGAGAGAATCACGGCGCTGATGATCAGGGCGGCGATCGCGACCAACTGCTCATGCTGGTCCCAAGCCGCCTGCGGATCGGGGATCACCGCGCTGGCGAGGAACATCGCGATCAGGAAGACAGTGCCGGCGATCATTCCCCGCACCTCGAAGCGAAAGCCGAGCGTCACCGCCGGCAGCCCGAACCAGACCAGGACCGGACTGATGGCGCCGCCGGTGAGCAGAACCGAGGCGGCGAGGATGACCGGCAGGGCCGCCCAGGCCCCGGCGACCCAGAGCGCCGGCCGGGAGCTGTGGCGCATGTAGCGGTCGGCGACCGCGAAGCCGGCGAGGCCCGCAACCAGCGGGGCGATCCACCAGTAGCCGTAGCCGAGCGAGGCGCCGCCGCCGACCGCGAGCGCGACGGCGAGGATCGCGAAGGTGGCGAACCGGTAGCGGCGCAGGCGCTCCTCCATGTCGAGCAGGCGCTCGCGCCGCGCTTCCTCGTGGATGGAGACGAGGGTGTCCCGGTTCTTGGCCATCGGGCTGGCATCGACCCACCTGCAAAGGGGCTTGAATCTGAATGGTTAGTCGCGCCTAGGCAAAGGCGCTAGGAGACCAGCTGCAGCTCTTTGGGGAGCGTGCTGAGGTTTTGCAGGCCGTCATCGGTGACGACGACCAGGTCCTCGATCCGCACTCCGACCTCGCCCGGCAGGTAGACGCCGGGCTCAACCGTGACCACTTCGCCGGCCGCGAGGAGGTCGTCGGAGCGCAGCGAGAGCCGCGGCGCCTCGTGCACCTCGAGACCGACCCCGTGGCCGAGGCCGTGGCCGAAGCGGTCGCCGTGGCCGGCGGCCTCGATCACGTCGCGGGCGACCTTGTCGACGTCTTCGCCCTTGACCCCGGCTCTGATCGCCTCCAGCGACACGGCCTGGGCCTCTCGGACTACCTCGTAGACCGCGCGGGCCTCCTCCCCCGGCTCACCGGTGGCGAAGGTGCGGGTGCCGTCGGAGCAGTAGCCGTCGAGCTGGGCGCCCATGTCGAAGACGACCAGCTCACCACTGGCGATCTCCCGCTCGCCGGGCTCGGCGTGCGGCAGGGCGCCGTTGGGGCCGGCGGCGACGATCGCCGGGAAGGAAGGATCACCACCCAGCTCGCGGATCCGGGCTTCGGCGGCGCGGGCGACCTCGCGCTCGCTGCGCCCGGCGAGACCGCGCCCCAGTGACCAGTGCCAGACCTCGTCGGCGAGCTTCGAGGCCTCGGCGATCTTCGCCAGCTCCTCGCCGTCCTTGACCCGCCGCAGCTGCTCGACCCGGCCGCCGGCGGCGACCAGCTCGGTCCCGTCGGCGAGTTTCTCTCCCAGCTTCTCCCGCAGCCGCACGGACATCTGGTCGTCCTCGAAGCCGACCCGGCCCTCGAGCAGCTCGGCGATCCCCTTCAGCCAGTCGGCGGAGATCGTCACCGGCTCCCAGCCCTCGACCTCGGTCTCGGCGCGCTCGGTGTAGCGAAAGTCGGTGAGGAAGAGGCGGACGCCCGGCCCACAGACGCAGGCGCCATTGGTGCCGGTGAAGCCGGTCAGGTAGCGGACGTTGGTCAGGTCGGTGACCAGCATCCGGTCCAGCTCACGCTCGGCCAGCAGCGCCTCGAGCCGGTCGCCGCGGCCGCGCATCAGGTGGTGGCGCCCAGCTGGCGGGCAAGCAGCCCGAGCGCCTCGCGGTAGCCGTCCGGTCCCTTGCCGGAGATCTTCGCGAGGACGAGCCCGTCGAAGACCGAGAGCCTGCGCCAGTCGTCGCGCTCCTCGACCGCGGAGAGATGGACCTCGACCGCAGGCAGCCCGGTCAGCTGCAGCGCGTCGGCGATCGCGCGGCTGTAATGGGTCCAGGCACCGGCGTTGACGATCGCCGCGTCGGCGAGGTCGGGTGAGCGGTGCAGGTATTCACAGAACTCGCCCTCGGAGTTGGTCTGGAAGAAGATCGGTTCCAGGCCCAACTCATGCGCCCAATCGGAGATCTTCGCCTCCAGTTGGGAGAGGGAGAGACCGCCGTAGATCGCCGCGTCACGCCGCTCCAACACGTCGAAGTTGACCCCGTGCAGGACGGCGACCCGGTTGCTGACGGTGTTCATGCGTAGAGCTCCTGCACGGCGTCCCTGACCTTAGCCGGATCGATGATCTGCCCAGTTCGGGGCTGCCCCGGCTCGGAGAGAAGGACAAAGCCGACGCCGGCGGCGGTGCGCTTCTTGTCGCGCTGGAGGTTGCCGAGGATCGGGTCAAGCGGGCCGCCGCGCTCGTTCCGGACCGGCAAGTTGTGGCGGGCGAGGATCGCCTCGACCTCGTCGCGAAGCTCCGGCGCCTCCGAAAGGCGGAGAGCGGCCAGCAGGCCGAGCCCGATGGCCTCGCCGTGCAGGTAGACGTAGCCGGAGGCGCCCTCGATCGCGTGCCCCACGGTGTGACCGAGGTTGAGGACTTGGCGCAGTCCTCCGTCACGCTCGTCGGCGGCCACCACCTCGCACTTGTAGCGGGCGCAGGCGAAGACGACGTCGTCGAGATCAGCAGACTCGATCGTCTCCATGGTCCGCACGCGCTCCCAAAGAGATCCCCCGGCCAGCAGAGCGGTCTTGATCACCTCGACGAATCCCGCCGCCAGGTCCCTCTCCGGAAGCGAGGCCAAGGTCGCGGTGTCGGTCAGCACCATCGCCGGCTGGTGGTAGGCGCCGGCGTAGTTCTTCAGCTCGCCGATGTCGACTCCGGTCTTGCCTCCGTAAGCGGAATCGACCTGGGCGACCACGGTGGTCGGCACCTGCACGACTGGCACGCCCCGTTGGTAGATGTGAGCGCAGAAGCCCGCGAGGTCGCCCACCACCCCGCCGCCGACCGCGACCACGTGGTCCTCGCGCGTCATACCCTTGGCAGCCATCTGGCGAATCACCGAGTCGACCTCCTCCAAGGTCTTGGATGCCTCCCCCGGCGCGATCATGGCGTTGCCGGCGAATGGACCGATCTGGTCGGCGTAGAGGTTGCAGTTTCCGTCGCTCACACAAAAGCGATTGCCATCCAGTGGCCACCACTCGGTTCCCAGCAGCTCCCTGCCGACGAACACCGGGTAGTCCCCCGAAGCACTCGAAGCCCACAGCAGTCGCGTCCCCTCGGGCATCTCACTCATCGCCTGAATCGCCGGCAACGCTCGCTCGACCACGCCGGGATCGGCCATCGGCACCACCGCGTCGGCCAGCTCCTCGTAGCGCGGCAGGCGCTCCGCCAGCAGGGCCTCCACATCGGCTTCGCTGGTCGCCAGCGGCCGATCGGTGCCCTCGATCCGGCGCCAGGCCTCGGCCGCGTCGATCTCCAGGAGGACGACGGTGTGACGCTGCAGCGCCTCGCGCACGCGCTCAGAGAGGACGCTGCCGCCGCCTAGGGCGATGGCGCCGCCGTCGGCGTTCTCCAGCAGCTCTCCCACCACCTCCGCCTCTCGGGCCCGGAAAGCCTCCTCCCCGTCCTCCTCGAACGCCTGGCGGATCGGCTTGCCGAGCTCGCGCTCCATCAGCTCGTCGATCTCGACGGTCTCCAGCCCCGCCTTGCGCGCGGCGGCGAGCGCCGTGCTCTTGCCGGCCCCCATGAAGCCGATGAAGACGATCGCCGGCCTGCTCACCGGCTCAGCCCCGGAAGTCGATCCGCTGCTTGTAAGCGTCGACGGCGGCGAGCACGTCGTCGATGTGGTCGCCGCCGAACTTCTCGCGGTAGGCCCGGGCCAGGGTCAGCGCCACCATCGCCTCGGCGACGATCGCGGCGGCGGGAACGACGGTCGAGTCGGTCCGCTCGCGCAGCGCCTGCGCCGGCTGCTTGGTCTCGGTGTCGACCGAGCGCAGCGGCTTGGTCAGGGTTGAGATCGGCTTGATCGCCGCCCGCACCGAGAGCGGCAGGCCATTGGTCATCCCGCCCTCGAGGCCGCCCGCGTGATTGGTCTCGCGGTAGTAGCCGCGGGTCTCGCTCCAGAAGATCTCATCGTGGGCCTCCGAGCCGGGGCGGCCGGCGACGTCCCAGGCTTCGCCGATCGCCACCCCCTTGACCGACTGGATCGAGGCGACGGCACCGGCCAGGCGCCCGTCGAGCCGGTCTTCCCAGGAGATGTGGGAGCCGACCCCCGGCACCAGGCCGAAGGTCAGCACCTCGAAGCTGCCGCCGAGGCTCTCGTTCGCCTTGCGCAGGCGGTTGATCTCCTCGACCATCGCCTTGCTCGCCTCCCGGTCGAGGCAGCGGACCGGGTCGTCGTCGACCCCGGCGAAGTCCTCGGGCTTCAGGTCGGTCCGCTCCGCGGCGCGAACCGAGGCGATCTGCAGGACGTGGCTGTGGATCTCGACCCCGAGGGCCGAGAGGAAGCCGCGGGCGATGGTGCCGGCGGCGACCCGGGCGGCGGTCTCCCGCGCGCTCGCCCGCTCGAGCACGTTGCGGATGTCGGCGTGGCCGTATTTCTGGGCGCCGACCAGGTCGGCGTGGCCCGGCCGCGGCAGGTGCACCTCGTCCGGCGAGAACCCCTCGACCGGCCAGGGGTTCATCCGCTCCTCCCAGTTCTTGTAGTCGCGGTTGGCGACCAGCAGCGCGATCGGGCCACCGAGAGTGCGGCCGTGGCGGACGCCGGAGCGGACCTCGACCGTGTCGGTCTCGATCTTCATCCGGCCGCCGCGACCGTGGCCGAGCTGGCGCCGCGCCATGTCGCGGTCGAGCGCCTCGCGGTCGAGCTCGAGGCCCGCCGGCATGCCCTCGACGATCGCCACGAGCCCGGGCCCGTGCGACTCCCCCGCGGTGGTGAAACGGAACGTCGTCATCCGGGCAAGGCTATCGGCGCGCCGCCGCCTCGCGCATCACGTCGAGGTCGGGCTTGCGCCCGGTCCAGATTTCCAACGATCGCGCCCCCTGCTGGACGAGGATCTCGAGGCCGTCGACGGTGGCGGCGCCGGCGGCCTCCGCCGCCTCGAGCAGCGGGCTGGAGTGACTCGCCATAGACCATGTCGACAACGACCTGGGACTCGGTGAAACAGATCGGGCCGCAGGGGCAGGTGCTCGAAGGGGTCCTCGCCCCCCATGCCGGCGGCGCTGGTGTTGACGATCAGGTCGTACTCCTCCTGACGGGGAGCGAGAATCGCCTTGCCGCCCAGCTCGGCGCAGATCGTCTCCGCTCGCTCGGGGGTGCGGTTCCAGACAGCCACCTGCGCCCCTTCCCAGAGCAGCGCCCAAACCACCGCTCGCGCCGCGCCACCGGCGCCCAGGACCAGGGCGCGGCGGTGCAGCGGCGAGTCCGGCAGGGAGGAGAGCAGTCCGTCGGCGTCGGTGTTGTGGGCCTCGATCTCCTTGCCGGAGAAGACCAGGGTGTTGGCGGCGCCGATCTGCTGCGAGGCTTCGCTCGCCTCGTCGGCCAGAGCCAGCGCCGCCTCCTTGTGCGGGACGGTGACGTTGACCCCGGCGTAGCCGAGCGACGCCAGCTCGCGGACCGTCATCTCGAAGGCCCCCGGGGCGACGTCGATCGCCCGGTAGCTCCAGTCCCCCATCCCCAGCGCGGCGAGCGCCGCGGTCTGCATCGCCGGCGATCGCGAGTGAGATACGGGATGGCCGAGAACCGCGAGCTTTGGCATCGCCTATTCCTCGCAGCTGTCGGGCGAGTTGCCGCCCGCCGCTTCGCGGGCGGAGTTGTACTTGTCGACCGCTGCTTCGAATTCGGCTTCGGTCTTGGCGAAGGTGAGCTTGCCGCAAGCGCCGGGGGTGGTCACGTAGAAGAGGTAGTCGGTCTTCGGCGGGTGCGCAGCAGCCTCGATCGAGGCCAGGCCCGGGTTGCTGATCGGCCCCGGCGGCAGGCCGACGTTGGTGCGGCTGTTGTAGGGCGAGTCGATCGCCAGTTCCGATTCGGTCAGCGGCTGAGTGTAGTTGCCGGTCGCGAAGCGGATCGTCGCGTCGATCCCCAGCGGCATCCCGTCCCGCAGGCGGTTGTAGATGACCGAGGCGACCAGCCCACGCTGGCTGTCGACCCCGGCCTCGTCCTCGACCATCGAGGCGATCGTCACCACGTCGTACACCGTCAGGTTTTTCGACTTCGCGTACTTCATGTCCACGCCTTTGATCCGCTGCTTGAAGTCCTTCAGCTGCAACTCGACCAGGTCCTCGACCGGCGCCTTCGGCTTCAGTTCGAAGGTATCGGGAAAGAGGAAGCCTTCGAGATTCTTCGCTCCCTTGCCGCCGTATTCGGCCGGGTCGAGGTACTTCGACTTGATCGTCGCCTTCGTGTAGTCGCCAGGGACGCCGATTTCCTCGACCAGCTGGGCCGCCTGCGAGCGCGTGTAGCCCTCGGGGATGGTGACCGTGAGGGTGCGCTTGACCGGTGGCTCGGAGAGGGCGTCGATGGCGGCGCCGTAGCTCATGTCGTCGGCCAGGGTGAAGTTGCCGGAATAGATTTCCGAGCGCTTGCCGGCGAGGGTGACCCGGACCTGGAACAGGGTCGAGTTGGCGATCACGCCTTCCTCGGCCGAGCAGGTCGCCGACTTCGCTCACGCTCGAGCCTTTCGGGATCGGTCACCTGCACCTGCCCGGAGCCGTCGCCGTGGAATGGCTGGAAGAGCGAGTTGAGGAACCAGAGGGCGAACAGGGCAGCGATCACCGCGAAGATCAGGAACGGGTGCCGGCCGATCGCTGCGAGCAGAGGAGGCCGCTGCCGTGGACGGCGACTGCTGCCGTTGCCAGAGGCGACGGTCGGGTGCGGAGGCGGTGGGACCACCAGGTTCGGTTCCTCGCTTGCCTCGGGCTGCTCCGGTTCCTCGTCCCAGAACTCGTCCTCGGGAGTGCGCGGCGGTGGCTCTTGCGGCGGTGGCGGCGCGGGCGGAGGTGGCGGGGCCTTCTTCTCGGTCTCGGCCTGCTTCGCCGCCTTCTTGCTGCCGCTTCGCCTCGCGTTCGAGGCGGCGCCGCTCGCGCTCGCGCGCGGCCGGGTCCTCCGGGTTGGCGAAGGGGTCGTCTTTGAGCCAGTCGTCGCTCATCGCTCGTCCCCTTCTTCCCCATCGTCCTCACGTCTAACGCTGGCCAGGTAGGACTCGAGCAGGTGGGCGGCGGCGATCGAGTCGCGGGAGGCGCTGGCGCCGCCGCGACGGCTGGCGTCGGCCATGCGCGAGGTCAGCCGCTCGTCGTAGGTCTCGACCGGAATCGGGAGCATCGCTTCCAGTTCACGGCAGAAGCTGCGCGCCAGGCCGGCCTGGCTCCCCTCCTCGCCGCTGAGGTGGAGCGGCAAACCCGACCACCACCTTCTCGACGCCGTGCTCGGCGACCAACTCCGAGACCGCCCGCGCCTCGGGTGGTTCGATCGTCGGCAACGGCGTCGCCAGCGTCCCGCTCGGGTCCGAGAGCGCGCAGCCGATGCGGACGGTGCCGTGGTCGAGGGCGAGCACCCGCATCCTCGTCAGCCGAGCTCCCGCTCGACAGCCGCCCGCGCGGCAGTCAGCGCCTCGTCGAGCTTGGCCGGGTCCTTGCCCCCGGCCTGGGCCATGTCGTCGCGACCGCCGCCACCGCCGCCGACGATCGGGGCGATCTCGCGGATGATCGAGCCGGCGGAGAGACCACGGTCGACGGCCTCCTTGGAGACCAGCGCGACCAGCCCCGCCTTGCCGGCGAACGCGCCGCCGAGGACGACGGCCGAGGGCTGACCGACCTTCGACTGGATCCGATTGGCGAGGTCGAGCAGCTGCTTCGGGTTCGCCTGCAAGCTCTCGGCAACGACGGTGGCGACGAGGTGGCCGCCGCCCGGCAGATCTTCGGCCCCGGCCGCCAACTCGTCGGCGACGCCGCCCAACTGCTCGCGCTGGGCCTGCTCGGCGCCGGCACTCGCCTGCTTCAGCTGCTCGGCGGCGCGACGGGCGGCGGCGACGGGGTCTTGCGGAGTTGCCGAGCAGCTCCCCCGTCTCGCGCAGCTGCGCCTCGCGCTCGCGGAACCAGTCGATCGCAGCGGGACCGGTGATCGCCTCGACCCGGCGCACGTTGGCGGCGCTCGAGCCCTCGGAGACGATCTTGAAGATCCCGACCTCTGCCGTGTTGGAAACGTGGGTGCCGCCGCAGAGCTCGCGGGAGACGCCGTCGACCTCGACCACCCGCACCCACTCGCCGTATTTCTCGCCGAACAGGGCCATCGCGCCGAGCTTCTCGGCATCGACGCGATTCATGTTCATCCAACGGACCGGGCGGCTCGCCTTTACCCAGCTCGTTGATCCGCTCCTCGACCTCGCGCAGATCCTCGGGGCTGAGCGCCTGGCCGTGGGTGAAATCGAAGCGCAGCTTGTCCGGGCGGACCGCGGAGCCGGCCTGGCGGACGTGGGTGCCGAGCCGCTCGCGCAGGGCCGCGTGCAGGAGATGGGTGGCGGTGTGGTTGCGCATCGTCGCGTGGCGGGCCTCGGCGTCGACCTCGGCCTCGACCGGAACGCCGGGCTCGATCGTGGCGCCCCCCGACTCGACCTCCAGCGCCTGGTCATCGCCGATGCGGTAGACGTCGACTACGCGAGCCTCGTTGCCGTTCCAGCGCAGGACCCCGGAGTCGGCCACCTGCCCCCCGCCCTCGGCGTAGAACGGGCTCTCCTCGAGCTTGACCAGCGCCTTGCCGTCGGTCGGCTCGACGGCGGCGAGGCCAGTGGTGGCGCGCAGCGTTTCGTAGCCGACGAAGCGGGTCGGCGGCGCCGCGTCGGCGAAGGCGAGGACGCGCTCGTGGCTGTTCTCGGAGCCGTGGGCGTTGGCGCCGGCGGTCCGCGCCCGCTGCCGCTGCTCCTCCATCAGCTCCTGGAATCCCTGGTCGTCGACCGCGAGGCCGCGTTCGGCCAGCAACTCCTTGGTCAGGTCGTAGGGAAAGCCGTAGGTGTCGTGGAGCTTGAAGGCCTCGGCGGCATCGATCCAGGAGGTCTCCGACTCCTGCGCCTCGACCACCAGCCGCTCCAGAAGCTCGCTGCCGCGCTCGAGGGTGCGGCCGAAGCTCTCCTCCTCGTCGCCGACCCAACGGCTGATCGTCTCGCGTTCGGAGACCAGCTCCGGATAGGCGTCGCCCATCAGCTCGATCGCGCGCTCGGCGAAGCGGCCAAGCCAGGGAGACTCGAGGCCGAGCGTGTTGCCCTGCTGGATCGCCCGACGCATGATCCGCCGCAGGATGTAGCCGCGATCCTCGTTGGAAGGGACGACGCCGTCGGCGATCAGGAAGGCGGCGCCGCGGCTGTGGTCGGCGACGATCCGCATCGCCCTGGTCACCGCGCCGCCCTCGTCGTAGCGGCGGCCGGAGAGCTCCTCGGCGAGGTCGACCAGCGGGCGCACGTGATCGGTCTCGAAGACCGAGGGGACGTCCTGAAGGACGGCCGCCATCCGGTCGAGACCCATCCCGGTGTCGATGTTCTTCGTCGGCAGCTCGGTCAGCGAGCCGTCCTCGGCGAGGTCGTAGCTCATGAAGACGTGGTTCCAGAACTCGAGGAAGCGGTCTGAGTCGTCTCCCGGGCGGTCGCCCTCGGCGCCGAATTCGAGGCCGCGGTCGAGGTAGAGCTCCGAGCAGGGGCCGCAGGGGCCGGTCGGGCCGGCCTGCCAGAAGTTGTCCTCGCGGCCGAGACGGACGATCCGCTCCTCCGGCACGCCAGTGGCGCGCCAGATCTCGATCGCCTCCTCGTCGGGGCCGAGCCCGAGCTCCTCATCGCCACCGAAGACGGTGACCCAGATCCGCTCCGGGTTCATCCCAAAGCCCTTGGTGGAGAGCTCCCAACCCCAGGGGATCGACTCGGCCTTGAAGTAGTCGCCGAAGCTCCAGTTGCCGAGCATCTCGAAGAAGGTCATGTGGCGGGCGGTGTTGCCGACCTCCTCGATGTCGGTGGTGCGGAAGCATTTCTGGACGTCGGCGAGGCGCGGCGCCGGCGGCTGTTCGCGGCCCAGGAAGTAAGGCTTGAACGGCTGCATCCCAGCCGTGGTGAGGAGAACCGAGGGGTCGTGGGACGAGGGGACGAGCGAGGCCGAGGGGACGATTTTGTGACCCCGCTCAGCGAAAAACGACAGGTAGGTGTCCCGGATCTCCTTCGCCCTCATGTTAGGAAGCCTAAATATTTGTCCGGCGCGGCGGCTCTAGGCAGCGATGGTGCCGTGGCCGACGATGCGATCGCCGGCCAGGAGGACCGCCGTCTGCCCCGGGGCGACGCCCGCGAACGCCTCCCCCAGCTCCACCTCGAGGGTGGAGTGCCGCCCCTTCCCTGCCGCCGAGACGGTGGCCGGGAGAGCGCGGGAGCGGTAGCGGAGCTTGACCGCGTCGATGGTGTCACCGTCGCGGTGCAGGACAGCGTCGCTGACGCGGACCGAGCGCTGCTCGAGCTCGGCCTGGGTGCCCACGGTGACCGTGTTGGTGTCGGCGTCGGTGGCGAGCACGTAGAGCGCCTCGGGGGCGGCGACGCCGATCCCGCGGCGCTGGCCAACGGTGAAGTCGTGGTGGCCCCGGTGGCGGCCGAGGGTGCGGCCGGCCGAGTCGACGATCGCGCCGTCGCGCTCACGCAAGCCGCCGTGACGGCGGAGGAAGCCGCGCTTGCCCTGGCCGGCGAGGAAGCAGAGGTCCTGGCTCTCCGCCTTGCGGGCGACGGCGAGGCCGTGACGGGCGGCGATCTCCCGCACTTCGGGCTTGGTCAGCTCGGTCAGCGGGAAGCCGAGCCGGCCGAGCAGCTCGGGCGGCAACGCGGCGAGCATGTAGCTCTGGTCCTTGGCCTGGTCGGCGGCGCCAGCGAGCAGCGGCCCGTCGCCGTCCTCGACAATCCGCGCGTAGTGGCCGGTGAGCAGCCTCTCGGCGCCGACCCGCTCGGCGAGGTCGATCATCGCCGCGAGCCGGACCTCGCCGTTGCAAAGGATGCAGGGGTTGGGCGTACTTCCCTCGGCATAGCCGCCGATGAAGCGGTCGACGACGCGGCGGCGAAAGTCCGCCTCGAGGTCGAGCGTGAAGTGCGGCATGCCGAGCTGGTGCGCGAGCGCGCGAGCGCCGAGCACGGCCTCGGGCGAGCAGCAGGCCTTGGTCCCGTCGGTCGCGGGGTCGGCCCAGAGCTTGACCGTGATCCCGACCACCTCGGCCCCTTCCTCGCGGGCGAGGAGGGCGGCGACGGCGCTGTCGACCCCGCCGGACATGGCTACGGCTACGCGCTTCAGAGGGGGCGATTGGCCACCCCTGCTGGGTGAGGTGGCCAATCGCCCTGAGTCTGAATTCAAATTGAGGGACGAGGAGGCGACGCTTTGGAGCGCTCGGTGGAGAGCGTCAGTGGCGAGTTGGGCGGCGTGGCGCTTAGCTGGAGTTAGGCCGCCAATGGCGGCGTCAACGGTGTCTATGTCGACTAGAGCGGCGTCGAGGACGGATGCTCCGTCGACCATCTCGGCCACCGCGGCCGTGGCGACCCTGGTTGCACCACATCCCTCGGTATCGACGGTCACAGAATCGATCCGCCCGTCGGTAACCGTCAAAGAGATCCGCGAGAGATCGCCGCACGCAGCCCCGCCAGCGGCACCCGTGAAGGCATCATCGGCAACCGGCCCACGCCGGCTCTCATCGCTCAAGAAGTGCTCAAAGAGCTCTCTATCCACGCACCCAGGGTAAAGCGCCTGTCCGCCGGGCCATTCCCACACCTACCTGCCGAGTGGGTGTGGGAATGGCCCGGCTACCCCAGCGCTAACCTCAAATCCGCAGCGATCGCCTCCGGTTCGTCCCTCAACTGCCGCCAGGTGACGTGCATGGTCCGATAGCCCTCGGCCACCAGAATGCGGTCGCGCTCCCGGTCGGACTCGAAGCGCCTCCTGGTCCCGTGAACGCCGCGGCTGTCCAGCTCGAGGGCAACGCGCTGGCGCTCCCAGAGGGCGTCGATCTGGAAGAACCGCCCGCGCACGGAGAGGTCCGCATTCATCCGCGGCCGTTGCAGGCAGTGAGCGTAGACAAGGGCCACAAGCGCCTCCTCGAAGTCGTTCCGCGTGATTCCCACCGGCTCGTCGAATTCCAGTAGCTCCCGCAGGTTCCGCGTCCCCCGTCGCCCCGGGTAGCGCTCCAAGAGCATCGGCAGCGATATGCGGTCCGTCACTTGCCGCACTTCTGCCTCGTGCAGAGCTCGCTCCAGCTGACGCCTGTCCACGACCGCAGCAAGGTCAAAGATCGTCCGGAACGGAGAGGTGACGGGAACGCCATCCTCGACGAGCCACTCGTCCTCCCGTAGATCACACCGATGGCTGACGATCCCGTCTCGACGCACACGCCGCCCCGGGCTGGTGACTTCCACCCATTCGGCAGCCGGAGGTAACAAACCCCAGAGGCGCGCAGCGGATCGATGGCTCAGAGCAGCCCCTTCCCCACTTGCAAGCACGGCAGCCAGCCATCGCCCTCTGCGGCTAATCCGTCGCGACCCAAACACAAAGACGCCGCGGAAGACCTCGTGGAGTTGCGAGCGCTCCAGCCGGCGGTCTATCGCCCGATCGCTGAACCCGATCTCACGCAACTGCCGTCGCGCCACCACGCCGTACTGACCCTTGGCAAGCCTCGCCATCGCCTGGTCCCTTGCACGAGAGGGCGAATTGCCACCCATGAGGTGGTTAATTGCACTCTCGGTGGCCACAGCCCCCGATGGTGAGGCGAGGCGGCGCACACGTGGTGCGCAGTTGGTGCCAATTCATGAGCCGAAGACGCACGAAAAAGGCTCCAACCCGCCGTTGCCGCCTCTAGCTTTGATCCCTTCAAGTGAAGGTGGGTGCCTGCCCCGAATCCCAAGGGACCCGGAGACTTTTCAGCTCCCGCGCCGTTTGTGTTGGGTCAAACGGTGAGACGGCTGTCGAACGGGTTCGAGCCTGGGCTCAACTTACCACCGCGGGGCGGCTGGCAAACCCGATCAATCGTCGAGATTGGAGAGATGCCACTCGGCTTCGCTCCATCGGTCGGCCGGGACTCGCAGGGAGATGTCGCCGCGGCCGTAGCGGTCTAGCGGCCAGTCGGAGGTGAGGACCGCCTCGATGTTCGCCTCGATCAGGGCCTGGTGCCAGGCTCGAGCGGTGCGCAGCTCGGCGAAGTCCCGCACCACCTCCCAGCTGTCGAAGGCGGGTTCGTCGACGTAGACGGGCGTCTTGCCGGGCCCGGGAGCCGGGCGCCACCTGCGGGGCATCCAGTCCCGCAGGCCCATTTCAATGCCCGGGGAGTTTCGGTTTGTGGATGCCGATGTTGAGCTCGCGCAGCTGCAGATCGTCAACCGGGGCCGGGGCTCCGGTCAGCAGGTCGAAGCCCGAGGCGGTCTTCGGGAAGGCGATCACGTCGCGGATCGTCTCTGCTCCGGAGAGGCGCTGGACGATGCGATCGATCCCGTAGGCGATGCCGCCGTGCGGCGGCGCCCCGTAGCGCAGCGCCTCAAGCAGAAAGCCGAAGCGCGCCACCGCGGTCTCCTTATCGATGCCGAGCGCGGCGAAGACAGCCTCCTGAGTCTCGGCGTCGTGGATACGGATCGAGCCGCCGCCCAGCTCCTGCCCGTTCCAGACCACGTCGTAGGCCTGGGCGCGGGCGGCGCCCGGATCGCCGGGGTCGAACTCGCCGGACGGCGCGGTGAACGGATGGTGCAGCGCGTCCCAGCGCTTCTCGTCCGCGTTCCACTCCATCAGCGGCCAGTCGACGATCCAGACCAGGCGGTTATCGCCCTCCTTGATCAGGTCGAAACGCTCAGCCAGATCGAGCCGCAGCTGACCGAGGACCGCATCGGTCACCGGCCGCTCGTCGGCGACCAGCAGCAGCAGGTCGCCCTCCTCGGCGCCGAGGCGCTGGTTGAGATCGGCCAGCTCCCCCTCGCTGAGGAACTTCGCGGTCGGCGAGCGCCAGCCGTCGCCCTCGCGGAAGGCCCAGACCAGCCCCTTCGCCCCCAGCTCCTGGGCGCGGGAGATCAGGCCGTCGAGCTCCGAGCGCGGCAGCTCGCGACGGCCGGCGTTGAGGGAGCGGATCGAGCCGCCCCCGTCCAGGACCGAGCGGAAGACCTTGAACTCGGTCTCGCGCAGGGCGTCGCCGAGGTCGACCAGCTCCAGCCCGAAGCGCAAGTCCGGCCGGTCGGTCCCGAACCGGTCCATCGCCTCGTCGTAGCCCATCCGCTGCATCGGCACGTCCACCTGCGGCCCCCCCACGCGCTCGAAGACGTGCGCCAGCAGTTGTTCGTTGGCGGCGATCACGTCGTCGACGTCGACGAAGGACATCTCGACGTCTAGCTGGGTGAACTCGGCCTGGCGGTCAGCCCGGGTCGCCTCGTCGCGGAAGCAGCGCGCCACTTGGTAGTAGCGCTCGAAGCCGGAGACCATCAGCAGCTGCTTGAACAGCTGCGGCGATTGCGGCAGCGCGTAGAAGGAGCCGGCCTGCTGGCGACTGGGAACGAGGAAGTCACGCGCGCCCTCGGGGGTCGAGCGAGTCAGGACCGGGGTCTCGATGTCGAGGAAGCCCTCGCCGTTGAGGAACTCGCGCATCGCGGCGACGACCCGGTGGCGCAGCAGCATCGCCTCCTGCATCGCCCCCCGGCGCAGGTCGATGTAGCGGTAGCGGAGCCGGGCGTCCTCGCCGACCTCACCGCTGAAGCCCTCGACCTGGAACGGCGGCGTCTCCGACCCGGCGAGCAGCTCCGCGCCGGCGACCTGCAGCTCGACCTCCCCGGTTGCCAGCTCCGGGTTGACGGTGTCCTCGGAGCGGCGCACGACCTTGCCGGTCGCGCTCAACACGTCCTCGGCCCGCAACTTGTGGGCCAGCTCGAATGACTCACCGGAGTTGTCGGGATGGAAGACGAGCTGGACGATCCCGGTGCGGTCGCGCAGGTCGATGAAGATCAGGCCGCCGTGGTCGCGGCGGCGGTTGACCCAGCCGGCGACCCGCACCTCGGTGTCGACCCGGTCGGCCAGCACCTCGCCGCACCAGGCATCGCGGTAAGCGTTGGCCCGCAGTGGCGGCGTCTCGCTCAAGAGTCCCCTCCCGTCATCTCCTCGAGAAGCTTGCCGGGATCGGCCGGCCGCTGCTCGCCGGTGGTCATGTCGCGCAGCTGGGCGCTGCCGTCGGCCTCGAGGATGAGAACGCGACGGGCGCCGAGCCGATCGGCGTGCTTGAGCTGGCCCTTGAGGCCGCGGCCGCCGAGGTCGACCTCGGCCGAGAGGCCGGCGTGGCGCAGCTCGACCGCCAGCGCCATCGCCCGCTCGCGCTGGCCCGGGTCGGCGATCGCGATGAAGGCGTCGCGGCCGGCGGCCGGAACCTCTTCGTCCAGCGCCAGCAGGATCCGCTCGATCCCCGCGGCGAAGCCCACCGCCGGGGTCGGCGCCCCGCCGAGCTGCTCGATCAGACCGTCGTAGCGGCCGCCGCCGCCGATCTCGGACTGGGCTCCGAGCGCGTCGCAGACGAAGGAGAAGATGGTGCGCGTGTAGTAGTCGAGGCCACGGACCAGGGTCGGGTCGACGACGTAGGCGACGCCCGCCGCGTCGAGCTGGGCCTTGACCGCCTCGAAGTGCTCGGCGTCCTCGCCCTCCAGTTGCTCGACGATCGTCGGCGCGCTCGCCATCACCCCCCGCGTCCCCTCGTCGTCGGCGTCGAAGGCACGCAGCGGGTTGATGTCGATCCGCTCGCGCACGTCTTTCGAGAGGTCCGCCTCGTGCGCGTGCAGGTGGGCTTTGAGGTTCTCCAAGTAGGCGCGCCGAGCCTCGAAGGAGCCGAGGCTGCCGAGCCGCAACTCGACCCCCGGCACGCCGAGCTCGGCCAACAGGTCCGAGAGCAGCATGATCACCTCGGCGTCGGCCAGCGGCGAGTCGGAGCCGATGCACTCGATCCCGAGCTGATGGAACTGGCGGTAGCGCCCCGCCTGCGGCCGCTCGTGACGGAAGAACGGCCCGAGGTAGGAGAGCTTCACCGGCTGCGCCTGCTTGTGCATCCCGTGCTCGAGGTAGGCGCGGCAGATCGAGGCCGTTCCCTCCGGCCTCAGAGTGAGGCTGCGTTCGCCCTTGTCCTCGAAGGTGAACATCTCCTTGCGGACGATGTCGGTCGACTGCCCCACCCCACGCTCGAACAGGGCGGTGTCCTCGAAGACCGGCGTCGCGATCGGTTCATATCCGGCGCGGGCAAAAATCTCAGCCGCAGCGCCTTCCAGCCGCGCCCGCGAACGCGCCCCCTCGGGCAGGATGTCGAAGGTTCCCCGTGGGGCCTGGTACTTGCTCGCCATCGTGCGGCGACCTTACGTCAGCGAGCCGAGGAAGGGATTGGTCGCCCGCTCGGCGCCGAGCGTGGTCAGCCCCATGTGGCCGGGGTGGACGACGGTCTCGTCCGGCAGCGAGTCGAGCAGGCCGGCGATCGAGGCGAGCAGGGTCGGCCCGTCGCCGCCCGGCAGGTCGACTCGCCCGACCGAGCCCTGGAACAGCACGTCGCCGGAGAAGATCGCCGGCTCGTCCCGGACCGAGTAGGTGAGGTGGCCGGGGCTGTGTCCGGGAGTGAAGATCACGTCGAGCTCCATCCCCGCCAGCTCCAGCGTCTCACCGCCCTTGACGGTCGCGTCGGCCTCGTAGCTCTCGAATGGGCCGAACTCGGCCCAGGGGACGAAGGCCATGATGTCGGCGAGGATCGGCACCTCGATCTCCGGGCAGTAGACGGGCGCTCCGGTCGCCTTCGCCACCGGCGCCACGGCGCCGACGTGGTCGAAGTGGCAGTGGGTGAGGAGGATCGCCTCGACCTCCGCCCCCTTCGCCTCGACCGCGGCGAGGATCCGCTCCGCTTCTTCGCCCGGGTCGACAACCAGCAGCCGGTCCGAGCCCTGGCGCCGGAGCAGGAAGCAGTTCTCGGCGATCGGGCCGACCGTGAGCATCTCCACGTCGAGAGGCATCAGATGGTCGGCCCCGCGGTCAGGTGCGACTGGGGGCGCGCCGGGCCAAGCAGGTCAAGGACGCAGGGCGCAGCCTTTGCCGGCGGCAAAGGCAAGCCCGAGGACGCAGAGATGCGCAGTGCCCGGCGCGTCATCCAGGCGTGCCTGGTCGCGGGGCCGACCATCTCTACTCGCTCCGAGCGCGAATCCGGGCACGCTCCCGGCGGCGCCACAACGTCATGTCGATGAAGTAGCCGGCGGGGACGTAAAGAACCATCATGAAGGCACCGAAGAGGAAAGCGGCGCCGATCGATTTGCCCAGGACCAGAGCCAGGACCGCAACGAAGATCAGGGCCGCTACCGCGCCGCGGAAGAAGGCACCGCGCCAGGTCGGCGGCATGTCACCTTTCGCCACCGGCTTGCGTTTCGAGCGGGCGCGCGATTTCGCTTCCTCGCGGCTGCGGGGACGGCCGCTGCGCGGCTTGTTGTCGATCCGCCCGCCCTGGGTGCCGCGCTGCTTGCGGCGTCGCTTTTTCTTCGCCTGGGCCATGGCTTTGGAATTTAGTCGGTCAGGGCTTCCAGCCGCCGCTCGATCACATGCTGGGCGGGGTCGAAGCCGCGGATCGGCACCTCCTCCGGGTATCCCGCCAGCGCCCCCTGCGGGATCAAGCCGACCAGCTCCGCCTCGACCGGACGGGCCCCGAGCGGCATCGCCAGTTCACGCACCCGCGTGACGACCTCAGCGAGGGGAACCGCCAGCGGGTCGTGGACGTTGGTCGAGATCTGGGCGCGGCCGCTGGAGAGCAGGAGGCCGATCGCCCGCACCCCGGCCGGCCCTCCCCCGGCCTCGCGCAACCCGGCGGCAACCGCCCGGGCGATCTCGACCTCGCCGCTGTCGAGCTCGACGTTGAAGGCCGCCAGCGGCGGGCGGGCGGTGACCAGGGTGGCGCCGCCGGTGCGGTGCGGCAGGTCGGGACCGAAATCGGGGCGCAGCTCGCCGGTCTCCATCCGCAGCCACAGCTCCGGCAGGCCGCCGTTGCGGAAGTAGGCGCGCTCGGCCCTCCCCGGGTCCCGCGCCAGCTCGCCATAGAGGAAGACCGGCACCCCGAGACCGCCGATCTGGGTCGCCGCCGCGACCGCCTCGGTGCGAGCGACGTCGCGATCGGCCGGATCGAGCCAGACGACAGGGCAGACGTCAAGTGCCCCGATCGCCGGGTGGTCGCCGCGGTAGGCATCCATCTCGATCGTCTCCAGCGCCTCCTCGGCGCCGGCGGCGAGGGCCGCGGTCAGCGCCGCGGGCTCCCCGGCCAGGGTGAAGACGGTGCGGCCGTGGTCGGCGTCGGAGTGGCGATCGAGGAGCGAGACCCCGCGGCCGAAGGCGCTCTGCAGCCGGGCCAGGCGCTGGCCATCGCTCCCCTCCGAGACGTTCGGCACCGCGAGCAGGGGCGGCATCGGGGCGACTCCTCAGACCAGCAGGTCGCCGCCGCCGGCAATCGTCTCGCCGTCGAGCTCGACCGTCGGTTCGAGGACCACGCAGTCGAGGTGGACGGGGACCTGGACGGTGCCGCCGATCGCCCGCGAGGCGCCGAAGGCGACGTGACAGGTGCCGAGGATCTTCTCGTCCTCGAGGATGTTGCCGGTGAGGAGCGCCTCTTCGTTGGTGCCGATCCCGAGCTCGGCGACGTTGGTCCCGTCCTCGCCGTGGACGGTGAGAAGTTCGAGCAGACGAGCCCCGTCCTCCCCGGTCGCTCCGACCAGATGGCCGTCGCGGATCGTCAGCTCGACCGGCGTCTCCAGCAGGCCGACGTCGGCGATCGAGCCGTCGATGACGAGCTTGCCGGTGCTCGTCCCCTCGACCGGGGCGATGAAGCCCTCGCCGCAGGGCAGGTTGCCGAAGGCTCCGCGGCTGCCGAGTTCGCCCGCGTCGACGATCCCCATCCGCCCCTCCAGCCCGATCCGCAGGTCGGAGCCGTTGCGGCAGGTGATGCGCGCCTCGGCGCTGCGATTGAGGCCGGTGACGATCGCCCAACCGCGGCGGCGGATCTCCTCCAGGTCGCCGGCCATGAGGCGGGTCAGCATCTCCTCGGTCACGCCCGGCAGGGTGCCGATGCGAACGCCGGCGTCGGTTGCGGCTTTGCGAGCAGAGGTGTGGGAGAGCGACTGGATCGTCGGCGCCAGAACGACATCGGCCGCAGCCATCGCTGCCGCCACGGCCCGTGGCGGCTCGGCGGCCGCGGAGTCGCGCTCGGAGATCACGGCCAGGGTCGCATCGGCGCCGTCGCCCTGCGCCTCGATCCGCATCAGCGCACCGATCTCTTCGGTCACCGGGTTGCAGACAACGAGCACGTCCTCACCCGGCGAGATCCCCATGCACTTGCGTACGACCGTCTTCACTGCCCTGTCCAGTTCCGCGGTCATCGGGCCACCCTAGCCACATTGGGCCTGCACTGCAGGCCTTTTCCCCTGCTCCCTACGAACTTGGCGGACTTTTCCTTAAATCCGCTCCACCAAAACCGTAGCGAAATCCTCAACCGCCGTAATGGCGTTGTCCAATGGCCCAGACCGCAAACCAAATGACGCCGGCCGCATCGCCGACCAACCGGCCCGAGGAGAGCCACCGCATCGCTGCCCCATCGCTACCATCATCTCCCCGCCGGAGTAGCTCAGCTGGTTAGAGCAGCGGAATCATAATCCGCGTGTCGGGGGTTCGAGTCCCTCCTCCGGCATGGCTTGGGTCAAGGTGTGCAGGCTCGGTGTGAGGAGTAGCCCCTGGCTTCTTGGCGAGTAAGCAGCGCAAAGACAATGAGGAACGAGTGCTGACGGCTTGCTACTTACCGCGAAGACCCCGAGCTTCTTCGGCAGCCTCGCGGTCTTCCGCGTGGGCTTCCATGCGTCGATCTGCGATCAACTCGTCAGTCAAGCTTTCGCCGGGAGCCGAGTGGGCGAACAAGCCTCGGGTCCGCTCTATCGCCGTTCGACGTTCAACAGCGGCTTTATCGGGATCGGAAGCGTCAGCCACATCGGCAGGGTAGTCACCGTCGCAGGCGGCGACTACGATCCGTCTATGAGTTTGATGAATGACGAGGCACTTATCGAGGAGGCGGGTCGTCGCTTGGCCGACGCCGCGCCGGGGGCGCGGGTGATCCTTTTTGGCTCTCGCGCTCGAGGCGAGGGTCGTTCCAATAGCGACTTGGATCTGCTCGTCATCGAGCCCGAGTTGAAGAGTCGCCGAGCGGAGTTCGTGCGGCTTCGTGAAGCTCTGGGTGATCTTGGAGTTCCGATTGATCTCATTGTTCTCAGCGCCGAGTACGCAGACCAGAGGGCTGGGGTTCCCGGGAGCATGGTCAACGAGGCGTTGCACAGAGGCCGTGTCCTCGTCGGAGCGTGATCCGAAGGCCGAAGCGGTTGTCCTCGCCCGCAAGGCAGAGGGCGACGCGAAGGCGATGCGCCTGCTGGCCCCGAATCCTGAGATCAGTGACGAGATCGTCGGCTTTCACGCTCAGCAAGCTGTCGAGAAGTGGCTCAAGGCCGTACTCGGGTCGCGGGGAATCGACTTCGAGTACACCCACGATCTGCATCGCCTGATCGCAGAGGTCACGGCAGCGGTAGGGGAATTTCCGTTCGACATCCCCGAGGTAGTCGCGCTCACCGAGCACGCAGTTCCATTGCGCTACGACGAAATCTTGGACACCGAGCCGCTCAACCGAGATGCCACTGTCGTGCTGGTCGATGAAGTCGGCAAGTGGGCTGGCGTCCAGCTTCGTTGAGCGTCTGAACTGTCGAGCGGCTGGCTAAGCGCTGCACCAGACGTCGAAGTCTCCATATGCGACCTCCTTGACATAGAGATCCACGCAGGAGAGGAGCTGCAAGTGGCGGTCTTTCGCTGCTGCTGAACTGAGACCTGGTTGAGCAATCGTGACGTGGAGCTTCGCGCGTCGATATTGAGCCCAGTCGCGAATGTCAAGGAGGGTCTCGCTGTTTCCGACTAGGAACCCATCTCCGCCCTTCTCCTGACGATTGCTCTCACGGCGAACCAGATTCTTGATCATCTCGTTCACATGCTGTCGATGGTGCGTGCTGCGCTGCGCCTGACCGCAGACCTCGTAGAGGTCCTCGACCCGCGCACCGGGATCTTGTTTTGAGGAGTACTTGCAGTGCACGAGGTGGATTGAAAGGCCCTCGTCTTCACGTTTCAGGGCGACCAAGTCGGCCACCTCGCCCGTGTTGTCGTCATTAAGCACGACGTCCCAGTCCTTCAAGCCCATCAGACGCTCTGCGCTTTTCGCCTGCACCGTGTCCTGATTGCGATCGGAGCCCATCGACTCGCGCTTGATATCGATGTCACTCCAGTCCACCTCGATGAGCTGCTCGCTGTCAAGGGGGGGTCGGTCACGGACGATCTCAAGCAACAGATCCGGACCCTCGATCCTGACCTCATCCTCAAACCAGATAGAACAGCCCTCGACATTTAGGTGCTGGCTAAGCGGAATGCTCTCTCCGCCACTAGGCGCGACTTCCGCCTCCGCTCCGAGCGCCCGATGCACAAGCTGTTCCCCTGCGACGACCGCCTCGTAGTCCAGCGACTGTCCGCCTGCGCGAACCTGATAGCGGATCGGACCCTCATTCGAGTTCTCGTCCGTAAGCAGGACCAATTCGGAATCGAGGATGTCGGCAACCACATCCTCGATGACCAGCTGCGTGGCCTCACCCATCCCGACGTAGGCCGACCACGCCCATCCGATGTCGAGCGGCATTAGCGCCGGGCGTTTTTTCAGTGGCTGCGGCCGAACGAAGCTGCGAAATAACGCGTCGAGCTCAATGCTGTCGTCCTGCAGCTTGGTTCCGAGTGCTGCGGCCCATCGAACCCAGCCGTGAATCGACTGTGCTGCTCGCTGACTCCAGATCCGGCCCTTACGCGCCGCGCCCATCGTCGCGTGGTCGCCTTCGACGAAGCCGGTAACGAAGATATTGGTGCTGACCTTGGTCTGTTCCTCGGCCACTGAGAAACCCTCGAAGACGTCTGGTCCGACATGCATCGAGAAGCGGCGGCCGCCAGGACGCACGCTGAGCACACCGATATTGGTCGGAATCGGGCGGTCGATTTCTCCCAAAGGCCGAAATGGAACCTCGTCCTTCAGACGTTTCACTCCTTCCCCGCAGGCGGCTTCGGCGAGATCCTCATGCAGGCTGTCAAGATCGGAGCTGTTGATGTAGAGCAACTTGCGCTCCATGTCCCAGTGCAGGACGTGCAGGTGGTTGTTCAGGTTCTCGACAGAGCGCAGGTCAGCCCAGCGCACTGGGGTGCGGCGTTCCACGACGATCCATGCGACTCGCTGGTCGGCATTGATCGCAGGCCCTGCGAGGATGTTCTCCGCCTCGAAGAGCTGCTCAAGGGCATCAGGCTGCCAATCATCGCACTCGGTCGCATAGGCGACGGTGCTCATTTTCGGCCTGAGGGTGCTCACCGAGAGCTCGTCCTCACCCGGGGGCCGAGAAGCCGGCGTCGAATTCGTCGAGGTGACGCACGGCTTCAATAGCCGACTCGGAAAGAATCTCTAAGACCTCGTCCCACTGCATGCGCTCGGCATAGAGAGCGCGAAGCTTCGGGTCATAGCCTGGGTCCGGGCGGGCGAGGACCGCCGTGGCGGGCCCGAGCTCCGGGCTTGATCGAGCGAACCGTCCGATGAACTGCAGAGCGGCACCGAGGCTGCGCTGGGGGTTATGGAGGGCCGCGATCTTCAGCTCCGGAAAGTCGAATCCCTCTCCGAACATGTCGACGCATACCATCACTCGGCTCTTCCCCTCGCGTAGAGCGCTGAGTCGACTCGCGCGTTGGGGCGCCTTCAGCTTGCTGTGCAGAACCTGTGGCTCAAACTCGGCGCCGAGCTCTTCGTAGAGAGGTAGAAGGACCTCTTCGGCTCGGCGAATCGTGTCTGCTCGGGCCATTATCAGATGCTCATAGCCGCTCTGAAGGTCTTTCCGAAGCTTCTCCAAGGCGGCGCTCGCCACAGCTCGGTCGCGATTGGCTAGCTCGACGACCGAGATGTAGTTGATTTTCTGGAAGTAACCCATCTCCTGGGCCAGCCCAAGCGGGAATGAATAGATCAGGCGACCCCCGATCCGACGGCCGTCGACACGGTAGGGCGTCGCAGTGAACTGCACGGTCGGTCGCTTGTCGAATGAGTTGCGGACTCGCGACCAGGTGGCTGCGGGACCGTGATGTGCCTCGTCAATGAACAGATGTGAAAAGCGTTTGGCGACCGCTCTTAGAGCGGTGTCGTCGGTGGGCAGAGCATGTGGGGTCGCCACAACAACGTTGCACGCGTCAATAAAGCGGCGCATCGCCGAACGATCCGAAAAGCCATGCGCGATGGTGCCGACCACCGGCCTCGGGGTCTCGGCGTCGAGGACTCCGTTGCTGACTAGGACACCCCAGGTCTCGAACTTCTCTGCAATCTGGTTCCGCAGATTGTCAGTTGGCACGAGGATGAGTAGGCGCTTGAGACGCTCGCTTGCGAACAGCGCGATCATCGTCTCGGTCTTACCCGTGCCGGTCGGAAGCACGACCGTTGCCGCGTCCTTCGCCCGGGTTGACCAATAGGCGAGGACCGCGTGCACAGCACCCGCCTGTGGAATCCGCAAACCCGCTCGACCCTCATTGCGGTCCTCAACAAGAGGTCGAAATTTGCCTACCAGCCCGTCGAGCACTTCGTCCGTCGAACTCGGTTTGTCGAAGTTGACCCACCGTAGCTGCGCGGCGCTGAGCGTCTCCGGCGTCAGCGTTGAAGATGCATCGGTGAGCTCCAGATGGGTGCCTAATGGGCGCTCATGACCGGGTCGGCGGATTGGCACCACGCTGTCGTCATCGAGCCGGCACGACCAGAACTCGCCTTTGGTCTCGATGACCCCGGAGCGCTCGCCAGCTATGAGCTGGCGAGCAGTGTTCTGGTCAACGACAAAGCGCTGGGACCAGAGCGGTGGAAGTTGAAGCGTGTGGGGGGTCATGGGCGGCACGCAAGAATTGCTCACTGATCGGACGCATTTGGCTTGGTGGGTGCGGCTAAAGCGAAAGTTTTCTTATTCAGAGTTGGCGAACTGCAACCTGAAAGGGTCTAGCGCTGAAATGGCCGTGGAGGCGATGGGTACCATCGGTTACGTGAAACCGATCCGCACCGACTTCAAGGGCTACGAGGGCAAGTACGTGGCGACCGACACCCGCACGGGCCAAGTCGTGATCGCCGACGAGAACCTGAAAGTCGTGCTGGAGAAAGCCCGCAAGTTGGATCACGTCGTCGTCGGCGGGCGGGTTCCCCACGCAGACGAGCCGATCTACGTCGGCCTTGGCTGAGCCGAAGACCCCTGGCTCTATCCCTATCGGGAGGACCCCCAGCAAACCCGCCTGGGGCAGCCGGTGTTCCGGCCCTTCGTGCCCGTCTCGCTCGCCACGGACGATGCCTCGACTCCCGAGCTAGAGGGACTGATCGACACCGGGGCAGCGCGATCCTCGCGAGCGACCTACTGGCGGACGAGCTTGGCCTCGACCTGGACGACAACGAGGGTGAGGAACTGCACGCCGTCGGCGGGCGTACCGTCGTCGCCCGCTACAAGACCGTCTCCCTCCACCTGCACCGCCACGACGATTCCAGCGCTCGGTGCGAGTGGGAAGCCCCGGTGGGATTCGTAGATGGCTGGCCAGTCTCGGGGCCGATCCCATCGGAGTCCGAATGTCCGCCTAGCGCTTGGTGCTGACTTGACGCATGATCGCGTCGCGTACCGCGCGCCTTAGAGACCGCAGAAACGGTGGGCGCTTGTCGGCCGAGGCCTTCGACGGCGTTCGCTCGGTGACATTCTCGAGCAGGTCTCGATCTTGATAGGCCATGGGGTGAGCCTACTGAGAGGGGCGCGGGCCGTGCCCGCCTTTCGGCGGATCAACCTCGACCATCAGCGTCACCGGGCCGTCGTTGATCAGCGCCACTCCCATGCAAGCTCCGAAGACGCCCTTCTTCGCTCCTAACTGCTCGCAGAAGCGGTCGTAGAGGGGCTCCGCTATCTCGGGACGGGCGGCGTTGACGTAGCTGGGACGATTGCCCTTGCGGGTCTCTCCGTAGAGGGTGAACTGGCTGACGCAGAGGATCTCGCGGTCTCCCAATGGCTCGTTCATTCGCCCCTCGGCGTCGTCGAAGATGCGCAGCTTGCGGACCTTGTCGGCCAGGCGGTCGACCTGTTCGGGGCCGTCGCCGACCCCGACGCCGAGGAGGATCAGCATTCCCGGCCCGATCTGGGCCACACGCTCGCCCTCGACGTCGACAGCCGCCTGGCTGACGCGCTGGACCAGGGCCTTCATCGCCTCAAGAGTCGGCCGGGGCTTCCAGTGCCTCGACCAGAGAGCCGGCGTCGTAGGCGCCGAAGAAGCGCTTGCCGTTGACGTAGAAGGTCGGGGTGCCGGTGGCGCCGCTCGCCTCGGCGCAGGCGAGATCGCGGGCGACGCGGTCGTGGTGGGCACCGGAGTCGATCTCGTCCTCCATCCGCGCGGCGTCGAGGCCGAGGTCGCGGGCCACCTCCAGCATCGTCTCGCGCGAGAGCCGGGGCTGGGCGGCGTAGAGCGCGTCGTGGTACTCCCAGAACTGACCCTGGGCGGCGGCCGCCTCGCTCGCTTCGGCCGCCAGCGGCGCCAGCGGGTGGCGCTCGGGGATCGGCAGGTGGCGGAAGCCGAAGAGCAGCCGTTCGCCGAGCCGCTCGCGCACGCGGCGGAGGACCGACTGCGCCCCGAGGCAGTAGGGGCACTGGAAGTCGCCGAACATCACCAGCTCCAGCTCCGCCCCGCGCTCACCGAGAAGGTGATCGGTCTCCTCGAGCGGAGGTGAGAGCAGGTCGTCCACGGAACACGATGTTATGTGCCCGTGCACGACATCGAGTCGATCCTCGTCCTTCTCCTCGCCGCCGCGCTCCTGGTCCGGGTCGCCGACTACGGCAAGATCCCGGCGCCGATCGTCCTCGTCCTCGGCGGCCTCGCGATCGCCTTCGTGCCCGGCCTGCCGGACGTCGAACTCGCTCCCGACACGATCTTCCTCCTCTTCCTGCCGCCGCTGGTCTACGCCGCCGCCTGGCGCTCCTCGCCGCTTGAGCTGCGGGCGGTAACGCGGCCGCTCGCCCTGCTTTCGGTCGGCCTCGTCTTCCTCACCGCCGCGGTCGTCGCCCTCGTCGCCCACGCCCTCGTCCCCGAGCTGGGCTGGGCCGAAGCGGCGCTGCTCGGCGCCATCCTCGCCCCCACCGACGCGGTCGCGCCGATCTCGATCTTCCGCCGCCTCAGCGCCCCCGAGCGGGTGCGGCTGCTGGTCGAAGGGGAGTCGATGATCAACGACGGCACCGCCCTCGTCCTCTACCGGATCGCCGCCGGGGTGGCCGCCGGTGGCGCCTTCAGCCTCGGCGGCGCGGCCCTGGAGTTCGTCGGAGTCGCCGCCGGCGGGATCGTCGTCGGGCTGGCGATCGCCTACGTCTCCGACCTCGTCCTTCGCCGCCAGCACGACTCCGACCTGGCGATCCTGCTCTCGGTGCTGACCGCCTACGGCGCCTACATCGGCGCCGAGGAGCTGCACGTCTCCGGCATCCTCGCCGCCGTCACCGCCGGCCTCTACGCCGGCTACCGCTCGCCCCACTCGCTGGACGCCGACATCCGCCTCAACGCGATCGCCTTCTGGGGCGTCCTCGTCTTCGGGCTCGAGGTCGCCCTCTTCGTCCTCCTCGGCCTGCAGCTGCCGGAGATCATCGACACCCTCGAACAGAGCCCCGAAGGAGTGACCGAGCTGCTGTTGCCGGTGGCCGCGATCGCCGCCGCCTCGATCGCCACCCGCCTCGCCTTCGTCTTCGCGATGCGCAGCGACGCCGGCGAAACGCTCGGCGAACGCTTCGCCGTCGGCTGGAGCGGGATGCGCGGCGCCGTCTCCCTCGCCGCCGCCCTGGCGGTGCCGCTCACCGTCAACGGCAGGCCACAGATCATCTTCCTCACCTTCGCCCTGATCCTCATCACCCTCGTCGGCCAGGGCCTCTCGCTGCCCTTCGTCATTCGCGCCCTGCGGCTCGAGCAGCCGCGGCGCTGGTCCGACGAAGAGGCGGTGGCGCGAATGGAGGCCGCGCAATCAGCACTCGACCGGATCGACCAGATGGAAGAAGACCAGCGCGCCAGCGAGGCGCAACTGAGCCGCCTGCGCGACCTCTACCGCGCCCGTTTCCGGATGTGCCAGGCGGTGCTGGGCGGCGAGGACCCTGAGGCCGCCGCCCGCGAGCAAAAGATCGCCGACTACGGCGAGCTGCGGCGGGAGCTGATCGGGATCGAGCGTGAGGAGTTGCTCGAACTGCGAGGCAGTGGCCGCTTGCGGGACCAGACTCTTCGACAGATCGAGCGGGATCTGGACCTGGAAGAGGCTCGGATTCGGACCTGAGTGGTTGGAGGGGGTCGGTGGGGGTGTCCCGGGAGCACCTCCGCCGGGAGAAACGTCTTTCTGCTGACGCCTCAGAAGCTTTCGGCCCGGCTCCATGCTGAGTACCCGGGACACCCCCACCGACCCCCTCCTACGACTGCACTACGGCAGACGCCCCAGGGTGAGGCAGCTATTTGAATAAGGGTTCCGTGGGACCGGCCGTCCCGGTGGAGCTGTGGTGAGGAGGGATGAGGTACCCCTTTCCGGTACTCAGCATGGAGCCGAGCCAAAGAGTTAAGAGGCGCCAGCCGTTGGCGATCCTCTCGGCGGAGGTGCTCCGGGAAGGGGTACCTCATCCCTCCCTACCGCCAAGCCCTTAAGCGAAGAACTCCCGCGCCCGTTCTGCAACCAACTCCGGCATCTCATCCGCAATGAAGTGGCCGCAGTTCTCGACCAGCTCCAGCTGCATGTCATCCGCATGCTGCTCGTAGCCCTTGAGCAGAGTGTGCTTCAGGGCCTGGTCGCCGGTTCCGAAGAGAAGCTTGGTGGGGACGGTGAGGCGGGTCTTGGCGTAGCGGCCGCGGGCGATGTCGCGGGCCTCCTTGAGGTTGAAGACCCGGTAGGTCTGGACGGCGGCGTTGGCCCGGTCCGGCTCGGTGAATTTGTCGCTGAAGGCGTGCAGGGTCGCGTCGTCCCAGACCTCGCGGCGGACCGAGGCTCCGGCCAGCACCTTCGGGATGAACTTGTTGCTGGTGTGGAGCCAGGGGCCGATGCCGGGGCTGAGGATCAGCCACTGGTACCAAAAGCGCCAGAGGTGGGGCAGCATCGCCCGCATCGTGACCCAGGGCGGCAGGATGTTGAGCGCCAGGTAGCGCTCAAACCGCTGCGGCTCGCGCAGAGCCAGCAGGAACCCGATCCAGGCGCCCCAATCGTGGCCGACCAGCTTCACCCGCTGGATCCCCAGCTCGTCGAGAACGGCGAGCACGTCGTCGGCCATGTTCTCCTTCTCGTAGCCGCTGGGGGGAGCGTCGGACCAGCCGTAGCCGCGCAGGTCGAGGGCAATCACCCGGTAGCGGTCGGCCAGGGCCGGCATCAGATGGCGCCACTCGTACCAGTGCTGCGGCCAGCCGTGCAGGCAGAGGACGACGTCCTCGCCGCTCCCGGCTTCGGCGTAGTGGAACTGGATGCCGCGGGCGCTGACCCAGTGATGGGTTACGCCGTCTATCTCGGGTGGCTGGCTCACCAGCCAAACAGGCTACTTGCCTTGACCCGGCTGGGACTCCTCAGTGCAGCGCGGTCGCCGCCGCCTGGCGAAAGTCGTTCAACACCCGCTCCATCTCGCCAACCTCGCAGGGCACTCCTTTCCGGCCAGTCCTTCTCCGGGTGCTCGTGCAGGGTCTTCAGCCCGTTGCCGCTGATCACCGCGACCACGGTCTCGTCCGGCCCGATTTTGCCTTCCTGGGCCAGCCGCGCGGTGCAGGCGATCGTCGTCCCGCCCGCCGGCTCGGTGAGGATCCCCTCGGTCGAGCCCAGCAAGTCGATCGCATTCCAGATCTCGTCGTCAGACGCGGTCGCCGCCGAGCCGTCGCGCGAGCGGACCGCGTCGACCACCAGGGTGCCGTCGCCAGGGGCGCCGATCGCCAACGAGTGGGCCGCCGTCTCCGGCATCTGCGGCTCGATCTCGCCGCCGTCGACGATCGCGGTCGCGATCGGCGAGCAGCCGCTGGCCTGGGCGATGTTGATCTTCGAGCCCGCGGTCTCGGCGAGGCCGACCGTCTCCAGCTCGACCAGGCCCTTGTGGACTCGCGAGGAGAGGGTGCCGCCGGCGGCGGGGATGACGAAGTGATCCGGCGCCTGCCAGCCCATCTCCTCGACCACCTCGAAGGCCATCGTCTTCGCCCCCTCGGCGTAGAACGGGCGCAGGGTGATGTTGGCGAACTCCATCCCGGTCTCCAGCGCCAGCTCGCGGCAGGCGCGGTTGGCCTGGTCGTAGTTGGCGTCGAGCTGGATCACCTGAGCGCCCATCGCCCGGCAGGCCTTCGCCTTGCCCTTCTCCATGTTGCCCGGATAGAAGATGTAGGGACGGGCGCCGGCCTGGGCCGCCAGCGAGGCGACCGCGGTGCCGACGTTGCCGGTCGAGACGCAGCCGACCTCGTCCTTGCCCAACTCCAGCAGGCGGGCGATCGCCATCCCCACCACCCGGTCCTTATAAGAGAGCGAGGGGCGATTGGTCGAGTCGTCCTTCAGGTAGAGGTTGCTGAGACCGAGCTCGGCGCCGAGCCGCTCGGCGTGGATCAGCGGCGTTTTGCCGGCGAAGGTGCCGACCCGCTCTTTGGCCTTCAGGTTGAGGATCGGCAGCAGCTCCTCGAAGCGCCAGATGTTCCAAGGCCGCTCGGCCGCCGAGCGCTCGGCGATCCGCTTCTTGGCCAAGTCGTAGTCGTAGTCGACATCGAGCCCCTCACCGCAGGCCGGACACTTGAAAGCTTTGTCGAGCAGCGGCGTGCGGTACCCGCAGTCGCGGCAGACGAGTTCGGTGGCGCAGGAGCGGGTCCGGAGCCCGTAGGGCTCGGTGAGATGCGGATCTGCCGCGTCACTCATGACTCCTCCTTTGCCGCCGATTGCTCGGCGTTGAACCGGTTATTCGCACGGGTATAACACATGAAATGGCACTGCTCAATGCTTTCTGCGTATATGTCGGGACAAGCTTGCCCTCAATCCCTTTCAGGAAGGTAGCGGAACCCGGGGCGGGCGCAACCCTGCTGTAGCCTAATGTCTGTAGAGGTTCTGTCAGCAAAGTGAGGAGGATCGCGTCGATGACCCCCCAGGAGCGCTTCGCCGTCAACTTACGAAAGGTCCGGACCGAGGCCGGCGTCTCTCAGGAAGAACTCGGCCACCTGTGCGATCTGCACCGAACCGAGGTCTCGCTGCTCGAGCGAGCCGGCCGCGAGCCGCGGATGGCAACGATCATCAAGCTCGCCGGCGCACTCAACACCTCGGTATCGATTCTCTGCGAGGGCGTCTCCTGGCTGCCGAAAGCGCACCGCTTCGACGTCAAACGCCCGCCGCGCTCGTAAACCCGCGCGCATAAACCCGCGCACATAAAAAGCGCCGCGCGGCCACCCCGCGCGGCGCCTGTGAGCGAATGATGAAGAGAGGCGGGGCGACGCCGGCCGAGCCGACGTGACCAGGATCCGTCATGACGATTTAGATCCTGGCTCAGGATTGGTCCTCCTTTGCCACCCCAAGGCGGTTTCCCATATCCGAGAAGCCCCGCCCCCTTCACCGGTTGATCGCCCGGCAGATCCATTCATAACAGAATCAGATCCATCAATCAAGGGTGTTTGCTCAATGGAGCAAACCTGACCTCAAGAAGCGGGCGAGGGCGCCGGCGAGACCGGGATCTCGGCCGTCTCGGGCCAACTCTCGAGCGCCGCGGCGCTGTCCTCGACGCCGAGCGAAACCAGCAGCTCCTCGGCGATATGCGGCGCGAAGGGCACCAGCGTCCGAGCCAGTAAGGCCAGCGCCGCCAGCTGCGCCTCGGCATCCGCGCGACCAAGTTGCTCGCGCCGCTGGACGACCCGCTTCTCAAAGTCCTGGATCCGCTCCAAGAGCCTGGTGATGTTGCGGATCGACTTGTGCATCTGCAGCTGCTCGGTGTCCTCGGTAATCCGGGCGAGGCCGTTCTCGCACCATTTGCGCAGGCGGTCCCGGATGTGCTCGGTGTCGGCCGCGGCCTCAGCATCGTGCTCGAGCCCCTCGAGCGCCGCCAGCCGGTCGTGGGTGTAGATCCAGAGGCTGCGCAGGAAGCGGCTTGCAAAGCGCACCGCCCCGTCGCTCCAGTTCAGCGTCTTCGCCGGCCCGGCGGCGTAGAGAACCGCGAAGCGGACGGTGTCGGCGCCGTGCTGCCCCACCAGCTCGTCGGGGTTGACGACGTTGCCCAGGTGCTTGCTCATCTTGCGCCCGTCGGCGATCACCATCTCGTGGAAGAGACAGCCGGCGAACGGCTCCCCCTCCCCCATGAACTCGAACGGCCCGATGTCCCGCAGGGCCTTGGTGACGACTCGCTGGTCGAAGACGAAGCCGCCGCTGTCGTTACCGGCGACGAGACGCTCCGAGGGCAGCCACTCACGCAGCTCGGGGTGGGTGAACATCTGCTCGGCGCGATCCTCGGGCGGGACCGCGGCCGGAACCCAAAGCCAGAGTGCGTCGAAGTGGCAGTCGAGGGTGTCGGTCTCGCGCTTGGCGGCGGCACCGCACTTCGGGCACTCCACATCGACGAAGTCGGGGCGCTCAGCGAGCGGATTCCCTTCGCCGGTCGGCTTGATGTCCCGCGGCAGGACCACCGGCAGGTCGGCCTCCGGGACCGGCACCGGGCCGCACTCCTCGCAGAGGATTACCGGGATCGGCGTCCCCCAGGAGCGCTGGCGCGAGATCGAGAAGTCGTTGGCCCGGTAGCGAGTCGCCTCGCGGGCTCCGTCGACGGGGGCAGGCGCCGGACGCTCCTCCTCGCCCTCGGGGGCAGCCGGAACCTCGACCCGATCGAGGCGCTCGGCGAGGTCGCGGTCAGCCTCGTCGATTGCGGGGATGGCGAGCGCGGCGGTGGGGCCGAAGCGGGCGTCGACGAGCGGTGAGACGACCACCGGCAGCTGCGAGCCGCCGGGGCCGGCGATCGAGTTGGCGGTGTCGACCAGCGGCACCGAACGGGCGTCGCGGGCGCTGCGATCCCAGCCGCCGGATCGCATCTTCTCCAGCTCCTCGCGGGCGGCCGGATCGGTTGCCCAGGCATCGACCTGCGGGTGGCGCGGCGAGAGCAGGACGAAGCTCGCCAGACCAGCGTGCTTGCGGTGCGGGGTGAAGGCAATCAGGGACCGACCGTCGCCCTCGAGGTCGATCTCGACCCCGTCTGAGCGGCCGAGGATGTAGCGCTGGGTCGCCAGCGAGAGCTCGTCCCACTTGCCGCTCTCGGCCAGCAGCTCGGTGTTGCGGTCGTTCTCCTCCAGGTAAGGGGTGATCCGCAGGAACCAGGTCGGCTTGCGGATCAGCCGCACCTCGTTGTGGCAGCGCCAGCAGCGCCCGTCCTCGACCTGAATCGAGGCGAGAGTGGTCTGGCAGGTGTCGCACCAGTCGACGGTGGCGTCGGCGCGGTAGATCAGGTCGTGCTCGAGCAGGGTGACAAAGAGCCACTGCGACCAGCGGTACTGACTCTCGTCGGAGCTGTAGAAGGCGCGGTCGTAGTCGAAGGAGAAGCCGAGCCGCTTCATCTGGCCGAGCATCCGCTCGCCGCACTCCTCGACCCACTCTGCCGGCGGCACCTGGCGCTCGATCGCCGCCAGCTCGGCCGGCAGCCCGAAAGCATCGAAGCCGAAGCCGAAGAGGACCGAGTCGCCGCGACCGCGGCGGAAGCGAGCGTAGGAGTCCCCGATCGAGTAGTCGCGGACATGGCCCATGTGCAGGTTGCCCGAGGTGAACGGGCTCGAAGGCTTGATGTAGACCCGCTCGCGGCCATCGCGGAGCTGTGGGGCAGCGAAGTCACCTCGCCCCTCCCAGTTCTCCTGCCGCCCGGCCTCAATCGCCTGCGGGTCGTATTTCGGCTTATTGCTCATCTGACTCAAGGCTAACTGAGCCGTGAAGGGCGCCAGCGCCCTGCCAGCGCCCTATTCGTCGAAAGTCCAGAGCTTGTTGCCGACGAAGTTGAACGGCATCGCGACCGCGACCGCAATCGCCTGGGCCGGGAGTTCGCCGACTACATCGCCGGAGATGAGGAGTTCGAGGACGATGAGATTGATGCCCAGCGAAGCGAGGCTGACGGCGAAGAAGCGGAAGGCCTGGAAGTGCGCCGGCCGTTCGCCCGGCTCGAAGGTCCAGTGCCGGTTCCAGAAGAAGTTGTTGCTGACGGCGACGATGAAGGCGCCGACCGCAGCGGCGAGGTGATGGAGACCAAACCCGCCGGTGAGCAGGGCGAAGGCGGCGAGGTTGACCAAGTAGCCGGAGCCGCCGACGATGCAGAATTTGAGCAGCTGGACCCATTTTTCCGGCTGCCTGGCGGCAGCGCCGATCCGGTTGGCGATTTCGGTGGCAGGGGTCATCGCGAGTCCGCCAGGTTAACGAGGGCAAGGGCGCCCGGAGCGATCCGCGTAGTCTTCCCGCTCCGATGAGCACGAGAACCGCAACGGTGGCAGCCGTGGCGCTGACCGCCGCGGCCGTGGCGCTGGCGCTCGTCTTCGGCGGCAAGAAGACCCCGGAGAGCGCCAAGGCAGAAGAAGCCGTCCCCGGCGCCCCCGCGGTCGAAATCATCTCCCCTCGCAACGGCGCCCGCCAGACCAGCCACGCCGCCGTGGTCAAGGTCAAGGTCGAGAATTTCCAGCTGGCGCCGCACCATTTCGGCGGCGAACCGCAGCTCGGCGAGGGCCATCTGCGCTTCAGTCTTAGGCGGGTCCCCGACTGCGTCGTTCCGAAGCGACTACAGGACGCGATCAACAGCCCGGTCGGCAAAGGTCGGTTGTTCGGCCGATCCTTCGATTACGCCGGCTACGCGGGCGCCAACGGCGCCCTCGCCGAGGAGATCGGCACCTCCGGCAGCTACTCCCCCGCCACCAGGCCGGAGATCTACTACCACGGCCTCCCCCCGGCTTCTACCGCCTGATCGTCAACCTCGCCCAGAACAACGGAATGACGACCCAATTCCACGACGTCACCAACTTCCAGATCCTCCCCCGCCACAACAAGGGCCCGAAACCCTGCCCGCCGGGCAAGGTCTCCAGCGCCAAGGCCGCCCAGCGCCAGGAATGACACCAGCCCGCTAAACCCTCGCTCCGCAAGGGTTTTAGCCTCAATACTTCACTTTGTATAGTGGTTAGGTGCGCACCTATCGCCGCCTAATGGGATTCCTGCGGCCCTACCGGGCCCAGTTGTGGGGCTCGCTGGCCTTCGCCTGGGCGGCGATGGGGATGACGGTGCTGATCCCCTGGCTGATCGGACAGGCGATCAACGCGATCGAGGAAGGGAACAAGCCCGACCTGCTGCCGCTGGCGCTGGCAATCCTCGCGGCCGCGGTGCTGCGGTTGGGGCTGATCGTGGTCCGGCGCGTGGTCGCCGGCAAGGTCTCACTGGGGGTCGAATTCGACCTGCGCCAGGTCTTCTACTCCCACCTGCAGCGCCTCGAGCTCGGCTTCTTCGACGGGCAGCAGACCGGCCAGCTGATGTCGCGGGCGACGGTCGACCTGCAGTCGATCCGCTTCTTCCTCGGCTACGGCCTGATCTTCATCACCCAGACCGTGCTGACGATCGTCCTCACCAGCGCGGTGATGCTCTGGATGAATCCCTGGCTGGCGCTGATCGCGCTGACCCCGGCGCCGCTGGTCATCTACGTCGCCTCCCGCTACAACCGCGTCTCCCGTCCCGCCCAGCAGGAGGTGCAGCAGCGGATCGCCGAGCTGACCGCGGAGGCCGAGGAGAACGTCTCCGGGATCCGCATCGTCAAGGCCTTCGCCCGGGAGGAGCACCAGCTCAGCCGCTTCCAGCGGGCGGTGGCGCGGGTCTTCGACCAGAGCATCTACTCGACCAAGCTGCAGGCGTTCTTCTCCCCCCTGCTCGGACTGCTGCCGCAGCTGGGGATCGCCCTGGTGCTGCTGGTCGGCGGCCGCGAGGTGATCGCCGGCAACCTCAGCCCCGGCGACTTCACCACCTTCTACTTCTACCTGGTGATGCTGGCCGGGCCGATGCGGATGCTGGGGATGACGATGGGCATGGCCCAGCGGGCGATCGCCTCCGGCGACCGCCTCTTCGAGATCCTCGACCGCGAGCCGCGAATACAGAGCCCGCCGGATGCGCCAGCGCTGTCGCCGGGCGGTGGCCGGGTCGAGCTGCGCGGGGTGACGCTCCACTACGAGGGGGCGGAGAAGGTTCCGGCGCTGGAGGGCGTCGACCTCGAGGTCGAGACCGGAAAGACGGTGGCGCTGGTGGGTCCCTCCGGCTCCGGCAAGACCAGCCTGGTGGCGCTGATCGCGCGGCTCTATGACCCAGACCAGGGCGAAGTGCTGGTCGACGGCGCCGACGTGCGGGGGGTCGACGTTGCTTCGCTGCGCTCGGAGATCGCCTTCGTCGCCGACGACAGCTTCCTCTTCACCGCGACCGTCGCCGAGAACATCGCCTACGCCCGTCCTAAGGCGAGCATCGAGGAGATCGAAGCGGCGGCGCGGCGGGCGCAGGCCGACGAGTTCATCCGCTCCCTGCCCGACGGCTACGAGACCCGCGTCGGCGAGCGCGGCCTGACCCTCTCCGGCGGCCAGCGCCAGAGGGTGGCGATCGCCCGCGCCCTGCTCGCCGATCCGCGCATCCTGATCCTCGACGACGCCACCTCCTCGGTCGACGCGACCACCGAGGCGGCGATCAAATCCGGCCTGCGCGAGGCGATGGCCGGGCGCACGACTTTCATCATCGCCCACCGCCTCTCCACCGTCTCCCTCGCCGACGAGATCGTCGTCCTCGACGGCGGCCGGATCGTCGACCGCGGCACCCACGAGGAGCTAATGGAGGGCTGCGGCTTCTACCGCGAGATCGCCGAGCACGGCCTCGCCGACTCGGTCTTCCTCCAGCGCGACCTCGAGGAGCGCGAGGAGGTGGCGAGGCTGTGAACGACAGTCCGATCGGCAACATCGGCCGGCTCTTTGCCTCGCTCTGGCGCCTGATCCGCGGCGAGGATCAGCGCGGGCACAAGGTGCGCTGGATGATCACCCAGCTGCGGCCCTACCGCGGCCGCGTCGCCTTGATGTTCGTCGGGCTGCTGGCGGCGACCGCCGCCGGCCTCGCCCCTCCCTATCTGGCCGGGAGGGCGATCGACGACGGCATCCTCGGCGGCGACATCGCCGCCCTCAATTGGATCGTCATCACCTTCCTCGCGGTCTCGCTCGTCTATGCCGCCGCCAGTTTCCTCCAGACCTACATGGTCGGCTGGGTCGGGACGCGGGTGCTGCAGGACCTGCGCGAGCGGGTCTTCACCCACATCCAGTCGATGCCGATCGGGTTCTTCACCCGCCGCAGCCCCGGGGTGCTGATCTCGCGGATGACCAACGACATCGAGGCGCTGAACCAGCTGGTGACGACCGGCGTAGTGACGATGTTCTCCAGCACCCTGACCCTGTTCGGAGTAGTCGTAATCCTGCTCCTGCTCGACGTCAAATTGGCACTGGTCACCTTCCTCACCTTCCCGCTGCTGATGATCGCGAGCCTCGTTTTCCGCGTCGTCTCGGCCGGCGCCTACAAGGCGACGCGGGAGCGGATCGCGGCGATCACCGCCTACCTACAGGAGTCCCTCAGCGGGGTGCGGGTGGTGCGCAGCTTCGGCCAGGAGCCGCGCCACCTCGACGAGATGACCGCGCTGAACGAGGCCAACCGGGCGGTGAACATGAAAACCGTCTATCTCAACGCCTCCTACTTCCCGGCGGTGGAAATGCTCTCCGCCATCGGCACCGCGGTGATCCTGCTCTACGGCGGCACCCAGGCAATAAACGACGCGATCCATGTCGGCGTGATCGTCACCTTCGTCGGCTACCTCAACACCTTCTTCGAACCGATCCAGCAGCTCTCCCAGCTCTACACGACCTATCAGCAGGGAATGGCGGCGCTGGACAAGATCTTCGACCTACTGGAGACCGAGCCGGAGATGGTCGACGCGCCGGACGCGATCGACCCCGGACCGCTGTGCGGGGAGATCGAGCTCGAAAGCGTCTGGTTCTCCTACGCCGAGGAGGGGGAGTCGGGTGTGGACACCTGGGCGATGCGCGACGTCGACCTGCACGTGCCGCCGGGGCAGACGCTGGCCCTGGTCGGGGCAACCGGCGCCGGCAAGTCGACCTTCGCGAAGCTGGTCGCCCGCTTCTACGACCCGCAGAAAGGGGTCGTGCGGGTAGACGGCCACGACCTCCGCACCCTCCAGCAGCAGGCGCTACGGCGGCAGCTGGGGATCGTGCCGCAGGAGGGCTTCCTCTTCAGCGGTAGCGTTCGCGAGAACGTCGCCTTCGGCCGGCCGGAGGCGAGCAGTGACGAGGTCGAGGCGGCGATCGCGACGGTCGGCGCGACCGAGTTCGTCGCCGCCCTGCCGGACGGCCTCGACACTCAGGTCGGCGAGCGCGGGATCCAGCTCTCCGCCGGCCAGCGCCAGCTGGTCGCCTTCGCCCGCGCCCTCCTCGCCGAGCCACGAATCCTGATCCTCGACGAGGCGACCTCCAACGTCGACGTGCGGACCGAGAAAACGATCGAGCGAGGCCTCGAGCGCCTGCTCCACGGCCGCACCGCGATAGTCATCGCCCACCGCCTCTCCACGATCCGGCGGGCCGGCAAGATCGTCGTGCTCGAAGGCGGGCAGATCGCCGAGCAGGGGACGCACGACGAGCTGATCGCGGCGGGCGGTGCTTACTCGAAGCTCTACGGGGCCTGGTCGGAATCTGCCGCGTAGCTTCCGGTTAGGGAGGGTCAGTAGGGGGTGCCCGGGAGCACCTCCGCCGGGGGGATGGTCTGGCGGCTGGCCGCGATGGTTTTCGGCCCGGCTCCATGCTGAGTACCCGGGCACCCCCTACCGACCCTCCTCCCAACAGCAACCCGGCGGGACGCCCAGGGTTCGACAGCTCACCTGCGAGACCGCGAGAGACCCCGATAAAGGTGGACGTCCCGGTTAAGTGAGCTAGTCAGCTACAGGCGCTTGAGGGAGGGTGCCGGTGGGGGTGTCCCGGGTACTCAGCATGGAGCCGAGCCGCCAGCTCTTGAGGCGTCAGCTGTAAGACGTAACTCTCGGCGGAGGTGCTCCCGGGACACCCCCACCGGCACCCTCCCCTCAGGCGAGACCTCAGCTCAGCCGGGTCCGACGCCGCCGGAGTTGCCGCCCGATTCGGGGGCGGGAGCGGGTGCTTCTTCTTCGCCGCTGCCGGCACCGCCGGTTTCGGGGGCCACTTCTTCTTCGGGGACGATTTCTTCTTCGGGGGCGGGTTCGACGTATTCGGGTTCGACCCCGCCTTCTTCGCCGCCTTCGAGTTCTTCGCCGCCCGGGGTGGTTTCGCCGCCGGCCGGGGTCGGAATGCCCGGTTCGTCGCTGCAGTCTTCGAAGCCGTAGATCGCCGCCTGGGACTGGAATTCTGCGAGCGCCGCGCTTGCTTCCTGGCCGGCTTCTTCCAGCCCGGCGAGGTCTTCTTGTTCAGCCGCGGTTTTCAGTTCGCCCTCGGCTTTGGCCAGCTGTTCGGTCGCTTCCGAGAATTTCATGAAGCTGCCGTCGTCTTCATCCGGCGCCCCCAGATCCTGGAGGCGTTCGACCATGCCGAGGTAGAGGTTGGAGATTTTTTCGCTCTGTCCGGGCGACCCGGCTTCTTCGCTTGCCGAAGAGCTGAGGGCGCCAACGGCGGCGTTGACCTCGGCGCAAATCCCGTCGCCCTGCTCGATCAGTTCGTCCTGGGTTAGCGCCGTCGGTTCTTCGACAGTCGGCGTGGTCGTTTCGGTCTCGTCGTCGCCACCGCCGCAGCCGGCGACGGCAATCGCGAGCAGCGCTGCGAGCAGGAACAGGAGTGGCTTGTGGCCGAGGGTCCTCACGAGGGCGAAGCTAGCAGAGGGATTAGACGCCTTTGCAGGGATTCGATGAAAGCTGCGGCCCAGGGACTCGAACCCCGACTGCCTCTTCCAGAGAGAGGTGTGCTGCCATTACACCAGGCCGCAACGGTACCTCCCAAGGATAAGGGACTCAGGAAAGGGGGTTCGCTCGGCGATCATCTGCCGAGCTTCGGCGAGTTCCTCGGAGCGGCCGACACTGAGACAGCCGGCGACGCGGTCGCCCTGCAGGTACCAGACCGAGAACTCGCCGCCATCGCGGTCGCCGCGCCAGACTTCGCGGTCCCACTCGGCGGCCGGTCCGACGTACTCGAGGCTGGCCCAGTCGGCGAGGTCGCTGAAGAAGTAGGGGACGACTTCGTAATCGGCGTCGTCGCCGAGCATGTTGCCGGCGACGTGGGAGCCCTGCTGCATCGCCACGTCCCAGTGCTCGACGTGGATGCGGCGGCCGTGGACGACGCTGTCGTAGGAGCAGCAGTCGCCCGCCGCGTAGATCCCCGGCACCGAGGTCCCGAGCTTCGAGTCGCAGACGATGCCGCCGTCGCCGACCTCGATCCCCGCCCGCTGGGCCAGCATCGCGTCGGGTCGCACCCCGGCGCCGACGACGACCGCGTCGCACTCGACCGCGAGGCCGCTTTCGGTGATCACGGCCTTGACCCGGCCATCGCCCTCGAAGGCGCTCAGGGTCTCGCCGCCGTGGAAGCTGACGCCGTGGGATTCGAGCTGCTCCTGGAACCAGCGGCCGGCGTCCTCGCCGAAGGTACGGGAGAGCGCCACGTCCTCCATCGCGACGATCGTGCATTTGGTTCCGCGCGCGGTCAGCGAGGCCGCCACCTCGCAGCCGATGTAGCTGCCGCCGACCAGGACGACGTGCTCGGCCGCCTCGGCGTCGGCGCGGATCGCGTCAGCGTTGCCGAAGGCGCGCAGGTAGTGGATCCCCTCGTTCTCGGCCCCCTCGACGCGGAGGATGTTGACCATCGCCCCGGTGCCGATCAGCGCCTTGCCGAATGCGACCTCTTCCCCACCCTGGATTTTCGCCGTCCGCGCCTCGAGGTCGAGGCCCATCACGTTCTTGCCGGTCAGCAGCTCGACCCGGTTCTCCTCGTACCAGGAGCTGCCGCCGTTGACGTGGGCGTCCTCGCGGCCGCCGTCACCGCGCAGGTACTCCTTCGAGATCGGCGGTCGTTCGTAGGGCGGTTCCGGCTCCCGCCCAACCAGCAGGACCGAGCCCTCGGACCCGCGGCGGCGCAACTCGGCAGCGCAGTGGGCGGAGGCCATGCCGCCGCCGATCAGCAGGAAGTCGACCTCTCTGTCGGGCATTCCTTGGCGTATACCCGGCTAGGCGCCGTTGGACCCGCCGTTGCCCGCGGGGCCGAAGAGGACCTTCAGGTCCTCCTCTTTGCCGGGGTCGAGCACGGCGAGGATCTCGTCGCCTTCCTCCAGCACGGTGTCGGCGCTGGGGACGAACCCCTTGCCCGAGCGCAGGACCGAGATCAGCAGGCTCCCTTCCGGCATCTGCAGGTCGCCGACCCGCCGACCGGTCACGCCGGAGTCCTTGCCGAGCAGCATCTCGATGATCTCCAGCTGCTCCTCCTGCAGGTCGAGCAGGTGGACCAGCCCGTACTCGGGCACCTCGTGCTCGAGCAGGCGCAGAATCAGGTCGGTGGCCGAAACCGACGGTTTGACCCCGAGCAGATCGAAGTGGCGGCGGTTCCGTGGGTTGTTGACGCGGGCGATGATCTGGTCGACCAGGTACTTCTCCTTCGCGACCTGGCAGATCAACATGTTGTCCTCGTCGTCGCCGGTCACCGCGATCACCATGTCGGCGCGCTGGATCCCGGCCCGCTCCAGCACCCAGAGCTCGGAGGCGTCGCCGTAAGAGACGTTGTGCTCGAGCTCCTGCTCGACCGTCAGGTAACGGCGGCGGTTGCTCTCGATCAGCGTCACCTCGTGCTCTTTGTCGAGCAGCTCCCGAGCCAGGTTCCAGCCGACCTTTCCCGCTCCGACGACGATGATGTACATGCGTTCCCGAGCCTCTTCCTATGCCGCCGCGGTGGCGTCGGGGGTTCCGCCGCGCCCGGATGCCTCGCGCACGGCGCCCTCGAGCAGGTCGATCGCGACCCGGGTCGGGCAGATCGTGTTCAGGCCCTGGCGCTGGTACCACTCGGCCCGCAGCGGGTCGAGCACCCGGGCGATCACCGTCGGCACCTCGTAGTGGCGCTGGGCGATCTGGGCGATGATGATGTTGGTGTTGTCGCCGTCGGTGGAGGCGATGAAGACATCGGCGTTCTCGATCCCGGCGGCCTCCAGCGCCTCGGTCTCGAGCCCGGCGCCGACCGTGAACTGGCCGCCGAGGTCCTCCCAGCTCTTCTCCAGGCCGACCTCGAGCCGGGCGTGCGACTCCGGGTCCTCGTCGAGACAGGAGACGTTGTGGCCCTCGCGCAGCATCGCTCGCGCCACCGAGGAGCCAACCCGCCCGCATCCGACAATAAGAACGAACATTGGTGCGGATACTAGGGACAAACTGCTCCGGAACGGGCGCTACTCGGGTTCCGGCGGAGCCGTGAGCAGCACCTTGCAGGGCGCTTTTTTCAGCACGTACTCGGTCGCCGCGCCGATCTCCTCGGGCTTGGCGGCGCCGATTCCGCCGAACACCCCGCCGCCGCGGATCTTGGACGGCGGCTCGCCGCCGATCACGATCGCTTCCGCGCCGGTGCGCCGCGCAGCTTCGAGGATGCCGGCGCCGACCTTGCGCGCGCGCAGGACCTCGGTCGCCACGACGACGTCCTCGTACTCCTCCCCCACCTCGCGCGCCCGCTCCAGCGCCCGCCGCGCCCGCTCCTCCTTCTCCTTCGGCAGCTTCGCGTCGAGCGGCAGGGTCAGGGGTATCTCGATCACGTAGACGACGTCCATCCGGGAGTCCGAGCCGCCCTTCTTGTTGCGGGCCTCGGCCGCGGCGAGGCGGCCAGCGGTGGCGACGATGTCATCGTCGAACTTGGTCCCGAACACCGGCACGAGGATGTTGCTGTATTCGACCTCGGGAACCCGCTTGGTCAAGGCGCGCTCGGTAACCGAGACGCGCTTGGTCAGCGTCGTCCCCTCGAAGACCTTGCGGTAGATGACGTAGAAGGTGAGGCCGAAGGCCATCCAGCCGAGCCCGACCCAGCGCGCGGTCGAGTGGTAGGCGAGGACGCTGAGGAAGGCGAGGCCGCTGAGGATCGCCGCCAGGATCGCCGGCAGCGGCAGCTCGGCGTTGCCCCAGGGAACGCCCATCGGGATCCGGAACGGGCGGCGCTTCTCCGGCTGGGTGATCCGCAGGCGGATGATCGAGAGATGGGCGATGGTGATCGCCAGGGTCGCCCCGAAGGCGTAGATCCCGGCCAGCAGCTTGACGTTGGTGGGGACGACGAGGCCGATCGCGATCAGGCCGCTGATCACGATCGCCACGTAGGGCGTCGCGGTGCGGTGGTCGAGCTTGCCCAGCCAACTGGGGATCTGGCGGTTGATCGCCAGCGTGTAGATATGGCGGGAGACGCCGAGCATCGAGGTGCTCCCCGCCCAGATCAGCACCGGGGTCGCAACCAGGGCGACCAGCCAGCGCATCGTGTCGGCAACCCAGGCCGGTTCGAAGGCGGAGACCACCCCCAGCACCGGCTCCTCGACGAACTCGCCGCCGAGCGCGGTGTGCGGCCCGTCCGGCCCGCCGACCACAGGCACCGCCATCAGCGCGATCGCCGCCATCCCGGCGTAGACCAGCGGCACCCCGATTGCCCCCGCTCTCGCCACCCGCTTCAGGTCCTCGCGGCTGACGTTGATGTCGGGGGCGAGGTCGGAGGCCGCCTCGATCCCGGCATAGGCGAGCATCGCCACCACCGCCGCGTAGACGATGTCGCGGAAGCTGGGGTCGGAGAAGAGATTGAGCTCGGCGGTGAGACGGTCGGGATGCATGACGACCAGGGCGCCGACCACGATCACCGCCAACTGCAGCCCGAGGTCGGCGAGGGCGAGCAGGGTCAGCGAGCCCTGCCGCTCGCGACCGGTGATGTTGAGGATGTTGAGGGCGGAGACCGCAGCAATCACCGCCGCCCCCATCCCGACCTCCCAGCCGGGGCTGGCGAAGTCGCCGCTGACCGGGGCCAGGTAATGCGGCACCGAGAGCGCCGCCAGGGCGATGACGATCAGGTAATCGATCAGGATCGCCCAGCCGGCAATGAAGGCGATCAGCTCGTTGAAGGCGTGGCGGGCGAAGGTCGAGGAGCCGCCCCGCTCGCGGAACATCGCCCCGCCCTCGACGTAGGTCAGGGTCGTCAGCCCGAACAACAGGCCGGAGGCGAGGAAGATCAGCGGCGTCAACCCCAGCCCCTTGTCGGCGACTACGCCGAGGGCGAAGTAGATCGAGAAGCCGACGGCCGAGTAGGCGGCGGCGAACAGCGATGGCACCCCGAGACCGCGGGCCATCAGCCGGTCGCCGCGCGGTTGCAGCGGCTGCTCGGCCCCACCCCCGTCGCGCCCGGGGGCTCCCTTGGCGCTCATCGCTCCATCCTCGAGCCGAGCCAGAGGCGCCCGACCCCGACCGCGAGGAAGGCGATCCCGAGCAGGAAGCCGAGCGAGACCGGGCCGCCGCCGTTGGCGAGGGTAAGGACGAGGACCAGCAGCCCGATCGCGACGAAGGCAAGGGAGAAGGCGCGGACCGCGCCGCGGTAGACGCGCTCGCTGTTCACCGGCCGGCCTCCAGCAGGGCAGCGCCGGGAGCGGTCGTCGGCTTATCGGTCGGGTCGGAGACGACGATCACCCGGCAGGGGCGCTCGCCGAGGATCGTCTGCAGAGTCTTGTCGTAGAGCGGGACGCCGTTGCGGTAGCTGAGACCGACGACGATCGCCTCGGCCTTGATCTCCGCCGCCTCGTCGGCGACCGCGTAGCCGGCCTGGCCCGGCCGCACCCGGGAGACGTGGCCGGTCACGCGCTGGCCGCCGATCAGCTTCGCCTCCTCGATCTTGCTCTGCGCTTCGGCTTCTTGGTCGGGCATCGCCGCCTTCAGCGGCAGGTTGGTCGGCACCGTCATCATCGAGTGGACGTGGATGCCGCGGCGCCGCTTGGAGGCAAGCTTCACCGCGGTCGCAACCATCTCCGGCGAGAAGCCTTCGTTGTCCTCGAAGGCGACGAGGACGCTTCGGTACTCGACCTCCTCGACCCCGAGCGGCTCCGGCGTCAAGACCTTCACCGTTTCGGTCAGCGGCAGCTTCTGGCTGCGCCGGTAGAGGACGTAGACCGTGATCCCCAGCACCATCCAGCCGAGGCCGACGATCAGCGTGGTCGGGTTGAGGGCCATCACCACGACCCAGGCGATGAAGGTTCCCAGCCCGCCGAGCACGGCGCTGATCGGGATCTCGAAGCCGAAGGCGCGCACGTTCAGCGGCGGCTTCCAGGTCCGCTCTACGTCCGGATTCTTACGCCGCAGCTGGATCACCGCGACGTGGGCGATCGTGAACGAGAGCATCGCCCCGAACGAGTACAGCGTCGCCAGGAAGTCGGTCTGCCCCGGCAGCAGGGTGACGATCGCGATCGCAGCGAAGATCAGGATCGCGATGTAGGGAGTGCGGTAACGGGGATGGACCTGGCGCAGGCTCTCCGGCAGCTGGCGGTGCTGGCCCATCGAGTAGGTGAGGCGGGAGACGCCGATCAATCCGGCGTTGGTGGCGATCAGGAGGATCACCGCGGCGAGGATGCCGACGTAGTAGCGGAGGATTTCCGTCGGCAAGTTGGCGAGGCCGAGGTTCTCGACGATGCCGAGGATCGGGTCGTCGGCGAAGGTCGTGCCGAGCTCGGTCACGTAGTGGCCGGCGGCGTCCTGGGTGACCGGCATCGCCGAGAGGGCGACGATCGGGATCAGCAGGTAGAGGGCGAGGACGGCGACCACCGTCAGGCCGACGCTGCGCGGGATCGTCCGGGCGGCGTCTTTGGCCTCCTCGGCCATGTTCGAAATCGTCTCGATCCCGGTGTAGGCGATCATCCCGACCGCGATCCCGAGCAGGAAGTCGCTCCAGGTCGGGGCGATCCCGAAGTGGACGTTGTCGACCAGGATCTCGGGGCTGAGGACGAGGACCAGGCCGATGCCGACCAGGATCACCTGGGTGGCGAGGTCGGCGACGGCGAGGACGAGGTTGAGTTTCGCCGACTCCTCGGTGCCGCGGATGTTGATCAAGGCGAGGGCGACGATCAGCACCGCGCCGCCGACGATGTCGCCCGGGCTGCTCCCCAGCCAGGGCCAGAAGACGGCCAGGTAGTGGGGCACGAAGAAGGCCGAGATCGCGACCGTGATCGTGTAGTTGAGCATCTGCCCCCAGGCGGCAACGAAGCTGACCAGCTCGTTGAAGGCATGGCGGGCGAAGCTGGAGGAGCCGCCGGCCTCGGGGTACATCACGGTCGCCTCGGCGTAGGTGGCGGCGGTGGCGGCGAAGATCAGGCCGGAGATGACGAAGGCGACCGGGGTCAGGCCGAGGGCAAAGGCGGCGGTGACGCCAAGCGCGTAGTAGATCGAGGAGCCGACGTTGCCGTAGGCGGCGGAGAACAGCGCTCCGACGCCGTGGACGCGGCTCAACGATTCGTCTCTGGGAATCCGCTGGGCCATCTATGAGGGACGAGAACCGGTCACGCGGACCGAATATACGGACGCGACCGGTGCTCTCACGCGGTCGCGGCGGGCGACACTAACCTGACGGCGGATGAACGGCCCGCGCCACCCCACGCGCAGCCAGATCCGGCGGCGCCGGGCAATGGCACTATCTGCCCTCGCCGTGCTCGCCGCCGCCGCCGCCTACCTCGCCCTCGCCGCCACCGTCTTCGCGCCGGTGGACGAGCACGGTGCGCGCGTGACCCACCTGAACATCCAGAGCCAGGCGGTGGGCCGCGAGCTCGGGGTCAACGTGGTCGTGCCGGCGAAGACCAAGCCGAGCGGCAGGCGGTCGCTGCTGGTCTTCCTCCACGGCCGCGGCGGCTCCGATGACACCTTCACCGGCAACGAGGCGATCTTCGATGGCTTGGCAAAGCTCGGCCGCAAGGCCCCGATCCTCGCCTTCCCCGACGGCGGCGACCACAGCTACTGGCACGACCGCAAGGAAGGCGCCTGGGGCCGCTACGTGATGCGCGAGGTGATCCCGAAGGTCGAGCGGCGCTTCGGGACGAACCCACAGCGGGTCGCGATCGGCGGCATTTCGATGGGCGGCTTCGGCGCCTACGACCTCGCCCTGCTGCACCCGCTGCGGTTCTGCGCCGTCGGCGGCCACTCCCCAGCGCTTTGGTTCGAGGGCGGCGAAACCGCACCAGGCGCCTTCGACGACGCGGCCGACTTCAACCGCAACGACGTCGTCGGCATGGTTCGCGGCAATCCCGATGCCTTCGAGGGGATGCGTGTCTGGAACGACTTCGGCGACGAGGATCCGTTCCGCGTCTACAACGAAGGCTTCGTCTCCTACCTGCGCGCCGACGGCACCGACCTCAGCGCCCACTCATGGGACGGCGGCCACGACAGCGCCTACTGGAACCGCCACTGGGCGGCATACCTGCGCTTCTACGCGAACTCGCTGACGAGCTGTTAGGGCGACCCGGCCGGTGGCGTCCCCACCGGTGGCGCCGGGCCCCAACTTTCGCGGCCGTCCGTGGTCGCAATCGGGATCCTCGGACCCGCCATCGCCGGCGTGTCCAGGGTCACGTCCGCAACCGCCTTGACCCGCGAGAGGACCTCGCGCACGGAGCTTTTCCGGCCCTGGTAGCCCCAGCTGTGCAGGTCGGCGGTGAGGCCCGAGGCATCGATCCCGGCCTCGTCGGCGAGATAGAGCGCGCGCGGCATATGGAAGCCCTGGGTGATGACGACGGCGTCGCGAACGCCGAAGATCTGCCGCGCCCGCACCATCGTCGCCCAGGTGTCGAATCCGGCGTGGTCCTCGAAGACGTCGCGCGGCGCGACCCCGGCCGCCACCAGGGCCTTGCGCATCGTGTCCGGCTCGTCGTAGACCCACTGGCCGTGGTCGCCGGAAACGAGGATCTTCTCCACCTTGCCCGCGTGCCAGAGCGCGGCTGCCTGCTTGACCCGATCGGCAAGCATCGCGCTCATCTCGCCGTCGGGCTCGACCAGAGCCCCCGGCACGATCGCCACTTCGGCAGCCGACACATCGGCGACCTCCGAAGTCGAATTCCCGCCCTTGGCGAACACGAAGACATTGGCCGCCGCGACGAGCGCCGCCAGCGCCAGGCCGGAGACCAGAACGGCCTTCGAGAGCCGCGGCCACCTGCGGAACGGGTTGATCGACTTCACGCTGCGCCTCCCTGGACCTGGCGGGGCGCCGGACGCGGGAAGCGGAAGCGAGCGACCGCAGGGGTGGGATCGACGTTGCCGGCCGGATCGATCGCATAGACCCTCAGCCGGTGGCGGCCTTTGGACAACTGCCCGCCGAGATTCTTGGCAGCTCCGCACGGCGTGAACGGCTGGCGGTCGAGGCTGCAGCGGAAGGAACTGCCCGGCTCGCTGGAGAGAAACCTGAAGCGGAACGTAGGTACCGGTGGCTTTCGCATCAGATAAGCCCTCGAGATCCTGGTCTCGGGCGCCGTGGTGTCCAGCGGCAGCGGCGGCGGATCGGTCGACGATCCCCCGCCGCCCGACACAGGCGGCAAATCAAGCGGTGCCAGCTCGGCCATCACGTTGAAGTCGAAGCCGGCAACCAGAGTTTCCTCGAAGCCTGCCGAAATTGGCCCCGAGATCCTGATCCGCACAGTCTCGCCGGCGGTGAGATCGACTTCGGGGCCTACCTCGCCGAGCGCCACCGGCGTCAGTTCGTCGACGGCGTCGCCGGAGTAGAGGTCGCGGTTGAGCGAGCTCGCTGCCTGGCAGCAGGGTTGACTGAAGCTGTAGGTCGCGTCCTCCGGCGCGGTGAACGAGTACCAGACCGAGGCCCCCGAGGTGAGTTCCTGCGGCTCTCCATGCTCGATGCTCGCGGTCCAGTTGTAGCCCCGGGTGTTGGCGAAAAAGAAGCGGTGACCCCCCGGTTCTTCGAAGACCTGGCCGGCAACCTCGGTCGCGTTTTCGAATTCGTCGTTCGGCGGCACCGGCGTTTCCTCGATCAGCAGCGCGATCTCCCCTTCCGTAACCGGAGTAGGCGATTCGGGGAAGTGGAAGTTGTTGCCGTCGACCGCAATCACGTACTTGGTTCCGCCGACCGCAAGAAAGGTGTACTGGCGCCCTTCGTAGGGGCAGTCGGGACCTTCGCTGCCGTTGCCGCTGGCGACCGGGGTCAGCTGTTCGAGTTCAGTCCCCGTGAAGACGGCCAGAACCGTGGGGAACTGGTTGTCGCAGGCCCCGATGCTCACCCAGCCGTCGTTTTCGGCTTCCCACTCGAACCAGACCGAGTGCCCCGCAGGACTGAGACCAGGAATGAACTCTCCGCTCTCACTGCCCGCATCGACGTTGGAGCCGGTTTCTTCGATCGGCGCACCACCAGGGAACCCTGCTCCCAGTAGTTGTCGATCGGCGAAGTCGTCGTTCAATGGCCCCGCCGCCGACGCCCCCGCGGGCAAAGCCAGCAAAGCCAAGACCAGCAAAGATAAAATCCCCTGTCTCAAGGCGCGAACTTTACCGCTGTGGGCTAAACCGTGGTCCGGGGAAGGGGCCTGACGCCCCTCCCCCAAACCGCCTCAGAACTTAGAAGTGAACGATCGGGATGATGAGGATGGCGACGATGTTCGCCACCTTGATCATCGGGTTGATCGCCGGGCCGGCCGTGTCCTTGTAAGGATCGCCGACCGTGTCACCGGTCACCGAGGCTTCGTGCGCCGGTGAGCCTTTGCCGCCGTGGGCGCCGTCCTCGATCAGCTTCTTCGCGTTGTCCCAAGCGCCGCCGCCAGCGGTCATGCTGATCGCGGCGAAGAGGCCGACGACGATGACGCCGATCAGCAGGCCGCCGAGCGCGTTGACGCTGAGTAGGCCGACGATCACCGGCACCACGATCGGGATCAGCGAGGGCAGGATCATCTCCTTCTGCGCCGCCGCGGTGACGATCGCGACCGTCTTGCCGTACTCCGGTTTTTCGGTCCCCTCCATGATCCCGGGGTGCTCGCGGAACTGTTTCCGCACCTCCTCGACGACCTGACCGCCGGCGCGGCCGACGGCCTCGATCGCAAAGGCCGAGAACAGGTAGACCATCATGCCGCCGATGATCAGCCCGATCAGCACGTCAGGGCTGGTCAGGTTGAAGAGGGCATCGACGTTGAAGCCTTTCGGGGCCTCGTCTTCGAGCTCGCTCTTGAAGGCGGCGAACAGCACCAGCGCGGCAAGCGCGGCGGAACCGATCGCGTAACCCTTGGTTACGGCCTTGGTCGTGTTGCCGACCGCGTCGAGCGGGTCGGTGACGTTGCGGACGTCCTCCGGCAGCTCCGCCATCTCGGCGATGCCACCGGCGTTGTCGGTGATCGGCCCGAAGGCGTCGAGGGCGACGATCAGACCGCAGAGCGAGAGCTGTGCCATGACGGCGATGCCGATGCCGTAGATGCCGGCGAGCTCATTGGCGCCAAGGATCGCGAAGGCGAGGACGAGCGCCGGAGCGGCGGTCGACTGGAAGCCCTGGGCGAGGCCCTGGATGATGTTCGTCGCGTGCCCGGTCTCCGAAGCCTTGGCGATCGACTTCACCGGGTGGAAACGGGTCGACGTATAAAATTCGGTAATCACGAAGAGCAGCGCCGTCACGGCGATGCCGATCACCGCACAGAGCCAGAGATCCATCACGGAGGAGCTGGCAAGAGCGCTTCCAGCGTCGCTGACGCCGACCCGCAGCGGCTCGCTCATCAGCCAGTCGGTGATCGGGTAGAAAGCCGCGATCGAGAGGGCCCCGGCAAGGATCACGCCCCGGTAGAGCGCACCCTCGACCCGGTCCGTCTTCGTCCGCACGACGAGCGCGCCGATGATCGAGGCGATGATCGCGACGCCGCCGATTACCAGCGGGTAGATCGCGACCTCACGGGCGAAGTCCTCGGTGAAGGTGAGGACGCCGAGCAGCATCACCGCAACCGAGGTGACCGCGTAGGTCTCGAACAGGTCGGCGGCCATGCCGGCGCAGTCGCCGACGTTGTCGCCGACGTTGTCGGCGATCACCGCCGGGTTCCGGGGATCGTCCTCGGGGATCCCGGCCTCGACCTTGCCGACCAGGTCGGCGCCGACGTCGGCGGCCTTGGTGAAGATGCCGCCGCCGAGACGGGCGAAGACCGAGATCAACGAGCCACCGAAGCCGAGGCCGACGAGGGCATCGACCGCGTGCTTGTCGCTGCTGCCGGTGAGGACCAGGAAGCCGTAGTAGCCGGCGACCCCGATCAGGGCCAGGCCGACGACGAGCAGGCCGGTGACCGAGCCGCCTTTGAAGGCGACGTCGAGCGCCGGCGGCACGCCGCCGCGGGCCGCCTCGGCGACGCGGGAGTTGGCCCGCACCGAGACGTTCATCCCGATGAAGCCGGTCGCGCCGGAGAGAACCGCGCCGATCACGAAGCCGAGGGCGGTCTCCCAGTTCTGCAGCAGCAGGAGGAGAACCGCGATCGGGACGGCGACCGCCGCGATGATCGTGTACTGCCGGTTCAGGTAGGCCTGTGCGCCTTCCTGAACAGCGCCAGAGATTTCGCGCATGCGGTCGTTGCCTGCAGGCTTCGCCATCAGGCGCTGGGTAACTAGAAGTCCGTAGATAACGGCGGCGCCTGCACATACCAGCGCGACGACCACGCCGTAATCGGTCAGAAAGTCGGTCAAGTTCTTAATCCTCCGGTGGTTTTAGCGGCGCGGGAGTCTATAGACGAAGGCGGCGTCAGCGCGCCCAGACCGGCTCTGGACGGTGACTTCGAGCCCGCGGGGCCGCTCAGGCGCGCTCGGACGTCTGCGACGCCCCGGCGTAAGTGCGGCGCGTCTCCGCCACCGCGTCGCGGTAAATGTCCTCGATCGAGACCCCCGAATCGAGCGCCTCCCGCGCCCGCTCGGCGCCGTTTCGCTGCGGCAGATCCACCTCCAGCCCCAGCTGAGCCCGCGCCGGCTCGGTCCAGGCCAGCACCTGCTCCAGCATCGCCCGGGTCGGCACCTCCTCGCCGCGCCGGAAGTCGACCATCCGCCCGCTCGCCCCGTAGCGGATCGCCCGCCAGAGGTTCTCCTCGATCTCGCGGTCGGCCAGCGGTCCCCCCCGCCCGTCGTAACCAAGCTCGTCGTAGTCGAGCGCGGTCTGGGCGATGCAGGCGGCGATCAGCCCCGCCAGCTGGAAGGACTCCTCGCCCCGCGTCTGGGCGTCGCAGATCCGCACCTCGACGGTGCCGAAGCTGTGGTGCGGCCGCACGCTCCACCACAGCTGCGTCGACTCGACCACCGAGCCGACCCGCTCCAGGGTGCCGATGAAATCCGCGTAGGCAGTCCAGTCGCCGAACGGCGAAGGCACCCCGCAACGGGGAAAGGTGCGGGTGAAGATCTCACTGCGGACGCTGTGCAGGCCGCTGTCGCGGCGATCGAGAAAGGGCGAGTTGGCCGAAACCGCCAGCAGCAGCGGCAGCAGCTCGCGCAGCCAATCGCAGACGGCGATTGCCCGGTCGGCGCCACGCACCCCCATGTGCAGATGCAGGCTCCAGGTGTTGTTGCGCTGCGCAACCCAGCCCAGTTCCTGGCGGAGGCGGTTGTAGTGCGGGGTGTCGATGATCCGCTGGTCGAGATAGTTGGCCCAGGGATGGGTCCCCATTGCGCCCAGGGTCAGCCCCAGCCCATTGACGACGTCGAACAGCCGCGCTCGCCGCTGGCGCTGGCGCTCGACCGCCTCGGCAAAGCTCTCGGCCCGGCCGGAGCGGATCTCGACCTCGGAGGCGATCAGCTCCCCCGCCGCCGACTCGGCCAGCACCTCGTCCTGCTGGCAGGCCGCGTAGACGTCCTCGAAGCGATGCGCCAGCTCCAGGGTCTGCGGGTCGAGGATCGCGAACTCCTCCTCGAGCCCGATCGTGAAGTCCTGCGAAGACTCGAACTTCTCGCGGGCGAGATCGAGATCCAGAGACAAGGTCGCGGGCCGTTAGGCCAGGTAGAAGTAGAGCGCGTAGAGCAGGTCGACGGCGGGACTGGAGGTGTGGACCGTCACCTCCGGTGGCACCTGCAGCAGCTGCTCGGAGTAGTTGAAGATGATCTTCACCCCGGCTTTTACCAGCCGGTCGGCGACGTCCTGAGCCGCCTCGGCAGGTACCGCGAGGACACCGACGACGATCTCCTCCTCGGCGACGACGGACGGCAGGTCGCCGATGTCGCGCACCTCGAGCTCGCCGATCGGTTTGCCGACGACGCCCGGGTCGCTGTCGAAGACCGCCACCACCTGGAAGCCGTGGTCGGCGAAGATCGAGGAGGTGGCGATCGCCTGGCCGAGGTTGCCGGCGCCGAAGAGGGCGATGTTGTGCTGGCCGGAGGTGCGGAGGATCTTGCGGATCTCCGAGACCAGCGAATCGACGTTGTAGCCCACCCCGCGCTTGCCGAACTTGCCGAAGCCGGAGAGGTCGCGGCGGATCTGGGTCGGGTTGATGTGGGTGTACTCGGAGAGCTCCTGCGAGGAGATCGTCTCCCGCCCCATCTTCCGCGCCTGGGTCAGCACCTGCAGGTAGCGGGAGAGGCGCGCGGCGACGCCCAGCGAGAGGCGCTCGCCTTCGACCGGAAACGCCCCTGCGGCGTCGAACTCCTCGATCAACTCGACCATGCCCCCACAGTATCGAGCCTGGCCGTGAGGGCAGCGCGGTCGAGGATCAGCTCCGAGATCTCGATCCCGTCGACCTCGACCACCGGGATCCGCTCCAAGTAACGCCGCAGCAGCAGGTCGTTGCTCTCGATGTCGACCTCGTGCAGGGTGAACCGATAGCCCTTCTCGTGCAGGGCGACGACCTGCTCCATCGCTTCCTCGCAGAGGTGGCAGCCCGGACGGGAGTAGACGACGACGTCGGTCATCTGACTCAGTGGGCGACCGCGGGGGCGCCGGTTTCGCCGCTGGCGAAAGCGTCGTAGCCGAGGTAGTCCGGGTAGGCGATCGGCTCGACATAGCGCGCCGCAGAGCCGATCATCGCGGCGTTGTCGGTGCAGAGCGCGATCGGGACCAGCTTCAGCCGCACCCCCATCTCCTCGCAGAGCCGAGCGACCGCTTCGCGCAGCGGGCCGTTGGCGGCAACGCCGCCGCCCAGCGCAACCGCCTCCCAGTCCCCCTTCTTCAGCGCTCGCTTCAACTTCGTCGTCAGCTGCTCGATCACCGCCGCCTGGAAGGAGGCGGCGAGGTCGGCGCGGCGCTCGGCCACCCCCTCCTCGCCCAGTTCCTGACAGCGGTAGAGGACCGCCGTCTTCAGGCCGCTGAAGCTGAAGTCGAGGCCGGGGTTGCGCGACATCGCCACCGGCATCTCGAAGGCCTGCGGGTCGCCGCCCTCGGCCTCGCGCTGGACCGCCGGCCCACCCGGGTAGCCGAGGCCGAGCAGACGCGCCGTCTTGTCGAAGGCCTCGCCGGCGGCGTCGTCGAGGGTCTGGCCGAGCAGCTCGTAGCCGCGGTGGTCGCGGACGCCGGTCAGCATCGTGTGGCCGCCGCTGGCGATCAGGCAGAGAAAGGGCGGCTCCAGCGGCTCGGGCTCGAGGAAGTTGGCGGCGACGTGGCCCTGCAGGTGGTCGACCGGGATCAGCGGCAGCCGGCGTCCAGCCGCGATCGACTTGGCGCTGCTGATCCCGACCAGCAGCGCTCCGATCAAACCCGGGCCGGCGGTGGCGGCGACCGCCTCGACCTCGTCCAGCGTCACCCCCGCTTCGCCCAGCGCCGCCTGCACCACCGGCGCCACCAGCTCGAGATGGTGGCGCGCCGCGATCTCCGGAACCACGCCGCCGAAGCCCTCGTGGGCCGCAGCCTGAGAGGAGATCACGTTGCTGAGGATGCGCGGGCCATCGAGGACGGCGGCGCAGGTGTCATCGCAGGAGGTCTCTATCGCCAGCAGCAAATTGCGATCCCTCAGTCCAGCCACATGATCAGCGCGTCCTCGCCGTTGTCGTGGTAGTAGCGAGGACGGACGCCGGCCGAGCGGAACCCGAAGCGTTCGTACATCCCGATCGCCCGGTGGTTGGAGACCCGAACCTCGAGCGTGAAGGGCAGGGTCCCGCGCGACTCGTCGACCAACCGCCGCATCAGCTGCCCGGCGACGCCGGCACCGCGCTGCTCGGGGGCGACGGCGATGTTCATCAGGTGCCAGACCTGGTCGTAGCGGGAGCAGACCACGTAGCCCGCCAGCTGGTCACCGGCGGTCGCCGCGAGGCAGATGCCGGAGGGCTTGGAGAGCTCGAGCACGAACATCGCCAGCGACCACGGGGTCGGGAACGAGCGGCGCTCGATCGAGATCACCGCCGGCAGGTCGCTGTAGGCGAGCCGGCGCACCACGACCCCCTTGGTCAGATCACTTTGCTCTTTGTGAAGCGTCTCGCTCACGCCACCGCTCCGCATCGGGGGGTCTGAGATAGATCGGGGAGAGCCCATCGGGTTCCGGGTCCGTCACCGCCGCCGCCAGCGCGCAGACGTGGCGCGCGGCGACCCGGTGGACGGGATCGGAGTCGTCCGCAATCCGGACGCCGTCTCGAGTCAACTCTTGACGAAATCGTACCGCTCCCGAACCGGCCACCGATGGGGTTTCCTCCAGCCCGGCGATGCGCTCGGCCAGGTCCTCGGGCCGGTAGACCGCCGGCTCCCAGACGCGGGGGCCGTCAGCCGAGTAAAGCGCGGCGAAGACCTCGCCCCGCCAACCATCGAGAACCGCGAGCCGCGTACCCCCCGCTCCGGCCTCGGCGATCCCCGCCCCCAGGGCGTCGAGGGTGCAGACCCCACGCGCCGACAGGCCGAGGCTGAGGGCGAGCCCGCGGGCGGTTGAGATCCCCACCCGCAGTCCGGTGAAGGTGCCGGGACCGAGCCCGACCGCGATCAGGTCGACGGCATCCCAGCCGCCGGCCGCGGTTGCTGCCCGCTCGACCTCCTCGAGCAGCCGGGTCGCGTGCAGGGGCCTCCCTTGCGGGGAGAGCCCCAGCTGCGACTGATGCAGGATCTCGCCGTCGCGCCAGGCGCAGGCGACGGTGTCGACCGTCGCGGTGTCGAAGCCGACGACGTTCAGGACGGCGCTACCCGGTTACGCGGAAAGCGGAGGAGCCGACTTTTTTGCCTTTGACGAACCAGCTGACGACGTGGACGCCGGGGATCGTCGAGGTGATCTTGTTCACGTAGAGCGTGTTTTTTTCCGCTTCCTGAGCCTGAGCGCAGAGGTTTTTGCCGCTCGGGAACTTGACGCAGACGGTGTAGACCACGTCGGCTTTGAGGCTTTTGAAGAAGGCGCCCTTTTTCGCTTTCTTCGGGCAAGCCTGGGCGGGTTTCGCATTCTGGGAGATCCCGCAGCCCACGTAGTGCTTGTAGGCCGCTGCGCTGGCCATGGCGGGCACCGCTGCCATCAGCAACCCACTCACCATCATCACCGCCGCAAGCGCTTTGAGTCCCTTCATCCCGTCCTTGCCTTTCTCGTCGAAATTTCGAGGCCGATGCTATCTGCTGCGCGCACTACCCCTCAACACTGGGGATACGGCTTCGGTGCGCTTATCCCTGCGTACCCCTAGCCGGCGACTTCTATCCGCCGCCGCTCCTCGCCCGCGTGGGCGAGGCGCACCGCGAGCGCCGGGCGGCCGATCCGGCCCTCCCCCGCCGCCGGCCACTCGACGAAGGCGACCCCCTCCGGGCGCAGGTAGTCCTCGAGCAGGGCCGGGTCCTCACCCTCGAGGCTCTGCAGGCGGTAGAGGTCGAGGTGGGAGACCGGCAGGCGCCCGCCGCCGTACTGCTGGCCGATCGTGAAGGTCGGCGAGGTGACCGGGCCGGTGACGCCGAGGGCGCGACAGGCGCCGCGGACCAGGGTCGTCTTCCCGGTCCCGAGCTCACCGGAGAGGACGACGACGTCGCCGGGCTGGAGCCGGGTTGCGATCCGCGCCCCCAGGGCTTCGGTCTCCTCGGCGCTGCTGGTCTCGACGACTTCCACGGCTGGACTGTGCCTAATGCCCGAACATGCCGAGCTGGTCACTGGGCGGCGGCGGGGTCGAGCCGCCCTCCTCCTCGAACTCCTCCAGGTCCTCGGCGCTTGGGATCGGCCCTGGCAGGGAACGCTTCAGCAGCTCGGGGATGGTGGCGAAGTCGGCTCGCAGCTGCTCCTTGACCGCCGGGGTGCGCAGCGCCGCCGCCGGGTGGAAGAGGGGCAGGAGAAAGACGGTGCGGGCGCCGAGCTGGTGGACCTGCGGGGTGCCGCGGACCCTGGTGATCCCGGTCTGGCTGCCGCTCAGCAGCTTGGTCGCGAAGTTGCCGAGGGTGCAGACGACGCGCGGCTCGATCAGCCGCACCTGCTCGAACAGGTAGGGCTCGCAGGCCTGGATCTCGCCCGGCTGCGGGTCGCGGTTGCCGGGCGGGCGCGACTTCAAGACGTTGGCGATGAAGACGTCATCGCGGGCGAGCCCGATCTCCTCCAGCAGCTGGTTCAGCAGCTGGCCGGCGCGGCCGACGAAGGGCAGGCCCTGGAGATCCTCTTCGGCCCCCGGCGCCTCGCCGACGAACATCAGGTCGGCGTCGGCGTTGCCGGCCCCGAACACCGCTTTGGTCCGGGTCTCGTAGAGGGGGCATTTCTCGCAGCCCTGCACTTCCTTGTAGAGGGCGACGAGCTGCTCCCGGCGCTCGGCGGCACTCGCGCTCACGGTTTCTCCCCCGCGGCCCGGCGCTTACCCGACTGCGCCAGCCGCTCCTGGTGGCCGGCTTCCTTCTCCCGCCGCCGCGATTCGTCCGAGCGCACCGCGGCCCCCCGCGGCTGACGACCAGGCGGCGAGACCCGCGAGTAGAGCCGCCGCGTCCGCGCAGCCCCGCAAGCCGGGCAAGCAGCCGTCGCTTCCGCCGCCACCAGCTCCTCGAAAGACGCCCCGCACTCCTCGCACTCGAACTCGTAGATCGGCATCCACCCGCATCGTAGTCGGCAACAACAGGGTTTTCCGACCTCGAATACTCTGCGCCCGTGAAGGCAAGGGGATGTCTGGCTGTTCTCGTCTGCGCGACGGCGGTACTGGCGCTGCCGGTAGGCGCGACGGCCAAGCCGGGGTACTACGTCTCCCCGCACCTGCACTATGCGGACGCCCACCTGAAGGGGAGCAACGGTTACCAGCTGGAGATCGACGGCTTCTCCACGAACGTCAACGTCAACGCCCGCAAAGGCGACGGCCAGGTCAGCTACACCGTCTACCGAGGCCACCATCGCAACGACAGGATGCGGGCCCGACTCCCCGGCATCGGCTGGATCAACCTCCGCTTCCACGAGCTCGAACGGATCCGCAAGCAGCCCTCGGAGGGCTGCAGTGGCCCGGGGGAACTGGTGCGCCGGGGGGTCTTCAGGGGACGGATCCATATCGAGGGAGAACTCGGCTACACCCAAGTCGACACTCAGAGCGCTCGTGGCAGGATCCTCGACGATCCGGAGCAGTTCTGCCGGAATCGAATTCCGTCCGCTCGCGCCAGCGCCGAACCGGGGGAAGAGCTGATCGAAGCCGTCAGCCCCTGGGGTCGTGGGGCGCTCTCGTTCGAAGCCAACGAGTGGTCGCCGTCGTTCGGGGGGACGCCGGTCTTCTTCTCGGCCGCGACTCGCCGGCAGCGCGGGATGATGATGATCACGAACGCCGTCGGCGGCTTCACCGAAGACACCCGATCGCTGGTCGTCGCCCAGCCTCCGCTCAGCGCCACCGTCTCCCCTCCCTCGCCCTTCACCGGAACCGCAGAATTCCTGCGCGGACCCGACGGGAGATTCGGCTGGTTCGGAGACCTCGCAGCCGAACTCCCCGGAATCGGCCCAGTGGCACTGGCCGGCGAGAACTTCGAAGCCCGGATCTGCGACGGCCGCAGTTGCAAAAGCAGCGTGCGCCTGCCCAAAGACCCCTTCCAGGGTCCAATCGGGGAGCTTCCATGAGAGCAGCGAAACTGCGGATGGCTCTGCTCTGCTGCGTTGCCACTGCCCTGGCTCTGCCGGCAGCGGCCGGCGCCAAGCCCAGCTACGAGGTGAAGCCGAAAAGCCTGCAGCTAAACCTCCGCCTGCCGGCCAGCAACGGCTACTCAGCTTCGCTCGTCACCAGCGGCCATCGTCAGGTCGTACTCAGGATCTCCCGGGGCGACTTCTTCGCCACCTACACCGCCCTCGGCAAGATCAGCCACAAGGGCATCGAGGTGGACTTCGGTCAATTCGGGCATGCCTCGCTGCGGTTCCGGGCAAAGGACCGACAAAGCAAACGAAGTCGGTGCAAGGGACGGGGAACGGTGGTCGAACGGGGCTACTTCGTCGGCAGCGTGCGTTTCCAGGGGGAGCGCGAATACACCCAGGTTCACGCCCACCGCCTGAAGGGAACGAGCGTGCGCAGCTACCGGCGGATCTGCAAGACCCGTGGTCGTGCCTTCGCGAGTGCGACGAAATCGGAGGACGAATTCCAGATACTGGGAGCCCAGGCGAAGGCGGCCGGCAAATCAACCTTCTTCCTCGCGGTCGACCTGTCGATCCTCGGCTTCGCGCTCGAGTTTGCGGGTCAAAAAGAAAAAGTGGAGGACGTAATGGTCTCCAAGGGGGCGCTTGTCTTCGGCGGTCTCCGCGACCTCACGATCAGCCCACGAGGGACGAACCCAGTCAAGGCAAAAGCGAGCCCGCCGAAGCCCTTCTCGGGCACCGGTACCTACCTCGCCGAAGGGCGCAAGCCACCGGTCTGGTCGGGATCGCTCGGATTGCGCCTCCCGGGATCGGGCCTCGTCCCGCTAACCGGACCTGACTTCGAAGCTTTCCTCTGCCGCGCCTCCGATCTGCCCGAGATCGAACGCTGCAATCGAGAACTGGATGCCTTCGAGCCTTTCTACGGCAGCGGCTCCCACTCCCAGCCCTTGGCGCTGGCCAGGCTCTCCTCGCTGAGGTAGCGGCGGAACTCGTCGAGCTCGGCAGGCTCGACGCTGTAGACGTGCTCGGGCTCGGGGAACTGGCGGCGGCGGACCTCGTTGCTGTACTGCGTCACCGCCTCGACCATCGTCTCGTGGACGCTGGCGTAGCGCTTGACGAACTTCGCCATGTGGCCGGTGGTGATTCCCAGCAGGTCGTGGAAGACGAGGACCTGGCCGGAGGTCCCGGCGCCAGCGCCGATCCCGATCGTCGGCACCTCCAGCTTCTTGACGATTTCGTCGGTGATCGCCGATGGGACCGCCTCGATCACGATCGCGAAGCAGCCGACCGACTGCAGGGCGAGGGCGTCCTCGAGCTGTTTGATCGCGCTCTTGGCGCTCTTGCCCTGGGCTTTGTAGCCGCCCAGCGCGGTCGCGGTCTGCGGGGTGAGGCCGACGTGGCCCATCACCGGGATCCCGGACTGGACGATCGCCCGGGCGCGCTCGACGATGACGCCGCCGGCCTCGAGCTTGACCGCCTGGCAGCCGGTCTCCTTGATCAGCCTCTGGGCGCTGCGGATCGCGTCTTCGTTGCTCGCCTCGTAGCTGCCCATCGGCATGTCGCCGACCATCAGCGGCGTCTTCAGGCCGCGGCGGACGGCTTTGCCGAGGATCACCATCTCCTCCATCGAGACCAGCTTGGTGTCGGGATAGCCAAGGACGACGTTGGCGGCGGAATCGCCGACCAGGACGATGTCGACGCCGGCGGCCTCGGCCACGGTCGCCGAGGGGTAGTCGTAGGCGGTGACCATCACGATCGGCTCGCCGTTGGCCTGCATCTCGGCCAGGCGCGGCAGGCCGACCGGCTTACGGCCCTCGGGCTGGGCGGTGTGGGAACGGCCGCCGGAGCTCATTTGAGCAGCACCTCGGGGTGGCTGTCGATCGCGACCGGCTCGTTGTCGTCGTTTACATGGACGACGACCGGGTCGTAGCGTTCGAGGTCGGCCTCGTCGTAGGAGCCGAAGGTGGCGACGATGATCTTGTGGCCGGGCTCGACCAGGTGGGCGGCGGCGCCGTTGACCTGCATCGCGCCGGAGCCGGGCTCGCCGTCGATCACGTAGGTGACGAAGCGGGCGCCGTTGTCGACGTCCCAGACGTGGACCTGCTCGTTGGTGATCATGTCGGCACCGGCCATCAGCTCGGTGTCGATCGTGATGCTGCCGATGTAGTCGACGTCGCAGTCGGTCACCGTTGCCCGGTGGATCTTCGACTTCAGCATCTGTCTTTGCACGGGGTCTCCCCTTTCGCTTTCGCGCTAGGTGTTCGGTTGGTCCGAAGTTGAGGGTTGGATCAAGACGTTGTCGATCAGGCGGGCGGCGCCGACGCGGGCGGCGACGGCGACGAGGACCGGGCGCGCGCCCAGCTCGGCGACCGGCTCCAGCGTCTCGGCGTCGCGGGCCTCGAGGTACTCGGGCTCGATCGCGGCGGCGGCCAGCTCGCGGCGGGCGGCGGCGAGGCCAGCGGCGAGCGAGCCCTCGCGGGCGGTGCGCTCGGCGGCGGCGAGGGCGCGGGAAAGCGCCGTGGCGCGCTCGCGGTCGGCCGGCTCCAGGTAGGCGTTGCGGCTGCTCATCGCCAGCCCGTCTGGCTCGCGCACGGTCGGCAGCACCTCGATCCGCACCGGGAAGTCGAGGTCGCGGGCCATGCGGCGGATGACGACCGCCTGCTGGGCGTCCTTCTGGCCAAAGTATGCGACATCGGGGTCGACGATGTTGAAGAGCTTGGCGACGACGGTGGTGACGCCGCGGAAGTGCTCGGGGCCGCGGCGCTCGGGGTCCCCGTCGAGGACGTCGGTGAGCGGGCCGGTGACCTCGACCGCGGTGGCGGCTTCGGTCGCGTAGACCTCGTTTACCCCGGGAGCAAAGACGAGGTCGGCGCCGGCCTCGGCGGCGAGCCGGCGGTCGCGCTCCTCGTCGCGCGGGTAGCGATCGAGGTCCTCGCCGGGACCGAACTGGGTCGGATTGACGAAGAGGCTCATCACCACCAGGCCGCACTCGGCGCGGGCGGCGCGGATCAACGCGAGGTGGCCCTCGTGCAAGTAGCCCATGGTCGGCACCAGACCGACGGTCTTCCCTTCGCGCTTCGCCGTTGCCACGGCAGCGCGAAGCTCGGCCTTCATGCGCAGAACTGGCGCGGCCACGGGGGAGCGAGGGCTATCCACGAGGAGACTTGGGTTCATAGGTCCATGCCTGGTCAGGTCACGGCCAACGAGGAAAGTATGGCGCACTTCGTGCGGTTCTTGGCAGTTTTGAACCGAAAAAATTCCCTTTTTGGTGATCCGCCGCCTGGCTCCCTTCGCAGAAGCAGGAAAGACCACCCCAAGGCGGAGGCAACGATGAGCTCAGAGATTGACGCAGTTGTGCGCGAGGCGGAGCACGAAGCAACGGAGGCGCTCGAGGGCGACACCCGGGCCGGCTTCCTCAAGAAGGCCGGTCTTGCCGGTGGTGGCCTGGTCGGCGGCGGCGCCCTGCTCAGCGCCCTGACCCCGGCGGCGGCGATGGCCGCGGGCAAAGGGCGCCCGCCGGCGAAATTCGGCAAAGGGGACATCGGCATCCTCAACTACGCCCTCACCCTCGAGTACCTAGAGGCCGCCTTCTACAACGAGGCGACGGCCAACAACAAGAGGAAAACCTTCCTCAAAGGCGCCGAGGCCCAGGCTTTCCTGAAGCGGGTGACCGCCGACGAGAACGCCCACGTCGCCTTCCTCAAGAAGGCGCTTGGGAGCAAAGCGGTCGCCGCTCCGAAAGTCGACTTCGGCGCCACGACCGCCAGCGAGGCGGCCTTCCTGAAGACGGCAGTGGCGCTGGAGAACACCGGCGTGGCCGCCTACGCGGGGCAGGCACTGAACATCGCCGACCCTGCCTACGTGGCGGTGGCACTCTCGATCCACTCGGTCGAGGCGCGCCATGCCTCAGTTGCCGGCCTACTGCTGAAGCCGACCGCGGCGAACCAGTCGCCCAACGGGGCCTTCGACAAACCGAAGACGGCGGCGCAGGTCCTGAAAGCCGTCGAAGCAACGGGCTTCCTCCAATAACCCGGTCCTAGTCCGGGAGCCACCCCTCCGGCTGCGCGGCGAAGTCGATTTCCCGGATCGGCTTCGCCGGCGCGCCGGCGGCAATCGTCCCGCCCTCGAGGTCGCGGTTGACGACCGAGTTGGCGCCGATCACGCAGCGGTCGCCGACGCTGACGCCACTGGTAACGGCGCAGTGAACGCCGAACCAGCAGTTGGCGCCGATCGCGACCGGGCCCTTCGAGGTGAAGCCCTGCCAGGTGATCGGTTTGGTCGGATCGTCGTAGCGGTGCTCGGCGTCGCCGACGAAGCAACCGTTGGCGAACATCGTGTGGTCGCCTATGACCACGCTCTGGTGGGCGGCGATCATCACGTTGCGGTTGAGGAAACAGCCGGCGCCGATCTCGATCCGGGCGCCGGGCGCGAGCGTCAGCCAGCAGCCGGGCTCCAGCAGAGTCCTCTCGCCGATCTTCAGCCGCCCCTCGTCGAGCGCCTCCAGTACCTCGCCCTCGACCGGATGGCGGATGAAGAAACCGCCGCGGGCGGCGTGGCGATCGATCCGCCAGCGGCGCAGGAGACGGTGGTTGCGCTCATACCAGCGCCGCTTCGCCCACCAGAGTCGCCAGCCGCTCTTCGCCATGGCCAGCACGTTATGCCACCGGCGTTCGTCCTTTGTAACCCTGTGGGCGACAAAGGACGAACGCCGACCGTAGACTGCGCGCGTGGCTGAGCTTCGCGGCGGCATCGACCTTGGCGGGACGAAGATCCAGGCGGCGATCGTCGACGCGCGCGGCGAGGTCTCCGGACAGGCGCGGCAGCCAACGCCGACCAGCGGCGGTCCCGAGGACGTGGCGGCGGCGATGGCGGCAGCACTGCGCGAGGCGGCGCAGGCAGCCGGCGTCGAGCCGGCGGGCCTGGCCGGGATCGGGGTCGGCTCACCGGGCGACGCCAACGAGCAGACCGGCGTCGTCTCCAGCGCCCGCAACCTCCCCGGCTGGGAAGGCAGCTTTCCGCTCGGCGAAGTCCTCGGCCAGGACTTGGGGACCGCGGTCAAAGTCGGCAACGACGTCCAGGTCGCAACCGAAGCCGAGTTCCACCTCGGCGCCGGCCAGGAGTTCCAGAGCCTGATCGGGGTCTTCTGGGGCACCGGCGTCGGCGGCGGCCTGGTCCTCGACGGTAAGCCCTGGCTGGGACGCGGCGCGGCCGGCGAGATCGGCCACGTCGTCGTCAAGCGCGGCGGCGCCAAGTGCCCCTGCGGGCGCCGGGGCTGCATGGAGGCCTACGCCGGCCGCTCGGCGATGGAAGCCGAGGCGCGGCGCCAGCACGAAGAGGGCCACAAGACCGACCTCTTCCACCTGATGGAGAAGCACGGCAAACCGCGCCTCACCAGCGGCATCTGGGAGCGGGCGCTGGACCACGGCGACCACCTGACCGAGAAGCTGATCGAGCGGGCGATCGAGGCACTAGGCACCGGGATCGCTTCCTCGGTCAACCTGCTCGACCCCGAAGCGGTGATCATCGGCGGCGGGCTCGGCATCCGCTTCGGCGAGCGGCTGATGGACCCGTTGATGGAAGAGATGTGCAAGCACCTCTTCCTCGACGAGCGCCCGCCAGCGGTCCGGGTCGCCTCGCTCGGCGACCTCGGTGGCGCAATTGGCGCCAGCCTGCTGGTTTCCCGCTAGACGCGCCCGGAGGTCTGCCGCTGTTGGCGCGCGACGGCGTCGACCAGGACGGCGAGGAGGAGGACGCCGCCGGTGACCATCAGTTTCACCGCGGAGGAGAGCGAGAGCAGGTCCATCCCGTTGGAGATCGAGCCGATCACCAGGGCGCCTAACAGAGCAGTCCAGACCGAGCCGCGACCGCCGAAGAGGCTGGTCCCGGCGATCACCGGCCCGGCGATCGCCAGCAGCAGGAGTTCGTTGCCGCCGGAGTTCTGGTTGACCGCGAAGAGGCGCGAGGCAGCCATCACGCCACCGATCGCGGCCATCGAGCCGGCGATCGTGAAGACCGCGATCCGGACCCGGTTGACGTGGATGCCGGCGCGGCGCGCCGCCTCCGCGTTACCGCCGACCGCGAAGACGTGGCGGCCGAAGGTGGTCCGCCTGGCGACGTACTCCATGCCGACCACGAAGCCGAGCAGGATCATCACCGCCAGCGGCACGCCGCGGTCGGAGTTGAGGATCGCGACGGCGGCGATCACGGCCGCGGCGAGGAAGACGAAGCGGACAAGCAGGGGCAACAGGCTGGTGTCCTCGAGGCCGGCAGCGACGCGGCGGCGATAGCCGAGCCCCAGCACGGCGCCGTAGGCGACAATGATCGCCACCGCGAAGATCCAGCCGACCGTGTCCGAGTAGAAGATGTTGGCGAGGCCGGTGATCTTGGGGTCGGTGATGTTGAGCGAGCCGGTCTGGCCCAGCACCTGTAAGAGCGCCCCTTCCCATGCCAGTAACCCGGCCAGGGTGACGACGAAGGAGGGCACAACGAAGCGGCTGAACAGCGACCCCTGCAGGCAGCCGATCGCGGCGCCCACCGCGACCGCTGCGGCGATCGCCAGATAGGGATTCCAGCCATGATTGACGCTCAGCACGGCCATCACAGCTGCCGAGAGGCCGCTGACCGCGCCGACGGAAAGGTCGATCTCGCCGAGCAGCAGGACGTAGACGACGCCGACCGAGATCAGGCCGATCGTCGTGATCTGCAGCATCAGGTTGGTCAGGTTCTCCGCCGAGAGGAAGCGGGGTTCCTGGACCTGGAAGATGACCGCGATCAGGATCAGGCCGAGCACGACTCGCACCGACGAGAGATCTCCCTGGACGATGCGCCGCAGGGTCTCCCCGGCGCCCGGACGGCGCTCGGTCGCCTCGTCGACGGTCGCCGCCTCGGGAGCGCTCATGCCTCCTCCCCCTCTCCCTCTTCTGAATGCTGGTTCCTCTCGCCGCCCTCGCCGACCCCCGTGATCGCGCCGATCACGTGCTCCTCGGTGGTGTCCTCGGCCTTGAACTCGCCGGCGGCGCGGCCGAGGCGGAGGACGAAGACCCGGTCGGCGACCGCGAACACGTCCACCAGGTTGTGGCTGATGACGACGACCCCGAGATTGCGCTCGCGCAGGCGCCGAATCAGCTCCAGCACCTGTTTGGTCTGCGGCACGCCGAGCGCCGCGGTCGGCTCGTCGAGCAGCACCACTTTCGGCTCGCCCAGCAGGGAGCGGGCGACCGCGACCTGCTGGCGCTGGCCGCCGGAGAGCGTTCCGACCTCGCTGCGGAGACTGGGGATCGTCACCGCCAGGTTGGAGAGCAGGTCGGCGGTCTCGTGCTCCATCTTCACCTCGTCGATCTGGCGCGTGACCTGACCGGGGCCCGGCGAGACCTGCTCGCGACCGAGGAAGAGGTTGGCGACGACGTCGAGGTTGTCGCAGAGCGCGAGGTCCTGGTAGACGGTGGCGATCCCCAGTTCGGTCGCGTCCTGCGGCCCTTTGATCCGCACTTCCTCGCCGTCGAACCGGATCGTCCCCTCATCCGGCGCGTGGATCCCGGCGATCGCCTTGACCAGCGTCGACTTGCCGGCGCCGTTGTCGCCGACCAGGCCGACCACCTCACCGGCGCCGACGGCGAAGTCGACCCGGTCCAAAGCCTGGACCGGGCCGAATCGCACGCTTACTCCCTCCAGCTCGAGGAGTGGAGTGCCAGCCGCCGCCATGTCAGCCGGAGATCCCTACTTCTTTGCAGTTGGCCGCGTAGGGACCGGTGCAGAGTTCAGAGGCGGTCACGAAGCCGTCTTTGACCACCGTGTCTTTGATGTTGTCCTTGGTCACCGCGACCGGTTCCAGGATCGCCGACGGGACGTCGGCCTTGCCGTTGTTGATTTCTTCGGTGACTTGGTCCGCCGGCAGTTCTTCGTCGGCGGCGAGGGCGATCGCGAATTCAGCGGCGATCTCGGCCTGCGGCGGAATCGCCTTGTAGATCGTCATGAACTGCTGGCCTGCGAGGATCCGCTGCAGGCCGGCGACGGTCGAGTCCTGACCGGTGACCGGACGTTCTTCGGGGTTGATCCCGGCGCCTTTGAGGGCTGCGATCGCGCCGCCGCCGGTGTCGTCGTTGGCGGCGTAGATGCCCCAGAAGCCCTCGTTGCCTAGCGCGGTGATCGCCTGCTGGGCCTCACGCTGGGCGTTTTCCGCGGTCCAGCCCGGGGTGTCGTATTCCTTCGCGACTTTCACCCCGGCTTCTTCGAAGCCCTTGTTCGAGCCCGCCTTGAAGAGTGCCGCGTTCGGGTCGGCCGGATCGCCGTTGATCTTGATGATCGGACCCTCGGCTTTCCCGTCTTCTTTCAGTTTTTTGGCCAGCGTTTCGGCCTGCAGTTCGCCCACCCGTTCGTTGTCGAAGGAGACGTAGGCGTCGACTTCGCTGTTTTCGATCAGGCGGTCGTAGCTGACGACCGGCACGTCCTGGGCGTTCGCCCGTTCGGCAATTGCCGCCGCTGATTTCGAGTCCATCGGGTCGAGGACGAGGACTTCGGCGCCTTTGGTCAACGCGGCTTCGCCCTGGGACTGCTGTTTTTCAGCGTCGCCGCCGGCGTTGAAGTAGATGACCTCGCAGTCGGGACACTGTTCTTTGACCGAGCTTTCGAAGTCCGGCCTGTCGTTGGATTCGTAGCGGGGGGTTTCGTTTTCCGGAAGCAGGAGGGCGATCGTCGAACCGCCACCGCCGCCATCACCGCCGGTCGTGTCGTCGCTGCTGCCGCAGCCGACGGCGATCAGTGCAACGGCGGACAAGGCTGCTACTGCGAACCAAACCCGCGGACTCAGTGCTGACATCGGTTCCTCCTCTTCTATTTCCCTGCTCCCGCGAGCGTCACTACCCCGCCTGAGGGCTTTTAAGCGCACAACCAGGGAATTTGCGGCGGAACCGGTTGTCTTAGGCCGCTGCGGACAACTGGCGCTTGGCGCCGCGGCGTTTCGGCTTCGCCGGCTCGACCAGCCCGGCGAGGAAGCTGCCGGTGTAGGAGCCGGCGACAGCGGCAACCTCCTCCGGGGTGCCGGTAGCGACGATCTCGCCGCCGCCTTCGCCGCCCTCGGGGCCGAGGTCGACGAGGTGGTCGGCGGTCTTGATCACGTCGAGGTTGTGCTCGATCACGACCACCGTGTTGCCGGCGTCGACGAGGCGGCCAAGCACCTCGAGCAAGCGCGAAACGTCGGCGAAGTGGAGGCCCGTGGTCGGCTCGTCGAGGATGTAGAGGGTGTCGCCGGTGGCGACTTTGGAGAGCTCGGTGGCGAGCTTGACCCGCTGCGCCTCGCCGCCGGAGAGCGTCGTCGCCGGCTGGCCGAGGCGGATGTAGCCGAGGCCGACGTCGTTGAGGGTGCGCAGGCGGCGGGCGATCTTCGGCACGTTCTCGAAGAACTCGACCCCGTCGGCGACCGACATCTCCAGCACGTCGGCGATGTTCTTGCCCTTGAAGCGGACCTCGAGCGTCTCGCGGTTGTAGCGCTTGCCGTGGCATTGCTCGCAGGGGACGTAGACGTCAGGCAAAAAGTGCATCTCAATCTTGATCTGGCCGTCGCCTTTGCAGACCTCACAGCGACCACCCTTGACGTTGAAGCTGAAACGGCCGGGCTTGTAGCCGCGCGCCCGCGACTCCTGGGTCTGGGTGAAGATCTGGCGGATGTGGTCGAAGAGGCCGGTGTAGGTCGCCGGGTTGGAGCGCGGGGTGCGGCCGATCGGCGACTGGTCGATGTTGATGATCTTGTCGATCTGGTCGAGCCCGTCAATGCCGTCGTGAGCGCCCGGCCGCAGCTTCGCCTGGTGCAGGCGGTTGGCGACCGCGTGGTGCAGCGTCTCGTTGACCAGGGTCGACTTGCCCGAGCCGGAGACGCCGGTGACGCAGCAGAAGACCCCGAGCGGGATCTCGACGTCGACCTCCTTGAGGTTGTGTTCGCGGGCGCCGCGGACGAGCAGCTCGCCGGTCGGCTTGCGCCGCTCCTTCGGCACCTCGATCTGTTTCTTGCCGGAGAGGTACTGGCCGGTCAGCGAGCTGGGGTTCTTGGCCACCTGCTTCGGGGTGCCGGCGGCGATCACGTGGCCGCCGTGCTCGCCGGCGCCGGGGCCGAGGTCGACGAGGTGGTCGGCGGCCATCATCGTCCCCTCGTCGTGCTCGACCACGATCACCGTGTTGCCGAGGTCCCGGAGGCGGTCGAGGGTCGCGATCAGCTTCTCGTTGTCGCGCTGGTGGAGGCCGATCGAGGGCTCGTCGAGCACGTACATCACCCCGACTAGGTGCGAGCCGATCTGGGTCGCGAGGCGGATTCGCTGCGCCTCGCCGCCGGAGAGGGTGCGGGCCGATCGCATCAGCGAGAGGTAGCCGATGCCAACGTTCTCGAGGAAGGAGAGTCGCTCGGTGATCTCGCGCACGATCAGCCGCGCGATCGCCCGCTCGGTCTCAGTCATCTCCAGCTCGCGGATCCACTCGGCGGCGGCGTGGGCGGAGAGGTCGCTGTACTCGGAGATGCTGAGGCCGCCGACCCTGACCGCAAGGCTCTCGGGGCGCAGGCGCGCGCCCTTGCAGGCGGGGCACGGCTGCTCGGCCATGTAGCCCTCGATCCGCTCCCGGTTGGTCTCCGAGTCGGTCTCCTCGTAGCGGCGCTGGAGGTTGTTGACGATCCCCTCGAAGCGGACCTTGTAGGAGCGGCGGCGGCCGAAGCGGTTGGTGTAGCTGACCTGATGCCGCTCCTCGCCGGTGCCGTAGAGGAAGATCTCTTTCTCGTCTTTCTTCAGCTTCGACCAGGGCTTGTCGGCGTCGACCCCGTACTCCTCGGCGACGGCGGCGATCAGCCGCTTCCAGTAGGCGCTGATGCCGCGGTTCCACGGCTGCAGAGCGCCCTCGGCGAGCGAGAGGGTCGGGTCGGGGACGACCAGCTCCGGGTCGATCACCCGCTGGAAGCCGAGCCCGTGGCAGCGGTCGCAGGCGCCGTGAGGGCTGTTGAAGGAGAAGATCCGCGGCTCCAGCTCAGGGATCGAGGTACCGCAGTTGAGGCAGGCAAACTGCTCGCTGAAGAGCAGCGTCTCGCCGTCGACGATCTCGACTTCGATCAGCCCGGCGGCGAGGCCGGCCGCCGCTTCGACCGACTCCGAGAGGCGCCGCCGCAGATCGGTCTTCATCACCAGCCGGTCGACGACGACCGAGATGTCGTGTTTGTACTTCTTGTCGAGCACGATCTCCTCGTCGAGGCGCCGCAGCTCGCCGTTGACCTTGACCCGCGAGTAGCCCTCGAGCCGCATCTGCTCGAGCAATTTCCCGTACTCGCCTTTGCGGCCGCGGACGACCGGCGCCATGACCATGAATTTGGTCTCGTCCTCGAGGGTCATCAGCCGGTCGACGATCTGCTCCTGGGTCTGGCCGGTGATCTCCTCGCCGCACTCGGGGCAGTGCGGGGTCCCGATCCGGGCCCAGAGCAAGCGCAGGTAGTCGTAGATCTCGGTCACCGTGCCGACCGTCGAGCGCGGATTGCGCGAGGTCGTCTTCTGGTCGATCGAGATCGCCGGCGAGAGCCCCTCGATCGAGTCGACGTCAGGCTTCTCCATTAGGCCGAGGAACTGCCGAGCGTAGGCGGAGAGCGACTCGACGTAGCGGCGCTGTCCCTCGGCGTAGATCGTGTCGAAGGCAAGGCTCGACTTGCCGGATCCGGAAAGGCCGGTGATGACGATCAGCGCGTCGCGAGGCAGCTCAAGGTCGACATCCTTGAGGTTGTGCTCGCGGGCGCCGGAGATGACGATTCGCTCAGAGGCAGCCACTCACAGCGATTCTAGACAGGCGAACAGATGTTCCCCAAGGGGAAGAGCGCAGCGGTGCGCCTTTTCCCCGCTATAGACGGAAAAGGCGCACCGCTGCGGATCAACCCAAAGCTGCCGAGAGCTTGCGGCGGTAGTCGCGTGCGCTTGGATCGGCCGGGTCGAGCTCGGAGAGGATGCCGACGATTGCGCGGCGCAGATCCTCGCGGTGGCCATCCTCGGCGCCCGCGATCGCGGCCAGCAGTGCATCTAGCGCCGCGTCGCGCTCACCGCGGTCGAGGGCGGCAAAGGCGTCGTTGCCGATCCCGGCCTCGGCGAGGTGGACGCGGGCGGCGATACCCGCGGCGGCGAAGTCCGCCTCATGGCCCTCGACCGCTTCCAGCGCCTCGGCTTCGGCCCCGCGCTCGAGGCGGGCCTTGGCCAGGGCGACGGCGAGGTCGGCGCGGCCGGGCTCCAGCTCGGTCGCCTCGCGCAGCGAGAGCTCGTCCCCGGCCGCCAGCAGCTCGTCGGCGCGGGACGGAACCAGACCGTCGAAGAAAGCCTCGACTTTGGCCGGCGGCAGGGCGCCGACGAACTCGTCGGCGACGGCGCCGTCGCGGAAGGCCTTGACGGCGGGGATGCCCTGGACCTGGAACTGCGCCGCCAGCTGCTGGTTGGAGTCGACGTCGATCTTGGCCAGCGCCACCTTCCCGGCCCGCGCCGCCTCGGCGGCTTCCAGCGCCGGAGTCAGCGCTTTGCACGGCCCGCACCACTCGGCCCAGAAGTCGACCACGACCGGCAGCTGCCGGGAGCGCTCGACGACCTCGGCCTGGAAGGTCGCTTCGCTGACGTCGACCGGCATCAGGTGCCGGCGGTCATGCCGTCGAGATCGCGGCGCAGCTCCTTGAGCTCGTCGCGGATCCGGCCCGCCTCCTCGAAGCGGAGGTCGTCGGCGGCAGCCAGCATCTCCTCCTCGAGGGCGACGATCGTCTTCTCCAGCTCCTCGGGCGTGTCGAAGTCGTCGCCGCGGCGGCTGCGGCGTTTGCGCGGCGCCCGGTCCTCCATCGCCAAGAAGTCGGACATCTCGGAGATGCCTTTGCGGACCGTCTCCGGGGTGATCCCGTGCTCTTCGTTGTACGCGACCTGGATCTCCCGGCGGCGGTCGGTCTCGCGCATCGCGGCCCGCATCGCGTCGGTCTCCCTGTCGGCGTACATCACCACCCGCCCGTTGACGTTGCGGGCGGCGCGCCCGATCGTCTGCACGAGGCTGGTCTCGCCGCGCAGGAAGCCCTCCTTGTCGGCGTCGAGGATCGCCACCAGCGAGACCTCGGGCAGGTCGAGCCCCTCGCGCAGGAGGTTGACGCCGACCAGCACGTCGTACTCGCCGAGCCGCAACTCGCGGACGATCTGGATCCGTTCCAGGGTGTCGACCTCGGAGTGCAGGTAGCGGACCTTGACCCCGTACTCGAGCAGGTAGGCGGTCAGGTCCTCGGCCATTTTCTTGGTCAGGGTGGTGACCAGGGTGCGGTCGCCCTGCTCGGCCACCTTCTTCACCTCGTTCATCAGGTCGTCGATCTGGTTCTTCGTCGCCCGCAACTCGATCTCGGGATCGACGATCCCGGTCGGGCGGACGATCTGCTCGACCGTACGGGTCGCTTCGGCTTTCTCGAACGGCCCCGGCGTCGCCGAGACCATCACCAGCTGGTCGACCCGCTCGAGGAACTCCTCGAACTTCAGCGGCCGGTTATCGATCGCCGAGGGCAGGCGGAAGCCGTAGTCGACCAGGGTCGTCTTCCGCGAGCGGTCGCCCTCGTACATGCCGCCGATCTGGGGGATCGTCTGGTGGGACTCGTCGACGAAGACGACGAAGTCGTCGGGGAAGTAATCGATCAGGGTGTGCGGCGGGCTGCCGGCGGGACGGCCGTCGAGGATTCGCGAGTAGTTCTCGATCCCGGAGGTGAAGCCGAGCTCCTTGATCATCTCCAGGTCGTACATCGTCCGCTGCCGCAGTCGGTGGGCCTCCAGCTGCTTGCCCTCCGCTTCCAGCTCGACGGTCCGCGCTTCCAGTTCTGCCCGGATCTCGTCGACGGCGCGGTCGACCGTCTCATCCCTGGTCACGTAGTGCGAGGCGGGCCAGACCGAGACGTGGTCGATCACGTCGAGCACCTCGCCGGTCAGCGGGTCGAAGTGCTGGATCCCCTCGATCTCGTCGCCGAAGAGAGCGATCCGGTAGGCCGACTCGGCGTAGGAGGGCATGATCTCCAGCACCTCGCCGCGGACCCTGAAGGCGCCACGGCCGAGCACCTGGTCGTTGCGCTGGTATTGCATTTTCACCAGCTTGCGGAGGACGTCGTCGCGGTCGATTTCGTCGCCGACTTTGAAGAGCTGCATTTTTTCGTTGTAGACCTGGGGCGAGCCGATCCCGTAAATGCAGGAGACCGAGGCGACGATGATCACGTCGCGACGGGCGAAGAGAGCGGAGGTGGCGGCGTGGCGCAGGCGGTCGATCTCGTCGTTGATCGAGGAGTCCTTCTCGATGTAGAGATCCTGGGCCGGGACGTAGGCCTCCGGCTGGTAGTAGTCGTAGTAGGAGACGAAGTACTCGACCACGTTGTCGGGGAAGAACTCGCGGAACTCGTTGCAGAGCTGCGCGGCGAGCGTCTTGTTGTGGGCGATCACGAGGCTCGGCCGTTGCACCTCGGCGATCGTCGCCGCCATCGTGAAGGTCTTGCCGGTGCCGGTGGCGCCGAGCAGGGTCTGGAAGCGGTCTCCCCCGCGCAGGCCCTCGGCCAGGCCGGCGATCGCCTTCGGCTGGTCCGCCGTCGGGGTGTAGGCGGGGTTGAGCTTGAAATCGGGCACGTTCAGAACATAGCTGGCGCATATGCTGCGCCTTCGATGAAGCGCTCGCGACTCGGCCTTGCCACTTTCTTCACTTTCATGGGGACGCTGCACTTCGTCGCCCGGCGCAGCTTCGAAGCGATCGTCCCGACCTCGCTCGAGGCGCGCAAGAAAGAGGCAGTCGTGGTCAGCGGCGTCGCCGAGATCGCCGGCGCGGCGATGGTCCTCCACCCCGCCACTCGCCAGCTCGGCCGCTGGTGGCTGCTGGGCCTCCTGCTCTCCGTCTTCCCGGCCAACATCCACATGGCGGTCAACCCCGAGCAGATCCGCGGCCTCGACCTGAACAAAGTCCCGCGCTGGGCGCTCTGGGCACGGCTCCCCCTGCAACCGCTGGCGATGATCTGGGTCTGGCGAGCCACCCGCGGGTAGGCTTCGAGAGATGGACAAACGCGACCGCTTCGCAACGAACCTGCGCCGTGCCCGTAAAGCGGCCGGCGTTTCCCAGGAAGACCTCGCCGAGCGCTGCGAGATCCACCGCACCGAGGTCTCGCTGCTCGAGCGCGGCGGGCGCGAACCGCGGCTTGGCACGCTAGTGAAGCTGGCGGTTGCGCTTGGGACCACTCCGGAAGCACTTTGTGACGGGATCGGGTGGGACTCCAAGGCACGGCAGTACAAGATCGCTGAGCCTGACTGACGGTTGCTGGTGGTTGAGGGGGCGGGGGCACCCCTCCTGGGAGCACCTCCGCCGAGAGGAACGGATGGCGGCTGACCGCGGAGGCTTTCGGCTCGGCTCCATGCTGAGTACCCAGGAGGGGTGCCCCCGCCCCTCTCCGAAACAAATTTCTAAGACATCCAGGGTTCGGGTCCTCTCAGATCTCGATGACGACCCAAGGTTCGGCCCCCCTCCAAGAAGGAGCTGGCGCACCCGTGGCGTCTGCCGGAGCTCGATTGTGGGACAACCGCTAAGGCAGGAACTGTTCGATGATGCTCTGCGCCGGGCCGAGGAAGCCTTCGATGTCGCCGAGTAGGCCCTGGGCGTTGTTGATGATTTCGATTGCCTGGTCGAGCGGGATTCGCTGCACGGTCTCACGCAGGGGGACCGCCAGCAGCGGACTGAGGGCGCCCGCTGCTTCGGCGTCGTCGACCGCGCGGACCAGGCCGGCGCGAATCGCTTTCGCCAGTTTCGCGTCGTCGATCCCGTAGCGCTTGGTGAAGCGCTCGCGGGCCTCCGGGGTCGCCAATCCCTGGGCCAGCTCCTCGCGGGAGACGCCCAGTTTGCAGGCCGCCCCGTCGAGGGCGGAAATCGTGAACTGGTTGGCGATCTGGCCGAGGTCTTCGGGGTTCGACCAGGGGCGCGGCTGACATGGGTCCTGGACCTGCTTCGGCTCATATGAGGAGCCACCAGCCGCCAGGTAGGCGCCGACCAGGAGCAGCGAAGCGACGATCGAGCCAACGATCAGCATCGTCCCGCTCAGCCTCCCCTCCCCGTTCACAGGTCGACCCTCCGCGAGAGCCCAATTGGGAGCAGGGCGATCAGCCCGAGCAAGGCCGCGAGCAGGAACGAGGTGCTGAAGGCGTGGGTGGCGCCGCGGTCGAGTTGATCTTGCAGTTCACCCTGCAGCTGCTCGACTTCGGCCCGCTGGACGGGATCGTCCGGCTTCGGCTCGAAGGCCGGCCCGATCGTCGGCACTTTCCCCCGCTCCGTTTCCAGCTGCTGGCTGACCTTTTCCGCCAGGTCCAGCTTCAGCAAGGGGTTGACCGAAGAGTCGAGGATCACCGCGGTGCCGGCGTCGATCGCGTCGTGGCGCTGCTGGTTGATTTCGGCGGTGAAGATCGGGGTCAGCACCAGCAGGCCGATCACCACTCCGGCGTGGCGGGAGGAGATCGTCCAACCACCGTGGATCGCCTGCGGCGCGCGGCCGCCGAGGGCGGTCTCGGTCAGGGCCGAGAGCACCAGCGCCAAGCCGATGCCGACCAGGATCTGCGGCGGGATCGTCAGCGCGATCGTCGCCTTCGGCAGGAAGGCGAGCCCGGCGAGGCCGCCGGAGACGAGGATCGCCCCGGCGGCGGCCCGCGCCCGCTCGTCGGGCACGTGATCGGTGAGCTTGCCGCTGAGGATCGCCGCCAGCGGCATCACCGTGACGACCAGGGCCGCTTCGATCGGGCTCAGGCGCCAGCCTTCGATCAGCAGCAGGACGAGCAGGAAGAGCGCTGCGGCGATCGCGGCCGAGACCATCGCCAGGGCAAGGTTGGCCCAGAGGTGCGGCCGGCCGGTCTCGCGCAGCTCCGGTTCGATGATCCCGGTCGCCGCCTCGTGCTTGGCGACGGCAAGGATCGGCACCGCCGCGGCGAGCGCCACCGGCACCTGGACGATGAAGATCGACTGCCAGGAGATCAGCTCGGTGAGGATGCCGCCGACCGCCGGGCCGAGGGCGGCGCCGGTCGCCCCGGCGCTGGCCCAGATCGTCGCCGCCCGGCGCTCGGAGCCGACCGTCGCCGGCAGCAACTCCAGTGCCGCGGTCACCGCCAGGGCGCCGCCCACCGCTTGCACACAGCGAGCGGCGATCAAAGTCGAGAGCTCGTCGGCCAGACCGCAGGCAAGGCCGGCGCCGGCGAAGATCGCGAGACCGACCGAGGCGGCCCGCCCCGGCCCGACGCGCCGCGCTAGCAGCGCCGCGGGCACCGCCGCCAGCGCCATCACCAGGTTGAAGGAGATCAGGACCCAGGTGACACCGGCGACGCTGGTGTCGAGTTCCCGGTAGATCTCCGGCAGGGCGAGGACGACGATCGAGGAGTCGGCGAGGACGACGCCGACCGCCAGCGCCAGCGCCGCGACGCGCGGCCTAGCGGAGGTTTCCATAGCCCAGCTCCGATGCGTACTCCTGGCGGTACTCGTCGCGTTTCTCCAGCACCTCTTCGACGTAGGCCCTGGTTTCCGGGAAGGGAATCGCCTCGACCGTGAGGCTCGACCCGCCCCACTTATCGGCGTTGCCGGGGCCGGCGTTGTAGCCGGCCAGCGCCGCCGCCTCGTCGCCGTCGTAGCGTTCCAGCAGTTCCCCGAGCAGGAAGGTGCCGTAGCGGATGTTGAGTTCGGGATCAGCGAGATCGGAGAGCTCGAAGGTGCTGCCACCGCTCTGCTTCTCGATGAATTCGGCTGCTTCCGGCGTGATCTGCATCAGCCCCCGCGCTCCCGCACTCGACGTCTGGTCCCGAAACTTCGACTCTGAGTAGATCACGGCGGCGATCAGGGCGGCATCGACCCCCTTGTCGTCCGCCTGTTGGCGAATCACGTCCTCGTGTCGCAGGGGGAGGGTCAGCTCCTGCAGGGCCTGGTCGAAGACGCCGCTGGCGACCAGGGTGCCGACCAGCACCCCGAGCAGCACCGCGGTGGTGCCGAGGGCGGTGAGGCGACGGCGGCGCACCTTTCGCTTCATCGCCGCAGCTTTGCGAGCAGGGCGGACAAAGCCCCCTCCAAATCCTCCACCGAACCATCGTTCTCGACCACGTGGTCGGCGCGCTCCGCCTTCTCCGCCTGGGTCAGCTGCCGCGCCTCACGCTCGTCGACCAGCGCGTGCCCACGGGCCGCCGCCCGCTCGCGGCGGACCTCGTCGGCGGTGACCACGGCGACGGTCGCGTCGAACGGGCGCTCGCCACCGACCTCGAAGAGGAGCGGCACCTCAACCACCGCGACCTCGGTCTCCGCCGGCAGCGAGAGCAGCCAGGCCGCGGTCCGCGCCTGCACCAGGGGGTGGATCTGGGACTCGAGCCAGGTCAGCTCCTCGGGGTCGGCGAAGACTATCTCGCCGATCTTCGCCCGGTCCACTCCACCGTCGGCGGCGACTACGTCAGGGCCCCAGCGCTCCTCGAGCCGGCTGCTCAACTCTTCGCCGGAGAGCAGTTCGTGTACAACGGCGTCGCTGGAGAGGGTCGCCGCTCCGAGCCGAGCGAAAGCCTTCAGTGCCTCCGACTTGCCGGCGGCGATACCGCCGGTGAGGCCGATCTTCAGCGGCGCCATCGGCGCCGCTCAGCTCTGCTCGGACTCGCCCGTCTCGGCGTCGTCGCTGGACGACTCGTCTCCCGAGGCCTCGTCGACGTCGTCAGGAGAATCAGGGCGCTCCTCGACGGATTCGCCCTCCTGATGCTCGCCTTCCTCCTCGGAGGAACCGTTCTCCTCCGCGACTGGCGCAGGATCAGCCTCCTCGGACGCCTCAACCTCAGCGGGCAGCTCCCCGGGAGCCTCGTCGGACGGTTGCTCCTCAATGGCGGGGGCCTCCTCGACAGGAGCCTCCTCGGCGGTGGCATCGGCGGCTGATTTCGCATCCGCAAACGCGTCGGCCATGGAACCTGAAGGCGGCTCCGCCTCAACCTCGGCCTCCTCGCCCTGGCTGCCTTCAGCCTGAGCAATCTGCTCGCCCAGCCCGGCCATGGCCATGTTCTGTCCCTCGACCCGCTTGATGCTGAGCGAGAGGCGGCGGCGCTCTTCGTCGATCTCGAGGATCTTGACGTTCAGCTTCGAGCCCGGCTCGACGACTTCGCTCGGGTTCTCGACATGGTGGTCGGCAAGCTCGGAGATGTGAACCAAGCCCTCGACACCCGGAAGGATTTCGACGAAGGCGCCGAAGGCGACCACCTTGGTCACCGTGCCCTCGAGCACGTCGCCGCCGCGATGGGTGTTGATCACCCGCTGCCACGGGTCCTCCTGGGTCTGCTTCAGACCGAGGGAGATGCGCTGGCGGTCGCGGTCGATGTCGAGCACTTTGATCCGCACGGTGTCGCCGATCGCGACGACTTCTGACGGATGGTTGACGTGACTCCAGGAAAGCTCGGAAATGTGGATCAGGCCGTCGATCCCCTCGAGGTCGACGAAAGCGCCGAAGTCGACGATGTTGGAGATCTTGCCTTCGACGACCTGGCCCGGCTCGAGGCGGCCGAGGATCTGCTCGCGAACCTCCTTGCGCTCCTCCTCCAGCACCGCGCGGCGCGAAAGGACGACGTTGTTGCGGCTGCGATTGAGCTCGATGACTTTGCACTCGAGGGTCTGGCTCATGAACTCGTCGAGGTTGTGGACGCGGCGGATGTCGACCAGCGAGGCCGGCAGGAAGCCGCGGACGCCGAGATCGAGGATGAGACCGCCCTTGACGACCTCGATGACGCTGCCTTCGACCGGTTCGCCGGAATCGGCGGCGACCTCGATTTTGCGCCAGGCCTTCTCGAAGCGAGCGCGCTTCTTGGAGAGGATCAGACGGCCCTCGGCGTCCTCCTTGGTGAGGACCAGGGCGTCGATCTCCTCGCCCAGCTCGACCTCTTCGTGCGGGTCGACCGACTTGCGAATCGAAAGCTCGTTGGAGGGAATGACCCCCTCGGCCTTGTAGCCGATGTCGACGAGAACCTCGTCTTTGTCGATCCGGACGACCTTGCCCTTGACGACGTCGCCCTCCTCGAAGGAGACCATCGTCGCCGCGTAGTTGGGGACGATCTTGCCGTCAATCTGCAGCAGAAGGCCGTTTGAACCCTCGACGGGGGTGGCGCTCGGCGCAGGCGTCATGGTCTCGGTCGCGGACACGGCGGCGAATGATGGCAGAATCCGCCGCGATGCCGGTCCGAGCCACCAAGCGCGGCGACGAGCGCACGCCCCTGGGCGGTGAGCGCGACGTCCTGATCTGCGGCGCCAGCTTCGCCGGCCTCGCGGTGGCGCGCGAGCTGGCCGGCTCCGGGGCTGACGTTCTGATCATCGACCGCTACGAGATCGGCGAGCGCCAGACCTCCGCCTGCGGGATCCCGACCGAGTGGCTGCAGCGCCTCGGACTGATGGACGCCGAGCGCCAGCGCTTCGACACCCTGGTCATGCACACCCCCCACGGGACCAGCCGCTACAAGCTCCCCTGGACCTTCTCCACCTTCGACTACCGCGAGCTCTGCCAACTGCTCTGGCGCGACTGCGACGCCCGGTTCGAGACCGCCAAGGTGAACGGCCGCGCCGCCCCGGCCAACGGCGACGGCAGGATCTCGATCGAGACCGACCGCGGCACGATCGCCGCACCGCTGGTCGTCGACGCACTCGGCTGGCGGCGGATGCTGGCCTCCGGTGACGGCTACCAGCCCCCCGACGCACCGCTCTCGCGCGGGCTCGAGGTCCATCCCGGCGGCAAATCCGACGACCTGGCGATCTGGATCGACCGCAAATACGTGCCGGCCGGTTACGGCTGGTCGTTCCCCGCCCGCGACGAGCTGCGAATCGGGATCGGCTCCTTCGACCCCCGTTTCCACGTCAAGAAGACGACCGTGGAGCTGACCCAGGACCTCGGCAAGGAGCCGAACGAGTACCAGGGCAACTGGATCCCCCACAAGCTGCGCCGGGCGACCGAGGGTGGGGTCTTCTTCACCGGCGACTCGGCCGGCCACTGCCTGCCCCTCAGCGCCGAGGGAATCAGGACCGCGCTCTACTTCGGGATGGCGCTGGGACAGGAGCTTCGCGGCGTGGTCGAGGGCCGGCAGAGCCGGGCCCAGGCGGAAGCCACCTACGCCTCCTTCCACGACACCCATGAGTGGAAGTTCAGGTGGATGCTGCGGGTGCAGAAGTTGATCCCGCGGGTGCCGCCGCGGATCCTGGCGCCGCTGATCAAGCTGATGGCGAGCAAGCGCTTCGTCAACTGGTCCTTCGACCACTACCTGAAGATCGCCCCGCCGGAGTACGCGGGGACGGCCTGGGAAAAGGGCTCAGCGGACGATCAGGATCGTCCCGGCGAGCAGCAGGGCGACGCCGAGGACGCGCTCGGGCGAGAGCGCCGTCTGCTCCAGGCCGAACAGGCCTAAGCGGTCGATCGCCACCGCCGCCGTCAACTGACCGAAGACGGTGGCAGCGGCGACGCCGCCGGCGCCGATCGCGCTGACCGCGATCAGCGCGTTGAGCACATAGATCGCACCGAGGAAGCCGCCCAGCAGGTAGTACCAGCTGACGTCGAAGGTCGAGCTGAGTCCGCCCGCCTTGCCGCTGAGGACAACCACCGTGGCCAACGCCGCGGTCCCGACCGAGAACGAGACCAGCGCCGCCGCCATGCTCCCCGTCGTCTTGCCGAGGCCGGCGTTGATCGGCGCCTGGGCGGCGATCAGCCCGCCGGCGATCGCGGTGAGGACGACCGCCAAGCCTCTATCCATGCTCTTGGCCGCCGCGCGTGATCTTTACCTTTGACATGGGTTTTCTAACTATGACTCCCCCGCCCGCTGAGAACTTCGCCGCCCGGATCTTCATCGGGCCGGCCCTGCGGGCCCAGCCTGACCGCCGCCTCGTCGACCTCGTCCGCAACGGCTACGACGCCGCTTTCGAGGAGATCGTGCGGCGCTACCGGCGCCCGCTCGACCGCTTCGCGGCGGCGATCGTTGGCGGCCGCTCCGAGGACGTCACCCAGGACGCCTTCTCGAAGGCGCTGCCGGCGCTGCGCGGGAGCGAGGCGGAGATCGATCTGCGTCCCTGGCTCTACCGGATCGTCCGCAACACGGCGCTCAACGATCTGCGCGACCAGGCGCCGGCGGCGACCGAGCTGAGTGAGGCGCTGCCGGGTGGCCGCAGCGCCGCCGCCGAGGCCGAGGCGCGCGAAGAGCTGACCGAGCTGATGGACCGCCTGCGGGCGCTGCCCGAGCCACAGCGGGCGGCGCTGGTGATGCGCGAGCTGGAAGGGCTGAGCCACGAGGAGATCGCCGCGGCGCTGGGGGTCAGCGGCGGCGCTGCGCGACAGGCGATCTACCGCGCCCGGGCGGCGCTGCGCGACGGCCTCGGGCTATTGCTGCCGATGCCGGTTCTGCGGGCGCTGGTCGAGCACGGCGACGTCGCTGCCGCGAGTGGGGCGGTCGCCGCCGGCGCCGGCGCCTCGACCGCGGGCGGGGCGGCGCTCGGCGGCCTCGGCGGCGGCGCGGTCAAGGCCGGAATCGCAACGGTCCTGGTCGCCGGCACGGTGGGCGCCGGAGTGGCGGTGCAACACGAGCGCGGTCGCGAGGGTCCCGAGCCAGCCGCAGCGGAGGCGGCGGTTTCGCCAAAGGACGAGAGGGGCATCTCCTCTGGATCCAATGGCAGCCCGGGGCCGGAGCCATCCGACCTGGCCACCGACAGCGGCGGCAGGGAAAGCGACGACGGCGACCGTGGCTCCGAAGGCCATCGTCGCGAGAGCGACGACGACGGACGTCGCGGGCAGGGCGAGCCAGAGGGCGACCACGGCACCTCGGGTCACGGCCGGAGCGGACCCGGCGGACGCTCCGGACATCGGGGTCCTGGCCAGGACAATGGTCATGGCGGCCGTGGCCATTCGGGCAAGGGCACCTCGGGGAGCGGGCACTCGGGCTCTGGGGGTCGAGGATCAGGCAGCGGATCGAGCGGGCGCGGTTCGGGCGGTGACGACAGCGATGGTGTTCGCTCGGGCAGCGGCCCCGGAGGCGGCGGCGAAGAGGGCCACGGCGGCGGGCTGGACTCGAGTGGGTCTGGGAAGAGCGGCTCCTCGCCAAGCCTCGAAGCGAGCCCTCCACCCTCCTCCGAACCGCCGCCCTCGGACCCCGGCGACGCGGAAGACGGCGGCGACTCCAGCGGCAAGGGCTCGGGTTCCGGCTCCAGCGGCGGGCTCGGCAGCGAAGACGATTCGTGATCTTCGGCCGCCGTTCGGGTTGAGGGATCGAACGTGCCCGACCGATTCCAAATAGGAGGCAGCAAAAAATGAAGAGTCTCAAGAAGAGGCGCAGCCGCCTCGGCAGCGTGCTCGCGGTGGCGCTCGGCGCCCTCGCGATCGTCGCCCTGCCAGGCCTCGCCACCGCCCGCGACGACGGCAGTGGGACCAGCAGCGCCACGATCAAATCCTTCGACGCGGAGACTCGCACCCTGGTGGTCGCGCTGCCCGACGGAGAGACCGTGACCGGCCTGGTGACGCGGCGGACGAAGATCCGTTGCGAGGACCAGAGCGGCAATCGCGGTCGTCACGGCGGCGACCGGGTCCGATCGCGTGAGTCGGGGTCCGGACAGTCCGGAGACGACAACGGCGGCAACTCCGGGCAGTCGGGCTCGGGCGGCCACGACGACAACGGCAGGGGCGCCAACTGCACCACGGCGGACCTGATCCCCGGGGTTGCGGTCGACGAGATCGAGCTGGACTTCGACCACGGTGGCGTCCGCTTCGACGAGGTCGAGCTGGACGACTGAGCTACTTGGCGTCGAGCCAGTCCTGGCCGACGCCGACGTCGACCTCGAGCGGCGGATCGAGCGGGTAGGCGGCGCACATCTCGCGCCGCACCAGCTCGGTCGCCGCTTCCATCTCCCCCGGCGGTCCCTCGAAGAGGAGCTCGTCGTGGATCTGGAGGACCAGGCGGGTCTCCCCCCCGGCCTCCCGCAGCGCCCGCTGGCAGGAGACCATCGCCACCTTGATGATGTCGGCGGCGGTGCCCTGGATCACGGTGTTGACCGCCAGGCGCTCGCCGAGCCGGCGGGTGTTGGGGTTGCCCGAGCGCAGCTCCGGGATCGCCCGGCGCCGTCCCATCAGGGTGGTGACGAAACCCTCCTCCTGGGCCCGCTCGATCACCTGCTCGCGGAAGGCGCGGACGGCGGGGAAGCGCTCAAGGTAACGGGAGACGAATTCCTCCCCCTCCTTGCGCGGAATGTTGAGCCGGTCGGAGAGGCCGAACCCGGTCAGCCCGTAGACGATCCCGAAGTTGACCATCTTCGCCTTCGAGCGCTGGCCGACGTCGACCTCGTCGCGCTCGATCTCGAAGACCTCGGCGGCGGTGGCGGCGTGGACGTCTTCGCCCTCGCGGAAGACCTCTTTGAGGACCTCCTCGTCGGCGACGTGGGCGAGCACGCGGAGCTCGACCTGGCTGTAGTCGGCGGAGAGCAGCTGCCAGCCCTCCTCGGCGACGAAGCAGGCCCGGACCGGGCGGCCGATCTCGGTCCGGATCGGGATGTTCTGCAGGTTGGGATTGGTGCTGGAGAGGCGGCCGGTGGTGGTCGCCGTCTGGTTGAAGGTGGTGTGGACGCGGCCGGTCCCGGAATCGATCAGCTCCGGCAGCGAGTCGAGGTAGGTGTTCTTCAGCTTGGTCAGCTCGCGCCAGGACTCGATCTTCTCGACGATCTCGTGCTCGTCGCGGATCTGGGCGAGAACGCGGGCATCGGTCGAGAACCCGGTTTTGCCGCGCCGCTTCTTGGTCAGGCCGAGCTTCTCGAAGAGGATGCGGCCGACCTGCTGCGGGGAGCCGATCGTGAACTCCTCCTTGGCCAGCTCGAAGATCTCCGTTTCCAGGGTGTCGATCCGCTCGCCGAAGCCGGCACCGACCTCGGCCAGGCGCTCGGCGTCGAGCTTGATCCCGTTCGCTCCATCGCCGCCAGCACCGCGACCAGCGGCAACTCGACCTCGCGCAGCAGTTGCTCCAGCCCGAACTCCTCGATCCGCGGCCCCTGGACGGCGGCGAGGGCGGCGACCAGGCGAGCTTCCTCGGCCGGGTCGAGGCCGGCCTCCAGCTCCTCGCCTAGCGCCAGCTGGCCGTCGTCCTCCCCGGTTGCTTGGCGGCGGCGCCCTCGGCGAGGCCGATGCCAGCGTCGGCGGCGAGCTCGACCAGGTCGTAGGTGCGGCGCTGAGGCTCCAGCAGGTAGGCGGCGACGATCGTGTCGTGGTCGAGGTTCGGCTCGACCCCCTCCCGAGCGGCGGCGGCGAGGAGGCCGTGATTACCGCCGCCGAGCGACTTGGCGTCGTGGGCGGCGAAGGGCTTGGCGCCGAGCGCGACCGCGAGCTCATCGTGCGTGCCGTGCGCCGGTGAGGACGCGGTCGGCTTCGGCCGCGGCCCAGCGATCGCCGTCGATTCCCAGCGCCAGCGGCCCCTCGCCGAGGTCCTCGGGCTTGCCTTCGACCGCCTCGACCTCGATCTCGGTCTCGACCTTGCGACCGGGCACCGCGTCCCCCTCCGGCAACGCTTCTTCCAGCCGCTCCATCACCGCCCGCAGCTCGAACTCGCGCATGAAGTCACGCAGGGCGCCGCGGTCGGGCTCGCTCGCCATCGCCGCTTGCAGGTCGACCCCGGTCTCGATCTCGTACTGCAGGGTCGCCAGCTGCTTCGAGAGCCGGGCGTCGTCGGCGTGCTCGGTCAGGTTCTGTTTGCGTTTGGCGCCGGAAATCTGGTCGACGCTTTCCAGCACCGCCTCCAGCGAGCCGAACTGCTGCAGCAGCTGGGTCGCGGTTTTCTCGCCGATCCCGGGGACGCCGGGAATGTTGTCCGAAGTGTCGCCGCGCAGACCCATCAGGTCGGTGATCAGCTCCGGCGGCACGCCGTAGCGCTCCTCGACCGCGGCGGTGTCGTAGATCTTGGTCTCGGTGATCCCGCGTGAGGTGCTCATCACCCGCACCCCCTCGTCAACCAGCTGGTAGGCGTCGCGGTCGCCGGTCACCACCATCACCTCGATCTCCTCTTCGCGCGCCTGCTTGACCAGCGAGGCGATCACGTCGTCGGCCTCGTAGCCGTCGACCTTGACGTTGGTGTAGCCGAAGGCCTCGACCAGCGGCATCAGGTGCGGCCACTGCTCCCGCAGCAGGTCGGGGCGCGGTTTGCGCTGGGCCTTGTAGAGGTCGTAGGTTTTCTCGCGGCCGCTCCAGCCGGCGTCCCAGGCGACGACCACGCCCTGCGGGTGATGCTCGTCGATGATTTTCACCAGCATCGAGGCGAGGCCGTAGATCGCGTTGGTCGGCCGGCCATCGCTGGTCCCGATCGACTCGGGCAGGGCGAAGAAGGCGCGGTAGGCGAGGCTGTTGCCGTCGATCAGGAAGAGCTGGGGCGGGTCAGCGGCCATCGGCGCCCACTCTATGCGGGCGGCCGGAGATGGCGTTGGGGGCGCCCGCTAGAAGCGCGGCAGGCGGGCCTGGCGCGTGAGCGGTTCGGGGTCGGTGGGGACTTGGACGCTAACGACGAGGCGCAACGGGCCATCCTTGAGCGCCTCGACCGCGGCACGGGAAAGCCGGCAGGAGACCGTCGTTTCCCCCGCGAGGACGGTGGTGCGACTGCTGCAGACGAGGGTGCCGCGGCGCCCAGCGGTCTTCGCGGTCAGCTTCAGCGACCCAGCGGCGGGAGAGAAGACGCCGACCCGCAGGCGCTTGCCTTTGCGAGCGATCGAACCTAGGGTCGCGGCTTTCGCGGCGACGCTCTGTTCGGTGGCCGGTGGCATCTCGCCGCGGACCTGGACGAAGGGCGTCTCGGGCTCGTCCGCCGGGCACGAATCGACCGGAACCGATTCCGCGGGGGCGTCGTTGCCGAGAAAGTCAGCGAGCTCGTCGGGCCGACCGGCGATGAAGGCACGGGTTTCAGCGACCGCGTCGGCGATCTCGCCGGCGTCGTATTCAAGGCGGGTGCTCTCTTCTTCTTCTAGCTGCTGCCAGGGGGCGAGCATCTCGGCGGTGCAGACGGCAAGTTGGTCGAGCTTCAGCTGCGGCACCGTCGTCTGCACCGTTGCGAGGGCATCCAGGTACCCGCCCTCGCAGTCGGAGTCCGCGAGGCACTTTTCGAACATCAGACCGGCTTCGCCTTCGAACGGAAGGTGGCTGGCCTCTTTCCAGGTTTCGTCCTGCCCCCAGGGGAGCATGCGGAAGAGGCTGTCGGGGCCGGTGGCGAGGAAGTAGTTGTTGGGGTGGTCTGGCCCCGGGCCGCCGGCGTAGCCGTCGAGCTGGCCGCTGTATTTCTCGGCCGCCCACATCCGCGTCATCTCTTCCAGATCGGCGTGGGCGCCGACGATGTCCGACCACGGTTCCGGGTCGGCCTCGTTGACGGCGGCGGCGAGTTCTTCCAGGTCGGAGATGTCGTCCGGGCCCTCGTCGACCTCGAAGCTGCCGACCAGCTCCGGTTTCAGGTCGGCGCCGTTCTCGCCCTCGTAGACGTGCTGGACGTCACCGTCGAAGCTGCCGAACTTCTTCGCCATCGCGACGTTGTCGTAGTTCTCGACGTTCATGTAGACGCCGAAGTCTTCGCCGTTCAGCCGCAGGTAGACGAAGCCGGTACGCGAGGCCGGCACCCCGAGAGCGCGGTGCAGCGTGTAGGAGAGGGTCTCGTGGGTCATCGAGGGGTCCTCGACCATGTTGTTGAGGGTCATCTTGCGGAGGCCGAGGAAGGGTCCGGTGCCTGATCCCACTTCCGGGAATTTGATTTTGAAAGCGGCCTTGCCGGTCAGAGGTTTGAAGGAAGCGCTCCCCTTGAGCCGCATCGTCACTTCCTTGGGTCCCACGGTTTCGAGCACCCCGCCCGGCGTCCCGTCGGTTCGCATGAACATGAGCGTCGCCGGCTGATATTTCCCCTCAGGATCCGCTTCCAGCGCTTCTTTCGATGCCTGCGGGAGGTCGACTTCCACCACCCATACGGTGCCGGGGTCGTAGAGGGCTTCGGCTTCGTCGGCCAAGGCGGCCGCCGGAAGCGACGCGAGCAAGCCAAGGCACGCCGCGGCCACGATTGCGAGCCGCAGCGCGAGGGCGCGATGAATCCCCTGCCACCTCATTGCGCCGCAGGGTAGAGCAGTGAGGCCTCGCTTTGGCGCCGCTGACTACCGGGAATTTGAACTTCTTTCACCAGCCAAAAGCGCCGCCCGTACGTCAGCCGCCACCCGCTCCGGTTCCCCCTCCAACTGCCGATCGGTGAAGCGCAGCACCGTGTAGCCGGCGGCGCGCAGGTCGAGGTCGCGGGCGTGGTCGTCCTCGAAAGCGACCGAGCCACGGTGGTAGGTCCAATGGTCGGTTTCCACGACGAGTCGGTGCGAGCGCCAGAGAAAATCGACTTCCCAGCGGTCGAGCTTGACGTTGACCTCGGGGGCCGAGAGGCCAAAGCGGTAGATGAGGGCGAGGAAGAGCGCCTCGAGGTCCGAGCGCGTGCGGTCGGACTCGACGCCTTCGAGGTCGTAGCCCATGAGCTCGGCTTGGCGGCGGGCGCGACGGATCAAGCGCGGGGACAGAGAAGTGCCTTGCAGGTCTTCGATGGTGCGGGCGACGGTGGTGACGGGGATTCGGTCGCGGATGGTGGTGAGCCGTCTCCCTCGCCCTCCTTCTTGCTGCGAGTAGGAGGGCGAGGGAGACGGCTCTGCGGAGGCTTTCAGGGAGGGGCAGCGGTGGAGGTGGATGGCGCGACGGGGCTTCCGGCCCGAGGTGAAGGGAACTGAGACGTGGACCGGGCCGTCGATTGGGTAGAGGAGCTTCCAGAGGACGGCGGCGGAGACATGGCTGAGCACGGCGCCGTGGCCGCAAGCGAAGACGGCCGCCATGAAGTGGCCGTGGAGGCTCAAGCCCCGGTGGCCCACGGCATAGACGCCTTGGTGAACGCGGTGGAGTTGGCCTCTCTTGGCTCGCTCAGCAACCGCGTAGCGGGTCAAGCCAACCGATTCGAGCTGCGACAACGTGACCACTCCATGCTGACGCGACGCGATCTCATTGAGTCGCGAGTCGACGGTGTCGCCTTTGTGGTCCATGAGTCCACAAAGGCGACAGACCCGAGGCCTCTCCCCCCTACCCCGCCGCTTTTCGTGCTCCTATCGCTATTTCGGAGGCAACGAAGCCGCGTAATCCGCGCCCGCTTCCACCCACGCAGCCAAGCCCTCGTCGCTCGCGGTGCCCTCCGCATCCACGTAGACCATCTTCTTCATCGGCTTGCCGGTGAAGTCCATCGGCCGCGTGTGCGGCTCGGCCAGCGCCTTCTCGGCGTCGGTGGGATCGAGGCGAACCATCAGGTCCTCGCCAATCACCCCCACTGCCATGTTGCCGGCGAGCATGAAGGCGATGCCGCCGAACATCTTGCGCTCGATTACCTCGGTGCGAGAGGCGAGGACGTCGCGAATACGGTCGGCGAGAGCTTCGTCGAAGGGCATGCGGGGAGGTTAGGGCGATCACGGGGGAGCCGCCACCGCTTCCTCTCCCGCCGGCTATTCCAATACTGTCGAGTAATGGAGAGCGGGGGCACCTCTGCCGACCTCAAGACCTGGGCCGATGCGGCCGCGAACGCTGCGCAAGCTTTGGCAATCTTGATCGGGGGTGGCTGGGCGTTCTGGAAGTTCGGGTTGAACAGAGAAGAGTGGCCTCGGGCAACCCTGGAACAGGCGATTGCGCCGCAACCACTGGATGAGCAGCAGTCACTTCTGCGTGTGTTGGTGGGAGTCAAGAACGCCGGCAAGGTTCTGATCGACGTCGAGGAAGTGCGAGTCGACGTCTACCACGTCCTCCCACTGACGGAGGAGACGAAACAGGCCCTGCGGGAGAACGCGCTCATCCCGGCGGACGAATCCGAGGCCACGTGGCCGTGCATCGAGTCCCGCAAGCGCACGTGGGAATCGGGTGAAGCGCGTATCGAGCCTGAAGAGAGCGAATCCTTCGGCTTTGATTTCGTAGTCCCGGCAGACGTTCAGACGATTTTCGTTTACTCCTACGTGCGCAATGTGAAGCAGCGTGAGAAGCCGATCGGATGGTCCGTCACCCAGTTCTACGATTTGAAAGACGGCGGCACGCAGCCGAAGACGCGTGAGGCAATGGCAGGAAGGGCGAGGCGATGAGCTCTGAGCAGGTTCCCCCCAAGCGACCTCCGCAACCCCCACCACCCCCACCAAAACCGTCCCCCCGGGGGCCCGGAAAGGCGCCACCGGCCCCCTCGCAGCAACCGCCGCGGCCCAATCCGCCAAGAAAATAGGCTGGCAAACAGGTGGACCGGGTGCGCTCGGGTGCGGCGGACTGTCAGCGGCTTTCTTAAATCTGATTCGATAGCCGCCGATGGCCGTCAGCGCCCAGTACAGCGTCACGATCCGGGTCGAGCTCGACGCGCGGCAGGAGCCGCTCGGGCGGCTGACCGCGGCGATCGCCGAGGCCGGCGGGCAGCTGCAGGGGGTCGACCTCGTCCCGGGCGCCGGCCCGGAGGGCAAACGGGTGCGCGAGTTCACGATCGACGCCACCGACCGCGACCACTGGGAGCGAATCCTGCGGGCGATCGGCTCGACCCGTGGCGCCCGCGTCCTCGACTACGTCGACCGCACGATGCAGATGCACCGCGGCGGCAAGATCTAGCAGCGCAACAAGTACCCGCTGAAGACGCGCGACGACCTCTCGATGGCCTACACGCCCGGCGTCGCCCGCGTCTGCATGGACATCCACCACGACCGCAGCAAAGCTTTCGAGTACACGATCAAGAAGAACACGGTCGCGGTCGTCTCCGACGGCAGCGCCGTGCTCGGCCTCGGCAACATCGGCCCCGAGGCGGCGATGCCGGTGATGGAGGGCAAGTGCATGCTCTTCAAAGAGTTCGCCGGGGTCGATGCCTTCCCGATCTGCCTCGACACCCAGGACGCCGACGAGATCGTCCGCGCTGTCGAGCTGATGGCGCCGACCTTCGGCGGCATCAACCTCGAGGACATCTCCGCCCCGCGCTGCTTCGAAATCGAGGACCGGCTGAAGGAGAGCATTGACATCCCGGTCTTCCACGACGACCAGCACGGGACCGCGGTGGTGACGATGGCGGCGCTGTTCAACGCGCTGAAGATCACCGGCAAACCGATCGAGCAGCTGCGGGTGCTGGTGGTCGGCCTCGGCGCCGCCGGGGTCGCGGTGACGAAGATGATGCTCGCCTCCGGAATCACCCAGATCGTCGGCTGCGACCGCAAAGGCGCGCTCTCGACCGCCCGCGACGACTACCAGTCGGGCGAGATGAACGAGGCCAAGCGCTGGTACGCGGAGACCACCAACCCAGAGCTGATCCAGGGCGACCCGGACGACGTAATTGAGGGCATGGACATCTTCGTCGGCCTCTCCGGTCCCGGCATCATCCAGCCCGAGTCGCTGGGCAAGATGAATGACGACGCGATCGTCTTCGCGATGGCCAACCCGACCCCCGAGGTGATGCCCGAGGAGGCGGCCCCCTACGTGCGGATCATGGCCACCGGGCGCTCCGACTACCCGAACCAGATCAACAACGTGCTCGCCTTCCCCGGCATCTTCCGCGGCGCCCTCGACGCCGGCGCCCCCAGCATCACCGAGGAGATGAAGCTGGCCGCCGCCAAGGGGATCGCGATGGCGGTCTCAGAGGAGGACCTGGCCGAGGACTACATCATCCCCAGCGTCTTCAACCGCGATGTCGCCCCCAAGGTCGCCGAAGCGGTGGTCGAGGAGGCCAAGCGCGACGGCATCGCCCGGATCGACGAAGAGACCGGGCACCTTCGCCGCGGTGGAGGCGAGCTAGCCGGTGAGCGTACTCGTCACCGGCGCCTCCGGCACGATCGGCCGGGCTCTGTGTGACGCGCTGTTCGCCCGCGGCGACGACGTCGTCGGGCTGACCCGCGACCCCAGCCGGGCGCGCCTGGCCAACCCCCGCGTCACCTGGCACAAGTGGGAGCCGAAACTGGAACGGCCCGACCCGGCCGCCTTCGAGGGAGTCGATGGCGTCGTCCACCTACTCGGCGAGCGGATCGACCAGCGCTGGACCGAGGAGGCGAAGCAGCGGATCATGGAGAGCCGTCGCCAGGGCACCCACAACCTGGTCGGGACGATCGATTCCCTGCCGAACCCGCCGCAGGTGCTGGTTAGCCAGTCCGCCGTCGGCTACTACGGCGACCGCGGTGGCGACGAGGTCGACGAGGAGGACGGGCCGGGATCGAGCTTCGACTCCAAGGTGGTCCAAGCCTGGGAGGCCGCGGCGCGTGAGCTCGAGGGCAACGGCGTCCGCCTCGTCATCACCCGCACCGGCCAGATCCTCTCGCACCGAGGGCGGGATGCTGAAGGAGATGCTGCCCCCGTTCAAGTTCGGGAGTCGGCGGACCCTTGGCCGGCGGCGACCAGTACCTGTCCTGGATCCACATCGAGGACGAGGTCGGAGTCCTGCTCTGGGCCCTGGACAACAACCAGGTAAGCGGCGTCATCAACGCAGCCTCTCCCCATCCCGCCACCAACAAGGACTTCTCCAAGGCCCTCGGCAGGGCTCTGAACCGCCCCGCGATCATGCCCGTCCCCGGCCTCGTCCTCGACCTCAAATTCGGCCGCGAGTTCGGCCAGGTCCTGCGCGGCGGCCAGCGGGTGACCCCGAAGCGCACGCTGGAGCTCGGCTACGAGTTCAGCTACCCGGATCTAGACGACGCCCTGCGCGACCTTCTCTAGGAGTTCCTCGCGCGAGACACGTCCGCGGGTCCCTCGATCCAGATGCGGACGTTATCGCCAGGGTGCCAGGCCGGGAAGCCGAGGCGGCGGGCTTTGACGATGCTGCCGGAGGGCAGCTCCAGCGCCACCAGCTGGTCGTGGCCGAAGAAGCTGCGGGCGAGGACGGTGGCTTTCTGGCTGCGCCGGTCCGGCGGCTCGATCGTCCCGATCGCGAGGGACTCGGGCCGGACCAGGACGTCGACCTCGCCGACGTGCCCCTCGCGGTTGGGAAGCTGGCCGAGCTCGCACTCGATCGAGCCATTGTTCGGCCGTCCCCGGCAGCACCTCGATCTCGCCGAGGAAGCCGGCGACCCAGCGCGTGGTCGGCCGCGAGTAGACGTCCTCCGGGGTCCCGACCTGCTCGACCCTGCCCTCGTTGACGACCGCGACCACGTCGGCGACGCTCAGCGCCTCCTCCTGGTCGTGGGTGACGAAGACCGAGGTCAGCTTCTGCGCGGCGAGGATCTCCCGCACCTCTTCGCGGACCCGCGCCCGCAGTCCGGCGTCGAGGTTGGAGAAGGGCTCGTCGAGGAGCAGCGCCCGCGGCTCGGCGACCAGCGCCCGCGCCAGCGCCACCCGCTGCTGCTGGCCGCCGGAGAGCTGGTGCGGGTTGCGCTTGCCGAGCCCGCCGAGACCGACCGTCTCCAGCGCCGCGGCGACCTTCTCCCGGTCCGGGCGGCGCCCCAGCGCGTAGCCGACGTTGGCGGCGACGTCCATGTGCGGGAAGAGCGCATAGTCCTGGAAGACCATGCCGATCCGGCGCCGCTCCGCCGGGACCGAGCGGCCCGGCCCCGCGACCTCCTCGCCGCCGATCTCGACCGTGCCAGCATCAGGCTGCTCGAGGCCGGCGATCAGGCGCAGCGTCGTCGTCTTGCCGCAGCCGCTGGGGCCGAGCAGGGCGCAGATCGCCCCCTCGGGAACGTCGAGGTCGAGCCCGTCGACGGCGATGACGTCGCCGAAGGACTTGCGCAGGCCGCGCAAGCGCAGGCCGGGGTCTTGTGAGGACTCGTCGAACTCCATAAAGAGGCGAGTCCATAAGATTAGGGCAACCTAACGGCCTCCCTCTTTGATTCACCCCTCCTCACACCCCGCACGGCTGCTCGCCGCCCTGCTTGTTTTCGCCGCTGTCGTCCTCGCCGCCTGCGGCTTCAGCACCGAAGACAACGGCGGCGGCTCGAACGAGCCGGAAACCGAGGGCATCACCCTCTACTCGGGCCGGATCCCGGCCGCTATCGGCCCCGCCGTCGACAGCTACGAGGCCGAGGCTGACCGCGACGTCCAGGTCCGCTTCGCCGAAACCGCCGACCTCGCCGCGACCCTGGTCGAGGAGGGAGACGCCTCCCCCGCCGACGTCTTCTTCGCCCAGGAGCCGGGCGCGATCGCCGCCGTCGCCGAAGCCGGTCTGCTGACCAAGCTCCCGAACGACATCCTCGACCGGGTGCCGCCGCGCTACCGCGACCCGGCGGGCCGCTGGGTCGGCGTCACCGGCCGCGCCCGGGTGATCGCCTACAACCGCGACGTCGTCAAGGAGTCGGAGCTGCCGCCCTCGCCCTTCGGCCTGACCGACCCGGAGTGGAAGGATCGAGTCGGCTGGAGCCCCGCCTCCTCCAGATGCAGGAGTACGTGACCGCGCTGCGGGCTAAGTACGGCGACGACCGGACCAAGCAGTGGCTGGAAGAAATGGTCGACAACGGCGCCGTCGCCTTCCCCGACAACGTGACGATCCGCGACGCGATCGCCAAAGGCGAAATCGACGTCGGCCTGATCAACCACTACTACGTCGCCCAGGCGATCGCCGAAGAAGGCCCCGACTACCCCGTCGCCGTCTACTTCCCGCCCGGCGGGCTCGGCTCGCTGATGCTGCTGACCAGCGTCGGCGTGCTCGAATCGAGCGACCGCAAGGAGGAAGCCTTCGCCTTCGTCCGCTCGCTGCTCTCCGACAAGTCGCAGGCGTTCTTCACTTCGAGCTCGAAGGAGTACCCGCTCGCCCGCGGCGCCAAGCCCGACCCTTCGCTGAGCGTGCCGATCGCCGAGATCCCCGTCTCCGACTCCGAGCCTGGTCGACCTGAAGGAGCTGCAGGGGACGATCGAACTGATGAAGGAAAGCGGGGCGCTCTAGTGGGCGGGGCGCTCGGAGGGGGCTGATGGCCGCGGCGCGAAGGGCGCCGGTCTGGCTGCTCGCGGCGGGGCGCTCGATCGCCGCCGCCGCCGTTCTCCCCGCCGCCTACCTCGTCGTCGTCGTCGCCGGCGACTTCTCGGCGGCGCTGGAAACCGCGTTCTCCATCGCGCGCCGCTGGAAACCCTGCTGCGGACCGCGGCGCTGACCGCGGCGGTGGTCGCCGCCTCGATCGCAATCGCCCTGCCGATCGGGTGGCTGACGGTCCGCACCGACCTCCCCGGCCGCCGGCTCTGGGCGGTGCTCTGCACGCTGCCGCTGGTGATCCCCAGCTACGTCGGCGCCTACCTGCTGGTCGCGGCGCTGGGCCCGAACGGGATGCTGCAGGACGCGCTCGGGGTCGACCGCCTGCCCTCGATCTACGGCTTCATCGGCGCCTGGCTGGTGCTGACCCTGTTCACCTTCCCACTGCTGCTGATCCCGCTGCGGGCGACCCTGCGGCGGATCGACCCGCAGCTCGAGGACGCGGCGCGGGCGATGGGACGCGGGCCGCTGGAGGTCTTCCGCACCGTCGTCCTGCCGCAGCTGAGGCCGGTGATCGCCGCCGGCTCGCTGCTCGTCGCCCTCTTCGTGATCAGCGACTTCGGCGCCGTCTCGATCCTCCGCTTCGACTCCTTCACCAGCGAGATCTACCTCGCCTACCAGTCCAGCTTCGACCGCGTCGCAGCCGCCGCGCTCGGCGCCGTCCTCGTCGTCGCGATGCTCGCCCTGCTGCTCGCCAGCTCGCGCGTCCGGGGTTCGAAAACGGTCCACCGGCTCGGCCCGGGGACGCTGCGCCCGACCCAGCCCTACCGGCTCGGGCGCTGGCGCTGGCCGGCGCTCGCCTTCTGCTCGCTGATCGTCCTGGTCGCCTTCGTCCTCCCGGTCGGGGTGCTGATCTACTGGGCGAGCGAAGGGGATCTCGACCGGCAGCACCTCGCTGGAACACGATCGCCGCGCTGGGCGGCAACTCGCTGCTGATCGCCGTCTGGGCGGCCGCGGTCGGGGCGATCGCGGCGCTTGGTCGTCGCGGCGCTGGCGGTGCGCTACCCCTCGGCGGTGACGCGGGTGGTCGAGCGCTTCTCCCACGCCGGCTACGCGCTGCCGGGGATCCTCGTCGCGCTCGGCCTCGTCTTCTTCGCGACGCGGGCGGTGCCGGCGCTCTACCAGACGATCGCGCTGCTGGTCTTCGCGATGACGATCCACTACCTGCCGCTGGCGATCGGCCCGATCGCCAGCTCGCTGGTCCAGCTCTCGCCGCGGATCGAAGAGGCGGCGCGGGGGATGGGGCGCGGCCCGGCCGAGGTCTTCCGCACGATCACGATCCCGCTCGCCCGCGGCGGCGTGATGGCCGGCGCCGCGCTCGTCTTCCTGCACGCGATGAAGGAGCTGACCGTGACCCTGATCCTCTCGCCGATCGGGTTCAAAACCCTGGCGACCGACATCTGGACGCAGACCACCTACGGCTTCTACGAGGCGAGCGCGATCCCGGCCCTGGTCCTGCTGGCGGTCGCCGCGGTCCCGGTCTACCTGTTGAGCGAGCAGGGCGCGGCGCCGCCGTGATCGGGTGAGAGCTCCGGCCCGCGGCTGGCGGTGGCTGTGGCGCTGGCGCTCGCCGCCACCTCCCTCGCCCTCCCCTTCTTCCCGGTCTACGACCCCTGGGCCTGGCTGGTCTGGGGACGGGAGCTGATGCGACGGCGGCCTGGAGACCGCGGCCGGGCCGTCCTGGAAGCCGCTGCCGGTCCTGATCGACGCGCCGCTCTCGCTGCTCGGAGGGGCGGCGCCGAAGGCCTGGCTGCTGATCGCCCGGGCGGGCTGGATCTGCGCGCCGCTGCTGGCCGGCCTGCTGGCGGCGCGGCTGAGCGGCGAGGGGACCGGGCGCTGGCGCTGGGTCGCGGCGGCGGTCGCCGCCGGCTCGGTGGCGCTGACCGCCGACTCCTTCACGCCGCCGCTGCGCCAGTTCACCGGCGGGCTCTCCGAGCCGCTGCTGGTGGCGCTGGTGCTCGGCGCGATCTGGGCGGCGCTCGACGAGCGGCCGGGATGGGTGCTGGGTCTGGGGACGGCGGCGGCGCTGCTGCGCCCGGAGTGCTGGCCCTTCCTCGCCCTCTGGGCCTGGTTCGCGACCCGGGAGCGTCCGCGCCTGCGCAGCCGCCGCGATCGCCGTCGCGATCCTCGTCCCGCTCGCCTGGTTCGTCCCCGACATCATCGGCGCCGGCAACCCGCTGGAGGGCGGCGAAACCGCCCGCGCCGGCGGGATCGAGCCGCTCGACGGCCTCGAGGTGCTGGGAAGGGCGCTGGCCGCGCCCCTGGCCGCCGCCTGGGTCGGCGCTCGCGCTGCTGCTCTGGCGCGAACGCGAGCGGCCTCGACCGCCCCCTCGCGATCCTCCTCGCCGGCGCGGGCGCCTGGATCCTCCTCGTCGCCCTGATGGCGATCGCCGGCTTCGCCGGCCTCCCCCGCTTCCTCGCCCCGGCGACCGCGGTGATCGCGATCGCCGGCGCCGTCGGCCTCGCCCGCACCGGCGCGAATCCGGGTCCGCCGGACCTTTTGCATCGCTATGCGGCACAAAGCTCCGGCGGACCCTCTGTTCGGCCGCTGCGGGCCCTTGCGGTGGCGGCGCTCGTGCTTGCCGTCGCCGGCTTCGGCTGGCGCGCTCGCCCAGCTGCCCGGAGACCTGGAGGTGATCGAACGTCAGACCACCTCGATCGACCACCTCTTCGACCTAGTCGACGAGACCGGCAAGACCCGCTCCTCGCCTGCCAGGACCGGTCCGCATGACCCAAGTCCGAGAGCAAACCGCCCTCGCCTGGAAGCTCGAAGAGCCAATCGCCTCAGTCCCGATCCGCAGAGAACCCCGCTACGGCAGTCGCCCTCTCCACCAAACCCCTCCCCGGGCGGCAGACGTTATTTCGCCCAGCCGGCCGCTGGCGAGCAACCGCTCCCTGCCCGCTGCCCTACTCGCCAAGCTCAGCCAGCGGCCAAGCCCCATAGCCGGAGTCTCCGGCGCCACCCGGTAAGGCTGCTCGTCGGCCTCCTCCCGCTCGTGGTAGACGCTGTCCGCATTGACCGCCCAGACGTCGTGACCGGCGCCGTCGCAGAGGTTCTCGACCGCCCGCATCGCGGTCAGCATCGAGTGATCTGAGTTGTTGTACCTGTGGAGGCCGTTGCGGCCGATCTGCTGCAGGTTGGAGAAGCCCTCGAGCCAGCCGCGGATCCGCTCGACCCGCCCGGCGTACTCGGCGTCGTAGATCGGGATAGGCCTTGGGGACCCGGACCACGTGGCCGCCGGCGACCCGGTCGGCGTCGACCAAGCCCAGAGCCGCCACCTCGCGGCGGCCCAGCTCGACCAGCTCCTCGTCGCCCGCGCACCAGAGCTCGTCGCCTTCGAAGCAGAAGTACTCGAGCCCGAGGCAGGAGCGGCGCGGGTCGGGGGTCATCCACGGGCTCCAGGCGCGGAAGTTCTGAATCCGGCCGACCTTCGCGCGCGCGGGTCGTGGACGTAGACCCAGTTGTCCGGGAAGGGCGGCTCGCCGTCGATCTGCAGGCCGACGGTGAGGAAGTCGCGGTAGCGGAGGCCGGCGGCGGCGACCGTCACCTCGCGCGGCGGCGCCGGTTCGGCGACGCCGACCGGCGCTCCGCAGCGGGATCGAGGAGATCGCCGCCGTCACCTCGACCCGCTCGCCGCCGGCGCGGACCGCGGTGACGCGGCCGGCCTCGTGTTCGAGCCCTTCGACCGGCGCCCCGAGGCGGATCTCGCCACCGCCGCGCTCCGACCCGCCGCGCCATCTCCTCCCACATCTGGCCCGGGCCCAGCCGCGGGTAGCGGAACTCCTCGATCAGGCTCTTCGGGGTCTCGCCGCCGACCGGGCAGCGCCGCTCGCAGCGCCGACCAGATCGAGAGGTCGGAGATCCGCTGCGCCGCCCACTCCGCCCGCAGCTCGTCCGTCCCCACCCCCCAGACCTTTTCCGTGTAGGTCTTGAAGAAGAGCTCGAAGAGGCGGCGGCCGAAGCGGGCGCTGACCCAGTCCTCGTAGCTCTCCGCCTCCGGCCTGCGGCCGCAGCCGGGCCCGCGCGTAGGAGCCGAGGCTGCGGGCCAGCTCGACCGGACCGACCTTGGCGAAGACGTCGGCCGGCCGCAGCGGGTACTCGATGAAGCGACCGCGCCAGTAGATGCGCGAGAGCCGCGGGCGGACCAGCAGCTCCGGTCCCAGCAGCTCCTCCCAGAGCGCCTCGACCTCGGCGCTCTTGGTGAAGAAGCGGTGGCCGCCGAGGTCGAAGCGGTAGCCGTCGCGGACCACCGTCCGCGCCAGGCCACCAACCTCCTCCCCGGCCTCGAAGACGACCACCGGGAGTCCGCGCTGCACCAGCCGGTAAGCGGCGGTGAGGCCGGCGGGACCGGCTCCGAGCACGGCGACGGGTGCGGATGCTCGGGCTTCGGGGTGGGCAGCCGACATCGAGGCGGGAGATGGTATTAGGTATCCCTAATGCCGGCCTCCCCCTCGGACGCCGCGCCAGGCCCGCGCGTCCGCCCCCACCCTCGCCGTCGTCGTCCCGGCGACCGACCGCCCACCGACCCTGGAGCGCTGCCTCGCGGCGCTCGCCCGCGGCCGCCGCGCGCCCGACGAGACGATCGTGCAGACGCGACCCGGCCGGCAGCGGACCCGCCGCGGCGCGCAACCTCGGCGTCGCCGCCGTGCGAGGCGGACGTGCTCGTCTTCGTCGATTCCGACGTCGAGGTGCACCCGGACGCGCTGGCGCTGATCGAGCAGCGCTTCGCGGCCGATCCCGACCTGGTCGCCGTCTTCGGCGCCTACGACGACGACCCCGCCGACCCCGGCCTCACCTCCCGCTACCGCAACCTCCTCCACCACCACGTCCACGCCGGCGTCCGCGGGCGAAGCGGAGACCTTCTGGGCCGGTCTCGGGCGCGGTGCGGCGCGAGCGCGTTCGAGCTCGCCGGCGGCTTCGACGCCGAGCGCTTCCCCGCGCCGAGCGTCGAGGACATCGAGCTGGGCATGCGACTGCGGCGACGAGGGGCCCGGATCGTCCTCGACCCGCGGATCCGCGGCCGCCACCTCAAGCGCTGGACCCCGCGCGAGCATGGTCGGCACCGACTTCGCCCGCCGCGGCGTGCCCTGGGCGCGGCTGCTGCTGCGCGAGGGAAGCGACAGCACCGCCCTCAACCTCGGCTGGCGCCGCCGCGCCAGCGCCGTCGCCAGCGTCGCCCTGCTGGGCTCGCTGCTGGCCCGCCGGCCGCGATTGGCAGCGGCGGCGCTGCTGGCCAACCTCGTCCTCGACCGCGACCTCTACGCGCTGCTCGCCCGCCGCGGCGGGGCCAGGCTGCTGCTCGCGGGGATCGGCCTGCACCAGCTGCACCAGCTGGCGGCGGCGGCCTCGGTGCCGGCGGCCGCTCGTCCTCAGCAGGCAACGGAGGGACGGCGATGATGCGGCTGGGGATCGCCGGATGCGGGCGGATCACCGAGCGCGGCTACGTACCGGCAGCGCTGGCCGCCGAAGGCGTGACGATCGCCGCCTTCGCCGACCCCGATCCCGATCGCCTCGGCCACTGCCTGCGGCCTCTGGCGAGAAAGCGGCGGGGAGGCCGACGGCTTCACCGACCTGGCGAGCCTGCTGGAGGCCGGGCCGATCGACCTGCTCGTCGTCGCCGCGCCGCTCGCCGCACCACCTCGCGCCTCGCCGAGGAGGCGGCGGCGGCAGGCGTCCGCTCGCTGGTCGAGAAGCCGCCGGCGCCGGACCTCGCCGGGGCCGAACGACTGGCGGCGCTGGACCCGGAGCCCCTCCTCGCCTTCAACCGCCGCTTCCTGCACGGGGCCGAGCTGCGCGACGCGATCCCCGCCGAGGGCTGGCTCGAGCTCGACCTGGAGCTGCGCTTCCGCCGCGACGCCTGGGGCGCGCACGAAGTACGCGACGAGGCGCTGCTCGACGCCGGCATCCATCTGATCGACCTCGCCTGCCACCTGACCGGGGCGGAGCCGATCGCCGTTCGCCGAGCGGAGATCAGCCCCAGAGCGCGCCTCCCTGGAGCTGGAGCTGAGCCGCGGCCGGGCCCGCATCTCTTGCGCGACCGACCGTTCCCACCGCGAGGCGGTCAGCGTCCGCGACCGCTCCGGCAAGCTGCTGGCGCGCTCGGCCTGGGGCGGCCTGCGCAGCCGCCTCGCCGGGCTGGTCGGCAGGCCCGATCCACTCGTTCTCTCGCTGCAGCGCCAGCTGGAAGCGCTGCGCGATGCGGCCGCCAGCTGCACCCGGCGTTCATCCTGTTGGAGCGTCTAGTTCCGGGGAGACGGCACGAACGCCGCTTCGCCAGCGCTGCCGACGGGGTCGCCGCGATGGCCGTCGTCGAAGCCGCCCGCCGCTCAGCAGCGCTGGGTGGCGCCGAGGTCACCGTCGCACCCGGTCGAGGCAGTGACGTGATCGCCGTCATCCAGTTCGACGCCGCCAGCGCCGCCCTGCTGGAGCGCCTGGAGGCGAAGGGCGCCTGCCCAACCTCGAAGCGCTGCGTCAGCGGGGAAGCCGCATCGATCTCGAGACCCGGCCGAACACTTCCCCGCCAGCGCCTACCAGGACCTCTACCGCGGGGTCGAGGTCGGCGACCACGGCCTCTTCTATCCCTTCCAGTGGGCCGCGGCCGACCAGCGCATTCGGCTGGCCGCCAGCTTCGACGCCCCGCCGCCGATCTGGGACCGGCTCGGCGAGCACGGCCGCAGCACGCTCGCGATCGACCCCTACGAGTGCCACCGCCCGCAACGGGCCGAGGGCGAGCTCGTCTGCGGCTGGGGGATGCGGGAGCGGGTCGTGCTCGAGCGCTGGTCGGTCCCCGACGGCGGCGACCGCGCGGCCGCGCGGCGCCACGGCCGCCCGCCTGACGTGACCGAGGTCTTCGGCGCCCAGACCCCGCGCGAGCTGCGCCGCCTGCGCGAGCGCTTCCTCGCGGCGCCCGGCCCGGGTCGCCGACCTGGCGATCGAGCGCCTGCGCGCGCGCAGCTTCGACCTCGCCTGGATCGTCTTCGCCGCCCCCCACCTGGCGGGACACCGGCTCTGGGAAGTTCCGCCCTACATCGACGCCGAGGCGATCGACCCCGCCGAGCGCCAGCGACTCGACGGCGCCCTGGCCGAGGTCTACGAGGAGGTCGACACCCAGCTCGGTCGCGTCCTCGAGGCACTTCCGGACGACTGCGACGTGATCGTCTGCTCGGTCCTGGGGATGGACCGAACACCAGCCGCGCCGACCTGCTGCCGGGCATGCTGACCGCTGTGCTCGGGGGGCGAGCGAGGCGACGGCGGCGCCTCGCCCGAAGCCGCGGATTCCGACTCAGGCGGGATGTGGCGGCTGCGGGCGGCGCTCTCGGGCCGCGCTCGCGCCTCGATCGCCGCCGCAATGCCCGACAAGCTGGCGCTGGAGCTGACCGCGCGGCTGGAGCTGCGCGGGGTCGACTGGTCGACCACCCGCGCCTTCGCCCACCCGGCCGACAACCAGGGCTACGTCTGCCTCAACCGCGCCGGCCGCGAGCGCGACGGGATCGTCAGCGAGACCGAGGCAACGGAGCTGATGGCGCAGATCCGCGAGGGCCTGCTCGACTTCCGCGACCCCGACGGCGAGCCGACGGTCATCGCCGTCGACAAGGTGGCCGAGCGCTGGCAGGGCGAGGCGGCCGACCGCCTGCCCGACCTGGTGGTCCGCTGGCGCCCGACCTCCTCGGTCGCCCTCGCCGCCCTCCACTCCCCCCGCTTCGGCAGCGTCCAGCGCCAGGGCTACGGCAGCGGCCGCACCGGCAACCACACCGACGGCGACGCCTGGGCGATCCTCGCCCCCCGCACCGGCAGGGTCCGCGACCTCGGGCGCCCGGCCCGGATCACCGACATCCCGGCAACCGCAGCCGCCCTCAACGGCGTCCCGCTCGAAGGCCTCAGCGGCGAGCCCCTGATCGAGCGCTAGCTGGCGAATCTGTCTCCGTCCTCCCTATCCGGGGTCTGAGACGGATTCGGCGAGGACACCGGCCACAGTGGATATCTGGGCGGCGCAGACGAGAAGGCCGGGCGCCGCGCCAGCGCCGAACCCGGAGCGGAGGAGGCCGAAGTAGAAGCCGGGTGAGCCGCGGTGGCGGTCAGAGTGGGCGCTGTGGTACCGGGCGGCGCCCCGCCCGTAGCGGTACTGCTGGCGGAGGAAGTCTCTCGCGCTCATCCCGGGTTGGTGCTGAACGAGCGCCTCTGGCACGAGCTGCGGCGCGGCGCCGTCCCTCGCCGCCCGCTCCGCCCAGTCGCGGTCCTCGCCGGCCGCAGCCGGGAAGGACTCGTCAAAGGGGAGTCGCTCCAGCAGCGCCCGCGCGCAGGCGAGATTGGCGGTGGCGGCGAAGCCCGGAGAGGAACTGCCTGGCGCCGCAGCCTGTTCCTGCAGGTAGCCAACGATCGCCTCCCAGGCGCGGTCTGCCGCGGTCGCTCCCTCCCCCATCAGGGTCCGGCCCGCGGTCGCCTGCGCGTTGCCGCCGAGGATCGGCGCCGCCAGCGCCTCGGCCCAACCCGGCTCCGGCGCGCAGTCGTCGTCGGTGAAGCAGATGACCTCGCCGCGGGCACGGCGCACGCCCTCGTTTCGCGCCCAGGCCGGTCCGCGTCCCTCGTTGTCCTCGACCGACGACGATCTCCACCAGCAGCGTCTGCGCCTCCAGCGCCGCCAGGCAGCGCCGCAGCAGCTCCGGCCGGTCGCGGGTCGGGACCACTACCGAGACCCGCGGCTCCTCTCCAGCCATCAGCCTTCGAGCGCGTCGAAGACCGCCTGGCGGGGATCGTTCGAGTCGCTCTCCTCGATCGCCGCGGCCACCTTCGCCACCGCCTCCTCACCCGAGAACCGCCCCAGCTCGGCGATCCCGGCCGCTTCGACGATCGGCAGCGAGTGCAGGCGCGCCTCCCGGATCGGCTCGCCAAGGTAGGCGACCGTGGTCGAGTCCTCGGTCGCCCGACGGGCGTTGGCGCCGACCTGTGCCAGCGTCCACCGCCCCTCCGGCCCGGCAGCGTCGAGGCAGACGACCCCCAGCTGGTACCCACCGGGCTCACCCGCCCGTCGCGCCTCCTCGCGCGCTTCGGCACAGATCCGCTTTCCGGGCCCCGCTTCGGCGCCGTTCAGCGGCGCGCTGACGTAGAGGTTCAGCCGCGCACCCTCCTCGGCTCCGCCTTCGCCGCAGCCGGCCGCCCCGAGGGCGAACAGGACGGCAAACAGCGCGACCCCAGGGCCCCACCTAGCCAAAGAAGACCTCGGCCTCTTCGTAGAGGGAAGGCGGGACCGTCTTCAGCTCGGCGGTGGCTTCTTCGAGCGAGACGAGCTCGATCTCGATCCCGCGCAGAGCGGCCATCGTCCCCCACTTGCCGGCGTGGGCGGCGTCGATCGCGTGCAGCCCGAACCGCGTCGCCAGCACCCGGTCGAAGGCAGTCGGCGTGCCCCCGCGCTGGACGTGACCGAGAACCGTGGCCCGCGCCTCTTTGCCGGTCCGGCGCTCGATCTCGCCCTCGAGCCAGTGCCCGATGCCACCGAGGCGCACGTGGCCGAAGGCGTCGGTGGCGCTGTCCTCGCGCTGCGGCATCCCTCCCACCGGCTCCGCCCCCTCGGCGACGACGAGGATCGGCGCGAAATGACTCTCGAAGCGGCGGCCGACCAGCTCGCAGACCTTCTCAACGTCGAATTTCTGCTCGGGGATGAGGATCACGTTGGCGCCGCCTGCGAGCCCGGCATGGAAGGCGATCCAGCCCGCATGGCGGCCCATCACCTCGACGATCAGGACCCGGTGGTGGCTGTCGGCGGTGGTGTGGAGGCGGTCGATCGCCTCCATCGCGATGTTGACGGCGGTGTCGAAACCAAAGGTGTAGTCAGTGGCGCCGAGGTCGTTGTCGATCGTCTTCGGCACTCCGACGATCGGGATCCCGGCCTCGGAGTGCAGGCGCGAAGCGGCGCCAAGGGTGTCCTCGCCGCCGATCGCGATCAGGCCATCGACGCCGGCGGCCGCCAGGTTCTCGGCGATCCGCTCCGGCCCTCCCTCCTCGGCGAAGGGGTTGGTTCGTGAGGAGCCGAGGATCGTCCCGCCGCGGGGAAGGATGCCGCGCACATCCGGCACCCCGAGTGGGCGGCTGTCGGCCTCCAGCGGCCCTCGCCAGCCATCGCGGTAGCCGACGAACTCGTGCCCGTAGACCCCCGCCCCCTTGCGCACGACGGCGCGGATGACCGCGTTGAGGCCGGGACAATCGCCGCCACCGGTGAGGACTCCGATCCGCATCGCCTTAGGTTACCCGAATTTCACCCCGGGCGGCCCGCCAACAGGTAAGTTCGGATGATCCGAGCGAGGAGGAGAGATGAACGACGCCCCTGATTTCCAGGCAGCGACCGAGGTCCAGCAGGCGATCTGGTCGGAGGGGGATTTCGCGATGGTCGCGAACCTCGTCGTCAAAGTCTCCGAGGACCTGGCCGAGGCGTTGCTGATCGTCCCCGGTGAGCGTGTCCTCGACGTCGCCTGCGGCAGCGGCAATGGCGCCCTGGCGGCGGCCCGCCGCGCCTGGGGGAACACGGTCGGCGCCGACTTCGTACCGGCGCTGCTGGAGCGCGGCCGCGAACGGGCGGCGGCGGAGCGCCTCGAGGTCGAGTTCGTCGAGGCCGACGCCCAGGACCTGCCCTTCGACGACGCCAGCTTCGACGTAACGACGTCGATCTTCGGCGTGATGTTCGCCCCCGACCAGGAGCAGGCGGCCGCCGAGCTGCTGCGAGTGACCAAGCCAGGGGGCCGCATCGGCCTCTCGAGCTGGTGCCCGGACGGGGGCCTGCAGGACTTCTTCGCGGCCATCGTCAAGCACACGGGCGGGCCGCCGCCCGGCTTCACCCCGCCGGTGCTCTGGGGTTCGGAGGATCATGTGCGCGGGCTGCTCGGCGACGCCGTCACCGACCTGCGGGCCGAACGCCGGAAAGCCCGTCAGGCCTTCCGCTCCGCCGACCACTACCTCGACTTCTTCCGCAGCTACTTCGGGCCGATCAAATCCGCCTACGACAAAGTCGGGCCGGATGGGGAGCAGGCGCTGACCGACGACCTCAAGGTAGTTCTCGACGATCTCAGCGTCGGCGGCGACCGAGCGCTTGTCGTGGAGCCCGAATACCTACAAGTAATCGCTACCAGGCGCTAGCCGGCGCATATCGGCGTCCTCAGTCGCTCGCGTGCAGAGCACGCTTCGCTCCCTGCGTCCTTGATCTGCTTGGCTAGCGCCTGGTAGCAGCTAAGACTTCTGGGGCTGAAGAACGCGAATCGCGGCGCCGATCATCAATACGCCGAAGAAGATCAGGCCGGCGACGCCGCCGCCCTGACCGAATACCGCGTAGCCGATCACCGTGAGCGCCGAGCGAGAAAGAGGCTTACGACCATTCCCATATCGGGCGGAATCCTATCCAGAGAGGGCGACGCGCGTCTCGCTGAGGAAGGAGGCGACGGCGTCGGCGGCCCCCTGCGGCGAACCGCCCTCCCCCGCGGCGCGGACCAGGCGGCTGCCGACGATCACCCCGTCGGCGATCTCGCCCACCTGCGCCGCCTGCTCCGGAGTGCCGATCCCGAAGCCGACCGCGACCGGGGTGCTGGCGTCGGCCTTGGTCGCCTCGACCAGATCCGTCACCGCGGCGGGGATCTCGGCCCGCTCGCCGGTGGTGCCGACGCTGGAGACGACGTAAACGAAGCCCTGGGCGGCATCGCAGATCCGCTTGCGCCGCTCGGTCGGCGTCGTCGGCGCCAGCAGCGGCACCAGCGCCAGACCCTCGGCGGCAAACGCCTCGCGCACCTCGCTCGCCTCTTCCAGCGGCAGGTCGGGGACGATCGCCCCGGCGGCCCCGGCGGCGCCGACCATCTTCGCGAACTCGGTCGCCCCGCCGTGGGCGAGGACCATGTTGGCGTAGGCCATGAACACCACCGGCACCCGATCGGAGACCGAACGCGATACCTCCAAGGCGGTGGCCAGGGTCGCCCCCGCATCCAGCGCCTTGGTCGCCGCCGCATGGATCGTCGGCCCATCCGCCAGCGGATCGGAGAAAGGAACCCCAAGCTCGATCAGGTCGGCCCCGGCATCGCACATAGGCAGCCGCCACCGCCATCCCGGTCTCGCGGTCGGGATACCCAGCCATCATGTAGGGCATCAGGGCGGCGCGCCCTTCGTCGGCGGCCGACTTGAAGGCCGCTGCGATCTGCTCCGGCGTCCGCTCATGGGAGGACCTCGCTCGGTGGTTTCAGACGAGCCGTTGCCTCGGCCATGTCCTTGTCGCCGCGACCCGAGAGGCAGAGCACGTCGAAGCCGCTCTCGCCCGGGTTCTCCAGCAGCCAGGCGATCGCGTGCGAGGACTCGAGCGCCGGGATGATCCCCTCCAGGCGCGAGAGCTCCGAAAACGCCGCCAGCGCCTGCTCGTCGGTGACCGCCACGTAGCTGGCCCGGCCGCTGTCGCGCAGCTGCGCGTGCTCGGGGCCGACCCCGGGATAGTCGAGGCCGGCCGAGATCGAGTGCGCCTCAAGGATCTGCCCCTCCTCGTCGGCGATCACCGAGGAGAGCGAGCCGTGCAGGACGCCCTTCACCCCACCCTGCAGCGAGGCGCCGTGGCGCTGGGTGTCGAGCCCCTCGCCGGCCGCCTCGACCCCGATCAGCGCCACCTCGGCGTCGTCGACGAAGGGGGTGAAGATGCCGATCGCGTTGGAGCCGCCGCCGACGCAGGCGATCACCCGTGCCGGCAGCGCGCCCTCCGCCGCCAAAGCCTGCTCGCGCGCCTCTTCGCCGATCACCCGCTGCAGGTCACGGACCAGAGCCGGGATAGGGCGCCGGCCCGACCGCCGAGCCGATCACGTAGTGGGTGGTGGCGACGTTGGCGACCCAGTCGCGGATCGCGGCGCTGACCGCCTCCTTCAGGGTCCGGGCGCCGGCCTCGACCGGCGCCACCTCGGCCCCCAGCAGCTTCATCCGCTCGACGTTGGGCGCCTGGCGGCGGATGTCCTCGGTCCCCATGTAGACGACGCACTCGAGCCCGAGCAGGGCGCAGGCGGTGGCGGTCGCCACCCCGTGCTGGCCGGCGCCGGTCTCCGCGATCACCCGCGGCTTGCCCATCCGCGCCGCCAGCAGCGACTGGCCGATCGCGTTGTTGATCTTGTGGGAGCCGGTATGGGCGAGGTCCTCGCGCTTCAGGTAGACCCGCGAGCCGACCCGCTCGGAGAGCCGTTCGGCCGGGTAGAGCGGCGTCGGCCGGCCGATGAAGTCGCGCCGCAGCTGCTCCAGCCGACCCATGAACTCGGCGTCCTCGCGCGCCTCCACCCAGGCGGCGGCCAGCTCGTCCAGGGCCGGAATCAGGGTCTCCGGAACGTAGCGGCCCCCGTAGGGCCCGAACCTCTCCTCGATCGCGCTCATGCCGCTTTGGCGCCGACCGAACTCGCTGCCTCGAAGAATGCCGTCATCGCTGCGTGGTCCTTGCGCCCCGGCTCCAGCTCGACCCCGCTGGCGACGTCAACCGCGTAGGGGCGGACGATCTCGATCGCCGCGGCGACGTTGTCGGGACGCAGGCCGCCGGCAAGGATCGCCGGCACCTCGGAGCGGTGACCCCTCAGCAGCTCCCAGTCGAAGCTTTCGCCAGTCCCACCCCACTGCCCTTTGCTGCGCCGGTCGAAGAGGTGGAAGTCGGTGCGGAAGGCCTCGGCTGCGTGGACGTCGGCGGCGCTGGCGACGTGGATCGCCTTCGCCACTTTCAAGCCCGTGCGCCGCTGGACCTCCGCGCAAAACGACGCCGCCCTCGGCACCGTTCAACTGCACCATCGTCAGTCCCTCGTCCTCGACCGCCCGCGCCACCTCGTCGAGGGTGGGGTTGACGAAGACCCCGACGACCTCGCACTTGCGCCGGAAAGCGGCCGCGATTTCCGTCGCCACAGCCGGATCGACATTGCGCGGACTGCCGTGAAAATGGATCAGCCCGACCGCCCAGGCGCCGAGGCGCACCGCCTCGGCCGCGTCGTCCAAATCGGTGATGCCGCAGAACTTGACTCGCACAGGAGCCAGCGTACGCGAAGAAGGGGCTGGGCCTAGGAGAGCAGCCCAACCCCTTTTCGCTATTCGGAACTCTTGGGCTGCGTTCCGAGGGTGACGTCGGCGGTCTTTTCCTGACCGTCGCGGAGGATGGTCAGCTTCAGCTCGTCTCCGGGCTTCGATGCCTGGACGATTTCGATCATTTCCTCCATGCTCTTGACCTTCTCGCCGTCGACCTTGGTGATGATGTCGCCGCCGAGCTGGACTTCTGCGCCGTCGATCGTCGCCGAGGTGTCTCCAGCTTCGAGGCCGGCCTTGTCCGCCGGACCGTCTTTGACCACGGTCTGGACGATCACCCCTTCGTCAACGGAGAGGTTGAGCGCCTGGGCCAGTTCCGGGGTCACGGTCCCGCCGGAGATCCCGATGAAGGCGTGTTCGACTTCGCCGGTCTCTTTCAGCTGTTCGAGGTTGGCGCGGACGGTATCGATCGGAATCGCGAAACCGATGCCGACGTTGCCGTTGCCGCCGCCACCGGTGGCGATCTGGGCGTTGATCCCGATCACCGCGCCTTCGGCGTTGATCAGTGGCCCGCCGGAGTTGCCGGGGTTGATCGCCGCGTCGGTCTGGATTACGTGCGGGATCGAGAAGCCGTTCGGCGCCTGGATGTCCCGCTGCAGAGCAGAGACGATGCCGCTGGTGACGGTGCGGTCAAGCCCGAAGGGGTTGCCGATCGCCACCACCGGGTCGCCGACTTCGAGGTCGGCGGAGCGACCGAGGGTGAGCGGGTGGAATTCGCTTGCCGGGGCATCGACCTTGAGCAGGGCGATGTCGGTGGCCGGGTCGGTGCCGACCACTTCGGCGTCGTAGGAGGTTTCCGAGTCGCCGAGTTTGACCGAGACCTCGCTGGCGCCTTCGATCACGTGGTTGTTGGTGATCACGTGGCCTTCGTCGTCGATCACGAAGCCGGAGCCGGTCGCGCTGCCCCCGCCTTCCGGTTCGGGTTCCCCGAACGGGCTGAAACCCTGCCCTTCCTGCGGTTCGATCTCCGCTTCGATGAAGGCGACACCGTCGCCGTCGGCCTTATAGATCTGGTTGACGATGTTGCCGCTGTCGGCCGCCTGCTTGGCATCGACCGGCGCGGTGAGTGGGGCTGAGACGGTGGTGGTCGTGCCGCCATCGGACTTGATCACGCCTGCGGCGATCGCGATCAAGCCGACGACGGCAACGACGGCACCGCCAAGGAGGGCCGAGAAGAATGGACTGCGAAGTTTTGAATTGGATTTGGGCTCGGGCATGGACAGCAGGATGGCGCATGGTCGTGACCGGCCCCTAAATGCTCTTCAAATTTTTTCTAAATTCGCCGCGGAGCGGACCTAGACGAGGTGTTCCCGGGTGCCTTCGTCAAAGCCGGTCAGCTCGCGCACCTTCGCCTCGGGGTCCGGAGTCGTCATCAGGGCGCCACCGATCAGCACCGCATCCACTCCAACCCGCTCCAGCTCGGCCAGCTCGTCGCGGGAGGAGATGCCGCTCTCGGCAACCACCGTCTTGCCGGCGGGAACGTCGGGCATCAGCTCGTAGGTGGTGGCGACGTCAACGCTCATGTCGTCGAGGTTGCGGTTGTTGATCCCGATCACCTCGGCGCCCGCCTCGAGAGCGCGACCCATCTCGTCCTCGTCGTGGACCTCGACCAGGACGTCGAGATCGATCGCCCGGGCCTCCTGATGCAGCGCTCGCAGATCAGCGTTACCAAGGGCGTTGACAATCAGCAGCACCGCGTCGGCGCCGTTCACCGCCGCCTCGTAGAGCTGGTAGGGATCGACGATGAAGTCCTTGCGGATGATCGGCAGCTCACAGGCTGCACGGGCGCCGCGCAGATCGGCGAGCGAACCGCCGAAGTGCGGCTCGTCGGTGAGGACCGAGAGCGCCGCGGCCCCTCCGCGCTCGTAGGCGCCGACCTGGGAGGCGATCTCGACCCCCTCGGGGGCGAGCGCTCCGGCGCTCGGCGAGCGGCGCTTGAACTCGGCGATCAGCGAGAGACCGGGCCGGACCAGGGCCTCGTTGAAGGGACGGTCCTCGCCGCGCGCCGAGAGGCGTGCTTCGAGGTCGGCCTGCGGAAGTTCGCGGCGGCGGGCCTCGACTCCCTCACGGGCCCCTGCGATGAGCTGATCCATCATTCCCACTTGAGCCACTAGAGCCTAGCCAGCGGAGGCGACCGTTGCCGCGATCAGGCGCTCCAGCACCGCGGCTGCCGCCCCGGAGTCGATCGCCTCGGCGGCTTTTGCGACCCCGGCCTCGAGATCGGCGGCGAGACCGCCGACATAGAGCGCCGCCGCGGCATTGATCAGAACCAGGTCGCGGTGAGCGCCGGGCTCGCCGGCGAGAACGCGGCGGGTGACCCCGGCGTTCTCCTCCGGCGTACCACCGGCGACCCGCTCCAACTCGACCGGCGCCAGGCCGAACTGCCCTGGCTCGACGAACCACTCGGAGGTCTTGCCGTCGGCGACCTCGATCACCCGCGTCGGCGAGGAGAGCGAGAGCTCGTCGAGACCGTCCTCGGCGGCGACAACCAGCGCCCGCTCGCTGCCGAGGCCGATCAGCGCCTCGGCGATCGTCTCCTGGTAGTGGCGATCGGCGACGCCGAGCAGCTGCCGGCTGGCCCCGGCCGGGTTGGTCAACGGCCCGAGGAAGTTGAAGATCGTCCTCACCCCGAGCGCTTTGCGAGCGGGAACGACGTGCGCCATCGCCGCGTGGTGCTTGGGGGCGAACATGAAACCGAAGCCGACCTCGTCGATGCAGCGCCCGACCTGCTCGGGCTCGATCTCGATGTTGACCCCGAGCGCTTCCAGCAAATCGGCGGAGCCGCACTTGCTGGTATTTGAGCGGTTGCCGTGCTTGGCGACCGCGCAACCGGCGCCGGCGGCGACCAGGGCCGCGGTGGTCGAGATGTTGAAGGTGGAGGGACCGCCGCCGGTGCCGCAGGTGTCGACCAGGTCCTCGCGGCCAGTCGGAACCGGCGAGGCCAGCCCCCGCATCGTCCGCGCCAGACCGACCAGCTCCGGCACCGTCTCGCCCTTGGCCCGCAGGGCAATCAGGAAGGCTCCGGTCTGGACCGGGTCGGCGCGCCCCTCCATGATCTCGCTGAGCACGGCCGAGGCGTGGTCGGCGGTGAGGTGGTCGCCGGCGCAGACCGCGTCGATCGCGCGGCTGACGACGTCGTTAGGCATCGGCCGCTCCCTCGGCGATGAAGTTCGCCAGCAGATGTTTTCCCTGCGGGGTGAGGACCGACTCGGGATGGAACTGAACTCCCTCGATCGGCAGCTCGCGGTGCCGGGCGCCCATCACCACATCACCGAGGCTGGCGCTCAGCTCCAGCTCCGCCGGCAGATCGGGGTCGGCGACCAGCGAGTGGTAGCGGCCGGCGACCATCGGGCTCGGCAGCCCCGCGTAGACCGTTTTGCCGTCGTGCTCGACTTCCCCCTCCTTGCCGTGGATCGGCTCGCCCTGGACGACGCGGCCGCCGAAGGCCTCGACCATCGCCTGGTGGCCGAGGCAGACGCCGAGAACCGGCGTCCCGGCTTCGCCGAAGGCCTTGATCGCCTCACCCGAAATCCCCGCCTCGGCCGGGGTGCAGGGTCCCGGGGAGACGACCAGCCGGTCCGGTCGGCGCTCGAGCAGCTCGGCGACGGTCGCCTTGTTGTTGCGCACGACTTCAACCTCCGCCCCCAGCTCGCCCAGGTACTGGACGAGGTTGTAGGTGAAGGAGTCGTAGTTGTCGATCACCAGCACCCGCATCGCCTAGCTCCAGTCCGGTTGCTCGCAGGCGACCTCGACGGCGCGGAAGACCGCGCGCGCCTTGTTCACCGACTCGTTCCACTCGTAGCTGGGCTTGGCGTCGGCGACGGTGCCGCCGCCCGCCTGCACGTGCAGTTGGCCGTCCTTGACGACGACGGTGCGGATGTGGATCGCGGTATCGAGGTCGCCGTTCCAGGAGAGATAGCCAATCGCGCCGCCGTATCCCCCGCGCTTGACCTTCTCGAGCTCGTCGATTATCTGCATCGCCCGTACCTTTGGGGCGCCCGACAGCGTGCCCACCGGCAGGCAGGAGCGCATCACGTCCATCGCGCTCACCCCCTCTCTCAGCTGGCCAGAGACCTGACTGACGATGTGAAGGACGTGGGAGTAGGTCTCGACGACCATCAGCTCGTCCACCTTCACGCTGCCGTACTCGCAGACCCGGCCGAGGTCGTTGCGGCCGAGGTCGACCAGCATCACGTGCTCGGCTCGCTCCTTGGGGTCGTTGATCAGGCGCTCGGCGAGGCGGCGGTCCTCCTCCTCGCTGTGGCCGCGGGGCGAGGTGCCGGCGATCGGCCGGCTCGAGACCCGGCGTCCCTCGACCTTGACCAGCGGCTCGGGAGAGGCGCCGGCGATCTGGAAATCGCCGAACTCGAGGAAGTACATGTAAGGCGAGGGGTTGACCGCTCGCAGGCCGCGGTAGACGGAGAAAGCCTCGACCGGAGCGGGGGCGGAGAAACGCTGCGAGGGGACGACCTGGAAGGCGTCGCCGGCGTGGACGTACTCGACGATCCGGGCGACCGCGGCTTCGAACTCCTCGCGGGCCATATTCGACTCGAACCGCGGCGCCTCGACCACCGACGGCCGCTCCCGCACCGGGACCGCGCCGCGCAACCGCTCGCGCATCTCGGCGATTGTCGCCGCGGCCCGTTCGTAGGCGGCGTCGACGCTGCCGTCCTCCTCGACGAAGGCGCAGGCAAGGATCGTCAGCTCGTGGCGCAGGTGGTCGAAGACGACCATCGCATCGGTCACCATCAAGGCCAGATCGGGCAGGCCGAGGGTGTCGGGATTCGGCTCGCCCAAGGGCTCGACGGTGCGCACCAGGTCATAGGCGAAGTAGCCGACCGCACCACCGGCGAAGGGCGGCAGGCCGGGCACCGGCGCCGGCCGGTACTCGCCGAGCCGCGCAGCCACCGCGGCATAGGGGTCCGGAGCGTCCTCGCGCCGGTTCGGCTCGCCGCCGAGCGCGGCCTCGCGCCCATCCCACTCCGAGAGCACGCCGTCGTTCCAACGCAGCAGCGCCCGCGGCCGCAGGCCGACGAACGAGTAACGCCCGACCTGGCCCTGCTCGGCGGACTCGAGGAGGAAGCACGGCGCCCCCTCCGGCTCGCCGGCGCGCAGCTTGAGGAAGGCCGAGACCGGCGTCTCGCAGTCGTCGACGAGGCGCGCCCGCACCGGCACCACGTTGCCCTCGCGGGCGAGCTCGCGCGCCTCCTCGAGGCTCGGCTCCAACCGGATGTCGGATTCAGCCGCTACGGGCATTCAGCACTTCCATCACCTTGGCTTGAGAGATCCCGCGCGAGGCGAGCAGCACGCTCAGGTGGTAGAGGACGTCGGCCGCCTCTTCGGCGACCCGCTCGTCGGTCTCTTCGCGGGCGGCGCGGACCACCTCCTCGGCCTCCTCCTCCACCTTCTCGCCAATCATGGCTCGGTCGTCGAGCAGCTGCACGGTGTAGCTGCCGTCGGGGCGCTGCAGGGCGCGGTGACGGATCGTCCGCTCCAGCGCCGGCAGCGCTTCGTAGGTGACCGGATTCGGCTCGCCAGGAGCGGGCGGCGCGTCTTTTCGCGGCGAGGCCGAGCCCAGCACCTCGCGGTAGAAGCAGCTGCGCTCTCCCGTGTGGCAGGCCGGACCGGCGGGATCGACCAGCGCCACCAGCGCATCGCCGTCGCAGTCGTAGCGGAGCTGGCGCAGGTGCATGATGTTGCCCGAGGTTTCGCCTTTCTTCCACAGTTCGTCGCGGGAGCGGCTGTAGAAATGCAGGTCGCCGGTCTCGAGGGTCATTTCCAGAGACGGCGAGCTCATGTAGGCGAGCATCAACACCTCGCCAGTGGCGAAATCCTGTACCACGCATGGCACCAGACCTTGCTGGTCGAATTCGATTTCAGCGAACATCCGAGGAATCGTAAACGCCGCGTCGCTACTCGATGCCGAGGCGGTCGAGGAGGTCCTCGTCGCGGCGCCAGTGACGGCGCACCCGGACGGTGAGATCGAGGTGGACCTGGGTGCCCAGCTCGCCCTCCAGGGAACGGCGAGCGGCGGCACCGATCTCGCCGATCTTCACCCCTCCCTTGCCGATCAGGATGCCCTTCTGGGACTCGGTCTCGGCCCAGATCTCGGCCCGCACGGTGACCAGGCCGTCCTCGCGCGGCTCGGTCTCCAGGACCGAGACCTCGACCGAGTGGGGGATCTCCTGCCGGGTCCGATTCAGCACCTGCTCGCGGATCAGCTCGGCCAGCAGCAGCTCGCTCGACTGGTCGCTGCTGTCCTCGGGCGGATACAGATAAGGACCCTCGGGGATCAGCTCGCCGAGGCGCCCAAGCAGTGGCGGCAGCCCCTCGCCGGTGCGGGCGCTGATCGGGAAGACCTCGTCGACCCCCTCCAGCGCCCCCGCCTGCGCCAACACCGGCACCAGCTCGTTGGGGCCGAGACGGTCGGCCTTGTTGACGGCGCAGATCACCGGCAGCTTGGCGCCGGCGCCGAGCAGGGCGCGAACGATAAAGCGATCGCCGGGCCCCACCCCCTCCTCGCCGTTCATCACGAAGAGGACGACGTCGGAGTCGGCAAGCTCGCGCTCGACCCGGCCCTGCATGCGCTCGGTGAGGACGTCACGCGGGCGCTGCACCCCCGGCAGGTCGACCAGGATCAGCTGGCGCTCCGTTGCAAGGTCGGTGGCGACGCCGCGGATCGCCCGCCGCGTCGTCTGCGGCCGGGTGGAGACGATCGCTACGTGGGAGCCGACCAGGGCGTTGACCAGGGTCGACTTGCCGACGTTGGGACGACCGGCGAGGCCGACGAAGCCGGAGCTGCTCATCGCAGCCCCGCCAGGACGCGACCCTGCAGCGCCAGCATCTCGCCCTCGTCGGCCTCGTGGTCGTAGCCACAGAGGTGGAGGGTGCCGTGGACGGCGGCCTCGGTCACGTCCGAGCAGTGCTCGGGGCAGATCGCGACGTCGCCGAGCTCACGCGGGCCGGCCACCGGCCCCAGCTCGTCGATCGGGAAGGCGAGCACGTCGGTTGGCGCGTCCTTGCCGCGATGGTCGCGGTTCAGCTCCCGGATCCGCTCGGCGTCGACGATCTCGACCGCGAGGTGGCCGTCGCCAACCCCGGCGGCCTCCAGCGCGGCGGCAACGGGGCCGCGGAGCTCAGAGGGAACGTCGGCGAAATCGATGCTCACGAACGCGGCGTCGGCCCGTGTTCGGCGCGCGCATCGCGCTCGCGGGCACCGTGCTCGTCGTAGGCGGCGACGATCCGCTGCACCAGCTTGTGGCGGACCACGTCCTCGCCGCCGAAGCGGACGAAGGAGATGTCCTCGACGTCGTCGAGGATGTCGCTGACGGCGATCAGGCCCGAGCGCTGGTCGGTGGGCAGGTCGATCTGGGTGACGTCGCCGGTCACCACCATCCGCGAGTTGAAGCCGAGCCGGGTGAGGAACATCTTCATCTGCTCGGGACTGGTGTTCTGCGCCTCGTCGAGGATTACAAAAGAATCATTAAGCGTTCTTCCCCTCATAAACGCCAGCGGCGCCACCTCGATCACGTTGCGCTCGAAGTAGCCGTTGACCCGGTCGGGGTCGAGCATGTCGAAGAGGGCATCGAAGAGCGGCCGCAGGTAGGGATCGACCTTGGCCTGGATGTCGCCGGGCAGGAAGCCGAGCCGCTCGCCGGCCTCGACCGCGGGGCGGGTGAGGATGATCCGCTGCACCTTGCGTTCGGTCAGCGCCGCGGCGGCCATCGCCACCGCGAGGAAGGTCTTGCCGGTGCCGGCGGGGCCGATCCCGAAGGTGATCGTTTGACTCCGGATCGAATCGACGTAGCGCTTCTGATTCAGCGTTTTCGGCGCGACTTTGGTGTTGCGGTGGCGCCAGACGACGTCGTCGAGGATCTCCGTCGGGCTCTCTTCGGCCTCGAGGGCGCCGGTCACCGCTTCGATCGTGCCGGGGGCGACGTCGTGCCCCTGCTCGATCAGCTCGACCATCTCGTCGACGACGGTCGCTGCGGCGGCGACGTCGTCGGGGTCTCCCTCCAGGGTCAGCACGTTGCCGCGCAGGTGAAGGTCCGCCCCGAGGCGGCCACGCAAAGCGCGGAGGACGGTGTCCTCGGAGCCCGCCAGCTCGGCGGCGACGGTGTTGTCCAGGGTCAGCTGCCTACGGGCCATAGTCACAAAGCTCAGGCACCCAACTTCTGTCGCACCGCGGCGCTGACCCGCTTGCCGTCGGCCCGGCCGCCGAGCTTCGGCATCAGGGCCGACATCACCTGGCCCATTTGCTTCTGCTCGCTCGCCCCGGTCTCCGCGATCGCCGCCTCGACCAGCTCCGCCAGTTCCTCGTCAGAGAGCTGCTGGGGCAGATAGCCCTCGATCAGCTCCGCCTCGAAACGCTCGGCGGCGGCCTGCTCGGCGCGACCGGCCTGCTCGTAGGCCTCTGCGGCCTCGATCCGTTTCTTGCGCTCGCGCTGGAGGACGGCGACCTCGTCGCCCTCGCCGAACTTCGCGTCTTGCTGGAGCACATCGACGATCAGGCGCAAGGCGCCGGACCGCTCGCGATCACGGGCTTTCATCGCCACCTTGACGTCGTCCTGGACCTGTTCGAGAACCGGCATCGACTTAAGGGTAATCGGCCGCGTCGGGAGTCACGGCAAGGCCCTTGGAGACAAGGTCGCGGAGGTCGAGGCTGACGAGCTGCCAACCGTTGCGGCGAGCAGCGGCGACGTAGGCAGCGTCGTAGGCGGTAAGGCCATGTTCGCCGATCAGATCCAGACCATCTTCGATCAGGGTGACATCCGCCCGAAGCGGCGGATGGGCAGACCCACGGAAGAGCCCTTGCACCAGCTTCCGGGCCAGATCGAGCTCCCCGTACTTCCGGGCCACCACGTTCGCGACCTCGTAGAGCGTGAGATCGAGCACCGTCAGCGGCGCTCCCGCCCGCAGAAATTTCTCCGCTTGCACGTGCTGAGGATGCTGCGGCGTTACGGCGGCTACCCAGACGCTGGCGTCGACGAGGAACAAGTCAGTGAGATTCCCGGTCTTCGCGGATCAGCTGGGCCACGTCCAGAAGCTCAGGCCGGTCGGTGGGAACCTCGATCCGGACCTCATCCAGGAGCCGATTGATCTCCTCCTGCCGGCGCCGCTCTCCGGCCTCCACCTCGCGCTCGACGAGATGTTGCAGGAAGCCGCTGCGGGTATCCCCAACCTCCTTGGCGCGCAGGTCGAGCCGCTCCAGAAGCTTGTCGGGAATTGAGATCATCACCTTGGCCACTGGGTGAGTATATACGGTATTGCCGGCGGTCAGAGTGGGCATGACCGGGATAGTGAGGGGTCGAGACGCACGTGTGGTGCGCAGATCGAGTCAATTCGGCGCCGACTCGGTGGCAGAACTCAGATTTGGACCTGGTCGACCTCGCCGAGCGGCATCTGCAGGAACCGGGTGCCGACCGCCTGGAAGGCCTTGACGTCTCCCGTGCAGAGGAAGTCGTATTCGCCCTCGCCGCGGCCCTCGCGGGCCATCCCCGACCCCTCGAGCGTCCGCTGGACAGCAGCCGCGACCGCATGGCCGCCACTGACCAGGCGGACGTCGCGGCCAAGGATTCGCTGCAGCATCGGCGCCACCAGCGGGTAGTGGGTGCAGCCGAGGATCAGGGTGTCGACTTCGGCCTCGATCAGCGGTCGGCAATAACCGCGGGCCATGGTCATCGTGTCCTCGTCGAAGAGCGACCCGTTCTGGATGAAGGGGGCAAGATCGGGCGCCGCGACCTCGATCACGTCGAGCCCGCGTCCCTCGGCTTCGAGTGCCCGCCTGTAAGCGCCGCTCTCGACCGTGTTCGGCGTCGCCAACACCCCGACCCGGGCGTTGACGGTGATCGCCGAGGCGATCTCCGCCTGCGGCTCGACCACCGGCACCACCTCCACCCCACGCGCCGAGGCGACCTCGCGCGTCACCTCCTCGCCGATCGAGGTCGCCGTGTTGCAAGCGATCACCAGCAGCTTGGCGCCGCGATCGATCAGCAGCTCGGCAATCCGCCGGATCCGCTCCCGCAGCTCGTCGGCGTCCTTGTCCCCGTAGGGGAACATCGCCGTGTCGCCGAGGTAGAGAAAGTCCTCCTGCGGCAGCGAGACCAGGCACTCGTGGAGGACCGTGAGGCCGCCGACGCCCGAGTCGAACATCGCGACCGGAAGATCGCTCACATGAACGGCTTGTACGACATGAAGAAGATCGTCACGACAACGATCAGGCCGGCGACTTTGCCGACCTGGCTGAGTTTGTCCGAGACCTCTTCAAACTCGGCGCTGAGCTCATCGCCCGCTTTCAGATCCCGCTCGGCGATCTCCTTGGCCTTCGCGGTCTGCGGCTGGAAGAAAGCGTGCTGGAGACCGAAGAGGACGATGATCGCGAGGAAGCCGACGGTGATGAACGCGTCACCGCTGCTCCAGGCGCTGTCACCGGCAATCAGCAGGTAGATGCCGGCGAGGAGCAGGACGATCATTCCTGGATTGACCAGGTAGCGATCGGTGCGCTGGATGCCGGTCAAGATCGCCGGCACCGCCCCTGGGTACTGCGGCGCGACCGAGAAGAAGATCGCGTAGCCGAAGGTCGGACCGAAGGCGAGCACCACCGCAAGGATGTGCAGGAAGAGCGCGAGCTTGTAATCGACGCTGACGATGGACGCGAGGAGCATCGCCGGAAACCCTATCTCTCACCCACGACGGAGCAAGAGAGCCGCCCAGTCGCCGTCCTGACGGCGTTCGACCTCGACGAGCCCGAGCCCGGCGAACTCGATGGCAACCTCGTCCTGCTCGGCCAGCAACAGGCCCGAGCAGACAAGCGCCGCCGGCGGCGCCCCGATCTGCACCGCTACCGCCTTCAGGATCGGCGCGGTCATGTTGGCGACGACGGTGGGTGCCAGACCCGGGAGGGCTTCCCGCAGGTTGAGCCGCTCCAGCTCAACCGAGACGCCGTTGGCCTTGGCATTAACCGAAGTCGCCTCCAACGCGGCCGGCTCGTGGTCGTAGGCTCGGATCGGGGTCCAGCCGAGCTTCGCCGCGGCGATCGCCAGCACCCCCGAGCCGGTTCCCAGGTCGACCAGCTCTCCCCTCGCCTCGCCGGCCGCCTCCAGCTCACAGAGGAACTCGAGGCAGAGGCGCGTGGTCGGGTGGGCGCCGGTGCCGAACGCCTGACCGGGGTCGACGACGACATCGAGCGTCCCCTCGCGCGAGGGCTCCCAGGAGGGGCGCAGCCAAAGCCGGTCGGCAACCAGCAGCGGCTTGTGGAAATCGCGCCAGCGATCCGCCCAGTCATCCGGGATCTCGGTGGCGCTGACCTCGACCCGGCCGCCGCCGACCGCGACATCGAGATCGCCCAACTCCGGCAGCTCGCCCTCGCCGCCGTAAATCGCGTACTCGACGTAGCCCGGCCCGCGCTCCTCCTCGACCCCGTTCGGGGCCAGGACCGTCAACTCGGCCAGGACCAGCTCGGCCTGCTCGGGAGCGCAGCGGACCGCGAGGCGGATCACCAGAGCCTCAGCCGAAAGCCCGCCGCACGCGGCTGAACAGGCCGTCGCCGTGCGATGGCGCCAGGTTCTCGTCCTCGAGGATCTCGTCGAGGCGCTCGGCGATCCCCCGCTGCTCCTCGCTGAGGTTGGTTGGGACGAAGACCTCGAGGATCACCCGCTGGTTGCCGCGGCGGCGGCTGTCGAGGCGTGGCAGGCCGGCACCCCGCAGCACCTTTTCGGTGCCCGGCTGGGTCCCCGGCTCGACCTCGACCTCCTCCTCCCCCTCGAGCGTCGGCACGGTCACGGTCGTCCCCAGCATCGCCATCGTCGCCGGCACCGAGACAATGCTGATCAGGTCGCTGCCGTCGCGCTCGAAGCGCTCGTCCTCGGCGACCCGCACCTCGACGTAGAGATCGCCTGCCGGGGCGCCGGCATCACCGGCGTGGCCGGCACCGGTGATCCGCATCCGCTGGCCGTCTTCGATCCCCGCCGGCACTTCGATCGCGCTAGTGCGGCTCTGCCGGGTGCGGCCGCCGCCGCCGCAGGTGTCGCAGGGCGTCTCGGGAATTTTTCCGGCCCCGCCGCAGGTGTCGCAGGCGACGGCGCGGACCATCTGGCCGAACGGGGTCCGGGTCACCTGGCGCAGCTCGCCGGCGCCACCGCAGCGATCACAGGTGGTGATCGGCGTCCCCGGCTCAGCCCCGTTGCCGTGACAGTGCTCGCAGCTGCCGACGACGTCATAGGTGACCTCACGGCGAGCGCCGGTCGCAACCTCAGCCAGCTCGACCTCGACCGCAACCCCGACATCGCCGCCGCCAGCCGCCTGCCGGCCACCGAAGCCGCCGCCGAAGAAGGCCTGGAAGATGTCGTCGATCGAGCCGAACCCGGCGCCCGGCTCGAACCCGCCCGAGCGCAGCCCGTCGTGCCCGTAGGCGTCGTAGGTGCGGCGACGCTCGGCGTCGGAGAGGACCTCGTAGGCAGCGGCCGCCTCCTTGAACTTCTCCTCGGCCTCGGGGTCGTGGTCGTTGACGTCGGGGTGCAGCTCCCGCGCCAGGCGCCGGAATGCTTTCTTGACCTCGGTCTCGCTCGCGTCCCGGGAGACTCCCAGGACCTCGTAGTAGTCGCGCGGCATCGATTACTGCTCGTAGACGGTCTCGAAGTAATGGGAGAGCTCGCGGGCGGCGTGGCGGACCGAGGCGATCGCCAGCGCGTAGTCCATCCGCAGCGGCCCGACGACGCCGACGGTGCCGAGATTGCGATGGCCGAGGCCGTAGTTGGCGCCGACGACGCTGACCGAGCGCAGTGCCGGCTGCGGGTTCTCGCCCCCGATCCAGAAGAAGACGGAACGCTCGCCCAGCGAGGAGCGGAGCATCCGCAGCACGTCGGCGCGGCGCTCCAGCGCGGTCATCAACTCGTCGGCGCGCGGCAGGTCCGGGCGGTGCGCGTCGGAAAGGAGCCGCGAGGTTCCCTCCATGTACAGCTCGCCGCTTTCCTCGGCGATCAAATCGGTGAAGGTGGCGCCGAGGGTGGCGATGAACTCAGCCTCGACCCCTCCCAGGCCGGGGTCGGCAAGACGGGTGGCGATCATTCGCGCCCCTACCCCGAGCCCGGAAAGCGACTCGTTCAGGTAACTCGAGGCCCAGACGACCAGGCCCGGGTCGAGCGGGCGTTCGAACTCGAAAACGCGGCGGGTGACGTCGCCGGTGGAGGCGATCGCGATCACCACCACCTTGTTCGGCTGCAGGGGCAGCACCTCGACCCGGTGGATCGTCGCTGCCAGGCTCGATTGCGGCGCGGTCGCCATCGCCACCAGGTCGGTGACCTGAGCGAGCGCCGTGGTCGTCTCCCGCATCGCCTCGTCAACCTCACGGCGCAGACGCGAGAGCTCCAGCTCGACCCCCGGCGTGGCCGGCACCTGGCCCGAAGCCACCATCCCGTCGACGTAGAGGCGGTAGCCGGTGTCGGTCGGGATCCGGCCGGCGGAGGTGTGGGGGTGGGTCAGGTACCCGGCTGCCTCCAGCGCCGCCAACTCGGCCCGCACGGTGGAGGGACCGCACTCGACCTCAGGCCGCTCGGCAACGTCCTTCGACGGCACCGGCCGTCCCGACCCCTGGTGGGTCTCGACGACCATGCGAAGAATCAGCTCCTGCCGCTCCGAAAGCATCTCTACATCTTAGGAACCAGCAGGGAGCGCGCGGAGGGGGCCGGGGTGAGCTCCTCCAGACACTCAACATCGAGCCATAGCGAGATGTGTCTGGAGGGGCTCACCCCGGCCCCTCCCACACTGCTCAAAGCTCGATTTCCGCCTCAGCGTTCTTGATCAGCGTCGTCTCGCCCTGGGCGGCGACGGTGTCGATCACGACCCGGCCACCATCGGCCGACTTGACCGTGCCGGTGACGACGATCTCCTGCTCGGGGACGCCCATCCCGCGCATCTGCACCGAGAGGCGCTTCAACGCCCGCGGGTCGCCCTCGGCGACGGCCGCGTTGGCCTTCGCCACCAGGCCCATCGAGTAGAGGCCGTGGAGGATGTTGCGCGGCAGGCCAACGGCTTTCGCCAGCTCGTCGTCGATGTGGATCGGGTTGAAGTCACCGGAAGCGCCCGCGTAGCGGTGCGGCAGGTATTTGTCCGGGGTAACCCGCTGCTCCGGGATCTGGTCGCCGACGTTCAAAGCCATTTCAAACCCCCCTGACGATCAGCGTCCAGGTGCCGCGGGCGACCTGGGAGCCGTCTTGGTTGACGGAGTTGGTCTCGAACACGTAGAAGCCCTTGCCGTCCCTCTCCTCGATCGAGAGGCACTTGGTGGCGGTCGTGATCTCGTCGCCGGAGCAGGCCGGCTCGTCCCAGGCGAACTCCTGCCCGCCGTGGACCATCGCCGCGAAGTTCATCTCGACGTCGGGATCGAGGATCGCCGGCGCCAGCGCCGGGCTGCTGTAGACGACCGCAAACATCGGCGGCGCCACCACGTCGCGGAAGCCCGCCGCGCGAGCCGCCTCGACGTCATGGTGGACCGGGTTGTCGATCCCCAGCGCGTTCGCGTACTCCTTGATCTTCTCCCGTCCCACCTGGTAGGTGGTGGCGGGCCATTCCTTGCCTACCGCATCAGTCTTGAGTGCCATGGGCGGGGACTCTAACTGGCTAAGCGGCCAATCGGGCGGGTGGCGACGACTCCCCCGCCACCGCGCGACTACTCGTCGATCTGGAGTACCGCCAGGAACGCCTCCTGCGGCACTTCGACCCGGCCCACGGACTTCATCCGCTTCTTGCCCGCTTTCTGCTTCTTCAACAGCTTCTGCTTGCGGGTGACGTCGCCGCCGTAGAGCTTCGCGGTGACGTCCTTGCGCACCGCCTTCACCGTCTCGCGAGCGAGGATGTTGGAGCCGATCGCGGCCTGGACCGGAACGTCGAACTGCTGGCGCGGGATCGTCTTCTTCAGCCGCTCGACGAGGCGCTTGCCCTGCTCATAGGAGAAGTCGCGGTGGACGATGATCGAGAGCGCGTCGACCTTGTCGCCGGCGAGCAGGATGTCGACCTTGACCAGGTCCGAGGCGCGGTTGCCGATCGGCTCGTAGTCGAGCGAGGCGTAGCCGCGGGTCGAGGACTTGAGCAGGTCGAAGAAGTCGAGGACGATCTCGGCCAGTGGCATGTCGTAGCGGATCTGCACCCGTACCGGGCTCAGGTAGTGCATGTCGACGTGGGTGCCGCGGCGGCCCTGGCAGAGCTCCATCACCGCCCCCACCTGCTCCGAGGGGCAGATGATCGTGGCCCGGATATAGGGCTCTTCCACCGACTCGATCGTGCCTGGGTCGGGGAGGTCGGTGGGGCTGCGGACCTCCGCCGTTTCGCCGTTGGTCCGGTGAACCACGTAGCGGACGTTGGGGGTAGTCGAGAGCAGGTCGAGGCCGTACTCGCGCTCCAGCCGCTCGCGCACGATCTCCATGTGAAGGAGGCCGAGAAAGCCGCAGCGGAAGCCGAACCCGAGCGCCTCCGAGGTCTCCGGTTCCCAAGACAGCGCGGCGTCGTTCAGCGCCAGCTTCTCGAGCGCGTCGCGGAGGTCTTCATAGCGGTCGGTGTCGATCGGGAATAGCCCGCAGAAGACCATCGGCCGCACCTCGCGGTAGCCCTCCAGCGGCTCGGCGGCGGGCTGCGCCGTGGCGGTCAGCGTGTCCCCCACCCGCAGCTTGGCGACATCCTTGATGCCGGTGATCAGGTAACCGACGTCGCCGGCCTCCATCCCCTGCACCGCGGTCATCGCCGGCCGGAAGAAGCCGATGTCGTCGATCTCGGCCTCAGTCCCGTTCTGCATCGCCAGAATCGAGCCGTGCTTGCGGAAGGACCCGTCGACCACCCGCACGTAGGCGATCACGCCGCGGTACTGGTCAAACTCGGAGTCGAAGATCAGCGCCCGCGGCGGCGCCTCGGGCTCGCCCTTGGGAGCTGGGATCCGAGCGACGATCGCCTCCAGCACCTCGGCGACCCCGATCCCGGTCTTGGCCGAGATCTGCAGCGCTTCGTCGGGGTCGCCACCGGTCAGGTCGGCGATTTCCTGGGCGACCCGCTCCGGTTCGGCTCCCGGCAGGTCGACCTTGTTGATCACCGGGATCAGCTCCAGCCCGGCCTCGATCGCCAGGTAGGTGTTGGCGACGGTCTGCGCCTCGACCCCTTGGGCGGCGTCGACGACCAGCAGCGCCCCCTCGCAGGCGGCGAGGCTGCGCGAGACCTCATAGGAGAAGTCGACGTGCCCGGGGGTATCGATCAGGTGCAGGTGGTAGGCCTGGCCGTCGGCGGCCTCGTACTCGACCCGCACCGCCTGGGCCTTGATCGTGATCCCGCGCTCGCGCTCGAGGTCCATCGAGTCGAGCATCTGGGCCTGCATTTTCTTCGGGTCTACGGCGCCGGTCAGCTCGAGGATGCGGTCGGCCAGGGTCGACTTGCCGTGGTCGATGTGGGCGATGATGCTGAAGTTTCGGATGTGGTCCATGGCGGGCGTGGGGAGTATGAGGGACGAAGGTTGTTGGCGCGCGGGTCCTGTCACGGCAGGGGACCCACCATCCCCTGAACTACCAGGGGATGGTCCCCCCTACCGCGCCACCCGCGCGAGGAACGACTTACTTACACGCCGCGGGATCGGGAAGCTGGTTTAGCTCGAAGACGACGGTTGGGGGCTTTTGCAGGAGGGCTTTGGCTCCGGCGTCTTCGGTCCACTGGACCTGCGGTGGGTAGGGAGGCTTGCCGGCTTCGACACGGTCGCTGGTGGCTACTACGTAGTCGAAGTCACCCTTCTTGAGGAGTTGGAGGTAGGTCTGGCAGTTCTTGGGGGCTTCGAAGCCTCCGTGGGGTTGTTCGGTGCCGAGGTATTGGACGTGGTTGCTGAGATCGGTGCCGAAGAGGGGGTATTGGCGGGTGCTGGTGGTGGCGATGCGGGCGCCGGAGATGTCACGGGACCAGGCGAAGGTGGCGTTCAGGCCGGGGGCGGTGAAGGTGGGGTCCTTGTAGCGGGACTCCAGGTAGTGGCGCTGCACCGCGTAGCCGCCGACACACGCGATCAACAAGAGCCCAACGAGCACCAGCCCTCCTCCCACGCCCCCGACAACCAGGGTCCGCCGGACCTTTGTGCCGCTATCCGAATCAAAGGACCGGCGGACCTTTTGACTGGAGATGCGATTGGCGATGACGGGAGCCGTCGGCAGCAGGACGAGGCCGAGGACGAGGGCCGGAGCGAGGTAGCGGAGACCGGACTCGAACCCGCGCGGCATTCCGTCGGGGCCCGAGGCGGAGGTTGGCGCCACCAGCCACGCCAGCGCTGCCGCGAGGCCGACGAGCCCTGCGAGAGCCAGTACTCCCGCCGACGGGCCGATTTCCGCTCCGCGTAAGCGGTTTTCGTCCCGTCGATGGAAGAGCGGCGCTACGGCAAGCACGAGGCCGGCGAGAGACGCTGCGAGCAGCAGGGGCCAGAGGAACCACAAGCCATCGTGGAGACCCGGGAGGAGCCAGTCGGACCAGACGGTGCTGTCGGTGAGGTAGCCGAGGACCGAATGCGCTTCGCGGCCGCCCAGGGCCTGCTCCGGCGCAGGCAGGTCGATCGGGCCGAGGTGCTGGATCCAGGGCAGTGGGTTGCCACTGTGGACGAGGTTGCGCAGGTACCAGTAGCCGCCCCCAGCTAGAGCGGCAAGGACCGAGGCGGCAGCGATGCGACCACGAGCGCCCCTAGGAGCGATCACAACCAAGCCGATGACCAGCACCGCAGCTGGGAGCAGGAAGTTGAGCTTGGTCCCTGCTGCCAGTCCCGCGGCGAGGCCGATGACGAGGGCATTGCGCCAGTCCCGCTCGCCGTTCAGCGCGATCGCCACCGCGCTCAGCAGGAAGAAGATGCCGACGATGTCGTTCCTCGCCTCCCCCGCCTGGTCGGCCAGGGCCGGCACGCTGAGCGCGATCGCCCCCAGCACCAGCGACCAGGGCGCCACCCGGTACGGCCGCCCGATGCACCAGCAGGCGACCAGGCAACCGACGAACCAGCCGAGATTCAGCAGCGGCGACAGGACGTCGCGACCAAACGCCAGCATCCCGGCGGCGTGAAAGACCTCCGAGTTCGCCGGATAGAACCAGGCCAGGAACTGCGGGGCGATGAAGTGCAGGTCCCACGTATCCCCGCTCTGCATGAAGCCCGCCGCGAACGGCCCGTGGTACCAGGTGCTGTCGAACCCGGTCATCCCCGTCGAGAGCTGCGACTTCACGCCTGCTGCGAAGAGAATGACCGCCACGACGGCGAGTAGAAATGCGATCAGCGTTGGCAGAGGGGGACGGGAGGCCCTCCCCAGGCACATCTCGCTTATGGCTCGATGTTGAGTGCCTGGGGAGGGTCTCCCGTCCCCCTCCTCCGACGGCATGAACTTCCACACCCCGAGACCCGTCACCGCCACAAGGAGCAGGTAGGGCACCGGCTCCAGCCACCCGAAACTCCCCAGCAACTCCGCCGCCCAGATCAGCAGCGCCAGCGCGACCACGGCGCTCGCTAAATGCGCCGGAGCCCCTTCAAACCTCGGCAGCAACCAGGCACGCAGCGCCGTCCCGCCCAGCCAGGCGAAGCCCCCCAGCGCCAGGATCTCGCCGACCCCCAGCAGGTACCGCCCGGGCCCGAGCATCGTCGGCTAGCGGCCTCGCCGCAGCAGCAGGCGGCTCATCTGCTCCAGCTCGGCGACCTGGAGCAGTTTGGCGATCACCACATAGACGACGCCGCCGGCGGCGAGGCCGATGCCGAGCGAGGCGATCTGGCCGAGCAGGCCGCGACCCAAGGCCCCGTCGAGGATGTCCCAGACGACCCAGCTGATCGCCGCCAGCCCGGCCGCAGCGACCGTGATCCGCAGCGAGGCCGAGAGCAGGCGCCCCAGCTCCAGCCCGTGCAACAGGCGCCGCAGGATCACGCCCTGGGCGACGACGCTGGCGCCGGTCGCGATCGCGGTCGAGGCGACGATCCCGCCCACCCCGAGGTGGTAGAGGGCCAGCGCCGCGCCCGCCGTCACCACCAGGTTGCCGAGGGCGATCCCGGTCGGCACCCAGGGCCGCTGCAAGCTGAAGAAAGTGCGAGTGAGAAGCAGGAAGAGGCCGTTGGTCGGCAGCGAGAAGGCAAACCAGAAGAGCGCCGTGGCGACGACTTCGGTTTCGTGCGCGTCGAAGGCGCCTCGCTGGTAGATCAGCCGGATCATCGGGTCGGCGAGGACCAGCATCGCCGCTGCCGCCGGGACCAGGACGAAGAGGATCTGCCGCATCCCGTTGGCCATCGTCGAGCGCAGGCTGTCGATCTCCCCCGCGTTGGCGAAGCGGGCCAGGGTCGGGAAGAGGACGGTGGCGATCGCGACCGAGAAGATCCCCTGCGGCAGCTGGTAGATGCGGAAGGCTTTGTCGATCGCCGCCGGCGCCTCTTCGGAGACGAAGCTGCCGAAGAAGCTGTTGATCAGCAGGTTGAAGTTGATCAGGCCGAGGCTGATCGTCACCGGCAGCATCAGCACCAGCACCCGCCGCACCTTCGGGTTGCGCCAGTCGAAGCTGAAGCTGAACCGGTAGGGGGTCTTGCGCAGGTCCCAGGCCGGGATCAGCAGCTGGACGGCCGTCCCGACCAGGATCCCGATCGCGTAGGCGTAGATCCGGTCCTGCTCGTCGAACATCGGCTCGAGCACGACCAGGACGAGAATGATCGTCAGGTTCCAGAACAGGGGCGAGATCGCGAAGGCGCCGAAGCGGTCGTAGCTGTTGAGGACGCCGACGACGATGCCGCTGATCCCGAGCAGAACGAGGATCGGGAACAGCACCTGCGAGAGGGCGACGGTGAGGTCGAGGAGCTCGGGATTGTCTTTGAAGCCGGGCGCGAAGAGCGGGATGACCACCGGCGCCAGGAGGACGAAGAGGGCGGTGACGGCGCCCAGCACCATCGTCACCAGCAGCAGCATCGTCGAGGCCAGCCGGAAGGCCTCTTTGTAGTCCTTCTTGCCGAGCAGTTCGGTGAAGACCGGGACGAAGGCGGGCTGCAGGGCAGCGTCAGCGAAGAGGGCGCGAATCAGGTTCGGGACCTGGAAGGCGATCGTGAAGGCCGACATCGGGCCGCTGATCCCGTAGTAGCCGGCGGCGACAACTTCGCGAGCGAGGCCGGCGACGCGCGAGGCCGCGGTGGCGATCGAGAAGAAGGCGGTCGAGCGAGCGATCCGCCCCGACTGCCTGCCCGGCGCCGGCTCGCGGGTGATTTCCTCACCCGGTTCGAACGCCTCCGCCTCCCAGGCGGCAACCTCCTCGTTGATTGGCCGCTGGTCGGGATTCGGGGTGTCAGGTTCCCTGGGGGTCTCCAAGCTTCGTCTCAGTCGCTATAGTCGGCGGCCGCCCGGAGCCGGCAAGGCGCCCGCTCGGGTACTTGACATGGCCAACATAGCCTCACAGAAGAAGCGGATCCTACGCAGCGAGCGCGAGCAGACCGAGAACCGGCTGCTCACCAGCACTGTGAAGACGCACTTCCGCCGCCTCGAAAGCGCGGTGGAGTCCGGCGATGCCGAGAACGTTGCGACCGAGCAACGGGACCTGGTCTCGAAGATCGACAAGGCCGTGCAGAAGGGCGCCCTCCACAAGAACACCGGCGCCCGCAAGAAGAGCAAAGCGGCTCGCATCGCCGCTGGCGCCGCTTCTTAAGCGCAGCACCTCTCAGGCCGCCCCAGCCGCAGCCTTCCTCAAGGCCAGGGTAAGCGCCAGCTCGTCGCCGTAGTCGGCGCCGCCGCGGCACCAGAGCTCGAGGTCGGCGAGGGTCTCGGTCGCCAGGCGCAGGTTGGACAGATCGGTCCCTCCCAGCCGCCTGACCAGTTGCTTGGCCGCGTAGGGATGCATCTTCAGCGACGACTCCACCTGCTGGGACGGGACTCCCTGCTCCAGCTGCGCCGCGGCCGCGCAGGCGCCACGCAGGCGCGAGGCGAGGCCGTAGATCAAGCCAGTGACGTTCTCACCCTGACCGATCAGCCGCTCGCCGATCTGCAGCGCCGAGGCGGCGTTGCCTTCGATCAGGGCGTCGGAGAGCGACCAGACTGCCGCTTCGGAGGTGTCGGTGATCATCTCTTCGAGGTCCTCGACGCCGACCTGACCGCCATCGCCCGCCCATAGGGCCAGGCGCTCGAGCTCGTTGCGGAGACGAACCGGGTTGGCCCCCATCCGTTCGACCAGCATCCGCGCCGCCGCCGGGTCGAGTCGGAAGCCGAGCCGCTGCGCCTCTCCGACCAGCATCCGCGGCATCTCCTTCGCCTTCGGCGCCTCGAACTCGTGCACCTCCCCCGCCGCGGCCACCACCGCTTTGGACAGCTTCGCCGGCGCCTTGTCGCGGCAGATCAAGACCAAGGTCAGGTCCGGCGGCAGCTCGCCGAGCGCCGCGATGACCGGCTCCAGTTGGCGATCGCGCCAGCGCTCGATCCCGTCGGCCAGCAGGTAGCGCCGCGTCTCCATCAGCGACATCGCCGGAATCGCGGCCAGCAGCGCCTCGTAGTCGGGCATCCCCTTGCCCTCGCTCGGCTCGAATACCTCGAGCGCGGCCGCGCCGCCTTCGCGTTCCGCCCGCGCCCGCAGGCGCGACCGGGTGGCGTCGATTTTCGCCCCATCGCCGCCGGCGATCAGGTACAGCGGTCGCATCTCGTCGGCCATCGGGCGAGTCTAGTTGCGCCGCTACTTGTCCTTCTTGCCCGTTTCTTCCTTCTTCTTGTCCTTGACCTCGCTGGCCGAAGGCGGCGGCGGGGCCGGGACGTACTTCGGTTCGGGGGCCGGAGCGGCTTCCGGCTTAGCCGGCTTTGCTTCGGGCTTCGCCGGCTTCGACTTCGGAGGCTTGACGGGCTTGATCTTGTCCGGCTTAGCTTCGGGCTTCGCCGGCTTCGCTTCGGTCTTGACGGGCTTACCCGGCTTCGACGCTACTGCTTTCGACTTGTCCGGCTTCGTCCCGGTATCCGGGGAGGAGACCGGAACCTCGACCGGCGCCGGAGGAGATTCGGCACTCGGGGTAGTCGTAGCGGGGGCGGGCGCCGGGGTCGGGGTCGACGCCGGGGTCTGCGGCTCGGCCGGCTCGGTAGAACCGGGCGCGCCGTCAGTGGGCGAACTCGAAACCGGCTCTGCCGAAGCGTCTACGCCAGCGGAACCGCGGTCGCCGCGCGTCGCGCCGCTGGAAGCCTCCTGGTCGCGAGAGCCCTCAGACAGGGCGACGGCGCCTTGCGCTTGCGCCAAACCGACTGCCGCGGAGCTGTCCTCCAGCGGCACCGCCTTGCCGATCGAGCTCGGCTCCGTGGCGCTGGGCAGCGGCACCGGAGAGAGGAGAGGAAAGCCGAGCTGGGCGAAGAGGGCAACCAGGGCAAGCCCCGCCGCCGCGGTCAGGCCGAGGAAGGCGAAGGCGGTGGTGCGCATCCGTTCCGGCAGACCATCGCCGGCCAGGCTGGGCCGGCGCACCGAAGCGAATTTCTTGCGGAAGACAGATCGCATCTGTTCGTGCATCGGCAACCGGGACCGCGGCAGTAGCGATTGGATCGGGTTCCTCTACTTTCGATTCGATCAACCGTCCAGGCGAAAACCGCGCCCGTCGACGTCGATCTCGATCGCCCCATCCTCGTCGGTTCGCAGGGTCGGGATCCGGTGCCGCGCCAGGGTCGCCAAGGTCTGGGGCGTGGGATGACCGTAGGGGTTGTCCGAACCGACGGAGATCACCGCAAGGCGCGGCCGGACCAGGTCGAGCAGGGCTCCCAGACCGGCGTCCTCGCTGCCGTGGTGGGCCACCTTGAGAACGTCAACCGGGCCTGCATCGATCGGCACCGACTCCGCCTCGGCGTCGGCGGTCAACAGCATCCTGAAATCGCGCCAGCGTGCCTCGATCACCAAGGCCAGATGGTTGGGGTCGGCGGAGGAGCTGCCGCCGACCAACAGCTCCAGCGGCGGCCACAGGACCCGCAGGCAGAGGCGGCCGGAGCACAGCTCACGCCCCGCCGTGACCCGCTCGGGCCTGGCACCTGCCGCGGCGCCGCGAGCAATCAGCTCGCGGCCAAGCCGGGCATAAACCAGGTGCTCGACCGGAACCACGCCGAGGATCTCTTCGATCCCGCCGACGTGGTCGGACTGGTCGTGAGTCGCGATCGCCGCCCCGAGACTGCTGACCCCCGCCCCCTCGAGCTTGCGTGCCAACCCCTCCCCCGGCGGCCCGCCGTCGACCAGCACCGCCGGCGCGGCCGCCGGCTGGAAGAGAATCGCATCGCCCTGGCCGACGTCGAGGACCTCGACCCGCAAACCCGGCGGCGGTCCGTCCTCCGCCCTGCCGCCAACCGGAAGCGGCAGCAACAGCGCCAAGCCAATGGCAGCCAGTGCCACGGCGTACCGCGGCCACCTCCAGCAACCGAGAAGACCGACACCAAGGCCGGCATAGACCGCGGCCATGTCAAGGCCACTGAGGTGGACCTCCAGCTCGGCCCACCCCGGCGCCGCGCTCCAGGCGGCCACCTGGGCGATGTAGGCGAGGAGCAGCGCGTTGATTCCGTTCAGCGGCTCCAGCGGCACCCCCGGTACCTGCGCCAGGCCGGCGCCGCACATGCTCAGCCACATCGCCGGAGCCACCGCGGGCAACGCCAGGACGTTCGCCACCAGCGTCGTCGTCGAGAGACGCTCGAAGTGGAAAGCGATCAGCGGCGCAGTCGCCAGCGTCGCTGCGACCGTCACCGCCACCCCCTCGGCCAGCGCCCGGCGCCACGCCCCCTCTCCCACCCTGCCTTCGATTGCCCGGCGCAAGGGCGAGGCGAGAAGAAGGATGCCGAGCACCGCGGCGAAGCTCAGCTGCCAGCCGACATCCGCCCCAATCCCAGGGTCGACGGAGAGCGTTACCAAGGCCGCCAAGGCCAGCGCGTAGATCCGCGAGGAGCGGCGTCCGCCGAGGGTCGCGAGGACGCCGACCGCACCCATCACCGCGGCCCGCTGGATCGAGGGGCCGGCGCCGGCGACGGGGACGTAGACAGCGATCAGGGCGAGAACCCAGAGCAAGCGCTCGCGCAACGGGATCCCGAACGCCCCGAGCAGCGGCATCGCCAGCAGAGCCAGCAGGGTGACGTTCTGCCCGGAGACGGCGAGGAGATGGGCGAGGCCGGAGCGGCGGAAGTCTTCCTCCGTGCGCGCGTCTATGCCCTCGTCTTCGCCCAGCACGAACCCCCGCGCCAGCTCAGCCTCCCGCGCGGGCATTCCGCGGCCGACGCCCTCCGAAGCCCGCTCGCGGATCTCACCGCTGTTCAGCAAGGCGATCGCCGTCACGGCAAGGATCCCGGCGAGCATCGCCAGCGGCGGGCGCGATGAGCTCATGGGGCCGGCTACGGCTGCAGCCGCTCCCGCAGCGAGTCCATCGTCGCCGGCCCGATCCCGGACACCTGGTCGAGTTGCTCGACCGAGGAGAGCCCGCCGTGTTCGTCGCGGAACTCGACGATCGCTCCGGCGGTCACCGGCCCGATCCCCTCGATCTCTTCCAGTTGCTCGACGGTCGCGGTGCCGAGGCCGATCGGGCCTTCGGCGCCGGCGGCGCCGAGTGCGGCGCCACCCGGCAACCGCTCGGGGACGACGATCTGCTGGCCGTCGGCGAGCCGTGCCGCCAGGTTGATCGCTTCCAACTGCGCTCGCGGCGCGGCGCCTCCCGCCCGCGCCACGGCGTCGTTGACGCGGCTGCCGACCGGCATCCTGTAGACGCCCGGGTTGCGGACCGCCCCGGTCACGTCGACGACCAGGTCGCCCGCCTGGCCACCGACGGTGAAGCCCGTCCCCTCAGACGCCGCGCCTCCGCCCGAGCCCGCCGCGAACGAAACATCGCCGCCACCCTCAGCGCGGATCGCCCGCGCCCCGACCAAAAGCAGCGCAATCGCAACCGCCGCGTAGACGACCACCTGGGCTCGGCTCAACTCCGGCATGCCGGCAACCCTGAACCGACAAAGCGCACCTGTGGCGCGCTCAGTTCAAATTCTTAGATACAGAAGGCGGACGAAACAGCGACTACGGACTAGTAGTCATCCTCGTCGTCGTAGCCCGCTACCTCGGCCAGTTGGTCGCGAGTACAGCTCGGCGGCGGCCACCGGCGGCGACTGGATCGAGACGCAGACCAGCTCAGCCTCGGCCTCGTTGCCGATCGAGTGCTCGGTCGCGGGCGGGACCAGGATCAGGTCTCCCTCGCCGACCTCCTGGGTGTCGCCGGCGACCGACATCGTGCCGCGACCGCGGACAACGACGTATGCCTGCTCAGCCTCGCCGGACGAGTGCAGGGTCTGCTCCGCGCCGCCGGGAACACAGACCCAGGTGACGGAGAGGTTGCGCGATCCGAGTTCTCCCGCGTCCATGAGGACGTGGGCTCGGAGGCGATGCCATTCCTCAACCGCGGTGTCTTGCAGGCGCCTGACCAGCATTCGGCGGCTTTCTAGCAGAACGGAAGGCCCCGGCGGAGGGCGCTACCGGACCACCAGGTTGACCAGCTTGCCAGGAACTACAATTTCCTTGACTATTTCCGAGCCGTCGAGATGCTTGGCGACCTTCGCGCTTTCGCGCGCCAATCGCAGCAGCTCCTCCTTTGGCGCCTCGGCCGGCGCCTCAATTCGATCGCGCAGCTTGCCATTGACTTGGACGACCAGAGTCACCGTGTCGCTGACCAGCAGCGAGGGGTCGGCCTCGGGCCACGGCTGCTCCCAAACCCGCATCCCGGTCAGCTGCTCATAGACCTCGCTGCCGAGGTGCGGGGCGAAGGGGAAGACCAGCGAGGCCGCAGTTGCGGTCGCGAACCGCACCGCCGCGCCACCCTCGGTGGTCGCGTAGAGATCGTCCTTGAGTCGGTAGGCGTCGTTGACCAGCTCCATCACCGCCGAGATCACGGTGTTGAACTGGAAGCCGCGCTGGAAGTCCCGCGTCGTCTTGTCGATCGCCCAGTGGGCCTTGGCCAGCAGCTCCCGCGCCGCGCCCTCCGCCGCCGGATCTGGCTCCCCCGCCTCGGTCCGCTCGCCGACCTCCTCGCAGAGCCGCGACAAGCGTGAGAGGAAGCGGTTGACGCCCTCGACCCCCTCGTCGGTCCAATCGCCGCCGCGCTCGGGCGGCCCCATGAAGCAGACATACGTACGAGCGGTGTCGGCCCCGTAGCGCTCGACGTAGTCGCCGGGGCTGACCGTATTGCCCTTCGACTTCGACATCTTCGCCCCGTCGCGGGTGATCATCCCCTGGGTGAAGAGGTTGGCGAACGGCTCCTGGACGCCGAGTTGGCCGAGGTCGGCCAGCGCCTTGGTGAAGAAGCGCGCGTACATCAGGTGCAGGATCGCGTGCTCGACCCCGCCGATGTACTGGTCGACCGGCATCCAGTGGTCGGCCGCGGCGCGGTCCCAGGCCGCTCCGTCGTTGCCGGCGTCGAGATAGCGGAGGAAGTACCAGGAAGAGTCGACGAAGGTGTCCATCGTGTCGGTCTCGCGGCGGGCGGCGGCTCCGCAGCGCGGGCACTCGGTCGCGACCCAGTCCTCGGCAGCGGCCAGCGGGCTCTTGCCCTGCGGCGCGTAGTCCTCGATCTCCGGCAACTCGACCGGCAGCTGATCCGCGGGGACCGGGACGATCCCGCACTCCTTGCAGTAGACGACCGGGATCGGCGCCCCCCAATACCGCTGGCGGCTGACCAGCCAGTCGCGGAGGCGATAGTTGACCGCCGGTTCGCCGCGGCCGTCCGCCTCGAGCCAGGCGACGATCTCGTCGTAGGCCTCGCGATTGTGCTTGCCGTCGAACTGACTCGAGCCCACCATCGGGCCGTCGCCCGAGAACGGCAAACCCTCGTCGTCCTGCGCCTGCTCAGGATCGCTGCCCTCGATCACGCGCTGGACCGGCAGGCCGAACTTCTGGGCGAATTCGTAGTCGCGGGAGTCGTGACCCGGCACCGCCATGATCGCCCCGGTGCCGTACTCCATCAGCACGTAGTCGGCGACGAACATCGGGATCTCCTCGCCGTTGACCGGGTTGACCACCGAGCGGCCGAGCGGCACCCCGGTCTTCTCACGGTCCTCCGCCCCCCGCTCCTCGGCCGACTCGCGGCCGACGCGGTTGACGTACTCGCGCACCTGCTCCTCGGCCGGCGTGCCGGCGACGAGGCGCTCCAGCTCCGGATGCTCGGGGGCGAGGACGAAGAAGGTGGCGCCGAAGAGGGTGTCCGGGCGGGTGGTGAAGACCGGGAAGTCGAGGTCGACCTCCTCGCAGCGGAAGACGACCTCGGCACCTTCGGAGCGGCCGATCCAGTTGCGCTGCATGGTGATCACGTGCTCGGGCCATGACTCGAGCAGCTCGAAGTCCTCCAGCAGGCGATCGGCGTACTCGGTGATGCGGAAAAACCACTGCTCGAGGCTGCGCTGGATGACCTCGGTGCCGCAGCGCTCGCAGCGGCCGTCGACGACCTGCTCGTTGGCCAGCACCGTCGCGTCCTTCGGGCACCACTGGACCGGCGCCTCGGTCCGGTAGGCGAGCCCACGCTCGAACAGCTGCAGGAAGATCCACTGGGTCCAGCGGTAGTACTCGGGGGTATGGGTCGCCAGTTCGCGCGACCAGTCGATCGAGATCCCCCACTCGCGGAACTGGCGCCGGAAGGACTCGATCGAGCGCTCGGTAGCGACCCGGGGGGCCTCCCCGGTTTTGATCGCGTTGTTCTCCGCCGGCAGCCCGAAGGAGTCGTAGCCCATCGGGTGGATCACCTCGAAGCCGTGACGGCGGCGGAAGTGGGCGATCGCGTCGCCGACGGCGTAGCACTTGAGGTGGCCGACGTGGGGCTCACCCGAGGGATAGGGCAGCATCTCCAGCACGTAGGCCTTCGGCTTCGACTCGTCCGAGCCGGGCTGACCGGGGTTGGCTACCTCCCAGGTCTTCTCCTCGGCCCAGACTGCCTGCCACTTGCGCTCGATCTCTTTTGGCTCGTAGCCCGCCATCGGGCAGCGATCTTACGAGGCGGAGGCCGCCTAGGTGCGGCGGCGCGTCAGCGCCCTGGTTCTAAAACGGGAGGGCGCGCAGGCCGGGCGAGAGCTGCTCGAGTATCTGGGGCCAGACGTAGACCTCGATCGCGGCGGCGGCGACGATCACCGGGATCGCCAGCATCACCGTGATCAAGGTGGCGGCGAGCAGCTGGTTCCACTCGCCGCGGCGACTGGCGATCAGCCAGGCGGCGAGCGGCAGGAAGAGCGCGGTCAGCTCCGGCAGCGCGTGCGGCAGCACGCTGAGGATCAGCTCGAAGCGGGAGATCTGCAGCTGGTATGCGAGGGTCGAACCCTGGAAGCCGAGGTAGAGCGCCTGGGTCGAGAGCGAGAAGAGGGTGACGGCGGCGACGAAGAGGATCGCGAACTCGCCCGCCTTGACGTGGACCCAGCGGCTGAACCCGGTCCGCTGGGCGGCTGCGATCGGCATCGAGGCGCCGGCGATGAAGCCGGCGATACAGGCCGTGCCGTGGAGCGCCAGGACCAGCGAGTTGCGATAGAGGATCGGCAGCATGTCGTCGAGCTCGGAGGAATGGGTGATGCCGGCGAGGTGGATCGGGGAGAGATCCGGGGTCAGCAGACCGGCGACCAGCCAGGTGGCGGCCAGCAGCGCCAGCGCCACGGCGAGGCTGAGGGCGATCCAGCCGCGCAGGACCCGCCAGGGGCGCTGGCTCCACGCGTCCAGGGTCGCCCGCGTGTCCCGCATCCCGTGCGAGAACACATGCTGATTCGCCGTGCTCACGCTCCAACCATCGGCAGTCGGAGGCGACCGTTTGAATCAGGCCTCGAGCTTCTCCTCGTAGCCCTCGGCCAGGTCCGCCAGTTGCGAGAGGGGAACCTTCGAGCCCCCGGGCGATCCGCCGCACGTTGCCCCAGGTCGGGTTGATCCGGCCCGACTCGATGTGCGAGATCCAGGTCGGGTGGATCTCAGCGCTGTTGCCGAGCGCCTCCTGGCTCAGTCCCTTCTCTGTCCGCAGCTCCCGGATCGCCTTCCCAAGTCCGACCTGTGGATCGTCGCGCCGCGGCATCGGGCAAGAGGCAATTCGCCGACCGCACCCAGGTCCATAGAGGCAAACTCAACCCCGACTAAAGACTCCGCTCTATCCGTCTTTCGGTACGTCTGAATCCGCAAGTAAAAAGGCTCCCCTGTTAGAGGAGAGCCTTGAAAGTGGAGCTGAGGGGGCTCGAACCCCTGACCTCCGCCATGCCATGGCGGCGCTCTTCCAGCTGAGCTACAGCCCCAGATCGAACCGCAAGTTTACCGTGCTCTCTAGAGAACTAGGCGGCGCGCTGCTCGCCTTGATCCTCGTCTACGTCGAGGATCAGGTTGTCCGGGGCGTTGTGGCGGACCTTGAACTCGACGTTCGAGAGCTCCTTGAGTTCGCGCAGGAGGTCGACCGGCTGGTCGAGGTTCATCGAGAAGGTGGCGCGGCCCTCGGAGAAGCGCTCGACCGAGATCTCGGAGGCGCCGATCTGGCCGACTGCGTCCTCGAAGCCGACGAGTTGGGAGAAATCTCCGAGAGGGCCGATCTCGAGCTTGACGCGGCCGGCGTAGAGGGCATCGTCTGCCGCGTCCGGCTCGGCGGACTCGGGCTCCATCTGGGCCTGGGACTCGGTCTGGTAAGCGGGGTCGACGTCGGTCAGCGCCTTCACTTTCTTGCTGACCTCGACCGCCTCGCGCAAAGCTTTCATCCGGATCCGGGTCGCCTGGCCACGGGCCTGCGCCTCCAGCTCTTCCAACCGCGCGGTGATCGCGTCGAGCGAGGCGATGCTGCGGTCGTGGGTCTCGTTCGCCTCGCGCAGGCGCTCGTCGCGGACGCGGATCTCCCGCTCGCGCTCGAAGACCATGCCGGCGAGGGTGGTCGTCTCCCCCTCCATCTCGACGATCGTCTCGCGCTGGGAGTCGGTCTTCCGCCCCAGCTCAAGGATCTGTGCATCACGGGAAGAGATCGCATTCTCCACATCCGCGCGCCGGTAACCGAATAGCGACCTCCTGAACCCATTCATATGGGCGGCACCGTAGGGAGCCGCTCGGACGTTATTCAGGCACTCGCTGCTTCGGGCTCTTCCGGCGCCTCGAAGTCGAGCTCGAGACGCGGCGCGTCGCGCCAGAGATCCTCGAGCCCGTAGCGCTCGCGCGCCTCCGGCGTGAAGACGTGGAGGACGCAATCGAGGTAGTCGAGGATCGTCCACCCGGCTTCGCCGCCGGCGTCCACTCCGCCCGGCAGGATGCCCGACTCCCGCTTCACCCGCACCCGCACCTCGTCGACGATCGCCCGCGCCTGCCGCTCGCTGCGGGCGGTGCAGATCGCGAGGAAATCCGTGTAGGCGACCAACTCCCGCATGTCGAGGATGACGATCTCCTCGGCCTTTTTCGAGTCGGCAGCAACCGCCAGCTGGCGCGCCATCTGCTCTGACTGGACTTGGGTCATCGGTAAATCCCCTTTTCCTCGATGAAGCTGGCCACCGCGTCGGGGACCAGGAAGCGCAACGGCCGGCCCTGCTGCGCTCGCTCGCGGACCGCGGAGGAGGAGACCCCGAACTGCGGCATCTCCAGCATCGCCGCTCGATCCTCGCAGCTGAGACTGCGCATCGCCGCGACGACGTCGGCCTCGGAGACACCGGCGCGACGCGCAACCGCCAGGCTCGCCAGCTCTACCACCCGTTGCGGGTGCCGCCAGCTCTCCAGCCCGACCGCAGCATCCGCCCCCATCACGAACACCAGCTGCGTGTCGGCCCGTTCCTCTGCAAGTGCCTCCAAGGTCTCATACGTGTAGGACGGTCCCTCGCGCTCGACCTCCAGGGCAGAGACCGAGAAGCGTGGGTCTTCCGCCGCGGCCAGCCGCGTCATCTCCATCCGCGCCTCGCGGCCGGGATCGTCGGCGATCCGCTTGTGCGGGGCCTCACCGGTCGGGACGAGGATCACCTCGTCGAGGCCGAGCTGCCAGAGCGCCTCCTGGGCGAGCGCCAGGTGGCCGAGGTGCGGCGGGTTGAAAGCCGACCCGAGCACCCCGATCGCCGCGCCGCCGGAGCTACTCACGCACCTGGCCGCTGCCGTGCGCGACGTACTTGAAGGTCGTCAGCTCTCGCATCCCGATCGGGCCACGGGCGTGCAGCTTCTGGGTCGAGTTGCCGATCTCCGCCCCCATCCCGTACTCGAACCCGTCGGTGTATCGGGTCGAGGCGTTGACGTAGACGGCGGCGGCATCGACGCCGCTGATGAACTCCTCGGCCGCCTCCTCGTCGGCGGTGACGATCGCCTCCGAGTGGCCGGTGCCGTGGCGGTTGATGTGGTCGACCGCGTCCTCGACCGAGTCGACGACGGCAACCGCCATCTTCAGGCCGAGGTACTCGCTGTCCCAGTCCGCGTCGGCCGCTGCCCCGACCTCGACGCCCCCGGCAGCAGCGCGGGCGCGCTCGTCGCCGACCAGCTCAACCCCGGCGCCAGCGAGATCGCCAAAGACGGCCGGGGCGAAGCGGTCGGCAATCGCCGCGTCGATCAAGAGCGTCTCCGCCGCGTTGCAGACCCCGGGCCGCTGCACCTTGGCGTTGTAGGCGATGCGACGGGCCATCTCGGGATCGGCATCGGCGTGGACGTAGACGTGGCAGTTGCCGGCCGCCGCGAACATCACCGGCACCGTCGCGACCTTCTTGATCGCCGCCTTCAAGCCTTCGCCGCCGCGGGGGATCAGCAGGTCGACCAGGCCCTCCTGGGTCGCCAGCTCGGCCAGCTCCTCGTGACCGCCACCGCCCAGTGAGAGGACCGCATCCTCCGGCAGCCCAGCCTCGGCCAGCGCCTCGCGGACAATCGCCGCCAGCGCCGCGTTCGAGCGCTCGGCATAGCTGGAGCCGCGGAGGACGATCGCGTTGCCGCTCTTGATCGTCAGCGCCGCGCAGTCGATCGTCACGTTGGGGCGCGCCTCGTAGACGACGGCGACGACCCCGAGCGGCACCCGCACCTTGCGCAGGTCGAGGCCGCTGGCAAGCGTTTTCCGCTCCAGCTCCTCGCCAACCGGATCCTCGAGAGCTGCGACCACCCGCACCCCTTTCGCCATCGCCGCGACCCGCTCGGGGGTCAACCGCAGGCGGTCGCGCAGCGCCTCGGTCAGCCCGGCGGCGTGCTCGTCTGCGAGGTCGCCGGCGTTGGCCTCGAGGATCTCCTCGCTCCGCTCTTCGAGCAGGCGCGCGGTGGCCGCCAGGGCTGCGTTCTTCGCCGCGGGTGAAGCGGTCGCGAGCCGGCGCACCGCCCGCTTGGCGGCGGCGCAGCTCTCGGCGACGGTGGTCTCGGTCACAGCCATCGGCAAAGGGTAGCCGGAGGGCGCTTCAGCGCCGCTAGAGCAGGACGAAGCGATCGCGGTGGATGACCTCGTCTGCGGCGTGTGGCAGCAGAGCGCGCACCTGCGCGCTCTGCATCCCGATCACCCGCTCCAACTCGCGCGAGGAGTAGTCGCTGATCCCTTTGCCGATCGTCTCGCCGTCGGCGGCGACGTCGATCGCGTCACCGGCCTCGAAGCTTCCCTCGACCGCGGCGATTCCGACCGGGAGCAGGCTGGAGCCGCTCTCGCGTAGAACCCTGGCGGCACCGGCGTCGACGATCAGGCGCCCGCGCGCCGGCTTCGCGTATTTGAGCCAGAGCTTGAAGTTGGAGGTCCGGCCGGCGCCGGGCGCGAAGCGGGTGCCGCACTCCTCACCCGCAGCCGCGGCCACCAAGGTGCCGGCCCTGGTCCCGTTGCAGATCGTCGCCGGAATCCCGGCCTCGCTCGCCATCTCCGCCGCCGCGACCTTGCTGCGCATGCCGCCGGAGCCGAAGACCGAAGTGCGGTCGCCGATCTCCAGCTGGTCGAGCTGGGCAAAGTCGCTCACCGCGGCGATCAGCTCCGCCTCCGGTTCGGTGCGCGGATCGCCCGAGAGCAACCCCTCAACGTTGGTCAACAGGACCAGCCGCCGCGCCTCGAGCAAGACCGCCACCTGGGCGGCGAGGAAGTCGTTGTCTCCGAAGCTGATCTCGTCAGTGGCGGTGGTGTCGTTCTCGTTGACCACCGGCACCACCCCCCACTCGATCAGCCGCCGCAGCGTCTGGCGGGCGTTGAGGTAGTTCGTCCGGGCAGCGATGTCCGCAGCCGTCAGCAGCACCTGGCCGGCACGGGTGCCGTGCGCGGAAAGGCGGCTCTCGTAGGCGCGGAAGAGGTCCCCCTGGCCGACCGCCGAGGCCGCCTGCAGCTCGTCCATCGCCCGCGGCCGGACCGGCAGCTCCATCAGCCGCATGCCACGGGCGATCGCCCCGGAGGTGACCATCACCACCCGCTCGCCCCCTTGCTCCAGCTGCGCCACCTGCTCGCAGACGGAATCGAGCACGTCGGTGCGCAGCTCACCGTCGTCGGCGGCAACGATCGAGGAACCGAGCTTGACGACCAGGGTCATGGCCGGGAAAGTAGCCGAGATGGGGTCCGCGCTCGGCTGGGGCGCGCTCGCCGCAAGCTCACTGGTCATCGGCGCGCTCAGCTTCGCCGCCCGGCGCCCTCTCGAGCCTGAGCTGATCTAGGCTCGCCGCGTGAACGCCCGCTTCGCCCACACCTTCCGCGTCCGCTACGGCGAGTGCGACCCGCAGGGGATCGTCTTCAACGTCAACTACGCCGCCTATATCGACCATGCCGTAACCGAGCTCTGGCGGGAGGCTTTCGGCTCCTACGGAGCGATGACGAAGCGCGGCATCGACATGGTCGTCGCCGAACTCAACCTGCAGTTCCGCGGATCCGCCCGCTTCGACGACCTCGTAACGGTCGGCGTCACGATCGAGCGCCTCGGCACCACCGGCATGACCAGCCACCTTTGGCTACACCGAGAAGAGGAGCTGTTGGTCGAGGGCACGATCCGCCACGTCTACGTCGACGCCGGGAGCTGGGAGAAGACGGAGATCCCGGACTGGCTGCGGGATGGCCTCGAGCCCTACTCAGACGTGTAGTTCGAACTCGAGTTTGCCGATGCGGACGTCGTCGCCGGACTCGAACCCGGCGCGGTCGAGAGCGGCGATCACGCCCATCTCCTTCAATCGCTGCTCGAGGTAGGCAAGGGCTTCTTCGTTTTTGGTGTCGTGGCGCTCGAACAGCACCTCGACGCCGCGGCCGAGGACCCGGAAGCCGCCGTCGTCCTCGCGCTCGACCCAGTAGCCGCCCTCACCGGCAGGGCGGTAAACCCGGTGCTCGGCCTCGAACTCGTCGTCGGCGGCGGCCTCCGGCGGCGGCGCGGGCTCGAGTTGCGGCAGCTCGGTGAGAATCCGTTGCCGCAGCTCCTCGAGGCCCTCGCCAGTGGCGGACGAGACTGCGAGCACGCCGAGGGCGCGGCCGCCGAGCCGCTCGCGCCACTCCGCCGCCGCCGCTTCGACCTCCTCCGCTGGCAGCAGGTCGCGCTTGCTGAGCAGGATCAGCTCGGGGAGGCGCTCGAGACCGGCGCCGTGGGCCTCTAGCTCGGCCCTCACGGTCTCGTAGTTTGCGACGGGGTCGCCATCGATGGGCGCCACGTCGACCAGGTGGACGAGCATCGAGCAGCGCTCGACATGGGCGAGGAACTCGTGGCCGAGACCGGCGCCGTCCGCCGCTCCTTCGATCAGACCGGGGATGTCGGCGACGACCGCCTGCCGATCCTCGCCCTCGATCGTCCCCAGCACCGGCGAGATCGTCGTGAACGGGTAGTCGGCGACCTTCGGCGCCGCCCGCGTCAGCCGTCCCAGCAGCGAGGACTTGCCTGCGTTCGGCAGCCCCACCAGCCCGACGTCGGCCAGCAGCTTCAGCCGCAGCTCGATCCAATCGGCTTCACCGGAGTTGCCCTTCTCGGCGAAGCGCGGAGCCTGCCGGGTCGAGTTGGTGAAGCGCCGGTTGCCGTGACCCCCGCGCCCACCCCGGGCCACTACCGCTCGCTGCCCGGCGGCAACCAGGTCGACCCGGCTGCCGTCGACCGCGATCGCCTGCGTCCCTACCGCCACCGGAATCTCCAGATCCTCCCCCCGCGCGCCATGCCGGTTCGAGCCTTCCCCATGCCGCCCCCGCTGCGCCCGGAAGTGCTTGCTCCCCCTCAAAGCCCCAAGGTCACGCCGCGACGCATCGCAGACGAGCACGACATCTCCACCGTGCCCGCCGTCCCCACCATCGGGTCCACCGCGAGGCACATGAGCCTCCCGCCGAAAGGAGATGCTGCCTTTGCCGCCAGCACCACCCTCGACCCAGATTTTTGCCTTGTCATACATATGGAGAGATCCTCTGAAGGTCAGGACTGGGCGAGGAGCGCGACAATCATGCCGCCGAATCCCAGGACCAGGGTGACGATCATTCCGGCGAAGAGCTGAAACGTCATCCGGTGCAACCCTGCGATCTGGCCGCCCAACTCCGAGCGAACAGCTTGGAATTCGCCCTTCATCTCTGCGCGAACCGCGCGGAATTCCTCCCGGTTCTCCTTGAAGCCCTCGTCGACCCTCTTATTCAAGTCGTCGAGGCGCTCGTCGGTCCAGACCCCCCTTGCCATCACCGCCATGTTGCCAGGCTAGCGGATCAAATGCAACGTTTTGTACGCGCGTCTTAGAAATTTTGCCACGCAAGTGCGCCGATTCTGCGAAATATGCCTCTGGCTACCAAGAGTATGAGGCCGGGGTTGGGTCCGGCCCTTCAGCACTTACCCCTCGCACTCTGAAGGTGTGGCCAGTGCCAATGCTTCCGTACGTTTTCGGGCTGGCGCATGAACTCCACGCGCCGGCGTCAAGCTGGCATTCGGAGCCCGCGGTCGGGTCGCTGACTGCAAAAGTGAAGAAGCGAGCCCCGTGGTCGTTTTTTACGTTGGTGATCGTGGTGTTCGGTAGGGGCGTTCCGCCGTAGGCGGCGACGGCGTTCGTGAAGGCCGCCCACGCCGGCAGAGGACCGCTGCCGTCGCGAATGCCGAACCAGTCGCTGTCAACGCTGGTGGGGCTTTCCGGCGAAAGCCACTGCCGCAGGTTGTAGAGATACACCGCGTGTACATAGGGGTAGTTGCCACGATTGACCACGTCAAAGAGGTCGGAAAGCCATTCGGACTTGATTTCCTCTCTTGCGGACTGGGAACCGCCTGGGACACAGTCCTCTTCGTCAGTGCAGGAGGAGTATCCGACCTCGGTGATCCAGATCGGCTTGTTGATTTTCAGGGAGTCGCGCCAGTACGCGTAGATCCGATCGGTGTTGCGGAACGCGGCGGCAATACCAGCCCCCGGCTGGTAGAAGACATCGCGATTGCCTGGATAAGGGTGGATGGCTATTCCGTCGATCAGACTTCCGATCGCCGGGTTCTGTTCGTAGATGCCTTGGGCCCAGTTCAGTTGTTCCGAGGAGCCTTGGGGGTTGTATTTCCAGGTTGCCTCAATTAGGTAACGAGATTTTGGGTTTGCCGTTCGCCCGGCCGCAACCGCGGCGCTATAGAGATCGGCATAGCGCGCCGGGTCGACCTCTTCGTTCACGAATACCGGGATATAAGGCTCGTTCCAGATCTCGAAGTACTTGGGCGCCAGTTCGGCGTCGAGTTCCGGATGCGCTTCCCAGAAGTCTCCTCCGATCCCGTAGCGTTCAACCACGCGAGCGGTGAAGTAAGCGAAATCGAGATCGCTTTCCGGGTAGGAGTGTTCGCACGGTTCCGCCCCAACCGGCACCGCCCAGCATGGCGGGCTATTGAGTATCGGCAGGATCGTCAGCCCGCGTTCCGCAGCTTCCTCGAACAGGCTATCGGTGTTGCCCCACGTCCATTCACCGTTTATCGGCTCGATCTGATCCCACTCAATATCCTCGCGTATCCGGGTAGCGCCCGTTTCGAGCACTTCGTTTTGAACGTTGCCCGGTACCACCGCCGAACGGGAGTCCGCGCTAATACCGATATGGGTCAGATGCTGACTCGCAGGAAGTTCGACGCGCAGCTTGACGAAAGCGGCGAGAATCCTCCGTTCCGGCACCGGCGAACCCTTGATTACCCGGAAGCGCATTCTCAGCCCGTCGAGTTGAGCTTGCGAGCCATTCAGAGAGATGGAGAAGGAGTGCCAGCCGGCGCTGCTGGTTTTCATCGATGCGAGAGTCGAGCCTGCGGCATCCTTGATGCTTGCTTCGAGTTCGTTGCCATTCGAGGTGTAGTACCAAGCTTTTGCTTCCTGAATGGAAAGGCTCGAGAGGCTGATCGTCGCGATCTCCACCTCAACCGGCTCTTTGCCTGCATGGAGAACCGTGCCACTGACAGCGGCATAGTCCGCTGCGTTTGGAGTCTGGTTCTCGACCACAACGTCGTTCAGGGCTCCCGCAAAACTGCTCGAGCCGACCGGAATCCATGCCGTCGACCCTGGGGCGGTGACGTCTGCATTCGGTCGCAAAAATGCGACCTGAGAAGCCTGGGCCGGAGCGCTAGGCAAAGCAAGCGTAAATATCGCGAGCACTGCGATGAGGACGCAGCGGTCGGCGTGAGTGCGAATCGCGGTCATTATTCTCCTGAACGTCGCGACAAAAGACAGTTTTTTTCGATCCAATAGTGCATCCTAGTAGGCCAAATAGCTTTGAGTTCCGGGGGCGAAATGGACCGGGCGGAGCCGTGAGGCTGCAACAACGACTCAGATCAAGGGCCTGCTGACCGCGCTGGCGACTCCGTTCGACCTGGAAGGAAGAGTCGACCATGGTGCAGCACGCCGTCTGGCGGGCCGTGGAGACGTTGATCGGCGCCCCCCGGCGAGCTTGAGGAACCCGAGGGCGTTGGTCCGGTTTTCTTTTGGCTTGGTTTAGTCCTGCAGAACGGAGATGGTGCGGCCCTTGCGAGCCTGCTTGAACTCCACGACGCCTTCGCGGGTGGCGAAGATCGTGTGGTCGCGGCCGATGCCGACGCCGTCGCCGGGCCAGAAGCGGGTGCCGCGCTGGCGGACGATGATCTCGCCGCCGCTGACGCGCTGGCCGGCGAAGACCTTGACCCCGAGCATGTTGGGGTTGGATTCGCGGCCGTTGCGGCTGGAGCCGAGGCCTTTCTTATGCGCCATGCCTAGCCTTTCCCTTTCAGTTTGGTCACCTCGAGCTTGGTCAGCTCGGAGCGATGACCAGCACGACGGCGGTAGCCCTTCTTCGCCTTGTATTTGAAGACTTTGATCTTGGGCCCGCGCAGGTGCTCGGTGACTTTCGCCTCGACTTTGACTTTCGCCAGGTCTTTCGCCGCGGCGACGACGTCGTCACCGCGGAAGAGGACCGGACGGAGGGCGACTTTGTCGCCCTCTTTGACATCAAGCCGATCGACGAGCAGGGTCGTGCCCTCCTCGACTTTGTACTGCTTACCGCCGCTCTCTATGACTGCGTAAGTGCTCATTCGTCCTTGCTGCCTTGTTTGGCGCGCGAACGCCCCCGGCCGCCCCGGCGGCCGCGACTGCGTTTACGCGAAGGAGCGTCGGATTCTAGCTGGGAGCCGTTCTCCTCGCCTCCTCCAGATCCGTTGGCGGAATCGCCGCCCAGCAGCGAGGCGATCGCCGCCGAGCGCTCGACCTCGTCGATCCGCACCAGCTTGCGCTCTCCCACGTAGCGACCGCCGCCGGTGACGCTGACGATGTAGGAGTCGATCCGGGCCACCGCGTCGTCGGCGTTGTACATGTGCGGCTCGTCAATCTTGACCAGCACCTCCTCGCCAACCTTGAACGGCAACGCCCGCTCCTCGATCTCACCCCGGCTGCCGGACTCGACCAGCTCGAAGGTGTCGATCGAGAGCGCCTCGCCGCCCTCGAAGTGGAAACGCTTACCGGTCTCCCTCTTCGAGCTCGGTCAGGCCGCTGTCGGGATCGGTCAGCTCGTGCGCGACTTTCGGGTTGACGCGAACCAGGAAGGCCTCGTCGTCTTTCTTCTCGGCGGCGAAGTCGCGCAATTTGCCGAGCCCCTCGAGCGCCACCGTCTCGGCCGAGAGGACGACCCCCTCACCGTGGCAGGTCGGGCAGGGGGCGGTGAGAATCTCCCGCACCCCGTCGGTGACGTTCTGGCGGGTCATCTCGACCAGGCCCAGCGGCGAGACCTCGACCACGTAGCTCTTCGACTTGTCCGCGTCGAGCGCTTTGCGCATCGTCTTCAGGACTTTGTCGCGGTTGCTGGCCCGGGCCATGTCGATGAAGTCGACGACGATGATGCCGCCGATGTCACGCAGCCGCAGTTGCCGCACCGCCTCCTCGGCGGCCTCGGTGTTGACTTTGGTGATCGTCTCCTCGAGCCCGCCTTTGCCGCGGCCGGTGAAGGAACCGCTGTTGACGTCGATCACGGTCAGCGCCTCGGTGTAGTCGATGATCAGGTAGCCGCCGGAGGGCAGGTCGACGCGCCGGTTGAGGGTCGACTCGATCGCCTCGTTGACCTTCCATTTCTCGAACAGCGGTTTAGCGCCCTCGTAGAGCTCGACCCCGCCGACCAGCTCGGGGGCGGTCCGCTGGAAGAAGCTCGTCACCCGCTCGAACTGCTTCGGAGAGTCGATGATCGCCTTCTCGAACTCGTTGAGGAAGACGTCGCGCAGGACGCGAACCGAGAGGTCGGCCTCCTGGAAGACCAGGGCCGGAGCCTTGGTCGACTCGGAGCGACGCTCCAGCACCTCGTTCAGCTTCTGCAGGTAACTGATCTCCCGCACGAAGTCGGGTTTTTTGGCCCCGTGGGCAGCGGTGCGGACGATCAACCCGCCCTGGCCGTTGTAAGTGCGGTCGACCATCTTCCGCAGCCGGTCGCGCTCTTTGTCGGTCAGCCGGCGGCTGACTCCGACGCCGCTGCCGTGCGGGGCGTAGACCAGGTAGCGGCCGGCGATCGAGCAGTTCATCGAGAGCCGGGCGCCCTTCGACTTCAGCGGGTCCTTGACGACCTGGACGAGGATCTCCTGCCCCGGCTTGATCAGCTCGTTGATGCGGCGGCCATGGCCGCGCCCGCGCTTCGGCGCCTGTTCGCCATTAGGCATCAGGATCTCGTCGACGTGGAGGAAGCCGTTGCGCTCGAGGCCGATGTCGACGAAGGCGGCCTCCATGCCGGGAAGGACGTTGTCGACCTTCCCCTTGTAGATGTTGCCGACGATCGATCGCCGGCCCCGCCGCTCGATGTACAGCTCGGCGACGTGGCTTTTGCCGCCTTTCTGTTTTGCCTCGAGGACGGCCACTCGGGTCTCGCCACGCTCGGCGGAGACCAAAATCGTTTTTTTCATTTGTTGTTCAGCTCAGTTCGGATAGATACGCATTGCCGGACCTCTTTCCAGAGATCACCAGGCGAACCTTCCCTTCTGGCTGAGATGCGCTTGGACGTTGATGCTCTGAAGAACGCCGACCGCTAGGAAAGTAGCGAGGACGGAGGACCCTCCGTAACTCATCAACGGCAGGGGGATTCCCGTGATCGGCATGATGCCGAGGTTCATCCCCACGTTGACGAAGGTCTGGAACAGCAGCATGACGGCGATGCCGCCCGCTACCAGGGCTCCGTAGGAGTTCTTCGAAAGCGTCACGATCCGCAGCGCCCGCCAGAAGAGCAGGGCGTAAAGGGATAGGACTAACGCGGCGCCCGTAAATCCGTAGCGCTCACCGATCACCGCAAAGATGAAGTCGGTGTGCCGCTCGGGAACGAAGTCGAGCCGCGTCTGGGTGGCTTTGTCGCCACGGCCGGCCTCTTGACCGGAGCCGATGGCGACCACTGATTGGTTCTGCTGGTAGCCCGCGCCGTCGGCGTGCTCTCCGGGGCTGAGGAAGGACGTCAGACGTTCCTCCTGATAGCCCTTGAGGAGCGGGACCCCGGTCGCCGGAGCGACAACGAGGACCAGCGCGACGAGCGCGGTCAAGACGCCGCCGATGACCGCGAAGTGCGTCCAGGGGACGCCTCCGAAGTACATGACGGCGAGGGTGGCGACCGCGAACACCAGAGAGGTGCCGAGGTCGGGCTGCAGGAAAACAAGGGCAGCCGGTGCCAGGCCGAGGCAGAGGTAGCGCAACGTGCGCTGAACCTGCGAGCCGCGTCTGGCGCCATCGATCACGAACCCGGCAAGCGCAAGAACGAGCAAGAGCTTGCCGAGCTCCGATGGCTGGAAGGAGAAGAAGGGAAGTTCGAAGGCCCGCCGCGAGCCGCGAGCGGCGAAGCCGAAGAAGAAGACGAGGGTGATGGTGGTACAGAGGAAGGTGTAGATGCCGACCCGCAGCTCGCGGAAGCGCGAGTAGTCGATCCTGGTCAGGATCACCATGCCGACGATCCCGAGCAGGGCGTAGATCGCCTGCCGCTCGACGAAGTAGTTGGGGTCACCGGGGACGTCACTCTGGGTCGCCTGCCCGAGGGTGAAGATGCTGAAGGCGATCAGGCCGACGGCGGCGATCGTCAGCGGCCAGTCCATGTGGGCGAGGCCGAGGCGCTCGCCGATGCCGACGTGGACCGCAAACGGCTCCGGCCGGGTGTTCCTGGTTCGGGTGGCGTAGGTGTTCATTCCGCTCCACCGGCGCTCGAGACTGCCGCGGCCTGCTTCTTGTAGATCGCTTCGAGGATGTCAAGGACGACAGGGGCCGCAGATTCGGCTCCGAAGCCGCCTTCCTCGACGGTGGCGACAGTCACGATACGCGGGTCAGGGTACGGGGAGAGCGCCGCGAACCAGGATTGGTCGGCGTAGCCCGCCCGTTCCGCGGTCCCGGTCTTGCCCGCGATCGGGATCGGGAAGCCGCCGAAAACCCCGGCTGCGGTGCCGTCTCCCTCCTGCGCCGCCAGGTGCAGCCCTTCGAGGATCGCGGTGCGATAGCCGGGGTCGATGTGGACGCGACGCTGGACCTTCGGCTCGAATTCCTTCAGCACCCGGCCGGCCGAGTCCTCGACTTCCTTGCCGACGTGCGGGGTGACGATCTTGCCGCCGTTGCCGAGGGCGGCGTAGGCGATCGCCATCTGCAGCGGGTTGGTCTGCAGGTCCCCCTGGCCGGTGGCGAGCTGGATGTTGTCGCCGGCCGACCAGGGGCGGTCGGTCAGCTTTTCCTTGAAGAGCTGGTTGCGCCACTGCCGGTCCGGCAGCAAGGTTTCGCCTTCCTCCGGCAGGTCGAGCCCGGCGGGCCGCCCGATGCCGAGCTTGTGCGCCTCTTCCTGCAGCTCGTTGGTGTTCCACATGTCCCAGCCCAGCAGGTAGAAGTAGACATCCGAGGAGACCTGCAGCGCCCGCCGTAGTTCCACCGATCCGTGCGCTTCGCCGCCGGCGTTTTCAAAGGTGTCGGTGCCGACTTCGATCTGGCCGTTGTCGACGATGCTCTCGTCCGGGGTGATTTTGCCGTTTTCCAGCGCCGCCAGGGCGGTGATGATCTTGAAGATCGAGCCCGTCGGGTAGGCGCCTTCGGTCGCCCGGTTGACCAGCGGGGCGAGCACTTCGTCCCGATAAAGTTCGTTCACCTGGGTCTGGGTCGGTTCGATCAAGTCGGTCGGGTCATAGGTGGGATTCGACCCCATCGCGAGGATCTCGCCGGTGTCGATGTTCATCGAGATGAAGGCACCTGGCAGTCCCCTCGCCCCCAGCCCCGCCTCGCCCGCGCTCTGGGCTTCGTCGTCGATCGTCAGCTTCAGGCTGTCGCCCGGGGTCGGCGGGGTCGAGACCAGCTGGCCGCCCGGGGTCGGCTCGCCCATCGCGTTCACCTGGATCCGGGTCAACCCGGGATCTCCGCGCAAGTAGCCGTCATAGGCGTACTCCGCCCCGGCCTGCCCGATCTCGTCGCCCGGCTCCAGGTTCTTGTATTGAGCCTCCTTCAGCTCTTCTTCGGAGATCTCGCTGACGTTGCCGAGCACGTGGGCGGCAAGACTGCCGTTGGGGTAGTGGCGGACGAAGACCCGTTGCACCGCCACCCCTGGAAACTCGTCCTGGTTTTCTTCGACGTAAGCGACCAGGTCGAAGCCGACGTCGCGTTTGAGGGTCACCGGCGCCCCGGCCGCGACCTCTTCGCTCTCCTCGATCGTCCGCCGCACCTTGCGCAGCGGCATCTGCACCAACTCCCCGAGCCGCACCAGCTCGGCCCGTTCTTCAGCCGGGTCCGCGGGCAGTTTGCTGGTGTTCACCTGCAACGCCAGACTGGTCCGGTTGTCGACCAGGACGTTGCCGTTGCGGTCGAGGATGTCGCCCCGCGGAGCGATCACTTTGATCTCCCGGGTGCGGTTGTTCTTCGCCTCGGCCAGGTACTCGTCGCCGGAGAGGACCTGCAGGTTCCAGAGCCGAAAGAAGAGCACCGCGAAGAGGGCGACGGCGACGCCACCGACCACGGCCACCCGCAGGTAGAGCCGGCTGCCCTGGGGACGATCTTCGTTCCGCAGGTACATGTCCCTAGGTTCCCAGGACGGTCGGGCGTCTGCCACTGCGTGCCATCGGCTCCTCGACCAGCGCCGGCCGCAACGCCCGCCGCACGCCGATGTACATCGCCCAGCCGAGGAAGAAGGCGAAGATGCTCTTCAGCAGCATGTCGCGGACCACCATGCCGCTGATCGGGGCGTCGACCCCCAGCATCAGCTCGACCGCGCCGAAGCCGAGCTCGGCGAACAGGGTCAACCCCATGCAGAGCAGCGGCGGCACCAGGGCGCTGTGGATCTCGAAGCGCTCGCGGAAGAGGCCGGCGAGGTAACCGGTCGTCAACAGCACCAGCGAGGCACCCCCCAGCGGGCCGATCAGCAGGCAGTCCATCAGGAACCCGATCCAGAACCCGCAGACCGCCCCGGTCAGCGAACCGCCCAGCAGGCCGAGCACGACCGCGAGCGCCGGCAGCACGTCGGGGCTGACGTGGAAGAGCGCCACCTGGGAGAAGAAGGAGAGCTGGATGATCACCCCCGCGATCACGATCGCGACCAGGCGGGCGAGGATGTTGCCGGTGAGGATCACCCGCGCGAGCCTCCGGTCAGCACCTGGACCAGATCGAGGTCGCGGAGGTCTGCGTTGGGGCGGACGTGGACCTGCCCCTGGGCCTCCTGCTGTTTGAGCGAGGCTTCGTCCACTTCGCCGATCGGCAGGTTGGGCGGGTAGTCCGATCCGATCGTCTGGCTGCGCCAGCCGGAGGTGACTACCGACTGCCCCTTGCCGACCCGCTTTTCGCTGTCGAGGAAGTCGAGGATGAGGTCGTCGGGATCCCCCACCGAGGGCTTCATCACGCCCTGGGTCCCGCTTGGCACGATCTTCGCCGAGACGGCGCTGGAGTGGTCGGCGATCAGCGTCACCCGGGCCGAGCCGCCGGTTACGGCGGTCACCTTGCCGACCAGGCCGTCGCCGTTGATGACCGGGTCGTCGACCTCGACCCCGTCGCCGGAACCGATGTCGATCGTCACGTCGGCGGACCATACGGTCGGCGAGCGGGTGATCACCCTGCCGGTAACCGGGTCGTAGCCGGAGGGGATCGCCCCGCTGCGGTCGAGGCCGAGCAGTTTGCGCAGTTGCGCGTTTTCGGCCAGCGCGGCCTTCGCCCCGACCGCCTGTTTGCGAGCGACCTGGAGTTCGTCGTGGAGGCTGGTGTTTTCGCCCTTGGCGTCGAAGGTCTCGTCGAACCAGTTGACCAGATCGCGGGCGGGCTTCAGGGCCCGATCGGCGACACCCTGGAGCGGGCTGAAGACGGTGCTGACGCTGCGCTGCACGCCGTTCGAGCCCTGCCCGTAGGTAACAGTGAGCAGGATGAACGAGCCGATCACCAGCAGGGCCAAAACCGCCCTGCGGCGGCGTACTTGCTTTCGATACACGTTGGGGACCTAAGTTCGCTGATTCGCATGAGCGCCGGCTAAATACGCGGCCGCGCTCCGTTGTTCTTTCCGGCGCGGTGGATCGTCTCGACCTCCTCGAGCGAGATGCCCGAACCAACTGCCACGCACGTCAACGGCGACTCTGCCAGTTGACAGGGCATCTGGCACTCGTCGCGCAGGCGCTGCTCCAGTCCTTGCAGCAGCGCGCCGCCGCCGGCGAGGGTGATGCCTCGGTCCATGATGTCACCCGCGAGCTCCGGGGGCGTGCGGTCGAGCGTCTCCTTGACCGCGGCGACGATGTGGCTGACCGGCTCCTCCAGCGCCCCGCGCACCTCCTCCGAGCTCAGCTCGATCGTCTTCGGCAGGCCGGAGACGAGGTCGCGCCCACGGATCTCGGTCCGCACCTCCTCGGGCAGCGGGAAGGCCGAGCCGGCCTCGAGCTTCACGTCCTCCGCCGTCTGGGTGCCGATCGCGAGTTTGTAGCGGCGTTTGCAGTGGGCGACGATCGCCTCGTCGAGCTCGTCGCCGCCGACCCGGATCGATTGCGAGACGACGATCCCGCCGAGGCTGATCACCGCCACCTCGGTGGTGCCACCGCCAACGTCGACGATCATCGAGCCGGTCGGCTCGGCGACGGGGAGACCAGCGCCGATCGCCGCGGCCATCGGCTCCTCGATCAGGTAGGCCTGCCGCGCGCCGGCCGAGAGGCAGGCCTCCTCGACCGCCCGCTTCTCGACCCCGGTCACACCCGAGGGCACGCAGACGACGACCCGCGGATGTGCAAAGCGGCTGGAGTGGACAGTGGCGATGAAGTGGCGCAGCATCTGCTCGGTGACGTCGAAGTCGGCGATCACCCCGTCCTTGAGCGGGCGGATCGCGGTGATCGTGCCGGGAGTGCGACCCAGCATCCGCTTCGCTTCGACCCCGACCGCGTGGACCTGGCCGCTGCGCGAGTCGATCGCCACCACCGAGGGCTCGGAGAGGACGATTCCCCGGCCGCGGACGTAAACGAGCGTGTTGGCGGTGCCGAGGTCGACGGCCATATCGCGGCCGCCGAAGCGGATTACTCGGCTGAGCAAGCCCATTTGCGGACAGGGTTGGTTTTCAGAAGAGAAATGATTCCAAACGAGTGTAGGCGGTCTGAGAAACCCGCTAGGAGCGCGAAAAGAGCGCTGGCGCCAGCTCGGCGAGCAAACCGACCGGCAGACCGACCACGTTGGAGACGCTGCCCTCAAGCCGCTCGACCAGGCTGGAGCCAAGCGTCTGGATCGCGTAACCACCAGACCGCCCCTCCCACTCCCCGAACCGCACATAGCGCTCCTTTTCGGCCTCGGAGAGCTCCCTGAAGACCACGGTGGTCTTCTCCAACCCGCTCCGCACCTCGCCGTCCGCGACCACGACGAGCCCACTCATCACCGTGTGGGCACGGCCAGACATGCGATCCAGATAACGGCGCGAGTCCGCAGCATCCGCGGGCTTACCGAGCACCTCACCGTCGAGGACCACGTCGGTGTCGCAGGCAATAACCATCCCGCCAGCGTCAACCGCGCGGGCCTTGCGGCGCGCATTCTCAACCACCAAGTGCTCAGGGTCCCCAGCGCTCAACTCCTCCACCCCAGGCACAACCACCTCAAAATCCAAGCCAAGCTTCCCGAGAATCTCCCTCCTCTGAGGCGATCCGGATGCCAGCGTCAACCTCATGCGAACCTGCCGGGGGGTGGCCCCGATTTGGAGGACCATCCCGAAAGGGATGGTGGTGCCAAATCGGGGACAGGACCCGCCGGCCCAGAAGCGATCAGGACAACTCTGGGAACCAGATCCCGATCTCGCGCTCGGCCGACTCATCAGAGTCAGACCCGTGAACCATGTTGAAGGTCACCTCAAGGGCAAAGTCGCCGCGAATCGATCCGGTTTCGGCCTCGACCGGATTGGTAGCGCCGATCAGTTGACGCGCCGCTTTCACGGCTTCGGTCCCCTCCAGCACCATCGCGACCAAGGTGCCGCCGGTGATGAAGGAAACCAGCTCGCCGAAGAAAGGCTTGTCGGTGTGCTCGGCGTAGTGCTCGTTGGCGATCTCCTCGCTGGCGCGCATCGTCTTCAGGGCGGCGATCCGCAGCCCCTTGCGCTCAAAGCGGGCGATCACCTCACCGGTAAGGGCGCGTTCGAAGGCGTCAGGCTTGACGAGGATCAGGGTCCGGCTCACGGCGGGGGCTCCTTTGCTCTTGGGTTGGTTTCGCCCCCTCCTGCGCCTCTGGCGGCGCTTGGCGGCGCCGCGGCTCGGCCGGACGCGGCTCAGCCGGTCGCGGCTGCGCTTGGCGTGGCTGGGCTGGGCGCCCCTCGGGGTCTCTACGTTGTTTGCGCCGCGGCCGCTCGCCGCCGCCACTGCCGCCGAGGTTCGTCTCGCAGTAGGGGCAGAGGCCCCAGCGCGGATCGACCGGTTTTTTGCAGGTCGGGCAGGGGTCCTTGAGGCGACTCTGGCAGTTGGGGCAGCGCAGGTAGTTGCGCTCGATCGGAAACTCGCAGCTCGGGCAGCTCTGCTCGGTCAGCTGTTTGACCCGCAGCTCGGCGGCTTTGATCTCCAGCTCGCGCTCGTGGGCGTCCTCGAGGAACTCCGGCGGGCGCACGATCGCGTAGACCGCAGTGCCGATGAAGGGGAAGAAAGAAGCAACGGTGGCGCAAGCGACCAGGAACGGATCGGAGATCCGGCGGCGCGCGTCGAGGTAGGTGTACACGATCAGCGCCAGCCAGAGAACAACCAGCATCAGCAGGAAGAGGGTGGCGACGAGATTGAGACCGTCGTTGGTGATGCCGAAGATCGCTAGGGGCATTGGAAAGGGGAATTCATTGGGAAAAAGGGGACCGCGCGGGGGCGGCAGTTTACTTCGCCACTGCCGACGTTAACCCTGTTCTCAGAGGAACAGCCTTCCAAACAGGTAGCCGACCCCGAAGAAGACGAGGATCACGATCGCGACGACGGCGGCAACCAGCCCCATCATCGAGAGAAGTTCGGAACCGGCGCTGCGAGGACGATCCATCGCCGAATCCTCGCACAGTCAGGCGCCGATCAGACGCCGCACCGGACCGATTGCATAGTGGGAGCCGGTGACGAGCAGGACCCCCTCGGGGTCGGCCGCGGCCAGCTCCCGTGCCCGCCGCAGCGCGGCCTCGAATCCCGGCTCGGCCTCGGCGGTGAGGCCCGCGCCGGCGCAGATCTCCGCCAGCTCCGCCGCTGGGCGAGACCGGGCACCGGGCCGCCCATGCCCCTCCAGGGCCGCCTTCGGCAACTCGGTGCAGACGACCCGGTCGAGGACCGGGGCCAGGGCGGCGACCACCTCCCCCGCGTCCTTGTCGGCGAGGACCGCCAGGCAGGCGACAACCCGGCGGTCGGCGACCAGCTCCGGCAACGAGCCGGCCAGCGCCGCGGCGCCGGCGGGATTGTGGGCGGCGTCGAGGTAGGTCGGCGGGCGCTCGGCGATCCGCTCCAGGCGGCCGGGCACCGTGATCTCGGCGGCCACCCGCTCGACTGCTTCCCGGTCGAGACGACCGAGGAAGGCCTCCGCCGCGGCGCAGGCGAGAGCGAAATTGCGGCGCTGGAACTCGCCCGGCGCCCGCAGGCGGACCTCGGGGCCGAGATCGGATGACGCCCGCACCAGGGACGCGCCCCGCTCCGCCGCGGTCCGCTCGGCAAGCTCGGCTACCGGGGGCGAGACCTCACCCAGCACCAGGCTCGTCTGGTCGCGGAGGACGGCCAGCTTCTCGGCCGCGATCTCGACTTCGGTCTCCCCCAACCACTCGGTGTGGTCGAGTCCGATCGAGGTGAGAACGGTGACCCGCGAGGGGATCGTGTTGGTTGCGTCGAGGCGGCCACCGAGCCCGGCCTCGACCGCCGCCACCTCGACTCGCGCCCTGGCGAGGGCGACGAAGCTCGCCGCGGTCGCGGCCTCGAACTGGGTCACCGCGTCGCCCTCCTCGAGACTGCGGTCGACCCCCTCGGCGGCACTGGCCACCTGTTCAACCGCCTGCTCCCAAGCGCCCGCGTCAATCTCCTCTCCCCGCACCAGCGTCCGCTGCGACCAGCGGTCGACGTGCGGCGAGATGCAGGCACCAGCTCGGAGCCCATGCGCTTCCAGCAATGCCGCAGTCATCCGCGTCACCGAGGACTTGCCATTGGTGCCGACCACGTGGACGGAGGCGAAACGATGCTGCGGCAGCCCCAGCGCGGTCGTCAGCCGGCGCATCCGGTCGAGGCCCAATCGCCAGCCGACCGGCTCCAGCGACTCCAGGTAAGCGTCGGCCGCGATCAGCTCAGCTCGGCGAGTTCGGCCCGGTAGCGCTCGAGCTTGCCGCGCTCCTCCTCGACCACCTCGGCCGGGGCCTTGGCGACGAAGCCCTCGTTGCCCAGTTTGCGCTCGCCCCGCTCGACCTCGCCGCGCAGCTCCTCGCGCCGCTTGTCCAGCCGCTCGGCGACCGCGGCGGCGTCGAGCTGATCGGAGTCGAGCACCCGCACCGGCCCGATCGAGGCGACCGGCTCCGAGCCGACCCCGTCGAACTCAAAGCGCGAGAGGCGGGAGACGAAGGCGGGCGGCTCGACCCCGTCGATCACCGCCGGCAGGGTGGCGCCGACCGGCACCCCGGCGAGGTCGCGCCAGGCGCGCAGCCGCTGGGTGAGCCCGATCCCGCCCTCGACGTCGGCCTCGGCGGCCTCGTCGAACAGCTCCTCGTCGGCGACCGGGAACCGGTGCACGGTCAGATGACCCTCCTGCGCCGGGTGGTAGCTCCAGATCTCCTCGGTGACGAACGGCATGGTCGGGTGCAGCAAGCCGAGCACCCGCTCCAACGCGTAGAGCAGCGTCGCCGAGACCTCCTCCTCGCCGTCGTAGAGGCGGGGCTTGACGATCTCCAGGTACCAGTCGCAGAGGTCGCGCCAGAGAAACGAGTAGGCCTCTCCGACGGCGTGGGCGAAGTCGTAGGTCTCGAGCTTCTCGGTAACCGCGGCGATCGTCCGCTCCAGCCGCGAGAGCAACCAGCGGTCCTCGACGCAGGTCGGCCGCGGCGCCGGCTCGGCCGCGGCGACGTTGAGCAGGATCAGCCGGCTCGCGTTCCAGAGCTTGTTGGCGAGGTCGCGGCCCTGCTGCACCTTGGCGTCTGAGAAGCGCACGTCCTGGGTCGAGGACATCGCCAGCAGGCCGAAGCGCAACGCGTCGGCGCCGTGGACGTCGATTTCCTCCAGCGGGTCGATCCCGGTGCCGAGGCTCTTCGACATCCGCCGCCCGTCGCGGGCCTGGATCACCGAGTGGACATAGACGTCGCGGAAGGGGATCGCGCCCGGGAACTCGAGCCCGGTCATGATCATCCGCGCCACCCAAAGGAAGAGGATCTCCCGCGCCGTGGTCAGGAAGCTGGTCGGGTAGAAGGCGCGCAGCTCCGGGGTGTCGTCGGGCCAGCCGAGGGTCGCGAACGGCCAGATCGCCGAGCTGAACCAGGTGTCGAGGACGTCCTCCTCCTGGCGCAGCTCGCCGTTGCAGGCGCCGCAGCGCTCGGGCTCGGATTCGGCGACGATCGTCTCCCCGCAGGAGTCGCAGTACCAGACCGGAATCCGGTGCCCCCACCAGAGCTGACGGGAGACGCACCAGGGCCGGATCTCCTTCATCCAGTCGAGGTAGACGCGCTTCCACTGCGCCGGCGCGATCCTCACCTCGTCCCGTTCCACGACCTCGATCGCCGGCCGCGCCAGCTCGTCCATGCGGCAGAACCACTGCAGCGAGATCAGCGGCTCGATCCGCTCGCCGGAGCGGTGCGAGAAGGGGACAGAGTGGACGTAGGGCTCCTCGGCCCGGAGGCGGCCCTCCTTGCGGAGCGCCTCGACCACGGCTTTCTGCGCCTCGGCGGCGGTGAGGCCGGCGAACTCGCCCGCCTCCTCGGTCATGCGACCGTCGGGGCCGATCACGCCGATCTCCTCGAGCTTGTGCTTGCGGCCGATCTCGAAGTCGTTGGGATCGTGGCCGGGGGTGATCTTCAGGGCCCCGGTGCCGAACTCGATGTCGACGTGATCGTCGGCGATGATCCGCAGCCGCCGCCCGACCAGCGGCAGGACGACGTGCTTGCCGACCAGGTCGGAGTAGCGCTCGTCGTCCGGGTTCACGGCGACGGCGGTGTCGGCGAGCATCGTCTCCGGGCGGACGGTGGCGACGGTAAGGACCCGGTCTGAGTCCTCGACCGGATAGTCGATTGAGTAGAGGACGTCCTCGACCTCACGGTTCTCGACCTCGAGGTCGGAGATCGCCGAGTGGGAGCCCGGGTCCCAGTTGACCATGTAGTTGTCGCGGTAGATGTAGCCCTTGTCGAAGAGCTGCTTGAAGACCCGGTAGACGGCGCGGACGTAGCCCTCGTCGAGGGTGAAGCGCTCGCGTTCGTAATCGCAGGAGGCGCCGAGCCGCTTGTACTGCTCGACGATCCGCGAGCCGTACTCGGCTTTCCACTCCCAAACTCGCTCGACAAAGGCCTCGCGGCCGAGGTCGTGGCGGCTCTTCCCCTCTTTCTTCAGCTCTTTCTCGACCACCGCCTGAGTGGCGATCCCAGCGTGGTCGGTGCCGAGGATCCAGAGCGCCTTCTTCCCCCGCATCCGGTTCATTCGCACCAGCGCGTCCTGCATCGACCCGTTCAGCGCATGCCCCATATGCAGCGCCCCGGTCACATTCGGCGGCGGAATAGCCACCGAGAAGTTCTCCTCCGCGGTCCCCTCCGCCTCAGGGTGAAAGTAGCCCCCGTCCATCCACTCACGGAAGATCCGCCCCTCTACCTCAGACGGGTTGTAACGAGTCGTCTCCTCCAGCTTCTTCCTCTTGGCCGCGTCCACGCGGCGAGTCTAGATAGCCGCTTCCGAGTTTGTACCCACTGGGGTGGGTCGAAAGTCGGAAGCGCTTAAGCGGATTCCTCGGAGAGGTCTGGCTCAGCGGGACCGATGTCCTGCTGGACCGCCTCGGTTACCAGCGTCGGCCGGCGTCCCTCGGAGATCGTCTCCTTGGTCACCACACACTTGGTCACGTCGCGCCGCGAGGGCAGCTCGAACTGGACGTCGAGCAGGGTCTCCTCGAGGATCGAGCGCAGGCCGCGGGCGCCGGTCTCCCGCTCCAGGGCCTTGTCGGCGATCGCCTCGAGGCTGTCCTCGGCGAAGACCAGCTCGATGTCGTCGAACTCGAAGAAGCGCTGGAACTGACGGGTGAGCGCATGTTTGGGCTCGGTCAGGATCGTGCAGAGGTCGTCGCGGCTGAGCTGGTGGATCGCGGTGATCACCGGCAGGCGGCCGATGAACTCGGGGATCAAGCCGTACTCGACCAGGTCCTCTGGCAGCACCTGCTCGAACCACTCGCCGGCGTCCTTTTTTACGCGCGAGGAGATTTCGGCGCCGAACCCGATTCCGCGGTCGCCGACCCGGCGCTCGATCACCTTGTCGAGTTCGGCGAAGGAACCGCCGCAGACGAAGAGGATGTTGGTGGTGTCGATCGTCAGGAACTCCTGGTGAGGGTGCTTGCGCCCGCCCTGCGGCGGCACCGAGGCGGTGGTCCCCTCGAGGATCTTCAGCAGCGCCTGCTGGACGCCTTCGCCGGAGACGTCGCGGGTGATCGACGGGTTGTCGGCTTTGCGCGCGATCTTGTCGATCTCGTCGATGTAGATGATCCCCGTTTCGGCCTTCTTGACGTCGAAGTCGGCGGCCTGGATCAGCTTCAGAAGGATGTTCTCGACGTCCTCGCCGACGTAACCGGCCTCGGTCAGCGCCGTTGCGTCGGCGATCGCGAAGGGGACATTGAGGATCCGCGCCAGGGTCTGGGCGAGCAGCGTCTTGCCGCACCCGGTCGGGCCCAGCATCATGATGTTCGACTTCTGCAGCTCGACGTCGGTCTCGTCGGACTGGGCGATCTGGACCCGCTTGTAGTGGTTGTAGACGGCGACGGAGAGGGATCGCTTGGCGGCCTCCTGGCCGACCACGTACTCCTGCAGGACGTCGTGGATTTCCTGCGGTTTGGGCAGGTTCTCGAGCTCGAAGACCGGCGGCGCGGTCAGCTCCTCGTCGATGATCTCGTTACAGAGGTCGATGCACTCGTCGCAGATGTAGACGCCGGGGCCGGCGATCAGCTTTTTCACCTGCCGCTGCGACTTGCCGCAGAAACTGCAGAGGAGCTGCTCGTTCGAGTCTGAAGGACGTGCCAGCGGAATCCCCTCCTAATGGGATCGTCTCTTGCCTCCGGCGGGATCCCAAAAGCTTAGAGAGGGACCTACACCGGTTCGTGGGGTCGTTTTACGGCGCCTGGACGCCTGTCCCTCCTCGTGACCGCAGCCTTGCGTCCCGGTACGGTGGACCAGATGGCCGCTGAGATCGAGATCGCGCCGATCACCACCGAGGAGTTCGAGGAGCTGCTGCCGCTGATCACCGCCTACCAGCGCTTCTACGAGGTGGCGGAAATCGACGAGGAGCGCAACCGTGCCTTTTTCCGTCGCTTTCTGGCGCCGAGCGAGGACGGCCTGCTACTCGGCGCCCGCAGCGAGGGGCGGCTGGTCGGCTACGCCTGCCTCTACTGGCACTTCAGCTCCACCAAGGCGGCCGAGTGCGTGCTAATGAACGACCTCTTCGTCGACGAATCGACGCGAGGTCAGGGCGTCGGACGGGCCCTGATCGAGGCCACCGCCGAAGTCGCCCGCGAGCGCGGTGCCCCTCACATCGAGTGGTCCACCGCCCCGGACAACTACACGGCCCAACGCCTATACGACTCGACCGGAGCCGAGCGCTCCGAGTGGTTCAGCTACGAACTGCGGGTCTGAGCGCCCCAGCTCAGGCGGAGCGCAGGTTGGGCGGCGAAGGCGGCAAGCGGTCCATCATCCTGAACGCGTTAGCGTCGGTTCCGTGACTTTCTCCCTGGAGCCGGTCGAGCGCGACGATCCGCGCGTTCTCGGCCTCTACGCCGACTTCATCCGCGAGGCTGACGGGCCGCTGGTCTACGACCGGGTAGACGCCGGGATCGACCTCGACGAGGAGATCGCCGCTGGGCCTCCCGCCGACCTGATGCCGCCCAATGGCTGCTTTCTCCTCGCCCTCGCCGACGACGATCCGGCCGGCCTCGGCGGCGTCCGCTACCTCGACACCGAGATCGCCGAGGTGAAGAGCATGTACGTGGCGCCGGCCTATCGCGGCACTGGCCTCGGCCGGAAAATCCTCGCGCGTCTGGACGAGGTCGCCCTCGAACACGGCTGCCGGGCGGTCCGCCTCGACACCTCCGACTACCTCACCCCCGCCGTTGCCCTCTACCTCTCAGCCGGCTACCGGGAAGTCCCCGCCTATAACGAGAACCCGAAAGCCGACCTCTGGTTTGAACGGTCGCTGCGGGACGACTAGCTGTAGCGGTCCCAGCGCCGCAGCTCCGCTTCCGGGTTGACCGGGACGCCGCGCTGGTGGATCTCGAAATGCAGATGACAACCGGTCCCTGCCGCGTTGCCGGTTTCGCCGACGACGCCCACTCCCTCTCCCTCCCAAACCCGCTCGCTGTGCCCGACCGCAGCCGGTCGCGCCAGGTGGGCGTAGAAGTAGCTGCGCCTCTCCCTTTCGCCGTGGATCAGCAGGTAGTTGCCGTAGAGGACGGGATCGAACCCACGGCGCAGGACCCTGCCGTTGCGCACCGCCACCAGCTTCGCTCCGCAGGCCGCGGTGATGTCGACGCCTTCGTGAATGCGACCGCCGTTGCGGGGCGCGTGGTAGGTGCCGATCGCGCCGCGCCCGCCGTGCGATCCCTGCACCGGGAAGACGTGGCCGAAGTAGGAAGTGCTGCCGTCGTGACTGACGATCTGGGCCGAGGCGGGTACGACGAGAGCCGCGAGGGCGGCGAAGGCAAGCGCCGCGAAGCGCCTCAGTGGTGCTCGATGACGCGGTCGACGATGTTGTACTCCTTCGCCTCATCCGCGCTCATGAAGTAGTCGCGTTCGGTGTCCTGGGTGACCTTCTCAAACGACTGGCCGGTGTGCTGGGCGATGATCTCGTCGAGGCGGCGGCGGACGTCGATGATCTCTTTGGCGTGGATCTCGATGTCGGTTGCCTGACCCTGGAAACCGGCCGAAACCTGGTGGATGAGGATCTTCGAGTTCGGCAGCGCCATCCGCTTGCCGGCCTTGCCGCCGCTCAGCAGCAGCGCCCCCATGCTCATCGCAACGCCGACGCAGATCGTCTGCACATCCGGCTTGATGAACTGCATCGTGTCGTAGATCGCCAGTCCGGCATAAACGGAGCCGCCAGGCGAGTTGATGTAGATGCTGACGTCCTTGTCCGGATCCTCGGACTCCAGATGCAGCAGCTGAGCAACGATCAGATTGGCGATGTCGTCGGTAACCGGCGTCCCAAGAAAGATGATCCGCTCCCCCAACAACCGCGAGTAGATGTCAAACGCCCGCTCCCCGCGGGACGTCTGCTCGACCACCATCGGCACCAGAGGACTCATCGCGGCCACTCTATAGAAGCCGTCCCTGGTGCTCAGGCGTGAGGGAGGGTGTCGGTGGGGGTCGCTCGGAGCACCTCCGCCGCGTAAATCGCCTGACGGCTGACGCCTCAGGAGCTGTCGGCGCGGCTCCATGCTGAGTACCGATCGACCCCCACCGACACCCTCCTACAAGCGAGCTCAGGTAGACGCCCAAGGTGCGGCAGCTTCGTCTTGCAGCTGCTTGGACTCAGCCATCCCGAAAGTGCGTGTCGTAGAGGGGGAGGGATACCCCCTGTCCGGTACTCAGCATGGAGCCGAGCCGGAAACGTTCACGGTCAGCCACTGACGATTTTCTCGGCGGAGGTGCTCCGGGCAGGGGGTATCCCTCCCCCTCCTACCGCAGACTCAGTCGCCGCCCGGAGTCCAGAGCCCGCCGGCTTTTGCTTTGCCCTCGTCCTCAGGCGCCAGCAGTTTCTCCCGCGCCTCGGCTTTCCCCTGGCGCTCGTCGGCCACCTCTTTGGGGATCGGTTTGGCGGCCTCGGCCACCAGCTCGATCGCCTTGCGCGCCTGCAGGTCTTCGCGGATCAGGGAGTCGCGGCCGCTTTGGCGCAGCCGCTCGAGCAGCTTCTCGGGGCTGATCCGCTCGTGTTCGGCGCTGTGCTCGAGCGCCTCGACCATCTCCTCCTCGGAGACCTCGATCCCCTCGGCCTCGGCGATCGCGGTCACGACCGCCTCGCGCTGCAGCTCCTTCTCCGCGTCGGGCTTCGTCTCCTCGATCAGCTCCTCGCGGGTTTTGCCCTGCATCTGCAGGAACTGGTTGGGATCCATGCCGCGGCCGGCAAGCTGGCGTTCCATCCGCTCCCAGCGTTCGGTCGCCCGGGCGGCGGCCAGCTCCGCGGGCACCTCGACGGTTGCCTCTTCAACCGCGGCGTCAATCGCCGCGACCCGGAAGTCTTCCTCGGCCCGGCTGCCCAGTGCGGCGCCGACTTTCTCGCGGATGTCGTCGCGCAGCTCCTCCAGGGTGTCGAACTCGGAGGCGTCGGAGGCGAAGTCGTCGTCGAGCTCCGGCAGGACTTTCTCCCGCACCTCCTTGACCTTGACTTTGAAGACCGCGTCTTCGCCGGCCAGGTGCTCGGCCTGGTAGTCCGCTGGGAAGGTCACCTTCACCTCGCGCTCATCGTTCGCCCCGGCGCCGACCAGTTGCTCCTCGAAGCCCTCGATCAGCTGGTTCGAGCCGAGCGCCAGCAAGTAGTCCTCGGCAGCGCCGCCCTGGAAGGCCGAGCCGTCGACGAAGCCCTCGAAATCGATCAGCAGCGAGTCGCCTTCGGCCCCGGCCCGCTCGACCTGCTCGAGACGGGCGAAACCCTCGCGGATCCGCTCGACCTCGGTGTCGACGATTTCGTCGGGCACCTCCTGCTCCTCCTTGCCGACCTCGAGACCTTTGTAGGTGCCGAGCTGGGCCGGCGGCCGCACCCCGACCGCGAACTTGAACTTCAACGGCTCGCCCTCGTCCTCAGGGGTCGAGACCATTTCGATGTCTGGTTCGCCGATCGGGCTGACGCCGGCGTCGAGCAGCGCCCGTTCGTACCACTCGGGCAGCGCGTCGCGAATCGCCTCCTGCAGGACCGGTCCGAAGCCGAGCCGCTGGATCACCAGCGAGGGCGGCGCCTTGCCGGCGCGGAAGCCGGGCATCCGCATCTCCTTCGCCATCGCGCGGGCGGTGCGGGCAGTCGCTTTGTCGACGTCGGCGGCGGGCACATCGGCCTCGACCTCGACGCGGGAATTCGGCAGTTCCTTGAGGGTGGTCTCCATTGCGATTGACCCTAGCGATAGCGACGCTGGGACAGCATCGTCCGCAGCGCCACCGCGAAGTCGATTACGAAGGCCAGCCCGCGCCCCACCGGCCCGGTCACCAACCACGCCCGCAGACGCTCGCCCGCATCACCCATCGGCGCCGCCGTCACTCATTCGCATATTCCAGCAGGGAGGAGTCGACCAGCCACTCGACCGGTGCGTGGTCATCGGTGTAGACCTCGCCGCCGGCCAGCCGCGGCTCCAGCGCCGCCGCCGCTCGCCGACCCTCGGGCCGCAGCGGCGCCGGCAACGACTCCAGGTTGGCTTGCAGGCGCGCCGCCGAGAACTCGCCCTCGCCGGCGACCAGCAGCGTGTTGGTCTCCTCGATCGGCCAGCGCAGCACCCGCGGGAAGGCCGCCGCCATCGTCCTCCCCAGCACCCGCTCCAGCTCCCGCGCCCCCTCCGGATGACCGACGTTGACGATCACCAGCCCGCCCGGCGCCAACCGTTCGCGCACCAGATCAAAGAACTCGCGGGTGGCGAGATAGAAGGGGATATAGGGCTGGCGGTAGGCGTCGACCATGATCACGTCATAACCGCCTGCAGTCCGCTCCAGCCAGGGTCTGGCGTCCTCGGAGAAGACCTTCATGCGCGGGTTGCGGAGGTCGAGGTAGCGGCGGCCGAGCTCGGTCAGCTCCGGGTCGATCTCGACCGCGTCGACCGCGGTCGCCGGAAAGAAGTGGCCGAAGGAGCGAGCGACCGTGCCGCCGGCGTTACCGAGGATCGCGATCCGTCGCGGCGGCCGCTCGCTCGCCGCCGCCGACAGCACCAGGTGGCCATCCCAGTAGTCGCCGGTCAAGTAGGAGCCCGGTCGGTAGAGCGAGTGGACCGCCTGGCCCTCGTTCAACTCCAGGACCCGACTGCCGTCGTCGCGTTCGATCACCCGCGCGTACTGGTGGGTCGTCTCCTCCTCGAACAGGATCCGGCCGTCGGCGTCGGCCTTGATCGTCCCCACCGGCACCGCCAGCACCGCCAAGAGGGCGACCGGCACGACCAGCGCCCGCGCCCCCACTCCAGCCGCCGCGACCAAGGCAAGCGCCAAGGCGAAGACGAGGAAGGTCCGCTGCGTCCCCAGCAGGGGGATGAGGACGAGGGCCGAGACCATCACCCCGACCAGCGAGCCGGCGGTGGAGATCGCGTAGAGCCGACCGACGATCTCCCCCGAGCTGCCGACCTCGCCGACCGCCAGCCGCACCGCCCAGGGCGCCGCGGCACCGAGCAGCGTCACCGGCACCGCGACCAGAATCAGGACGCCGAACAGGGAGCCGGCGAAACCGCCGACCGAGACGGTGTCGAAGGCGTCAACCGAGAAGCCGAGGAAGGGACGGGCGGCGAACGGCACCAGCGCGATCAGCACCGCGGCGGCGAGAACGACCAGGCAGAGCGGGCGCAGGTGCGGGTGGCGGTCGGCGTAGCGCCCTCCGAACCAGTAGCCGGCGGAGAGGGCGACGAGGACGACCCCGATCGTGTTCGCCCAGACCACGGTCGAGGCGCCGAAGTAGGGCGCCAGCAGCCGCGCCGCAGCGATCTCGACCCCGAGGCTGGAGGCGCCGACGACGAAGACCAGCGGCCCGAGCAGGCGGCGGTCAGCCCGGGCGGCCGTCACCATCACCCCCGCTGCCGACCAGCTGTCGTTCCAGGCGCTCGGCCTGGCCGGCAGCGACGGCGCGCTGGGCTCGCGCCTCGTCGAGCTCGACCCCCTGCTCCAGGGCCAGGTCGAGCAGCCGCTGCTTCTCGATCCCTTCGCGGGAGACCTCGAAGAAGACCCAGGCCAGCAGCCCCAGACCGAGGAAGGTGCCCTCGACCATCATCACCACGCCGGCGGTGCTCTGGTCGGCCAGCGGCGAGATGTTCCAGTAGACCTCCCCCGCCGCGTACTTCGGATACAGCACGGTCCCCGACCACATCAAGACGTTGCCGAGAATCGCCCCGGCGAAGCGAACCGCGATCACGTAGCCGACCTTCCAGGCGGCGTTGAACCAGCTCGGCTTCGGCAGCGGGCCGAAGATCGGCATCCACATCAGGCAGCCGAAGAAGATGAAGCTGCTGTGCTCGACCAGGTGCAGGAAGGCGCCGCCGTAGGCCGCGTCGTAGAGCGCCGGGATGTGCCAGAAGTAGAAGTTGAGCGCCCAGAGCGGGAAGGCGACGAGCGGGTGGGTGAGGATCCGCAGCCGGTCGAAGACCGGGATCGCGAGGATCGGCTGCAGCAGCGGCCCGGTCAGCCCGAGGACCAGCAGCAGGGTCGCGATGTCGCCCAGCATCAGGTGCTCGATCATGTGGGCGATCACCAGCTCCTCGGCGATGTGGGAGACCGGGGAGACGGTCGCGACCGTGATCGTCAGCAGCCCGGTCGCGAAGCAGAGCTGGCGCCAGAGCGGCACGGGCCGCCCGCGCTCGGCCAGGGTCAAGGATCGCTTCGCGTAGAGAACCGCGGCGACCAGCAACGGCAGCAGCTCGAGCGGGGCGAAGACCGCCTCGACGTGGGCCAACGAGAGGTGCATCGGTTTCAGCGTAGCCCGCTGCTAGCTTGGCAACGCCCGTGAGCTCCCAGAACCATCGCTTCCCCCCGATCGGGAGCTACGGCTTCCTCTCCGATTGCCACACCGCTGCCCTCGTTTCTTTCGGCGGCAGCGTCGAGTGGCTCTGCTTCCCGCGCTTCGACTCCCCCAGCGCCTTCGCCGCGATGCTCGACCGCGGCGCCGGCCACATGTCGCTGCGGCCGCAAGGGGTGATCGTCCCGATCAGCCGCCGCTACTCGCCGGGGACGCTGGTTATAGAGACGACCTGGGTGACCGACAGCGGCTGGGTGGTGGTCAAGGACGCGCTGACGATCGCCGACTGGGCGCCCTCCGGCGGCGAGGGCCCTCACAAAGGGCGGCCGGATACCGGCCACGAATCCGATCGCTCGCTATTGCGGACGATGACCTGTATCGACGGCGAGGTCGAGATGGAGATGGAGTGCCTGCCCCGCTTCGGGTACGGCGTCGAGGCGGCGGGCTGGAGCGGCGGCGAGCTCGGCGAAGCGGTCGCCACCGCCGCCGACGGCACCGAGCTGTTGCTGACCAGCGATCTGGAACTGGAGCTCGGCGACGGCGTCGCCCGCGGCACGGTCACCCTGCGCGAAGACGAGACCGCCTTCTGCGCCCTGACCTGGAGCGATGGCGACCTCGGTGGGCCGCGCAGCGCCCCGGAGGCGCTGGAGCGGATCGACTCGACCGAAGAGTTCTGGCGCGAATGGCTGCGCGACGGCAAGTTCCCCGACCACCCCTGGCGGATCCACCTGCAGCGCTCGGCGCTGGTCCTCAAGGGGCTCACCTACACCCCGACCGGGGCGATCATCGCCGCCGCCACCACCTCGCTGCCGGAGACGCCGGGCGGGGAACGCAACTGGGACTACCGCTACAGCTGGATCCGCGACTCGACCTTCAGCCTCTGGGCCCTGCACACGCTCGGCTTCGACCAGGAGGCGCGGGACTTCATGCGCTTCATCGTCGACGTCTGCCACGACCACCCCGACCTGCAGATCATGTACGGAATCGGGCACGAGCGCGACCTCGAGCGAGCAGACCCTCGACCACCTCGAAGGCTACGGCGGGGCGAGGCCGGTGCGGATCGGCAACGGCGCCTACGACCAGCGCCAGAACGACGTCTGGGGCTCGCTCCTCGACTCCGTCTACATCCACGAAAAGGCACTGCGCGGGCGCGGCACCCAGACCGACCGGCAGCTGATCCGCTACCAGGTAGAAGCGGCGATCGAGGCCTGGCCGAACCCGGACCAGGGGATCTGGGAGTCGCGTGGCGAGCCGCAGCACTACGTCTCTTCGAAGCTGATGATCTGGGTCGCGGTCGACCGCGGCGCCCGCCTCGCCCGCGGCGCCGGAATCGACGACCTCGCCGAGGAGTGGCAGGCAAAAGCGGATGAGTTCAAGGCCGAGATCCTCGAGCGGGGAGTCCGTGACGGGATTTTCCGCCAGCACTACGAGACCGATGCCCTCGATGCCTCGCTGCTATTGATCCCGCTCTTCCGCTTCCTCCAGCCCGACGATCCGCGGGTCCGCGACACCGTCGACGCGATCGCCACCGACCTTTCCGAGAACGGCCTCGTCTGCCGCTACAAGGTGGAAGAGACCGACGACGGCCTGCAGGGCAAGGAGGGAACGTTCCTGATCTGCTCCTTCTGGCTGGTCTCGGCGCTCTCGGAGATCGGCGAGAAGCGTCGCGCCCGCGACCTCTGCGAACGACTGCTGGAGGCGGCGGGCTGGCTCGACCTCTTCGCCGAGGAGCTCGACGCCGAATCGGGCCAGCACCTCGGCAACTTCCCCCAGGCCTTCACCCACCTCGCCCTGATCAACGCCGTCTCCCACGTGATCGCCGACGAGCAGCGCGAGGACGGCGGCGTTACGGCGGTCTTCACCGAGATGGGCGGGATCCGCGAGGACCGCTGAGTCGCTCGTCCCACCGCGGCGCTTGTCGTAGACAAAAGATCTACAGACAACAGATTGCTAATTCTCTATATTCTCGGTGGTCATGGCACCACCCGATCACCTAAGAGAAGAGAACCTGCTGATCGCTCTCCGTCATCCGCTGCGGCGCACAATCTTGCGCGCGATGGCGGACGGCAAACCGGTGAGCCCGCGGGAGCTCGCGGACGTGCTGGAGCAGCCACTGAGCAACGTCAGCTACCACGTCCGGGTCCTGGTCCAGTGTGAAGCCGTGACGCTCGTGAGAACCAAGCCCACCCGCGGCTCGATCCAGCACTTCTACCGCAGCGCGGTGCAGGCACCGTGGGCTCGGCAGGTTCTCGAAATAGGGGAAACAGATTCAGGGGGCGCCGGGAAGAACCCAGGGAGCGCACCCGCTTAGCCAGGGGAGGGCGAATGAACGCATGCCTAGAGAGTCAAACCAATTTGGCCGAAGACGAGGCGGTCGAGTCAGCGGTGCTGCGCCAGCTGCTCGACCTGTATCCGACCAGGCTGACGCTGGCGGAGCTGGTCCGTGAGCTCGGCGGCGACCGCGGCGAATTCGCCGAGCGGGACGCAGTCGAGCGCGCCGTCCGCGACCTCAGCGCCGTCGGGCTGCTGCACCGGGGTACCGAGTTGATCGAGCCGACGCGGGCGGCGCTGCGGTTCAGCGATCTGCTGGACCGGTAACGATCCAGCGGAAATCGCCTCGCAGTCGCGACCGCAGCTCTTCGGCAGCTGCGGTCGCGGCCTTACTCTCGGCGTCGCCGCCGACCAGGATCACCTCGGTGGCGGGGAAGCTGCCGAGCTGATCCTCGACGGCCTGCACCACGTCCTCGTCCCCGACCCTCGCCTCGGCCTCGATGCCGGCGGCGGCCAGAGCGGCGACACCGATCACCAGGCGCCGCTGGGCATCGCCACGCGCGGCCTCGACGTCGGAGGCCCAGCGATCAAGGAAGCCGATCCGCGCCGGCGCCAAGATCACTACCTGCGAGCTTCGGCCGGCGACCGCGGAGACCTGATCGATCACCTCCGGGTCCTCGAGCGGGTCGGCAACGACGACCAGCAGACGCCGCTTGGCCTGATCCGCCCCAGCGGGCTCGATCGCCCCGCGCGGCCGTTGCCTGACCGCAACCAGAACGATCGCGACGGCGACCAGAGCCCCGATCGGGAGCCCGATGGCGGGGCCGACCAGGACGAAGGAAAGAGCGATTGGGACGACAATCGCGGCGACGATCAAAGGCAGCTTCCAAGGCGTCACCCCAAAAGCCTCGCAGGCGTGCGAGGCGTGCGAGGCGTGCGTTTAAAGCGGTTAAGCAATATTTGCTTGAACGGATTCCAGCAATCAAGCCGGGACCAGCAAACCTCGTCAATAATCGGAAAACGCGCAAGCGTTGTGAAAATCTTGATTGTCGAGATGTAAAGTCTTGTTATCGGCCAATTCCCCAGAAACGAACTAAGGAAAAGGGCCTTGCCGAAGACGAAGAACAAGAAAGAGGGCGTCGAACAAATCGTCGCGAAAGCTTTTGCGCACCCTCTGCGCGTGCAGATCCTGATCATTCTGAACGAGAAGGTCGCGAGCCCGAACATGCTCGCCCAGCAGCTCGATCAGAGCCTCAACCTCGTCGCTTACCACGTTCGCGTGCTTGAGAAATACGACTGCATCGAGCTCGTTGACACCAAGCAGCGACGCGGCGCCACCGAGCACTTCTACCGCGCTACCCGCCGGCAGCTCCTCAGCGACGACGAGTGGTCGCGGATGCCGGAGAGCCTGCGTCCGGGCATGGCCGGAGCAATGCTGAAATCGGTCTTCGAAGACATCGAGGCGGCAGCGAAGAGCGGCACCCTCGATGAAGTCGAGGACATCCACCTCAGCCGCACCCCGATGGTCGTCGACAAACAGGGCTGGACCGAGATCTCGACCCTGCTGAAAGGTTCACTCGACCGCCTGCTGGAGATCCAAGCGGAATCTTCCGAACGGATCGCCGCCGGTGAGGGCGAGGGAATCCTCTCCAAAGTTCACCTCCTGCACTTCAAATCGCCGGAGCCGAACTCACTCAAAGAGGAGACTCCCTCGGCCGACGACGCGACTGAGCCGACTGTTTCCTAGAAGCCCCTGAGCCGGCCGCGGCGTCGCCACTCTGCCCGAGCGGCGCCGCTGGCCAGGCTTCCCGACCTTCGCTGCGAAGCCGTTAGCAAGGGCGCGCTCGTCTCTCGCTATCGTTGCCTCGACGGCGAACGCTGCCGTCCCGCTGCACAGCTTCGGACTGAGCTCTCAGGGCAGCGACGTTGTCACGGGTATCGCCGCCTATCCGAACAATGCCGTGAAAAGTGAGGAGCCGAAAGATCTGTCTGGCCCGGGCCCCGGTGAGGGTCTGACCGGCGAGCACGCTCTCTGGGAGCGCTACGTCAAGGATCGCGATCCGGCGATCCGCGAGGAGCTGGTCCGGCGCTACCTGCCCTTTGCCAAGAACCTGGCGCTGCGCTACCGCGGGGCAAGTGAGTCCTTTGACGATCTTCTGCAGGTGGCGAGCCTCGGCCTCGTCAACGCGATCGACCGCTTCGACCCCGAGCGCGGCGCACCGTTCACCGCCTTTGCCTCACCGACGATCCTCGGCGAGCTGAAGCGCCACTTCCGCGACCGGGTCTGGACCGTGCGGGTTCCCCGTGGCCTTCACGACCGCATGGCCGAGGTCGACAAGGCGATCTCCGAGCTGACCGTCTCACTGCAACGGTCGCCGTCGGTGCCGGAGATCGCCGAGCGACTGGAGTGCGACCCGAACGATGTCCTCGAGGTGCTGGAGGCAAACCACAACCGCCGCCCGCTCTCCCTCGATCGCCCGGTCGGCGGCGAGGACTCCGAAGAATCACCGGCCTCCGAGTGGGTCGGCGACGAAGATGCCGGCTTCGAGCTGGTCGAGGACAAGCTGGCGCTGGAGGGAGCCCTCCCCCACCTCGACGAGCGCGAGCGCCTGGTCCTCCAGCTGCGCTTCGTCGAGGACATGACCCAGTCCCAGATCGCCGAAAAGATCGGCCACTCCCAAATGCACGTCTCAAGGATCCTCCGCAGGACCCTCGAGAGAATCAGGGCTGAGGTAGCCGAGCAAAGCAGCGCCGCTAAAGACACTGAGTGAGGAGGGAGCGGGGCACCCCTCCTGGGAGCACCTCCGCCGAGAGATTCGTTCGCCACTGACCGAGATCGCCACCGGCTCGGCTCCATGCTGAGTACCCAGGAGGGGTGCCCCGCTCCCTCTCCAACACAGATCTTCAGGACGGCCCAGGGTTCGGGGCCTACGGGTCTTCAGGATGGCCCAAGGTTCGGAACCCCTCTCCTCTTAAAGGGGGAGCTGCCGCACCTTGGAGCGTTTGACCAGAGCTCGATCGTGGGGCGTGCCGGTGGGGGTGTCCCGGGTACTCAGCATGGAGCCGGGCCGGTAAGGCCTGAGGCGTCAGCCCAAAGGCTGTCTGTTCTCCCGGCGGAGGTGCTCCCGGGGCACCCCCACCGGCACGCCCCAATAGAAGCCGCTACTTCTTCGAGAAAGAAGAGATGCCGACGACTAGGTACTCGCCTTCGTCGCCCTCATCGATCCGCAGTTCGTCGGTCAGCGCCTCTAGGGAGCCGCCTACCTCGGGCAGCTCGAAGCTCTCCCGCAGCCGCTCGGCTCCGCCGTGGGTCATCGGGCCGACCTTGAGCTCGATCCCCTCCGGCAGCTCGGCGATGCTGAGCGAGACGTGGCCGTCGGTGAAGCCCTGCGGTGCCCGGGCGGAGATCGCGTCGCTGAGCAGCATCGTGTCCGAGAGCCGGTCGACGGTGATGTCCTGTCGCGCCGCGAGGGCGGAGAGGGCGCGGCTGAGAACCGGGCCGACGATCTCCGGTGGCCCGACCCGGATCCGGGTCTCGTCATTGGCGGTGACCGCAAAGGTGGAGCCGGTGACCGCGCCGTTCTCACGCGCCTGCAGGGGCACGTGCATGCGGATCTCGGTGCCTTTGTCGGCGCCGCCCTTGATCTCGAAGCTGCTGGAGAGGGCGGCGATCAAGGTCAGCCCGATCCGCAGGCTCGGGCGCTCGACGTCGGGGCGCGGGCGGATCCCGGTGCCGTGGTCGCGGACGACGACGGTGAGACCGTCGAGCTCGCTCTCCGCCTCGACCTCGAGCGGCCCCGGCTCGTTGCCCGCGTAGGCGTGAACGACGACGTTCATGCAGGCCTCGGTGACGACGGTCTTCAGATCGGCCAGCGACGGCTCATCCATCCCAAGCCGTTCGGCGAGGCCGGCGAGGGCGTGGCGAACCACTGCCACGTTCTCTGCGCGGGCGGAAAGGGACATTTGCAGCCCCGAGCGGTCATTGGTTGAGCTATTCAAAGTTCCAGCCTGCCCCCAGGAACGTCGAGGCCATCAGATCGGATCGCGAGCATAACCGGCTGCTTCACGTCTAAGGCTGCTTACCCCTGCTGCCAGGCGGCAAAACAGGATGCGGAAAGTTCCCCGTCCTGCGGTAGCATCGAGCCGTGATTCCAGCCCCGTTCGAGGCAAAGGCAGGCGAGCTCGAGCAAGGTGTGCGGACGGTCTCCGTCCGCGGCGAGCTCGACCTCAGCACCGCCCCCGATCTGGAGGGTCCGCTCGAGCAGGCGCTCGGGAGCGACAACGGTTCGGTGCTGATCGACCTCTCCGAGTGCGAGTTCATCGATTCCACCGGCATCGCCCTCATCGTCCGCGCCTGGCAGCGACTACAGAGCGGCAACAACGGCCGCTCGCTGGTGATCTGCAGCCAGAACGACCAGGTCCGCCGCGTGCTCGAGATCACCGGCCTCGAGCTCTCGATCCCGGTTCATAGGACTCGGGACGAGGCGCTGGCCGCGCTCAGCAACTGAACTTCACCGCCTTCGCCTGAAGGTTCAGTCGTCACACACTGAATATGGGTGAGTCGCGCGGGGTAGTTCATGGTGATGTCCCCCGCGCCCCGTCGTCCCCGCCTGCCCAAAGAGCTGTTCGAGACCCGTAGCCATGCCTGGCACTCGCTGGGCCTGGGCGACGAGCTGGCGCCGAAGTTCTCCAAGCGCCAATTCGGCGGCCTGCTGGTCGCGCTGCTGGTGATCGCCGGCACCCTCTTCGTCTACTACCAGCGCAAGGAGATCGCTCCCGGCTACGGCCAGTGGATCCGGATCGGCACCGCCGTCATCCTCGCCGTCGTCGGCACGGCGGCCGCGCACTGGCTCGTCCGCGGCCTCTCCCCCCGCCTCTACCGGCGCCTCGACCCGGCAACCGCCGGCACCACCGGGTTCGTCATCCGCCTGCTGGCGACGGCGACGGTGGTTGTCCTCGCCCTGCGGATCGCCGGGGTCAACTCCAGCACCCTCGCGCTCGGTGGTGCCTTCACCGCGGTCCTCCTCGGACTCGCCGCACAGCAGGCGATGAGCGGAATCTTCGCCGGCATCGTCCTGCAGAGCACGCGGCCCTTCCGGGTCGGTGAACGGGTGCGGCTGGTCGGCGGTGCCCTGGCCGGTTCCCTGGAGGGGACCGTGACCTCGCTCGGGCTCTTCTACACCACCCTCAGCCAGGGGGCCGACCGGTTGCTGGTGCCCAACAACGTCCTGCTCAGCCTCGTCGTCGTGCCGTTGCGCGAGCCCGACAAAGTCGACGTGCGGGTGCGCTTCCCGGCCCAGGCGAGCCCGCAGGAGATCGAGGAACGCCTGCTGCGGGCGATCACCGTTCCCACCCGCTACAAGCCGAACGTCGCGCTCGAGGAGCTCGACGGCGACGGGGTTGTCTTCCGCGTCAACGCCACCCCGCTGCGGCCCGAAGACGGCTCGCAGTTGGCGGAGGAGGTGCTGGAGGCGCTGCGGCGCTCGGAACCGGCGACCGCCGAATCCCAGCGCCCTTAGGCGCTAGGCGCGCTTCAGCTGCCGGCAAAGAGCAGGATCGCCAGGTTGATCACGATCGCCAGCGGGGTCCCGACCAAGGCCAGGGTGCGGAAGAACTTGGCGAAGCCGCCGCGGTAGTTGACCGCCTCGAAGAGGGTGATCCCGACCACGTGCGCAAGGTTGGCGAGGGCGACGCCGATCGCGATCAGGACGGCCGCCGCTTCCCAGCCGGTCCCGATGGCGCTGTCGGCGGTGACCGCCGCAGCCAGCACCGCGACGACGATCGTGCCGGTGATGCCGGCGACGATCCCGGCGAAATCCGAGCGGGTCATCCCCGGGACGTAGGCGCCGCCGCCGATTTCCTTGTCGGCCAGCGGGTTGATCGTCCCTCGCCCCGTCTTTTCGACGTCGACCACGTGGTCAGGGTGGGCGTCGTCGCCGGTCTCGACCATGACCACCCGCAACGGCGGCTCGATCCCTTCCTGCGCCTTCTCCAGCAGTCCCTCCTCGTACCACTTCGACTGGTCCTCGCAATGCTCGAAGATCAGGACTTCGTCGGCGGGCGCTTTCAACAGCGCGTCCTGGGCCGCCTGCACCGGGTCGGGGTCCCCGACCTCGCCGCCGCTCACCTCGATGCCGTTGTCGCGCAGCGTCTGCAGAGCCCGCTCGAGGCGCTCCTCGGCTTCGCGTTTCGGCTCGTCGATGTCCCCGAGCGTGTGCCGCAGCGCGGTCGCCTCGACGGCGGGGATGACGACGCGAAGTTCCACCCCGTCCTGGTCGGCGTTGGCGAGGATCTGCTCCACCGGCTCGGAGCCGTGGAGGTTGTCGGTGAGGACCGCAATTACCTGGCGAGTCATGACAGCCTCCTCACTGGTCCTGGTCGATCTCCTGATCGGGTTCGCCGTAGGTGGCGTCGGACGGCTCCTCCGCCGGCGGTGCGTCGCCGTCGGGGAAGTGCTTCTGGTCGCCGTGCGAGGCGCGGTCGATCAGCTCCTCCTCGGCGAGCTCGAAACCCTCGGCCTCCCCCTCGCCGGCCTCGGCCAGGGGTCGCTGGGCGGGATCGTCGACCGAGTACTCGGGGGTGGGACCACCGATCTCGGCGGCTTCCGCTGCGGCAGCATCGGCCTCTTCGTCGGCAATCGGGTCGCGGCGGGGCTCACTCTCGTTCATGCCCGCTGGCTACCCCCCGCACTCAGGCGTGAAACTCGTCGGTCTAGGCGGCGGTGCCGACCGAGGCTTCGCCGGTCGCGCTGCGGCCGGCGGCCCAGCCGGCGAGAACGCCGACCATGACGCCGAGCCCGAGCAGGGTCGCGGCGCGCAGCGGCTGCCGTCGCAGCTTCGCGGTAGCGCCGTGGGCGCTGTGCTTCGCGGTCGTCTTGACCGCCTTGCGGGCGAGGGTGCTTTTTATCGCTGACATGCCCGCCCCGTACCCGCCGGCCCCGTCGAATAAGCGAGGACTTTACGGCCAATTTCATCGCCCTCGCGCGAAATAGGTTGGCCGAGCGCTCCAAATAGGAGAGGTTCTCCGCCGTGGCAAGAGACGGCGGACGAGCACAGCAGGAACTGGTGCGAGCGCTCTCCCACCCGATCCGGATGAAGATCCTCGAGAAGCTGCAAGGCCGGATCGCCAGCCCGGCGGAACTCTCGCAGGAGCTGAACCAGCGGGTGGGCGTGATCGCCTACCACGCCCATACGCTGCTCAAGTGCGGCTGCGTGGAACTCGTCCACAGCGAGCCGCGCCGCGGCAGCGTCGAGAACTACTTCGGGATCTCGATCGCCGCCCCGGGCGGGGCCGACTAGCTGGCTCCCGCCACCGCGCGCTGCAGTTCGCCCTTGTCCATCTTGGAGCGCCCTTCGATCCCCAGCTTCTTAGCGTCGTTGTAGAGCTGTTCGCGGGTGCGACCGCCGGGACCGTGGCCCGACTGTTTGCCGCCGCGACTGCTGGCGGAGGCGCCGCGAGTTGAGCTGCGAGAGGAGCTTTCCGATTCGCCCGAGCGCGCTTTTTCCTTGTTCACCGCGCGGGCCGCGATCTCCTCGGCACGCTTGGTCGAGCGGCCGGCCTTTTTCTCGCTCGCTTTGATGTGCTTGTACTGCCGATCCCGTTTGCTGCCTTTCTTCACTCCTCGCGGTGGCATCGCGGTGGCCCTCCTCACTCGCTTAGGTGATCTCCAGCGCCTGGCTACCCCTCGTCTTTGAGTGCAAAACGGTGGCCGAGCCCACTGTGGAGCGGCGCCAGCCGAGCTCGAAGGTGAGCGGAACCTGGACCTTCTCTTTGGCCAGGCACCGCGGGCAGGAGGTCCATGAGGACGCCGCCTGGGTCGAGTAGCCGCTGCCGCAGTTGTCGCATCGAAACATGATCTTCTCCCGGTCTTCCTGTTTGTCCAATCCCGTTGGTCGTTTCAGTACCCAGGGGACAAAGGGAGAAAACTGAATTACGCCCGGGATGAGGTAGGCGGATGGTTTTCCTCGAACGAGTAGCTTTGAACCGGGATGCAAGGGCCGCAGGAAATGGAGCTGTGGCGTTACCTGAGGAGCCAACGAGAGCTGGCGGCGCGACTGATCGAGGGCGACTCGCTCGACCAGGTGGCGCCCGGCTTCCTCGAGATCGTCGCCGACCTCTTGCGCTGGGAGGCGGGGGCGCTGTGGGAAGTCGTCGGCGAAGGGAAGCCCTTGCGCCTGGTGTCCGGCCGCGGCACCGAGGATCCCGATACGAGCCTTCTCGCCGACGCCTGGCAAAGCGGTGGGATAACCACCGCGCCGGCGGCGCTGGCGATTCCGGTGCCAACCGGATCCCCCGAGGACGTCCTCGCAGTCGCCGAGTTCCACACCACCTCCTTCAACCCTCAGTCCGAGGAGCTGATGGCGCTGCTTGCCGGCTTCGCCGACCAGCTCGGCACCTTCATCGCCCGGCGCCGGGCGGAGGAGGAGAGCGCCGATGCCGACCGCTTCCGGCAGCACCTAGCCGAGGTCGTCCGCGGCACCCAGGACGCGGTGCTGAGCAAGGACCTAGAGGGGGTCGTCACCACCTGGAACCCGGCCGCCGCTCGCCTCTACGGCTACAGCCCCGAGGAAGCGATCGGCCGTCACATCTCCTTCCTGATTCCGACCGACCACAAAGACGAGGAGAAGGCGATCCTCAAGCGGGTAAAGCAAGGTGAACGGCTGGAGACCTACGAGACCGAGCGGATCCGCGCCGACGGCAGCAGGGTTGCGGTCTCGCTGACGATCTCGCCGATCCGCAGCCCGACGCGGGGCCTGGTCGGCGCCTCGGTCGTCGCCCGCGACATCACCGCCGAGTCTCGCCGCCGCCGCGCCCAGGAGTTCCTCGTCGCCGCCAGCCGCCTGCTCGACAGCTCGCTCGACCCGACCGAGACTGCACGCACGATCGTCTCCACCGCCGTGCCCGAGCTGGCCGACCTCTGCCTGATCGACTTCCGCCGCGCCGACGGCTGGCTCGGCGACAGCGTCGTCGCCGGTGCCGATCCGGAGATGGCGGAGCGACTGGAGCGGATCCGGCGCGACAAGCCCCTCGATCCGAACGGCGAGCATCCGGTGGCCCAGGTGCTGCGGCTGAACCAGCCCCTGGTCTGGCGCGACCTGAAGGCGCCGGAGGTGATCGACAAGGTCTCCCAAGGCAGCGAGCACCTGCAGCTGATGGAGGACGCCGGCTACAATTCGGCCGCGGTGGTGCCCCTGGTCGCCCGCGGTCGCACCCTCGGCGCCCTCTCTTTCCTCCACGCCCACCAGGACATGCGCTACGACGCCGGCGACCTTGAATTCCTCGCCGAGCTCGGCGAACGGGCGGCGCTGGCGCTCGACAACGCGCGGCTCTACCAGGAGCGCGACCGGGTGGCGAAGAACCTGCAGCGCGGCCTGCGACCGCCGCGGCCGGCGAAGATCCCAGGGCTGGACATCTCGGTCGTCTTCGAGGCCGCCGGCGAGGGGATCGAGGTAGGAGGGGACTTCTACGACGTGATGCCGAATGAGGACGGCTGCTGGCTGCTGGTCGGCGACGTCGCCGGCAAGGGCAGCGCCGCGGCCGGGGTCTCGGTCGCCGTCCGCCACTCGGTGCGCGGCCTGACCCGGGAGATCGACGAGCCCGAGGAGGTCCTGCGGCGAGTCAACGAGCTGCTGACCGACGGCGAAAGCCTCAACGATTTCGCCACCGCAATGTTGGTGCGGCTGCGGCGCGGGACCAGCGGCTGGGGCGTGGCGCTGGCCGCTGCCGGACACCCACCGGCGGTGCTGACCGGCGGGGACGGCCCGGCGCTGCTCGGCGGCGGCTCGGTGCTGGGCGCCTGGCAGGAGCCGAACGTCGAGCGCCATGAGCGGACCCTGACCGGCAATGAGACCCTGGCGCTCTGCACTGACGGCTGGCTGGAGGCGGGGCCTGTCGCCTCTCACCAGGGACCCGAGGCCTTCGCCGAGATGACGCAGGCACTCTTGGGACTGGAGCTGGACGAGATGACCGAGCGGCTGCGGGCCGACGCAGTCGGGCGGAGCTCCGGCGGTCTCCGCGACGACCTCGTCGTCCTCGCCGTCCGGCCACTTACCATCGCCCGATGAAGCTCGCGCTCGTCGCCGCGGCGGCGGCTGCGGCTGGACTGCTTCTCCCCGCTCCCTCGCCGCCACCGGTCAAGTCCTGGCCGATCCCCTACGGGGAGAAGCGCAAGCGGGAGATGGCCGCCTACTCGGAGCGCCACTACGGCGAACGGGCATGGCGACTACGCAATCCCAAGGTGATCGTCGAGCACATGGCCCAGACCAGCACCGCTGCCGCCGTCTACAACACCTTCGCCCCCGACAACCCCGACCCGGAGCTGGGCGAGCTGCCCAATGTCTGCTCGCACTTCGTCGTCTCCGGCTCCGGCAAGGTCTTCCGCCTCGTCAACCTCCGCACCCGCTGCCGCCATACCGTCGGCCTCAACTGGACCGCGATCGGGATCGAGCACGTCGGCTTCGGCGACGGCGACCTGCTCGGCGACCGGGCTCAGCTACGAGCCTCGCTGCGCCTCACCCAGTGGCTGCGCTGCCGCTTCGGGATCCGGGTCCACGACGTGATCGGCCACGCCGAGAGCCTCACCTCCACCTATCACCGCGAGCGGGTGCCGAGCCTGCGCAACCAGACCCACGGCGACATGCGCCACGACTCGATGCGCGAGTACCGGCGCAAGCTGCGGCAGCTCGGCCCCTGCTCCGGCAACTAGACTGCCCGCGATGAGTGACGAGGCAATCGAGCACGGGTTCCGCGAGGGCGACAAGGTCTGGGTCCAGGACCCCGACGGCAACCGCCACTCCGGCATCTTCGTCGGCGACAACGAAGCCGCCGGCTGGTTCGGCGGCGGCCCCAGCGCCTACGTCGTCCACCCCGAGGCCCATCAGGCCGAGGTCGTCTCGATCTTCCGCATCACCCCGCGCGACGAGTAGCCGGGGCCTGTCGATTTCGCCGCCGCCCGTTCGTCGTCTGAGGTAAAAGGGCGGAACCTCTGCCCGCCGACGAAGGAGGATCGGATGCGCTTCATGATGTTCATGTACCCGCAGATCGAGGAGAAGGACTGGGAGCCCAGTCCTGACGGAGTGGCGGCGATGGGTCGCTACAACGAGGAGCTGCGCAAGGCTGGCCTGCTGCTTTCTCTCGACGGGCTGCGGCCGCCCAGCGACGGCGGCTATGTCAACTTCGACGGCGAGGGCAAGGCGACGGTCACCGACGGTCCCTTCGCCGAGGCGAAGGAGGTCGTGGGCGGCTACTGGTTGATCCAGGCCCGCTCGAAGGAGGAGGCGCTCGAGTGGGCGAGCCGCTGTCCCGGGCAGGGCTGCCGGGTGGAGGTGCGCCGGGTGTTCGAGATGGAGGATTTCCCGCAGGAGGTGCAGGACGCCTACGAGGGCCCCTGAAGAGCCGGCTATGAGCGAGGCCACGCGTGCGATCGAGGCGGTCTGGCGGATCGAGTCCGCCCGCCTGATCGCGGGCCTGGCGCGGATGGTCCGCGACGTCGGCCTCGCCGAGGACCTGGCGCAGGACGCGCTGGTCGCGGCGCTGGAGAAGTGGCCCGAGACCGGCGTCCCGGAGAACCCGGGCGCCTGGCTGATGGCGACGGCGAAGAACCGGGCGATCGACCGGCTGCGGCGCGAGACGACCTATGAGCGCAAGCGGGAAGAGGTGGCCCGCGACACCGGGGTGCTGTTCGCGCTCGAGCGCTCCGAGTTCGATGCCGCGGTCGACGACGAGATCGGCGACGACCTGCTGGCGCTGATCTTCACCTGCTGCCACCCGCTGCTCTCGCGCGAGGCGCGGGTGGCGCTGACCCTGCGCCTGCTCGGCGGGCTGACGACGACGGAGATCTCCCGCGCCTTCCTCTCCTCCGAGTCGACCGTCGCCCAGCGACTGGTGCGGGCGAAGCGAACCCTGCGCGAGGCGAAGGTGCCGTTCGAGGTGCCACGAGGGATCGAGCTGGAGGAGCGGCTGCCCTCGGTGCTCGAAGTGATCTACCTGGTCTTCAACGAGGGGTACGCGGCCAGCGCCGGCGAGGATTGGGTCCGCGCCGACCTCTGCGAGGAAGCGCTGCGGCTGGGGCGGATCCTCGCCGAGCTGGCGCCGAACAAGCCAGAAGTCCATGGCCTGGTGGCGCTGATGGAGATCCAGGCCTCCCGCACCGCCGCCCGACGCGGTCCTGACGGAGAGCCGGTGCTGCTGCTGGAGCAGGACCGCGGCCGCTGGGACCCGCTGCTGATCGTGCGCGGGCGACGGGCGCTGGAACGGGCCGAAGCGCTGCCCGGCCCGCTCGGCTTCTACGGCCTGCAGGCGGCGATCGCCGCCTGCCACGGCCGCGCGATCCGGGCCGAGGACACCGACTGGGTGCGGATCGCCGCCTTCTACGAGGCCCTCGCCCAAGTCCAGCCCTCGCCGGTGATCGAGTTGAACCGTGCGGTAGCGGTGGCAATGGCCTTCGGCCCGGAGGCGGGCCTGGAGCTACTGGCGGGGATCGAAGACGACCCGGCCCTGGCGAAATACCACCTGCTCCCCAGCGTCCGTGGCGACCTACTGGAGAAACTGGGTCGCCGTGAGGAGGCCTCATCTGAATTCAAGCGAGCGGCCGAGCTGACCGAGAACGAGCGCGAGCGCGAGCTGCTGCTCAGTCGCGCCCGGCCAACCGCCTAATCCCGTCCCTCTCCAACCTCAGCATCCGCCAGTCATCCAGCCGCCGCGCCCCGATCTGGTCGTAGAAGTCGAGTGCCGGCTCGTTCCACTCCAGCGCCACCCAGTCGAGGCGGACGTGGCCTCGTTCGAGGGCGAGGTTGGCGAGGTGCTCCATCACCAAGCGGCCGATGCCGCCGCGGCGGTGCTCGGGGCGGACGTAGACGTCCTCGAGCCAGATCCCCGAGCGGCACTCGAAGGTCGAGAAGGTGGTGAAGAAGATCGCGTAGCCGACCGCTTCCCCGTCGGCGGTCTCGAGCATCAGCGCCTCCGCCGCCTTCTGCTCGAACAGCGAGCGCCGCAGGATCTCGGGGTCGCCGGCTACCTCGTCGGCCATTTTCTCGTAGGCGGCGAGCTCGAGGATCAGATCGAAGAGGAGTTGCGCGTCGGCCTCGGTCGCCGGCCGGATCTCGACGTCGTTGGCGCCCAGGCTCATCGCTCCCCCACCGCCTCCAGAACCGGCTTGAGGTCGAGCACCGGGGTGCCGTCGAGGGCCTCCAGGTCGGTGACCCGTAGCCGAGATCCGTCGATCGCGAGCACCCGCACCCGGTGCAGCCCGATCGGGTTCGGGCGGTGCGGCGAACGGGTGGCGAAGACGCCGGCCTCGGGACGGGAGACGTCGCCCCGGGGGTGAACCGCCAGCACCTCGCGCTCGGCGCGGTCGAGCCAGGTCAGGACCAGCAACTCGTCGCCGGCGGCGACCCCTTGCAGCGCCGGCTCGAACTCCGGGGAGATCTCGACGGTCGCCTCCGGCGCCCCCTCGTCGCCCTGCTTCGGCGCGGCGGCGGGGTCGGTCAGCGGCGACGAAACGCGACCGACGACCCGCAACGCCTCCAGTTCCATGCCGGAACCTTCGCAGCTCAGGGCAAGCCGGCGCTAAGCCTTGCCTTCGAGTTCGTACTCGCGCAGGAAGCCCTCGAAGAGGCGGCGATGACCCTGCTCGTCGCGGAGGATCGCGATCACCATGTCCTGGGTCACCGGGTCGACCCCGTCGGTCTCCTCGACGATCTGCGTGTAGTGCTCGATCGCGCCGGTCTCGGCCGCGATTACGCCGCGGATCACGTGGATCACGTCGGTCTGCTCGGCGGCCGGCTGCAGGAAGCTCTGCTCGGCCTCGAAAGCTTCGGACCCGGGGACCACTCCGTAGAGCTCCTTGATCCGCCTCGCAAACTCTTCGGCGTGGCCGAGCTCCTCTTTGATGTCTTCGGCCAGGGACTCGCGAATCTCCTGAGCTCGAACCCCGTCGAGGTTGGTCGAGGCGGAGAGATAGCTCATCACCGTCTCGATCTCCATCCAGTAGGACTTGGTCAGCAGCTCGACGATGTGGTCGCGGGTCGATTTGTCGCCGTCGAGAATGCCTTTGCCGATACTGCTCGTCTCCATCGATCTATCTCCCGATTTCTGGTCGTCTGTGGCGGGTGTTCCTGCATCGCGGCTACCCCGGCCACGACACACGGAAACTCCGGCTGACGGCGGTCACTGGCTAGGCTGCCCGCCATGGACACGATCGACGCCCTGCTCAGCAACAACCAGGTCTTCGCCACCGGTCTCGCCGAGCGGCACCTCGACGTCGAACCGCAGCGGCAACTGGCGATCGTCACCTGCATGGACTCGCGGCTCGATGTCTTCGCCGCCCTCGGCCTCGGCCCGGGCGAGGCGCACGTGCTGCGCAACGCCGGCGGCGTCATTACCGACGACGTGATCCGTTCGCTGGCGATCTCCCAGCGGCGGCTCGGCACCCGTGAGGTAATGCTGATCCACCACACCGACTGCGGCATGCAGAAGATCACCGACGACGGCTTCCGGATGGAGCTGCAGGAGACGACCGGGGTCTCCCCCGCCTTCGCGATCGAGTCATTCAAGGACGTGGAGGGCGACGTGCGCCAATCGATCCTGCGGGTGCGCCGCAGCCCCTTCCTGCCCCATCGCGAGGTGGTCCGCGGCTTTGTCTACGACGTCGACAGCCACCGACTGCGCGAGGTCGAGGCCGAGGAGTAGATGGCGACGGTCGCTCCCTACGGGTCCTGGTCCTCGCCGATCGACGCGGCGGCGGTGGCCCGGGCGGGGCGGCGTCTGGCTTTTCCCACGATCGCCGACGACGGCGCGGTCTGGTGGCTCGAAGGGCGGCCCGGCGAGGGCGGCCGTTCAGTGCTTATGCGGCGACCGCCGGGCGGCGAGCCGGAGGCGGCAGTGGGCGAGATGACGAACGTGCGCACCCGGGTCCACGAGTACGGCGGCGGCGCCTGGTGCCTGGCCGCGCCGGACCTCTTTTTCTTCGTCGAGTTCACCGACCAGCGCGTCTACCGCCAGCGCCTCGGCGAGGAGCCGGTGGCGATCTCGCCGGAGCCGTCCAGCCCCGACGCGCTGCGCTACGCCGACCTGCAACCTACGCCCGACGGCCGCGGCCTCGTCTGCGTGCGCGAACGCGACGTCGAAGGGGGCGAACCGGCGAACGAGATCGTCTCCCTTGCCCTCGACGGCTCCGGCGAGCCGCAGGTCCTGGCCAGCGGTCGCGACTTCTACTCCTTCCCGCGGATCAGCCCCGACGGCGGGTGGCTGGCCTGGACCTGCTGGGACCACCCGAACATGCCCTGGGACGGGACCGAGCTGTGGATCGCGCCGCTCGCCGACAGTGGCGAGGAGCGGCTCGTCGCCGGCGGTGCCGAGGAGTCGATCTTCCAGCCCGAGTGGGGACCAGACGGCCACCTCCACTTCGCCTCCGACCGCGATGGCTGGTGGAACCTCTACCGGGCGCGGGACCCCGGCGCCCAGCTCAGCGGCGAGGAGGGTGCGCTGATCCAGCTGACCGAGGACGAGGCCGACTTCGCCCACCCGCAGTGGCTGTTCGGCGGCGCCACCTTCGCCTTCCTCGAGAGCGGGGCGATCGCCTGCGTGCGCTGCGAGCGGGGCGAAGAACGCCTCGCCCTGCTGCGGCCCGACGGCTGGGAACCGGCCGACCTCGAGTTGCCCTTCACCGACTTCGGGTTCCCGGCGCTCTCGGCGCGGGGCGAGCGGGTGGCGTTCGCCGCGGCAACTCCCGAGAACGAGACCGCGGTCGTCGTCCATGACCTCGCCAGCGGCGAGACCGAGGTCGTGCGCACCGCCAGCGACGAGCCGGTCGACCCGGCATACATCTCCCGCCCGCGGGCGATCGAGTTCCCGACCGGGGAGGGCGAGACCGCCTACGGCTTCTATTACCCGCCGACCAACCCCGAGTTCGAGGCGCCGGAGGGCGAGCTGCCGCCGCTGATCGTCGAGAGCCACGGCGGGCCGACCTCACACGTCACCCCCGCCCTCTCGCGCGAGTACATCTACTGGACCAGCCGCGGGATCGGCGTCGTCGACGTCAACTACCGCGGCTCCAGCGGCTACGGCCGCGCCTACCGCAACAAGCTGCGCGGCGCTTGGGGCACGGTCGACAGCGAGGACTGCGTCAAGGCGGCGCTCTACCTCGCCTCCCAGGGCTACGCCGACGGAGAGCGATTGGCGATCCGCGGCGGCTCGGCCGGCGGCTACGCAACCCTCTGCGCGCTCACCTTCCACGACGAGCTCGCCGCCGGCGCCAGCTACTTCGGCGTCGCCGATGCCGAGTCGCTCGCCGGCGATACCCACAAGTTCGAGTCCCGCTACCTCGACCTGCTGATCGGTCCGTATCCCGAGCAGGCCGAGCTCTACCGCGAACGCTCGCCGATCAACCACGTCGACCAGCTGCGCGCGCCGGTGATCCTCTTCCAGGGGCTGGAGGACAAGGTCGTGCCGCCGAACCAGGCGGAGAAGATGGCGGCGGCGCTGGAGCGCAACGGGGTCCCCCACGCCTACCTGCCGTTCGAGGGCGAGCAGCACGGCTTCCGCAAAGCCGAGACCAACATCCGCTGCCTCGAATCAGAGCTCTACTTCTACGGGCGGATCATGGGGTTCGAGCCGGCCGGGGAACCGACGCCGGTCGAGATCCTCGGCCTCAGCTGACCACACACTTCTTGGAACCGCCTTCGGTTTCGCCTTTTTCCGGGAAGGCGTGGGCGAGCGCCTGGGCGATCAGCTGGGCGCGGGCGGCGTAGCCGGGCGAGGTGAAGTGGATGCCGTCTTCGATGAACCACTCGTCTTTGACGTCGGAGGCCCAGTCGTAGACGCGCATGTTGGGATAGGTGGCGCAGGCGGCGACCAGTTCCTCGTCCCATTTCTCCATGTTTTCCTTCGAGTAGGGATCGCCCTTTTCGACCAGCGAGCGGACGTTCACCCAGAGCACCGGTTCGTCGCCGATGATCGCCATCATTTTTTCGATCCGTTGGCGCTCGGTGACGGTCGAGCCGGCGGCGACGTTGGCCGCCTCGTTGGTGCCGAGGGCGAGCACCCAGCAGCCTTTGAAGCCTTCGGCCTTCCAGGCGGCGGCGACTTCCTGGGCGTTGGGGTTGCCTTCGAACTGCTCTTCGATCGAGGTCGCTCCCTGCACCTCCATGTGGACTTCTTTGGCCCCGACTTCCATGTAGCGAGCGGGGATCCGCTGCGCTTCGATCGGCAGGTATTCGGCGTCGTCGAGGCCCTCGGAGGTGGAGTCGCCGATGTGGATCACGTCTTTGCAGGCGGCTTTGGTCGAGGAGCCGGCCTGCTCGGGGGTCAGCGGCGGCGGTTTCGTCGTTCCCTCGGCCCGGGCCTGCTCGACCCGGACGTTGTTGCCTTCGGCCGAGGTCGAGTTGAGCCCGGCCATGCCGGCGGCGGCGATCACCAGAACGATCCCCATGCCGACGATCGCCACCCGCATCGGCGGCGCGAAGGTCTCCCATTTCCAACCGACCGCGCGGCGGCGGGCGAAGAAGCGGCCGATCGCGCCGTGGCGAATCGGCTCCTCGACGAAGCGCCAGGAGAGGGCCGAGATGCCGAGAATCGCCCCCACCTGGAGGAGGGCACGGACGAGGTCGTCCTGGTGCTGAACCCCCTCGGGCGTGGTGAGGACGATCACCGGGGTCTGCCAGAGGTAGATCGCGTAGGAGCGGACCCCGACCCAGCGCAGCGGCAGCACTCCCATCCACTTGCCAAGCCGGCAGGCGGGGTGGGTGAGCGGCATCAGGACGAGGACCGTGGCCAGCGAGAGGACCACGAAGCCGCCGCGGTAAAGGAAGGGTGAGAGTTCGCCGGTTTTCCAGATCATCAGGGCGATCACCGCGAGGCCGAAGACGCCGAGCGCGTCGAGGGTGTTGCGGGCCTGGGGCGCGATCCGGCGGCTGAGTTTGCGGCTCGGCCAGACCATCGCCAGCGCCGCCCCGAAGAGCAGGCCGCCGGCGCGGGTGTCGGTGCCGAAGTAGAGCCGCGAGGGGTCGAAGCTGGGCTCGTAGAGGACCGCCATCAGGATCCCCGAAGCGATCGCCCCGGCGATCGTCAGCAGGGCGAGGCGGGGGCGAACGCCGGAGGGCAGCGGGCTCTCGCGGACGAGCTTGACCCCGGCCAGCAGCAGGAACGGCCAGAGGATGTAGAACTGCTCCTCGACCGAGAGCGACCAGAGGTGGTCGAGCGGGCCTTCGGCTTCGAAGCGGGCGAAGTAGGAGACGTCGGCGAAGATCTGCTGCCAGTTGTTGATGTAGAAGATCGCCGAGACGACCCCCTCGCGGAACTGGTCCGGCTGGGCGGGGCCGAAAACGGTGACCCAGGCGGTGACGATCGCCAGCATCAGGAACAGCGCCGGCAGCAGGCGGCGGGCGCGGGCGAGCCAGAAGGCGGTGAGCTTGATCTTGCCGCGGGCGTTCAGCTGCGCCAGCAGGATGTCGGTGATCAGGTAACCGCTGAGGGTGAAGAAGACGGCGACCCCGAGCATGCCGCCGGGAGCCCAGTCGAGGCCGAGGTGGAAAGCGATGACGGCGAGGACGGCGATCGCTCGCAGCCCGTCCAGCCCAGGCATGTAGCGCTGGTTGCGCTTGACGGGTTCGGGCATCGGTCGCCCGCATGCTACGGATCGGCGCTGATAGCTTTCGCGGCCGTGAGTCCCGTCCGAGCCTCCCGCCGCCGCCTCGCCGCCGCCTTCTCCGCGGCGCTTGTCGTTGTGCTGGCGCTGGTGGCGCTGGGCGGAGCAAGCTCGGCTGCGGCGGCAACCTGCCCCAGCTTCAAAGTCCTGCACGACGACCGCATCGGCACGGTGGTCCTGCCGGCGGGGAACTACGAAGTGACCACCGACACGGGCCTCAGTTGCCAGGCGGCGTCCCAGCTCTTCTCCCGGTTCCTCCAGGACTGGGACGGCAATCTGCCGAAACCATGGCGGGCGGCCGCCGAAGGCAGCGGCAAGGCTTCCTTCACCCGGCCCGGCCTGCCCGGCTTCTCGGTCAGCCGCGCCGGCGCCTCGGGCGGCGGCAACAGCGAACTAGGGCGCCTCTGCCCAGACGCTTACACGGTTAACGCCGCCTCCAACATCGGCCCCCTGTTCTTCGCCAAAGCCCAGTACCTGCTCTACATCCCGGCCCGCTCAGCGATCACCTGCCGCCGCGCCGCGGTCCTCTTCACCCGTTTCCTCGCCGCCCCTGGCGGCATGCTGCCGGCGCAGTGGAGGATGAAATCCCAGACGGCGACCTTCTTCAAACCTGCGCACCCCCTGCGCTCGGCCTTCAGGGTCGAGACGGCCGACGGCGTTTAGACGGATCGCGTCAGCTCTCTCCGCGAGACCGCGCCAGTGTTCGCATATCGGACACTGAGGCAGTCTCGGCGGGCATGGTGCCTCAACAGGGATCTGAGGCGCACGGGTCTCCCCTGCGGCCTTTGTGAAAACCCCTAATTTCGGGGAAGGTTCTCGGTTTCTGCGTCGAATGCAGGGGTACCGAGCAGCCATGGCGGGACCAGACGTAAAAACCCTTCCAAAACCGGGCGAGGTGTGGCTCAGTTGCCCGCCCTTCCTGATGATGGCTCGCATCGTCGCCGTTGGGGTCGATGACGAGACGCCGGTGGTCAGCTACGAGCTCCACGATGACGACGGCTCGCTCCTACAGGCGGTCGAGCACGCGACACTCGACTATGGCTGGTGGCGCACCTTCCGGCGCCTCGAACCACGCTTCGGCTGAAGGACCCTCAGGAGGGATCGCCGAGCGCCGCCAGGGCCTCCTCGGCGCTGTCGAAAACGAGACCGTTGGCGGTCAGCCCGGTCATCGAGAGCACCCGCAGGACTTGATCCGAGGGGGCGTAGACGGCCAGCCGGCGGCCCTCCTCCAGCATCCGGTTGTGCGCGCGGAGGATCACCGCGATCCCGGAGGAGTCGATGAAGTCACAGCGATCGAGACCCACCAGGACCCGGTCGTACTCGGCGACCGCGGCGGCAAGCGCTTCGTCGAGCTGGCCGGCGACCGCCAAGTCCAGCTCTCCTTCGATCTGGATGTCGCGGCAGCCGGGCCGCAGATCCTGGGTGCTGATCTTGAAACTCTGCATCAAGGGAGATCGTAGTGTCCGGCCGCCGGTGAAAGCGGAATGGCCGCCGAACCCGGTTCAGGGTCAGACGAAAGCGCCCTCTTGTGCGGGTGCGTGCAGACGGACCTTGGTCCCGTTTTCACCCGAGCGAATCTGGACCAGGTCGCAGAGCTGGTTCGCCAGCCAGAGCCCACGACCACCCTCCTGGGAGATGCGGGGACGCAGGCTCCCCACCAGCGGTTCGTCGATCAGGCCGCCGTCCTCGACCTCGGCCAGTAGATCATCCCCCTCGCACCAGAGGCGCAGCCTGCCGGCCCCACCGCCGTGCATGACGCTGTTGGAGGCGAGCTCGCTGGCAGCGGTGACGAAATCGGAGGCAGCCCGCGGGGCCAGCCCAGCGCCCTCAGCCGCATGCGCCACCCGGTGCCGGACCTCGCCCAGCTCCTGCAGCCCGAAGGAAAAGGTGTCTGGCCTCGCGGCTGGAGGCGGCAGATTCCCCGCCATGCAGTCCGGATCAGGCTCGAAGCTGGCGCTCGCCTCGGTCCGCCCCTGGCGCGAGATGCAGCTGTGCGAGAGGGCCGCCCGCTCGAGCAGAGCGTCATCGAGAGATCCCGCGTCGTAGGGGCAGAGCAGGGTCCAGGCTGAGGACTGGGCGAAGGCGACGTTGAGCAGCCCCTCGTGCCGATGGCACTCCTCCAGCGCCGCCCGGCTGCGACAAGCCGGGGCGGGTTCGCTGATCCCCCGCACGGGAAGGCCGCCGTGATCGTCGACGAACTCGCGCCACAGCGGGACGATCGCCGCCGGGTTGCGGCCGACCTCCCGCATATCGACGAACAGCACCCGCTTGGCATCGGGTCCCAGCTCTGCGGCTATCAGCTCGCCCTGGGCTGCTCCAACCGCGACCATCAGCGGCTCCCCGGCGATGAGCGCCTCGAGCACGAGGGGCATGGTTCCCGCCAGGTACTCATCATCTCCCTCGTAGATCAGTGCCTGGTGTTGAAAACCGTGCTCTTTCATAGCGTCTCTTGCGATCCTTGCTTCCCGGCGGATTGATGATCGAAACGAATCCCGCGGCGACGGCGACCCTCCTGCCGAGCTAGTAGCGGAGGATCGCCGCCACCCCTTTCGCCTCGGCCAGGGGCGCCGCCGCCTCGCCCCGCACGACCGTCACCCGGGCGCTGCTGGACAGCGCACCGCGGATCAGCGCCTCGGCGTCGGCCCCGTCGATCGCGGCATCGAAGACGAGGTGGTCGACCCGGCCTTCGGCCAGGGCCTCCTGCGTCTCCTGGGGGCCGCCGGCGCCGCGGCTGCCGCCCTTGACCTCGGCCATCGCCCGCTCGACCAGCGCCCGGTCGCGATCCTCATCGAGGCGGACGACGACGTCGCCGACGACCTCCGCGACCTTGCCCGTCGGGGTTGAGATCAGATCGACCTCGTCGCCGATGGTCAGCTTTGCCCGCGAGGCCCCAAAGCCGGCCTTGAACCCCTCGATGTCCCTGGCGGGGCCGAAGGCGATCGCTTCCTCGAAGCCGTCCGCCGCGACCCGGTTGGCAATCAGCCCACCGCACTCGCCGAGGAAGCGCTGGCGGTTGTGCTCGAGCCGCTCCTCGAACTGGTCGTGACCGGAGGCGCTGACGCCCTGAGCGCGGGAAGGATTGTTGGTGGTCTGCGATTTGCGCTCGCGCCAGTCGAGGCTGGTGATGCTCAGCTCCCAATCCTCGATCTCCTCCACCGCCCCTTCGACGCAGCTCAGGAGCCGTACCCGCTCGGCGGAGAGCAGGGCGATCGCCCGCGGCGAGCCGCGGCCCGAGAGCTCGAGCAGCGGCGCCACCACCGGCGAGGAGCCGAACTCGACGCAGGCGTTGGCTGCGGGAGCGGCGGCGGCGCCGAACCAGTGCTCGGTCCCCTCCTTCTCCGCCACCTCGACGAAGCCGGCTTCCCCTCGCGGGGGCGGGCGCAGGTCGCCGTCTTCGAAGCGCTCGGTCAGCCGCTTCGCCGTCGCCCGCAGCGCCACCCGGCGATCGTGCTCGGCCTCCTTGTGAGAGTCGAGGACGGCGTCCAGGCCGTTGCGCAGCTCGGTGCGCCAGGCGCCGCCGCGGTCGGCCGGGTCGAAGCCGAGGTAGATGGAGAGCACGCCCAGCGGCGGGCTCCATTCACTCAGCTCACGGGCATGGTCCAGGGTCGGCTGGGTCATCGACTGGCCTCCTTGATCGGGTTCGGTCCGGCTACCCCGAGAGCCGGGTAGCCGAACCGCCCCCGCGGAGGCCGGCTAGGCGCCGGCTTCCGAGTAGCGCAGGGACCCCGGGGTGTCGAGGTCCTCGCCGGTCTCCAGCAACGTCTTCAGGCCGGAGAGGATCATCGGCCAGCCGCCATAGAGTTCGTTGTTGGCCTCCGCCCCCAGCTGGTCGTGGGTCACCCGCAGGCGGCAGGAGGTGCCGACCGGCTCGATCTCCCAGGTCACCCGCGACTCCCCTTCCCGCTGCACGTCCTCACTCCAGAGCGCGGTGAAGCTCTGCACCAAGCGGCGCGGCGGGTCGACCTCGAGGTTCTTGCCGCCGGCGATCTCGACCACCCCCGGCACCTCCGACTTGTACTCCGAGCCGGCGGTCCAGTCGGAGACCGTCCCCACCCCGAAGCTGTAGCGGGCGCGCATCTGCTCGCTGGTGATCGCCTCCCAGAGCCGCTCCGGCGTGGTCTTGATGTAGACCTCGAACACGGTCATCGAGGCGCGTCCTCCAACCACGGTGTAAGTCTGCTCGTCGCTCATCGCTCGTCCTCCAATTCGGTTTTGAGCTCACTGAGCGCCGAGGCCCAGGGCTCCGCGTACTTGCCCACCCAGCGGTCGTGGATGAGCCGGATCGGGACGGGGTTGAGGAAGTGCAGCTTCTCGCGGCCGCGCCGCCTCGTCGTCACCAGGCCCGCCTCCTCCAGCACCTTGAGGTGCTTCATCACGCCGAAGCGGGACATCGGCAGGCCTTTTTCCAGGGCGCCCAGCGACTGGCCGTCGACCTCGAAGAGCCGATCGAGCAGCTCGCGGCGAGTTGGATCCGCCAGCGCCTTGAAGACCTCGTCCATGGCCGCGATATTAGGTGACTAATTAGTCACATGTCAAGTCGGCCTACGATTCGCGCATGGACGCGGACGGCAAGAGCCTCAACGCCGTGGCGTTTGCCGCCACCGTCCACTGCCTCACCGGTTGCGCGATCGGCGAGGTGGCCGGGATGGCGATCGGGACCGCGCTCGGGTTCTCCGACCTCGGCACGATCGCCCTGGCGGTAGCCCTCGCCTTCCTCTTCGGCTACACCTTGACCAGCCTGCCGCTGCTGCGGGCGGGAATGGCGCTGGGAGCGGTGATCCCTATCGCCCTCGCCTCCGACACCCTGAGCATCGCGGTGATGGAGATCGTCGACAACCTGATCATGCTCGCAGTGCCAGGGGCGATGGACGCGGGCCTCGACAGCCTCCTCTTCTGGGCCAGCCTCGCCTTCGCGCTGCTGATCGCCGGCCTAGTCGCGCTGCCGGTCAACCGCTGGCTGATCGTCCGCGGCAAAGGCCACGCCGTGGTCCATCGAACCGGCCTCCACGGCTGAGCAGCCGCTAGAGGTCGACTGAGCCTTCGATCACCGTCTCGACCCGACCGCCGACCCAGATCGTCCCGTCTTCGTCCGCGGAGATCTCGATCCGGCCGGCGCGCTCGATCGCGCTGCCCTGGGTCGCCAGGTAGGGCGCGGTGAGGCGACCGCTGCCGAGCATCCATTGCGCAACCGAGGCGTTGAGGCTCCCGGTCACCGGGTCCTCAAAGGCGAGCCCGTTGACCGGCGCCCAGGCACGCAGCTCGATCACCGCCTCTGATCCCTCGGGATGGAAACCGACCGCACCGAGGTCGAAGTCGAGCCGGCCGGGCCGCAACGCCAGCACCCGCTCGGCGCTCTCGAACATGGCGACGATCCAGCCGGGACCGTTGTCGACCCACTCGACCGCGAGCATCTCGCCGCGGTCGACGCCCAGCGCAGCAGCGACTTTGGCCGCGTCCTCCTCCGAGGCGGGACCCGACCGCACCAGCGGCGGTGCCGCGAAGGCCAGCCCGCTCGCGTCGCGCCTGATCCGCACCAGGCCCGCGTCGCACTCCTGGACGATCTCGCCGGGATCGCGGGACGCTCCCCCGCCCTGCAACCAGGCGTGGCAGGTGCCGAGGGTCGGGTGGCCGGCGAAGGGCAGCTCGAGGACCGGGGTGAAGATCCGCACCCTGTAGTCGGCCTCGGGCCGGGTCGGCGGCAGCACGAAGGTGGTCTCGGCGAGGTTGGTCCAGCGCGCGAACCGCTGCATCTCCTCCTCACCCATCCCCTCGGCGCCGAGCACCACCGCGACCGGGTTGCCGGAACAGGGTCCGGTGCCGAAGACGTCGACCTGTCTGAAGCGGCGGCTCATGCGGCGAGGCTATCTGGCGACGTGCAGCTCCAGCGCGTGGATCTGGCTCTGACCGTAGGACCCGGTCTGGACCGGGCCGGCGGCGCTGATCAGGTCCCCGGGACCGGGGAGCGGGTGCGGGCGCAGGCCCTTGCGGACGTCGATCGCGGTCAGGCCCGGGAGGGTGATCCCCTGCGGGTCGGCGATCACGAAGTGGGCATCGCCATCGCCGTCGGGGTCCACCGCCTCCACGTAGACGATCCGCCCTTCGGTCGTGCGGCAGGCAGGATGGCCCGCGGGGCAATGCGAGGGCGCGACCGTGTCATCGCCCGCGAGTCCGCGAGAAGCGTCGCTATTCGACGCCCCGCGCCGACTCGCGGTTTCGCCCGGCGTTCGTGAGCCGTCATCGGTGCCGCAGCCGGTCACGACCGCGAGGAGGCACAGCGGTACGAGCAGGCAGCGGCGCACCTCAGACCACCGTCGCCTGGAGGACCACGCCGATTGCGCCGCAGCTGAGGACCACATAGAGCACGGTCATCTTGCCGTGCCAGCGGTTGAGGGCGAGGAAGGCGCCGATCGCGAGCAGCGCCGTGTAGACGTCGACGACGCCGGTCTGGAAGATTTCGAAGGTGACGGCGGCGATCAGTCCCACCACCCCCGCCGCGACGCCGAGCAGAAAGAGGTGGAGCCGCGGGTTGCCGGCGATCGCGACCAGCTGGCGGTGGAAGAAGATCGGGAAGACGAACGCCGGGATGAAGATTCCGAGCGTGATCAGCAGCGCCCCGGCGAGCCCGCCGGCGAGGTAGCCGACGAAGGTGGCGAAGATGATCAGCGGCGCCGGCAGAATGCCGCCGATAGCGAGCCCGTCGATGAACTGACTCTCGGTCAGCCAGTGGTGGTTTTCGACGGCGCTGTCGTGGAGAAAGGGGACGACGGTGTAGGCGCCGCCGAAGGTGAGCAGGCCCGCTTTCAACCCCTCCCAGAGGATCTCCCCCGCCAGCGCGGTGGTGATCGCGCCGGTGGCGACGATCAGCAACGCGGCCGGGCCGAGGGCGACCGAGTTGGCCCGCCCGACCCAGGCGCGGGCATTGCGCCAAAGCTCGTAGGCGATGCCGCCGCCGAGCAGGACGAGGACAAAGCTGGCCCCGGCGAGGAGGGTGAGGACGAAGCCGGCGACCGCGATCGCCGCCAGTGGCACGTCGGTGATGAAGGTCTGCCCGAGGCGGACGAGGGCGCGGGCGACGAGGGCACCGACCGCGGCGCTGAGCCCGTAGAAGAGGGCGTCGAGTTCGCTCGCCAGGTCGGTCTCGACGTAGAGCGCCGAGAGGCCGAGCATCAGCAGGAAGCCGGGCAGCATGAACCCGAGGCCGGCGAGGAAGCCACCCCACTTGCCACCGCGGGTGCGGCCGAGGTAGACGCAGAGCTCATGCGCCTCGGGTCCCGGTAGAACCTGGTAGACGGCCAGCAGCCGCTTGAAGCTGCTCTCCGAGACCCATTCCTCCTCGTCGACGCACTCGCGCTTGACCATCGCGATCTGCGCCGCCGGCCCGCCCCAGGCGAGGCAGCCGAACTTGAGGAAGCGGATGAAGATCGCGCCGAGCGATTCCTCATGCTGGGTGGAGGGCGCGTGGCTCAAGGACCGGATTCTGCCCGCCCCGGCCCCACGACTGCGTTACATCCGGTAAACGGGCGCCGTGATGTCCTCGAGCGGGGCGTTGGCGCAGGCGGCCAGGGCGAGGCTGAGGACGTGGCGGGTGTCGCGGGGGTCGATCACGCCGTCGTCCCAGAGGCGGGCGGTCGAGTAGTAGGGGCGGCCCTGCTCCTCGTAGAGGTCGTGCAGCAGCTCGGCGGTCTCGGGCTGACCGACCTCCTTCATCACCGCCGCCGCCATCTCGCCGCCCATCACCGAGATCCGCGCGTTCGGCCACATGAAGAGGAAGCGGGGCGAGTAGGCGCGGCCGCACATCCCGTAGTTGCCGGCGCCGAAGGAGCCGCCGACGATCACGGTCAGCTTCGGCACCCGCGCGGTCGAGACCGCGGCGACCATCTTCGCCCCGTCCTTGGCGATCCCGCCCTGCTCGTACTTGGAGCCGACCATGAAGCCGTTGACGTTCTGGACGAAGACGAGCGGGATGCGGCGGTGGTCGCAGAGCTGGACGAAGTGGGCGCCCTTCAGCGCGCTCTCGGAGAAGAGGATGCCGTTGTTGGCGACGAGGCCGACCGGGTGGCCGTCGATGTGGGCGAAGGCGCAGACCAGGGTCTTGCCGTACTTCTCCTTGAACTCGCGCAACTCGCCGCCGTCGACGACGCGGCGCAGGACCTCGCGGATGTCCCAGGGCGCGCGCGATCCGATCGGGACCACGTCGAGGATCCCCTCCGGCTCCTCGGCGGGCGGGCGCGGCTCGATCCGCTCCCAGGGAACCGCGGGCGCGCCGGGCAGGGTGGCGACGATCTCGCGCAGGATCGAGAGCGCCTCGGCGTCGTCGGCGGCGAGGTGGTCGGCGACGCCGGACTTGCGGGCGTGGACGTCGCCGCCGCCGAGCTCCTCCGCGGTCACCTCCTCCCCGGTCGCCGCCTTCACCAGCGGCGGGCCGCCGAGGAAGATCGTCCCCTGGTGGCGGACGATCACGGTCTCGTCGCTCATCGCCGGCACGTAGGCACCGCCGGCGGTACAGGAGCCCATCACCGCCGAGATCTGCGGGATCTCCCGCGCCGACATCGTCGCCTGGTTGAAGAAGATCCGGCCGAAGTGGTCGCGGTCGGGGAAGACTTCGTCCTGCAGCGGCAGGAAGGCGCCGCCGGAGTCGACCAGGTAGATGCACGGCAGCCGGTTCTGCAGGGCGACCTCCTGGGCGCGGAGGTGCTTCTTGACCGTGATCGGGTAGTAGGTGCCGCCTTTGACGGTGGCGTCGTTGGCGACGATCACGCAGCGGCGGCCGCTGACGGTGCCGACCCCGGTGACGATCCCCGCGCCCGGAGCGGCGCCCTCGTACATCCCGTGCGCGGCCAGCGGCGAGAGCTCGAGGAACGGCGTGCCGGGGTCGCAGAGTCCCTCGACCCGTTCGCGGGCGGTGAGCTTGCCGCGGCCGCGGTGGCGCTCGACCGATTTCGGCCCGCCGCCGCCGTGGACCCGCTCCAGCTCCGCCTCCAGCTCGGCGATCAGCGCCAGGTGCTTCTCGCGCGCGCTTGCAGAAACCGCACTCATATGGCGGTCCCACCAGGATCGTTTCCACCCTTTTCCTCGCCCTGGGACGGGAAAGGGTGGAAACGTTGCTCCGGGTGCCACTCGACCGGGCCGGCGACGAGGACGCGGGAGCCGAGCGGGCGACCGAGGACCTCCTGTGCGGCGGCGGCCGCCGCGATCAGCCTGGGGAGGTCGATCCCGGTCGCGATGCCCATCTCGTGCAGCATCGAGACCAGGTCCTCGCTGGCGACGTTGCCGGTGGCGCCGGCCGGGACCGGGCAGCCGCCGAGCTCGCCGAAGCTCGACTCGAAGCTCTCGACGCCGACCTCGAGCGCCGCCAGCACGTTGGCCAGCGCCTGGCCGCGGGTGTCGTGGAAGTGGGCGGTGTGTTCGACCTCCGGCAGCTCCTCGTGGGCGCGGCGGAAGAACTCGCCGACCTGGAGGGGGTTCGCCATCCCGGTGGTGTCGGCGAAGCCGATCTCGACCGCGCCCGCCGCCGCCAGCCGCTGGGCGATCCCGAAGACGCGCTCGATCGGGACGTTGCCCTCGTAGGGACAGCCGAAGCTGGTGCTGATCGCGGCCTCGCAGCGCAGGCCAGCCTCGGTGGCGTGGGCCAGCACGTGCTCCACGTTCTCCAGCGATTCCTCCACAGAGCGGTTGACGTTGTGGCGATTGTGGGTCTCCGAGGCGGAGAGGAAGACGTTGACCTCGTCGATCTTCTCCCGCAGCTCGAGCGCCGCCTCCAGGCCGCGCAGGTTCGGGACCAAAACGCCGACCGAGACCTCGTCGGGGATCTCGGCCCGTTCCAGCACCTCGCGTCCGTCGGCCAGCTGCGGGATCACATCAGCGCGGACGAAGCTGGTCACCTCCAGCCGCCGCACCCCGGTCCGGGCGAGCATCTCGACCAGCCGCACCTTGTCCTCGGTGGCGATCGTCTCCGGCTCGTTCTGGAAGCCGTCGCGGGGCCCGACCTCGCGGATGCGGACCGCCTTCGGGATCACCGGCTCACCTAGGCCCCGAGGGCGCGGGCGATCACCATCTGCTGGATCTCGTCGGTCCCCTCGCCGATCGTGAGGATCTTGGCGTCGCGGTAGAAGCGGCAGACCGGGTACTCCTCGATGTAGCCGTAGCCGCCGTGGATCTGCACCGCCTCCTCGCAGCAGCGGACCGCGAGGCGGCCGCTCTTCAGCTTCGCCTGGGCGGCGGTGAGGCTGAAGTTCTCGCCCGCGTCCTTCTCCCGAGCGGCCTTGTAGACCAGCAGCCGGGTCGCCTCGATCTCGGTCGCCATGTCGGCGAGCTTGGCCTGGATCGTCTGGAAGCGGGAGATCGACTGGCCGAAGGCCTGGCGCTCCTTGGCGTAGGCGAGCGCCTCGTCGAGCGCGCCCTGGGCGAGGCCGACGCCCATCGCGGCGACGCCGATGCGGCCGATGTCGAGCACCTGGAGGAACTGGCGGAAGCCCATACCACGCGGGCCGAGCAGGTTCCCCTCGGGGACGCGGCAGTCGGTGAAGGTGAGCGGGCGGGTGTCGGAGGCGTTCCAGCCCATCTTCCGGTACGGCTCGCCCTGCTCGTAGCCGGGGGTGCCGTTGGCGACGATCAGGTTGGAGACCTCGTCCTCGCCGCTGCGGGCGGTGATGCAAACGACACCGGAGATCTCGGTGCCGGCGTTGGTGATGAACTGCTTGGCGCCGTCGATTACCCATTCGCCGCCGTCGAGGCGGGCCTTGGTGCGGACGTTGCCGGCGTCGGAACCGGCCTCCGGCTCGGTCAAGCCGAAGGCGCCGAGGACCTCGCCGGCGGTGAGCCGCGGCAGCCACTCCTGTTTCTGGGCCTCGTCGCCGAACAGGTAGATCGGCTGGGTGCCGAGCGAGGTGTGGGCGCAGAGCGTGATCGCAACCGAGGAGTCGACCCGGGTCAGCTCCTCCACGGCGAGCGCGTAGGCGAGCGAGTCGCCGCCCCCGCCCCCGTACTCCTGCGGGAAGGGGATCCCCATCAGGTTGAGCTCGCCGAGCTTGGCGACGATCTCGTAGGGGAACCGCTTCTCGCGGTCGAGCTCCTCCGCAACCGGGGCCACCTCCTGGGTGGCGAAGTCGCGGACCGTGCGCTGGATCAGGCGATGCTCGTCGCCGAGGTTGAAGTCCATCCGTAGAGAATACCGAATCAGCGTTCGGTTTTTCGCTACCGTGGGCAGATGCCGGTTCCCACCCCTCCCACGCGCCCGGCGCTGCGCGCCCGCTACGACGCCCGGCGCCGCGAAGTCGTCGCGACCGCGGCCAAAGTGTTCGCCGAGCGCGGCTACGACGGCACCTCGATCAGCGAGCTGACCGAGGCCACCGGCCTGGCGGCGGGCGGCCTCTACCACTACATCGAGGGCAAGGACGACCTCCTGATCGCGATCTGCGATGAGCTGCTGGAGCCGCTGCTGGAGCGGGCGCGTGAGATCGTCGCGGTCGAGGCGCCGCCGGTCGAGCAGCTGCGCGAGCTGGTGCTGGCCTGGGTCGCCCACGTCGTCGCCCACCGCGACCACATGCTGGTCTTCACCCAGGAGCGCCAGGCGATCGAGGGCGAGCCGCGCTGGCGCCGCGTCCGCTCCCAGCGCAAGGCCTTCGAGAAGATCCTCGACGAGGTGCTGGCGCGAGGCGAGGCCGACGGCTCGATGACCTTCGCCGACCGCCGTCTCTCGCTGCTGGCCCTGCTGGGGATGGTCAACTACACGCCGCAGTGGGTGAGGCCGGGCGGGCGGCTGGCGGCAGAGGAGATCGCCGCGGGCTACTGCGCGATGGTTCTGGGTAAGGCCGCTTAGATCTGCTGCGGCGTGCCGACGACCGCCAGCGCGACGGCGATCGCAATCGCCAGCGTCAGCAGGGCGGTCTTCAACGGTGCGGGTGGGGCTGCTTTAAACATGGGACGAAAGCTAGGCACTCACCCACCGAACACCTGTGCGTACGAGCACAGATGTACATCACTCACATTTCGCAGGGATTTCACATCCAGCGACGAGTGACAATGGGTCGGTGACCACCTTGAAGACGATTGGCGTCTACGGCTTCGACCGCGACTCCTTCCTCGCCGCGCTGACCGGCGCCGGGGTCGACCTGCTGCTCGACGTGCGCCAGCGCCGAGGCGTGCGCGGCAGCGAGTACGCCTGGGCCAACGCCCAACGCCTGCAGGCGGCACTCGAGGAGGCGGGAATCGCCTACTCCCACCTGAAGGAGCTGGCGCCGACCACCCCGATGCGCGAACTCCAGTACGCCGAGGACGAAAAGCGCGGCGAGGGCAAACGAAGCCGCACGGTCCTCGCCCCCGCCTACGTCGAGCGCTACACCGACGAAGTGCTCGACCGGGTCGACCTCGCCCCGGTTGTCAGGTGGATCGGCAACTCACGGGCGGCGTTGCTCTGCGTCGAGCGCGACCCCGAGGCCTGCCACCGCTCGCTGGTTGCCGAGCGGCTCGGCGGCGAGTTCGGCTTCGAGGTCGAGCACCTGCGCCCGTAGGGCGACTAGCTCATCGAGCGCGCGATCACGACCCGCTGGATCTCGTTCGTTCCCTCGTAGATCTGGGTGATCTTGGCGTCGCGCATCATCCGCTCGACCGGGTACTCGTTGACGTAGCCGTAGCCGCCAAGGACCTGGATCGCCTCGACCGTGGCTTTCATCGCGTTGTCGGAGGCGAAGAGCTTGGCCATCGAGGTCCACTTGCCGAGGTCGGCCGGGCGTTGGGGCTTATCGGCCATCGAGCAGGCTTTGTAGAGGAGCTCGCGGGCGGCGGCGGTGCCGGTCTCCATGTCGGCGAGCTTGAACTGAATCGCCTGCAGGTTGTTGATCGGCTTGCCGAAGGCGATCCGCTCTTTGGCGTACTCGTTGGCGAAGTCGGTCGCCCCCTGGGCGATCCCGACCGCCTGGGCGGCGGCGCCGAGGCGGGTGCGCTCGAGCGTGCCGAGGGCGACGGAGAGCCCCTTGCCCTCCTCGCCGATCAGGTTCTCGTGCGGGACGCGGACGTCGGTGAAGCTCGGCGAGCCGGTCGGCGAGCCCTTGATCCCAAGCTTGTGCTCGAGCTTGCCGGGGTCGAAGCCGTCGCGGTCCTTCTCGACCACGAAGGCGCTGGTGCGCCGGTTTTCGCGGTCGGTGGTGGCGAAGACGACGTAGAAGTCGGCGATCGTCGCATTGGTGATCCAGGCCTTCTGGCCGTTGATCACCCACTCGTCGCCGTCGCGGACGGCGCTGGTCCGCATCGCCGCCGGGTCCGAGCCGGCCTCGGGCTCGGAGAGGGCAAAGGCCGGCGTCCACTCGCCGCTGGCGCATTTCGGCAGCCACTGCTGCTTCTGCTCCTCGGAGCCGAACAGCTGGATCGGCAAGGTGCCGAGCTCCTGCACCATCAGCATCAGCGCCGAGGAGGCGCAGGCCTTGGCGATCTCCTCGACCGCCATCTGCAGGACCAGGGTTCCGGTGCCGGTGCCACCATGCTCGGCCGAGAAAGGCAGGCCGAGGATGTCGTGCGAAGCGAGCAGCTCACGAACGTCCCACGGGTATTCGCTCTTGCGGTCGATGTCACCGGCCCGCGGCGCGATCTTGTCCTGCGCCAGCCGGCGGACCATGTCGCGCAGGTCGAGCGCCTCCTGGGAGATCTCGTAGGCGGGGGTGAGTGCTTCGACGCTCATGCGCTTGCTGCTCCTTGGTTAGTGGTTCTCAGAAGACGGGTGACTCGGTGTAGGTCCCGAAGACCTCTTGCATCGCCGCGATCATCTCGCCCTCGGTGGCCTGGGCGCGGGCTGCCTCGACGATCGGCGGCATTAGGTTGCCCTCGCCGGCGGCGGCGCGTTTCAGCTCCGCCAGGGCGGTCTCGACGGCGGCGCCGTCGCGGGCGGCGCGGGTCGCCGCCAGGCGCTCGACCTGCTTGCCTTCCAGCGCCGGGTCGATCTTCAGGATCGGCGTCGGTTCTTCGTCGTCCTGGACGAAGTCGTTGACGCCGACCACGATCCGCCGCCGTTCGTTCAGCTCCTGCTGGTACTGGAAGGAGGACTCGGCGATCTCGCGCTGGGGGAAGTTGCGGCGGATCGCCTCGACCATCCCTCCCAGCTCGTCGATCCGGGCGAAGTAGCCGTAGGCGGCCTCCTCCATCTCGTCGGTCAGCTTCTCGACGAAGTAGGAGCCGCCGAGCGGGTCGGCGGTGTTCGGGACCCCGGTCTCGGTGGCGATGATCTGCTGGGTGCGCAGCGCCACCCGCACCGCCTCCTCGGTCGGCAGCGCCAGCGCCTCGTCGTAGGAGTTGGTGTGCAGCGACTGGGTCCCACCCATCACCGCCGCCAGCGCCTCCAGCGCGGTGCGGACGATGTTGTTCAGCGGCTGCTGGGCGGTCAGGCTTACCCCGGCGGTCTGGGTGTGGAAGCGGAGCCGCATCGACTCCTCCTTCGTCGCCCCGTAGGTCTCCTTCATCTCCCGGGCCCAGATTCGGCGCGCCGCCCGGTACTTGGCGATCTCCTCGAAGAAGTCGATGTGGGAGTTGAAGAAAAAGGAGAGCCGCGGCGCGAAGTCGTCGACGTCGAGGCCGCGCTCGATCGCCCGCTCGACGTAGGTGAAGCCGTCCTTGAGGGTGAAGGCGAGCTCCTGCTGGGCGGTCGATCCGGCCTCGCGGATGTGGTACCCGGAGATCGAGACCGGGTGCCAGCGTGGCATCGTCTCGGTGCACCACTCGATCATGTCCGTGACCAGCCGCATCGCCGGCTCGATCGGGAAACACCACTCTTTCTGGGCGATGTACTCCTTGAGGATGTCGGTCTGGATCGTGCCACCGAGCTTCTCCGCCGGCACACCCTGCTTCTCCCCGACCAGAACGTAGAAGGCGAGCAGGATCGCGGCCGGGGCGTTGATCGTCATCGAAGTGGTGACGCCACCGAGCGGGATCCCCTCGAACAGCCGCTCCATGTCGGCCAGGGTGTCGACCGCGACGCCCTCGCGACCGACCTCGCCGAGGCTGCGCTCGTGGTCGGAGTCGTAACCCATCAGGGTCGGCATGTCGAAGGCGGTCGAGAGCCCGGTCTGGCCGTGGTCGAGCAGGTAGTGGAAGCGCTCGTTGGTCTCCTCGACGGTGCCGAAGCCGGCGAACTGGCGCATCGTCCACAGCCGCCCCCGGTACATCGACGGGTAGGGGCCGCGGGTGAAGGGATAGGAGCCGGGCTCGCCGATCCCCTCGGCCGCATCGGGACCGAGGTCGTCCTCGGTGTAGAGCGCCTCGATCTCCTTGCCGGAGATGGTCGAGAACTCGGCGTCCCGTTCCACTCTCTTGTCCCCGGAGATTTGGCTCACGAGCGGAAGTCTGACAGCGGCTTCAGCCAGCCGCCACGGCGCGCAGCTTCGGCGCCCACACTTCTTCGAGGAAATCACTGAGCTCGTCGTTGAGACGATCCGGGCTGAGGCGCCACTCGAGGATCGAGTTCGCTTCGACCAAGCGGGAGTTGGGCAACTCTTCCAGCAGCATCCCCGAGTCGCTGAAGGGGTGGAGCGGGTCGCGGGAATGGCCGACGATCAGGGTCTGGTGGTCAATCTTCAGCCGCTCCTCGCGGTGTGGCGCGGTCTCCCCCAGCAGCAGCCCCTCGAGCACTGCCTGCGAAGGGCCGGGGCGCTGGCGGATCCAGTCGAGCCCGATGTCGACCAGGTAGTTGGTGCGCGGAAGCAACGAGGTGGCAACGGAGATGCCCTCGAAGACCGGGCGGCCGAGTTTCAGGCCCAGCAGCACCGGAGTGAAGAAGCCGGCGACGAAGGAGAGCGCGTTGTCCAGCACCGGCATCTCGATGAACAGGGCCTGCGCCCGCTTCGGGTAGCGAACCGCCAGCTCCAGGGCGATGTTGGCGCCCAGCGAAGTGCCGCCGATCACCGCCTTGTCCTCGCCGAGGTGGTCGAGCAGCGCCACCAGCTGGCGGGCGAAGAGCGGCATCGAGTAGAGACGCAGGTCCTCGGGCCGGTCGGAACGGCCGTGGCCGAGCATGTCGACCGTGATGACGCGGTTGCCGCGCTCGGCTAGCTCCGGCCCGAGCCGGTCGAACATGTGGCGGTTCATCAGCAGGCCGTGGACGAGGACGATCAGCCGCTCGCCCTTGCCGTATTCGTCGTACTGGATCCGGTGACCCTCGTAGCGAAACTCTCCCATCGGCGGCATGGTACGCCTCGGGGCGCCCGCGGTCAGTGCTCGAGCGCCGCGTCGGGGAGGTCGTGGAGTCGCGGCACCGGCGAGGGCAGCAGCCAGAGCACTCCCGCCATCGCCCCGATCGCCGCGATCCACATCGTCGGCTGCAACCCGATCAGCGCGGCAAGCAGGCCGCCGGCGAGGGCGCCAACCGGGCGCACGCCGTAGTTGACGAGCAGGAAGCCGCCAGAGACCCGCGCTCGCAGGCGGTCGGGCACGGCTGCCGCATAGAGGGCGCCAAGGCCGACGTCGAGGACCATCACCCCGAGCCCGTTGAAGAACTCGGCCACGGCCAGCAAGCCGAACGCCATGTTCGGGAACCCGGCCGCAAGCGGGATCAAGAGCAGCGGCGCCGGGGTGATGACGAAGCCGAAGACCAGCGCCGGCCCGAGGCCGAACCGGCGGCTGAGCCAGCCGGTGACCACGGTGCCGAGCACGCAGCCGAGCCCACCGATCGCCAGAGCGAGGCCGAGGCCTCCGGGCCCCACCCCCAGCGACTCGGTCGCGTAGAGGACGAGCAGCGCGTAGAAGCCGGCGTTGAAGAGGTTGAGGGTGGCGGAGGCCAGCAGGCAGGCCCGAAGCAGCGGCTCGCGGGCAATGTAGCGGGCGCCGGCGCCGGCGCCCTCCCCCCTCGGCACCGGCTCGGCCGGAGGCTCCCCGACCTTCGCCCGGCCGACGAAGAAGGCTGAAGCGAGGTAGGAGAAGGCGTCGACGAGGAGGGCAAAGGGGCGCTGAACCAGTGGACCAGGAGGCCGGCGATGCCGTTGCCGCCGGCGATCGAGACGGCTCGACTGCCGTTCAGCAGCGACTGGGCCTCGAGGTAGGAGTCGCGGCGGACGAGGCCGACGAAGACGACGTTGTAGGCGACGTTGAAGACGACGCTGAGGGAGCCGGCGGCGAAGGCGACCAGGTAGAGCTGGACCAGGGACAGGGTCCCGAGCAATGCCGCGACCGGAATCGTCAGCAGCAGCGCCGCGCGGCCGAGGTCTGCGGCGACGAGCAGGGACTTGCGCTGCCGGCGGCGATCGGTCCAGGCGCCGAAATGGATCGAGAAGAACAGGTTGGGGACGAGCGCGGCGGCGGCGAGCACCCCCATCTGGGCCGGACCGGCGTCGAGCTCGAGCGCGGCCAGAAGCGGAATCGCCAGCAGGGTGATCTCGTCTCCGAAGAGCGAGATCGTCTGGCCGGTCCAGAAGCTTCGAAACGACCGGTTCGATCGCAGCAGCGGCGGGATCGAAGGCCGCCGCACGGCTAACCCTCCCGCTCTGGCTCCGCCAGCGGGAAGGCGAAGGCGATGAGACTGACCGGGCGGCTGCCCTCGACCGGCGGAGCCGGGTCTTCGAGCCGCTTGAGGAAGGGCTCGAGCAGCTCGCGAATCTTGGCTTCGACCCCGCGCAGCTCGGCCGCGGTCATGTGGACCAGGTCGTCGCCGAAGAAGGCGGCCTCGGCCCACTCAGGCGGTTCGGTGGGCTGGCGCTCGAGCCACTCGACCGCTTTCTCGAAGTAGCGCTCAACCACCACGCGGGAGAGCATTGCCCCGGCCGCCTGCGTCTCCTCGCTCTCGCTCAGGACCGGCCACTCGGTGGAGATCGCGGTCGCCCGCCAGGGCCGTTCGCGACCGCGGCCACCGCCCGCTTCCTCGACCAGCCCGTACTTGGCCAGCTGCCGCAAGTGGAACGAACAGCTGGCCGGGCTCTCGCCGACTTCCCGGGCCGCCTGGGTCGCGGTCAGGGGACCACCGCGTCGCAGCAGCCCGATCAGCTCAATCCGGGTCGGGTGCGCCATCGCCCGCAGCGCCCGCGGGTCGGTAAGGGTGACGGTCCTCCTCTCGGCCATCTTCGAAAGATAGCTTTCGAAAGACTTCTTTTCAAACCCGCTTCAGGTGCGCGGCGTCATCAGCGCCAGCGGCAACGAGAGGCCGGCGCTGCGGCGCAGGGTGGCGATCCGCCGGCCCGGCTGGACCGCGTCGCGGGCCTCGCCGGCACGATCGCCGAGGTAGGCGACGGTGGCGTCGAGGTCGGAGGCGACGAAGGCGAGGCCCCAGAAGAAGGCGGGACGGTCTCCCCCGGCCTGCTCGGTCGCCTCCGCCGGCTCCTGGACCACCTCGAGGATCGCCGGCCCGAGCGCGAAGAAAGCCTGCCGCGGCGCCCCCGCCGGGGTCGGCTCCTCGCGGACCCGGCGCAGATCGAGGCCGGCCGCCTCCAGCACGGCGACGGTGCGATCGAGGTCGGAGGAGATGGCGACGACGTGGTCCAGCGCCGCGATCCCGTTCGGATGCTCCGGGGCAACCTCCGGGGCCGGTCGCTCCGAGCGCGTCGTCGGCAGCCCGTCGAGCTCGACCGACTCCAACCCGCGCAACGACCAGCCGCTCAGCCCACGCCTCCCCTCTTCCGGCGCGAACCGAATCCGCACCTCGCCGACGATGCAAGCGTCGCCCTCGACGGCGAAGCCGCAGGCGCGCCAGGCCTCCGCCGCGTCCGCCACCACCAGCTCGTCGAGGATCACCGGGGCCATCAGGTGCTCAATCCCTTCGGGACGTACGGCGGCTCGTCGTAGGTGACCGGCGGGGGCACCGGGAGAGTTCCCGGGACGGTCGTGTCCTCGCGGAAGACGCAGAGGATGAGGCCCTCCGATCTCGCGGCGGAGGGGGCGACCAGGGCCGGCCACCCTTCCGCGTGGAGAGCCTCACCCACCGCCTGGAATTCGGGCCACTCTTCGCGGTTGGGCTTGGGCATGTCCAGGCCGACCTTCGCTAGCCGGCCGGCGGATCGGCCTGGTAATGAACATCGCCTCCGCTCGGGATGTGGCGCAGCCAAATCCCGCTCACCGGTCTCCCTTCGACCTGCATCAGGAGGTGGGCATTCCCTCCAGGCCCGAGATCACGCGAAGCACGTCGCGGTAGTGGCCGTCGCGCACCAGGTCCAGCGGCTTCTCGTCCTCCAGGAGCGCGAGGGGCTTGTGCATCCAGACGGGAACGTAGTTGGGCTGGACCACCCTGACCAAGCGCTCGACGATCGAGGAAAGCTCGGCAAGGCGCTCCGCCCTCCCCCCGCTTGGGGACCGGTCGCCGCGAATCCAGGCCCGGGCGGTGCTCTCGTCGACGCGGGTAGCGCGCGCGATGTCTACCGCGGAGAGGTGGCCGAGATCTTGGATGTGCGCAGCCTCACTGGCAAAAGCGGTGGTCATCGGACCCTCCTTCTGCTTGGGTGCGGCCGATCATAGCACTCACGCCCGATAAACCCCCGATAAAAAACCGGCAAAAACCTGTTCCACGCCAGAATTTGTACTGATAAACGCCTGAATCAGGCGCGGGTGACGGCGCTTGCCTCCACGCCGAGCCGAGGCACGACCTTCTCAGCGAAGACCTTGACCAGCTCGGGATCGAACTGGGTGCCGGCGGCGCGGCGCAGTTCCTCGATCGCAGCTTCGCTGCTCATCGGCGCCCGGTAGGGGCGGCCTTCGGTCATCGCGTTGTACGCGTCGCAGATGAGGATCGCGCGGGAGCCGCGGGGAATGTCGCGGCCGGAGAGCTGGTCGGGGTAACCGCCGCCGTCCCAGCGCTCGTGGGTGGAGCGAACCAGGTTCGCCACCGGCCCCAAGGCCGGGGCGGCCTCCAGCACCCGCTGGCCGATCTTCGGGTGCTTGCGCATCAGCGTCCACTCCTCCTCGGTCAGGTCGCTGTCCTTGTGGAGGATCTCGTCGGGGATCGCGATCTTGCCGATGTCGTGCAGCTCGGCGGCGCGGACGAGGACGTCGATCTCCTCGGCATCGAGGTTGAGTTGGCGGCCGAAGACCGAGGCCAGCCGGGCGACCCCGTCGAGGTGGTGCTCCAGCCCGGGCTCGCGCTCCTGCAGGACCCGCAGCAGCACGTCCCGGGTCTGGCTGCGGGCGGAGTCGGCGCGGCGGCCCTTTTTCGCGTACATACGGCGATCCGCAAGGCGCAGCGCGTCGGTCGGGGAGACGACCTCGACCGGGATCAGGACCTTGCCCCAGGACGCGCTGATCGAGAAGCCGGTGCCGCGTTCGGAGAGCGCCTCCTCTGCCCCCTCGCAGATCTCCTCGGCGGAGTGGCCGCGGGTGGCAGCGAGGACGCAGAACTCGTCGCCGCCGAGCCGGTAGGCGCCGCCGTAGGGCACCATCGAGGCCGCCAGTTGCCCGCCGAGGCGGCGCAGCAGATCGTCGCCGGCGGGATGGCCGAAGGTGTCGTTGTAGGTCTTGAAGCCGTCGAGGTCATACAGCGCCAGCACCGTCGCCTCTGGCGGGGTGGCAGCGGCGACCCGCTCGAGGTCGGCCATCAGGGCGCGGCGGTTGGCGAGGCCGGTGAGGTCGTCGGTCAGCGCCTCCTCTTCGCTCGCGACCAGCATCCCGGTGTTCTGGTTGAAGGTGATCAGCAGGCGCGCCAGCACCGCGACCAGGCAGGCGCCCCCGAGGGCGACGGCGGTCGGGTCGATGGCGATGAAGCTGGCCGCGACCAGGAGGCAGATGCCGACGACCGCCATCGCCAGCGGCACGACGATCCGTCGCCTGCCGCCGGTCGCCAGCGTCGCCTCAGCTTCGGTCGCGGGCAGCCAGGAAGCGAGGGCGAGGAGCAGGAAGGCAAGCGGCCAGCCGACGCTGGCCAGGTTCAGCGCCGCGGTCGACTGACCGCCGACCGAGAGGTAGACGACGTCGCAGACGCCGAAGAGGAGTAGGGCGGCGGCGATCAGCAGCCAGGTGCCGCTGGTCCGCCATTTGGAGATCGCGAAGGCGCCGCTCAGCAGCCCCAGCAGGGCGACGTCCATGCAGGGGTAGGCGAGGCTGACGGCGACCCCGAACGGGCTGCCGCCGAGCGCATCCAGGACCGGCGGGAAGATCACCGCCGCGGCCAGCGAGCCGACCGCGAGGGCGCCGATCAGCCCGTCGACCCAGGCAAGCGGGTCGAGGTGGGCGACCCGTGCCCGCAGCAGCAGGACCAGGGCAACGAAGCTGGCCGGGTAGAAGGCGAGGAAGAGGGCGTCGGAGGGCGAGGGGAACGGCGCCGGTTCCGCGTAGTAGAGGACGACCGAGTAGTAGGTCTGGCCCAGCGCCCAGAGCAGCAGGCCGACCCCCAGCGCCAGCCAGGCGCGCCGCTCCGCCGGCATCCGCACCGCACGCCAAAGGACGATCGCCGCGGCGCCGAGGACGACGGCGTCATAGACCCAGCGCCCGACCGCCGCCTGCAGCCCTTCGCCGCCCAGCTTGCCGACTACGACGACCGCGTAGAAGGCGAGCAGCGCCGTAAGCGTGCCGAGCGCGACGAAGGCGACCAAGCGGGCACGGTCAAAATCACTAGACGATCTGTCCACCCGGGGCATATCGACCGCTTTTTCGATCACTTGAGCCCTTCCTTTCGCTTGATCAGCAGCCACCGGGGCCTCTCACCGCCGCCCGTCCGCTGCAGGGCGAAGCCGCCCTCGAGCTTCTCGCCATGGAGGACGAAGACGGCGTGGCCGCGATCCAGCGCCTCCGGCCAGGACACCCGCCCGCCCTGCTCGTAGCTGCCGCGGTCCCAGACGACGCCGTCCTTCTCGTCGGCCTCAACCTCGATCGCGAGCCGCTTCTCCGCCGGGTCCATCGATGGCTCTTTGGGAACCGCCCAGCAGCGCATCACCCCGTCGACCTCGAGCCCCAGCTCGAAACCGCGGTCTCGCTCCTGGACGACGAAGGCGCCGGCGCTGACCCCGCGCACCGCGAACTGCTCGTGGCCCGCGACCTTCGCCTGCTCGACCTCGACGGCCTCGACCCGGGCGGCCGGCGGGCCGTCCTCGAGGAAAGCGATCAGCTCATCGACCGCCTGCCCCGCGCCCTCGGCGTGGACCTGGACCGTGCCATCGTCGCCGTTGCGGACCCAGCCGAGAACGCCCAGCTCCCCTGCCCGGGCGACGGTGGCTTCGCGGAAGAAGACGCCCTGGACCTGGCCGCGGACGACGGCGCGAACTCCCTTTGCTTTATCGCTCATAGCAGGAGGATCGCAGTCGCCACCGGCCCTACCGGTTTAACCATCTGGACCGGCAGGTAAGTAGAAGTACGTTGACCAGTCCAGGCAGAGGACAGGGGATGAAGGTCTTGATCTCCACCGACACCGTCGGTGACGCCTTCGCCTACACGGTTGAGCTCTCGCGAGCGCTGGAGGCGCAGGGCGCCGAGGTCGTGGTCGCGACGATGGGTCCTCGGCTTCGACGCGAGCAGCGGGAAATGCTGCCGGCGCGGGTACACGAAAGCGGCTACCGGCTGGAGTGGATGGCGGACTCCTGGGTCGACGCCGCCGCTGCCGGCCGCTGGCTGCTGATCCTCGAGGAGGAGGAGCGGCCGGACGTCGTCCACCTCTGCTCCTACGCCCACGGGGCGCTGCCGTTCGTGGCGCCCAAGGTCCTCGTCGCCCACTCTTCCGTCCTCGCCTGGTGGCGAGCGGTGCACGGGTCCGACGCGCCGCCGGAATGGGGGTACTACCGCGAGCAGATGGGGGCCGGGCTGGCCGGCGCCGATGCCGTCGTCGCCCCAACCCAGGCGATGCTGGCGGAGCTCGAACGCGATCATCAGTTGCGGCCCGGGGTCGCCCATGTGATTCGCAATGGCTCGACGGCACCGACTGCGGCGAGTGACGTCGGCAAGAGCGCGCTGGTGCTGGGCGCGGAGTGCAGGTGGGACCCGGCCAAGAACCTGGCGACTCTCGACGCCGCCGCCGCCCGCCTGGCCTGGCCGGTGACCGTCGCCGGCGACCTCGGCCCGACCGGCAAGGTCCGCTTCGCCGAGAGCACCGGCGCCCTCGGTCCGGCGGCCCTGGCCGAGCTGCGCCGCAGCGCCTCGATCTACGCGGCGCCGGCCGCCTACGACCCGTCCGGATTCGGAATCCTCGCGGCGGCGCGCGATCGCTGCGCGCTGGTGCTGGGCTACATCCCCTCGCTGCGCGAGCTCTGGTCCGACGCCGCGATCTTCGTCCAGCCCGAAGACGAGCGCGCCCTGCACGAGGTGCTAGAAACGCTGATCGGCGACCGCCGCCTCCGCGCCGAACTGGCCGAGCGAGCGCAGCAGCGCGCCGCCGAGCTTTCGATCCAGCGCACGGCTCGTGCCTACCGCAAGCTCTACGGGCGGCTGGTCGCCGAGCGGGCGACAGCGTAAGTTGGCGCCGTGAGCGGCGAGCAGGTCGAAACGCTGTCGGGCGATCCGACCCTCGAGTTGCCCGAGTTCGAGGCGCCGCCGGCTGACCCGCTGCCGCTGCTGGATCGCTGGCTGCGGTCTGCCGACGAACGGGGCGTGAGAGAGCCGCGAGCGCTGGCGCTGGCGACCGCCGACGGCGAAGGTCGGCCATCGGTCCGGACGCTGCTCGTCAAGCAGCTCTCCCCCACGCTCGTCTTCGCCGGCGGCTACGAGAGCCGCAAGGGACGCGACCTCGCTGTCAACCCGCGGGCGGCGGGGACGCTCTACTGGCGCGAGACCCTGCAGCAGATCACGATCGAGGGGCCGGTGGAGCGGCTCAGCGAGGCAGAGTCCGACGCGCTGTTCGCGGAACGGCCGGCGGCGGGGAAGGCGACGACCGTGGCTTCAGACCAAGGCGAGGCGCTCGCGGATCCCGATGACCTGCGGCAGAGGGCTGACGAACTCGGAAGCGAGGATCTGCGCCGGCCGCCGAACTGGGGCGGCTTCCGCCTCGATCCCGACCTCGTCGAGTTCTGGCACGGCAGCCCCACGCGGCTCCACCGCCGCCTGCTCTACATAAAGGGCGACGGCGGCTGGAGCCACCGGCGCCTGCAGCCATAGTGGCGCTTTTGTGGACCCATAGGCCACAAAAGCGACATGCCTACCCCCGCGTCCCGCCTCCGGTCCCGTCCGGTGACCAGCCGGGGCCACGGAAGAGGTAGCCGCAGCGCTCGCGCCAGCTCTTCGCGTGGCGCACGTCGTGGGCGATGGCGATGAACTCGTGGAAGGCGACGCGGGTCGGCTTGAAGCTGCGGATGTTCTGGGTCAGCCCGTAGCGAACCTTCTCGGTCTCGCCCTGGAAGGTGCCGAAGAGGCGGTCCCAGACGATCAGGATGCCGCCGTAGTTGCGGTCGAGGTAGACCTCGTTGGAGCCGTGGTGGACGCGGTGGTGCGAGGGCGTATTGAAGAAGAACTCGAACCAGGCGGGCATCTTCTTCACCCGCTCGGTGTGGATCCAGAACTGGTAGATGAGGCTGATCGCCTGCTGGGTGAGGATCATCCAGGGCGGGAACCCGAGCAACGCCAGCGGCGCCCAGAAGGGCAGCGCGGTCATTGGGGTCCAGGTCTGGCGCAGCGCGGTCGAGAGGTTGTAGTGCTCGGAGGAGTGGTGGACGACGTGGCTGGCCCAGAAGATCCGCATCTCGTGGTGGATGCGGTGGAACCAGTAGTAAGCGAAGTCGTCGGCGAGGAAGAGCAGCGCGTAGGTCCACCACATGTCGGCCGGCATCCGCAGCGGCGTCAGCTCGTAGAGCCCGACGTAGACGAAAACCACGACCAGCTTCCAGACGGCGTTGATGACGACGTTGCCGCCGCCCATCGTCAGGCTGGTGCGGGTGTCCTTCGCCTCGTAGCCGACCAGGTCGTCGTCCCGCGCGTACTTGAACGAGAGCAGCTCGACCACGAGCAGCAGCACGAACGCGGGAATCGCGTAGAGGATCAGCTCCGCCACGCGCTGAAGCGTAGAGGTCTAGAGGTAGCCGAGCGGGTCGGTGGCGGTGCCGTTGACCCGCACCTCGAAGTGGAGGTGGGGACCGGTGCTGTTGCCGGTGTTGCCGCTGTAGCCGATCAGGTCGCCCTGGCTTACCGAGGCGCCGACCGAGGTCGCGAAGCTCGACTGGTGGGCGTAACAGCTGGAGAGCCCGCCGCCGTGGTCGATGCAGGTGTAGTTGCCGTAACCGCCGCTTTCGTACTCGGACTGCATCAGGATCACGGTGCCGTCGGCGACGGCGCGGAGCGGCGTCCCTTCGGCCACGGAGATGTCGATCCCCTCGTGCATCCGCCCCCAGCGGTAGCCGAAGCCCGAGGTGACGGTGCCTTCGACCGGCCAGATAAAGCCGGCGGCGCTCGGCGAGGGCAGCGGCCCGGCCGGAAGCGGCAGGCCACCGGTCGCTGCGGCGATCTCCTCGGCGATCTCGGCGCGAATCCCGGCGGCGACGTCCTCGTGCTCGTGGCGCTCGCCTTCGATGCCCTTCAGCTTGTGGCGCCGCGTCGCCCGCGCCGAGAGCAGCGCACCCTCGCGCGACTCCAGAGTCGAGCGGGTCGCTTCCAGCCGCTGCTCCTTGGCGGCGATCTGGTCGCGCGCCTTTTCGATCGTCAGTTTCGAGGTCTTGCGGATCCGGACCAGCTTCTTGGCTTCGTCGCGCAGGCTCCGCACCCGCTCGGCCAGCTTCGCGTCGCTTTCGTTGATCGCGTCGAAGTACTCGGTGCGGGCGACCATGTCGCCGTAGTCTTCGGCGCTGAGCACGACCGAGGTGATGTCGGTCGAGCCATAGGTGTAGATCGCGACGAGGCGCTCGCGGAGGACGGTTAGCGCCCGTTTGAGGCGGCCCCGCAGGGTCTTCAGGCGGTCCATCGCCTCGCGCAGTTCGGCTTCGGCCTTGTCCAGCTCGGCCTGCTTGGCGACCAGCTCTTCTTCGGCCGCGGCCTCCTGGTTGCGCAGCGCGCTGACCTGACCTTCGAGGGCGGAGATTTCGGCGCCCATCGCTTCGATGTCGGAGGTGAGGAGGCCTTCGCGTTCTTCGACCGCGCCGATCTTCTCTTCGACCGCTTCCAGCTTCTCCGAGTTGCTCTTGGCCGGCGCGTCGGCGGCGGCGAGGACGACGATCGCGAGCAGGGCAAGCCCGATCGCAAGGAGCGACAGGAGCCGGCGCCGGCGCGTGTTCAAGGTCGGATTCGCCATGGAATAACGAGGAAAGCCGGCATAGGCGCCGGCTCTTCCATAAACCGTAGGCGGGTCAATCGACTCGCGCTTGCGGCGGAGCCGGGCTGCAACCTCAGTTGCGCAGGTACTCGCAGTGGCGCCCGCGGTCGGCGCCACGGCCGCCGATGCAGCGGTCCCGCCCGCCCCGCCCGTCGAGCTCGTCCGCGCCGCCGCGGCCGAGCAGGACGTTGTCGCGGGCGGCGCCGATCAGCACGTCGGGGCCGGGCGATCCCTCGATCTTCTCGGTGCCGTGGGCGATCTGCCCCGGCGCGCAGACAGCCAGGTCAGGGTCGATCGCCTCGCCGCCGATCCGGGCCCGTACGAAGATGCCTTCGTTGCGGACGCGGGCGAAGGAGGCGCTGTCGTTGGCGCCGGGACCGCCGACGAACCGGTCGCCCTCACAGGGCTGCCCGCCGATCAAAAGGTCGTCTCCGCTGCCGCCGAGCATCGTCGCCGCGCCGCTGCCACGACGGGGGTGGAGGATGTTGACGCCGAAGAGGGCGTCGTCGCCGGCACCGCCCTGGAGGAGGTCGGGATCGGCGTCGTCGCCCGCGTAGAGCGTGTCGCCGGCAGGCCCGCCGCGTAGCCAATCGCTGCCGGCGCCGCCGTCGACCGTGACCGAAACCCCCGGCCGCAGCGAGCGCTCGATCGCGACGCTGTCGTTGCCGGGGCCGAGGGAGACGAGGAGCAGGCTGGCGCGGGCCGCGCAGACGACGGTGCCGCCAGGGGAACCACAGCCGCCGGCGTAGCGGGGATCGCCGAGGCGGACGGGATTGCCGCCGGTCCCACGGACGACGAAGCGGCCGTTCCGTTCGCCGATCGCGATCGCGTCGGTCCCGGCATCGCCGGCGATCGCGAGGCTGGGCGCCCCGGTCAGGCTCTCGTACATCTCCACCCTGGTACCGGCGCCGCTGGCCGACCCACAGGACTCGGCGACGGAGAAGGAACCGAAGCACTCGTCGCTGCCGGGGCCGCCGAAGGCTTCGTCCCGCCGCAGGGTGCCGAGCAGCCGGTCGTTCCCCGGGCCGCCCTCCAGCCGGTTCGCCGTCACTTCGGAGGTTGCCATCAGGTCGTCGCCGGGCCCGCCTGCGACGTCCTCGATGCCAATCAACCGCTCCTGCTCCGCGCCGCTGACCCTGCCGCTCGCGAGGTCGACCTCGATCGGGCCGCCGGCGCTTCGGTAGGAGGCGATGTCGTGCGCGCCGGCGCCGCCGTCGATCCTGTCCCGGCCGATGCCGCCGGCGACAGCGTCGAAGCTCCCGCCCCCTCCTTCGACGTGGTCGTCGCCGCGGCCGCCCCCCACGTCGTCCCGGCCCGGCCCGCCGCGGACCGTGTCGTTGCCGCTGCCACCGCGGACGTTGTCGCGGCCGGCGCCGCCGGTGACGTCATCCGAACCGCGACCGCCGTGGACCAGGTCGGCATCCCGCTTGCCGTCGATCTGGTCCTTGCCGCGGCCGCCCTCGATCCGGTCGCGTCCGGGGCCACCGCAGATCACGTCGTTGCCGCGAGCGCCGAAGATCCTGTTCGGACCGGGGCCGCCGGCGATCACGTCGGGGCCGCGGCTGCCGTGGATGACGCGGTCGTTGGAGGCGATCGTCGCCTCCCGGTCCCCGCACAGCGGTCGCAGAGCTTGGAGCGAGGGCACGAGAACGACGAAAGCCAGGCCGAGCACGAAAAACGCAACCAGAGCGACAAAAAGGCGTCGACCGTCCACAGCGCGCACGCTCCTACCTCCCGTCTAGACCGAGGAAAACCCCTTTCCTGCCTGCTCTATCGACTACCCGTCCAGGGTTAATTCGAACAGCCGCTGCGGTTGCGCTCAGGCGGGCTGCTGGCGCGCCGCTAGCTCGGCGGCGGGATCGGGGTAGGCGAAGGTGCTGAGCCCGAGCCAGTCGGGCAGGCTCCGCACCAGGTGCTCGGGGCCGGTCACGCGGACCTTCTTCGAGCGCATCGCCGCCCCCAGCTCCTGCTGGCCGACCCAGACCTCGGCCATCGCCCGCGTCTCGGCGTCGACCTCGAGGTCGATCCCGAAGCCGGGGTCGGAGAAGCAGAGGTCGGCGTTCGCCTCCTCCGCGACCAGCCACCAGGCGCGCTTGCCCTCTTCGGCGTCGCGGAAGCGGAAGAAGACTCCCACCCGCTCCTGCGGCAGCCGATCGAGGCGAACGCTGCGCCGCAGGTCCCACATCAAGAGCGCCGGATCGGCCTCCTCGGCGCTGATCTCGCGCTTCAGCCAGTCGCGACTCCAGGTCCCGAGCGAGACGACCAGCGGTCCCAACGCCTCGCCGGCGGGGGTGAGGCGATACGAGTAGCCCCGCTCCCCCTGCAGCGGCTCCCGCGTCAGCAGGTCCGAACGCTCCAGCTCGCGCAGCCGTTTGCTCAGCAGCGAGGAGGACATCCGCGGCACCCCGCGCTGGATCTCGTTGAAGCGGGTGCTCCCCATCAGCAGCTCGCGCAGAACCAGCAGGGTCCAGCGCTCGGTCAAAACCTCCGCCGCCTGGGCGACCGGGCAGAACTGTCCGTAGCTCTCCGGCATCTCCTCGTAATCGAGTCTACGCGCCTAACTGCAGATCTTGAAGTTGATCGACCGCACGGGCGAGCGTAGAAAGGGATCATCAACTAATTCAAAGGAGACGTGACGCAGTGACGGCGACCACTAACACCGATAGCGACACCCAGGGCCCGAGCCCGGAGCTGAGGCAGAAACACCGCAAGATGTGGGCCTCCGGCGACTACCCCTCGATGGTCGAGACCTTCCTCACTGCCGCTCGGCCCGCGATTGGTCGAGTTCGCCGGCATCGGCGCCGGCCAGCGCGTCCTCGACGTCGCCGCCGGCACCGGCAACGCCTCGATCCCGGCCGCCCAGGCGGGCGCCGAGGTGGTCGCCAGCGACCTCACCCCGGAGCTGTTCGACGCCGGCCGCGCCCGCGCCGAGGCGGCGGGCGTCGAGCTGAAGTGGGTCGAGGCCGACGCCCATGGCCTGCCCTTCGAGGACGGCAGCTTCGACGTCGTCATCTCCTCGATCGGCGTCGATGTTCGCCCCCTTCCACCAGACCGCGGCGGACGAGCTGGTCCGCGTCTGCCGTCCCGGCGGCACGATCGGCCTGCTGAGCTGGACCCCGGAGGGGATGATCGGCGGCCTGTTCAAAACCATGGGCCAGTTCATGCCCCCTCCTCCGCCCGGCGCCCAGCCGCCGCCGCTGTGGGGTGGCGAGGACCACCTGCGCGAGCTGTTCGGCGACCGGATCGAGCTGGAGAAGGTCGAGCGCGACGTGCTCGAGGTGACCGCCTTCCAGCGGCCCGACGACTACGGCGAGCACTTCAAGGAGCGCTACGGGCCGACGATCGCCGCCCGCGCCAACGCCGAGAAAGAGGGCCGCGCGGAGGAGTTCGACCAGGCGCTGAGCGCGTTCTGCGCCGAGCGGAACCTCGGCAGCGACGACGACGCCCGCTTCGAGATGGAGTACCTGCTGACCGTCGGGCGGGTGCGCTGATGAGCCGGCGCAGCAGCTACGACGCGGTCGTGGTCGGCGCTCGCTGCGCCGGCTCGCCGCTGGCGACGCGGTTGGCGGAGCAGGGCTGGAAGGTCCTGCTCGTCGACCGCGAGCCGCCGCCGGCCGACACGCTCTCGACCCACTGCCTCTTCCCCAACACGCTGGCGCGGCTGGCCGAGCTGGGGGCGCTGCAGCGGATCGAAGCCGAGCACCGGGTCAACCTGATCGATTACGGGATCCGCACCCTCGGCCACGAGGTGTCGGGCCCTTCACCCCGATCGACGGCTTCGACCGCGCCGCCGACGATCACCCGGCCGGTGCTCGACAAGGCGCTGCTCGAGGTCGCGGTCGAGGCCGGCGCGGAGACCCGCTTCGGCGAGAAGGTCACCGGCCTGCTCGGCGCCGGGACCGACGCGGACCCGGCGCGCGGCGTCGTGCTCGAGGGCGGCGAGGAGATCGAGGCCCGCTGGGTGCTCGGCGCCGACGGCCGCGCCTCGACGGTCGCGAGCCTGCTCGGCCTCGAGAAGGAGCGGCCGCTGGCCGGCGAGATGGCCTTCATGTTCGGCTACTGGCGCGGCCTGCCGCCAGAGCGACCGCTTCTTCATCGACGTGTCGAGAGCGGATCGCTCGCCTGGGCGCCCTGCGAGGACGACCTCTCGATGCTGATCCTCGGCATCGACCCGGAGCTGACCCGCGGCGACGCAAACGCAAGCGGCAGCTGACCTTCATCGAGGCGCTGCGGAAATTCGACGACTGGTTCGACCGCGGCTGGCTGGCAGGCGCCGAGCAGGTGGGTCCGATCCGCCTCGCCCCGGAGACGATGCTGCGCGGCTTCTTCCGCCAGGCGAACGGGCCGGGCTGGGCACTGGTCGGCGACTCCGGCCACTTCAAGAACCCCTCGACCGCCCAGGGCATCTCCGACGCGATCGAGCAGGCGCTCCACGTCGCCGACGATCTGACCGCGGGCGAGAGCCTCGACGGCTACGAAGCCTGGCGCGACAACCGCGGCCGCAGAGCACTACGAGTGGTCCTTCGACTTCGCCCGCTTCGCGCAAGCCGGAGGTCGCCGGCCCGATCTTCGACGGCCTCGCCAGCGACCCCGAGGCGGGACAAAACCTCCGCGACGCCCTCAGCCGCCAGTTGCGCCCGCGCAGCAGCGTGTTCACCGACGAGCGCCTGGGCAAGTGGTTTTCGGCTGTCCCGAGCGCAGGTTAGAGTGCCGCTCATGCCGACGAGCCGTTCTCTCCGCGTCCGTGTCCCCCTGATCGCCGCCTTGGCGCTCCTGGCCCTCGCGCTGCTCGCACCGCAGGCCTTGGCGCGATACGTCTACACGGGCAATTACGACAGCAACACGGTCTCGATAATCGATACGGCCACCAACCAGGTTGTCGGCAACCCGATCCCGGTGGGCGAGTCGCCGTCGACGCTGGCGGTCACCCCGAACGGCAAGACCCTCTACGTCGGTGACGAAAGCGACGACAACCTGAGGGCCATCGATACCCAGACCAACCAGGTCCTCACCACGCTCCCGCTCACTTACGAAGGAGTCGATCAGGAAGCCTCGGTGATCGCAATCTCGCCCGACGGAAAAACCGCCTATGTCGCCAGCTACGGACTCGAAGGCATCCTGGTCATCGACACCCAGACCAACCAGATCGTCGGCTCGCCGATCCTTATCGGCGGGAAACCGTGGGGCGTCGCCTTCTCCCCGGACGGGAGCATCGCCTACGCCACCAATCTCGATAAAGAGGAGGTCGAGATCATCGACACCGCGACGAGGCAGATCGTCGGCGCGATTCCGGTCGGCGAAGATCCGATCAACCTCGTCTTCTCGCCCGACGGCAAGACTGTCTACGTCGCCAACGAAGAAGGCAACACCGTCTCGGTCATCGACACGGCGAGCCGGCAGGTGGTCGGCAGCCCGATCCCGGTCGGCGACGAACCTTGGGGTCTAGCTCTGACGCCCAACGGGAGCAGGCTCTACGTCAGCAACAAGAATGACGACACCGTCACGGTGATCGACGCGCAGACCAGGCAGGTGGTGGGCGCCCCGATCCCGACTGGCGACGAGCCCTTCGAACTGGCCGCAACGCCGGACGGGAAATTCGTTTACGTCGCCAATTATCAGGGCGAAACCGAAGGCAGAGGCGTAACCGTGATCAACACGCAGACGAATCAGACCACCGACGTCAACGTTCAGGGAGGTCCATGGCAGGTCGCGATCGTCCCCGACCAGTCGCCGATCCCCTCGTTCACGACCAAAGCCTCGAAGAAGAAACCGCTCCAGATCGGCTTCACCTCCACCACCGTCGATCCCGACGGTTCGGTCGCCAGCTTCAACTGGACCTTCGGCGACGGGACGACCGCGCTCAACGGCGGCCCCGCTCCCACGCACACCTACCGCAAAGCGGGCAAATTTACCGTCGGACTGACCGCGATCGACAACGAGGGCTGCTCGGTGAACATGGTTTTCACCGGCCGCACCGCCTTCTGCAGCGGCGCTGCCCCCGCGGCACAGTCGATCACGGTCAAAGCACCGAACAATTTCAAGTTCGGGAAGCTGATCCGCAACACGAAAACGGGCACCGCAAAGCTCAAGGTCAAAGCCCCCTACGCCGGCAAGCTCACCCTCACCGGCAAGAAGGTGAAGACGGTCAAGCGCAGCGCCAAGAAGGCCGCCACCGTCACCCTCAACATCCGCCCGAAGCCGAAGGCGAAGAAACAGCTCGCCAAAGCGGGTAGCGCCAAAGTGCGGATCAAGGTCAAGTTCACGCCCACCGGCGGCAAGGCCCGCACCAAGGGCAAGACGGTCAAGCTGATTAAGCGCTAGCTGTTAGACGATTAATCGCCTAGACGATTTGACGTTGAAACGTTTAATCGTCTAGGCAGCCCGCCGCGGGCTGAAGTCCGCAGCCGCAGTGAGTTGGTGACGACGAAGACGCTGGAGAGGGCCATCGCGGCGCCGGCGATCAGGGGGTTGAGGAAGCCGGCGGCGGCTAGGGGCAGGGCGGCGACGTTGTAGGCGAAGGCCCAGAAGAGGTTGCCCTTGATCGTCGCCAGGGTGCGGCGGGAGAGGCGGATCGCGTCGCCGACGGCGCGGGGGTCGCCGGAGACGAGGGTGATGTCGGAGGCCTCGATCGCGACGTCGGTGCCGGTGCCGATCGCCAGGCCGAGGTCGGCCTGGGCCAGCGCCGGGGCGTCGTTGACGCCGTCGCCGACCATCGCCACCGTCCGGCCCTCGGCCTGCAGGCGCTCGACCGTCGCCGCCTTCTCGGCCGGCAGCACTTCGGCGATCACCTCGCTCGATCCCGACCTCGGCGGCGACCGCCTTCGCGGTCGCCTCGTTGTCGCCGGTCAGCAGCACCGGGCGACAGGCCGAGCTCGCGCAGCTCGCGCGATCGCCTCGCGGCTCGAGTCGGCTTGACCGTGTCGGCGACGACGATCGAGCCCGCGGGCCTCGCCGTCCCAGCCAACCGCGATCGCCGTCTGGCCGGCGGCTTCGGCCTCGCGCCGCGCCGGCTCCAGCTCCGGCGGCACCGCGTGTCGGCTTTGTGGACTCATCGGCCACAAAGTCGACAGCAGGGACGCGCGGCCGACGACGACCGGTCCGCCCGCCGACCATGCCCTCGCACGCCGACGCCCGCCTCGCTCGCGAACTCATCGACCGCCGGCAGCAACACGAACTCCTGCTTCGCCCGCGCCGCGATCGCGGCGGCGATCGGGTGCTCGGAGGCGTCCTCGACCGCGCCGGCCAGGCGCAGGACCTCGCCCTCGTCGGCGCCCGGCGCAGCGTGGACGCGCGACGACCGCCATCTCGCCGCTGGTCACCGTCCCGGTCTTGTCGAGGACGACGGTGTCGATCCGCCGCGTCGACTCCAGCACCTCCGGCCCCTTGATCAGCAGGCCGAGCTGGGCGCCGCGGCCGGTCCCGACCAGCAGCGCCGTCGGCGTCGCCAGGCCCAGCGCGCAGGGGCAGGCGATGATCAGGACCGCGACCGCGGCGGTGAAGGCGAAGCTCGCCCCCGCCCCGTTGCCGAGCCAGAAGCCGAGGGTGCCGACCGCGAGCGCGATCACGACCGGGACGAAGACGCCGCTGATCCGGTCGGCCAGGCGCTGCACCGGCGCCTTGCCCGACTGCGCCTCGGTGACCAGGCGGGCGATCTGCGCCAGCGCCGTTTCCTCGCCGATCCGGGTGGCGCGGACGACGAGGCGGCCGCCGACGTTGATCGTCGCGCCGACCACCTCCTCGCCGGGCCCGACCTCGACCGGCACCGACTCGCCGGTGACCAGCGACTGGTCGACGGCCGAGGAGCCGCTCTCGACGACACCGTCGGTCGCGACCTTCTCGCCCGGCCGGACGACGAAGCGGTCGCCGACGGCGAGCTCCTCGATCGGGACCCGCCGCTCGTTGCCGTCGGCGTCGAGCAGGGCGACGTCCTTGGCGCCGAGGTCGAGCAGCGCCTCCAGCGCCGCCCCGGCCCGGCGCTTGGCCCGCGCCTCGAAGTAACGCCCGGCGAGGATGAAGGTGGTGACGACGGCGGCGACCTCGAGGTAGATCTCGTCGGCGCCGGCGCCCCGCTCGGTGACCAGCTCGAAGGGCATCTTCATACCCGGCATCCCGGCGTCGCCGAGGAAGAGGGCGTAGAGCGACCAGCCGAGCGCGGCGAGGGTGCCGAGCGAGATCAGCGTGTCCATCGTCGCCGCCCCGTGGCTTGCAGGTTCTGCCAGGCGGCCTGGTGGAACGGCCAGCCCGCCCAGAGCACCACCGGCGTCGCCAGCTGCAGCGATAGCCACTGCCAGTTGTCGAACTGCAGCGGCTCGATCATCGCCATCGCCAGCACCGGCAGCGAGAGGGCGGCGGCGATGATCAGCCGCCGGCGCAGGTCCGCCGTCGGGTCCGGTTCCTCGGCAGCCTCGTCCTCGCTCGCCCGCCGGCGCCGGCAGCGCGGCCGCGTAGCCGACGTCCTCGACCGCCCCGACCAGCTCCTCGGGCGCGACCTGCGTCGGGATCGAAGCTGACGCTGGCCCGCTCGGTGGCGAAGTTGACCGTCGCCTCGACCCCGTCGAGCCGGTTGAGGCTCTTCTCGACCCGACCCGCGCAGGAGGAGCAGGTCATGCCCTCGATCGGCAGCTCCAGTCGCTCCCCGCGGGGGTGCTCGACGGCCTGGCTCATCGCGGCACCGCCACCGTGTATTCGGCCGTCCGCACCACGCCGTCGTGCTTGAACTGCAGGTAGAGGCGGTAGCGGCCGGCGGTCGGGAAGGTCGCCGCGAACTCGATCTCGTCGGCAGCCACCTCATGTCCCTCCTCCGGGTGGACGTGGAGGAAGGCGAGGTCGCCTTCGCGCAGCGCAACCAGGTGGCCCTTGGCGCCGAGGTAGGGCTGGAGGTCCTCGACCGCCTGGCCGTTCTCGGCCGACGGCGAAGCTGAGCGCGGTCGGCGCGCCGGCGACCGGGTCGCCGCTTTGCAGCTGCACCTCGTAGGCGCCGGTCCGGTCGAGCGGCCGCGGAGCTGGGAACGGCGCGCGCCTCGAACTCGCCGCCGGAGACGAAGAGGTCGCCGGCGAGGGTCCGCTGCTCGCCCTCGACCGAGAAGTCGGCGAAGGCGCGGTAGACCCCCGGCTCGCCGAACCGGACCGGGACGCGTCCAGATCCCGGCCGCGTCCATCTCCGGGTGAAGATGGCGGAACGCGGTGCCGTCGCGGCGGACGACGATCAGGTGCATGCGGCGCTCGTGCAGCTGGTCAAACTCGGTCACCGGCTCGCCGCCGTCGGTCTCGAGCGCGAAGCTCAGCTCACTCGGCTCGCCCTGCTGGAACTGGGTCGCGGCGAAGCGAACGGCGTAGCCGCCTTCGGCAACGCCGAGCCCGGCCGGCTGATGCTCCGAATCCTCGCCCGCGTGCCCGCCGTGCGACTCGCTCTCTGCGGCGTGGCCCTCCATCGTCTCCTCCGTCCCAACCGGCTCGACAACCGAACCGAGCGCCGCGGCAGCGCCGAAGACGACCGCAAGCGCGGCAACGAAGAGGGCGATCCTCCTATACGGCCGGGGGGTATCCACGGAGCGAACCGTAGCACATACCCAGAGGGGGTATCATTGATTCGGCGTTCGTCCTTTGTATCCCTATGGGCGACAAAGGACGAACGCCGTCCACGTCGTGTGTCAGAAAGGAAACGAAATGACGGAGACCCACGCGGAACCCGGCTACATCGACCACAAGGAGCAGGTGAAGAACCGCCTGCGCCGGATCTCCGGCCAGATCGGCGGCATCGAGCGGATGGTCGACGAGGAGCGCTACTGCATCGACATCCTCACCCAGATCTCGGCCGCCCAGGCGGCGATCGACAAGGTCGCCCTCGCCCTGCTCGACGAACACACGCGCCACTGCGTGGTCGGTGCCGAGACGCCCGAGGCCCGCGCCGAGAAGACCGACGAGATGATGGCGGCGGTCGGCCGCCTCCTGAAGAGCCGCTGAGCTTCTGCCAGTCTCTCGGGCGATGAGCGAGGAGCGACCCCGGCGGTTCGCCGCCGCCGTACAGCGGTTCAACCGCAATCCGAAGCTGGTCGACTTCGCGCGGCGGACCCGGGAGCGGACGCTCGGCGACGACGACCACATCGATCACCTCTCCACCGCCCGCGGCCGGCCCTCCGACCGCGCCGCCCGGCAGCTGGTGACGCTGCGGGGCAGCGAGCCGGGCTTCTTCGGCGAGCTCGGGCTGTCCGCGCTGCAGACCTGGCAGCGGCTGGCCGAGTCCCAGGACCGCGGTCGCGGCAAGGTCGACGTGGCGATCCTCTTCACCGACCTGGTCGGCTTCTCCAGCTGGGCGCTGGAGGCCGGCGACCGAGCGGCGCTGCGACTCCTGCGCGAGGTCGGCGAGGCAATCGAGCCGCCCGTCCTCGAGCGCCAGGGCGAGGTGGTGAAGCGACTCGGCGACGGCCTGATGGCCGCCTTCTGGGACGCGCCCTGCGCGGTCGAGGCCGCCTTCGCCGCCGAAGAGCGGGTGGCGCCGATCGAGGTCGAGGGCTACCGACCGGTGCTACGCACCGGCATCCATGTAGGCCGCCCGCGCAAGCTCGGCGGCGATTACTTCGGCGTCGACGTCAACGTCGCCGCCCGCCTCGCCGACGCCGCCAAGCCGGGAGAGATCCTCGTCTCCGACCGCGCCCTGGAGATGCTCGAGCCGGGCGCCGCAGAAGCGAAGAAGCGGCGCTTCAGCGCCAAGGGCGCACCGCCGGGGATGGCGGCCTACGCGCTCAGCCGGGCCTAGTTCGTTCGGTCTCGATCGAGACCATCGACCACGTCGAGTAGCTCCAGGTGGCTGTCGAGGACGAACTCGGCTTCCGGGCCCGGGTCGGCGTCGCCCTCGTCGTTGATGCCCTCGTAGCGGACGGTCCGCATCCCGAGCGCGGCGGCGCCCGCGACGTCGGTGCGGCGCAGGTCGCCGACGTGGAGCGCCGCTGCCGGCTCCGCGCCCAGCGCATCCAGGGCCGCTTCGAATATCCGCGGCGAGGGCTTGTAGTGGCCGACCTCGTCGGAGAAGGCCCAGCCGGAGAAGTGCCTCAGCAGGCCCTCCCCCGCGAGCAACTCGCGCAGCAGCTCGCCGCCGCTGAAGCCGACGTCGCAGACGATCCCCAGCCGGGCGCCGCGCCCGGCGAGCCCCTCCAGGCAGGCGCCGATGTCCGGCGCCAGCTCAAGCTCGACTTCCCGCCCCGCGCCGAGAAACGCCTCGGCGACCATCTCCCGCGCCGCCCCCTCGACCCCGAGGGCGCGGACCAGGGTCTCGGCCGCCTCCCGCGGCGGCAGGTGCCGCCCCGCCGCCCACGACTGCTCCCAGTGCAGCCCGACCTCCTCCAGGCTCGCGACCAGCAGCCCCGCCTCGACCCGGACGTCTCCCGACTCGCACGCCCGCGCCACCGCCCGCTGCCGCGCCTCGCTCATCGCCCCGGTCGGCACCCGGGCGATCGTGTTCCAGAAGTCGAAGGTGACGGCCTCGATCACGGCCATGATTCTCACAAGTCGTGAGCCGGGCAATTCGGAGGTTGCTCACGATCGAGCATTTCCGCGATCTGGACCATCCGCCAGCAGGGAACCCCAAGGCCACCCGCCAAGCGTTTCATCGTCTGCCACTTCGGGTTGCGTTTTCCCTTCTCGAGGCGAGAGATCTCGCTGTTACTGATCCCGACCTTCAGCGCCAGAGCTTCCTGCGTCAGTCCTGCTTCGAGTCGAAGCAAGCGGATAGTCGCCCCGATCACGGGATGCGGCGGTTTTGCAGACGAACTCAAGGCCGCAGAGCAGAGCCCGTTTCGCCTTAGATAGCCATAGAGCGAACTACAAGGTCAAATTACCTATCTCGCTCTGTGCGGATTTCGACGTTCCGAAAAAACTCCCCTCATGGGCCCAAAGGGTTAAGTCACGGCGGCGGGGAGCCTGGCAACGCCGCTCCTGCTGTCAGCCCTGCTGCTTGATGACCTTGAACTTGAAGGTCGCCGGAGTGGCGTCGGTGCCGCCGGGGCCCACGGCCCGGACCGAGAACTTGTGCTGGCCGGGCTTGACCTTGAAGGTCTTCGGCGGCTTGCAGGTCTTGTAGGCGCCCTTGTCGATCTTGCACTGGAAGGTCGCGGTGGGGACGTTCGGCGACGAGAAGCCGAACTTCACCTTCAGCTTCGACAGCTTGGTGGTCACCCGCGGACCGGGATGGACGCCCAGCTTGGTGGTCGGGACTGGCGGCGGGGTCGTGTTTCCACCACCGCCACCGTTTCCACCACCACCGCCGCCGCAGCTGGCGCCGGTACTGCCGACCGTCGCCTTCAAGACTTTGGCGCCGGCGTCGTTGCTGACGGTCAGCTGCTTCGGGCAGGGCAGCGACGGGTTGACGGTCGTGGTCGCGAAACCGCCGTTCAGGCTGTTGCCGTAGGCAAGGAAGGAAACGCTGTTGCCGATCGCGGAGGAGTCGGCGAAGCCGTTGATCGGGATCAGCGCCAGGGTGCCATCCAGCGTCGCGACGTCACCGATGGCGAGAGTGTCGAAGAGTCCGGCGCCAGTACCTCCGATCTCGATCTCGAGCCTGCCCCCCGCGCCCTGGACGTAGCTGCCACCGAGGGTCAGGGTTCCCGGACTGTCGCCGGGCTTGACGACGCCGCCGGAGTTGACGAGCGCGCCAGTGATCGTGCCGCTGCCGCGCAGAGTGCCGGCTTCCAGCGCGATCGGGGCGCCCGGGTTGAATTTGGTCCCGGCCGGGATGACGATCTCGGCGCCGGTGCCGGTCTGTTTGAGCTGGCCGCCGGTCACGCTCGCGGTATTGGCCGAGGGACCGGCGAGTTCGATCTTGCCGGTGTTACTGACGGTGCCGGTGTTGAGCGTCGGGTTCGAGCCGCTCTGGTCGAAGACGATCGTGCCGGCGTTGAGGAAGAGGCTTGGGTGGTTGACTTGGCCAGCGATGCTGAGCGTCTGACCCGCGGCGAGGTCACCGGTCATCGTCGCGCCCGTGTTGACCCTGATGGTGCTGGCCCCGGTTCCGGTGTAGGTGAGCGTGCCGCAGTCGACGGTCACCGGGGCGCTGCCCGTCGTGGTGCCCGCCCCCTGGTCGAAGTTGGCGGGCCTGAGCGTGCCGGTGCCGATCCCGTTGATTTTGCCGCCGGTGTCGTTGACGACTTTGGGAGTCGGGTTGGCGCAGTGTTCGACGGGGACGGCCACGGTCTTGGCGTTGGCGATATTGATCGTCCCGTTGTTCGTCACGACCCCTCTGAGGAACCCGCTCTGGTCGAACTGGAGGGTGCCGGTGTTGGTCATGGCGCCGCTGGTGCTGACGTCGGTGCCCGACCCAACCGCGAAGGTGAAGGTGCCGGCGTTGGTGAAGGTGTGGCCGTTGGAGTTGAATCCCGCGCCACCGCCGCTCACACCCCCGCCGGAGCAGCCTCCAGGTGGACAGGTGAGAGCGATCTTGCCGTTGTTGGTGAAGTCCTCGCCCAGGCTCGCATTCGTGTTGCTGCTGGCCGCGGTGATGGTCAGGGCCTGGTTTTCCTGCATTTCTCCGCTCAAGGCGAAGCCGCCGTAGGCGAGCACGTGGCTCGTCCCGTCGCCGGTGTATTTGAGGGCGCCGCATTCCATCTGAACCGGGTTGGAACCAGAGGCGGTGCCGTCGCCCTGCTCGTAGTAGCGGACGTCGAGGGTGCCGGTGCCTGCGGTGGTGATCGTGCCGCCGGCTTCGTTCTTGAACACCGTCTGGTTGTTGGCGCAGTGTTCGGTGGTCGACTTGAACGCCTTGCCGTTGGCAATCTCGACCGCGCCCTGGTTCACCAGGGTGCCGAACTGGTGCCTGGCGTCCTGTTCGATCCGGATTTTCCCGGTGTTGTTGATGTTGCCGAGGAGCGAGGCACCGGTGCCGGAGTTGGGGTCGACCGTGATCGTGCCTTCGTTCGTGATCGTGCTGGGGCTGGCGTTGAGCGAAACCCCGCCGCCCCCGCCGCCGGCGCATTCGCCCGGAGCGGGCGGGCAAGTGAGAGTGACTGAAGCGCCCGTGGCGATTTTGATGCCGGTGGTCGTCGCGTTCAGGTTCGTGTTCGGGCCCTCGACCGAGATGATCAGTTTTGGCGTCGAGTCGGTGCCGCCGAGGGTGAACGATTTCATGTTGGCGCCGCCGGTCATCGTCACCGTGTCGCTGCCGGGGGTGGTGATGAAGACGTCGCAGGCGCTGCTCGGTCCCCCGCTGCTCCAGTTGGCGTCGAGGTTGAAGCTGCCGTTGCCGCCGATCCAGGAGGTCGAACCGCTTTCGGCCGTGCACGGTGCCGCCGAGGCACTCGCCGGAAGGGCTACCGCCGCCACAATCGCGATCAGCGCCGACAGGATCGCCAGGCGCGCGACTCGGTGGCGGCCGTCGATTTGACTGGTGGACGACCTCATCTGCGGCGCGACCGTATCAGGCATCGCACAGGTTTGAATGCGTAACTTTGCGTAAATTCAGCCCGCGAACCATGCGCAAGCACCTCGAGCACATCTACCGCCGCCTCGGAGTTCACACCCGCGAGGCGGCGGTGTCGATGGCGCGGAACGCCTCCCGCTCTAGCCCGTAACTCCTTTCACCACCGGGTAGTAACCACTGGCATGACCGGTGACCTTCGGGTGGTAGCTTTCGCCGACCGGGTTCGAGAGGCCATTGATCCACTCCGTCGCGGAGCCGCCTCCCCCGTCGCAGACGGCGTGACCGATGAAGGACGGGATCACGTCACGGAAGACGAAGTTCGCCCCCGCTCTGCTCGCCGCGGCACTGACCTGGTTCTTCAGCATGTCGGCGGTCTGATTCAGCCGCGTCATCTCACTGCCGCTGAAGAAGGTGAGCGCGTTGCAGTCGGTGCCGTTGAACAGCCGCGGATAGTCGAGCGCAATCACTTTCGCGCTCGGCGCTTTCGATTTGATCGCGTTGTTGACCAGGTCGAGCCGGCCCGGCAGCGTGTTCTGGATGTAGGCCTGGGCGGTGTCGATCGCCCCGTTGCAGTTGGACGCCCAGGACGGCAGCGCGCATTCGGTGATCACGCTGGAGAAGCCGGCGTCGTTGCCGCCGATCGTGTAGGTGACCCAGTTGGTGTCCGAGGTGACGCTGTTCACCTGGGTGCTCAGCACGTCGCCGGTTTTCGCCCCCGAGCAGGTCGCGTTGACGAATGCCCATTCCGGATGGGCGTTGTGCAGCAGGTATGGATAGGCCGTGACCGAGCGCTGGCATTTGGATTCGTAGAACGTCCTCGTCCCGGTGCCCGACGAGTACGAGTCGCCGAGGGCGACGTACTTGACCGCTGAGGCCGTCGCCGTGAACACGGCAAACACAGCCAGCACGCAGAGAACCGCAGAAATGCGCCTCCATTTCATCTTGATTCCTCCCCAAACTCGACCGCCTGCCCCTGCCCGCGCCGGCCCTTTATCCAGCGCTCATGCGGCAGTTGATCAGTAGTTACTGACCATACCTCCATATAGCGTCCGCCTCCAGATGAAGGCTGGCACTTTCACCCGCAAGCAGTTGCTGATCGCCTCGGGCGTGGCGATGGCGATCCCCTGGATCGTCCTGGTGGTGATCGACAAAGACCTCGAAGCAACCGGCGGGCCGGGGATCGTCGGGCTCGAGTTCGCCGGCAGCCGCGGGCAGGTGGTCGAGTTCATGGCCGAATGGGGCGACCACGGGGTTTATCTGGCGCGGCTCTCGCTCTGGCTCGACTTCGGCTTCATGGTCGCCTACGGCGCCTTCCTCACGCTCGCTTCGCTCGCGACCCGCGACTTCGCCCGGGAGCGCGGCCTGCCGGCGCTGGCGAAGGCCGGAATCGCTGCTCCCTACCTGGCGGTCGGCGCTGCCCTCTTTGACGTCGCCGAAAACATCGTCTGGCTGCTGGCCCTCGGCGGCCACGCCGGCGAGGCCGGGCCGCCGTTCGCGACCGCCTGCGCCAGCATCAAGTTCCTCCTCCTCGCCCTCGTGATCCTCTACTGCGCCTGGGGTCTGGTCAGCCGGTTCCGCCTGAGGCGGCAGCGGTGACCTGAGCGGGAACCAGTCGCAGGATCGGGATCGTGCGGCCGCTGCGGGCGGCGCGCTCTCGAAAGCCGGCGTAGGGCGGATAGAAGCGATCGGCCAGCCCCCACAGTCGCGCCAGCTCGTCCTCCCCGGCGACCGCCTCAGCGCGGAAGGGGTGGCCGCCGAAATGCACCTCGGGGTCGGCGACCGCGTTCTCGAACCAGAACGGGTCGGTCGGCATCCCGGCCTTGGAGGGGATGACGATGACCCGGTCCCCGTCGTGGAAGTAGATGACGACGCGGCGGTGTGGGCGGCCGTTGCGCTGGTCGCGGGTCTCCAGCAGGCCGACGGGGAACGGCCGCAGCGAGGTGAGGCGGCCGGTCAGGCGCATCAGGCGAGGGGCGAGACGCCAGAACAGGCGGTTCGGGAGCGAGCGCTTGAGTGCGGAGAAGACGCTGGTATCCAGCAGGCGAATGAAGGTGCGCTGGGCGCCGCGGGGCGGGTCCGGGGCGACATGGGGCAGACCGCGGTCGGCGCGCATTGTGGTTCCTCTCAGGACGTGCGAAGTGGCTTCAGCCGGGTCTTTTCGACCCGGGCCAGCTTCCGTTTCATCCGCAGGAACTGCGCCTCCTCGCGCTCAGAGCGCTCGTAGCCTTCATGGGCGAGGTTCTTCTGCTCCAGCGGGTCCGTTTTCAGGTCGTACATCTCCCACTGCGGCGGCGCCGGGTTCCGTTTTTTGACGTCGTAGTAGCGCGCGAGCTTCCAGCGGCCTTCGCGGATCGCGACGATGTGGTTCGGCGGTTTCGGGTAGGGCGGTTTCGCCTGCCCGGACTGGAAGTCGTCGTAGGTGAAGACGACGTAGTCCTGGACCGGCTTCGCGGTCTTCGGCCGCAGCACCAGCCTCGAATAGTCCTTGCCCTGCCAGTTGGCGCGCGATTCCTTGGGGGCGCCGGCGAGGCTGGCCAGGGTCGGCAGGAAGTCGACGTGGGAGACCAGCGCGTCGGTGGACTGCGGCGCCGGGAACAGCTTCGGGTTCGAGTAGACGAGCGGCACCCGCGTCGCCTCCTCGTAGAAGTTGAAGTTCTTCTGCCGCATGCCGCCGTGGGTCAGGCCCATCTCACCGTGGTCGGCGGTCCGCACGATCAGGGTGTCGTCGTAGAGCCCGGCCTCTTCGAGTTTGTTGAGGACGTTGACGATGTAGTTGTCGGAGGAGCGCATCAGGTTGCCGTAGTAGTTCAGGTAGGCGCGCTTTTCCGCCTTCGTTTTCGGCTTGCCGGTGAGGTTGAAGATTTTCAGGAACTGTTCCTGCACCGTGGGCTTGGTCGAGAGGTCTTCTTCGTTGGTCTCCGGGACGCCGATGTCGCCCTGGATCCAGGAGTCGTCGTAGCCAGCTTCTTCGAAGGTCTTGCTCGGGTAGAAGAGGACGTCGTGTGGGTTGACCAGGGAGATCACCAGGAAGAACGGCTGCTGTTTGGCCGCCGCCGAGCCGAGGTACTGAAGGACACCCTCGGAGCCCGCCTCCGGCGAGCCGACCGATTCCATGAAGCGGCCGTCGTTGTCGATGAAGCCGCCGCCGGCCTCGGGGACGCTCTGATTGGCACCGGCGTCGGGCGGGTTCCAGCGCGTCCACCCGTAGCGCTCGAGGTCGGAGGGCTGCGCGTTTTCTTTCTGCGCCGGCTTCGAGCAGTGCCACTTGCCCTTGTAGACGACGTTGTAGCCGGCGGCCCGCATCACCGTGGCCAGGTTCGGCAGCACCGGCGGCCGCGGCAGTTCCACCTGGTGCGGGTATTCCGGGAAGGGCATGTCTTCCTCGAGCGTGTATTTGACGCCGTGCTGGGCGGGGAAGTAGCCACTCATCAGGGTCGAGCGGGCCGGCGAGCACATGCAGGCGTTGGTGAAGGCGCGTTCGAAGCTGACCCCGTGTTGGCGCAACCGCCGCATCCCCGGCAGGTTCTGGCGCAGCCAGTTGGGCGGGAAGTGCTGGATCGCCCGCTCCTGGTCGGTGAGGATGAGGACGATGTTCATCCCGGCGACGTTGCTCTTGCCCCCTTTGCCGGCACCGAGCGCCCGCTCGACCCCGGCGCCCTGGGCCAGCAGCGCCGCGGCGGCGGCGCTGGCTCCGGTGCCGAGCAGCTGTTTGCGGGTCAGGCCGTCCTGCCGGCCCGCGCCGTGCTCGTCCGAGTTGCTCATCTGTTCCTCCTGAAGATGTCGACCGCGTCGCTTTCGAACGAGGTCGAGTAGAGATAACGGCCGTCGGGGCTGAGCGCGATCGAGCTGACGCCCTTCAGCGCCCGCGCCGGGGTGCAGTCGGGCGAGCGCGTCGCAAGACAGCCGGCGACACCGGGCTTCTGCGCGACCGAGCCGGCCTTGCCGCGGTTGAGAACTCCGATCGCCCCGCTGCGGAAGGCGGCGACGTAGGCGTTCTTGCCGTCGGGCGAGAGCGCCAGCCCCTCGGGTGCGATCAGGGCGCGACCGAAGGAGCAGCCGGCCGAGCGGAGGAAAATCAGGCAGCCGCCGGTCCCTTCCCGCTGGGTCAGGGCCCCGGTCGAGCCGTTGCGGGTGAAGGAGGTGACGCTGTTGCTGAACAGCGAGGTGACATAGACCCCATTGTCGTTCGGGCTGACCGCGACCGCGTTGGCGCCGCTTAGCTCGCGGCCCAGGGTGCAGCCGGTAAGCGCGCTCTCGACGATGCAGCCGAGGCCGTCGCTGGCCTGGGCGAGAGCGCCGGTGGCGGGGTTGCGCGCCAGCGTCACCACCGCGTTCGAGAGCGCGGTGGCGGCGTAGACGCTGGCGCCGTCGCCGCTGATCGCCAACCCCTCGACCGCTTTCAGGGCGATGCCGGGCGTGCAGCCCGCGGTTTCCTCGGCGATGCAGGCGGCGGTGCCCGCCAGCTGGGTCAGCGCCCCGGTCGACGGGTTGCGAGCGAAGGCGGCGACCGCGTTGCCGAAGAAGGAGCCGACGTAGACGTTGTTGCCGTCGGGACTGACGACGACCACGTCGGGGGCGACGAGGGCGAGACCGGCGGCGCAGCCGGGGACCGGCAGCCCGGAGATGCAGCCGGCCAACGGCGGCGGTAGCTGGCGCAGCACCCCGGTTTTCGGGTTGCGGACGAAGGCGGTGATCGAGTTGCCGGCGCGCGACGTCGCGTAGAGGTTGCGGCCGTTGGGGCTGATCGCGACCGAGTTCGGTTCGTCGAGGCCGATCGCGAGCGCGCAGCCGCTGGCGCCTTTGGCGGCGATACATCCCGCCGCCTTCTTCGCCTGGGCGAGGGTGCCGGCCTGGCGGTTGCGGGTGAAGATCGCGATCGCGTCGCTCTTCGAGGAGGCGACGTAGACGTGCTTGCCATCGGGACTGACCGCAATCGCCCGTGATCCCATGAACGGCCCCGGCCCGTCCAGCGCCCGCGCTTTGCCGCAAGTGCCGGCTTTGGACGAGCGGTCGACGAGGCAGCCGCGCTTGCCGGCGAGCTGGGTCAGCGTCCCCGGCTGCGGTTTCTTCGGTGCCGCGAGGGCGGCGGAGGGGACCGCCAACGCGGCGAGCAGGACGGCGACAACATATGCACGCCCCCTGGCCGTTCTCATGGCGGGCAACCTATGCCGCCCAGCGGACGCACCCGCCGGGCGGCACGAACATCACGCATCCGACTTTCGACCCACCCTGGTGTGGTCAAAGTCGGATGCGGCTCAGCGCTTGCCCAGCTTCAGGTCACCGACCACGCCGATCCGCAGCCCCAGCCACGGATAGGTCCTGGTGAAGAAGGTGTCTTCCTGCGGCTGCAGGCCGACCGCCGAGAGCCACAGCTGGTAGACGGGCGCGTTGGCGATGCCGCCGTGCAGGCGCCGCCAGATCCGCTTGCCCCGCTTGGCCCCGAACGGGGGCGCGGTGATCGTGTCGGTCCACTCGACCGCGTTGCCGCCTTGGTCGAGCGTGCCCCAGGGTCCGAGGGTCCCCGCCTGACCCACCGTGCCGAGGCTGCCGGCGAAGAGCTCGCCGTATTTTGCGGCCGAGATTCCGAACGGATTGACGGTTTCGCAATCGGAGATCGTCTGGTTCGAAGGGCACCAGGTCGGCGCTTCGGTTTCCGGCGTGTGGAAGATCGACAGCGGCTGCTGAGAGCCGTTGGTGACGTCGCCGGTCCGCGGGTCGAGGGTCGCCTGGTTGGGCAGCCCGACTCCCTTTTCGCCGAAGGCGCCCGGGTTGGTCGGGTACTGCCAGTAGGAGTAGGTGCCGCCGCCCTTCGGGTCGTAGTAGGCGGCCTTGATCCACTCGTCCTGGCTGGGGACGACGAAGCCCGTCTTGTTCGAGCGGGTCGCTTCCCGGTTCCTCATGTTGTACATCCCCTGCTCGGTATTCCGGGAGAGGCGGACGCGGTAGGTGGTGAACCGGTAGGGACCTTCGCTGCCGTTGGTCTTCGAGAGCAGCTGGCCGTTGTAGAGCGAGTTGACGAAGCGCGCCGAGCGCAGAAAGTTGGCGAACCCGTAGGGCTTGTCGACCCATTCCGGCGCGGCCGGCGAGTAGTGGCGGCCGCGGCGAGCCCCGGCGGAAAAGTTGATCTGGCCGAATTTGGGCCAGGCCGCTCCGCTCTCGGTTTCGCTGTAGAGGCGGCGTTTGTTGCGACCCTCCGGGTCGGCCGTGTTGAGGAACTTGACCCACTGGCCGACGGTCACCTCGAGCCTGTTGATCCCGTAGACGTAGCCGACCCCGCCGACCATCTGGCACTTGGGCGAGCGCCGGGTTTTCGGTTTCGGCGCTTCGCTGCAGGTGCGGTAGATCGCGTCCTGGAAGGGGACGATGCCGACCGCCGGGTTGTCCGGGGCGCCAACCTCCATGACCTTGAGGGTGAGGACAGATGACGCCGATTTCGCCGTCGCGGCCGCCGGAGCGGCGAGGGCGACGACTGCAAGGACGATCAGCACCGGCGCCAGGCGCCCGCGGAAGGCGCGAAGCGCCGGGGTTTTGTTCATCGCTCCCTCTTCTCACTTTTGGATCGATCACCTTTACCGGCAGCCACCGGTCCGCCAAAACAGGGAGGATGTGCGCCGTGCCCCCCCTCGGCCGCCAGAGAAAACGCAAAGAACCGGGCGAATTCGGCTGGGTGATCTCCTTCGGCTGCAAAACGACCGGCACCCTCCGGCGGCTCAAAGTCGACACCGACCCCTCCTCGGACACCAGCCCGATCGAGGTCCCCTGCCCCTGCGGCGAAACCCACCGCGTCACCGTCTCCCCCTACCGCCGCCGCCGCGCCGCCGACGAGCCGTTCGACCTCGAGGTCAAATCGCTCGACGAGCTGCGCTGAGCGGACCTAGCTGGCGCTGGACGGCGTAATCGTGCCGCGGACCACGCAGTCCGGCGCTTTGAGCGCGAACTTGAAGTGGGTGAAGGCGGGGCCGTTGGGCGCGTTGCGGGCGATCGCGTCGATCACGACCAGGTTCGTTCCGGAGCCATAGGTTCCGCCCCCGGAGTTCGTTTCCTTGATCGGGAAAAGAGTGGCGTTGATCGTCGCGAAGCCGATCGCGGTAAGGGTCGCCGCCGGCGCCGGCGAGGGCAACAGACCGATGGTCGTTTCCGTCGCACTGCAGCGGCCGTAGATACTGACGCCGTTGAAGGTCTTGATCGGACCCGAGACGCTGGAGACCGGCTCTTCGAAGCTGATCGCCCCCGGGCCCTGCGGCCCTTGCGGACCCTGGGCGCCATCGGCCCCGCGCGGCCCCGCCACGCCGATGGAATGAGTAATCCCGAGCGCTCGCTTCGTAGCGACACTCAGTTTCGCCAGCGTCACCGCTCCCCGCTTCAGCTGCTTCGGCCCGACGCTGTTCTTCGGCAAGGAGATCGCCGCGTAGCCAACCCCGCCCAGAGACACGAAGAGGGCGATGCAGGCAACCACGTTGGCAAACGTCAACCGCTCTCGGACCTTCACAGCGTTCTCCTTGTTCGACTCAGGGTGAATCGGCAGCTTCCCAACCACAGAGGTCGTTGCCAAGAGCTATTTGTCGAAACGCTCCCGCTCCCTAACCAGATCTGCCGCACGCCTCTTGGACCCGCCCGGGACGAAGCGGGAGATCCCCACCCGGTGAGTGGCCACCCAGCGGTAGCCCGCGTTCGTCAAGCGGGGGAAGCGCCCGAATACCGCGGCGGGGAGACGCCCGCCGGGCAGCAGCCCGAGGAGGGTCGGAAGCGCCGGCCCCGCCGAAACTCGCTTGCCACCCGGGGAGACGAGGTGCCAGGACGCCATGCGCTCGGCCGGATCGAGATCGGTGAGAAGAACGTCGGCCTCCGGGCGCTGCAGCGCGATCGGCCGCAGCCGCCCCTCCCGGTCCCAGCGCAACAGCCAGGCCAGCAGCCACTTGCACAGACCGCAGTCGCCGTCGTAGAGGACGAGCCAGAACTGGTGGTCTTCAGGATCGGGAACCCTCACAGTGGAAAGCAGGCCGATGAACGATCGCCAGAACGGCAGTCAAGGGAATGCAGCGGACGACCGCCGCCTCCACGGCCTTTCGCTCAGCGCTTGATCGTCAGCGGCACCCCGGCGCCGATGCGTCGTGCCAGCCAGGTTGACCGGGGCGGCCACAGCGGCCGGGACGGTGAAGAGCGCGAGGGCAAAGGCGAGGATGATCCCCGCGATCCCGCGCTTGGGGCAGATCGGGCTGGACATAGAAGTCCTTCCATATGAGGAGCAGCCGATAGATCCCGTGACCCCGAGCCAGACTTCGGCGTCAAGGCGGCCTGAGTAGAGAACGTCTGCTCCAGTGTTCAGCTTGAATCGGAGCGCAACCTGAGCCAACGCGCAAGGCCGGACGAATGATCCCCGGACGTGAGATGGGAGCGGAGCTGCCTCCGCCTCGCTCAGGGCGTTGCCGGCTGGTTCACGAAGGCTTCGTAGGCGCGACAAGGCTGCCCCCGCAGGCCTGGGCAGGGAGGCAGACCGGTCGGCACGCCGACCCCGGGCACGACGGGCAACAGCAGGTTCGAGGGCGTGCCCCCGCCGTAAGCGATCGCCACCTGGGCGGTGCCTTCCGGCTCGGCTTTGTCGAAGGCCCAGATCGGCTGGGTGCCGTTCGGGGCGGCGATCGTCACCCGGATCCGCGAGCCGGCGCGGTAGACGTGGCCCTCGTAATAGAGCGGGATCGTGACCGGCACGAACTGGTCGGGCGGCAGCGGTGAGATGTCGGCTTCGCGCAGGCTCAGCACCGGCTCCAGCGCGGTGCTCTTTTCGGGGTCGAGTTTGCGCGCGTCGCCCCGCACCCAGCCGTTCTGGACGAAGGTCTCCTTGCCGTCGGGCCTCACCTCGCTGATCGTCGCCTGGAGGTCGACGTTCGGGGCCGAGGAGCGGACCCAGACGTTGACGGCCCCGGCCCCGAGGACCGTCGTGTTGGCGGCCAGCGGAGCGGTGAGGTAGGAGACGGCGCTCCCCGGCGGGCTCTGCGCCCATTCGTATTTCGGCGTGGCCGTCCAGAGGCCGCCTTCGCCTGAGCCGGTGTTGCCGCTGAAATCGGTCCTCGGCAGGGCGTCGGCGTCCCAGGTGAATTCGTCGGCGTTCGCGCCGGCGGGCGGAGCGCCGCTCAGTCCGCCCCCGGGCGAGAGGTACCAGGCTTTGGCCTGGGTGCCGGGGACCGGGAAGGCGTCGAAGGACTTCTCGAAGCCCGGATAGGGCCGGCCCGCCGAGAGCCCTCCGGCGCCGTTGTCGAAGAGGATCCGGACCGGCTTCAGTTTCTCGAAGGCGTTGAGCGCCAGCCCATAGGTCGGCAGCAGCTGGATCGGGTCCGCGGGCAGCGTCAGCCCCGGTATCCCCATCGCTTCCTGGAAGATCAGCGGCGCCGCGGCGCGGACCGCCACGGAGGCGAGCAGCGGCGGCCGTTTCGCGACATAGAGCTGGAGGAAGTCGAACCAGCGGTTGAACGTCGCCGGGTCGAGCGAGTCGATGTGGGTGCCGTTGGTGAAGGTGAACCACTTCCGCTGCGTCCCGGTGAAGCGCTTCGCCAGCGTCGGGCAGTGGCCGCCGGTCTGCTCGTCGGTCCACTGGCAGGCCATGAAGGTCGGCACGCTGATTTTGTCGACGAAGGTGACCGGCGAGAGCGGATCGGCGACCTCGGGTTTGTAGGTGTCGTTTTCTTCGACCTTTTTGAGCAGGTCGACCGCCTCGGGATGCAGGGACTGGTTGGCCGCGCAGGTCTGGTCGCCCTCCTGGATCCGTTTGTGGGCCCAGGCCTGGCCGCTGGTCGCGGACGCCGCTTCGGCGTCGTGGACCCGCTCTTTCGCCCACTCGAGCGCGAACCCGGTGTTGAGGATGCCGCCCGGATACAGCGTCGTCTGGGTATTGTCGATCACCGACAGCGGCGAGATCGCAGCCAGGCTCGGCGGCCGGGTGGCGGCGGTGAAGAGCTGGCTGATCCCGCCGTAGGAGATCCCCATCATCCCGACCTTGTGATGCAGCGCCCACGACTGATTGGAGATCGTCTCGATCACGTCGTAGCCGTCGAGGCCCTGCAGCGGCTCGAAGAAGTCGAAGGCGCCGCCGGAGCAACCGGTGCCGCGCATGTTGACGTCGACCACCGTGAACCCCATCAGGTTGGCGATGATCTGAATCCCGCTCTCGGGGCCGGCCGGGTTGGCGTAGCCGTAGCCCGAGTACTCGATCAGGACCGGCGTCGGGCCGCTCGGCAGCGGCGGCAGTTCAACCCCGGGAATGACTTTCACCACGTCCTGGGGCGGATGGACGTTGATCGCCAGCTTGGTCCCGTCGCGGGTGGTCAGGTACCCGTATCCGCTGGACGGGATCGACTGGTCGTAGACATCCGTGGTGGGCGGCGCCGACTGGCCCGTGAGGACCTGCAGCGGAGCCGATTCCGGTCCGTTGGCCGTCAAGCCGACGGTGTAGCCGCCGCCCGGCGCCACTTCGCGGAAGAGGGCCCCGCCGAGATCGTTGGCGTTCTTCGTCGCCACCTCGACGTCTTCGCTGTCGTAGAGGGACACCTGGGCGCCCGGCGCGAGGCCGGTCACATAGACCTGCTCGACGCTCCCACGCGCCTCGAACGACGGGTCGGCAGCGGCAGGGCCGGGAGCTAGCAGCAGCGCGACCAGGCCACAACAAAGCGCCAGCCACAGCGACGCCGCGCGCCAACTTCCCCGGTTATCGAGTTCTCCCGCTCTACCTAAGATTCGGTACTTGTACCACGCAACACAGACTTCGTAAACCCCACGATCCCCGGGCTGTCCAAGAGGGACGCGGCACACTGTGGGCGTGACTGAGATCCCAACCTTGATCACGATCCCGATCAGCCATTACTGCGAGAAAGCTCGCTGGGCGTTAGACCGGGCCGACATCGCCTACCGGGAGAAGGCGCACCTCCAGGTGATCCACTGGATCCCTGTCGCTTGGGCCGGCGGCAGGAAAACGGCGCCCGTGCTCGTCTGGGGCGACCGGGTCTTCGCCGACTCGGCGGAGATCATCGAGGAGGCAAGCGGGCAAGCATCGCCCGACCGCGGTCTGTTTCCCGAGGACCCCGACGCCGCGGCCGAAGTCCGAGCGCTGCAGCGCGACTTCGACGAGGTCCTCGGGCCTGAGGGGCGCCGATGGATGTACTTCAGCATCCGCGGCCGGCGGGACATCGCGATCGCCTACGCCTGCACCGGCGTGCCCGCCTGGCAGCGCCGAGGCCTGCCAATCGCGTATCCGCTCGTCTCCCGAATCATCGACCGCTACCTCGACATCACCCCTGCCAGCGCCGAACGCTCCGAGGCCGAGGTGCGCACCGTCTTCGACAGCGTCGCCAAGCGCCTCGGTGACGGCCGCCCCTACCTCTGCGGCGAGCGCTTCAGCGCCGCCGACCTCACCTTCGCCTCCCTCTCGGCATCGCTGCTGATGCCGCCCGAGTACGGCGTGCCCCTCCCCCAGCCCGACGAGCTGCCGCCGCCGATGGCCGCCAAGGTCAACGAACTGCGCGCCCACCCCGCCGGTGAATTCGCCCTGAAGATGTTCCGCGAGGAGCGGCGCCTATGAGAACTCGATCACGCTGCGGATCCCGTCCTGGGCCTCCATCAGCTCGAAGCCGCGGTTGACGTCGTCGAGCTCGAGCCGGTGCGTGACGAACGGCTCGAGGTCGATCTCCCCGGCCAGGTAGCGGTCGACGAGGGCTGGGACCTGGTCCCGACCCTTGACGCCCCCGAAGGAGGAGCCGGCGATGCGGCGGCCGGTGATCAGCAGGCGGGGGACGACGTCGAGCGTCTCCCCCTTGCCGGCGACTCCGGCGACGGTGCAGAGCCCCCAGCCCATCCGCGCCGCCTCGACGGCTTCGCGCATCACCGCGACGTTGCCGGTCGCCTCGAAGGTGTAGTCGGCGCCGAAGCCGCCGGTCAGCTCGAGGATCCGCTCGACCGTCCCCTCCCCGCCCTCGAGCAGGTCGGTCGCGCCCTGGCCGCGGGCCAGCTCCAGCCGCTGCGGCGAGAGGTCGACGCAGATGATCCGCTCGGCCCCCTGCAGGCGGCAGCCGGCGACCGCTCCGAGGCCGACCATGCCGGCGCCGAAGACGGCGCAGCTGCTGCCGGGCCGCACGGCGGCGGTGTTGATCGCGGCGCCGAGCCCGGTCGAGAGACCGCAGGCGAAGAGGCAGGCGTGCTCGAACGGCGCCTCCGAGCTCACCTTCGCCAGCGCGATCTCCGGCATCACCGTGTACTCGGCGAAGGTCGAGCAGCCCATGAAGCTGCGGATCTCCTCGCCATCCCGGGAGATCCGCGTCGTCCCGTCGGGCAGGTGCCCCTTGTTCTGCTCCTCGCGGATCGCCAGGCAGAGGTTGGTGCGGGGGTCGAGGCAGTGGACGCACTCGCGGCACTGGGGCGAGAAGAGGGTGACGACATGGTCGCCCACCGCCAGCGAGCCAACGTCCGCCCCAACCGCCTCGACAACACCGGCGCCCTCATGGCCGAGAACGGTCGGCGCATAGCCGGACGGGTCGGCGCCGGAAGCGGTGTAGAGGTCGGTGTGACAGACGCCGCAAGCGTGCAGTCGAACCAGCACCTCCCCGGCCTGCGGCTCCGCCAGCTCGACCTCCTGCACCGCAAGCGGCTCGCCGAACTCCTCCAGCACCGCCGCTCGCATTCTCATCCAACGATGCTAAACCGGATCGACCATGTCCAAACCCAAGCGCCACCATTTCGTGCCACAGATGCTGCTTCGGTCTTTTGCGCCGATCGACGAACCGGAGAAAATCTGGCAACTGCGGATCGATGACGAAAGTGACCCCGTCCGAACGGCGATCGCCAACGTCGCGGTGGTGAAGAACTACTACACGCATTTTCGCGACCGGCCACACAAGGAGAACGATCTCTTCTGGGAGGAGCTCTTTGCCGAGTGGGAGGGAAAAGCGGCACAGGCCCTTCGCGAACTGGAAACCGATCCAGATCACATCCGGGGACCGGCGCAGGCCCTCGTCTTCCTCCAGCTCATGCGGACTCCGCTCGGCCAATCCCAGATTGCCGCGCAGGCTGAAGCCGAGCGACAGCGAGTTTTCGGCGATCCCGATGGCCGCGTATGGATGGGGTGGATGCTGGAGCGGACCGGCGAGCTTCCTTCGCTCGGCGAATGGCTGACCCTGCGTGACGTTTCCGATGCAGCGCGGACCGGCGGTACGCACCCGCTGCTCGAGGCGGATGCGACGGTGATCCTCGATGAGATGATGACCGTACTCACTAAGTCAGGCTTCGGAGAGAGGCTTAAAGAGGGCGACTGGAACGTCCTTTGGGCAGATCCAGATCGGTTCGTGATCGGTGATGAGCCAGTGACCTATACCGGGCAAAGTGAACCCGCGCGACCGATCTGGTCGCAGAACGATCTCCCCGAACAGTTGACGATGCCGATCTCCCCAACCCGCGCGATCGAGATCCGACGGTCACCTCGGACCGAGGCCTACATGGATGACCGCGAGGTCGAGGACATTAACCTCCGCACCGTCGAGTGGGCGACCCGATTCATCTACGGACCAGACCCAGAGCAGTTGACTACCGTCCGCGCCCGCTGGCGAGATCACAGGTCGAAGACCCCGCCGCCAGTTGACGCAGGACATCGGCGTCAACGCTGAAGCCCCGATCTATTTCCCTATCGTCCGGGCATGGAGCTGAGAAAGCATCAGGCGGGGGCAACAGAAGCCAACGCCGGCCTGACGCCGGAGCCGCTCATCGCACCCGAGCCGCTGACGGCTGAGGATCTGGACAAGGAGCGCAAGCGGTCACGGCTCAAGAAGCTCGGTGGGCTCCTGATCCCAATCGTTTTCTTGGTCAGCAAGGCCAAGTTCCTCTTCTTGGCCCTGATCAAGGTCAAGGCCGTGACGACGGTCGGGACGATGTTCATCTCGATTGCCGCCTACGCCTTGGCCTTCGGCTGGCCTTTTGCCGTCGGCTTCGTCCTGCTGATCCTCGTCCACGAGATGGGGCACGTAATTCAGCTGCGCCGCGAGGGGGTCGAGGCTTCAGCCCCGATTTTCATCCCCTTTCTCGGGGCGGTGATTGCGGCCAAGTCTCTGGGTAAGGACGCCCTAGCGGAGGCCCGGGTCGGGCTGGCCGGCCCGATCCTCGGCACGATCGGGACTCTGATCCCGCTCGCCATCTGGCTGGCGACCGGCAGTGACCTCTGGCGCGCTCTGGCCTACGTCGGCTTCTTCATCAACCTCATCAACCTGCTGCCGGTACTGCCACTCGACGGTGGACGGGCGATGGCCGTCCTCGGCCCCAAGGTCTGGATTGTCGGGATCCTCGTCGCCGTCGCCGCCACCGTCCTCTTCCTTGGCCCGTTCATGCTCGTGTTCGTCCTCTTACTTGGTGGACCCGAGCTCTATCACCCTTCAAGAATCGGCACTCGGAGGAGAGCCGCGCTTTTCACTCGGTGCCGACGGGGACCAAGGTCGCCGTCGCCGTCGTCTATCTGAGCCTCGCCGCCCTGCTCATCTTCGGTGTCGCCGAGACCTACGTTCCTCGGACGCTCTAGCTAGGTGTCCTGCCCACGGACGTTGTGAACGCGGCTGATCGGCGGCCGGCCTCCAAGTGAGCTGTGGGGCCTGGTCTCGTTGTAGTGCGCGAGCCAGTGTGGCAGGGCGCGGTTCCGGTGGCGATGGGAGCGATAGGACATTCCGTAGGCCCACTCCCTCGCCATCGTCTGGTGAAAGCGCTCGACCTTCCCATTCGTCTGGGGCCGGTAGGGCTGGGTGGTGATGTGCTTTACCTCTCTTGAGGCAAGCAGCTCGCGCAGCGAGCGGTTCCTGACGTAGGAGAAGGCGTTGTCGGTCATCAGGCGCTTGGCCTCGATGCCATGCGAGCCGAAGAACTCGAGGGCGCGTTCGACGAAGTCGGTGACGGTGGCTGCCCGCTCGTCGGGATGCAGCTCGACGTAGGCCAGGCGCGAGTGATCGTCGACGATCGCGTGGCAGAAGTCGTAGCCAACCCTGGTGGCGGGATCCATCCACTTGCGCGAACGCTGCGAGCGGTCGCCGGTAACGGCGTGCCCGGGGCGCTCGAAGCGCGCATAGCGCGAGGTGTCCATGTGCAGGAGGTCACCGGGGCAAGGCCACTCGTAGCGTCGTGCATCCTCTCGCGGCGCCCTCGGCGGGCGCGAGATGCCGTGGCGGGCCAGAACCTTCCAGACGGTGGAGTGGTGGCGGCCGACCTTGCCGGCGACCAGCCGCGGTCCCCAGCCGGTGCGCTCCCGCCACTCGCAGATCCGCGCCTGCGTGTCGGCATCGAGCCGCCTTGGGCTGCGGCGGGGGCGAGAGGAGCGGTCGAGCAGCCAGCGCCCCGAGCGCACTTCCTCGGCGCTGGCACCCAGGCGCCGATGCCACCAGCGGTGGGCTGTCGCGGGCGCAACGCAAAAGGCGGCAGCTGCCGCCTTTTGCGTCATCCCCGACTCGATCGCCTTAACCAATGCGAGCCGTCCCGCGGGTCCGAGAACGGCGTTAGCGTGAACCTTCATCCGGGTCCTCCTTTGAGGCGTAGGGCGTAGACACCCCAAGCCTCTGAGAGGGCCCGGATGGCTTCTCAGCGGTTCACAACGTGTGTAGGCGGGTCAGCTAGGTGCGGACCAGAAAGTGGACCGCGTCGGCAAGCGCCTCGTGTCCAGGGTGCTGCGCACAGAGGTCGAGCAGCGAGTCCAAACAGAACCTCATGGCCCGCAGGAGTGCGGGAGAAGCGCGAAGAAAGGGCGATCACGATTCCGGCATGCCGGCGGCCGTCGGAGCCCCACTCGCCGTAGAGGCGCATGAAGTCGGCGACGTTCTCGCTAACGAGCGCCCGTCTTTCACGAGCAGCGATCACCAACAGCTCTTCGTCGGCAAGCCCGCGCAACGGGCTGCGCTCGTCGACCCCCTCGGCGTCCGCGCCCCCCTCGCGCAGCGCCCGCGCCAGGCGGGCAGGGTACATCTCGTCCAACAGCAGCTTCACACGCCGAGCAGCGGCGTCTCAGTCGCCGGCAAGTGAGTCGTAGTGGGCGGTTTCGCGCTCGTGCAGCTCGATCCTGGCGTCGATCTCCTCCGGAAACTCGGCCGCGTACCGCAGCGCCACCCCAACCCGGTCGGGGGTAAGCGAGAGGTCCCCAGCGATCCGGTCGGCAGCTTCCCCTTCGCCGAGCTGGCGTGCCAACCAACAGATCTCCCAGACGTCGGGACCGCCCGAGAGACCGGCCCGCCGTCCCGCCGGCCCAGAGCGAAAAACGATCCCGGGATGAGTCTCAGCCCGGTCCCCCTCCTCTGCATAGCGCCGCAAGGCATCGGAGAGCCGCTCCCCCCGCGCCTCGGCCCGAGCGCGAATACGCGTCGCCGTCTCCCGGTTCATGCGCACCGATACGTTGGCCGTCTCAGTCACTTGTTGACAACGTAGCACAACGTCTGCAAGCCGGACGGTGGCTCAATTGACGAAGCGGTACAGCCTGCTCACACCTCGACCAGGGACCCCATGATCACCGTGCGTTCGCGTGGCAGGGCGAAGTAGTCGGCGGCGTCGGCGCTGACGTGCGAGCTGGCGAGGAACAGGCGCTTGCGCCATCGGGTCATCCCGGGGGCATCGCCGGCGCGCAGCTCGATCGTCGAGAGGAAGTAGGAGGCCTCCTCGACGTCGACCGGAAGTGCCAGGCCCGCGGCGGCCTGGCGAAGCGCAGCCGGAACGTCGGGCTGCTCCATGTAGCCGAAGCGGGCGGTGAGGTGGCTGATTCCGTCGTCGCTGTAGCCGAGGTCGTCGACCGAGAAGCGCTCGTCCGCAGCGACGCTGGGAACCGGCAGCGTCTCGATCGTCATGATCACGACCTGCTCGTGGAGGATCCGGTTGTGCTCGACGTTGGCGCGCATCGCCAGCGGCGTCGTCGCCTTGCCGCGGTTGAGGAAGACGGCGGTCCCGGGGGCGCGCCGCAGCGGCGGCCGGCGGCGGTGGAGCTCGTCGACGAAGGTCCGCAGGCAGCCTTCCTGGCGCTCGCGCCGCGCCGAGACCAGCTGCCGCCCCCGCCGCCAGGTGGTCAGCACCGTGAAGAGCAACACCCCGACCAGGAGCGGGAACCAGGCGCCGTGGACGAACTTGGTCAGGTTCGCGGCGAGGAAGAGCAGGTCGACGGCGACGAAGGCGGTCGCCCCGGCAACCACCAACCAGAGCGGCTTCCCCCAGCGGTTGCGGGCGATGTAGAAGAACAGCAGGGTGGTGATCGTGATCGTCCCGGTCACCGCCATGCCGTAGGCGAAGGCGAGCGCCCCCGAGGTGCGGAAGGCGAAGACCAGCGCCAGGACCGACGCCATCAACAGCCAGTTGATCCAGGGCACGTAGATCTGCCCCATCGTCTTCGCCGAGGTGTAGATGACACGCAGGCGCGGCAGGTAGCCGAGCTGCACTGCCTGGTGGGCCACCGAGAAGGCGCCGGTGATGACCGCCTGCGAGGCGATCACCGTGGCGACGGTCGCGAAGAAGATCATCGGCACCCGGCCCCACTCCGGCACCAGCAGGAAGAAGGTGCCGCTGGCGTTGGCGCCCGGGTGGTCGAGGAGCAGCGCCCCCTGGCCCATGTAGTTGAGGATCAGCGCCGGGAAGACCAGCAGCAGCCAGGCGGCGGTGATCGGCAGCCGGCCGAAGTGGCCCATGTCGGCATAGAGGGCCTCGGCCCCGGTGATCACCAGCACGACCGCGGCGAGTGCGAAGAACGCGGTGCCGAAGTTGCCGACCAGGAACTCGAGCGCGTAGACGGGCGAGAGCGCAGCGAGGATCTCGGGGTGGGCGGCGATCCCCGAGATCCCGCAGGCGGCGATGACCAGGAACCAGAGGACCATCACCGGGCCGAAGAGGCGGCCGACTGCCGCCGTCCCGTAACGCTGGGAGGCGAAGAGGACGACGACGATCGCCGCCGTCAGCGGCACGACCAGGCTGCCCAGCGACGGCTCGACCACCTTCAGCCCTTCGACCGCGGAGAGCACCGAGATCGCCGGGGTGATCATGCTGTCACCGAAGAAGAGCGCGGCGCCGAAGACGCCGAGCGCGGCAAGCACGACCTTGGTCCGCCGCCCGCCCGGAGTCCCGCGCTGGATCAGCGTGATCAGGGCCATGATGCCCCCCTCGCCCTCGTTATCGGCCCGCATCACCAGCAGCACGTACTTGAGCGTGACGACGATCGTCACCGCCCAGAAGATCAGCGAGATGACGCCGTAGACGCTGGCGCGCGTCTCCGCCACCGGATGCGGATCGGCGGGATTGAAGACCGTCTGCACCGCGTAAAGGGGGCTGGTGCCGATGTCGCCGAAGACGACGCCGGCGGCGCCGAGCGCCAGGGCCGCCTGCGCCTTGGTGCGACCGGGGACGCGCCGCCCCGCCGAGCGCCTGCTCAGCAGGCCTTCGAGGCGGGGGCGCTCCTTGACGGTGGGGACGGACACGCCCCGATCATGCGCCGGCGCCCGTCAAGCCCGCGTGAAGAAGACCTGCCCCCGCATACAGATTTCGTGAAGGTCCCGACTCAGGCGGCGAAGCGGTAGCCGACGCCCGGGTCAGTGCGGATGACGACGTGCTCGCCCGGTGGCTCGATCTTGCGGCGCAGGTTGGCGACGTGGGCGCGGAGCACCTGCAGATCGTCTTCGTACTCGACCCCCCACACCTCGACCAGCAACGCCCGGTGGGTCATCAGCCGACCCCGGTTGCGGACGAGGACGCGGAGCAGCTCGAACTCGGTCGGCGTCAGGTGGATCTCCTCGCCGTCGCGGCGCACGCGGCGTGCGGCGAGGTCGATCTCCAGGCCCTCGACCGTGATCGCCGGCTCCTCCGTCTCCGGCCGGGCGCGCCGCAGCGCCGCTTCCAGTCGCGCGACCAGCTCCCGCGGGCCGAACGGCTTGGTCACGTAGTCGTCGGCGCCGGCGGCCAGCGCCTCCACCTTCTTGTCCTCGTCGCCGATCGCCGAGAGGACGATGATCGGCATCTCGCTCCACTCGCGGATCCGCCGCGTCACCTCGACCCCATCGATGTCGGGGAGCATCAGGTCGAGAACCGCCGCCTGCGGCGGGCGCACCGCGACCAGGTCGAGCGCCTCCTCGCCGCTGCTCGCCGGCACCGCCTCGAAGCCCGCGTCGCGGAGGATCACCCGCAGCGCCCTGACGATCTGCGGCTCGTCGTCGCAGACGAGGATGCGGCGCCGCTCGTTCATCCCGCCTCCTCGAGCGGGAACGAGACGACGAAGGTGCTGCCCTGGCCGGGCACGCTCTCGACGGTCAGCTCGCCGCCGTTGGCCTCGACGAAGCCCCTCGCGATCGAGAGGCCGAGGCCGGAGCCCTCGCCGCCCCCGCGCCGGTAGAAGGGTTCGAAGATCCGCTCCCGCTCGGGCTCCGGGATCCCCGGCCCCCGATCGACGACCCGCACGACCAGGCGGCCGCCGACCTCACGCGAGCGCACCAGGACCGGCTGCCCGTCGCCGTGGTGGACCGCGTTCGCGAAGAGATTGGCGAAAGCACGCTCCAGATGGGCCGCATCCGCGGTCAGCGCCGGGATCTCGGCGTCGATCCCCAGCCTGACGGCGCCCGAGTCACCACCAAGCGACTCCCGCGCCGCCTCCAGCACCCCGGCCAGGTCGACCGGCTCCAGCCGCGGCGGCGCCGACCCAGACTCCAGCCGCGAGACGTCGAGCAGGTTCTCGACCAGCCGGGAGAGCCTCTCCCCTTCCTCCACCACCCCCATGCTCAGCTCGTGGCGCTCCTCTTCGGTCAAAGTCGGAGAGTCCAGGGCCGTGCCCGCAGCGATGATCGAGGTAAGAGGCGTCCGCAAATCATGCGACACAGAGCGCAGCAAGGCCGTCTTCAGCTCGTCGCTGCGCCGCAAAGCGCCAGCCTCGATCGCCTCCCCCTCCATCCGATCCCGCTCAGCGGTCAACTCCCGCAACCGCGCCAGCACCCCCTCCGTCTCCTCCCGCCGCCGCTCCGCCTCAGCGGCCCGAGCCCGAGCAACCCCGGCCAACGAGCTGCTGGCAAGAACGACGATCACAAACACGACCAAAGCGACCGCGTCCCTATCGGCAGCGATCCCAAACTCCCCGGTAGGAGGCAAGTGGAACCAGTTGAAGGCCAAAGCGCTACCAACCGCCGCCACCAACCCAAGCCGCCATCCCCAAAACGTCGACACCAGAAGGACCCCGGGGATATAGACAACCCCAAGCGACACAGCAGGAGCCACCGACTTCAGCGGATAGCCCAGGAGAGTCGCCGCAGCAACAACCCCAACCGTCGCCAGCCACCCCCAACCAGCGGCCGGGGTCTCGGCGCCTATCTCAAGCTGCGGACGAACGCGCACCCCGTCAGCGTAATCCGCCGGGCTTCAGGTAGAACAGATCGTGCGGGAACCGGGAATCGCTTGCCCCACAGCTAGGCAGCCAACGACGCTGTCAAAATAGACCCCGCAGGGCGAGCGGATTGCGCTGGCCCTCAAACGCTGCCTCCGAACTCGAAATGCGAGGAAATCCGGGGCTCTTGGGGTGTTACCCCGTTCAGTCGAAATCCGGCAGTCGCTCTGCCTAAAATTCTAGTTTTTTCACTGCGTCAGCCATTTGATAGTGCTCACGTGCTTGATCTCGAAGATTTAGCTGCACCTCACGATTCTTGAATTCACGGTTGAATTCATCTTTCTCGTTTTCGTTTTCGAGCAGTTTGAAACGGCTTTCAAAGGTAAAGGCGACGATCCGCACAGGCTTAGCCAGAGTTTTCTTCAGAGCCGCCAGATTGGCCAGGGCTTTATCAGGGTCCTCGAGAAGTCCATTTAACTGTTCATCGCTGCGTAGAATCGTGCCTACGAGATAGACTGCTATCAACCTGGTCAAACGCCAAGAACTTCGGTACCGATCGGGGAAGTTGTCGACAAATGCATCGACCACTTCGCGGATTACATCGACAAAATAGATCTCGGCGGCGTGAATTCCATCATGGAAGATGGCAGCATGGTTTTCACCTTCAAAGAGCGACAGTCGTTTGACCGCGAGCCAGGGCCAAGCGTTATAAACCGCACAAAGAAGCTGAGCAGCGTCGTCGTTGGCTATGACCCGGGAGTAGTTGTCGACTTTGAAGCTGGCATCAGGGCGAATCTCGTAGTAGATCGTCGGGTAGTCAGCTTTGAACTCACTGACCAAGCGAGCCTGAGGGCCACCCAGGGCCATTAGGTTGCGTGCGTTAACCGCGGTCTGAGTGTTCGAACGCCACGACACGTCCTTCGCCAACTGCGGCCGGCCTTTGACCTCTACGAACTTGACAAAGATCTGCAGATCTTCCGTCAACTCATCCTCCTGCTCGCCCCGAAAGAGCGCCAGAACCGACTGGGTCCCGTTGACGATCGACGGCCTTTTGACCTTCAGGCCATCAGCTTGGGACTCGAAGTGCTCACAGACCATAGTCAGACCGTTATGGTAGGCCAGAAAGTCAGGGTGATCCTGCTTACGGGAGATTGCCCCGTCGAGCTGGCGACTTACCCGGTTACGTCGTAGCTCACCGCGAACGTTCAAGGAGAACAGGCGCCGGTCCTCAATACCTTCCCAGGCGACGATGTCCGTTGCCTTAACCGCAGCCACCGCGACGCGGTTGGGTGCCTTGCCGGCGATCAGCCGATCTCTTTTCGCACATGGCGCAAGTAGCTCCCTAACCTGAGCTTTGGGTGCAGCTACGGTTTTCGCCATCGGCCCCAAGCGCTTCAGGTCATAGACGGCGAAATAGCCGGGGTGGTTGGCTTGGTTTATGGCATCTACCTGGTTGGTGGCTGCTTTGTTCAACACCCCGCTGGTTACGAGCACAAGTTTCAGTTTCAGTGCTCCGCTGGCAAATGCGCCAGCATCAAGCTTATCCAGGAGCTCAAAACGCTCGATAAGCTTTTCTAGCCTTTTCTCAACGCCCTCAGCGAGAAATTCGCGTAGGGCTAGGCCGGTTTTGAAACGGTCAGCTCGACCAGGCAACGCGTCGATCGAATTCGGTCCCACCTGACTTGGTTTCTCGGTGTACTTCGACTGATAGATGACCAGAGTCTCATGCTCGTCTTCGCCGGTTGGATCCTCCAGTCTCAGAGCATCGATGCCACCGTCGAAATCGCCGTCGCAGATATATTCGTAGGCTTCAAGATCATCGAGTCCAACTACATTGCGGAGGAACCACAGCAGTAGAACTGCCCGCTCCTTTGCAAGTCCTCCGGCCTCATCCGTACTTGCAAGCTTCTTGACTAGTTCGTATTCACTTTTCCGACTCACCGTGAATTCCTCCGCTCCCTTTACGTCCTTCCGTTGGATGCCGGACACCCTGAAACCAGACATCTTCCTATGCTCTGACTTGCACTCGTCAGTCAGCGTCGTGCGCTGCGGCCTCCTCGGGGAATGATCCGTTGCCATCAAACGGGTCCTCAACAGTGGGTTCGTCCTTCATGAGTTCACGAACCTTCCGATATTCGTTATCCGGCGTGAACTCGAGCACAGCCTTGATGAGGTCCTCAAAAAAACGTGAGGTCGATAGGTCGGCAGTGCTGTCTTGGATTGGCTGAAGTGCTTTCGTTTGCTCGTCCCACTCAAGCGCGACGAGCATGGTCGCGTCGAAAAAGCCATGGGGTTTACGAAGACGCAGGAGACGATTTCGGATTTGCGACCAGGCTTCGGGTCCGTCGAAGATGTTGGAGCGCACCAGGAATGCGAAACCCATCGATGAGACGGGGTGCCTCTCCCTAAAGTTCAAGCCCTCTCCGACCGCCTCCTCGTAGCGGTTGTTGTTGTTCTTCTCGTAGGAACTGAGCTGGGTCTTAGTTGAAACTAAGAGCTCTGGCCCATTCGCCCAACTACTCATCACCACATCGACCTGCTTTGGATAAAAGCGGCCGAGGATTCTTGCGTTCACCGATCCGGGCAAGCGGTTGTCTATCTGACGAATGGAGGCTCTGAGGAGATTTGGACTCGGAGGCCTTTTCTTAACACCTTTCTTCTGCGCGGCCTCGACGTAGCCTTTTAGGCCCTTCTCGAAAACGGCCATTCGATGTTCAGCGACGCGGATCGCATCCTCCGCCGGAGTGAGATCGTCGGGACGAACGCGGGGTTCAGTTCGACGTGGCCACACAGATCCTTCCGGAAAACCAGCACGCCTAAGTTCGTGGGCTATCCAAGCATCCAAAGACTTTGCGACACGGCCACTCCGTTGGTTCTCAGCATGACCCGCCCCAATAGGGATTGCGAGAAGTCGGCGGGCCAAGTCCAGGTCTGGCTTGAACACGCCTTCTTTCCACGGTGACACCCCTAGGTCGGCCCCCGTGAGGATCGGATCTAGCTCTGAAAGAACGTCGCCTTTACTGCTCACGCTCCTCCAGTCTTTCGCGTCCTCCGGACGCGCATAAACGCCGCAGCCTCCTGCAAGCCGGTTATCTCGTCAGGTGAAAGGCCCATTACGTCTTTCAGGAGAACACGATCTACCTCAGCCACGACGCACCACCACTCTCCGTCCCGAAGGTGCTGGTCTAGGGCCGCTTGCCGACTGTCAAGGAGACCCCAGGCAGTCTCAAGGTGCTCCAATTTCGGCATTGGCAGACTTGCTGCCTCACGGGGCTCCATCTTGAGAATGCCGCCGCCATAGGAACGTCCAAGCGTCTCAGCCCCAACCATCGTTGCCGAGTTCAGCACTAGAAGCGGCAACGCAGCTTTGGCAAGTGCTTTGATCCCGCGCTTCAAGCGCACCCCGTGCATCGAGTTGAGGAGAGTTGCGCCTGACGTGTTGGCGATCAAACGGGGGTACCGATGGGACATGTACGTAAAGAACAAGTCGGGAACCGGAGCAGTCGGCGGCCTCCACCACGGATCTCGAATCGAGCATTTGTAAGCCTCATGCACTTTGTTTCGCTCGCCCTCAGCGAGATACTTCTTCAGGCCAGCAGCTCGCAAAGGCGACTTGGGCCGTAGGAGCCAAACCCGCTCGTTCTCTAACCGTCGCTCCTCCCAATCAGCCCGAGAAAAAGTCATGCCTTTGAGATGTCGCGTCCCTGGTGGACTAATCGGAACCAGATGCCTGAGGTCAATGTTGTACTCACGTCGAGTCCGTTCGCTCATCGTAAAAAAGGTGTTATTACCGGTCACTCCTCCAAGTTCTGGAGTGCCATAGTCATCAAGCCGGGTCATTTGCGCATGGACCCGCTTGATCAGTGATCGATGCTGTGAACTAAGCGCAAGGTCGCTCCACTTTCCCGTCGCTGCAGGGCTCGTAGGCATCGGGTCCAGGATGTGGCCCTCCGTCAACTCAGCGGCATCACGGACGTGATGGATCAAGAAGCCCTCACAGGGTCCTTGCCCCTCGGCCACCAGAAGTACGACTTGCTCCTCTGCGTCCTTGAATTGGAGCTTCTCAAACATCACGAGCTTTACCGCCGCAAATCGCTGCTGGAGCCATGCACGAATCGGCTCTGCATAACCAACCGTCAAGAGCTCCGATGGGCAAACCATTGCCAGTCGCCCATCGGGCTTAAGAAATGCGGCTGAATGAACAAGCGTTGGTGCCCATGAAGAACTCAACCGCGACAGTCGCACCCCTTGAGCCAAAGCAGCGGCCAAGCCTTTCGTCCGTGCGTCTCCTTTGAACTCTTGGTACCGGACAAATGGAGGATTACCGATCACAGCGTCTTGCCACCCCACCTTGCTGCCAATCTGATCGGGGGTCGGGAGATCGAAAAAATCAGACCGCACGAAACAGGCGCCAAACCCTTCATCAGCAAGCAGCGTGCGCGACTTCCTTAGGGATGGCCCATGAAGGTCAACACCCGTAAGGAGCTTGGGGATTGAGGGTAGAGTAGCGCCCATCTTCTCCAGCCGCCTCGCAGCCGCGCTGAGAAAGACCGCCTCTCCGCAAGTGGGATCCATCACAGACGAACTCGAGCCGCGAACAGCCCAAGCAGCCAAGAATTCCGCGATTTCCGGGGGAGTGAAAAATGCCCCCCTCTCCTTGCGAAGGTCAGGAGTATCTAGCCGACGAACGAGCACAGGCCTAAGCTATCGTTCCCGTCGGATAAGCGAACGCGCGTTCGTGCACGGCAAGCTCGATATCCGACGGGGAACGACGTTAGTAGCCGAACATCCCGACCATAAGGCGGTTTCTGCCTGATCAGGAGCGGGTCCCGGTTCAAACCACTACCGCGACCGCAACCCGCCCATTCGCAGTAACTCAAAAGGGTGGCTGACGGGAGTCGAACCCGCGACCGCCGCGACCACAACGCGGAGCTCTACCAGCTGAGCTACAGCCACCTCGCTGGCTCCAATTTAGCTTGCGGGGCCGGTGGTTGGGAGCCAGGCGGGTGGCGGCGAAATGTCCGTCAGGCGTTCTTGTCCGCGGCTGCGGGCGCGTAGCGATGGTGGATGGCCAGGGCATTGCCGTCCGGGTCGTTGAAGAAGGCCTGGTGGCAGACGCCGGAATCGAGGGGGTCGCCTTTGAACTCGATGCCGCACGATTCCAGCTCCGCCTTGGCGGCCTCGAAGTCGTCGACGTGGAACTCGATCGGGTGGTTGTTGGGGCGGAACTCGATGCCGAAGGCGTCCGATTGCATCACGGCGATCGTCAGGTTCCCGGTCTCGAACTCGCCCGCGGGCATGCTCCCCCAGCGCTTCGAGAACTCGAGGCCCAGCGTCTCCCCGTAAAACCGGGCGGCCCGCTCGTAATCCCGCGTCGCCACGGTGATGAAATCGGTGCCGCTTATGACCTTGGTCTGAGTTGCCATCTGGCTCCCTTCGTCGGTTTCTCAGGCGCGCGAGCGAATGATGACCCGAGCCCCGTGCCGCGGGATCATCGTCACGTTGCGGTGGAGGGCGCGCTCCGGCTCGGGGTCGGCGGCGACGAGGTCCAGGCGGCGGGCCATCGCCTCTAGGACTACGCGCTGCTCGGCCATTGCCAGCGCCGCGCCGAGGCAGCGGCGGATGCCGCCGCCGAAGGGCAGCCACTCGTAGGTGCCCGGCTTGCGGTCGAGCCAGCGCTCGGGCTGGAAGGCGAAGGGCTCCGGGTAGAGGTCCTCCCGGTGATGGAGCAGGAGGATGCTGACCAGGACCGGGGTCTCCGCAGGCACCGCGTAGTCGCCCAGCTGCCAAGGCAGCTTCACCCGCCGCCCGACGATCGGCACCACCGGGCGCGAGCGCATCGTCTCGGTGATCGTCGCCTCTATCGCCCCCTCCGCCCCGTCGCCGGAGCGGACCGCCTCGACCAGGCGCTCGTGCGCATCCGGGGTGCGGACCAGGCGCTCCCAGGCCCAGGCGAGCGAGTTGGCGGTCGTCTCGTGGCCGGCCAGCACCAGGGTGATCAGCTCGTCGCGGATTTCGGCGTCGGTCAGCGCCTCGCCGTCCTCGCCGCGCGCCTGCAGCAGCAGGGAGAGGATGTCGTGGCGCTCGCCCAGGTCCTCCCCGCGCCGCGTCGCGATCACCGCGTCCATGCGGCGATCGATCAGCGCCCGCCCGAGCCGAGTGAACCCGACCGGCTCCTCGCGGCGGACGTTCATCAGCTCGGCGACCTGGGCGATCGGCTTGGTCGAGAGGTTGACCAGGTACTTGATCGTCGAGCGCAGCCGCCCCTCGCTGCTCCGCGGCGCCGGCTGGCCGTCGATCCCGAAGATGCCGGCCATGATCACGTCGAGCGTGATCGCCTGCATCCGCGGCGCCAGCGCGAAGGGCCGCCCCAGCGGCCAGCTGTCGATCTCCCGCTCGGCGGCCTCGGCGATCGCCGCCGTGTAGTGCTCGATCGCCTCACCGTGGAACGGTGGCAGCAGCAGTTTGCGCTGGCGCATGTGGCGCTCGCCGAGCGAGGTCAATACCGAGTCCGGCCCGACGATTGGCCGCAGCGGCGACTCGGCGGCCATCGACGGCGCCTCCTCGGGCTTCGCGGTGAACAGCGAGCGCACATCATCAGGGAGGCTGGTGATCACCAGCGGCACCGGCTCGGGCGTGCGAATGGCGAAGACGTCCCCCAGCCGCCGCCGGGCCCCGAACACGAACTCGATCTGGCGCTGGTTGAAGCGCAGTAGCTGGGGAATCGGCGCCAGCTGGACTAGCGGCGGCGCCGGCAGCGCGGACGCGGCCTCCGGGTCGATGGGACCGCTGCCGCGAGTCGCGGTTTCCTCGAGCGTCGCGGTCTCCACGACTGCCACCGGTTCGCCCTAAGCGACGGCCGCGACGCCGTCGCTCCGCTCGTCCGGGGCGGTCTTCGCGACCGGCCCTCGGGAGAAGTCCATCTCGTCGTCCATCGCCCCGTGGTTGAAGAGGCGGATGTCCCGCGCATAGTTCTGGTGCAGGCGCCAGGGGTGAGTCTCGCTCTGCATCGGCAGCTGGTCGAGGGAGCGGAGGACATAGCCGGATTTGAGGTCGATGAACGGTTCGCGGGAGAGGGCAGGGCCCGGGTCGCGCGGCGTCGCCACCCGGTAGCCGTTGGCGTCCATGTAATTGAGCAGGCGGCACATGTACTGGGAGACGAGGTCGCACTTGAGGGTGAAGGAGGCATTGGTGTAGCCGAGCGCGAGCGCCAGGTTGGGGACGCCGCCGAACATCGCGCCTTTGTGGCCGACGAGGTTCTTGAACTCCTTGCGCTCGCCGTCGACCGAGATCTCGATCCCGCCCAGCACCAGCAGGTTGAGCCCGGTCGCGGTGACGATCACGTCCGCCTCCAGCTCGCGCCCGGAGATCAGCTTCAGCCCCTTCTCGGTGAAGGTCTCGATCTGGTCGGTCACCACCTCGGCCTTGCCGGAGCTCAGCGCCTTGAAGAGGTCGCCGCCGGGGACGAGGCAGACCCGCTCGTCCCAGGGGTTGTACTTCGGTTCGAAGTCGCGGTCGACGTCGTAGCCGGCCGGCAGCTGGCGCTCCACCCCTCGCCGGATCAGCTTGCGGGTGAAACCCGGCGCCCGGCGCGAGAGCTGGTAGAAGGCCATCTGGGTGAGGACGTTCTTCCAGCGGACGATCCCGTAGGCGGCCTTCTCGGGCAGCACCCGGCGCAGCCCCTTGGCGATCGGGTCCTGGCCGGGCAGGGTGACGACGTAGCCCGGCGAGCGCTGCAGCATCGTGATGTGCTCGGTCTCGGGCGCCATCGCCGGGATCAGCGTCACCGCGGTCGCGCCGCTGCCGATCACCACCACCCGCTTGCCGCGGTAGTCGAGGTCCTCGGGCCAGTGCTGGGGATGGACGATCTGCCCCTGGAAGCGCTCGCTGCCCTCGAACTCGGGCGTGTAGCCCTCATCGTAGCGGTAGTAGCCGGTGCAGCCGTAGAAGAAGTCGCAGGTCAACTCGACGATCTCGCCCTCATGCTCGGCGCGCACCGTCCACAGCGCTTCCTCGCTCGACCACTCGGCGGCGACGACCTCGTGGCCAAAGCGGATCTTGTCCTCGACCCGGTGTTCGCGGGCGGTCTCGCGGATGTAGTTGCGGATCTTCTCGCCGGCGGCGATCGAGTCTTCGTCGGTCCACGGCTTGAACGAGTAGCCGAGGGTGAACATGTCGGAGTCGGAGCGGATGCCGGGATAGCGGAAGAGGTCCCAGGTGCCGCCGATCGCCTCGCGGGACTCGAGGATCGCGTAGCTCTTGCCCGGGCAGTTCTTCTGCAGGTGGACGCCGGCGCCGACACCGGAGAGCCCGGCGCCGATGATCAGGACGTTGACGTGCTCGCGCTCGTTGGGCATCGGTTCTCCTAACGGTTGAGGCGAGCGAGGAGGTCGCTCGTCATCGAGGTCTGTTTGAAGAGGCCGCGCTTGGCGCCGGCGCGCATCTGACGCCGGATGCCGCGCTCGACCAGGCCTTTGGGGAGGTGACGGAGGACTCGGTAGGACATCGCCCCGCGGCGGGTGGTCGCGAGGTCGCGGGCGGGCCGGCCGTAGATGGCGCGGACGATGGTCCCGACCGCGGCCCCGATCGGCTCCGGCGGCACCATCCCCTCCAGCCCCATGCCAGCGTTCTGACTGGCGTCGTGGATCGGGGTGCGGATGTAGCCGGGATAGACGGTCGTGACTGTGACCTCGTCGCCGACCTCCGAGCGCAGCTGCTCCGAGTAGCCGACGACGCCGCGCTTGCTGGCCCCGTAGGCGGTGGCGAAGGGGACGGCGAGGTGGGCAAGACCGGAAGAGACGTTGACGACACGGCCGCGCGATTCGCGCAGGGCCGGCAGGACCGAGGCGGTCGCCCGCCAGGTGCCGAGCAGGTTGACGTCGAGGACGCGGAGCGCGTCGGGCCCAGGCGGCAGGACGGCGCTCTGCGGCAGGCCGATGCCGGCGCAGTTGACGAGGGCGTCGACGCTGCCGCCGAGCTGCTTGACCGCCTCGGCCATCGCCCGGTCGACCGATTTCTGGTCGGTGACGTCGCAGGCGATCACTTCGTCGCCGCCGTCGACCGGGTTGAGGTCGAGGCCGACGACCTCCGCCCCGCGCTCGCGCAGCGTCTCGGCGGTCGCCGCACCGATGCCGCTGGCGGCGCCGGTGATGATCACGCGCTTGGGCTCGCTCATGGCGGGAACTGTATCAACAGTGTGTTGAGTGCGTCAACAACTTGTCGATTCTCTCAACGCGGTGTATCGTGGACGCAGATGCCCGCCCTCCCCCAAGCCGAGACTTCCCCTGCATCCGCCTCGAATAGCCGTGGCCGCCGCAACACCCGCGCCAACGGCGACGACCGCGAGCGATCGATCCTGGAGACGGCCGAGCAGCTGCTGGAAGAGCGGTCGCTGAGCGAGATCTCAGTCGACGACCTCGCCAAGGGTGCTGGCATCTCCCGCCCCACCTTCTACTTCTACTTCCCCTCCAAGGACGCGGTGGTGTTGACGATCATCGACCGGCTCGTCGCCGACGCGGGCAGCGGCCGGGAGGCGATCCTGGCCGCGCTGTCGGAGGCCGGGCCGCAGGCCGGGCTCCGCACGGCGCTCCAGAACCTCTACGGGGCCTTCCGCTCCCGCCCCGGTGTGGTCCGCGCCGGGTCGGACCTGCGCGCGACCAACCAGGAGGCCCGCGACCTCTGGGCGCAAGTGATGGAGGGCTGGGTCGCCGACGTCACCGCGGTGATCGAGTTCGAGCGCTCGCGCGGCACCGCCCCCGCCGGCCAGCCGGCCCGCGAGATGGCGATCGCCCTGGTGCAGATGAACGAGCGGGCCCAGTACGCGACCCTGCTCGGCGAGGAGCCCTCGCTCGAAGGGGACCGCGTCCTCGACGTCCTGATCGAGATCTGGCTGCGAGCGATCTACGGGACCGCCGAGCCCGGCTAGCCCGCCGACGCCGAATCAACCGGCCAGCGCCGGGGCGATCTCCCGCCCCATCAGCGCCACCGCGTCGAGGTCGCGGTGCAGCAGGTGCTGGCCCATGATCCGCGTCAGCCCCGCCGCCTCCAGCTCGCGCAGCTGCGCGATCGCCTCCCCGGCGGTGCCGAGGATCGTGCTCTCGCGCAGCCCGGCGATGTACGCCTCGCCGTCGCCGTCGCCGCCTTTCCATTCGGAGAGGCGCGCGGCGCGGTTAACGAGTTCGGCGCGGTCCGCCCCGACCAGCCAGCCGGTCATCATCGAGAGCGGCAGGGTCGCCGGGTCGCGTCCCTCCTTTTCGCAGGCCTCGTCGAGCCGCCGGCGGATGTCGGCGATCTCCCCCGCGGTCGCCATCACCGTGTTGTACTCGTCGGCGTAGCGAACGCCGAAGCGAAGGCTGCGCGGCCCGCCTTTGGCGCCGAGGATCAGCGGCAGCGGCCGCTGCACCGGCTTCGGCCGCGCATCGAGCTCGCTGACCGAGAAGTGCTCGCCGGAGAAGCTGAACGGCCCCTCGGCGAAGTGACCGCGGACGATCTGCATCTGCTCCTCGAGCGCCTCCATCCGCGGCCCGACCGGCGGCAGGTCGAACCCGTACAGCTCGTGCTCGCGATCCCACCAGCCGGCGCCGATCCCAACTTCGACCCGTCCGCCGGAGACGTGGTCGGCGGTCACCGCCAGCTTCGCCAGCACCGAGGGATGGCGGAAGGTCGCCGGCGACACCATCGTCCCCAGCCGCAGCTTCTCGGTGACGGCGCCAAGCGCGGCGAGCGTCCCCCAGGCATCGAGCGAGCCACGCTCGCGGCGATCGTCGACCGAGAGGTAGTGATCGGAGCGGAACATCGTCCCCACCCCGTGGTCTTCGCAGGCCCCGGCCAGGGCCAGCCAGTCCTCCCAGGTCACGTCCTCCTGGCCCTCGATCATCAAGCAGACCTCCATCGCGCCCCTCTACCCGTTGGCGACGATTTCAGTGAAGGCCGCGAAGCCCGGCCCGGTGCGCTCGATCAGCGCCCCCTCCAGCTCAGCGGCGCGCTCGGGCAGAGCGCGCTCCCCCGCGTCGCCGAGCGCCGCCACCGCCTCCTCGATCATCGTCGGGACCTCGAGCCAGGCCTCGACCAGGGCGAAGTCGGCCTCGGGATGGAAGAGAACGCCCCAGGCGTTGCCGGCGCGGAAGGCCTGGCAGGCGGTGCGCTCGGAGGAGGCGAGGTGCTCGGCGCCGTCAGGGAGATCGAAGACATCGCCGTGCCAGTGGAGGACCTCGGCGCTAGACGCGAGCCCCCCGAGCAGCGGGTCGTCCGGGTCGGCGATCTCGACTGGGGCGAAGCCGATCTCCGGCGCCCCGCCGGACCGCACCTCCGCCCCAAGTGCCCGCGCCAGCAGCTGCGCGCCGAGGCAGATGCCCAGCACCGGCATCCCCTGCTCCACCGCCTCGGCCAGCCACTCGCGCTCGGCGGCCAGCGCCGGGAAACGCTCTACTTCGTCGACGTTCATCGGCCCGCCCATGACGACGGCGCCGGCGACCTCGTCGTGGCCGGGCAGAGGATGACCCGCAAGCGGTTTGACCGTCCGTACGTGGAGGTCGTGGCAGGCATCGAGAATCCGGTGCGGCCCCTCCCAGGGCACGTGCTGGATCGCCAGCAAGGTCGGACGCTCGTCCAGGGTCATCGGAGCGTCAGGCTAGCCTCACCGGCATGCGGAAGTCGAAGGGTTCCGGGGCAGACGCGCTCAGCGCGGTGGCGGTGGGGGCCGACGCCCGCGGCGCCCTGGCGATCGGCGCCCTGGCCATCGGTGCCGCCGCCGTAGGCGGCTTCGCGATCGGCCGCCTCAGCGTCGGCCGCCTAGCGATCGGCAAGGCAACGATCCGCCGCCTCTCGGTCAAGCAACTGGAGATCGAGGACCTGGAGATCGGCCGGCTCACCGTGCGCGAAGGACCGGAAAGGTGATTCAAAAGCACAGCCGTGCGCCTTATCCGCGCCATAGGCGGAAAAGGAACACCGCTGTGGGATTCGGCCTGGCGTTGGTCGCTCTCGCCGTAGCCCTCGCGGCAACCTCCGCCTCGGCCATCGGGCCCTACCCCGCGCTCGGGCCCTGCCAGGTCTTCCCCGACCCGCCGGCCTCGCTCTCTCCCCGCGCTCCGTCCCTCGCCACCGAGGCCGCCTGGAACCAGGACATCTCTAAGGCGCCGCGCGATCCGCGCTCGAACGCCTACATCGCCTACATCAACGCCCATGGCGGCAACAGCCTCCACCCCGACTTCGGCTCGCCCCGCGCCTACGGCATCCCCTACTCGGTGGTCGGCGACGGCCAGCCCAAGCTGCCCATCCACTACACCGCCTACGGCGACGAAAGCGACCCCGGGCCGTTCCCGGTCCCGGCCCGCGCGCCGGTCGAGGGCGGCAACGGCAGCGACGGCGACCGCCACGTGCTCGTCGTCGACCGCTCGGCCTGCAGGCTCTACGAGCTCTACCGCGCCTTCCCCGTCGCCAAGCCACAACCGCACTGGAACGCCGACTCGGGCACCGCCTGGGACCTGCGCTCCGCCGCCCGCCGACCCGACGGCTGGACCTCTGCCGACGCCGCCGGCCTGCCGATCTTCCCTGGTCTCGTCCGCTACGACGAGGCCACGAGCGGCACGATCGAGCACGCGATCCGCGTCACCTTCGAGAGCACCCAGGACGCCTGGGTACACCCGGCATCCCACTGCGCCGGCGACACCGGCGCCCGCGCCGCGCCGCCGATGGGCCTGCGACTGCGGCTGAAAGCCGGCTACGGCCTCGGAGGCTTCAGCGGCCCCGCCCGGGCAGTCGCCGAAGCGATGAAGCACTACGGCCTGATCGTCGCCGACAACGGCTCCAACTGGTACTTCTCGGGTACCAGCGACCGCCGCTGGGATGACGAGAACCTCAACCAGCTGAAGCGGATCCCCGGCAGCGCCTTCGAGGTGGTGAAGAGCGCCGCCCGCGTCCACCGCTGCTGATTCCCGCAATTTGGATTGGGTACTTGAGCCAAAAGGGAACCCCGCGAGGAGAGGAACCATGGCTCAGACGAAAACGAAATCCAAAGCGAAACCTAAAGCCAAAAAAACGAAACCGAAAGCCAGATCGAAAAAACGATCTACGCCGAAAAAAGCGAAAACGTCGCCGAAAGCGAAAACGAACGGGACGGCGAGCAAGAGCTCGAACGTCCAAGCGGTACGCCACGCCGCCGAGGAGGCCGGTGACAAAGCCAAGAGCGCCGGTAAGACGGTCGGCAAAGCCGCCGGCAAGGCGAAGATCCCACTGGTCGCCGGCGGAGCGGCGCTAGCCGGAGCCGCGGGCGGTCTCGCCCTGGCTAGCTCCAAACATGCGAAAAAGAGCGGCATCGGCAAGGCGATCGCGCGACGGCCGAAGGTCAAGCTCAAGTCCGCCGACCTCGCTAAGGCGGCGAAGGAGGTCGGCAGCTTCAGCACCCAGGTCGGCGAGTTGGCTAGTGAGCTGCAGCGCAACCGCGAGGAGGCGAACGGAAAGCACCGCTCCCCGGTCGAGGTCGTGCTTCAGGGACTGACGTCTCGGCGCTGACGCCGCCACCGGACCGGACCGGTCACCAGCCGCCAGGCCCGGTTGAACACGTAGATGACGGCAAAGGAGATCGCCAGCCCGATCGCGCCGAGGACGAGGAGGAAGAGGATGAAGGCGAGGATCGCCAGCGGGACCAGGAGGAGTTTCACGCCTGCGTAGTCTTGCAACGAGATGGAGCACGCGGTGGCGGTCCTGCAGGTGGTAGTGGCGCTGGCCGGGGTCGGCGGTGCCAACCATGCCGTCAACGCGGTCGGCGAGGGCCTGGCCCTGGTCGAAGCCCAGCGTCAAGTCGCATCGCGTCCCTCTGCGCCGCGGCCGCCACGCCGTGAGCGCGAGATGCCGACCGCAGCGGAAATCGCCGCCGACCCGTCGCTGCTGCCACCGGCCTCGGCCGGCAGCAACGGCACCCACGTCCCGCACAAATCCTCGCTCGCTCGCGGCGAGATCTTCGCCCACCGGCGCGGTGGCGACCCAGAGGCATCGGCGATCCTGTTAACCGGAGTCGCCCTGGCGCCACCGATGGCACCGGAACAGGTGCAGGGTGCGATCAACGCCGCCAACACCATCGTCGGCCGCCCCTACGTCTGGGGCGGCGGTCACGGCTCCTTCTACGACGACGCCTACGACTGCTCGGGCGCCGTCAGCTTCGCCCTCTTCGGCGGCGGCCTGATCCCGCGCCCACTCGACTCCGGCGACCTGATGCGCTGGGGGGCGCCCGGCCGCGGCAAGTGGATCACCGTCTACGCCAACCCGGGCCACACCTTCGTTGAGATCGCCGGCCTGCGCTTCGACACGGTCGGAGCCGAACAGGGCACTGGCCCCCGCTGGCACCTGGCCACCGTCTCCACCGACGGCTACGTCGCCCGCCACCCACCTGGGTACTGAGCAGAAGGAGGGCCGGCCCTCCCATCCGAGGACCGGCCCGCAGCTGATTAAGCGCCCTTCCCGATCGAATCGAGGGGCATCACGCGCTCGGTACGGAGATCCATCCGTGTCACCTCCCTCCCCGGCTTTGACATGTGCGCTGAAGACCTCATCATTGGTGAGGATGGTTCCACCATTGAAGCGGATTCCAGCATTCTGCGAGGAAATCTGAACACGATGTCCATTAAGCAGTTACGATCAAGTCCTCGCCAGTAATCAGCCCTCGATAAGGAAGACGGATGTCGACGAAAACGCAGCGCCGCAAAGCAACCGAGAACCGGATCAAAGCCATGAGCCACCCGCTGCGAGCGGCGATTCTCCGCACCCTGGTCGAGCGGACCGCGAGCCCTGCCGAAATGGCCCGCGAGCTCGAGGAGGAGCTATCGAACGTCAGCTACCACACCAAACAGCTGGTCGAGTTCGAATGCGCCGAGCTGGTCAGCACGCGTCCCGTGCGCGGCGCCCTCGAGCACTTCTACAGCGCGACCGAGCGTCACCTGATCGACACCGAGGACTGGGAGGAGCTCGACCCGATCATCGCCGAGGACCTGGTCTGCGAATTCATGCAGAAGATCATCGACGACTTCGTCGCCTCCGCCCGCGCCGGGATCATCGGCTCCGACCAAAATTTCCACCTCACTCGGACTCCGTTGGTGCTTGACGAAGAGGGAATGCAGGAAGCGCTGGAGATCCATGAACGAGCTCGACTGGAAGTCCTCGAGGTCGAGGCTCGCAGCGCAGCGCGGATGGTCGAGTCTGGCGAGACGGGCGCCAACATTTCGACTAGCCAGGGCTGCTTCAAGATGCCCCAGCGCAAGCGCCGCTAGCTCCTACTCAACAGGCAGCGGGAAGCGCATCCGGACCTCGGTCCCGTCGCCTTCCTGGACGATCTTCATCTCGGCGCAAAGCCGGGCGATGATCGCGAGGCCGAGGCCGAGGCCATCGGCGGATTCCCGGCCGAAGGCTTCGCCGCGATCGCGCACCGTCACCTCGAGCCAGTCGCCGTGCAGCGCCCCCGAGAGCTCGACCACCCCATCGGCGCCGGTGGCGTCGGCGTACTTGACGGCGTTGGTGACCGCCTCGGAAACCGCCAGCGCCACATCGCCGACCACTCCCCCGCCCAATCCGTGCTCGGTCGCGAACCGCGATGCCCGATGGCGTAGGACCGGCACCGACGCCGGCTCGGCCGGCATCACCAGCTGCAACGGCCCTTCCGACCCCTCTTCAACCAACGCTTGCACGGCGGCACATTGTCCCGGAGCCGCCGGACTCCCGTCGGCTACTTGAACTGGAAGCTGGTCAGGTCCTGGTTGAAGGTCGGGTTGTAGATGACCTTGTCGAGGTCGATCGCGGAGGAAACGAAGGTCGGGTAGGTGCTGGTGCCGTAGGGAGCCCACGGCGCCAGTTCCATGAATTCTTTGTCCAGGGCCGCGTATTCGCCTTCGATCTGGGCGTCGAGCGGCTTTTCGGCGAGCTCGTCGATTTTCTTGCTCAACTTCGGCACCGCGATCCGTGCCAGGTTCGAAGTGTTGGTCGGGAAGATGCTTTCTTCGGAGAGCATCGGCTGGAAGAAGTCGTTGGGGTGCGGGTAGTCCTGGAACCAGCTGGCCCAGCCGGTGTCGAGGTCCTGGGTCGAGGCGTTGCCGATCACCGAGAAGTAGTTGTCGGCGTTCAGCACCTGCAGCTTGGCGTCGAAGCCGATGTCTTTCAGCACCTCGGCGTAGTAGGCGCCGGCTTCTTCCTGGGTCGGTTCGTCGTCGGTCCAGACGGTGATCTCGCGGTCGGCCGGATCGGCTTCGGAGATCATCTCCTTCGCCTTCTCGACGTCGTAGGGGTAGAGCTCGTATTTCTCGTAGCCCTGCATCCCCGGAGGCAGGATCTGCTGGGTGCCGACCAGCGTCCCGGCGTAGATCCGTTCCAGCGCCTCCGGGTTGACCGCGTAGTTGACCGCCTGGCGGACGCGGACGTCGTCGAACGGCGCCTCGGTGGTGTTCATCCAGAAGAAGTAGGTGCTCTGGGTCGGCTCCTCGCGGAACTGGGTGCCTTCGTACTTTTCCTTCACCTGCGCGTAGAGGTCCGGTGGCGGCATGTTCTCCATCCACTCGAAGCGGCCGGCTTCGACGTCCTCGACCTGGGTGGCGGGGTTGCGCAGCACCGTCACCTCGATCCGGTCGACGTGGCCGGCGGGCAGGTCAGGCATCGCCTTGCCGTTCGCTTTCGCCCACTGGGGGTTGCGGACATATGACCAGCCGCGACCCGGGTTCGAAGAGGTGATCTCGTAGGGCCCGGTGGCCGGCGGCGGGTCGGCCGAGAGGTCCTCGACGGAAGTGCCCGCCGGCAGCGGCGCCGTAAAGGGCAGCGCCAGCTCCTGCTCGAAGGTGCCCCGCGGCCGCGTCAGATCGATCGTGATCTCGCCGGTCTTGTCATCGGTGACGATGCCGGAGATTTCACCTTTCCTGGTCTTGGCGAACTCTTCGGCGCCGACGATGTCGGTGTAGAAGGGCGAACCGCTGGAGTTGAGCAGGAAGACGCGTTCCACCGCGCGTTTGAAGTCAGAGGCCTTAACCGGCGTGCCGTCCGAGTAGCGCAGTCCGTCCCGCAATTGAAAGCTGTAGGTCTTCTCGTCGGCGCTGATCTCCGGCAACGAGCGGGCGAGACCAGGAATGACTTCGCTGCCGGCCTTGCCGTCGGCGTGGTTGTAGGTGAGCAGCGGGACGTAAGTGTTGTAGATCGCGGTCCAGCCTTCCTCCGAATGAGAAAGCGCCGGATCGAGGTAGTCCGGGAACGAACCGAACGTAGCCCGCAGCAGCCCACCTTCTTTGCCGTCGTCGGAACCCGACCCACAGGCAGCGAGGCTCAGCGCCGCGGCAGCCGCGAGCACCAGGACGAGAGCCCTCTGCCGCGACCGCGCTGATCTGGAACGAATGGCACGCACCTCGCCCCCTTCGGCAGATCCAGCTAAGTACTTGAGCCCGGCAGGACGAAGCCCCAATGCAACGCTCGGGCAAAACCGGACATATAGAGGCGATGGCGCAGACTCAGACCAAGGCGGGCGGGCTCGAACACGAGCTGGCGCAGGTCCATTTCAGCCGGCTCTACCGCGAGCAGGGCCAAGCCGTCCTCGCTTACGCGCTGCGGCGCGTCGGGAATCACGAGGATGCCGCCGACGTCGTCGCCGAGACCTTCCTGGTCGCCTGGAGACGCCTGGGCGAGGTCCCGATCGGCGCCGAGGCAAGGCTTCTGGCTCTACGCCGTCGCTCGCCGGGTGATCGCCAACCTGCACCGCGGCGAGCGGCGCCGGACCCGCCTCGGCCGACGCCTCGCCGAGTCGCTGCGGACCGAGCTCGGGACCCACGCCCCGCCCGCCGGCGAGGCAGCCGAGGTGCTCCAGGCGATGGCCAGCCTCAGTAGCAGCGACCGTGAGCTGCTCCTGCTCGTCTCCTGGGAGGAACTCTCGCCGGGCGAGGCGGCAAAGGTGCTCGAAATCTCGTCTCTCGCCGCTCGCAGCCGCCTTCATCGCGCCCGACGCAGGCTGCTTGTCCTGATGGACGCCCGTCAATCGACCGGATCCCTAGATCCCAAACCCAACCCGGAGGACGCCCGATGAAGACGCGAAAGCTCGACAAGGCACTCACCGCAGCCGATCCCGTCGACCCGGTCCGGCTTGACGGGCTTCGCCTCGAGGAGATGGAGGCCGAGCTGCTCGCCGATATCTACGGCGAGCAGCAGGCCTCCTCGCCGTTCGCGTCCGAAGCGCCGAACCGGCACCGCCCGCGGCGGCTCGCCCTCAGGCTCGCCACGGCCGCCGCCGCGATCGCCGCGTTCGTCGTCTTCCTGGCCGGAGGCACGTCGGAGCATCCCTCCCGCGCCTACGGCGCCGAGCTGGTCCGCTTCGCCGAGTCGACGCCCCTGCTCCTACTCGAAGGCCCCGGCTGGCGAGTCCAGAACGTCACCCAGTACCGCGGCCAAGAAGGCCACGGGGGCACCGATGGGTCGATGGAGTTCGTCACCGGCAAGCCAGTGCCCTACGAATCGATTCACATACACGAGGACGGCACCCAGTCCGGGATGCTCCCGCCGTCGGTTCGTCAACGCAAAGTCGAGCTTTCCTGGCGCCAGGAAAGCCTCGCCTCTGCCATCGCAACCATGCGCGGAACCCCACACCCGCATGGCCGGCGCTGGGTCGAAGCCCCGGTGCTGGGGACCACCGCCCAGGTCGACACGCGGGCAGAGTTCTTCGTCAACCAGGGAGAGGCAGGAAACCGGCAGATGACCGCCTTCTGGTCGGAAGACGGATACGTGCTCGAATTGAGGGCCGCGGTCCCCGACCTGGCGGCCTTCGAAGAGCGACTCGACTGGCTGCAGAAGGTGGGCTCCGAGACCTGGCTCGACGCGATGCCGGCGAAGGTCGTAAAAGCGGCCGAACACGATGCCGTGGTCCAGGAGATGTTGAAAGGCATTCCGGTGCCCCACACCTTCTCGCCCTCACGAGTCCGGGACGAAGGCCTGACCACCAACCGCTACCAGGTGGGCGCCGCCGTCACCGGCACCGTCTCCTGCCTCTGGTTCCGGCAGTGGGGCGAAGCCCGCCGCCAGGACAACCGGGCCGCAGCAACCGAAGCCGAGAAGGCGATGGCCACGTCCAGGCGCTGGCCGATCCTGCACGAGATGGCAAACGACGGCGCCTACCCCCAAACCATCTGGCAGCTTGCCGCGGAAATGCCGCAGGGCTACTGGGACTGGCGCGGAAACAAAAGAGGGCTCCTCCCACGCGCCGAAGGCCTTGGCTGCGCCCACCTGGACATCCCGCTCCTACCCTGGAAGCAACAGCGCCAGCGGGAACGCGGAGCATGAGGCCGCGAATGCCCCGGCTGGATTCGAACCAGCGGCCGGTTAGAAGTTCAGCCGGAAGGTGTCTGTGGCGACGAATCTGCTCCAGGGAGTTCGACTCTGTCCAAGGAATTCGGCTGAGTTAGCTGGAGTTGGGGACCATTTCTGGACCAGGTACCGCCATCTCCTCTCACAGCGCCCTGGCTCTAGTTCTGGAACAACCCAATACTGGCCCCCCCGACGCCATCCCAGTTTCCGGTAACCGGCAACCTGTTCGCGACTTTTTCACCAAAAGCATTGATGCCGTAAAACGGAACGATGTTCGCCACGGGCGGTGAAAGGCTGTCGCTGAGATAGAAGCGTGCCTCGCTGAGGCGATAGATCCCAATCGTGTCCGTACCATTGCCGTTCCAATCTCCAATTGCGGGCAGATCGTCCGACCCCGAGTTTCCATAGGGGATCGTGTAATCGACAGGAGGAACACCATCGTTGGCGTCCTTCATGTAGAAGGATCCGTTGCTAGGGCGATACACGCCGATCGTATCCACGCCGTTGCCATTCCAATCGCCCGCTATTGGTAGATCTTCGTTGTTACCAAAGCCGAAAACGGTGAAGGGCACACCAGCCGAGTTCGAGTTCCGGAGATAGAACGCCCCGTTGCTGGGCCTATAAACACCGACGGTATCTATTCCGTCCCCGTTCCAATCCCCGATCACCGGGCGATCTCCTGAGCTCCCTGCACCATTTGCGCCGCTTCCGAACGCAAAGGTAATGTCAGCACCGTTACCGGGGACGTTGCTGTTGTCGAGGTAAAACGTCTGGTTACTTGGCCGATAGACGCCGATCGTGTCGATGCCGTCCCCATTCCAGTCGCCGGTGAGCGGTTTGTCGTTCAGGTTCTGGAACAGAAAGCTGTTGTTGGGCGCTCCGGTCGTGTTGGAGTTTCGTAGATGGAAGATGCCGTTTCCCCGTCCGTACAGAATCTGCGCCCCCAAGATGTCGTCCCAAGCCAGATAGCGGTGACTTCCTGCATAGCCTCCCGCGGATTCGGTTTTAAAGAGGAGAGAATCTGGATCGGCAGAATGGTCCAAACCAATGGCGTGTCCTGCCTCATGTGCGGCGACACTTACAAGGTCGATTGGCTGTCCGCCGGTAGGCCTGAACGACGTAGTCCAAGTCTCATCATCATCGAAGTGGATATTTTGGCTGTCTGATTTACAAGGCAATGCGGCGTGCGCAAGGGTTTTCCCGGGTCCGTCAAAAGCATTGGAGGAGCCGTCTCCGTGGTCGCCAATAGCCCACTTTATGAAGCTATCCGCAGTAAACGGATTGCCTTCTGCGAATTTCACCCTTGAAACTTGGGACCACATATTCATCCCTTCAAGGACGGCTGCTGTCTCCTGGGTTCCGGCTATGTCGGCGGTTCCGCTTTGGAAAACGTAGGTCATGGTGGTATCTCCAGCGCAAACGGCTTTGAAAAGTAGGCTCCTCTTGCGCTTCAAGGCTTGAGCCTCGGTGGGCCTGGCCGGAGGCAAGTCGTCGTATTGCAGCGTCGGTGGCTTCCCTTGGGCGGATGGCACTCCAACGATGCCTCCTGCGGCCATTGCCACTACGAGAAGAAGCAGTTTTTGCCAGTGAATAGCCAATGACGCAACCCCGGCCCTGTGCCGTGGATGGACAAGAGTAGGCATCTTCCCAACCTCCCCAGAGCGTCCCACCGAGGGACGCTTCTCCCTTGATAAGAATCGAAAGTACCTGAGCAAACAGGAAAGTCAAGGATGTTCGGGTTTGTCTACTTCAAACCTGGGCAGTGCCCCCGGCTGGATTCGAACCAGCGACCGTCGGATTAGAAGTCCGATGCTCTATCCGGGCTGAGCTACGGGGGCGGGGCGCCAAGGTTAGGCGCTGAGGGGGCGCCTGGCGTAGGATCGCCCGATGCCCAAGGTCGAGGTCGCGGGAACCGAGATTTACTACGAGCGCGCCGGGTCCGGTGAGCCGCTGCTGCTGATCCAGGGGATGAGCGGCACGCACGTCTCTTGGGGCAAGGAGTTCAAAGGGGCGCTGGAGGAGGGCTTCGACGTGGTCGCCTTCGACAACCGGGGGATCGGGCTCTCGGAGCGAACCGAGGCGCCGTTCACGATCGCCGAGATGGCCGCGGACACGGCGGCGCTGCTCGACGAGCTGGGTTGGGAGAGCGCGCACGTGCTCGGGATCTCGATGGGCGGAATGATCGCCCAGGAGCTCGCCCTCGCCCACCCCGACCGGCTGCGCTCGCTGACCCTCGGCTGCACCTACTGCGGCGGTGCCGGTTCGCAGCTGATGCCGCAGGAGAACGCTGAAAAGCTGCTCGCCGGATTCTCTTCCGGGGACCGCGAGCAGGCGATCCGCGCCGGCTACGAAGTCAACCTCTCCCCCGGCTTCCGCGCTGACGAGAGCGCCTTCGCCACCTTCCACGAGATGGCGACCAGCGTGCCGGCGGCGCGGGAGGTCATCCAACTGCAGCTGCAGGCGATCCTCGGTCACGACACCAGCAGCCGGCTCGGCGAGATCGCCACCCCGGCGCTGATCATCCACGGCACCGTCGACGGCGTCCTCCCCTACCCCAACGGCGAGATGATCGCCGGGCTGATGCCCTCGGCCCGCTTCGAGACGCTCGCGGACGTCGGCCACATGTTCTGGTGGGAGCAGCCGCAGCGCTCCGCCGAGCTGGTCCGCGAGCACGCGCTCGCCGCCGACCGCGCCTGACATCGAAAGAGCAATTAGCCACCTGTGGGGTGGTCAATCGTCCTTTCGATTGCAGAGCCCTACTCGATCGGTTCTTCGCCCGGAACCTCCGGGCGCTGCTCCGGCTTGCAGGCCGCGGGGTCGAGCTTGCCGTCGACCTTGAAGACGTAGTCGGGCTGGGGCGAGGCGAGCTTGTCGTCGACGACCTGCTTCACCGCCGGGTCGCCCTTCACCCAGGCGTAGACGGGGAACTGGTACGGGTTCGGGATCCCGGCGTTGTAGGGGCCGGTGTCCTGGGTGAACTGGCTCATCACCAGGTAGTCGTATTCGCCCTCGTTGATCAGCCCGCGCAGCTGCTCGCAACTGGTCGGCAGCCGGTTGGCTCCGTGCGGCCCTTTGACGCCGATGTACTCGACGTGGTTGCTGACGTCGTTGCCGTAGAACCCGTACTGGCCGAAGATGATCTGGCTGGAGCCGATGATCCCGATCCGCTGGTCGTGCAGCTTCTGGGTGAATTCGTAGGCTTCCTTCGGCCCGCCTTCGCCGAGGAACGGGTCCGGGTTGACGTAGTGCTGCTCGGCGTACTGGACCTGCTGGGCGCGACCGAGGACGACCGCCAAGAGGATGACGACGACGGCGCCGGCGGCGATCGCGGCGCGGCTGACCCGGGCCCGCGAGCGCGCCATCGAGAGCACCGCCGGCGCCCAGACCAGACAGAGGGTGAGGAAGACGGTGCCGACCAGGTAGCTGGTGAACCATCGCGGCGTGGTCAGGACCGTGATCGCGAAGACCCCGGTTAAGAAGAGAAGGGTCTGCCAGGCGCGCCGGTCCGGCGCCCGTAACGGCCGCGCCAGCGGCAACAGCGCCATCGCCAGGATCAACCCCGGCGCCAGATAGCGGGTGTTGGTGAAGAACCCCGTCGGCGAGCCCTCCTGCCCAGCCGCGGTCAGCGGCGTGAAGACGTAGACGACCGCGGTCAGCAGCGAGGCGACGGCGATCACGCGGAGGATCTTGTTGCGCGAACGGAAGGCGATGTAGACGGCGGCGCGACACAGCCATGATCAGGATCAGCGGCCAGAGCGGCCCGAAGGCGTTGTCGAGCTCGGGGAAGAACCAGCGGCGGTAGATGGTCGGCGTCGGTGATGTAGTCGATGACGGCGAAGCGCGGCCGCGGATCGAGCGGCATCTGGTCCGGCTTGGGCAGGTTGAGCGGCCCGAATTTGGTGATCGGGATCGGGTTGCCGCCGGTCTTGATCGCCGCCCGCAGATACCAGTAGCCACCGACGATCAGCATCGGCAACCCCATCACCCAGGCGGTGGTCCAGCGCCGGCCGCGGCCGCTGAAGATGATCACTCCGAGCGTGATCGCCACCACCGGAACCAGGAAGGTGGTCTTCACCGAGGCGGCGAGGCCGGCGGCGATCCCGGCCATCACCAACGGGCCTTTGTCGAGCAGCGGCGCGTCGCGCTCGGGCGGTCCGCCACCGCCCCGGACGACGGCGCTCTGCGCTGGTGGCCGTTGATCAGGAAGGCGGCGAAGGCAAGCAGGAAGGCGAGCCCCATGATGTCGTTGCGCGCCTCGCCGGGCTGGGTTTCGATCATCACCCCGGCGTCGAGGATGATCGCGGCGGCGACCAGCGTCGCCGGGCCGACCTTGTAGGGGCGGCCGATGCACCAGGCGGCGAGCAGCCCGATCGGCAGCCAGATCAGGTTCTGCAGCGGCGCCAGCCAGTCGCTCTTGAAGAGCACGATCGTCGCCGCGTTGACCAGCTCGGTACTTGCCGGGTAAAACCAGGCGGCCAGTCGCAGCGGGTCGGTGAAGTGCAGCGGGACGGTCGAGTGTTCCTGGGCGATGAACGCCGAAAAGGGCATGTGGTACCAGGTGGTGTCGCCGCCGAACATCCCGAAGTCGAGGCTCGACTGGGTCGGGAAGGTCCACTCGGCGACGGTCCAGGAGGCGACGGCGAGGGCGATCACCAGGGCGATCGTCTCGACCCGCGGCGCCGCCACCTCCTGACCGTGGCCACCCGCTTTCGAGCGGCCGAGCCAGGCGGCGCTGAGGCCGACGGCAACGCAGAGGACGACGATCCAGCCGAAGTAAAGAAGGCTGAGCGAGCCGAGGATCTCGAGGCAGACGACCAGCATCGCGATCGCCAGGGTGGCGTCCGCGAGCCGGGCCAGAGCGCCGGTGAATTCCGGCACGATCCAGCGCCGCAGCCAGTAGCCACCGAGGCCGAGCGCCGCGACGACCCCGATCAGGGCAGCGCAGCCGGCGATGTAGGAGCCGAAGGAGGGTGCCACGAAGGCCGGGATGCTATTCGGCGCGCCCGGCGGGCACCCCGCAGGTCAGCCGATCAGGCAGCGGCGGGAATCGTGCAGGCAACGCCGGTGCCTTTGAGGCCGCAGTAGCCGTTCGGCACCTTGTGCAGGTACTGCTGGTGGTAGTCCTCGGCGTAGTAAAAGGGGGCGGCGGGCTCGATCCCGGTCGTCACCGACTCCTTGCCGGCAGCGCGCAGCGCTTGGTCGTAGGCGTCCCGCGCCTTCTCCGCGGTCTCTTTCTGAGCGTCGTTGGTGAAGTAGATCCCGGATCGGTACTGGGTGCCTACATCGTTGCCCTGGCGCATCCCCTGGGTCGGATCGTGCTCCTCGAAGAAGACCTTGAGCAGGTCGGCGTAAGAGATCTTCCCCGGGTCGAAGGCAACCATGACCGCCTCGGCGTGTCCGGTCTTCGCCGTACAGACCTCCTCGTAGGTCGGGTTCGGGGTGGTTCCGTTCTGGTAGCCGACCGCCGTCGTATAGACGCCGTCGAGTTCCCAGAACAGCCGCTCCGCGCCCCAGAAGCAGCCGAGCGCGAAATAGGCGACCTCGATCCCCGCCGGGAACGGCGGCTCCAGCGGCGTGCCGAGCACCGCATGGGTCGCCGGTACGTCGAAGGGGCGCTCGCTGCGGCCAGGCAGCGCCTCCTCCGCAGCAACCAGCTTCGTCTTTTCCGGGTGCATCGCCGTCATCAACTTTCCAAGTCTGCTCATTTGAACCTGTTCCTTGTTCTGGGCTCCTATTAACACGGTAGCGTCTGGGCATGGGCTGCTTAGTGGTTTTGCTCGCGTTCATCTCGCCACGGCTGGCACTGTTCGCGATCTTTCTCTTCTCGGACCTGCTGAGCCGGGCCTTCGACAGCTGGTTCATCCCCCTGCTGGGCTTCTTCCTGCTGCCCTGGACGACCCTGGCCTACGCCGTCATGTGGTCAGCCAGCACCAACCAGGTGAACGGCTTCGAGTGGTTCATCGTGATCCTCGCCTTCCTCATCGACCTCGGCTCCTGGGCGAACCGGGGCCGGGCGCGCCGCGACTGAGTCCCTACCGCTCGACCGGGTAGGCGATCCGGATCTGAAGCTTGGAGAGGACGAGGAACGGGATGCTGCTGACCTTGCCGTCGGCGAGCGACGTGACCTGGACGTTGGTCAGGGGGACGAATTCAAACTCGCCCCGGTTGAGTGAGTCCGAGAACCGGCTCTGGTAGCCGGTGGGAGGCAGAGTCAGATCGCCTTCGATCAGTTGACGATCGGTTTCGAAGACGGCTCGCTCAACCCGCCGCCGGTCGCTGCCCTCATCGGTCTGCTGACCCTGATTTCCGAATAGCTCATTCATTTGCGGTACTTCCTCATTCTCGGCTTCGAGGGGGGAGAACTTGACGCTCCAGTTCCTTGCAGGGGTATGCCCATTTCAATCGCTTCTCGATTCCGTCCGCATATGACCAGTAAAGTGGTCATATGGCTAAATCAATGACTGCCACCGCTGCCAAGGCCGGCTTCCTGCGCCTCCTCGACGAGGCCGCCGCCGGCGAGGAGATCGAGATCACCCGCCACGGTCGCCCGGTCGCCCGCCTGGTTCCTCCGGTCGGCGCCCGTTCCCTCGAGGGCCTGTTCAAAGGGCGCGCAATGACGGCGGTTGACGATGAGAAGGATCTCTTCTCAACCGGCGAGATCTGGGACGCCTCCTAGATGGGCGGAGTTCTGCTCGATACCCACGTCGTCCACTGGTGGTCGGCGGAGCCGGATCGGGTCAGCCGAGCGGCGCGTCGAGCGCTGGACAGCGCCGACGAACTGCTCGTCGCGGCGGTCTCCTGGTACGAGCTGGCGTGGCTGGCACGCCATGGTCGCATCGCTCTCGACGTTCCGATTCGCTCCTGGCTGGAGGACCTCGGCGCGCAGGTGCGAACGATCAGCCCCAGCCCGGCTATCGCCGACACCGCGGTCGCGCTACCCGTTTCGTTTCCGGGAGACCCCGCAGACCGTCAGATCTATGCCTCGGCGATCGAGCAAGGGGTGAAGTTGGTGACGAAGGATCGAGCGATCGCGGAGCATGACCGGCCTCGATCCCTGGTCGTCTGGTAGCCGACTACTCGGCGTGCTCCGCAGCCCGCTCCCGAGCCTGCGCCTTCTCTTCCAGCGTCATCGCCCCCGGATGGCCGTCGCCGGGCCAGGGCGAGAGCATGTACAGCAGGCGCGCATCGGTGCGGGCGACGATCGTCCGCCGCTCCCCTGGGTCGAACTCGAAGAGGTGACCGGCGGAAGCGCTGACGAGATCGGCGCCATTCTCGATCGCGACGTCGACCTCGCCGTTGACGACGATCAACCGCGCCCGCTCGTGCACCTCGTGCTCCTGCAACTCCTCGCCGGCGGGCAGGTTCAGCACGATCGTCCGCGCATCGCCTGCCGAAGCGAGGATCCGCGGCTGACGCGGCTCCACCTCGACCGTCCTCAGGTCCCAACTCTCCATCTGCAGCCCCTCCTTCGTGGTGCGAGTCTTCGCAGCTTCTCCTACCCAGGGAGACTGCGCAACCCACCCGTAGGCGAAGGCTCGAATATCGGGGCGCCCGGATTCGAACCGGGGACCTCCGCCACCCAAAGGCGGCGCGCTACCAGGCTGCGCCACGCCCCGACTGTAGGCAAGTGTAGGTTCTGGGGGCGATGGCTGAGGTGCTCCCTTTCAAGGCGTTGCACTACGACCTCGGGAAGGTCGGCTCGCTGGATGCGGTCGCGGCGCCCCCTTATGACGTGATCGACGCCGGGCAGCGGCGGGCGCTGCTGGAGCGCTCGTCCTACAACGCCGTCGCGATCGACCTGCCGAAACCGTTCGACCCAGCCGATCCCGACAGCGACCCGAGCGGCGACCCCTACGCCGAGGCGGCGGCGCGGATCGAGAGCTGGAAAGCCGACGGTGCACTGATCCAGGACGACGAGCCTTCGCTATGGGCGCTGACCCAGGACTACGTCGCCCCCGACGGCAACAGCTACAGCCGCAACGGGATCCTGGCGCGAGTGCGGGTCGAGGACTACGAGACCGGCACTGTCCGCCCCCACGAGCGCACCCACCCCGGTCCGCTGCTCGACCGCCTGGAGCTGACCCGCGCCAGCGGCTACAACCTCTCGCCGATCTTCTCGCTCTCTACCGAGGACGCCTGGCCGCTGGTCGCGCCCTCGCTGCCGGACGAGCCGTGGGGCGAGGCGACCGACGAAAGCGGCACCGTCAACCGGCTCTGGAAGGTCGAGAATCCGGCGGTCCACGCCGCCGTCACCGAGTGCCTCGCCGCGGCGCAACTGCTGATCGCCGACGGCCACCACCGCTACGAGACCGCCCGCGCCTTCCGCGACGAAGTCGGCGGCGAGGGACCCCACAACTACACGCTGATGTCGCTGACCGGGCTCGACGACCCCGGCCTCACCGTCTTCCCCACCCACCGCCTCCTCTCCGGCTTCGCCGATGACCCCGAGCGCCAGGGCCGCCTCGGCGAGGGCCTTCGCAATCTGTTCGAGGTGACTGAGGTGAGCCGCGAGGAGATCGACCCCGCCGCAGAGGACGGGGTCGGCGTCTTCGGCCTCTACGACGCCTTTCACAAGCGCGCCTTCCGGCTGCGGCTGAAGGACCTCGGCGAGGTCGATCGCCGCCTCGAGGGCAAGCCCGAGTCCTACCGCCGGCTCGACTCGGCGATCCTCGAGACCCTCGTCCTCAAGGGCCTGGCCGGGATGAGCGACCACGACATCGACGAGCGCGACGGCCTCGAATACGCGAAGAGCGTCGACGACGCGCTGCGGATGGTCGACGAGGGCGACTACGACGTCGCCTTCATCCAGCGCCCGGTCCCGGTCGAGCAGGTCAAGGACATCGCCAACACCGACGCGGTGATGCCGCCGAAGTCGACCTTCTTCTACCCCAAGGTGATGACCGGCTTCGCCTTCAACCCGGTGCGCTAAGTGGTCAAGATCTACACCAAGAAGGGCGACGACGGGACCACCTCGCTCTGGTACGGCGGCCGCGTCCCCAAGCACCATGGCCGCACCGACGCCTACGGAACCCTCGACGAGGCCTGCTCGCAGCTCGGCGTCGCCCGCGCTCTCTGCGGTCCCGATGAGGCCGAGCTGGCGGCCGACATCCTCCGCCTCCAGGACGACATCTTCGTCGCCGGGGCCGAGCTGGCGACCGCGCCGGAGGCGGCGGGGCGACTCGAAGACGGGATCAGCCGCAGCACCGAGGCGATGGTCACCGAGCTCGAGGAGCTGATCGACCGCTACATGGGCCGGGTCGAGCTGCCGCCGAAGTTCGTCATCCCCGGCGGCAACCTGCTCTCGGCCCAGCTCGATGTCGCGCGCACGACCATCCGCCGCGCCGAGCGGCGGATCTCGGAACTAAACGAGGCGGGCGAGATCGAGAGCGAGACGGTGATCCACTTCGTCAACCGCGCCTCCGACGCCATCTACGCGATGGCCCGCTACGCCGACGTCGACGACCCTGCCCTGTTCGAGGGCCGCGGCAAGGGCTGACGTGCGGATCGTCGCCCGCCGGGTCGAGGGCTACGCCCACGACGTCGAGCTCGACGGTAGCCATGCCCTGCGGGTCGACGAGCCGGCCGACCGGGGCGGCACCGACACCGGCCCGCGGCCAACCGAGTTGCTCGGCGCCAGCCTCGCTGGCTGCATCGCGATCACGGTCGAGATGTACGCGGAGCGCAAAGGCTGGGACGTCGGACCGGTGGAGGTCGACGTCGAGGTGGGCTACGAGGGCACCGTCCCGAACGACTTCCAGGTCGGGCTGAAGCTGCCGGCTGACCTCGACGAGGAGCAGCGGCGGCGCCTGCTCGTGATCGCGACCAAATGCCCGGTCCACAGGGTGCTGGCCGGCGAAGGGCACGTCACCGTCGTCGAGCGGCTGGAGGCGGCCTGATGGACCTCGGGCTGAAGGGGAGGACCTGCGTCGTCACCGGTGCCAGCAGCGGGATTGGCCGCGCCACCGCCCTGCAGCTCTGCGCCGAGGGGGCAAACGTGGTGTTGGTAGCACGTGGCGAGGAGCGCCTGACGACGGCGACCAAGGAGGCAATCCGCGCAGCGGAGCCCGCCGGTGGCGCGGCGGCCTACCTCGCGCTCGACGTCACCGACGCGGACGCCGGCGAGCGGATGCTGGCGGCAGCAGGGGAGCGCTTCGGCGCCCTCGACGTGCTCGTCAACAATGCCGGTGCCGCCCAGTGGCGCGACCTCCACGACGTCCCCGACGAGGATTGGCGCTTCCAATACGAGCTCAACGTGATGGCACCGCTGCGGGCAATGCGAGTGGCGATCCCGCCGATGGTCGAGCGCGGCTGGGGACGGGTGGTCAACGTCTGCTCGACCGCGGGCAAGCGGCCCTCGGCGGCGATGGCCGAGTACTCGGTCGCCAAGGCCGCCGAGCTCTCGCTCTCGCGCCTCTTCGCCGACCGCTACGCGAAGACCGGCGTCCTCGTCAACGCCGTCGCCCCTGGCCCGGTCGAAGCGGAGATGTGGATGGAACCCGGCGGCCTGCTCGACCAGTCGATGGAGCTGGGCGGCGCGGGCAGCCGCGAGGAGGCACTGGCCGAAGCCGGCTCCAAGCGCCCGATCGGCCGCCTCGCCCAGGCCGAGGAGATCGCCGCGGCGATCGTCTTCCTCTGCTCCGAGCGCGCCTCCTACGTCGCCGGCGCTGCCTGGTCGGTGGATGGCGGCACCGTTCAGGTCATCGTTTGAGCGGCGGCACCGTCGACGCAGCCGTGCTGCTGCCCCTCTACGGCTGGCCCGACGAGCCGGGTCTGATCTTCACCGAGCGCCGCGCCGACATGCGCCGGCATGCCGGCGAGATCTCCTTCCCCGGCGGCCGGCGCGACGACGCCGACGCCGACCTGCAAGCCACCGCGCTGCGCGAGGCCGAAGAGGAGATCGGCCTTGACCCGGCTCAGGTGAGCATCGCGGAGAACCTGCCGGCGACCCGGACCTTCGTCACCAACTACCTCGTCCACCCCTTCGTCGGCCACATCCCCCACCCGCGGGAGCTGTCGCTGACCCCAAACCCCAGCGAGGTCGAGACCGTTCTCACCTTCTCACTCGAGCTGCTGCGCGAGGGCTACGCGATGCGCCGCCTGATCCGGCGCGGCGTCCCCATCCACACCCCGACCTATGAGGTCGAAGGGCAGCTGATCTGGGGAGCGACCGCGCGGATCCTCAGCGACTTGATGGACCGCCTCGAATAGCTAGTTCTTGTTCGGCTGGGGAACGATCCGGATGTAGGGCTTCGGCTCCTCCCACCCGTCCGGGTAGGTCTCTTTCGCTTCGTCGTTGGAGACCGAGCCGGCGATGATCACGTCGTCGCCCTGGTTCCACTGAGCCGGCGTCGCAACTTTGTGGTTGGCGGTCAGCTGCAGCGAGTCGATCACCCGCAGGACCTCGTCGAAGTTGCGCCCGGTGGTCATCGGGTAGACGAGGATGAGTTTGATTTTCTTGTCGGGGCCGATGACGAAGACGTTGCGCACGGTCTGGTTGTCGGCGGGAGTGCGATCGCCGGGGTCGCCGGAGACGTCGGCCGCAAGCATCCCGTAGGCCTTTGAGATCTCGAAGCTGGCATCGCTGATCAGCGGGTACTCGGGACGAGCGCCCTGCGTCTCCTCGATGTCATCGGCCCAGTCGTCGTGTTTGTCCATCGGGTCGACCGAGAGGCCGATGATTTTCACGCCCCGCTTCTCGAACTCCGGCTCGATCCGCGCCATGTAGCCGAGCTCGGTGGTGCAGACCGGCGTGAAGTCCTTCGGGTGGGAGAACAGCACCGCCCACGAGCCATCGATCCAATCGTGGAACTTGATCCGGCCTTGGGTGGTGTCGGCCTCGAAGTCTGGTGCTACGTCACCCAGTTGCAGAGCCATTTGTGCCGCTCCTCTCGCGTTTTCGGCTATTACCTAAATTCTTATCGGAGTTTAGCTATTTAGGTTCGCCGGCCAGGATGGTCAGCACATCCTCCGCCGCGAACCGCACCGGTATTCGCCAGGTGCGACTGGCGACGCGGACTATCTCTTCGCCGGCCTCGGTTCCCTCGTAGACGACCCCGCGCACCGGGGTTTCGACCAGGTGTTCGAGCAGGCGCTCCAGGCGCGGACCGTGAATCGCCGCCAGCTCCTCCTCGCTGCCGGTCGCGCCGCCGAGGAGCAGGACCAGCACCGCTACGTCGCTGACCAGCTCGAGGATCGTCCCCGGCCGGTCGGGGTCGGCGAGCGCGGGCTCGATTCCCGCCGCGGAGATCGCCTCCAGCCCCTCCTCGCGGCGGCTGGTCCCGCGCACCGCCCAGCTCGCGGACAGCAGCTTCTCCCCCAGCTGCCGGCCGCGGCAGCCGCAGCCGACGATCAGAGCCCGCGCCACACTCAGCCGGCCTCGAAAGGACCGCGACCGCGCAACCGCAGTTGCTCGTCCTCGGCGACGCTGGCCTGCAACTCCGCCTCGGTCATCTCCGGGACGCCGCGCCGGCGCCGGATCTCGTTCTGCGCCTCCATCATCTGGCGGATGTCGTCGATCTCGTTTTCGGCTTCGACCTCGGGCGAGCGGGTCGGCACCCAATCGACCAGGCCGGCGGAGCTGCCGGGGTAGAAATGCCCGACGACCAGCAGCACGCCGACGAGGAAAGCCAGTATTCCCATGGTCCCCAGAATGAAAAGCACCCGACAAGGATACGGTTCCCCCCGATGCCCGACGCCTACGTAGTCAAAGCCCTGCGCACCCCGATGGGGGCCTATCGCGGCGCCCTCTCCGGAGTCCGCCCCGACGACCTGGCCGCGCACACGATCGCCGCCGTGGTCGAGCGCAGCGGCGTTGACCCGGAGCGGATCACCGACGTCTACTTCGGCGCCGCCAACCAGTCCGGCGAGGACAACCGCGACGTCGCCCGGATGGCGGCGCTGCTCGCCGGCCTGCCGCAGAGCGTTCCCGGCGCCACCGTCAACCGCCTCTGCGCCTCCGGGCTGGAGGCGATCAACAACGCCGCCCGAGCAATCAAGGCGGGCGAGGGCGACTTCTACCTGGCCGGCGGGGTCGAGTCGATGAGCCGCGCCCCCTGGGTGGTCGAGAAGCCCGAGCGCAGCCTCCCCCGCGGCCCGCAGACGATGCACGACACCACCCTTGGCTGGCGAATGATCAACCCGCGGATGGCCGAGCTCGGGGTCTCGACCGAATCGATGGGTGAGACCGGCGAGAACGTCGCCGAGCGCTACGGGGTCAGCCGCGAGGACCAGGACGCCTTCGCCCTACGCAGCCACCAGCGGGCCGTGGCCGCCGCCGAGGCCGGCTGGCTGGCCGAGGAGATCGTCCCGATCGAGGCCCGCCAGGGCCGCGAGACGGTCCTGGTCGAGGCCGACGAGGGTCCCCGCCCCGACGCCTCGATCGAGAAGCTGGCGAAGTTGCGGCCGGTCTTCCGCGAGGGCGGCACGGTGACCGCCGGCAACGCCTCGACCCTCAACGACGGCGCCGCCTGCCTGCTGATCGCCTCCGAGAAAGGCGCCGAGGAAATCGGCGCCAAACCGCTGGCCCGCTTCGTCGCCACCGGCGTCGCCGGGGTCGACCCCGCCCTGATGGGGATCGGCCCGGTGGAGGCGGTCCCCCGCGCGCTGGCCAACGCCGGGCTCGTGCTCGACCAGATCGACCTCGTCGAGCTGAACGAGGCCTTCGCCTCACAGGTCCTCGCCAGCACCCGTCAGCTCGGCATCGAGGAGGAGCGGCTCAACGTCAACGGCGGCGCGATCGCCCTCGGCCACCCGCTCGGCTGCTCAGGCGCCCGCCTCGCCGGCACCCTCGTCCGCGAGCTGCGCCGCCGAGGCGGCAAGTACGGGGTGGCGACGATGTGCGTCGGGGTCGGCCAGGGCCTGGCCACCGTCTTTGAAGTCGTCTGAACACTCGATACCAATAGGCTGGTGGGGTGAGGCGAGCGCTCACTCCGGCAATCTTGTTCCTGGCACTGCTGATGCCCGCCACCGCAGCAGCCGAACCGTCCGCCCAGGCTTCGATCGTCGGCGGCCGCGGCGCCACCATCGCCGAGTTCCCCTCGCTCGCCTACATCCAGGCGCAGCAGGGCAAGAGTGGCTTCGCCTGTACCGGCACGGTTGTCTCGCCGCGGGTAATCCTCACTGCCGCCCACTGCGTTGAGGACATCGAACGTGGCACCTTCACCCCTCCCGGTCAGTACGCGGTGGCAACCGGCACCACGAGTCCTGGCCAAGCCCTGCGCGAGAACATCTTCAAAGTTGTCGAAAACCATGTCTTCCCCGGCTTCGACCCCGGCGGCCTCACCGGCGACGCCGCGATCCTCGTCCTCGACCGGCCGACGGCCGCACCGCCGATCGCGATGGCCGGCCCGACCGACGCCGCGCTCTACGCGGGCGGCGCCCCGATCCAGTTGGCCGGCTGGGGGATTACCCGAGCCAATGCCGCCCAAGGGCCCGAAAGCCTGCGCGCGGCCAACTTGATCGTCCAGCCACCTTCCTTCTGTGAGCGGAAGACCCGCGCCTACTACGCGACCTTCTCCAGTGCCGCGCAGTTCTGCGCCCTCGACGCGCCGACGAAGAAGAGCGGCGGTTGCTTCGGTGACAGCGGCGGCCCCGCGATCGCGCAGCGGGCGGACGGGACCCCGGTCGAGCTGGGGGTCATCAGCACCGGCGGGCCGTTCTGCAACACCAAGTTTCCCAACGTGTTCACCCGCGTCGACACCGTCTCAACCTGGGTCTCGGAATGGGTCGCGGCGATCGAAGCCGGCGCACCCCGGCCGGTAGTCGACCCCAACGCCCCGGTCCCGCGGATGACCAAGGAAGTCGCCGAGCTCTTCGCCGTCTACACCTTGCAGGTCCAGTTCGGGCAGGCGTTCGAACGCGCATCGGAACTCTTCGGCACCTGCCGCCGCGCCAGCCGCAGCCGCTACCGCTGTGAAGTCGCCTTCCGCTCCGGCCGCAACCTCTACGCCGGCCTCGTCTCCCCCACCTACATCCGTCGCCAGGACGCGATTTCTTGGCAGAGCAGCTTCCGAGTTGAATGGGCGGCGTTGAAGTGCCTGCGCGCTAATCCGAATCGCTGCAAGATCCACGTCCGCCGCAGCTGACAAACAGGTAGCCTCGGCCGCTGTGAGCGTGGGCTTCGAAGAGCTGGCCAGCGTCAACGGAGCGATCGGTCCGACCGCCGAGGCGACGGTGAGCCTCAAGGACGACGGGTTCTACCGCGGTGACGGCGCCTTCGAGGTGATCCGGCTCTACGGCGGCAAGCCCTTCGCCCTGGTCGACCACCTCGACCGCCTGGTCCGCTCTGCTGCCGCGATCGAGCTCGAGTTCGACCGCGGCTCTCTGGAAGCGGAGATCGAGGCGCTGCTCGGCCAGGCCGGCCCGGTCGAAGGCCAGATGCGCCTGATCGTCACCCGCGGCGGCCGCCGAGTCGCCGCCACCGAGCCGATCCCCGCCCACGGCGAGACGCTCAGCCTCGCCACCGTCACCTACAGCCCGACGGTAATCCTCAACGGCGTCAAGTCCCTCTCCTACGCGGCCAACATGCAGGCGACCCGGATCGCCAAGGGGCAGGGAGCCGACGAGGCGGTCCTGATCACCCCCGACGGCACGGTGCTGGAGCCGCCGACCTCCTCAGTCTTCTGGGTCTCCGCCGAGGGCGAGCTGCGGACGCCGGCGCTGACTGACGGCGTGCTGGAGTCGATCACCCGCGATCGTCTCGTCAAGGCGCTCGACGTCAAGGAGGACAGCTGGCACGTCGACGACCTCCGCGCCGCCACCGAGGCCTTCCTCGCCTCGACCACGCGTGAGATCCAGGCGGTCTCCTCGGTCGACGGCGTCGTTTTCCCCGCCGCCCCCGGGCCGCGCACGCAGGAGGCCCAGGCGGCCTTCGCCGAGACCCTGGGTCGCGAGCTGCGAGAACTCTGATCATGGACTTCCGGTACAGCGACGAGCAGAAGCTGATCCGCGAAACGGCCCGCGAATTCGCCGAGCGCGAGATCCTGCCGAAGGCCCGCAACAACGACCGCGAGAGCCGCTTCGACCGCGAGCTGGCGCGCAAGCTGGGTGAGGTCGGCTTCCTCGGGGCGCCGATCGCCGAACAGTACGGCGGTCGCGGCCTCGACTACATCGGCTACGGATTGATCGCCGAGGAGATCGGCCGCGCTGACTCCTCTGCCCGCACCGTCGTCTCGGTCCAGACTTCGCTGGTCGGCGGCTCGATCGAGAAGTGGGGCAGCGAGGAGCAGAAGCAGAAGTGGCTGCCGCGGCTCTGCTCCGGCGAGGCGCTCGGTTGCTTCGGCCTGACCGAGCCCGACACCGGCTCCGACGCCGCCAACCTCCGCACCCGCGCGACCAAGACCGACGCTGGCTGGTCGATCAGCGGCCAGAAGATGTGGATCAGTCTCGGCAACTACTCCGAGGTGGCGCTGATCTTCGCCCAGACCGACCCGGAGAAGAAGCACCGCGGCCTCGCCTGCTTCCTCGTCCCGACCGACAGCGAGGGCTTCACCGCGCAGGAGATCCACGGCAAGCTCGGCCTCCGCGCCTCCGACACCACGGAGATCTCACTCGACGCGGTCGAGGTCGGCGAGGACGCGCTGCTGGGCGAGGTCGGCGACGGCTTCAAGGTGGCGATGAGCGCCCTGGAGAACGGCCGCTACAGCGTCGCCGCCGGTTGCGTTGGGATCTGCGAAGGCTGCGTCCAGTCCTCGGTCGAGTACGCCAAGGAGCGCAAGCAGTTCGGCGTCCCCCTGGCCCGCTTCCAGCTGGTGCAGGAGATGATCGCCGACATGATCCTCAAGCGTGACGCGAGCCGGATGCTGGTCCTGCGCGCGGGTCTACTAAAGGACGAAGGGGTGCCGAATCTCGAGGAGACCTCGGTGGCGAAGCTATACGCGACCGAGTCCGCAGTCGAGTGCGCCAACCTGGCGATCCAGGTCCACGGTGGCTCCGGCTACGTCGACGACTATCCGGTCGAGCGTTACCTGCGCGACGCCCGCGTCACCACCCTTTACGAGGGGACCTCCCAGATCCAGAAGCTGATCATCGGTCGCCAGGCGACGGGAATCAGCGCGATGCTCCCCTTCGAGGAGAACTAACTTGGCCGAGCAGGTCGAGGTGGCGGTCGACGATCACCACGTTGCCTTGCTGCGGCTGAACCGGCCGGAGGCGCGCAACGCCCTCTCGCAAGAGATGCGCGACCAGATCGCCGGCAGCCTTGAGCGGCTCGACGCCGACCCGAACGTCCGCTGCATCGTGATCGCCGGCAACGACAATTTCTTCGCCGCCGGCGCCGACATCCGGGCGATGGCGGAGCGGCCGGTCGGCGCCCCGCCCGACCCCGAGGGGATGAAGTTCTGGACCCGCTTGGCGGCGATCGGCACGCCGACGATCGCCGCCGTCTCCGGCTACGCCTTCGGCGGCGGCTGTGAGCTGGCGCTGGCCTGCGACATGATCGTCTGCGATGAGAAGGCCCGCTTCGGCCAGCCCGAGATCACCCTCGGAATCATCCCCGGCGGTGGCGGCACCCAGCGCCTAACCCGCGCGATCGGCAAGCAGCGGGCGATGGAGTACGTCCTCACCGGCCGTCGCTGGGACGCGAAGACGGCCGAGAGCTGGGGTCTGGTCAACAAGGTTGCCCGCAAGCGAGCCTGGCTGGACGAGGCGATCGCGCTCGCCCGGATCGTCGCCGAGCGGCCGCCGCTGGCGGCTCACCTGGCGAAACAGGCAGTGCTGGCCGCGCAGGAGACCAGCCTTGGCGAAGGGCTTGCGATCGAGCGCGAGCTGTTCGACCAAGCGATGGCCAGCGAGGACCGGTTCGAGGGGATGAACGCCTTCCTCGAGAAACGCGAGCCGCGCTTCCAGGGCCGATGAGCGTCTCCCGCGTCGGCGTCGTCGGCGCCGGCACGATGGGAGCGGGAATCGCGCAGCTCGCCGCGCTCGCCGGCTACGAAGTCGTGCTCCTGGACAACGACGCCGAGATTCTCGAACTGGCGGCGATGCGACTCGGCGAAGACCTCTCGAAAGGGACCTCGCACAGACGCTGGAACGAGGACGAAGCAGAAGCTGCGCTCGAGCGTCTCGACTACGTAACCGACCTGGGAGGCCTCGCCGGCTGCGATCTCGTGATCGAGGCGGCGCCGGAGAGCGTCGAGCTGAAGCGCGCCATCTTCACCGACCTTGCAAACGCTCTGGGGCCCGAGGTCGTCCTCGCCACCAACACTTCCTCGCTGCGCGTCTCCGAGATCGCCGCCGGTGTGCCCCAGCCCGAGCGCCTGGTCGGCATGCACTTCTTCAACCCGCCGGTGCTGATGCAGCTGGTCGAGGTGGTCGCCGCCGAGCGTTCCTCCGAGCCGGCCCTGGCAGCGGCTACTGAGGTGGCGGAGCGACTGGGCCGGACCCCGATCCGGGCCAAGGACAGCCCCGGCTTCGTCGCCAACCGGCTCGCCCGTCCCTTCACCCTGGAGTCGCTGCGGATGCTCGGCGACTGCGTCGCCGACGCGCCGACGATCGACCGCATCGTCCGCCTCGGCGGCGGCTTCCGCATGGGTCCCTTCGAGCTGCTCGACCTGATCGGCCTCGACGTCAATCTCGAGATCGCCCGCTCCTTCTTCCGCCAGGGCGGCGAACCGGAGCGCTGGCGGCCGAGCCCGATCCAGGAAGAGCTGGTCGCCGAAGGCCGCTTCGGCCGCAAGAGCGAGCACGGCTATTACCGCTACGGCGACGGTCACGAGCGCGAGCTGGATCCCGAGCTCGGGATCCTCGCCCCGACCCTTGATCCGGAGAAACTGGAGCGGGTCGATCCGCTCGCCGAGACCGTGCTGACCCGGCTCTTCGCCCAGATCGCCAACGAGGCCGCCTTCGCCCTGGACGAGGAGATCGCCTCGCCCGCGGACATGGAGACGGCGATGCGACTCGGGTTCAACTGGCCCAAGGGGCCGCTGGGGATCACCAAGCTGATCGGCCCGCGTCGCGCGGTCGAACTGCTCGACCGTCTCGAGTCCGAGCGCGGCGAGGCCTACCGTGCGGCACCGCTTCTACAAGCACAGGCAATGGGAGAGACCGCATGAGCGCACAGCGCAAACCGGCGAGCGAGCTCACCGCCCGCAGCAACCGTGAGGCGGCCGCCTCGCTGCCACCCGAACGGGTGGACGACCTCGCTGACGCATCCCGGGGCCTGGTAGCCGCCTTCGAACCGGCGGTGGTGAAGGACGCGAACGGCCGCGTCGTCTGGGACATGGAGTCCTATGGCTTCCTCGAGGGCGAGCGCCCGGATACCGCCCACCCCAGCCTCTGGCGTCAGAGCCGCCTCAACCGGCTAGCGGGGCTGTTCGAGATCGCGCCCGGCTTCTACCAGCTGCGCGGCTTCGACCTCTCCAACATGCACGTGGTCGAGGGCGACGAGGGCATCATCGTCATCGACCCGCTGATCTCGGCCGAGACCGCCGCCGCGGCGCTGGCCTTCTACCGCGAGCACCGCGGCGAGCGGCCGGTAACCGGGCTGCTTTACACCCACAGCCACATCGACCACTTCGGCGGCGCCAAGGGCGTCGTCTCCGAAGCGGAAATCGCCGAGCGCCAGATCCCGGTCATGGCACCGGTCGGCTTCCTCCACCACGCGGTCGCCGAGAACGTCTACGCCGGCACCGCGATGGCCCGGCGGGCCGGCTGCATGTACGGGGCGCAGCTCGACCGCGGGCCGGACGGGCAGATCGGCTCCGGCCTCGGCCAGACCACCTCACTGGGGACGCTGACCCTGATCCCACCCAACCTCGAGGTGACCGAGACCGGCCAGGAAGAGACCGTCGACGGCGTGCGGATGGTCTTTCAACTCACCCCCGGGACCGAGGCGCCAGCGGAGATGAACTTCCACTTCCCCGAGCAGCGGGTGCTCTGCATCGCCGAGAACGCGACCCACACGATGCACAACACGCTGACCCTGCGCGGCGCCCTGGTCCGCGATCCCCACATCTGGGCCCAGTACCTCGACGAGTCGATCGAGCTCTTCGGCGCCGAGTCGGACGCGCTGTTCGCCGGCCACCACTGGCCACGCTGGGGCAGCGAGCGGATCGTCGACTACCTGCGCAAGCAGCGCGACCTCTACGCCTACCTGCACGACCAGACCCTGCGCCTGCTCAACCGCGGGCTGACCGGGCGTGAGATCGCCGAGGAGTTGGAGCTGCCACCCGAGCTGGCCGAGGAGTGGCACTGCCGCGGGTACTACGGCTCGGTCAGCCACAACGTGAAGGCGGTCTACCAGCGCTACATGGGCTGGTTCGACGGCAACCCGGCGCACCTCTGGGAGCACACCCCGGTCGAGTCGGCCCGGCGCTACGTCGAGTTCATGGGTGGCGCCGAACGGGTGCTGGAGCAGGCCCGCGCCTCATATGAGGCCGGCGACTACCGCTGGGTCGCGGAGGTCGTCAACCACCTCGTCTTCGCCGAGCCGGAGAACCGCGAGGCGCGGGAGCTGCAGGCCGATGCGCTCGAGCAACTCGGCTACGGCGCCGAGAACGCGACCTGGCGCAACTTCTACCTGGCCGCCGCCGGAGAGCTGCGCGAGGGGATCGCTGGAACCCCGACCAACACCCGCGCGCCCGACATCCTCGCCCGGCTCTCGATCGATCAGATCCTCGACGGGATGAAGGTCCGCCTCGACGGCCCCGGCGCCTGGGGCAAACGGATGACGATCGCCTGGCAGGTGACCGATCCCGACGAGCGCCACCTGCTGACCCTGGAAAACGGCGTTCTCCACCACCGCCCAGATCCGGACAGCGGCGATGCCGAGGCGACGCTGGTGATCGAGCGCGCCGCTCTGAACGAGATGCTCGACGGCGATGCCGACCTCGCCGAGCTGGCGAGCGGCGGGCGCCTCCGGGTCGAGGGCGACGGGGTGAAGATCGGCGAACTGCTGGGCCTGCTCGAGGAGCCCGACCCCGGCTTCGCGATCGTCACCCCGGAGGCGTAAGAGCCCTCAGCGGTCGCCTTCGAGGCGGATCATCGCCTCGTCGACGTAGCACCAGCTCCAGTCCTCGCCCGGCTCGGCCGAGCGGATGATCGGGTGGCCGGTGTCCTGGTAGTGGGCGGTCGCGTGTTTCCCGATCGAGTTGTCGCAGCAGCCGATGTGGCCGCAGGTCTGGCACATCCGCAGGTGGACCCAGGTCATCCCCATCGCCAGGCACTCCGCGCAGCCCTCTACCTCGCCGGGGAGGTTCAGGTAAGTGACCGAGTCGAGATGGGAACAGGCGGAACTCACGCGCCCCAAAGATATAGCTCGTCCGTTAAAGAAAGGATTTCTAGTTCAAGAACTGGTGAGCATGCGGGATTGGCGAAACCCACCTATGAGCCGGTGGCGATCTCGGCCGGCTCGCCGCCGGGGAACCAGTGCGCCTCCACCGGCGGGGCGGCGTCGCGCAAGTAGCGCTCGGCGTCGAGCGCGCCCATGCATCCCGTCCCGGCCGCGGTCACGGCCTGGCGGTAGGTGTGGTCGACGACGTCGCCGACGGCGAAGACGCCGGTCAGGTTGGTTCGGGTAGAGCCCGGCTCGATGACGATGTAGCCGTCCTCGTCGGTCTCGACCTGGCCGTGGACGACCTCCGAGCGGGGAACGTGGCCGATTGCGACGAAGGCGCCGTCGGTCTCGACCTCCTCCACCTCGCCGGTCTCGGCGTTGCGGAGGCGAACCTTCTCGAGCTTGCCGCTCTCGCCGGCGACGAACTCCTCGGGGACGAACGGGGTCTTGAGGTCGATGTTGTCCTTTTCCCGCGTCCGGTCGAACATGATCTTCGAGGCGCGGAACTCGTCGCGGCGATTGACGACCGTTAGCTTGCTGGCGAACTTGGAGATGAAGATCGAGTCCTCCATCGCCGAGTCGCCGCCGCCGATCACGATCACCTTCTGATCTTTGAAGAAGGCCCCGTCGCAGACACCGCAAGTGGAGACGCCACGGCCGCCGAGCTCGATCTCGCCGGGCACGCCGAGTCGTTTCGGCTCCGCTCCCATCGCCAGGATCACCGTCTTGGCGCGGTGCTCCTCGTCGCCGAGGAAAACTTTCTGCACGCCGCCATCGGAGAGCTCGACCCGGTCGACGTCGTCGGTGACGAAGCGAGTCCCAAAGCGCTCGGCCTGGGCGCGGAACTGGGCCATCATCTCCGGCCCCATGATCCCGTCGGGATAACCGGGGTAATTCTCGACGTCGGTGGTGTTCTGCAGCTGGCCGCCCCACTGGAAGCCCTCGAAGACGAGTGGCTCGAGGTTGGCCCGCGCGGTGTACAGAGCCGCCGTGTAGCCGGCTGGCCCCCCACCGATGATGATTACGTTCTCGACCTTCTTGCTGTCAGTCATTTCGCCGCCTGAAGTCTAATACTTTACTTTTTATAGTAGCTCTCGCCGTGGTCGAAGGCAACCTCCGCGAGCTCGTCCACCGGCGAGTGGGTCTCGCCGCCACGATCGCTCGGCTGGCCGTCCTCTTCCCAGCGGTGGACCGTGTGGCGGAGCTGGAAGAAAGCGAAGACCCCCGGCGGAATCGGCATCCAGAAGGCAACCAGGCGGAAGACCAGGACCGCGGGGAAAACCGTCTCCTCGGGGATCCCGAAGAGGACGAAGGCGCCGATCATGCCGGCGTCCACCGCTCCCACCCCGGCCGGCGCCAGCGGGAAGAGGTTGGCGACCATGCCGAGGAAGAAGCCTTGGACGACCACCGCCAGCGGCACCTGGACGCCGAAGGCGTGGAACGAGGCCCAGAGGACGCCGATGCTGGCCGCCCAGAAGCCGGCGGCGCCGAGCACCGCGAGGCCACCGCGACGGGGGTGGGCGAAGAGGCCGAGGGCGAAGCGGAACCCTTCGCCCAGGGTGGCGGGAACTTTGCCGGCGGTCCGCAGCCAGTTGCGCGAGCGCTCGCTGTGGGCGAAGCGGGCGAGGCGGCGGTCGGAGTCGGGCGGGATCAGCGCCACCAGCACGCCGAGGATGATCAGCAGCCCAGCGATGCCGGCGGGGATGATCGTCAGCTCGACCGAGCTCTTGCCGCTCAGGACCTCGGTCCGCAGCAGCACACCGAAGACGATCAGGGCAATCGGGTAGAAGGCGTAGTGAAGGGAGACGAAGGCGACCATCCGTCGCGCCACGTCGCGGCGCGGCATCCCCGCCTTGCGCAGCGCCCAGTAGGTGACGGCGATGCCGCCGGCGCCGCCAGCCGAGAAGAGCAGCGTCCCGGCCACCCCGGCCATGTTGATCTCGTAGGTCTCTTTCCAGGTCAGGCGCAGCGCGTCGCCGCTGACCACCGCCTTGAAGAGGGCGATGTAGGTCGCGTAGGCGACCACGTTGAAGCCGATCGCGATGCCGATCCAGAGCGGGTCAGCCTCGTCGAGCTTGTCGAGCGCGTTGCCGAGCCCGACCACCTTCGGGAAGAGGAAGTAGATCGCCCCGAGCAGGATGAAGACGACGACGATGGTCTGAACCAAGCGCCGGGTCGTAAAAATCGGCATTTCGGCGACGCGGTTACTCCCATTCCCGTTCGCCGGGTCTTCCGGAGACACTCTTGGCAAATTACCCGCTGGCGATGTTCTCCAGACGTTGCAGTACCCCGTTGACTCCGTTAACTAGGGGTTCGGCCAGCGGCTCGCCCTTCCTCACCAGGGCAACCAGAGCCGCTCCGGCGATCAGATCGGTGACGTAGTGCTCGCCGAGGTAGACGAGGGCGAAGCCGAGGGTGCCGGCGTAGCCCCAGCCGACCCTCCCCTCGGCCTTGCCCACTTCGGAGAGCGAGAGCGCCGCCGCCAGCGAGGTGGCGAAGTGCAGCGAGGGCATCGCCGCCCAGGGGTTGCCTCCGAGAGCGTCGTAGAGCCGCTCCCAGGCCCGTCCCCAGGTCGGTTCGCCGACCTCGACCATGATCCGCCGCACCTCTTCCCCGGTCAGGCCCTGCTCGGAAGACCACCAGGGCGGGGCGGTCGGGACCGCGAAGTAGACGGCGCAGCCAAGGTCGAAGACCGCCGCCATCTGCCGGGCGGCCCCGGGGAAGCGCTCGTTGCGGCGGACGAGGATCAGAGCGAGGGCCAGGTAGGGCTCGATGAACCAGAGCCAGTGCGTCCAGGTGAGGACGCGGTTGACGATCCCGACCTGCGGCAGGCGCCCCAGGGCGCGCTGGAGGCGGACGTTGGGAAGACGGCCAGCGCCGATCGCCCGGTCGACCCGGATCGGATAGCCGGTGCGGAGCCTTTCGCGCAGCCGCTCGGGGTTGTCGAAGGGCAACTCGTGGGCGACCGTGAAGGCCCACATCTGCAGCGCGTAGAGAGCGACGTCGCGGCGCTTCGAGCGCGGCTGGAGAACGGCCAGGCCCAACGGACCGGCCGCGACAGCGGCGACCGTCACCGGCGTCGGTATCCGCAGGCGCTTGCGCAACAGGGGCACCGCGACCGCGGCGCCGATCGCCGCGACCCCGCCGGTTCGCACCGCGAGGCGAAGCGCATTCGATGGCCGGGAGCGCCTCCTCATAGGGTGGGCGAGTATAGGTCGGCGACCCGAAAGCGGCCGGAAGCCGCGGCGCCGCCCCGCCTGAATAGAATGGCCGCGCTTTGGCGCCTCATTCCCCTGGCACGGACCAGATCGACACTCTGCTTTGGATCGGCATCGCCGCCGCCGCGATCCTCATCGTCGCGGTCACCGTCGCGCTGCTCTACGTGGTGCGGCGCTTCCGCTCCGAGCGTGGGGTCGAGCCCCGCCAGTTGCACTCCGGCCGCCGCCTGCAGTTCCGGGTCGGCGCCGTTCTCACCGTCTTCGCCGCCCTGCTCTTCGTCATCGGCGTCGTCTTCACCGACAACGCGCGGGAAAAGCCGACGACTGGCGATGCCGGCCTCGCCTCGCTGAAATCGGAACCGCTGAAGATCAAGACGACCGGCCAGCAGTGGATCTGGCGCTACGACTACCCAAACGGCGCCTTCTCCTATTACAAGCTGGTGGTCCCGGCTGACACCGCGGTCGAACTCGAACTGCTCTCGACCGACGTCGTCCACACCTGGAACGTCGCCGAACTGGCGCGCAAGGCCGACGCCGTCCCCGGCAAGACCAACCGCGTCTTCTTCATCACCGAGGACCTCGGTTCCTACGAGGGCGACTCCGCGACCCTCTCGGGCCAGGCCTACGCCTCGATGCGGACCGAGGTCGAAGTCGTCTCGCCCGAGGACTACGAAGCCTTCATCGAAACCCAGAAGGAAGACATCGAGGCCGCCCAGGACCGGGTCGTCGACCTGATCGAAAACGGAGAAACCCCATGAGTTCCAGTCCGCGCCCCGAGCTCGCCGTCGACGGCTTCCCCTCCAGCCGCCCGCGCTGGCAGCAGCTGGCGACCTCCGCCGACCACAAGGACGTCGGTCGGATCCTGATCACCGGCGCTCTCGGCTTCCTCTTCATCGCCCTGATCGAGCTGGTTCTGATGCGGATTCAGCTGCTGGTGCCGGAAAACGGCTTCCTCGACCCGGTTACCTTCAACCGCATGCTCTCGCTCTACGGGGCGACCGCGATCTTCTTCTTCGCTGTGCCGCTGGCGATCGGGCTCTTCTACTACGTGACGCCGCTGCAGATCGGCGCCCGCGGCACGGCGCTGCCGCGCCTGGGTCAGGTCGGCGCCGGCCTCTGGATCGCCGGCGCAGTCATCCTCTACGCGGGTTTCACCTTCACCCCCTCCGAGGCCGGCGTCAACCCGTTGCCGCCGCTGAGCGAGACCGCCTTCCTCTCCAACAACGGCGTCGACGCCTGGGCGGCCGCGACCGGCCTGGCGACGCTCGGCTTCCTCTTCCTCTCGATCAACCTGATCGCCACCCTGCGGACGATGCGGACGCCGGGACTGGCCTGGCGCCGTCTACCCGTCTTCGCCTGGGCCGCCGCCGTCTCCTCCTGGCTGATGGTCGTGATCGGCCCAGTCCTGCTGGCGGCGCTGACGATGCTGATGATCGACCGCAACTACGACGGGATCTTCTTCGCCGACGGGGCAGGCGGCGCACCGCTCCTCTGGCAGCACCTGAGCTGGATCTTCTACACCGGCAGCTACATGCTGATCCTGATCTTCGCCTTCGGCGCGATCGCCGAAATCGCCGCCGCTTTCTCCCGCAAACCGCTCTTCAACCGCAACGTGGTGATGGCGGCGCTGGCCGCGATCGCGGTGATCGGAACCCTGGCCTGGCTGCAAAACATGCTGACGGCGCCGATCGGAATCGGCTGGATGTACTTCGGGATGCTGATGGCGCTGGCCCTGATCGTCCCCTTCGGGCTGGTCATCTTCAATCTGATCGCCACCCTGGCCGGCGGCACCCTGCGGATGCGGGCTCCTCTGCTGTTCGCGATCGGCGCGATCTTCGCGATCTCGGTCGGCCTCGCCTCCGAGCTCTGCCACTCGCTGGTCGCTTCCGCCTGGAAACTGAAGAACACGACCGACGCCACCGCCTCGACCCACTTCGCGCTGATCGGCGGCTCCGTCTTCGGCGGCTTCGCCGCGCTGCACTACTGGTTCCCGAAGATGACCGGGCGGACGATGGGCGAGAGCCTCGCCCGGATCTCCTTCTGGACGATCCTCGTCGGCCTCCTGCTCGGCTTCGTGCCGCTCGGCTTCGCCGGCACCGAACAGGGCCAGGTGATCGACGCCTACAAGTACTTCGACGGCACCGGCGTCACCACGTACAACGTGATCGCCTCGATCGGCGTCCTCATCCTCTTCGTCGGCATCATGCTGACCATCGTCAACGCGATCGCCAGCCGCGAGGGCGGCGCCGAGGCGGGACATGACCCGTGGGGCGGCGAGACCCTCGAGTGGTTCGCGCTCTCGCCGCCGGAGCCGCACAACTTCGACGTCCTTCCCGACGTCCGCAGCCCCCGACCCCTGCGCGACATCCGCGTGGCGGTCGACAACCGCACCCGCCGTAACGAGCAGGCGGCGGCGCACGAATCTCAGCCGGTAGCCTGAGCGCCATGCAATCCGGCGCCGGCGCGGAAACCGCGCCCAACCCGACGACGGCCACCCGCTCCCTCCTCCCCACCGTCGTCCGCGATTACCTGACGCTGACCAAGCCGAAGGTGCAGTCGCTGCTGCTCTTCACCACGGTGACGACGATGTACGTCGCCGGGGACCCCTCGCTGAGCCTGATCCTCCTCACCTGCCTCGGCGGCGCCCTCTCCGCCGGTGGCGCCGGGGCGATCAACCACGCCATCGACCGCGACATCGACCGCACGATGGCCCGCACCGCCACCCGCCCGGTCGCCGCGGGCCGGATCTCCGCCCGCGCCGCGATCGTCTTCGGAATCATCCTCGCGACCGCCTCCTTCCTGCTGCTGTCGCTCACCGTCAACCCACTGGCGGCAACGCTCTCGCTCTCAGGATTCGTCGGCTACGTCGGCGTCTACACCCTCTGGCTGAAGCGGCGGACGCCGCAGAACATCGTCATCGGCGGCGCCGCCGGCGCCGTCCCCCCGCTGGTCGCCTGGGCGGCCGTCACCGGCGATCTCAGCGGCATGGCCTTCTACATGTTCGCGATCGTCTTCTTCTGGACGCCACCGCACTTCTGGGCGCTCTCGCTGCTGATGAAGGACGAGTACGCGAAGGCCGGCATCCCAATGCTGCCGGTAGTCCGCGGCGAGGACGAGACCCGCCGTCAGATCCTCCTCTACACCGTCCTCCTCTACGCGGTGACCCAGCTCCCCTTCTGCGCCGGCGGCCTCGGCATCGCCTACGTCATCCCCTCGATCCTCCTGGGAGGAGCGTTCATAGCCTTCGCGGTAAAGCTCCTCAGGACCGCTGATCGGCGGTGGGCATTGAGGACCTACCTCTTCTCTCTCGCGTACCTCGCGTTGCTGTTCTTGTCGATGGCGATCGCGGCCAACGTTTAAGGACTGCATAGCGAGAGGGAGGGACCTATACCCCCTCCCCAAAGCCCGTCGCGCAGCTGGGCGGGCTGCGTTCTATGAACCGTGTCCCTGAGCCTTTGTGGAGGGGGTATAGGTCCCTCCTACGACACCCGCAGCGCTCCAAGGTCAAGCAGCTTCCATCGCCAGAATGAGAGGGCGGTGCACCAGTCCCAGGTGTGCGCCCGCACCCTGCCAGCTTTTTCGTTTGCTGAACTGCCGGTACACGCGACCCTTGTGGGGTTCGAGCTGACGGCGCGTGATCGCTGGGTGTTGAGTGGACCCCCATCACCCCCTCTCGCAAAGGCTCCAGGAACCGCGCTCCGCAGCTTGCCGGCGATCCAGCTGCGCGACGGGCTTTGCGAGAGGGGGTGATGGGGGTCCCACACCACTCCGCCTCCCCGCCGCCTGATAGAAATCCGCATCAATGGATCGTGAGACCGCACGCAGGCAGATGAGCGCTGGGCTTGTAGCCGGAGGCATAGCCGCCGGGATTTTTGCCCTCTCGTTCGTAGCCGCCTTCCTCTACATCGCCGCCTAAGCCATGGCCGAGCACCGACAAGTGCCCGAGCCGGGCGAGACGATCTACGCGCCACAGCCTTCCTGGGCCCCCGCCTTCTTCGCCATCGGCGCGATCGGCGTCGTCTGCGGCACCTTCGCCGGCGGCTTCATCTTCCAGCCCGTCGTCTGGGGAATCTTCGGCGCGATCTTCCTGCTCGCCGCCTTTCGCAAGATCGTCCGCGGCTCGATCCGCGACTACTACCGCCTTCCCCGCCGCCAAGAGGTCCGCGGCGCAGCACTGCCGGTAGAAACGATCAGCGGCCCGCCACGCTGAGCCTCAGCTCGGCAACGGCATTTCAGACGTAGCTCCGTCCGACGTCCAGCAGCGGACGATGTCGCGCATCGAGAGGACGCCGACCGGCTCGCCGCCGTCGAAGACGACCAAATGGCGGACGTTGCGGCGCGACATCTCGGCCGCGGCCCGCTCGAGGCTCCATTCGGGAGCGGCGGTGAGGACGCCCTCGCTCATGTGGTCGGCGACCCGCTCCAGGGCGGGGTCCTGACCGCGGGCGACCGAGACCAGCAGATCCCGCTCGGTGACCATCGACGGAGTAGGCGACTCAGCATCAATGACAAGAGCCGCCCCAGTCCCTTTCTCGACCATCTTGGCGGCCGCCTCGCGCAGCGTGTGGGATGGGCCCACGGTCAGCGTGATCTCCGACATCCCGTCCCTCACCTGCATCTGCGACCTCCGATTCCTTCCAGTTTCAAGATAGTGCGGATTGGTTCAATGATACTCCACCCAGACAGGCGAACGACGCGCGTTTCAGCAGCCCTGACATATAGACTTCCGCCCGCGCTACGCCCCATGGATCGCCTCTCGAAACTCATCGCCCCGCTGCTCGCCCTCGTGGCCCTGGTCGCCCTCGTGGTGGTCGCTTCCGGCTGCGGAACCACCGACGCGGATCCTGAGCGCGGCCGCGAACTCTTCAAAGAGAAATGCGGCACCTGCCATGCCATGGCGCAGGCGGGAACGACCGGGCAGGTCGGGCCCAATCTCGACGACGCCTTCGCGGCGGCACGCGAAGAAGGTAACGACTCGGACACGGTCGAGGGCGTCGTCAAAGCCCAGGTCGAGTACCCACGCCCGAGCAACGGCAATCCCGCGGTCTCGATGCCGGCTGACATCGTCACCGGCCAGGATCTCGACGACGTCGCTGCCTACGTCGGCGAATGGGCCGGCGTCCCCGGCGCCGCCCCGCCGAAAGTGCCCGGCGGCCCCGGCGCCCAGGTCTTCGCCAACTACGGCTGCGGCACCTGTCACACCTTCGCGGCGGCCGAATCCGGCGGCGTCACTGGCCCCGACCTCGACGAAGTGCTCAAAGGCGAGACCCAGGCCCACGTCGAAGAGATGATCACGGACCCGAACGCGGAAATCGCGAAAGGCTACCCGGCGAACGTGATGCCGAAGAACTACCAGCAGGAACTCTCTCCGAAAGAGCTCGAAGACCTCGTCGAGTTCCTGCTCGAAAACGCCGGCGGCAGCTCCAAAGGTTGAGCTGAAGGCGGCCGAACGGCCGCTGCCATGATGGTCGGCAGATGCGGGAACGCTTGAAAAGCCGCCTCGAGATCTCCCCCTCGCGCTACGCCCAGGTGACCGCCGTTGCCCTGGCGGCCCTGTCGCTGATCGTCCTCACCGGCGCCGCCGTGCGCCTGACGGGGTCCGGCCTCGGCTGCCCCGACTGGCCCAAATGCTACGGCGGCACCACGCCTCCACTCGAGTTTCACGCGGTGATCGAGTACGGGAACCGGTTGCTGACCGGGTTCGTCGGCTTCGCGGTGATCGCCGCCAGCGCCCTCGCCTTCTTCCGCAAGCCCTACCGCTGGCACCTCGCCCTGTTCGGGGCGCTGCTGCCGCTCGGCGTCATCGGCCAGGCGATCCTCGGGGCGCTGGTGGTCAAGTACCACCTGGCACCGGGGCTGGTGATGAGCCACTTCATCCTCTCGATGATGCTGCTGGACGCGGCCTTCGCGCTGGCCTGGTGCTCCCGCTACGAACCTTGGGAGCGAGGCCGCTCGAAGGACCGACTCAGCGTCTGGGCGGTGCGGGCCCTGATCCCGCTCGGACAGCTGACGATCCTCGCCGGCACGATCGCCACCGCCTCAGGGCCCCACGCCGGCGACCACGAAGGCGAGTTGGTCCATCGTTTCGATTTCGAGGGCACCGGAACCCTGGAGTGGGTCGTCCAGCGGCATGCCGTGATCGCGGCGCTCTACGGAGTTGCGGCGATCGCCGTCTGGTTCCTCCTCCGCCGCCCAGGGGCCGACAGACGGGCGCTGAGGCCGTTGACCGTGGTAATCGGCCTCCTCGCCCTCCAGGGCGCCATAGGAGGCATCCAGTGGGGCCTGGAGCTGCCGGCGGGCATCGTCTGGGTCCACATCGCAATCGCCACCGGCAACTGGCTGGCGATGCTGTGGACGGTTGCCGCGGCCGGGCGCCTCGAGCCCAGGTCGACTTCCTCTGCCCGGCCCTCCGGTGAGGCCGAGCGGCAAACCCCGGCAGCCGCCGGCTCCTCGCTCTAGGGCTTGCTCCCCTTCTGGCTCTCGATCGCGGTCCTGAGCCTCGTACAGGCCGCGCTGGTGGCTGCGCCACGCGCACCCTCCATCGCCATCCTGGGGCGGCTGCGCAGCCGCTGGTGGGCCCTGGTGCTGCCGCTCTCGATCGTCGTGGTCGTCTCGGCGATCGCGCTCGAATCCGCCAGCGCCCGTTTCCTCACCTACCTGGCGCTGGTCGCGGTGCCACCGCTGGCGGCAGCCGCACTCGGGTGGCTGATGCGCGGCGGTCGACCGCCGCTGGCCCTCGGGGTGGTTCCACTCTTCGCGGTCGCCTGGGCGGCCGAGAGCACGCTCGGCGGCGAGAGCGCCGCCCTGGCGCTCTCCGCCCTCGCCTGCGTCAGCCTCGGCTGGCTCGTCGCCTGCGTCGTGCCGCCACGCTGGTTGAAGCTGGGGATCTATGTGATGGCGGCGGTCGACGCCTACCTGATCGCTTCCAACCTGCTGCAGGAGCCAAACGCGCTCCTCAACGCCGCCGCTCCGGCCGCCGATCTCCCTCGCCTCCAGTTCGCCTCCTTCGGCTCGGCGGTGATGGGCTTCGGCGATCTCTTCATCGCCGCCGTCCTCGGCGCTCTGCTGGCCTCGGATCACCGCCTGCAGATCCAGGGCGCCGTCCTGGCGGCCGTCATCTGCCCCGCCTTCGACCTGCTCTTCTTCTTCATCGACCAGAGCCCGGCAACGGTCCCGATAGCGCTGACGCTGGCGACGCTGGAACTCGGCCGGCGCCTTACATCTGGGCGACGATCAAGCTCGCGAGACCGACGAACCCCGTGATCATCACCCCGCAGATCCCGAGAAGGCCGTGGAACATGCTCTTGTGAATGCCTTCGAAACGCAGGTTCATTTCTTTTTGAAGCGCTTCGAAGCGCGCATCCGATTTGTCGAAGCGCGCGTCTATTTCCGTGAAGCGCTGGTTCACTTTCTGGAGTTCCTGTTTCGTCTCGCGCCGCGCCGCACTTATGCGTTCATCAACCTGAGCGAATCTCATTTCGACCTGAGCGAATCTCATTTCGACCTGAGCGAAGTTTTCGTCGACCCGGTCGAAGCGTTCGTCCATCCGCTTCCCGAACTCGTCGAGGCGCTCGTCGGTCCAGCTCTCCCTGGGCATGGTCTGCATGTTGCCAGCCTACAGGGATAAATGCAACATTTTGTCTACGACGGTAAATTCTTAGAGCCAGCTTCGCGCCACTTCTGTGCCGCCCACCGATACCCGTAGACGCAGCCGACGATTGCGAGCACCAGGCCCAGCAGAGCTCCCAGCAGCGGCCGCGTCAGCAGCGTCACCGCGATCACGGCGGCGGCCGCGACTCCGACGATCAGGACCCATTTGAAGACGGCTGCCTCGTTCAGCTTCATGACGACCGAGGACGCCTCCAAGCGCCGATTGGCAGCGGCCTCAGAGGATGTAGACGGTGACGTAGACCACGATCCACATGATGTCGACGAAGTGCCAGTAGATCCCTGGCACCTCGACACCGAGGTGGTCCTTTGCGGCGGGGCCGAAGTGGCCGCGGAAGGCGCGGATCGTCGCGAACGAGAGCAGCATCAGGCCGACGAAGACGTGGGCCCCGTGGAGACCGGTGAGGCTGTAGAAGATCGAGCCGAACGAGAGGTCACGGGCGCTGAAGCCGAGGTGCACGTACTCGTTGACCTGGATGAAGAGGAAGGTCGCTCCCAGCATCCAGGTCAGGACCAGGCCCAGCTTGAGGCCGGCGCGATTGCCGCGGCGGATCGACTCCAAGGCGTAGTGGATCGTGAAGCTGGAGGAAACCAGGATCGCCGTGTTCATCCCCGCTACCCCGACGGGCAGTTCGTAGGGCTCCGGCGGCCAGCTGGCGGGATCGACGACGACGCGGAGGAAGAAGTAGGAGGCGAAGAACGCTCCGAAAAGCATCACCTCGGAGACGATGAAGAGGAGGATGCCGAGCGTCTGGCGATCGATGCGGGAACTCTCGTTGGCCTCCGGCGGGCCGTGGTGGTGATCGGCGTGGTCGTGGCCGACGGCTACGGTGGCGCTCTCCATCAGCCCTCCTCCCCCTCGGCGACGGCGGCGGCGACCGTGGTCGCGTTGCGGCCGACCTCGATGTGCTCGACCGACTTCTCGGTGATCTCCCGCACCCGGCCGATCAGGTCGTCCTCGAGCCACTGCGAGCTCTCGCCCGCGAAGGTGGAAATCAGGATGTCGTCGATCCGGTAGTGCTCGATCGCGTTCTTGACCGCGAAGAAGGGGTCGGGGCTCATCGGCTGCCCGGTGGCGTCGATATCGGCGCGGTAGAGCTCGGCCAGGGTCGAGGCGAGGTCTTTGACCACCTGCGGCTCGCTGACGTCCTCGCCTCGCGGGCAAATGATCGTGAAGCGGTGCGGGCGAATGCCGGCGCGATCCTTCAGCCGAGCCACCAGGTCCGGGGAAGCGACGGTCTTGGTCGCCACCACCAGCGTGTGGTTCAGGTCCCAGCGGATCGCGTCGTCTTCGATCCGGACCGGGATGTGGGTCAGCTTCACCTCCGGTTCGATCCGCTCCCGAACCCACTCGACGAGGTCGCGCCGCATGAAGCCGAAGCGCGTGTCGTAGAGGCAGGAAAGCAGCACCTCGCCGGGACGATGCGCCCGCACGGCGTCGTCGACCGCGAGGGAGGACTCCGGGTCCATCACCTCGCCGACCGAGTCGATCCCGAACTCACCGAGCAGGGCCATCGTCACCTCGACCCGGGCCCGAGCCGCTTCGCGAATCTCGTCGGAGTCGATCAACTGACCGACCGAAGGCTGGTTCTGGGGTGAGGCGACGACCACGCCGGACACCTGGTCCTGGCGCTCACGCACCGCTTGCAGCAGCTTGCGGCCACCGGCTACCTCGTTGAGGAAGACCAGCAGCGGCTTGCGCTCGTCGCTGAGCTCGGCGGCCATCAGGTGGTTCCCACCGTGCTCTTCTCACCGGCGGGCACCTCGGCGCCCTCGGTTCCTTCGCCGGCCATGATCGCGTGTTTCGCGCCAGGGATCCCGAACTCGTAGGGGCCGCCGACGACCCGCGGGATCTCGTCGAAGTTGTAGATCGGCGGCGGCGAGGACACCTGCCACTCGATCGAGTTGGCCCGCCACGGGTTGGGCCCGGCCTTCGGGCCGAAGCGCCAGCTGACGACCATGTTGTAGACGAAGACCAGCTGCACCGCGCCGAGCATGAAGGCAAAGACGCTGATCATCAGATTCCAGTTGCCGAACTGTTCGGCGTAGTCGGCGACGCGTCGCGGCATCCCGTCCATACCGACCCAGTGCATCGGGATGAAGGTCCCCCAGGTGCCGACCAGGGTGCCCCAGAAGTGGACGCGGCCGAGTTTCTCGTCGTACATCCGGCCCGTCATCTTCGGGAACCAGTGGTAGACGCCGGCGAAGATCGTGAAGACCGAGCCCCCGAAGAGCACGAAGTGGATGTGGGCAACGATGAAGTAGGTGTCGGAGACGTGGATGTCGATCGGCACCATGCCGAGCATGACCCCACTGATGCCGCCGATCGTGAAGGTGACGATGAAGGCGAGCGCGAACAGCATCGCCGTCGAATAGGTGTGGATCTTGCCGAAGTAGAGCGTGCCCAGCCAGGAGAAGATCTTGATCCCGGTCGGAACCGCGATCAGCAGGGTGGTGATCATCATCGGCACCCGCAGCCAGGAGAACATCCCGGCGACGAACATGTGGTGGGCCCAGACCGAGTAGCTGAGGACGACGATCCCGATCAGCGCCAGGGCCATCAACCGGTAGCCGAAGATCGGCTTTCGGGCATGGGTCGATATGACCTCGGAGACGATCCCGAATCCGGGCAACATCATGATGTAGACGGCCGGGTGGGAGTAGAACCAGAAGATGTGCTGGTAGCTGATCACGTCGCCACCAGCGCTGAAGTCGAAGAAGTTGGTGTGCAGGGCGCGGTCGAAGAGGACCATGAACTGGACGCCGGCGATGAACGGGGTCGCGGCGACGACCAGCAGCGAGGTCGAGAGGTTGGCCCAGACCAGCAGCGGCATCCGCCAGAAGGTCATTCCGGGCGCACGCATGGTGATGATCGTGACCAGGAAGTTGAGTGCGGTCGCAATCGAGGAGGCGCCCGCGAACTGGACGCCTAAGTTGAAGAACGACTGGCCTAACGGAGCCCCGGTGGAGAGCGGCGCATAGCCGGTCCAGCCGGCGTCGAAGGCGCCGCCGGGGGCAAGGAAGCTGGCGATGAAGAGAATCCCGGCCAGCGGCAGCATCCAGAAGCTGAGCGCGTTGAGGCGCGGGAAGGCCATGTCCGGCGCGCCGATCATCAGCGGCAGGACGTAGTTCGCGAGGCCGGCGAAGACCGGGATCACGAAGACGAAGATCATCAGCACCGCGTGGGTCGAGAAGAGGCTGTTGTAGGTCGCCGCTTCGACGATCTGGGTGCCCGGCTGGGCGAGCTCGGCCCGGATCAGCATCGCCATCAGACCGCCGAGGAAGAAGAAGATGAAGGTGGTGACGACGTACTGGACACCGATCACCTTGTGGTCGGTGTTGAATTTGAAGTAGTCCTTCCAGCTTTTGGCGCCGTGCTGGGAGTGATCCTCGGGGATCGTCGGCAGCCCGGCGGCCCAACGCAGCCAGTAGTCGAAGCAACCGAAGCCGGCGAGGAAGCCGAGCGGGGCGGTGATCGCGGGCACGATCACATGCGGGTAGCCGGTCTGTTCGGTCTGGTAGAGCGGCAGGCCGGAGATCTCCCGCAGGATGAGGACGAGGCCGAAGCCGAAGGCGCCGAAGGCGATTGCCCCGAGCAGCCCCCGCCACCAGCCGGGCTTCTTGATCGCGTCAACCATCGAGTTTCTCCATTATGCCCCGCCGGCACCCAGAGCCGGTGGTTCAGAGGTGGTGGTCTCTTCGACCACTTCCATGAGTTCTTCCGGCGTTTCCCGATCGAGGCCGTCGACCCATTCATCGAACTTAGCCTGCGGCTCGACGACTACTTTGGCCCGCATCGTCGAGTGGCCGAAGCCGCAGAGCTCGGTGCAGACCAGTTGGTAGGTGCCGACCTTGTCGGGCGTGACCGTTCGCCGTGGTCGTAATCCCAGGCACGTTGTCTTTCTTGATCCGCCACTCGGGCACCCAGAAGGAGTGGATCACGTCCAGCGCGTGCATCTTGAAGACAATCTGGCGGTCGACCGGAACGTGCAGCTCGCCCTCGCTGAAGGCGTATTCCTTGCCCGGGTAAGCAAAGCTCCAGGCGAACTGCTGCGAGAAGACCGAGACCGTCATGGCGCCGTCCTTGGGCTCTTCGATTTCGTCGAGGACCTTCCAGCTGTAGCCGCCGGCGAAGAGGACGATGATCGTCGGGATCAGGGTCCAGGCGATCTCCAGGCGGGTATTGCCGTGGATCGGCTCGCCGTCGGACTCGTCCCCCGGCTTGGCTTTGAATTTCCAAAGCGCGTAGAAGAGCATCACCATCACCAGCGAGAAGACGAAGGCCGAGAGCACGATCATCACGTTGAGCAGGTGATCGATCTTCGGCGCGGCGGTAGAGGCCCCCTGACCGTTCCAGTTGATCGGGACCATCACCGCCGAGATGACCACCGTCAGGGCGATCGTCACCAGCAGCATCTTGACTATGGGCAGGCGGCCGTACATTGGGGCGGCGGGCATTCTATTGAAGCGGCGGCGGGAGGCTTTGCGAGTCCCCGTGACGCTTGGCACTAACCCTCACTCAGCTGCCCGGACGCGGCAGATCGCCGAGTTCTCCTGCCGAGGCGGCGAGCACGCCGCGAGCCACTCCCTCCCAGCTCCAGAGCCGGGAGACGGTCTCGACGAGGGTCTCTCGCGCGCGCTGCCGCTCGTTCTCCGGCAGCGCCAGCCAGGCATTGAGGCGCTCGGCGATCGCCTCCACCGCGCCCGGCTCGACTGGAAACGAGGTCAGCGCTCCAACCTCGGCGGGAAGGGAAGTCTGCAGCTGTCGCGAGACCTCGAGCATCCCCGAGTGACCCGCGGAGACCGGCAGCGTCCCGCAGGCCCCAGCCTCGACCGCGACCATGCCGAAGGCCTCGGGGAAGGTGCTGGGCATGACCATCGCCTCGGCACGAGGGAAGAAGGAGGCAACCTCGCGGTGCTCGAGCCGGCCGACGAACTCGACCGAGCCCGCCGCTGTCCGCGCCATCTCCGCGTAGCCGGCGGGAGGGTCGGCGAGGAAGGCGGAGAGGATCGGCAGCGGTCGCTCCTCCCCTCCCTCCAGCGCCCAGCCGCGGCGGGCGACCTCACGGGCGCCGTCGAGGTCGCCTCCGTCAAGCGCCGCGAGCAGCCTTCGCAGCCCGTCCTCGTAGGCGCCGAAACCGGCCACCTCGAGGCGCGCACCTGGATGGGCGGCCCGCACCAGCGGCCAGGCGGCGAGCAGCAGGTCGACCCCCTTGGAGACGATCAGCTTGCCGACAAAGGCGACCAGCTCCTCCCGCGTGCCACCGGGGCGGAACTCCTCCACCTCGACTCCAGGTGGTCCAAGCCGGGTCTTCTCGCGCAGGCCCGCGACGTCGGAGAGGGTCGCCCAGAGCGATTCTGCCGTGTGGGCCGAGCCGATCAGCACTCCGCTGGCCGCCTCCATCCCCTCGCGGGCATAAGGCAGGAACCGCGGATGGGGTTTGACCGTGTACTCCAGCGCCGAGCCGTGGATCTTCGCCGCGAAGGGGGCGACGTCGGCGCGGGCCAGAATCGCCGGACCCATCACCAGATGGTTGGCCAGGGCGGCGTCGATCCCGCCAACCGCGGCGGCCACCTCGCGCACGGCGGCCACATTGGCCTCGATGTAGCGGTCGAGCTCGGCCTCGCTCATCTCCGGGAAGGTCTTGACCTCGAACCCCTCGTAGGGATCCCGGACGTAGACGGGCAGCAGGCCGCCGATGTCCGGGTTGTGAATCTCCACCCCCTCTATCCGCACCTCACGGTCCTGACAGAGCAGGTGCACCTCGTGGCCGAGCCGGGCCAGAGCCCGCGCCAGATTGGCGTTGTAGATGTTGCTGCCGGTGCCACGCAGCATGTAGCCGTGAAAGAGAAGGACACGCATCGGAGCCGCCCAAGCTATAGATGACTGCTCCCCGGCTGAGAACCAATCATCTAGTCTTCCCGGCGATGAACGCGAAGCAGCTCTACCGCATGCGCTCCCGGGCCTCCGGCCGCGAGGCTCTGGCCGAGGCCGAGCCGGGGGCGACCTACGTCGACCGCGAGACCGGCGAGGAGATGCACCCGGTGGCCATGGTCCTACCTCTGGCCCCCTCCGCGTCGTCCCTCCCCCGTTCCCCGGAGAACCTCCGGGCCTGTCGCCGCTGCGACCAGCTGATCGGGCTCGACGTCAGCGACTGCCCGTACTGCGGTCTGCGCCAAGAAGCGCTTTAGCCTGGCGAGACGGGGGCCGGTGGGGGGTCCCTCGGAGCACCTCCGCCGGGAGAAGAGCTTTTCGCTGACGCCTCGGACGCTGGCGGCCCGGCTCCATGCTGAGTACCGAGGGACCCCCCCACCGGCCCCCGTCCCACGTGAACTGAATAAAGGGTTCCATGATCAAGACCCTGGGAGCCTGCAGTCGCGGTGTCTTTTTGCTCTTCAGATGCCGTGACCTGGAGCAAGAGCGGGGCTTCGTAGGGCGAGGCTGGAACTACGGTTTTTTGACCAGAGTCGCCGTGTAGAGCAGGCGCGCTTTGGAGTAGTAGCAACCGTAGGTCTTGATTTTGCCTACGCCCTGCTGGGGATGGCCGCCCTGGATGTCTTTCGTGGCGATGCAGTGGTCGGGCAGACGGCTCCCGCGCCAGGTGTCTTCTTCGGAGAGGTTGAGGGCGAACATCGGCGCCCAGGTCGGGATCGTCAAGGCGACGATTTGGCCTTTGAGAACCGTCAGCGGGTGGTCGAGGGCGAAGACCGGGGTGCTGCCGAAGTAGGGGTCGAGGATCTCCACCGGGCTTTGGCGCACCAGTTTGTATTTCGGCGGTTTCGATTCCTCGACCGGGCGGAGGATGCCGATCCGGGCTTGGGACGGGGTGCCGAAGAAGTCATTGAAGAAGCCCACCTCGTTGGTGGCGGTCTCGGTGTCCGCCGAGGAAGGTTTGGCCAAGGTGATCGACCAGGCGACGATTTTCCCTTCGAAGGGAGCTTCGAAGGGACGGGCGACACCGTTGGCAATCGCCTGGAAGCCGGTGATGTGGCCCTCGACCCGGCATTCGCTGACCGGGACGCCGTTGACTTCTTTGCCGGGGCACGAGGGAGGCGGCGTTTCCGGGGTCTGGCCGAGGACGACGACGCGCAGCGGCGCCGAGTCGGCCGCGCCCGGCGCGGTGACGGCGACCAGCGCCGCCAGCAGGCAGGCAGCGGCGAGGAGTGCCCCGGCCCGCCGGAAGGTGGATTTCGTCTCTGCGTAAGGCATTGGTTCAGGCAACACATGGGGCGTTCCCCAGTTGCGGGGCTAATCCTGCCGTCCGCGCCGCTGGGATGCGGCGCTGCCGGGCAACTTGCAGGATCCCGGCCAGGCGCCGGCGGGCCTCCCAGGTAGGGTTCGCGGCGCTCGATGGAGGCCTCGAACAGCCAAGACGACTTCATTTCGACCGGTCTCGCCGCCTATGGCATCGAGGCCGACGAGATCGAGCTGGCGGTAATCGGCGCCGCCCACCAGCTGTTCTGGCCGCCGATCCTCGAGCTGATTGCGCTCGACACCAGCGAGGTTCCAAACGAGCCGAACCCCGACCTCTCGCAGGCGCCACCGCGATGAGCGAGGCGCTCGACCTCCCGCTGCGCGAGCAGGCGGCGGCGATCGCCGCCGGTGAGGTGGACGCGGGCGAGCTGCTGGGCGCAACCCTGGCGCGGATCGAGGAGCGCAACCCGGCCCTCAACGCCGTGGTCGAGACCTTCCCGGAGCGCTCGCGCGAGATGCTCGCCGCCGCCCCGTCCGGCCCGCTGCACGGGGTCCCGATCGTGATCAAGGACGAGTGGCCGCTGCCCTGGCGGGCGCAGCGGTTCGGCGCTGCCGAGATGCTGGCCAAGACCGCCCCCGGCGAGTCCGGCCCCTACCGGGCCCTGCGCGACGCTGGCGCGGTGATCGTCGGGGTCGGCAACATGCACGAGCTCGGGGCCAGCAGCACCGGCAACATCTCCGTCTACGGACCCGCCCACAACCCTTGGCAGACCGATCGCTGCCCGGGCGGCTCCTCCAGCGGCCCCGCTGCCGCGGTTGCCGGCGGCCTGGTGGCCGGCGCTGTCGGCGCCGACGGGGTCGGCTCGATCCGCTACCCGGCCGCCTACTGCGGCCTGACCGGCCTGAAGCCGACCTTCGGCCGCTCGGCGATGGCGGGCCACCACATGGCCGAGGTCTCGACCACGATCGTCTCCGGCGCCCTCTGCGCCGACGCCGCCGACAGCCGCCTGCTCGACTCCGCCCTGTTCGGCGAAGAGCTGCGGGCGGGAGACGCAAGCGGCCTGCGGATCGGCGTCATCGCCGGCGAGGTCAGCGACGACGTCGACCCCGCCGTGCGCGAGGCCTGCGAGGCCGCGATCGAGGACCTGCGCCGCGAGACCGGCGGCGAGGTGCGCGTGGTCGAGCTGCCGGACCTGGCGGCGGCGACGCTGGCGACCGTCCTGATCGCCAACAGCGAGAGCCTCGGCGGGGTGACGCCCGAGCGGCTCAACAGCCTCGATCCCGAGCTGAGCCCGATCGGCCGCGGCCTGCTCAAGTACCGAGTGCTGCTGCCGGCGATCGCGACGATCAAGGCGCAGCGGCTGCGGACCATGGCTCGCCACACCCTCGCCGCCGTCTTCGAGGAAGTTGACGTGCTCGCCTGCCCGACGGTGCCGGCGGTGGCGCCGCCGCTGGAGGCGCCGGTCGTCGAGCTGCCCTCCGGCACCCTCACCGCCGACGAAGCCAACGTCCGCGGCGGCGCCCTCGCCAACCTCACCGGCATCCCCGCGATCAGCGTCCCGGTCGGCTCCGACGAAGGGCTGCCGGTGGCGCTGCAGCTGCAGGCCGCCTGGGGCCGGGACGAGCTGCTGCTCGACGCCGCCGAGGCGCTCGAGCGGGCCAACGGCCGCCGCTGGGTGGAGGCGGCCCCGCCTTCCGCGCGGGGCGCCGAGCCGCTGGAGGCCTGAGCCGTGCCGGCAATCGTCGTCGACGGGCTGGAGCGGGCGTTCGGCGAGGCCCCCGCCGTGCAGGGGATCGACCTGCAGGTCGAGGAGGGCGAAATCTACGGCTTCCTCGGCCCCAACGGCGCCGGCAAGACGACGACCGTGCGGATGCTGACCACCCTGCTGCTGCCGACCGGCGGCCGCGCCAGCGTCGCCGGTCACGACGTCGTCGCCGAGGCGCGCCAGGTGCGCTCGACTATCGGTGTCGCCCTGCAGGAAGCGGCGCTCGACCCGCTGATGACCGGCCGCGAGCTGATCCGCCTGCAGGCGACCCTGCAGGGCCTGCCGCCGGCCCGAGGGCGCGAGCGCGCCGACGGACTGCTCGACCGGGTCGGCCTCAGCGACGCCGCCGACCGCCGGGTCGGCACCTACTCGGGCGGGATGCAGCGCCGGCTCGACCTGGCCGCGGCGCTGGTCCACGAACCGCGCGTCCTCTTCCTCGACGAGCCGACCACGGGGCTCGACCCGGTGAGCCGGAAAACGATCTGGGAGGAGGTGCGGGACCTGAACGATGAAGGGACGACCGTCTTCCTCACCACCCAGTACCTCGAGGAGGCCGACCAGCTGGCCGACAACGTCGGAATCATCGACAGCGGCCGGATCGTCGCCGAGGGGACCCCGGAGTCGTTGAAGGACGAAATCGGCGACCCGCACGTCGAGCTGCTGCTGGCCGAGGGCTCAGTGGCCGAGGCCGAGCGCGTCTGCGCCGAGATCGGCCGGCTGCTGCCGCCGAAGGACGGCAAGCGGGTCCTGGTCGAGGTCGAGAACGGGGCGGCCGACATCCCCCGCGTCGTCCGCGCCCTCGACGAGGCCGGGATCGCGGTCGAGTCGCTGGAGCTGGTGCGGCCGACCCTCGACGACGTCTTCGTTGACAAGACCGGCCATCACCTCGAAAAGGAGGAGGGCGAGGGCGGCGAGGAGCCGGTGCCGGCGTGAGCGACCTGGCGACGACGGCGCGGGTGGTGCGGGCGCTGGGCGCGCGCTCGATCCGCCAGACCTTCCGCCGGCCGCAGCTGATCTCGCCGATCGTCGTCTTCCCCACCCTGCTGCTGGCGGTCCAGACCGGTGGCGCCAGCGCCGGCGTCGAACTGCCGGGCTTCCCGCCGGTCCAGAGCTTCCTCCAGTTCATGCTGGCCGGGGCGATGATGCAGTCGATGATGCTGGCCGGCAACAGCGGCGGCATCGCCTTCGCGGTCGACATCGAGATGGGCTTCACCGACCGCCTCTTCGCGGCGCCGATCCCCCGCTTCGCGATCGTCCTCGGGCGGCTGGCGGGGACGGCGGCGCTAGGGCTCTTCGCCGCCATCTGGTTCTTCGCGATCGGGATCGTCTTCGGCGCCGAGATCGAGGGCGGGGTCCCCGGCGCGCTGCTGGCGACGGCGCTGGTCACCGCCTCGGCCCTGGCGGTCGGCGGGATCGGGGCCGCGATCGCCCTGCGCAGCGGCAGCGCCAGCGTCGTCCAGGGCCTGTTCCCGCTGGTCCTCGTCGTCCTCTTCCTCTCCTCCGCCTTCTTTCCCCAGGAGCTGATGATCGAGCCGGCGAAGACGATCGCCGAATACAACCCGCTCAGCTTCATCGTCGAAGGGGTACGGGAGCCGATCATCTCCGGCATCGACGCGACCCACACCCTGGAGGCCGTGGCGGCGATCTTCGGCATCGTCGTCCTTGGGCTCATCCTCAGCGCCAGGGCGCTCCGACACCGGCTGCGGGTGGGCTGATGGAGGCCGCCGCCGCAAAGGCGCCAGCTCCGCCGGGATGGCGCGCGAACCTGGCGACGATCGCCGCCCTGATGGCGCGGGCGAAGAACGAGCTGATCCGCGTCCCCGGCGCCGCCATCCCCGGGGTCCTCGCCCCGACGATCTTCTTCCTCGGCCTCAACGGCGTCTTCGGTGCCCTCACCCAACTGAGTGGATTCGAAACGAGCTCCTACGAGAGCTTCATCGTCCCGGTCAGCATGCTGCAGGGAGCGGGCTTCACCGGCGCCGCGGCGGGGGTCAACCTGGCTCGGGACTACGAGCAGGGCTGGGTCGATCGCCTCCTCGTCTCCCCCGCCCCCCGCTGGGTGCTGCTGGCCGGCAACGTGCTGGCGGCGAGCCTCCGCTCGCTGGTCCCGGCGACCTTCGTGCTCGGCATCGCCTTTGCCATCGGCGCCCAGTGGCCGGGGCTCGACGGGCTGGCGATCTGTTACCTGATGGTCGCCGCGACCGCCGCCGTAGCTGCCTGCTGGGGATCAATGCTGGCCCTGCGCTACAAGAGCCAGTCAGCGGCGCCGCTGATGCAAGCGGGGGTGATGGCCCTGATCCTGCTCACCCCCGCCTACGCGCCGCTGGCACTGCTGCAGCCGTGGCTCGAGAGGGTCGCCGGAGTCAACCCCCTGACCCAAGTACTGGAAGCGGCGCGGCAAGGTTTCGTCGGGACGGTGACCTGGGCGGACACCTGGCCGGGCCTGCTGGCGCTGGCGGGGCTGCTCGCGATCCTCGGGGCCCTGGCGCTGCGGGCGATGCGCCGCACCAATGTCTGAGCGCGAGCGGGTCCTGGTCGAGACCGAGCGGGTGCTGCGCCAGAACTGGGTCGCCGGCGAGCGTGGGGGGACTCCCTTCAGCTACACCGAGCCGAGCCCCGGGCGCTACCCCTGGCAGTGGTACTGGGACTCCTGCTTTGCGGCGATCGTCTGGCGGCGGTTCGAGCCGGCCCGCGCCCGCGCCGAGCTGGAGAGCCTGCTCGCCGCGCAGCGGCCGGACGGGTTCATCGGCCACACGATTTTCTGGCGCAGCCGCGTCTCCCTTTTGCGGCTGCTCTTCTACAACGTCGCCCGCCGCGGCACCGACCAGACGGAGTCGATCCAGCCGCCGCTGCTGGCCTGGGCCTGGCGGATCGCTGTCGGCGACCCAAGCGAGGAGCCACGGATCGGGCAGCAGATGGACTGGCTGAGCCGCAACCGCGACCTCGAGGGAGATGGGCTGCTCTGGATCGTCCAGCCCGACGAGTCCGGCCTCGACGCTTCGCCCAAGTTCGAAGAGGTGTGGGGACGGCGGGCAGTCGGGAGGATCGGCTTCCCGCTCCTGGTCCACCGCAACCGGCGCCGCGGCTGGGACGCGCGGCGGATTCGCGACAGCGGCGGGCCGGTGCTCTGCGAAACGCTCGTCAACACCTTCTGGTCACTCTCGCTGCAGGCGCTCGGCAGGCCGTCGGCGACGCCGGCGCTGATCGACCGGCTCTGGGACGAGCGGCGCGGCCTCTTCCTCGACGAGGCGCAGCCGGGTGGGATCCGTCCCCAGACGCTGACCTGGGCCTCGTTGGCACCGCTCGCATTGCCCGACCTGCCGGAGGCGATCGGTCGGCGCCTGGTCGAGGAGCACCTGCTGAACGAGAGCGAGTTCCTCACCGCGGTGGCGCCGCCCTCGGTCGCGATCGGCGAGCGCTGGTACGAACCCGACGGCGGCCACGGCCCGATCCGCCGCTACTGGCGGGGCCCGACCTGGGTCAACTCCGCCTGGATGGTCTGGATCGGACTGCGGCGGCTCGGCTACGAGGCCGAGGCGGAGCGGCTGGCGAGCGGCGTAATCGGCGCCGTCAGCCGCGAAGGGCTGCGCGAGTACTACGACCCGCGTGACGGCAAGGGCCTGGGCGCCAAGGATTTCGCCTGGTCGGCGCTAATCGCGGAGCTGGCGGACCCGCCGCCAGGCGCCTATTTGTAGCGGTAGGTGATGCGACCTCGGTCGAGGTCGTAGGGCGAAAGCTCAATCTTGACGCGGTCGCCCGGGAGGATGCGGATGTAGTGGCGGCGCATCTTTCCCGAGATGTGGCCGAGGACCTCGTGATCGTTATCCAGTTTGACCCGGAACATCGTGTTGGGGAGAGCCTCGGTGATCTCCCCCTCCATTTCGATCTTTTCCTCTTTGGCCATGCGGCGGAGAGCGTATCTAACGACGCAGGTGCTCGATCGCCGCCGTGCGATCGGTTACTTCGCCTGAGTACTGGGCGGCCTCCAGCTCGGCGAGGGCGGAGCCCAACTCCGGGCCCGGCTCGATCCCCAGCTCGGCGGCGATCTCGTCGCCCCGCAGCAGCGGCTCCGGCGGTCCCTCGCGGCGCCAGTCGAGGCCGGCGGCGACCATCTCGCGGGCGAGCTGGAGATGGGCGGCGACCATCTCCGGGCTGGCGATCGGCCCGACACCGCGAGCGGAGAGGCGGTCGGCGACAGTCAGCAGGGTGACGTCGACGGTGACCGGCTCGGTCGCCCGCAAATAGGCATGGACGCGGCGTGGCGGCAGCGGCATCTCCGCGACCAGGAAGCCGAGCCGGAGGTGGTGCCGGGCCATCGCCTGTAAGTGCTGCGTCAACTTCCGGCTCGCGCGCAGGCGGCCGCAGATCGAGCCGATGATCTCGGCCCCGACCTCGTCGTGGCCCTTGAAACCGACGAAGCCGTTGAATTCGGCCTTGGTCGCCGGCTTGCCGATGTCGTGGAAGAGGGCGCCGAAGCGCAGGGCAGTGCGCCGGCTGATCTCGTCGGCCAGCGGCTCCTCCAGCAGATTCTCGACCTCGGCGGCGCGGTCGCCGGCGAAGCGTTCGAGATCCCGCTCGACTTCGAGCGTGTGTTCGAGCACGGCCAGCGTGTGGTCGTAGACGTCGAGGTGGTGGTTCGGGCCCTGCTCGACCCCCCGCAAAAGCTCCAGCTCGGGCAGCACCGCCGCGGTCACCCCCAGCTCGGTGAGCAGGGCCAGAGCGCGCAGCGGGTCTGGGCCGCCCAGCAATTGGCGCAGCTCGGCAAGTTGGCGCTCGCCGGCGGGCTCGGCGGCCTTGGCGGCGGCGGCGCGGGCCAGCGCCGCAGTCGCGGGCTCGATCTCCAGCTCCAGCTCGGCCGCCAAACGGGGCGCCCGCAGCAGCCGCAGTGGGTCGGCGGTAAAGCTCTCCTCGGATACTGCCCGCAGGCGCTTCTCGGCGAGGTCGGTCAGGCCCGCGAAGGGGTCGATCGGTTCCTCGCCGTCGAGGGGGACCGCGACGGCGCCGACCGTGAAGTCGCGCTCGCCGAGGTCGGCCTCGATGCCCCCGCCGCGGAGCGCGGTGACGTCGATCTGCCAGCCGGCTTCGCGGGCGACGACGCGCCAGGTACCGAACGCGGCCGAGAGCTCGAAGGCATGCTCGCCGAGCTCCTTCCCGATCGCCTTCGCCGCGGCGCCCGGGTCCCCGGCGACGGCGAGGTCGAGATCAGCGACTTCGCGTCCCAGCGCCGCGTCCCGAACCGCGCCGCCGACGATCCAGACGCCGTCTGCCTCCGGCAGCGCCCGCCGCGTCGCCGCAACGACCGGGGCTGCCCCGAGGTTCTCCAGCGCGCTCATGCGGCGCGGCGTGGCACCCGCGGTGAGATCGCGCAGGTGACCTCGTAGTTGATCGTCGCGAGACGGCTGGCGACTTCCTCGGCGAGGATCGCCTCCTCTCCCTGGCGACCGATCAGGACGGCCTCGGCGCCGGGCTCGACCTCGGTCTCGGGACCGAGGTCGATCGTGACGTTGTCCATCGAGACGGTCCCGACCAAGGGGAACCGCTTTCCCCCGACGAGGACGTCGGCGTTGTTGGTGAGGGCGCGGCGCACCCCGTCGCCGTAGCCGAGCGGGATCACGCCGACCCAGGTGTCGACCGACGCCGTCCATTTGCGGCCGTAGCCGGCGCTGGCGCCGACGGGGAAGCGCTTGACGTCGGCGACGTAGGAGTGCAACGAGAGCGCTGGGCGCAGGCCGTGCTCCGCCGGGTCGCGCTGGAACGGGTCGAGACCGTAGATCGCGACGCCGCAGCGGGCCATGTCGTGGTGGGAGCGCGGATCGCGGAGGACGGCGGCGCTGTTGGCAGCGTGGGCGAGCACCCCGGGGTGCTCCGTCTTGACCGCCGCGGCCACCTCCTCGAAGCGGTCGAGCTGCTCGTCGAAGTAGGACGAATCGGGTTCGTCGGCAGTCGCCAGGTGGGTCCAGATGCCGGCGAGCTCGAGATTGGGGTCCTCGGCGCACGCCTTGACCAGCGCCAGCACCTCAGCCGCATCGCTGTTGCCGAGGCGGCCCATGCCACTGTCGTACTTGACGTGGACCTTGGCTCGATGCCCGTGGGCCCGGGCTCGGTCGGCGACCAGGCGCCGGAAATCCTCGCGCCAGACGGCCAGCTCCGAACCGGCCGAGATCACGGCGTCAACCTCCTCGGCGGTCAGCGCCCCCATCGTCAGCAGCGGAACATGCTGGAAGCGGCGGCCAATCTGCTCCGCCTCGCCGGCGGTGGCAACCGCCAGCCGGGTCGCGCCGCCATCGAGCGCAGCCCCCGCGCAGACGTCGGCGCCGTGGCCGTAACCGTCGGCCTTGACCACCGCGCAGAGCTCGGCTCCGCCGCTGAGCACGGCCTTCAAGCTCGCGCAGTTCTCGCGGACGGCGTCGCGATCGATCCGGGCGACCGCCCGCTCCATGGCTACTCCGCCGAGTCGGCGACCAGGGCGGCGAGCGCGTCGGCCCTGGTGACCATGCCGGCGAGGTAGCCGTTGTCGTCGACTACCGGCAGGTGATTGTGGTGCTCGTCGGCGATCTTCTTCGCCACCCGGTCGACATTCTCATAGTCGCGGACGACGATCGGGTCGGCGGTCATCAGCTCCGAAACCTTGGTCGCGAAGGCTTTCTCCAGGCGCTCGTCGAAGCCTTTCATCGAGCCGACGAAGACGATCCCGCCCATGATGTTGAGGTAGTGCGGCAGGTGCAGGTCCGACTCCTCCTCGCTGATGATCAGGTCGGACTCGCTGACGATGCCGACGACCTTGTTCTCGTCGTCGACCACGGGGATCGCCCCGAGGTCGGTCTTGGCGAGAAGGTCGATCGCGGTACGGGCATCGTCGTCGGGACGGACGCTCGGCACGTCGCTGTCCATGATCTCTCCGGCGTTCTTCATGGCCGCGAGATTATTCGACCGGGCCGTCGGGACGTATCGCCGACGGGATCGAGTCGATTACGTCGCTGGCGATCACCGACTCCGCCGCCCCTACCCGGGCGGCCGCGTCGCGGCCGGCGCGGGCATGGGCGACGACCGCCGCGCAGGCGGCGGCGAACGGCTCGAGACCGCGAGCAAGGAACGCCGCGGTCATCCCCGAGAGGACGTCGCCGCTGCCGGCCGTGGCCAGTGCCGGTGCAGGGATCACGTTGACGGCGACGCGGGAGCCGTCGGTGACGATCGTGTCATCCCCCTTGAGGACGACGACCGCGCCCGCTTGCGCTGCCGCTTCGCGGGCGGATGCGAGGCGGCGGGCGCCGACCTCGCCCGAATCCCGCTCCAGCAGCCGGCCGAGCTCGCCGGCGTGCGGGGTGAGGACCGTCGGCGCCGGGCGAGAGGCAAGCTCGCCGAGCCGGCCGGCGAAGGCGTTGAGCCCGTCGGCGTCGAGCACCATCGGCGCCTCGACCCGGGAGAGGACCGCGCGTGCCAGCTCAAAGGAGCCGGGGTCCCTGCCCAGGCCCGGGCCGACCACACCGGCGGCGGCGGGCTCGAAGGTGCGCAGCACCGCCTTCTCCGAGGCCGGAACTAGGCAACCGTCGCCGCCGGGACAGGCGACCGACATCACCTCCGGCTGGGAGAGCTCGAAGACCATCTCCAGGTCGGCGGGCACGGCGACCGTGGCGTAGCCGGCGCCGGCGCGAATTGCCGCCAGCGAAGCCAGCCGCACCGCCCCGGTGAGCCCGCGCGAGCCGCCGGCGATCGCCACCTGCCCGGAGCTGAACTTGGTCGAGCGCGGGCCGCGACGCGGCACCAGCACCAGAACGGCGGGGTCGATCTCACCCGCCGCAGGCTCACCCGGCGCCCCCGCCGGAATCCCGATCGGCACCACCCGCAGCTCGCCGCAGTGCCACTTGCCGGGAGCGATCCGCTGGCCGAGCTTGCCGGCGTGGAAGCTGACCGTGACATCAGCCTCGACAGCTTCTCCGGCAACCTCGCCGGTCGAAGCATCAACGCCAGAGGCGATGTCGCAGGCAACTACCGGGGCGCCGCAACGGTTGATCGCCTCGATCGCCGTGGCGGCCGGCTCCCGCGGAGCGCCTTCGAAGCCGGTACCGAAGATCGCGTCGATCACAGCCCCGGAGTCGGCCAACCGCGCATCCGGGTCACCCTCCAGCAGCTCACCGCCAAAACGCTCGTAGTTGACGGCGGCATCACCCCGCAATTCCTCGCCGGGCCAGAGCAGCAAGACCTCAACCCCAAACCCCATCTCACGCAGCAACCGAGCAGCAACAAACCCATCGCCCCCGTTGTTCCCCTTCCCACAAACAACCCGAATGGGGCCCTCGGAAGCCAACCCCGCCACCGCCTCAGCCACAGCCCGACCAGCCGCCTCCATCAACTCCAGCGAAGGAACCCCAACTTCCTCAATAGCCCACCGATCGACGGCTCTCATTCCCTCCGCGTCAAAGAGAGGCTTCAGCCAAGACTCCATGAGAGACACCCTACGAGACCAACCATCCGATGATTCATTGATATTTACTTAATGTCATTGACGCACGCTAATGCTACTTTGCAAATATCATGGTTTTCGAGACGCCAGATCTGAATGAAGAAGAGCTTGAGGTTCTGACCCTCCTCAAGGACCAGCGTGAAACGCTCCGCGACCGGGTCGCCGAGCCTCGGCGTTGGTCCGGGACCCTGCGACGCATGGCGTTCGCCCGCGCCGTTCAGGGGTCGAACAGCATCGAGGGGTACAACGCCTCTCTCGACGATGTCCTGGCAGCGGTAGAGGAAGAACCAACCCTAGGCGCCGAGGAGGAGACCCAGTTGGCCCTGGCCGGTTATCGCGACGCGATGACCTACGTCCTGCAGATCGCAGACGACCAGAGCCTGGAGGTTGACGAGGGCCTGCTCAAGAGCCTCCATTTCATGATGATCAAGTACGACCTGAAGAAGAACCCGGGTCGATGGCGCCCGGGACCGATCTTCGTCCATCGGGAAGCAACGGACGAGATCGTCTATGAGGGACCCCCATACGACGAGGTCCCCACCTTGATGGCGGAGATGCTGAGAGAGCTGGACGGAGAAGCTGCGCCAGTTGTGGTCAAGGCGGCTATGGCCCACCTCAACCTGACCCTGATCCACCCGTTCAGCCATGGCAACGGGCGGATGGCAAGGTGCTTGCAGACGCTGGTCCTCGCCCGCGATCAAGTTATCGCTCCAGTGTTCTCCAGCATCGAGGAGTTCTTGGGGAGGAACACCGAGGCCTATTACCAGGTGCTCGAGGATGTCGGTGCCGGAGCGTGGCACCCCGATCGCGACCCCAGGCCATGGGTCCGGTTCTGCATGCGGGCCCACTATCTCCAGGCGATCACCACCATGCGTCGCCGAAAAGAGATCGAGAACCTCTGGAACGACTGCGTCGCCTTGGCGGAGCGGAACGGCCTGCCCGAACGATGCGCCGCAGGCCTAATGGACGCAGCGCTAGGTGCTCGGATCCGGCGCAAGGTCTACCGCTCCTCTGTCGAGGGGGCGATGGGAGACGAGGTCAGCGATCTCACCGCCTCTCGCGACCTGAAAGCCATGGTCGAGGCATCCCTGCTGGACGCGGTGGGCGAGCGACGCGCCCGTTACTACCTGGCGGGGGAGGTCCTCACCCAGATGCGGGAACAGATCCGAGCAAGTCGAGCACCTAAATCCACTGATGATCCCTTTGCCCTAGTGCGAGAGCGGCGACAGCTGAAATTGGCCTGACAGCGGGCGCTACTTGAGCCCGACGATCAGCTTCGCCGTGGCGAGATCGTCAGACGCTTCGGACCCCAGCGCCAGGTATTCGATCTTCTCCAGGTACGGCTGCGCTTCTTCGAAGCCCTCTTCGCCCGATGGCACCAGCGCGTTCGCCAGGTTTAGGGCCGAGGGGCCGTTGACGAACATTGCGATCGGGGTGCTGCCGAGGGCGCCGGTGGCATCCTTGTAGGCGGCGTTGTCGGCGAGCGACTTGCCCGATTCCTGGAAGGCAGAGCCGACCGAGGCGAGCCCGTAGCCGACCGCGATGCGGCTGCCCTTGGCGGCGACGACGACTGGCTGACGGCCGAGTTCAGGGCTGCGGATCGAGAAGCCGCTCGCTTCGCCGCTGATTTTCGTCACACCCGAGATGCCAGCTTTGCGCAGGAAGAGGCCGACGTTGGAGACGGTGTTCTGCGCTTCGCTCTCGCTATCGGTTTCCATCACCAGAGCGCCGGCCAGCGTGTTTTCGCTGTTGCCGGTCACGTAGAGGCCGACGTCGCCGATCGAGCCGGCGATCGCTTCGAGGTCGATGCCCGCTTCCTTCAGGGTCTTCTTCAGCTGGTTCGGCGGCACCGAGCCGGGGATGCCCTCCTCGTCGATCTCGTTGATTCCTTCGTTGAAGCGTTTGCCGAATTCGGCCGAGGCGAGGGCGCCGACCGCGGTGCCCGGCAGGGTGCCGAGCAACTCCGAGGCGTCACCGGATGGCGGGTTATCGCCGCCGAGGTCGGTGCTGAGGTCGATCTCAATGTGGTTGGAGCCCGGCACGACACTGGCAACCGCGGTCGCCTCGTCGGGCTCTATCCCGAAGCTGTCGAGGAAGAGCTGGGTGTCGGAGTCGATTTCCTCGCCCGCTTCGTCGATCAGGGCGCCGATGTCGACGAAAACGTCGGCAGCGCTGTCGTCGGGGAGATCGGCGGTGGCATCGCCGTAGGCCTCCCCACTCGCGAGGTTCTCGCCACCGGAGGCATCAACCATCGACTTGAAGATCGCCTCGTCTTCGGCGAAGACGAGGAGTCCGTCGAAGACGCCGATCGTGGTGCCGTCGTCGGCTTCTACCTTGAAGTCGACTCCTTCGTAAGAACCGTCCTCCGGCGCTTCGTCCTCCGACTTCAGCTGCTCGTCCACGAAGCTCTGGGCCGCGCCTTCGTCGCTGGTCTGAATCGCGGCGCCGAAGCCTTCGAAGTCTTCGTCTTCGTATTCCTGGAGGAAGATCCCGGCCCGGTCGCCGAGCCAAGGCTCGACTTCTTTTTCGAAGTCAAGCTCTTCGCCGTCGTCAGAAGCCGAGTTCTCGAGTTCTTCGACAATCAGCTCGCCGAGGTTGTCAACGCCGGCGATCTTCTGCGCTAGGGCCTCGATGTTGGCCTTGGTTTCGCCTTCGGGGCGCACCGTGAGGTCGATGAAGACCGGTGCATCGGCCGGCACGACGCTGGCGGTGTCGGTACCACCGCTGCTGTCGTCGCCCCCACCACCGCAACCGGCGACGAGGAGCGCGGCGAGGGCCACGAGAAACAGGAATGGAGCGAGACGGAGCTTCACGGAGCGCGGCACTCTAGCGCTCCATAAGGACGATTTCACTCGACCGTGACGGTCTTGGCCAGATTGCGGGGCTGGTCGACGTTGAGGCCGCGGTTGCGGGCGATGTCGTAGGCGAGCAGCTGCAGCGGCAGGATCGCGACGATCGGCTGCAGGATCCAGTCGGTGGAGGCGACCTCGATCGTCTCGTCGGCCACCTCGGCGACCCGCTCGTCGCCGGCGGTCGCGATCGCGATCGTCTGGGCGCCGCGAGCGCGCACCTCCTCGACGTTGGAGAGGACCTTCTCCAGCACCGGGCTCTCGGTGGCGACGCTGACTACCGGCGTCGACTCGTCGAGCAGCGCGATCGGTCCGTGCTTCATCTCCCCCGCCGCGTAGGCGTCGGTCGGGATGTAGCTGATCTCCTTCAGCTTCAGTGCCCCCTCGAGGCAGACCGGGAGGCCGATGTGACGGCCGAGGTAGAGAAAGAAGTTCTGGTCGGAGTGGCGGTCGGCAATCTCTCGCGCCGGCCCCTCGGTCGTCGCCAAGGTCTCCTCCATCTTCGACGGCAGCGCCTTCATCTCGGCCACCAGCTCGGCCAGGCGCTCGGGTGGCAGCGTCCCCCGCAGCTCGGCTAGCCGCAGCCCCAGCAGGTACATCGCCGCCACCTGGGCGACAAAGGTCTTGGTCGCGGCGACGCTGACCTCCATCCCGGCGCGGATGTAGAGGACGGCGTCGGCGTCGCGGGTCGCCTGGCTGCCCATGATGTTGGTGATCGCCAATACCGTGGCGCCGGCATCGCGGGCCAGCCGCATCGCCGCCAAGGTGTCGGCGGTCTCACCCGACTGCGTCATCCCGATCACCAGGTCCTCGGGCCCGACGACGGGATTGCGGTAGCGGTACTCGGAGGCGACGTCCATCTCGACCGGGACCCGGGCCCAGTCCTCGATCGCATAACGGCCGACGAGGCCAGCGTGGTAGGAGGTGCCGCAGGCGACGATCACAATCCGCCTGACGCCGCGCAGAAACTCGTCCGAGATCTCGACGTCGGAGAGATCGACACCGTCGGTGCCCGGCAGGCGGTCGGTGATCGTCTCCGCGACCGCGTCGGCCTGTTCGTGGATCTCCTTCAGCATGAAGGTCTCGTAGCCGCCCTTCTCGGCGGCGTCGGCATCCCAGGTCACCTCTTCGGCGGCGCGCTCGATCGGGTTGCCCTCGGTGTCGGTGATGCGGACCTCGCCGGCTTCGATTTCGACGATCTCGCCGTTTTCGATCGGCATCGCGGTGCGGGTGTCGGCGAGGAAGGCCGGGATCGCCGAGGCGAGGAAGGTCTCCCCCTCGCCGACGCCGGCGACCAGCGGGCACTCCTTGCGGGCACCGAGCAGGCGCTTGGGCTCGTCGGCGTGCATGGCGACGAAGGCGTAGTGACCGCGCAACTCGGCGTAGGCGGCGCGGACGGCGACGGCGAGGTCGCCGTCGTAGTGGCTGGCGATCAGGTGGGCGACGACCTCGGCGTCGGTCTCCGAGGTGAAGACCTCGCCCTCGTCCTGTAGTCGGCGGCGCAGCTCGCTGTGGTTCTCGACGATCCCGTTGAGGACGATGTGGACCTGGCCGGAGCTGTCGTCGTGGGGGTGGGCGTTCTCCTCGGTGACCCGGCCGTGGGTCGCCCAGCGGGTGTGGGCGATCCCCGTAGCCGATGGTGGCAGCGGCCCGGCGCCGTTGTCGGCGCGGGCGTCGACGGCGGACCGCAGGTTTGCGAGGTTGCCGACCGCGTGCACGCTCTCGACCTCGCCGTCGGCGAGGACGGAGAGCCCGGCCGAGTCATAGCCGCGGTATTCGAGCTTTTCCAGACCCGAGAGGAGCAACTCCTCGCAGGGCCGGCCGCCCACGTATCCGACGATGCCGCACATGAAGGCGAGTAAGGGTAGAGGGCGGGCGGACTCGGGCTGCTCAGCCGAGCTCGCTGCGCACGAGGTCAACCAAACGCTGGCAGACCGCCTCGGCTTCCTCGGCGGTGGGGGCCTCGGCCATCACCCGCACCAAGGGCTCGGTCCCCGAGGGCCGCAGCAAGACCCGGCCGCGGTCGCCGAGGGCCTCTTCCTCGCGCTCGACCGCCTCCCAGACGGCGGTGGCCCCCTGGATCGCCTCGCGATCGGCGACCTGCACGTTGACCAGGGTCTGGGGCAGCTTTCGCATCGGCGCTGCGTCTTCGAGCTTTGCCTCGCCCAGCTCCCGCATGGTCATCAGCGCCGCCGCGATCCCGTCGCCGGTGGCGACGAAGTTGGAGGCGATGATGTGACCGGACTGCTCGCCGCCCAGCGACCAGCCGCGGCGCTTCATCTCGTCGATCACGTAGCGGTCGCCGACCTGGGTGACGGCGACCTCGACCCCGGCCTCTTTCATCGCCTGGTGGAAGCCGAAGTTGCTCATCACGGTGACGACCACGCCGCCGCGCAGCTCTTGCCGCCGCGCCCTTCCCAGCGCCGCCAGGGCGATCAGCTCGTCGCCGTCGTGGACGCGGCCGGAGCCGTCGACGGCCAGCACCCGGTCGCCGTCGCCGTCGAATGCAAAGCCGATCTCCGCCTCGGAGGCAGCGACCCGCTCGGCCAGTGCCTCGACGTGGGTGGAGCCGCAGCCGGCGTTGATGTTGCGACCGTCGGGCTCGGTGGCAATCGCCTCGACCTCTGCCCCAAGGCGCTCGAAGATCGCCGGCGCAGCGCGGTAGGTGGCACCGTTGGCGCAGTCGAGCACGACCTTGCGACCGGAGAGATCGAGCGGGAAGGCCTTCTCGAGCTCCCGCAGGTAGTCCTCGAAGCCGCCGTTCAGCTCGCGGACGTGCCCGGGGTGGGCAGCCGTGGGAGCCGCATCGATCTGCGCCTCGATCGCCGCCTCGACCTCGTCGGCGAGCTTGACGCCGCGGCCGTCGAAGAACTTGATCCCGTTGTCGTGGAAGGGGTTGTGGGAGGCCGAGACGACGGCGGCCAGGTCGAGACCGAGGCGCTTGACCAGGATCGCGGCGGCCGGAGTCGGCAGCACTCCACCGAGCAGCGCGTCGCCACCCGCGGCGGCGATTCCGGCGGCCAGGGCCGCCTCCAGCATCGGCCCCGACTCGCGCGTGTCGCGGACGATCAGAACCTGCGGGCGCTCCGCTTCGAGCGTGGCGGTCGTCGCCCGGCCGATGGCCGTGGCCAGCTCGGCGCTGAGGAAGGTGCCGGCCTCTCCCCGGACCCCGTCGGTTCCGAAGAGCTTGCGCGCCGTCGTCAACCCGCTCCCGTCAGCGCTTGGAGAACTGAGGCCGCTTACGAGCCTTCTTCAACCCGGCCTTGCGGCGCTCCTTGACGCGCGCGTCACGGGTGAGAAAGCCTCGCCGCTTGAGGTCGCCGCGCAGCTCAGAGTCGATCTCGGTCAGAGCCCGGGCGACGCCGTGGCGAACCGCCCCGGCCTGGCCGCTGATGCCGCCGCCGTGGACGCGGACGCGGACGTCGACGTTGCCCTCGTAGCCGGAGACGGTCAGCGGCTGCTTGACAATCGTCTGGTGCAGGGGCCGGGGGAAGAACTCCTCGATGCTGCGCTTGTTGATTTCGATCTTGCCGTTGCCGGGCAGCACGGTGACGCGGGCGATCGCGCTCTTGCGTTTGCCGGTGGCGAGGAAACGGGAGTCTTTATCCATCTTCGCCGGGGCGCGGCTGACAGCGGCATCGGTCTCCTCGGTCGCGGCCAGCTCGGCCTCGCGCCGGGCTTTCTCCTCTTCCTCGGCTTCAAGACGCGCTTTCTCCTCAGCGCTCAGCTCCGGTTTGTCCGGCTCAACCAGGATCGGCTCCAGGTCAGCACCAGGAATCACATCCTTCTTCTTCTCCTCAGCCTTGGGCTTAGGCTTCTCCTCAGCGACAGGCTCAGAAGCAGCCTCCTCCGCTACAGGCTCCTCAGCCGCAGCCTCCTCGGACGGCGCCTCCTCAGCAACCGGCTCCTCGGACGGCTGCTCCTCAGCGGCCCCCTCGGACGACTCCCCATCAGGTGCCTCCTCGGACGGCACCTCCTCAGAGGTGTCTGCCGCGGGTGGCGACGATGCGGGATCCTCGCCAGTTGGCGAGGAGGTCGCATCGGAGACAGGACCCGCGGCCTCCGGCGCCTCGTCCTGAGTCGTTTCGTCCTGCTCCGGCGTCTTCTCGTCGTCGATCAATTCAGTTCGTCTCCATAAGTTTCGGCTGCTGCGCCGCATGCGGGTGGTCCGGCCCGGCGTACACCTTCAGCTTGGTCAACTGCTGGCGGGCAAGCCGGTTCCGCGGCAACATCCCCTTGACGGCCTTGCGGATCACTTCCTCGGGCTTGCGCTCGAGCATCTCGCTGAGCGTCCGGGACTTGATCCCACCGGGGTAGCCGCTGTGGCGGTAATAGGTCTTCTGCGCAAGCTTGTCGCCGGTAACGTGGATTTTCTCGGCGTTGATGACGACGACGAAGTCGCCGGTGTCAACGTGAGGCGTGTACTCCGGCTTACGCTTACCGCGCAGCGTGTCGGCGATCTGGGTCGCCAGACGGCCCAGGGTCTTGCCCTCGGCATCGACGACGTACCAGTCGCGCTGGCGGTTGGCTGGAGTGGCTACAAAGGTCTTCATCGCGCAAAAACCGCGCGGATTCACCGACGCGGCCGGGGGATGATAGCCGCATAGCGGTATTGGCGACCACCCGGGGGATGCACCCCGGGGTTTCCGGATGGTTGCCTATACTGCCGCCCGAGCAATGCCGAATCCCGTGCGGACCACCGTCCGGGAGCGGAGGAACCGCAGAGACCTTGCAGGTCTCAGGGGCGAATCGGACGAATCTCGTCCGTAGCGCGACTCTTTCAGCGCGAGCCCGTCAGCTAACTCCGCAGGCGATCGAAAGAGAGGGCTTAGGAGTTTGAGCAGCAAGGGGTTCGTCCGTCCTGGACCGGCCATTCGAATAGGCATAGCGGCAGCGCTGGTGCTGTTGACCTGCTGCGCGAGCATCGCCGCCGCTGCCGGCACGGGCGGTGCCGGCACGCCGGGTGCCGCCCCGACTCCCGCGGGCAGCCCCTCCGGGACGCCGTCCACCGCGCCGAGCGCCGGCACCCTCACCCTCCTCGCCGCCCAGACCACCCCGCGCAAGTCCTTCTACTTCGGCTACCGCTACCCCCGCCTCAGCTACGCGATCGGCAGCAGTCAGCCCCTCAACGACCTGCGGATTGACGTCATCAACTCGGTCGGCGAAATCGTCAAGACCTTCTACCGCGAGGACGTCGCCGCCGACGTCGAAAACAAAGTGCGCTGGGACGGCGCCACCAACGAAGGCAAACCGGCCCGCAACGGCCGCTACAGCTTCCGGATCGGCCCTCAGACCCCGACCGCACCGGCCGCCCGCAAGGCGACCGCCACGACCACCCTCAGCCTCGCCTTCGCCTTCTACGGCTTCGCCTTCCCGATCCTCGGCAACCACGAATACGGGATGAGCGCCGGCCGCTTCGGCGCCGGCCGCACCGGTCACACCCACCAGGGCCAGGACGTGATGGCCGCCTGCGGCACGCCCCTGGTCGCCGCCCGCGGCGGCATCGTCCAGTACTCCGGCTACCAGAGCGCCGCCGGCAACTACATCGTCATCGACGGCCGCGGCACCGGCTACGACTTCATGTACGCCCACCTGCTGGAACCCTCCCTCCTCAGCACCGGGGAAACCGTCCGCACCGGCCAGCCGATCGGGATCGTCGGTGAAACCGGCGACGCCCAGGGCTGCCACCTGCACTTCGAGATGTGGGGCCCACCCGGCTGGTACGAGGGCGGCTCCCCCTTCGACCCACTTGCGTATCTGCAGAAGTGGGACGCGTACAGCTGATTTCTGCCTGAGGCAACTCCTTAACGAGAATGATTCTCGTTTTCATGTAGGGTCTTTCGGCCGTGACCTGGGCCGAACGCGCATCGACACGCCTCAACGAGGCTGGTTTCCGCAGCGGCGCCGCGCGGCGACAGGTGATCGAGCTGCTCGAGGGGGAGCACTGCGCGGTCACCGCCCTCGAAATCGACCAGCGCCTCCCCTCCGTCGGCCGGGCGAGCGTCTACCGCACCCTGGAGCAGTTGGAGCAGCTCGACCTGGTCCACCGGGTCGACGTCGGTGGCGAGGTCGTGGCTTTCGAGCGCAACGACCCCGCCGGCCATCACCACCACATCGTCTGCGTCCGCTGCGGTCGCCTGATCCCTTTCGAGGATGCGAACCTGGAGCGGGCGATCCATGGCCTGGGCGAGAAGGTCGCGTTCGAGGTCGTCTCCCACGACGTCCTTTTGCGCGGAATCTGCCCGGACTGCCAAGGGAAGGGCTGAGATGTCGATCGCGATCCCGCTCGCCGGGCTGACCGTGCTCGCCACCCTGGCCGGCGGCCAGATCGGGCTGCGCTTCTCCGACCGGCTGCAGACCCTGCTGGCACTGACCGGCGGCGTCGTTGTCGCCATCGCCCTTTTCGACATCCTCCCCGAGGGCATCGAGGGGGTCGGCAACGTCGATCAGGCCACCGCCGTGGTCGCAGCCGGCTTCCTCGCCTTCTTCCTCGCCGAGCGGCTGCTGGTCCTGCACGATCGCGAGGAGGCGGCCGAGGCTTTTTCCAGCGAAAGGGTCGGAATCCTCGGCGCCGCCGGGCTCTCCGCCCACAGCTTCCTCGACGGCCTCGCGATCGGCTTTGCCTTCGGCGTCGACTCCGCCACCGGCTTTCTCGTCTTCATCGCTGTCATCGGCCACGACTTCGCCGACGGGCTAAACACGGTCAGCTACGTGCTGCGCCGCTCGGGCAACCGCCGCGCCGCGGTCAAATGGCTGACGATTGACGCCTTGGCGCCGCTCCTGGGAGCGATCGTCGGCTCCCAGATAGCGATCTCCGATCAAGCCCTCGGATACGTCCTCTGCGTCTACTGCGGGATCTTCCTCTACATCGGGGCAACCGACCTGCTGCCCGAGGCCCACGCCCAGGCCTCCTGGACCCGAGTCGCGCTCACCGCGGCCGGATTCCTCGCGATCTTCGCGATCACCCGACTCGCCCACGTTTAGGGTCATCGGAGAGTTTGTCCGGAAAACGCTGCTTTTTCAGAAACCCCGTGTTCTGGAATGAGCCAGCTGAATGGTCTATACGTACCTGAGTGAGTGACGAACGGTTGCGTACCCCAAAACATAAGGAGCAGTCATGAAGGAGCCATTCCCCGATGCCATCGACCAGCGCCTGGTTCGATCGCTCGCTCATCCCCTGCGAATCCAGATCCTCGAGCTCCTCACCGATCACGTGGCGAGCCCGAACGGCCTCGCCAACCAGCTCGACGCCGGCTTGAGCGACGTCGCCTACCACACCCGTGCGCTCGATCGATACGGCGCCCTGGAGCTTGTCGACACGGCTCAGCGCCGAGGCGCCACCGAGCACTTCTACAAGGCCACCCCCGGAGCATTCGTCGGCGGCCCGCACTGGCGCAAAGTCCCTCGCGCCGTCCGCGGCGGGGTCTCGGCAGCCACCCTCCAGACCTTCCTCGACAAGGCGATCGCCGCCCTCGAAGCTGGCACGCTCGACGGCCGCGACGACACCGTCTTCCGTTGGATGCCGCTGCACCTCGACGAGGAGGGGTTCGAGGAGGTCGTCGCCATCCTCGAAGAGGCAACGAAACTGATGCTCGCCGCCCACGTACGCAGCCAGGACCGGCTTAGCGAGAACTGCGAAGAGGACACCGTCTCAACCGTGGTCGGGATGGCAGCATTCGAGACGGCGGGGTCGCTGGAGGCCGCTTAGGCAGTAGGTGGAGGGTGCCGGTGGGGGTGTCCCGGGAGCACCTCCGCCGCGTGAATCGCCCTCGGGCTGACGCCTCAGAAGCTTTCGGCGCGGCTCCATGCTGAGTACCCGGGACACCCCACCGGCACCCTCCTACGGACAGCACTCGGGCAGACGCCCCAGAGTCCGGCAGCTATCCCAAAAAGATCGGCAGCCCTCTAAAGCAAAGCTGCCCGAACTCAGCCGTCTCAGTAGATCTGTCGCTGGAGGGACGGGTACCCCTCTCACGAAGGCTCAGGGCCAAGACTTGAACCACGCAGCCCGCCTCAGCTGCGCGACGGTCTTCGTGAGTGGGGTACCCGTCCCTCCCTACCGCAAGAGCTCCACTACTCCCACTCGATAGTCGCCGGAGGCTTAGAAGAAATGTCGAGGGCCACCCGATTGACATCGCGAATCTCGTTGATGATCCGGTTCGAGACCCGCTCCAGAAGGTCGTAAGGAAGCCGCGCCCAGTCGGCGGTCATCGCGTCGTCGGAGGTGACGGCGCGGATCACGATCGGGTAGGCGTAGGTGCGGCCATCGCCTTGGACGCCGACCGAGCGGACGACCGGCAGCACGCAGAACGACTGCCAGAGCTGGCGGTAGAGCTCGGCCGCGCGGATCTCCTCCTGGAGGATCGCGTCGGCGGCGCGGAGGATGTCGAGTCGCTCTTTGTTGACCTCGCCACCGACGATCCGGATCCCAAGGCCCGGCCCCGGGAACGGCTGGCGCCAGACCATCCGCTCGGGCAGACCCAACTCCGCCCCGACCGCGCGGACCTCGTCCTTGAACAGCATCCGCAGCGGCTCGACCAACTCGAACTCGAGGTCGTCGGGGAGACCGCCGACGTTGTGGTGGGACTTGATCGTCGCTGCGTGGTCGGAGCCGCCGGACTCGATCACGTCCGAGTAGAGGGTGCCCTGGACCAGGTACTTGGCGTCCTCGAGCTTCTCCGCCTCCTCCTCGAAGACGCGGATGAACTCGGTGCCGATGATTTTGCGCTTTTCCTCGGGATCGTCCTTGCCGGCCAACTTCGCGAGAAAGCGCTCTTCGGCCTCGACGTGGACCAGCGGGATCCCGAACTGGCCGAAGGCCTCGACCACCTGCCCGGCCTCGTTCAGCCGCATCAGGCCGTGGTCGACGAAGACACAGGTGAGCTGGTCGCCGACGGCCTTGTGGACGAGCATCGCCGCCACCGAAGAATCGACTCCGCCGGAGAGGCCGCAGATCACCTTGCCCTCCCCCACCTGCGCCCGGATCTTCTCCACCTGTTCGGCGATCACCGATTGCGGCGACCACTGCTCGGTGCAGCCGGCGACGTCGCGCAGGAAGCGGGTGAGGATCTCGGTCCCGTACGGCGTATGGACGACCTCGGGGTGGAACTGGATCCCGTACAGGCCTCTATCCGGCATCTCCAGCGCTGCCACCGGAGAGCTAGGGCTCGAGGCCAAGGCGGTGAAGCCCTCCGGTGCCTCGAAGACCGCGTCACGGTGGCTCATCCAGCAACTCTGCTCCTCCGGCAGCCCGCTCAGGAGCCGGCCACCGCCATCGCGAAGAACCAAATCGGTGCGCCCGAACTCGCCGGTCTCAGCCGACTCGACCCGACCGCCAAGAGCAAGCACCATCGCCTGCATCCCGTAACAAATCCCCAGCATCGGGATCTCGAGGTCGAGCAGCTGAGTCGGAAACGCAGGCGCCCCAGGCTCGTAGACCGAAGCCGGTCCACCGGAGAGGACCAGCGCCTTCGGCGCCCGCTTGCGGATCTTCTCTATGGACGCATCCGCGGGAAGCATCTCAGCGAAGACCCCGCATTCCCGGATCCGACGAGCAATCAACTGCGAGTACTGCCCGCCGAAGTCGAGGACGAGCACCTCCTCGATGGCGTTCCCTCCGGCGGGTGGCGACGATATCGAGGACTCTCCCGATAGGGAGAGCCCGATATCGGAGACAGGACCCGCCGGCCGGGACGCTCCCGTCCTACTAGTCATCCGAAACGGCAACCCCAGTCGAAACCGCGGCCCGCCCGTTCGAGCCCATACCCACTGACTGCTCGTTCTGGAGCTTCTTACCCTCGCTCATAAGAGCAGGGGCGACCATCACCTCGGCCCGCTGGAAGCTGCGGATGTCCTCGTAGCCACAGGTGGCCATCGAGGTTTTCAGCGCTCCCATCAGGTTGAAGGTGCCGTCGTTCTCTTTGGCCGGGCCGAGGAGGATCTCCTCCATCGTCCCGTCCTGCTTGGTCGAGACGCGGGTGCCGCGTGGCAGCGAGGAGTGAAACGTCGCCATTCCCCAGTGGAAACCGCGGCCGGGCGCCTCCTTGGCACGGGCCAGCGGCGAGCCGATCATCACCGAGTCGGCCCCGCAGGCGATCGCCTTGGAGATGTCGCCGCCGGTCCGCATGCCGCCGTCGGCGATCACGTTCACGTACTCACCCGTCTCCAGCATGTGCTGGGCGCGAGCGGCGGCGACGTCGGCGATCGCAGTCGCTTGCGGGACGCCGATCCCGAGCACGCCGCGGGTGGTGCAGGCGGCGCCGGGGCCGACCCCGACGAGGACGCCCACCGCCCCGGTCCGCATCAGGTGCAGACCGGTCGAGTAAGAGGCGCAGCCGCCGACCACGGTCGGCACCGGCACCTCGGCGATGAACTCCTTCAGGTTGAGCGGCTCGACCGTGGTCGAGACGTGTTCGGCCGAGATCACCGTGCCCTGGATGACGAGAATGTCGAGGCCTGCCTCGACCGCTACCTCGTAGTACTCGCGCACTTTCTGCGGCGTCAGCGAGCCGCAGACGACCGCCCCGCGGGCCTTGATTTCCTCAATCCGCTTCGCGATCAGCTCGGCCTTGACCGGCTCGGTGTAGATCTCCTGCATCAGCCGGGTCGCCTCGTGCTTGGGCGCGGCGGCGATCGCCTCCAGCCTCTCCTCAGCGTTCTCGAAGCGAGACCAGATCCCCTCCAGGTTGAGCACCCCGAGTCCGCCCAGCTCGTTGGTTAGGACGGCGGTGTCGGGAGAGACGACCCCGTCCATCGCCGAGGCGACCAGGGGCAGCTCGAAGCGGTAGGGACCGAGGGTCCAGCTGATGTCGATGTCGTCGGGGTCGCGCGTCCGGCGGGAAGGGACGATCGCGATGTCGTCGAATCCGTAAGCGCGGCGGCCTTTCTTGCCGCGGCCGATTTCGATTTCCAAGTTAGTCCTCCAAGGCGTGGCGTTGAATATGCCAGCCTACACTTCGGCGGGGACCTCCAAGTCGTGTACGGAGACCTCGCCCAGCAGGCGCTCGACCTGATTGCGGTCGACGGTGCCAGCGCCGAAGTGCTGGGTCGACTCCGCCCCGCAGGCAACCCCGTAGGCCAGGCACTCCTCGGCCGAGCGGCCCTCGTAACGGGCGGCGACGTAACCGGCGAGGAAGGCGTCCCCCGAGCCGACCGTGGAGACCGGCTCCAGCGGCTCGGTGTGAATCTCGAGCAAGCGCCGGGAGGAGCCCTCGCCGACTGCGGCGACGCAGCCGTCGGGACGGGTGATCGCCGCCTCGCTCGCCCCCAGCCGGACCAACTCCTGGAGTCCCTGCGCAACGTCGCCGTTGTCGGCGAACTCCTGCCCGACCAGCTCCTCGGCCTCGCCCTCGTTCGGGGTCACCATTGAGGCGCCGGCGCGGACCCCGGCCAGCATCGCCTCCCCCTCGGCGTCGAGCACGACGGGCACGCCGCGGCGAGAGAGGTCGTCGACCAGCCGCGCGTAGAGGTCGTCCCCGGCCCCGGGCGGGACCGAGCCAGCGAGCACGCAGATCTTCGCCCCGCTGGCGAGATAACCGATCCGATCGAAGAGCCGCTGCACCTCCTCCGGGCTTACCGCCGGCCCACGCTCGTTGATCTCGGTCTGCTCGCCCAGAGGTGGGGTCGATCACGGCGAGGTTGTTTCGGGTCTCGGAGGCGATCCGGGTGAAATCGGTCAGCACCGATTCTTCGTGCAGCCCTTCCAGCACCCGGGTCCCGGTCGGCCCACCGACGAAGCCGGTGGCGATAACCGGGCGCCCGAGCAGGCTGAGGGCGCGGGCGACGTTGATGCCCTTGCCGCCAGCGACGGTGCGGCTCTCGACCGCGCGGTGGCGGCGGCCAAGGCGGAAATTCGGCACCGCGACGGTGCGGTCGATAGCCGCGTTCAAGGTCACCGTGAGGATCACTCGGACTTCACCCTGATCTCAGCTCCCTGGGTCGTTTCCACGGGTGCGCCGGCGCAACAGCAGCAGCACCGCGCCCATGAGTATCACGAACACCGCGATCCCGATAGGGATCAAGTTGTCCGCGACGGAGGCGCGGACGCGGTCGAAGAAGCTGGCCTCCGGGATCGAACGGCTGGCGCGCAGGGGCACTGCCCCGGCCCGGCGGCCCTCAATGAAGACCGTTGCCGTGCCGAGCCTCTCTCCGCGCTCGACCGGCCCCTCGACCTCTTGCGGGGCCTGGACCCGCAGATCGATCCGCTCGCCGCGCCGGATCCCAACCTGAAGCGAGCGTTCGGCTCGCAGCGGCAGCTGACCGCCGGAGTAGCGGATTTCGGGTTCGGCGAGGTCCTGCCCGCGACGGATCGGCAGCCGCCGCTGGTACTGGGAGAAACCGTATTCGAGCAAGTCCAGGTTGTCGCTGAAGCGGGTTTCATCGGTCGGGGCGCCGATCGCGACCGAGACCAGGCCGACCCCCTTCTGCTCGCCGGAGCCGACGAGGACGTAGCCGGCGTCAAAGGTGTGGCCGGTCTTCACCCCCGTCGCCCAGGGCACCATTTCCAGCAGGTAGTTGAGGGTGTCGATCCGGCGCGGCGGCCGCAGGCTGCGCAGCAGCGCCGACTGCGAATCGGCGATCTTGGCGAAGGCGGGATCGCGCAGCAGCCGCCGGGTCAGCGTCGCGAGGTCGGCCGCGGTCGAGTAGTTGCCGACCTCGTCGAGCCCGATCGGGTTGGCGTAGTGGGTGTCGCTGAGGCCAAGCGCGGCGGCGTAGCGATTCATCTGCCCGACGAACCGCTCTCCCGAGCCCGCCGCGGCGACCGCCAGAGTGTGGGCGGCGTCGTTGCCGCTGACCAGGATCAGCCCGTAGAGAAGGTCGCGAACGCTGACCCGCTCCCCCGTCCGCAGCCCCATCAGCGACTCGCCGTAGATCGGCGAGTAGGGCGCGGCGCGGACGACCTTGCCCAGCGGCAGCTCCTTCATCGCCACGTAGGCGGTCATCAGCTTGGTGGTGCTGGCGATCGGCAGAGGGCGCGTTCGCGGCGTGGGAGGCGAGGACGTCGCCGCCGCGGGCATCGACGACGATCCAGGACTTCGCTTCGATCCCCTGCGGCCCGGCCGCCGCGGCTTCGACTGGGCCTGGGACGAGCCAGAGCGCCAGCGCTGCCAGCAGCGCTGCGAGGGCCCCTGCTCGGAGCCCGGCGCCGTGGCGCCTACCGCTCATCGCAGCTGCAGCGTCTGCCCGGCGATCAGGATCTGGGGATCGACTTCGGGATTGAGCGCCAAGATCTCGGCGACGGGGACCCCGGTCTTGTGGGCGATCGCGGTCAGGGTGTCGCCCGATTCCACGGTGTAGGTCTTGGCCTTCGTCCGCTGCTTCTTTTCCTTCTGCCCCTGGGGCTGGGTGGGCTCGGGCGAGGTGGAATCGTCGCTGCCCATCGCCGCGGCAAGGACCACGACGACGACCACCACCGCGCCAATCAGGGCGAGGGCGGCGGCGATCCGGGTGGCGGCGCTGGTGCGTTTTTCCATGGATGGGGCGGGGAAGTCGGTTGGGGCGGGCTGATCGTAGTCGCGTTGGCGCTCGTCAGGCGGTCGATATCTCCCAAACCGCCTGCCGCAGGCGCTCGGCCGCGGCGGCTGGGTCGGGGTCGGCGGCGATTCCGCGCGAGGCGGCGACCAGCCCGGCGGCGCGCCCGGCGGCGAATGCGGCTCCCAGCAGCTCCGGCTTCCCGCCTTGGGCGCCGACCCCCGGGATCAGGAAGATCGCCCGTGGCATCAGCTCGCGCATGCGACCGAAGTGGCGCGGCTCGGTGGCGCCGACCACCGCCCCCATCCCGCTCAGCTCGCCCGCGCCCGGCAGCCGGTCGGCGAGCTCGTCGACGAAACCGGCGAGACGCTCGTGCAGCGGCGCCTCCGGCGCCGGCAGGTCCTGTAGGTCGGCGGCGCCGGGATTGCTGGTGCGAACGAGGACGAAGATCCCAGCTCCCGCCTCGGCCGCGGCGGCGACCAGCGGCTCGAGCGCGTCGCGTACCGAGCAGGGGGTTGGCGGTGAAGGCGTCGGCGCCGAGGCCCCGCACCGGCCCCCAGGGCGTCGGCGTCTCGCCGACCAGCGCCTGCGCGTAGGCGGCGGCGGTGACCGGGACGTCGCCGCGCTTGCCGTCGGCGACGACCAGCAGGCCCGCTTCGCGGGCCGCCTCGCAGACCTCTTCCAGAGCGCGCCAGCCGCCGAGCGCCGAGGCGCTCGAAGCAGGCGAGCTGCGGCTTGACCGCGACGCAGGATGGGCCGGCCCGGTCGATCAGGGCGCGGCAGTGGTCGGCGACCGCGGTGGCCGCCAGCTCGGCGGCCGGCGCCTCCGGGTCGCCCGGCTTCGCCCCCTCCCCGGCCAGCTTGGCCGGGTCGGGGTCGAGGCCGAGGCAGATCTGGCTGCGACGCTCTTCGACGAGCGCCGCCAGCCGATCGGCAAAGGCCAGTCAGCGAATCAGCCGCCCTTGACCTTGGTCTTCAGGGCCGAGCCGGCGGAGAAGCGGGGAACTTTGCCGCCCGGGATGGTGATCCTTTCGCCGGTGCGCGGGTTGACGCCCTGACGCGGGCCGCGCTCGGCGACGTGGAATTTGCCGAAGCCGGTGAAGGCAACCTCCTCGCCCTTGCTCAGGGCACCGGTGATCGCATCGAGAACGGCGTCGAGGGCGTCGCTGGCGGCTTTTTTGCTGCCCAGCCGGTCGTCGCCTGAAAGTTGATCCAGAAACTCAGCCTTGGTCACGTCGGAAATCCTCCTCGGGGTTTGAAGATCGGCCGCAATCTAACAGTGGCTACGGCGTAAGAACTCGCGCCCTGGAGCCAAATGTCACGAACCGCTGATCGCCATCTCGGCGATCAGCAGCGGCGGCGTGCTGACCGAGCCGCCAAAAGGAACCCAGCGGAGCTCCGCTCCAGCGGCGCTGACCGCCCCGAGCATCGCCAACAGCTCGCCGGCGATCGTGAACTCGCGCACCGGCTCGGCGAGCTGCCCGTCGCGGATCGTGCGGCCCGAAGCGCCGACCGAGAAGACGCCGGTAACCGGGTTGACGCCGGAGTGCAGCCCGGCGACGTCGGTGACGTAGATCCCCTCCCCCGCCTCGGCCAGCAGTTGCTTCGAGCGAGAGGGAGCCGGGGGCGACCATCAGGTTCGAGGTCGAGACCGAAGGCAGCGAGCGGTAGCCCTGGCGCGCGGCCGAACCGGTCGAGGAGGTGCCCTCGCGGTTGGCGGTGTAGGTGTCGTAGAGGTAGGAGCGCAGGCGGCCGTCCTCGATCAGGGCCGTCCGCCGCCGCGGCACCCCCTCACCATCGAAGGGCGCCGATGCCGGGCCTTCCGGGTCGCGGCCGTCGTCATGGAGGGCGAAGACCTCGCTCGCGACCTCCTCGCCGAGCTTGCCGGCGAAGGGCGAGCGGCCGCGCTGGACCGCTTTGGCGCTCAAACCGCCGCCGATCAGGCCGGCGAAGCTGGCGGCGACCGTCTCGTCCAGCACCACCGGGCAGGAGCGCGACGGGGGCTTGCCGGCGCCGATCATCGCCAGCGCCCGCTCTGCGCCCTCGGCCCCGATCGCCACTGGGTCGAGCTCGCGCGGACCGCGGGCGAGGCCGAAGCCGAGCCCGGTCTCCCGCGCGCCCTCGCCTTCGGCCAGGGCCTGCAGGTAGGCGTAACAAGTGGAGGACTCGTACTCGCCGGCGACCCCGACCGAGGAGGCGATCGCGACCCGCTCGTCGGCGTCGGCGTAGACCGCGGTCTCGACCGCGACCAGGCGCGGGTCGGAATCCAGCGCGGTGCGCTCGACGCTCACCGCCAGCTCGGCGGCCTGCGCCGGTCTCCCACTCGGCGATAGAGGGATCGCTGAGCCCCGCCAACGCCTCGAGCTCGGCCGGCTCCGGCGGGCGCCGCGAACTCGTCCTCGTCGGCGACCTCGGCGGCCTCGGCGGCGCGAGCGGCGATTGCCGCCACGCCGGCCTCGGAGAGGTCGGTGCCGTAGGCGTAGCCGACCCGGTGGCCGACCCAGGCCCGCACCCCGACCCCGGTCTGGGTCGCCGCGGTCAGGCTCTCGACCTCGCCGCCGTGGACCCGCACCTCGCGGCCCGGACTCGCGCGAGACGTAGGCCTCGGCGTCGCTGGCCCCGGCGCCGGTCGCCGCCTCGACCGCGCGGCGGGCGACCGTGCTCAGCTCGGTCATCGCTCGGTCCCCCCGACCGTCATCGCCCGCACCCGGACGTGACCCTGGCCGGTCCCGACCGGGACTTTCTGCCCGCCCTTGCCGCAGATCCCGGTCTTCATGAAGAAGTCGTCGCCGACCGCGTCGATCGCCGCCAGAGCGTCGAGGCAGTTGCCGATCAGGGTGGCGCCGCGGCAGGGGCTGGTCACCTTGCCGCCCTCGATCAGATAGCCCTCGGAGACGCCGAAGACGAAGTCGCCGGTCGCCGGGTCGACCTGGCCGCCGCCGAAGGAGACAGCGTAGAAGCCGCGCTCGACCTCGGCGATCATCCCCTCCGGGGTGGCGTCGCCCGGGGCGATGTAGGTGTTGGTCATGCGCGGGATCGGCAGGTGGCGGAAGCTCTCGCGGCGACCGTTCCCGGTCGACTCGACCCCGGCGCGGTCGGCGGTGAGGCGGTCGTAGAGGTAGGAGGTGAGGCGGCCGTCCTCGATCACCTTGGTCTTCTGGGTCGGCTGACCCTCGTCGTCGATCGCGTCGCTCCCCCACTCGCCCGGCAGGCGGCCGTCGTCGTAGGCGTTCAGCAGCGGCTCGGCGACCTGCTCGCCGAGCTTGCCGACGTAGACGCTGGCCCCCTTCTGGATGTGGTCGGCCTCGAGCCCGTGGCCGGTCATCTCGTGGAAGAGGACGCCGCCGAAGCCGCCGCCGACCACGACCGGCATCGAGCCGGACGGGGCCGGAACGGCGTCGAGCAGGGTCAGCGCCTTGGCCGCCGCCTGCTCGGCGATCTGACCGGGGTCGTCTTCGAGCAGCTCGAAGCCGCGGTGGGCGCCGAGGGTCTCGGCCCCGGTCTCGACCGAGTCGCCGCGGCGGGCGACCGCCTGGGCGCCGATCCGGACCCGGGTGCGGTCGTCGCCGGTGAAGAGACCGTCGGAGTTGGCGACCGCGACCTCGCGGCGAGCCTCGGCGTAGGAGGCGGTGAACTGGGCGATCTCCGCGCCCTTGGCGCGCGCCGCGCTCGTCGAGCTCGCGCAGCATCTCCGCCTTGCGCTCGCGCCGAGACGTCTTCGGGTCGGCTCTCGATCGGCAGCGGCGCGACCTCGCGCGCCTGCAGCGGCCGCGGCTCGCGGCGCTCGGCGCTCAGGGCGGCGGCGGCTTCGTCGGCGGCGCGTTCGATCTCAGCCGGGTCGAGGCCGTCGACGTGGGCGAAGTAGGTCGTGTTGCCGTCGACGACGCGCACCCCGGCGCCCTCCTCGGCGCCGGACTGGACCGACTCGATGCGGGACTCGTCGATCGCCAGAGTCTGGCCGCGGCGCCGTTCAGCGAAGACCTCCGCGAAGCGGCCGCCGTTGGCAAGCGCGCGGGCGAGGACGCGCTCGGCGACCCCCTGGTCGATTAGTCCGCTCAGATGCTCCCTTCGCCTTCTGCTTCTTGCCGGCGACCTCGATCAGGCGACCGGCGGCGACGAACAGCTCGGCGCCGCTGCGCGAGTCCTCCGCGTGGTCGGCGCTGGGGCCGTGCGGGTAGTAGAGGCGAGCGAAGGGCCGGCGGGCGACGCGGCGGCGGCGCATGAAGGCAGCGGCTTCGTCGGCATAGACGGAGACGCGATCGAGCAGGATCCGATGCGGCTTCGGAGGGGTCATCCTGCGCCCTTCCGAGATTTGGTCCCCTCGGGGGGCCCAAAGTTCGGAGTCGCCAGCTCCCGCAGCATCGATCGCATGTCGAAGTGCATCAGCGAAGCGAGGGCGAAGCGGTCGGTGACCGAGATCGCGGCGAGGCCGGCGTTGCGGATCGCGAAGACCTCGCCCTGCTCGGTGGCGATGTGGACCTGCTCGACCGGCTCCCCCTCGGCGCCGTCGGCGGCGGCGAACAGGGCGGCGGCGTCCTCGCCCCAGCGCTCCGGCTCGTCTCCGGTGGCAGCCAGCACCTCACCCTCGGGTCCGAGGATCGCGGCACCCCGCAGGTCCGGCGACATCTCGCCCAGGAACTCCAAAGCGGCCGCCGCGGACTCCCGGTCGGGTGCGGCGGCTGGGGCAGCGTCCGTCACTTGCGCGAAAATACCGACCGTGACCCTCGCCCGAGCCTCCTGGATCATCACCGTGGTCATCTGCGCGGTCGCCGCGGTCCTCTTCGCCTTCAGCGGATACACCGGCTACGCGGTCACCCTCGTCGCCGTCGGGCTCGCCGCCAGCGTCAACCTGCTGCCGCCGGCCTAGGCCTCAGCCCGAGCGGTAGGGGCCGCTTTCGCCTTCGCGGTAGGAGGTCTCCGGCTCGGCGTGGATCAGGACCTCGGCCTGGGGAATCTCGGCCTCGATCGAGTCCCGCATCTCGTGGGCGAGCTCGTGGGCACGCTCGAGGCTGGTGCCGGAGCGGTACTGGACGTGGAAGTCGATGTGGCGGCGATTGCCGGCGCGGCGGCCGCGGAGCTTGTGGTACCCGGCCACCTCGGGGGTGCGGGCGGTGGCAATCGCGGCCTCGATCAGGTCCATCTCCGAGTCCGGCAGCACCTCGTCGACGAGCACCCCCGAGGAGCGGCGGATGATCTTGATCCCGGCCCAGACGATCGCCCCGGCGACGAGGAGGGCGGTGATCGAGTCGAAAGCGTCGATGCCGGTGATCTCGACCAGGGCGAGGCCGACGAGGACCCCTGCCGAGGTCATCGCGTCGGTGCGGAGATGGGCGGCGTCACCCTCCAGCGCCGGCGATTCGTGGATCCGGGCCTGGCGGTAGAGGTTCGCCGAGACCGCCAGGTTGGCGACGACGGAGAAGCCCATCACGGCGATGCCGATCCCGAGCGATTCGACCGAAGAGCCGGCGACCAGTCGGTGGGTCGCCTCGTAGACGATCACCGCGGCGCCGACCAGGATCAGGATGCCCTCGATGTTGGCGGCCAGGTTCTCGACCTTCTCGTGCCCGTAGGGGTGCTCCTCGTCGGCCGGCTCGTCGGCTTTGCGGACCGAGATGAAGGCGATCACCGAGGCGACGAGATCGATCAGCGAGTGGATCGCCTCGGTGAGGATCGCGATCGAGCCGGTGATCGCGCCCGCGGCCAGCTTCAGCGCGATCAGGACCGAGTTGGAGGCGATCGAGAGCGCCGCGGCACCGCTTTTGGTGCGGATCACGGCGCCGTCTCCGCCTCCAGGCCGAGGTGCCGGGCCAGCATCCGCACGGCCTTGCCGCGATGGCTGATCGCGTTCTTCTCCTCGGGGCTCAGTTCGGAAAAGGTGCGGTCGTCGCCGGGGCCGGTCTCGTCGGGGACGAAGGCAGGGTCGTAGCCGAAGCCGCCGTCGCCGCGGCCCTCGCGCAGCAGGGTTCCCTCGCAGCTGGCCTCGAAGACGTACTCGTGCCCGCCCTCGTCGATCAGCGCGATCGCGCAGACGTAGGCGGCGCGACGCCCGCCACCAGCGGCGTCGACCTCGCGCAGAAGCTTCTCCAGGTTGGCCTCGTCACTGGCGCCTTCGCCGGCGTAGCGGGCGGAGAAGATGCCGGGAGCGCCACCGAGGTCGGCGGCCTCGATCCCCGAGTCGTCGGCGATCGTCACCTCACCGGTGGCCGTGTGAGCCGAGCGCGCCTTGATCAGCGCGTTGGCCTCGAAGCTGTCGCCGGTCTCCGGCGGTGACTGCACATCATCCGGCAGCGACTGCAGGTCGACTGCGGGCAGCAGCTCGGCCATCTCCCGCACCTTGTGCTGGTTCCGGGTCGCCAGGACAAGCAGCTGTTTCGCCGTCGCTTCGCGAGGCTTCACGAAGCGACCCGCTCCTGCACCTCCCGCAGGCGGCCGATTCCGAGCTCGGCCAGCCCCAGCAGCTCGTCGAGCGAGGCCCGGGAGAGCGGCGTCCGCTCCGCCGTCGCCTGCACCTCGACCAGGCCGCCGTCGCCGGTCATCACCACGTTGGCGTCGACTTCGGCGTTGGAGTCCTCGCCGTAGTCGAGGTCGCAGAGGGCGCGGCCGTTGACCATGCCGACGCTGACCGCCGCCACCGAGCCGGTCAGCGGCAGGGCGTCGAGCGCTTTCTTGTCGACCAGCTTCTGGAAGGCCTGGCGCAGGGCGACGTAGCCGCCGGTGATCGCCGCGCAGCGGGTGCCGCCGTCGGCTTCAAGCACGTCGCAGTCGACGTAGACGCTGCGTTCGCCCATCGCCTTGAAGTCGACCACGACCCGCAGCGAGCGGCCGATCAGGCGCTGGATCTCAACCCCGCGCCCGTCCTGTTTGCCCTTCGAGATATCGCGCTGCTTGCGGTCGCCGGTCGAGGCGGGCAGCATCGCGTACTCAGCGGTGACCCAGCCTTTGCCCTTGCCCGTCATCCAGCGCGGCACCTGCTCCTGCACCGAGGCGGTGCAAATGACCCGGGTGCGGCCGATCGAGATCAGCGCCGACCCGGCGGCGCTTTCGACGAACCCGGGGTCGATCGTCACCGGCCTGATGTCGGCCGGGGCCCTGTCGTAACTGCGGGAAGCTGGCATCGCGCGAGTCTCTCATGGGAGCGCAAGCTGGCGGGTGGCGCTTTTGTGGACCCATGGGCCACAAAAGCGCCACGGTCCCTATTTGAAGGCGACTTTGTCGACCGCCTCCTTGATCTTGTTGACGATCACGTCGGCCAGCTCGGTCCCCTGCTTGCCTTGAAACCCCTTCATCCCGGCGACCATCCCGACCATCAGCAGGGCGACGAGCAGGATCAGGCCGACGTACTCGACCGTGCCCTGTCCCGTCTCCCCCGCCAGCCGCTGGATTTCCCTCACCCGCCGGGAGATCGCGGTGTGCAGATAGCCCATCAGCGCGTAGAACATGGCTGCCTCCTTTTCGTTGTTGGAGGCGGGATGCTGGGCCGGGCCGGCGCGCGGAACAAGACGCGAAAGCGCCGGAATCGAGGCCTTTTTGCAAAATCTTTGTGCCGGCTGGCTGGCCGGGTTCCCTACGCGGTCTGAATCTCTCCCAGCTCCAATGCCTTCACCACCGCCTCGGTCCGGGTCCGCGCCTCCAGCTTGGCCATCGCGTTGCGGACGTGGGTGCGGACCGTCTCCGGCGAGAGGACCAGCCGCTGGGCGATTTCCTCGCCGGTCAGGCCGCGGGCCAGCATCGCCAGGATCTCGGCCTCGCGGCCGCTCAGCGTCTTCGCCGGCGCGCCCTCCTCCGCCTTCGCCGAGAAGCTGGGGTCGAAGTAACGGCCGCCGCGCCAGACCTTGCGCAGCGCCTCGATCAGGGGCGCGAGCCCGGCCGGCTTCGCAACCAGGCCGCGGGCGCCGCTCCTGAACGCGGCCTCCAGCAGATCGGGCTCGGTGCGCCCGGTGTAGATGACGAACTTGGTCCCGTTAGCGCGGCCGTTGAGGCGCCGGATCAGCTCGGTCCCCCGCTCGTCGGGCAGATCGACGCCGACCATCGCCACGTCCGGATGCCGCTCGGAGATCACCTCCTCGGCCCGCGCCGCCGTCGTCGCGCAGCCGAGGACCGGGAACCCGCGGCGCTCGAGCAGCAGCGCGAGGCCGTCACGCAGGGCCTCGTGCTGCTCGACCAGAACCAAAGATGGGCTGCCGCTCTCCTCCACCTTCCTCCTCCTTGGGGTGCCGCCGGCGAACGGTCAAATACCCACCCAGCAATGAGGAGAAACGCAGGCGCTTAACGAAATGCCTGGATGCCGGTGACGGCGCCGCCGATCACCAGAGCGTGGACGTCGGCCGTCCCCTCGTAGGTGACCACGGACTCGAGGTTGTTCATGTGGCGGATCACCGGATACTCGAGCGTGACCCCGTTGGCGCCGAGCACCTGGCGGGCGCTCCGCGCCACCTCCAGCGCCCCGTTGACGTTGCCGAGCTTGCCGAGGCTGACGTGCTCGGGACGCAGCGTGCCGGCGTCCTTCATCCGCCCCAGGTGGATCGCGACAAGCGTCGCCCGGTTCACCTCCAGCACCATCTCCGCCAGCTTCTGCTGCTGGATCTGGAAGGAGGCGATCGGGCGGTCGAACTGGACCCGCTCAATGGCGTACTCCAGCGCCGCTTCGTAGCAAGCGCGGGCGGCACCGGCCGCCCCCCAGACGATCCCGTAGCGGGCCTCGTTGAGGCAAGAGAGCGGCCCTTTCAGGGAGCTGACCTCGGGCAGGACCGCGTCGGCCGGCAACCGCACGTCGTCGAGCAGCAGCTCCGAGGTGATCGAGGCCCGCAGCGAGAGCTTCTTGTGGATGTCCTGGGTGGTGAAGCCCTTGGTCCCCCTGGGGACGAGAAAGCCGCGCACGCCCTCGTCGGTGTGCGCCCAGACCACCGCCACCTCGGAGGCCGAGCCGTTGGTGATCCACATCTTCTGCCCGTGCAGGATCCAGTCGGAGCCGTCGCGGCGGGCGCGAGTCCGCATCGAGCCGGGGTCGGAGCCGGCGTCGGGCTCGGTCAGCCCGAAGCAGCCGATCGCCTCGCCCGCCGCCATCCGCGGCAGCCACTCCTGCTTCTGCTCCTCCGAGCCCCAGCGCCAGATCGCGTACATCGCCAGCGAGCCCTGGACCGAGACGAGGCTGCGAATGCCGCTGTCGCCCGCCTCCAGCTCCATGCAGGCGAGGCCGTAGGCGGTGCCGCTGGCGCCGGCGCAGCCGTAGCCCTCGAGGTGCATCCCCAGCACGCCCGAGCTTGCCCAGTTCCGGCGCCAGTTCGGCGACCGGGACGTTCGCCGCCTCGAACCAGTCACCGACGTTCGGCACCACCTTGTCGCGGACGAAGGCGCGGACGGTGTCGCGGATGTCGCGCTCCTCGTCGGAGAGGAGGGAGTCGAGGGCGAGGTAGTCGCTGGGGCGGATCGGCGGCGCGGCGGCGGTGGATGACATGGGCGTCCTTGGCGTCGGGGGCGGGTCCCTAGGATCGTTACTCAATGGCCGACTCGGCGCTAGGGCGACTGCGGATCCTCGACTTCTCCCGGGTTCTCGCGGGACCGCTGGCGACGATGACCCTGGCCGACCTCGGCGCCGAGGTGACCAAGGTCGAGCGCCCCGGCGGCGGCGACGACACCCGCTCCTGGGGACCGCCGCACGACGCTGAGGGCGAGGCGACCTACTTCCAGGCGGTCAACCGCAACAAGACGCAGCGTCGTCCTCGACCTCGCCGATCCCGGCGACCTGGCCGAGGCGCGGCGGCTGGCGCTGGCAAGCGACGTCGTCGTCGAGAACTTCCGCCCCGGGGTGATGGCGAAGCTCGGGCTCGGCTACGAGTCCTTCGCCGGCGAGAACCCCGGCCTCGTCTACTGCTCGATCACCGGCTTCGGCGGCAGCGGCGAGGGCGCCGAGCTGCCGGGATACGACCTCCTCGTCCAGGCGCTGGGCGGCCTGATGAGCGTCACCGGCGAGCCCGACGGCGAGCCGCTGAAGGTCGGCGTCGCCCTCGTCGACGTGATCGCCGGCCTCTACGCCGCCGTCGGGATCCTTGCCGCGCTCGAGCATCGCCGCGAGAGCGGCGAGGGACAGCTAGTCGAGGTCGACCTGCTCTCGACCCTGCTCGCCGGCCTCGTCAACCAGAGCTCGGCCTTCACGGTCGCCGGCGCGGTGCCAGGGCGGATGGGCAACCGCCATCCCAGCATCGCTCCTTATGAACTGCTGCGCTGCCGCGAGGGCGAGCTCGTCCTCGCGGTAGGCAACGACCGCCAGTTCGGCGGGCTCTGCGAGGCGCTCGGCGCGCCGCAGCTGACCGCCGAGACCCGCTTCGCAACCAACCTCGCCCGGGTCGAGAACCGCGACGAGCTGCGGGCGCTGCTGGAGGCGTCGCTGGCCACTCGCTCAGCGGCCGAGTGGGTCGAGTTGCTGCGAGCGCGCCGCGTCCCCGCCGGGCTCGTCAACGACGTCGGCGCCGCCTTCGCCTTCGCCGAGCGGATCGGGCTCGACCCGATCGTCGAGATCCCCCGCGAGGCCGGCGACCCGGTCCGCCTCCCGCGCAGCCCGATCCGGCTCTCGAAGACCCCCGCCAGCTATCGCCTGCCCCCGCCGCGGCTACCCTGACGCCGGTGCGGGTCCTCGTCGTCACCAACTTCATGCCCGACGCCGCGGCTCCGCAGCGCGGGCAGTGGGTGCGGGACCAGGTCGACGAGGTGCGCCGGCGCGGAGTCGACGTCGACCTCTTCGTCTTCCCCCGTGGCCGCAACGAGTACCTGCCGGCGACCCGCCGCCTGCGGGCCCTGCTGCGCCGTGAGCGCTTCGACCTCGTCCACGCCCACTACGGCCTCGCCGGCTGGGTGGCGAAGCTGGCCGGGGCCGATCCGCTGATCGTCACCTTCCACGGCACCGACGTCCGCCACCACCTGGTCGGCCACCTCTCGCGCCGACTCGCCTGGCGGGTCGGCCTGGTCGCCGGGGTCTCGCGGGCGCTGTTCGAGGCCGAGGACGGCCGGCCCGGCCTGCCGGCGGTCCCCGGCTCGGTGGTGCTCCCCTGCGGGCCGGACCTGCGGCGCTTCCAGCCCCAGCCGCGGGCCGAGGCGCGCCGCGAGCTCGGCCTCGATCCCGATCGCAGCTACCTCTTCTTCCCGGCCAACCCGGAGCGCCCGGAGAAGCGCCACGACCGCGCCGCCGAGGTGGCGGCAGCCTGCGGCGCCGACCTCCTCACCGGCGGCTCGATCGATCCGGAGCGGATGCCGCTCTGGCTCAACGCCGCCAACGCGGTGCTCGTCACCTCCGACTACGAGGGGTTCGGGATGGCCGCGATCGAGGCGCTGGCCTGCGAGGTGCCGGCCCTCTCGACTCCGGTCGGGATCGCCCCCTACGCCCTGCGTGGGATCGACGGCTGCCTCTGCGCGCCCTTCGACGCCGGCACCTGGGCGGCGGTCGCGCAGCGTCACCTCGAGGCCGCGGACCCGCGGGTCGCCGGCTCCGCCCGGGCGGCGACGCTCTCGGCGGGGGCGATGGCCGAGCGGGCGATCGTCGCCTACCGCGCGGTGGTCGAGGATCAGTAATAGATTGGGACGCGATGAGCGCTGAAACGGGTGCCGGCGGCGACAGCCTCGAGAGCCAGATCCGCGAGGCGGAGCGCCGGCTGGAGGAGGCCGCGACGCTGGCCGCCGAGGCCGAGAAGCGGGCCGAAGAAGAGATCCAGGCACTGGAAGCCGACCTCGAGCGCGAGCGCAAGGAGAAGGAGAAAGCGCTGACCGGAGCCGAGGAGCGGCTGGGCGAAATCGAGGCTCAAGTCGAGGCCGCCGAGCAGCGGGTCGAGGCCGCCGAGAAGCGCGCCGACGTGGCTGAGGAGACCGTTGCCGACGAGCTGGCGCGGACCCGCGACGCCGCCGCCGGCTGGCTGCAAGGGCAGCTCAACGCCCTGCGCCGAGAGGCTGAAGGGCGATAACCGCAGTCGCGGAGTACGACGTCGCCGTGGTCGGCGGCGGCGCCGCCGGACTTTGGAGTGCCCTGCGGGCTGCCGAGCTTGGCGCCAACGTCTGCCTCATCTCCCGCACCCAGCTCTCGCAGAGCGCCAGCTACTGGGCGCAGGGCGGGCTGGCGGCGGCGCTCGAACCCGAGGACTCCCCCGACCTCCACGCCGCCGACACGATCGTCGCCGGCCGCGGCCTCTGCCGGACCGAGGCGGTGCAGGTGTTGGTCGAAGAGGCGCCAGCGATGGTCCGCGACCTCGTCGCCCGCGGCGTCGTCTTCGACGTCGACCACGAGGGACGGTTGGCGCTCGGGCTCGAGGGCGGCCACGCCCACCGCCGCATCGTCCACGCCGGCGGCAGCCAGACGGGATACGAGCTGACCTCGAAGCTGGCGGCGATGGTCGCCGCGCAGGAGCGGATCGAGGTGATGGAGCGCGCCTCGGCGCTGGCCCTGTGGAGCGACGGGGAGCGCTGCCACGGAGTCGTCACGGACACCGGGCCGGTGGCCGCCGCGGCGACGATCCTCGCCACCGGCGGCGCCGCGGCGCTGTGGCGGCGGACGACCAACCCGCGGGGAGCGATCGGGGCCGGGCCGGTCCTCGCCTCTCGCGCCGGCGCCGACCTCGCCGACCTCGAGTTCTGCCAGTTCCACCCGACCGCGCTGGCGCTGCCGGGCACGCCCCACGACGGGGTCCTGATCACCGAGGCGGTCCGCGGCGAGGGAGCGAAGCTGCTGGGCGCCGACGGCGAGCGGTTCACCGACGAGCTGGCACCGCGCGACGCGGTGACGGCGGCGATCCTCGAGCAGATGCGACTCGACGGCAGCGCCGCGGTCGAGCTCGACCTGCGCGAGATCGACCCGGCCCGCTTCCCCAACGTCTTCGCCTCGCTCGCCAAGGCCGGGCTTGACCCCCACAGGCGGCCGGTGCCCGTCTCCCCCGCCGCCCACTACATGATGGGCGGGATCGTGGTCGACGTCGACGGCCGCTCCTCCCTGCCCGGCCTCTACGCCGTCGGCGAGTGCTCCTGCACCGGCCTGCACGGCGCCAACCGGCTGGCCTCCAACTCGCTCAGCGAGTGCTTCGTGTTCGGCAACCGCGCCGCCGCGGCGGCAATCGGCGAAGAGCGGGCGGCGGCAATGCCAGAGCCTCCCGAATGGCGCTTCGACCCGCCCGACGACGAGACCCGCAACGCGGTCTGGCGCTACGCCGGGCCGACGCGAAACCCCGACGACCTCGCGCGCCTGATCCGAAACCCCTATCCGCTGGCGCGGGCGATCGCCGCAAGCGCCCTCGCCCGGCGCGAGTCCCGCGGCGGCCATTTGCGGCGCGACTCACCGGAGACCGACCCGGCACTCGACGGCGTCCATGTCGTCGTCGCGCCGGACGGCGGCGTCCGCGAGGAAAAGTGGCTCTAAGGCGTTAGCGTCGCCTCATGCTTCTGGGGGTCGATGTGGGCGGAACCTTCACCGACGCCGTCCTGCTCGACGGCGGCGCCGTCCACACCGCCAAGGTGCCGACCACGCCCCGTGAGGAGGCGGTCGGGGTGATGCGGGCGGTGGAGGCGGTGCTGGACCGGGCCGGGGCAGGCGCTGCCGAGATCGAGGCCTTCGCCCACGGGATGACCGTCGGGACCAACGCCTTGCTGGAGGAGCGCGGCGCGCGGACCGCTCTAATCGCCACCGCGGGCTTCGCCGACTTACTGGAGATCGGTCGCCAGGACCGACCCCAGCTCTACCGCCTCTGCGCGCCGAAGCCAGTGCCCTTGGTCGAGCCCGAGCTGAAATTCGAGGCGGCGGAGCGGACCGGCCCCGATGGGATCGTCGAGCCGCTCGTCGACGGCGAGCCGAACCGACTGGCGGCGGCAATCGAGGCCAGCGGGGCGGAAGCGGTCGCCGTCTGCCTGCTCTTCTCCTATCTCGACCCAGGCCACGAGCAGCGGATCGCCGCGCACCTGCGCGAACGCCTGCCGGGCGTCCACGTCTCCGCCTCGCACGAGGTCCTGCCCCGCTTCCGCGAGTACGAGCGCTGCTCGACGACCGTGATCGACGCCTACCTCAGCCCGCTACTAGGGCGCTATCTGGGCCGTCTCGCCGAGGCGACTTCCGACGCCGGCCTGCCCCAGCCGCTGGTGATGAGCTCTGCCGGGGGCGTCGCGCCAGCTGAAGAGGCGGCGCGGGCGGGCGCCTGGAGCGTCCTTTCCGGGCCGGCCGGGGGCGCGGTCGGCGCCGGCCTGCTGGCCCGGCTCAGCGGCGACGGCAACGCCCTCGGCTTCGACATGGGCGGGACCTCCTGCGACGTCTGCGTAATCGAGGACGGCGATGTCCAGCGCACCGACTCCCGCGAGATCGGCGGCCGGCCGATTCAGCTGCCGATGGTCGACGTCCACACCGTCGGCGCCGGCGGCGGCTCGATCGGCTGGCGCGACAGCGGCGGCGCCCTCCGCGCCGGCCCCCAGTCGGCCGGCGCTGACCCCGGGCCCGCCTGCTACGGCCGGGGCGGCAGCGAACCGACGGTCACCGACGCCAACCTCTTGCTCGGCCACCTCGCCGGCGATTCGCGGCTGGCGGGTGGCGTCGAGCTCGACGCCGACGCGGCGGAACGGGCGATCGCCGACCTCGGCCGCTCGCTCGGCCTCGACTCCCTCGAGACCGCAGCGGGCATTCTCCGCGTCGCCAACCAGGAGATGGTGCGAGCGCTGCGCGTGGTCACCGTCGAGCGGGGCGTCGACCCGCGCGGGTTCGCGCTCCTCCCCTTCGGCGGCGCCGGGCCGATGCACGCGGCGGCGATCGCCGCAGAGCTGGGGATCGAGACGATCCTCTGCCCACGCGCCGGAGGCGTCCTCTCCGCCCTCGGACTCTGCGCCTCCGAGCGCCGCCGCGACACCGCCCGCACCGTGATGCTGAGCGGCAGCGACCTCACCGCCGAGCGAGTCGCAGCCGAGGTTGCGGCGATGGTCGCGGATACCAGCGCCGGCCTTGAAGAGGAGGCCGAGCCCCGGGTCACCTACAAGCTGCGCTACGCCGGCCAGGCCTTCGAGCTGCCGGTGGCAGGCTCGGTCGAGCCAGACCCGTCCGACCTGATCGACGGGTTCGAGCGCGCCCACGAGGAGCGCTACGGCCACCGCGACCCCGAGGGCGACGTGGTCCTGGTCGACGTCGATCTGGCGCTTGTCGTGCCCGGCCCGGAGCCGACCCCGGTGGCAGCAGACGAAGGCGCGGTCGAGCGCATCACCCGGCGTGTCCACTTCGACGGCGAGTGGGTCGAGACGCCGGTCCTGCGCGGCGAGCCGGCCGCCGGCACCGAGGCCGAGGGCCCGGTGGTCTTCGAGCTGCCGGAGGCGACCTTCGTCGTCCCGTCGCCATGGACCACCCGAGTCGACCAGCACGGCACGATCGTCGCCAGGGTCCGATGACCACTCTTGACCCGATTGCGCTCCAGGTCCTCGTCGGCGGCCTCCGCGCGGCCTGCGACGAGATGGGCGCGGCCCTGATCCGCTCCGCCTACTCGGCCAACATCAAGGAGCGCCACGACTGCTCGACCGCGCTCTTCGACCCCGCGGGCGAACTGGTGATGCAGGCCGAGCACATCCCCGTCCACCTCGGTTCGATGCCCGACGCGGTCGCCGCCGTGCTCGGAGAGGAGCAGCGGCCCGGCCGTGACTGGATCCTCAACGACCCCTACCGGGGCGGCACCCACCTGCCGGACATCACCATCGTCTCCCCCGTCTTCGCCGCTGAGGAGCTGGTCGGCTTCGCCGCCTCCCGCGCCCACCACGCCGATGTCGGCGGCCCCACCCCCGGTTCGATGCCGGCCTTCTCGCGCACGCTGGATGAAGAGGGAGTGGTGATCCCGCCGACCGTCGCCGACCCCGAGACGCTGGCGCGTCTCGCCGCCCAGATGCGCGCCCCCGACCAGCGCCTGGCCGACTTCCGCGCCCAGATGGCCGCCAACCGGGTCGGGGCGACGCGCCTGCTGGAGTTGCGCGAACGCCTCGGCGACGAGGCGCTGCGGGCCGGGATGACCGAGATCCTCGCCTACAGCGAGCGGCGCACCCGCGCCGCGCTCGCCGACCTCCCCGACGGCAGCTACCGGGCCGAGGACGTGCTCGAAGGCGACTGGGACGGCGAGCAGCGCGACCTGCGCCTGCGGGTCGAGGCGACGATCGCCGGCGATTCGCTCCGCCTCGACTTCAGCGGCTCGGAGGAGCAAGTCGACGGCAACCTCAACTGCCCCCTCTCGGTGACCAAGTCGGCGGCCTTCTTCGCCGTCCGCGTCCTCACCGACCCCGACGCCCCGCCCTCGGCGGGCGCCCACCGCCCGGTCGAGGTGGTCGTGCCGCCGGGCTCGCTGCTCAACGCCAGCCACCCGGCCGCGGTCGCCGCCGGCAACGTCGAGACCTCCAGCCGGGTCGCCGACCTCGTCCTCGCCGCCCTCGCCCAGGCCCGGCAGGGACCAGCCCAGGGCCAGGGGACGATGAACAACCTGACCCTCGCCAACGACGACTTCACTTACTACGAGACCCTTGGCGGCGGCCAGGGCGCCTGCCCCGACGCCGCGGGCCCCAGCGCTGTCCACGTGGCGATGTCGAACACCCTCAACACCCCGGTCGAGGCGCTGGAGAACGAATTCCCCCTGCGCGTGCGCGAGCTCTCGCTGCGGGAAGGCAGCGGTGGCGAGGGTGCCCACCGCGGCGGCGAGGGGATCGCCCGCGAGCTGGAAGCCCTGGCGCCGATGCGCTTCACCCTGATTACCGAGCGCCGCCGCCATCGGCCCCGAGGCAGCGGCGGAGCTGGGGACGGGGCGGCCGGCCTCAACCTCCTGAATGGCTCTGCGCTGCCCTCCAAGGCAGCCGGCGAGCTGCGCCCCGGGGACCGCTTGCGGCTGGAAACTCCGGGTGGCGGCGGGTGGAGTTAAGTCACATTTCACAAATTTCCCGGTTTTTTAGTTGAGATTTCGCAGCACTTCTCTAGAATGCGCGCCTCCGGGCGGGCCAGAAGCTGCCTTGGCAGGCTCTGTGGCAGCTGCCTTGCCCCTTTCGAACTACGAACTTTCTTCCCTGGAACTAATTCAATGCCGATCGCTCTCAAGGAATGGGCTGTAACGGTCCGCGCTCTCGCGGAGGGTGAGCAGCTGCTCACCCTGCGTAAGGGCGGCATCCGCGAGGAGAACAAGCACTTCGAGCTCGAGCACGAGCGGTTCTTCCTCTACCCGACCTTCGACCACCAGCGGAACAACCTGGTCCGCGAATCCCATCACCCGGAGCTGCGCCGCGCGCTCGAGGAGGGTGTCTGGCCCGACGAGGAGCCGCCGCCGAAAGCGCTGCTCCAAGACGGGGGCATCTCCCAGCCCGACCGCGTCCGCCTGCGCGCCTGGGCCGAGGTCGTCGACCACGTCACGATCAATGACCGGCGCAGCCTCGACGCTCTTTCTCCGTATTACATCTGGACTCCCGACTACGCCGAAAAGCGGCTCGCCTGGAAGCGGCGTCACCCGCTCCACGTGCTGCTGCTGCGGGTCCATCGGATCCCGCGCCCGGTCACCGTCCGCGTCCGCGACGAGTACCACGGCTGCCGCTCCTGGGTCGAGATCGACCGCGAACTGCCCTTCGAGGGCACGCCGGTGATGGCCGACGAAGAGTTCGACCGCGCCCGCGAAGAGATACGCGACCGCGCCGGCGCCGGCGAACCTGCGCTCGTCTGAACTGCGCATACCGGCGTCCTCGGTCGCTCGCGTGCAGAGCACGCTTCACTCCCTGCGTCCTTGGTCTGCTTGTCCAGCCGAGCGCAGGGGCTAACCTCGCGACATGTCCTGGGTCGAGACCGAGAGTCTTAGCTTTACCGCGCGCCACGACTCCGATGACTCCGCCTTCGCGGAGCGCACGCTGGACCGGCTGGAGCACCTGCGGCTGCGGCTTGAAGACCGCTTCGAGACAGTGCCGGAGGAGGTCACGGTCGTCGTCCACACCAACCCGCTCTGGCTGACGGCCGCCCACCCCTTCCTCCCTGCGGCCCGCTGGTCGGCGGCCCCGGCCGGCCGCCGCTACCTCGCCGGCTGGCCGATGTCGACCGAGCTGCACGTCCTCAACGACCCGCACATGGAACGGCGCGCCGCCGGCGACGACTCCTACGAGGCCCTGCGCGGCACCGCCGAGCGGCTCTACGCGCAGATGGTGGTCGCCGCCAACAACACCGCCCTGCCTCCCTCCTGGACCCCACGCCGCTTCGCCCGCTACCTGCGCTGGGCCTGGCTGGTCGAAGGCGGCGCCCAGTACTTCTCCCGCCAGGTCGGCCTCTACCGCGCCGCGACGATCCGCCGCCTACGCGAGAGCGCCAGCCCCACCTTCCCCCCCTCCCGCCGCGACGCGGTGATCCTCGGCGGCACGATCTTCGACCTGCTGGAGAACGAACGCGGCCCCGAGGCCTGCGAGCGCCTCGTCGCCAAACTGCTCCCCCAGGGCCCCGACGTGCAGCTCGAAGACGCCTTCGACGCCCGCTTCCGCGAAATCGAGGACGCCTGGCGCGACTACCTGCGCGAGATGGTCCGAGGACCGGTGGCGGTTTAGACGAGCCCGGCCTCACGCAGAAGCAACCAGACCGCAAAAAACACCGCGAACGCCAGGAACGACCAGAAGTAGGCCCGCGCGTAGCCCCCGATCAGCCCATAGCTGCGCGGCTTGCGCCCGCCCTGGGCGTCTTCGAGGTATTCGGCGTTGACAGGTTCGGGCAGGGACCCCTCGGCCGCCGTCGCCTCGATCAGAACCCTGGCCCGCTCGGCTCGCTCGGCGTGGACCAGCACCCGGCGCGCTCCGCCTCCAGGGTTCATCAGGCCATAGCCCAACTGAGGCCCGCTCGGAGTCACCTGCTGTTGCATGCTCGGGATCCCATGCTCGTCAAGCAGGACCCGAATCATCTCTGCCTCGAACTCGTCACCGACGAAGGCAACCTCGACCAGATCTCCCATTGAGCTCCCTAGGTCAGTTGGTAGAGCATCCAGAGGAAGAGGAAGCCGCTGAGGACGGCGACGACGACCCAGAAAGCCAGCCGCGCCGGCGAGGTGACGCCGGTTTCGCCGCGCGCGAGCCGCCGTTCCTCCTCCAGCTCGGTGATCTCGTCGGCCTCGCTGTCGACCATCACTTCGGCGAGGACCTCGCGCGCCCGCTTGGCGTGCGCGGCGGCGACCAGCACGTCATGCGGACCGCTGGCGAAGAACTCCGGTGCGTCGAAGCCCATGGTGCGCTTCAGCACGCTCGGGATGTCGGCCTCGCCCAGCAGCCCCTGCAGCATCTCCGCCTCCACCTGGTTGCGTCCGAAGCCAACCTTGACGAGCCTGCCGCCACCGCCGCCTCCTCCACCGCCGCCCTCGCCCTCGCCGCCACCGCCGGAGTGACCGCCGCCGCCGTGGGCGCCGCGCCGGTGCCCGCTCGGGCTCTTATGAGACGTCGAGCTCGACATCCGCGATCTTCAGGTCGGCAAGGTCGTAGGCCTTCACGTCCGGCGCCTCTTCGTTCTCCAGGGAGACGATCACGTAGACCTGTTCCGGCCAGGCGACCGCCTGGTTGACGTCGGTCTGCGAGGGATAGGCGGCGCTGCGGGTGTGCGAGTGGTAGATCCCGATCAGCTCGTCGCCGGCGCCTTCGATCGCTTTCAGCCCGTCGAACTGGCCCTGGGGGTCCATCTCGTAGCGCAGCGGGCTGGCGGCGCTGTTCTGTATCCGCACAACGCTGGTCGCCTCACCGTCGCGACCGCCGATCATCCCGCAGCACTCGTTCGGCAGGTCCTCGCGCGCGTGCGCGACCATCTCGTCTATCAGGTCCTGCGAGATCTTCATCCGGCTGAGGCTAATCGGCGGCGGGATCGTCCCTACCACCAAACCGTCGAGTCCAGATTCTCAATCTCCTCGATCGGCTTCGTGTAGACACCGGAGGAGAGGTACTTCCAGCCGTCGTCGGGGATCAGGAAGACGACGTTGCCGGACTCGATCTCGCCGCCGATGCGGTGGGCGATCGCGGCGATCGCGCCGCCGGAGACGCCGGCGAAGACGCCCTCCTCCTCGAGCAGTTTCTTGGTCCAGACGATCGCGTCGCGGTTGGAGACCATGATCTTGCGGTCGAATAGGGAGATGTCGATGATCGGCGGGATGAAGCCGTCGTCGAGCGAGCGCAAACCCTGAACCAGCTCACCCTGCATCGGCTCGGCGGCGACGATCAGCGTCTCCGGGTTCGCCTCCTTGAGGCGGCGGCCGTTGCCCATCAGGGTGCCGCCGGTGCCGAGGCCGCCGACGAAGGCGGCCACCTCGCCCAGCTCTTCGAGGATCTCGACCGCGGTGCCGTTGTAGTGGGCGAGCGGGTTGGCCTCGTTGCCGTACTGGTAGGGCATGTAGTAGCCCGGCTCCTCGGCCATCTCCAGCGCCACCTCGACCGCGCCGTTGGAACCCTTCGCCCCCTCCGAGTAGACGATCTCCGCCCCGAACATCCGCAACAGCTGGGTCCGCTCCTCGGTGACGTTGTCGGGCATCACCACCTTCAGCGGGTAGCCCTTGCGACTGCAGATCATCCCCAGGGCGATGCCGGTGTTGCCCGAGGTCGGTTCGAGGATCGTGTGGCCGGGCTCGATCGCGCCCTCGGCCTCGGCCGCCTCGATCATCGATTTGGCGACCCGATCCTTGACCGAGCCGGTCGGGTTGTGGCCCTTGAGCTTGGCGTAGATGCGAACGTCCGGCTTCGGCGAGAGCCGCGGCAGCTCGACCAGCGGCGTGTTGCCGATCGACTCGACGACATTGCCAAAACGGCCACCGCAGGGTTTGTTCAGAAGTTGCTCGTCCGCCATCTCGCCACCCGTTACTTCAGAAAGTGTAGCGAGGCATTCGAGCGTTAGTGGGTCAGTTTGAATCGCAGTGGCGCTGACGGCTAGGCTTTGCCTCGGAATGTTCAGCAACCGCCAGAACATTTGGAAACGTATTCAGGAGTTGGCGGTCGTACTGATGCTCGTCGGGGCGTTCGCCCCGGTTCCCGACCCCCTCGGCGCCGGCTTGTCCGTGCTGGGCGCTGTGCTCTTGCTGGCCTACTTCCGCGTCACGTCGCGGGAAGAGCGCCGAGCGCGAGAGACGAATCAATCCAGCAGCGCCGCGATCTCTTCCAGCGACAAGGTGTGATCCGCAACCCCCCGCCATAGCCGGGGTCATGAGTATCCGGTTCGCTCAGGGGAATCACCCTGGTCCTTAAAAGGCTGGATTCAAAACGAGTCGCCTCGATGCCGCAGCCGAGATTGAGCACACTCCGCTGTGTTCAAAGTCGGATGCGGCATGTGGGGGGCCTCTGCCGGACCTCGGGAGATCGAGCAAGCCCAGCCTGACGGAACCGGATACTCATGAGCCGGGGTATACGGATACTTCTCCGGGGATCACAAGGCCAGATCGACGCTGCCGCCAACGTGACTGACCGTGAGCGTCTTCGCGCCCTCCGGGACCGCCGGGTAGAAGGTCATCTCCCATTCCCAGACGTGGAGGTCGTCATCGCCTCGCCCCCCTGCACCGCCGCGTCGATATTCGGTCCCTAGATCATCAACGAGACCGAACATGTCGACTTGGTCCTCCTCCCAGTGGGGCTCCTCGATTTCTTTGAGGTCGGACTCGACGATGGCACGCAGGCTGACCTGGTCCGACCAGAGCACCGCCCCCAGAACAACCACCCGTACATCGTCTTGCTCTGGCGGGATGACGACCCGAACTTTCCTCATTTGGCCAAGCCTACGATCAACCCTGCTCGATGAGCAGTCGATGGCGGTTTGAAATTGCTGCCCATTGGAGAGATAAGGCGCAAGCGGTATACCTATTCCGCGTCTGTCCAAATCTCCAACGGAGGAATTCGATGAGATCGACCCGGCTGACCGCACTGCTCGCGGTCTTCCTTCTGGCAATCGCCTCGCTGGCCGTGGCGGGCTGCGGCAGCAGCGACGACGACACCACCAGCGGAGGCAGTGGCGGTGGAGGCGGGGGCAGCGAGCCGCTGACCGTCGGCTCCGACATCCCCTATCCCCCGTTCGAGCAGGGGAAACCCGGCGAATACACCGGCTTCGACATCGAACTGATGGAAGCAATCGGGGAAAAGATCGGCCGCAAAGCTGAGTTCCAGGACACCTCGTTCGAAACGATCTTCCGCGACGTCGCCCAGGGCAAGTTCGAAGCGGTGATCTCGGCCGCGACGATCACCGAGGAACGCGAGAAAGCCGTCGATTTCTCCAACCCCTACTACCTGTCCGAACAGGCGGTGCTGGTCAAAGAAGGCAGCGACATCAAATCCCTCGAAGACGCCGACGGCAAGACCGTCGCCGCCCAGCAGGGCACGACCGGGCTGGAACTCGCCAAAGAAGAACTCGGCGATAGCGAAGTCCGGCCCTACCCCGAAGGCCCCGACGCGGTCAACGCGCTCAAAGCCGGAACGGTGGAAGCGGTGATCATCGATGCGCCGGTAGCCCAGAACGCGGTCGAAAAATCTGGCGGCGTCGAAATCGCCGAAAAAGTCCCGACCGAAGAAGAGTATGGAATCGCCGTCGCCCAGGGCGAAAGCGATCTGCTCGAAGAAATCAACCAGGGCCTCGAAGAAGTGATGGACGACGGGACCTACAAAACGATCTACGAAAAGTGGTTCAAGCTCGAACCGCCGGAGGCGATCTTCTCGGCCACGCACGAAGCGGAATAGCCGAGCCACCCGAGTTGAGAGGATTGGGGGGCGCCAGATCGGCGCCCCCTTCGTCTTCTGAAGGACAGATCAGGGTCACCGGGAGAGACCGATGAGCGAATTCTTCAATCAGTACTTCGACTTCACGGTCATGTTCGACCACTTCGACGAAGTGCTCGACGGCTTCCTCAAAAACCTGATGGTCTTCGCCGTCGCGGCGGTGCTGGCGCTGACCTGGGGACTGATTCTCGCCCTGATCCGTCAGCTGCCCGGGAAGAAATTCATGCCGCTCCGGGGGGTGACGATCGCCTACATCGACGTCTTCCGCGCGATCCCGATCCTGATCGTGATCCTGCTGATCTCCGGCAGCCTCCCCTTCCTTGAATTCCTGCCGAAAGCGATCCGCATCCCGCAGTGGTTCGGCCAGCCCGACCCCTACTGGTACGGGGTGATGGCGCTGACCCTGGTCTACGGCGCCTACATGGCCGAGGTCTATCGGGCCGGGATCGAAGCGGTGCCCGATGGCCAGGTGGAGGCCGCGCGCTCGCTGGGGATGAGCCACGGGCAGGCGATGCGCCACGTGGTGGTGCCACAGGCGGTAACCAAGATCCCCGCCCCGATGCTGAACGAATTGATCTCGCTGCTGAAGGACACGACCCTGGTCGGCGTCATCGCCCTCGCCGAGTCGGTCCTGATCGGGCGCGAAATCCAGTCCGAAACCTTCAACAGCTCCGCCTACATCCTCGCCGGCGTGATGTTCCTCGTCATCACCCTGCCGATGGCGCGACTGGTCGACTACCTGATCAAGCGCAATCGCGGCAAGATCACCCGCGGCTCCCACATCGAGGTCGCCTGATGGCCGAGCCGATGGTCAAGCTGCAAGGGATCCACAAGAGCTTCGGCGAGCTCGAAGTGCTGAAAGGCGTCGACCTCGACATCGGCAAAGGCGAAGTCGTCTGCATCCTCGGTCCCAGCGGCTCCGGCAAGAGCACCCTGCTGCGCTGCGTCAACCTGCTCGAGCCACCCGAGCAGGGCGAGATCTACGTCGAGGGCCGGGACATCTGCAAGGGGCCGGGGTCGGGCACCGGCGAGCAGAGCTGGGAGCTGGACTTCGTCCGCCAGCGGGTCGGGATCGTCTTCCAGCAGTTCAACCTCTTCCCCCACAAGACGGCCCTGGAGAACGTCACCCTCGCCCAGGAGAAGGTGCTGGGGCGGTCGCGCACCGAGGCGCGGGAAAAAGCGACCGAGCTGCTCGAACGGGTCGGCCTCGGCGACCAGCTGAAGCAGTACCCGGAAACTCTCTCCGGTGGCCAGCAGCAGCGGGTGGCGATCGCCAGGGCGCTGGCGATGGACCCGCACGTGATGCTCTTCGACGAGGTGACCAGCGCCCTCGACCCGGAGCTGGTCAAGGAAGTCCTCGACACGATGCGGGAGCTCGCCGCGGAAGGGATGACGATGATCGTCGTCACCCACGAGATCGGCTTCGCCCGCGACGTCGCCGACCGCGTCGTCTTCATGGACGGCGGCGTGATCGTTGAGCAGGGTCCGCCGGCCGAGGTGCTGGAGAGTCCGCGCGAGGAGCGGACGCAGAAGTTCCTCGGCCTAGTGCTCGATCACTGAGGAACTACGACGCGCCGCCGGCCATCGCCGGCAGGATGACGACGCTGTCGCCGTCTTTGACCGCGGTCTCGAGGCCCTGTAGGACCCGGACGTCCTCGTCGTTGAGGTAGACGTTGACGTAGCGATTGAGCTCGCCGTCCTCGCCGAAGAGCTGGGCCTCGGTATCTGGGAACTCGCCGGTCAGCGAGCGCAGAACCTCGCCGACGTTGGCGCCGCCGGCCTCGACCTCGGGCTGGCCACCCGTTTTCGGGCGCAGAACCGGGGGGATGCGGACGGTCGCCATGAAGGCGGTGATCCTAGCCTAGGAGGCCAGCGTCTGGCGGTCGCCGCCGGCGCCGGCGCAGAAAGCGTCGTAGTCGGGGAACTTGCCCATCTCCGACTCCGGGATCTCCTCGGCGCTCTCGCCGCAGATCGGGCAGTCGGGGTCGCGGCGGACCTTGAGCTCGGTGAAGCTGGTGCCGAGCGCCTCGTAGAGGAGCAGGCGGCCGATCAGCGGATTGCCTTTGCCGAGCACCAGCTTGATCACCTCGTTGGCCTGCAGCGTGCCCATCGTCCCGGCCATCACCCCGAGCACCCCGTTGGCGGAGCAGCTCGGCGCCAGCTCGGCCGGCGGCGGGGTCGGGTAGAGGCAGCGGTAGCAGGGCCCCTCGAAGGGGGCGAAGGTCGAGATCTGGCCGTCGAAGCCAAGGATCGAAGCGGAGACCACCGGAATCCGCAGCCGCACCGAAGCATCGTTCAGCAGGTAGCGGGTCGGAAAGTTGTCGGCGCCGTCGACGATGATGTCGTAGTCCTTGATCACGTCGAGGATGTTGCTGGCGTCGAGTCGGCCGTTGTGCTCGATGACCTTGACGTCCGGGTTCAGTCCTTCGATGAAGATCCGCGCCGACTCGGTCTTCGGCATCCCGATCCGTTCGGTGTTGTGGATCACCTGGCGCTGCAAGTTGGAGGCGTCGACCACGTCGTCGTCGACGAGGCCGATGGTCCCGACCCCGGCAGCGGCGAGGTAGAGCGCGGTCGGCGCGCCAAGGCCGCCGGCGCCGAGCAGCAGCACCTTGGAGTTGAGCAGCTTGACCTGGCCGTCGACCCCGACCTCCGCGAGTAGCGTGTGGCGCGAGTAGCGCTCACGCTGCTCCGCGGTCATCCCGTGCGCGGCGACGACCGGCAGCCCCTGCTCCTGCCACTCGAGGATGCCACCGCTCATCGAGGCAACGTTCTCGTAGCCCAGCCGCTGCAGCTGCGCGGCGGCGATCGCCGAGCGGTTGCCGGAACGGCAGTAGAGGATCGTCCGCGCCGACTTGTCGGGGGCGGCGGTGGCGATTTCATCGCCCAACAGCCCCGGCGGCACCAGTTTCCCGTTCTCGAGGTGGGCCTCCTGATACTCGTGCGGCTCGCGCGTGTCGATCAGGACGACATTGCCGCCGTTGATCTCCTCGGCGGCCTCGAAGGGTTCGATCTCCTCAATCGTATGAACGCGCGTGATGTCGATGGCCATGAAGTAAATCCCCTAATCCGGATCAGCTTTTACTTCAAAAAGTATAGCGACTGTTTGGATGCGCGCCAGGCAAAAAAAAGCGGCCCGGGGTGAAGGGACCCGGGCCGCTTTCCCTCTTTCGCAGGAGGCTGGTGCTTAGGAGAGGGTCGGGCGCATCTGGCGGAGGCGGCGGACTCGCTCTTCGATCGGGGGGTGGGTCGAGAAGAGGCCGGCAATCCCCTTGCCCGAGAAGGGCTTGACGATGTAGAGGGGCTCGGCCGCCTGGTTGACCTGCATCGGGATCGCTTCCGCCCCCTGCTCGAGCCGCAACAGCGCGCTCGCCAGCGACTCCGGGTTGCCGCAGATTTCGGCGCCGCCGGCGTCGGCCGCGTACTCGCGCTGGCGGGAGATCGAAAGCTGGATGATGCTCGCCGCGATCGGGGCCAGCAGCACCATCGCCAGGCTGGCGACGAGGCTGAGCGGGGAGTTGTCGTCGTTGCCGAACCACATGAACATGTAGGCGAGATAGGTGATCGCGGCACCGATCGCCGAGGCGACCGACTGGATCAGGATGTCGCGGTTGCGCACGTGCGCGAGCTCGTGCGCGAGGACGCCGCGTAGCTCGTCCTCGGAGAGCAGTTTGGTGATCCCGCGGGTGACCGCGACGGCGGAGTGCTTGGGGTTGCGGCCGGTGGCGAAGGCGTTGGGCTGGTCCTGGGGGATCATGTAGAGGCGCGGCATCGGCAGGTTCGCGCGGGTCGTCAGTTCGCGGACGATCTGGTAGAGCCGCGGCGCCTCCGACTCCTCGATCGGCTCGGCGCGACTCATTTTCAGCGCCAGTTTGTCGCTGAAGAAGTAGGAGCCGAGGTTGATCAGCAAAGCGATCCCAAGGAAGAGGCCGGCCGTGCTGGGCCCGCCGATCAGGGCGCCGATCAAGACCAGCAGCCCCGAAAGGGAAGCCAGCAGAATCGTGGTCCGCAGGGTCGCGCCCCAGGTGGATTGCTTGGTGGTGGTCATCGGGTGATCGCTCCTAAGGTCGGATTGGGTAGCCAAGTATGCGACGGGAGCGCCGAATCTCCTATAGGGGACACCCCTCTAACCGCCCGGGGGCATCCCCTAGCGCAGCGTGGCGACTTTTCCCTGACATACAGCGAAAACTCGCCCCGATCTAGGCTGAAGCGATGACTTTCACGGTGATCGGTCTCTGTCTGGTGGTCTTGGCGCTGGTGCTCGCCCTTCGTCGCGAGCGGCGGCGGCTGCAGCCGCTCGAGGACCTGGTCGAGGCGATGGAGAAGGTCGACCTCTCCAGCCCCCGCCCCCTCCTCCCCGCCTCGATCGACGGCGTCGCCGAGACCGAGGAGGTGGCGCGGATCGAGCTCGCCTTCCTGCGGATGATGCGGCGGCTGGAAGCTGAGCGGCGGCGGGCGGGCTCGGCGACCCTGCACGCACAGGAGGAGGAGCGGGCCCGGGTCGCCCGCGATCTGCACGACGAGGTCAATCAGTCCCTGACCGGGCTGCTGCTGCGACTGGAGGCGGCGCGCGAGGCGGCGCCGCCGGAGCTGGAGGCGGAAATCGCCGAGACCAAGTCGCTCGCCAACCAGGCGATGAGGGAGCTCCTCTCCCTCGCCCGCCAGTTGCGGCCGACGGCGCTTGATGACCTCGGCCTGGCGGCGGCGATCGGCGGCCAGGTCGAGCAGCTCGGGCGCGGCGAGATCGAGGCGCGATTGGAGGCCGAGGGCGACTTCTCCGACCTCGGTGATGACCAGCAGTTGGTCGTCTACCGCGTCGCCCAGGAGGCGCTCAACAACGCCGCCCGCCACAGCGAGGCGACCCGGATCGAGGTGCGGCTGCGACGAGAGGCGAGCGGGGACGTGGTCCTCGAAGTGACCGACGACGGCCGCGGATTCGCCTTCGACGAGTCCGAGCGCGGCCTAGGCATCGGCGGCATGCGCGAGCGCGCCCTGCTGGTCGGCGCCGAGTTGACGATCGAGTCCCGTCCCGACGCCGGCACCACGGTCCGCCTAGACGTGCCGGGAGAATCGGCGCCATGAGAGTGCTAATCGCCGACGACCACGGCATCGTCCGCTCCGGGATCCGGCTGCTCTTGGAGCGCCAGCCGGACATCGAGGTCGTCGCCGAGGCCGCCGATGGAGCCGAGGCACGCGAGCTGGCGGTGCGGGAGCGGCCCGACCTGGCGATCCTCGACGTGAAAATGCCGAAGCTGACCGGGTTGCAGGCGACGCGGGAGATCAAGCAGCAGGCGCCCGAGGTATCGGTCCTGATCCTCTCCATGCACGACGACGAGCGCTACCTGTTCGAGGCGCTGAAAGCCGGCGCCTCCGGCTACGTGCTGAAGGCGCAGGCGGATACCGACCTGCTGGCAGCGATCCGGGCGGTCGAGCGGGGCGAGCCGTTCCTCACCCCCGAGGCGCAGCGGACGCTGATCAAGGACGTGCTCGAGCGCGGCTCCAGCGGCGAGGAGGAGCTGACCCCGCGCGAGGAGGAGATCGTCAAGCTGGTCGCCGAGGCGCACACGACCAGGGAGATCGCCGAGGTCCTCCACCTCTCCGAGAAGACGGTCGAGAACCACCGCGCCAACGCGATGCGCAAGCTCGGCATGCGCGACCGGGTCGAGCTGGTCCGCTACGCGATCCGCCGCGGCTTGATCGAGCCCTGAGCCTGGGGCGGGGCATAACCGACCGCTTCAGTAGGATTTAAAGCCGATGCTGTTCTCGACCAAAGCCGAGTACGGAGTTCGCCTGATGGTCGAGCTGGGCCGCCAGCCCGGCTCGCAACCCGTCTCGCTGGGCTCCGTCGCCGAAGCGGAGAACCTGCCGCTCTCCTATCTGGAGCACCTGGTGGCGAAACTGCGCAAGGCCGGGCTGGTCACCTCCACCCGCGGCGCCCACGGCGGCTACCGCCTGGCGAAGCCGGCGGAGGAGATCAAGATGAATGCGGTAGTCGAGGCGCTGGAAGGGCAGATCGCCCCGATGGAGTGCTTCCACGACTCGCCGGAAGGCAAAGTCCTCTGCTCGCACGAGTCGGACGGCGACCACGCCTGTTCGACCAAGCTGCTGTGGATGCGGGTACAGGGCGGCGTCACCAAGGCCCTCGCCGGCACCACCCTGGCGGAGCTGGTCGAGTTCTCGGAGCACAGCGCTCCGAAACGCGCCGCCGCCCTCGGCAGCGCCGCGTAACGAACTTCAACAAACCCCAGAAACGGAGCGAAATGGCTGAGCTGGAGATACGGAACCTGCACGTCGAGGTCGAGGACAAGAAGATCCTCAAAGGCCTCGATCTCGATGTCGAGAAGGGCAAGGTGCACGCCCTGATGGGCCCGAACGGCTCCGGCAAGTCGACGCTCGCCAACGTGATCATGGGCCACCCGGCGCTCGAGGTGACCGAGGGCACGATCACCTTCAAGGGCGAGGACATCACCGAGGCCGCCCCCGAGGACCGCTCCCAGGCCGGCCTCTTCATGGCCTTCCAGTATCCGGTCGCGATCCCCGGCGTCTCGGTCAGCAAGTACCTGCGGATGATCATCAATGCCCAGCGCGAGGTCCGCGGCGAAGCGCAGATCAAGATCAAAGACTTCGCCCGCGTCGCCCAGGAGGCGATGGAGCTGGCGAACATCCCCAAAGACTTCTCCAGCCGCTACCTCAACGACGGTTTCTCCGGCGGCGAGAAGAAGCGGATGGAGCTGCTGCAGCTGGCGCTGTTGCGGCCGGAGATCGCGGTCCTCGACGAGACCGACTCGGGCCTCGACATCGACGCCCTGCGCACCGTCGCCGAGGGCGTCAACAAGTTCGCCGGCCCGGACATGGGCGTCCTGATCATCACCCACTACCAGCGCATCCTCCACATGGTCAAACCGGATGCGGTCCACGTCATGTACCAGGGGCGGATCGTCAAAGAAGGCGGCCCGGAGCTGGTCGGCGTGCTGGAGGAGAAGGGCTACGGTTGGATCAAAGAGGAGGTCGAGGCAGGCGCAGCGGCCTGACCTCGAAGCGATGGAGCCGGTGAGCGCCAAGAGCCCCGCGGCGGCGGCGCCGTTCTCCGTCGCGAAGGTCCGCGCCGCCTTCCCGGCACTGGAGCGCGAGGTCAACGGCCAGCCGGTCGCCTACCTCGACAGCGGCGCCAGCAGCCAGCGGGTTCTGGCCTCGATCCAGGCGGTCGACCGCTACGAGCGGCGCCACCACTCCAACGTCCACCGCGGCTCCCACACCCTCTCGGCCGAGGCGACCGAAGCCTACGAGGGGGCGCGGGCCACGGTCGCCGACCACATCGGCGCCAGCGACCGCCGCGAGGTGGTCTTCGTCCGCAACGCGACCGAGGCGATCAACCTAGTGGCGCGCGCCTGGGGCGACGCCAACGTCGGCGCCGGCGACCGGCTGCTGCTGACCGAGATGGAGCACCACTCCAACATCGTCCCCTGGCAGCAGCTGGCCGAGCGGGCCGGGGCAGAGGTCGACTGGGCCCCGATCGACGGGGAGGGCCGGCTCGACATGAAGGCCTTCGCCGCCCTGCTCGAGCGCGGGCCGAAGCTGGTCGCCGTCACCCACGTCTCCAACGTCCTCGGGACCGAGAACCCGATCGCCGAGATCTGCCGCCTCGCCCACGCGGCCGGCGCCAAGGTGCTGGTGGATGGCGCCCAGTCGGCGCCGAAGATGCCGCTCGACATGACCAAGCTCGGGGTCGACTTCTACGCGATCACCGGTCACAAGCTCTACGGCCCGACCGGGATCGGCGCCCTCTGGACCAAGCTCGACCTGCTGCGGGAGATGCCGCCCTTCCTTGGCGGCGGCTCGATGATCCGCAAGGTGACGAAGGAGGGCACGACCTACGCCGACGTGCCGGCGCGCTTCGAGGCGGGGACGCCGGCGATCGCCCAGGCGATCGGCATGGCCTCCGCCTTCCGCTGGCTCGACATGGTCGGGGTGGAGGCGGTGCGCGAGCACGAGGAACAGATCGCCGACTACGCCCTGACCCGGGTCGCCGAGGTGCCGGGCCTGCAGGTCTTCGGCCCGCCCCGCAGCGAGGGTCGCCTCGGCCCCGTCTCCTTCGAAATCGAGGGCATCCACGCCCACGACGTCTCCGAGATCCTCGACCGCCACGGCGTCGCCGTCCGCGCCGGCCACCACTGCGCCCAGGTGCTGATGGACAAGCTCGGGATCGCCGCCACCGCCCGCGCCAGCTTCGGCGTCTACACGACCAACGAGGAGATCGACCGCCTAGTCGACGGACTCGAAGACGCGCGTAAGGTGTTCGGTCTCTGATGGACGAGCTCTACCGCGACCAGATACTCGAGCACTACAAGCGGCCGCACAACTTCGGCGCGCTCGACAGCCCCGATCTCGAGTTCGAGGACACCAACCCCTTCTGCGGCGACGAGCAGCACGTGATGATCAGGCTCGACGCTGACGACCGCGTCGCCGAGGTTGCCTTCGAGGGCAAAGGCTGTGCGATCTCGACCGCCGCCACCTCATTGCTGACCGACGAGCTGGTCGGCAAAAGCCGTGAGGAGCTGCTGAAGCTGCCGAAAGAGTTCGTCCTCGAGCTGCTCGGGATCGACATCTCCGCAACGCGGATGAAGTGCGCGATGCTCGGCCTGAAGATCGTCAAGAGCGCCTCCCTCGGCCAGTCCGCCGAATGGGAGGACGAGGGCGAGGCCGGCGACCCGTCCGAAGCGGTCGCCGACCTCGGCCAGCTCTAGCTACGCCGGCTCGTTCAGGCGGATCACCGAGAAGACCGCGCCCCAGGGGTCGTGGACGACGGCGATGCGGCCGACCTCGACGTCCATCGGACCCATGACGTTGTCGCCGCCGCCGGCCTTGACCTGCTCGATCGCCGCCTCGGTGTCCTCGACCGTGAAATAGGTGTTCCAGTGCGGCGGGACTTCGGAGGGAACCCGAGCGGACATCTCCAGCATCCCGGCGACGCGGTCGCCGTTGACCATGCAGATCACATAGCCGTCGGCGTTCTCGCTCTCTTTGTCTTCGAACTCCCAGCCGAAGACGCTGCCGTAGAAGGCCTTCGCCGCGGCTGCGTTACCGGTGTTGAGCTCGTTCCAGGAGAACGACCCGGGCTCGTTGACCAGCTCGGCCCCGGCGAAGTCGGCCGGCTCCCAGATCCCGATGAAGGCGCCCTCGGGGTCGGTGAAGACGGCGAGGCGGCCGTATGACGCCACCGCCATCGGCTCGGCGATCATCGTGCCGCCGTTTTCCTGGATCGCGCGGGCGATTGCGTCGGCGTCGTCGACGGAGATGTAGGTGCTCCAGGCGGGCGGCTGGCCCTCCTGCATCAGCGGCATTGCGCCGGCGACGTCCTTGCCGTTCAATTTGGCCCGCCGGTAGCCGCCCATTTCGGCCGAGTTCGGCAGCTCGGGAATCTCCCAGCCGAACAGCTCACGGTAGAAGCTCTCGGCGGCCTCAAGGTCGGGCGTCGCCAGGTCGACCCAGCAGGGCGTCCCCGGTGCGTAACTGGTCCTCTCGCTCATCCTCAGAATCCTTTCGTCGGTGGGGTTCTGTAGATAAGACCAGAGCGGCGCTCCGAAGTCATCGCCCCGATGTGAATTGCCCGCCGGGGCGCCCCGCTAAAATCCGACCGTAGAAGTAGGATTAAGTCTCGATCCGCACTAGGCCGCTATCGCGGCAGTTGGAGCACCCCACCCTCTTGACCGACACCGCAGGAACCAAGATCCCCGTCTGCCCGGCAGCCGAGCTGTCGCCGGGCGAGATGCGCCTGGTCGAGCACGACGAGAGGAAAATCGGCGTCTTCAACTGCGACGGCACGCTCTACGCGATCGAGGACCGCTGCTCGCACGACAACGGGCCGCTCGCCGAGGGCGAGTTCGACCCCGCCAGTTGCACGGTCGAGTGCCCCCGCCACGGTTCCCTCTTCGACCTCAGCACCGGTAGGCCGAAGACGCTCCCAGCTTTCCAGCCAGTGCAAACGTTCCCGGTTGCGATCGAGGACGACACCATCACCCTGGAGGTCGACTGAAATGGCAACGCCTGAGGTTCTCGCCGAGAAACGCGAGCTGGCCGGCATCAACGCCGACTACAAAGAGAAGTTCGGCTTCCACGACTCGGAGTCCGGCTACGCCTACAAAGCCCCCAAGGGCCTGACCCGCGAGGTCGTCGAAACGATCTCCGACTTCAAGGAAGAGCCGCAGTGGATGCGCGACTTCCGACTCAAGGCTCTGGAGCACTTCGAACAGCGCCCGACCCCGAAATGGGGCGGCGACCTCGACCAGATCAACTTCGACGACATCCACTACTTCGTTCGCGCCTCGGAGAAGAACAGCCGCGACTGGAGCGAGGTCCCCGAGGACATCAAAAACACCTTCGACCGGCTGGGGATCCCCGAGGCCGAGCGCAAATTCCTCTCCGGGGTCGGCGCCCAGTACGAGTCCGAGGTCGTTTACCACCAAGTGAACGAGAAGCTCGAGGCCCAGGGCGTGATCTTCACCGACATGGACACCGCCCTGCGCGAGCACGAGGACCTGGTGCGCGAGCACTGGGCGACGATCATCCCGCCCAACGACAACAAACTGGCGGCGCTGAACTCCGCCGTCTGGTCGGGCGGTTCCTTCGTCTACGTCCCCGCCGGGGTCAAGGTCGAGATGCCGCTGCAGGCCTACTTCCGGATCAACACCGAGAACATGGGCCAGTTCGAGCGGACGCTGATCATCTGCGAGGAGGGCGCCGACGTCCACTACATCGAGGGCTGCACGGCGCCGGTCTACTCCAGCGACTCGCTGCACTCCGCCGTGGTTGAGATCGTCGCCAAGAAGAGCTCGCGGGTCCGCTACACGACCGTCCAGAACTGGTCGCAGAACGTCTTCAACCTCGTCACCAAGCGCGCGGTCGCTCACGAGAAGGCGACGATGGAGTGGGTCGACTGCAACCTCGGCTCGAAACTGACGATGAAGTACCCGTCGATCTACCTGATGGGTCCCGAAGCCCACGGCGAGATCCTTTCGATCGCCTTCGCCGGCGAGGGCCAGCACCAGGACGCCGGCGGCAAGATCATCCACGCGGCGCCGAAGACCTCGTCCTCGATCTTCTCCAAGTCGATCTCTAAGGACGGCGGCCGGGCGACCTACCGCGGCCTGCTCGAAGTCGCCGACGGGGCGAGCGAATCCCGCTCCAAGGTCGTCTGCGACGCGCTGCTGCTCGATGAGGACTCGCGGTCGGACACCTACCCGACGATCCGCATCGACGAGAACGACGCCGACATCGGCCACGAGGCGACCGTCTCGAAAATCGGCGACGAGCAGCTCTTCTACCTGCAGAGCCGCGGGCTGGACGAGGAGGAGGCCTCGAAGATGATCGTCAACGGGTTCATCGAGCCGGTGACTAAGGAGCTGCCGATGGAGTACGCAGTCGAGTTAAACCGCCTCATCGAGCTGCAGATGGAGGGCTCCATTGGCTGAGGTCGCGACGCAACCGGCCTGGCTCGACGAGAGGCGCCGACGCGGCGCCTCTCTCACGCAGGAGCTCCCCCTCCCCGACCAGAAGGCGAAGGGATGGGAATTCACCGACCTCTCCGGCCTCGACCTGGCGGCCTACGAGGAGACCGGCGCGACGCCGACGATCTCCGGCGCCGAGGGCGCAACCGTGATGCCGCTGAGCGAGGCGCTGGCCGACCACGACGGGCTGCTGCACGAGCGGCTCGGCTCACTGGTCCCGGTCGAGGACCCGTTCGTCGCCCGCAACGAGGCGGCCTGGAGCGACGGCGTCCTCGTCCACGTGCCCAAAGGGGTGCGGCTGAGCGAGCCGATCCAGATCGAGCTGCCGGTCGAGACGGGCGGCGCCGCGATCAACTGGCGGACGCTGATCGTGCTCGAGGAGGGCGCCGAAGCAGAGGTCTGGGAGCACTGGTCCTCACCGTCAGATGACGTCGACGCGGTGCTGAACTCGGTAGTCGAGCTGGCCGTCGGCCAGGCCGCGACCCTGCGCTACGTCAACACCCAGGACATCTCCGAGCGGGCCTGGATCTTCGCCACCCAGCGCGCCGAGGTCGAGCGCGACGGCCGCCTCGACTGGGCCGCCCTCGGCTTCGGCTCGGCTCGCGGCAAGGTGCGGATGGAGACCAAGCTCGCCGGCCCCGGCTCCGAGGCCCGCGTCACCGGCGGCTACGCCGGCGGCCCCGGTCAGCACCTCGACTTCGACACGCTGCAGGAGCACGCGGCGCCGAACACCAACTCCGACCTCGCCTTCCGCGGCGTCCTCGCCGCCGGCTCGACCGCCGTCTGGCGCGGGATGATCAAGGTCGACCCCGGCGCCCAGCAGACCGATGCCTTCCAGGAGAGCCGCAACCTGCTGCTCTCGCCCGAGGCCCACGCCGACGCGATCCCGGGCCTGGAGATCCTCGCCGACGACGTCCGCTGCACCCACGCCGCAGCGATCGCTCAGGTTGACAAGGAGCAGCTCTTCTACCTCACCTCCCGCGGTCTCGACGACGAGGCGGCGAAGGCGCTGATCATCGAAGGCTTCCTCGAGTCCCTGGTCGAACGCCTGGCCGAGGGGCCTGTGCGAGACAGCATTTCTGAGGCGCTGGAGACGCGCCTCGCCGAGATTCTCTAGCTCTCTGGCTCCTCTCCATCGCGTCCCGCCCGCCGCGTGAGGATCGCGCTGCGGGCGATTGCGCCGACGACGACCACCACCGGTAGGGCGTAGAAGACCCAGATGGCGTAGTGGCCGGCGTGGGCTAGCGGCAGCACTCCCCTTCCCTACCCGTTGGCTACCGAGAGCAGGTAGAGGCCGAAGCAGGTGAAGGCGACCATCACCGCCAGCATCCAGTACTGCGAGGCGGTGGCGTTGCGATAGTCGGGCCAGTAGACGAGGGCGCGGTCGTGGGCGAGCATCAGCCCGATCACGTGGCCGGCGATCAGCGCGGCGACCTGGACGTACCAGATGGCGTTGGCGGTGAGGATCGTGTAGTCGACCCCGGAGCCGGCGGTGCCGAAGAGGTCGGTGGTGCCGGTGCCGAGCGGGTCGGAGAGCAGGTAGGTGAACTGCGCCTGCTCCTGGAAGACGAAGAAGCTGAAGTAGTGGGCGAGGAGGTAGGCGAGGGCGATCGGAATCAGGGTGTGGGCGAAGCCGACCCGCAATTTTGCGAACGAGGGCGCGCCGGGGACGGTCCGCATCCCGCGCACGCCGAGCAGGTAGATGAGGCCGACTGCGCCGAAGCAGAGCAGCATGAAGATCGTCCCGGAGAGCCGCAGCGAAGCGGTCGGGGCGATGCCCCAGTCGAGGAAGCGGTCGTAGAGCCATTCGACCCCGCCTTTAAACGCCCCCTCCTGGCCGCCGTCGAAGCTGGTGGTGGAGATCGAGGCGATCACCACCGCGGCCGAGCCTGGGATCGTCGCCCAGGTGGTCGCCGCGGAGAAAGGTCGCCGCCGCTTGAGTCTGCCGTCGCGGGTGCCGAAGATCCCGAGCCGGCCGAACATCCCGAAGTAGACCGAGAAGACCTCGCCCCGCTCGCACCACTCCTCGACCCCGAAGGCGGCCATCATCGCCAGCGTGTAGAGGCTGTAGACGAGGCTGGCAACGGCGACGTTCTCGGGGGTGAAGCCGGTGCCTCCATTGCCGTAGACGACCTCGAGCCAGACCACGGCGAGGAGGCCGATCGCCGCCGGCCAGCGGCCCAGCCGCTGCGGGTAGGAGACGTGGGCGGCGCGCTGCCCGGCGATCGCCCGGAAGCCGGCGCCGGCGGCGCGGCCGATCGCCCGCCACGGGTTGAAGGGCCGGAAGAGGTCGCCGAAGATCGCCGAGAAGAAGGGGAAGCCAAGCCAGCAGGTGACGAAGAGGAAGGTGAGGGTGAAGTTGCGGTCGGGGGCTTCGGTGCCCTCGAGGCCAGCGTAGATCGCGAGCCCGAGGAGGAAGACGCCGATGGCGCCGCAGAGGACCTGCGTCGGCAGGCCGAGGAGGAGGCGGGAGATCCCCGCCCCGAGCGGCCGCTCGTGCAGCTGCTCGAAGCGGGGGGTCCGCCAGCCCGCCGCCAGCGCGAAGAAGGACACGACGAGGACGATCGATGCCCCCCAGGCGAAGAGCCAGGCGGGGACCGGCAGGTCCTGCCTGGAGGCCAGGGCATGCGCCAGCGGCAGGAAATTCACGGGTTGATCCGCAGCTCGGCGATCTGAACCCCGAGCTCCTCCAGCTCAGCCTCGTAGATGCCTTCGAGTTCGGCGGGGAAGTCGAATTCGATCACCCCGCCCGCCGGCACATCTTGAGAGATGTCGTAGCCGTGGACGTGGATCTCTTCCGCCGCGTCAGAGGAGACTCGGAAGCGAATCTGTTCTCCAGCGCTGTATTCGAGCGTCTGGATGCCTCCCACCGGTTCGCCGTTGCGGACGGAGATCGTCGGGACGTTGCCGCCGGCGTTGGAGACATCTCCTCCTTCCGCCGCGGCCGCGCCTTCCAGTTCGGCGCAGGCGATCTTGTCGCTGTGTGAGGGCTCCTCCCCGTGGCCATCCCCTTCCTTCGAGTGGTCGACTCCTTCGTGGACGAACAGGGTGCTCACCGCTTCGGAGTCGTCCGTCCCGTACGAAGCCATCTCGTGGTGCGAACCGGCGAGGTGGATGACGACCGAGCCCGCTTCGCCCGCCGGGACTTCGCGCTTGCTCGCTGCCTCGGCTTCAGCTTCGCCGGATGCGTCAGAGGTGAACTCGAGGTGGATCTCGTTCGGCGGCTCCTCCGAACCGCCCTTTTCGAACTGGAAGTGGGGCCCGCCAGGATCCGCCTGGTCGCAGCCGCCGGTGTGGAGGTGGGCGACGTACTCGGTCTTCGGCTCCAGGCCGCTGACCTTGATCGAGACCGTGGTGCCGCCGTCGGCACGCTCCAGGTCTGCTTCCCCCGCCACTTTCGCGTAGCCGGCGGGAGCGCCGGCGAGGGTTTCGAACTCGCCGCTGACGGCCGCGCTTTCCTCGCCCGTCTCGGTGGTGCTGCTATCGCTGCTGCCGCATGCCGCCAGAGCGCCCGCCGCGACCAGCACTAGCAGGGCAACCATCAGCTTCCTTGCATCCATCATCTTCAAGTCCTCTCTTCGCTTCTTGCGTGGGCATGGGTGCGCGCCCGCGCCGGTGTGCGGCGGGGCGGCGCTAGGCCACGGCGGGCGGGGCGCGACCGGAGAGCGAGAGGGCGAGGAGCAGCCCGCCGCCGCGCGCGAAGGACGGCGGCCGTTGGGCGGGACGGCGGTGGCCGGCGATCCCGAGCCGCGGGCGCATCGCGGCGGCGACCAAGCGGGAGAAGCGGACGATCGCCTCGCAGCCGGGGTAGCGGCCGAAGAGCAGTGCCAACAGCAATGCCAGCAGCGGTACTGCCGGGAGCAGGAGGGCGCCGAGCTCGGTCACGCCAGCCAGGATAACGTCCGCTTTCCGTGCGCCCCGGACGCGAGAACATCGCCGCCCCCGACCTGCCGGTCGACCTGGCCTGGGTCGGGACCGAGCCGGAGTCGATGCCGGCCCTCACCGCCGGCGGCCCAGCGCTGGTCCACTTCATCGAATACGGCCAACTGAACAGTGTCCGCACCCTCCCCTACGTCTCCGAGTGGCGGCGGCGCTACCGCGAGGCCGGGCTGAGCGTGATCGGCGTGCAGGCTCCCCGCTTCCGCTTCGCCGCCGAGCCGGAGAACGTGGCGGCGGGGCTGGCGCGACTAGACGTCGAGTTCCCGGTCGCGATCGACGCCGACCACGACCTTTGGGCCACCTACGGCTGCGAGGGCTGGCCCAGCCTCTTTCTCTGGAGCCTCGGCGGAGCGCTCTCCTGGGCCCACTTCGGCGAGGGCGAATACCGGGCAACCGAGGAAGCGATCCAGGCCGAGCTGCGGGAAATCGACGCCCTCCAGGACCTGCCGGAGCCGATGGCGCCGCTGCGTGCCAGCGACGGCCCAGGCGCCCGGGTCATCCCCCCCACCCCCGAGCAGTTCCCGGGCGGTTCCTGGGAGCGGCCCTGGGTCGCCGGCAGCGACGGCGAGGACCTGGCGCTCGACTACCAGGCCGGCGGCGCCTTCGCCACGGTCGAGGGCAACGGCGAGATCGAGGTCGAGATCGACGGCGAGTGGAGCACGCTGCCCGCCGGACCGCCCGGCCTCCGCACCCTGGCCGAGCACCCGGCCACGAGGCGCACAGCCTGATACTTCGCCCCGCCCCGGGTATAAAGATCTGGTCGATCAGCTTCGCCGCCGGCGTTCCCTGAGCGGCCCTACAAAACCGCGGCCCCGCCGCAGGAGGAGAGACGATGATCACCAAGACCGACTTCATCGGCGTCCCGTCCACCGATGCCGAGCGCTCCCGCGCCTTCTACGTCGAGACCCTCGGCCTGCGGCCGGACGAGAACAGCCGCTTCGAGTGCTGGGTGGGCGACACCTGCTTCGGGATCTGGGAACCGGCCAAAATGGGGATGGAGTTCGCCCCGGAGAAAAACGCCCACCCGGCGCTGCACGTCGACGACGTCGAGGCCGCCCGCAAGGAGCTGGAGGCCAAAGGCGTCGTTTTCAGCGGCGAGACCTTCGACACCGGCGTCTGCCACATGGCGCTCTTCACCGACCCCGACGGCAACGACCTGATGCTGCACAACCGCTACGCGCCGTACGCCGACTGAAGTAGCCCGGCTGTCAAGAGTCTTCGACGGGTGGTGGTACGGTCCCGGCAAGGAGGTAGGGAGATGAAAAACGGGAGACGTGGCGGCTACGTGGCTCCGTGGTGGCGGTAACCGCACTGGTGGCACTCGCGGTGGCGGGCAGTGTGACGGCAAAGCCGGAGAAGGTCGTCTTCGGCAACATCGAAGTCGAATTCGACGGCGGCTTCTCGCCGAAGGCTCTATCGAAAACGAAGCCGACCCCGATCAGCTTCTTCCTCTGGGGAAAGCTTCGCACCCTGGACGGCACTCATCCCCCTGCCGCCAGGGAACTCAAGCTCGAAACTGACAAGCACGGCTCGATCAACGTCAAAGGCGTACCGACGTGCAAATCCGGTCAGCTGCAGTCGACGACCACCGCAACGGCGAGGAAAGTCTGCGGCCCGGCGATCGTCGGCGAAGGAACGACCGAAGCCGAGGTCGAGTTTCCCGAACAGCGCCCGATCGATGTCAAGAGCGAGCTGCTCGCCTTCAACGGCGGCTTCAAGGGTGGCGTCACCACCCTCTATATCCACGCCTTCCTCAACGCTCCGGTCACGGCCGCGATCGTCGCCACGGTGAAGATCAAGAAGATCAACAAAGGCCGTTACGGCCTTGAATCGGTCGCGAAGATCCCGAAGATCGCCGGCGGCGCTGGCTCCGGGACCTACTTCAAACTCAAATTCGACAAGGGCATCCTCTTCGCAACCTGCCCCGACGGGCACCTGAACGCACGCGGCATCGCCAAGTTCGAAGACGGCACCCAGATCTCCGCCGGGGTCGTCCGACCCTGCACGGGGAAGGGCTAGGGGCCCTTCCAGAACCGAAGAGTGTCGCGCGGGCTCAGGCCCGCGCGGCGACCTCTTCGCGGATCTCCTTCGGCAGCATGAAGCGGACGTCCTCGTGGACGGTCCGCAGCTCGGAGACGTCGTTGGCGCCGCGATCGCGGAAGAAGGAGACGAGGCGCTCGACCAGCTCCTCGGGCGCCGAGGCGCCGGAGGTGATCCCGACCGTCTCCACTCCCTGCAGCCACTCCTCCTGGACCTGGGTGTGGTTGTCGATCAGGTGCGAGGCGGCACCGTGTTCGCGGGCGACCTCGACCAGGCGGTTGGAGTTGGAGGAGTTGGTCGAACCGATCACCAGGACCAGGTCGCACTCGCGGGCCAGCTGCTTGACGGCGATCTGGCGGTTGGTGGTCGCGTAACAGATGTCGTCGGACTTGCTGCTGACGATGCCGGGGAACTTGGCCCGCAGGGCGGCGATCACCTCGGCGGTCTCGTCGACCGAGAGGGTCGTCTGGGTGATGAAGGCGACTTTGCTCGGGGTCCGGGACCTGGAGCGTCTCGACTTCGTCGGCGGTTTCGATCAGGACGATGCTGTCGGGCGCCTCGCCGGTCGTCCCTTCGACCTCCTCGTGACCCTGGTGGCCGATCATGATGATCGTGTAGCCCTGGGCGGCGAAGCGGCGGGCGGAGACGTGGACCTTGGTCACCAGCGGGCAGGTCGCGTCGATCGTCCGCAGCTGGCGGGCGGCGGCGTTCTCGTGCACGCTGGGGGCGACCCCGTGGGCGGAGAAGACGACGATCGCGCCCTCCGGCACCTCGGTCTCCTCCTCGACGAAGATCGCGCCGCGCTTGGCCAGCTCCTCGACCACGTGCTTGTTGTGGACGATCTCCTTGCGCACGTAGACGGGCGCGCCGTGGAGCTCGAGCGCGCGCTCGACGGTCTGCACGGCGCGATCGACCCCGGCGCAGTAGCCGCGGGGGGCGGCGAGCAGCACCCGTTTGGGCGCGGTGGCAGCGGCAGGCATACCTTCAGGGTAGCGATGAAGCCCTTGCGACCCACCTCGCGAGATCGCCCCGAAATTGCGGCATAAGTAGCCTTGCTGGATGGCAACCTCCGGACGTCACCTCGATCGGCTCACCGCTGTCGATGCCTCGTTCCTGACCAACGAGCATTCGAACAGTCACATGCACGTGGGCGCGGTCCTGATCTTCGAGGGGCCGCCGCCGAAGTACACCGACCTGGTCGAGCACGTTCGCAGCCGCCTGCCGCTGGTGCCCCGCTTCCGCCAGAAGCTGGTGGTGCCGCCGCTGGAGGCCGGCCGACCGCTCTGGGCCGACGACGTCAACTTCAACCTCACCTACCACATCCGCCACACCGCGTTGCCGGATCCGGGCGGCGAGGCGCAGCTGAAACGGCTCGCGGCGCGGATCTTCTCCCAACAGCTCGACCGTTCGAAGCCGCTCTGGGAGCTGTGGCTGGCGCAGAACCTGGAGCGCGACCGCTTCGCGATCATGACCAAGACCCACCACGCGATGGTCGACGGGATCTCCGGCGTCGACATCGGCACCGTCCTCTTCGACTTCGAGCGCGAAGCGAAACCGATGCAGCTGGAGGACGACTGGGTGCCGCAGCCGGAACCGGGCACCGGCGAGCTGGTCGCGCGGGGAGTCGCCGACCTGGTCGCCGCCCCGGTCAAGCTCGCCGAGCGCGCGGTCGACGTCGTGCGCAACCCGGAGACGACGGCGCGCAAGCTGGTCGAGGGCCTGGAGGGCGTCGGCGAGATCGTCAGCGCCTTCGCCGACCCCGCCCCGGACGTGCCGCTGAACCAGGAGATCGGCCCACACCGCCGCTATGTCTGGGCGCGCTCGGAGCTGGCGAAGTTCAAGGAGATCAAGGATGCCCTCGGTGGCACCGTCAACGACGTCGTCCTCGCCGTCGTCACCGGTGCGTTGCGGAAGTGGCTGCACGGCCGCGGCGTCCGCACCGAGGGGCTGGAGCTACGGGCGCTGGTGCCGGTCTCGATCCGCGGCGAGGACGAGCGCGGCAACCTCGGCAACCGGATCGCGCTGATGCGCGGGCCGCTGCCCGTCTACATCGAGGACCCGGTGCGGCGGCTGCGCACGATCAGCGACGGGATGGCCGGTCTGAAGCGCTCCAAACAGGCGCTGGGGGCGGAAGTGATCTCCCGCTTCAACGACTTCGCGCCGCCGACCCTTCTGGCCCAGGCTTCGCGGATCAACTTCTCGACCCGCCTCTTCAACAACATCGTCACCAACGTCCCCGGTCCGCAGATGCCGCTCTACGTCCTCGGCAAGGAACTGGAGGAGGTCTACCCGGTCGCCTTCCTGCCGCAGAACCACTGCCTGGCCGTGGCGATCATGAGCTACAACGGCAAGGTCGGGTTCGGGCTGCTCGCCGACTACGACTCCATGGAGGACATCGAGGTCATCAGCAACGGGCTGAGCGAATCGCTGGCCGAGCTCGAGGCGGCAGCGGGCAAGAAGGTCAAGGCCGCGTAGCTGTCGCTTTTGTAGCCCTATAGGGGGCGAATGGCGACACCCCGACCTCTCTAGGCTGTTCCCATGCTGTTCCTGGTCCTGCTCTTCATCGTCGTCCCGATCCTGGAGCTCTACGTGATCATTCAGGTCGGGCAGCTGATCGGCGTCTGGCCGACGCTGGCCCTGCTGCTGGCCGACGCGGTGCTCGGCTCGCTGCTGCTCAAACACCAGGGGCGGGGCGCCTGGCGGCGGTTCAACGAGGCGCTCTCGGCGGGCCGCTTCCCCGGCAAGGAGGTGGCCGACGGGCTGCTGATCGTGATCGGCGGCACCCTGCTGCTGGCGCCGGGCTTCATCACCGACATCTTCGGCCTACTGCCTGCTGATCCCGCCGACCAGGGCGATCGCCCGCCGAGCTGCTGAAACGGCTCACGGTCGGGCGCTTCATGGTGGTCGGAATGCCCGGCGGCGGGCGGGGTCCGTTCGGCCCGCCCCCGGAGGCGCCGGCACCCGTCCAAGCCGCGATTACGACTTCGAGGGAACGGCCGAAGAGGTCCCGCCGCAGGGCAACGGCGGCGACCCGCGTCTGCCCGGCGGCGACCGCGACTGAGGTGGCGGGAGAAGAACGGCAGACCAAGCGGCTCCTCCTCCGCCGGCCGACTCGCGACGACCGCGCCCTCTACCACTCCCACTTCACACAGCCAGAGATAGAGCGCTGGCTGCGACCTCCTCCCCTGCCCCCCTTCAACTCGGGCGCCATCGACGAACTGATCGAGGGCGACTGCACCCACTGGCACGACCACGGCTTCGGACCCTGGATCCTGACCGAGCAGGAGAGCGGCCGCTTCGCCGGCCGCGGCGGCCTCCCTGGACGGTGGTCGACGAGACACGCGATGGTCGAGCTCGCCTGGAGCATCGAGCCCTCCCTGCACAACCAGGGCTACGCGACCGAGACGGCAACGGCCGCGGCTGGATCAGCGCACGAGCTGGGCTTCAAGCGGCTGATCGCCTTGGTGCTACCAGCGAACGTCCCTTCGCGGCGGGTTGCCGAAAAGGTGGGCTTCGAGCAGGACGGCGAGGTCACGCACGCCGGCTTGCCCCACCGACTGCTCCGGCTCAGCCTGGGCGACTAACGGTTGGTGAATTTTCCTCCCCATAGGGGGGAATATTCATCAATCGCTCAGAACCCGAGGGCGAACTTCGCCTCCTCGGTCATCATCTCCGGGGTCCAGGCGGGGTCGAAGACCATCTTCGGATGGACGCCGGTGACGCCGGGCATGTCGCCGACGAACTCCTTCATCTGTTCGGAGACCTGGGGGCCGATCGGGCAGGCGGGGGTGGTGAGGGTGAAGGTGACGTAGACGTCCGTGCCCTCGATGTTGACGTCGTAGACGAGGCCGAGGGAGACGAAGTCGAGGCCGAGCTCGGGGTCGATGACCTCCTCGAGCACCTCGTAGACGTCCTCCTCGGTGAGGGTTTCGTCGCTGGTCGCGTCGGTCGGTGCGGGGTTATCGCTCATCGCTGAATGGTAGCCGGGACCTCAGCGCGGCTCTTGTGGCGGGCCGTCGGGCGCCGGCGCCAGCTCCAACTGGAACCAGCCGACGTCGTGCCAGGCGCCTTCCTTCCAGCCGATCTCGCGGTTGACCCCGCCTGCTCGAAGCCGAGCGCTCCGTGGAGGGCGACGCTCGCCTCGTTGGGCAGAGTGATGCCGGCGACGGCCATGCGGAAGCCTCGCGCGCACAAGCGCTCGAAGAGCGCCGTGTAGAGGGCCCGGGCAACCCCTTGGCCCCTGGCGTCAGCGGTGATGTAGACGGAGACGCTGGCGCTCCAGCGGTAGGCGGGGCGCTCGTTGAAGGCGGTCGCGTAGGCGTAGCCGACAACCTCCCCCTCACGCTCGGCGACGAGCCAGGCGTGGCTGTTGCCATAGCGCTCGATCCGCGCCGCCAGATCGGTCGCGTCCGGAGCCGTTTCCTCGAAGGAGACGGCGCTGCCCTCGACGTGCGGCGCGTAGATCGCAGCGCAGGCGGCGGCGTCGCGGCTGGGGTCGGCGTCGCGGATCGTCAGCTCGGGCATGGAACGGCAATCTAACCCCGGCAAGGGTGTGGTTGAGCTTCCTCCCGCATACCGGGCCAAAGCTCGACCACACCTCTTCGGTCACTAGGCTGCCGGGCAATGAGCCATGGGGGCCGGATCGTGCGGCGGTCGATTGGGATCGTCTTCTCCGACGGGGGGCTGCTGGCCCTCACCTCGACCATGCCTGCCGACGGGCGCGAGCACGGCGACGAGGAGGTCGCCGCGGTCCTCTGCGACCCCGTCGGCGCTCCGCTGACCTTCGAGGAGGCACTGCTCTCGACCGAGTACGGCGAGGATGGCGTGCAGCGCCGGGCGACGCTGGAGCTCTGGCCCGACGCCGAGGAGATGCGGCCACTGCGCGGGGCCGGGACCCTGATCAACTCGGTCAGCGTCAGCCGCGAGGACGGCGACTCCCAGATCGCCTTCTTCCGCTGGTCGGTCGAGGGCCGCGAGGGCCTCGGCACCTACGAGGTCTCCCGCGGCGCCGATGGCTGAGATCCGGGCCATCGTCTCCGACTTCGGCGGCGTCCTGACGACGCCGCTGTTCGCCGCTTTCGCCGCCTTCCAGGACGAGGTCGGGATCTCCCCGGAGACGCTCGGCAAGGCGATGCGGGCCGGGCTGGCGGAGGGCGAGGAGCTGCCCTTGTTCCGCCTCGAGCGCGGGGAGATCAGCGAGGACGAGTTCATCGAGCGGCTCGAGGACGGGCTGGAGACGATCCTCGACCATCGCCCTCACCTGCACCACTTCCGCCAGAAGTTCTGGGGCGCACTGCATCCCAACGACGAGATGATCGCGCTGATGCACGAGCTCAAGGACAGCGGCCTGAAGATGGCGATGCTGACCAACAACGTGCGCGAGTGGGAGCCGCTCTGGCGCGCGATGCTCCCGGTCGACGAGATCTTCGAGGAGATCGTCGACTCGGCCTTCGTCGGCTGCCGCAAGCCGGAAGCGCGGATCTACGAGCTGACCCTGGAGCGGATCGGCATGCCGGCGGAGGCGTGCCTGTTCATCGATGACCTGGAACCGAACATCGAGGGCGCTGAGGCCGCCGGGATGAAGGCGGTCCACTTCCGCGACAACGAGCAGGCGATCGGCGAGATCCGCGCCGCGCTCGCCGCGACGCCCTAGCTAAGCCCGCTCGCGCTCGATCGGGGGGCCGTTGCCGTTCGGCGCTTCCCGCCAGCGGCGGGCGAAGGGCAGGCGCCAGCTGTGGGGCGCGATCAGGCCGCCGATCTCCGCCGGCCCCCAGGACCCCTGCGGGTAGGGCTTGACCGGCGGCGGATCCCGCAGCAGCGGTTCCGAGACCTCCCAGAGCCGCTCGATCCCCGGCGCGGTGGTGAACAGGGTGCGGTCGCCGATCATCGCGTCGCGGATCAGCCGCTCGTAGGCCTCGACGGTCTCGCCGTGGTAGTCGGTTTCCTCCAGCGAGAACTGCATGCTCGCCTTCTCCAGCACCATCCCCATCCCCGGTCGCTTGCCGTAGAAGGAGAGCGAGACGCGGGAGGACTCGTCGAGGTCGAAGGTGAGGTGGTCGGGCCCGTAGCGGCCGACGCGGGAGTGCTCGGGGAACATCGCGTGCGGCGGCTCGCGGAAGGCGATCGAGATGATCCGGGCGCTCACCCCCATCCGCTTGCCGGTGCGTAGGTAGAAGGGAACGCCGCTCCAGCGCCAGTTGTCAATTTCGCAGCGCAAGGCGACGAAGGTCTCGGCGCTGGAGTCCGGGGCGACGCCCTCTTCGGTGCGGTACCCCTCGTACTGGCCCCGCACCACCTGGGCGGGGTCGAGCGGCTGCAGGCTGCGGAAGACCTTGTTCTTCTCGTCGGTGATCGGGTCCGGCGCCAGCGACGTCGGCGGCTCCATCGCGACGAAGGCGAGGATCTGGAACAGGTGGGTGACAACCATGTCGCGGAAGGCGCCCGTCTTCTCATAGAAAGCCGCGCGGGAGCCGACCCCGACCGTCTCCGGCACGTCGATCTGGATGTGGTCGATGTGGCTGCGGTTCCAGATCGGCTCGAAGAGGCCGTTGGCGAAGCGCAGCGCGAGGATGTTCTGCGCCGCCTCTTTGCCGAGGAAGTGATCGATGCGGAAGACCTGATCCTCGCCGAGGACTTCGTGGACCATGCGGTTGAGCTCGAGCGCGCTGGCCAGGTCGATCCCGAACGGCTTCTCCAGGATCACCCGCGAGCGCTTCGAGAGCCCGCAGGTCTTGAGGATCCTGATCACGTCCGGCGCCGCGGCCGGAGGCACGCTCAGGTAGTGGAGCAGGCGCATCTCCGAGCCGAGTTCGTCTTCGGCGCCCGCGACCGCCTCCCGCAGCCCCTCCGGGGCCTGGGAGTGCGGCACGTAGGAGAGGCGGCGGGAGAACTCGTGCCACTCCTCGCCGCCGAAGGCGTGGCGGGCGTGCTCGCGGCAGGCCGCTTCGGCGATCGCCCGGAAGCGAGCGTCGTTGATCTCCTCGATCGAGACGCCGATGATCCGGAACTCCGGCATCAGCCCCGCCTGGAAAAGCCGCAGCAACCCCGGCAGCAGCTTGCGCCGGGCAAGATCGCCGGTGGCGCCAAAGATGACGATTGCTTGCGGGGGAACGTCCATAAGGCGAGGGTAGCCCCCGCGCCGGTAAACCAAACCCAGAAGCCGAAAGGGGCTAGTTCGGCCGGGCGCAACTTATTGTCTACTTTCCACTACCCTGTCAAGACGGCTTATCAGGCGTTTGTGGGCTGATTACCCACCTCGCAACTAGACCCGCGTAGGCGGGTCTTTTTGTTGGCTGGATGGCAACTCTTCGACTTCGACCCACCTGCTTCTGCGTCCTCTGTTCACATCCAGGTGGGCGGCGAAACAGAGAACTGCCGCAAGCAGAAATCCTGCCGCTCCGATCCAGAGTTCCCCGCTACTAACTGCGGCGTTCTCGGCGATCGTCAGCGCTCCCATTCCTGCTGCAAAGCTGAAGCCGGCGAAAGTGATTGCGAGCGTCTGCCAGACGGCGGAAGGTTCGGGCCTCTCGCGTTCGCGTACCTGTCTTCGCATCTCGTCTCCGCGCGCACCGGCCTTCACCCCTGCCGGATCGAGCGCAATGCGTCTTGAAGACGAACCGCGAACCTGTCAACTCTTCAACGGCACGCTCGGGACAGGCCGAACCTTGTGCCCGCGACGCCTGACCGGTTGCACTGCACCTAGCTCCTTCAACAACTCGGCGTCACTATCACCACGCCACTGACCCTCGAAACAACTCTCGTGGGGGTTAATTCCCCGACGTGGATGCCAAGCATCCTATCGGCGCTTGAACTTGACGCAACTAGTTGTCGCTGCCGGCCCGGTCCCAGACGTAGAGCTCCAGTGCCTCGGTGGCGAGCTCCATCAGTCTGGGTGGGCCGAGGAGGCCGAGGACCAGCTCGAGGGCATCCTCCTCGGTGACGCCGGAGTCGACCGCCTCCTCGCCGCGGAAGCCGGCGGCGAGCTTGAGCGCCTCGCGGCGGTTATCTCCGAGGCTGCTGAAGGCGGCCATCAAGAAGTCGCGGTTGGGGACCGGCTGGCCGGCCTCCAGGGATCCGTGCCAGGCGGCCAGCATCGAGAGGTCGTGCTCGTCGAGCTCGGCGATCGCCTTCGCGTAGTGGATTTCGAGCTCGGACTCGGGGATCTCGTCAACCCAGGCGCGAACCGCCTCGCCGAGCAGCTGGCGACGGGCCTCGCGTCCGATCGAGTCGGAGATGGCGCGGATTGCGTCGGCGGGGTCTACGAAACAGATTGACATCAGCTGCGGACAAGGTAGAGGCGGCCTAAGACGCCAAAAGATGCCCGCTATCCCCCCAGTTTGCGGGGTGGTGAACGGTGCCCGCCGGGCGGCGCCGGAGGCGTGCGTAGGCTCGGACCGGTGCCCCTGAAGCTGATCCACGGACCACCCAACTCGGGCCGCGCCGGGCTGGTCCGACGCGAGTTCTCCGCCGGCCGCGAGCGCGATCCGATCCTGGTCGTGCCGACCGTCGACGACGTCTTCTGGTTCGAGCGCGAGCTCTGCGGCGACGGCGCCCTGCTCGGCGGCGCGGCGATGACCTTCGGAGCCCTCTTCCGCACCGTCGCCACCGCCGCCGGGGCGCCGCCCGGGGCGGAGCTCTCCCCGGCGCAGCGGCTGCGCGCGATCGCGGTCGCGATCTCCTCGCGCCGGGACCGGCTCGGGCCGCTGCGCCGCTCCGCCGCCCGGCCCCGCTTCGCCGGCGCCCTGGAGCGGCTGATCGACGAGCTGCAGGCGGCCGCGGTCGAGCCGGAGGAGGTCGAGGCGAGCGCCGCCACCCTGGAAGGATCCGCCTACCTCAGCGACCTCGCCACCCTCTACGGCGGCTACGAGGAGGTGCGGCGGCGAACCGGCCGCTCGACGCCCACGGCATCGCCCGCGAAGCGATCGCCCTGCTGCGGGGCGACGGCTCCTTCTGGGGCGACCGGCCGGTCCTCCTCTACGGCTTCGACGACCTGACCGAGAACCAGTTCGAGCTCCTCGCCGCCCTCGCCGGCAGGCCGAGGTGACGGTCGCCCTCCCCTACGAGGAGGGCAGCGCGGCACTGGAGGCGCGGGGGCGGCTGCTCGGACGGCTGCGGCAGCTGGAACCGGCGGCGGAAGAGACGTACCGAGGCCGCCCCCGGCAACACCCAGAGCCCTCTCCTCTTCCACCTCGACGGTCCTTCTGCGCGCCGCGGCCGGAGCGGGTGGCGCCTGACGCCGGCCTCACCCTGCTGCGCTCGGCCGGGACCCGCGCCGAGGCCGAGGCGATCGCCGCCCGCGTCTCCCGCCTCGTCCACGGCGGCGCCGACCCGACCGAGATCGCGGTCGCCCTCCGCGACCCCTCCCGCCGCGGCGCCGAGATCGCAGGCGGCGCTGGAGGCGAACGGGGTCGCGACCGCGCTGGAGGCGGAGCTGCCGGTGGCGCGGACCAGCGTCGGCGGCGCCCTGTCGCCCTGCTGGAGGCCGAGTTCGGCGGCCGCCGCGCCGCGGACTTCCTGCGCTACCTGCGCGGACCCTCCGGCTTCTCCCTCGGCCGCGATCGACTGGTTCGAGCGACGGGTCCGCCGCGGCAGCGTGCGCGACGCCGAAACCGCGCTGCTGCTCTGGCAGGGCGACGACGGCGACCCGCCGCGCGACCTGCTGCGCCTGCGCGCCGCCGCCGAGCGCTCGCCGGCCGAGCTGGCGGCGGAGGTCGCGGCGCTGGCGGCGACGATGGCCTCGCGGCCGCTGCGCGACAGCGAGGAACGGGCCGGCGCTGCAACCGGGCGACGGGCTCGAGCTGCGCGCCGCGGCGGCGATCTCCGCAGCGCCCTCGCCGACCTCGCCGAGCTGGGCGAGCTGGGCGACCTCGCGCCCGGCCACAGGCGCTGGCGCGGGTAGATCGAAGAGCTCGACTTCCGCGCCTGGTCGGGACCGGTCGAGGGCCGGGTCCGGATCGCCAGCCCCTACCGCCTGCGCGCCGCCCGCTTCGACCACGTCGTCGTCGGCTTCGCTGCAGGACGGCGAGTTCCCCCGCCGCGACCGCGGCGCCGATCCCTTCCTCTCCGAGGCACAGCGGGAGACCCTCGGGCTCGACCCTCGGCGCGACACCGAGGCCGAGGAGCGCTACCTCTTCCACGCCTGCCTCGCCCTCCCCCGCCGCAGCCTCGTCCTCTCCTACCGCGACAGCGATGAGGACGGCGGCGCCACCGCCCGCTCGCCGCTGATCGACGACGTGCGGGCGCTGCTGGCGCCGGCGCCGGACGGCACGAGCCCCGACCCGGTCGAGGAGGCGATCACGGTCGCCCGCGACCTGGCCCAGGTCGTCGCCCCGCTGGCCGAGGCGCCGTCGGAGCACGAGCTGGCGCGGGCGCTCGCCGCCCACGGTCCCGGCGCCGGCGCGCCGGCCCTGCTGGCCCAGGTGGGGGTCGGAGGCAGGATGGAAGCGCGGATCGTCACCCGGATCGACGACGCGCGCCGGGCCGAGGCCGCCTCGCGCGCACCCGGGCCGCTGACCAACCCGGCGGCGCTCGAGTCACTGGCGGCCGTCGCTGCCTACGGTGGCACCACCCTGGAGGAGTTCGACGTCTGCTCCTACCGTTGGTTCGCCGGCCACGAGCTCGACCCGCAGCTGCTCGACCCCGTCCCCGACCCCCTCGTCCAGGGCGGCCTGATGCACGAGGCGCTCGACCGCCTCTTCGGCGAGCGGCCGGGCGGCGACCCCCTGCCCCGGCCGGCCACGCTTGCCGCCTGGACCGAGCGCGGCCGCCGAGCTGCTGGAGGAGATCTGTCGCCGAGCGCGAACTCGGCGACCACCCGGCCGAGCGGGCGATGGCGCGCCGGGTCGAGCGCCTGCTGGAGCGCTTCCTCGCCGAGGAGGCCGAGCGCGACACCGGTGGCTTCGAGCCCTGGCTGCTGGAGGCGCGCTTCGGCGAGCATCCCGACGCCGAGCGGCCGGTGCTCGACCTCGGCGGCTGGGGGCTGCACGGCGCGGTCGACCGGGTCGACCGCTCCGGCGACGGGCGCGCCGTCGTCATCGACTACAAGCTCGCCGCCCAGGTGACCCCGCTGGAGAAGTTCGAGGAGCGGGCCAAGCTGCAGCTGCCGCTCTACCTGCTGGCGGTCGCCCAGCACTGGGGCGGCAGAGCCGATCGGCGCCCTCTACCACCCGCTGCGCGGGACCTCCAGCGCGCCGCCCGCGGGGCGTCGTCGCCGCCGAGGCTGCCGGAGAGCTGTCCGGCTACGGGCTCTACCCCAAGGACGTGGTCGAGCCGGAGGCGTTGGAGGAGCTGCTGGAGGAGTCCCGCCACCGCGCCGGCGAGATCGTCGCCCGGATCGCGGACCGGCGACATCCGCCGCGACCCGGGCCCGCGCCAGGGCCTGCGCGGCCACGACGTCTGCCCCACCTAGTGCACCTTCGCCCCGATCTGCCGCCGCGACCGGGCGCCGCGCTGGGAGCAGGAAGAGGAGGGCGAGGAGCGATGAGCGCCGAGCAGGTGGCGCCGGCGCGCGAGCCGACCCCCGAGCAGGCCGCGGCGATCGCCGTCCGCGGCCGCGACGTCCTGCTCGAGGCCGGCGCCGGGACCGGCAAGACCGGGGTGATGGTCGACCGCTACTGCCGCCTCGTCTGCGACAGCGGCCTCCCTCCCGACGCGATCCTCGCCTTCACCTTCACCGACAAGGCCGCGGCCGAGCTGCGGCAGCGGATCCGGGCCGAGCTGGCGCGGCGGGCCGAGCGCGGTTCGGAGCGCGCGGCGAGCGGCCCTGGCCGGGATCGGCGGTGCCTGGGTGACGACGATCCACGGCTTCTGCAACCGCGTCCTCGCCGCCCACCCGGTCGCCGCCGGGGTCGATCCCGGCTTCCGCGTGCTCGACGCGCCGGAGACGGCGCGCGCCGCGCGCGAGGCCTTCGACGACGCGCTGGTCGAGTTCCTCGCCGGCGGGCGACCCGGCCCGCGAGGAGACCGTCGCCGCCTATCGACCTCGAAGGGCTGCGGGCGATGATCGCCGCCGTCCACGACGAGCTGCGCAGCCGCGGCATCGCCGACCCGCGGCTGCCCGAGCCGCCCCGGCCCGACCCGCGAGGCGGCGCTGCGAGCGGTCGATCGACCGCCGCCGAGCGAGTGCCTGGCGGAGCTGAAGGAGAGCAACGGCAAGCGGGCGGAAACCGAACGCGAGCTGCTCGAGCGGGCGCTGGCGCTGCTCGCGGCGCCGGGAGCGAAACCCGGCCTCGACGAGCTGCTGGCGCTGGCCACCGACAAGCAAGTCGAAGGCCGCTCGCCCCATACAGGGAGGCGGTCGACGCGGCGGTCGCGCGGCTCGCGGAGGCGGGCGAGGGCGGCGTCGTCTACGGCCACCTGGCCGAGCTGCTGGAGCTCTTCTCCGCCCGCTTCGAGGCGGCGAAGGAACGGCGGGCCGGGATCGACTTCGAGGACCTGCAGATTCTCGCCGCGCGCCTGCTGGAGCGGGCCGAGATCGGCGAGCACTACCGCTCGCGCTTCCGCCAGATCCTCGTCGACGAGTTCCAGGACACCAACCGGCTGCAGCTGCGGCTGATCGAGGCGCTGCGCGGGCCGAAGGCCGAGCTGGTCGTGGTCGGCGACGAGCTGCAGTCGATCTACGGCTTCCGCCACGCCGACCTCGAGGTCTTCCGCCGCCGGCGCGAGGAGATCGATCGCCGCGCCGACGCCGAGCTGATGCGGCTGAGCGGCAACTTCCGCTCGCGGCCGGAGCTGATCGCCGCGGTCAACCTCTGCGGCGAGGCGCTGCTCGGCGGCGCCTACACCGCCGCTGCGGGTGGGGAGCACCGGGCCTCCGGCAGCCGAGGGTGCCGTCGAGCTGCTGCTGACCGCCCGCGACGACTGGGACGGCGAGGGGATCGAGCTGGAGCCGGCGATCGACGGCTCGACCCCGCTCAACTGCCTGGCCGAGGCGCGCTTCGTCGCCGAGCGCCTGCGCGAGCTCGCCGACGCCGGCGTGCCGCGGGGCGAGATGGTGGTGCTGCTGCGCGCCTTCACCCACCTCGACGCCTACGAGGACTCGCTCGAACGCGCCGGCCTGCGTCCCTACGTGGTCGGCGGCCGCGGCTACTGGTCCCAGCAGCAGGTTGCCGACGTCTGCGCCCTGCTGGCGGTGATCGCCAACCCGCTCGACGACCACGCCCTCTTCGGCGCCCTCGCCTCTCCCGCCTGCGCGCGTCGCCCCCGACACCCTCTGGCTGCTGCGCAAGGGGGCCGGCAAGCGGCGCCACGTCTGGCCGGCGGTCGAGCAGGCGGCGGGCGGCGGCGAGGCCGAGCTGACCGAACCTGAGCGCCTGGAGGGGATCCCGGCGGCCGAGCGTGAGCTGCTGGCGCGTTTCGTCGCCACCGTCGCCTCGCTGCGCGAGCGCGGCGCCGCGGCTCTCGCTGCCGGCCCTGGTCGAGGCGGTGGTGACCGAGACCGGCTACGACCTCGCGGTGCTGACCCGGCCGGCCGGTGAGGCCCGCTTCGCCAACGTCCGCAAGATGGCGCGGCTGGCGGCCGAGTTCGAGCAACGCGAGGGGCGGGACCTGCGCGGCCTGCTCGACTTCCTCGCTGCGCGGGCCGAGGGCGACGCCGAGGCCCAGGCCGCGACCGCCGCTGAGGGCCACGACGGGGTGCGGATCATGACCGTCCACAACGCCAAGGGGCTGGAGTTCGGCGTCGTCGCCGTCCCCGACCTCGCGCGCCGGCTGCTCAACGGCAACCGCTCGCCGCTGCTGGCGATCGGGCGGGAGGAGCAGCCGCGGGTCGGCCTGCGCCTGGTCCGGCTCGGCAGCCCCAAGATCGACCTCTATCGACTACGGCGCGCTCAGCGAGGAGGCGCAGGATCGCGAAGCCGAAGAGGAGCTGCGCCTCTTCCACGTCGCCGCCACCCGCGCCCGCGAGCACCTGATCCTCAGCGGGGTCATCAACCCGAAAGCGGGCCGGGAGACGAAGGGCCGACCGGTGGTCGAGCGGCTGGTCGAGGCGCTGGGGGTGCCGCGGGACGAGGACGCGACGGTGCCAGTGGCGCCGCCGCAGCCGCGACCGGGATTGGAGGCAGAGTTCGAGCCCGCGGAGATCCGGGTGCGGGTCAACCTCCCCTCGCCCGAGCGCGCCGCCAAGCTGCGGGAGCTGCGTCGCGAGGGCGCGGGCGAGCGAGCGCTAGGCGAAGGACCGCCGCCGCTGGTCGAGCGCAAGCCGCCGATCGTCCCCAGCCGCCCCCTCTCCTACACCGCGATCTCCGCCTACGGCGAATGCGCCTACCGCTTCTATATGGAGCGGGTGCTGGGGCTGACGCGGAGCGAGTCGCAGCCGAGGACCGAGGGAGAGCCCTCGGCGCGCGAAGAACGGACGGCCCGGGGCGCAGCCGTGCACGCCTTGCTCGAGTGGAGTCAGGCAAATGATTGGGCGGAGCCGACGGCAGAGTTGGCTATACGGCATGCAGCCGGGGCGGGGATCCCCTCTCCGGACACATCTCGCCAATGGCTCGATGTTGAGTGTCCTGAGAGGGGATCCCCGCCCCGGCTGGTGCAGGAGCTGCTCGAACCGGTGCGCGCTTGGATTTCCTCGCCGCTTCGCGCACAGATTGCCTCGGAAGCAATTCGGACCCGGGCGGAGGTGCCGTTGCTGCTGGGGATCGGTGGCACCGTTCTGCGCGGGTCGATCGATCTGCTGGTGGAGAGGGACGGGGCGCCGCCGTTGGTGATCGACTACAAGACTGACCGCCTCGACGGCGCCGATCCGGCCGAGCGCGCCGGCCACTATGAGGTCCAGCGCTCGATCTACGCGCTGGCGGTCGCCGAGGCGCTCGGCGCCCCGGAGGTCGAGGTCGCCTACGTCTTCCTCGAGCGCCCCGACGAGCCCGCCACCTCGCTCCTCAGCGCCGAGGAGATGGCTGCCGCCCGCGCCGAGCTGGAGGCGACGATTGCCCGGATCACCGAGCCCGAGTTCCCGGTCGCGCCGACCCGGAGGAACGCGACTGGGCGCTCTGCCGGGGCTGTCCGGCGCTAAGGGGTCTCTGCTCCGGCCCCGGAGCTGTCGAGGCGGGCGGCGAGATCGTCGAGGTGTAGCTCCTTCAAGCCCTCGCCGACCTCGTCGAGCTCGGCCGCGCAGTAACCGACTAGCTCCTTGCCCTCTTTGCAGAGGTCGAGCGTCTCGCGCAGGCCGGACTGGCCGGAGTCGAGCCGGTCGATGATCTCCTCCAGGCGCTCGACCGCGGCCTCGTAGGACTCAGGCTTGATCGCCGGGCTCTGGCTTTGCTCGGATGCGTCCATCGCTGAAGCGAAGGCTAATGCGCTCCGCGGCGCCCGCCTCGGCGGCGCTGATCAGCGGCTCTCCGCCCTCGCCCTCGACCAGGGCGTAGCCACGCTCCAGGGTGCGCTCGGGTTCGTGCGCGCGCAGCGCCACCGCCGCCCGCTTGAGGGCCTCGCGACGACGCTCCATGTCGGCGCTCGAGCGCGCCGCCGGCGCGCCCGCTCCAGCACCACCGTCCCGATCCGCCGCTGGAAGGCGACGCGGTCCGCGACCCCGCGTTCGGCGGCGGCGCGGATCTCGCGGATCTTCTGGTTGAGGCTGCTGCGCTCGCGCTGTAGCGCCCGCGCCGGGCCCCGCGCCAGGGCCCCGAGATGGCGGGAGCGGGCGTCGATCGCCCCCTCCCCCGCCCGCCGTAGCGCCAGCGCGCAGCGCTCGAGGCTGCCCGCGCGCCGCCAGGCAGTCGAGCGGCACCGCCGCCTCGGCGGCGTGGGTCGGGGTCGAGCAGGCGACCGCGGCGACGTCGTCGATCAGGGTGCTGTCGCGCTCGTGACCGACGGCGCTGACCACCGGCACCCGCAGCATCGCCACCGTGCGGCAAAGGGTCTCGTCGCAGAAGGCCCAGAGGTCGGCGAGGCTGCCGCCGCCGCGGGTGACGACGATCGCCTCCACCTCCGGCCGTGCCGCCAGGTCCTGCAGCGCCCTCCCGATCGCCGGCGCCGCGTGGCGGTCCTGGACCGGGGCGAAGGCCCAGACCACCGAGCCGCCCCAGCCGCGCCGCTGGAGGCCGGCGCAGAGATCGCGGCGGGCCGCGCCCCGCTCCGCGGTGACGACCCCGATCGCCTTCGGCAGCAGCGGTCGCGCCAGCTGCTTCTGCAGCTCGAAAAGGCCCTCGGCGCGCAGTTGCTTGCGCAGCGCCTCGAGGCGGGCGATCAGGTCACCTTCGCCGGCCAGCCGCACGTGCGTGGCGCGGAAGGAGAAGCTCGGCGAGGCCTGGCCGCCGCCGGGGTAGTAGTCCGGGCCCGCCGGAGATAACCACTTCGGCCCCGTCACGCAGGGCGCCGTCGCCAAGCCCCGCCTTCTCGAGGTCGTTGAGCCAGATCACGCAGGGGACCGCGCCCTCGCCGTCGCGCAGCTCGAAGTAGGCCTGGACCTTGCTGCGGCTGACCCCGGTCACCTCGCCGATCAGCTGCACCCGCGCCCGTTTGCGCATCTCCTCCTGGAGCTTGCGCGCGTAACGGCCGACAGCGAAAGGGCCGGGGAGCTGCGGCCCGGCGCTCGCTGGGCTCAGCTGGCTTTCTTCCACACCTTGGCCCAAGACTTCAGCTCGCTGAGGACCGGGTCCAGTTCCTGCCCGACCGCGGTCAGCGAGTAAGTGACGCGCACCGGCGTTCCAGCTTCGACCTGACGCTCAACCAACCCTTCTTCCTCCAGCTCACGCAAGCGCTGGGAGAGAAGCCGATCAGAAAGCCCCGGAACCGCCTTCCCCAGCTCCCCATACCTCATCGGCCGCTCGGTCAGAGCACAAACAATCGCCCCCGTCCACCGCTTCCCAATCAGCTCGATAGCGCAGTGAAAGTGCGGACAAACCGCCCCCTTCACCTCTCCCTGGCCCTGAGTCGAAGCAATCTGCTCCATCGCGACCGAGCTTACCGAACGTAAGTGACGGGCCAGCGGGGTCGGGTAGACCCCCTCGGGGCACTCAACATCGAGCCATAGCGAGATGTGCCCAGAGGGGGTCTACCCGACCCGCCCTGCCACCACTCAGGCCGTGCAGGGCCCGGTATCCACACCATCGAGATCGACCCGCCCCAGAGCCTCCTCCACCTGCTCAGCCGGAATCGCGAATCCCCCACGAGTGCCGCTGGTGGTCGCGGCAAAGACGGTGCCGACGACGTCGCCACGCGGGTCGACCAGCGGCCCGCCCGAGTTGCCGCTGCGCACGTCGCCGCTGAGGGCAACGATGGTCCGTTCGATCGGACCGTTGCCGTAGGAGTCCTCGCTGATCGTCTCGCGGGTCTCACCGATCCGCGCCGGGGAGAGGGCGTAGGGACCGTTTTCAGGATAGCCGAGGACGGCGGCATCCTCGCCGACCTTGCGCCGCGAGCTGACCGGCAGCGACGGCAGCGACGTCCCCACCTGCAGCAGCGCCAGGTCGCGGCGCGGCTGGTAGTAGATCGGGGTGGCGTCGAGCTCGGTCCCGTCCTGGGTGGTGACGGTGGTGTCGTCGGAGCCGGCGATCACGTGGGCGTTGGTGACGATCACCCCCGGTTCGACCGCCCAGCCCGACCCCTCGATCCCCAGCCCGCAGGCGGTGCTGAGCACGCGGACGACCGAGTCGCCGGCTTCGAGCACCTGCGGGTCGGAGGCGATCTTCGCGTCGGGGGCCGCGACCGGGGCGGCGGGGCCGAACACGGTCGGCGAGGGATCGACCCGGTCGAGCGCGTTGAGGAGCGGCCCCGATGGCGGCAGCACGTCGTTGAGGCCGCGGAGGATCGCCGACTGCTGGATGTTGGCGCGCAGCTGGACGGTCGAGGGCGCGTGGAGGAGGACGGCGCCGAAGATCCAGGCGAGGCCGAGGGCGACAGCGGCGATCAGCACCGCCCCACCCGCCCCGTCGGCGGTCCGGAGAAACGAGCGGCGGACGAACCTTTCCCGCAACCCGAGGGCGAAGCTCTCGACCGTCACCGCCATCAGCGCCCCGACCAGCAGCGCCCCGAGCGCGGCGAAGAGCGGCGCGTAGGGCGAATGCGAGCCCTTGCTCAGCAGCAGCGGCGCGATCCGGCTACCGGCGAACGCCCCGAGAGCGAACCCGACGAGGGTAAGCGCGCCGACGATCAACCCCTGCCGGTAACCCCAGATGGCGAGGGCGAAGGTGAAGGCGAGGATCGCCCAGTCCAACACGGTCACCCGATGAATAGAAGCATGCCCGGGAATCCCTCCCCTACCTCCATTACCTTTCGCCGGTGAGTTCTTTCCCCTCTGAGGCGGAGCGCCGCCGCCGCCTCGTCACCCGCGCCCTGCCGCTGGCGGTCATCGCCCTGCTCGCCTTCGTCTTCGGCGTCGTCACAGGGATCGCCGGGATCGCCCGAGAAGGACGCCGCCAACCGCTTCGCCGAAGCCTGGGAAGCGCGCGACTTCCAGGGCATGTACGGGGAGCTGAACGAAGCCTCGCGGGGGCAGGTCGACCGCAAGGCCTTCGAAGCCGCCTATCGCGAAGCCGAACTGGTGGCGACGGCGCGGACGATCCAGGCCGGCTCGGCCGGCGACGCGGCCGAGAGCGACGGCGCCAAGGTGGTCCCGGTCGAGATGGCGATCGGGACGGTCGCCTTCGGCGCGGTCGAAGCGGTGGTCGAGCTGCCCTACGCCGACGGCGGCATCACCTGGGACCCGAGCCTCGCCTTCCCCGGCCTGGAAACCGGCGAGGAGCTCGCCGCCGACGTCGAGCTCGCCGAACGGGCGCCGATTTTCGCCCGCGACGGCAGTGTGCTGGCCGAAGGACCGGCCCAGGAACGGGAACACCCGCTCGGCACCGCCGCGGTCGATGTCACCGGCGAAATCGGCGAAGCCGACGAAGAAGAACTCGCCCGCCTCGCCCGCCACGGCTTCCCACCGGAAACCCCGGTCGGGATCAGCGGCATCGAGCGCGCCTTCAACGACCGACTCGCCGGCAAGCCCGGCGGCTCGCTGGTCGCGGTCACCGCCGACGGCAGCTCGGTCCGCACCCTGGCGAAGACGAAGCCGAAATCGGGGGCGCCGGTGAAGACGACGATCGACCCCGGCCTGCAGGAGTCGGCGGTGGCGGCGCTGGCCGGCCGCCCCGGGGGAGTCGCGGTGCTCGACGCGCGCAACGGCGACGTGCGGGCCCTCGCCGGACAGGCCTTCTCCGCCCCCCAGCCCCCCGGCTCGACCTTCAAGATCGTCACCACGGTCGCCGCGCTGGAAGCCGGCGAGGTCAGCCTCGACGACGAATTCGAAATTACCGACGGGGTCAACGTCGGCGGCCGCTTCCTCAACAACGCCAACGGCGAGTTCTGCGGCGGCACCTTCGCGGAATCGTTCGCCGAGTCGTGCAACGCGGTCTTCGCCCCGCTCGGACCCGCGGTCGGCAACGACAAGCTGGTCGAGACCGCGGAAAGCTTCGGCTTCAACTCGCCGCTGACTCTCTACCAGCCGCGGATCGTCCAGGAAGTCGACCCCGAAGAATCGACGATCCCGACCGAGATCGGCGAAGAAATCGACCTCGGCGTCTCGGCCATCGGCCAGGGCGAAGTGCTGGCGACGCCGCTGGAGATGGCGAGCGTGGCGCAGACGGTCGCCAACGACGGCGTCCGCGAACCAACCTCGATCGTGGTCAACAAGAAGCTGCGGCCCGACGCCGACCCGGTGCAGGTGATGTCGAAGCAGACCGCCGAGGAACTGACCGACCTGATGATCGGCGTCGTGGTCGAAGGGACCGGCACCGCCGGCGCCATAACCGAGGCCCAGGTCGCCGGCAAGACCGGCACCGCCGAGCTGGGGCCGAAGCCGGGCGAAGAGAACAAAGAAAACCCGGTCCAGATCAAGGACGCTTGGTTCACCGCTTTCGCCCCGGCGAAGAAGCCGCGCCTGGCGGTCGGGGTGATGCTGATCGAAGCGGAAGCCGCGGGCGGCGAAGTCGCCGCGCCGATCGCCTCGGAAGTTCTCTCGGCCGGGCTCTGAGCCCGGCGGCGGCGCGACCCTAGAGGTCGAGCGTCACCTCGCCGCCCTCCTCGCCATCCACACCGGGGATGTGGAGGGTGAGCGGCCGGTTCTCAGAGGCTGATTCCGGCAGCAGGAAGAGCGCCAGCGAGCCCTCGATAGCGCCGAGCTGGGCGGCGGTGTCGAGTTTCGGGACCTGTTCTTCGGCTTCGACTTCGCCGCCGAGCGGGAGGGCGAAGATGCTCTCGCTCTCGAGCACCTCGAACTCGTTCTCGTCGATGTCGGTGATCGTCAGCGTCGTCGGCAGGAAATGCGGCTCGTCGCTTTCGTTCTGGACCTCGAAGAAGACCCCGAAGTAGCTTTCGCCTTTCGGCGGTTCCGGCTGGCCGACGAGATAGGCCTCGTCCTCGGAATCGTTGGGGTTGAGGTAGCGGGAGAAAAGAGCGTTGTAGTGCAGCTCGCCGAGCTGCATCGGCACGCCCTCCTCCACATGCTTGGAGTCGTTCTCATAGCCGCAGGCAGAGACCCCGACAACGAGCGCGAGCAGCGCGACGAGGGCGAGCAGCGACAGCAGTGGGCGGCGGTGCTGGGGCATCGGCGGCGCGGAGTCTATATGTGACTAGGGGATGCCCGTCGCGAACCGGTTGCCGCCGGCGACGGCGACCGGGTCGGCGGGCTGCTGGTCGGACTCGAGCCGGTCGCGCAGGCGACGCAGCGCCTCGCGCCAGCCGCGGGCCTGCCAGTGCGAACCGGCGCTCAGCAGCTCGAGGCCGCGGTCGAGGGCGCCGGGCTCAGTCCAGTGGCTGACCCGTACCGCGGTCAAGCCACCATGCGACTCGGTCAGCTCCCAGACGGTGTGGTTGGCGATCCGGTTGGTGCGCCCGCCCCGCCCCTCCTCGACGATCTGGAATGGCTCGTCGGTGGCGACGATCGTGGTGTCCATCCAGACCGAGCGCAGCGGGCCCATCGCTCGGAACCGGGCCCCGGCGCCGATCCCAACGGGGTCGATCCGGAGAAGGTGAAAGCCGCTGAGGAAATGATCAGTGAAAGAGGGCCGGATCGAAAGGTCGGCGAGCGCCGCGAAGACCTCCTCGCGGCGAACGTCGATCTCAATCTCGGTACTGATCGGGCCCATCGGGGCGCCGATTCTAGATGCCGGGGCCCCGGCGCGACCGCGCTGGGGATTTTGAGTGACAGGGCGCCGAAGCGAGAGTAGGGTGGGATGACCAGTCGGGAAGGAGTTGTTGTCCATCTTTGATAGCGCCACCAGTCCAGCCGGCGAGGCGATCGTCAGCGGCTCCATGCCCGGTGAGGGCACTTATTTTTGCCTCGTCTGCGGCACCCAGCTCTCTCTGCATGAGACCGACGAGTTGCCCGAGTGCGCCTACTGCGGCGCCGGCCGTTTCCGCCGCGACTCGATCTTCTCTTCGCTGCAGGACCACGGCTCGCCGACGACGGAATTCACCCTCAGCGCTCAGCGGGAGGCTCCCGATTGGCTCGCGAGGGCCAGGGAGGGCCTTGCAGCACCCGGCCACCACCTGGTGATGCGCGAGGGCGAGGCGATCGTCTCTTTCCCCCTGGGAGAGAACTGGACCAGGATCGGCCGCTGCGAGACGGCCGACGTCTGCCTCGACGACCCAAGCGTCTCCCGTCGCCACGCGATGCTCGCCACCGACGGCGAGCGGCCGCGGGTGCTCGACGACCGCAGCCTCAACGGACTGTTGGTCAACGGCCGCAAGGTCGACTACGCCGAGCTGGAGGCGGGCGACGAGCTGACGATCGGCCGCTACCGGCTCTACCTCCTGCAGACCTGATCGCGAGTCCGCGAGAAGCGTCGAATAGCGACGCCTGACGCAGACTCGCTGCGCCCGGCCCCCATTTTCCCGCCACCCCCGGCCCTACGATTCGGCCCGGTGAACGCTGCGCCCCTCTCGGATGACCCTGGCCGCCCTACGGGCGGCGATGAGTCGATCTCGGCCTCGGCCGAGCGCGCCCGCGCCGAGCTCCACACCGAGATCGAACGCGTCCGCCGCGGTGTCGAGCAGATGCTCGACGAACAGGACGCGCCCCTCAACGACGACCTCCGCAGCGAACTGGAGCTGATCCAAAGGGACCTCCGCCGCGAGATCGACACCGCCCACGAGGACGTCCGCCGCTACGTCAAAACCCGGATCAAGAAATCCCAAAAGCGCACCGACCGCCGGGTAGGCCGCCTGGAGGACCGCACCTCCACCCTCGAGCAGCGCCTCGACGACCTGACCGAGGAGCGCCGCCACGCCGAGTGGCGCATCCACTCCGACACCGAGCAGATGCTCGACGGCCTGCTCGGTGAGGTGCGAGAGATCGCCGATCGGCTGGAGGGCAACCCGGCAGCCGACAGCTTCTAGCCCCGCTCCCAGCCCTTCCAGACCGCCAAGACCGGGGCGAGGAAGATGGCGGCGTTGGCGGCGCCATCCTCGGAGACCGTCATCTCGCCCAGGCTCACCGAATCTCCACTGCGCTCGACTTTCGAATGCCAGAGTCGGAATTCGCCGGTCCGCTTCAGCGCGTAGGTCGCCAGCGCCTCGCTCCGGTCCTCACGCTCGGAAGGACGCAGAGCGACCCGGCGATCGCCCTTCTCCACCGCCGGCGCCTCCCAGAGCTCGGTGGTGAAGACGACCTCCTCGGCGCCCAGCCTCTCCACCTGCTCGGCCAGCGACTCGATACTGAGGTACTTCTCCCGCTGATCCTCGGGTTCCATCGAGATCTGGCGCAGAATCTGCCCGTCCCGTAACAGCCAGGCGACGGTGACCAGGTAGCCGTCGGCGAGGAAGAACCTCCTTCCGAGCTTGTGGAACATCTCGGCAGCGCCGAAAACCCCCTCCTCGTCAGACAGGTCCGCCGGGGTCGGCTCCGGGCCGTACCTCTCGATCATCTCGGCCGGATCGATCTCGGGACCCCGGAGTCGCTGTACCTCCATCTCGACCAATGCCCCGGAGGCGAGGTCGCGGCGGACGGTCCGGGCACTGCGACCCGCGACCATGCAGGGGATACGACCGCTCGGATGAGGATTTGTCGGCGCGCCCTCGCAGACCCCTCCGGCGTCCAGAGCACAGGAATCCTCGTGATCCCCCCAGCGCCGGTGGGCAGCGACCAGCAGCTTGCTCAGGACCCCGTAGCAGTGGGCGAGAACGTCAAGGATCTCGTCGCCGGCGAACTCCTCCACCGTCCAACGCCGCTCGACCTCGAGCACCCCCTCCTGCCGGACCCGGCTCGGTAGCCCCCGGATCTGGGTCCGACGGGCGATCTCATGGGCCTCAAGCGTCGGCTCGACCTCCATCTTCAGCGCCGGCCCCCGCAGCCAGCTGCCGATTACTCGCACCCGGGCGACCGAGGAAGCGTCGAGGTCCCCCTGCTTCTCGATCTGGTTCCGGGCGCTGATCAGCCATTTCATGCGGGCGTCGGCCGCCATCTTCTCCTGCCACTCGGCATACCACTCGTCGAAGCCCTCGCTGTGCCGCAGTTCCTTCTGCAAAACCCAGGTGACGTTGCGAAGGCCCTGGATCGTCGCGTTGAGGTGGCTGACGAAGCGGTCCGGGTCCGCGTAGGCCTCGAGCGCCTCATGCCACAGCAGGTGGCATTGGTTCAAGCGGGCATGGGCCTTCGGGATCGGGCAGGCCTCCTCGGGCGCGAAGGTCTGCGGCTCATTACCAGTGCTGGCCGGCGTAGGGGCTGCCTCGGAACCACCCTCAAAAAGAGGGATCGGCCAGCGCGCCGGAACAAATCCAATCCGTTCCTTCTTGCGTTCGGCCCGACGTCGCACCTGGCGACTTGCCGCCTCGGGGACGAGCTCCACCTCGAACGCCTCGAGGCACAGCAGCACCGCGAGGATCCGACGGCAGAGGTTGTGGGTGACGCTGCCCATGTGGGCGCAGACCGATTCGGACTCGGCGTCGACCCAGGAGCGCACCTCGCCGTTGGCGCGGGCGATGAAGTCGCCCTGCCCCAGCCTGGGCCAGTCGGCCGAGTGCCCCTGCAGGAAGACCCACCGCCCCCAGGCCTGGTAATCGGTGCCTCCCCAAGGGTGGGTGCTGCCAACGCTGCCGAACGGAATCACGCTGAGCATCTCTTCCTGCTGCCAGCAGAGGGCCCCGCGGAGGAAAAAGGGCAGGGGCCACGTCTCCTGGGTCCAGGCGACGGGGCTACCGTCGATCGCCTCCAAGTCGAGGAATAGCGGCGAGTGAGGCAGGCGCGCCTCAGCCGAGTACAGGGCCTCCTCGTCGGGGTCGGCAAAGTCCGGGACCGAGGTCGCCTTCTCGGGCTCGATCCTCACCAGCTCCGCGACGCCCAGCAGGGGCAGGATCCGCTGGCTGAGGTGGACCTTGGCGCCGATGGCCTGTTCGATGTCGGAGTCGGAGCCGGGCGGCGGCCGGTGGTTCCATGGACCGGGCCCAGCGTTGGGGAACTGCGTCGGGGGCTTCAGCACGCCCCCCATGCCGAAGCTGAGCGAGTCCCGCCAGACCGCGGGGAATGCCCTGCCGTTGGTCCAGACGGGAGCCGGGCGGTCCTCCTGCGGCGCCGGCAGCCACCCTGCCCCCGGACCATGCAGCACGGGTCCTTCCCCAGGCGGATTTGCCTCTCTCGTCAACCCTCTCGAGGCGGCCGCTGCAACTCGCCGCCCCCCTAACTCACTCGGTGCTGATGCTCGGGTCGGCCTGGACCTTGAGCGGGACGATCATCAGGAAGTTGCTGGTCGCGTCGGCGGCCAGGTCGAGGACGCGGTCGGCCTCCTCGTTCTGGTCGGTGGCGCGGAGCTCCTTGGCGTAGCCGCCGAAGAGGTCGTCGATGTCGATCAGGGCCTCGGCGTCGAGGTCTTTGAGTTCGACTTTGGCGCCGCGGCCGAGGCGGTGTTCGATCGCCGCGCGGTCGATGCCGAAGGCGTTCTGGCGGACGTAGACGCGGCCGCCGGTCATCCCGGCGCAGGCCCAGGGGCCGATGTCGCCGAGGACTGACGGCGCGGCCGCTGGTCATGTACTCGAAGGCGAAGCCCTTGATGTTGGCGCGGTTGGCGAGCGAGCCGCGGCTGTCGTCGATCGGCCCCTCGGGCTCACCGGCGATCACCACGTCCGCCCCGGAGAGGCGGATGCAGAAGCGGGAGTCGGCGCTGCCCTGGACGTAGAGCTTGCCGCGCTGCGCGCCGTAGGCGAAGGACTTGCCGACCGAGCCGTTGAGCCGCTTGCCGCGCGCGCCCTTGCCCTTGAGGATCGAGATCCGCCCGCCCAGCATCGTCTTGCCGACGCCGTCCTGGGCACCGCCCTCGATCCGGATCGCGACCCCGTAGGAGTTGAACGCGCCGAGGCCCTGGCCGGCGACCGAGCCGCCGTTGAACTCGAGGCTGGCGAGGGCGTCGCCTTCGTCCCCCTCCGGGCCACCGTCGAAGATCCGCCAGCGGGCCAGCGCTCCCGCCAGCTCGGTCCCGAGCACGCGGTCGTTGGCGTCGGTCGCGCGCGGGAACTGGCTGCGGACGGTGCCGCCGCGCGCACACTTCCGGCGCCAGCGCGGCGATCTGGCTCGAGGCCTCCTTCGCCTCCATCCGGATCGGCCGGGCCATGACCAGGCCGGCTTCGGCCCGCGCCTCGGCCTCCTCCTCAACCGGCAGGTCGAGCGGTTCGAGGTCGAGGAACTCCTCCAGCGGGGTGATCAGCGGCGCCAGGTCGATCGTGTCCTTGGCCGCCACCTGCTCCAGCAGGTCGTAGCGACCGACCAGGTCCTGGGCGCGGTCGTAGCCGAGCGAGGCGACCACCTGCTTGACCTCCTCGCCCATCGAGGAGAAGAAGCGGGCGCAGCTCTCGGCGGCGCGGTCGACCTCCTGCGGGGTGAACTTCTTCAGCCCGTGGGCCTCCGCTTCGGCCGGGGTCTCGATCTGGGTCGCGATTCCGACGTGGCAGGTGTCGAGCTGGCAGCCGCGGCAGATCGTGCAGCCGAGGCTGACCATCGCCAGGGTGCCGAAGCCGACCCGGTTGGCGCCGAGGCAGTGGAGCTTGACGATGTCGTGGCCGGTCCGGTAGCCGCCGTCGGCCCAGATCTCGACCCGGTTGCGCAGCCCGGCCTCCATCAGCGCCCGGTGCACGGCGCGGGTGCCGATGTCGCTCGGCAGGCCGACGTGGCGCAGCGCGTGCTGGCGCGCCGCGCCGGTGCCGCCCTCGAAGCCCGAGAGGGTGATGATGTCGGCGCCGGCCTTGGCGATCCCGAGCCCGATCGTGCCGATGTTCGGCACCACCGGGACCTTGACCGAGACCCGCACGTCGGGGTTGACGGTCTTCAGCTCGTCGATCAGCTCGGCCAGGTCCTCGATCGAGTAGAGGTCGTGGTTGTTGGAGGGCGAGATCAGGTCGGTTCCGGGCGCGGCGTTACGCGCGGCGGCGACCTTCTCGGAGACCTTCTTGCCGGGCAGGTGACCGCCCTCGCCGGGCTTGGCACCCTGGCCGATCTTGATCTCGGCGACGTAGGAGCTGTTCAGCATCTCCGCCGAGACGCCGAAGCGTCCGGAGGCGACCTGCTGGCCGCGCCATTTCCGGTACTGGCCGTACATGTCGCGGATCTCGCCACCCTCGCCGTTGATGCAGAGAACGTTGATCGCTTTCGCCGCGTCCGCGTAGGCGCGGAAAGCCGGCTCGGACTGCGAGCCGAAGCTCATCGAGGAGATCACGATCGGGTAGTCGTGGTGGCCGACGCCGGCGTCGACGCCGGCGGGATCGATCGCCGGGCGGTCGCCCTTCAGCGCCATGATGTGGCGCATCGAGATCGGGCTTCTGCTTCTCCAGGTCGCGGACCTTCTCCGAGTATTCCTCGTAGGTCCCGGACCCGTTCGCGGTCGCGATCGCCGCCTTGTAGACCTTCGGGTAGAAGCGGAACGTCTTCGCCGGTTTCGCCGCCTCGTCGTCGCCGCTGAGCGCGTGGGCGCGGGCGTTGGTGCTCTCGTCGAGCTCGGCGTAGCCGGTGCCTGCCTTCTCGGAGGCGGCGAAGAAATCGGTCTGGAAGATCTCCGCCAGCTCCGGCTTGATCCCGATCGAGCTGAACTGGCGCGCGTAGCCGCGCACCTCGTGGATGCCGATCGTCGAGATCACTTTCTCGATCCCTTTGCGCAGCGCCGCGCAGAGATTGGAGACGTCGGACTCGTAGTCCTCGACGCAGATCACCTCGACCATCGTGTACGGGCAGACGCCGTTGGCGCCGAGCCCGAGGGCCAGCATCACGTCGTGGACGTTGCGGATCGCGGCCGAGCGCAGGACCAGCGAGCAGCGGCGCCGCAGGTTCGTTTCGCCCTTCTCGACCTTGAACTGCTTCAGCGCCTGGTCGATCGCCGAGACCGCCAGATGCGGGTCGAGGTAGCGCCGCTCGGCGTCATAGACGGTGCGGTCGGTGAGGACCAGCAGCTCACAGCCGTTGCGGACCTTCTTCACCGCCTCCTGCTTGACGCGGTCGATCGCGCCGCGGGTCGTCTCCGACTCCAGCAGGGAGATGTCGACGGCATCGTTGCGGCCGGCGAACTCCTCCCAGAGGTCCTCGAGCAGGTAAGTGTCGTGCTCGCGGGCGATCTGCCGGTAGGTCTTGTCGGAGAGCGGGGCCAGGCCGTGGTGGCCGCCGAGGATGACCGGGAACCCGGTTTCGACCGTGCCGGTGTCCTCTCCGGCGTTGTCGAGCGAGGGTCGGCGACCGAACAGCGCCCGGGTCGAGAAGTGCTCCATCTCGCGTTCGCGGTCGATCGCCGGGTTGGTGACGACGGCGACCGTCTCCTTGAAGTAGTCGGCGAGGTTCTGGCGCTCGGGCGAGAGCGCCGCCAGCGGCCCGTCGTAGCCGAGTGAGCCGACCGGCTCAGCCCCGTTGGAGGCCATCTGCTGGACGAGTTTGACGTCGTCGCGCTGCCAGCCGAAGCCGGCGAGGACGCGGTCGGCGACCTTGACCGGCTCCTCGGGGCCGGCGTCGGAGTAGCCGGGGACATCGGCGCCCTCGAGCGGGCCGCCGGTCTCCAGCGCGCGCTCGTAGCCGGCGACCGCCTCGGCCCCGTTCCGCTTCAGCCAACGGTCGCGGACGATCCGCAGCATCTCGTCGTGCGGGTGCAAGGTCGAGTGGCGGGCGCCGCGGTCGATCAGCACCAGCGCCTTCTCGCCGGGGGCCAGCGGCTTCGGCTCCGAGCACATCCGTTCAACCGAGACGACGCCGGGCTCGGAGCTGAAGACGTAGTCGTCCTCGGTCTCGACCTGCCAGAGCGGGCGCAGGCCCATCGCATCGGCGGTGAAGACGCACTCGTCGGTGTGGCGAGCGATCAGCGCGACCGGGCCCTGGGCGAACGGGCCCATCGCCTGGTGCAGGTACATGTAGAAGGCGTGGAGATCCTCCGGCAGGCCGCGGACCTCCTCGACGATCGGTGGCACGACCATCTCCATCGCCTCGGCGAGACTGAAACCCTCGCGGCTGACCAGGGTGTCGATCGTGCGGTTGAGGTCCTGCGAGTCGGAGGAGTCGGGCTGGATCGGGACCGACAGCATCTTCGCCTCCTGGCGCAGCTGCTGGATCGTGTTGATCTCGCCGTTGTGGCCGAGGACCGAGAACGGCTGCACCCGCTTGAACGAGGGCCAGGTGTTGGTCGAGTAGCGGTTATGACCGAAGCAGCCGATCGTCTCGAAGCGCGGGTCGCGCAGGTCCGGGTAGTACTCGCCGAGCACCTTCGGCGCGCCCATCACCTTGTAGACGCAGGTGGTGGCGGAGAAGGAGGGGACGTGGACGCCGAGCTCTTTCTCCAGCGTGATCATCAGCTCAAAGAGGACCGCGTCGCGGGACTGGGCATCCGGGACCAGGCCGGCCAGCTGCCAGAAGATCGGCTCCTCCTCGCGCGCGGTCGGGCCGAGGGCGGGGGAGTCGACCACGCCGACCCGCTCGGCGAGGACCCGGAAGCCGCCTTCGGCGAGCAGCTCGCGGGCGTCGTGCTTGATCTTCTCCACGTCCTGGGAGCGCTCGATGAAGACGTGGGCGACGGCGAAGGCGTCGTCGGTCGCCAGCGAGGGGTCGTGGCCGCCGGTGCGGACCTCCTCGGCCCAGATCTTGCGCGGGATGTCCAGCAGCAGGCCGCAGCCGTCGCCCTCGCCGTCGACGTTGCCGGCGCGGTGGAGCATCTTCTGCAGGGCGGGGATCGCCAGCTCGATCGGCTCGTGGCTCGGCGTCGCGTCCTTGCGGACCGAGGCATAGATAGCGCAGGCGTCCTTGTCCTCGACGCTGGGCGGCGAGACGCGTGGCCGGTAGGGGCGCTCTGGCGAGTAGCGCTCGACACGAGCGCCGCGATCAGACTGGGCCTTCAAGTTGTACCTCCCGGGTTCCACGCCTTCTTCGAGCGGGCGCGCGACGGGTTGACGGGTTTCCGGATTATAGGGGCGACCGGAAGCCCGATCGACCGAATCCGACGTTTTCCGGTCTATGCGGGAAAAAGGCGCCGCTCAGGCCCAGGACATCGGCTCGTAGCCGCCCTCGGGCTGAACCCCGATCAGCATCGCGACCACAGTCTCCTCAGAGCGGTTGAGGATCGTGCGCTCGGCTGCGGGCTCGATCGAGGCGAGGGTGCCGGCGGGCGCCGGGTGGTCCTCCCCGTCGATCCGCATCGTCGCCTCTCCCTCGAGGATCACGTAGAGCTCGACCTGGCCGCTGCCGGACTCGTCGTGCTCGGGGACCTGACCACCGGGTGCGATCTCGACCAGGTTGTAGCCGAAAGCTTTGGTGCCGAGCGCCTTGCGCGCCAGCAGCCAGGTGCAGTCCCCCGACCCCTCCATCCGCTCGAACTCGTCGCGGTGCTTGATCGAGTGGTTGCCTGCCATTAGGTTCGACCTTAACCCCGATGACCGACCTGAGCAAGGACTCACCCGAGGCGCTGCGCGAGACGATCGACCGCTACAACGCCGCCTGGAACGAGCACGACCTCGACGCGATCATGGCGATGCACGCGCCCGACATGGTCTTCGAGAACCACACCGCGGGCGAGTCGGCTGAAGGAGAGGCGGCGCGCGCCCACATCGGCTCGATCTTCACCAGCTGGCCCGACATCGCCTTCAGCACCCGGCGCCTCTTCCTACGCGAGGGACTGGTCGTGCAGGAATGGACCGCCTCGGCGACCCACACGCAGACGATGCGCCGCGGGGACCTCGTCGCCGAGCCGACCGGCAACCGGGTCGAGTGGGACGGCCTCGACGTGATCCCCTTCGAGGGCGGACTGGTCAAGCGCAAGGACGTCTACTCCGACAGCGTCTCGATCCTGCGCCAGGTGGGGCTACTGGATTAGGCGTGTCGCCTTTGTTCGGCATAGCCGTACAAAAGCGACACTCGCTCAGCGGTCCCAGCTCGGTTCGAACGCTTCCTTGACCAGCGTCTTCGGCTTGCCGCCGCCGTAAGGGACGGTCTGCACCTTGTGGTTCTTCAGGCCCGGGTCGAAGCCGCCGGTGAAACCGAGCACCAGGCTGCCGTCGGCGGAGAGATCGGTGCCGACGAAGCCCGTCTCCCCCGTCCCCGCGACTGGCCGCTGCGCCCCGGTCTTGGGATTGACGACCACGGCGTAGCTCGTGTCCTGGCCCTGGAACTCGGTCAGCAAGCGGCTGCCGTTGGCCGACCAGTCGGTCGGGAACAGACCCTGAAGCAGCGGCGGCACCTTGGTGTGGGTGAGGCGCTTGACCTGTTTGCCCTGCGGATTCATCAGGAAGAGCTCGTTCTTGGGGCCGTACTGCCGCTGCTTGGCTTCCAGGGTCTTGACGAAGACGATCTTCTGCGGCCCCCAGAGCGGGTCCGAGGAGCGGTGGTCGCTGGTCAGGCGAACCGCTTCCGGGGCCCGCACGTTGACCACGCCGGGGATCGGGACCGGGAAGCGGAAGACGTCGCTGCGGGGCGGGTACTTTTCGCTCGCCGAGACCGAATAGGCGATTTCGGTCCCGTCCGGGGAGAAGCTGAAGCCGCCGAAGTACCCCTTGGCGACGACGCTCTGCAATCCGGTGGCGACGTCGATCAAGACCAGCTTGCGCTTGCCGATTTCGGGCCCGGGCAACGCCGCAATCGTTTTCGAATCGGACGACCAGGTGACGTAGAAGGCTTCGCGCAGGTTGGTCATCAGCGTTATGCCGGACCACCGGTCGCGGGGGCGACTTTCAGTTCTTGCGCGTTCTTCGCCCCTTCGTGCAGGTAGGCGACCGAGAGCCCGCTGGGAGCGACGTGCGGGTTGTGCCCGGTCTCGACCTTGCGGGCGCCGCTGCCGTCGTCGTCGGCGACGAAGACCGTCGAGTTGAGCGGGTTCTTGACGTAGCTCAGCGTCGCGCTCGCGCCCGCCGGCAGAGCCAGCAGCGCGGCGATGACGAGGGCGGGCAGGAGCAGCTTCGGCTTCGCGAGGGTCGGCATGCGGCGATGCTATCCCGGCGCGACGGACGCACCGTTACCGCGCTCCGACCCGCGCTCAGCAGCCGCCGAGATCAGGTTCGTAGGCGAACTCGACCAGCACTTGCATTGTCCCGCTCACAGCGGGGACCAGGCCCACCTTGTGGTTCGCGACCGGACCGCGGGGGCCGCTGGAACCGAGGACGGAGTTCCCGTCACATGAGAAGGATGCGCCGATGAAGTGGGCCTTCCGGTGCTGCAGGCGCCCCAGCGCCCCGGTCTGGGTGTAGACGATGACCCCGAACTGGTCCTTTCCGTGGACCGTGTAGTTCGCGAGCAGGCGGTTTCCCTCGGGCGACCAGGCAACGGGGAAATAGCCGCTCCGCGATCCCTCGGGCCTGGTGCGGGTGACGCGCTTCACGTCGCCGCCGTCGGACCCCATGGTGTAGATCTCGAGCTTACGCTTCTCCCCCACTTCTTTCGCGAAGGCGATGCGGTTGCGCGGACCCCACACCGGGGTCAGCGAGCGGTGGTCGTAGGTGAGGCGCTTGGACCCATGGCCCCCGACCGCGAAGCGGTAGATGTCACTGTGCCCGTCGCGAAAACGGGAGTACACCAGCTGGTCCCCGTTGGGCGAGAAGCTGACGCGACCGAAGGAGCCGCGGGCGATCACGTGCTGGCCACCGCTGGGAACGTCGATCAGAACCAGCCGCTCGCGGCCGTTTGCCGGGGCCCGCACCGCAGCGATCCGCGTCGATTCCGGCGACCAGGCCAGCGAGGAGATCCTTGAGGCCTCGATCAGCAGGTCCAGTGCACCTCCATAGAAGTGGGCGACTTTCAGCCGCTCCCGCTTCCCCCGCTTGTTGAGGTAGGCGACGAAGTTCCCGTCGGGCGAAACCTCGGGATCCACCCCGCGGCCGATGTAGAGCTCGTCGGAGCCGTCGTCGTCCGCGGTGAAAACCGTGGGCGCCTGCGGATAGTGGCCGTACTTGACGTAGGCGATCGTCGCACCCGCAGCAGTTGGCACTGCGAACAAAGCGACGAGGGTGAGGGCGACGAAAAGCAGCTTCGACTTCGGCGGGATCGACATCGCTCGATCCTATATATGGATTCTGCAGTACTTGCGGAAACTGTACGTATTTAGGACCCGGCTAAGCGGGTCCCACGATCGCCGCGACGACCAGTCCGCCGCTGACGCCGATGAAGCTGACCGTCGCCAGGACCCGGTACCAGAGCCGCTGCTCGGCGTCGGGATCGAAGGCGAGCGGGACGAAGAGGAACGGGTTGACGAAGGTGCCGAAGACGAGCGCGGCGGCGACCGCGGTCGGCAGATCCGGCACCGCGAGCCCGACCCCGATCAGGATCAGTCCCATCATCACGTAGTCGAGGTGGACCTGGCGGATCCGCTGCGGGGCGACGATGCCGATCCGCTTCAGCCACTCGGGTCGCTCGCTGCGGATCACCATCGCCCAGCCCAGCAGGCCACCCAGCGCCAGCTCGATCAGGCCGATTCGCACCACCCAGTCCATCGCGCTCAGAGCTCCGGGACGTCGGCGCCGAGGGGGCTGAAGGGGAGCCGCTTGACCTCGGCCCAGCCGGCGCAGCGCTGCTCGAGGCCGGCGGCGACGTTGCCGGCGTCCTGCCAGGTGGTCCAGACCAGGGCGGTGGGGCCGGCGCCGGAGATCGTCGCCCCCAGCGCCCCCAGCTCCCGCGCCGAATCGACGATCTCCATTGAGCGCGGATAGAGATCGCGGCGGCGCGGCTGGTGGATGCGGTCGTCGAGCCCGCGGGCGATCAGATCGAGGTCGGCGCCGCGCAGCCCCAGGACCAGCATCGCCGCGGCGGAGACGTTGGCGACGGCGTCGGCGAGCGGCACCTCGGCCGGGATCGCCTCCCGCGCCCGCTTGGTCGAGACCTCGTCGGGCGGGATCACGACGATCCCCTCCAGGCCCTCCGGCGGGTCGAAGCGGGCGGCGGTCGGTACTCCGTCGGCGCCGGCGCCGCAGACCACGAAGCCGCCGTGGATCGCCGCGGCGACGTTGTCGGGATGGCCCTCGATCGCGGTCGCCCGCGCCAGCATCTCCTCCTTGGTCAGCGCCAGCTCGTAGAGGTGGTCGGCGGCGTAGAGGCCGGCGACGATCGCCGCCGCGCTCGACCCAAGGCCCCGCGCCAGCGGGATCTCACTGCGCAGCCGGAAAGCGATCCCGTCCGCCGGCCGCAGGCTCTCGAAGGCCCGCACGACCAGGTTCTCGCGTCCGGTCGGAACATCCAACCCGCCGGGATCGAAGGAGTACTCGCCGCTCTCCTCCACCTCCAGCTCCAGATGCATCGCCATCGCCGCCGCCATCGCGTCGTAACCGGGACCGAGGTTGGCCGAGGAGGCGGGGACGCGGACGAGTCGGTGGCGCGCGGTCATCGACCTTAATCCTCGCCGATACCGCGCTCGAGCCTGACGATCCACTCCGCCAGCAGCGGATCGACCGGATCCCAGCCATCACCGACTCGATGTAGATGCCCCGACCGCAAGAGGCTGTCACGAGCATGCTGAACGCCGCCCTTCGAAAGGTTGAACCTGTTCAGAGTGCGATCGGAGAAGAGGGGATCCTGCCCCGACGCAAGCGCAGCAAGCACGACCTTCTCTTTCGTCTCGAGTGCGTCCCACGTCGCCTGGAGAGCCTCGCCGTATTCCGAGAAGACCACGTCCAACGTCGCCTGCCATCGTTCTGGCGTAGCGGGCTCACCGCGAGGAGTCTGCTCCCAGAGATAGTGAGCCAGCAGCATCGCGCGTTGGGGGTGGCCCTTCACGAGGTCCAAAAAGGGGTCAACCACCGGCGACACATCCCGGCCCCCCGCTTCGAATCGCTCTCCAACGTATTCGACCAGGTCCGCATCCGCGAGCGGCTCCAACCGCATCACCCGCGCTTGGCCGAAGAAGGGTCTCTCGTAGGCCCCGAACAATTGCTCCATGAGACCCGGGTGCGAGCCGGCGAAGATGTAACTGGCCGAATCGCCGTGTCTCTGTATCCGGCTGCGAAAGAGGCCATCGACTTGCGGGTTTACCGCGAGCAGGGACTGAAACTCGTCGAATGCCACCAGCGTCCGCGTTCCAGTTCGCTCGAAGATCTCGAGTGGGAGATCGAGCAGACCGACCATGGCACGAGAACTGTCCGCCTCCCGGTCCAGGGCGGGACGAGCCTCGATCCTTGCCGGGCCGGCCCCGACGCTCACCCGCGGACGCAGGGCACGAATCGCCGCATCCGCCGCCCGCCGCGGCGCGGATCTCAGCCCGCGATATGCCCTTTCCAACCGCATCGCGACTTCGTCCTGAGAAAGGACTCCGTAAAAATCGACCTCGACATAGTTGAAGCCAATCTTTTCGGCCTCTTGACCAGCTCGGCGTAGGAGGCTGGTCTTGCCGTATCGGCGAGGCGCCGAGAGTCGCGTCGCGTGACCACCCTCCGCCAGGGCGACCAGCTTTTCTGACTCACGCTCGCGGTCGATGAGGTCCTTCGGATCGACCGGACGGCTGAAAACGAAGGGGTTGAGATCCTCCATAAGTATTTCAATACCGTACCAGATAGTACGGTGTAACCGTACTTAGTCGAACACCGCGCGCTCGACCGCGCCGAGGTCGTTCTCGCAGTTGATCACGGCGGGGGCTTTGGAGAGGGCGGTGTCGGGGTCCTTGAGGCCATGGCCGGTGAGGACGCAGACGACAGTCTCGGGCCGCGACGCGCCCTCGACAACCGGCAGGCCGTGGGCGAGGAGGCCGGCAACCGAGGCGGCGCTGGCGGGCTCGCAGAAGACGCCTTCGTTGTCGGCCAGCCAGCGGTAGGCATTGAGGATCTGCTCGTCGGAGACGGCGGCGACGCGACCGCGACTGGCGGTGAAGGCGGCCATCGCCTCCTCCCAGCGGGCCGGGTTGCCGATCCGGATCGCTGAGGCGACGGTCTCGGGGTTGGCGACGGGCTCGCCGCGGACCAGCGGCGCCGCGCCCTCGGCCTGGAAGCCGTAGAGGACCGGCTTCGGGTCCTCCAGTCGGCCCAGCTCCGCATCGCCCGAGGAAGCCGCCTCGCGGAAACCCCGCCAGTAGGCGGTGACGTTGCCGGCGTTGCCGACCGGGATCGCCAGCGCGCCGGGCATCCCACCGAGGTCCTCGACGACCTCGAAGGCGGCCGTCTTCTGGCCTTCGATCCGGTGCGGGTTGACCGAGTTGACGAGCTCGATTGGGTGCTTCTGGGAGAGCTCGCGGACGATCCGCAGGGCATCGTCGAAGTTGCCCTGGAGGGCGACGACGCGGGCGCCGTGCATCAGCGCCTGGGCGAGCTTGCCGATCGCGATCTTGCCCTCGGGGACGATCACCGCGCCGCGCATCCCCGCCCGCGCCGCGTAGGCGGCGCAGCTGGCGGCGGTGTTGCCGGTCGAGGCGCAGATGATCGCCTCCGCCCCCCTCCCCTTGGCCCGCGAAACGGCCACCGTCATCCCCCGGTCCTTGAAGGAGCCGGTCGGGTTCAAGCCCTCGAACTTGAAGTAGGCGCGGGCTTCGATCCGCTCCGAGAGCCGCGGCGCCTCGATCAGCGGCGTCGAGCCCTCGTTCAGGGTCACGACCGGGTCGCCCGGCTCCAGCGAGAGCTGGTCGCGGTAGCGGTCGATCAGACCGGCTGCCATCAGCGCGACTCCCAGACCATCAACACGCAAAAGGTCACGCCGAGTACTCCTCCTCGATGACCCGGATCGAGCGCGGCGGCGAGCGCAGCTCCTCGAGCTTCGCCAAGGCCTCGACGGCGGCGGCGAAGCGGGACTCGAGGCACTCGTGGATCACCATCACCAGCCGCGCGTCGGCGCCGGTCCCGCGCTGGACGAAGCTCTTGACCGAAATCTCATGGTCGCCGAGGACGGCCGCCACTCGCGCCAGGACACCGGGCTGGTCGGCCACCTCGAGGTGCAGGTAGAAGGAAGAGGTGATGTCCTCGACCAGCGGCAGCTCGACCCTGGTCTCGTGCACGGGCGCGTCGCCGGCGAGGATCGAGACGACGTCGCCGAGCACCGCCGAGGCGGTCTGTATCCCACCCGCTCCCGGCCCCGACATCGTCACCTCGCTGATCGCCGGCGCCTCGACCATTACCGCGTTGAAGGCACCTTCGATCGGCGCTAGCGGGTGGCCCGGGTAGAGGAAGCAGGGAAAGACGCGGACGCTGATGCCGCCGTCGCGGCGCTCGGCGACCCCGAGAAGCTTCAGCGACAGCCCCAACTCCTTGGCGTAGGCGAGGTCGTCGGGCTGGATCGCCTCGATCCCCTCGTAGGAGACCTCGGAGAGCGTCACCGGGGTGTGGAAGGCGAGCCGGGCGAGGATCGCCATCTTCGCTGCCGCGTCGGCGCCGTTGACGTCGTCGCTGGGATCGGCCTCGGCGTAGCCCAGCTCCTGCGCTCGCGCCAGTACCTCGTTGTAGCCGGCGCCGGTTGCGGCCATCTCGCTGAGGATGAAGTTGGTGGTGCCGTTGACGATCCCGAAAACCTTGGCGATCTTGGTGACGCCGAAGCTCTCCTGAATCGTCCGCACGATCGGGATCACCGCCGCCACCGCCGCCTCGAAGCGCAGTTGCACCCCCGCCTCGCGAGCGACGGCGAAGAGCTCGTCGCCGTATTGGGCCAGCAGCTGCTTGTTGGCGGTGACGACGGGTTTGCCGGCCCGCAGCGCCGCCAGCACGTGCTCGCGCGCCGGCTCGGTCCCACCCATCAGCTCGACGATCAGGTCCGAGCCGTCGAGGATCGCGTCGAAGTCGCCCTCGTCGCGGGTGAGGACGCCGGCGATCTCCGGCCGCCGTCCGGTCGCCGCCTCGACCGCCGCGGCCCGCTCCGCCAGCAGCTCGGCGAAGGCGGCACCGACCGTGCCGCGTCCCAGCAGCCCGATGCGCACCGGTTTGGAGCCCTCGGCGTTCACGTCCTAGACGTCCCTCGCCGTCAGGTCCTCGTAGGTCTCGCGCCGAACCACGACCCGCGCCTCGCCGTCGCGGCAGAAGACGACCGGCGGCCGCGGCACGCCGTTGTAGTTGTTGGCCATCGCGTAGCCGTAGGCGCCGGTGGCCGGGGTGACGAGGACGTCGCCAATCGCCGGCTCGGCCAGCATCGCGTCGCGGACGATCACGTCGCCGGACTCGCAGTGCATGCCGGCGATCGTCACCAGGGTCTCGGGCGCCGCCGCGGCGCGGTCGGCGATCAGCGCCTCGTAGCGGGACCCGTAGAGCATCGGCCGCAGGTTGTCGGACATGCCGCCGTCGACCGCGACGTAGGTGCGGACAGCGGGGATCTCCTTCACGGTCCCGACCCGGTAGGCAGTGACGCCGGCGTTGGCGACCAGCGAGCGGCCCGGCTCGACCAGGATCCGCACCCCGGAGCCGAAGACCTCCTCGACGCCGCGAACCTTGACGTCGACGTAGGAGTCGATCGAGGGCGGCTCGTCCTCAGCGGTGTAGGCAACCCCGAGGCCGCCGCCGACGTTGACGACCTTGCACCAGTCGCCGGCCAACTCCCCCAGCGCCCGGATCGCCAGCATGTAGGGCTCGAGCTCGAAGATCTGGGAGCCGATGTGGGCGTGCAGGCCGACCAGCTCCAGCTTCTCGGAGGCGAGGACCCGCTCGATCGCCCGCGCCGCCAGCCCGTCCTCGAGGCCGAAGCCGAACTTGGAGTCGAGCTGGCCGGTGGTGATGTAGTCGTGGGTGGAGGGCTTGATCCCGGGAGTGACCCGGATCAGCACCCGCTGGGGTTCGTCGAGCAGTCGCTCGCAGCGCTCGATCTCGTCGAAGGAGTCGATGATCAGGTGGCGGATCCCGGACCGGGCGGCGAAGAGGATCTCGGCGTCGGTCTTGTTGTTGCCGTGCATGTGGATCCGGTCGGGGTCGAAGCCTGCCTCCAGGGCCATGTGCAGCTCGCCGCCGGAGGCGACGTCGACCGATAGGCCCTCCGCGGCGAAGAGCCGGTAGGCGGCGGTGCAGGGCAGAGACTTGCTGGCGAAGAGGACTTCGAAGTCGGCGCCGCGGCTCTCGAACGCCTCGCGGTAGGCGCGGGCGCGGGCGCGAATGTCGTCCTCGGCGTAGACGTAGGCGGGGGTGCCGTGTTCCGCGGCCAGCTCAACCACGTCGCAGCCGGCGACCTCGAGGTGACCCCGCTCGTTGACCCGGCTCCCCAGCGGGTACACCGCCGAGCCCGCGATCGGATCGCTCGCTAACGATCCCGCCTGTCCGCTCTCCGCCATAGGACGGGCATTTTGACGATTAGCCGGGAGGCAGGCGGAACGCTCGACTATTTACCGCCGAGGCCGCCGAGAACGCCTTCGACGGTTTTCACGGTTTCGTCGACGACTTTGCCGACGGCCGATTCGGGGCCGACGACCCCGTTGACCGTTTCTTCGGTCACCTGGGTGACTCCGGTCGCGCCCAGCGCCCCGCCGGTCACGGTCTGATCGACCTGGTTGACCGTTTCGTTGACGGTGCCGGCGACATTGCCCGAGGTCGAGGGGGTGGTCGATCCGCCGCCGCTGCCACTTTCGGAGCCGCCGCCGCCGGAAGCCCCGCCGGAGCCGCCGCCGCTCGACGCGGAGCCGGAGGCCCCGCCGCCGGTTGCACCTGAGCCCGGGCCCGCCGCTGCGGGAGCCGAGTCGGTTCCGCCGCCGCCGGTCGGGTTGCCGCCACCGCTCTGCAGTCCGTTGCCTTCTACGACCTGGGCGCTCGAGCTGGTGGGATCGCTACCCGCCCGGTCGCCATTGGCCGAACCAGCGCCGGCGGCTTTGGGTTTGGCCGCGGCGGAACCGGCCGTAACCCCGGCAACCGGTTCCGCCGCGGCTGGCTTCGCGGCCGATATCGAAGCCTGGTCGTCTCCTCCGACCAGCCCGACGACGGGCAGATCCTCGAAGACGAGCGCGGAGACAAGCAGCACGAAGGCAACGACGGCAGCGGCGATCAACCCCGCGCCGGACACCGCTCCCACGAAATAGCTCTTCGCCTGCCTGACCATTCGCTTTTCCCTACCCAACCTAAGCCGAGTCAGACGAGGAGCAAACAGGAACTACTAAAATTAAGTAGACGAGTGCCTGAGTCGGAGTTTCATCAGGCGGGCGGAGTGCTTTCGACGCGGAGCAGCTCCTGGCTGGCCTCCTCCTCCATCTGCAGCGTCGTGTGTTCGATCCCGTATCCATCGCGCAGGGTTAGCTCGAGGCGGCGGCGGATCAGGTCGCGGTCGGCGTCCTGGGCGACGACGACGTGGGCGGCGATCGCGCCGAAGCCGGCGGTGACGGTCCAGACGTGGAGGTCATGAACCGAGCGCACCCCCTGCTCCTGGCAGATCGCCTCACCGATCCCGTCGACGTCGACGCCGGCCGGCGCCGCCTCCATCAGCACGTCGACCGGCTCCTTGATCAGGCGCCAGGAGGAGGCGAGGATCAGGACAGCGATCAGCAGACCGACGATCGGGTCGACGACCGGAGATCCGCCAAGCAGGACAACCGCGCCGGCGATGATGACCCCGATCGAGCCGAGCGCGTCGGCGACCGAGTGGCGCAGGACGCCCTCGAGGTTGATGTCCTCGCGCTGGCCGCGGGCAAGGACGACGGTGGCGGCAACATTGCCGGCGAGGCCGAAGACGCCGAGCGCGAGGACGCCCCAGCCGTCGATCTCGGGCGGGTCGCCGAAGCGGCCGATCGCGGCGATTGCGATCGCGATGCTGACCGCGACCAGCAGCAGGCCGTTGACCAGCGCCGCCAGCACCTCCGAGCGCTGGTAACCGAAGGTGCGGCGCCCGGCCGCCGGCAGCGTCGCCAGCCGCACCGCGATCAGGGCGAGGACTATCGAGCCGGCGTCAGAGAGGACGTGGCCGGCGTCGGCGAGCAGCGCCAGCGAGCCGGTGATGACACCGCCGATCGCCTCGGCCACCAGCAGGCCGAGGTTGATCGCCAGCGCCCACCGCATCCGCTGCCGGCTGTCGGCGCGACGGGCGTCGAGAGCGTGGGCGTGACCGTGGCTATGTCCGTGCGGACCGTGCACGGGTCCGAGCTTACGCCGGAACTGGCTCTTTCTTCGCCGCCTCTGCCGCCACTTCGGCGGCGTAGCCGAGCTTCTCGGCGTATTCGCGGGCCTGCATCCGGGAGATGACCATTCGCTGGATCTCCGCCGTGCCCTCGAACAGCTGGTAGATCTTGGCGTCGCGGAACCACTTCTCCAGCGGGCACTCGGTGCTCTGCGCGTAGGGGCCGACGAGGTCCATCAGGGTCGTCGTCGCCCACATCGTCACGTCCCCGGCCTTGAGCTTCGACATCGAGCCCTGACCGCCGGTCATCGGCACCCCGTTGCGACCCATCCAGGCGGCCCGCTGAACCAGCAGCCGCGCCGATTCGATCTCGGTCGCGACGTCGGCCAGCGTCTGCTGGATCCGCTGCGCCTGCAGCATCGGCACGCCTTCGTAGGACTGGCCGTCGAGGTACTCGAGGGTCCACTCGTAGGCGGCCTGGGCGATGCCGAGGGCGGAAGCCCCGACCAGCGGCCGGGTGATCTCAAAGGTCGCCAGCGCATCGGCGCCGCGGGACTTCTTGCCTTCGCGGCCGCGCTGCAGCTTCTTTTCCAGCTTCTCTTCGCCGCCCAGCAGACAGTCGCCTGGGACGCGGCAGTCCTCGAGCACGACCTTGGCCGTGTGCGAGGCGCGGATCCCGAGCTTCGACTCCTTTTTGCCCTGCGAGAGCCCCGGGGTGTCCTTGGGGACGATGAACGAGGCCTGGCCGCGGGTGCCGAGCGCCGGGTCGACGGTGGCGACGACCACGTGGACGTCGGCGATGCCGCCGTTGGTGATGAAGACCTTGGTCCCGTTCAGGATCCACTCGTCGCCGTCGCGCTTGGCGGTCGTCTTCAGGCTCTTGACGTCGGAGCCGGCCTGCGGCTCGGTCACCGCGTAGGCGCCGAGTTTGATCTCGTCCGCGGTTCCGAAGCAGTCGGGGACCCAGCGCATGATCTGCTCGGGGGTGCCGGAGGAGGCGATGCCCGCCGCGGCGAGGCCGGAGCCGGAGATCGCCAGCGCGGTGCCGGCGCAACCCCAGTGGAACTCTTCGGCGGAGATCACCTGGAACTGGCCCTCGGGATCAGAGGCGGAGCGCTGAATTGACTCGAGCGTGCCGAAGCCCTGCTTGCGCGCCTCTTTGATCACCTCCCAGGGAATGCTCTCCTCTTCGTCGTGCTTGCGCGCCGCCGGCCGGATCACCTCGCGGGCGAATTTCCGGGCCTGGGCTTTGAACTCCTGCTGTTCCTCGTTCAGTGCGAAATCCATCTCTTCCTCTCTCCGCCGCCTACCGATTGACTGGTCAGTCAGCCAGTTCCGAACTCTACTCCTCCCCGCGACGGACGCCCGATACGTTTCCCGGCGTGATCCCGAAGCGGCCGATCAACGCCGATGTCCCCGAACCACAGGAGTCAGCCCCGGAAGAGACTCCGGTCCAGGGCGAGCCGAAGAGGCCGGGAACCCCGAAGGCGCTGATCGCGCTCGTCGCCCTCGCCCTGGTCTTCATCGTCGCGGCGATCGTCTGGGGAAGCGGTGGCGATGACAGCTCCGAGGCGCCGGCTCCCGCCCCCACCCCGACCACGGGCGACTCCCAACCGGAGACCGCCCCCTCCCAGAGCGCCGAGGCACTCGGGTATCCCAGCTTCGCGACCAACAACACGACCCGGATCGGCGGCTCCGACCCCGCCGCCAACGCGGCCGGCGCCGCGCTCGCCGTCTTCCCCTCGACCAGCGCCGAGCAGCGCCCTGCCGCGGTGACCGTGGTCGGCGAAGAAGACTGGGCCGCCGCGATCGCGGCGGCGGTGCTGATGGCCGAACCGGTGCGGGCGCCGATCCTCTTCTCCGGCCCCGACGAGGTTCCCGCGGCAACCGAGGAAGCGCTCGCCGCGCTCGACCCGCAGGGCAGCGCCGCCACCGGCGAGGCCTCCCTCTTCGCGGTCGGCACCGTCGCCTACCCGGGTGAGGCGGCGCCGATCGACTCCGGCGATCCGGCCACCACCGCCGCCCAGATCGCCACCCTGCGCGACCGCCTGGCCGGCAAACCGCCGCGCCACATTGTCGTCGCCTCCAGCTCCCAGCCCGATTTCGCGATGCCCGCCGCCGCCTGGGCCGCCCGCTCCGGCGACCCGATCCTCTACTCCGAGGAGGAGAAGCTGCCGGCGGCAACCGTCCAGGCCTTGAAGGTGCATCCCCAGGTGCCGGTCTACGTCCTCGGCCCGGCCTCGGCGATCTCATCCAAAGCGGTCCGCGAAATCGACCAGATCTCGAAACAGGTCAAACGGGTCTCCGGCGAGGACCCGGTCGCCAACGCCATCGCTCTCGCCCGCTACCGCGACGGCAACTTCGGCTGGAACATCAACGACCCCGGCCACGGCTTCGTCCTCGCCCGCAGCGACTCCCCCGCCAACGCCGCCGCGGCGGCGCCGCTCTCGGGCTCGGGCACCTGGGGACCGCTGCTGCTCACCGACGACGCCGCTACGCTCCCGGCCGACCTCCGCAACTTCTTCCTCGACGTGAAGCCCGGCTACACCACCGATCCCACCCGCGCCTTCTACAACCGCGTCTGGGTGATCGGCGACCAGGGGGCGATCAGCGTCGGCCAGCAGGCGGAAGTGAGCGAACTGGCCGAGCTTGCGAAGATCGGGGGCGGAGAATGAGCGAAGCCGAGAACCCCCAGCTGCTCGGACAGGCGAAGGAGATCACGCCGGAGGACATCCGCGCCCTCGCCGGGCCGGTGACCCCGCACTTCGCCCTGCAGGTCCGCAACCGCATCCGCCGCCTTGTCGAGGGCCTGCCCGCCGACCACCCGGCGCGCAAGGAAGGCGAGCGCCAGATCGCCCGGCTGGAAGAGCTCTCCCAGCACAGCGGCGAGCCGCGCGCGACCCTCGGAATCTCGCATTGAAGTACCTGGCCCCCGGTGTCTGGCGGCTGAAGGAGTTCCCGCGGCCGCTGATCAACGTCTACCTCGCCGAGGACGTGCTGATCGACGCCGGCCGGCGTTGGGACAGGAAGCGCATCTTCGCCGAGCTCGAGGGGCGCGAGATCTCGATGCTGGCCCTGACCCACGTCCACCCCGACCACCAGGGCTGCGCGAAAGACGTCTGCGAGGCGCGCGGGATTCCGCTCGCCTGCCACGAGGGCGACGTCGATGCGATGGAGGGACGGCGCCCAGTGGCGGCGACCTCCAACCCGGGGGCGAAAGCCTTCGCGCGAATGTGGGAAGGCCCGCCGCACAAGGTCGACCGGGTCCTCCGCGAGGGCGATGAGGTTGCCGGCTTCCGTGTCGTCCACGCCCCCGGCCACGCGCCGGGCGAGGTGATCTTCTTCCGCGAGTCCGACCGGGTCGCGATCTGCGGCGACGTGATCCGCAACATCTCCTACGTGACGATGCGGACCCGGCTGGCCGAGCCCCCTGACCAGCTCACCACCGACCCGCCCGAGAACCGCCGCTCGATCCGCAAGCTGGCCGATCTCAACCCCTCGCTGATCCTCCCCGGCCACGGCCCGCCCGTGACCGACATCGCCGCCTTCGAGCGCTTCGCCGCCGGGCTTCCCGGGTAGACCGACCGCACCGACTCGCTTTCCGGCGGGTTACTTGGTTTCGGGTACTCGGCAACGACTGGAAGGGAGTCCAGGATGAACACGCTCAGGAAGCATCGCCCCTCACCGGCGATGGTCGTCGCGCTGATCGCCCTCTTCGCCGCCCTGGCGGGGACCGCCTACGCAGCGCAGACGATCAACGGCGGCGCGATCAAGAAGCAGACGATCGGCGGCGGCAAGCTGAAGCAGAAGACCCTCACCGGGTTCCAGATAAACACCAACAAGCTCGGCACGGTGCCGACGGCGAAGGTCGCGACCCACACCTTCTGGGCAGTGGTCAACAACCCGGCCAGCCCCGGCAACGCGGCGCTGGCGCGAGCCAGCGGCCCCAACATCACCGCGGTCGAGGGCGGCGGCGCGGTCGCCGTCACCTTCCCGTTCAACGTCTCCGGCTGCGCCAACGTTGCCGCCCGCAACAACGCCGGCACCTCGGTGCCGAACGCCGGCTACGTACAGACCAACACCTCGGCCGCCAACCCGAACGCGATCGAAGTCAGGACCAAAGGCAAAGACGGCACCCCGGAGGACGCCGACTTCCACCTGATCGTGATCTGCCCCTAGGCGGAATCCGTGGGCGCCCGCGATCGATCCATGTCGACGCGGGCGCCGCGGAAGGGCACGCCCTCGGCTCGCAGCAGCGCGCGTTGTCTGTCGCCCTTGGCGAGCGAGCCGTCGGCGCGGACCACGCGCCACCAGGGCAGGTCCGGCTCGTCGGCCCCGAAGAGGACGGTGCCGGCAAATCGCGGCGCACCAGGAGAAACGTCGCCGTAGGTGCTGACGAATCCCTCCGGAATCCCCCGCACCCGTTCCAACACTTCCAGTTCGGCGCTCAAGCCTCCGGGCCGAAGGCGTCGATGATCCGGTTCTGGAACTCGCTCAGCTCCTCGGGCGAGATGAAGTAGGTCGGTGGGGTGAGGAAGAGGCCGTCGGCGCGCTCTGCCGTCGCCTCGACCCGGGCGCGGACCTTGTCGAGCGGCCCGGCGGCGCAGTAGGCCTCGACCATCTCGTCGCTGATCGCGGCCGGGACGGCGGCGAGGTCGCCGCGGCGGAAAGCGTCGCCTGCCTCGACCGCGTTGTCGGCGAAGCCGTGCAGCTCCCAGAGCGGCATGTAGGTCTTGACCGTGGCGTAGAAGGAGATCGTGCGGCGGGCCATCTCGATCGCCCGCCCCTCGTCGTCGTCAATTGCGCAGCAGACCGTCGGCAGGTAGTCGAAGTCCGAGCGCTCGCGCCCGGAGCGATCCAGGCCCTTCTCGAAGGCAGGGACGATCACCTCGTCGATCCAGCGCAGGCTCTGGATCGGGTGGCCGATCAGGCCGTCGGCGACGTCGCCCGCCATCCGCGCCATTCCCGCCTGCACGGCGGCGGTGTAGATCGGCACCGCCTCCCGCGGCGCCGGGTGCGGGCGGATCCAGCCCTTGATGTCGATGTCGTAGTACTCGCCTTCGTAGCGAATCGGCTCGCCGGCGCCGGCCTGGCGCATGATCAGCCGCGTCGCCTCGATCGCCTCGCGCAGGTGCGGCGCCGGTTTGCCGTAGTCGGCGTTGTGCCAGGTCTCGTTCAGGCGTTTGACGCCGGCGCCCATACCCAGCCGGAAGCGGCCGCCGGACATCTCGTCGATGTCGAGGGCGCTGATCGCGTTGATGAAGGGGCTGCGGGTGAAGGCCCAGACGATCCCGGTCGCGACCCCGATCCGCTCGGTCTTTGCCGCCAGGTAGGTGGCCTGGGTGACGGCGCTGCGGAACAGCTCGGGCGCCCAAACGCATTCGACCCCAGCAGCCTCCGCCCGCAGCGTCTCCGCCTCGAGGTCGGCGACAGAGGTGCCGATCGCGGCGACGGAGATGCGGTCGAGGGCACTCATGGATTCAGGCGGCGGCGAGGACCGCGTCGGCGACCCGCTCGCGGTGCCACTTGGCGTCGCCGAAGGAAGCCGCGTTGGCACGGCCGCGCTTGAGGAAGAAGTGGAGGTCGTGCTCCCAGGTGAAGCCGATGCCGCCGTGAACCTGGATCGCCATGTCGGGCACCCGCCAGCCGGCGTCGGAGGCGTAGGCCTTTGCCATCGAGGCGGCGAGGGGCAGGGACTCCGGCTCGGCGTCGGCGGCCCAGGCGGCGCCGTAGACCGCCGAGCGCGAGTTCTCGGTCTCCAGCAGCATCTGCGCGCAGCGGTGGGAGACGGCCTGGTAGGCGCCGATCGGCCGGCCGAACTGCTGCCGGTCTTTGGCGTACTCGACCGACATCTCGAGCGCCCGCTGGGCGATCCCGGTCGACTCGGCGGCGAGGGCGACGCAGGCGCGATGGAAGACCGGCAGGTAATCGTCAGCCGATCCCGGCAGCGTGTTCTCCGGGGCGACCTTGACCCCGTCCAGCCGCACCGATGAGAGGCGGCGGGTGAGGTCGATCGACTCCTCCGGCTTGACGGTGACGCCCTCGGCGCCGCGCTCGACGATGTGGCGGCGCCCGTCGGCGGTAGCGACGAGGAAGAAGTCGGCGCTGGACGCGTCCATCACCAAGGTCTTTTCGCCGTTGAGGACGAGCCCGTCACCCGCGTCCTCCGCCTCCAGCTCGAACTTCAGCGGCACCGCGGAAGTGCCGGCGTCGAGCAGAGCGGGAGCCCCGCGCAGCTCACCGGTGGCCAGCGGCCGCAGCCAGCGCTCGCGCTGCTCGTCGGAGCCGGCGAAGGCGAGGGCCAGGCCGGCAACCGTGTTCGAGAGCAGCGGCGAGGGTGCGAGCGCGTAGCCCATCTCCTCGAACAGCACCGCCAGGTCAACGACGCCGAGACCCTGCCCACCCCACTCCTCGGGCAGCGCCAGCCCCGCCCAGCCGAGCTCGGCCATCTCCTTCCAGCCGCTCTCGTCGAAGCCGTCATCGCTGGCCGCGATCTCGCGGATCCGCTCCGATTTGAAGCGCGAGGCGAGGAAGCCGTTGGCCGTCGACTTGATCGCCTGCTGCTCGTCGGTGAGGTCGAAGTACATGGAGGCCGATGCCTTAACGCAGCCTCGGCAGGCCCAGGACCCGCTCGGCGATGATGTTTTTGAGGATGTCCGTCGTCCCGCCCTCGATCGAGTTGGCGCGCGAGCGGAGGAAGCCGTATTGCCAGGCGCCGCCGGCAACCGCGTGCTCGGAGCCGCGACCGAGGACCGAGTAGGCACCCTCGATCTCGAGGGCGAGCTCGGTCAGGTCCTGGTTGAGATCCGCCCACTGCCACTTGCCGAGCGAACCCTCCGGGCCAGGGATTCCGGACTGCATGGTCTTGGTCAGGCCGCGGTAGGCATTGAGGCGCATCGTCTCCACCTCGATGTGGAGCTGGGCGATCCGCTGGCGGAAGTAGGGATCGTCGGCCGCGGTGCCGCCGTCGGCCGGCGTTTCCTGAGCCAGTTTCGCCGAGCCGGCCGAGGCCGTTCTCGATCTGCGAGATCGCCCCGAAGGCAAGCCCGGCGCGCTCGTTCATCAAGGTCGTGATCGCCACCGCCCAGCCGTTGCCGACGCCGCCGACGACGTTGGCGTCGGGCACCCGCGCCTCCTCGAAGAAGACCTCGTTGAACTCGCCCTCGCCGGTGATCTGAACCAGCGGCCGGGTCTGCACCGCGTCCTGCTCCATATCCATCAAGAAGTAGGTGAGGCCCTGGTGCTTCGGCGCATCCGGGTCGGTGCGGGCGACCAACATGCACCATTTCGCGTACTGGGCGAAGGTCGTCCAGACCTTCTGCCCGGTGACGACCCATTCGTCGCCGTCCTTGACCGCCCGGGTCTTCAGCGAGGCGAGGTCAGAGCCGGACTCGGGCTCGGAGAATCCCTGGCACCAGATCTCCTCGCCGGTCAAGATCGGCTCCAGGTACCGAGCCTTCTGCTCGTCGGTGCCGTGGGCGATGACGACCGGGCCGCCCATCGCCAAGCCAAGGACGTTGGCCGGCGCCGGCGCTTCCTGCCGGCTCGCCTCGCCGGCAAAGATCGCCTGCTCGATCATCGTCGCGCCGCGGCCGCCGTACTCCTTCGGCCAGGAGATCCCAGCCCAGCCGGCCCCGTGCAGCTTCAGCTGCCACTCGCGGCGGAAGGCCATCACCTCGTCGAGCCCAGCCTCGGGCTCCGGCCCAGGATGGTTCGCCTGCAGCCAGGTGCGAACCTCGTCGCGGAACTCCTCCTCCGATGGCGACAGCGTCAGGTCCATCGAGGGCGCAGCATATAGGGACCGACTGGCCAGCTGGCCAGTCGGTCCCTATCGATCATCCTTGGCCGCAGACCTTGAAGCCGTAGTCGCCGGCCAGTTCGCCCGGCTCTTTCAGCACATCGCTCTTGAAAACGCGGCTGGGATCCTCTTCGATTTCCTCCAGCGCGCCTTCCAGGGAGACGATGATCTCCTCGACCTGGTCCTCGTCACCCTCGGGGGCTCCGAGTGCATTCAGGTCCTCGACCTGCTGGCTGAGGTTGGAGACAAGAACCTCGGAGACGGCTTCTTCGAGCTGCTCTTTACTTGCTTTTTCCAGATCGAAGTCATTGTCTTCGGCGAATTCTTCAGCTTCTTTTTCGCTCTGATCGTTGCCTTCGCCACAGATCGCGTCGCCCTGCTTGATGAACTCCGCCTTGGTCAGGGTCACGGTCTCATCGGTGGTCTCGTCGCCACCGCCGCAACCGGCGATCAACACGCTCAGCGCGGCCAGAGCGGCGACGGCCGCAAGCAATGCCTTGTTCAAGTTTGTCTCCTATGACTCGGGGGTGGACGAGGGCGGGAAGCTACCCCCCGCCCCGGTCCTCACACCCGCTGGATCAGGGTGCCGGTGCCGAGACCGCCGCCGCAGCACATCGTCACCAGGCCCATCTCCTTGTCGGAGCGCTCCATCTCGTGCAGGAGGCTGGTGATCAGCCGGGCGCCGGTCGAGCCGAGCGGGTGGCCGAGGGCGATCGCGCCGCCGTTGACGTTGACCCGGTCCATGTCTGGTTCGAGCTCGCGGCGCCAGGCGCCGAGGACCGAGGCGAAGGCCTCGTTGATCTCAACCAGGTCGATGTCGTCCATCTTCATCCCGTTGCGCTCGAGCAGCTTTTCGGTCGCCGGGATCGGGCCGGTGAGCATGATCACCGGGTCGACGCCGACCGTGGTCTGGTCGAAGATCCGCGCCCGTGGCTTCAGCCCCAGCGCGTCGGCCTTTTCGCGGCTCATCAGCAGCACCGCGGCGGCGCCGTCGGAAATCTGCGAGGAGTTGCCGGCGGTGATCTTGCCGTCCTCTTTGAAGGCGGGCTTCAACGCCGAGAGGCTCTCGATCGTCGTCTCGCGCAGGCCCTGGTCGGTGACGTAGGTGTCGCCGTTGACCTGCATCGGGATGATCTCGCGCTCGAAGCGGCCCTCGTCGGTGGCCTGTTTAGCGAGCTGCTGGGAGCGGACGCCGAGTTCGTCGAGCTCGGCCCGGGTGATCTCCCATTTGTCGGCGATCATCTCCGCCGAGAGGCCCTGCGGGATCAGGTCGTACTTCTCCATCAACTCGGGCGAAAAGGCCATCCCGTGCTCCTGCATCACCGAGAAGGAGTCGGCGAAGGAGATGTGGCCCATGTGCTCGACCCCGCCGCCGATCGCGACGTCGTGGACGCCGGAGGCGACCAGGGCGGCGGCGAAGTTGACGGCCTGCTGGGCGGAGCCGCACTGGCGATCGACGGTGGTCGCCGGCACCTCCTGCGGCAGGCCGGCCTCGAGCCAGGCGTTGCGGCCGATGTTGAGCCCCTGCTCGCCGAACTGCTGGACGCAGCCGGCGATCACGTCGCCGACCTCGTTCGGGTCGATCCCGGCCCGCTCGATCAGCTCGCCGTAGGTGCGGGCCAGCAGATTCGATGCGTGCAGGTCCTTGTAATAGCCCTTCTCCGGGTGACCGCGGCCGATCGGGGTGCGCGCCGCCTCGACGATGACGACCTCGTTGCCGCCGAACTTGCCTTTGCCGTTGTCCATCGCAGCCTCCGTTCCTCTGAAATTTCTCGGGCGCGCCTCGCGCGGCCTCTTCCTTGAGGGTAGCCGATTGACTGGTCAGTCAGCCAGGGTTTACGGCGCTGCCGAGCCCGCACGTCACCGGGGAACCGCAGCGTGATAGGAACCCGGCCAATGAGCGCTCACCAGGGGTACACGAGTCCGGGGATCGCGGGCAGCGGGGCAATCGCCACCGGCCTTGCCGCGGTCTCAACCACCACCGCCGACACGATCCTGCTCGCCCGCAGCGAGGCTTCGGCCTGGCGCGCGGAGGAGAAAGTGGTCGCCGCCTGCGCCAAGATCGAGGGTGGAGATCCCTCGCGGCTGCGGGTCACCACCGACCCCGCCGACCTCGCTGACTGCGACGTCATCGTCGAGGCGATCGTCGAGGAGGTGGCGCCGAAGGGCGAACTGCTGAGCACGATCGCCGCCGCCTGCCCCAACGCCGACCTCGGCACCACCACCTCTTCACTCAGCATCGCCGCGATCGGCGAGGCCGCCGGAGTCGACAAGCTCTTTGCCCTGCACGTCTTCAACCCGGTGCCGCGAATGAAGCTGATCGAGGTTTGCATTCCCGACGGCGCTGCGGAGTCCCGCGAGAAGGTGCTGGCATGGTGTGCCGCGCTCGGCAAGACCGCGGTCGAGGTCCCCGACCAGGCCGGCTTCGTCGTCAACCGCCTGCTCTTCCCCTTCCTCTTCGAAGCCGTCCGGCTGATCGAGCGGACCGGTATGGAGGCCGGCGAGGTCGACACCTGCATGAAGCTCGGCGCCGGCCACCCGATGGGCCCCCTGGCCCTGCTCGACTTCGTCGGCCTCGACGTCTCCAAGGCAATCGGCGACGCCCTCTACGCCGAGAACAACGAGCCCGCCAGCCAGCCCCCAGGCCTCCTCGTAGAGATGGTCGGCGAGGGCAAGCTGGGCCGCAAGAGCGGCGCGGGCTTTTACTCGTACGACTGACCTACGCAGCTCGTCCCTGCCGTCCAACGAAAGCTGTCGCGAGGAGGGACGAGGTACCCCTGATCGGTACTCAGCATGGAGCCGAGCCGAAAGCCGTCACGGCCAGCCGCTGGCGATTCCCTCGGCGGAGGTGCTCCGAGCAGGGGTACCTCGTCCCTCCCTACCGCCGAGCGACTAAGCCGCTTTCCGCCCCCCAGAGATGTCCCAGATCACGTCGGCCTCGGATATCCCCTGCCGACGAGCCACGTTCTCGATCTCGCCCCAAGGCAGCTCGGCCTCGGGGAGGTCGTCCCAGCGGGCCAAGTCGAGGGCCTCGATCGAGCCTTTGAGCGCGGGCCCGAGGTGTTCCTCGGAGCGCAGCAACGCCCTCAGAACCTCAAGTTGCTTGTCGGTCAGGCGTACAACCCACATGCGGTACCTCCAAGATTCGAGCGGAAGCGGGTTGCCCGATGAAGCTAGGTGGCCGGGCGGACGGAATCACCGCTGCCGCCACTGATCCGGACCGCCTCGATCCGGTTCTCCCGCACCGCCTCGACCCTGATCGTGTAGCCGTTGGCGGCAATCGAGTCGCCGCGCTTCGGCAACCGGCCGAGCTCACCGAAGACGTAGCCGCCGACCGAGTTGTAGGTGTCCGAATCGAGCCGGGAGCTCGATCCCGGCGTCCGCGAGGTCCCCGAGGGAGACGTGACCGCGGACGAACCAGTCGCCGTTGGCGAGCCTGCGGACCGCGGCGGCGCGCGGGTCGGTCTCGTCCTCGATCTCCCCCACCACCTCCTCGAGAATGTCCTCGACGGTGACGATCCCGACCGTGCGTCCGTACTCGTCGACGACCACCGAGAGCGAGGTCCGCTGCACCTGCAGGTCATGGAGGAGGTCGTCCAGCGGGCGCGTCTCCGGCACGATCAGGGCGTCGCGGATGACGGTCTCCAGTGAGGCCTCCGGGCCCTCGCTCATGTAGAGCCGGGCGAGGCTGTTGTTGTGGACGACGCCCTTGACCCGATCGGGATTGTCGTCTTCGATCACCACCAGCCGCGTGTGCCCGGAGGTGACGCAGCGCCGCAGCGCCGCCTCGACGGTGTCCGAGGCGTCAACCGTGATCACCGCCGGGATCGGCGTCATCACCTCCCGCGCCTCCTGCTCGTGGAGGTGGAAGACGCCGCCGAGCATGCCGGCCTCACCGGGGTCGAGGCGGCCGCGCTGGGCGCCGCGCGAAATCAGCAGGCGCAGTTCCTCGGGCGAGGTCTCCTCGTTGCTGTCGACGTCGACGCGGAAGACCCGCTGGACGAGGAAGTTGGCGGGGACGTTGGTGGCGACGATCAGCGGATGGAGGATCCGGCGGAAGAAGCGGAGCGGGCCGGCGACCCGCAGCAGCACGTTCTCGGCCCGGCTGATGGCCAGCATCTTCGGCGCCTGCTCGCCGAGGATGACGTGGAGGAAGGTGACGATCGTGAAGGCGATCGCGATCGAGATCCCGATCGCCACCGCGTGCGAGAAGAGGCCGCCGAAGAGCGGCTCCAGCAGATCGGCAAGGGCGGGCTCGCCGAGGAAGCCGATGCCCAGCGAGGCGAGGGTGATCCCGACCTGGGAGGTGGCGACGTACTGGTCGACGTGGTCGATCTGGTCGAGCGCCAGCGACGCCCGCCGGACACCTTCGTCGCGCATTTGCTCGAGCCTGGTGCGGCGGGAGCGGACAATCGCGAACTCGGCCGCGACAAAGAAGCCGTTGACCGCGATCAACAGCAGCAGGAAGACGAGCAGCAGGACGCTCATCGGCTATGCGGCCCGGTACTTCGGGCTGGGACGTCCTCGGCCATTCGGCATCGTGAATATAGCTACCCGTCCCGGCGGCGAGGAGCTGCCCCGCACTGTGAGTTGAGATATTGAGCGAACGATGAGAGTCGCAACGCTCAGCGAGATGCTCGAAGAGATCGTGCGGCTGGGCGAGGCGACGGCGATGGAGGATCACGCCCACGAAATGCGCGGCGAGCTGGAGGGACGCTTGGCGACGGTCCGCGCCGCGGTCGCCGGCACCGGCTCCCCACGAGTGATCGCCCTGCAGCGCCTCGACCCGGTTCGGGTCGGCGGTTTCTGGATCCCAGAGATGATCTCGATCGCCGGCGGCGAGGACGTCGCCGGCGACCCCGGGCTGAACCCGCCCTCAGTCGGCTGGGGCGAGCTGACCAGCCTGCGCGCCGACGTCGTCGTGGTGCTGCCCGAGGTCGGGATGGAGGACGGGCAGGCGCAGGCGATGGAGCACTGGGAGCAGATCGCGGACCTCGGGGCGACCCGCATCTACGCGGTCGACGGGCGGGTCTTCGCCGAGCCCGGCCCGCGTCTGGTCGACGGCGTCGAGCTGCTCGGCCACGTCCTCCACCCGGATCTGATCGACCCACCGGGCAACATCGCCTTTGCGGCGCTGCGGGCGCCGGTGCCGCGGCCGGCCTACGGTGGCAACCGCCCGCCCTCTCGATAACGGGACTAGGCGACGGCCAGGGCGCCGAGGAAGGCGATCAAGCCGACCGCAGCCATCGCCGCAAGCTCGAGCGCTCGGTGATGGCGGCCCAGCATCCCTTTCTCTCCGGCGATGATCAGCAGCGCGCAGATCAGGCCACCGGCCAGCCCACCGACATGCCCGCCGACGCTGATGTTCGAGCCGACGAAGCTCCAGACCAGGTTGAAGACGATGAGGAAGCCGATCTCCCCGGCGAGTGCGTCCATCCCCCGCCCCCTGGCCATGACAAAGACGGCGCCGGCGAGGCCGAAGACCGCCCCGGAGGCCCCGACCGTGAGCGCGTTCGGCTCGACCACGAGGGCGCCGAACGAACCGGCCAGCAGCGAGGCGAAGTAAAGGACGAGGAAGCGCGGCGTCCCCAGCGCCGGCTCCAAGAGCCGGCCCAGGACCAGCAGCAGGAACATGTTGAAACCGATGTGGAGGATGCTGGCGTGGAGGAAGCCGCTGGTGACGAGGCGGTACCACTCGCCTTCGGCCACGGACGGGCCGTAGAGGGAGAATTCCTGAAAGAACCTGCTTTGGGCGCTGACGGAGAACCCGCCGGCGCCGTTGACGATCTCGATCAGGAAGACGACCACGTTGATCGCGATCAGGGCGTAGGTGGCCGGCGTGGCGCTGCCGCCGGGGGTTCCCGTCGGGTTCCGCACCACTTTGGTCCGCTGGTTCGCGCACTCCGGGCAGCGCATGCCAACCGGGGTCGGGGTCATGCAGTCCGGGCAGATCGGGCGACCGCAAGAGGAACAGGAGACGCGGGTCTCGCGGTCGGGGTGGCGGTAACAGGTCTCGGCCATCGGGCAAAGCAGCCTACAATCGCGGCCGATGGAGGCTCCCAGTCCCGCCCGTCTCTACGCCGCCGTGACCGGCGCGTTCCTGGTCGTCCTCGGCATCCTCGGCTTCTTCTACGACGCCTCGTTCGGCGGCCTCGACAGCTACGAGGAGGCATTCGCGGGGCTACAGGTAAATGGCTGGCTCAACCTCTTCTACCTCGCCACCGGGGCAGTCGGCGTGCTCGTGGCCGGCGCCTCCTCGCGCGGATACGCGCTTGCGATCGGCCTGATCTACACGGCGCTGGCGATCGTCGGCTGGGGCAGCCTAGGGTTGAACCTCGCCGTCGGGGTGCTCGGGCTGGCCGCGGCGGCTGCGGGGACGGCGAAGCCCGGGCGGGAGCCCCGGCGCCTAAAGCCGCGAGCGAAGGCCGCTCGTCAGCGCGTTTAGCCCGCGCTGACTCTTGCTGCGGCTGCGGCGGCGCAGCTCCAGCAGGACCAGGGCGCCGGTCGCCACCCCGCCAGCGCCGACCGCGACCACCGGCCGCACCCAGTTGCGCGGGTCGCGCAGCGCCCGCAGCTCTTCCTCGCTGAGCTCCTCAGCCCAATCGGAGAGCTCCTCGGCGGCGGCCTGGGTGATCGCCGAGAGCGTCTCCTCCATCCGGCCCGAGAGTCGCTCGGGTGGCTCGATCGGCCGCAGCGCATCGCCCAGCAGCGCCTCCACGTCCCAGGTCGATCCGCTCAGGGTTTCACGCGGCTCGCTCATCGTCCATCTCCTCCTGCAGCTGTTTGATCGCGCGGTGGATCAGCACCTTGGTGGCGCCGTCCGAGCGCCCCATCGCCCGCGCGATCTCGCGGTTGTCCATGCCGAGGGCGAAGCGCATGATCAGCGCCTCGCGGCGGTCGTCGGGAAGGTGCTGGAGGTGCTTCATCACCTGCCGCAGCTCCTCCCTGCCCTCGGCGATTTTCTCGGTGTCGTGACGGGCGGCGATCGGGTCGGCGTTTTCCAGCGGCGTCTGCGGCCGCCGCGAGCGGTCGCGGTAGTAGTTCGAGGCGAGGTTGTGGGCGATCCGGATCACCCACGGCCGCAGCGGCCGACCGTCGGACTCGCGCCGGGCGCGGTCGAAGTGACGGTAGGCCTGCAGAAACGCCTGCTCGGTCAGGTCCTCGGCGTCGTGGTGGTTCCCCACCCGGTAGTAGGCGTAGGAATAGACGTCGCGCAGGTGGGCGCGGTAGAAGTCCTCGAAGGCGCGGTCGAGCTCCGCCTTCGCCGCCGGAGCCAGCTCGGCCGGCTCGACGTTCTGCGCGGGGTCGCTCACCGGGCAAGCCTACCCCGGGGCCCATCAGGCAGCCCGCCTCTCCCGCTCCACCTGGCGCAGGTTCGCCATCCACTCCTCGGCATCGCATTCGCCGCGGATCAGGGATGCCAGCCCCCCCAGCGCCTCGGCTTCGACGCCGGAGGAGGCAACGGCGTCGGCCAACAGGGGCACGGTGTCGAGCCCCTCGGAGGCCTGACCGATCTTGCCGGGAATGTCGGCAGCGGGGGTACCGGTGCCGAGCAGCTCGCCGGCGCGGCGGTTGCGGCCGGAGGGGGCCATGATCGTCGCCGTCAGGTCGCCGACCCCGGCGAGGCCGGCGAAGGTCTCCTGTTCGGCGCCGCGGACGATGGCGTGCTCGATGCACTCGCGCCAAATCGCCGCCACCGCGATCCCGGCGGCATTGAGGCCGTGCGGCTCAGCCGCGGCAGCGGCGAGGGCGGCGGCATTCTTCGCGGCCCCCGCCATCTCCACCCCGGTGACGTCGCGCGAGCGCTCGCAGACGAGCCCGGCGCGGTCGAAGACCTCGCCGACCTGGACCCGCAGCTCCTCGTCAGCGGAGCCGAGCACCAGCGCCGCCGAGCCGGAGACCGCCTCGCGGGCGTGCGCCGGGCCGCCGAGGCAAGCGATCCCACGCGCCCGCACCCTTTCGTTGACGTAGTCGGAGGGGAGCTGTCCCTGCGGCGCAATCAGACCCTTGGTCAGCATCAGGACCGCGCTGCGAGAGCTGACCCGGTCGGCAATCGCCCCCACCGCCTGGGGCAGCTGGGCCGAGGGGATCGCCAGGCAGATCAAGTCGAGGCCGGCAAGCTCGATCGCCGAGGCGGGCCGGACGTCGATCGACTCCGGCAGCGGCACCCCCGGTAGGTAGCGCCGGTTCTCGCCGTCGTCGATCAGCTCCTCCACCCGCTCCTGCGTCCGCGCCCCAAGCTGGACCTCGAGGCCGCCGCGGGCGAGCAGGACCGCGACTGCGGTTCCCCAGCTGCCGGCGCCGATCACGGCGGCACGGCGCATCGGCGGCAGCCCGCCGAGGTCTTCCCACTGCAGAAGGACGTTGGGCCAGATCCGCGCCGTCACCGTTTCAGCCAGGGCCGGCGAGGGCTCCTCGGCCCGCGGGAAAGTCATCGGCGGACCGAGCCGGACCTTGACCTTGCGGGGACGGATGCGCCAGCCACGGCGGACCTCTTCGCTCCCGAGAACGGCGGTCGGAATCACCACCGCCCCGGTCTGCAGAGCAAGGCGACCGACCCCGCGCTTGGGGGTCGAGAGGGTGCCGCGGCGGATCCGGGTGCCCTCGGGAAAGATGCAGACGGCGCCGCCGCGTTCGGCGACCATCCGCGCGGTCAGCATCGATTCCTCGTCCGACTCGCCACGGCGGACTGGAAAGGCACCGAGACGGGAGAGCACCCATCCCTGCCAGCGGCGCTCGAAGAGCTCGACCTTGGCCATGTAGTTCATCGGCCGCCGCCAGGGCAAGCAGCCGCCGATCGCAAACGGGTCGAGGAAGCTGCGGTGGTTGGCGGCGACGATCACCCCACCCTTGACCCGCCCGTACTCCCGCCCGCGCCGGTCGAGCCGGAAGTAGATGAGGAAAAACGGCAGCAGAAAGAACCGCGCAAGGTGGTACAGCGGCCAGTTGACGCTGTGCTTGCGCGTATAGGCGTGGTAGGCAGCCAGACGCTCTGGGGTCACGCAGAGCGCTACACAAGCGCGCGAGTCCGGTTACAAACCACGCGCCACACGCGCGCCGAATCCCGCCACGCTGGGCAGGTGCCCGCCGAGACCGTCTCAGTATCCGATATGCGAACACTGACGCGGCCTCGCGAAAAGGGCCCTGCAGATCAGGCCACCGCCTTATCCCCCGCGAGGGACATTGGATGGCGGCGGTCCTCGCCTCCGGCCCCGAAGCCGCTCTCAGCCACTGGTCGGCCGCCGCCCTCTGGATGATCCGCCCCAACTCGCGGACGATCATCGACGTCACCGTGCCGCACAAAAGCCGCTCCTCGAAAGGGATTCGGCGACACCACTCGCCCTTGCCCGCCGACGAGGCCACCGTCGAGGAGGGCATCCCGGTCACCACCGTGCCCCGCACCATCCTCGACCTCGCGGCGACCTCGACCGCCGATGTCGTGGAGAACCTCTTACGCGAGTCCGAATTCCACCAGCTCTCCGATCGCCTCTCGCTCCCCGACCTGATCGAGCGCTACCCGGGCAGACGAGGCTCCCGCAAGGTTCGCCTTGCCTTGGAGCGCCTGCGGGAAGAGCCCGAAGGCCGCAAGCGCAGCAGGCTCGAGGAGCGCTTCGCCCCCTTCCTGCGCCAGCACCGCCTCTCCCTACCCCGCTTCAACGACTGGATCGTCTTGGGACCAGCTGGATGACGAACCGCTGGAGATTGCCTCAGACCTGCGCGCCCTGTCTCACCAGGCCTTACGAATCAACTCCGCCAGGTCCTCCCGCGTAAGGGGAGCGCCAGGGACCCGTGCCAGCTCCGGGCGCTTGAGCATCGCCTCGATCGCCTCGTCCAGCTTCGATGCGTCGCCGCCGAGGTCGCCCAGGCGCTTGGGCTGCCCCAGGTCTTCAATTCTCTGCCGCAGGCCACCCCGCTTCGTCCCCAGTGCCTCCGCGAATCGCTCGTATGGCTCCGGCTCCCGTTCGGCGAGGAGGGCGACGGCGTGCGGCAGGATCGCGGCGTTGGTCTCGGCGTGCGGGGTGCCGCAGACCCTCACGAGCGTCTGGCAGATGAGGTGATGGAGGGCGAAACCGGCCGAGTCGATCGCGTAGCCGCAGAGCAACGCGCCCCACGCCAACGCCGCGCGGTCGCGCCCTTCCCGACTTTCGTCCAACGCGCCCGCGATCAGCCCCGCGCCCCGCAACGCCGTCATCTCCGAGACTGGGTTCGAAAGCGGCTGGTACAGCGTGTCCGCCCCATGCGCCAACGCGTTCATCGCACTGGCCCGCATCTCCCCCTCCTCCTGTCCCGTCATCGCCTCCGGGTCGGCGATCACCAGCGTGGGCCGCACCAACCCCCGCGCCCTCTCCTCCGCCCCTTCAGGCAACCGATGAATCGCGGTCATCGGAGCCCCCGAGAGCGTCGTCGGAATCGCCACCACCTCGGCCCCGGACACCGCCCCGATCGCCTTGGCCACGTCGATCACCCGTCCCCCACCCAACGCCACGATCGGACGCGGTTGCCCCTCCTGCCTGCCATCAAAAGGAGGGGCAACCGCGTCCACCAACTCAGCCGCCGCATCCGGTACCTGCCCCGGCGGAACCTCGTGAATGCGAGTCGCCGCTTCGACTAGACCGTGAGCCCCGCCCAGCGCCCGCTCGGTACTCATCAGCTCGAACTCCTCGACGCCCTGCTCACGCAGGATCTCGACCGCCTCGGCCACCCCGCCGCGGCAGAACACCACCGTCCGCCCGGCGTCCCGCCAGACGAAATCCGCGGTCAATTCAACCCTGGGCTTTGACCCGCGGATTGACCACCGGCCGCAGGTTCGGTTCGACCTCGGCGCGCAGGTGCTCGTAGTCGGGTGGCAGCGAGAGCTTCTCGCCGAGGTGCTCGACCGGCTCATCGACCGTGAAGCCCGGCCCCAGGGTCGCGATCTCGAACAGGACCCCGCTCGGCTCGCGGAAGTAGATCGAGCGGAAGTAGAAGCGGTCGATCTCCGGGGTCGGCTGGGCGCCGCCGGCGAGCGCCTTCTCGCGCCACTCGAGATGCTCCTCCGGAGTCGAGGCCCAGGCCACGTGGTGGACGCTCCCCGCCCCCTGCAGCCCGCGCTCGGCGGGAGGCTCCTCGTAGATGTAGAGGCCGCCGCGCTGCTCGCCGCGTGCCTCCCAGCCGTCCTCGGTCCGCTCGAACTCGAGCGCCTCGAGCAAGCCATCGCTCGCCCCGGCCGCCGCGCTGTAAGCGCGCACCGCGTGGAAGCCCTGCAGCGCCACCTCGGCCGGCACCTCCGGATGGTCGGCGATCAGCGACTGGTCGGGGACGTCGACCACCAGCAACTCGTGGTCGAGCCCCTCGGGGTCGGAGAAGACGAGGCTCTCGCCGTCGCGCTCGGACTCGGTGCCGTTGGCGCGCAGCCGCTCGGTCCAGAAGTCGAGCGCCTCGCTCGAGGCGACCCGCCAGACGATCCGGTGCACCATCCCCGCGCCCGGCCGCCCCGGAGCCGCCCCCGGGTACTCGAAGAAGGTCAGATCGGACCCAGCGTCCCCGGCCTCGTCGGCGAAAAAGAGGTGGTAGACGGTCGGGTTGTCCTGGTTGACGGTTTTCTTGACCAGCCGCAAGCCCATCACGCCGGCGTAAAAGTCGACGTTTCGCTGAGCGTCCTCGGTGATCGCAGTGATGTGGTGAATGCCCTCTAGCTTCATCGTTCACGTATACCATCCGGCCATGAGCCGCGGACGCCGTCGCCTGGTCAGAGGGCTCGTAATTCTCGGCTCGGTCCTCGCCTTCCTCAGCGTCTTCGCAATCTGGACCGAGCGCCAAGCCCTCAACACCGAGGACTGGGTCGAGACCAGCGGCAAGCTGCTGGAGAACAAGACGATCCGCGCAGCGCTCAGCGACTACCTGGTCGACCAGCTCTACGAAAACGTCGATGTCCAGAAGGAACTGGAGGAAATCCTCCCCGGCGACACCAAGGACCTCGCCGGCCCGGCAGCTGGCGGCTTGCGCCAGGTAGCGGGCCAGGGAGCCGAAAAGGCACTCGAAACCTCGACCGCGCAGGAGCTGTGGGAAGAGGCGAACCGCACCACGCACGAACAGCTGCTGGCGGTTCTCGAAAACAAGAAAGAAGCGGTCGAAACCGACGAAGGGAACGTCAAACTCAATCTCGGCAGCCTCCTCACCAACCTCGCCGAGCAGGTCGGGATCGGTGAAGACCTGGCCGAGAAACTGCCCCCGGACGCCGCTCAGATCGAGATCCTCAAGTCGGATGAGCTGAAGACGGCGCAGGACATCGCGGTCGCGATCAAGGGCCTGGCGCTGCTGCTCTCCCTCCTCACCTTCGCCTGCTTCGGTCTCGCGATCTACCTCTCCCGCGCCGGACGCTGGGTCACGGTGCTGCTCAGCGGCGCCGGTCTGGTCGCGGCGGGCTTCGCGGTGATCGTCGTTCGCCAGATCGCCGGCGGCATCGTCATCGACCAACTGGTGACGGCCGAAAGCGCAAAGCCGGCGGGCGAAGCGGCCTGGGACATCGGCACCGCCCTGATGACCAGTATCGCCACCACCCTGATCGTGATCGGGATCTTCTTCTTGATCGCCGGCTGGCTCGCCTCGCCAACCGACAGCGCTCGCACGGTCCGCCGCTTCCTGGCGCCGGTGCTGCGCCTCCACGTCGGCTACGTCTACGGAGCGCTGGCGATCCTCGTCGGCTTCTACTTCCTGACCGGGCCGACGCAGGGGCTGCGCTCCTTCCTCACCACTCTGATCGTCGCCGGGATGGCCGCCTTCGGCATCAACGAGCTGCGCAAGCAGACCGAGGAGGAGTTCCCCGAAGCGACCTACGACGATGTCTTCGGCCGACACCCGCGACAAGATCGTCAACACCGTCAAAGACGCGAACATCGGCGAGCGCGTCGGCGAGCAGGCCTCGAAGCTGCGCCTGCCGGAGCGCCGCCCGAGCGACGGCGAATCAGATGCGGGGGCCGAGGCGCCGACCGCAACGCTGCCGACGAGCACCGAGGACGCCCGCCTCGAGCGCCTCGAGAAGCTCGGGTCGCTACGCGACAAGGGCATCCTCACCGAGGAGGAGTTCGCCGCCGAGAAGGCGCGGCTTCTCGGCGGCGACTCTCCCCAGGGCTAGCTACTCCCCCAGGTTGACGCGGACTCGCGAGCCCGGCGCCAGGATCTTGCCCGGACGCGGGGTCTGCTTGAGGACCTTGCCCACCTTTTTGGCGGGCGCCTCGACCTTCTTCACGTGGCCGAGCTTGCAGCCGCTGACACGTAGCAGCAGTTTCGCCTTCCTCAGCTTCCTGCCCTTGAGGGGCGGGACCACACAGGCGCGGTAGACGTAGTCGTCGAACCGGGTGTTGGCGTTGTCGCCGGCCAAGGTCGTGATCGTCACGTCGACCTTTCCCGGGCGTAGGACGGGCGGGGTCGTCGCCGTGATCTCGGTGTCGGAGACGACGCTGAAGCTGGCGGCCGGCGTCGATCCGAATTTCACCGCCGAGGCATTGCTGAGGTTCTTGCCGGTGATCGTCAGCAGAGTGCCGCCCGTGACCGAGCCGGAAGACGGCGTGATCGAGGCGACTTCCGGCACCGGCAGGATTTCGGCGCTGAGCTCGATCTCTTTGCCGCTGAACGTTTCGCTCGGCGCCACGACCGAGCCGTCGAACGGCGTCGGGAAGATCGAGGCGTAGCTGGCGCCGGAGGTCTCGGCGACGCCGATTTTGTCGGTCGTGTTGGTGGGATCGATCCCGACCAGATCGCCGGCCTTGATCTTCAGGTTGGTCGAGAAGGTCTGTAGCCCTTCGTCGGTCGGAGTGGCGGGCAGGCTGGTGCCGGCCGCTTCGTAGGCGCCTTTGCCGTTCGGGTGCAGGACCCGCAGGTAGAAGGGGCCACCGCTCGCACCCTGGATTCGCCAGCGCACCACTGCTCCGTCGACCGGCGAGGCCAGGTTCGCCCCCGCCTGGGGCAGACCGGTGTTGAAGAGGGTCTGGACCCGGGTGAACTCGGTCGGCGTGAATTTTTCCGGCAGGACGCTGCCGATGCTGATCACCGCTGCCTGCGCCGAGGTCGCCATCAGTGCGCAAGCGCTTGCCACACAGGCCACCACGATCTTCAGGCGACGCGATCGGCTCCCTCCGCCGCGTCGAACAACTCTCCCCTGCTGTTGCCGCATCATGTTCCCTTCTGATTGATTGCACTTTCGGCGTTGGACGCCGTTTGCGCTAAACGGAAGGGGTGGGGAAAGTTGCGGGGAAGGAAGAGGAACCGTCATGTCCGGCTCCCCCCTGCAAAGCCCGCCGCCGGAATCGAACCGGCAACCTCCTCATTACAAATGAGGCGCTCTCCCAGGTTGAGCTAGGCGGGCGGGGTGGCAATGATGTCCGTAATGGACGTGACGTTCAGATTCTTGAAGCCTGACGAGGGTACCGTGCTGACGGGCGCGATCGAAGCCGCTTATGGTCAGAGTTATGACGTGCGGTGGGTCTACGAACCGGCCGAGGTAGGGAATCGAATCGGGTCCGGCACCTACGTCTCCTGCATCGCGGAAAGCCCCGCAGGTGACCTTCTTTGCCACATCGGGATGAGCCTCGGGGCGGCCGGCGACGCGGTCGGCCACTCGGGCCAGGCGGTGACCCTGCCGGCAGCGCGGGGGCAGCATCTCTTCACCCGCACCAAGCGCCACCTGATGGAGTGGGCGCAAGGTCGCGGACTGTCCGGCATGTACAGCGAGGCCACCGCCGCCCACCCCTACAGCCAGAAGGCGAACATCGATCTGGGCGCCCACGAGACCGGCTTCCTACTCGGCTGGATCCCGGCCACCGTCACCAATGATGCCGCCAGCGATCGCCGCGGCCGCCAGTCGGCGGCGCTGCTCTACTTGAAGCTAAACGACGGGCACGAACGCGAGGTCTACGCGCCGGAGCGCCACCGCGAGGTAGTCGCCCAGACGATTGAGCTGTGCCAGCTGCAGGGAGTTCTTGCCGAGCCGCCGGCCGATTGCGAGCTGGCCGAGCGGACCGAGTTGCACGTCGAGGTCGACGAGGACCACAATCTGGCCCTGCTTACCGTTCAAGTGCCCGGCGCCGACCTCGAGCAAGTGATTGGCGCCGAGCGCCACCACCTCTTCCACCGCCGCTGCCTCGACGCCGTCTACATCGACCTACCCCTCGAGCAGCCGGCCACCGCCCTGGTCGCCGACCACCTCGAGCGGCTCGGCGTCTCCTACGCCGGCGTCTTTCCCAACCCCCGCACCGACGGTGACGTCCTCCGCATGCAGTCGCTGCACCGGGTCCGAGTCAAGGCCGACGACGTTGCCGTCGCCTCGGACCACGGGCGCGAGCTACTGGACTACGTCCTCGCCGATCTGCCCCAGACAGGCTAGGCGGCTACCTCGCGCGAGGCCAGGTGCGTCCCGACCTTGCGCTTGACCCGCTGCAGGGCGTTGTCAACGGTCTTGGTGTCGCACTCCAGGCGCTCGGCGATCACCTCGTATGAGTGGCCGTCGAGGTAGAGCGAGAGCACCCGACTCTCGAGGTCGGAGAGGACGCCGGAGACCCCGGAGAGACAGGACACGAGGCTCTCCAGCTCTTCGGTTGCGATCACCTGGTTGACCGGGTCATGGACGCTCGGCCCCGGCAGGATCTCGTCGAGGGTGGTTTCCGAGTCGCCGGCCGCAGCAGGGGTCTGGCTGAAGGAGACGTACTGGTTGAGCGGCGTGTGCTTGTTGCGAGTCGCCGTCTTCACCGCGGTGATGATCTGGCGGGTGATGCAGAGCTCGGCGAAGTTGCGGAAGCTCGACTCACGGTCGGTGCGGTAGTCGCGGATCGCCTTGTAGAGACCGAGCAAGCCCTCCTGAATCAGATCGTCCGACTCGCCGCCGAGGAGGAAGTAGGACGAAGCCTTGAGGCGGACGAATCCGCGGTAGCGCTTGACGATCATGTCGTAAGCATCGGTCCGTCCCTCCTTGGCGAGGGCGACCAGGTAGTGATCATCAAGTTCAACTTGAGGGTTAGGGTTGGGAATTCGACCGGTTGCCCGAGCAACCGAAGTCGGCATTTCCCGCGTAGGCGACGATAGAGCCACAGATCCTTCTCCTTGCTGAAGGGCCGTGGCGCCACTTACCTCCCCAGAGGCGCCCTATTCACAGAGCGCACCTCAACCTGAGGTTCACCCTTATTGCGCCGCTAGTTTACGTGGGTGCGGAGTTCTGTCAACCCCAAATTGCGATTTTTTGCAAAACGCGTTGCATTTGGAGGAGTCGTGGAGGGGTCCGGGCGGGAGCCCCTCCCCAGACACATCTCGCTTATGGCTCGATGTTGAGTGTCTGGGGAGGGGCTCCCGCCCGGACTGCAACACCTCAGATGGGACGGCCTTTTTCCTTGCCCTTAGCTGGAGCGTTGGCGGACTGACTCGAATAGGAGGGCCGTGGCTGCTGCTGAGACGTTTAGGGACTCGACTTGGCCGTTTTGGGGGAGGGCGATTAGGGCGTCGCAGGCTGCTGCGACTCTTGGGCGGAGGCCTTTGCCCTCTCCTCCCAGGACCAAGACGGTGGGGCCGGTTAGGTCGGTCTTCCATGGGGTTTGCTTGGCCGCGGCGTCGGCTCCCCAGATCCAGAAGCCTGCCTGCTTTGCCTCGGCCAGCCAGTCGGCGAGGTTGCGGACGTGGGCTACCTCGAGGTGCTCGACCGCGCCTGCCGAGGCCTTGCAAACGACGGGGGTGATCGCGGCCGAGCGGCGCTCCGGGATCACCACCCCGGCGGCGCCGGCGAACTCGGCCGAACGGCAGACGGCGCCGAGGTTGCGGGGGTCCTGCACCTGGTCGAGCGCGACCAACAGCGCCCCCTCCCCCCGCAGCATCGCGACCGGATCGCCATAGGGATAAGGATCGACCTCGGCGACCACGCCCTGATGGTCGGGGGATCCGCAGAGTCGTGCCAGCTCCTCGGCCGAAGCCTCCGGCGCCCGCCAGACGCGGTGCACCCGCCGTCTCCCCCGCTCCGCCTCAGCGACCGGGTTGCGCCCGTAGATGAACTGATTCGCCATCAGGACTTGGGCACGAGACTGGGACCGTCGGCCGAATCCCGCACCGTCCACCCCATCGCCGCCAGCTGGTCGCGAAGCTGATCCGCCCGCGCAAACTCCTTCGCAGCCCGCGCCTCCTCGCGTTCTTCCATCAGCTTATGGGCTTCAGGATCGGCCTCGCCACCCTTATCTGGCTGGGTAAGGGTGGCAAGGCCGACCAGACCCAGCATCTCCGCGACTTCAACAGCTGCGGCATCAGCATCAACCTCACCGCGATTCGCGCCACCGACCAGCTCAAAAACCTCGGCGAGAGCCCTGGGCGTGTTGAAGTCGTCAGCCAGCGCACCCCGGAAGCGCTCAATCGGGGAGTCGAGGGAGGGCGCGCCGGACCCTCCCCGCTGTTTGTCCGCCGAGCCCTCCCTCGACTCCCCCTCGCCGGCAACGGGATGCTCTCTAAAGAAGTTCCGCAACCGCTCGACCCGGGCAACTGCTTCCTCCATCTGCTCCTCGCCAAAAGCAAGCGGCTGCCGGTAATGCCCGGAGATCAAATAGGCCACGACCGCCTCGCGCCCGTAGGTATCGAGCGCCGTGGAGAGCTGGAAGATGTTGCCGTCCGATTTCGACATCTTCGCCGCGTCGGTCTCGATCATCCCGTTGTGCATCCAGACCCGGGCGAAGGGCCGGCCTGCCGCCTCGGACTGGGCGATCTCGTTCTCGTGGTGGGGGAAGACGAGGTCGGAGCCACCGCCGTGGACCGCGAAGGTCGCGCCCAGCTCCTGCTCGGCCATCACCGAGCACTCGATGTGCCAGGCCGGGCGACCGGGGCCCCAGGGCGAGTCCCAGCTGGTGTCCTCGTCGGGCTTGTGGGCCTTCCAGAGGGCGAAGTCGAGCCGATCCTCCTTCAGCGATGCGGAGCCGGCGTCCTCCCCCTGGTCCATGTCCTCGGGCCGGCGGTTGGAGAGCTTGCCGTACTGGTCGAAGCTGCGGACCCGGAAGTAGACGTCGCCGCCGGACTCGTAGGCGTGGTCGCCTGCGACCAACTCGGCGATCAGGGAGACGATCCCCGCCACGGTCTCGCTGGCGAGCGGCTCGGAGTCGGGGCGGCCGAGGCCGAGGCGATCGGTGTCACCGAAGTAGGCGGCGGTCATCTCGGCCGCGAACTCGGCCGACTCCTTCCCCGCCTCCCGCGCCGCGACGTAGATCTTGTCGTTGATGTCGGTGACGTTGACGACCAGCTTCGGCCGGTATCCCTCCGAGCGCAGGAAGCCGGCGAAGAGCGAGAAGACAACGAAGGGCCGGGCGTTGCCGATGTGGATGCGGCTGTAGACGGTCGGGCCGCAGGCGTAGATCCCGACCTGCTCGCCGTCGAGGCTGCGCAGCTCCCCCGTCAGGGTGTCCTTGATCCTCACCTCCCGCATTGCGGAGGCGAGGTTAGATCAAAAAGTCCGGTAACCGGCGGTCGATGCTTTGGACTCGCCGCCGCGCAGCCAGCTGGGGGCGATCTCCTCGGCTTGTGCCTGGGCCTCGCGCCGCGCTTTGCCGACGCTGGCCTTGATCTCGTCCTCGGTCGCCTCGCGGACCCGCTCCTCGCGGCGTTGCGCCTGAACCCGGATCCGGTCCGACTCCACCCGCACCTGCTCCTCGGCCCGGGCGCGGGCGGCCTCCTCGGCCTCGCGCTCGACCCTCTCGAGCAGCTGCCGGACGCTGTCCTCGGCCTCGCGACGGACCTCCTCGGTCCCCTCCATCACCCGGCGCTCGATCTCGGTCTCGAGCCGAACCGCGGCCTCGTGCGACTCGGCAGCCGCCGCCTCGGCTTCGGCGGCACGCTGCTCGGCGGCGGCGATTCGTTTGTCCGCCTCCGCCTGGATCTGCTGGCGAGAGTCCGCCAGCTTCAGCTTGAAGTCTTCCTCGGCCACCCGCTCGGCGTCGGCCACGGCGCTCTCGGCGGCGGCCTTGGCCACCGAGGCGTCCTGCTCGGCCGCCTCGCGCGCCTTCGAAGTCTGGGCGACGATCTCTTCGCGCTCCTTCTGCGAGCGTTGCTGGAGCTCCTCGAAGGAAGTCTCGGCCCGGTCGCGCGCTGCCTCGGCGGCGCTGGCGCCCGCCTCGGCCTCAGATTTAGCCTTCCGCTCAGCGGCGATCCGCTCGCGCGCCTCGGCGCTGACCTTGCGCATCGTCAGCATCGCGGCCTCTTTGACCTTGCCTTTGACCGCGTCAGCGCGCTTCTCGGCGGCCTCGACCCGCTTCTCGCTGACCTTCACCCACTCAAGCGCCTGGTCGGCAACGCCACGCACAGCGCGCGTCGCCTCACCAACTTGCTGCAAGTGCCTGGCTGGCTCACCCATCCCAGCGCAAACTACTACCCGCGCCGGAGGGGTCCACCCGGCGAAGGCCGCAATTTGCGCTTAGGCAGACGCCTCGGACTCGCGAGCCCGCAGGTCCTTCTTCAAGACCTTGCCGGTCGCATTGCGCGGCAGCTCGTCGAGGAACTCGATTTCACGCGGACTCTTGTAGGAGGCGAGGTTCGCCTTGACGTGGGCGGTCAGGTCCTGAGCCGAAACCTCGGTCTCGGCCTCGACGACCACGAAGGCTTTCAGCCGCTGGCCGAACTCCTCGTCCTCGACCCCGATCACGGCAACCTCGACGACCGCGTCGTGATCGGCCAGCAGGTCCTCGACCTCGCGGGGGAAGACGTTCTCGCCGCCGGAGACGATCATCTCGTCGTCGCGCCCATCGATGAACAGGCGCCCGGCGGAGTCGAAGTGACCGACGTCGCCACTGGAGTAGAGGCCGTCGATGATCTCCTTGCCGCCGCCGCCGGTATAGCCCTCGAAGGCCATCTCGTTGCCGACGAAGATGCGGCCGACCTCACCCTGCGGCACCTCCTTGCCGGCCTCGTCGTAAAGGCAGATCTTGGTCCCCCGCGGCGGTTTGCCGGCGGTTCCGGGAGCGGCCCGCAGATCCTCCGGCGTGGCAACCGTCGCGTAGGCGACCTCGGTCGAGCCGTAGAGGTTGTAGACGTTGTCGCCGAAGCGGTCCATCCACTCGATCGCCAGCTCGCCGGGCAGCGCCGAGCCCGAGAGCGAGGTGATCTCCAGGTTGGGCAGCCTGTACTTGCCGAGCGTCTCGTCCGGAAGGGAGAGGATCCGCTGGACCATCACCGGCACCGCGGCGAGGACGTCAGCGCGGCTCTGTTCAGCGGCCTCCAGCGTGCCCTCGGGGTCGAAACGCCGCCGCAGGACCATGGTCGAGGCAGTCGGCAGGCTCATCACGAAGTGGAAGAAACCCCAGGAGTGGAAGAGGGGCGCGGCGATCATCATCGTCATCCCGCGGCGGAAGGGGATCTTGTCGATCAGCGCGGCGATCGCCATCAGCCCGTCGGGGCTGGAGCGCTGGGCGCCCTTCGGGGTGCCGGTCGTGCCCGAGGTGAGGATCACGAATTTGGGCTTGTCCGGCGGCGGCTTGTGGTCGGACTCGTCGCCGGCCTCGATCAGGCTCGTCGAGGGTCGGGACCGAGACCTCACCGTCGCACCAGGCGACAACTCGATCGACCGAGTCGTCGACTCCGGACAGCAGGTCGCCGAACTCCTCGTCGTAGACCAGCGCCTTCGGTCCCTCGCGGCGGGTCACCTCGGCCAACTGCGGCCCGGCGAACATCGTGTTCAGGTAGAGCGCGCTGGCGCCGAGCTTGGCGGCGGCAAGCGTCGCCTCGACGAAGCCACGGTGGTTACGGCACATGATCCCGATCCCGTCGCCGGGGCCGATCCCCATCGCGGCGAAGGAGTGGGCGAGAGCGTTGGAGCGCCGGTGCAGCCGCTCCCAGCTGAGAGCGCCGCGTTCGTCGACGATCGCCAGCTCGTGCGGGTGGTGGATCGCGGCGGTGGTGACGCCGGTCGCCGGCGAGGCTCCCCAGCGCAGAAAGGTGCCGCCGATCTTCACCGCCTTGTCGGGGCGCATCGGCGCCACGATCCCGGCCTGGCGCAGAACCTTGACCTCGAAGATCGAGTCCGAGATCGAAGCGCGGATGCCGGCCGCGTTCAGCTTGGAGTTCGCCATCGCGCCGGGAAGACTATTCGCTATCGACGCTCGCCACGGCCATGCAGGCGATCCCCTCGCCGCGGCCGATAAAGCCCATGCCCTCGTTGCTGGTCGCCTTGACGCAGACCCGGGCCGAGGTGGCGTCGGCGATTGTCCGCTCCATCTCCGCCTTGTAGGGGCCGAGGCGGGGCTGCTCGCAGATCAGGGTGGCGTCGATGTTGATGATCGGGCCGGCGATCGTCCCCACCACGGTGCGCAGGAGGTCGATCGAGTCAGCGTCCTTCCAAGCCGGATCGTCGTCGGGGAACATCGTGCCGATGTCGCCGCCGCCGGTGGCGCCGAGCAGGGCGTCGATCACCGCGTGGATGAGGACGTCGGCGTCGGAGTGACCGTCGAGCCCTTGCTCGTGCTCGATCTCCACACCGCCGAGGACGAGGCGCCGGCCGGGCGCGAAGCGGTGGCTGTCGTAGCCGAGGCCGACCATGGTCAGGGGACGCGGTTGCCGAGCGGAGCGAGGTTCCGCTGGCGCTGCTCGAAGACGCATATCTCGGAGATACCCAGCTCGTCCAAAAACCGGACCGCGCGGTCATATTCGAACCCGACCTGCTCGGGCAGGTGGGCGTCGGAGGAGAGCGCGAAGCTGGCCCCAGCTTCGACGCACATCTCGGCGAACTCGCGCGACGGATAGAGCTCGCCGACCGGCTTGCGCAGCCCGGCGGTCGAGATCTCGACCGCGATCCCGCACTCGGCGATCGCTTCCACCGCCGGCTCGTAGAAGACGCGTAGGTCACGGTCGGGGAGCGGCCGGGAGCGACCCCAGACCTTGACCAGGTCCGGGTGGGCGAGGATGTCGAAGAGGCCGGAGCGGGCGCAGTCGGCGAGCGCCTCGAAGTAGCGGCGCCAGATCTCGTCGGCGTCGCCGTCGCCCTCCCAGACGTCGAAGCCGTCATGGTCGACGGCGGCGTCGCCCTCGCCGATGAAGTGAACCGAGCCGACGACGTAGTCGAAGTCACGCGGCGTCGAGCAGGGCGGCAACTCGCTCCTCCGCCCCAGGCACGTAGTCGCACTCGACCCCGAGCCGCAGCGGCGTGCCGCGGACGAACTCGCAATAGGCGTCGATGTCGTCAACCGCGTTCTCGACCCAAAGCGGGTGGGTCCAGAGGTCGAGCGCCTGGCGGAAGCGGTAGACGTGCTCGGAAACACCGAGCTCCTCGATCCCAGCGGTCGCCGCGGCGGCCAGGTAGCGGTCGACGTTCTCGGCGGTGAAGTAGCGCTCGAAGGTGGTCCCTGCCTCGTCCGGGCGCAGGTGCAGGTGGTAGTCGGTCAGCATGCGAGGCCGAGCATAAACTTCGCGCCGAATGGGCCGTCAGCTCCCGGGACTAAGAGCCGGCAAGTTCAGCCAGCAACAGCTCGGCGACTCGCAGGTCGAGCGGCGTCGTCACCTTCAGGTTCTCCGCCTCGACCGGGTGGATGAGAACGGTGCCCCCGTTCAGCTCGACCAGCATCGCCTCGTCCGTCGCCTCCGCGGGCCGCTCGGCGGCGGCCAGCGCGGCGCGCAGCGCCTCGGTGCGGAACAGCTGCGGCGTCTGCGCCCCCCAGAGCCGGGCGCGATCCTCGGTCCGCTCGATCGCGAGCCTGCGATTCGCCGTCTCCGAGACGCTCGATTGCAGGTTCGTTTTTCCTGCGCGCTTGACCGTGTCGGTGACCGGGGCGGCGGCGATCACGCCGGCCGCCTCCGGGTTCGCCGCGAGGGCGGCGACCAGAGCCTCGACCAGCTCCGGCGTCAGCAGCGGCCGCGCGGCGTCGTGGATCGCGACGCACTCGGTCTCCACCGCCTCCAGGCTGTTGGCAACCGACTGCGCCCGGGTGGCGCCGCCGGCGACGACGGTGAGATCGTCGCCGGCGAGCTCGGCGTCATGCCCCGGCGGGGCGGCGACGACGATCGAGCGCACCGAGTCGGACGCCCGGAAGGCGTCGATCGACCACTCGATCATCGGCCTCCCCGCGACTTGCACGAAGGCCTTCGGGCCGCCGGCTCCGAGACGCTCCCCGGAGCCGGCTGCCGCGATGACGGCGGTTACCGCCGGACTACGCGGACGCCATGGCGGCGAAGCGTTCCTCCAGCAGTCCGTCGAGGTAATCTTCCGCGCCTTCCTCGTCTTTGTCGAGCGCGTACATGAACTCCGAGGCGAGGATCTTCTTCGCCCGCGTGTACATCTGCTTCTCGCCGGTCGAGAGACCCTTTTCCATCTCGCGGATGGCGAGGTTGCGGACGACCTCGGCCAGCTCGAAGACGTCGCCGGTCTTGATCTTCTCGCGGTTGTACTTGAAGCGCCGGTTCCAGTTCTTCGGCATCTCGGAGACGTCGTCGGTGAGGACGCTTGTGACCTTCTTGATTTCTTCCTCGTCGATAATCCGCCGCAGGCCCGCCTTGCCGGCGTTTTCACAAGGGACCATCACCGTCAGCTCGTTGTGGAGGATCTTGATCGTGAGGTATTCACGCTCCTCCCCCATCAGCTCGCGAGTCTCTTTTGCCATCACCAGTCCCGCGCCGTGATGCGGGTAGACGACCTTGTCGCCCTCCTCGAAGTCGCAGACGTATTCCACGTCCTCCTCGAAGACAGCCTCCATAGTGGCCTCGTCTAGCTCGGAAATCGGTGACTCCTTTCGTTGTTCGACGGCGAGGGGCGCCGTCAGCTCTGCAAGTACCGGTCGACCAGATCGACCTCCTGAAGCCGGCGCAGGCCCTCGCGGATGTCCTTGGCCCTGGGGGGCCCGACTCCGTCGACGGCGGCGAGCTCTTCGTCCGAGGCCGCAAGGACCTCGTCGAGCCCACCCAGCTCCTGGGTGATCTTCTGAACGACAAGCTTGGGGATGCGCGGGACCCGGCCCAACACCCGGTATCCGCGCGGCGTGACTGGGAAGTCCAGGGTGTTGACCTTGCGGTCGTAGCCGAGCAGCTCGGCGAGGCGACCGAAGTCGAGCACGTCCTGGTGGGGCATCCGGCCGAGCGCCTGCAGCACCGCGGTCAGGTTCCCCTCCGAGTCTTCGACGCTGTAGTCGCGGATCAGCGCGGTCTTGTCAGCGGCGACGCCGACCATCGTCTCCTCCAGCTGCATCTCGATCAGCCGGCCCTCGGTGCCGAGCTCGACGATGTAGCGCTCGACCTCGACCGCCATCCGGGTCACCAGCTCGGCGCGCTGGAGGACGGAGAGGGCGTCGTGGAGGACGACGCCGCCGTCGAACTCGAGCTGCGTCAGCCGGGCCGAGACCTGGTCGAGGCGCTGGCGGTACTTCTCGAGGGTCGCCAGGCCCTGGTTCGCTTTGGCGAGCACCGCGGGAATGTCCTGAAGGATGTACTTGGTCCCCTCGACGTAGAGGGAGACGACGTCGCGGCGCTGGGAGATCGCGATCACCAGCGCCGTCGTCTGTTTCGAGACGCGCTCGGCGGTGCGGTGGCGGGTGCCGGTCTCCGAGCTGAGGATCGTCGGGTCCGGCATCAGCTGGACGTTGGCCCAGGCGATCTTCGTCGCCTCGCCGTTGAGCACGATCGCCCCGTCCATCTTTGCCACCTGGTAGAGCATCGCCGGCGTGTAGTCGACGTCGAGCTTGATCCCGCCCGAAAGCAGGTGGGAGATGTCATCGAGGTCGCCGACCACCAGCAGACCGCCGGTCCGCGAGTGGACGATGTTGTCGATCCCCTCCCTCAGCGCACCGCCTGGGGCAACAACGTCAAGGGCTCTTAGGAGTCGGGGATCTTGGCGTTCAGACAACTCTTGAAGCTCATCCCCAGACAAATCAGGCATCGCCTAAGAGGATGGCAAATACGGCTCTGGAATGCGGTCTGCCAATTCCCGAGTGGACAGGTCAGGATAGGCTTTGTCAAGCGGAGTTAAAGATGGAACCGCTTGTGGTGCAGATGATGGCGCGGTTCGCCCTGCGGCGGTCCCTCCGGGTCACGCACGAAGGCCCAGGTGAGCGCGGTGCCGACGGCGCAAAGAGCGACCGCGACCCAGGTCGAGTCGGCGATCGCGCCGGCGAAGGAGTGGCTGTCCCCGAGCAGAGCGTGGAAGACGGCCCCGGTGGCGGCGAGGGCGACGGCGCCGGCGAGGACCCGGTCCATCGCCAGCACCCCGGAGGCGATCCCCACCTTCTCGCCCGGCATCGCCGCCATCGCCGCGGTCGACATCGGCGCGTAGACGAGCCCGAGGGCGATCCCGAACAGCAGATAGCCGACCAGCAGCAGGCTGTAGGGGCTGTCGGCCTCGATCCGGGTGAGGACGAGCAGGCCGACGGTGCCGCAGGACATGCCGGCGGTCATCAGTCGGCGGGCGCCGAAGCGGCCGATCAGGCGACCGGAGAAGGGGGAGACGAAGACCATCGGGGCGGTCACCGGCAGGATCATCAGCCCGCTGAGGATCGGCGAGTGCTCGCGGACGTCCTGCAGGTACTGGGGCTGGAAGAACATCACCGCCCAGTAGGCGCCGACCAGGGCGAAAGCGGCGGCGCTGGCGCCGAAGTAGGGCCCGTTGCGGAAGAGGGCGAAATCGACGATCGGCTCGCGGACGCGGTGCTCGGTCGCCCAGAAGGCGAGCAGCGCCAGCAGACCGACGGCCGCCAGCGCCAGCACAATGCCGCCGGACCAGGCCTGCGACTGGACCAGGGCGAGGACCACTGCGGTGAGACCGACACTGAGCAGCGCCGAGCCCGGTCCAGTCGATGCGGGAGCCGGCGCCGGGATCGGTCGACTCCGGGCGCGGCGGCGAGGGTGATCGCGATCCCGAGCGCGGCGACCGGCAAGTTCATCCAGAAGATCACCCGCCAGTCGAGTTCGATCAACAGGCCGCCGGCCAGCGGCCCGATCGCCAGCGCGATCGCCGAGACCGCGGCCCAGATCCCCAGTGCCCGCGGCTGCTCCTCGGAAGGGAAGACGTTGCAGACCAGCGCCAAGGAGAGCGAGAGCATCGGCGCCGCGCCAGCCCCCTGCAGGATCCGGCCGAAAATCAAAGCGTCCTGGTCGCCGGCGGCGCCGGAGACGACGGAGCCGACAGCAAAAAGCACCATCCCGGCCAGGAACATCCGCTTGCGCCCAAACATGTCCCCCAGCCGCCCGGCGGTGACCACCAGCACCGCAATCGTCAGCAGGTAGCCGTTCATCACCCACTGCAACCCCTCGGCGCTCGCATCCACGTCATGCCGAATCTCCGGCAGCGCCAGCGCCACCACCGTCGAGTCCAGCATCAAAATAAAGAGCCCGGCGCAGGCTCCAGCAAGGGTCCACCACTTCCGATCCACGACGCGAAGCTATCGCTCAATGCGGAAGGTGCGGACGCTCACCTGTAGGGAGGGACGGGTGTCCCCTTCCCTCCCTGGGATTTTCGCCTTTAAGCACCCGTCTCTCGCCGACTCAGCGAGCACGAAAATCAGGGACGCCGGTCGGGAAGGGGACACCCCTCCCTCCTGGCGACAGCGGTTGGAGATGTAGCTGGTTCAGCGAGTCCGCGACGAGCGTCGAATAGCGACGCTTCTCGCGGACTCGTGAGATACCGCTGAACCGAGAGCTGTCTTAGAGCGTGCCGGTGGGGGTGTCCCGGGTACTCAGCATGGAGCCGAGCCAACAGCGCCCGAGGCGTCAGCCGTAAATCGAACCTCTCGGCGGAGGTGCTCCCGGGACACCCCCACCGGCACGCTCCTCCCCCAGCTAGTGGGTCGCGACCAGGTCGCCTTGCGGGATCGATGCCCCAGCGGGAGCCGACGGCGGCGAGGTCGTCGGTGAGCGGCCAGCGGTCGGGGCGCTCTTCGCCTTCGTGTTCAGGGCTGGCGCCCTTCAGGGTCATGCAGCCGGTGTTGTCGCCGATCGCGCGGATCTCTTCGACGTCGTCGGCGCTCAAGCGCTGCTCGGCGGAGGTTCGCCAGTTCGACCCGCTTGGCCTCGATCGGGCAGGCCCCTTCGCCGATCTCCTGGATCAGGGTCGGGGCGACGGACTCGACTGCGGGGTGGGCGAGGTTCCATTGGCAGGCGAGCTGCATCGGAGTTAACTTCGCCCGTTCGGCGATCGGCATCAGCTGCTCGAGCTTCGCGATGCCCGCCTCGATCCAGCCTTCGGGGCGGAACTTGCGGTGGTCGCGCTCGGCCAGCTCGATGTCCGGCCGCAGGTCGCCCCAGAAGAGGCCGCCGTAGTCGACCACGCGGGTCAGCACCTTGACCTCGTGGCGCTCCGCCGCGTCGAGGCAGAGCTCGCCCGGCCAGGGCTCGAGCGGGTTGAGGATCACCATCGCCCAGTCGATCCGGTCGCCGAAGCGCTCCAGGCAGGAAATGAGGTCGAGGGTGAAGCCGTTTGCCGGCCCCGGCGCGACCCCGATCCGCGCCGTCAGCCCCGCCTCGCGCAGCGCCGCCATCCCGTCCCAGACCACCTCGCTCGAGTAGCCGGTGCGGTCGGGGTTGTGGAGCAGCAGCAGGTCGAACGAGTCGGCGCCGATCCGCTCCAGGCTCGCCTCGGTCGCCATCCGCAGATAGCTGCCGTACTGGTTGGGCTTGCGCAGCCGCGGGTTGGTGAAGCGCGGAAAGCCTTTCGGCCCTTCGCGCTCGCCCTCGTAGAAGTCATGGCCAACGGCGCCGACCAGGCTGTACTCGTCGCGCGGCACACCCGCCAGCGCTCGCGCCAGCACCCGGTCGGCCTCGCCCTGACCGTAGGCGTCGGCGGTGAGAACGGTGTCGATCCCGCCGCCTGGACGCAGTAGCGAGACCAGCCGCTGCTCCTCGATCGCTTCGCCGAAGTGGAGATACCGCCCTCCGCTCCAGGTGCCGATCGCGGCCCGGCCCGGCTCTCTAGACATCGGAAACTCGCTCAGGACTCGATGTCGCCAGCGCCGTCGGAACCCTCGTCCTCGGGATCACTCTCGCCGTCGTCTCCTTCTTCGCCCCGACGCCGACCTTCTCGCGCTGCGGCTTCTCGACCGCCTTCGCTTTCGGCTTCTTCGGGGCGATGATCTCCAGGCTCAGCGGTTTGTCTTCCTCGTCACCGGAGGCATCGCGGCTGACCATCACCGTCGAGCCGGGGGTCATCTCGCCCTGGCGCAGGACTTCGTCGGCAAGCGGGTCCTCGACGTAGCGCTGGATCGCCCGGCGCAGCGGACGGGCACCCATCGAAGGGTCCCAGCCTTTCTCGACCAGCAGTTCCTTCGCCTCGTCGGTCAGCTCCAGTTGCAGTTCGTGCTCGGCGACCTGGACGCGGACCCGGGCGATCATCAGGTCGATGATCTCCTTCACCTCGTCCTTAGCGAGCTTGTGGAAGACGATCACCTCGTCGATCCGGTTGAGGAACTCGGGCCGGAAGACTTTCTTCAAGTCGCTCATGATCCGGTTCTTCATGTCGCCGTAAGACATCCCGGTCTCGTCGGCGACGGTGAACCCGATCGAGGTGTTCTTGGAGATCTCCGAGGCACCGATGTTCGAGGTCATGATCACGATCGCGTTGCGGAAGTCCACGGTGCGGCCCTGGGCGTCGGTGAGGCGTCCGTCCTCGAGGATCTGCAGGAGGATGTTGAAGACGTCCGGGTGCGCCTTCTCGATCTCGTCGAGCAGCAGCACCGAGTACGGCTTGCGGCGCACGGCCTCGGTCAGCTGGCCGCCCTCGTCGTAACCGATGTAGCCAGGGGGCGAGCCGACCAGACGGCTGACCGCGTGCTTCTCCATGTACTCGGACATGTCGATCCGGATCATCGCCTCCTCGTCGCCGAAGAGGAAGTCGGCGAGGGTGCGGGCGAGCTCGGTCTTGCCGACCCCGGAGGGGCCGAGGAAGATGAATGAGCCGGCCGGCCGCTTCGGGTCCTTGATCCCGGCGCGGGAGCGGCGGATCGCCTTCGAGACAGCGGTGATCGCGACCTCCTGGCCGATCACCCGCTTGTGGAGTTCCTCCTCCATCCGGATCAGTTTCTTGGTCTCGGCCTCGGTCAGCTTGAAGACCGGGATGCCGGTCCACATCGAGACGATGTCGGCGATCTCCTCCTCGCCGACCTCGGGCCGTTCGCCGTTCTCACCCTCCGCCCACTCGTCTTCGAGCTGGCGCTTGCGGGTGGTCAGCTGGCGCTCGGTGTCGCGCAGGTTGGCGGCCTTTTCGAACTCCTGGGCCTCGATCGCGGTCTCCTTTTCGCGCCGCGTCTTCTCGATTTCATCCTCGAGGTCGCGGTAGACCGGCGGCGTGCTCATCGACTTGATCCGCATCCGCGAGCCGGCCTCGTCGATCAGGTCGATTGCCTTGTCGGGCAGGAAGCGGTCGGAGATGTAGCGGTCGGCGAGTTCGGCAGCAGCTTCCAGCGCGTCGTCGCGGATCGTCACCCGGTGGTGCTGTTCGTAGCGCTCGCGCAGCCCCTCGAGGATCTTGACCGTGTCCTCGGGCGAGGGCTGGTCGACCCTGATCTGGGCGAAGCGGCGCTCCAGCGCCGAGTCCCGCTCGAGGTACTTGCGGTACTCGTCGAGGGTGGTGGCGCCGATCGTCTGCAGCTCGCCACGGGCCAGAGCCGGCTTCAGGATCGAGGCGGCGTCGATCGCGCCCTCGGCGGCGCCGGCGCCGACCAGGTTGTGGAGCTCGTCGATGAAGAGAATGATGTCGCCGCGCTGGGTGATCTCTTTCATCACCTTCTTCAGGCGCTCCTCGAACTCGCCGCGGTACTTGGAGCCGGCGACCAGGGCGGCCAGGTCGAGGGTGTAGATCTGCTTGTTCTTCAGCAGCTCCGGCACCTCGCCTCTGTTGATCCGGGCCGCCAGACCCTCGACCACGGCGGTCTTGCCGACGCCGGGCTCGCCCAGCAGCACCGGGTTGTTCTTGGTCCGGCGGGAGAGGATCTGCATGATCCGCTCGATCTCGGTCTCGCGACCGATCACCGGGTCGAGCTTGCCCTCCTCGGCGAGGCGGGTGAGATTGCGGCCGAACTGGTCGAGCAGTTTCGAAGACTTTTTACCCTCGCCGGAACCACCACTGCCGCCGCCCTGACGACGGCCGCCGGGGCCGGAGAGCATGCGGATTACCTCGTTGCGGATCTTGTCCGAGTCGGCGTCGAAGTCGAGCAGGATGCGAGCGGCAACGCCCTCGTTCTCACGCACGAGACCGAGCAGGATGTGCTCGGTGCCGATGTAGTTGTGGCCGAGGGAGAGCGCCTCGCGCAGGGCCAGCTCCAGCACCTTCTTGGCGCGCGGGGTGAACGGGATCTGGCCGGAGGTGACCTCCTCGCCCGAGCCGACGATGCGAACCACCTGCGAGCGGACCCGTTCCACCGTGATGTCGAGGGACTCGAGGACGCGGGCAGCGAGGCCCTCCTCCTCGCGGAGCAGGCCGAGCAGGATGTGCTCGGTGCCGATGTAGTTGTGCTTGAGCGTCCGGGCCTCCTCCTGCGCTAGGACGACGACCTGGCGAGCCCTCTCAGTGAATCGCTCGAACAATGAAGACCTCTTCCTGGTTCACAAACCCGGGACACCCCGGTTTGTACCGCTGGACGCATTGTCCCTTTATCGGGGGGCGGCCATCTGTCCCTTAACTCTACCGGGGACGAAGGTCCGGCTTCTGAGCGCTTGAACACGCTAAGAGCGATATTTCAGGAGGGTTCTGGCACTAATTCTTGAGTCTTACGTGCGCATCGCCGGGAACAGCAGCACTTCGCGCAGCGTCTGGGCACCGGTCAGCATCATCACCAGGCGGTCGATCCCGAGGCCGACGCCGCCGGTCGGCGGCATCCCCTGTTCCAGTGCTTCGACGAATGCCTCGTCGAATGGCTGCGCCTCCTCGTCGCCGCGGGCGACCTCGGCCGCCTGCTGCTCGAAGCGGCGCCGCTGCTCGTCGGGATCGTTTAACTCGGTGAAGGAGTTGGCGATCTCGACCCCGCCGGCGAAGGCCTCCCAGCGCTCAACCATCCCCGCCTCGGAGCGGTGCGCCTTGGCAAAGGGCGAGAGCTCGACCGGGTAGTCGAAGATGAAGGTCGGCTGGATCAGGCCCGGCTCGACCTCCTTGGAGAGCAGGCCATCGACCAGCTTGCCCCAGCCCTCCTTCGGGTCGGGCTCGGTGCCCATCGCGTTCGCCAGCGCCTCGCGATTCGGATGCTCGGTGATGTCGATCCCGGCTCGCTCGAGGATCGCCTCGCGCAGGGTGATCCGGCGCCAGGGCGGAGCCCAGTCGATCTCCACGTCGCCGCGTTTGACCTTGGTCGTCCCGAGCACCCGCTCGGCGACCTCGGCGACGACCATCTCCAGGTCGTGCGCCGTTTTCTCGTAGTCGGCGTAGGCCTCGTACCACTCGAGCATCGTGAACTCGGGGTTGTGCTTGTGCGAAACCCCCTCGTTGCGAAAGTCCTTGCCGAGCTCGTAGACGCGGTCGATGCCGCCGACGACGAGCCGCTTGAGGTAGAGCTCGGTCGCGATCCGCAGGTAGAAGTCGCGGTCGAGCGCGTTGTGATGGGTGGTGAAGGGCCGCGCCAGGGCACCGCCGTAGAGCGGCTGCAGGACCGGCGTCTCCACCTCGATGAAGCCGTGCTCGTCGAACCAGCGCCGGATCTCGGAGATCGTCCGGGCGCGGGTGTGGAAGATGCGCCGGCTCTCCTCGTTGGCGATCAGGTCGAGCTCGCGGCGGCGGAAGCGGGTCTCGGTGTCCTCGAGGCCGTGGAACTTGTCGGGCGGTGGCCGCAGGCTCTTCGCCAGCAGGCGCCAGTGGTCGATCGCCAGCGAGAGCTCGCCGCCGCGGCGGGTCGCCATCGCCGTTCCCTCGGCGCCGATGATGTCGCCGAGGTCGAGGTCGACCAACAACTCGTAGGCCTCGTCGCCGAGAACGTCGGAGCGGGCGTGGAGCTGGATCTGGTCGCTGCCGTCGCGGAGGTCGAGGAAGCAAGCCTTGCCGTGGCCGCGGCGGGCGACGATCCGCCCGGCGACGCGGTGCCGGGAATCGGTCTCGGCGCCTGCCTGCAGCCCCTCGTGGGCGGCGCGCACCTCGGCGATGTCCTCGCGACCGGAGAACTCGTGCGGGAAGGGCTCGATCCCCGCCTCGCGGATCCGCTCCAGCTTCTCGCGGCGATCCTCGAGAACCTGGGAGAGGTCCTGCTCCTGCTCTGGGGGCTCGCTCATCGGGAGGCGAGCCTACCGTCCGTCAGGCCTTCTCGATCTTGGTGATTTTCAGTTTTTTCTTCGGTCCACGTGGGACCTCGACGGTGACGATGTCGTTGCGCTTTTTCCCGATCAGAGCTTTGCCGATCGGCGACTCGTTCGAGAGCTTGTGCTCGAGCGGGTTCGCCTCGGTCGAGCCGACAATCTGGAATTTCTGCGAGTCGCCGGTTTTCTGGTCTTTGACGTGGACAACCGAGCCGAAGCCGACCTCATCGGTGTTGATGGCCTTCTCGTCGATCACTTGGGCGCGGCGCAGTTTCTCTTCCAGCTGCGCGATCCGCCCCTCGAGCAGAGCCTGTTCGTTCTTGGCGTCGTCGTATTCGGCGTTCTCGGAGATGTCGCCGAATTCGCGCGCTTCCTTGATCCGGGCCGCGACCTCGCGCCGTTTGGTCGTCGAGAGGAACTCGATCTCCTCTTTGAGTTTCTCCAGCCCCTCGGGGGTGATGACGGCCTGACGCACTTTGAACGACCTCGCTTTGGTTATGGACAAGGGAGCCTTGCCGGGCCTCCCAGACCTAAAAAAACGCCCTGATGCGCCCAATTGCAGCGGCACACCCAGGCAGGAAGCGCGCGATTATAGCGGGGGTGGCCGCCGGGCCAAAGGGGGCTCTGGACGCCCTGTTCAGGTGCTGTGGGCGGGGATCGCAAGGCCGGCGACCAGCTCCCGCGCCCGCGGCAGATCAGCGCTGCGCTGCAACTCGTCGGCGACCTCCTTCGGCGCCTCCAGGCGTTCCACGTACCAGGGGTGGAATTTGCGCAGGTAGCGAGCCGCCCGCTCGGTCCCGAGATGCTCCTCGGCGCGGTCGATCACCCATAGCCACTCGGCGACGATCTCGCCGCGTGCCGGGGGCTCGGTGCGGCGGCCGGTCAGTTCCTCGAACACCCAGGGGTTGCCAAACGAACCGCGGGCGATCATCACCGCGTCGGCACCCGACTCCTCATAGGCGCGACGAGCGGCCTCGGCGCTGGCAAGACCTCCGGAGACGATCACCGGCACCTCCACCCGCTCGACCAGCTCGCGGGTGAGCGCGTAGTCCGGCTGCCCGGCATGCCCTTTGGTCGCGGCGCGCGGGTGGAAGGCGATCGCCGCCACCCCCGCCTCCTCGGCCAGCCGGATCGCCAGCTCGAATCCCGAGCGGTCGCCGGCCTCGATCCCCGATCGCAGCTTCACCGTCACCGGCAGGCCGCTGCCCTCAGCCGCACCGCGGGCCAGCGCCAGGGCGAGGTCAGGATCCCGCAGGAGCTGGGCGCCGGCTCCGGTCTTGCGCACCTTCGGCACCGGGCAGCCCATGTTGATGTCGATCAGGTCGGCGCCGGCGCCCGCCGCGATCTCGGCCCCAGAGCGCATCACCTCGGCGTCGTGGCCGAAGAGCTGGATCGAGACCGGATGCTCGTCCGGGTGGATCCGCATCAGGTCGCGCAGGGTGCGCTCGTTGCGGTAATGGAGGGCGAAGCTGGAGACCATCTCCGAGACCGCGAGGCCGGCGCCGTGGCGTTTCGCCTGTAGGCGGACGAACCAGTTGCCGATCCCGGCCAGCGGCGCCAGCAGGACCCGATTGGCGATCGGCACGCCGCCGATCTCGAAGGGGTCGGTCAGAGCCGGGCGGATCGCTCCATCGTCAGCGATTGCGCTCATGGATAAGTCGCAGGCCCTTCAAGGTCAGCAGGTCGTCGACCTCGTCGATCGTCTCGGTGAAGGGAACGACGGCGGAGGCATAGCCGCCGGTGGCGAGCAACCGCGGGTTTGGCAGTTCCTCTTCGATGCGGCGGACGATGCCGTCGATCAGACCGGCGAAGCCAAAGATGAAGCCGGAGTTGATCGCGGCGCGGGTCGAGCGGCCGATCGCCTCCTGCGGCTCTTCGAGGTCCAACCGGGTGATCCGCGCGGCGCGTTCGATCAGGGCGCTGAGCGAGGGCGCGAGGCCAGGGCCGATCGCGCCGCCGAGGTACTCGCCGTCGGCGGAAACGCAATCGATGTTGATCCCGGTGCCGAAGTCGACCGAGACGCAGGCCTCACCGAAGCGCTCGTAGGCGGCGATCGCGTTGACGAGGCGGTCGGCGCCGACCTCAAGCGGGTTCTCGATCCGGATCGGCATTCCGGTCTTGAGTCCGGGGCCGATCGTCAGGCAACTGGCGTCGAGGTATCGCGCCGAGAGCTCTTCGAACTGACTGCCGAGCGGCGGCACCACCGAGGAGACGCAGAGCGCGTCGACATCTTGGAAGGAGCAGCCGCTGAGCGAGAAGAAGCCGTCGATGCGCTCGGCCAACTCGTCGCCGGTCGCCCCGGAACGGGTCTGGAAGCGCCAGTGCTCGACCAACTGGTCGCCCTCGAAGGCGCCCAGGTGGGTTTGGGTGTTGCCGACGTCAACCGCGAGGAGCATCGGGGGATTATCGCGGGCCGCGGCTGGCCAGGTAGCCAGTTCGAGTCCTTTGCGCATAGGATCGCCCAGATGAGCACCCGCCTCTACGTAATTCCCGCCTCGCACCCGAGCATCGCAGTGCAGTTGATGCTCGAGCACAAGGGGATCGAGTACAAGCGGACCGACCTGCTGCCGGTGATCTCCAAGGCGGTGCTGCGCGCGGTCGGTTTCCCCGGCGTCACCGTGCCGGCCCTGAAGATCGACGGCGACAAGGTCCAGGGCTCGCGCCAGATCGCCCGGGAGTTGGAGCGAGTTCGGTCCGACCCATCGCTCTTCCCCGCCGACCCAGCGCAGCGCGCCGCGGTCGAGGAGGCGGAGAGCTTCGGCGACGAACAACTGCAGCACCCGCTCCGCCAAATCCTTTGGTGGGCGATCAAGCACGAACGCGAGGCGCTGCGCAGCTACTCGGAGGGCGCGAAAATCGGGATGCCGATCGGTCTGGCAATGAAGACCGCGGCGCCCATAGTCGCCCTCTCGGCCCGCTTCAACGAAGCCACCGACGAGAACGCGCGCCAGTCCCTGGCAGCGCTGCCGGCGATGCTCGACCAGGTCGACGCCTGGGTGCAGAGCGGTGTTCTCGGCGGCGAGCGGCCAACCGTCGCCGACTTCCAGATCGCGCCGAGCATCGGTTTGGCGATGACTCTGGATGACCTGCGGCCGGCGATCACCGGCCGACCCGCGGCAAAGCTGGCGCAGCGCTTCGTCCCGAACTACCCGGGACACATGCCCCCGGTATTCCCGCCCGAGTGGCTGGTGCCGCTACGCGGCAGCTGAAATCCGCTCAGCCCCGAGGGGCGGCGCGGCGGAGGAACTTGAAGCGGCTGTAGCGGAGGGAGTGGAGTTCGATCGGGCCGAACAGCAGGCGCACGCCGGCGGCGATCAGGATCAGGCTGAAGACGATCAGGGCCAGCCACGGCAAACCGCCGGAATCCGGAGCTACCTGGGCCGTCGTCCCCGCGGCGGACTCGGCAGCCGAGGAGCTGGAGACGCCCTTGACGCCTCCGGAACCGGTCAGCAGGGCGTCGGCACGGTCGAGGGCCACGGGGGCCTCGGCGGGCGGAGAGGGATCCGGCGCCGGCTTCGCCGGAGCTGGATCGGGTTCGGGGGCCGGGGTGCTCACAGGTTCGGGTTCCTGCGGGGCCGGCTCCACCGATGCTTCCTCTTCATAGGAGCTCGAGGGAGCCGGTTCAGGGGACGGGCTCGGCGCCGGAGGCGGGCTCGAGGGCGCGGGCTTGGTTGCCGAACCTCCGCTGCCAAGTGAACTTCCTTGCTGAGCGCCCCCCGACCCACCGCCGGAGCCTTCCGAGGCACCTCCCTGCGGGACCCAACCCGTCGAAGCGGGCGGACTTTCGGGCGTCGGTGAGGCTTCCGTAGCTGGTTCTTCCGCCAACGCGCTCGCGGGCACCGCAAGCGAGATTGCAGTTAGGACAAGCACCATGGGCACGAAGCGACGTCTCATAGGTGGACGGATATTCTAGTTCGGCATGGCGAGAGGTAACGGAGAAAGCCCCCTATGAGCAAGAAAGTGCCGGGTTTATGGCGCTTGGGAGCAGCAGGGGCGCTGGCCGTCACGGCGATCGGACTCCTGCTCTCGATTAGCGCCGCGGCCGCCCCACCGAGCCTCGTCGTCGAAGCCAGCGACGCGGAAATCGGAGCGGCCATCCACTCCACAGCAGAACTCACCGAAGGCCCAACCGCAACCGGGGAGATCACTTTCGAAGTCTTCGGCCCCGGCGACCTCACCTGCGAGGGACCCGCGCTGAGTCAAAGCTCGGCAGTGGTCGCGGGCGAAGGCCAGTACCTCTCGGACGATTTTGAACCGCCGGTCGCGGGCTCCTACCACTGGACCGCCCGCTACTCGGGCGACAGCGAAAACGAACCGGGCGAATCGATTTGCAGCGCGACCTCAACCGTCAGCAAGGCCTCGCCGGGCCTATCCGGCGCAGCGACCTCGACCGTGGTGGTCGGCAACACGATCACCGACCAGGTCACGGTCAGTGGCGGCTTCCAGCCCGGCGGGGAGATCGTCTTCCGCGCCTACGGGCCGGGTGACGCAACGTGTGGGACGGCCGCCTACGAAGCGACCGTCCCAGTCAGCGGCAACGACTCCTACTCGCCCGCGGGGTTCGCCCCGGGACCCGGGCTCTATCGCTGGACCGCCGAATACGCGGGCGACGGCAACAACGAAGCGAACGCCCTCGGGTGCGGCGCGGACGGCCAAAGCTCGACCGTCACCAAAGCCAGCCCAGGACTGGCCGGCAGCGCCAGCTCCAGCACGGTCGGCTCGGCAATCCACGACGAGGTGACGGTGATCGGTGGTTCCTCTCCCGGAGGCGAAGTGAGCTTCTCGGTCTACGCGCCTAGCGACGCGACCTGCGCAACGCCCCTGGCAACGACCAGCTCGGCGCTGATCAGCGGCAAGGCGACCGCCGCCGATTTCTCACCGCAGCAGGCCGGCGCGTTCCGCTGGTCGGCCAGCTACGAGGGGGACGCCAATAACGAACCGTTCGACCTTGACTGCGAAGCAGCGGGACAAACCTCAACCGTCAGCAAGGCCTCGCCGGGCCTATCCGGCGCAGCGACCTCGACCGTGGTGGTCGGCAACACGATCACCGACCAGGTCACGGTCAGCGGCGGCTTCCAGCCCGGCGGGGAGATCGTCTTCCGCGCCTACGGGCCTGGTGACGCAACGTGTGGGACCACCCCTGCCTACGAAGCGACGGAGCCGGTCGACGGCAATGGCGCCTACTCGCCTGCGGGATTCGCCCCGGGCCCGGGGGTGTACCAGTGGACGGCGGACTACCTGGGCGACACCAACAACCAGACGGCGGGACTGGCGTGCGATGCCGCTGGGCAGGCCTCGGCGGTCGGCACGATCGACGTGACCCTGACGGCCAGTGCCGATGAGGGCACGGTCGGCACTCCGGTCACCGCCACCGCAACCCTCAAAGAAGGGGCGACGCCCGGCGGGCAGATCGTCTTCAAAGCCTTCCCCCCGGCGGACGCCAACTGCACCGGCGCCGCGGCGTTCAGCTCCACCGTCGGCGTCTCGGGCAACGGCAGCTACAAATCCCAGGCGTTCTCCCCCGCTCGAAGTCGGAGCCTTCCGCTGGACGGTTGCCTACACCGGGGACGCGAACCACGCGCCTGCTGCGTTCAGCTGCGGAAAAGCAAGTTCGGCGATCTCCCAGGCCAAGCCGACCATCGCCGGCGCGGTGCCGCAACGGATCACGGTCGGTACCGCCTTCACCGACGCGGCGACCCTGCGAGGCGGCTTCACCCCGAACGGCTCCGTCACCTTCCGCATCTACGGCCCGGTCAGCGGCGGCTGCGCCGGACCCGCCTACGTGAACACCGTTCCGGTCAGCGGTAACGGCACCGTCAACTCGGCCCCCTTCGTTCCCCTGCGCCCCGGCCGCTACAGCTTCCAGGCCATCTATTCCGGCGACGTTGAGAACCAGGCCGCGGCCGAGCCCTGCGACGCGCCGGCCCAGGTGGTCCATGTGGTGAAGCGAGCGCCAACGGTGAAGCCGAGGGCCCTCCTCGTCGGCAGGCAGATCTCGATTCGCGCCCGCCTCGCGGGCAGCATCAATCCCGCCGGCAAAATCACCTTCCGTCTGTTTGGACCTGACGACAAGCGCTGCCGCCGCAAGCCGAAGTTCAGCGGCAGCATCGCGGTCAAATCGAACGGCACCTTCTCCCTGGCGCGCTACCTGGCGACCAAGCCGGGGCTCTACCGGCTCAGCGTCGGCTACTCGGGCGACCGGCGCAACCAGCCATACCTGGGCACCTGCGGCGGCGCTCAGTCGCTTCGGATCAAGTAAGCGCCGACCTCACCCGGCCGTGCGCTCGACCCGCTGCCCCTCGGGCAGCGTCGCCAGAGCAGCGCCGAGGCGGCTCCCGTCCGGCAGCGTCAGCTCCGGATCCAGCTCCAACAGCGGCACGAGAACGAAGCGGCGGCTGCTGACCTCGCGGTGAGGCAGGGTGAGGCGGTCGGTCGACAGCTCGAGGTCACCGAGCAGGAGCAGGTCGACGTCGAGCGGCCGGGGGCTGTGGCGGGGGGCCTCAAATGAGCGACCGCGCTCGGCCTCGACGCGCTTACAGGCGTCGAGCAGTTGCTCGGGCTCCAGTTCGGTGCGAATCCGGACCGCGGCGTTGAGGAAGTCCGGCTGGTCGAGGATCTCCCCGACCGGCTCGGTCACATAGGTGGAGGAGACGGCCTCGACCTCGATTTCCTCCGCTTCCAGCAGCTCGACCGCAGCGCGCAGGTGGCCGTCGGGGTCGCCGACATTGGAGCCGAGGCCGAGGTAGCCGATCCGCTGCTCGGCCAAGCGGCTAGCCCTCGCCTTCTTCCCCTTCGAGGGCCCGCTCCTGGGTGACCTCGACCGCCACCTCCTGGATCGCCAGTGGCAGCGGCGGCTCCGGCTTGGCGGCGCGGACGCGGACCGACTCGCAGCCGTAGCGCTCCATCAGCCGCTCCCCCACCACCTGCGCCAGCCGCTCCAGCGTCTTGTAGTTACGCTCGGTGGCGGCGAGGGCGACGATGTCGCAGACCTGGGCGTAGTCGACCGTGTCCTCGAGGCGGTCGGTCAGCATCGCGTCGCAGTCGGGGACGTCAAAAGAGATGTCGAACTCGAGCCGCTGCCCGACCTCCTGCTCGGCCTCGGAGACTCCGTGGTGGGTGTAGATCGAGAGCCCGCGTAGCTCGATCTCGGCGCTCGACTCGATCCCGTTGCCGTGTCTCTCCATTGCTTGGAAACTACCCGAGGATCGCCGTCGTTACCGTCAGCGCCTGGCGCACCTCGGCGACGTCGTGGACGCGCAGCAGCTCGGCGCCCTCGGCGGCGGCGAGAACGGAGGAGGCGATCGTTCCGCCGAGCCGCTCGCCGGCGGCGGAACCGTCGATCTTGCCGATGAAGCTCTTGCGCGAGGTGCCGATCACCAGCGGCCGGCCCAACTCGCGCAGCTCGCCGAGGCGGCGCAACAGCTCCATGTTGTGAGCAACGGTCTTGCCGAAGCCGATGCCTGGGTCGAGCCAAACCCGCTCCTCGGCGATGCCGGCGGCGACCGCCGCCTCCAATCGATCGGCGAGGAAGGCTTTCACCTCCGCGACGACGTCCCCGTAGTGCGGATCGTCCTGCATCGTCCGTGGCTCACCGCGCATGTGCATGAGGACAACGGTGGCGCCACGCTCGGCGCAGAGGGCGGCCATCTCCGGGTCCCCCCGCAGGGCGGTGACGTCGTTGACGATCTCGGCGCCGGCGTCGAGCGCCGCCGCGGCGACGACCGCCTTAGAGGTATCGACGGAGACCCGGCGCTCCGAGGCGACTAATCCCTGGATGACGGGGATAACTCGCCGCAGCTCCTCGTCCGCCGGAACCGCCTCGGCTCCGGGCCGGGTCGATTCGCCGCCAACGTCGAGGATCTCCGCCCCGGCCTCGGCCAGCTCACGCCCATGCGCGATCGCCGCCTCGGGATCGAGATAGAGCCCGCCGTCGGAGAACGAATCCGGCGTCACATTGACGACGCCCATCAGCTTGGTCATCGGGACTCCGACTAGGAAGCGTCGCCGCCGGCAAAACCAGGCCTTGGCCTGGGATTCGGCCGGGCGCCCTCACGCGCGGCCTTTTCCGGCTCGGGCTCCGGCTCGGCCGGAGTCGACGGAGGCTCCTCTTCGTCGACGAAGACCTCCTCGGCCGGCTTGCCTTCGAGCAGGGCGACGAACTCCTCGGCGTCGATCGTCTCCCGCTCCAGCAGCAGCTTCGAGACCCGCTCGAGGTCGTCGCGGCGCTCGTTGAGCAGAGCCTTGGCGGCCTGGTGCGCCCCCTCGACGATGCGGCGGATCTCATCATCGATCTCGCGGGCGATCTCGTCGGAGTAGTCGGGCTCGGAGTTGAACTCGCGGCCGAGGAAGGGCTGGCCGCGGTCGTGGCCGAAGACGCGGGGGCCGAGGCGCTCGGACATCCCGAAGCGCATCACCATCTGCTTCGCCGTCGCGGTCACCTTTTCGAGGTCGTTTGAGGCGCCGGTGGTGATCTCGCCGAAGACGATCTCCTCGGCGGCGCGGCCGCCCAGGGTCATCGCCATCGTGTCGGTCAGCTCGGCGCGGGTGGTGAGGAACTTGTCCTCGGTCGGCAGGCTGATCGTGTAGCCGAGCGCCTGGCCGCGGCTGATGATCGAGATCTTGTGAACCGGGTCGGTGTTCTCGAGCAGCTGGCCGACGATCGCGTGGCCGACCTCGTGGTAGGCGGTCACGAGCCGCTCCTTCTCGCTCATCACCCGGGTCTTCTTCTCGGGGCCGGCGATCACCCGCATGATCCCCTCCTCGAGCTCCTTCATCGTGATCTCGCGGTTGCCCGAGCGGGCGGTAAGGAGGGCCGCCTCGTTGATCAGATTGGCGAGGTCGGCGCCGGTGAAGCCGGGGGTCTGGCCGGCCAGCGTGTCGAGCTCGATCTCGCGCCCCAGCGGCTTGCCGCGGGTGTGGACCTCGAGGATCTTTTTGCGACCCTTGCGGTCGGGCCGGTCGACGACGACCTGGCGGTCGAAACGGCCGGGCCGCAGCAGCGCCGGATCGAGGATGTCGGGTCGGTTGGTGGCGGCGATCAAGATGATGTTGTCCTTCATCTCGAAGCCGTCCATCTCGACCAGCAGCTGGTTCAGGGTCTGCTCGCGCTCGTCGTGACCACCGCCCATGCCGGCGCCGCGATGGCGGCCGACGGCGTCGATCTCGTCCATGAAGATGATGCAGGGCGAATTCTGTTTCGCCTGCTCGAAGAGGTCGCGGACGCGGCTGGCGCCGACGCCGACGAACATCTCAACGAAGTCCGAGCCGGAGATCGAGAAGAAGGGCACGCCCGCCTCGCCGGCGACAGCGCGGGCGAGCAGAGTCTTGCCGGTTCCGGGCGGTCCATATAAAAGGACGCCCTTCGGGATCCGGGCGCCCAGTGCCTGGAACTTCTTCGGGTTCTCGAGAAATTCTTTGATCTCCTCGAGCTCCTGCACCGCCTCGTCAACACCGGCAACGTCGCGGAAGGTGATTTTCGGCGCGTCCACCGACATTCGTTTGGCTTTCGATTTGCCGAAGTTCATCACTCGCGATCCGCCGCCCTGCATCTGGTTCATGAGGAAGATCCAGAAGGCGAAGAAGAGGACGAAGGGCAGGATCAGGGTCAGCAGCGAAAGCAGGCCCGAGCTGCCGGATCCGTGGACGTCGGTCTTGACCTTGTTGGCGTCGAGCAGATTGATCAGGCTTTGCTCGGTGTTCGGCGGGTAACCGGTGGAAAAGCTTTCGCCGTTTGCGCGCTTGACGTCGAGCGTGTTGTCCTTGGTGTTGATGTCGACTTCGTCGATCCTGCCTTCGACGATCAACCCGTTTTGGGGGCCGATCAGTTCGTTGTAGGCCGGCGCCTTCGACTCGTCCCCATTGCTGATCACTTTCTGGGCGACGAACGCCAGAATGACCACCAGAAGGATCGGAAACGCTGCGCTTTTGAAAAACCGCCTCAAGAGAAGAAATCAGCGTACCAGGGCGGATTTTCCGGTCTACTCGGCAAGAGCAGCGACGAAATCTAGGTTTCGGTACTTCTGAGCGTGGTCGAGGCCGTAGCCGATAGCGAACTGGTTAGGGATCTCAAACCCGACGTAGCGGGGCGGCTTCAAGCCGGAGCGCAAACGGTCGGGCTTAGTCAGCAACGCGCAGGCATGCAGCGAGGCGGGTTCGCGGGCGTTGAGATTGCGCATCAGGTAGTGCAGGGTGAGGCCGGAATCGACGATGTCCTCGACGATCAGGACGTCGCGATCCTTGATCGGCGCGTCGAGGTCCTTGAGAATCCGGACGACCCCGGAGGAGTCGGTCAGGGACCCATAGCTGGAGACGGCCATGAAGTCGATCTCGCAGGGCAGGTCGAGATTGCGCATCAGGTCGGCGAGAAAGAGGACGGCGCCCTTCAGCACCCCGACCAGGATCAGCTCGCGGCCGGCGTAGTCGCGGCTGATCTCCGCCCCCATCTCGGCAATGCGACGCTGCAGGTCGTCTCTGGCGACGAGGATCTCGCCGATCGCGGGGTCCGACACGCGCCGCAGTCTAGATATAGAGAGCTCAGGAGTGCTCGGCGCGGACAACGCCGCCTTCGAGGACGGCGCGGATGCCGCCGCCGAGGTCGAGCGTCGAGCCGCCGCGGATCAGCCCCGCGACCTGCTCGGCGAAGCGGGCGGCACCGGCGACCGGGCGGCCGGCCGCCTCGTCGGCGAGCCGCTGCAAGACCAGGCGGCGCAGGGCCGGATGGAGCTCGGCGAACCGCTCATGGGCGATGGATCCGACGGGAGCCCCCTCCCCTCCGGCCAGCTCGGCGTCGACCAGAGAGTCGAGCAGCTCCGCCTCGGAGCGCAGCAGCGCCGCCGTCCGCAGCACGTTCTCCTTCGCCGCTGGGTGGATCCTCTCCAGCGCCGGGACCAGCTCACGCCGCACCAGGTTGCGCTTGTAGTCAGCCTCCTCGTTGCTCGGGTCATCGCGCCAAGGCAGGCCACGCTCTTCGCAATAGGCGGTGACCTCCTCACGGGTCGTCCCCAACAGCGGTCGCGCGAGGTGACCGTCCCGAGGCCGCATCCCGAGCAGCGCCCGGCGGCTGGGTGAGGAAGCGAGCCGGTAGAGGATCGTCTCCACCTGGTCGTCAGCCGTGTGGCCGGTGACGATCGTCGCGCCGCTCTCCCCTGCCACTCGCGCGGCCGCCGCGTAGCGCTCGTTGCGCGCCCAGGCTTGGAGGTTGCCCGCTCCCTCGGGCCGCACCGGGCGCTCGACCCGGAGGCCAACCCCGATCGTCTGACAAATCCGGGCGCAGTGGCGCTCGTCCTCGTCCGCCCCATCCCGCAGGCGATAGTTGACGTGCAGGGCCGAGACCACGTCCACCCCCTGCGTCTGCACCGAGACGTCGAGCAGGCAGATCGAGTCGCGCCCGCCGGAGAGCATCACCAGGACAGGCGCCGGTCCGGCGAGGAGGCCGTCGTCGTCGACCCGGGCGAGGAGGTCCTCGGCGCTCATCCCGAGCGGATGACGAAGAGCTCAGTCGGGGTCGGGAACCCCTTCAGCTTCACTTCGCCGATCGCCTCCAGCTCAAGGCTTTCGCTGCCCGCAATCGCCGCGCAGACGGTGTCGGTGACGAGCACCTCGCCCGCCAGCGCCCGGTTGACGATCCGGTGGGCGAGGTTGACCTGGCTGCCGAAGTAGTCGCCGTCGCGGTAGACGGCGTCGCCGTAGTGGATCCCGACCCGCGGCTGCGGCCGCTGTGGGAACCGGGTGAGGAAATCGACCGCCCACTCGGTCAACGAGGCCGGATCGGGGGAGACGACCATCACCTCGTCGCCGATCGTCTTCACGATCGTCGCCTCCCGCGGCAGCGTCGCTTCGACGTTGACGACGAAGTTCTCGACCACGTCGAGAGCCTCGATGTCCCCCTCCTCCTCGGTGTAGCGGGTGAAGCCGGTGAGGTCGATGAAGCAGAGGGTGACGTTGACGTGGCCGAGCTCGATTTCGGCGGTGTCCATCGCCGAGTCCGCCTCCATGTGACCGACCACGTCCTGCTCGACGAAGTAGCGCAGGTAGCGCTGGTGCAGGTAGTCGGTCAGCGGCGCTGCCAGCGGCAGGATGTCGGCGGCCAGCTCCCCCATCTCCTCGGCCATTTCCAGCTCCGGCACCGCGTCGCGGATCAGCGGCTCGTGTACATAGAGGTGAAAGAGGCGCACCTCGGCATCAGCGATCCGCCGCATCGACTGGGCGTAGACCCGGACCAACTGCAGGAAGGCGACGAGGGGGAAGCCGGCGGCAAGCACGCGAGCGCAGTGGCGCATCGCCGCCAGATCCTCCTGGCTCAGCTCGCGTTGGCCCTTCGGCGTCCCAAGGATGACCAGGATCCGCTCGACCAACTCCGGTTCCAGCCCCGTCTCCTCGGCGGCCTGCTCAACCGTCACGCCCTCCTCGGAGCCGGTGAAGAGCTCCTCGGTGACACCGAAGGCGAGCCTGCCCTCGCGCCCCGCCTCCTTCAGATCCTCAAGCGAGTAACCCCGCTCCCGCATCCGCGAAACGACCCGAGCCTGCGCCGCAGCCGCCGCCGTCCAGCGCCCTTTCCGCACCGGCACAACCTTCTCTTCGGCCCACCGTTTAAGGGTGCTGCTGGGGACGCCAGACCTACGCGACGCCTCACCAAGCGAAATCCGCTCGTCGGCCATGGGGCGAGGCTAGTGGGTAAGGAGGTAGTGACCCCCTCCCGCAGAGACCGTCGCGCAGCTGAAGCGGGCTGCCTCCTTCGAAAGGTTGGCCCTGGAGCCTCTGCGGGAGGGGGTCACTACCTCCTCTCCACAGCGGACCATGGGCCGCCCCTCTTGAAAGCTGTCGAAAAGGACGTGGGTACCCCTCTCACGGAGGCTCAGAGACCAACGCTTGAAGCACGCAGCCCGCCCCAGCTGCGCGACGGTCTCCGTGAGAGGGGTACCCACGTCCACCCACCGCCCCGCAAAAAAAACGGGGCGACCCGAAGGCCGCCCCGTTGGCTCTTGTTCTGGGGGGAACGTCGGAAACCCGGCAGGGGTTAGGTTGGGATCTCCGACTCCTCGTGCAGCTGAAGGACGGACTGACCGTCCTCTCCGGTGCGGATGCGAATCGCTTCCTCCACCGGCAGCACGAAGATCTTTCCGTCGCCGACCTCGCCCGTACGGGCATGTTTGAGGATCGTCTCGACGACGACGTCTTTGTCTTTGTCCTCGATCACAACCTCCAGCTTGATCTTCGGCCGGACGTTGACGGTGAGGGTCGAGCCGCGATAACGCTCGACGATTCCCTTCTGACGACCGGACCCCTTGGCCTCGATGATCGACAGGGACGGGAATCCCTTGTCGAGCAACTCGGCCCGGATCGGCTCAAAGGCCTCGTGGCGGATGAACGCCTCTATCTTTTTCATGCGCTCAGCCCTCCTATGAGGTCTCGGTCGCGGTCATCTGGGCAGGGGCGGGCGTCGGCACCGCGGACCCACTTGGGGCCATCGGTCCCGGCAACCCGGTCGAGTACTCCGGCTGGGGGATGAACTGCTCCGGGTACCCGTACATCCCGTGCGAGCTGATGTCGAGCCCAGCGTCCTCCTCCTCGGGCGGAACCCGGAGGCCGATCGTCGACTTGATCACCTTGAAGGTGGCGAACGAAATCGCGAAGACGACCACGAAGGTGAACACCACCGCCAGGGCCTGCACACCGAGCTGGCCGAAGGCGGTGCTGAGCGAGGCATCGCCGAAGATGCCGTACCAGATGCCCGGTCCAGCGCCTTCGACGATCAGCCGCGGCGAGGCGAAGATGCCCACCGCGAGGGTGCCCCAGATACCTGCCAGGCCGTGAGCCGAGAGGGCGCCGACCGGGTCGTCGAGGAGCCGGTCGATCGCCAGCACCGCGTAGACCACGATCAGGCCGGCGATGAAGCCGATGACCGGGGCCGCCCAGTACTCGACGAAGCCGGACGGGGCGGTGATGCCGACCAGGCCGGCGATCGCACCGTTGCCGGCCATGCCGACGTCCAGGGTCTTGCTCTTCAGGTAGACCGCGAGGGAGGCGCCGATGACGCCGGCGGCCGCCGCGAGCTGGGTGTTCAGCATGACCTCGCCGAAGAAGGAGGCCGACGTTTCGAAGGTCGAACCGCCGTTGAACCCGAACCAGCCGATCCAGAGGATGATCACGCCGAGGCCGACCAGCGGCATCGAGTGACCGGGGATCGCCCGGGGCTTACCTTGAGCGTCGTACTTGCCGATCCGCGGGCCGAGCAGTAACAGCGCTGCCAGCGCACCGACCGCACCGGTGAGGTGCACCACCGAGGAGCCGGCGAAATCCATCACCGGCTTGCCGCCGATGTCGGAGAGGAGGCCACCGCCCCAGACCGCGTGAGCGATCAGCGGGTAGACCACGGCACCGAAGACGATCGCGTAGATCACATAGGCGCCGAACTTGATTCGCTCCAGCGTGGTTCCCCAAACGATCGCTAGGGAGACCGCGCAGAAGGCGAGTCCGTAGAGCATCAGCATCGAATCGGCACCGGCGACTTGGAACGCTTCTTCGCCTGCGCCAATCGTCTGGTTGAAGTGGAAGAAGAACCCACTGTCACCGAAGAAGTCGTTGCCTCCGCCTTCCGCCACCCCGTAGCCGACCGCCCACCAGGCGATCGTCACGATCGCGAAGTTGATGAGGATCTTGGCGACACCGGTGCCAACGTTCTTCTGCCGGGAGAATCCAATCTCCAAGAACATGAAGCCGGCCTGCATCAGGAACACCAGAACGCAGGCGACGGCCACCCAGACCATGTCCAGCTCGGACGTCTTTTCAGCAACGGTTTCGCCCAGGCTGGCGGCCGAGGCCACCCCCGGGATCGCAAGCGAGGCAACCGCGGCCACCAGGCCGGCGATCAAGAGCCTCTTTTTCATCGAATTCCTCCTTGCCCACCGGGGATCACGCCCCCGCCGGTCGCGTTTGGATTACTCGCTTCCAAGCTATGAAGCGGTGTCCAGGAGGTCTTTGGACGGCTGGAGCAAATTCGGCAGGCTCGGTTTCTCCCCGATGTCGGCGCCGTGCCTGGACGACTAGGGTCGGCGGCGCAATGCCGGCCCGACTGCGACCCACCGCCCCCATCGGGCCCGACGCGATCCTCGTCGGCGATCCCGGCCGGGCCTTGATGCTTGCGCAGGTACTGCTGGAGGAACCGAAAATGAGCAATCACGCTCGAGGGCTGTGGGGCTACAGCGGCGTCACCCCCGCCGGAGCGGAGCTGACGATCCAGTCGACCGGGATGGGGGGACCCAGCGCCGCGGTCGTCCTCGCCGACCTCGCCGAGCTGGGCGTTAGGCGGGCGATCCGGATCGGGACCTGCAGCTCCCTTGGGAACCTCGAGTTGGGCGAAGTGCTGATCGTTACCGAGGCGCGGACCGAGGCGGGAACCGCTTCACGCCCCGACCGAGATCTGAACGAGGGACTGATGGATTCGCTTGCCGAGGCCCGCGCTGGAGTCGCGATCAGCCTCGACACCCTCCATGACCCCGAGCGCGATCGCCCGAGCGTCCTGGCCGAGGCCGCCGACATGCAGACCGCGACCTTGCTTGGCGCGGCCGCCAGACTCAGCATCGCTGCGGCGGCGATTCTGATCGTCACCGAGAAGAGCGATTCGGGACAGCTCCGGGACGAGGGACTGGAGGATGCGGCGAAACGGGTCGGAAAGGTGTCAGCCGACCTACTCTCAACCTCAAGTTGAGGGTTAGTCTTTGCTTTTCTTCGGCGCTTTTTTGGCGTTCTCGCGGCGCATTGCCCCGAGCTCCCGACTGAGGTCGTCGATCGCTTCCTCGACGTCCTCGAGGCGCTGAGAGAAGGAGCGCAACCGGCGCTCGAGCCGTTCGACGTCGGTTCCTGAGGGCAGATTGAGGGCGCTCATCGCCGCCTGCTGGGCCTCGATCGCCTTCTCGCGGGCGCCGAGGGCAGCGGTGAAGGCGTCGTGCAGGGTGGGGTTGTCGACCAGCGCCTGCGCCAGCTCTCCCAATGCCTGCTCGGCCCGGGCCCTCAGCCCGTCCTGCTCGTAGTCCTCGACCGTCAAAGTCACAGCAGCTTAACGAGCCCATCCGCCTCGGCTGAAAATCTCCGTTACAACGATGTTTCAGACGTTGATTAAGCCCATGTTGGGAGCGCCGGCTCGCGTTGCGGACGCTCGTACTAGTGAGTAGCTTCCAGGGACTGCCCAGGGAGGGTTTTCCAAGCATGGGCAGGGACGCCTAGGGATGAGAACCAAGTTCGCACTACTACTCGCTTGCGCCAGCTTCCTGGCGGTGACCGCGCTGGGCACCGCCTTCGCCGGGGCGGAGCCCGTCTCCGAAAGCTCGCCGCTCGATCCTGCGACGACGACCACCGCGATTCCTTCGCTGCAGGCTCCCGCCTGCGCCAACGGAGCCGATGACGACGGCGACGAACTGGTCGACAAAGACGACCCCGACTGCGAAGAGCCCGAGGACACGACCGAGGCCCCGACGCCGCCGGCCACCGCGCCGAGCGAATCGGCACCGATTCCCAGCCCCGCTCCCTCCCCCACTCCCGCCCCCGAGAAGCAGCCCGGCGTTAAACAGGGCAGCGCGATCGACGGCAACTCCGGCGGCAAAGGCGGTGCCACCCAGAACGACCAACTCGGCGACGCAAGCGGCGGCGGCGGCAACACCGGCGCGGTCACCGCTCCCGGAGTCAACGGCGGCGGCGACCAGCCGCTGCCCGAGGGTTCCGACGGCGGCTCGCAGTACTCCGACGGCGGCTCCCCGACCGCCGCCAACCCGACGACGACGATCGCCCCCTTCGGGCCGGCGCCGATCGGGGTCCCGAACTTCGTCATCGACTCCTTCGAAATCCCGCCCTTCCTGCTGCCCATCTACCAGGCCTGCGGCACCGAATACGGGATCCCCTGGGAGGTGCTCGCCTCGATCAACAAAATCGAGACCGGCTTCGGCACCAACCTCAACGTCTCCAGCGCCGGTGCCCTCGGCTGGATGCAGTTCCTGCCCTCGAGCTGGGAGGCATTCGGCGTCGACGCCAACGGCGACGGTCGCAAGGACCCCTTCAACCCGGTCGACGCGATCTGCGCCGCGGCCAACTACCTGGAGCTGGCCGGCACCCACGACGACCTCTACCAGGCGATCTTCGCCTACAACCACGCCGACTGGTACGTCCAGGAGGTGCTGCTCTACGCCCGCGCCTACGGCCGCCTGCCCTCCGATCTGGTCGGGTCGCTGACCGGGCTGACCGAGGGCGCCCACTTCCCGATCGCCGCCGACGCCCGCTACGCCGACGACATCGCCGCCCGCGAGGCGCTGAAGAAAGGCGAAAGCCCCGAATACGGCAACGCCGCGGAAGTCATCTCCTCCTCCCCCACCCCGCGTGGGATCAACATCTTCAGCGAGGAGGGGGCGCCGGTCGTCGCCGTCAACGACGGGGTGATCCGCAAGCTCGGCCGCTCCGACAACCTCGGCAACTTCGTCGTCCTCGAAGACACCTACGGCAACCGCTACACCTACGCCGAACTCGGCGGCCTGGTCCGCCACCACCGGCTGGTGGTAATGCCCACCGGCAAAGAGAAGCGGGTCCCGGTCGAAAGCGAGAACCTGCGGCCGCGGCTGCGAGCTTTCCCGGAGCGGACCGGAACCGGACGGGAGACCGCGAGCGACGCGGTCGAAGCCGCCGTCGCCAACAGCTCCGATGGTTCCCTCAAGGTCGGCTCGAAGGTGATCGCCGGCACCGTCCTCGCCCGGGTCGGCGAGGGCAGCGACGGCGTCGACTCACACATCAACTTCTCGATCCGCCCGGCCGGCAAAGGCGCGCCGCGGATCGACCCGAAGCCGATCCTCGACGGCTGGAAGCTGCTCGAGGCGACCGCGATCTACCGGGCCAAGGGTAAGAGCCCGTTCGCCAAGCTCAGCGGCGCCGGCGTCCTGTTGCTCTCCAAGGAGTCGCTGCAGAAGCGGGTCCTCTCCAACGACAGCCTCGACATCTACGAATGCGGTCGTGAAGACATCGCCGGCGGCCGCATCGACCGCCGCATCCTGGCGATGCTCGAGTACCTGACGGTCAAGGGCTACGACCTCACGGTCACCTCCCTGCAGTGCGGCCACGGCCTGCTCACGACCTCGGGCAACGTCTCCGAGCACACGACCGGGACCGCCGTCGACATCCCGGTGATCAACGGGATTCCGGTAACCGGCAACCAGGGGCCCGGATCGGTCACCGACGACCTGATCCACGCCGTCCTCCAGCCTACAGGGGACGATGCACCCGCACCAGGTGATCTCGCTCGAGGACCTGCCCGGGCCGACCAGCTTTTCGATGGCCGACCACTACGACCACGTCCACGTCGGCTACCACCCGCTCGAAGGTGGCCCCGAAGCCAAGTTCGCGGCGCTGCTGAAACCGAACCAGTGGCAGCGCCTGATCGATCGTCTCGGTGAGATCGAAAATCCGAACGTGCCGGTCAGCCCCTCCAAGTACGCAGTGCCGGACAAGACCAACGGCGGCCTCTCCGCCGGCAGCGGCGACTAACGCCGCAAATCCCCCGCCGAGCGGGGAGAATCAACCCCCTGACCAAGCTATTCGGATTCGTCCAGTTCGACTTCGCCGGGGCGCTGCCGCTCGCCGACGGTCGCTACCTGGCGCGCGCTGACGGTCCCGAAAGCGAGGAGAGCGTCCTCGTGCTGCAGGCGACGGGCGCGCCGGCGGCCGGCGGCCGGCGCAGGCGACGGGCGCGGCGAGTTGAGGCCGACGACGAACCCGCGACGCTAACCCTGACTCGGGCGACCGCGATCCGCGCCTTCGCTCCGATCGCCGACGAGGGCGAGGCGGCGCGCTGGCTGGACGAGTCCTGCGAGGCCGAGGACACGATCGAAGTCCTCGTCGACGAAGGCCTGGCGCTGCTCAACCGTGCTCTGCACGCCCAGGCAGTAGCCGCCGCCGCGCCGCGATCCAAAAGCGAGCTCGCAGCAGAGGCGGCGGAGCGAATCCTGATCGGCTACGGCAGCGGCGAGGAAGTAGCGGCAAGCCGGTACCGCGACGCCCGCACGGTCGACGTCGGGCCGCGCGCCTCGCGCCGCCGCCGCCGTGACGAAGAGCTGCGGCCGCAGGAACGAGTCGCGGCGCTGCTGGGGGGCCGCGAGCAGCTGGACGCCTGCGAGACCCTTCTACTGCGTGCCCGCGCCGATCTCGACGCCGGCCGGAACCGCGAGGCGGCCCTGCAGTTGCGAGTCGGTCTCGAGGCCCTGCTGGTCGAGCTGCAAGGCGCTCTCGCCGATCCCGATCACAAAGAGGACATCGGAACGCTCGCAGAGCGCAAAAGCGAGGTCGGAGCAGCCGCCAACGCCGCGCTGCAGGACGACCTGAGTGAGCAACAGCGCACCCAGGTCGAGGAACTCCTGCAGCTCAGCGAGCGGGTGCTCCGACGCCGCCGCATCCTCCAAGGCTAACCCTCAACTCAAGCCTTAGAGTTACTCGAAGTCCTCCGCCTCGGCGACCTCGCGGATCTCGATCTCACCCGGTTCTTGGTGCGGGTTCGGGCAGCGCTTCATCCACTCCACCGCTTCCTCGAACGAGTCCACCTGCAGCAGCCAGAAGCCGGCGATCAGCTCCTTGGTCTCGGCGAACGGGCCATCGGTGACCGTCCGCTCACCGTCGCCACCGAAGCTGACCCGGGCGCCCTTCGAGGAGGCGCGCAGCCCCTCGCCGGTGATCATCAGCCCGGCCTCGGTCAGTTCCTCGTTGAACTTGCCCATCGCGGTGAGCAGCTCCTGGCTCGGCATCTTGCCGGCCTCGGAGTCCTCGCTTGCCTTGACGATCGCCATCACTCTCATCTTGTGTCCTTTCGTTCAGGTCTGCGGGGCGCTCGAAAGTCGATCTTCCCGCCTTCTACCCAATTGACGAACGAGCAGCGCGGAAATCGACACTGGCCGGAAATCTCTTCCGGCGACCGCCGATGCCTAGAACGCCAGCTGCCTCGCGACAACCGCGTCGAGCAAGGTATCCGCGATGTGGTGCGCTTCTTCCAAGGCGATCCCCTCGATCGAGGGGACGCCGATCACCGTCAGGCCCGCGGCACGGGCGGCCGCGACCCCGGTCGGTGAATCCTCGAGGGCGACGACCGCCGGCCCCGGCTCGACGCCGAGACGCCGGCACGCCTCCAGGTAGGGATCTGGGGCCGGCTTCGGCGCGGCCACTTCATGGGCGCTGAGGACGACGTCGAAATGGGCCTCGAAGCCGACGATCTCGATCGAGCGGCGGACGAAACGGAGCGGGGAGTTGGAGACGAGGCCGATCGGGGTGCCGCGCTCGCGCAGGCGCTCGAGCAGCTCGCGGGCGCCGATCATCGCCTCCACCCCGTGCTCGAGCTCGGCGACGACCAGCACGTTCAGCTCCTCGATCAGCTGATCGGCCCGGCCGGGCTCGCCCAGCCGCCGCTCGAGGATGCCGCCGGCGATCTCCGCCGAAGTCCCGACCAGCTCGCGCTTGTCGGCCGGGGTGAACTCCAGCCCGCGGCGCTCGAAGAGGTCTTCCTCGGCCCGGGTCCAGACCGACTCGGTGTCGAGCAGGAGGCCGTCGTTGTCGAAGACGACCGCGTCGGGCAGCTCGCCGGGCATCAGCCGAGTGCCGCCAGCAGGGCCGCCAGCTCCTCGTCGACCTCGCCGTCCAGCTTCAGCTCGGCGTCGTCGTCGTAGGGCGTCTCGCCCTTGGTGACGATCGCCAGCTGCCCGCCGCCTTCGAGGGTCAGCTGCGGCAGCCCCGCCACCGGGTGGACCGCCAGCGAGGAGCCGACGCAGAGCATCAGGTCCGCCTCCTCGGCCAGCTGGGTCGCGCGGTCGATCGCCTCCAGCGGCAGCATCTCGCCGAAGAGGACGACGTCCGGTTTGACCGCACCACCGCAGGCGGCGCACCTCGCCACCCCGCGCTCGTCAAAAAGTCCGTCCATCTCCTCCAGGCCGAAGGAGGTCGCGCAAGCCATGCAGGACGAGGTCTCGATCGAGCCGTGCACCTCGATCACGTTCTCAGACCCGGCAGCTCGGTGCAGGCGGTCGATGTTCTGAGTGATCACGGCTTCGATCATGCCGCGCCGCTCGAGCTCGGCCAGCGCCGCATGTGCCCGGTTCGGCTCTTTGTCGCCGAGCGACTGAAAGCGCGGCCGGTAGTAGGACCAGAAGCGCTCCGGGTCCCCTTCGAAGACGCTGATGTGGGCGACCTCCATCGGGTCAACGTTCGCCCACAACCCCGTATCCGGGGTGCGGAAGTCGGGGATCCCCGAGGGGACCGAGACGCCGGCGCCGGTCAAAGCAACGGCGCGGCGCGACTGGCCGAGCAGCTCGGCCAGTCGCGCCACCTCGGGCGTCGTTACTTGCCGCTCCACTTCGGGGCGCGCTTGCCGAGGAAGGCGGAAATGCCCTCTTTCGCGTCCTCGCTCTGGAAGACGGCGGCGAAGCCCTGCTTCTCGGCCTCGATGCCCTCGTCGAGATCGCCGTTCGCCGAGACGGCCTTGATCCGCTCGACCGCGACCGGCGCCTGGGCGGCCAGCTTGCCGCCCCACATCAGCGCCGTCTCGAACAGCTCCTGGTCGGGGACGACCCGGTTGACGAGGCCGAGCTCGAGCGCCTCCCCGGAGAGGATCGCGTCCCCCACCAGGTTCAGCTCCAAGGCCTTGTTCTCGCCGACCAGGCGGGGCAGGCGCTGGGTCCCGCCGAAGCCGGGGATGATCCCCAGTTTCACCTCGGGCTGGCCGAAGACGGCAGCCTCGGCGGCGATCCGCACGTCGCAGGCCATCGCCAGCTCGCAACCGCCGCCGAAGGCGATCGAGTTGACCGCGGCGACAGTGGCGACGCGGGCCTGGCCGAAGTCGCGGAAGAGCGCGTGGGCGCGGTTGATCAGGTCCGCCCCGCTCGCCTCGTCAAGCGTGGTGAAGGCCTTGATGTCGGCGCCGGCCGAAAAGACGATCGGGACCGAGGAGGCAATCACCATCGCCCCGATCTCACCGCTGTCCTTGACCCGGTTCCAGACCGTCTCCAGGTCCTCGACCACCTGCGGCGAGAGCGAATTCATCGGCAGGTTGGCAAGCCAGGCGATCGCGACGTCGCCGCGGGTCTCCAGCTTCACCGTCTCGGTCTGCTCGCCCTCGTCGGCCTGCGGGTAGGGGTAAAAGCCCTGCCCGCCGGAGAGCCCGTAGCGACCCTGCGCAACCAGTCGCTTGAGCAGCGTCGGCGGCGTGAAGCGGTCGCCGTGCTTCTCCTCCAGCTCCTCCATCGTCTCCAGGACCTTGTCGAGGCCCTCGACGTCGGCTTTCCAGAACGGCGGCAACAGCCCTTTGCGGGGGTCGAGACCGGCCCCGGTCATCATCCCGAGGTCGATGTCGCGGACCGAGCAGACGCCTTCCTCGACCAGCAGGCAGGCCTCGATCAGCGCCCGGCAGCTGAACATCGCCACCAGTTCGTCGCCGTCGGGGGCAGCGTCGCCGGGAATGTTCTGCTCGCCCTCCTTGAAAAAACCTTCGCCGCCGGTCTTGAGGCCGAGCTTGCCGTCGCCGACCAGGCCCTGCAGGCCCTTGTGGACGTAGAAGCTCTCGCCGTAGGAGTCGTTGAGGTGTTCTGCGACGTGGAGGACGGTGTCCAGACCGAGTAGGTCGGTGAGGAAGAACGGCCCCATCGGCGCCAGCTTCGCCCCCGCGATCGCCTCGTCGATCGCCTTGATCGAGAGTCCCTGGGTCTCCTGGGCCCGCCAGATCTCCCCCATCGTCGCCATCAAGACTTTGTTGACGACGAAGCCGGGGACCTCACCGCAGACGATCGGCTGCTTCTTGATCGCCTGGGCGAAGTTGTAGGCGGCGGTGGCGGTCTCCTGCGAGGAGTCCTCGCCGACGATCACCTCGACCAGCGGCATGATCGAAGCCGGGTAGAAGAAGTGGAAGCCGACGACCTTGTCCGGCCGCAGGGTCGCCTCACCGATCTCGGTGATCGAGAGCGAGGAGGTGTTGGAGGAGAGGATCGCGTGCCCCGGGGTGACGGCGTCGAGCTCGCGGAAGACCGCCTGCTTGATCGCCATCTTCTCCGGCACCGCCTCGATCACGAAGTCGACGTCGCCGAACTCCTCGTAGCTGGTGGTGCCGATCACGTTGCCCATCACCTCTGCCAGCCGGGCGTCGGCCTGCTCCTGGGTCAGCTTCTCCTTCTTGACCAGGCGGGCAAGCTGCCCCTCGGTGACGCCGCGGGCTTTCTCCACGGCCGCATCGACGAACTTCTGGTCGATGTCCTTGACGACGACCGGGATGTCGGCGGCGGCGATCGCCTGCGCGATCTCGCCGCCCATGGTGCCACCGCCGACGACGGCGGCCTTCGAGACGAACATTGGCTGAGGTTTCCTTCCGATTTCGGCTTGATCATGCGGCGCGGGCCGCGGGAACCGCAGGCTATACAGATGCCTGCGGCTCCCGCACTTCGGGCTTAGACAGACACCTGCGACTCACGCTCCTCGGCCACTTCCTCGCCGTCTTCGCCTTCCTCCGGCTTGAACCGCTGGTAGGCGAAGGCGCCGGCCAGCAGCAGCAGGCCGAGGGCGACAAACGACAGGGACCGAGCCAGCTCTTCCAGCTCGGAGAGGTCGTAGGTCCAGACCTTGGCGATCGCCAGCGTCAGCAGCGCCAGGCCGCCAAGGCGGGCTTTCGGCGACCGCCGCACCATGCCCCAGACGATCGCGCCGAAGCCGGTTGCCGCCCAGAAGGCGGAAAGCCAAGCCTGGCCGATCTCGCGGGCTTCGCCGCTGTCGTCGGCACCGATCACGTCGATGATCGAAACCGATCCGAGGTAGACCAAGCCGGCGGCGCTGACAAAGCCCACCACCGTCGCGGTCTTCGGCTCGAGCTCGCGACCCCAGTACCAGCAGGCCAGTGCCGCGCCGGCGCAGGAGGCGATCGCGACCAGCGAGCTGCCGAGGTCCTCGACCCCCTGAGCGATCGCGACGGGCGGCGCCTCGACGAGGAGCATGTGACCCATCGCCAGGACCAGGAAACCGCAGGCCAGCATCAGCAGGCGCTCGGCGTCCGACAGCGTCGGCGACGGCGAGGAATCGACCCGCGTCGCCAGGTAGGCGAAGGCGGCGGCCATCGCGGCCCAGGCGGCCACCACGGTGGGGCCATCGAAGGCATGCGCCACCCCGAAGCTGGCGAGACCGATCCCACCCCCGATCAGAAGCGAGCCGATTTCGCGGTGCAGGCCGAAACGGATCGTTGCGCCCCCGAGCAGAAGGTGGGCGGCGGCGAATCCGAAGATCCACAGATCCAACCCGACCTGGTCGTCGACCCGGTTGAGGACGTAGTAGCCAATGCCGACGATCAGCGTGCTGCTCGCCAGCAACAACAGCCAGGAGGAAACAGGAAGCGCTTCTTCCTTGCGGTTGCGGAGCTCGTAGCCAAAGGCGGCCGCGGCGTAGAGCAGCCAGAAACCGACCAGGACCGCGATCACCAGCATGGTCGGCTCCTCGGTCTTGTTGACCCAGACCCAGGCGATCAGCTGCGGGGCCGAAACCGCGAAGGCGCCCAGCGCCAGCCAGTCCCAGCGCTGCCAGAGGAGGACTCCAACGCTGGCGGCCAGAGCCAGGGCGACGAAGGCGATCGAACCGCCGTCGGTCGTCGTCCCGGTCAGCAGAGGTGCCGCCAGAGCCCCGAGGATTCCGACGCTGCCGACCAGCATCGAGGACCAGCGAACCGCGATAGCCACGCCGATGACGCCGATCAGCGCCGCCGCCTCCAAGCCGAGGACAGGCGAGATCAAGTCATAGGTCTGGGTGGCGACGACCGTCGTCGCATATAAGCCTGGGAGGGCGACGGCCACCGCCACGCGGGCGGCCTCGAGGTGTCCCTTCTTTTCGTGCAGCCAGACGCCGAGGACGAGCAGCGAAAAGGAACCAAACGCTGCCATCAGGGTGCGGATCTCCTCCGTGAACCAGCTGCTGTCGACGGCGCTGCGCAGCAGGAAAACGAGTCCGAGCAAGGTGGCGAGGGCGCCGATCCAGGCCATCACGCGGCCGCCGAACAGGCGCTCGAACTCGATCCTCGACATCGGGTTATAGGACGCGGGCGGAGGAGGTCCCTCCCCGTCGCCCGCTGGTGAATTCAGTCTCTCGCTGTACATCAGTCTCCCCTTCTGTTGATTGCTTGTTGACCGACGGTTGATAACCGTAGCAATCTTGTCAACCATCGGTCAACAAGTCGGTACACTTGGGAGGAATGAGCGAGCCCGCCTACCGCCGGATGGACGTCGACGAGCGCCGCCAGCAGCTGCTGGAGCGCGGCGCCGAGTTGTTCACCGCCCACCCCTACGACGAGCTCTCGATGAACAAGATCGCCGCCGAGGTGGGGATCTCGAAGGCGCTGCTCTACCACTATTTCCCCAGCAAGCAGGCTTATTTTCGAGGAGACGCTGAGTGCCTGGGCGGAGCAGCTGCGGGAGCGGACCGAAACCGACCCCGAGCTGCCGCCAATCGAACAACTGACCCGCAGCCTCGACGCCTTCATCTCCCTGGTCGAGGAGAACGCGGGGGCGTACCGCAACCTGATCCGCAGCGCCGCCGGCGTCGCCGAGATCCGCGACCTGATCGAAGAGGTGCGGCGGGCGACGGCGCAGCGGATCCTCGACGGGCTTTACCCGGACGGGGCGCCACCGAAAGCGCGAACCGCAGTCAGCGGCTGGCTCTGGTTCATGGACGGCGCCTGCCTCAACTGGATCGAGCACCGCGACATCGAGCGCGACGAGTTGCGCAACCTGCTGCTCGGCGTCCTGATGGGCGCGCTGATCGCAACCGGCGAGCCGCCGGACCTGCCTCAAGCTCCCTAACGCGCCTGCCGATACAGCTCCTTCATGCGAAGGCTGGGGATGCTGTTCACGATGCTCGTCTGCGCGCTGCTGCTCTGCAGCGCGCTCGCCGGATCGGCCTCGTCCGCGGTGCCGCAGGTGGAGCTGACTCGCGACGGCCGCGCCGTCGCCCCACCCTCGGCCCCGCCGGCGGTGAGGGCGATGATCGAGGCCGCCAACCGGATCCGCCACCGGCCCTACGTCTGGGGCGGCGGTCATCGCAACTGGAACTCTCGCGGCTACGACTGCTCAGGCTCGGTCAGCTACGTGATGCACGCCGCCGGCCTGCTCGAATCGCCGCTCGACTCGACCGGCTTCATGCGCTGGGGAGGCGGGGGCGCCGGCAGCTGGGTCCGCATCTACGCCAACAAAGAGCACGTCTTCGCGGTGATCGCCGGTCTGCGCTGGGACACCTCCTACAGCGAAGACGGCGACCGCAGCGGCCCCGGCTGGAGCGAACAGCTGCGTCCCACCGGCGGCTTCCGGATGCGCCACCCGCTCGGGCTCTTTAGCACGACGCCGCTGGGATAGTCGCAACCGGCCCTCCTCTAGGCTCGCGCTATGCGCGACCGACTGCTGGATTTCGAGCTCGCAATCGACGAGCGTGCGAACGAGGAAGTGGTTGAGTTCGAGTGGGGGCGGGCCTTCCTATCCCCCTCCCTGCCCCTGGGCTGGGACGCCAACTGGGCGCTGGTCGAGCGGGCCGGGATGACCGCGACGGAGGTGGTCGCCGCCGCTGACGAGAGCCTGGCGGGATTGGCGCACCGCGCCGTGGCCGTCCGAGACGAAGCCGAGGGGGCTCGTCTGGCCGGCGAGATCGGCGAAATCCCCGGCTGGGAGACCGAGGCGAACCTCTACATGGCCTGGCGCGAGACCGGGATCTACCCTGGCGACGAGGTCCGCGAGTGCGGCTTGGGCGATTGCGAGGGGCTACGTCGGGAGCTGATCCGCGGCGAGTTCCCGCCGGAGATGGCCGACCTCGACGAGACCGCTGAGCAGCTGCTGGAGATGAATCGCCGCGCCGGCGCCGTGGCCGGTGACCGCTGGTTCGCGGCACCCACCCAGCAGCCGGCCGCCGCCTGCTGCCTGCTGTCTGGGACGGGGATCGGGCAGGTCGAGGACGTCGGCACCCTGGCCCCGGCCCGCGGCAACGGCTACGCGAAAGCGGTGATCTCGGCCGCGCTGGCGGCCTCGCGTGAGGCCGGGCACGAGGTCACCTTCATCGTCGCCGACGCCGACGACTGGCCACGCCTGATGTACGAGAAGCTCGGCTTTGAGTCCTGCGGCCTTCTTCACGTCTTCAGGCGCACGCCGCCAGCAGGGACAACTGCCTGAGCCCCAGCTTTGTACGGCGGTACAAAAGCGAGATCCGGGAGCCCCTATTAGGCTCTGTGGTGCTCTTTTCGAGGGACCAAGACTTTCAATCAATCGCGCCGGGAGACCCGAGCGCGCGCCGAGGGGGAGAACCCGACTCAATGACCCGCATTCGCCAGCAGAACGTGACCGCAGCGCAGTGGAGCTCCAACGGAGGGGCCCTCGGAGCGCAGGACCTGACCCTCCCGGAGAACAACCCCTTCGGGCAGAACGTCTTCTCCGTCTCCGTCCAGCGCGAGAGACTGCCCGAGGACGTCTTCGAGAAGCTGCAGACGACGCTGGCCGGCGGCGGCGCGCTCGACCCGAGCCTCGCCGACGCTGTCGCCGAGGCGATGAAGGAATGGGCGCTGGAGAACGGCGCCACCCACTACACCCACATGTTCCAGCCGCTGACCGGCTCGACTGCGGAGAAGCACGATTCCTTCTTCGAGCCCTCGGGCGACGGCAGCACGATCGCCGACTTCTCCGGCAAGGAGCTGATCCAGGGCGAGCCCGACGCCTCCTCCTTCCCGACCGGCGGCGTCCGCGCCACCTTCGAGGCCCGCGGCTACACCGCCTGGGACCCGACCAGCCCCGCCTTCATCCTCGAGAACCCGAACGGGGCGCTTGCTCTGCATCCCGACCGCGTTCGCTTCCTGGACCGGCGAGGCGCTCGACGCGAAGATCCCGCTGCTGCGCTCGATGGACGCGCTCAGCCGCTCGGCGATCAAGGCGCTGCGCCTGCTCGGCGACGAGAGACCGAGCGCGTCTTCACCACCGTCGGGCCCGAGCAGGAGTACTTCCTGATCGACGAGCAGTACTTCTTCGAGCGCCCCGACCTGATCGCCACCGGCCGCACCCTGTTCGGCGCCAAGCCGCCGAAGGGACACGAGCTCGACGACCACTACTTCGGCTCGATCCCGGAGCGGGTGCTGGCCTTCATGATGGAGTCCGAACTGGAGATGCGGAAGCTCGGCATCCCGGTCAAGACCCGCCACAACGAGGTCGCGCCGGCCCAGTACGAGATCGCGCCGATCTTCGAGAACTCGAACGTCGGCTCCGACCACCAGCAGCTGCTGATGCAGACGCTGGAGAACGTCGCCCGCCGCTACGGCCTCGTCTGCCTCCTGCACGAGAAGCCGTTCGCCGGCGTCAACGGCTCCGGCAAGCACAACAACTGGTCGATGGGGACCGACACCGGCGCCAACCTGCTGAACCCGGGCGATACTCCTGCCGACAACATCCACTTCCTGTTCTTCTGCACCGCGGTGATCCAGGCCGTGAACAAGCACCAGGGCCTGTTGCGGGCCTCGGTCGCCAACATCGGCCAGGACCACCGCCTCGGGGCGAACGAGGCGCCGCCGGCGATCATCTCGATCTTCCTCGGCGCCGAGCTCGACAAAGTGTTCGAGGCGATCGCGACCGGCGAAGGCGACCCGAACACGCCGGCCTCGTTCCTCGACCTCGGGACCCAGGTCCTGCCGCCGCTGCCGATGGACGGCGGCGACCGCAACCGGACCTCGCCGTTCGCCTTCACCGGCAACAAATTCGAGTTCCGGGCGCTGGGGTCGAGCATGTCGCTCGCCTTCCCGAACACGGTGCTGAACACGATCGCCGCCGAGGCGATCGACGAGCTCGCCGGCAAGCTGGAGGAGAAGCTGAACGGCGGCACGGCGATGCCGGCAGGCGGTGATCGAGATCGTCAAAGAGTCCTACCTGGCCAACAAGCGGGTCTGCTTCAGCGGCGACAACTACTCCGAGGAGTGGCATGCCGAGGCTGAGCAGCGGGGGCTGAAGAACCTGAAGACGACCCCCGACGCGCTGCCCGAGGTGCTCGCCGACGACACCGTCGCCGCCTTCGAGAACTACAGCGTGCTCTCCAAGCGGGAGCTCGAGTCCCGCTACGAGGTCTGGGTTGAGCAGTACGCGATCCGCGCCAACATCGAGGCGGAGGAGACCTTCTCGATCGGCCAGACGCTGATCCTGCCGGCCGGCCTGCGCCAGCTGGCGCTGATCACCGCGGCCGGCGTCTCCGCGCTCGAGGGCGAGGTTCGCGAGCTGGTCGACGAGCTGGTCGCGGCGCTGGGCGACCTCAAAGAGGCAAATGCCTATCCCGACGACCTCGAGGGCCTCGACTGGGCGGTCTACGCCCGCGACAGTCAGCTGGCGGCGATGGACAAGGTCCGCGAGGCGGCCGACAAGCTCGAGCGGGTGGTCGCCGACGAACTTTGGCCTTTGCCTAAGTACGAGGAGATGCTCTTCATTAAGTAGGGCAGGTAGCCGGGGAGGGTGACCTCCTCCAGACACATCTCGCTATGGCTCGATGTTGAGTGTCTGGAGGAGGTCACCCTCCCCGGCTTTTGATCCGCATTCGCAGGCCGCCTTTCGGCGACAGGGTCGGCATCTGGCGGATCGTGATCGTCCGTCCTGGTAGTGCCTCCGCTTTTAGTTGCTGGAGCAGCTTGGTCGCCACCAGCTTCACCTCGGTTTGGCCGAAGCGCTTGCCGATGCAGATGCGGGAGCCGCCGCCGAAGGGGACGTAGGCGCCGCGCGGCAGCGCTGCCTTGCGCTCGCGGGTGAAGCGCTCGGGGATGAAGGCCTCGGGCTCGGGGAAGACCTCGGGCAGCCGGTGGCTGGCCCATGAGCAGTAGTTGACGTAAGCGCCCTTCGGCACCGTGCGGCCGGCGAACTCGAACTCGCGCACCGCCCGGCGCGGACCGATCCAGGCCGGCGGGTAGAGGCGCAGGACCTCGTCGAGAACCATGTCCAGGTAGGGCATCTCCTTTTCGAGCTGGAGCGCGGTCGGGGTCTCCCCGTTCAGCACCTCGTCCTGCTCCTCGTGCAGGCGCCGAGTCACCTCAGGGTGCCGGGCGAGCTCGTGGAGCATGAAGGTCAGGGTCGAGGTCGAGGTGTCGTGGCCGGCGAACATCAGGGTCATTACCTGGTCGCGGATCTCGCGGTCGGTGAATTCCTCGCCACCGGCGCCGCGAGCGCCGGTCAGGAGGCTGAGGATGTCCTGCCGGGACGGGTCCGGGTTTGCCCGGCAGCGCGAGATCTCGCCGAAGACGATCTCGTCCAGCACCTCACGCGAGGCGGTTCATCTTGCGCCAGGGCGAGCCTGGGCCGCGCAGCAGGCGGAGGGCGAAGTCGATCCCGTAGAAGCCGAGGGCGCGCTCGAAGTGCTCGGCCGCGGCGGCGCCCTTGCCGGCCTCGTCGGGGTCGAGGCCGAGCAGCGCCCGCATCGCGATCCGCATCGCCAGGTTGCGCATCCACTCGTAGATGTCGACCACCTCGCCGACCGGCAGCGCCGCGATCGCCTGGTCGGTCTCGATCGTCATCGCCTCGGTCGCGGCGACGATCTGCTCGCGGTGGAAGGCCGGCATCATGATCGCCCGGGCGCGGTCGTGGTAGTCGTCGTCGATGGTGAGGAGACCGTCGCCGAGCAGCGGGATCAGGTCGCCGAAGCTCGACTCGCGCCAGTGGAAGTTCTCCGGGTGGGCGACGGTGACGAAGTTGTTGGCCTCGGGGCCGAGCAGGAAGATGACCCGCGAGTGCAGCAGGCGCATGGTGAAGATCGGCCCGAAGTCTTCGTAGGCGCCGAGCAACAGCGGCAGCGGATCGCGGGCGATCTGGTGGGTGCGGGCCCAGCTGAAATCGGTCGGCCCGGGCGGGAACTTGCCCCTCCCCCGCCACTCGTCGGCGATGTCGGCGACCACCCGGCGGACCGGGTTGCCAGACATCTCCGGCGGCCGCTGCGACCGGCGCCGAGGTATCTACCGTTGCCATGCTCGGCATCGTAACTGGCTGGCTGGCCAGTTTCTCTCCGAGCCCTCAGGCAGCGCTGGCCGCGAGCTGGCCACAGGCGGCGTCGATGTCGCGGCCGCGGGTGAGGCGCACGGTTGCGGTGACGCGGTGCTCGGCCAGGATCGCCCGGAAGCGCTCGATCCGCTCCGGCGAGGAACCGTCGTAGGCGCCGGTCGGGTTGTAGGGGATCAGGTTGACCTTGTAGCCGCGCGGGTCGAGCAGCTTGGCGAGTTCGCGGGCGTGCTCGGGGTGGTCGTTGACGCCGTCGAGCATCACGTACTCGACGAAGACCTTGCGGCGGCGGGCGGCTCGGTAGCGCTCGCAGGCGGCCAGCACCTCGGCGATCGGGTAGCGCTCGTTGACCGGCATGATTTGCGATCGCAGGCCGTCGTTCGGAGCGTGCAGGGAGAGGGCGAGGCTGACCGGCATCTCGCACTCGGCGAGGCGGTCGATCCCCGGCACCCAGCCGACGGTCGAGATCGCGGTGTGGCGATGAGAGACGCCGAGGTCGGGCAGCCACTCGCAGGCGGCGAGGACGTTGTCGATGTTCATCGTCGGCTCCCCCATCCCCATGAAGACGACGTGGTCGATCGCTTCGGTGCGGCGGAAATGGAGCGCCTGGTCGAGGATCTCGTCGACCCCAAGGTTGCGGCCGAACTTCATCTGCCCGGTGGCGCAGAAGGTGCAGGTCAGCGGGCAGCCCGACTGCGAGGAGAGGCAGACCGAGCGGCGGCCGTCCCGGTAGCGCATCAGCACCGCCTCGATCGGGCGGCCGTCGGCGGTGTGGAAGAGGGTCTTGACGGTGCCGTCGTCCGACTTCGCCTCGGTGGCGACGGTCAGGGACGAAAGCGGCACCTCGGCCGCCAGCCGCTGACGCAGAGCCGCCGGCAGGTTCGTCATCTCTTCGTAAGAGCGCACCCCACGCGCCACCCACTCCCAAATCTGATCGACGCGGTAGGGGGGCTCAGCAGCCTCCTCCAACTTCGCCGTCAGTAACTCCCGGTCCATTCGGCGAGTGTACGGACGCTCTAAAGGCCGGCGGCGTCGGCGAGCAGGTCGACCTGGGCAGGGTCGCTGGAACTCGGGCAGAAGATCAGCTCGCCGCAGCCGGCCTCGCCGAACTCGGCGACATAGCGCCGCACGGTCTCGGCGTCCTTGGCGGCGCTGGCGACGATGTAGTTGGCGATGTCCTCACCCAGCCAGCCGTAGTAGTCGCCGAGGTAAGCCTGGGCATCCGCCTCGGCGTCGTCCCCGAGGGCGAAGTAGGCGAGACCCATCAGGCGGGGCTCGCCATCCCTCCCTGCCTCCGACCACGCCGCTTTCGCCTTCTCCGCCATCGCCGCGTACTGATCGGGCGGGGACCCACCGGCGATCCAGCCCTCGCCGAAGCGGGCAGCCCGGGCAAACGAAGCGTCGACGCCGCCACCGATCACGACGCGCGGCGGCTGCGCGGCCGAGGGACCGACCTCGTCACCGGCCCAGATCTCGCCCATCCGCTCCAGCATCTCGTCGAACAGCTTGCCGCGACCTTCGGTCTCGATCGCGCTGATCTCGTAATCGTCTTCGCGACCGCCAAGTCCGAGTCCGAGGGTGAAACGACCGCCGGAAAGCGCGTTGAGGCTCAGCGCTTTCTTCGCCAGGTCGACCGGATTCATCCGCAGTGGCGCCAGCAGGACCGAGGTGCAGAGGCCGATCCGCTCAGTCACTGCCGCGGCGGCGGCAAGCGCGACGAGCGGCTCGTAGTTGTCGTAGACGACCCGGTCGATCGTCCCCAGGGTCGAGAAGCCGCGGGCATCGGCGCGACGCGCCCACTCGATCAGCTCCGGCCCGGTGGTGCCGGGGACCGCGTTGGGGAGTGCGATGGCGACCTTCATCTGAAGCTCCTTCCGGCTGGGTCTGGGATCAACGGAACGCTAGCTACCCGGTTTCGCCGGGCAGCTCGACCATGAGGCGGTCGAGCGCTTCGCGGGCATACTCGAAGACGCGCTCGTCGCCGCTGAGCCGGTAGCGGGAGTTGACCCCCATGACCAGCGCGTAGAGCTCGAAGGCGAAGCGCTCGGGCTGCTCGACGCCGGCGATCCGGGCCTGGCGCTCGAGCTCCCGCAGCCAGGCATCGAGGGCGGCGGCGATCGCATCGCGAACGGGGCCAGGGCGATCGTCGTACTCGGCCGAGGTCGCGGCCCAGAAGCAGCCGCCGGAGTAGTCGCCGAGCCGCTCGAGGTAGCGGTCGCCCATGGCGCGGATCCGGGGCGCACCCTCCGGCGCCTCCAGCGAGGGAACGATCACCGACTCGCGGAAGCGCAGCGCCGCCGCCTCGACCGTCGCCAGCTGCAGCTCCTGCTTGGAGCCGAAGTGGGCGAAAAGGCCGCTCTTGCTCATCCGCAGCTCGGCGGCGAGGCGGCCGATCGTCAGCCCCTCGAGCCCCTCGACCGAGGCGAGGTCGACGGCCCTTTCAAGAATCGAGGCGCGGGTCTCACTGCCCTTCTGGGTGACGGGAGTCACAGACATAGGATAGAAAAAAGCACGAACGTTCGTTTAACAGCCCGGCTACTAGTCCGGGAAACGCTTTTTGGAGGAGGAGAGATGGGCGAGTTCGCAGTGAAGAGGATTGACGACATGGAGGCGGTGTTCCTCGGGGCCTTCAAACGGGCGCGGGCGGAACTGGGGGTCGAGTCGTTTGGCTTGCAGGTGATCGACTTGCCGCCGAACTATGAGAACTATCCCGAACACGATCACGGCGAAGACGGCCAGGAGGAGGTCTTCATGGCGATCCGCGGCGGCGGCGAGATCGAGATCGCGGGCGAGCGTTTCCCGCTTGATCCCGACCACATGGCCCGCGTCGCCTCCGGCACGATGCGCAAGGTCTGGCCCGGAGCCGAGGGCATGCGGATGGTGATTGTCGGCGGCGTACCCGGCAGCGTTTACGAGCCACCGCCGGTCAGCAAGCTGGGCGAGCCGGATCCGATGGCCGGCTGAGACCAGGGATAGGGTCTGGGACTTGATGCGCCGCAACTTGTCCCTGGCCTTCCTCCTCGCCCTCGCGATCCTCGCCCTGCCGGCGACGCCGGCCGGTGCCGAGACGACCCGCGAGGACGGCGATCCGATCGTCGTCATCTCCGGCGACGTGACCGTCCCCCGCGGTGAAATCGTCGAGGGAGTCGTCGTCGTCAGCGGCGACGTGCGGGTGGCGGGAAGGGTCACCGGCGACGTGGTTCTGATCTCCGGCGACGCCCTGGTCAGCGGCATGATCGACGGCAGCCTCGTCACGATCGGCGGCCAGGCACGGCTGTTGCCGCGGGCTATCGTCGCCGGCAACATCCACTACGTCGACGAGCGGCCCGTGGTCGCCGGTGGCGCGAGCGTCCGCGGCGACATCTCCAGGGAGAACGGGCTCGACGGGCTCGACCTCCTCCCCTTCATCAGCATCTTCCTGCTCTGGCTCGGAATCGGGGTCTCGATGGCGGTCCTCGGGTTGTTGCTGATCCTGGTCTCCCCCCGCGCCGCCGAGGCGCTCGACGCCCGCTCGCGCGAGCGGGTCGGACCGCTGATCGCGATCGGAATAGCCATCGCGATCGCGCTGCCGGTCGCCGCCGCGATCGCCGCGGTCACCCTCGTCGGGCTGCCGCTGGCCTTCGTCATCCTGCTCGCCCTGGCACCGCTGGGAGCGGTCGCCTACTGCGCTTCCGCCTGGGTCCTGGGGCGCCGGATCCTGAAGCCCCCGCGAAACCGGTTCTGGGCCTTCCTGGCGGGCCTCGCGATCCTCCGCGCCCTGGCGCTGATCCCAGTCCTCGGCCTCCTCGTCGGCTTCGCCGCGGTGGTCTTCGGCCTCGGCCTGATCGGCGCCGCTATCGGGGCGGCTCGGGGGCCGGAGGCAGAGCCGGCTCGAAACCTGGGCAGCTGAGGACCGGCAGCCGCGGGTAGCGCGGGTAGGCCGGTTCGGCTCGCGAGCGCTCGCAGAGCGAGAAGACCGAACCGCGGGTATTCGGCACCAGCCGCTGGTGCCGGCAACGGGCGCAGAGGCCTGCGTGGGGGCCCGGAACGGACATGACCCGAACTTAGATCATCCCCGCGGCCGGAAACTGCGAGTTCGGGACCGGCGAGTCCCGCCCCCGCGGGGCCTAGCCTTTGTGCGTGACCCGAGCAGCAACCCTTTTCGACGCCGACGCCGCCTCCTACAGCGGGACGATCGAGGTGATCGGTGTCATCTACAAGGCCGAGGACGACGGCTACGCCGTGCTCGAGGTCCAGGAGGCCGAGTCGGGCGAAGGCTTCGCCCTGGTCGGACCCGTCGGCCACCTCGACGCCGGCGACCGGGCCGAAGTCAGCGGCGAGTGGCAGACCCACAGTCGTTACGGCCGCCAGCTGCGCGCCCAGGGAGCGCTGCCGCTCGATCCAACCGACCGCGAAGGCCAGGTCGCCTACCTGACCACCCTGCGGCACATCGGCCAGAAGCGGGCCGAGCGCCTGGTCGACGAGCACGGCGAGGAGGTTCTGCAGAAGATCGCCGCCAACCCGGAAGCGGTCTTCGGATCGCTGCGCGGGGTGAGCTTCGACCAGGCCGCGGCGGCGGCCCAGTCCTGGTACGCGAGCCGGGCGGTCCGCGACCTGCACGTGCAGCTGGCGCCGCACGGCCTCGCCCACCTCGCGGCGCCGATTCACGCCCGTTACGGCGAGAACTCGATGGCGATCCTGCACGAGGACCCCTACCGCCTGACCGAGGTGCCGGGGGTCGGTTTCGTCCGCGCCGACAAGATCGCCCTCGCCGCCGACGTGCCGCCCGAGTCCGACCGCCGCGCCCAAGCCGCCGCCCTCTACGCGCTGATCGAGGCCGAGCAACAGGGCAACAGCTATCTGCCGGCCGACGAGCTGGGCCGGCGGACGGCGAGGCTGATCGGTCTCGCTCCCGATCCCGAGGTGCTGGTCGCGGCGCCCGGCCTGGTCGAGGACGAAGGTCGGATCTACCGAGAAAGCACCCGCGCCAGCGAGCTGGCGGTTGCGGCGACGCTGGCGGTGCGGGGTGCCGCCCCTCCCCACCTAGACCACGAACCGGCGGAGGAGCCGCGCGGCAAACTCACCGACGAGCAGTGGGCGGCGGTGCGGGCCGCGTTCGCAGCGCGGGTCTCGGTCCTCACCGGCGGCCCCGGCGTCGGCAAGACCGAAGCGACCCGCGAGATCGTCGCCGAGGCGGAAGCCGCGAACGCGACGATCGCCCTCTGCGCCCCGACCGGGCGGGCGGCGCGGCGCCTGGAAGAGACGACCGGCCACGAGGCGAAGACGATCCACCGGATGCTGGAGTGGATGCCGGGACGCGAGCCCGCCTTCCGGCCCGGGCGGCCGCTGCCGGCCGACCTGGTGATCGTCGACGAGTCCTCGATGCTGAACCTGCGCCTGGCCGAGGTGCTGCTGGGTGGCTTGGCGGAGTCAACCCATGTCGTCTTCGTCGGCGACGCCGACCAGCTGCCCCCGATCGGTGCCGGCAAGCCGTTCGAGGACCTGATCACCGCCGGCGCCGCGCCAGTCGTGCGGCTGACCCAGATCTTCCGCCAGGCGGCGCGCTCGATGATCACCACCGCCGCCCACGAGATCAACCACGGTCGCCCGCCGCACCTCGAGCCCGGGCCCGAGCAGGACCACGACTTCTTCTTCATCGAGCGGGGAACGCCGGAGCGGGCACTGGAGACGGTCGTCGAGGTGGTTGCCGAGCGGGCGCCGGCGAAATTCGCCGTCGATCCGATTCGCGAGGTCCAAGTGCTGGCCCCGATGTACCGAGGGCCAGTTGGGATCGACGCGCTCAACGAGCGATTGCAGGCCGAGCTCAACCCAGACGGCAAGCGCGCCCTCAGCGACCGCTTCCGGATCGGCGATCGCCTAATCCAGACCCGCAACTCGCACGAGCTGGGGCTGATGAACGGCTCGATCATCTTCCTCCGCGCCGACGACCCTGAGGAAGAGCAGATCGTCGTCGACACTGACGACGGCGGCAGCCTCGTCATCCCTTATGGGGAAACCGGAACCCTGCGCCTCGCCTACGCGATCTCCGTCCATAAGGCGCAGGGCTGCGAGGTCCCGGTGGTGGTCGGCGTCTGCCAGCGCTCGCACTCGCGGATGCTGACCCGCCCCCTCCTCTACACGGCAATCACCCGCGCCCGTAACAGTTGCGTCCTGGTCGGCGATCAGGCCTCGCTTGCCTCCGCGGTCGGCCGCGACGACAGTGGCGGCCGCCACTCGGGGCTGGCCGAGCGCCTGCGCGGCTGAAGCCGCCGCCGGCCTCCATCTAGCCTAAGCCGGTGGAGAAGGGTCGCCTGCCCTGGGCGGAGTTCGGGATCACCCTCGCCGGGATCGCCGTGCTGGCTGCGATCGTGGTCGCGGTCGACCCCCTGCGCGACGCTGCCGCCGCCGCGATCCAGGGCGATCACGACGAGGTCCGCGACCAGATCGACAGCCTCGGTGTCGGCGGGCCGCTGCTGATCCTGATCCTGGCCCTGCTCCACAGCGTCGTCTTCTATCCGGCCGAGATCGTCGACGCGGCGGCCGGCTACGCCTACGGCTTCTTCCCGGCGATGGCCCTGGTGATGACCGGCTGGATGCTTAACGGCCTGGTCTGCTGGGCGATCGGCCACCGGGTCGCGCGGCCGCTGCTCGACCGCTGGTTCGGCGCGGAGCGCTTCGAGCGGGCCGAGCGGACGATCGAGCGGGGCGGGCCCACCCTCCTGATCGCGATGCGGCTGATCCCGATCCTCCCCTTCAGCATCGTCAGCTACGCGGCGGGAGCGGCGCGGGTCCCGCTCTGGCGGTTCGTCTGGACGACCTTGATCGGTTACCTGCCGATCACCGCGATCGCCGTCTACTTCGGCACCCGGCTCGAAGGCCTCTCGCTGACCGACCCCTTGGTGATCGGGAGCGCGCTGGCGCTGCTGGGTCTGCTTGGGGCGGGCCACTGGGTGATGCGGCGCCAGGCCCGCGGCTCGTCCGCCTGAGGTTCCCCGCCGGCCGCGTCAGCCGGCCGCAAGCACGCGGAAGCGGAAGACCGCCGGCGTCGGGTCGATCAACCCGCCGGCTCCGCGCGCCTTGACCTTGACCAGGTGGCTACCGAGGCTGAAGCGACGGTCCAGCTTCGGCCCGCAGAAGGAGAACGGCGCCTTGTCGACCTTGCAGAGAAAGGTGGCTTCGCCCTGGTCGGAACGGAAGCGGAAGACGACCCTGGCGCTGCGCCCCTGCGTCCTCACGGTGGCCGGCGGGCGCTTCGCGAAGGTGGTGGACGGGGCACGCGTCTCGGGCGGCTGGGGCTGGGGTTGCGGCGTGACCGGCGGCACCACCGGGTTGATTGGAGGCGACGGCGGCGTTTCCGATCCCCAGTCGCCGGGCGCGACGAAGACCGGGTCGGAGGCGTCGGGCGCCTCGCACGCAGCGGCCGGCGGGAAGGGCGCGCCCTCGATCGCTTCCAGCGCCCCGGCGGTTTCGACCAGGCCGCCACCGACCGCGCAGGGGCCGAAGGAGCCGACCGCAGACGCGCTCGTGGCAAGCGCATCGCGCACTTCCGCGGGCGAGGATCCCGGTTCGTCCTCCAGCAGCAGGGCGGCGGCGCCGGCGGCGTGGGGCGCGGCGGCCGAGGTGCCGCAGAAGCGCCAGACGCCGGGTTCCGATTTCGGCTGCCTGGCGAAGAAGGTGGTCGCCCCGCAGTCGGTGGCGGCGACCTCGGGCTTCGAGAGCTCTTCCGGCAGAAGAAGCTCCAGGGCGGGTTCGCTGCCTTCGACCGGGCCGAAGTAGTGGGTCACAGGCCCGCGGGAGGAGTAGGGCTCGGGTTCGCCGGCGTCGTCGAAGGGGACGGCGCCGACCGCGATCGCGCCGGCAGCGCCCGCGTGCCCGTAGATGCTCGGTCCGACCACGTCGCCGCCGCCGGATCGGGGGTACTCGGTGCCACTGACGCCTCCCCCGTTCTGCAGGAAGATGAACTTAAGCCGCGGTTTTGCCGCACCGGAGAACCTGTTGATCACCAGCTGGACGGTCTGCACGCCCGCGCTCTCGTTTTCCCACTGGACGATCTCAACCGGCTGCTGGGTTCCTCCGACGTTGTCCCCGCTCGAGCTGGTCAGGACTTCCCCGTCCGCATTCAGCAGGACGGCATCGAGATCGGTCTCAACTCCATCCCAGGGTTCGGCCCACTGCAGATCGACGGTCAAGGTTTCTTTCGGTTCGACCTTGATCCCGAAGGTGCGGTCGGTGGCCGCCTCCGGGTTGAAGTCCATGCAGTGGCTGCCGTTGAATTCGGCCAAAACCGCGACCGCGGACGGACAGGCACCCGAGTCGCGAAATTCTTCGGCTTCCCAGGAGGCGATTTCGTTGCCTTCGCCGTCGGTGAGGTTGTCGTTGCCAGCGGATGAGAGGTAGGTCACTCCGTCTTCGGTGACCTGGTTGACCGCCGCCGCAACCGGCCCGTCCTGGAAGAAGGGCTCTTCGAAATAACCGACGTCGTCGACCACGATCTGCGCACCAGCCCCGCCTTCGCTCACCGGTTTGGCGAGGTCTTCGATCCCTTCGGCAAAGGCGAGTTCGCCGTTGAAGGCGCTGTTGAAGGCGAGCTCGGCTTGCGGGGCCATGTCGTGGACGATCTGCAGCATCGCCCGACCCTCGTCAAAAGGGTCTTCTTCGCCCGGCTGGAGTTCGTAGTCGCGGAGATCTTCCACCGCGGTGGACTGCCCGGGGCAGGTATTCCTTTTCCCGGGCAGATCCTTGGAGAGGACATCCTGCGGCTGTTTGGTCGCGATCGGACCGCCACTGACCGCTTCGTTCGCCTGGTTCAGCGAATCGGAGAGAACGCCAACGGTGATCCCTTCGCCTCCGACGGCAAATGTTTCGCGCGCTTGCTGTGCGTTCAACTGGGTAACCCCCTCGGAGACGACCGCTCCGCCTTCGCAGGGTTCGAAGGCGCGCAGGATCGGCGCCCGGACCGGGGTCACGGCGGCCACCCCGGGCGCGGTGGCGACCCTGGGCAACCCCGCCTGAAGAACGCTGGCGGTAACGCGCTGGTAGCGCCGGCTGGCGGTGACCACCCGCGCTCCCGCTTCGCGCAGCTCCGGCAACGCCGCGATCGCCCCCTGGTCGAAGCGAAGGTAGACGAGCACTTGCTTGCCCTTGCGGATCAGGCTGCCTGGACCGGTGCGCGCGACGCCGACGATCTTCGCCTGCCCGGCCGTCGGCAGCGCGCGGATCGATGGTTCGGCCAGAGTTTGCAGAACGGGTGAGAGCGGCCCGTCGCCGCGCTGCGGGGTCGGGTTGGCAAGGGATGGTGCCGGCGACGCGCAAGCGACGGCCAGCATGGACACGAACAACGCGCCCGCGCGGCGGGGAAGAACTCCGGCTCGAAACATCCTCATCACGGTATCGGCCGATCTGGCAGTCACCTGAACCTCGGACCCGGAGATCTGCAGTCACCGTTTCGACCCCCGCGCCGCCGGTCGATCCTGCTACGGTCCCCACCATTAGGGCCGGTGATTACCGGCGAAAGTTGTGCGTAGCGCTCGCAGTCGTTGCTTCATCGCATCCTCCGCGTTCGCAGCACATGAAGTGGAGGCAATGCATGCCGACTGGAACTGTCAAGTGGTTCAGCGACGACAAGGGCTACGGGTTCATCACTCCCGATGACGGCTCGAAGGACGTCTTCGTCCATCACACCGCAATCATGGGAGAGGGCTTCCGCTCCCTCACCGAGGGCTCGAAAGTGAGCTACGAGTCCGAGGAAGGCCCGAAAGGTCCGGCCGCGGCGAGCGTTCAGCAGACCTAGCTTCTCCGAACGCTTAAGCAGTCTGTGAAGCCCGCCGCCAGGCGGGCTTCGTTTTGCCTGGACCGCCCGTCCCCTACTCTCCCCTCCCCCCATGAGCACAACTAGAGACGACCTCCGCAACGTGGCGATCATCGCCCACGTCGACCACGGGAAGACCACCCTGGTCGACGCGATGCTGTGGCAGACCGGCACCTTCCGCAAGGGCCAGGACGTCGCCGAGCGGGTGATGGACTCGATGGACCTCGAGCGCGAGAAGGGGATCACGATCCTCGCCAAGAACACGGCGGTGACCCGGGGCGACGTCAAGTTCAACATCGTCGACACCCCCGGCCACGCCGATTTCGGCGGCGAGGTCGAGCGCGCCCTGACCATGGTCGACGGCGTCCTGCTCCTGGTCGACGCCTCCGAGGGGCCACTGCCGCAGACCCGCTTCGTGCTGCGCAAGGCGCTGGAGTCGAAACTGCCGGTGATCCTCGTCGTCAACAAGGTCGACCGCCCGGATGCGCGCATCGCCGAGGTCGTCGAGGAGGTCTACGAGCTCTTCATCGACCTCGATGCCGACTCCGACCAGATCGACTTCCCGATCGTCTACACCAACGCCAAGGACGGCTGGGCCTCGCTCGAGGAGGGGGTCGAGGGAACCGACCTCTCCCCCCTGCTCGACCTGATGCTGGAGAAGATCCCGGCGCCGCAGTACGACCCCGAGGCGCCGCTGCAGGCGCACGTGACCAACCTCGACGCTTCGCCCTACGTGGGGCGACTGGCGATCTGCCGCGTCCGCCAGGGGAACATCCGCTCCGGGCAACAGATCGCCTGGTGCCGGGCCGACGGCAGTGTCGCCCGGGCTGCGGTCTCCGAGCTCTACGTGACGCAGGGACTGGAGCGGGTCGCTGCCGAGCAAGCCGGCCCGGGAGAAATCATTGCTGTCGCCGGGATCGAAGAGGTGACGATCGGCGAGACGCTCGCCGACCCGGAGAACCCGCGTCCGCTGCCGGTGATCACCGTCGACGAGCCCTCGCTCTCGGTCGTGATCGGAATCAACACCTCGCCTCTGGCCGGCACCCAGGGCGGCGACAAACTGACCGCGCGCCAGATCCGCTCGCGGCTCGACGCCGAGCTGGTCGGCAACGTCTCGCTGCGGGTCAACGACACCGAGCGGCCGGACGCCTGGGAGGTGCAGGGCCGCGGCGAGCTGCAGCTGGTCGTGCTGCTGGAGATCATGCGGCGCGAGGGCTACGAGCTGACCGCAGGGCAGCCTCAGGTGGTGACGCGGGAAATCGACGGGAAGATCAACGAGCCGGTCGAGCGACTGGCGATCGACGTGCCCGAGGACCACGTCGGCGACGTCACCCAGATGCTGGCCGGGCGCAAGGGGCGACTCGAACAGATGGTCAACCACTCGACCGGCTGGGTGCGGATGGAGTACCTGGTCCCGGCCCGCGGCCTGATCGGCTTCCGCACCGAGTTCCTCACCGTCACCCGCGGCAGCGGCCTCCTCCACCACGTCTTCGACCGCTGGGAGCCCTGGGCGGGGGAGCTGCGCACGCGCCAGACCGGGTCCCTGGTGGCCGACCGGCGCGGCCAGTCAGCGGGCTACTCGCTGATGAGCCTCCAGGACCGCGGCAGGCTCTTCGTCGGCTCCGGCGAGGAAGTCTACGAAGGGATGATCGTCGGCGAGAACTCCCGCTCCGACGACCTCGACGTCAACCCGACCAAGGCCAAACAGCAGACCAACATGCGCGCCGCCAGCGCCGACGTGCTGGTCCGGCTGGCACCGGCGACGCGGCTTTCCCTCGAAGGTTCGCTCGAGTTCGTCCGCGAGGACGAGTGCGTCGAAATCACCCCGGAGGAGATCCGCCTGCGCAAGGTCGAGCTCGAGAAAGTCAAGCGCTTGAAGGCCTCGAAGAAACGCGACACGGCGCCGGCGCGTTAGCGCCGCCCGCTCCGCTGTAACAGTCGAGCGACCCGACGGACGACCTCGTCCGGTTCGCGCTCGAGACGCGGCCCGGTGACACGGGTCATCGTGATGCCCGCCAGCAATAACTCCTCCTGCCGTTCTCGGTCCCGCTCGAAAGCAGCCCGCGTCCCGTGCGTCTCGAATAGGTCGAGTTCGACAGCAAAGCGGAACTCCGGCCAGTAGCAGTCGAGCTCGAAGCCCTGCTCGACGTAGTTCGTGTGAGGCTGAGGGAGACCCGCGTCAACGACCAATTCCAGCCATCGCTTCTCCAGTCCGGAGCGAGTGAAGCTGGTCGGTTTGTAGAGCGCAATCGCCCGCCGCAGCCGCTTGTGGCCATGATGGCCGACGGTTCGCGCAAGCAGCTCCTCAACCTGGCGCAGGTCGAAGAGCCCGCGTTCTTCGGACCTCTCGACCATCTTCTCCAGCCGATCGAAGCGCACGGCCGCGGCGAGATCGAGCAGCGTCCGCGACAGGGAGGTCACCGGAATCCCCTCCCGCAGCTCCCGATCATCGGCGGTGAGCATTCGGGCCTCGTGAAGACGAATCGGAGGGCGCGGCTTGCGATGAATGGGAGTGGTCACAGAGGCAGGCAAGGGTGAGCTCTTCGTCAGGTCCCAAAGCCAAGCGGCGGACTGGTGACTGAGCACGGCGTTCGGTCCGGAAGCGAGGACCCCTCCCAGGCACTCCCCGTGGAAGGAAAGGCGCGTGTACCCAACCGCGAACACACCCCGGTGGAGTCGATGCAGACGCCCTGCGTTGACCGCCCGTTGGACAGCGGCGCGCGAGTAACCAAGTGGCCCGGTCATCTGCCGGATCGAGACGACGCCATGCTGGCGGTCTGCAAGTTCCGCAAGTGGCCAATGCCCAGAAAGGTCCGCCGGTCTTTTGGTTCGCATAGCGACGCAAAGGTCCGGCGGACCTTGTTTCTCCCCCCTTCCCCTTCGGCTCCGTCCCGTGATCGCGCTCGGAGCACGAAAAAGCCGCCGGCCTTTCGACCGGCGGCTTGGTGAATCGGCGCTGCGCTGGAGCTAGACCGTGGCTGCAGCCTGGTCGGACTGGCTCTGCTCGGAGGCCTGAGCCTTGGCGTCCGGGGCCGGCACGTCTTCGACCGGGCGCGGCAGCAGCACTTCTTTAGCGATGACCAGGCGCTGGATCTGGCTGGTCCCCTCGTAGAGCTGCATGATCTTCGCGTCGCGCATCAGTTTCTCCACCGGGTACTCCTTGATGAAGCCGTAGCCACCGTAGACCTGGACGGCGTCGGTGGTGACCTCCATCGCCGAGTCGGCGGCGAAGCGCTTCGCCATCGAGGAGACCTTCGAGTTGCGGACGCCCTGGTCGAGCAGGAAGGCGGAGTTCCAGACCAACAAGCGCCCGGCTTCGACCTTGGTTGCCATGTCGGCGATCATGAACTGGATCGCCTGGTGCATCGCGATCGGGACGCCGAACTGGACTCGTTCTTTCGAGTAGTCCGTGGCGTACTCGAGGGCGGCGCGGGCGATCCCGACGGCCATCGCCGAGACGCCGGGACGGGTCCGGTCGAGAGTCATCATCGCCAGTTTGAAGCCCTTGTTTTCCTCGGCCAGGAGGTTCTCGGCCGGGATCTCGACTTCGTCGAAGGAGATGGTCGCGGTGTTCGAAGCCCGCTGACCCATCTTGTCCTCCTTCTTGTCAACGGAGACCCCGGGGAGGTCGGCGTCGACGACGAAGGCGCTGATGCCGCGGTGACCGGCCTCAGCGTCGGTCTTGGCGAAGACGGTGAAGTAGTCGGCGTAGGTGCCGTTGGTGATGAAGCACTTGGAGCCGCTGATGACGTACTTGTCGCCCTTCTTCACGGCCTTGGTCTTCATCCCGCTGACGTCAGAGCCGGCGTCCGGCTCGGTGAGGCCGAAGGAGCAGAGCTTGGGGGCTTCGGTCAGCATCCCCAGGTACTTCTTCTTCGTCTCCTCGGAGCCGCCGAGGGTGATCGGCGCGGAGGCGAGGCCGTTGGCCGCCAGCGAGGTGCCGATGCCGGAACAGCCCCAACCGAACTCCTCCTCGATCAGACAACCGGAGAGGTAGTCGAGGCCGGGACCGCCGTAGGCCTCGGGAATGTGGGTGTTCATCAACCCGACCTCCCAGGCTTTCTCGATCACGTCCTGGGGCCAGGTGCCGTCAACGTCGTACTCCCATGCGACGTTGCGCATGTCTTTCTCGGCGAAGCTGTGAGCCAGCTCGCGCAGGTCCTTCTGCTCATCGGTAAGGGTGAAGTCGACCACCGGTCGGTGCTCCTTTTCTTCGCGGTTCTCTGAAGTCTGCGGGGCGCCGCCGGGAGGCTGACGTTCCACCGATTGACTGATCAGTCAATCGGCCCACAAGGTTAGCGGACAATTAGGACTCGGAACCGGTGCTCCCTCGCGCTTTACCCTTGCTCAATGGATTTGGCGCTGGCATTGACGGCGACCCAGAAAGGGGCGGTGCTGCTGGCGATCTCCGGGGTCGCGGCCCCGATCGCCGGCTATCTCTTCCATCGCTCAGCCGCCTCCTGGCGCTCTTTCGGCCAGGGGCCGTTCGCGATCAACTCCGAGGTGTTGCCCTCCCCCCGCGGGGCGCCGGCCCCCCTCGACCCCGCCATGCAGGCAGCCGAGGTGCGGCAGATGTTGGAGGCGAAATCGGCCCGGCGCCAGCAACGGGGCGAGCCGGCGCTGGACGTCGAGGCAGAGGCCGAGCGCCTGCTCGCGACCGACGAGGCAAAACCCCGCGGGGAGGAGGCAATCGATGCCGAGCTGCGGGCCGAGGTCCGGCAACTGGTGGTCGCCCGCAACGAACGCCGGATGCGCGAAGGACGGCAGCCGCTCGACGTCGAGGCCGAGACCGAAAAGCAGCTTGCCGATCTCATAGGATCGAGTCGATGACGCCTCAGGAGAACCTCTACGAGGTTGAGGAGATGCTCAACCAGCCGGGGACCTACTTCAACCCCCAGACCGAGGTCGTCGTGATCGTCGACGACTCCGCCTCTCCGGACCAGGAGGTCTTCAACAACCTCGAGGGAATCGAAGGTGCCGACTGGGTCCGCGTCTCCGACGAAGTCCCGGTCGACGAAGATGGGCGCGACCGCGCCCTCGAGAGGTTCGAGACCGGCAATCAGGGCGGCTCGCTCGTCGCGGATGCCCTGGAAGCAAGCGACGACGACTTCGAAGAAGAAGACGAACGGCCGGAACCGGATCCCGAGCCGGAGGAGTAGCGATGCTCGCCGAGGGACACAAGGCCCCCAGCTTCACCCTGCCCGACCAGAACGGCGACAAGGTGAAGTTGTCCGACTTCAAAGGGCAAACGGTCGTTCTCTACTTCTACCCCAAGGCCGATACGTCTGGCTGCACCACCCAGGCCTGCGGCGTGCGCGACCGCAAAGCCGACTACAAGGCGGCCGGCGCCCGGGTGATCGGAATCTCCCCGGACGAGGTCAAGGCGATCGACAAGTTCGCCGGCAAATACGACCTCGACTTCACCCTCCTCGCCGACGCCGACCACGCCGTCGCCGAGAAATACGGCACCTGGGTCGAGAAGTCGATGTACGGCAACAAGTACATGGGCGTGCAACGGACGACCTTCATCATCGACCCAAAGGGCAAGGTCGCCAGGGTCTTCCCCAAAGTCCAGCCGAAAAAGCACGACGATCTCGTGCTCAAAGCGCTGGACGAACTAGACGCCTGATCAGGCGCTGATCGCGACCGCGACGATGAACGAGGCGTAGAGCACGAACCAGCCGATCACGGCCGGCAGCTTGAAGCGGCCGGAGATGTGGAGGCTCTCGTAGGCAAGTAGGCCACCGGCAAGGCCAAGGCCGATCGAGAGGATCGCGGTCCAGGTCAGATCCCAGTCGGTGAAGATCAGGCCCATCCCGACCGGGATCATCGACTGGAAGACCATCGCTCCGGTGATGTTGCCGAGCGCCAGAGCATCCTTCCCCTCCCGCACCCAGAAGAAGCTGTTGACCTTCTCTGGGAGCTCGGTTGCCAGCGGCGCCAGGATCAGCGCCAGCACCAGGGCCTCGACGCCGATGCTCTCGGCGATGTGGAGCAGCTCCTCGACGAAGAGGTGGGCGCCGCCGACCATCGCCCCGAGCCCGACCAGGAGCTGAATCACGCAGAGGGCGAGCGCCGGGTCTTCGCGCCGCTCGCTGCGGCGCTCGAAGATCAGCGCGTTGAGGCTCTCCTCCTCCTGGACCTCGCCGCCGCTGCGCAGGGTCAGGGCGATGTAGAAGAAGTAGGCGAGGATGAAGCCGATGCCGACGGCGATCCGCAGCGGCGCCGGCGGCCCCCAGGCGAGCAGCCCGCCAATCGCGAAGAGGATGAGGAAGAAGACAAGGTCACGCTCGAGCGTCGGCTTGTGGGCGCGCAGCTCGACCCCCTGCTCGCGTTTGTCGCGGTAGAGGTAGGCGAAGAGGCCGACTAGGCCCATCGCCAGGGTGCCGAGCAGGAACGGGGCGCCGACGATCGCCCCGATCGCGACGTCTTCAGAGCCCTCGGCCGCCCCCAGCAGGGCGACGATCGCGATCAGCGTCTCCGGCATCGCCGTCCCCACCGCGGCGAGGATGCTGCCCACCGCCCCCTCGCCGAGACCCAGTTTGTGGCCGATCCACTCGACCGCATTGGTGAACAGCAGCGCCCCGGCAAGGACGATGGCGAAGCTGAAGAGAAGTAGGAGGGCTTCCATCAGGCGAAGTAGAAGGCTAGGCCGAAAACGAAATAGAGGGCGAGAAGCTGAAGGCCCTCGAACCAGTTCGACTCGCCGTCGGTCGTCACCTGGTGGGCGACCAGGATCGCGATCAGGATCGCCGCCAGCTCGAAGCCGTTGAAGACGAGGGCCAGCGGAAACGGGCCGAGGAAGAAGGAGGCGAGGACCAGCACCGGGGCGACGAAGAGGGCGATCTGGGCGCTGGACCCGATCGCGATGTTGACCGCGAGGTCCATCTTGTCTTTCATCGCGACCAGCACCGCCACCCAGTGCTCGGCCGCGTTGCCGACGATCGCGACCACGATCACGCCGACGAAGAACTCGGAGAGGCCGATCGACTCGGACGCCTCGCTGATCGAGCCGACGAGAACCTCCGACATCAGCCCGACCAGGAGCCCGGCGATCGCCAGCGCGATCATCGAGGTACGGACCGACCAGCCCCAGGTGTCCTCCTCCTCGTACTCAGGGTTGAAGAGCGAGCGGTGGGTCTTCATCGAGAAGAAGAGACCCGCCACGTAGGTGGCGATAAGAACGATCGCCACCGCCAGCGAGAGCTGCTCGACGGTGCCGTCGTAGTTGACCGACTCCGCTCCCGGCGAGGGCAAGCCCTGGCCCTCGATCAGCTCGAAGATCGCCGGCATCACCAGGGCGGCGCCGGCCAGCATCAGCATCGTCGTCTGCACGCCGGCGCTGGTCGGGTTGAAGGTCTGCTTGTCGCGGCGGAGCCCGCCGGCGAGCATCGCCGCTCCCAGCACCAGCAGCAGGTTGCCGAGGATCGAGCCGACGAGCGAAGCCTTGACGACCTCCTGCAGCCCTTGGCTGAGCGCGAAGAGGGCGATGATCAGCTCCGGCGCGTTGCCGAAGGTGACGTTGAGGAAGCCGCCGATTCCGGGGCCGGAACGGGCGGCAAGCTCCTCGGTCGCGCGCCCCATCAACGCCGCCGTCGGAATGATCCCCAGCGCCGAGGCGGCGAAGACCAGGGTCGCCGGCGAATGGGCGAGCTCGAGCGCGACCGCGACCGGGATCAGCGGCGTCAGCAGGTATGGCCAGCCGTGTGCCGTCCTCAGGAAGGACGCGTCCAGCCGCGGGGCGTTCGGGTTCACAAAGTCAGGACGGGCCTAGGCGCTACTGGCGCAGGCTCGCGCATTTCTGCAGGCTGGTCGCCGTTTTCGCCGCTTCCTGCAGGCATTCGGCGTAGGCGTTGTCGGAACCACCCGAAGAAGAACCGCCAAGGGAGGAGCCGCCGGTGATCCCTTCCAGCAGCCCGCCGAGGCCGCCGCCCTGGATCACTTCGAGCAGTTCGATCGGGTTGACGCCGAGTTCCTGGAACAGATCCTGGAGCGGTTTCGTCTCGGAAGGCGTGGAGAAGTTTTGCTCCTCGTTGACGCCGCTGAGGGTCAGTTCCAGCTGCAGTTCGACCTTTTCGTCGGCTGCCTCCGGCGGGGCGATGGTCAGTTCGGCGTCCATCTTGCGGACGATGTCGTCATCGCCCACGTAAAGGTCGACGTGGGCTTTTTCGATCGACTTGGAGAGCTCGCCCTTGGCTTCTTCGAGTTCACCGATCGGCAGCGGGCCCGCCGCTTCCAGCTGCGAGCTGCAGGCGGGGTCTTCGGTCAGGGCGATAAGCGCGTCGATCGCCCCGTCGACACTGAGGTCGCCGCTGACTTTGGTCGTCGCGGTCCCGTCGACGTCGGCGCTGCCTTCGTTTTCGAGGCTGTCGGCAAACTGGCTGAATTTGATTCCTTCTGCCGCCTCCTGGCAAGCGGTGATGTCCTGTTCCCCACCCTGCTGCTGGGACCGTTCGAAAGCCGACTTGAGGAAGCCGAAGGTGGTCGGGTCGACTTCGTAGTCCGTGCCTTTGTAGCCAACGAACGCGCGATCCGTGAGCAGCGTCAAGCCGGCGTCGAAGTTGACGTCTTCGCCGTCCACCGAGCCGCTCACATCGGCGGTGATCCCCAGCTGGGGAAGTTCTTCTTCGTCGCCCGCTTCGAAGGGCCCGGAGAGGTTGACGTCGACCTCTCCGCCTTCCTTGCCTTCGGCCTTGATGCGCACCCCGAGGTCGAGTTCGCCGCTCTTCACGCCTTCGAGGCTGGCGCTTTCGATGACCGTCTGCGGGTCTTCGTCGCTCTTGCTGCTGTCATCGCTGCCACCGCAGGCGGCGAAGACGGTCGCCAGGGCTGCCAGGGTCGCGACCAGCGCGAGAATTCGGAAACGACTCAAGAGAACGGGCTCCTCGTGATCGGAGAACAGGGCCGGAGGCGAGAGTTTAAGGGCGAGGCGGCGGATCCTGCCCCCAGCGCCTCATTCCCGCCTCGATCGCCTCGTTGACCAGGCGCACCGCCTCCACCCGGGCGAAGCGCTTCGACTCGGCCGGGAGGACGTGCCAGGGGGCGTGCGGCCGGTCGGTGCGGTCCAGCATCTCCTCCACGGCCGCCTCGTACTCGGGGCGCTTCTCCCGATTGCGCCAGTCCTCGTCGGTCAGCTTCCATGACTTCAGCGGGTCGCGGTCCCGCGCCTCGAATCGCTTCAGCTGCTCCTCCGGGGAGATCTGGAGCCAGAACTTGAGAAGAATCGCCCCCTCCCCGGCGAGGCTGCGCTCGAAGGCCTCGATCTCCTCGTAGGCGCGCCGCCACTGCTCTTCGACGGCAAAGCCCTCGACCCGCTCGACCAGCACCCGGCCGTACCAGGAGCGGTCGAAGACGGTCATCCCGCCCCACCCCGGCAGGGCCGGCCAGAAGCGGCCGAGGAAGTGGTGGCGTTTCTCGTCCGGGGTGGGAGCGGCGAACTGGGAGACCCGCACGTGGCGCGGGTCCAGCGGCGCCACCAGGCGCTTGATCGCCCCGCCCTTGCCAGCGGCGTCCCAGCCCTCGAAGACAACGACCAGCGGCGGGCCGAGCTCGCAAGCGCCGATCAGCCCGGCGAGGGTGAGCCGCAGCTGGGCCAGCCGTTCGCCTTCCCGCTTCAGACCTTTGGCTTCCTCCTCGCGGCTGAGGCTGAGCGTCAGATCGGCTTCGTCGAGTCGTCCCATCGCTTGATTCTCATTCACCGGAGTCGCCGCGGGATTCCTCGATCGGGGCTGGGCGGTCTTCGCTGGTGACGTTGGCGAGGAAAGGGAAGAGCAGGGCGCCGAGGAAGATCAGGATCACGCCGGCGGCGACCAGCCAGCGGGCGCGGGTGAGGTGGCCGAGGATGCCGATGGCGAACCCCACCAGCATCAGCGTGATGTAGGGCGTCGGGCTGTGCGGAAGGAACGCGATCAGGGGCGGCGCGAGGTCGAGCACTGGGCGGGATTATCATCGGCGGCCATGGCAGACGGCTCCGTCGCAGACGTGAAGCAGTCCCTGGCCGACGTCGGCTACCTCGCCGACGAGCCGGCGGCGCTGGTTTCCTACCTGGCCCAGAGGCTGGGCAAGCCGGTCCTGGTCGAGGGCCCGGCGGGCGTCGGCAAGACCGAGCTGGCCAAGGCGCTCTCCCGCGCCACCGGCCGCGAGCTGGTGCGGCTGCAGTGCTACGAGGGCCTCGACGAGGCGAAGGCGATGTACGAGTGGAACTACCGCAAGCAGCTGCTGCGGATCCAGGCCGGCGGCGAGGCCGGCTGGGGTGACGTCCAGGACGACATCTTCAGCGCCGACTTCCTGCTCGAGCGACCGCTGATGCAGGCGATCGCCAGCCCCGAGCCGGTTGTGCTGCTGATCGACGAGATCGACAAGACCGACCAGGAGTTCGAGGCGATGCTGCTCGAGCTGCTCTCCGACTTCCAGATCACGATCCCCGAGCTGGGCCAGGTATCGGCGACGACGATGCCGATCGTCGTCCTCACCTCGAACGACTCGCGCGAGCTGACCGAGGCGCTGAAGCGCCGCTGCCTCTACCTCTGGCTCGACTATCCCGAGATGGAGCGGGAGATGGAAATCGTCCGCCTGCACACGCCGGAGCTCTCCGAGACGCTGGCGCGGAAACTGGTCGAGGTGATCCGCATGGTCCGCTCGCTCGACCTGAAGAAGCCGCCCTCGATCGCCGAGTCGATCGACTGGGCGCGCAGCCTGCTGCTGATGGGCGCCGAGGACATCGACCACGAGACCTTCACCCAGTCGATGTCGATCATCGTCAAGCACCGCACGGACATCGACTTGGTCGCCGAGCGGGTCGGGGTGAAACTTGCCAACCCCATACGGACCGAAAGCTGACGCCGGGCCGCCGGGGATGGCGGCGAAGCTGCTCGGCTTCTGCGAGGAGCTGCGCGGCGAGGGGGTCGCGGTCGGGACCTCGGAGCTGCTCGACGCCTTCGCCGCCCTCAGCCTCGTCGACTGGACCTCCCGTGCCGACTTCCGCGAGGCGCTGGCGACGACGATCGCCAAGTCCCAGGACGACCGCCGCGTCTTCGAGCTGATCTTCGACCGCTACTTCTTCCGCACCGCCGAGGCCGAGGCGGTTCAGCATGGGGTCACCGAGCACGCCGAGGGCGGCCCGCCCGCCGGCGACGGCGAGCGCTTTGACATGGACGAGCTGAGCGAGGCGATCCGCGAGGCGATGGAGGCCGGCGACGAGGACGCGATGCGGGACCTGGCTCGGCTGGCGATCGCCGCCTTCGGCAATGCCGAGGGCTCCGGCGTGGTCGGCGTCGACGTGCAGCGGATCCGCCGCACGCTGGGTCTGACCGCCGGCCAGCAGCCGCCGCGGGCGGACGACGGCGGCGAGCGACCGCCGATCGACCGCGACCAGCTGACCGGGTTCGAGCGCCACCTGCGGCGGGAGCTGGAGCGCGATTTGATCGAGCGGACCGAGACCCTGCCCCCCTCCCGTCCCCTAGCCGAGCTCGACCGGACGCTGCCGACCAGCCCGACCCAGGACCTGGCCGCGGTGCACCGCGCCGTCTCGCAGATGAAGCGCCGGCTGGCGACCCTCGGGCACGAGCAGCGCGGCCGGAAGAAGGGCGGCCACGTCGACGTGCGGCGGACGATGCGGGCCTCGCTGGAGACGGGCGGCGTGCCGCTGCGCCTCCGCTACCGGCCGAAGCGGCCACGGCGGCCGGAGATCTACGTCCTCTGCGACGTCTCCACCTCGGTCACCTCGGCCAGCGTCTTCTTCCTCTCCGTCCTCCACGCCCTCCACGACTCCTTCCGCAAGCTGCGCAGCTTCGTCTTCATCGAGCGGATCTCCGAGGTCAGCGAGGTCTTCGACCAGGAGCGCGACTTCGCCGTCATCGCCCAGAAGATTTCCAGCGAGGGCGGGGTCGCAGACGTCTCCGGCTACACCGACTACGGCCGCGTCTGGCTCGAGTTCCTGACCGAGATCTCCGAAGACCTCGACCCGCGCTCGACCGTGATCGTGCTCGGCGACGCCCGCACCAACGGCCGCGAGCCGCACGCCGAGATCTTCGCCCAGATCGCCGAGAAAGCGGGGCGCCTCTTCTGGCTCAACCCCGAGCCGAAGCTCTACTGGAACTACGGCGACTCGGTGATGGCCGCCTACGAGCGCCACTGCGACGGCGCCTTCGAGTGCTGGACCACCAAACACCTGGAGAACTTCGTCAACATCGTCGCCGGCGCCACCCCCGCCGCCGAATGAGGGCGCTCCTCCTCCGCCACGGCGAGTCGGTCCACAACGCCAACCGCAGCGGCGAGCCGGTGGCCCACTCCGACAGCGACCTGCTGACCGAGAAGGGACTGGAGCAGGCCCACACTGCCGGCGCCGGCCTCCGCGACCTCGGCGTGACCCGGCTGCTGAGCAGCCCGCTGCGGCGGGCGCGGGAAACGGCAGCCGCGGTAGGCGACGCGATCGGACTCGAGCCGGAGGAGATCGACTACACCGGCGAGCTGACCTCGGGCGAGACCTTCGAGCAGGCGGTCGCCCGGGTGCGGCGGCTGAAGGCGGAGCTCGAGGCAGGCGAGGACGGCGTCCTGCCGCTGCTCGTCACCCACGGCATCTTCGCCCGCTTCTTCCTCCTCGACTCGGTCCTCGGCGAGCGCTTCGAGGCGGCGATGGCGGCGGGCCTCTGGAACCTGGGCTCGCACAACTGCGGCCTCTCGGTCTTCGCCCACGGTGAGAGCCACGACCCGCTCGGGCAGCCGATCTCCGGCTGGACCTGCCTTACCTGGATGGAGCGGCCGTGGAGTCGGCCGTGACCGTCCGCACCGGGTCGTCGGGCGAGACCTGCCACTGCTCGTTGACGATCGCGCCCTCGGGCGGCAGCACCGGGCCCTCCAGCAGCGGATCGTCGGTGTCCCGCATCCAGGTCTCGAGCCGCTCCCGCAGCTCCGTCAGCACCTCGGCTCGGGCCGGGTCGCCGACCAGGTTCCGACCCTCCTGAGGATCGAGCATCAAGTCGTACAGCTGCTCCTCAGGCACCTCCTGCTCGCCCCACCCCGCCGCGACCAGGAGCTCCTTGCTGTCGCTGTCGTCGCAGTTAGCCAGGACCGGATGCGGGTATTCGTCAAACCTCCTTATGTACTTCCAACGGTCGGTCCGAATGGCCCGATGGGGCTGGTAGGCAGCGTGGTAAGTCGTCTCGGCAAAGATCGCGTCGTGGAGGGAGTCCACCTCTCCCCGCACCAGCGGCATCAGCGAGCTGCCCTGCAGCCACTCGGGGTGCTCGGCCCCGGAGAGGTCGCAGAGAGTCGGGTAGACGTCGAGGTGGCTGACCGGGGCGTCAACGACCTTGCCGGCGCCGAAGCCGGGGCCGCGGACGATCATCATCACCCCGATCCCGGCATCGAAGAGAGTCGCCTTGGAGCCGGGAAAGGCGATTCCGTGGTCGGTGGTGCAGATCACGACCGTGTTCTCGACCAGGCCGAAGTCGTGCAGCGCGTGGAGGACGGCGCCGATCCCCTGGTCGAGCGAGCGGGCGCTGGCCTTGAACTCGGCCATGTCCCGGCGCGTCGCCACGGTGTCCGGGAGGTTGGCCGGGGGCAGCGAGTAGAGCGTGTCGCGGACCGAAGTCGGGGCGGAGAATGCGCGGTGGGTCTCGAAGAATCCAACCGACATGAACCACGGCTCGGCCGGCGCCTCGCGCAGGGTCTCAATCGTCAGCGGCGCCACGAACTGGGCGTGGTTCTGGTCGACCGGGACGACCTCGTCGTAGCCGATCGCCCCCGGGTCGAGCGAGATGTGCTGCTCGCCGATCAGGACCGAGCGGTAGCCGACCTCGCGCAGGGTGTGGACCCAGTGCTGGTTGTAGTCGTTCAGCCTCCAGCCGCGGTGGGCGAGGCCGAACATTCCGTTGTTGTGGCAGTAAAGACCGGTGAGGAGGCTGGCACGGCTGCCGGAGCAGGTCGGGGCGGCGCAGAAGGCCTGGCGGAAGAGCACCCCCTGGTCGGCCAGCATCTGGATGTTCGGGGTCGGGACCTGGAACCCGTAGGGCTGCACGTAGCGGCCGCTGTCGTGCGAGTGGATGTAGAGGATGTTGGGTTTCGACACGAGCCCCCAGGTTACCGACCCGCACTTGTTTATATGTTTGTTGATAGGGATAGTTAGGAAATGTCAATGAACAGAGAGCAACCCGATCGCTCCTATCTCGTCTGCGCCACCCCCCGCAGCGGCAGCACTCTTGTCTGCCACGCGCTCGAGGAAACCGGCGTCGCCGGCCGTCCCGAGGAGTACTTCGAGGCGCTGCGCCACAGCGGCCGCCCCCGCCGCCCGGAGGAATACTTCGTCGGCGTCGAAGACCCCTCGATCCGCGACCACCTCGGCGAGCGCAGCGTCGGCTCCGACCCGCAGCCCCGCTCCCCCCTCTGGAGCCGCGCCGCCTACGACCGCTACCTGGAGTGGGCCTTCGAGACCGGCACCACCGCCAACGGCGTCTTCGGGGCGAAGCTGATGTGGGGCTACTTCGGCGAGTTCGTCAGCCTCCTGCGCAACATCCCCCGCTGTCGCGACGTGCCGCTGGCCGAGCTGATGCCGACGGTCTTCCCCGACCTCACCTTCGTCCGCGTCGTCCGCGCCAACAAGGTCCGCCAGGCGGTCTCGCTGTGGAAGGCGGTGCAGACCGCCACCTGGCGCGAGGACCAGGCCAGCGCCAAGGCCGCCTCGGTCGAGGAGGACGGCTCTCCCCCCTACCGCAGCTTCATCGAGGAGCACCGGCCACAGCTGCGCTTCCACTACCGCGCGATCGACCACCTGCTCGAAGGGCTGATGATCGAAGAGGCCTCCTGGGACGCCTTCTTCGAGCACATCGGAGTCAAACCGATCCTCGTCCTCTACGAGAACTTCGCCGCCGACTACGAGGCCAGCACCCTCAACCTGCTCGAGCGCCTCGACCTCTCCTGTGCCGAGGACTTCGAGTTCGAACCGCGGATGAAGCGCCAGTCGGATCGCATCAACGACGACTGGACTAAGCGCTATAGCGAGCTGCGGCTGGGCCGGGACTTCGACCTCGCCCCGGTTCCGGTTGAGGAGAAGCAGCGTTAGTCAGGAGGGGCGTTAGGGGGTCGCCGGGAGCACCTCCGCCGAGAGGACCGCCGCCGGCTGTCGCCTCGAACCTCTCTGGCTCGGCTCCATGCTGAGTACCCGACGACCCCCTAACGCCCCTCCTGCGAAGCGAGCTCCAGCAGACGCCCAGGGTTCAGAACCTCTCTTTTAAGAGCTGTGTGACCTTGGCCGTCCCGGCTATGCGATCGCAGAGGGGGTTGGTGTCCCTCTCCAGGCACTCAACATCGAGCCATAGCGAGATGTGCCTGGAGAGGGACACCAACCCCCTCTGCCACCAGCTAACTAACGAGCGACCCAGGCGTCTGGGTCGGCGGCCAACTCGCGCACGGCCTCCGGCAGCTCGCCGGAGACGAGGTCGGCGAGGGTGACCTCCTCGAGCACGTGGCGGAGGCTGGCGCGGACCGCGATCCAGACCTCTTGCAGGTGCTGGGAGTTGCCGCGGTACTCGATCGCCTCCGGCGGGGTCGACTGCACGTGGGCGATCGGGCCCTCGACGGCGCGGACGATCTCGGCGACCGTCACCTCGTCCGCCGGGCGCGCCAGCCAGTAGCCCCCCTTGGCCCCGCGCCGGGCGCGGACGATGCCGTGGTGCTTCAGCTCGAGGAGGATGTGCTCGAGGAACTGCAGCGGAATGTCCTGGGCGTCGGCCAGCCGCTCGCCCTTGACGGGCGCCTCCTCGGCCTGGGCGGCGGCAAGCTCGGCAGCAGCCCGCACCGCGTAGTCGGCCTTCGCGGAAACTCGCATACGTCTAGTAAATCAATCAGCCGATCACGTCAGGCGTGAGATCGTCGGAGCGGTCGCGCGCTTGCTGTTCTGACGCTTCCCGTTTGACCCGTCGCTCGTTCCACCAGCGCGGGAACCAGATCAGCAGCAGCAGGCCGATGCCGGCGACCGCGGCGGCGATCGGCCAGACGAGCGGGTCGCCCTTCTGCACGGTGACGATTCCGGAGGCGATCAGGACTACGCCCAGCGCCGTGCGCAGGAACCCGGTCGGGGCGCGGGCGGCGAAGTGGGAGCCGACAACCACCCCGGGGATGCTGCCGAGGAGGATGTTGCCGGCGAGGACGAAGTCGACGTTGCCGCCGACCCAGTGGGCGATCCCGGCCGCCCAGAGCAGGATCGCGGCGTGGAAGACGTCGGTGCCGACGACTTTCACCGGGATCAGCCGGTAGACCGAGATCAGCAGGATCGCGATCACCGTGCCCGAGCCGGCCGAAGTGATCCCGATCACGAAGCCGGTGGTGACACCGATCGCCACCGCGGCGATCTTGTGGCGGCGCTGCAGGACGAAGTCCTCGCGCTCTTCGATCAGGTTGCTGAGGATCAGCGCTCGCGCCAGGGTGATGATCCCGACCATCAGCAGGGTGCCGCCGAGCAGGGCGTAGACGATCGAGTCGAGCTTCTCTTCGCCGACTTTGCTCTGCAGAACGGAGATCGCCCAGACCCCGGTTACCGCGGCGGGCACGCTGCCGGCGGCGAGCCAGTAGGCGAGTTTGATGTTGACCGTGCCCATCTTCAGGTGGCGCCAGCCACCCACGGTCTTGGTCACCGCCGCGTAGAAGATGTCGGTGCCGATCGCGGTCACCGGCTTCACCCCGAAGAGGAAGATGAGCAGCGGCGTCATCAGGGTGCCGCCACCCATGCCGGTCATGCCGACCATCGCTCCGATGCCGAAGCCGAAAAGGACTATTGCCGGGTCCACTGGTTTCGCTGCTCCGCACCTGCACTGATCTCGACTTTCCTGACCTTCTTTGGTCAGAAGTGCGGAGTGCGCGAGGATACCAAGGATGGAGCTCGAAATCGGCGGGGCGTCCCATGCCTATGGCGACCTGCAGACGCTCGACTCGCTCGATTTGGCAGTCGAGGCGCATGGCGTGATCGGGCTTGTCGGTCCTTCCGGGTGCGGCAAGTCGACGCTGCTGGAGCTGGTCTGCGGCCTGCAGGAGCAGCGCTCCGGGACGATCTCGGTCGGGGGGGCGACGGTGGCGGACGAGCGCCTGGGGCGCTGCGCCTTCATGCCCCAGCGGGACCTGCTCCTGCCCTGGTACTCGGCGATCGACAACGCCGCCCTGGCACTGCGCAACCAGGGGATGGGGCGGCGCCAGGCGCGGAGCGCCGCCGGCGCCCTCTTCGGGCGCTTCGGCCTCGCCGGCTTCGAAAGCGTGCGGCCGGCCGAGCTCTCCGGCGGGATGCGGCAGCGGGTCGCCTTCCTCCGCACCCTGGTCGCCGGCAAGCCGGTGCTGGCCCTGGACGAGCCCTTCGCCTCGCTCGACGCGATCACCCGCGCCGAGATGCAGGAGTGGCTCGCCAAAGCCCTGCGCACCGATCCCCGCACCGTCGTCCTCGTCACCCACGACGTCGAGGAGGCGCTCTACCTCTGCGACCGGGTCGCGGTGCTGTCGGCTCGCCCGGCCCGCATCGTCGCCGAGCTCAGCGCCCCCCACCCCCGCGCCGAGGACCGCGACGGCGCCGTCACCGATCCCGCCTTCGTCGCCACCCGAGAGGAAGCGATGCGGGCGCTGCGAGAGGGATCGTGAAGCGCTGGCTGCTGCCGGCACTGCTGCTGGCCACCCTGCTCAGCCTCTGGCAGATGGCCTGCGCGACCGGGTGGATCGCAGACGCCCTCAGCCTTGAGCCCTACCTCGTTCCCTCGCCGGCGGAAATCGCCAGCTCGCTCTGGGAGAACCGCGACCTGCTCGCCGAAAACGCCTGGGTGACGCTGCGGGAGATGCTGTTCGGCATCCTCGCGGCCCTCGTGGTCGGGGTCGGCTTCGCGATCCTGATGCACTGGTCGCGGCTGCTGCGCGACGCCGCATATCCACTGGTGGTCGCCTCGCAGACCATCCCGATCGTCGTCATCGCACCGATCCTGATCGTCTGGTTCGGCTACGGAATCACGCCCAAGATCGTGATCGTCGCCCTGATCTGCTTTTTCCCGATCACCGTCAACGCCCTCGACGGCCTGCGCGCGGTCGATCCCGAGGCGGTGAAGATGATGCGCAGCCTCAACGCCTCGCGCTGGCAGCGGTTCCGGCGGGTGGAAGCGCCCGCCGCGCTACCCAACCTCTTCACCGGGATCAAGATCGCCGTGGTGGTGGCTCCGATCGCCGCTGTCTTCGCCGAGTGGGCCGGCTCCGACTCCGGCCTCGGTCACCTGATCCAGTCCGACACCGCCTATTTCCAGGTCGCGCGTCAGTTCGCGACGGTCGCCGTCCTCTCCGCGCTGGCGCTGGCCCTGATCGGCCTCACCACCCTCGCGGAGCGACGCGTCGTCACTTGGCGATAGAACTCAGGCGATGACGCGCTTCCGGATCCCGGCGCTCGCGCTCGCCGTCCTCGCAATCGCCCTCTCCCTCACCGCCTGCGGGGAGAAGTCAGAGGAAGGCGGCAGCGAGCGGGAGAGCTTCAGCCTGACGCTCGACTTCTACCCCAACCCTGACCACGCGGGGATCTTCATGGCGCAGAAACTCGGCTACTTCGAGGAAGCCGGGCTCGACGTCGGCATCGACACCCCCTCCGATCCCGCCGCACCGATGAAGCTGGTCGCCGCCGGCAACACGGACTTGGCGATCTCCTACGAGCCCGAGGTGGCGCTGGCGCGCGAGCAGGGCCTCGACGTGATCGCCGTCGCCGCTCTGGTCAACCGGCCGCTGACTTCGATGATCTGGCTGCAGAAGTCCGGCATCAAAGGCGTCGCCGACCTCAAAGGCAAGACGATTGCCACCGCCGGAATTCCTTACCAGGACGCCTTCCTGAAGACGATCCTCTCCCGGGTCGACCTCACCCCCGACGACGTCAAGGCGGTCAATGTTGGCTTCGGCCTCCTCCCCGCTTTGGTCGGCGGCTCGGCCCAGGCGATGCTCGGCGGCTTCCTCAACGTCGAGGGCGTCGACCTGCGCGAACGTGGCAAAGGGCCTGTAGTCACCCCCGTCGACAAACTCGGCGTCCCCACCTACGACGAGCTGGTCCTGGTGGCACGCCGGCAGAGCCTGGAAGAAGACCCAGAAAAGTTCCGCCTCTTCCTCGCCGCCCTGGAGCGCGGCACCGAGGCAGCGGTGCAGCAGCCCGGCGCCGCGACCACGGCGATCACCGAAGCCAACCCGGACCTGGAACCGAAACTCGCGGCCGCCGAGGTGAAGGCAACGCTGCCGCTGCTTGGCGCCCGCACCGGGGGCCAGCCCTACGGCTACATGGACCCGCAGGAGTGGGCGACCTTCGCCGGTTGGATGCGAGACAACGGCCTCATTAATTCGCTGCCGGAGACGAGCGAGCTGCTCGACAACGGCTACCTGCCCTCGGGCGAAATTCCCGAATAGCCGAGCGCCCCTTCGGCGATCAGACGGCTGACCTCGCGCTCCGGCATCGCCGGGTGGAAGAGGTGGCCCTGGGCGTAGTCGCAGCCGAGTCGTCGTAGCTCCGCCAGCTGCACCTCGCTCTCGACGCCCTCGGCGATGACCTCCAGCGAGAGTGCCCGCGCCATGCCAATGATCGCCTCGACGATCGCCGTCGGCTCCTGCTCGATCCCGAGTGCGTCGACGAAGGAGCGGTCGATCTTCAACGCGTGGAAGGGGAAGCGGTTGAGGTAGGCCAGCGACGAGTAACCGGTGCCGAAGTCGTCGAGGACCAACCGAACCCCGAGCTCGTTCAGCGCCTCCAGCGAGGAGATCGCCGTCGCCGACTCGTCGACGAGGACGCTCTCGGTGATCTCCAGCCGCAGGTGCTGGGGGTCGAGGCCGGTGCGGGCGATGATCTCCTCCACCGTCGCCGGCAGGTCGCGGTGGGCAACCTGGCGGGCGGAGAGGTTGACGGCAACGTCGAAGGGCCGCGAGTCGGGGCGCAGTTGGTGCCACTCCAGCGCCTGGCGGCAGGCGCGCTCCTGGACCCAGCGGCCGATCGGCTCGATCAGGCCACTGTCCTCGGCGATCGAGACGAACTCGGAGGGGTCGAGCGTTCCCCGCTCGGGGTGACGCCAGCGGACCAGCGCCTCGAGCCCGGTGATCTCGCCGGAGCGCAGGTTGAGGACGGGCTGGTAGTAGAGCGTCAGCTCGTCGCGGTCGAGGGCGTCGCGCAGCTCTCGTTCGGTCTCCAGGCGGCGCATCGCCCCCGCCCTCATCTCGGCGTCGAAGAGAACGCAGCGGGCGCGGCCGCCCTCCTTGGCCCGGTACATCGCCGCATCGGCGTCGCGGATCAGCAGCTCGGCGTTCACAGTGCGCTCCTCGCCGGCGGCGACGGCGACGCCGATGCTGGCGCTGACGAAGTGGTCGACCCCGTCGATCGAGAACGGCTGGGTAAAGGCGGAGGCGACGCGATCGGCGATCGCCAGCGCCTCGCCTTCGTCGGCGAGCCGGTCGATCAGGATCCCGAACTCGTCGCCGCCGAAGCGGGCGACGACGTCCCCGGGCCGCAGGTGGGCGCGCAGGCGCGGCGCCACCGCCCGCAGCAGGGCGTCGCCGGCATGGTGGCCGAGGCTGTCATTGATCAGCTTGAAGTGGTCGAGGTCGAGGAAGAGGATGCCGACCGGAGAGCCCGAGATCGAGGCTTTGCTGAGCGCATCCCCGAGCGCGTCGACGAAGCTGAGCCGGTTTGGCAGGCCGGTGAGGGAGTCGTGGAGGACGCGGTAGCGCAGCGCCTGGTCGGCGGCGTGGCGCTCGATCGCATCGGCGAGCACGTTGGCGGCGGCCTGCACGAAGGGAACGTCCTTGGCGGTGAAGCGGTGGGGCTCGGTAGCGTGGACGTCGAGGACGCCGAAGGGACTGTTCTTGCCGTCGATCACCACCGCGAGGCTGCTGGCGGCGCCGAAGACGCGCAGCACCGGCGGCATCGTGTGGCGGCCCTCGCTCCCCCAATCGGAGACAATCGCGTGAGTGCCGGAGTCAAGCGCGGCGCCGGCGTGAGAGTCGCGTGAGGCGGAGACCCGGCGCCCTCCCCCCCGAATCGACTCGTCGAGGCCGGCGCGGAGGTTGAGTCGGCGGCCGTCGCGACCCAGCTCCCAGATGCAGGCGCTGTGCACGCCGTCGACCTTGGCGATCAGCTCCGTCGCCGCCTCCATCAGATCCTGCGGGTCGCTGTCCTGCATCGCCCGCTCGCCGAGCCTGGCGACCACGGCCTGTTGGGAAAGGGCGCGCTGCAACTCAAGCTCGGTCTCCTTGCGGGCGCTGACGTCGTAGAGCACCCCGTGCCAGACGGGCACATCGTCCTCGCCGGCTTCCAGCACCGCCTCGTCGTGCATCCAGACGACCTCGCCGTCGCGCCTGAACATCCGGTATTCGGCCGGCGCCGTGTCGCGTTTACCGAGGTTGTCCTCGGTCTCCAGGGCGAGGGCACGCTCGCGATCATCGGGGTGCAACAGGCTCGCCCAAAGCCCGGGATCGCGGACGAACTCCTCCGCTCTGTAGCCGAGGATCTCCTCGACCTGGGGGCTGACGTAGCGCCAGCGGCCGCGCTCGCCGAGCTCGGCCGTGTAGACGATCACCGGCAGCTGCTCGACCAGCCGCTGGAAGTCCTGCCCGCCGGTGGCGAGCTGGTCGAGGAAAAGCTTCACCTCGTGCTCGGGCCAGTTTCTATCGGCGGGGTCGCGCATCTCCTCGCTTATCGACGCACAGGCACGAGGCTTGAGCGCTGCAGGGGTCCGGGGCTCAAGCGGCGAGCCGCATCGGCGGACCCTGAGAGACCATCCGGTAGAGCCCGGCGAGGGTCAGGGTTCCGACCAGGCCCCGATAGGGCTCATATGGCGCGTAGAACTCTTCGACCTCGGGGATGGTCGCCCGGCGGCCGTCGCCTCGCAGCCGGCCGACCAGCTTGATGTAGGCGAGGTCGCCGGCGGGGAGCGAGTCGAGCTCGTTGCGGCCGAAGAGGCCGAGGCACTGGACGGTCCAGGGGCCGATCTGGGGCATCGCCAGCAGCCGCCCGTCGCCGCCGGGATCGTCGATCTGGCAGCGGCCGGCAGCCACGTCGCGGGCCAGCCGCCACAGCGCCAGCGCCCGTTTCCCGACCAGGTCCATCTCCTCCAGTTCGGCCGGCGCCCTGCCGGCGATCGCCGCCGGGCCCGGCACGTCGCGAAGCGCCTCCCTCCCCTCCCCGAGCCGCGAGCCCCAGCGACCGGCGATGCGACGCTCGATCAACGCCGCCCGCCGGGCCTCGATCAGCTGGCCGACTACCGCCGCCGCCAGCGCCTCCCAGGGCCACGGACGACCCTTGGGGCGAAAGCCCGGCTGGCGATGGATCAGCGGCCCGAGCAGCGGATCGCGGCGGAACCGGCGCTGGAAGTCGGAGAGGTCGACGTCGACCCAGAGGGCGCACCGCATCCGCTCGATCGCCTGCTCCAGCTGATCGCGGAAAGCAGGGCCAGGACAGGGCAGCGTGATCGGCGGCCGCGCAACCCGCTCCGGCTCAACCGCCTCGGCCCGGAAGCAGACCCGGTCGCCCGCCGGCTGCCAGGCGCGAACCAGGACCGGGCTGCCCTCGACATGCAGGAGCCTGGTGGCGACGCCGCCGCGCACCCGCAGGGTGCGATCGGAGCTGCCCCGCGGCAGCCGGAAGGGAGAAGGCGGCCTGACCTCTGCTTCAGCGACCGAGCAGGTGGACATCGACCAGGAAAGAGCGACTGGCGACGACATTCTGGCGCTCGCGGCGACGGCCGGCGAGGCGGCGGGGTGAGCGGGTCTTCGTCGCCACCCCGGTGACAGCCCGGACGGCGGCGACGGTGGCGGCGCCGGCCAGGACCCCGCCAGCGGTGGCAAGCACGGCAGTTCGCACCTCTGGCCGCAGAACCGGCAGCGAAGAGCCCGCGGACTCTTCGTAGTCGATCGGCAGGGGGCGAACCGGAGCGGTCGCGTCCTCGGGGCTGACGTCTTCCTCGGCGATCACCTCGCCGTCTAGCTGCAGCTCATCCACCGTCGCGACTCTAGCGCGGGGTCAGGTCGGGCTCCGCGGCTCTAGAGAGAACGCTCGTAAAGACGGTACTTCTTGACAATCTTGCCGCCCATGCCTTCCATCGCGCGGTTCATCGGCTTGTTCGTCTCCAGGATCCAGCCCATCTCGCCCCAGTGGATTTTGTCCGGCAGCGCCGCCATCTTGATGTGCTCGAGGTAGAGGCCGGCGGCGACGCCGGTGTGACGGTAGTCGTGCTTGACGCCGAGGGCGAAGACGCGCAGGCGGTCGATCTTGCGCCGCCCGAGCAGGAACTTCGCCCAACCGATCGGCAGCAAGCGTCCGCCCAGGCCAGCCAGGACCTGATTGATGTCCGGCAGGGTCAACGCCGCACCGATCACCTCGCCGTCCTTTTCGGCCATGAAGGTCCACTCCTCGTCGAGCACCTGCTTCAGGTTCTTCGCCTGGAACTCGACCTCGGCGTCGGTGATCGGCACGAACCCCCAGTTATCGCCCCAGGCCTCGTTGTAGACGTCCATGAAGCGGCGCACCTCGGCGGCCATCTCGCGCTTGCGCATGTTGCGGATCACGATTCCTTCGTCCCGCAGCGCTTTCTCCGCCGCCTCGTGGATCGAGGGGTCGAACTTCTCCCCCTCTTTCAGCTGTCCCATCCGCAGCTCCCACATCAGCACGTCCATCGCCTTGGCGAAGCCCTCGGCCTCGATCAGACGCTGGTAGTAGGGCGGGTGCCAGGGCTTGAGGATCATCGGCTGGCGCTCGAAGCCCTCGACCAGGATCCCGATCTCGTCGTTGGTGGTGAAGTCCATCGGCCCGAGGATCCGCTCCCGGCCCCTGGCAACCGCCCACTCGGTGGCGGCGTCGAACAGGGCCCGGACCACCGCAGGGTCATCGGCCGTCTCAAAGAAACCGAACATCGCATCTTTGCCGCCCTGGAACTCATCCCAACGACTGTCGGCGTGGGCGCTGATGCGGCCGACCGCCTCGCCGTCGCGCTCGGCGATGAAGAACTCGGCCTCGCCGTGCTCGAACCACGGGTTTTTCCTGCGGTTGAGGAACTGCATCCGCTCGAAGATCAGCGGCGCCACCCACTGCTCGCTGCCGCGATGGAGACCGAACGGGACCTTGACGAATCGCTTCAGCTCGCGCCGCGTCCGCACCGGCCGTATCGAGACACTTCCCATGAGGGCCGCAACCTACACTCTGTGGCGATGAGCGAGACCGCGAAGGCTCCGGTCGACGTCTTCGAGAAGGCACGCAGCCACGACCGCCTCGAGCAACTCGAAGCCGCCAAGGAGCACGACCTCCTCCCTTACTTCCGCCTGCTCACCTCGCAGGCCGGCCCCGTGGTCGAGATGGAGGGCCGGGAGACGATCATGCTCGGCTCCAACAACTACCTGGGGCTGACCGGCGACGAACGGGTCAAGGGCGCCGCGCGCGAGGCTCTGGAGACCTACGGCACCGGGGTCACCGGCTCGCGCCTGCTGAACGGGACGACGCCGCTGCACCTCGACCTCGAGCGCGAGCTGGCCGAGTGGATGCAGACCGAGGACGCGATCGTCTACACCACCGGCTACCAGTCGAACGTCGGCTGCATCGGCACCATCCTCGGCCCCGGCGACACGGTGATCTGCGACTCCGGCGACCACGCCTCGATCCTCGACGGCTGCCGCCTCTCCGGCGCCAAGCTGCGGCCCTTCCGCCACAACCGCATGGACAAGCTGGAGAAGATGCTGCAGCGAGCGGCAGAGGACGGTGGCGGCGTCCTCGTCATCGTCGACGGCGTCTTCTCGATGGAGGGCGACGTCTGTGACCTGCCGCGGATCGTCGAGCTCTGCCAGGCCCACGGGGCGCGGCTAATGGTCGACGAGGCGCACGGCGCCGGTGTGCTCGGCGCCCGCGGCGCCGGCGCCTGCGAGCTGTTCGGCCTCGAGGATCAGGTCGACCTGCGGATGGGCACCTTCTCCAAGAGCCTCGCCTCCTGCGGTGGCTTCATCACCGGGCCAGCCGACGTGATCGAGTACCTGAGGATCTCCTCGCGCTCCTTCATCTTCAGCGCCTCCGCGGTCCCAGCCGCCGTAGGAGCCGCTCTGGGCGCGCTGCGGGTGATCCGCGCCGACGGGCCCGAGCTCTTCCGCCGTCTGCTCGCCAACGCCGAGTACCTGCGCGAGGGCCTCCGGCACCTCGGCCTCAAGGTGATCGAGCCCGGCACCCTGCCCGACGGGACCGTCGCCACCACCCCCGTGGTGCCAGTGATGGTCGGGGACGACTGGCAGGCGGTCCTCCTCTGGAAGGCGCTGTTCGACGCCGGCGTCTACACCAACGTCGCGATCCATCCCGCGGTCCCACCCGGTGGGGCGCTGCTGCGGACCAGCCTGATGGCGACCCATGAGCGCGAGCACCTCGACGGCGCCCTCGGCACCATCGCCCGAGTAGTTGAAGATTTTCCGGATCTCCCGCGCGCCTAAATCTTTGGGTAACGGATTCTTGACATCCCCCAACGGGGGGAGTTTCAGGCTTGGCGGAATAGGACAAGCGGATTCAGGCGCCGAAATTGTTGCTCTTAGCGAATGGGTCGGACGTCATTCCGGTCATTCCGGGTTGACGCCCGGTACCTCGAAGACGTAGCTTGGCCTCCTCGCCGAAACGTCCCTGGCGGGAAGTTCGGGAAGAAGAAAGATTTGTCCGGTCGGACTCGCCCGGCAGTGTTTCCGGTCGGACACAAATACCCCAGTCAAACGATTCCTTGAAGGGAGGAGTCCCAGTGGAAGCTGCCTCTATGGCACCCGCAAAGACCATCGCCTCAACCGAGGCCCCGCAACATATGAGGGCACTGGAACGAGCCAACATGGTGCGCCTGGCCCGCGCGGAGCTGAAGCGCGCGATCGCGCGCGGCGATGTCGATGCTGCGGAGGTGGTTCGGGACTGCCCCTGGGAGACCGAGAGCATGACCATCGCTGAGCTCCTCACCAGCCAGCGGCGCTGGGGCCGAACCCGCGCCCGCAAGTTCCTCATGCCGCTCTCGCTCAACGAGAACAAGCAGTTGGGCACCCTCACCTCGCGCCAGCGACGCCTGCTCGCCACCGAGCTTTCGACGCGTGGCGTGGGACGGGAACCGCTCGCCGTATAGACAGCGGGATGCGCCGGCGGTTAACCGCGAAAGCCGCCGGCGCGGAAGCTGAGACCGCCTGAGGCCTTTTGGAAGGCCCGGCGGGCGAGGTAGAAGACGATCGCGAAGGCGACGCCGCCGACCGCCAGTGCTACCGCAAGGATCTGGCCGGCGGCGTAGAAGATCAGGCCGGTGACCAAAACAAAAGCGAAGCCGGCGAACATGGTCGTGTGGGAACGGTAGCCAGCGAAGTGCTCGCGGATCGCGACCTCCATCCCGCCCAGACCCGCCAGCACCACCCCGAGGCCGATCGCCGTCGGGTTACCGCCGAACACGCCGATCACCAGTGCGATGATCCCGGCCAGGATCACCAGCTCGGCAAGCGGCACCGACCCCCAGGGAGCGGGCGGTCTCTCGTCAGGTGCGGTGACCCGCTTGGCGGGCCGGGATTTCGTGCTCAACGGCCGTAAGCCGTCCGGCTAAGGGACATCCGGAGGAGACCTTGACCTGCCACCAGCCCATCAACATGCCGATCGGGCCGAGCCGCGGTTTCGAGTGCCAGTGCCCGCAGCCGGGGAGCCCCATGTCTTCCCTGGAGACCCGGACCCACTTGAAGTCCTCTGGAGCCGCCAGCATCCGCTCGACCAGCTCGCTGAATTCCTCCTCGACCCGCGCCTGCTTGACCAGCGCTGCCCTCGCCTCGGCGACACGGCCGGCGAGGCGATCGCGGATCACCTCGAGCTGGCCGAGGTCGAGCACGCGGGGCGCTGCAGCAAGGGGCTCGATCCGGTGCGGAACCTCAGTGTGGCCGAAGGCCTCGCCGAAGAGCCCAGCGAGATCGGCCTCGAGCCGGGCGATCTGGCGGCGCAACTGAAGGCGCGCCTCGCGCTCGTCGACCGCAACACCAGGTCCTTGAAGCGTCTGAGCAAGTAGACGAGGCATCTCCAGAAGTGTAGTCACGCCGCCTCCAGAGTCGAAGCGGATATCCACAGAGCCTCCTCGACGGCGATCTGGGGCACCCCCTTGACCTGGACCGCGGCAATGACGATCCGGCGGCTGGCCTTGTCGACCTCGAGCCCCTCGCCGGTCTGGCCAAAGAGCAGGCCGACCGGCCTGGCGCCGTCGGCGATCGTCAGCGTCCCTTTCGCCATCTCGGCCGCCTGACCGGCCAACGACTCCCCCGGCGCCGTGTCGCGGATGCAGAGCCCGCCCTCGAGGCGATCGGCGTCGAAGGCTCGCAACGCCACCCCGGTCTCGACGATCGCGATGTTGAGCGCGTCGACCGGCAGGCCGATGCTGCGAAAGCCGCCGTAGCGGAGCCGGTCGAGGGTCAGTTGCTCGACCGGGGTGCGGGTGCGGTCGGGGTCGAGCCCGATCTGGCGGAAGAAGACGCGATAGGCCCAGGGGATCGGGCGTTCGCGGAGGCGGATCGCCTGCGAGCCGTAAGTGCGATCGGAGAGCTCGCGCAATCGCCGCCGCACCGGCTCCGGGCTTCGCCCCTGCTTCGCCTCGACCTCGACCCAGGCGATCCCCAGGCCGGGGAACTCGGAGGCGATGTGTGGGGCGACCCAGCCCTGGCGCGGGGCCGGAACCCAGCCCATTCGCTCGCTGGCGGCCCCGGCCGGCATCTCAGCCCTGTTCCGCCGCCGCGGTCGCCGCCAGCAGCCGGTCGACGCGATCGCTCAGTTGGGAGACGGTCAGCTCGCCGATCCCAGCGCCCTCCAGGGTCCCTCCTGGGTAGACGTAGGCAAAGGTGGGACAGACCCCAATGCCGTAGAGACCGGCGACGGCCCCGTCGCGATCGAAGCCCACCGGCATCGTCCAGCCGCGCTGGCGAATCAGGTCGCGCAAGGTGTCGCGATCGTCGCGGATGTCCAGGGAGAGGAACCCCACCTGATCACCGTAGCGCCGGTAGACCCGCTCGACCACATCTTGCTGGCGGACGCACTCGTCGTCGCCTTTGCTGAACCAGAACGAGATCACCAGCGGCCGGTCGAAGAGATCGCAGACGCGGATCGATTCCGGCAGATCGACGCGGCAGGCGGGGGTCCGCTGCGATTCCTCCGGACAGGGGATCGCCGAGGTCTCGCAGTCGTCCTGGGCGACGTTGGCGTCGCCTTCGAGTTCGCCGTCTCCGAGGGGAACGGCGAACTCCGGCAGTGACCATCGCGCCGGCAGCCGGTCGAGCCCGAGCGTTTCCCCTCCTCCGCCTCCCCCGATCGTGTTGACGGTGGCGACGACGATGATCCCGAGGAAGAGGAGACCGACGACGATCGAGTAGCGGTCCCTCATCGGCGCTCCAGCAACAGCAGGGTCGCCGGAAGGACGAGCAAGACGCCGATCAAGGCGGCGCCGAGGTCGATGACGGTGACGAACCCGAAGTCGCGCAGCATGCGGACGTCGCTGGCGACGAGGACGGCGAAGCCGGCGATCGCGGTGGCGCCGGAGGCGAGGACGGCCGCGCCGGTCTTTGAGTAGGCGCGCTGCAAGGCGCCCTCGACGTCGGTCCCGCCCCCGCGCTCCTCGTGGAAGCGCCCCACCAGCAGCACCCCGAACTCGGTCGCGATCGCAATCGTCAGCGCCCCGAGCGCGGCTGACATCGGGTTCAGCGGAATCCCGGTGATCCAGAGCAGCAGTGAGGCCCACCCGGTGGCGAGGACGGTGGGGACGAGCGGGACGAAGGCGCGACGCCAGGAGCGGTAGATCAGCAGCAGCACCAGGCCGACGAGAACGATCCCTGCCAGGGTCAGCCAATAGCGGCTGCGGGACAGGTCCCCGGCCGATTCGGCGGCGATCACAGACAGCCCTGCCAGCTGCACCTCAACGCCCTCGGGTGGATCGCCGATCTCGCCCCGCACCCTGTCCACGAGCTTTTGCTGATCCTCCAGCGACTGAGCTCGGATCCCGAACGAGATCAGCGCCTCCTGGCCAACTTCGCCGGTCTCGGGATCGATTGGCGCCACCTGCCGCAAGGCGTACGGCGACAGCGCCGACAAAGTCGCATCGATGCGTCTCGCAGTCGGGGTTTCGCCGCCGCGCACAAGGAAGTCGGATAGCGCCGGACCTGGGCACAGTTCGGCGTTCAGGCAACTCGGTTCTTCGCCGGCGAACCCGCTCGCTTCCAGCACCCGCTTCTTGAAACCGGCCATCCATTCGATGACTTCAGGGTCGGTGAGGTCCGACGCGCTGATGCTCACATCCAGCTCTCCAGACACTCCGGTGGTCTCCTGGAGCTCGTTGAGCCCTTCAACCGCCTTGATGTTCTGCGGCGCCAACTCACGTATGTCCGACACGGTTTCGACCTTGGTTCCAGCTGCCCACCCCATGATCGCGAGGCCGACACCGACGGCGATAACCGCCACCGGGTAGGTCCGGGCAAGGGACAGGAGGTATTCCGGCGGGCGGGTCCTGCCACGGGAGGGAAGCGCCTGCGCGTCGGAGGCCAACCTGCTCAGCGCCGCTGACCCCAACGTCAGCGCGAGGATGAAAGCAATCCCGATACCGAGGATCAGCACCCAGCCGAACTCGCGGACCATCGGAATCGGCGACAGCTGCAGCGCCAGGAAGCCGACGGCGGTCGCCACGCAGGCGGCGGCGATGGTTGGCCCTCCCAGGGCGGCCCCCTTCTCCACCGAGCCGGTCTCATTGAACCGGGCCTGGAACTGGATCGCGTAATCGACCGCGAGGCCAATCAGGATCGGCAGGGCGGCGATCGAGGCCATCGTCAGTGAACCGCCGACGAGCGCCAGCAGGCCGAAGGTAATCGCAGCCGCCATCAGGGCGATGCCCAGCGGCAACAGTCGCCAGCGTGAGCGGAAGACGAGGAGGAGCACCAAGGCCATGACCGCGACCGCCACAGCGAAGAGCAGGAGGAGCGCGTCCTCGAGGGCGCGTGAGACACCGTCGATCACCACCGGCGCACCGCTAACGACGTAGCTGCCCCCTTCCAGCTCAAAGCAGGGAGCCGGCTCGCCTTCCTCTTTGCAGGCACCGCGTGGGGTCGTGTCCTCGACCGCGGCTTCGATCAGCCCGATGGCACGATGGCGCTCGGCTTCGCTCAGATCGGGACGCAGGCGGATGACCATCTGGGCGGACTTGGCGTTGGGGAAGAGGTAAGCGAGTCGCGCCTTTGGCGTCCCACGCGGCCGCGCCAGGTCGAAGATGACGGTGGCGACGAAATCTTCGTTGGTGATGCTCGGAATGCTGGTGATCCCGTATTTGGTCGCCACCGCCAGCAGGTAGTCGCGGAAGCGGTCGGCGGGGACGTTTTCGGCCAGACGCCGCAGCTGATTGTCGATCTGCACAACCGACTCGTTGAGGAAAGTCGCCGGGCCAGTGAGGAACTCAACCGCTTCCATCTCGGCGAGTTCGGCGCATGGCCCCGGGATCGCTTCTGCCCCCTCGGGCACCTTGCCCGAGAGACACCCCTCGAGCCGCAGCAGGCGGAAGAGGTTGTCGCCGAGAACGAGCTTCGGGAGTTCGCCCTTGACCAGGACGACGACCGGTTCTTCGCCGAAGTCCTGGCGAACCTTCTGCGTTGCCTCAGCGGTGGGGGAATCGGCGTCGACCAGAGTGTCGACGCCGGCATCGGTCGGCAGCCGGGTGGCGCCGATCGCGGCAGCGATCGCCAGCACCAGGCTGACGGCGATCAGTGGGCGGGCGTGCCTGGCCGCCCAGGCCGCGACGCGCCCGAACCGAGTTCCGGCGCTCAAGCCTCAGCCCATCTAGTCCATCGAGAGCGGCCCGCTGACGTCAGCGTTGAGGAACTGGCTGACGAACGGGTTGCTGGAGTCGAAGAGTTCCTCTTTCGGGCCCGACTCGACGATCTTGCCGCTCCAGAGAACCGCGATGAAGTCGGCAATCCGGCGGGCGGTCCCGAGGTCGTGGCTGATCACCAAGTAGCAGCCGCCGTTCTCGGCATGGACCTCGCGGATCAGCTCGCAAAGCAGCGCCGTCCGCACCGGGTCGAGGCCGGAATCGGGCTCGTCGAACATCACGATCGCCGGGTCGAGGACCAGCGCCCGGGCGAAGCCGGCGCGCTTGCGCATGCCGCCGGAGAGCTCGTTCGGCATCTTGTAGGTGGCCTCGGTGAGGCCGACCTCTTTCAGCCGCCGGTTGACGATCTCGCCGATCTCTTCCTCGCTTTTGTCGGTGTGCTGCCGCAGCGGGAAGGCGACGTTGTCGTAGATGTTCATCGAGCCGAACAGCGCCCCGTCCTGGAACAGCAGGCCGAACTTTTTCCGCACCTCGAAGAGTTCGTCGTCGGTCATGTTCGGGATCGACTCGCCGTGCACGAGGACGTCGCCGGAGTCCGGATAAAGGAGGCCGACGATGTGCTTGATCAGCACGCTCTTGCCGGTTCCCGAGGGGCCGAGCACCATCGAGACCTGGTCCTCGGGCAGGCCAAGGTTGAGGCCGTTGAGGATGCGGGCGCGGCCGAACTGCTTGACCAGGTCGATGATCTCGATCGCGTCCTCACCGCCGTGGTCGCGCTTGACCCCGGTGTGGAATTTGTAGGGATCGTGGTCGCGCGGGTTGACGCCGGGGATGACAAAGTCACGCCCCATCACCGCGCCGTCCTCGCTCACATAAGGGCCTTCGCTGGTGGCGCTCTCAGGATGTCCGGGAGTGCCGCGCTCGGCGACGACCTCGGGTGGCGCTTCAGCGCTCGAGGTCGCCTCGTCCCGCAGCTCCTCTTCTTCGCGACGGTCCTCCTCTTCGGAGAAGCGGTTCTCTTCCTCGATCGACACCTCAGCCTCCTATTGGCGCACGTGGGTTGGCTCCCCAGAAGACCAGGGTTCCGAGCATTCCGATGATGTGAACTAAGACGATGTTGAGGACCATTGACTTCGCGGTCGCGGTCCCCACCCCAACGGGCCCGCCGGCGGCGGTGTACCCGTAGTAACAGCCGACCAGCACGATCGCGGTCGCCATGACCATTCCCTTGATCAAACTGAAGATCAGGTCAGGTGGGTTCTGGAACATCCAGAAGATCAGCAGGTAGCCGCCAGAGGAGACGTCGCCGATCTGCTCGACGACGGCGAGGTAGCTGGCCAGGTACATGATCCCGATCCCGACCAGGTACATGAACGGGAAGGCGATCCAGGCGGCGAGCAGGCGGGTCGCGCAGAGGAAGGTGACCGGCGGCACGCCCATTACCTCCAGCGCGTCGATCTCGTCGGAGATCCGCATCGCCCCGAGCTCGGCGACGATTCCGGTCCCGACCTTGGCCGCGAGCATGTAGCCGAAGGCGTAGGGCATGATCTCGCGCAGGTCGCACCAGGCCGAGAAGACGCCGGCGTAGGCGGGAGCGCCCTGGGCACGCAGCAGGTAGGCGCCCTCGATCCCGCACTGCAGGCCGAGGGTGAAGACCAGCCCCCAGATGATCAGGGCGGAGCCGAGGACCAGGATGCCGGCTTGGCGCAGGCTCTCGCCGAAGAAGCGGAGGACGCGGCCCGAGTAGACGAGCCCGGCAACGCGCGAGCCGAAGCGGGCGATCTCCCCCGCCGAATCGAGCCAACCGCGCGGAACCTCGAGCCAGGCGTTCATCGGATCGTCTGCAGCTCCGGGTTGGTCGCCAACAGGGTCTGGGTGAAGACGTAGTTGAAGGCGAAGACGCCCATGAAGGAGATGACGACCGCCTCGTTCACCGCGCGGCCGACGCCGGCGGCGCCACCGGAGGCGGTCATTCCTTTGTAGGAGCAGACGACCGCGATCAGCGCCCCGAACAGGGTGCACTTGATCACCGAGCCCCAGAGGTCGGTAATCGAGGCGTTGGAGAAGAGGGTCGCGAAGAAACCGCCGAGGGGCTGGTTGTAGAGGATCTCGGTGAGGATGCCGCCGCTGATCCCGAAGACCAGGGCGTAGATGTCGAGCAGGCCGGTGATCAGCATCAGCGAGAGGAAGCGGGGGACCACCAGATTCTTGATCGGGTCGACGCCCAGCACCTGCAGGGCGTCGAGCTCCTCGCGGATCTTGCGGGCTCCGAGGTCAGCGGTGATCGCGGTGCCGGCGACACCGGCGACGACGACCGCGGTCACGAACGGCGCGAACTCGCGGATCGAGGCGAGGACGAAAAAGCCACCGAGCCGGTCGAGGGCACCGAACAGCGAGAGGAAGTTCGCCGCCTGCAATCCAGGGGCACCGAAGCCGAAGGCAACCGTGGAGACGAGCAGCGGGAACCAGCAGAGCTGCAGGGCGAAGAGGAACTGGCCGATGAACTCCTCGCCGTAGGGATAAGGAGGTTTGATCGCGGAAACGATCGTCCGAGCGGTGAGGATCATCATCTCCCCCACCTGTTCGAACAGCGACTTGGCGGGCAGAAATGCCCTGTTGACCGCGGATCCGACCATTTGCTCCTCCGTCCGGGCGCACCGCAAGCGCGCGGCACTCCACCCGGTGGGCGGGAGTCTAGGGGATGAGGGGACCCCAACCATTAGTCCCGTATTGAGATCCGGCTAACCCCCCGCCGGTGCCTGAAATGCCTGCGAAAGCGGCCAAACGCCGTGCTATGTTCGGGCCGCTTTGCGGGGGACCGGAAGACATTCCCGGAACACCCGCCTCCAGGCCATCGCGACCGGGTTTGCCGCGATGGCGGTGGCGGCGCTGCTCGGTGCCTGCGGTGGCGGCTCCTCGAGCGAGGCCGACGAACCGGAAGGGACCTTTCACGTCAAGGTGACCGAAGCGAAGTTCCCGGCAACCCAGGTGCTCGGCCAGACCTCGCTGCTGGAACTGGGGATCCGCAACACCGGTAAGCGGACGGTTCCGGCCCTCAACGTCAGCTTCACGATCGCCGGCAAGGCGGGCGAAACCTCCCCGCTGCCGTTCGGCATCAACGACTCACAGCCGGAACTCGCCCAACCGGAACGCCCGGTCTGGGTGCTGGCGGCGACCTACCCGCGGCTGCAGGGCTCCTCCGACCCCGGCGGCGCCACGACTTCGAGCCGCAAGACCTTCGCCTTCGGGCCTCTGAAGCCCGGCGAGACGACGAAAGCCATCTGGAAGCTGAGCGCGGTCCGCGCCGGCAAGTTCGATCTCCTCTATGACATCGACGCCGGCCTCGGGGGTGCCGCGAAGGCGGTGACCAGCGGCGGCGTCGCCCCAGGCGGCTCGTTCGCCACCTTGATCACCGACGAGCTGCCGGAAACGGAAGTCACCGACAGCGGCGAAATCGTTGAGATCGAGAAAGGCAAGTAGAGCCTCAACCGCGGCAGCCGCCCTGGCGGCGATGCTGACCCTGGCCTTGCCGGCCTGCGGGTCGGCCAGCGATCAGGACAGCGCCCCTCGCGACACGGCATCCAGCAGCGCGAGCAAGGGCGTCGCCTTGAAGCAGATCGGCTCCTTCGAGAGCCCGGTCGAGGTAACCGGGGCTCCCGGCTTCCCCAAGCTTCTCTTCGTCGTCGAGCAGGAAGGGCGGGTCCGGGTTCTGAGCAAGGGCAAGCCCGCCGCGCGGCCCTTCCTCGACATCCGCGGCTTGGTCGGCTACGGCGGCGAGCAGGGACTGCTCTCCCTGGCCTTCGCGCCTGACTATGCGCAGAGCAGGCGCTTCTACGTCTACTACACGGATAACGAGGGCACGATCCGGGTCGACGAGTTCCGCCGCAGCAGCGCGACGCGGGCGGCCTCCGGCTCGCGGCGCCAGGTGATCTCGATCCCCCACCCCGTCAACACCAACCACAACGGCGGCGACCTGCAGTTCCTCGACAACCTCCTCTTCTTCGGGACGGGGGACGGGGGCTCGGGAGGCGACCCGCCCAACAACGCCCAAAACAAGGACGTGCTGCTGGGGAAGCTGTTGCGGATCGACCCGCGGGCAAGCGACGGCCGGCCCTACTCGGTTCCCTCCAGCAACCCCTTCGTCGGCAAGCCCGGCCGCGATGAGATCTACAGCTACGGACTGCGCAATCCGTTCCGCTTCTCCTTCGACCTGACCCACGGGCAGCCAAGGATCGCGATCGGCGACGTCGGCCAGAACCAGTTCGAGGAGGTCGACTACACGACCGTCGGCAGAGCCAGCGGTGCCAACTTCGGCTGGGACGCCTTCGAGGGGGACTCCAAGTACGACGACGAGAACAGCGGCACCGCCGACCCCGGCGGCACGATCAAGCCGATCTTCGCCTACGACCACAGCCGCGGCAACAGCTGCTCGATCATCGGCGGCTACGTCGCCCGCGATCCGCGGCTGCCCGGCCTGCGCGGGCGCTACGTCTACGCCGACCTCTGCGAGGGACAGCTGCGCTCGCTCGTCCCCCATCTGAAGCGGGCGAGCGGCGACCGCAAGCTCGGCCTCCAGGTCTCCAGCCCGACCGGCTTCGGCGAAGACCAGCAGCACCGGCTCTACGTGACCTCGCTCGAAGGTCCCGTTTTCCGGCTTGTCCCGCGCTGACGCGCAGAAGATTTCACTTTCTGCGCGCATCTTGTTGCATCTTTTTGTCTACAGTTGGTTTCATGTTGTTGATGCCGCCAAGAGAGACCTGGACCGACGAGCGCTTGGACGAACTCTCGAAACGGATGGACCGGGAGTTCCGCGAAGTGCGTGCCGAGATGCGTGAGCTCCGCAAAGAATCGGTGAAGACGCGTGAGGAGATCGCCGAACTGGGGTCCGAGGTCAGCGGCTTCGAGAAACGAATGGACGACAAGTTCGACGCTGTCAACCGCACGCTTCAGATCGGGTTCGGCTTGATGGGCACGATGTTCATTGCGGTAATCGGCCTGATCGGCACTCAGCTCTAAGATCGCCGCTAGAGTTGGCTGACCAGCCAAACGGGCGAAGGGAGCAGTGGTGGAGAGCGGAACGGTTGCGAAAAGCACCGAGATCAACGGAGCGGCAGCACCAGCGGCCGATGTGATCGAGGTCCATAACCCGGCCACGGGGACGCGGATCAAGAGCATCCCGGTCGACTCTCCCGAGGTCGTCGCGGTGAAGGTGGCGCGGGTCCGCGCCAATCAGCCCGAGTGGGAGGCGATGGGGATCGAGGGCCGCTACCACTGGCTCGGCAAGCTGCGCGACTGGCTGCTCGACAACGAAGAGCGGGTGCTCGAGCACGATGCAGGAGGAGACCGGGAAGGTCCGCGCCGACGCCACCAACGAGCCCGCCTACCTCGCCGACCTGATCAATTTCTACGGCGCCAAGGCGGCCGACTACATCGGCGAGGAGAGCATCCGTCCCCACACTCCCCTCCTCGCCGCGAAGAAGCTGCGAGTCCAGTACCGGCCGCACCAGGTAGTCGGCATCATCAGCCCCTGGAACTTCCCGCTGATCCTCTCCCTTGGCGACGCGATCCCGGCCTTGCAGGCCGGCGCCGCGGTCGTCGTCAAGCCCTCCGAGTTCACCCCGCTCGGCCTCGCCGAGGTGGTCGAGGCGTGGAAGCATGAGATCGGCGGACCCGATGTCTTCGACTGCGTGCAGGGCATCGGCGAGACCGGCGGCGCCCTCGTCGACGAGGTCGACTTCATCCAGTTCACCGGCTCCGACCGCACCGGGCGCCAAGTGATGGCGCGGGCGGCGGAGACGCTGACCCCCGTCAGCCTCGAGCTCGGCGGCAAGGATCCGATGATCGTCCTCGCCGATGCCGACATCGACCGCGCCGCCAACGCCGCGGCCTGGGGCGGGATGATGAATTCGGGCCAGATCTGCATGTCGGTTGAGCGGATCTACGTCGAGGAGCCCGCCTACGACGAGTTCCTCGCCAAGCTCACCACCGAGGTCGGGAAGCTGCGCCAGGGGTCCGACACCGCCGCCGACCCGAAGGACGTCGGCGCGATGACCTCTCCCCGGCAGATCGGGATCGTCGAGGACCACGTCTCCGACGCTCTCGCCTCCGGAGCGAAAGCCGTTACCGGGGGCAAACGAGTCCCCGGCCCCGGCGACTACTTCGAGCCGACGGTCCTGGTCGACGTCGACCACACGATGAAGGTGATGCGGGACGAGACCTTCGGCCCGGTCGTCGGCGTGATGAAGGTGCGCGATTCCGAGGAGGCGATCCGCCTCGCCAACGACACTCCATACGGCCTCTCCGGATCGGTCTTCGGCGAGCGCGAGCGGGCCGAGCAGGTCGCCCGCCGGGTCGAGTGCGGGGCGATCAACGTCAACGACGTCCTCGTCAACTACTTCGCGACCGACGTTCCGATGGGCGGCTGGAAGCAGTCGGGGATCGGCTACCGCCACGGTGAACCAGGGATCAAGAAGTTCTGCCGCAGCGAGTCGCTGGTGATCACCCGCTTCAGCGGCAAGCGTGAGCCGACCTGGTACCCCTACAGCAAGGGCCGCAGGCGCATGCTCTCCCCCATCTCCCGCTTCTTCGGCGCTCGCGACTGGCGCAGGAAACTCGGACTCAAGCGTTAGGACTAGCGGTGGTAGAGGGTGCCGGTATCCCTCTCCGGAATTGACCTCCCCTCCGCTTCGCTACGGGGAGAACCTGCTGCGCGCTCCGCGCGCAAAAGACAGATTGCATATCGCCGAACATTCCTCCGAGGGATACCGGCACCCTCCTCGACAGCTTTCCGAAGACGGCGATCATCGGAAGCTGTCGCAAGAGGGGCGAGGCACCCCTGATCGGTACTCAGCATGGAGCCGAGCCGCCAGCTCTTGAGGCGTCAGCTTTCAGACGTTCCACTCGGCGGAGGTGCTCCGAGCAGGGGTGCCTCGCCCCTCTTACCGCCAGGGAAAGTCCTTAGTCAGCGCCCCCGGTACCTTTGTTAGTTCATGGCTGAACGGGACTACATAGCTGCAACCAAGGAGCGCGTGGTCGTGTTCGACGGTGGCATGGGCGCGACTTTGGAGATGTTTGACCTCACGCAGGAGGACTACGGGGGTCTTCAGGGCAAATGCCATGAGGCGCTGGTGCTTAATCGGCCCGACGTGATCGAGGGGGTCCATGCCTCGATGCTGGAGGCCGGGGCCGAGGTGGTCGAGACCGACTCCTTCCAGGGCTCGCGCCTGAAGCTGGAGGAGTGGGGACTCGGCGAGCACACGATGGAGATCAACACCAAGGCCGCAGAAATCGCCCGCAAGGCGGCGGGCCCGGAGCGCTTCGTCGCCGGTTCGATCGGGCCGACCGGCTTCCTCCCGGCTTCGACCGATCCAACCTTGGGCGATATCTCCTTCGGCCGCCTGGCTGAGGTCTTCGCCGAGCAGGCCACCGGCCTAGTCGAAGGCGGCGCCGACCTGATCATGATCGAGACCGCGCAGGACATACTCGAGGTCAAGGCGGCGATCTTCGGCGCCCGCGAGGCCTTTGCCCAGACCGGCCGGAAGCTGCCGATCCAGTGCAGCGTCTCGCTGCTGCCCAACGGCGGCAAGATGCTGCTCGGCACCGACATCCGCTCGGTGCTGACGACGCTGACCGCGCTCGACGTCGACGTGATCGGCCTCAACTGCTCGACCGGCCCGGAGGACATGCGGGACGCGATCCGCTTCCTCGGCGAGAACTCCCACCTGCCGGTCCACTGCATCCCCAACGCCGGTCTGCCGCTGCAAGGGCCCGACGGGGAGACGATCTTCCCCGAAAAGCCGGAGCCGCTGGCGGCGACGCTGGGCGAGTTCGTCGAGCGTTACGGGGTCGGCATCGTCGGCGGCTGCTGCGGCACCACGCCGGAGCACATCGCCGCGATCCGCGAGCGGGTCGGGGGCAATTCTCCGGGCGAGCGCCCCGCGCCCGGCCCGATCGAGGTCTCCTCGATGATGACCTCGACCGCCCTGGTCCAGGAGCCACGGCCGACGCTGGTCGGCGAGCGGGTCAACTCGCAGGGCTCGAAAAAAGCCAAGGAAATGCTGCTCGCCGACGATTACGACGGGCTCGTCCAGGTCGCCGAAGACCAGGTCGAAGGCGGCGCCCATGTGCTGGACGTCTGCGTCGCGCTGACCGAGCGACAGGACGAGGACGAGCAGATGAGCGCGGTGGTGAAGCGAGTTTCGCTCACCCAGCCAGCACCGATTCAGGTCGACTCGACCGAGCCGGAGGTACTGAAGGCCGCCCTCGAGCAGATCCCCGGTCGGGCGATCGTCAACTCGATCAACCTCGAGGCGGGCCGCGACAAGGCCGACACGGTGATCCCGCTGGCGAAAGCGCACGGCGCAGCCCTGATCGCGCTGACGATCGACGAGGTCGGGATGGCAAAGACGGCCGAGCGCAAGGTCGAGATCGCCCAGCGACTCCGCGACATCGCTTGCGAGGAGCATGGCCTCGATCCCGAGGCGCTGATCTTCGACGCCCTCACCTTCACCCTGACCACCGGCGATGACGAGTGGAAGCCCTCGGCGGTGGAGACGATCGAGGGGATCCGCCGGATCAAGGCGGAGATTCCCGGGGTCAAGACCTCGCTCGGCGTCTCCAACGTCTCCTTCGGCATCTCGCCACGCCCGCGGGCGATCCTCAACTCGGTCTTCCTCCACCACTGCGTCGAGGCCGGTCTCGACCTGGCGATGGTCAACCCGAACCACATCACTCCCTACGGCGAGATCTCCGAGGAGGAGCGGGAGCTGACCAACGACCTCGTCTTCAACCGCAGCGAGGATGCGCTGGAGAAGTTCATCGCCCACTTCGAGTCCAAGGGCGAGGAGGCGGAGGCCGAGGTCGCCGACCCGACCGCGGGGATGGAGCCGGAGGAGGCCCTGCACTGGCACATCCTGCGGCGCAAGAAGGACGGGGTCGAGGACCAGATCGAGCGCTCGGTCGAGAAGATCGGCGCCGTCCCGACCCTCAACGAGGTGCTGCTGCCGGCGATGAAGGAGGTCGGCGACAAATTCGGCGCCGGCGAACTGATCCTGCCCTTCGTCCTGCAGTCGGCGGAAGTGATGAAGCGCGCGGTGGCCCAGCTGGAGAACCACCTGGACCGGATCGACGGCCACACCAAGGGCAAAGTCGTGATCGCAACCGTCTTCGGCGACGTCCACGACATCGGCAAGTCCCTCGTCAACACGATCCTCACCAACAACGGCTACACGGTGATCGACCTCGGCAAGCAGGTCCCGGTCGACACGATCATCGACGCTGCGGTCGAGAACGAGGCCGACGCGATCGGCCTCTCGGCGCTGCTGGTCTCGACCTCGAAGCAAATGCCGACCTGCATCGCCGAGCTGCACCAGCGGGGCCTCGAGTTCCCGGTGCTGATCGGCGGCGCGGCGATCAACCGCGACTTCGGCCGCCGCACGCTCTACCCGAAGGGCCGGGAGTCCGACGAGGTCTACGAGCCCGGCGTCTTCTACTGCAAGGACGCCTTCCAGGGGCTGGACACGATGGATGCGCTGGTCGACAGCGAAGCGCGCGCGGCCCTGGTCGAGCGGATCAGGGCCGAGGCCAAGCAGCTGCGCGAGAAGCCGATCGTGGTCGACAACTCACCCCCGACCACCGACGACAGCGTCCGCTCCGGCGCTCGCACCGACGTGCCGATCCCGGTGCCTCCGTACTGGGGGGCCCAAGACGTCGCCGTCGCCTTCGATGAGGTCTTCCCCTACCTCGACCGCCACGTCCTCTTCAAGCTGCACTGGGGCGGGCGAGGGGTCAAGGGCGAGGCCTGGCGCGAACTGATCGAGGGCACCGCCGAGGAGGAGGGCTTCGCCGCCCGCCTGGAGCGGATGTGGCGCGAACAGGACTACCTCCGCCCTCAGGCAAGGCTCGGCTACTTCCCCTGCAACGCCGACGGCAACGAGCTCGTCATCTTCGATCCTGACGATCCCGAGCGGGAGCTGGAGCGGCTCGTCTTCCCGCGCCAGCCGAGGCACGACCGGATCTGCCTTGCCGACTTCTACCGCCCGCTCAGCTCGGGCGAGCGCGATGTGGTCGCCCTCCAGGGCGTTACCGTCGGCCCCGAGGTGACCGAGCTGATCGAACGCCTGGAGAGCGAGGGCGAGTTCGCAGAACAGCTCTATGTCCACGGCCTCGGCGTCCAATCCGCCGAGGGGCTGGCCGAGTGGCTGCACTCACGGATCCGCAGCCAGCTCGGGATCGAGCTTGACCAGGGCCGGCGCTATTCCTGGGGCTACCCCGCCTGCCCAGACCAGTCCGAGCACGAGAAGGTCTGGCGCCTGCTCGACCTCGAATCGATCGGGATGACGCTTTCCGGCGGCTACGCGGTGATGCCCGAGCAGTCGACGGTCGCGATCGTCGCCCACCACCCGCAGGCCGTCTACTTCGGGATGAAGTCAGGCTTCATCCCCGAGGACAAGACGCCCGACGAGCTGATTGCCGGCACCGCCCGCGGCGGTGGGCTGCCGCCGGAGTCCGAGCCGGACTCCGGCGACGAGGGCGAGGGGGCCGATACCCCCGCCCCCGAGCTCAGCCGCTGAATCTGCCCGGAACCCGGGCTGGGTGGAGCGCAGGGCGCTGCCAGTTGCGCCCTTCGTATGCCTCCTCGAAGCCGGCTCGCCGCAGGTTGCGGCAGACCGCCGACCAGGAGGCGAGATCGCATTCGCCGACCTCCACGAAAACCGTGTGGCATCCGGCCCGGTGCGCGTCGAGCAGACGGCGATGCAACAGCGCCACGTTGCAGCCGCGTCCACGCGCATGCGCCAAGGTGCTACCGGCGCCGAGCTGAGCCACCCCGTCGACGATCAGCATCGATCCCGTGGAAACCGGCACCTCTTCAGGGCCGAGAGCCGCGGTGTAGCAATGCCAGCCGTTTTGCTGCGGTAACGAGAAGAACAGCGTCCCCGCCACCAACGGCATCTCGAGCGCTTCGGCGGCGATCGTGCTCAGCCCTTCTCCTTCGGCTTCGTCTTCTCCCAACCGGTAGATGATGATCCCGGGATCGACGTAGAAGTCCGGCGGCGACCCGTCGCGGACCAGTTTCACCCAGCCCCCACCCTGCTCGTAACCACGGTCGCCGAGCCAGGCTTCGGCCCCCTCGGCGCCCGGCCTACCTCCCGCTACCGGGATCCGATAGTCGACTTCGCGAGCCCGCATCCATTCGACCGCCGCGGCAAGGTGACCGTCAGCGATCGCTCCGGGCTCCGCCGCCCCTTGAATTTGCTGCAGCAGAGGCACCTCGGGCAGGTCGCCGAAGGCGGTTGCCTGTACCGGGCCAAACCTCTGTACCTCCACTCCTGATTCGGAAATTGCTTCCGGAACCACCGAGTCCCACATATCGCGCCGGAAGCGCTGCGCGACCTTCTCGAGCACTGCTGAGTCGTATCTCACGGTTCCCTTCCCCCAGTTCGCGTGAGTGCATTGGCCGATTGGTCGACTCTATGCACATTACTGTGGACGGGTCAAGGAAACTTGTCGATCCGGCTATGAAGAAGTGGCTGCAGGGTCAACGAGAAAGCGGGCCGGCTGCCGTGGATGGTCATAGCGCCGGCCACCCGCCTCCTCGTAGCTGGGCAGTGCCGGCCTGGGATCGGTAGCGGCACCACCTATTTCGCATCCTAGTTCAATACATTTCGGTTTTTTAATAAAATAAATCCAAGATTCGACGATTCCGCCCCACTGCGATGGTCGCGGACGTCTTTGCATGGCGCTGGTTCCGCTTCAGCGGTAGAAGACGATGAAGAAGGGCTCCTTCTGACGGATGCCATCGTTATAGGTCTGGACCTCGATCTTCGGAAAGGGGCAAGCTTCAGAACCGGTCACCTTGACGTAGATCGAGACGTCGCCGTGGCTCGTGAATTCCGGAGTCGCCTGGGCTCCCCGCGGCTGGAAGCCCGGCACCGTGATGCAGTAGATCCCTGGCAGCGGGCCCTGTTTGACGTCGGCGGTGCCGATTCCCTTCGAGTATGCGAGGAACACAGTGCCTTCGCCGTCGACCTTTGCGAACGCCTCGGGGTTTGCCGTTCCCGCGGTCGTCGCGGCGTCCGCGCTGGCGGCGCTCGGCACCTCACCCAGGCTTGCCTCGTCGATCTTCGCCCCGGTCAGCGAGTCGTTCGGGATCTTTTCCGGGGTCACGGCACCGTTGGCGATCTTTTCCGAGCCGACGACTCCGGCGGCAATCTTCTCACCGGTCACGGCACCGTTGGCGATCTTCCCCTTCTTCACCGCCGCAGCCTTGATCTTCGGTGCGGTAACGGCGCTCTTGCGGATCTTGTCAGCGGTGACTGCCCCTGGCCGCAGCTGGCGCTCTCCGACGGACTTGGGGGCGAGCCGACCTGCCGCATAGGCACTGCCCATACCGATGGCGATGACCAGCGCCAGGGTCGCGGTGACGTTGGCGTAGGTGAGGTGACGGCGCAAGCCCCTCATCGGCTCAGTCTCGGACCTTGCAGCTTCTGATCAGGGTCGAGGACAGTTGCGGGCCACCGCCGAAGCCAAAACTGGTGCGCAGCAGCGGAAAGGCGGCGACGACAGCACCCTTTGGCGCCGGACAGGAAGCCGAGAGAAAACGCGGCTGCAAGTTCAACTCGACGCTGGTCACGTAGCCCCATTCTCCCGTCACCATCGGCAGCGAAGCCTCGAGGATGGCGCCGTAGATGCCGTGGGCGGGCTTGATCGCGAAGGGCAGGACGTAGGAGGTGGGAACGGGCCTAGTGCCGTAGATGTGGGCGAAGACCGCCGGCTTCCCGCGCAGTCGGCCATTGAAGGCCAGGAGCTTCCCCTCTGAGGGGAATGGCGATTGCTCGGGGATCCTTACGTCAGCCGAGAAGTGGCCTTGGCCGATAAGCGAGGGGCGGCAGGCAGCGAGCGCCTCGGTGGTGGTCGAAGGGCTGATGTGACCGAGGCGACAGACAGGGACCCTCCGGTCACCGAGCTTGCCATGGGAATTGATCGCGATCGCGATCTCCTCGAGCCTCGGTAGGGCGCCACCTTTGGTGGGGGTGATCTGTCCCCCGACCGAGACGGACACCGGTGCGGACCCGGTACGCGGTAGCCGGGTCGGCGTCATCTTTCCGGTCACCGAGACCCGCACGCCGTCCCGCTGAGCCACCTCGGCCGAGGCGACGGTAACCGTCGCCGCTGCAAGCAGGACGCCAGCCAGCAGACTGGTCCTCCCTACAGGCATCTGCCTAGAACAGCCAGCGCAGCAGCACGCTCAAGTCATCTGCCCGCGCCCTGCGCTGCCCCTGCTTGCGTTTCCCCTGCTCTTTCACAGCCTTCTTCTTGCAGGCGTTCTTCAGCACCGGCCGCAGCGAAGCGCTCCTGCCGTTCTGGGCCGTGAACCGGGCGGTCGCCTTGCTGACCCTGACGCAGAGGTTTCGGCTGTTGACCAGAAGGCCCTTTTTGCCGCCCTGCATCCTCAGCGTAAAGGTGCTCACCGGTTGATCGGGAACCGCCTCGAAGCTGGTGCGGATGCCGCCGTGGACCGAGTCGATCCTACCGGCGAGGGCGACTTCGATCGGCTGGTGGTCGGGGCCGCGCAGCGCCGCCACCAGATCGGGGAGCGTGTTGTCGGAGCTGCGCAGGTAAACCGGGCCGCGGAGCGGGCTGTCGAGAAGCGGGGTGGTCGCTTCCGCTTCGCCATAGATCGCCGCCTGGGGACATGCTTTGGCAGCAAACTGCACCCTGGTGCAGATCGTCCGGATGTGAGCCTGGTCGAGGAACTCCGAATGCGGCAGCGCGACCGAGGCACCGGCGATGTTGGCGTCGCCGGACCCCGCGGTCAACTTCGCCACCAACCTCGGATGACTTCCGCGGCGGGTGCCCCCGAAGAGCCGCAGTTTGAGCGAGGGCTTGAAGCCGAGGGCGGCGCAGTTGCCGGCCTGGAAGCGGTTGGAGAGGTCGGTAACGCCGCCATCCTGACCTCTTACGCGAGCGTTCACCGACATCGGTTCGCAGTTGGTCGGCGCGGCGGTGAAGCCGGGCCGGTCGAGCGAGAGGCGGATCTGCCGCAAGTCGATCAGGATCCCGTGCAAAATCGTCGGGATCGGATCGGATTTGGCCGTGACCTGGGAGGTGACGGGGTCGATATAGAGGGCGTTTCGGATCACCACGTTGCCGAGATCGAACGGCCCCGCCACGGCCGGAGTGACCACAGCCAGGCTCACCGGGGCGCCCTTGTAGGGCCCGGCAAGGTAGGCCTTGCCGGGACTGTGGAACGGGAAGGGTCCCGAGCCCGCCCCGGCGGTCACCGTGCCGACCTGACTTGCCGCGGGGCATGATGGGGTCGCCAGCTCAACCCGACCCGCTTCTTCGGCCGGCGAGATCCCGGCAAGGACCGCGTCCGAGCAGTACGGGATGCCCTTGAGGTAGGCGGTGAGACCCTTCGGGGTGGCGATGTCCAGGCCGGTAAAGCGCTGACTGCCGTCCTCGCGGCTGAGGGTGAGTATGAACGGGCTTTGGGCACCGGCCTGGGGATTCTGCAGGCCCGAGCTCATCTTCGCCTCGAGGTTGCCGCTTGGGCAGGGTCCGCCGTTCGGACCCTCGGTGACCTCGTAAATAGAGTCTTCGGAGACGATCTCGTCCGGCGTCGGGTTGGCCGGGTTGACCGCACTCCAAGGCGAGAGCTCCGAGTGGATGGCGTAGGTACCGCACTTGGGCGGATTCACTAGTGCCGCCCGCGGACCCGAGTTGAATTTGATCGCCAGCCGCGAGAATGGCCATTCCGGGTTTTCCGTGAAGGTGCTGACCAGCTGCCCCGTGACCGGGTCCGGCGCGAGCTTGCCGGCCACCTTCACACGCACCCCGTCGCGGGCGGAGCTGAAGGACATGTAGATGCCGAAGGCGCTGTTGAACGGGTTGTTGTTCTGCTTCGCCAGGTAAACCGACCCCGTCAGCGTTTCGCGCAGCAACGGCGTCTCGACTTCGACCTTTCCGATCCGGGAGGATTCCGGGCACTCCTCGGGATCGTTCGACTTCATCTTGATCTCAGCCAGCGAACAGCCGCTAAGGCCGTCCGAGGCGGACGGGTTGACCGACATCCCCTTCGGGAAGGTGACGACGGCGTTGTTCAGGTTCGCCTGCGCCACCCCTTCCTTTTCGAGCAGGCCGTTGGTCGGCATCGAGAATTCGACCTCCAAGCCGGTGGGAGAATCCGCCTGACTGCTGGTCGGGGTAAGCGTGGCCTCGGGTTCGAACGGAACGCTCGGGCATCCCGTCTGAGGCGGCGCCACATCTTCGTAGGTCTTCGGTTCACCCTGGTTCTGCCAGCTGAGGACTTCAACTCCACCGGTCGGCGGGGCCCCCGCGCAACGGGTCGGGTTGGTGATCAACGGATCTTCGTTCGCCCGGGAGTCGCTCGCTTCCAGGCAGCGGGCTCGGCCGCCGGACACCACGCCGCCGAAGCCGCAGAAGCTGAACTTCGCTTTCAGGACATCCGCGCCCGCCGCGACGGTCGAGTTCTGGAATTCAATCGCATAGCCTTCGTCGGCACGCAGGCGCGGAACGACGGTGTAGATGTTTCCAAGTGGGTCTGCGTAGGCGAACTGCGCCGGGGCCCCGAATTCTGGCTGTATCGAGTAAACGGGATTGTGGACATTGATGAACGGGACTTCCACCTCGATAACCCCGACAATGCTGTCCTCGGGGCAATTGTTCAGGTTTGCCGCCGAAGGGCACAGCGCCGGCGAGACCAGAGCGTTGCCGACGAAACCGCGCGGGCTGTTGACGTTGGCCTGCTTGAGGTTGTCGATCGGTCCGTACTTCGAGCCTAGTTGCTCGAAACTTTCGATTGCAACCAGGCGGTTCCGCTTCTTAGCGAAGGTCAGGGCGGCACTGGCCGAGAACGGATGACCTCCCGCCTGAGTATGGTCGCCGTTTTCGGCATCGAGTACCGGAACGTCGAAAAACCTCAACCCGAAGGATCTGTTGACGATGTCGAACTCGTCGGTCGTCTGGGCCAGCGCCGACCCGCCACCGGCTACTTTTGCCGTCGCGACGGCGTGGTCCGGCGTGTCATCCCCCGGCGCCGCAGCCACGGTAATCGTCGTGGTCGCCTGGGGACTCAACGGAGTTGATCTCTCGCATTTCGCCTTCGCCGGAACAGCGCCGGACGGCGCCTGTTTCACGCAGGCCCAGCCACCGTCGGAGCTGGTTCCAAGAACCTCCGTATCCAGTCCGGCGGGCAGGTCCAGTTCTGCGATGATCGTCCCGGAGGTCGCATCGATGGCAGATTTGTTTTCGATTTCCAGCCTGTAGTTGAAGCGGTCGTCGCGACGGCTGATCCCGCTGGGCGTCCCCTCCTCCACCGACACGCTCGCCTGGGGCACTCCACCCGGAGGGGTCGTGCCGTCGGCGACGCGCATCTCAGGAACATTGGTGTTCGCAAGCGGACCGCCACCGAAAGTAACGTAGTACGTTTCCTGCAGCGGCTCGTATTTCACCGTGACCGAACCGCCATCTTTGGCGATGTCGGTGAGGGCATTGAGCCCGTTTTGCACCACTTCAGCGCTCGCCCCCACCGGGATGTCTCCGGTTTCCGTGTCCTTGCCGGGGCCGGGCTCGCCGAAGCCGAGCCTAAACTGGCCGTCGGTGGCCTTGACGGTCACCCACTGGACCTCATTGGCTTCGTGGCTCACTTTCACGTCCAGTTCCGGTGCTGCCGCGGCCGGAACGGCGGTGAGGCCGAGTAGGATCGCGACCAGCCCCAGCGAGCACATGGCGCGGTGGGCATCCGACTTGATCGGCGTTCTCATTTGAGACCTCCCTGGCTCTTGCCGGCTGCTCGGCCCTTCTGGCGATGGTGCTTCTTCCGCGGGTGCCGTTTGACGCATTTGCCTTTCCTCCTCACGAAACCTTTCCTGCAGCCAGGTCGCTTAGGGACGTTGCCCGCGCTTGGCGCTTCGCTCGCCGGTGCCGACCCGACAGGCGGGGAGCGAAACGGTTCCTGGCATGCTTCTCCGACACACGGGGGTACGGCGGCCGGGACCGGGAAGCCTCCGCCTGAACGAAGCACGTAGAGGTCCGCGACACTGTCCCCGTCCTGGGGCAACAGCGGCTCCTCCCTGCGGATGGCCACCGAGGACCCGTCGGCGGAGATGGTCGGGGGGTCGCCGAGATCCCTACCGGGCAAGCGCCATAGCTCGCCGTCGCGCCAAAGGTACTCGTCTTGGATGCCGTTGGCGTCTTCCGGCAGGAGGGGAGCGGCGGTCTGGAAGACGACGGAGTTGCCGTCCTCGGTCACCCAGCGGGAGAGAGAGGCAAATGAAGGTCCCTGCGGGTTGCCGCCGAACTGCCCTGCCCCATTGCCCGGGCCATTGACGTCCGCCGCGGCGCTATCGCCCCCGGGCAGGCAGGAGATGCACTGCAGTGAGCCGGCCTGCGAGTCGTACCGGTAGACGTCCCGCCTCAAGCCATCGGCGTCGTCGACGGTCAGCTGCGCTTTGGACTTGAAGAGCAAAATGTGGCCGTCGCCGCCGACCTCCTCGCCGCCAGCGTCCATTGCCGGCACCGGATAGACGGAGCTTTCTCCAAAGGCGTCCAATTTTTCAGGACCCCAGAGCTCCCTGGCGTCTCCGGACACAAGGTTGCCGATGAAAACCGTCCGACCGTTCGGGTTTGCCGCGTCACGCTGGTAGAGATAGAGGTTCGGCTGGCCCGCCTGAGCGACGGCACCGAGCTCGTTGGGCGCAGTGGTAAGCACACCCTGGGCGACGAAGTAGACGTGAGAGCCGTCGGTGGAGACTCCGGCGATGTTGTTGAGGACCCTGGCGCCGGCGCCCGGCGTCGGGCTGCTCGCGTCGCCGGCCGAGACCTGGACGAGATCGTGACCGCCACCGGGCAGCTTTTCGTAAAGGTAGAGGTCACAGCCCGTCGCTTCATCGAGGTCGAGGCCGCATGAAGGGCCGAAGTCGTGGTCGGAATCAGCTAGTTGACGAGAGGTGGTGAAATAGAGTTTGGTGCCGTCGAACGAGGCGGCCTGGAAGTTGTCGTCGCCGTCATTTGCCCTCAGCGAAATACCCGCCGCCGTCTCGGTTGCTTCGGCGCTCAGTTCCAATTCGGTGGGCGAGAGTATCTGAGCAACCTTGGTGCTGGCGGGAATACCGGTGCCGGTGCCGTCGACATTGGTGACAAGCATCCCAGCGGCGAACGTCCCAGCCGGAGTGAGGGAAGTGAAGTTGGTTACGATCTTGGATCCGGAGGTGATGTCACCGCTCCCTTCACCCGGACAAGCACGGGGAACCGCGGCACACCCGGATGCGACCGGATCGGAGATGACCGGTCCATTCGTCGTCTCGGTCCGCTCGAGGATGCGCATCTTGTTTGCGACCTCGTTGCAACTGCCGGCCTGCGGCTGTGACGGGCGGGTCGAGAAGTACACGCGCGAGCCGTCCTCCGCAATCGCACCCTGGATGTTCACACGTTGGGACGTGAATCCCTGGGCGATCGACGGGTTCCCGTCGCCTCCTACCCTGGTGCCGCAGTTGGCGCCCCACTCTTTACCGAGTAGATCGCGGGCGAGCAGCTGCAGGGGCGCGGGTTGGCCATCCTCGCCCAGCGAGGCGATGTAGGTGTTGTTTCGGGCGAATTCGCCAGGCGTGGGAGTCGGATCGTCGAGGGAGTACCGAAGAGGCGAGGCACCTTCCGTACCTCCTACCCTGATGTAGAGGTGGGAGAGATCCGCCGAGGCGCCCGCGAAGGCACCTCCCCTCCTCGGTTCCTCAGCGGTTACGAGTAGTGGCGAGAACGGCGTGACGGTTCGGTCGAGACCGGATAGATACGCGCTGTTGATGTTTTCCTGATTCTGCACGTTGCTCGCGGCGCTGATCTGGAGCCATCTGCTGAGATCAGGAGTGAACGCGACCGGCTCGGCTGCTCCCGCGAGCTGACGTAGAATCGTCGGCGTCGTGGTCCAGCCATCCTCTCCGCGACTGGCGAGGTATACGTCGCCCTGGTTGATGTTGATTACCCCTTCGGTCCCCGCGAAGGCGGCGTTGGAGCGAAAGAGAACGTGCTCCCCGTCGAAAGAGAGCGAGGTTCTCTGGAAAGCGCTCTGGTCCCTGATGGGCTGCTGGCCCTTCACGATCGGCGAGGCCATCTCCAGCGCCATGCAGGCGGGGAGGAGCCTGACCTGGGTACCCTGAGCGGCACGGAGGTCAGCATTGGGACAGCTGTCTGCGAGCGCCGGGCCGGTGGTGAAGGTGAGATCGCCCCCCTCACCGGTTCCGCCAAGTGCCGTGGCGCGCAGTCGGTAGTGATAGGTGGTGTTCGGCTCCAGTGGGTCGGTGATCGCCGTGACCGGGACATAATCTGATCCTTCGCCGATCGCCGCAGAGCTCTGTTGACACGGGACGCTCTTGCCATAGTCAGTCGTCGGCCCATAGACGAAGCGGCAGTCGCTGATTTTGAAGCCGCCCGGGTTGACTTCCCCTCCCAGAGCCCGGTTGTAATCCACCGTGCCCGGCCCGGCCGCACCAGTGGTAACCAGCGGGGGGTCGGGAAGCGGCGCGAACGTCACCGTCACCTTCGCCTCGACTTTGGGGTCGCCGACGCTGCCTCCAGTGCCGGCGAGCTGGACTTCACACGAGGTGGATGCCGGCCCGCAGCCGAAACTACCCGACGCGCCTTCGACGTTCCATCCAGCCAGGTAGTAGCCGGGACCCGGAGCACCTTTGAGGGTAATTACGACTTCCTCGATACCGAAGACTTCGTTGCCATTGACGAATGAGGTGCAGATCGGTCCTCCACTTTGATCGCAATTGATCTGACCAGGATTGACTTCTTCGATGAAGCCGCCGAAGAAGTCGAATGCGTGACGGGCATCACCGGTCACCGTGCCGGTCCCGGCAACCGTTACCTCGACCTCGCCGTCAGCGAGAGCACTGGAAGCGGGAACCAGCAGGAGGACGACAGCGCAGACGGTGAGCAGAAAGAGGCGGCGAGGCAGAGGTGCACCAGTTCGCGCGCCATTGTCAAGACCAGCAGCCTGACAATCGGCGAGCCCCGCTAGCAATGCCTTCGAGTGGCGCTTCACTATCTCCCCTCCAATCGAGCCCTCCCGGCTCGGCCGGGAAGTTGACTCGGTAGTCCCCAATTCATCTACCCATGAACAGAAACTACCGGTAGTACCGGAGGCGTTTCTGTTTAGAATCGGCAGCATACCAAAGCTTTCCGAGGTCGGTACGGAAGCTGAGACCGGACCACGCAGCTCGTGGTCCGGTCTCTCCTGATTAGTCAACAGCTAGTGATCGTAATCTTACGAGCCTAGTTGAACGTAATTGTGTCGGTTTTGGTATGCAGTGTGCCAAACACGGCAACATTAGTGGGGGGCTGCACGACCCCTCCGATGGTGACATGGGAGACAGCCACTCCCGAAACGGTCACATCTGTCAGGTTGTCTGCAGCGGCTTTCAGGTGCAGTTCGGACACTGTCAATGTCGAACTTTCGATCAGACAGCCCCCGCCGTAGGTGTTATGGAGAACGATCGGGTTACCCGGCGGCGTCGTGAGTTTCATTGTTGTCGCAGCGGTGATATGGACTTTCACCTGCGATGTTCCCAATACCGTCGGTAGTGTAGTTTCGTCTTTCGTCAGCGTGCATCCGGCAAAGGCCCCTTCGCCGGAGCAGGTTGCTGTCGTCGGAGTGAAGGCTGTCACCTCACCTGTCGAGGTCCCTCCGAACACGTCCAGTGTCGTATTGGTTTCACAGCCGAACTTGGTCTGCCCGGCTGCCGGATTTCCGAACGAGAGTTTGCCTGTGAGGGTATCCTCGTGGTTGCCGATCCATTCATTGGCCGCCGAGGCGGAGGCCGGCACGGCGAACGCAACCAGCGCCGCGGCCGCCAGGGCTAGCAGCATCATTTTCTTGAACATTTCTATATCCTTTTGACATGCCCCTTCCCGGGTTTCGCCTCCAGCGACTGGCCGGGTTGGGACTGGTTTGCGGGCCTCGACTTGCCGGTCGGGGCCCTTTTTGCGAAATCATCAATACCCAACTAGCACCGGACGGTCAAGGAACTTCGTTCAACTCTGCTCAACCGGTGACACACAGGGTTCCCGTAGCTGATTTCTCCCTGCAAATCAGCAACCTGTGAAATGGCACATTCGCGAGTTCACGCTTTCAGCTATCGGTGACGTACGCGAGATGGAGGCCCTGCACAAGCTCTCTTGCAAGCTGGGGGTTGTCTCCTCCGATGCGAAGACGGTCGAAGACCCCGTCGACCACGGCGTCGAGCCATACCTCTGCAGTGCCGATCGCCCAGGTCGCCGGTTCGGCGGTGAGATCGACCGTGGCCGAGGTGATTTCTCCCCCTACGACCTCGAGCGAGACGCCCGCCAACTCCGGGGTCTCCCCTTCTCCAGCGGCGCCATCGGTGCGCGAGGCGAGAAGGCAACTGCCGTGGGATATCTGCGGCAGCCGGACGAGGGGAAGCGTCAGCAAGAAGGCAGCCTCCACCTCGACGTCGGTGATCGGCGCAGCGTCATCCATATGCCGGCGTTCGCAGCGACCGGCGAAACAGAGGGGCGAGACCGCGCGGCGCAACCAATCAGTCGGGACGTAGGGCGTTCCGCGATCCTCCCGTGGAAGCGCGGTGAGCTGGCCGCTCGCACGCATCCAGCTGATCCGGCGCTCAAGTGCCGGATAGCTGACGTCGGAGATCTGGCTGTTGAGCTCGGTCAGGCTGCGGGGAGAGGTGGCGAGGGCGCGCATGAGGGTTCGAGCTCCAACCGCCGGCCAGCGCTTTCACGGCGACCTTGGCGTGCTCTCCATCGATGGCGATGGGGCCGTTGGGGCACTGACGCAACCAGCGCTCGAGCGCCCTCGAGACCGAGAGCATCTCCTCTCCTGCCGGAGTGAGCGCCGTGGCCACCGCGTTTCGCGCGTGGTCGGTTTGCCGCCTCTTGAGCGCCCCGGCGTCCCGCAGAGTGCTCAGCGCTCCGCGGATCGTGGCCTCGGCCGCCCAGCTGATCTGCTGCTGAAGATCGCTTAGGCGCTTAGGCTCGCCAACATGCGCGCGCAGGACCTGCGTGTGCAGGGGATTGGCGAAGATCGAGAGGACGCGGGCGCCAGCCCGGTCCTCCTTTATGAGGGTTCCCGAAGCGATACACCGGCATTCTGCTACAAAACTGAAATGTTTTTAACTACTAAGGGTTTTTTTATACACGCGCCCGGCTGCGGCTTTCCCTGCGATCGACCGGCTTCGGCTCGAGCCGCACCGGCGTAGTCGACAGCGCCTGCATCCGCAGGTCGCTCCAGGTCAGACCCTCGCGGACCAGCGCCGGCAGGCCGAGCACGACGGCGGTGGCAATCTCGACCGCCTGCAGAATCACGCCATAGGCGAGTGCGTCCGCGGTGCTGATCCCGAATCCGGTGTGGAGGACGCTGATCACCGCCAGCTGGAAGACGCCGATATTGGAAGGCGTCGCCGGTACGACCGCGGTGACGTTGACCGCGAAAAGGACCGCTGCCGCCGCCCCGATCCCGGCCTTGCCGTCCAAGCCAAGCGCGTAGAGCAGCGCCCAGCAGGAGGCAAGCTGGATCGCCCAGGCGCTCAGCTGCGCGGCGGCGGCGGCCGTGCCCTGCCGGGGGTCGCGGAACACCGCGAGGCCGGCCCGCACCTGGATCAGCGCCCGGTGGATCGCCGCTCCGAGCCTCGCCAGCCGACCATTGCCGCCGCGCCGCATCAGCAGCGGCGCCACCAAGACGATGAGGAGGATCACGAGCGGGACCAAGCTGAAGGCGAAGATCTGCTTCGTTCCCGAATGGAAGAGCGGCGTGGTCGAGACGATGATCACCCCAAGCAGGGCCAAGGCAACCAAGTTCAGCATCGTCTGCGACACCAAGGTGCCAAGCAGCACCGGGAAGGTTTCACGCATACGGCCGGTGCGGCGCGCCAGCGTCAGCGCGCGGGCCGGCTCGCCGAGGCGGGCCGGCAGGGTCGCCGACATCAGCACCCCGATCATCGTCGCCGAGGTGACGTCACGCCGGCGGACGGGATGTTTCGGCAAGGCCGCCCGCGCAATCCAATACCAGGACGCGGCGCGGAAGAAGAGGGAGCTCGCCATCAGCGCGCAGGCGATCAAGACCCAGGTCAGATTCGAGCGGACGATGCTTTCGACGACGTTGTCGATGCCGATCTTCTGGGCGGCGAGCACGGTCAATCCCACCCCCAGAACCCCGGCCGCAGCGAGAGCCAACCGGCGGGCTACGGCCCTGCCCTTGCCGCCCGCCCGCGCCAGCGGCGGATCAAGCGAGGGAAGCCTCTGGGCCGGACGCTTCGGTTTACCGTCAGCCGGTCGCAGACCCGCCCAATGGGCAAACATCTCGCTCGAGGTCGCGGGCTTCGGAACCTCGATCGCTCGCTCGTACACGGCCGTGACTTGGTCGGCCACCCGCGGCCATGCGTAGCGCTGGGCACTGCGGCGCGCGGCTTCCCCCATCGCCTGCAAACGCTCCGGCTCGTAGTGAATCCGCTGCAGCTCCTCGGCCAGGCGCTGGGGGTCTCCGGGCGGGACGAGCAGGCCGTCGACGCCGTCGCTGACCACGTCGCTGTAGCCGGCGATTGCCGAAGCGATCACCGGGGTTCCCGCTGCGAATGCCTCGGTCAGGACCATGCCGAAGCTCTCGCCGGAAAGCGAAGGCGCGCAGAGCAAATCGGCCCGGTGAAGCTGGGCCCAGAGGTCCTCGCGGGAGACCCGACCGGGAATGTCGACGAACCGCAGGAGATCCGGGTCGGCGACGTAGCGGAGCACCTCCTCACGGTCGGTGCCGATCACGGTCAGGCGGCAGGGGATGTGCTCCACAAGGGCGTTGAAGGCAGTGAGCAAGATCGGCAGACCCTTGCGCTCGTCGGCGCGTCCTACGAAGAGGATCCGCAACTCCGGCCCCCCCGGCTTCGGCACATTCGGGGCGGCATCGACGTCGACGCCGTTGGGGACGATCGTGTACTCGCCGCCGAACCAGCGACGACCGGTCCAGGCGGCCGCCTCGGAGACGGCGATCCGAGCGGAAAGCCGGTTGAGCATCCGCCGGGCACCAACTGCGTTGGCGATGTAGTTGGGCACCGGCTTGGTCGAGTAGGTGTGGAAGGTGCCGACGATCGGATCGCGGGCGCCGAGCGTGGCGTTCCAGCCGACCAGCGGCACCACCGGCTCGTGCACGTGGATCACGTCGAATTCCCCGCTCCTCACGAGTCGGCGCGGGGCGACGACGCCACCGGCGGGAAACGGAGCCAGGTTGGAGACCGAGCCGTTGGCGCCAAATCCCATCGTCCGCCCCAGCGGCATCAGATAGTCGGGGAGTTGCAGATCTTCGGCCGACGCCCGATGCAGGACTCGGCTGAGCCTCCCGGGCGGGTCGACGGGTGCGAGGACGCGGACATCGTGGCCTCGACCGAGAAACTCCTCGGCGAGAGCCTCAACGTGCCGGTTCACGCCCCCCTGGTAGGACCAGGAATATGGCGAGACGAGACCTATGCGCACGGACGACTAAGGGTAGGGCATGGCCCGGCAGCGCCGCCCCATGCAGACTCCCGCTTTGCGGGCCTAAAGCTGGGTGCCGACCAGACCGAGCATGCCGACGATGAGCACCCCGACAACACCGCCGCCGACCTGGATGATCGTCCGCTTCAGGTCTCCGATATCGCCCCTTAGATCGCGAACGTCTTGGCGAATCTCACCCACGCGTCCGTTCAGATCGTCAAGCCGGGAGTCGGTCCAGGTTGATCTCATCGCCTCCATGCCTCCAATCTAGACGGAAAGTTCGTACGTGTGGCGCACGAAATTGTAACTTTTCGTCTTAGCCACTGCTTTTTGCGGACCCAGCGGAACTCTGCGCCCATGCGAAGCCGGTGAAGACGAGCAGATAGGCCGCGCCGATCTCGAGCAAGAGCGCCCCCGAATCGTTGGCGAGGGTGCCAATCGCGGTTGCCGCAAGAGCGCCGAGCAGGCCGGCGCGAAGAGCGGGTGCGCCGGCGAGCCAAGCCCGCAACAGGTATCGCTTCAGGTGGGCCGCCAGCGCCAGGCACAGCACCACTGGTAGGAACACCAGCAGCACCGGCCGGGCGAAGCTGCGGACCGAGAGCTGCAGGCGCCGCTGGGCAACGTCCGCCAGGTCGCCGAATCCGCCGGCATCGAGGACGGAGCGAGTGAGGTGGGCGTTGGCGCCGCTGAGTAGGTCGACTAGCGCAAGCAGCGCGAGGACAGCAACCGGTGCAGCGATCGCGGCTAGGACCAGCGGCCATCGACCGCGACGGCCGGCGATCGCAACCGCCGCGACCGCGGCGCCGACCGGAAAGACGATCGCAGCGCCGACGTCAGCGCCGAAGCGCCCGGCGGCAAAGACAAAGGCGGCGAGCAGCCCGACGGCGAGGAAGACGGTTGCAGCCAAGCGAGGGGATGCGCTTTGCCGGAACCCCGCCAATCCCGCTCCCACTCCGGCGATAACCAGCACCGCAAGCAGCGCCTCGAGCTCGTTGCCGATCCCGTAGAAGCGGACTCCGAGCCCTGGGTTCGGTCCCAGGAGCGAGAGCGAGGTCAGCGGCGAACCGGCGATCACGTCGAGCGCGTAGGCAAGCACGGTCGCAGCCGAAGCGACGGCCAAAGCCCGATAGCCGGGCAGCAGCGCGAGGGTGAGCGTCGCCAGCATCGGCGCGCCGAGAGCAACGAGCAGAGCTTCGACTCCCTCGCCTGGCTCCAGCGCGGCGCCGAGCAGGAGCAGCAGCGGCAGGTAGACCAGGCTCAGCGCCAACACGCGAACCGCCCGCCGCGCCAGAGCCGCGCTGGCGACAAGGGCAACGCCCAGGGTCAGCAGCAGCCAGGCGACGATCGGCAGCCCGATCACCGGTCCGCGCCGGGACGAGATCACGTCCATGCGGGCGGCGAGCGATTCGATCGCCGCCGGGTCCACCTCCCCCTCGGCCCGGATCGGCTGACCCGTCATCTCCGCAGGGATCTCGATCCCAAAATGCCGGAGAATCGTCGGTGCCACGTCGGTCGAGAGGACATAGCCGTCCATGCGGGTGCTGTCGGAGGTAAGGGTGCCGTCGAACCCGGGTCCGGCAATCCCGATCGGCAAAGGTCGATCCGATTCTCCGGACGGCCTCGCGATCGCGATCACCAGCTCCCCCGCCGGACGCGTTCGCCGCACGGTCGATCGCTGAACCTCGAACCGAGATCGCAAGCCAGCCGCCGCCAAGCTCGAGAAGAGGAGGCCGGGAACGATCTCGGCGGGAGCGGATTCGGCCCGCGCGACCACTTCCCGCCACCAGCGAGATGGAGAGCCATCGCGCTCTGGCAGCGGGGCGTCATAAAGCGAATCGAAGACGCGGTTTCCCTGCCCGATGTCGAGGTAGGTCTGCTCGGCTGGAACCGCCCCCAGACCGGCGCTCAGCACCCCCGGCGAAAAGCCCGCGGCGGCGAGGGCGGCGACGCTGGTGTCGCTCGGAAGCCAGGCCAACACGACCCGCTGACTGGGCGCGGCAACTGCGGCAGAGCCCCAGATCAGACCCAGTGCCAGCAGCGCTATCGTGGCCCCGATGGCCGATCGCACTTTCGCCAAGTTCAGCTTCTTCAAGATCGATCCAGCCTGGCGTCGTCGGGACCCGGGGTTGCGCGCGGCCGATAAGCAGGAGTTCCTCGCTGCCTGCGAGGACTTCGCGGTAGACCGCTCGCTGCGCGCCTACTCAACCATAGGTACGCGGGGCGACGTCGACCTGGTCCTGCTCTCCCAGAGCCCGAACCTGAACGACATTCACACCTTCCACGTCGTCCTCGGCCAGAGCGGCCTGGCGAAATGGACCAGCACCCCCCACTCGTTCCTCGCGATGACCAAACGCTCGCCCTACTCGGCGGAGGACGCGCGACCGGAGATCTGCACCTCCGAGCGCAAGTACCTCTTCCTCTACCCGATGGTCAAGCAGCGCCGCTGGTACGGCCTGGCCCCGGAGGAGCGCGGCCGGATCATGAAAAGCCACATCGAGGTCGGACGCCGCTACCCCGAGATCACGATCAACACCACCTACTCCTACGGGATCGACGACCAGGAGTTCGTCGTCTGCTTCGAGGGCGACGACCCCGGCGAATTCCTCGACCTCGTCAACGAGCTGCGCCCGACCGAGTCGAGCGAGTACACCGAGCGGGAGACGCCGATCTTCACCTGCGTTGCGATGTCGGTCGGCAAGGCGCTCGACGCGCTCGACGGCACCCCCGGCGCCGTAAGCACCAGCGCCCCGGCGCTCGGCTGACGTGCCGACTTCCCTATTCTTTCGCGCTCCCTATGAGCAAGATCGGAACCGAAGACACCCCCCTCCGCGTCGCCATCGTCGGCGCCGGCCCCTCCGGCTTCTACGCCGCCGAGCACATCCTCAAAGACGGCGACCTGCACGCCCAGGTCGATCTCTTCGACCGCCTCCCCAGCCCGTTCGGGCTGGTCCGCGGCGGCGTCGCCCCCGACCACCCGAAGATCAAGTCGGTGATCCGGGTCTACGAAAAAACCGCAGCCAGGGAGGGATTCCGCTTCTTCGGCAACGTCAAGATCGGTCGCGACATCGAGGTCGAGGAGCTGGAGCGGCTCTACCACGCAATCGTCTTCACGGTTGGTTGCGAGACCGACCGCCAGCTCGGGATTCCCGGCGAGGACTTGCCCGGAAGCCACGCCGCCACCTCCTTCGTCGGTTGGTACAACTCGCACCCCGATTACGCGGATCACGAGTTCGACCTCTCGAGCGAGCGCGCGGTAGTGATCGGCAACGGCAACGTGGCGATGGACGTCGCCCGGATGCTCGCCCTCACCGACCACGAGCTGCGCCAGACCGACACCGCCGACCATGCGATCGACGCGCTCGATGCCAAGCAGATCCGCGAGATCGTCGTCCTCGGCCGCCGCGGCCCGGTCCAGGCCGCCTTCACCAACCCGGAGATCAAGGAGCTCGGGGAGATGGAGGACGCCGACGTCGTCGTCGACGAGCAGGAGGTCGAGCTCGACCCGGCCAGCCAGGCCTTCGTCGAATCGGATGAGGCCGACAAGACCACCAAGGTCAACGTACGAGACGCTGAAGGAGTTCTCCGCCCGCGAGCCGGAGGGCAAGAAGCAGCGGATCGTCCTCCGCTTCCTCTCCTCACCGGTTGAGATCAAGGGCGACGGCAAGGTCGAATCGATCGTCGTCGGCCGCAACGAACTAGTCGAGGAGGGCGGCACGCTGCGCGCCAAGGACACCGGCGAGCGCGAAGAGCTCGAGTGCGGCCTGGTCCTGCGCTCGGTCGGCTACACCGGCATTCCGATCGAGGGCGTCCCCTTCGACGAGAAGCGCGGCCTGATCCTCAACGAGGGCGGCCGCATCCTCGACTCCCACGACGCCGGGCACAAGGTCGGCCACTACACCGCCGGCTGGATCAAGCGCGGTCCCTCCGGCGTGATCGGGACCAACAAGAAAGACGCACTCGAGACGGTCCAGAACCTCCTCGCCGACGTCGAGTCCGAGACGCTGATGAGTCCGGAGAACCCGGACCCTGTCGCCGTCGAGGACCTGCTGGGCGAGAAGGGCATCCGCTACGTCAGCTTCGAGGACTGGCAGGCGATAGACCAGGCTGAGGTTGGCCGCGGCGAGCCGCACGGCCGCCCGCGAGTCAAGTTCGTCCGGGTCGAGGAGATGCTTGACACCGTCGGCGAGCGCCTCGCCGGCTAGCGGTGGCTGCAGACCTCGTCGAGCTGAAGGGAATGATCGAGGCGTCCCTGCCGGGCGCCGCGGTCGAGGTGATCGACGAAACCGGCACCGGCGATCACCTGCGAGCGACCGTCAGCGCCCCCCAATTCGAGGGCCTCTCCCGCATCGACCAGCACCGCCTGGTCAAGGCGGCGGTCAAGACCCGCTTCGACGACGGCACGATCCACGCGCTGTCGGTGAAGACCAGCGTTCCCGGTTAATCCGCAAACCAGCGGACAAAAAGTTACACTTCTGTGCGCCACACGTGCGGAATTTCCTTCTACGCTGGAGCAGTGAAGTTCATGAGATCTACCTGGACCGATTCCCGCTTGGACGACCTCAATGGTCGCGTCACGGAGATCAGCAACCGCCTCGATGGCCTGAGCACTCGGGTCGACGGACTGCAGCACACGATGATCGCCGGGTTCCTCACCCTGGTGGTGATCATGGTCGGCGGCTTCATGGGCCTCGCCGGATTGATCGTCAGCAAACTCTAGGCCGGGGACCCGTCCCCCTACAATGCCCTCCATGGCCGACCCAGAGCTGAAGTCCAAAATCGAAGAGTTGATCGCCGCCAACCCGGTCCTGCTGTTCATGAAAGGGACCCCGGACATGCCGCGCTGCGGCTTCTCGATGCGGGTGGTGCAGGTGCTCGACCAGGTCGACGTCGATTACGGCGCGATCGACGTCCTCCCTGCGCTGCAGCCGCTGCGCGAAGTGACCGCCGAGATCGCCGACTGGCAGACCTTCCCTCAGCTCTACGTCAACGGAGAGCTGCTGGGCGGCTGCGACATCATCGAGGAGATGTTCGAGTCCGGCGAGTTGGCCGAAGCCCTCGGCGTCGCGCAGCCTGCAGAGGCAGAAGTCGCACCAACCGCGCCCCCGGCACAGTCACCGCCGCTTCAGATCGAATAAAGCTCTCCTCAGCCGGCTAGACCAAGCAGTTCAAGGACGCAGGGAGAGAGGTGAGGGGAGCGCACTCTAGTGCGTGACCCGCACCGAACGACTGAGGACGCCGAAATGCGCCGGTCTAGACGGCTGAGGCGGCTGCGTCCTCTTTTACCTGGAACGAGGATCCGCAACCGCAGGCCGCAACCACGTTCGGGTTGTTGACCTGGAAACCGGCGCCCTGGAGGCCTTCGACGTAGTCGACCTCGGAGCCGAAGACGAACTGCATGCTGACCTTGTCGACGATGACGGCGACGCCGTCGACCTCGAAGACGTTGTCCTCGTCCTTGGCCTTGTCGAAGGCGAGCGCGTACTGAAAACCCGAGCAACCGCCGCCGCGAACCGCGACCCGGAGGGCCTGCTCGGCACCGTCGGGCTGCGAGCCGAGCAGCTCGCCGATCTTCTCGGCGGCCTTGTCGGTGAGGGTGATTGCTGCTTGGGGCGTATCAGTCACTTCACAAAGTGTAGCGTGAGTTGACGGCGTCCCGATTGGTCTCCGCGTCTAGAATCGAACTGTGAGCTCGCCAGCCGAGACCGCGGTCGTCTGCGATACGACCGCCTACCTCCCCACCGACCTGCTTGCGTCGAGGGGGATCAAGACGATCAGCCTCTACGTCGCCGTCGACGGCGAGCAAGAGAAGGAGTCGGAAATCTCTGATTTCGACGCGTTCTACGAGCGGCTGCGAGCGTCGGAAAGCGGCGCAACCACCTCCCAACCCTCGATTGGCGACTTCCTCGCGGTCTACGAACCGCTGTTGGCCGAAGGCCGGGAAGTCGTCTCGATCCACATCTCCGCGGGGATCTCCGGCACTTTCGAGGCCGCCGGCCAGGCGCGCGAGCGCTTGATCGAGGAAGACAAAGGAGGTGAGCGCCTGCACCTAATGGACTCCCGCACCGCCGCCGGCGGGATGGGCCTGTGCGCGCTGGGCGCAGCTTCAGCCGCCAACGCAGGAGCCGACGCCGCTGGCTCGATAGCCCGGGCAGAGGAAGCCCGCAAGGACCTGAAGATGTGGTTTGCGATCGACACCCTCGAGTACCTGCGCCGCGGCGGCCGCATCGGCGGCGCCCGCGCCTGGATCGGCGGAGCGCTGAAGATCAAGCCGATCCTCACCCTCGAGGAGGAGATCACCCCGGTCGAGCGAGTCCGCACCCGGGCCCGTTCGCTCGAGCGGCTGCGCGGCTACGCCCGCCAGCGGCACGAAACCGGGGCCTACGGTTGGGTCGTCCAGTACATCCAGGACAAAGAGACCGCCGACTCCCTGGTCGAAGACTGTTACGAGATCTTCGGCTGCGAGCCGGCCTTCATTTCCGAGGTCGGGCCTGTCCTCGGCGCCCACGTAGGGCCGGGCCTGCTCGGGGTGGGCTCGGTGCACACCGAGCTGATCGCCTGAGCCTGGGTTAGTCGCGCCGGCGGCGCATCATCGCCCGCACGCCGATCGCAAATCCGACAGCCGCGGCGCCGAGGATCAACTGCTGTTTGTGCTCCTCGGCCTGGCGACGCCAGTCGGTTAGCGCGTTGACGCGAACCCGCAGGGCTTCGACCGAACCGCCGAGCTGACCGCGCTTGAGTTCGATGTCGCGGCGGATCTCCGCCGGGGAACGTCCGGGGGCACCGGTGGTCACGAGACCTCCCTTTCCAGCATCTCCTTGGTCAGCTTCGCCTCTGCGATCGCCTGCTCGGGCACTGGCGGCGCCCCCTGTTTGAGGGCTTTGGAGGCAATCCAGCCGGCCAGGGCGGCGACCAGTAGGAAGAGCGCCGCCTCGACGAAGTACCCGGGCCACGCCTTGCCGTCGAACAGCTCTTCGGCGAGCAGCCAGGCGACCCCGTGCATGATCAGGATCAGGGCAAGGAAGGCGAAGACGCCGGCGGCGATGCCGACGGCTGAGCCACGAAGGATCTTGCCGACTTTCTCGGAGACCTCTGCCTTCGCCAGCTCGATCTCCTCGCGGACCAGGGTCGAGGCGTTTTCGGAGACGTCGACGACGAGGTCAGCCAGCGAGCGGTCATCCGGTGGCGGCGGGGTACCCGGGGGCGGGATCGGCGGGGGATTTTGCGGTGGCTCTGCCATTGCTTAGTCGGGCGGATCCTCGTTGTAGATGCGGCGGTACAGAAGACCCGCGATCCGCGCCGCGGCGATGCTCGCGAGCGCGCCGGTGGCGGCCAGCAGCCCACTCCAGACCAGGCGCTTGACCATCTCGTTATCCACTAGATCGAACCTTTCCCATGAGGAGTCGGCAGTAAACCACGTCAGCGTGGCTCCAAGCCGTCGCAGATGGTGGTGACAAGGAGATCCCGGGCCTGGTCGAAGTCGGTTTCCGAGGCGGGGATGGTTCCAAAGATCCACCCCGAGAGCAGCTGCTCGATCGCCCCGTAGAAAGACATCGAGGCGAACATCGGCGCCACGTCGCCACGGAAGTCACCGCTCGCCTGGCCGTCGGCGACGATCTTCGCGATCGACTCGTAGGCGCGGCGAATTTCCTCCAGGTGGGTGCGGCCGAAGGAGTTGGCGGCGCGGGTCACCTCGACGATGATCACCTTCATCAACTCGGGGTCGTGGCGGTAGGACTCGAAGATGAAGGTCGCCACCGCCCCCAGCTTCTGACGCGGGCTGGCCGCCGTCTTGTCCGCCTCCTCGATCGCCGCCAGCAGCAGCGACCAGCGCTCGATGAAGAGTTCGTTCAGGACCTCGTCCTTGGATTTGAAGTAGTGGTAGACGAGTCCGTAGGCAACCCCGGCCTCGTCGGCGATGTCGGAGACGCGGGTGGCGTGGAAGCCCTGACGGGCGAAGACGCGGATCGCCGCGTCGAGGATCAGGCGGCGTTTGTCGGCGGGTGGTGCCTGCGCCATCAGCTTCCCCCCTCCGCTGGCCAGAGATACGCCTGCGGCTGGCGGTTGGCGAGCGAGGGAAGCGAATCGCGTACCCGCTCGAGGGCCGCGAAGTCGAGGTCGGCGGCGACGAAGCACTCCCCGTCCGAAGCGGTGGCGAGCACCACGCCCCAGGGGTCGACGATCAGCGAGCGCCCGAAGGAGCTGTAGTGGGGCGGCGCCTCCCCCCACTGGTTCGGCGCCAGGACGAAGAGCTGGTTCTCGATCGCCCGCGCCCGCAGCAGCACTTCCCAGTGGTCGCGCCCGGTCGCCAGGGTGAAGGCCGAGGGGACGGCGATCAGACGGGCGCCGCGCAGGGCGAGGATCCGGAACAGCTCCGGGAAGCGGAGGTCGTAACAGACCGTCATGCCGACGTCGAGGTCGCCGGCCTGGGCGACAACGGCTTCCCCGCCAGGTCGCTCGAACTCTGACTCGCGGTAGGAGACGCCGCCGGCGTCGACGTCGAACATGTGGATCTTGCGGTAGACGGCGAGGTCCTCGCCGTCGGGGCCGATCAGGACGGAGGTGTTCGAAGCTTTCTCCCCTTCGTCTCCCTGCTCGGAGATGCTTCCCGCCAGCAGGTGGATGCCGAGCTCACGCGCCCAGCCGCGGGCGGCGGTGAAGCTCGACCCGTCAAGCGGCTCGGCCCCAGCTGCCAGTTCCGCACCCCCGGCCAACAGGTTCCACTTCTCCGGCAGAGCGACAAATTCGGCTCCGTCGGCGGCGGCCGCGCGCACCAAGCGCTCGGCGGCGGCAAGATTCCGCGCCTTGTCCCCGTTCGAGTTGAGTTGCACCGCCGCTGCGCGCACCGTGGCCCTTCGTTGATTGACAAGTCAATCGGCAGACTCAGTATATGAGCGCTTAGGGCGTCTTGATGGGCTAGAGGCCCAGCTGGCGGGCGACGATGCGGTCGAAGAGGCGGGTCGGGATCAGCGGTTTCAGCCTTGCCTGGACCTTCGCGTCGAGACCGACCAGGTAGCGCGTCTTCGGCCGGCTCGATTCGAGCGCGTGGGCGATCGCCTTCGCCACCTTCTCCGGCGGGATCCCGCGTTCGGCGGTGTCCTCGATCACCTTGCGGAACTTCTCGATCGCGGCGCCGTAGAGCAGGTTCGTCTGCGGTGACTTCGCTTCGATCTCCGCCGCCTTGTCCTGGCCGCGGCCCCAGATCGGGGTGTCGATTGAGCCGGGCTCGATGATCGCGACCTCGATCCCCCAGGGCCGCAGCTCCTGTCGGAAGACGTCGCCGATCGCCTCGGTCGCGAACTTAGAGGCGTGGTAGGGGCCGGCGAATGGAAAGGCGATCCTGCCGCCGATCGAGGCGAGGAAGACGATCCGCCCTTCGGCGCGGCGGATCTGCGGCAGCAACGCCTGCGTCACCGCCACGTAGGCAAAGAGGTTGACCTCGAGCTGGTGGCGGAGATCGTCGAGCGGGATCGTCTCCAGCGGACCAGGGACGGCTACGCCGGCGTTGTTGACGAGGCCATCCAGCCCACCCTCGCTCTCGGCCTCGACCCGCGCCGCCGCAGCGGCGATCTGCTCTGGGTCGGTGACGTCGAGGGTGACGGGCACGAGGCAGGGCGAGGCCTCCGCTCGCAGGCTCTCGGCGTCAGCCTCCTTGCGGACCCCGGCGAAGACCTGCCAGCCGGAGGAGTCGAGGCGCAGCGCGGTGGCGCGGCCGATGCCGGTGGAGGCTCCGGTGACGAGAACGGATCGCACTGGGACGAGGCTACAGGGGGAGAGTTTGGCGCTCCCGATTCTTGACACAACAGGGTGGGGCAAGAATCGGACACGCGAAACAAGCGAGCCTGGAAGCTCGCGGCGAAACAGCACGGCATCGTCACCCGCCAACAGTTGCTGGCTCGGGGCTTCGGACGGAGGTCGATCGAGCATCGAATGGAACGGGGGCGTCTCTTTTCCGTGAGCCGCGGCGTCTACGCGGTGGGCTGGCCGGCGCTCGACCGGAGGCGGCGGTGGATGGCGGCGGTCCTGGCGGGCGGGGACGGCGCGGCCCTGAGCCATCGCAGCGCGGCGGCGCTGTGGGGAATAGGAGAGGAGGCCGCATGGATCGAGGTCAGCGTTCGGCGGCGCTGCGAACTGCGGCGCCCCGGGATCCGGTTCCGCGGCCGGCCGAGCTTGGCGCCCGGTGACATCGTGCGACACGACGACATCCCGGCCACCTCCCCGGCGCAGACGCTTGTCGATCTCGCAACCGAACTCGACCCCGTGGCGCTCGAGCGAGCGGTGAACGACGCTGACAAGCGCGACCTGATCGATCCGGAAGCCCTGCGGGCAGAACTCATGCGCTTTCGCGGTGACCCTGGCATCCGTCCGCTGCGCCGCCTGCTCGACAAGCTCTTCTTCCGACTCTCAGACTCCGATCTGGAGGTCTATTTCCGCCGCATCGTCAAGGCGGCGAAGCTCCCGATCCCACTCACCAAACAACGCGTGAACAACTTCGAGGTCGACTTCCTCTGGCCTGATCTCGGGCTCGTGGTGGAGACGGACGGCCTGCGCTACCACCGCACGCCCTCGGCACAGCTTCGGGACGCCCGCCGTGACCGGGCGCACGTGATGGCGGGAATGACGCCGCTGCGCTTCACGCATTACGAGGTCCGCTATGAACCCGGCCGCGTCCGCGCGGCACTCGTCAAGACGATCTCGATGCTTCGGCGGCGCGTCCGATCTTGACCACAGCCCGCTGGGGCAGAAATCCGATAGACCCTTGGGACCATGGAGGCGCGGGGGCGTAACCTCTTGCTTTCATGAGCGATCCGGTCAAGGACGACGCTGAGCGCAAGCAGGTAACGGTCCTGTTCGCCGACGTCAGCGGCTCGATGGACCTCGCCGAGCAGGAGGACCCCGAGGAGTGGCGCGAGATCATGCAGCGCTTCTTCTCGATGCTGGCTGAGTCGGTGACCCGCTTCGAGGGGACCGTCGACAAGTTCACCGGCGACGGGATCATGGCCATCTTTGGCGCCCCGGTCGCCCATGAGGACCACGCCAGGCGGGCCTGTTACGCGGCCTTGCAGATGCTCGACGACGTCGCCGATTACGCGGCAGAGCTGCGGCGGGAGAAGGGGCTCAATTTCTCCACCCGGATTGGGATCAACTCCGGCGAGGTCGTCGCCGGAGCGATCGGCGGTGGCGGTGGCGCCTACACCGCGATCGGCCACACCGTCGGCCTCGCACAGCGGATGGAGGCACTGGCCGAGCCCGGCAGGGCCTACCTGACCGAAAGCACCGCCGAGCTCGCCCAGGGATATCTGGACCTCGGCGACCTCGGCGAGTTTGAGATCAAGGGCGCGAGCCGGCCCGTGCAGGTGTTCGAGCTGGCCGGGGTCGGGCAGGCGCGCTCGCGCCTCGACCTCGCCCGGGTCCGCGGCTTCTCGGCGTTCGTCGGGCGCCAGGCAGAGCTGGAGCAGCTCGACTCGGCCCTGAGCCGCGCCCGCGATGGCGAGGCCACTGCGGTCGGGGTCGTTGCCGAAGCCGGCATCGGCAAGAGCAGGCTCTACCACGAGTTCGCCCAGCGTTGCCGCGGCGAAGGGCTGGAGGTCTTCGAGGCGCAGGCGCAATCGCACGGCAAGTCGATCCCCTTCATGCCGATCCTGCAAATGCTGCGCTCCTTCTACGGGATCGGCGACCAGGATCCCGAGCAGCTGGCGCGCGAGAAGATCGCCGGCCGCTCACTGCTCCTCGATCCCGGCTTCGCCGACGACCTGCCGCTGGTCTTCGACTTCCTCGGCGTCCCCGACCCCGACCGGCCGGTGCCGAAGATGAACCCCGAGGGCCGCGGGCGTGCGCTCGGCGACTTCCTCTGCCGCCTGGTCAGCAACCCCGCTCGGCGCAAGACGCTGGTCCTGATCATCGAGGATCTGCACTGGATCGACGAGGGCAGCCAGATGATGCTGCATGGCCTGGTCGAGGGAATGGGCGGGACTCCGACCCTGGTGCTCGTCAACTACCGGCCCGAGCACACCCCGGCCTGGAGCGAGCCGGTCTACGAGACGATCGATCTGCAACCGCTCGACCGGGACGACACTGCCCAGCTGCTGTGCGACATCATCGGCTGCGACCCCTCGCTGGACGGGATCGACGAGCCGATCCACGAGCGCACCGGCGGCAACCCGTTCTACATCGAGGAGGTCGTCCGCGAGCTGGATGAGTCCGGGTACCTGGAGGGGGAGCGTGGCACCTACCGATTGGCGCGGCCGATTGAGGACGCCGGCGTTCCGGTCACCGTGCAGGCCGTGCTGGCGGCCCGGATCGACCGTCTCGACGCCGAAGCCAAGCACCTCCTGCAGGTCGCCTCGGTGGTCGGCAAGGAGGTGAGCGGCGAGGCCCTGCGGCTGACCGCGGAGCTCGGGGAGGACAAGCTGGAGCCCACCCAGCAGGCGCTGATCGACGCCGGCTTCCTCTTCGAAGCTGAGATGTACCCGCAGCGGCGCTTCGCCTTCCGCCATCCGCTCACCCGCGAGGTCGCCTACGGCACCCAGCTGGCCAGCCAGCGCGAAGCGACCCACGCGTCGGCGGCGCGGGCGATGATCGAGCTGATCCCGCCCGAGCGCCACGACGAGCGGGCGGCCCAGATCGCCGACCACCTGAAGCAGGGCGGCGAGACGCTCGACGCGGCGCGCTGGTCGGCCCGCGCCGCCCACTGGGCCGGCCACAGCCGCCCCCGCGACGCGATGCGCCTCTGGCACGAGACGATGGAGCTGTCTGGCCAGCTCAAGGTGAACGAGGAGAGCGACGCCCTCGGGATCGCCTCCCGCCTCGCCCAGATCCAGTTCGCCTGGCGGGTCGGCATGGACCTGGAGGAGCAGGCCCAGCTGCTGGACGAAGCCGAGGTGATCGCCGATCGCCGCGGCGACATCCACTCGATCGTGCTGCTGAGGATGTCCGCCTCCGGGCGCCCGGGGCTGCAGCTCCACACCGACGAGTGGCTGGAGCAGGTCGAGGAGATGAACCGGCTTGCGGACCAGGCCGGGGACCCCCATCTCCAGGTCGCGATCCGCGCCGCCGGCGCCTACGCGTACCTGATCGCCGCCGACTTCGCCGGCTTCGACCGCACCCTCGACGAGCTGATCGAGATCGCCGACGGCGACCTCTCCGTCGGGGCCGGGATCATCCTCAACACCCCGCTCGCCTGGGCCGAGATGGGCAAAGGCATGGTCCTCCGCGAGCAGGGCGACATCGACGGCGCGGACCCGTACTTCGAGCGCGCGCTGGAGATCTCCGCAGCCGCCGACGACCCGGAGACCGCGAGCTGGGTGCGCAGCAACCAGGCCGGCCTGCTGGCGATTCGCGGCGACGTCGAGGCGGCGCTCTCGATCGCGCGGCGCAACTGCGAGCTGACCGAGCGGATCGGCGACGTCTTCTCGCGCAGCCTGGCGATCGCCAACCTCGCCTGGGCGCAGCTGGCGGCCGAGGAATACCAGGACGCCCTCGACTCGATCGAGGAGGCCGACCGGATCTACCGCGAGGCGATGAAGATCGGCGGCGAGATGGAGGGCTGGCGCTCGCAACTGCGCGCCAAAGCGCTGATCGGCGTCGGCCGCACCGAAGAGGCCGTCACGGAGGCGGAATGGGCGGTCAGGGTCTCCCGCGAACGCGGGCTGCTCTGGTCGCTGCCGATCGCGCTGCTGGCGCTCGGCCGGGCGCGACACGCCGCCGGCCAGGACGGCGCGGTCACGGCGCTCGACGAAGCGCTCGAGGTCGCCGAGGGGACCAATGCCGTCACCTGCGTGCTCGAGATCGAAGCCGAGCGCGACGCCCTGGCCTCAGCCGCGAGTTAGGGGACCTCTCAGCCGCGCCGCTCGAGCTCGGCGACCATCAGCTTGGTGTGGAGGGCCGCGATCAGGTCCTTGAGGGGCTGGGCGCCGGCTTCGAGCATCTCCACCACCCGCTCGGGCGGCACCTCGCCGGCCAGCCGTTCCATCACCACGTCGACCTCCTGGCGGACCAGCTCTTCGATCGCGGCTTTGTAACGGAGGGTGTCGTAGACGGTGAAGCCGATCTGCTCGTCGTAGCCGCCGGCGCGGAAGCGGCTGATCGCCTCGATGATCGTCACGTCCGAGGGCGAGTAGCCGCGGCTGTTGGGGGTCAGGACCTCGAGCTCGGCGAGGCGGTCGAGGACCTCCTTGGGGACGCCGTAGCGCTTGCGGACCTCGGCGGCGCTGGTTCGGGAGCGCTCGTCGGCGAGCGCCCGGTCGAGGATCTGGTCGCCCAGCTCGAGCATCGCTTCGGCCCGGTCGGGTTGGGTGTCGAGGACGTTCTTGATCGCCTTCAGCGGCAGGTAGCGCTCCTCCTGCAGGCGCTTGATCAGCTTGATTCGGTCGACGAACTCGGGCGGGTAGTAGGCCATGTTGCGGCTGGTCTTGACCGGCTCCGGCAAGAGGCCCTCGCGCAGGTAGTGCTTGATCGTCGGCGCCGGAACACCCGAGGCCTCCGCCAGCTCCCGCATCCGCAGCAGCTCGTTCTCCGTCCCGGTTGAGCTCACGCGCGGAACTCCTGCTGGGGCTCGGCGGCCGGGCCGGCGGCGGCACCGGACTCCTTCATCGCCGCGATCTCCTCGGCGGAATAGCCGGCCTCGGCCAGGACCTCGTCGGTGTGCTCGCCGAAAGCGGGCGCCGGGCGGCCGGTGTCGGCGGGGGTGCGGCTCAGCTTCACCGGGTTGCCGAGCTGGCGGACCGTCCCCAGCTCCGGCTGCTCCAGCTCGACGACCATCCCGCGCGCCCGCACCAGCTCCGAGTCGAGCGCCTCGTCGAGGTCGAGGACCGGCTCGATGCAGCAGTCGTGTTCGTCGTTGAAGGCGAGCCACTCGTCGCGGGTGCGGGAGCGGAAGACGGCGGCGATCTCGGTCCAGGCCTCGGAGCCCGGCGCCTCGAACTGCTTCTCGACCAAGTCGGGGCGCTCGACGCCGTTGCAGAAGGCAGCCCAGAACTTCGGCTCCAACGCCCCGCAGGTGACCCAGCCGTCGGATGCCTCGTAGGGGAGGTAACAGACGAGCCCGCCCGCGAGCTGCTGCTCGCCGCGCCGCGGCACCTCCTCGTCGCAGAAGTAGCGGCCGGCGACCATCGCCAGCCAGGAAAGGGCGCCGTCGGCCATCGAGATGTCGACCATCTGGCCCTCGCCCGAGCGGCGACGCTCGTGCAGCGCCGCCATCACCCCAAACGCGGCCATCAGGCCGCCACCGCCGAGGTCGGCGATCTGCCCGGCCGACTGCACCGGCGGGCCATCCTTGGCGCCGGTCAGACCGAGTAGCCCGACCAACCCGAGATAGTTCATGTCATGGCCGGCGCGCTGCGCGTAGGGGCCGTCCTGGCCGTAGCCGGTGATCGCACAGAAGACGATCGCGGGATTTGCCTCGCGCATCCGCTCGTAGCCGACCCCGAGGCGATCGAGGACGCCGGGGCGGAAGCCGTCGAGGACCACGTCGTAATCGGCGACCAGCCGCAGCAGCGCCTCCTTCCCCGCCTCGTTCTTGAGGTCGAGGCGGACCGAGCGCTTGCCGCGGTTGAGCGAGAGGTAGAGCGAGGAGCGGGTGCCGAGCGCCTGCTGCTCGTCGCCCCCGTAGTAGGGCGGCGCCCAGCGGATGTAGTCGCCCATGCCGGTGTCCTCGACCTTCAGCACCTCGGCGCCGAGGTCGGCGAGCAGCAGCGAGCAGAAGCCCCCCGGCAATAGCCGGGTCAGGTCGAGGACCTTGACGTCGCTAAGCGGTAGAGCGCTCACGCCTGGGGACCCCCAGCAGCTCTCGGGCCTCGGCGACACTGGCGGGGCGGCGGCCGATGTCTTCCGCCATCTGCCGCGCCTTGCCAATCAGATCGCCATTGGAGCGGCACATCTCTCCGTTCGGCAGGTAGAGGTTGTCCTCGACCCCGGCGCGGACGTTGCCGCCGAGGATCAGCGAGGAGGCGAGCAGTTTCCACTGGTCGCGCGAGATGCCGATCACCTGCCACTGGTTCTCGCCTTCGGGGCCGCCGGGAACCTGATCCGACATCAAAGTGACGTTGCGCGGGGTCGGGCGGATGCCGCCGGTGACGCCCATCACCAGGGAGACCTGCAGCGGCGTGCGATCGAGCAGGCCCATGTCGATCAGCGGATCGAGGTTGGCGACGTGGCCGGAGTCGAAGCACTCGTGCTCGGGCTTGATCCCCAGCGCCTTCATCTCGGTCAGGAACTCGACGATCGTGTCGAAGCTGTTCTCGAAAACCGCCTTGAAGACGAAGTCCTTGCGCCGTTTGGAGTACTTGGCGTAGTTCATCGAGCTCATGTTCAGCGCGGCGACGTCGGGCTTGCAGGCGCGCAGGTACTCCAGCCGCTTCTCGATCGGGATCCCGATCGCGCCGGTCGAGTAGTTGACGATCACGTCGCCGACCTCGGCCAGGATCGCCTCGGTGATCGCCTGGAAGTCCTCGATCTCATACGAGGGCGTGCCGTCGGGGGTGCGAGCGTGGATGTGGATCTGCGAGGCACCCTCGTCGACCGCGCGCCGCGCCTCGGCCGCGTACTCCTCCGGCGTGTAGGGGATCGCCGGGCACTGGTCGCGGTTGGCGATCACGCCGCTGATCGAGCAGCTGATGACTACCGGGTCCTCGAAGCGGCTCATACAGGCATCACTCCGTGTCGTTTCCTTGGCTTGCGCACTTGCTTGTCCTTGGCCATCCGCAGCGCCTTGACGATCGTCGGGCGAGTCTCGCGCGGGTCGATGATGTCGTCGATCACCGCGTTGCCGGCGGCGATGTAGGGATCGATCTGCTCGCGCACCGCGTTCAGCATCGCCTCCCGGGTCGCCTCCGGATCGTCGGACGCCTCGATCGCCGAGCGGCCGATGATTTCGACCGCGCCCTCGGCGCCCATGACCGAGATCTCGGCCCCGGGCCAGGCGACGATCAGGTCCGGCTCGTACGCTTTTCCGCACATCACGTAGTAGCCGGCGCCGTAGGCCTTGCGCACGATCACGGTGACCTTCGGCACCGTGGCGCGACTGACCGCGTAGAGCATCTTCGCCCCGTGGCGGATGATCCCGGTGTGCTCCACCTTGGAGCCGACCATGAAGCCGGGCACGTCCTGGAGGAAGACCAGCGGGATCTGGAAGGCGTCGCAGAGGTTGATGAAACGGGCCGCCTTGTCAGCGGAGTCGTTGTCGAGGATCCCGGCCAGCTGCTTGGGCTGATTGGCGACGATCCCGACCGGCTGGCCGCCGAAGCGGGCGAAGCAGGTGATCAGGGTCTTGGCGAACTTCGGCTTCAGGTCGAACCACTCGCCGTCGTCGACGATCTCGCGGATCACGTCGTACATGTCGTAGGGCTGACGCGAGGAATCGGGGACGATCTCCATCAGCTTCTCCGACATGCGGTCGTCGAGGTCGTCGGTCTCTACAACGGGCGGCTTCTGCTCGCAGTTGGCGGGGAAGTAGGAGAGGTATTGCTTGATCGCGACGATGCAGGCCTCGTCGTCGGGGACCTCGAGGTCCCCGACTCCCGATTTGCGGCAGTGAACCTTGGCGCCGCCGAGATCCTCCATCGAGATGTCCTCGCCGGTCACGGCTTTGACCAAATGCGGCCCGGCCAGCGCCATCGCCCCCTGCCCGGAGACCATCGGGACGAAGTCGGCCAGGGCCGGGATGTAGGCGGTGCCAGCCGCGCAGGGGCCCATCATCGCCGCGACCATCGGGATCACTCCCGACATTTCGACCTCCTCCCGAAAAAGGAAGCCGGAGCCGGCGAAGAGCGAGCCGGTCGCCTCCTGGATGCGGGCGCCGGCCGAGTCGAGCAGCCAGACGAACGGCATCCGCTTCGAAAGCGCCATCTCACGCAGGCGAGTGACCTTGAGCTCGCCGGTCATCCCCATCGAACCGGCCATCACCGTGAAGTCATAGGCAGCGATGCAGGTGGGGCGGCCGTCGACGTCTCCCCAACCGGTGATGACGCCGTCGGCCGGAGCCTCGACCCCGTCCATCGCCCGTTGGGCGAAGTGGGGGCGGCCGTGGATGCCCATCTCGATGAAAGTGCCCTCGTCGACCAGTAGGTCAAGACGCTCGCGGGCGGTGAGCTTGCCGCGCTCGTGCTGCTTGGCGATCTTCTCCTCGCCGCCGCCCAGTTCCGCCGTGGCGCGGCGCTCGTGCATCTGCTCGTTCAGCTCCGCCAGCGTCGCGGTGCCAGGAAGGAGGTGCTTCGACTCTTGCTCGGTGCCGGCCACTAACGCCCTTTCCACTGCGGGTCGCGCTTTTCGAAGAACGCGGTGACGCCCTCGACGATGTCCTCGGTCGTGAAGGTGAGGGAGAGCTGGGAGCGGAGGAACTCGAGCGCGTCGTCGATCGCCATGTCCTGCTGGCGATACATCGCGTCGTGGCCAAGCCGCATCAGCACCGGGCTCTTGGAGGCGAGCTTGGTCGCCCACTCGCCGACCGCAGCCACGAACTCTCCGGCCGGGACCACCTTGTTGGCGAGCCCGTACTCGACCGCCTGCTCGGCCGAGAGCCGCTCGCCCAGCAGCATCATCTCGTTGACCTTCTTGCGCGGGACGTTGCGGTAGATGATCGACATGATCATGTAGGGGAAGGCGCCGACGTTGATCTCCGGCGTGCCGAAGGTGGCCCCCTCTTTGGCGATCACCAGGTCGCAGGAAAGGGCCAAGCCCATCCCCCCCGCCAGCACGTGGCCGTTGGCGGCGCAGAGCGAGGGCTTGCCCAGCCGCGGCATCAGCCGGAAGAACTCGAGGAAGAGGTCGGAGGCGAAGTGTTTGGCGACCAGGGGAGCGTCGGCGGCGAAACCGCCGAGGTCGGCGCCGGCGCAGAAGACCTTCTCGCCGGACCCGGTGAGGACAACCGCGCGGACCTCCTCGGAGGCTTTGGCCAGCTTCATCGCCTCGACCAGCTCGCTCAGCATCTGGCCGGAGAGCATGTTGCGCTTCTCCGGGTCGTTGAGCGTCACCGTGGCGACGCCGTCGGCCACCTCGTAAGCGACCTTCTCGAAATCTCCCTGGGTCATCGGCGCGGACCATAGCACTGAACTGAAAGTAGGAAGTGCTACTGTCCACTTCGCATTCGGGGGCCGATGCGGTCCCGCAATTCACCAGGAGGAGAGAGACCAGTGGCGACCGCAACCGACGGCTCCAGCGTCATCAAGCCCGACCACGCAGCAGGGCGCAAGCACTTCATCTTCAGCCAGGAGCACGAAGACCTGCGCGAGTCGATGGAGTCGTGGGTGAAGAAGGAGATGTGGCCTCACCGCAACGAATGGGAGGACACCTACTGGCCGACCGAGAAGCTAAAGCGGGCAGGCGAACTCGGCTACCTCGGCCTCTGCTTCCCCGAGGAGTACGGCGGCCAGGGCGGCGACTACTTCTACTCGCTGGTCCGCGCCGAGTGCATGAGCTACACCGGCTCCGGCGGAACCAACATGGGCTTCGCGGTCCAGACCGACATGGTCCTCCCCCCGATCCACCTGCTCGGCACCGAGGAGCAGAAAAAGAAGTACCTCGAGCCGGGCCTGAAAGGCGAGAAGGTCGGCAGCCTCGGGATCACCGAGCCGGGCGCCGGTTCCGACGTCGCCGGAATCCGCACCACTGCGATCCGCGACGGTGACGAATACGTGATCAACGGCTCCAAGACCTTCATCACCAACGGCCCGCGGGCGGACTTCATCGTCCTCGTCTGTAAGACCGACCCGGAGGAGCGCCACGCCGGCATCACCCTCTTCGTAATCGATCTGCGCGACGAGAACGGCGAGAAGGTCCCCGGCTTCACCGTCTCCGCCGAGCTGGAGAAGATGGGGATGCACGCCTCCGACACCGGCGAACTCGCCTTCGACGACGTCCGAGTTCCGGCCGACGCCGTGCTCGGCGAGGTCGGCAAGGGCTTCTACCACATCGCCTGGGAGCTCCAGGGCGAGCGGCTGGTCGCCGCCGCCGGCTCCCACGCGGGCTGTGAACGGATGATCGAGAGGACCCTCGAGTACGCCAAGGAGCGCGAAGCCTTCGGCCGGCCGATCGGCAAGTTCCAGGCGATCCGCCACAAGTTCGCCGAGATGGCGACCAAGACCGAGGCCGCGAAGCAGTTCACCTACGCGACCGCCTGGCGCTTCGGCAATGGCGAGTACCCGGTGCGGGAGATCACCATGGCCAAGCTCTTCTCGTCGCGGATCGCCTGCGAGGTGGCCGACGAGTGCATTCAGATCCTCGGCGGCTACGGCTACATGAAGGAGTACGAGATCGAGCGCGCCTACCGCGACGTCCGCCTCAACCGGATCGGTGCAGGCACCGACGAGGTGATGCTCGACGTGATCGGCAAGAGCTACGGGCTATAGCGCTAACGCGTCGCTAGGAGCGAGGCCATGATGCCGAGCGAGCCGATGATGGTCGACGACTTCACGCCATGACTGTCGTCAAGGACAGCGGCGCCCGCGCCACGCTCCCTCCATTCGACGACGAGCACGAGGAGCTGCGCGAAACCGTCGCCCGCTTCGTCGCCAAGGAGATCGCACCCAATGTCGACGCATGGGAGGCGGCGCGGGAATTCCCCCGCGAGCTCTACTCCCGCTGCGCCGAGCTCGGCTTCCTCGGCCTCAAGTTCCCCGAGGAGCTGGGCGGCCAGGGGGGCACCCACCTGCACGACGCGGTCTGGGTCGAGGAGCTGGCCCGCTCCGGCGGCTCGGGCGGCGTCGCCGCCGGCCTCAACGCTCACGCCTCGATCGCGATGCCGCCGATCTTCAACTTCGGCACCGAGGCGCAGAAACAGCGCTACCTGGTGCCGGGGATCGCCGGCGAGAAGATCGGGGCCCTGGGGATCACCGAGCCCGGCGCCGGATCCGACGTCGCCTCGCTCACCACCACCGCCAAGCGGGACGGCGACGCATACATCGTCAACGGCGCCAAGACCTTCATCACCAACGGCGTCCGCGCCGACTTCCTCGTCTGCGCCTGCAAGACCAGCGAGGAGGGCGGCCACGGCGGCATCTCCTTCCTCGTCCTCGAGCGGGATATGCCCGGCTACGAGGTCAGCCGCAAGCTGGAGAAGATGGGCTGGCACTCCTCCGACACCGGCGAAATCTCCTTTACCGACGTCGAGGTCCCGGCCGAGAACCTGCTCGGCGAGGAGAACGGGGGCTTCAAATTGATCATGGCCAACTTCGCCTGGGAGCGACTGCTGATGGCGATCGGCGCGGTCGGCGCGATGCAGCGCCTGATCGAAGTCAGCGTCACCTACGCCCTCGACCGCGAAGCATTCGGCCGCCCGATCGGCAAGTTCCAGGCGATCCGCCACCAAGTCGCCGAGATGGCGACCCAGGCCGAGGCCTCGCGCGCCATCACCTACAACGCCCTGCGCCTGTTCCACAGCGGCCAGGACTGCATCCAGGAGGTCTCGATGGCCAAGCTCGTAACCCAGCGCGCCGTCCTCGAGATCGCCGACCAGGCCCTCCAGATCCACGGCGGCTACGGCTACATGCGCGAGTACGGAATTGAGCGCGCTGTTCGCGACGCCCGCCTCGGGCCAATCGGCGGCGGCACCGACGAGATCATGAAAGAGATCATCGGCAAGACGATGGGCCTGTAGGACCCGGGGGTCGTCCCTGGGTCCTCGATGAGAAAAGTTGGCGCCGGCACTATGACTTGGCTAGACTTTTTCGTACCTTTATAGCGCCTTTGTCTTATCGGAATCCAATCTTGACTCCGCTTAAAAATGCACCCGCAATTTATTGCTGATCTGGGTTTTGCTGGGCCTTTGTGGACGCAGCACTCTCACCAGACCTCATCGAATGAGGGCACTTGGTTGTTGTCCTTGATGCCCGCAGTCTCTGAGAGAAAAATGCAAGCCAAAAGCTGGGCGCCGAGATGTCTTTTTGACGTCCACGGATTGGCCGAGCGGACGTGAGAGGGAGAACAGTGGGATGCCCAAACGCCAGGCTTGGAATCAAGCGCACCTGACCCGCACCGGGGGCCAGGGGCTGACTTTGCTCGCAGCGCCGCTCAACGTCGAAATTCTCAAGGCGTTGCAGGGCGGGCCGCTGAGCCTGCTCGACCTGCGTCAGGCAGTGGGCTCACCGCCGCAGAGCACGATGCGCGTCTATACGAGCACACTCGTGGAGCTCGGCGTATTGGATAGGCAGCGACGCAACGAATTTCCGGCAACGACGGCGTACAGCAGCACCCCAGCCGGTCGAGCCCTCCTCGCTGTGGCAGATGTCTTGGATGCGTGGCTGCAGACTGCCCCGGATGGGCCGCTAACGACCGGCAGTGTCGCCGCCAAGAGCACGACCAAAGCGCTGACCGGCGGGTGGTCGGCAAACATCGTGCGAGCGTTGGCCTCCCGATCGTTCACCTTGACTGAACTGAACATGTTGATCCCCAGGATCAGTTACCCGTCGCTCGAGCGCCGACTGGGTGCGATGCGACTTTGCAAGCTGATCGAGCCAAAGCCCGGAAACGGTCGAGGGGTTCCATACGAAGCCACCGATTGGCTGCGTCATGCGGTCCTTCCGATCACCGCGGCAGTTGCCTGGGAGCAACGGTTCCTGCCGGAACCAGAAGCGAAGATCAGCGGCAACGATGCCGAGGCCGCATTCCTGCTCGCCCTCCCCTTGGTCAGCTTGAAGTCGGAGATATCGGGAAAGTGCCGGCTTTCGGTGGAAATCCGCGGCGGCGCCGAGCCCGTTTTCGCCGGTGTCGTTGTCAGCGTCGAGGAGGGCCAAATCGTCTCCTGCACCGCGCTGCTCAAAGGGGCCGTAGATGCCGGGGCTTCGGGCACCCCCGCCGCCTGGATTCGTCAGGTCGCGGGAGCCACCGAACCGCAGCTGGAGATGAACGGTGACTTCGCGCTTGCGAGGGCTGCCGTCGAGGCGATCCAGGGACTTTCTCTCGCCCCGGCACGCAGTTAAAGCCGCGCAGACAGAACGAACCTCGCGCGGACCTGTCAATCTGCCATTTGCGGGGAAAAGTCCGCTAATAACCCCTTGAAGTACGCCTGGCGAGTTTAGATACTCTCGCGTGTTTGTACACGAACGCAGGATGCTCTCAAATAGATGGCGGGTACTTCATTTTTTCTCCTATGAAGGTCCTTTGGAGGGGGGGCGTTCCCAATAAACGGCGCCCCCCCTTTTTTGCTGCGACTGCCGAGGGAACGCGGCTGCCGAGTAGGAGATCGCGTCTTCCCGCCGTTTTGCAAGCTAACGCGCTAAGCCGCGCCGCCACCAGCGGCACTTAGCGCATCGGCCCTTCGTCGCACTCGTGCGACTTGCCCCAGCCGGGGCCGCCATCGCAGAAGTCGTGACCAGCACCGCCGTACAGCTGGTCGGGCTGAGCTCCCCCGTAGAGGCGGTCGTCGCCCTCTTCGCCGTGGCAGCCATCCTGGCCGGGACCCATCACGCAGACGTCGTTGCCGGGGCCGCCCCAGCAACCATCGCTGCCGGTGCCGTGGCGGCAGTAATCCTCCCCCGGACCGCCGACGCAGTCGCTGTTCTGGGGGCCAGTTATGCAGGTGTCGTTGTTGCCGCCGCCGACGCAGCGGTTGCGGCGGTTGCCGCCCGGATAGCAGGTGTCCCGCTCGCCGCTGCCGATGAACTTGTCGGACCCGTCGCCGAGATAGACCGTCAGCGGCACCGGCATGCGGTCGACGACCCGGACGAAGTCCCCCGAGGGACTCATCTGGATCTCGATCGAGTCGGCGTCGCGAGTCGAGCAAACGGCGACGCGGTGGCCGCGGGTGAAATGGCAGCCGGGCTGATCGTGGCGCGCCATCCGACCTTCGACCACGATCTTGCTGCCCTCGGTGCTGAGGGTCAGCGTCGATCCCGAGTGGGCGCCATAGATGACGATCTTGCCGGCTGGCGTAGCTACGGTCGGGACCGCCAACATGGCGAGCGCCGCGAGCACGACAACCACCAGCTTACGGCTGGGCGTGAAAATCATCCGGGGCATACTAGACATGTGCATCGGCTAACAAATTGGAAACCTGAAGCCAACAGATGTTTGGCCTGCAAAATGGAATGGAATCCTGGTCTTTTTACTCAGGCATGCGGACGTCGAAAACGGATATGGCGACGAGCGCCGAGATTGACGCCAGCTTGACCAGCCGAGACGAGATCGGCGGTAGGCGGGTTGGAGAGGAGCCTTAAAAGGCGGCAGCGCTACTTGCGCTTGCCACCATTCTTGGCCTTTCCTTTGCACTGCGCCTTGACCAACGGCTTGAATTCGTGGCGCCGGCCATTCTGGCCTTTGAAGGCCGCGATCGCCCGGGGCTGCCCTTTGCAAATGTTGGTGCTGTTGACGATCAGCCCCTTGCTCCCGCCCTGCATTTCGAGAACGAACTTGGTCACGGGCGCATCCGGAACCGTCTCGAAGGTGTTCCGGATCCGTCCGTTGAGAGAGTCGATTCGACCGACGACATTGATGTCGACTTTGCTCGAATGCAGGGCCGCCACGAGGTCCGGCAGTTCGTTGTCAGACGAACGCAAAAACACCGGACCGCTCAGGGGCTCATCGAGCAAGGGGCTAATCGCCTTCGCCCGGCCATAGATGGACGCTTTCGGGCACTGCTCGCCATTGCCCGCTCCAGCTCGGAACTGGACCCTCGTACAGACCGTACGAATATGGGCCTGTTCCAGGAAGGCCGAGCGGGGCAGGGTGACCTGGGCCCGCCCGATATTTGCGTCCCCCTTGCGGGCGTTGAGCACCGCCTTTAAGCGCGGAGTGCCGGTCCGCTTAGTGCTGCCGAGGAGCTGCAGCGACAGGTTCGGCTTGAAGCCGAGGCTGGCGCAGTCCGCTGCCTGGAAAGGCACGCTGACGTCAACCGATTGATCGTCGGCGAAGGACTCAAAGTCCAGTCCCGAGCCGAGCACGGTCGCGCCGGCGGTCATCCGCGCACAACTCGTGGGGTTGAGAACGAAGTTCTCCCTGTCCACGAATACACGGATGTCGCGGGCGTGGACCACGATTCCCTGGAGGATGTGCGGAATCGGGTCCGATGCCGCACCGTCCGTAGAAACCTCAGCCGTTTCAGAATTGACTTTCAACGCTTGTCGAATCACGACGTTCCCAAGGTCAAACGGACCGACCTTGGCCGTGGTAATGGCAACGATCGAAAGCTTCGATCCCTGGAGCGGCCCCGCCAGATAAATCTTTCCTGGCGCGTATGAGAGAGCTGACCCCACCCCCACCCCCACCAGGGTCCGCCCGATCTCCGACGCCGCAGGGCAGCTCGGATTCTGTTGCTCTTCCAGACCGCCGTTCGGCCCCGTTCGTGCCCTCGCCGCGGCAATCGCCGCCTCAGAGCAGAACTGGACGCCGGCAAGTTTGCCGATCACACCCTTCGGCAACTTGATCGAGAAACGACTGAACTCCTGTTCGCCGTCATTTCGAGTCAAGCGAGCCGTAAACGGCGAGTAGCCACCTGCTGCGTTGTGGGTGGTGCCGGCCGTGAACCCTGGCTTGAACGTCGGCGTCCCGCTCGGGCAGGGGCCCCCGTTCGGGCCCTGGTCGACCGTGAAAGAGTTGGTCTTGGTGATGATCTCGCTTGGCAGCGGGCTGGCCGGGTTCGACGCATGCCAAGGCGTGAACTTGGCGCCGATGTCATAGGTGCCGCACTTTTCGGGCATCACCAGCGGTGCCCGATTCCCTTCAAAGAAGTGGAGGTTGATGGTGTCAAACGGGATCTGCGGCAGGCCATCGAACGTAGTCACCAGTTGTCCCGTATCTGGGTTCAGATCCACCTTCCCGGCTTGTTTGACGAGAATTCCCCGCTGGGGGATCTTGGCCACCACATAGAGCGCCAGCAACGACCCAAATGGGTTGTCGTAGGGCGCCGCCACATAGACGGAGCCATGCGCCTCCTCTTCGAGCAACGGCGTCGTGATGTCGAGGCGACCGATCTTCGCGGATTCGGGGCAACCATCCCCTGGCGCCGATTCAGAAGTTTCCCTTGCGTACTCCTCTGGAGTACAGGCATCAAGCCCGTTCGCCTGTGACGGGTTGACCGTAACGCCCTCAGGCAGCGTCACCTCCACTCTCTTCGCCTGCCCTTCTGCGATCGCCCCCGGATTCAATAGACCGGCGTTCGGCATGTCGAGACGGAAGTCCAAGCTGCTCGAACTGGCTACGCGTTTGCTGGTTACAGAGGCAGCCATCGCCGGGTCGAAAGGAATGCGGTTGCAGCCATGGAGCGTGCCTCCGCCAAAGAAAGCGCTCTCGAGGTTGCTGCCGAACGGCGCGTTCCACGACTCCGCCGTCGCCTGGAAGTCGAGTGGCGTAACGCATGACACCGGCTCGCGCAGGAAAGCTGCTTCGCTCAGGCTTGCCGGGCGCTCACATGGACCGACGTCCTTGATGTTGAATGCACAGCCCCAGCCACGGGCTGAGTCGTGTCGAGGGTCACCTGGAGTTCCCCAAAGCACCAGGGTGCTCGAGAGGAAGTCGACGACCTGCGTCGTGTTCTCCGCCGAAGCGACAATGCGGTAGTCGTTGTCAGGGTCAACCGCGGTACTGATAACAATCGGATTGCCCGCCACGGTGAAGCCGAAACGGGCTGGTTCGCCATTTCCAGGCGCAAGGTTGAACACCGGTTGCGCTGCGCGCGCATAGCCGAGGACTTGAGGCTGGATGAAGGAGAGGTTTACAACGCCCACCGCACTCGCGTCAGGACATTGGTTTGCGATCTCCTCCCTCTGTGCAAAAAACTCCGTCATGGTGCACTTCGGCACGGCAGCCACGTTGCCCACCAAGCCGGCAGGAAGCGGGAAGCGCAGATTGCGCGGCTGTGCTGGCTGTTGAACCATCAGGTTCCCGCCCACCCCCGTGGCTGGACCTGAATTCGGCTGCAGGGTAGTGGTCAGCTGAAAGGGATGGCTTCCCGCCTGGTCAGGTGGCTCGCCGCCTTCTTCTTCGACCATCATGGAGAAATGTTCAATCCCAAACGGGGTCGGCTCGGGACTGACCTTGATTTCCTGCTCAACCGTCTCGGTTGGCGCTTTACCGCCCGAGACCGTCACCTCCCCGGGGGCACCCGCTACAGGAGGTTCACCGGTCAGTGCCACGAAGACTTCCACTTCGAGTGCTTCATACGAAGGCAGCGTTCCTTCGAATTTGCAGGTAACGTGAGTGGCAGTATCCAGAACACAGTCCATCGCGTCGTGTTTCGCGCCAGCAAATCCAACAATGTCGGTTGCAATGACCCCTTTAGGCAGCTCATCTTCGATGCTGACCGGGCTGCCGGTAGCATCAACCACAGCATCACCAAGATTGGTAATGCCGAGTACAAGCCGGCCGCTGCCCCCCGGGCTAAGAACTTTTTCCCTGAAAGTCCCGAATTCGGAGAAACTAGGTTCCTGGAAGAAGGTGATAGATGGCGCGCTCCGACTGAAGACTTTTACCACGAAAGGTTCACCTCCAACCGGCCCTCCAGTGACTTCGACGGGACTGCCCAAATGGGCTTCGAGTACCGTTTGGAGCTGAGTCGCGGTATTGGTAACCGAAAAGCCACCATAGAAGAACGAGCAGAGAGTTTCGCCGACGAAGTCCACCGTGCCAAGGCAGGCGACGGGATCCCCGCCGATATCGAGCCTTGCAGCCGCCCCTTCGACGCCGCCGAATTCTCCGAGGTCCGTTTGGATTTCCTGCACGTTGTCACTTGCCTCCCACATGTTCGTGGGACGACTGCCGGTCACTATCTGCCACCAAGATGATGGTGCCGCAGAAGCCGATGCAATCGGAAGGACGGCGAAGAGCAGCAGGGCGCCACCTAGGATGGCGGCTATGACGGTGAAACGCTTTGACATCTGGTGACTCTCCTTGACGGGTCGCCGGGCAGTACCGTGGGTCGTCCTCGCGTGGTTCATCGGACCGCCTTCCGGCCGGCGCTCCTACACTGCTTCGCCTTCTTGCCGAGCGAGTTCGCCTTCTGGGAGGTCCGCTTTGCCTTGCGCCGCAGGCGCGTAGCGTCTCGCTTGCTTTCCGCATTCTCAGCTTGCCTATGCAGCAACCTGACGCGCCGACGCAGCTGATCAACTCGACGGGCCATCATGTTGCATTGCGCTCCCGCGCCCAAGTTGCCACGACCTTGGAAGGAAGAGCTCGCCGGGGGGGGATCGTCCGGTGGCCGCACGGCCGGCTGACAGGTTTCCCCTAGACATTCGGAATGGGAAAGGGGCTGGGCCGCAACCCCATCGACGCGCGCATCGTAGACGTCATAGAGATCGTCTTCCTCGAGCGCCGAAAGTTTCGCTGAACTGAGAAAGAAGGCGTCGTTGCCCGTAAGGCTGGCATCGAGGAAGACAGCTTCTTCTTTTCCGGTTCCCGAGGAAATGAGGCCAACGCAGCCATCACCGGACCGGGAGATCCCTGCGCCAACCGAGGAGGCGGTGCAGCTGCCGACCCCGGTTGACTCGTACTGATAGACGTCCCACTCACCGTTGGAATCACCTGGAACCAGCGAGTCGACGGCATTGAAAAAGACGCGGCCGTTGTCGAGAACCGAGCGGGGACGGTAGAGCGTGTCGCCGAAGTCTTTGGACCGCGGCTCCGACAGAGTCGCCGCCACCCAGTGTTTAGCCCACAAGCCCAGTGGATCGACCTTGATGGAGCCCCCGGCTGCATCGGGCATGAACCTCGCCTCCGGATTGGAACCTGCCGGATTACATGAGACGCAGGCGAGCTGATCGCTCGTCGCGTCATAGCGAAAGACCTCCTGAGCAGGCTCGTTGCTGGACGCCTCGCGATTTTCGTAGCCAGTAAGGCTCTGCTCTGACATGAAGGCCAGGTAGCGGCCGCTGGGAGAGGCATCGGCGCTGATGTGTCCTGCATTGCCCAGACTGTTGACGTTACTTACCCCCCAATTGGACGCGTCGCCTTTCGAGAGGGTGGCAATGAAACGCGTCCCTTTTCCTTCTTCCCAGAGGTAGAGATTGGGCTCCCCGGCGTGCGCGACCGCGTCCTCTCCGTTCGGAGCTTCATCGAGTACGCCCTCGGCGACGAAATAGATCCTCCTCCCGTCTTCGCTGAGCGCCAGGGCCTGATCCTTCACCATGGCACTTTCCCCAGACAGCGGAGCACTGATAGTAGTGAGGCTGTTGCAGCCGGTGAGGCTGGCGCCCGTAGGGATTTCGCAGCGATAAAGATCGCGGCCTTCGGGGCTGGCGGATTCGGTCAGCTGCTGAGAGTCCGTGAAGAACACAATCGTGCCATCGGCACTGGCGGCCTGGAAAGCAGGATGGGGTTCGCCGGTGCCACTCCCGCCTTGGACTACGTCCAGACGCACGCTCGTCTCTACCAGCGTGTCACGTAAGTAGAGGGCGGGAAGTTTGTTTTCTTCAACGCTGTATCCCTGCCCCGGCGACCAGAAGACACGTGAGCCGTCTTCCGATACCGCGTTGCGCACCGAACCAAGACCTGAGCCAAGCGAGGCAGAGACCACACCCCCGCCTTCTCCCAGCGGGAGCTCGCTGATCGCCTCTATCTGCCCAGCCCTCCAGCCATACAGAGCTTCTTCATCAGCTCCTGCCACCAGCGGCGCCTGAGATTTGAGCGCAACAACCGTTAGTGCCTGATTGGCGCCCATCACCGCTAACCCGGGTCGGTCAAACTCCGTTCCGGGTGGGACGTTGGCGTGGCCTTCGGCTGAGGTGAGCAGGGGGGTGTAGAGCGGCGGTTGAGCGTTCTCCCGCAGATAGGGGGTGCGTTCGGTGGTGAGCGGTGAGAGCGGTGCGCCGTCGCGAGCTTCCATCAGCGCGAGAGAGAGATCCGAAGTCATCAGTCTGTACTCCGCGGCGCGGGCACCCGTCGCTTCGACATGGGGTGGAGTTATGTCCTTCGTGCTCCAAGCTCCGGTGCTACGGCGTGAAAGAACCGAGGAGGCTTCAAGAGCCCGGTTTCCATCGGGCCTTGCTTCGATCGAGCCCAGGCTGAGGTAGGCGAGGCCGTCACCGCCCGCTGCTGCCTGGATGATCCCGCTGGCAGGAAGTACGAGCAAGCCACTGTGCTTATCGGGCGGTGAAACCATCTCCCAGACCCGGGAATCACTCAGCTCGAACCCGAGCGCGCTGCTCTGGGTGGTGAACGTTCTGTTTACCCCATCAGTGATCCCGAGGTCATTTTCCGCCACCACCCGATAGTGGAAGCTGGTTTCCGCCTGCAGACCAGTGACCGTACGCGCAACGGCGACAGGCTGGTGACCGGAGCCGATCGATGCCCCTGACACGGGTACTCTCATACATGAACCCAGCGAGCAATCGGCTAAGCCGTATTCGAACCAGTACGTCGTGTTGTGGGTGTTCGGGTTTATCCGTGCCTGCAGCTTGGCGGAGTCAGCCGTCACGCCGGTCACAGATTCCGACTCGATGGTTGGCGGGCCCTCGAAAATGCTTTTTTCAAAAACAAAGATCCTATATACGCCGCTATCTCCTCCGGATTGATGGGCGACGAAAATGCGTTCTGCTTCGCTGTCTACGGCGAGTCCGAATGGGGCTGAATCAATGCCACCCACTTCACCTGGTTCACCCGGCCCTCCCATGGTTGCTAACAACGTCTTGCCTTCGTCGAATACCGATACCTGGGATTCTTGTGAGACATACACTTCATTAGTTTTAGGATCGACGGCGACGCTCCTGGCACCAATTGCATCAAGCTGACCGTCATTCGTGTAAGTGGTAGTCCCCGAAATTGGATACTCGGATGGGAGCAGCCTAGATACTGCACCCGACCCGGTGACATAGACGACACCTTTTGAGTCAACGGCGAGATTCGTCGGCGCGATGGTACCTGCCGGTAAGGAGAGCAGGGTTGCGCCGGTGCGCGTATAGATGAAGAGTGCACTCGCATCAAGTTTTGAGTCGCTCGCATAAATATTTCCCTGGGAATCTACGGCCACGCCGGCGACAGAGACCCCTCCCGCTCCAGGCGTTTCAGGTATCGAGAGTTCATTGGTCCCTGCTCCGGGGCCAGCGGTGAATTCATGTGGTTCCCCGTTGGACTCGAATGCGAGGATGGCCGTCGATTCCCCAAAAGGTGGCCCTTCCGTTCCAGTTAGGTAAATCGTATGGGTAGTTGAGTCAACTGCTACCTGCTGGTTGCGCTGAGGAAATCCTTCGATTGAGATGTTCGATACTTCGTTACCAGCGATATTGGGAGAAGAACCACCGAAATTGACTGGGTTCCCTTCGAGGTCGAACTTGAAGAGCGCCCCGGCTTCGCCGTCATTGAAATGGCCTCCGTCAAGTACGTAGACGACATCTTCGCTCTGGTCGACAGCGACCGATCCCGCTCCGGTAAATCCGCTCCCTTCGGTCCCGTCGGGACCGAAGACCTTTTTGAAATCGAATCCCTCGGCGTAGGCGCTCGGCGCCAATACTGCAAGTGCGCATGCCAACACAGCCAGAACACCGCACCAAGCCGACGCGGCTAGCTGCCATCGACCTACCAGCATCTCCAATCCCCCTCCGTTCGATGAGAACGCCCCATTGCCCAAGCGGCCCGTGCTCGAGCACCGCCATTTACCAACGGAGAGATTGCTACAAGTTGTTCAGACGTCAAAGCCGAAGCCTTGAATCGCCGACTGATTTGCAACCAGGACCCAGCTAGCACGACAAACACGCTGGAATTGACATATTGGCAGCCTTTCGCGCGCGTAATTCAGCGAACGCTCGCCGCAATGGTCATTGTCGCCACAGATCACTCCACGAGTGCGCCGAAAATGAAGAACGCTGCCCGATAAGTGCTTACGCACGCGCAACTTTGTAGGTGCGCGCGGGATTCCTCTGAGCGATTTGCAGGGCAAAACTCCCGGCCGAGAGCATGGTCTCACTGCCTAAAGAAGATCAAAGCACCGAGTTCCCTTGACTGTTCAGGAATCTGACGGTTACAGATATCTGTGCAAGGTAGGGCTGGATGTTCGTTGGAGCCTCCAGCCCCTGTCAAAACCTCCCGGCTGGAGAGCCCTATTGCCCTCCTCCTAGGAGCACAGGAAAGGTAACCATGAACAAGAAGTTGATGCTGCTCGTAGCAGCAGCACTCACCGCCCTGGCGGTTGCGGCCCTCCCGGCCGTCGCCACCGCGGGTGAATTCAATGCCGATTGCGAAACCGGCGCTTCCTGTACCGCCACTATCACCGGCGGCGCTGCAGAACTCATTAACAGCGCTGGAGAAGGAATCAGCTGCACCGCTGTCGGAGGCTCTGGCAGCTTGACGTCAGGAACGTCCACAGGGACGGTCAAATTGGCCTTTACCGGCTGCAGGGAGAACGTCACGATTTTCAAATTTACCTGCTCGAATACCGGGACGTCAGGGAAAATCGAAACCAACACGCTAACGTCCCACAACATCTACATCGACCCCAACAAAACCACACCTGGAGTCCTGCTCACAGGTGTCAACGTGACATTCACCTGCGCTGGGTTCGCTGACAAAACAGTGACAGGCAATATTATCGGCCATATCTCGAATCCTCAGTGTGGCACGTTTGCAACTGAACACACGGTAGCATTCGAAAAAATTGCCAATGGCACGCAGAAATACATGCAGGTAACAACAACCGGCACGAAATACGATCTGATCTCGAATAACGATAACGGGGGCGCTTACCTCACATCGTCACAGACCGGCTCGGGGACCCTAAAATACAACAGCAACAAAGTTAAACTTACATGCTGATTGGGTTCAGCAGTTAGTGGAAGTAGTGTGCAGCACCGGAGGCCCCATAGGGCCTCCGGTGCCTTAGGGGCCTACAAAATGACTCCGTACCTAGACCATGACGGCATCGCCAATCCAAGGAGGAGCCATGCAGAGTAAGTCGATACTCCTAGCGGCCGGATTGTTCACCGCCCTCATGTTTGCATCCCCTTTGGCATCACCTTCTGTTGCTGGTGATCGACCGCAATTCCTATGTGCAGATAACCCTTGCTCTTACACCCTGCGTGGCGGACCCTTGGAGCTGAGCTTTGGCGGTAGTCAGATCCAATGTCTTTCGGTGAGTGGTCGTGGGCAGTATCGGACGAAGACCACAGCCTTTTCGGTGTTCGATCTCCGACATTGCAGAGAGCACGTCACGGTGTTTAGGTTCGGCTGCAGCGGCACCGCACGGCCAACTCGACCAGTGCGAACCAACGCGCTTGGGACCCACAACATGGTGGGGGCAAAAGGGGCACCGAAACTTTTGTTTACCTACGCAAGTATTTCCTTCGTGTGTGCCGGGGTGCTGAAATTCCACGTGGAAGGCTACTTGGTTGGTCATGTTAACCAGCGACAATGCGGTACCGGTTCTTCCCGATACTCACTCGAACCTGTCCTGTTTGCCCATGGGCAGCTGGGTTCCGGACCGCTGTACGACGTCTACGTCGATGCCGATAACAGCACGTATCGAATTGCGAATCTTTGGCGGATGAAGTTCAAGCGTGATGTCCGTTTAAGATGCTGACCGAGTACACCGCCTCTAGATGACGCAGTATCAGCTAGAGCACACTCCCACAACTTTTCAAGCCATAGGCAACCGCTTCCTGTTTGAACTCCAAAGCCCTGTTTCACTTGCTCGCGAAAGATTGTCGATGAATTTGGTGACCACTGCCTTGTCCTTCGTGGGCGACCCAAGGGCTCGTAGAGCCTTCGCCTCACGTCGCATCGAAGGCACTAGTACCTGTCTCAATCCATCGTTTGGGTGCTTTTCCGCTTCGGCAGGACCGCCAGGAAACTCCTTCTTCCAAGAAGCGGCAGCCGCCTCGGCTTCCTGATCAGCCTTCTTGCAAATTGCGTCTGCCCGCTCGATGAACTGAAGTTTGGTGAGAGGCGACGAAGCTTCGTCTCCCGATCTGCCGCAACCAGTCACAAGATAGGTAACCGCCACCATGCCTATGATCAAGATCAGTCGATATCACCGTTTTGTCTCCGTTCCCGGTCCTTGATCCCAAACGGCCATAACGTACCGATCAGGCGGGCAAACCTGAAGCAAAATCGGCCTAACACGCGCGGAAACCTAGCGGCGCAGATTTTGTCTACTCGGGAGCTGCAGTCAGCTGGACCGCGATCCGCTGGTTCGAGCAACGGATCTCGTCCAGTTGCACGGTCGCGGTGCCGGATCGTCGACCGGGCGGAGCTAAAGCGTTCGGCTGCAGCACTGGGGCCGCACCCGATGCTCGCGCTCAACTTCGGTACCCGCCGAGGTCGACGCTGGGGCGGGTAGAGCGGCTCTTCACCGATCTCGGCGGCCATCCTTGGGAGATCCGCCCACAACCCGCACTGGACCGTGACCGAGGACGGCGCCGTCCGCTTCAGTTGAGCCGACTGGCCAGTCAACCAGGACGCCCTAATCCCGATAGCCTCCCCAACCGACTTTTCATCGATCGAAGGAGAGACGGAGTAATGGGACTTCTGGACGGGAAAGCGGCGATCGTTACGGGATCGGCCCGCGGAATCGGACGCGCCACGGCGGAAATGTTCGTTGACGAGGGCGCCAAGGTGCTTATTAACGACCTCGACGCCGACGTCGCCGAGCAGACGGCGAGTGAGATCAACGGCGAGACCGCGGTCTTCGCCGGCGACCTGACCAAGGAGGGCGCCGCCGACGAGCTGGTCAAGACCGCCAACGACGCCTTCGGCGCGGTCGACATCTGCGTCAACAACGCCGGCTACACCTGGGACGGCGTCGCCCACAAGATGAGCGACGAGCAGTTCCAGGCGATGCTCGACATCCACACGATCGTCCCCTTCCGGGTCGCCCGGGCGCTCGCTCCGGCCTGGCGCGAGGCGGCCAAGGCCGAGCGCGCCGAGGGCCAGGAGGTCTTCCGCAAGATCATCAACACCTCCTCGACCTCGGGGATGATGGGCAACGCCGGCCAGGTCAACTACTCGGCCGCGAAGATGGGCGTCGTCGGTTTGACGAAAACCCTGGCCAAGGAGTGGGGCCAGTTCAAGATCAACGTCAACGCGGTCGCCTTCGGCTTCGTCGAAACCCGCCTCACCGCCGCCAAAGAGGCCGGCGAAGAGATGACCTCGCCGACCGGCGAGAAGATCGAGCTCGGCATCCCGGAGCAGATGCGGGCGATGGCCTCGGCGATCATCCCGCTCGGCCGCCCGGCGACGCCGGAGGAGGCCTCCGGCCCGGTGCTGTTCCTCAGCTCGCCCCTCGCCAACTACATGCATGGTCAGGTCCTCAACGTGACCGGCGGGATGTTCGGGGGGATGTACACCTGAGCTCCAAGGCATCAGATTCGAGTTCGCGGCGCACTCCGCGCTACCTCGACGTGGGGGACCACATCTGGCCCGCAACCCGCAGGTTCATGGGCGTCCACACGTTCCTCTACCAGAGGACGGGTGGACGCCTGGGGCACACCATCCCCGGCGTGCCGGGCAAGATGCTGCTGCTCGACCACGTCGGGGCCAAGAGCGGGACCAAGCGGACCTCGCCGTTGCTCTACGTGCGCGACGGCGAGGACCTGGTCATCGTCGCCTCCAAGGGGGGCTTTCCGAAGCACCCGGCCTGGTACCACAACCTGATGGCCAACCCCGACACCACCGTGCAGGTGATGGGAGAGCAGATCCCGGTCCATGCCCGAGTGGCGAAACCGGAGGAGCGCGAGCGCCTCTGGGCACTCGCCGTCAAGGGCTACCGCGGCTACGACGACTACGCTGCCCGCAGCAAAGGGCGTGAGATCCCGCTCGTCGTCCTCGAGCCGCGCTAACGACCTCCTAGAGCGGGCAGGTCACACCAAGCGTTTCGGCTTGTTCCTCGAAGGTCGCAAACGTATCTTCAGATAGAGCTTTCGCGCCCTCATCCTCTATCTTGCGGATTGCAACGGAGAGCGCCTGCAGCATCTTCTTGACCTGCGTCTCGCTCCTCTCCGGCGCCTCCAGCTCTTCCAACTGCTCAAGTTGACCGTTGAGGGCCGGGAGCATCGAGTCGCGCGTCAGTTCGTCAGCAATCTCGCGTTGAACTGCCGGCTCTTCCTGCGCCCCTTTCGCTCGGACTTCCTTTTCGTAGGAGACCACCGCGTCCTGCCATTCCTTTTCCCGCTTGGCGCACACCGCATCCGCCTGCTTAATGAATTCCGCTTTGGTGAGGCTCGAGGAAGCCTCGCTTCCCTCGCCACAGCCTCCGACGAGCGCAGCGATCACAACAGCTCCCAACATGACTCCACCGATCCACCTGTTCACGACCCAGCCACCCTCTCCATAGTTTGATTAATCGATGGAGACATAAGTGATAGGTAACCAGATGTCAATAACGCGCAAAAATGCGAAAGCGAAGGGAGGCACGTCTCCTTCGGCCGACCCGCTCTACCTCACTTCGGGCGACGCTCCTCGGCGACCGGGTCCCCCTCGTCCGTCGTGATCGCCTGCGGTGGCCAAGGCCCGGCCCAGTTGTCGCGGGCACCGTCGAGGGTGATCGTCGTCCCCGAGTAGAAGTCCCCCGCCGGCGAGGCGAGGTAGGCGACTAGCCAGGCCATCTCCTCGGGCCGGCCGGCGCGGCCGATCGGGATCGAGCGCTCGAGGTTGTCGACCACCACCTGCGGATACTTGGTCAGCAGCGTCTCGGTCGCGAACTGGCCGGCCGCCAGGGCGACGGTCTTGATCCCGAAGCGGGCCCACTCGACGGCGAGGGTCCGCATCATGTTCTCGACCGCAGCGCGGGCGGCGCCGGAGTGGACCATCCCCGGCATCCCGTTGTGAGGAGAGAGGGTGACGCTGAGAACCTTGCCTCCGTTCTGGGGGATGAAGGCTTTGGTCGCGGCGGCGTGGGTCATCAGCCAGGTCCCCTGCACGTTGAGGTCGATCACCGTCTTGAACCCTTTCGGGCTGATCGCCTCGGCCGGGCTGAGGAACTGGCCGCCGGCGTTGTTGACGAGGACGTCGAGGCGGCCGTGGCGCTCCAACAGGCCGTCGAAGAACTTCCCCACCGGCTCCTCTTCGCGGATGTCGAGCGTCTCGTGCTCGAAGTTGCCCGGCAATGCGGCGACCAGCTCGGCCGTCTCCGCCAGCGGCTCCTCGCGCCGCCCGCAGGCGACGACGGTGGCGCCGAGCCGTGCCAGCTCCAGCGCGGTCTCGCGCCCGAGACCGCTGCCCGCGCCGGAGACGACGCAGACCTGCCCCTCGAGCAAACCATCCCTGAAGACCTGCGAATGCGAGCTTTCAGTCATCGGCGGCGAAGCCTATAGGCGAGCAGAACTGCGTAAATGGGACGGCTGATGGGCGTCTCGGTTGAGCCAACCCCGCTGCACGAGCCGCTTGCCGGTGGGACCCGCGGCGCCACCGTCTCGGTCGAACCGCTGATCGCCGGCCATGTCGACTTCGCCCGCGAGATGATGGTCAGCCCCGGCGGGCGCTTGATTACCGCGAAGCTGGCGAAGGCCCTGTTCATCGGCTCGGAGCCGAACGTGGTCCCGGTCCCGGCCTTCCTCGTCCGCCACCCGAGCGCCGGCGCGATCCTGGTCGACACCGGGCTCCACCCCTCGATCGCCACCGACCCCCGCCAGAACTTCGGCGCCCTCGGAGCCCGGATCGGCAGCCCCACCCTCGAGCCCGGCGAAGACGTCCCCTCGCAGCTGCGCAAACGTGGCCTCGAGCCGGGCGAGATCCCGATCGTGGTAATGACCCACATGCACCTCGACCACACCTCGGCGATTGCCGAGTTCCCGAGCTCCACCTTCGTCCTCAGCGAGACCGAGTGGGAGGCCGCCAGCGGCGGCGTCAACGCGCTGCTGAACGGCTACCGCCGCGCCCACTACGACTACGCCTTCGACTACCGCACCGTCTCTTTCGACCGCGCCGGGATCGACTCCTACGCCACCTTCGGCCGCAGCTTCGACCTCTTCGGCGACGGCTCGATCCACCTCGCCTTCACCCCGGGCCACAGCCCCGGCCACATCTCGGTGGTCTGCCGGCTGAAGGAGCGCGACTTCGTGATCGGCGGCGACGCGATGTACCTGCGGGGCCAGCTCGACGGCGACCTGGCGATGCCGCCGCGCCCCTACGACGCCCACAACCTGCGCCGCTCCCTGCAGGAGCTGCGCCTGTTCCGCACCCAGTTCCCCGACGCGGTGATCACCCCGGGCCACGATCCCGACTTCTACGCCGGGCTCGAGCAGCGCTACGAGTAACCAGCGCCGCCCGTCCCGTCCAGCCCCTCGTACATCTCCCGCACCCGGGCGAAGACCTCGCTCGCGATCTCGAGCTGGCGCTCGACGCCGGGCGAGTCCTCGACCGGGAAGACGAGCGGCTCGCCGAACTGGACCGTGACCTTCGGGAAGCGGAACCGCTTCCACTGGCGGGCCCGCTCGGAGCCGTGGATCGCAACCGGGACGATCGGTGCCCCCGTCTCCAGCGCGAGCCGGCCGATCCCCGGTTTCGGCTGGCCCATCTTCTGTGAGCGGGAGCGGCCTCCCTCGGCGTAGACGAGCAGCATTTCACCCTGGTCGATCAGGATCCGGGCGGTCTCGATCGCTTCCTCGTCGTGGTGGCCGCGGCGGATCGGGAAGACGCCGCCGTGCTTGTAGACGTAGGTGAGGACCGGCGGCCCGAACATCTGGGATTTCGCCATGAAGCGAATCTTCCGCCGCAGGTAGACGCCGGCGAAGAAGTGGTCCATCTGGCTGAAGTGGTTGGGGGCGAGGACCAGCGGCCCGTCCTTGGGCACGTTCTCGACCCCGATCTGCCGCACCCGCCAGATCAGCAGCGTCGGCAGGGTGAGGATGATGCGGACGAAGGTGTAGGTCCAGCCGACTCCCTTGCGGGCCGCTGCGTGGAACTGCTGGAAGTACTCGGCGGGGCGCGGGTCCTTGTAGACCTGCGGCTTCATCTCGCCCATTCGCGTGACCTCTCCAGGGCTCGCCTCCACTGGGCGAGCAGCTCTTCCCGCTGGCCCGCGCCCATCGTCGGTTCGTAACGATCTGCCTCCCGCCACATCTCCCCCACCTGCTCCACCGTCCAGGCCCCGGTCGCGACGCCGGCCAGGTAGGCGGCGCCGAGGGCGGTCGTCTCGGCAATCTCGGGCACGGAGACAGGTACACCGAGAACGTCCGCTTGGAACTGCATCAGCCAGTGGTTGGCGACGGCGCCACCGTCCGCCCGCAGCAGCTCCAACCCCTCGCCGGCGGCCGCTTCCTGAGCCCGCACCGCGTCGACCGTCTCGTAGGCGATCGCCTCCAGCGCCGCCCGGGCCAGGTGGGCGCGGCCGCTGCCGCGGGTGAGACCGACGATCGTGCCCCGTGCATAGGGGTCCCAGTGGGGCGAGCCAAGGCCGGTGAGGGCAGGGACGAAGTAGACGCCGTCGTTGGAGTCGAGCGAGGCGGCGAGGGCTTCGGTCTCGGCCGCCGCCTCGATGATCCCGAGCCCGTCGCGCAGCCACTGCACGGCGGCGCCGGTAACGAAGATCGAGGCCTCGAGCGCATAGGCAACCTCGTCGCCCAAGCCCCAGGCGACGGTGCCGAGCAATCCCTCGGAGACCGGGGGCGGCTGCGGGCCGCTGTTGAGGAGGACGAAGCTGCCGGTGCCATAAGTGTTCTTCGCCATCCCCGGGTGGTGGCAGGCCTGGCCGAAGAGCGCCGCCTGCTGATCGCCGGCCACGCCCGCGACCGGCACCTCGCCGCCGAACTCGGAGGTAGTGCCGAACACGCAGCTCGAGGGACGGGGTCGCGGCAGCCGGGCCGGATCGACGCCGAGCAGGTCGCAGAGCTCGGGGTCCCAGTCGAGGCGGCGAATGTCGAACAGCAGCGTCCGCGAGGCATTCGTGTAGTCGGTGACGTGCTCGCCGGTGAGCTTGAAGAGCAACCAGGAGTCGATCGTGCCGAAGACCGCCCGCTCAACTCCCTCGGCATTGCCCAGCAGCCACTCGATCTTGGTTCCGGAGAAGTAGGGGTCGATCGTCAGCCCCGTCCGCTCGCGAACCAGCGGCTCGCGGCCCGCCTCCCGCAACTGGTCGCAGCGCTCGGCGGTACGGCGGTCCTGCCAGACGAGGGCGCGGTGGATCGGCTCGCCGCTGTCCGGATCCCAGGCGACGACGGTCTCGCGCTGATTGGTGATCCCGATCGCATCGAGCTCGCCGCCCTCGATCCCGGCTGCGGCGATCGCCTCCCTTGCGACCCGCCGGGTCACCTCCCAGATCTCGTTCGCGTCGTGCTCGACCCAACCCGGCCGCGGGAAGAACTGCTGGAACTCGGAGTAAGCGCGCCCGGCGACGGCGCCCTCGTCGTCGAAGACCAGGCAGGTGGTCCCGGTCGTCCCCTGGTCGATGGCGAGGATCACTGTCGGCGGCCTACTGGTGGCTGTCTATTTCCGGACCGTGCAGGTGCGGATCAAGGTGGAGGCCAGTTTACGGCCGTCGGCGAAGGCCATCCCCACCCGTACGAAGGGGAAGATGCCGACAGTGAAGCCCGGTGGGGCACCGCAGGAAGCGCTGAGGTAGCTGCGCTTGCTGCCGCGGTAGACGTAATCGCGGCGCAAGTTGAGGACGATCCGTTTGAGGTAGCCGTTTTCGTTCAGAGATTTGGGGAGCGCGGCGGTGAGGACAGTGCCGTACGTGCCGCCGGACCTGCGGATCTTGAAGGTGAAGGTCCGGCTGTTGGGAAAGGGCTTCGAGCCGAAGATGTGGGCGAGGATCGCCCGTTCTCCGTCGACGATCGTGTTGAACGCCAGGATCTTCCCCTGCAGCGGCAGCGGCGCTTGTTCGGGAAAGGTGACGCCGGCGACATAGCGCCCGCTGCCGACCAGGGCTCCGCCACATGCCGCCATCGCCTGCGCCGAGCTAGCCGACTCGATCTCGCTGCGCCGGCAACGCGGCAGCCCCTTGGTTTCGACCCTGCCCCCGCGGTTGATCGCGATCGAGATGAAGCGCAGCGCAGGCGGCCGCTCGCCGGAGAGGGTCCTGACGGTGCCGTCAACCCGGACCGTGATCGGAGCGTTTGCGTGCCGCGGAAGCTTGGTGGGCGCGATTCCGCCGGCGAACTTGATGAAGAGGTTGCCGCGCTCGACCAGCTCGGCGTGCGCCAGCGCGGCACCAAAGACAAGCCCGATCACGAGGATCGCGAGTACCGACGTCCTTATTCCCCTCCGTCCCATCCTCCAACCTTACGAGGCTCAAGCCCGCGCGCGAGAGACGAACACCCGGGCGAAGTCCCGCAGCTGGCGAGCCCGATGCAGGAACCCGGCGAGATCGCGACCGGTGGCGCGATGCTCCAGGTCCAGCTCGTACTCGCCCAGGCGGTAGCCGGCGCGGACCGCGTCGACGGTCATCCCGATCTCCATCCCGTAGCCCTCGGCAAAGGGCAGCGCCGCGCGCAGCACCTCGGCTCGCATCGCCCGCTGGCCGGAGATCGGCGCCTCCGTTTCGGCCCCGCAGAGGCGATGGATCGCCCAGCCGGCGAAACCGAGGGCGAGGCCGAAGCCACCGCCGACCCGGCGGCTGAAGGCCGCCACCGCGAGGTCGCACTCGCCGCGCTCCACCGCCGCGACCAGAGGCGCCAGGCGCGCCGCCGTCTCTCCCAGGTCCCCGTCGCAGAGCAGCACCAGCCTGGGCGGCTCCTCGACGCTCAGCGCCGCTTCCGCCGCGGCGGTGACGTTGGCGCCCTTGCCGTGCGGCCGGCCGCGGCTGACCACCTCGGCCCCGGCCGCCATCGCCGCCTCCGCGGTGCCGTCCTCGGAGGCGTCGTCGGCGACCCAGACCCGCGCCCCCGGAAAGGCACCCCGCAGGGCCGCCACCGTGGCGCCGATCCGGTCGGCCTCGTTGCGCGCCGCGACGATCGCCGCCAGTCCGCCCTCGTCCCCTGCCGCCTGTTCGGGTCCCATCGTCGGGCTATTGTCCCCGCCCATGGCAGACATCGAGGCACACATCACCGGCAACGTCTGGAAAATCGAGGTCGCGGTCGGCGACGAGGTATCCGACGGCGACACCGTCGTCATCCTCGAGTCGATGAAGATGGAGATCCCGGTCGAGGCCGAAGACGACGGCGTCGTCAAGGAGATTCGCTGCGAGGAGGGCCAGTCCGTCTCGGAAGGCGACGTCCTCGTGGTTCTGGAGTAGAGGCGTGGACGAGCGGTTGGCAGGCGGCAAGCTCGTCCTCGACCGGCCGGCCGAGGCTGTCTCCCGGCTGACGATCTCCAACCCCGAGCGGCGCAACGCCCTCGACCACGAGATCCTCGACGCGCTCGCCGAGGTCCTGCCGCAGCTCGACCGCGGAATCGAGAGCCGCTGCGTCGTCATCACCGGCGCGCCGCCGCTTTTTTCCGCCGGCTACGACATCGCCGGCATCCCCGAGGAGACCTTCGAGCGCGACGCCGAGGCCCTCGTCGCCCATCCCTTCCACGCGGCGATGGAGGCGATCTCCCGTCACCCGTGGCCGGTCCTCGCCGCGCTCAACGGCCACTGTCTCGGCGGCGGCCTGGAGCTGGCGATCACCTGCGATTTGCGGATCTGCGCCCGCGGCGCCAAGCTGGGCATGCCGCCGGCGAAACTTGGCTTGATCTACGGCCACACCGGCCTGCGCAAGTTCCTCGACACCATCGGCCTCGCGGCCACCAAGGAGCTCTTCCTCACCGGTCGCAACCTCGACGCCGCGCGGGCAGAGCGGATCGGCCTCGTCACCGAGGTCGTCGACGACGGCGAGGTGGCGGAGGTCGCCCTTGCCCTGGCGACGGCGATCGCCGCCAACGCGCCGCTCTCGATGCGCGGCAACAAACGCGCAATCGACCTCCTCAACGAAAACCCCGAGCTGACCGACCAGCAGGAGGCCGGGCTGGTCGCCCTGCGGGAATCGTGCTTCTCCTCGGAGGACTTCCGCGAGGGAATCCGCGCCTTCGCCGAGAAGCGGCGACCGCAGTGGACCGGACGGTGAGCGCCAAAGCCCGCAAAGCGCTCGCGGCTTCCGATCCGACGATGGCGGCGTTGATCGAGCGGGTCGGGAAGATCGACATTGCGACGCGGCAGAAACGACGCAGCGAGGAGCGGCCGAACGACGCCTACGGGGCCCTGCTGCGGGCGATCGTCGGCCAGCAGCTCTCAACCAAAGCGGCGCGGACTATCTACCTACGGGTGATCGACCTCTTCGACGGCTCCACTCCCTCGCCCGAGCAGTTGCTGGAAGCCCGCGAAGAGGACCTGCGCGGCGCCGGGCTCTCCGGCCGCAAGACCGAATACATCCGCGACCTCGCCTCCCACGTTCTCAGCGGAAAACTGGAGCTCGAGCGACTCAACGAGCTCAGCGACGAGGAGGCGATTGGAGAGATCGTCGCCGTCCGCGGCCTCGGCCAGTGGACCGCGGAGATGTTCCTGCTCTTCCACCTCGAACGGCCCGACGTCCTCTCCGGCGGCGACCTCGGCATCCGCAAAGCAATCCAGATCGAGTACGGCCTGGAGAAAATGCCGCCGCCGACCCAAGTGCTGGAGATCGGCGAGCCTTGGCGACCGCATCGAAGCCTCGCCTCGCTCTACCTCTGGGAGTCGCTCGCGGCGGTGCCGTCGTGAGGCGGCGCTTTTGGCTCGGGATCGCCGCCGTCACCCTGGTCGCGCTGGGCTCGGTCCTCGCCGCGCTCCTGGTCTACGCCGACGACCGCAGCGACTTCGACCAGATGCAGCACGAGGAAGCGGTGCGAGGCGCACACCAGGCGGAAGCGGTCGCCGCGGTCTCGATCGGCAAGCTCTCCACCGCGGCTGCGTTCGCCAAGACCCAGCGGCGCGTCGACCGGCACGAGTTCGAGGTGATCGGCCAGACCCTTGTCGGCGGCGGCGCCCTCGACGGAGCCGCCTACATCCCCCGGATCCCCGCGGCACAGCGCGACGACTACGAACGGACCCTCGGCATCGCGATACACGAACGAGGGCTGGGGCTCTCGATGCGCCAGGCGCGGCCACGTCCCGTTTACTTCCCGGTCACCTTCGGCACCAGCGACGTGCAGGCCGAACGGCTGCGGGGCTACGACCTCGGGTCGGACCCGCTGCGGGCTCAGGCCCTGCGCCGTGCCGCCGACACCGGGCAGGCTGTGGCGACGCCTGTGGTCCCGCTCCTGATCGGCGGCACGGGGATCAACGTCTTCCGGCCGATCTACCGGGACGGAGCCCCCCTGCAGAGCCGCGTGGATCGGCGCCGAGCGCTGACCGGGCTTATCGCCGGCAGCTTCCGGGTCGACAACGTCGCCGCCGCCGCCCTCACCGTCCTGCCGGAGGACGCCGAGCTGCAGTTGCGGATCGACGGCGGGCTCGCCTACGGGTCCGACGAGGATCTAGACGACCCCGCATCGGTCCCACTCGAGATCGCCGACCGAACCTGGGCGCTGGCCGTCGAGGACCCCCACGGCCCCGGCCTCAGCCTCCCCCTCGCCCTGGCGGTACTTGGGATCTCCCTTGCGGCGCTGCTGGGGGCGTTGATCCTCACCTGGAACCGGCGCGAACGGATGCGCGAGCTGGAGCGAGAGGCAAGCCAGGATGCGCTGACCGGGCTAGACAACCGGCGCCGCTTCGAGAAGGACCTGGCGGCAGCGATGGCCCGCAGCCGGCGCGACCGCGCCACCGGGGCGCTGCTGGTCCTCGACATCGATGACTTCAAGCGGGTCAACGACTCCCAAGGGCACCCGGCGGGCGACCGGCTGATCAAGGAGGTCGCCGGAGTGCTGCGGCGTCGGACCCGACGCAGCGACACGCTGGCCCGGCTCGGCGGCGACGAGTTCGCGGTGATCCTGCCGCGCTGCAGCCGCGCGGAGGCCCAGATCGCTGCCGAAGCGATCGCCGGCGAAGTGCGCGAGCACCGCTCCGGCGAAGAAGCGGATCCGGTCACGGTCAGCGTCGGGGTGGCGATGTTCGGCGACGACCCGCGGACCAGCGCCGCCACCGTCTTCTCCGAAGCCGACACGGCGATGTACGCCGCCAAGGACGAGGGCCGCGACGGCGTCCGCGTCTTCGACCCGGTCGCGGTGCGGGAGGGGGCGCCGGAGCAGCGCTAGCGAGCCAGCTCGGCGCGCAGGTCGAGCACCCGCTGCGCCGCGGCCTCGAATTCGGCGCGGTCGAGCATGTGGGAGCGCAGCTTCGCGACCAGCGCGTTCCAGGCCCTTTCCCCGGGCCCCAGCCGGGCATAGAGCAGCAGATCGACACCGGCGCGGGCGCCCGCAACCGCAGCTTTGGCGGTGCTTCCGAAGTCTTCGACAGCGGGCGTTTCCAGCGCGTCGGTGATCGAGACTCCCTCGAAGCCAAGCCGGTTGCGCAGCTCGCCGGTGGCGATCGCGCGGGTGAAGGCGGCGGGACGGTCGGAGAAGGCAGGGTAGATCGCCGTGCTGAGCATCGCCAGCTTGCCGCCGGCCGCGGCAAAGGCCGCGTAGGGCTTCTCGTCTACCGCCCGCAACTCCTCTTTGGAGAGGTCGATCCGTTCGACCGAGAAATCGGTGTTTTCAGTCGCGGCGCCGAAGCCGGGGAAGTGCTTGCCGGTCGCCGCCACCCCGCCGGCCTGCAGCGCCTTGGCGAACGGGATTGCGGTCGCTTCGACCTTCGCCGCGGTGGAGCCGAAGCTGCGGTCGGTCGCGGCAATCACGCCTCCCGGACGACCCACGTCGAGCACCGGGGCAAGGTCGACGTTGATCCCCAGCTCGCGCAGGTTGGCGGCGGTGGCGCGACCCTGGCGGGCGCTGAACTCGGCGCCGCGGGCGCCCATCTCCCGCGCCGAGGCGGTGGGCGCGCCGCCTACCCGCTTCACCAACCCGCCCTCCTGGTCGACCATGATCAGCAGCGGGTCGCGCAGCTTCGGCGGTCGCCTGATCCCTTGCAGTTGGGCGATCAACCGCTTGCCGGCGGCACGGCTGGGGAAGTTTTCGGCGAAGAGGACGACGCCCGCGACCCCTCCCTCGCGCACCGCGTCCCGCAGCGCGGGCGAGATCGAGGTACCCGGCAGGCCGACGACGATCCGCTGGCCGGCGAGCTGCTTCGCCGGCAGGGTCTCTGCCACGCTCGGCTTCGGCGGCTCAGGCTCATCTCCCAGAGTGGCGCCACAGGCGAACGCTCCGATCGCCAACAAGGCAAGGACCGCCAGCGCCACCCCTCGTCGCCGCGCTACCGCTCGCTCCATCGGCTCCGATGCTAGTGCGCCGGTCATTTGTGTCGCTATCCGGAACAAAAGACCGGCGCCCTGGCGTCCGGCCCGATTCTTAGATTTGCCGCGTGTCCTCCCTGATCACCGCCGACGAGGCCCGCGCCTACGGGCGCCTCACCGACCACGCCGAGATCGAAGCGCTTGTCGAACGCGCCTGGGAGGTGCGGGTCGAGAACTTCGGTAACTCGACCGACATGTGTTCGCTGGTCAACGCCAAGTCCGGCGGCTGCGCCGAGGACTGCGGCTTCTGCGCCCAGTCCCGCTACGCCGAGGCGGACACGCCGATGCACGCGATGATGGAGCCGGAGCAGATCCTCGAGCACGCGAAAGCTGCCGAGGCCGCCGGTGCCCACCGCTTCTGCATGGTCACCCAGGGCCAGGGCCTCTCCAAACGGGACTTCCAGAAAATCCTCGAGGGGACCCGGCTGGTCGCCGAGCAGACCAACCTCAAGCGCTGTGCGTCGATCGGCCACATGTCGGCCGAGCGGGCCAAGGCGCTGAAGGAGGCCGGGGTCCAGCGCGTCCACCACAACGTCGAGTCGGCCCGCTCCTACTACCCCGAGGTCTCGACCACGGTCCGCTACGAGGGCCGGCTGCGGACGATCCAGGCGGTCAAGGAGGCCGAACTGGAGACCTGCGTCGGCGGCATCCTCAACCTTGGGGAGACCGAGGAGCAGCGGGTCGAGATGGCATTCGAGCTCTCTGAGATCAACCCCACCTCGGTTCCGATCAACCTGCTGATCCCGAAGGACGGGACCAAGTTCGGCGACCGCGAGGTGATGGATCCCTGGGAGGTCGTGAAGTGGATCGCGATCTTCCGCCTGATCATTCCCGGTGCCCTCTTCCGCCTCTGCGGCGGCCGGGTGGAGAACCTCGGCGAGCTGCACGGCCTTGCGGTCAAGGCGGGTCTGAACGGAGTGATGATGGGCAACTTCCTGACCACGCTGGGGGCCGAACCGGCCGAGGACCGGGAGATGTTCGAAGAGCTCGGCCTCAACGTCGCCCGCCAGCCCGACAACGGCGCCAACCCGCGCCCGGACAACCGCTCCGGCTGGCTCGAGGGCGAGGCCCCCGAGACCCCGATCGACGAGCTGATCGACAGCCAGGAGGAGGCCAACTTCTGGGACCCCTCGACGCAGCTGCGGGTCGTGAGGAAGGCGAAGAAGCCGCCTTCCTACCCACGGGCGGCGTGACCGACGTCTCCGAGCGGCTCGCGGAGCTCCGCGACCGGGGGCTCTACCGCAGGCTCCGTCTAATCGAGGGAAGGCAGGGGCCGACCGTCACCCTCGACGGCCAACCGGTTCTCCTGCTCAGCTCCAACAACTACCTCGGCCTCGCCGACCGCGCCGAGGTCCGGGAGGCGGCGGCCGAGGCGGCGATGCACTGGGGTGCCAGCGCCGGGGCCTCCCGCCTGATCTCCGGCAACATGGAGCCGCACCAGCGCCTCGAGTCTCGCCTCGCGGCCTTCAAGGGCTATGAAGCCTCGTTGCTGTTTGGCTCCGGCTACCTCGCCAACACCGGCGTCATCGCCGCCCTCGCCGTCCGCGGAGAGGTCGTCTTCTCCGACGAGCTCAACCACGCCAGCATCGTCGACGGCTGTCGGCTCTCGCGGGCGGAGACCTTCGTCTACCGCCATCGCGATCCCGAGCACCTCGCCTGGGGGCTGCGCCAGGCCGGCGAGCGAGCCGCGCTGATCGTCACCGACGGCGTCTTCTCGATGGACGGCGACATCGCGCCGCTGCCCGAGCTGCTGGAGCTGGCGCGGCGCCACGGCGCGCGGCTGATGGTCGACGAGGCGCACGCAACCGGCGCCGTCGGCCCCGGTGGCCGGGGCTCGGTCGCCCGGGCCGGCCTCAGCGGCGAGGTCGACATCGTGGTCGGGACCCTGGGCAAGGCGCTTGGGTCATACGGCGCCTACGTCTGCGCCGGCGAGGAGATCGTCGACCTGCTCGTCAACACCGCCCGGCCGTTCATCTTCTCGACCGCGCCCCCACCCCCGGCGATCGGCGCGGCGCTGGCGGCGCTGGCGATCCTTGAGACCGAGCCACAACTGGTCGACCGCCTCCAGGCCAACGCAGCGCTGCTGCGCCGCTCGCTCGCGGCCGCGAGCCTCGCGGTGGGCGAAGCGACCACTCATGTGGTTCCCGTCCACGTCGGCGAGGCGGAGGCGACGATGGAGCTCTGCGAGCTCGCCCTCGAGAAGGGCGTCTTCGCCCAGGGCATCCGGCCGCCGACCGTGCCCGAGGGGTCCTGCCGGCTACGCCTGACCGCAATGGCGACCCACCGCACCGAGGACCTGGTCGCCGCTGCCCACATGGTTGGCGTCGCCGCCCGCGAGGCGGGCCTGGTCGCGGCGCAGCCGCTGGCTGCCTGAGGACCCCGATGGCCTCCGGGGTCTTCGTCACCGGCACCGGCACCGAGGTCGGCAAGACGGTGGTCGCGGCGGCGATCGCCAGGACCCTGGCCGACGAAGGCAAGCGGGTCGCGGTCTTCAAGCCCGCCGTCACTGGCCTCGACGAAGGGGTCGAGACCGACCACGCGCTGCTGCGCCGCGCCTCGGGATCGGCGCAGAGCGACGAGGAGATCGCGCCCTATCGCTACGGGCCACCGGCCTCCCCACACTTGGCGGCGGCCTTGGCCGGCGAGGAGATCGACCCGGAGCGGTTGCGACAGACGGCAGCGGCTGCGATCGAGAGCGCCGACGCAATCGTCTGCGAGGGAGTCGGCGGGCTCCTGGTCCCGCTCTCCCCCACCTACCTCGTCCGCGACCTCGCCGCCGACCTCGGCTACCCGCTGGTAGTCGTCGCCAGCCCCGGCCTGGGGACGATCAACCACACCCTGCTGACGATCGAGGCCGCGCGCGCCGCCGGCCTCGAGGTCGCAGCCATAGTCCTCAACCCCTGGCCCGAGGAACCGACCGAGATCGAGCGCTCCAACCGCGAGACGATCGCCACCCTCGCCGCCGCCCCGGTTCTCACCCTGCCCCGAATCGACCTCGGCGATCCGGTGAGCTGGCCAGCACTGACGATCTAGACGATGACGTCAAGGCTGCCGTCGCTGAGCTCGACGGTGAAGCCGGCGGACTCGGCGATCGCGGCGGCGGAATCGGGATTCGCCGGCGCCCTCTTCGCCGCCAGCAGAACCTTGGCTACGTCGCCCCGGACCGCCTTCGCCATGTGCGAAACCGCTTTGCGCTTGCCGCCCTCCTCGCTGAACGCCCGCACAGCCAGCAGCGTCGCCCGCTTCGGTTTCCAGGCCGCCGAATAAGCACCCGAACGCATGTCGACAACCAACTCTCCCTCCTCATCGGGAAGAGCCGCGGCCAACGCAGAGCGCCAGAAAGCGTTCGGCACCCCAATCCCATCCAGCCGCGTGCTCGGCGGGAACTTGTAATAGGGAATCCGGTCATCAGGCCGCACCACACCCCAGAGAGCGCTGGCGATCAGCACCCGCCGCCGGGCCTTCGCCGGCAGCTTCGGCAACTCAAGCCGGCCAAAGAGGACACCGGTGTAAATCTCTTGCGCCGGCGCTGCCGGCGCCTCGAGCAAGCTCGAATCGAAAGTCTCCAACAACTCCGCCCGCCTCTCGCCCAACTCTGCCGCGTACACAAGAGCCTCGAGATCGACCGGCTCCCCCACCTCCGGGTGTGTCTTACCTTCAGACGGCGGCAGCAAAACCAGCATCGCGGCAGCCTATTTCGGAGCGCGCTCGCGGAGGGTGTCGGTGGGGGATCCCTGGGTACTCAGCATGGAGCCGAGCCGTCGGCGCTTGAGGCGCCAGCAGAATCCGGATCCTCTCGGCGGAGGTGCTCCCAGGGATCCCCCACCGACACCCTCCAACTCAAGCGGGCTGCGCGGCCTCCCGCGCCTCCTCACCAGCAAGCGCCTCCCCACCAGGACTGGCCTCCGCCACCGCCGCCTCGGGGCTGACCGAACCGCGCGACTTGGCCCGGATCGCCGTCGCCCCGATGATCGCCCCGGCCAGGGCGACGAAACCAGAGACGGTCATCGCATGGCTGAGCGCGTAGACAAAAGCTTCGTTGCCGGCCACCACGACCTCTTTGGCCTGCGCCGGGTCGAGGCCAGGCACGTTCGGCACCCCGCCGCCGCCCAGTTGGTCGGAGATCGACTCCTGCTGTGCAGCCGAGACCCCGGTCCCGCCCAGCAGCGAGTCCAGCCTCGAGCTGACCAGGGTCTGGAAGATCGCGCCGGTGATCGCGATGCCGAGGCTGCCGCCGATCATGCGGAACATCGAGAGGACCCCGGAGGCGATCCCGGCTTTCTGCACCGGAACCGCGTTCATCGCGGCGCTGGTCATCGGCGACATCGTCATCGCGACGCCGATGCCGAGCAGCATGAACCCGGGCAGCAGGTCGAGGTAGGTCGAATCGACCGCGATGCGGCTGAAGCTGAACAGCGAGGCGGCGACGATGGCCAGCCCGCCGGCGATCAGCCAGCGCGGCCCGAAGCGATCGGAGAGCCGCCCGGCGACAGGCGCCACCCCGACGATCATCAGGGTCGAAGGCAGGAACCGCACCCCGGCCTCCAGCGGCGAGTAATGGAGGATGTCCTGCATGTAGAGGGCGAGGAAGAAGAAGACACCCATCATCGCGAAGGTGATGATCAGCGCCACCACCACGGAGGCGAGGAAGTTGCGGTCGCTGAGCAGGTCGAACTGCACCATCGGCGCCTTGACCCGGTTCTCGACGAAGACGAAGGCGGGCAGCGCCACCACGGCAGCGGCCAGCAGGGCGATGATCTGGGGTGAGCCCCAGCCCCAAGCGTTGCCCTCGACCAAGGCGAGGACCAGCGCGGTCAGGCCCACGGTCAGCACGGCGACGCCGGCGTAGTCGACCTCGCGGCCGACCGAGGTGTCGCGAGACTCGCGCACCGCGAACAGGGTCGCCGCCACGGCGCCAACCGCGACCGGGATGTTGATGTAGAAGATCGCTCGCCAGCTGACGTGCTCGGTGAGGAAGCCACCCAGCACCGGCCCCACAGCCAAGGCCAGGGCCGAGACGCCGGCCCAGGTGCCCATCGCCTTGCCGCGCTCATGGGCGGGGAAAGCGTCGGTGATGATCGAGAGCGTCCCCGGCATCATCAGCGCCGCGCCGACTCCCTGGACGATGCGACTGATCACCAGCGAGGTCTGGTCGGGAGCGAAGCCGGCAGTCGCCGAGGAGGTGGCGAAGATGACGACGCCGATCAGGAACATCCGCCGCCGGCCGAAGATGTCGCCGAGCCGGCCGCCGGTCGCCAGCAGGACGGCGAAGGAGAGCGTGTAGCCGTTGATCGTCCACTCCAAACCACTGATCGAGGCCCCCAGGTCCTGCTGGATCGAGGGCAGGGCAACGTTGACGACCGTGTTGTCGAGCATGATCATGAACAGCGCGAAGCACATCGCTCCGAGCGTCCACCACTTGCGGTTGTCGTCGGTGATCAGGTGGCGGTAACGGGTCAAGCGCGCTCACTTCCCTTCATCTGCTGGTAGGTCTGAGCGAGGTCCTCGCGGTCGAGGAGCGCCTCCACGGCGGCGTCGAGCTTGCGTCGCTGCGCCGCGCTCAGGGTGGTTACGAAGGTCTCGATTCCGGTCATGCGGACGGTGACGAGGGTCGCGACCAGGTCCTTGCCCTTGGCCGTGATCTGGACTCGGCGCACGCGGCGGTCATCCGGGTCCTCGACCCGGGTCGCCAGCTTCGCCTTGACCAGCGCGTCAACAGCGCGGCTCATTGAGGGGACGGAGACGCCGAAGCGCTCGGCCAGGTCCGATACCTGCCAGGGCTGCGGTTGGTCCCCCAGCCCGCCCAGCTCCAGCAGGGCCTTGCACTGGGTCATCGAGAGCCCCGACTCCTCGATCACCCGCAGCTGGTTGCCGCGGTCGTAGAGGAAAACGTGGTGAAGGAGAGCCGCCACCCGGGCAGCGGTGTCGTGCTCCGCCGGGCTTACTTCGCGGCGGGTCTCGGCAATCGCTTTCAAGTCAGTCGCATGCATCCCGATAATAGTTGCACAAGCGCAACCATTTCAGAAGAGAAATATTTGTTCGTGTGATGCATATCACGCAGGCTGCCGCCGCCCGCGGGGCTAACGTCCGCCCCCATGCCGCTGGACTACGCGCAGCTGGATCGAGACCACGTCTGGCATCCCTTCACCCAGCAGCAGGGCTGGAGCGAGGAAGAGCCGCTGATGATCGAGCGCGGCGAGGGCTCCTACCTCTTCGACGTCGACGGACGCCGTTATCTCGATGGCACCGCCGCCCTCTGGTGCAACGTCCACGGCCACCGCCACCCGGTGATCGACGCCGCCGTGCGCGAGCAGCTCGACCGGGTCGCACACACGACGATGCTCGGCCTCTCCCACCCGGGCGCGACGGAGCTGGCCGCCCGCCTGGTCGAGATCGCGCCGGAGGGCCTCTCCCGTGTCTTCTACTCCGACTCCGGGTCGACCGCCGCGGAGATCGCGCTGAAGATCGCCTTCCAGTACCAGCAGCAGCGCAGCGGCAGAGCACGCCCGCCGCACCACCTTCGTGCGCCTGCGCGAGGCCTACCACGGCGACACGATCGGCTCGGTCTCGATCGGGGGGATCGACCTCTTCCACTCCACCTACCGGCCGCTGCTGTTCGAGACCCAGGTCGCCGAGCCCGGCGACGCCGCCGACCTCGAGCGGGTGCTGGAGGCACATAGAGACGAGGTCGCCGCGGTCGTGGTCGAGCCGCTTGTCCAGGGCGCGGCCGGGATCCTCGTCCAGCCGCCGGGATACCTGCGCGCCGCCCGCGAGCTCTGCGACCGCTTCGGGGTGCTGCTGATCTGCGACGAGGTGGCGACCGGGTTCGGCCGCACCGGGACGATGTTCGCCTGCGAACAGGAAGGGGTGGCGCCGGACCTGATGTGCCTGGCGAAGGGGCTTACCGGTGGTTACCTGCCGCTGGCCGCGACCCTGACCACGGAGGAGATCTACGAAGGGTTCCTCGGCAGCTACGAGGAGTTCAAGACCTTCTTCCACGGCCACACCTACACCGGCAACCCGCTCGCCTGCGCGGCGGCGCTCGCCAACCTCGACGTCTTCGAGCAGGAGCGGACGCTGGAGCGCCTGCAGCCGAAGATCGCCCTCCTCGAAGAGCTGCTGGCCGAGGTGGCGGCGATGCCGGAGGTGGCCGCGGTGCGGCAGAAGGGCGTGATGGTCGGAATCGACCTCGGCGACCACGACGCGGCGCTGCGGATGGGCCACCGGGTGACTGTCGAGGCGCGCAAGCGCGGCGCCTTCATCCGCCCGCTCGGCAACACGATCGTGCTGATGCCGCCGCTCTCGATCTCCGCCGACGAGCTGCGCGAGCTGGTCTCGATCGCCGGCGACTCGATCCAGGCTGCGGTTGCTGAGTCGATACTCCCCGTGTGACGGATCCGGAGGTCCCTCGTAGTACCGGCATGGAGCAGACGCTTGTAGCTGAAGCCACCGACGCGCCGCGAGCCGGCGACCTCGCCTTCGACCAGCTCTACCGCTCCAGCCGCGACGATGTCTACGCCTACGTCGCCAGCCTGCTGCGCGACGCGCCGGCGGCCGAGGAAGTCACCGCCGCCGCCTTCGAGCGCGCCTACCGCAAGCGCCACCGCTTCGACCCCGAGCGGGGCGAACCCCGCGCCTGGCTGTTCGGCATCGCCCGCAATGCCGCCCTCGACGAGCTGCGCCGCCGCGGGCGCCAGGCGGAGCTGACGGCCGAGCCCGAGGATCTGGAGGCCCGCCCCTTCGAAGAGGGGGCCGAACACAGCGAGCGCCGGCTGGCGGTCTCGGCTGCGCTGGAGCGCCTCGAGCCGGGCGAGCGCGAGCTGATCGGGCTCAAGTTCTTCGCTGGACTGGAAAACCGTGAGATCGCCCGGGTGCTCGGGATCGGCGAGTCAAACGCCGGCACCAAGCTGCACCGGGCGATGACCAAGTTGAGGGAGGCCTGCGATGGAAACGCCTAGGGACGACCAGCTGAGCGCCGACCTGCGGGCGCTGCGGCCGTCGCCGCGCCCCGAGTTCACGGCCGAGCTCGACCAGCGCGCCGCCGCGGGCTTCCCGCGGCGCTCGCGCCTGCCGCGGTTCTCCTTCGATCGCCTGCGGGCAGTCCCGCTGCAGCGACTATTGGTCCCGGCCGGCGGAATCGCGGTGCTCGCAGTCGCCGTGGTGACGGCGGTCGTCGCCATGAACGACACCGAAAGCCGGAGACTGAATGTCGCCGGCACCCCGGAGGCAGCGAGCCAAGCAAAGCCTTCCTTCAAGTTCAAGAAGGCGGTTCCCACCAGGCCGGAGGCATCAGCCGCGATACCGGAGGCGGAAGCGCTGTCCGGCAACCTTGCCGGCAAGGCGGAAACCGAAGCAAGCGACGCCGCTGTCAACCTCAACTTCGACGGCAGCGGCAGCTATACCCGCGGCAGCGTTCGCCTCGCCAACCGCGCGGTAGAACGCTCCGCCACTCTCGTCCTCGGCGCCGCTCCCGCCGATGTCGCCGACGACTCGGCCGAGGTCTTCGAAGTCGTCCGCGCCCACGACGGCATCGTCATGCGCTCCACCACCCGCGAGGGGGAGCCGGGCCGGGCCGGAGCCCGGTTCGAGCTGCTGATCCCGAGCGCCAAGCTCGGCGACGCGCTCGGCGAGCTCTCGGCGATCGACGCGGTCCGTTCGCGCAACGAGGCGACCGCCGACATCACCGCCCCCACCGTCAACGTCACCGAGCTGCTGCGGGACTCGAAGGCGCGGATCGACAGCCTCCTCGCCCAGCTCGAGGGCGCCGAATCCGAATCCGAGCGCGAAACCGTCGAAGCGGAGCTTTCTCAGGAGCGGCGCCATCGCGCCGCCCTGCGCTCCCAGCTCCAACACCTGCAGCAGCGGGCCGACCTCTCCCGCGTCCTGGTCCGGATCGAGACCGGAGCCGCCGAGGAATCCGGCGGCGGCGGAACCTGGAGTGTCGACGACGCGCTCGGCGACGCCGGCCAGATCCTCGCCGTCGCCGCCGCAGTCATCGTCGTCGGCCTCGCGATCCTCGCCCCGATCGCCCTCATCGCCCTGCTCGCCTGGCTCACCCACCGCGCCTGGGTCCGCCGCGAGCGCCGCCGCGTCCTCAGCTGACGCGGTATCCGAGGGTGTGGTTGAGCTTTGGCGTGTTATGCGCGACGAAGCTCAACCACACCCCGTTAGGGTGGGCCGATGGAGGAGAGGCGACGGGGCCCGGCGGAGCTGCCCAACTTCGGGCCGCCTTCGACGCCCCGTCAGGCGGCCTCGATCGTGCTCCTGCGGCGCGGTGGCAAGCACGCCCAGCGCGCGCTCGAGGTGCTGATGCTGCGGCGCAGCGAGGAGGCCAAGTTCATGCCCGGCGTCTGGGTCTTCCCCGGCGGCTCGGTCGACGAGGCCGACGGCGCCGAGGAAACCGGCCTGCGCGCCTGCGCCGTCCGCGAGCTGGCCGAGGAGGCCGGCATCCAGCTACCGGCCGAGGAGGAGCTCGTCCCCTTCACCCGCTGGATCACCCCGGAGCTGATCGCAACCCGCTTCGACGCCTGGTTCTTCCTCGCCCTCGCTCCCGCCCATTCGCCGCCCAAGCCGGACGGGGTCGAGACCACCGACGCCCGCTGGTTCGAGCCGGCAGCGGCTCTGGAGGCGCACACCGCAGGTGAGATCGTCCTCTCCTTCCCCACCCAGCGGCAGCTCGGCTGGCTGGCCGAGTTCGGCACCTCCGACGAAGCCCTGTCCGCCTACCGCGAACGCACCGTCGAGCCGATCCTGCCGAAGGTGGTCGAAGACGGCGCCGAACCACGCGTCGTCCTCCCGGGCGAGCCCGGCTATCCCGCCTGAGGCACCGGCTCGTCGGGAAAGGGCTCCAGGCCCGCGTGCCAGGGGCCGGGCGGGTAGGTGTGGATGCCGCTCTCGTCCATCTCCCCTTGCAGCCGCTTGAACAGCTGTCCGGCGTTCGCCAGCGCCGCTTTCAGTTCTTCCTCGCTGCGCTCGCGCAACCGCCAGAGGAACCAGAGCTGGCGGTCGTTGATCCCGAAGTCGATCTCGCCGCTCATCGTCGTCACCCAGCCGAGGAACCCCGGACCGAACAGCTCCCGCAACGCAACCGGGTCGTACTCGCTCGGCACCGTGGTCAGGAAGCGCTTGTTGAAGTCGATCGACTCGAACTCAACCTTTCGCTGGAAGCGCTGGGTGACGACCTCGTGCCCCTCGATCGACTCGACGTTGAAGGCCGGCACCACCCGGGCCAGGTCCGGCATATGGGCCTTGGCGAGGACCGCGGTCGGGACCACCGCCTTGCTGAAGAAACCGCCGACCTCCTTTTCGTCGGCGTCGCAGGCCGAGCCCCAGAAGCCCTCGGCGAGCTGCCCGGTGAGACGGTTGACGCCGCCGACGCAGAGCGCCACCGGCCCGTCCTTGGGATTGATCCCGCCGACCGGCTCATAGGTAAGCCCGGACCGCTCGCCGTGGCGGCGCACGATCTCGGCCCAATCCTGCGCTTCGGAGTTCGCAGCCATTGCCGCGATCCTACGGCGTTAGGATTCCCCTAACCCCGGTCCGACCACAGGAGCCTCCATGACCATCGTCATCATCGTCGTCGTCGTCGCGATTCTCATCCTCGCGGTCTTTTACTTCATCGCGAAGCGCAACTCGATCATCGCCGCGCGCAACCGGGTGGACGAGTCCTGGAGCGGGATCGACGTGCAGCTGAAACGCCGCCACGACCTCGTCCCCAACCTGGTCGAAACCGTCAAGGGCTACGCCGAGCACGAGAGCGCGACCTTCGAGAAAACGACCCAGGCGCGCGCCGCGGCCATGCAGGCACAGAGCGTCGAGGAAACCGCCAAAGCCGAGCAGCAGCTGACCCAGGCGCTGGCCGACGTCAAAGCCGTCGCCGAGAACTACCCGACCCTGCGGGCGACCGAGAACTTCCAGCAGCTGAGCCGCAACCTCTCCGAGCTGGAGGACGAGATCCAGGCCTCACGCCGGATCTACAACTCCAACGTCCAGTCCTACAACACGGACATCGAACAGTTCCCGGGCTCGATCATCGCCAACCAGGGCGGCTTCACCGCGCGCGAGTTCTTCGAGATCGAGGATGCGACCGAGCGCGACGCCCCGCAGGTCAGCTTCGGTAAATAGGGCTGTCTCTACCATTCAGACATGACCACCGAGACCAAAGACGCGACCCTCTGGATCTGCGACAGCTGCGGGTTTATCTACGACCCGCAGATCGGCGATCCAGACGGCGGCATCCCCCCCGGAACCGCCTTCGAGGACATCCCCAAGGACTGGTTCTGCCCGGTCTGCGGCGCCCGCACGACCGACTTCCGCCCGCTCGAGCCCGGCGAGGCCTAGCCGCTCCTCAGAAGCCCCGGTAGGCTTGACTGGCTGATGAGCCAGTACGACTACGACTGGGTGGTGGTCGGCTCCGGGTTCGGGGGGTCGGTGTCTGCCCTGCGCCTGGCCGAAAAGGGCTACAAGGTCGCCGTCGTCGAGTGCGGCAAGCGCTTCAAGGACAAGGACTTCCCGAAATCGACCTGGGACGTCCGCCGCTACTTCTGGGCACCCCGGGTCGGCCTGCGGGGGATCTTCCGCCTCACCACCTTCAAGGACGTCTCGGTGGTCAGCGGCAGCGGCGTCGGCGGCGGCAGCCTCGGCTATGCCAACACGCTCTACGTGCCGCCCTCGGACTTCTTCAAGGACCCGCAGTGGGCCGACCTCGCCGACTGGGAGTCCGAGCTCGCGCCCCACTACGCCGAGGCACAGCGGATGCTCGGGGTCAACCAGGTTCAGACCGACGACCCCGCCGACAGCCTCCTGCGCGAGTACGGCGAGTCGATCGGGGTCGGCGACAGTTACCAGAAGACCCCCGTCGGGATCTACTTCGGCGAGCCCGGCAAGACCGTCCCCGACCCCTTCTTCGGCGGCGAGGGCCCGGACCGGACCGGCTGCAGCTACTGCGGCCGCTGCATGGTCGGCTGCCCGCACGGTGCCAAGAACACCCTGGTCAAGAACTACCTCTGGCTGGCCGAACAGCGCGGGGTCGAGGTGGTCCCCGATCGGACCGTGACCGAGATCCGGCCGATCGGCCCCGCCGACGGTAGCGAGGGCTACACGATCTCCAGCGAGCGGTCGGGGATCCTCCCCGGCCGCGGCAAGCGCACGATCCGCGCCCGCGGCGTGATCGTCGCCGCCGGTGCCCTCGGCACCAACAAGCTGCTGCAGCGCTGCCGCCTCGGCGGTGCCCTGCCCCGCATCTCCCCCCGCCTCGGTGAGCTGGTGCGGACCAACAGCGAGATGATTCTCGCCGTCACCGTCCCCGAGGACTACCCCGACGACCTCACCCGCCGCGTCGCGATCAGCGGCAGCATCTACCCCGATGCCCACACCCATATCGAGACCGTCAGCTACGGCAAGGACGGCGACTCGATGAGCATGCTCTACACGCTGCTGGTCGGCGACGGCACCCGCGTCACCCGGCCACTGAAGCTGCTGGCCCAGCTCGTCCGCCACCCCGGCCGCTTCGCCAAACTGCTCTGGCCGAAGGGCTGGTCGCGCCGCACGATCATCCTCCTGGTGATGCAGACGCTCGACAACGCGATCGCCCTGCGCCCGAAGCTGAAACGCTCAGGCAACGTCTGGCTGCAGACCGAACAGGACCCGGAGAAACCGAACCCGACCTTCATCCCGGTCGCCAACGAGGCGGCGGAATGGCTGGCCGAGCGCACCGGCGGCGTCGCCCAGAGCTCGGTCACCGAGGCGCTGCTGAACGTGCCGACCACCGCCCACATCCTCGGCGGCGCGGTGATCGGTCACGGACCCGAGGACGGCGTCGTCGACGGCCGCCAGCGGGTCTTCGGCTACGAGAACCTGCTCGTCTGCGACGGCTCGGCGGTGCCGGCGAACGTCGGCGTCAACCCCAGCCTGACGATCACCGCACTCGCCGAGCACGCCATGAGCGATATTCCCGCAGCCTCAGATCAGCCCAGCTACGAGGCGAACCTCTCCGCGACGTAGTCCCAGTTGACGACGTTCCAGAAGGCGTCGAGGTATTCCGGGCGCTTGTTCTGGTACTTCAGGTAATAGGCGTGCTCCCAGACGTCGACGCCGAGCAGCGGCGTGGTGCCGTCGGAGATCGGCGAGTCCTGGTTCGGGGTCGAGACCACGGCGAGGCCGGAGGAGTCCTTGACCAGCCAGGCCCAGCCGGAGCCGAAGCGGGCGATGCCGGCGTTTTTGAACTCATCCTTGAAGGAGTCGAACGAGCCGAAGGTCTCGCCGATCGCCGCACCGAGGTCGCCACCCGGCTCGCCGCCGCCGTCCGGGCCCATCATCTGCCAGAAGAGCGTGTGGTTGTAGTGGCCGCCGGCGTTATTGCGGACGGGACCCTGCTTGTCTCCCGGCAGCGCCGAGAGGTTGCGGAGGACGTCCTCGACGTCACGGTCGGCCCACTCGGTGCCCTCGAGGGCGGCGTTGGCTTTGTCGACGTACGCCTGGTGGTGCTTGTCGTGGTGGATGCGCATCGTTTCCTCGTCGATGTGAGGCTCGAGCGCGTCGTACGCGTAAGGCAGGTCAGGTACTGAGAAGGCCATCGGGAATGCTCCTTTTCTCGGTTTTGAAGTCCGAGCGGAGCCTAGTAAGGATCACTGTTCGGGCGCAGCTTCTTCGCCTTCGGCCAGCTTGTCCGCATCCGCCTCGGGGACCACGTCCGGATCGCCGCCGGTCCATGCGTTGAACCGGTACCAGGACGGCTTGGCTTCCCGTTTGGCGGTCAGCAGCCCGGCCGAGCTGCAGAAGACGCAGCTGCCCCCCTCGTCGCTCCAGGTGAACCACCAGGCGCCGCGGATCCGCCACCGGACCCGGTTGGCGGAGAGGATCGAGAGGGCCTTGTCGAGCTCCCTCGCCTGCCCGTAGAGGCCGCGCTGCCAGCGGGTCGGGCCGCTGGCCGATCCCCAGCCCAGCTCGGTGATGTAGAGCGTGGCGTCCTCGTCGTGGTTGTTGCGCATGATCCGGCGCAGGTTGCGCAACTGTCCGGCCATCGCCCTCGCGTCGGCGACATACGGGTGCAGGGCGACGCCGTCGAAGTAGGGCTTCACCCGCCCGGCCTTGTACATGCGGGCGAGGAAGTCGCCGGAGCCGACGTTAGGCGGGATTTGCAGCGGCCGGCCAAAGAGCCCGCCGACGATCACCTTCGCCCCCCGTTGCTCGCGGTGAATTTCCCGGCCGGCGATCCGCAGCAGCGTCGCAAATCGCTTCGGTTCGGGATCGCTGGCGAAGCTGACGATGTTCTGCTCGTTCCAGATCTCAAACCGCCGCATCGGCACGAAGGGCACGTCTTCTTCATCCCGCCAGAAGGAGCCGTAGACGCCGTAGCGTTCGACGACTGACCGCACGAACGAGGCCCAGGCCCGCCGCTGCCAGGCGTTGGCGACCGGCAGGTCGATCCCCTCGGCGGCCACCCAGCCGGGCGAGTTGACGATGAAGGGGAAGATCTCCATCCCCGCCCTGGCGGCCAGCCGCACCTCGTGATCCATGTAGCCCCACTGCCGTTCGCTGAAGGCGGGGTTCTCGGGCTCGATCGCGGCCCAGACGAGCGGTTGGCGAACGCTCTTGACCCCCGCTTCCGCCATCAGCTCGTAGTCCTTCGCGGTGCCGGAGTTCTGCGGCGAGATCCCGACAAAGCCCGGCGGCAGGTACGCCTGGGCAGCCGCCGGCATCGCCGCCAGCAGCACCAAAGCCAGGATCGGAATCAGTCTGCGCGCCATCGTCTTCGCTTGGAACCGCACCGCCGCCCAAAGTAGCGGCGCCGGGCCTCCCCGCGCCGCTCCCCCACCGTCTGGGATAATCACCGCTCTCGGGGCGTGGCGCAGCCTGGTAGCGCGCACCGTTCGGGTCGGTGAGGTCCCCGGTTCAAATCCGGGCGCCCCGATAGCTTGCACCTCCTGACCGATTGTTCGGGCGCATATCCTCACCCCCGTGCCGAACAGGAAGTCCCGCCCCCGCCCCCAACTCCCCATCGACCTGCCGGGAGGAGAAGCGGGTCCCTTCAGAAAGATCGGGGTCCGGCTGGCGATCGCGCTGGCGCTGATCTTCCTGGTCGCCTTCATCACCTATCTCGGGCGCGACGGCTATGTCGACCCGGAGGACGAAACGATCAGCCTGCTCGACGCCTTCTACTACTCGACGGTCTCGATCACGACGACGGGCTACGGGGACGTGCGGCCGGCTTCCGACGAGGCGCGGCTGCTGACGACGGTCTTCGTCACCCCGGCCCGCATCCTCTTCCTGATACTGCTGGTGGGGACGACCTTGGAGATACTTGCGGAGCGGAGCCGGACCGCTTACCGGATCGCCCGCTGGAGGAGACGCTTGAAAGACCACACGATCATCTGCGGCTACGGGGTCAAGGGCCGGACGGCGGCGCGAACGCTGATGGACAAGGGCACGAGCCCCGACCAGATCGTGGTGATCGAGCCGAAGGAGGAGGAGCGAACGCGGGCGACCGCGGACGGATTGGCGGCTGTGGACGGCAGCGCCGCCCAGCAAGAAGTGCTGCTCGAGGCGGGCCTGCACGATGCCTCGGCGCTGATCGTCGCCGCCGATCGCGACGACGCCGCCGTCCTCATCACCCTCACCGCCCGCGAGCTCAACCCCCAGCTGTGCATCGTCGCCGCGGTCCGCGAGGAAGAGAACGTCCACCTCCTGCACCAGAGCGGCGCCAACTCGGTGATCACCTCATCCGGCGCGGCCGGACGCCTGCTCGGCCTCTCGACCCAAACGCCCCAGATAACCGAGGTGATGGAGGACCTGATGACGATCGGGGAGGGCCTCGACATCAAAGAGCGGGAGATCGGCCCCGGGGAGGCCGGACCGGCTCCGATCGGACCCGACGAAGCGATCATGCTCGCGGTCGTCCGCGATGGCGAGGTGATCCGCTTCGGCGATCCCCGCATCCGCGAGCTGCAGGCGGGCGACCGGCTGGTCGAGCTGTTCAGCCACCCGAGCTGAGCTCGAGCGGGTTGCCGTCCGTCTCGGCGTTAGTGTCTTCCCATGCCCCCCGCCCCCGCCTTCGAGGTCCACGAGGCGAGCCTGCACGGGCACCGCGCGGTCTACCGGACCATCGGCAGCGGCCCGACCGTGGTCCTGATCCACGGGATGATCAACTCCTCCAGGCACTGGGAGACGGTGGCGCAGCGGCTGGCCGGCTCCTACCGGGTGATCGCGCCGGATTTGATCGGCCACGGGGAAGCGGCGACGCCGCGGGGTGATTACTCGCTTGGCGCCCATGCGGCGGCGATCCGGGACCTGCTGACGACGATCGGGGTCGAGCGGGCGACGATCGTCGGGCACTCGCTCGGCGGCGGCGTCGCGATGCAGTTCTTCTACCAATTCCCCCAACGCACCGAGCGCCTGGCGCTGATCTCCAGCGGCGGCCTCGGCGACGACGTCAGCCCGCTGCTGCGGGGGGCGGCCCTGCCCGGCTCGGCGGCGCTGCTGCGAATGGCCACCCGGCCCCGCCTGGTCGGCACGTTGGCCGCCGCCGGGGCCAAATTGCGCCAGCGCGGCAACTCCACCGGCGTCTACCTGCAGGCGGTCGCCCGCGCCCTCGGGCCGCTTCAGGATCCGGGCTCTCGCCGCGCCTTTCTGCAGACGCTTCGCGCGGTGATCGACGTCCAGGGCCAGAAAGTCAGCGCCCGCGATCGTCTCTACCTGCTCGGCGAGATGCCGACCCTGATCGTCTGGGGCGAGCGCGACCGCACGATCCCGCTCTCCCACGGCCTCGAGGCGGCGGGGTCGATCCCCAACTGCCGCTTCGAGACCCTGCCCAAAGCCGCCCACTTCCCCAACCTCGAAGACCCGGAGGGGCTGGCCGGCATCCTCGGCGACTTCCTCGCCACCACCGCCCCGGCGCACATCGTCGACTCTGAGTGGCGGGACGTGATCGCCCAGCGGGCCCGCCTGCGCCGCGTCGCCTAACCGACTTTCGCCACAGCGGGCTGTGTCGGAACTCGGTTGCGGCTATTCGACTTCGGCGATCGCCGCTTCGACTTCGCTCAGCGACGGACCGTCCTGCAGGGTTACCGTCCCGCTTGGCCCGGAGACGATCATTCCCTGGCCGGTGCGGATCTTCAGGTCCCTCCCCAGTTCCTCCTGGCCTTTGAGGCGCTCGTCGATCGGGCCGCCGGGGACGCCGCCGTCTTCGAGGTCCCGGTCCCATTCCTGGAGTTCGAGTTCCTCCACCGCGCCGGCGACCGAGGCCAGGTACTCCTGGTCGATCCCGAAGCGCTCGGCTTCATCCTGGTTGCGGAAGAAGAGGTAGATGTACTGCCAGCCGTAGTTCTGGTTGGCAGCCGCCTCGGCGCCGTAGAAACCGAGCTGCTCGGGGTTGATGGTGTTCGAGTAATGGCGGTAGAGCAGCTTCACGTCGCCGGGGCGGGCGTAGCGTTCGGCCAGCTCGGGGACCGTCGAGAGGAAGTCGTCGCGGCAGCTCTCGCACTGCAGGTCGTTGAAGATTTGGATCGTCACCGGTGCGTCGTTGGAGCCGAGCCGGTCCCCTTCCTGCGGAACCCCGCCGAACAGCCGCTGCGCGTCGGAGATCCCCTCGATGTGGACCACCGGGTCGCCCGGCTCCTGGGTCGACATCTCGACGATCGTGTAGCCGATCGCAGCCAGGCCGAGCGCCAGCAGCGCGACGACCCAGAGCCTGCCCCGCCGGGGCAGCGGTCTGGAAACGGCTTCAGAGGACATTCGCCGCCCATTATCGCGACCTGTCGCCGTCGACGATCCCCCGTGATGCGGAGATTTGGGATTGACGACCTCCGGCGGCAGCGGTACATATGGGGATACCGATTTCCAACGACCCTGGAGGTCATCGATGGCCAATCACCTGACGCCTGCCGAGCTCGCCGACCAGCTGCACATGGAGCGACAGGAGGTGATCGGGAAATGCGTCCAGATGGGGGTCCCGATCTTCCACGGCCGAATCGACAGGTCGCTGTTCGAAACCTCCCTGCGCAGCCTCGACCCGGCCAGGCGCGAACAAGCCACGCCTCGGATGCAGCACTGAACTAGACTCCCCCGGCAGATGTCGGGGAGAGGTACCAATTCAAAGACGGTCGCCGACCTGCTGCCGAAGGCAGCAGAGCTCTACGGCCCCAACGTCGCCGTTCAGTACAAGGAGGGCGACCAGTGGGTGAGCAAGACCTTCGCCGAGGTCCGTGACCTCGTCCTACCGCTGGCGCTGGGCCTGGTCGAGCTCGGGGTCCAGAAGGGCGACCGCGTCTCGATCCTCGGCAACACCCGCCCCGAGTGGACCTACTTCGACTTTGCCGCGCTCTCGATCGGCGCCACGGTCGTCCCGATCTACCAGACCAACTCGCCCGAGGAGTGCCGCTACGTCCTCGAGAACTCCGACTCCAAGGTGGTGATCGTCGAGGACGCCGAACAGCTGGAGAAGGTGCGCCAGGTCCGCGACCAGCTGCCGCTGCTGGAGCAGATCGTGCTGATGACCGGCGAGGCCGAGGACGCCCTCTCGATGGAGCAGCTCGCCGCCAAAGGCAGCGACGACGCCAGCCGCTGGGCGCAGCTCTACGAAGCCGTCACCCCGGAGGACATCTGCACCTTCATCTACACCTCCGGCACGACCGGGCCGCCGAAGGGCTGCATCATCAGCCACGGCAACTACCGGGCAATGCTGGACATGGTCAAAGAGACCAGCGTCATCGAAGAGGGAGACCTCACCTACCTCTACCTCCCCCTCGCCCACTCCTTCGCCCTGCTGATCCAGCTCGGCAGCTACGACCTCGGCACCGCAATCGCCTACTGGGAGCGGGATCCGCTGAAGATCCTCCCCAACCTGGCCGAACTGAAACCGTCCTACTTCCCCTCGGTACCGCGGATCTTCGAGAAGATCTACACCGCCGCGACCAGCGCGATGGAGAAAGAGGGCGGCCTCAAAAAGGCGATCTTCAACTGGGCGATCAACGTCGGCGCGAAGATGCGCGAGGTCGAACGCTCGGATCGCCAGCCAGGCTTCCTTCTGCAGCGCCAGTACGCCTTCGCTGACAAGAAAGTCCTGTCGAAAATCCGCGGCCTGTTCGGAGGCAACATCCGCCTCGCCGTCTCCGGCGCCGCCCCGATCAATCCCGAGATCCTCCGCTTCTTCGACGCCGCCGGCGTCCTCGTGCTCGAGGGCTGGGGGATGACCGAGACTTCGACCGCGGCGACGATCTCCTCGCCCGACGACTTTAAGGTAGGGACGATCGGCAAACCGTTCCCCGGCTGCGAGGTGAAGATCGCCGACGACGGCGAGATCCTCGTCAAGGGCCCCAACGTCTTCCAGGGGTACCACAAGAACCCGGAGGCGACCGCCGAGACGATCGTCAACGGCTGGCTCCACACCGGCGACATCGGCGAGATCGACTCCGACGGCTTCATCAAGATCACCGGCCGCAAAAAGGACATCATCATCACCGCCGGCGGCAAGAACATCACCCCGGCCAACCTCGAGGCGGAAATCAAGCAGCACCCGCTCGTCTCCCAGTGCGTCGTCGTCGGCGACCGCCGTCCCTACCTGGTGGCGCTGGTCACCCTCGAACCCGAAGAGGCGGTCAAATACGCCCAGGAGAACGGACTCCCCGAGGATCTCACCCAACTGGCCGCCAACTCCGACATCAAGGCCTCGATCGAAGCCCACGTCGAGAAGATCAACCAGAACTTCGCCCGCGTCGAGCAGGTCAAGAAGATCGCCATCCTCCCCGAGGACCTCTCCCAGGAGAACGGCGAGCTGACTCCCACGCTCAAGGTAAAGCGAGCCGTCGTCGCCCAGAAGCACGAGGGCGCGATCGAGCAGCTCTACGCGGCGTAGATTCGTCCCGCGAGGTGCGAGACAGGAGGAGTCGGTGGGGGTCGCTGGGTACTCAGCATGGAGCCGCGCCGACAGCGTTCAAGGCGTCAACTACTCAGGCGATTCTCGCGGCGGAGGTGCTCCCAGCGACCCCCACCGACTCCTCCCTCACCTCTGCGTGAGGCTAGGACGCCTCTCCGCTTTGGCGCAGAAGTACTGACGTCGTCTGCTCTAGGACTCGGCGCCAGGCTGAGGACTGCTCTGGCTCGTCTTCGGAGGCTTTCTCGACGACGCGGCGGACGCGGCTCTCGGAGATTTCCAGGCCGTGTTTTTCGGCGAGTTCCTTGTAGCGGCCGTAGTCCTGGGCGAGGGTGGCGGTGACGGATTCGAAGCCGTGGCGGGCGATCTTCAGGCGTCGCGAGTAGTCCATGATCGGCGTCCCGAACATCAGCTCATCGTTCGGTTCAGGCTCGAGCAGGATGATGTCGACGCCGGGGTATTTCTCCTGCCACTGCTCGACTGCCTGGTGCAGCCGCTGGTGGGCGATCAGGCGGAAGGTCTGGTTGGCGATCGCCGGCAGGCCCATGTCGGAGACGCGGCGCACGCGGCGGCCGAACACGGTCGGGATCGTCTTCTCGAAGTCGTTGACGTAGGGGACCAGGGGGTTGACCACGACGATGAATTTGGCGCCCTTCTCGACCGCGATGTCAACGTTGGTGGTCGAGCGGATGCCACCGTCGACGAACTGGCGTCCCTTGAGGTCGACCGGCTTGTAGACGACCGGCAGACAGGTGGAGCACTCGACCGCTTTCGAGATCGGCACGTCCGACCAGGCCTCTTCGCCGAAGACGACCCGCTCACAGGTGTCGAGGTCGGTGGCGGTCAGGTAGAGCTCGGGGTCGATCAGGCGGAAGTCGTTGACGCGGCCGTCTGTGCTGAGCGCTTCCTCGACGTAGTCGGAGAGGCCCGACCCCGAGTAGAGCCCGGCCGGCAGCGCCTCCGCCAGCCCAACCCCGAGGTCCATCGCCGAGAACTCGCCGATCCGCACCAGCGAGCGCAGCAGCTCGAGGGTGCGCAGCGGCAGCGCCGCCCCCTTGGCGAGAAAGCCGAGGTAGTTGGGCTTAAGGACCTTGTCGAGGTCGAGGTCTTGAAGGCCCATGTTGTCGTCGGAATTGATCACCTGCATCATTTCCTCGGGGGTGACCCCGTTGGCCAGCATCGAGGCGACGAAGGAGCCGGCGCTGGTGCCGACGTAGACGTCGAAGTTATTGACCGTGCTGTTCACCGCCAGCAGGTCGAGGGCACGCAGGGCACCGATCTCGTAGACACCGCCGGTAAAGCCACCCCCACCGAGGACGAGCGCCGTCTTCGACGGCTTTTTGCGCCGCTGGCGCCGCCGGGGTTTGGACTCGATGTCTACAACCTTGCCCACGATCCATGCAGTATTCCAGGGTCAGAGGTCGGGTCCGGCCGCTACCTTCCCCCTCGCCGGTGTTTGAACTGACCAGCCACCCGACGCGAAAAGGACGATGAGGCGCAAGACGATCACCCTCTTGGCCGCTGTGGCGGCCGTTTTCCTGCTCTTTGCGAGCGCCGCCCAGGCGAGCCCCAGTTGCGACCGGATGCGCGCCTGGCTCGGCCAGGGCGGCGGCTCGGCCAGCGGTCTGCTCGTCGTCGATGCGGAAACCGAGCAGGTGCTCTGCGCCAGCGCTCCCGGCCGTTCGCGGCCACTCGCCTCGAACATGAAGCTCTTCACCACTGCCGCTGCCCTCTCGAAGCTAGGTCCTGAGTATCGGATCTCGACCAAGGTCTTCCGCGACGGGCCGGTCGACGCCAAGGGCGTCCTCCACGGCAGCCTCTACCTGCAGGGCGGCGGCGATCCCGCGCTCGGCACGCCAGCCTTCTACAACGCCTACTTCGGCGGCCTCGGCACCAACATCTTCGCCCTCGCCCCGCAGATCAAGGCGGCGGGGATCAAGTCGATTAGCGGCCGCCTCTATGCCGACGACACGGTCTTCGACCGCCGCCGCGGGGTCGCCGACTCCGGCTACGCGACCAGCCCCTACATCGGCCCTCTCTCCGGCCTCGCCTTCAACTCGGGCTTCGCCGGCGCGACCAGCACCAGCGGCTTCTCCTCCGACCCGGCCAAGCTGGCCGCGGCAAAGCTCGCTCGCTCGCTGGGCGGCGTCGTGCCGCCGCAGACCGCCCTGCGCCCGACTCCACCTGACGCGGAGCGGGTCGCCCTGGTCCGCTCCCCCACCCTCGACCGGCTGGTCAACCTCACCGACGTCTACTCCAACAATTACTTCGCCGAGATGCTGATCAAGCTGCTCGGGGCGAACTTCGGCGGCGCCGGCACCACCGCCGCGGGGGCAGGTGTGGTCGAGGCGTTTGCCCGCACCCTTGGCTCCACCGTCAGCGCCACCGACGGCTCCGGCCTAACCCGCTCCAACCGCTCCAGCCCGCGCGAGGTGGTCGATCTGCTGCTGGGGATGCAGGGGGACCCGGCGGGCGAGGAGTTCATCCAGGACCTCGCCCTGACCGGGCAGGAGGGAACCGTCGCCAGCCGCATGGAGGGCACCGCCGCCTACGGCCGCTGCCGGACCAAGACGGGGACGATCAGCGGCGTCAGCAACCTCTCCGGCTACTGCTTCAACCGCAGCGGCAAGGTGATCGCCTTCTCGATCCTGATGGCGGGCGTCGGCAACCTCAGCCTTGCCCACCTGAACCAGGACCGAATCGCCGCCGCGGTCGCCGGTTACTGACCGACAAGTGCGCGCAGCCCCGCCTCGTCGAGCACCTCGGTCTCGAATTTTTCCGCTTTGGCCAGCTTCGAGCCGGGGTTGTCGCCGGCGACGACGTAGTCGGTTTTCTTCGAGACCGCGCTGGTCACCTTGCCGCCGGCCGTCTTCACCAGCGCCGCTGCCTCCTCGCGGGTCAGCTCCGGCAGGGTGCCGGTCAAAACGACGGTCTTGCCCTCCAGCGGGCCGCCCTCCCGCCGCCGTTCTGAAGCGTCGGCCTCGAGCCGCAAGCCCTTCTCCCGCAGCTTCTCGACCAGCGCCCAGGTGGCCTCGTCGGCGAGCGACTCGGCGACTTGGACCGCCATGATCGGCCCCACCCCCTCGACCTCCTCAATCGCCTCCGGGTCGGCCTCGTGCAGAGCGTCGATCGATCCGAAGTGGTCGGCCAGCGCCTCGGCGGTGACGTAGCCGACTCCGGGTAAGCCGAGCGCGTAGAGGACCCGTTTGAAGGGGCGCTGCCGCGAAGCGTCGATTGAGGCGACAAGATTCTGGGCCGAGGTCTCGGCAAAGCGGTCGAGCTCGACGAGGCGCTCGGCGGTGAGGTCGTAGATATCGCTGACGTCGGCGATCACTCCTCCTTCGAGGAAGGTCTGGGCCTGTTTCTCGCCCAGCCCCTCGATGTCCATCGCGCCCTTGCTGACGAAGTGCTTGACGTGCTGGAACGCTTGCCCCGGACAGAGGGAGCGGTTGGGGCAGATCGTGAAGACCGAGTCCTCCAGCTTTACCGTCGGCGTGCCGCAGGCCGGGCAGTTGGCCGGCGGTTTCTCCCTGCGGGCGGCCCTGTGTTTGCGCGGCAGCTTCGGCGAGACGACCTGGGGAATGACGTCGCCGGCGCGCATCACCACCACCTCGTCCCCCTTGCGGACATCCTTGCGGGCGAGGTCCTCCTCGTTGTGGAGGGTGGCGGTGGTGACGGTGACGCCGCCGACGTGGACCGGCTCCAGCATCGCAAAGGGGACGAGGTGACCGGTGCGGCCGACGTTCCAGACGACTTCCTTCAGCGTCGTCGTCGCGGTGGTCGGCGGGAACTTCCAGGCAATCGCCCAGCGCGGCTCGCGCCCGACGACCCCGAGCTCACGCCAGAGCGCCTTCTCGTCGACCTTGACGACGACGCCGTCGATCTCGTAGTCGAGCTCGTCGCGGCGCTCTTCCCACCAGTGACAGCGCTTGACGACACCCTCCACCCCCTGGTGGTGGTCGGTATCCGGATTGACCTTGAAGCCGCGATCGCGCAGCCATTCGACCTCGTCCATATGGGTCGGGAGGTCGAGCCCCTTGACCGCGCCAATCCCGTACATCCAGGTCGAGAGCGGCCGTTCCGCGGCCAGCGAGGGGTCGAGCTGGCGGATCGAGCCGGCGGCGGAGTTGCGCGGGTTGGCGAAGGTCGGTTCGCCCGCCTCGGCACGGCGTTCGTTCAGCGCTTTGAAGGCGGCGATCGGCAGGTAGATCTCGCCCCGGACTTCGATCAGCTCCGGCGCCTTGTCGATCCGCAGCGGCACCGAGCCGATCGTGCGCAGGTTCTGGGTCACGTCCTCGCCGACGCGGCCGTCGCCGCGGGTGGCGCCGCGGACCAGCACCCCGTCCTCGTAGGTGAGGGTGACGGCGAGGCCGTCGATCTTCGGCTCGGTCGTGTAGCTGAACTGCGAGGCGGTGATGTCGAGTCGCTTGAGGTAGTTGGCGATCCGGTTCTCCCAGCCGCGCAGCTCCTCCTCGTTGCGAGAGTTTCCGAGCGAGAGCATCTGCTCCAGGTGCTCGACCGGCTCGAAGCGGTCAAGCGGCGGCGCCCCCACCCGCTGCGTCGGCGAGTCCGGCGTGCACAGCTCCGGGTGCTCCTCCTCCAGCGCCCGCAGCTCGTTCAGCAGCTCGTCGTAAGCGTCGTCGCCGATCTCGGGATCGTCGAGAACGTAGTAGAGGCGGTTGTGGTGGGCGAGGAGCTCCCGCAGCTCCGCCGCGCGCTGCCGGGGGGCCACGCTCACGCCGTCGCCGCGCTGGCGGCCAGCATCTCCTCAAAGCCCCAGCCGCGCAACCGCTCGAGGCCGCCGTGGTCGGTGAGGTCGAAGTGGATCGGGGTGACCGAGATCCGCCCCTCGGCCACCGCGTTGAGGTCGGTCCCCTCGATCTCCTCGTAGCCCGGCTGCCAGCCGTAGATCTCGTAGTGGCGGCGGCCGTCGTCCTCCTTGATCAGTTTCAGCTCGTCATTGTAGATCCGCTTACCGAGCTTCGTCACCTCGATCCCGGCAGGCTCGCGATTGGGGCAGTTGACGTTGATCAGGGTCGCCTCGGGCATCGACTCCGAAGTCAGACGGGAGACCAGCTGGGCGGTGAAGGCGGCGGCGACGGTGAAGTCGAACTTGCCGCTGACATATCCAAGGCCCCCGGCGGAGGACTGCTGCGAGAGGGCAATGGCCGGGATCCCGAGCACGATCCCCTCCAGGGCCGCCGCGACGGTGCCCGAGTAGGTGATGTCGTCGCCGAGGTTGGCGCCGTGGTTGATTCCGGAGACGATCAGGTCCGGGCGACCGCCGACCAGACCCAGCTCGGCAAAGCGAACGCAGTCGACCGGGGTCCCATCGGTCGCGTAGCCGATCCGGCCATCTTCGAAGGTCACCTCCTCGACGCCCAGCGGCGACCGAGTGGTGATTCCCCGCCCGATGGCGCTGCGGTTGGAGTTCGGGGCGATGACGTCGACCTCGATGCCGTCGAGGTCGACCAGCGCCCGCCGAGCCGCCTGCAACCCCGGGGCGGAGATGCCGTCGTCATTGGTGAGAAGGATGCGCACCAGCCCGATTCTAGGAGGGAGCCGCGACGACCCGGTCCCCGGCTGGTCGGAGATACTGGCGCCGTGCCCAGCGTCCGGCTCGAGATCGAATACGACGGCTCCGGCTTCCGCGGCTGGGCGCGCCAGCCGGGCCTGCGCACGGTGCAGGGAGAGCTGGAGACGGCGCTGGCGACGGTCCTGCGCGAGCCGGTCGAGCTGACCGTCGCTGGGCGAACGGACACCGGCGTCCACGCGACCGGCCAGGTCGCGAGCTTCAACCTCGCGGCAGAGCCGCCGCCCGACCTGACGCGCCGCCTCAACGGCGTCGGCCCGGACGACGTCGCCGTCACCGCCGCCGCGGTCGTCGCCGACGGCTTCGACGCCCGCCGCGACGCCAAGGAGCGCAGCTACCGCTACCGCCTGCTCGCGCGCTCAGCCCCCAACCCCTTCGAGCTCGGCCACGCCCTCTGGTGGCCCCACAAGGTCGACCGCGACGCGCTCGATGCCTGCGCCGTCGCCCTGCCCGGAACCCACGACTTCACCGCCTTCACCCCGACCCAAACCGACCACGTCCGCTTCGACCGCAACATCCTCGCCGCCAGCTGGGATCAGGACGGAGACATCCTCAACTTCCGAATAACCGCCGACGCCTTCATGCGAAACATGGTTCGCGTCCTAGTCGGGACGCAGCTGGAGGTGGCATCGAGCCGCCGCACGGTCGAGAACTTCACCAAGCTCCTAGAAGGCGCACCTAGAACCGAGGCCGGAGACACCGCCCCACCCCACGGCTTGTATCTGGAGTCGGTCTCGTACGAGTGACCGTCACCCTGCGGCTGCTGAAGCCCGGGTGGGGACACCCTCGAACGGGCGGATACTCAAAGTGACGGTCTAATTAGACCGTCACTTGTCCGGGCGAGGGTGTCCCCACCCGGGCAACCGCCGACTAAACCAGCTCGAGGTAAACCATCTCGGTCGAGTCAGATTTCCTCGGACCGAGCTTGACGATCCGGGTGTACCCACCCGGCCGCGTGGCATACCGCGGCGCCACCTCATCGAACAGCTTGTGAACGATGAACTTGTCGTTATGCAGCGTCGCCAGCGCCTGCCGGCGGGCATGCAAGTCCCCCCGCTTGGCGAGGGTGATCAGCTTCTCGACTTCGGGCTTGACCGCCTTGGCCTTGGCCTGGCTGGTCTGGATCCGCTCGTGCTCGATCAGCTGCTTCGAGAGATTCGAGAGCAGCGACTCGCGGTGCGCGGAGTCACGGCTGAGCTTGTTGCGCTTCTTTTTATGCCGCACCCGATCCTCCGCTCCGCTCTCAATAGTCCCGTTAGTCCGCCTGGAGGTCCAGGCCGCGGGAGTGCAAGGTCTCGATGACTTCCTCGATCGACTTCTGACCGAAGTTCGGGATCGCGTTCAGTTCCGCGCGCGATTTGCGCACCAGGTCGCCGACGGTCTGAACCCCTGCCCGCTTCAGGCAGTTGTAGGAGCGGACGCCCAGTTCGAGCTCCTCGATCAGGATCTCGTCGAGGCCGTTGGCGGCAGCACCGCCGTCACCACCCGGGGAGGAGAAGCCATCGCTGGGGACGGCCGGAACCGGCTCACGCGCGGTCAGCTCCTCAACGCGGTCGGCGTCGGTAAAGATCGCCAGGCTCTTGATCAGGATCTCGGAGGCCTCGCGCAGCGCCGCACCAGGCTCGATTGAACCGTCGGTCTCGAGGTCGAGGGTCAGTTTGTCGAAGTCGGTCCGCTGACCGACGCGGGCGGCGGCAACCGAGTAGGAGGCGCGCCGGATCGGCGAGAAGATCGAGTCGATCGGGATCACGCCGATCGGCTGCTCGTCGGACTTGTTCTCTTCCGCCGGCGAGTAGCCGCGGCCGCGGCCGATCGTCAGGTAGACCTCAAGTTTGGTTTTTTTCTCGAGCGTGGCGATCGGCGCCTCGGGGTTGAGAATCTCGACGCCGGAGGGAAGGTCGATGTCCTTCGCCTTCACCTCGCCGGGGCCGGTGGCAACCAGCGGCGCCTCGACCTCGTCGGCATCGGTGTGCATGCGGACGACGAGGTCCTTGAGGTTGAGGATGATGTCGGTGACGTCCTCTTTGACGCCGGGCACGGTCGAGAACTCGTGCGCGACTCCCTCGATGCGGACGCTGGTGATGGCGGCGCCGCCAAGCGAGGAGAGCAGAACGCGGCGAAGGCTGTTGCCGAACGTGTAGCCGAAGCCCTTGTCAAGCGGCTCGATCGTGAACGTGCCTCGACGGTCGTCGAGTTTCTCGGAGGTGATGCGGGGGACCTGGAAGTCGGTGGTCATGAGTTCCTTGCTCTGGGGTGTTTCAGAAATCGTTCCGGACTACTTGGAGTACAGCTCGACGATCAGCTGCTCCTGGACCGGCGCCGAGATCTCGGAGCGCTCGGGGTAGCGCAGGACCTTGGCGGTGAGGGCATCGTGATCAGCCTGGAGCCACGCCGGAACGGTCGAAACCAGCTCCGTCGCCCGCCGGATCGTGTCGGCGCCATTCGATCCAGCCTTGATCGAGATGATGTCTTCGGGTCGTACCTGGTACGAGGGGATGTTCACCCGACGACCGTTGATCTGCCAGTGACCGTGGGTGATCAGCTGTCGCGCCTGGCGCCGAGAAGCGGCGAAGCCAAGGCGGACGAGGACGTTGTCGAAGCGCGACTCGAGGAGGCGCAGTAGGTTCTCGCCGGTCACGCCCTCCTGGCGCGAAGCCTTCTCGTAGTAGGCGCGGAACTGTTTCTCGAGCACCTGGTAGTAGCGGCGGGTCTTCTGCTTCTCGCGCAGCTGCACCCGGTACTCGGACTGGCGCATCCGGCCGCGCCCATGGTCGCCGGGCGGGTAGGAGCGACGCTCGACCCCGCACTTGTCGGTGAAGCAGCGCTCGCCCTTGAGGAAGAGTTTCTGACCCTCGCGCCGGCACTGCTTGCACTGCGGGGAGGTGTCGCGTGCCACTAGACCCTCCTCCGCTTCTTCGGCCGGCAGCCGTTGTGGGCCTGCGGGGAGACGTCCTTGACGGTGGTCACGTCGAGCCCGGCCGCCTGCAGCGAGCGGATCGCGGTCTCGCGACCCGAGCCGGCGCCCTTGGCGAAGACCTCAACCTTCTCCAGCCCGTGTTCCATACCCTTCTTGGCGGCCGCATCGGCGGTCACCTGAGCGGCGAACGGGGTCGACTTGCGGGAGCCTTTGAACCCGGCCGAACCGGCCGACTCCCAGGCGATCACGTTGCCGTCGGTGTCGGTGAGGGTGACGATCGTGTTGTTGAAGGAAGTCTTGATGTGCGCCTGCCCGTAGGTGACGTTCTTTTTGACGCGGCGGCGCGAACGCCCTTTCGAGGGTTTTTTCTCAGCCATGCTCTCCCCGCCTAGACCTTGCGCTTACCGGCGACGCTGAGGCGCCGCGGGCCCTTGCGGCCACGCGCGTTGGTCTTGGTCCTCTGGCCGCGGACCGGCAGGCCGCGCCGGTGGCGCAGGCCCCGGTAGGCACCGATCTCCATCAGCCGTTTGACGTTCTGCGAGCGCTCGCGCCGGAGGTCTCCCTCGACCTCGCGGTTCTCGACCGCCTCGCGAAGCTTTATTACCTCGTCCTCGGTCAGATCCTTGACCGCGGTGTTCGGATCGACCTTGGCCTCTTTGAGGATCTGCTGCGCCGTCGAACGGCCGATCCCGAAGATGTAGGTGAGCCCGATTTCAACCCGTTTGTTGACCGGGATGTTGATGCCTGCGATACGTGCCATGCCTAGCCCTGCCTCTGCTTATGGCGGGGGTTTTGGCAGATCACGAGGACCGCGCCATTTCGGCGGATCACCTTGCACTTCTCGCACATCGGCTTTACGGAAGCTCGAACCTTCATTGCTCCGGATTTCGTATCGACAACAGGATTCCCACGCGCCCCATGAATCGGACACAGGGACAACAAATCGGCACAAGGCCGACGAGGAAAGATAGCAGGGGCGCCCCTTCGAGGCCGCCCGGTCAGGCGCCCTCGACGAGGGCGATCAGAAAGCCGTCGTAGCCCTTGACGCCGACCGTCTGGATGGTGGTCGCGCTGATCCGCGGATCACCTTGCAGCTCCTCGTGCAGGCGGCGCTGGGCCGCGGTCGCCTCGTCGGGGTCCGAGGCATCGGCGAGGGACCCGTCGCGGACCACGTTGTCGGCGATGATCAGCCCGCCGGGCCGGGTGTGGTCGAGGGCCCAGCCGAAGTAGTTCGGCGTGTTGACCTTGTCGGCATCGATGAAGACGAGGTCGAACGGGCCCCCGCCCTCCTCCGCCAGCGCCGGCAACGCCTCCAGGGCGGGACCGACCCGGACCTCGACCCGATCCCCAACCCCAGCGCGCTCGATGCTCCGCCGCGCCACCTCGGCGAACTCGGGCTTCGCCTCCAACGTGATCAAGCGCCCATCCAGCGGCAATGCCTGCGCCATCAGGATCGCGCTGTAGCCGCCGAGCGTGCCGAACTCGAGGATCCGCTTCGCCCCGATCAGCCGCACCAGGATCTGCAGCAGCTTTCCCTGCGGTGGCGAGACCTGGATCGACGGCAGCCCCGCGGCCTCGGCGGCCTCAACCGCCCCCCGCAGCGCATCGTCCTCGTCGACGATCGTCTCGCCGATGAACTCGTCGACCGCGGAGAAGGTCTCCTGATTCATCGATCCCCCTCGGGTGGAGGCAGCCGATCCAGCATCTTCATCAGCGCTTCGGTATGCGCTCGATTCTCCGCCTCGGCTTCGGCACGTCCCTTCTCTATGTCTTCGCTGATTTCACGCGCGATGTTCAGCTGGACCGTGAGCATGACGTCAATTTTCCGGAGCAGGCCGTCGTTGTAGTGGCGATGCTTCTCCGTCGCCGTCATCGCCCGACCCTCCAGCTCTTCCCACTCCCGCCTGCGCGCCCGCTCATCCCCTTCCCAGCGACGCTCGGCCTCTTCCATCCGCCCCAAGAGCTCGGAAAAGCCCCGCTCCATGCGCTCGTCCATACCACGCAGATGCTGCTCGATCTCCATATCCAGATCCTTCCAGGACATGACGCACGAGACTACACCTCAGACAAAAACTTCTGCAAATTCTTTCAGTCGTCTTCGTGCCAAGGAGTCAGAATCCGGGGCCCGTCTGGGGTGACCGCGACCGTGAACTCGAAGTGGGCGGCCAGTGAGCCGTCCTCCGAGTAGACCGCCCAGCCGTCGTCGCCCATCCGCACCAGCGGGCCGCCGACGTTGACCATCGGCTCGATCGCCAGCACCATCCCCGCCTCCAACTCGGGGCCCTTGCCGGCCTCGCCGAAGTTGGGGACCTGCGGCTCCTCGTGCATTTCGCGCCCGATCCCGTGGCCGACCAAGGTCCGGATGATGGAGAGACCCTCGATCTCCACCGCGCGCTGGATCGCGGCCGAGACGTCGCCGAGGTGGTTACCGGGGCGCATCTGCTCCACGCCCGCGAACAACGATGCCTTGGTGACGTCGAGCAGCTTCTGAGCCTCCGGGCCGACCGGCCCGATCGGCAGCGTCATCGCCGCGTCGGAGACCCAGCCGTCGTAGACGACGCCGACGTCGACCGCGATCACGTCGCCGCGCTTCAGCTCGTAGCCATCCGGGGATCCCGTGCACGACCATCGAGTTCGGCGAAGCGCAAATCGAGCCCGGGAACCCGCGGTACCCCTTGAAAGCCGGCGTCGCGCCCTGCGAGCGGATGAACTTCTCCGCCGCCTCATCGAGCTCCTTGGTCGTGATCCCGGGCCGCGCCTTGCTGGCCAGCATCTTCAGGCAGCGCACGAGGATCTCCCCCGAGGCCGCCATCTTCTCGACCTGCTCCGGCGTCTTCTTGATGATCATTCGATACACGCTAGTGATCGCCGCAAGGCCGACCCACCGCCACCCTCAGACGGTCTCGTCCTGCTCCATCCGCAGGGTCGCCAGGGTTCGCTGGATCTGCTCCGCCACCTCGTCCGGGGCCGCCTCACCCTCAATCCGCCGCAGGACGCTGCGGCTGTCGTAGTAGGAGACGAGCGGCTCGGTCTTCTCGTGGTAGGTCTCGAGCCGCTTGCGGATCACGTCCGGCTTGTCGTCGTCGCGGACGATCAGCGGCGAGCCGTCGATGTCGCAGATCCCGTCCTCCTGCGGCGGTTCGAACTCGACGTGGAAGACGTGGCCGTTCTCCTCGCAGGTGCGCCGACCGCCGAGCCGCCGCACGACCTCGTCATCGGCGACATCGATCAGGAGGACGCCGCTAACCGCTCGGCCGAGCTCGGTCGAGCTTCGCGTCGAGCGCCTCCGCCTGCGGCGTCGTCCGCGGGAAGCCGTCGAGGATGAACCCGTCGAGCGCCTCGCTGGAGTCGATCCGCTCGGCGATAACGCCGACGATCACCTCGTCGGGGACGAGATCGCCACGGTCCATGTACTCCTTCGCCGTGCGACCGAGCTCGGTCTCGTCCCGCACCGCGCCACGGAGAATGTCCCCGGTCGCGTAATACGGCAGCCGCAGGTCTTCGTTCAGTCGCTCCCCCTGGGTGCCCTTACCGGACCCGGGAGGGCCTAGGAGTACGAGATTGAGCTCCGGCATCCCCGGGAGCCTATTTGAGGAAGCCCTCGTAGTTGCGCATCATCAGCTGCGCCTCCAGCTGCTTGACCGTATCGAGCGCAACGCCGACCACGATCAGGATGGAGGTGCCGCCGAAGTAGAAGTTCGCCGCCGTCTGGCTGATCAGGATCGTCGGCAACGCCGCCACCGCTCCCAGGTAGAGAGCGCCGGGGAAGGTCAGCCGGGAAAGGATCCGGTCCAGGTATTCCGCGGTCGGGCGACCGGGGCGCACGCCCGGGATGAAGCCGCCGTATTTCTTCAGGTTGTCGGCCTGGTCGACCGGGTTGAAGGTGACCGCCGTGTAGAAGTAGGTGAAGATGACGATGAAGAAGACCTCGCCGACAAGGTAGGCCCAGCCGTCGGGTGCGAAGAAGGCGGCGAAGTCGAGCGCGGCGGGAGTGTTGAGCAGCTGCCCGATCGTCGGCGGGAAGGCCATGATCGAGGCGGCGAAGATGACCGGGATGACGCCCGCCATGTTGACCCGCAGCGGCAGGTAGGTCGACCCGCCCGAGGTCATTTTCCGTCCCACGACCCGTTTCGCATACTGAACCGGAATCCGGCGCTGCCCCTCCTGGACGAAGACGATGGCGACGACCACGGCCAGGGCGATGAAGGGCATCATCACGACGAAGATCTGGTCGGGGTTGTTCCACCACTTCGAGAGGCCCGGCACGAGTTCGGCGATGATCGAAGCGAAGATCATCAGCGAGATGCCGTTGCCGATCCCGCGCTGGGTGATCAGCTCGCCAAGCCACATCAGCAAGGTGCAGCCGGCGGTCAGGCACATCACCATCAGCATCAGCTTCGGGAAGGTGAGCTGGCCCACCACGCTGGTGCCGGACGTGCTGTCGAAAGAGCGGAAGAGGAAGACGTAGCCGATCGACTGGCCGAAGGCGAGGCCGACGGTCAGGTAGCGCGTGTACTGGGTGATTTTCTGCTGACCGACCTCGCCCTCTTTCTGCAGGCGCTCGAGCGAGGGGACGACCACCGTCAGCAGCTGCAGGATGATCGAGGCGGTGATGTAGGGCATGATCCCCAGCGCGAAGAGACTCAGCCTCGACAGGCCGCCGCCGGAGAAGATGTCGAGGAAGGGCAGGATGCCGCCACCGCTGAAGTTGCTGGCCGCTTCCTCGACGGCCTGGGTATCAACGCCGGGCGTCGGGATGTAGGACCCGAGGCGGTACAGCGCCAGCATCGCCGCAGTGAACGCAATCTTCTTGCGAATGTCGGCAACGCTGAACGCGTTGAGAATAGTCCTGAGCATTACGGCTCCAGAGTGTGACAGGAACCGCCGGCCGCCTCGATCTTCTCCTTGGCGGCCGCGCTGAAGGCGTGCGCGTGGACCTCGAGCTTCACCTTGATCTCACCGCGGGCGAGGATCTTGACGGGATCCTTGCGGGTGGCCAGGCCCTTCTCCTTGAGGCTCTCGGGCGTCACCTTGGCGCCACTGTCGAAGCGCTCCTCGAGGTCGGAGAGGTTGACCGGCTGGGTCTTGGTGCGAAAGTTCTCGAACGGCATCGACTGCTTTTTGTGCGGGCCGCGAAGCTTTCGCATCCGCATGTGGATCGGGTTCTGCCCACCCTCGTAGCCAATCTTGCGCTTGCGGCCCGAACGTGAGCCAGCGCCCTTGTGGCCGCGGCCCGAAGTCTTGCCCAGGCCACTGCCCTCGCCGCGACCGATCCGCTTGCGGGGCCTTTTGGAGCCCGGCTTCGGCTTCAGATTGTGGAGACCGATCTCCTCGCTGCGCGAGGACTCTTTCTCAGCTTTTTTGTCGGCTTTCTCAGCCACCGTCAACCTCGACCAGGTGGGAGACAACCCGCAGCTGACCCTGCAACTGCTCGGAGTCCTTCAACTCAGCCGACTTCCCGATCCGCCCCAGCTTCAGCGCCTTCAAAGTCGCTTTCTGATTCGGATTGGTCTTAGCCGCAGAGCGAGTCTGCCGAACCTTCACCGTGCTCACGAAGACTCACCAGCCTTCTCCTCCGCATCCTCCGCTACCGGCTCGTCAACCGATTTCTCAGCCTCCTCGGACGGCTGCTCAGAGTCTGCTGCGGGCGCCTCTGCCGCGGGTGGCGACGATGAGGGATCCTCGCCAGTTGGCGAGGAGGTCTCATCGGAGACAGGACCCGCGGCCTGCGAGCCCTCATCCGAAATCGTGTCCGCAGCCCCGTTCGACCCGTTCTTGCTCAACCCCAGCACCTCAGTGACGGTCAACCCGCGCAACTCTGCAACCTCCTCGGGCCGCCGCAGACGGACCAGGCCGTCCATCGTCGCCTTGACCAAATTGATCGGGTTCTGGGTCCCGATGCTCTTGGTCAGCACGTCGCGGACGCCGCCCAGCTCGAGCACGGCGCGGACGCCACCTCCGGCGATCACCCCGGTACCAGGACTGGCCGGACGCAGGACGACGTGACCGGCGCCGAAGCGGCCGATGATGCGGTGGGTGATCGTGTTGCCGTATTTGGGCACGCGAATCAAGTTCTTGCGGGCGTCCTCGACGCCCTTCTGGATCGCCAGCGGGACCTCGCGGGCCTTGCCGTAACCGATCCCGACCACGCCCTCTTCGTCGCCGACGGCGACCAGCGCGGTGAAGGAGAAGCGACGGCCTCCCTTGACGACCTTGGCGACGCGGTTGATCTCGATCACCCGCTCTTGCAGGTCGAGCCCGCGAGGGCTCACCGTCTCGACGTTCTTAGTATCCATTCCCTTCATGGCAGCGGCCAACCGTAGCGAAACGGCTTAGAAGGCCAGCCCCCCCTCGCGTGCTCCCTCGGCCAGCGCCTTGACGCGACCGTGGTACTGATAGCCGCCGCGGTCGAAAACGCAGGTCTCGACCCCGGCGCCCTTGGCGCGCTCGGCAAGTAGTTCGCCGGCCTTTTTCGCCTGCTCAGAAGCGGTGAGCTTGCGCAGATCCGGCTCGATCCAGTTGACGGCGGCAACGGTGTGGCCCTTGCTGTCGTCGACAAGCTGAGCGAAGACGCCCTTGTTCGAGCGGTAAACCGACAGCCGCGGCCGCTCGGCAGTTCCCTTGATCCGGGCGCGAACCCGGCGGCGCCGTTTGAGCCGGCGCTCACGGTTGGTGAGAACGGTCATGCGCGCTTACCGACCTTTCGCAGGACCTGCTCATCCTTGTAGCGGATGCCCTTGCCCTTGTATGGCTCCGGCGGGCGGCGCTTGCGGATGTCCGCCGCGACCTGGCCGACGAGCTGCTTGTCGATGCCCTTGACGATGATCTCGGTCGGCTGCGGCACCTCGAAGTCGATCCCCTCCGGGGCATCGATCGCAACCGGGTGTGAGAAGCCAAGCGCCAGCTCAAGTTTTTTGCCTTTCAGGGCCGCGCGGTAACCGACGCCCTGGATCTCCAGGCGCTTCTCGAAGCCGTCGGTGACGCCCTCGACCATGTTTGCGATCAGGCTGCGGGTGAGGCCGTGCAGGGCCCGGTGCTCACCGCGGTCGGTGGGCCGGGCGACGGTGACGGCGCCGTCCGCCTGCTCGACGGTCATGTCAGACGAGAAAGTCTGCTGCAACTCGCCCTTCGGGCCTTTGACGGCGATGTTGCCAGGGGCAATCTCCACCGATACGGCGTCGGGTACAGCGACGGGCTTTCTTCCGATTCGGCTCATCTCAGCTTTCACTCACCAGACGTAGGCGACGACCTCGCCACCGACGCCCTTCGCCCGCGCTTCGTGGCCGGTCATTACCCCGACCGAGGTGCTGACGATCGCGGTGCCGGTGCCACCGTCGACGCGGGGGACGCTTTTGTGGTCGACATAGCGGCGACGGCCCGGGCGCGAAACTCGTTCGATTCCGATGATCACCGGCTGGCGCTCCTCGGTGTACTTGAGCTCGACGTTGATGTTCTCGCCGACGGCAGCCGGCTTGCGGCTGAAGTCTTTGATGTAGCCCTGCTCCTTGAGGATCCGGGACATCTCCAGCTTGAGGCCGTTGAGGGGAATCTCCACCTCGTCGTGCCCCGCGCGGATCGCGTTGCGGATCCGGGTCAGGTAATCGGCGATTGGGTCGGTGTGCATTGCTCTCGTCCTACCAGCTCGACTTGGTCATTCCGGGGATGTACCCCTCGTGAGCGGCCTCGCGCAGACAGATCCGGCAGAGGCCGAATTTGCGGTAGTAGGCACGCGGGCGGCCGCAGCGACGGCAGCGGTTGTAGCTGCGCGACTTGAACTTGGGCTCGCGAGCCTGCTTTACCTTCATCGAAGTCTTAGCCATCGTTTGAACTCTCCTCAGCCGTCTCTCCGGCCTCGTCGTCTCCGCCCTCGGCGGCTCCCTCGTCCTCGCCTTCGGGCTTGGCGTAGGCCTCCGGGTTCTCCTCTTTCAGCTGCTCGAGGGCCGCCTGCTCGACTTCGGCTTTCTGGCGAGCCTCCTCTTTGCGCTGCTCCTCTTCGGCCTCTGCTTCCTTCGCTTCACGCTCGGCCTGACCGGGGCGTCCCTCCTGGGCGAAGGGCATCCCCAATCCGAGCAGCAGCTCGAACGCCTCGAGGTCAGTTTTAGCGGAAGTCGTGATGGTCACGTCCAGACCCCGGACGACGTCGACCGAGTCATAGTCGATTTCGGGGAAGATCAGCTGCTCCTTGACGCCCATCGAGTAGTTGCCGCGGCCGTCGAAGGAGCGCGGGTTGAGACCGCGGAAGTCGCGGATCCGCGGCACCGCGATCGAGACCAGACGGTCGAGGAACTCCCACATCCGTGCTCGCCGCAGCGTCACCGAGACGCCGACCGGCATCCCCTCGCGCAGCTTGAAGGAAGCGACCGACTTGCGGGCGCGGCGCACGTTCGGGTGCTGGCCGGCGATGATCGCCAGCTGCCCCTGGGCGGCTTCGAAGGAGCGCTTGTCCTGTTTCTCGGTGCCGAGCCCCATATTGAGGGTGATCTTCTCCAAGCGCGGCGCCTCCATCGACGTCGTGTAGCCGAATTTCTGCGTCAGCGCCGGCAGGATCTCCTGCTCGTAGCGCTCGCGCAGACGCGGCGGAGGCGCGGCCTGGGAGGTCGATGCCACAGTCGCCTCCATTAGCCCATCTCGTTTCCGGTCCGCTTCGCGTAGCGGACGCGCTTGCCGCCTTTGTCGACGCGGACGCCGATGCGGGTCGGTTTGTTGTCTTTGGGATCGAGCAGCATCACGTTGGAGACGTTGATCGGCCCCTCCTTTTCGACGATCCCCCCGGCCTGCGGGTTTTTCAAGTCGGTCTGGGAGCGCGGACGTTCGTGGCGCTTGATCATGTTCAAGCCCTCGACGTAGACGCGACGCTTTTTCGGGTCGGTACGGACGACCCGACCCTGTCTTGCCGGAATCCTTGCCGCTGATCAAGACGACCTGGTCGTCGGTGCGGATGCGCATCGACTTCGCCATTAGAGGACCTCCGGCGCCAGCGAAATGATTTTCATGAAGTTGCGATCGCGTAGTTCGCGGGCGACGGGGCCGAAGATGCGGGTCCCACGCGGGTTGTTGCTGGCCGGGTCGATCAGCACCGCGGCGTTCTCGTCGAAGGAGATGTAGGTGCCGTCGGGGCGGCTGAGCGGTTTGCGGGTGCGGACGACAACCGCCTGCACGACCTCGCCCTTGCGGACGCCGCCCTGCGGGCTGGCCGATTTGACGGTCGCGGTAATCACGTCGCCAACGCTTGCATAACGACGGTGCGAGCCACCCTTGACGCGGATGCAGAGGATCTCGCGCGCGCCCGAGTTGTCGGCGACCTTGAGCCTGGACTCCTGCTGGATCATCCCGCTACCTCGCCTTCTCCACCACGTCGACCAGACGCCAACGCTTGGTCTTCGAGAGCGGCCGGGTCTCGATTACCCGGACCACATCGCCCTCGCCGGCCTCGTTGCGCTCGTCGTGCGCGTGCAGCTTGGTCGAGCTACGGACGATCTTCTCGTAGGTGCGGTGACGGCGAGCGATGTCGATGCGGACGGTGATCGATTTGTCGCCCTTGCTGGAGACGACGATCCCCTGGCGCAGCTTCGCCGCGTTCGAATCGCGCTCGGCCGGCGGCGTACCGGTGCCGGCGGTGTGATCAGTCTTTGCCGCGGCGCGCTGTTTGCGCCGCAGGGTGGCCTTGCGCTCGCGAGCCTTTGCCCGCTCAGCCTTCCGGCCCTCCTCGTCGAGAGCCGGGCCAGCTTTGTGCGGCCGGCGCGAGCGCTGCAGACGCCGCCGCTCCTTCCAAGGCAAATCGTCCTCAGGATTGGGCTCTGCCGGAGAAGCCTCAACTGCCTCCGCGGCAGGGGCGTCATCCGGCGCCTCCTCGGCAGCCTCCGCGGCCGGAGCCTCCTCCTCAGACGCATCTGACGCGGGTGGCGACGATGAGGGATCCTCGCCAGTTGGCGAGGAGGTCTCATCGGAGACAGGACCCGCGTCCTCAGGGGCCTCGTCCTGAGGGGCCTCGTCCTTCGGCGTCTCCTCCTGAGGCTCCTGCTCGGTCGTCTCGTCTTTTTTAGTCTCGTCGTCGCTCATATCTTTCGCGTCTCTTTCTCAGCGTCGATGCCGCGCTGGCGCGCCACGGTCAGCAGTCGCGCGATGTCCTTCTTCGCCTGGCCGAGCCGTGAGGTGTTCTCGAGCTCGCCGGTGGCGTGCCGGAAGCGCAGGTTGAACGCCTCCTGCTTGGCGTCGATCAGCTTCGCAACCAACTCGTCGTCTTTGAGGTTGTGGACCTCGGCGGCTTTCATCAGTCGCCCGCCCCCTCACGCATGACGAACTTGGTTTTGACCGGAAGCTTGTGACCGGCGAGGCGCAGGGCTTCCCGCGCCAGATCCTCGGGGACGCCTGCCAGCTCGAACATCACCTTGCCGGGCTTGACCACGGCGACCCAGCCCTCGGGATTGCCCTTGCCGGAGCCCATCCGGGTCTCAGCCGGCTTTTTGGTGTACGGCTTATCGGGGAAGACGTTGATCCAAACCTTGCCGCCACGTTTGATCTTGCGGGTCATCGCGACACGGGCGGCCTCGATCTGACGGTTGGTGATCCAGCCGCGCTCGAGCGCCTTGATCCCGTACTCGCCGAAGGCCACGGTGCTGCCACCCTTGGTGTTGCCCCGCATGCGGCCGCGGAACTGTTTGCGGTGCTTGACCCGTTTCGGCATCAACATCAGCGACCACCTCCACGCTGTCCACCGCGGCCGCCGCCGCCGGGCCCACGCCCGCCGCCGCCGCGACCGCCACGATCTCCACCCGGGCCACGACCGCCGCGGTCCCCACCGGGGCCACGTCCGCGTCCCCCACCACCGCGATCGTCACGGCGACCGCCGCCGCGACCGCTCTCGGGGACAGCAGTCGTCGCCGGATACGAGGTCGGAGCGGAAACCCTCCGGCATCACCTCGCCCTTGTTGATCCAGCATTTGACACCGATCCGACCGGTCGTCGTTCGGGCCTCGAAGAAGCCGTAGTCGATGTCAGCGCGCAACGTATGCAGCGGCACGCGACCGTCCGAATACTGTTCGGTCCGCGCCATCTCGGCACCGCCGAGGCGGCCGGAGACCTGAACCTTGACGCCCTTGGCGCCGGAGCGCATCGCCGAGGTGAGGGCGCGTTTCATCGCCCGCCGGAAGGCGACCCGGTTCTGCAGCTGCTCGGCGATCGACTGGGCGACCAATTTGGCATCGAGCTCGGGGCGCTTCACCTCGCGGATGTTCACTTTCACCGGGCTGCCGGTGAGCTTGTGCAGCTCCTTGCGGAGGGCGTCGACTTCGCTGCCGGACTTGCCGATGACGATGCCCGGGCGGGCGGTATGGATGTCGACCGCGACCTCGCCGCGACGCTCGATCGTGATGCTCGAGAGCCCCGCGTGGGAAAGCTTGTTTTCGATGTGGTCCCGGATCTGCAGGTCTTCCTGAAGGACGTCAGCGAAGTTTTTGTCCTCGTACCAGTTCGACTTCCAGTCGTGGATATAGCCGACCCGGAAACCCTCGGGGTGGATCTTCTGTCCCATGCTTAGTCCTCCACCGGGGTTAGAGCCACAGCGATGTGGCTGGTTCGCTTGTTGATCGGGGTCGCCCGGCCCATCGCCCGGGGGCGGAAGCGGCGCAGGGTCGGCCCCTCGTCGACGGTGATCGAGGCAACGCGCATCTCGTCACCGATGAGGTCGTGGTTGTTTTCCGCGTTGGCAGCGGCGGAATCGATCAGCTTGTGGATCGGCTGGGCGGCGCCACGCGGCGAGAACTGCAGCAGCGCCCGAGCTTTCTCGATGTGCATGCCGCGCACCTGGTCGGCGATCAGCCGCGCCTTGCGCGGGGCGATCCGCACGTAGCGGGCGCTGGCCTTGACGACCGGCGGAGCCACCGGCGCTTTTGGAGCGGCTTTTTTCGCCGGCTCTTTTTTCGCAGCCGGTTTTTTTGCAGCTTTGGCCGGGGCTTTTTTGCCTTTCGCCTCTTTTTTGGCGTCGGCGGTTTTCTCTTTGCCTTTGGCTTTCGAGTCTTTCTGAGCAGCTTTTTTGGAGTCTTTTTTCGCAGCAGCTTTTTTCGCCGGTTTTTTCTCGGCTTTTTTCGCTGCGGCTTTCTCGCCCGAAGCTTTTTTCGTCTCTTTTTTCTGCTCGTCAGCCATCGTTATTCCTTACCGCCATGAGAGCGGAAGGTCCGGGTGGGAGCGAACTCGCCGAGCTTGTGCCCGACCATCGACTCGGAAATGAAGACCGGGACGTGCTTTTTGCCGTCGTGGACAGCGATCGTGTGACCGACCATCTCGGGGAAGACCGTCGAGGTCCGCGACCAGGTTTTCACCATCTGTTTTTTGCCGGCCTCGTTCATCGCGGTAATCCGCCCCATCAGGCGCTCTTCGACCCACGGGCCCTTTTTCGTCGAACGTCCCATCTTTAACGGCCCTTCTTCTTGCCGCGGCGGCGGCCACGGACGATGTAGCGGTCGGACTGCTTGCCCTTCTTGCGGGTGCGGTAGCCGAGCGTCGGTTTGCCCCACGGGGTGACCGGATGGCCACCGGGGGTGTGGTGCGCCTCGCCGCCGCCGTGCGGGTGGTCGACGGGGTTCATCGCAACGCCGCGGGTCTGCGGCCGCTTGCCCTTGTGGCGGCTGCGGCCGGCCTTGCCGACCGTCATGTTCTGGTGCTCGGCGTTGGAAAGGACGCCGACGGTCGCGCGGCAGTTGGCGCGGACCAACCGCATCTCCGACGAGGGCAGGCGGAGGGTGACCATCTCCCCCTCCTTCGCCACCAGCTGAATCGCGGTGCCAGCAGCTCGACCGAGCTTGCCGCCCTGGCCTGGGACCATCTCCACGTTGTGGACGATGGTGCCGGTCGGCATCTGGGCAAGCTCCATCGCGTGGCCGGGTTTGATGTCGGCCTCGGGCCCGGATTTGACGATGTCTCCTACGGCGAGCTGCGACGGCGCGAGGATGTAGTCCTTGCGCCCGTCGGCGTAGTGCAGGAGGGCGATGTAGCAGGTGCGGTTGGGGTCGTACTCGATCGAGGCGACCTTCGCCGGTACCCCGTCCTTCAACCGCTTGAAGTCGATTTTGCGGTATCGGCGCTTGGCACCGCCGCCACGATGGCGGGAGGTGACGCGGCCGTTGACGTTACGGCCACCGGACTTTTTCAGTCCCTCGGTCAGCTTCCGCTCCGGCTCAGAGGCAGTTACCTGCTCGCGTAGCGGGTAGGTCGCGAAGCGGCGTCCCGGGCTGGTCGGTTTCGTTTTGCGGTTCGGCATCTCTCGGTTCTCCTAGGCGGTCTCTGCGCCCTCGAACAGCTCGATTCGCTCGCCCGGGGCAAGCTGGACGATCGCCTTCTTCCAGGCGCGGGTGCGACCTTTGGTCAAGCCGCGGCGCTTCGGCTTCGAGCGCACCTTCGCGGTCCGCACCCCGGCGACGTTGACCCCGAAGACCTCTTCGACCGCCTGGGCGATCTGGGTCTTGTGGGCGCGGTCGTCGACCCGGAAGGTGTACTTGCCTTCGGCGATCAGCGCGTAGCTCTTCTCCGAGATCACCGGGCGAATGAGGATCATGCGGGCGTCCATCAGCCGAGCCTCTCCTTCAGCGTCTCGAGGGCGGTTTCGGAGATCACCACGGCGGCAGCGCCGATTACGTCGGCGACCCCGGCAGCGCCCACCTCGAGCACCTGAGTGCGAGGCAGGTTGCGGAAGCTCTTCATCGCCCCGATCTCCTCGCCGGTGACAAGGATCAGGAACGGTTTCTTGGCGCCCCATTTGGCCAGCGCCTGAGCGGCGGTCTTGGTCGAGGGCGTCTCGAAGGTTGCTGCATCGAGGACGGCTACCGAGCCGCGCTCGGCGTGGACCGAGAGGGCCGAGCGCATCGCCCGACGGCGGGCTTTGCGGTTGACCTTGACCGTGTACTTGCGCGGCTTCGGGCCGAAGGCGACGCCGCCGCCGAAGCGGTTGGGGACGCCGAGCGAGCCGACGCGGGCGCGGCCGGTCCCCTTCTGGCGCCAGGCCTTGGCGGTGGTGAAGGAGACCTCACCCCGGGTCAGGGTCGAAGCGGTGCCGCGACGGCGAGCATTGAGATCAGCACGGGCAGCCTCATGAACCAGCGACTGGTGGAAGGGCTCAGCGAACAGCTCTTTGGGCAGATCGGCTTTGGTGGTCTTGCCGAGGACGGTCGCTTTAGCCATCGGTCCTCACCTCGACGATCGCGTTGCGGGAGCCGGGCACCGAGCCCTTGATCAGGAGCAGGTTGCGCTCGGCGTCGACGTCGGCGATCTCCAGGCCCTTCTGGGTGACGCGCTTGTTACCCATCTGACCTGGCATCCGCATGCCTTTGAAGACCCGGGCGGGGAAGGTGCTGGCGCCGATCGAACCGGGGGCGCGAACGTTGTGGGAGCCATGGCTGACCGGCCCGCGGCTGAAGTTGTGACGCTTGATCCCACCCTGGAAGCCCTTGCCGATCGAGATCCCGGCGACCTTTACCTTCTGGCCGGCCTCAAAGCCCTCGACGGTGACGTCGTCGCCGATCTTGGGACCCTCCTCAGCACCGAGGTCCTCATTGCGGAACTCGACCAGATGGCGCATCGGCGGCGCCGATGCCTTCTTCAGGTGGCCTTCCTCGGCCTTGCTCAGCTTGCCCTGCTTGACCTCGCCAAACGCCAGCTGGACCGCCTGGTAGCCATCGCGATCGGAGTCGCGGACCGCGGTGACCTTGCAGGGGCCGGCCTCGATCACGGTCACGGGAATGACGCTGCCGTCCTCACGGAAGACCTGGGTCATGCCGAGCTTCTTGCCGAGGATCGCAGCCACAGCAGCACCTAGAGCTTGATCTCGATGTCGACGCCCGCCGGCAGCGAGTCCAGGCGCTGCAGCGAGTCGACGGTTTTCGGCGACGGCTGGAGAATGTCGATCAGCCGCTTGTGGGTGCGGATCTCGAAGTGCTCGCGCGAGTCCTTGTCCTTGAACGGCGAGCGGATCACGCAGTAGACGTTTTTCTCGGTCGGCAGCGGCACCGGGCCGGACACGGTGGCACCGGTCCGCTCGGCGGTCTCGACGATCTCTTTGGCAGCCCGATCTATGGCGTCATGGTCGTACGCCTTGAGTCGGATCCGAATTTTCTGTGCCGCAATAGTTGCCACTTCGCTGCCGTTCTCTCTCTTTTTTTCGTCGCTTTACCGCGCAAAGAGGGCGGGGCCCCATTTGGTGGGGCGCCGCCCCGGTCGTATGTCCTTGCAGTTGTTCTCCCGCCCGAGGGCGGGGTTGGGGCGGGTGGAGGCCCGCCCCGGCGCTACTCGATGACCTCGGCGACAACCCCCGAGCCAACGGTGCGGCCACCCTCGCGGATGGCGAACCGCAGACCCGGATCCATCGCGATCGGCTGGATCAGCTCGATCGTCATCTCGACATTGTCGCCCGGCATCACCATCTCCGTCCCCTCGGGGAGGTTGGCGATCCCGGTCACGTCGGTGGTCCGGAAGTAGAACTGAGGCCGGTAGCCGGAGAAGAACGGCGTGTGACGACCACCCTCCTCCTTCTTCAGGCAGTAGACCTCGGCTTTGAACTTGGTGTGCGGAGTGATCGAGCCGGGCTTGCAGAGAACCTGGCCGCGCTCGATCTCCTCGCGCTTGGTGCCGCGCAGGAGGGCGCCGATGTTGTCGCCGGCCTGACCCTCGTCGAGGAGCTTGCGGAACATCTCGACCCCGGTGACCGTGGTTTTGGTCGTGTCCTTGATGCCCACGATCTCGACCTCGTCGCCGGTGTTGACGATCCCCTGCTCGACGCGGCCGGTGGCGACGGTGCCGCGGCCGGTGATCGAGAAGATGTCCTCGATCGGCATCAGGAAGGGCTTGTCCAGCTCGCGGACCGGCTCCGGGATGTAGGAGTCGAGGGCCGCAGCCAGCTCGAAGACGGCTTTCTGGGCTTCCTCGTCGCCTTCCAGCGCCTTCAGCGCCGAACCTTTGATGATCGGCGTGTCGTCGCCCGGGAAGTCGTACTCGTCGAGAAGTTCCTTGACCTCCTCCTCGACCAGCTCGACCAGTTCGTCGTCGTCGACCTGGTCGATCTTGTTGAGGAAAACGACCACGTGCGGGACGTTGACCTGACGGGCAAGCAGGATGTGCTCGCGGGTCTGGGGCATGACGCCATCGGCAGCCGAGACGACCAGGATCGCTCCGTCCATCTGGGCGGCGCCGGTGATCATGTTCTTGACGTAGTCGGCGTGACCCGGGCAGTCAACGTGGGCGTAGTGCCGGTTGTCGGTCTCGTACTCGACATGGGAGGTCGCGATCGTGATGCCGCGTTCCTTCTCCTCCGGAGCGTTGTCGATCTCCTCGAAGCTCTGTGCCTCTGCACCGCCCACGGTGGAGAGGGTTTTCGTGATCGCGGCCGTAAGCGTCGTCTTGCCGTGGTCGATGTGACCGATGGTGCCGACGTTCACGTGCGGCTTATCGCGCTCGAATTTCTCCTTGGACATCTCTCTCCGTTTTGCCTTTCGAAATCGTGTTCTGTCTGGTCTAAGTGCTTGAGTCTGGTGGGCGGATTTTCCGCAGAAGGCTTTGCCTGCCTGCGGGCAACCTGGGAAATATAGCCAGGTTCAGTGCCCGCCCGCGGTTGGCCTCATGAGGCTGCACCAACCGGGTCTCCCGAGCGGTGCTCGACGATCTCCTCAGCAATGTTCGAGGGGACCTCTTCGTAGCGCTCGAACTGCATCGTGTAAGTCGCCCGGCCCTGGGTCATGGACCGCAGTTCGGTTGCATAACCGAACATCTCGCCGAGCGGGACGTAAGCCTGTACTGCGAGCGCGTTACCGCGCTGATCCTGGCCCTGGACTTTGCCGCGGCGCCGGGAAAGGTCGCCGATCACGTCGCCGAGGAAGTCCTCCGGCGTGACCACCTCGACCGCCATCACGGGCTCGAGCAGGACCGGGTTCGCCTTCCGAGCGCCATCCTGAACCGCCATCGAGCCGGCGATCTTGAAAGCCATCTCTGAAGAGTCGACGTCGTGGTAGGAGCCGTCGACGAGTTCGACTTTGACGTCGACCATCGGGTAGCCCGCCTTGACGCCGTTCTCCAGCGCCTCGCGCATCCCCTGCTCGGCCGGTCCGATGAATTCGCCGGGGATGACTCCGCCCTTGATTTTGTTCTCGAACTGGAAGCCCTCGCCGGGCGCCGGCTCGAGGTTGATGACGACGTGACCGAACTGGCCGCGACCACCGGTCTGGCGGACGAACCGCGCCACCACCTTCTCGACCCGCTTGCGGATCGTCTCGCGGTAGGCGACCTGCGGCTTGCCGACGTTGGCCTCGACTTTGAACTCGCGCAGCATCCGGTCGACGATCACCTCGAGGTGGAGCTCGCCCATCCCGTGGATCAGGGTCTGGCCGGTTTCCTCGTCGGATTCGATCTTGAAGGTCGGGTCCTCCTCGCCGAGCCGGGCCAGGGCGTTGCCCATCTTCTCCTGGTCGGCTTTGGTTTTCGGCTCGATCGCGACCGCGATCACGGTCTCCGGGAATTCGATGCTCTCCAGCGCGATCGGCGCGTCGGGGGCGGCGAGGGTGTCGCCGGTGCCGGTTTCCTTGAGGCCGACGCCGGCGCAGATGTCGCCCGCGTAGGTCTCGTCGATCTCCTCGCGGCTGTTGGCGTGCATCATCAGCAGGCGGCCGATCCGCTCGGTCTTGCCGGTTTTCACGTTGAGGACGCGGCCACCTTTCTCGAGCTTGCCCGAGTAGACGCGGAAGTAGGTGAGCTTGCCGACGTAGGGGTCGGACATGACCTTGAAGGCGAGGGCCGAGAAGGGAGCGCTGTCGCTGGCTTCGCGCTCTGCCTCGACGTCCTCCGGCTGGCCCTTGCCGGCGGGGACGACGCCGGTGACCGGCGGCACCTCGAGCGGCGACGGCAGCAGTTCGACGATCGCATCGAGCAGCGGCTGCACCCCCTTGTTCTTGAACGAGGTGCCACAGAGGACCGGAGTGAGTTTGGTCGAGAGGGTGGCCCGGCGCAGAGAGTCGATCAGCTTGGCCTGCGGGATCTCTTCCTCGCCGAGGAAGGCTTCCATCAGCTCTTCGTCGTAGTCGGCGCAGGCTTCGATCAGCGCGGTCCGGTACTCGTCGGCCTGGTCCTGAAGGTCCTCGGGAATATCGATTTCCTCGTAGGCGGCGCCGAGCTCGTCGGTCCAGACCAGCCCTTTCATCTTCACCAGGTCGACGACGCCTTTGAAGTTCTCCTCGGCGCCGATCGGCAGCTGGATCGGCAGCGGGTTGGCGCCGAGCCGGTCGGTCATCGTCTCCACCGAGTTGAAGAAGTCGGCGCCGGTGCGGTCCATCTTGTTGATGTAGGCGAAGCGCGGGACCCCGTACTTGTCGGCCTGCCGCCAGACGGTCTCCGACTGCGGCTCGACGCCGGCGACGGCGTCGAAGACGGCGATCGCGCCATCGAGCACGCGCAGGCTGCGCTCGACCTCGACGGTGAAGTCGACGTGGCCGGGCGTGTCGATGATGTTGACCCGGTGGTCCTTCCACTCACAAGCGGTCGCGGCCGAGGTGATCGTGATGCCGCGCTCCTGCTCCTGTTCCATCCAGTCCATGACCGCGGCACCCTCGTGAACCTCGCCCATTTTGTGGGTTCGGCCCGTGTAGTAGAGGATGCGCTCCGTCGTCGTCGTCTTACCGGCGTCGATGTGCGCCATGATCCCGATGTTCCGGGTTTTTTCTAGTGGAAAGCTACGTGCCATGGTTTCTAAGTCTTCTAAGTCCCGTAGTGGTGATAAGCCGCAAAAAAAGGCCCCAGGGGGCCCGGCGAAGCGTCCTGCGAAGAAACAGCGAAAACTGCCTGAGCGACGGGCGATGATAGCAGCGGCGCGCCGGCGCATCAGCGCCCTGCCGGAACGGCTCCACCAGCGGTCCCGCCAGCTCGACCGGATCGGCAATCGAGGGCTTGAGCGGGCCTACCCGACGGCGCGAGCGGCAAGGCGGCGCACTGCGCAAGTCGGACGGCGAGGGTGGGAGTGGTTCTGGCCGCGCCTGCGCCCCCTGCTGGCCTTCTTCTTCCACGTGATCGCCTGGCTCGAGCGCAGCGTACGGCGATTTTGTGCTGCGCTGGTGCGGCTGGCGACCGCCGCCAGCCGGGTGATCACCCCCGGCCGAGCCGCCGCTGTGATCCTGATCGCCGCCGGGGCCTGCCTGGTCGCCTCCCAGTTCATCGACTACCGGGCGGTAGAGATTGGCCAGCCGGGCTACGCCGAGCTGTCCGATCTGTCGGATGCGGCCGTCGTCCCCACCGTCGAAGCGCGGACGGCCGGCGCTGCCCATGCCTACCTGCTGGTGCCGGTCGGCCTCTTGGCCGCGGCGCTGGGGGTGCTGGCCCTGCGCCGGGAAGCAAAGCGGCTGGGCCTGCTCGTCGCCGCCCTCGGCCTCCTCTCGCTGGCCGTGATCCTCCTTGTCGATCTACCCAGCGGGCTCGACGAGGGCGCCCAGACCTCCCGCTTCGCTGGCGCCTCCGCCGTGCTCGAGGACGGCTTCTTCGCCGAGCTGGCCGCGGCCGGGGGGATGGTCTTGGCCGGACTGCTCTACTATGCGCGGCCGTGCCGAATACGAATCAACTTGTCAGGAAGGGCCGCAAGCGCCCGAAGAAGAAGACCGCGACGCCGGGCCTCAAGTCGGGCCAAGGTCGCAAGAAGCGCGTAGCAGCCCCGCAGAAGCGCGGCGTTTGCACGCGTGTCGCCACGGTCACCCCGAAGAAGCCGAACTCGGCTTTGCGGAAGATTGCCCGTGTGCGCCTGACCAACGGCATGGAGGTCACCACCTATATCCCCGGCGAGGGGCACAACCTGCAGGAGCACTCCGTGGTCCTAATCAGGGGTGGTCGCGTCAAGGATCTGCCGGGCGTCCGTTACAAGGTCGTCCGTGGCACGCTCGACGCAGCCGGGGTCTCCGACCGTAAGCAAGCCCGCTCCCGCTACGGCGTCAAAGCTTCGTAATGCCCCGCCGCTCCGCCGCACAGATTCGGCCGATCGAGCCGGACGCACAACACCGGAACCGCCTCGTCCAGCAGCTGATCAACAAGGTCATGGCCGACGGCAAGAAGGGTCTTGCCGAGCGGATCGTCTATGACAGCCTCGCGATCGTCGGCGAGCGCAGCGGCGAGGACCCGGTGGAGACGCTGGAGGCGGCGATCAAACAGCTGACCCCGGTACTCGAGGTCCGCTCCCGCCGTGTCGGCGGTGCCACCTACCAAGTGCCCGTCGAGGTTCCGGCCCGGCGTGCCCGCACCCTCGCCGTCCGCTGGCTCGTTCAGTTTGCCCGTGCACGTCGCGAGTACTCGATGGCCGAGCGCCTCGCCGCCGAGATTCTCGACGCCAATCAACAGCAGGGCAGCGCCTGGAAGCGGAAGGACGACATCTACCGCATGGCGCAGGCGAATAAAGCTTTCGCCCATTACCGCTGGTAGAGGGACGGGGGATGTCCCTCGTTCTGACAAACGACGGCCTAATTAGGCCGTCGTTTTGAGTATCCGCCAGCCCGAGGGACATCCCCCGTCCCTCGACAGGCCGCTGCTGGCAGTTGACATCGATGGCGTGATCAGTCTGTTTGGCTGGGAGGAGCAGCCGGCGCTTTCGCAGATACAGCTGGTCGACGGGGTGCCGCACTGCATCTCGCTGGTCACCGGAGACCGGCTACTACGACTCTCAGAGCACTTCGAGCTGGTTTGGGCGAGCGGCTGGGAGGACAAAGCGAACTTCTATCTGCCGCAGCTGCTGGGGCTGCCAGAGCTGCCCCATATTTCCTTCGATGTTGCCGCTCGCAGCGGCGCGGCGCACTGGAAGCTGACGGGGATGGAGGCCTACTCCGGCGAGCGGGCGGTCGCCTGGATCGACGACAACTTCGATGCCAGCTGCTACGAGTGGGCAGAGCGGCGCTCGGCGCCGACTCTGCTGGTGCCCACCGAGCCCCATCTCGGCCTCGAGGAGGGCCACGTCGAGGCGCTGAACGCCTGGGCCAGCGCTCTACACTGAATCGGGATGACCGGGTTCTGGCCGATCTTCTTCCTACTCGTGGTGCTGAAGGTTCCGGTTTTGGCGTCGATGTGGCTCGTCTACTGGGCGGCCAAGCAGCACGACGAACCGGAGGCAGCGACCGACGATGACAGCGGCCCCAAGCGGCGGCCGCGGCCTCGCATGCCGCGCGGCCCGCGCCGAGGCGGTCCCCACGGAGGCGGTGCCGCACTGCCGGTGCCGGACTGTCCGCCCGGCGGCCGCACCCGCGTCGTCAAACCGGCCCCGCAACCCGCTTTCGCTCGCGCCGGATCTCACGCAGATAAGGATGGAAATCGACCTCGACGGTATGACGCTTAGAGGCAACGTAGCGCTTCGCCTGCTTCCGTTCCTCAAGAGAGATCTCCCGCTTCATCTCCCCCGGCGGCGGTAGCGTCGCCCGCCCGGCGAGCAGGTCGGCGATCCATTCGCATTGGGCCTCGGCCAGCGGCATGATCGGGCCCAGCGGCTGGATGAACCCGATGAAGAAGAGGCCGGGTCGCTCGACCGAGACCACGCGGCGGTAAAGCGGGAGCCTGTTCTCCGGCGCTGCCAAGACCTTGGGGTCGAAGAAGGGGAAGGTCATCTTGTAGCCGGTGCAGTAGACGACGAGGTCGATCTCCTCCTCGCTGCCGTCGACGAACCGGACCGTGCGGCCGCCGGCATAGCGGTCGATGTTGGGCTTCGCGGTGATATCGCCGTGGCCGAGCCGGGGCAGCAGCTCCGAGGAGACAGTCGGGTGAGCCTCGAAGAGCTTGTGGTCGGGCTTGGGCAACCCGTAGGCGGTGGGGTCGGCGGCGGAGGCGACGCCGAGGGCCCGCATCGCGAAGAAACGCTGCACCGCCAGCGGCGTCATCGACGTGATCGGGTTCGAGAGCTCGTCGATCGGCTTGCCGTTGATGTACTTAGGGATGACGTAGGCGCCGCGGCGTACGGCGAGGAAAGTCTTGTCGGCAATCCGCGAGGACTCGACCGCGATGTCGGTGGCCGAGTTGCCGAGCCCGAGCACCAGCACTCGTTTGCCGCGCAGCACGTCGGGCTCGCGGTAGTGATGGACGTGCTGCTGCTCGCCCTCGAACTCGTCGGCCCCGGGGAAGGCGGGTTCAGGCCAACGCGGGTCCCAGTGGTGACCGTTGGCGACCAGGACCGCGCGGTAACGCCCGGTCGTCTCCGCCCCACCCTCACCGCGCGTGGTCACCGCCCAGGCGCCGTCGGCGGGCTCCACCTTGACCACCTCGGTACGAAAGGAAATCTTCTCCCGGAGGCCGAAATGGTCGGCGTATTCGTCGAAGTAGGCCGCCATCTGGAAGTGGTCCGGGTAGTCGGGGAAGTGGTCTGGCATCGGCAGCGTCTTGAAGGCCATCACCCGCCGCGAAGTGTTGATGTGCAGCGAGCGGTAAGCGGACGACATCCCGTTGTCGTTTTCGAAGCGCCAGTTGCCGCCGATATACGAGCCCTTCTCGAAGAGGTCGAAGGCGATTCCTTGAGCACCCAGAACCTGGGCGGCGACGATGCCGGAACTGCCGGCGCCGATGATGCAGACCTTCTCGGCGGAGTCCATGCGCCGCAATCTATCTGACTGGCTGAGCGGCCAATTAAGGGGTGGCCAGGTTCACCCCTGGGGTCCGTAGTTGGCGAAGGCATTCGGACCGAAGCTGGGTCCATCGGGATTTAAAACCAACGAAAGGAGCCCCCGATGACCAGCAAGACCCGTTCATTCCGTCCCTCGCCCGCCCTCGTGATCAGCTGCGTGGCCCTGTTCCTCGCCCTGACCGGCAGCGCCCTCGCGGTCGGCATCGCCAAGAACAGCGTCCGCTCGGCGCAGATCGTCGACGGCAGCGTCCGCACCATCGACCTGCGTGACAACGCGGTCAACGCGCCGAAGATCGCTCCCAACGCGGTCGGCAGCGAGGAGATCGCCGAAAACGCAGTCGAATCGGCCGAGGTTGCCCAAGACACGCTGACGAACCAGGACCTCGGCGCCGCCTCGGTCACCTCCTCAGAGGTCGCCGACCAATCGCTGACCGCCAGCGACCTGGGGCCGAACTCGGTCGCAGCCAGCGAGCTGGGAGCGGTCACCGTCCGCACCAACTCGGCCAAAGTGGCGAAAGACGCGAACGGCAGCATCAGCGTCAACTGCGCTGCGGGCGAGCAGGTTCTCGGCGGCGGCGGCCAGCCGGGTCACTTCGACACCGAGATGACCAGCAGCCGCCCCTCCGGCGACGGCTGGCTCTACCAGGCGCTGAACAAGACCGGCGGCGAGGACACGATCACCGCTTTCGTCCTCTGCCTCGCCAACTAGACCAGAACGAAAAACGCCGAAGGCCGGGTGGTGGACCCGGCCTTCGGCGTCAAGGAGAAATGAAGCACCTCAAGAGACTTTGTTTTCTTGGGGTGCTTCTTCTCTACCCAGTACTTCGCTATTTAGACTCCTCGGAGGTCGACTCGATCTCCTGCGCGAGCTCCTCGAGCTCCTCCGCGAAGGAGGTGCCGAAGCCCTCGACCGGGGCCTCGACCCCGTCGACGCCGAGTTCGGCGGCGAGCTCCTCGTCCTCGAGCAGGTCCTCGTCCCCAGGCGGCACGATCGGTTCGGCGGGCTCGATCGCGACCGTCCGGTAGTGCTTGAGGCCGGTCGCGGCCGGGATCAGCTTTCCGATGATCACGTTCTCCTTGAGGCCGACCAGGCGATCCCGTTTGCCCTCGAGGGCAGCGTCGGTGAGCACCTTGGTCGTCTCCTGGAAGGAGGCCGCCGAGAGGAAGGACTCGGTCGCCAGCGAGGCCTTGGTGATCCCGAGGATGACCTCCTCGCCTTTGGCCGGCGTCCCGCCCTCTTCCTTGACCTTCTTGTTGAGCCGTTTGAGGCTGCCGCGATCCTCGAGCTGGCCCGGCAGGAGGCTGGTCGAACCCTTCGATTCGATCCGCACCTTCTTCAGCATCTGGCGGGCGATCAGCTCGATGTGCTTGTCGTTGATGTCGACGCCCTGGGCGCGGTAGACCTTCTGCACCTCTTCGACGAGGTAGACCTCGACCGCGGTGCGCCCGCGGATCGCCAACAGGTCGGCCGGGTAGAGCGAACCTTCGTTCAACTGCTGGCCGACCTCCACCCGATCGCCGTCGGCGACGTGCAGGCGGGTGCGCAGCGGGAAGCTGTAGGAGTGCTCCTCGCCGCTTGACTCGGTGACGATCACTTTCAGCGCTTTGTCGGTTTCTTCAATTCCGACTTTGCCGGCGGCCTCGGCCATCTGCGCCAGGCCCTTCGGTTTACGCGCCTCGAAGAGCTCGACGATCCGCGGCAGACCCTGGGTGATGTCTTGGCCGGCGACGCCTCCGGTGTGGAAGGTACGCATGGTCAGCTGGGTCCCCGGCTCACCGATCGACTGGGCGGCGATGATGCCGACCGCGTCGCCGATGTCGACCGTCGAGCCGGTCGCCGGCGCGATCCCGTAGCAGGAGCGGCACACGCCGGATTCCGCCTCGCACTTGAGAGCCGAGCGAACGGGAATATTGACCTCTTGGTCTCCGAAGGCCTCGGCGATCTCCTCGACGTCGGCGTGGGTGATCTCCTGGTTGCGCTTGAGCAAGTCGCGACCGCGTTTGGTCTCGAGCTTTTTCGCCGCCAGGCGACCGACCAGGTTGTCGTTGAGCGACCCATCGTCCTTGCGCAGGACCATCTCGATGTGGTCTTTGGTTTTGCAGTCCTCCTCGCGCACGATCACGTCCTGGGCGACGTCGACCAGGCGGCGGGTGAGGTAACCGGAGTCGGCCGTCCTCAACGCCGTGTCGGCGAGGCCCTTTCGGGCGCCGTGGGTGGAGATGAAGTACTCGAGAACCGAGAGACCCTCCATGAAGTTGGCCTTGATCGGCCGCTCGATGATCTCCCCTTTCGGGTTGGCCATCAGACCGCGCATCCCGGCCAGCTGACGGATCTGTTTGAACGATCCGCGCGCTCCCGAGTTGGCCATCATGAAGATCGGGTTCAACTCGTCGAGGTTGTCCTCCATCGCCTGCGCGACCTCGTCGGTGGCCCGGTTCCAGTGCGCCGTCACCGCCTCGTGACGCTCCTCGGCGGTGATGTAGCCCTCGTCGTACTGCTGCTGGATGGCAGCGGTCTCCTTCTCGTAGCGATCGAGGATCACCGGCTTCTCCGGCGGCGAGACAACGTTGTTCTTCGAGACCGTGATTCCCGCCTGACTGGCGTAGTGGAAGCCCAGATCCTTAAAGGCATCGAGTACCTGCGAAACCGCCGGCGCACCGTAGGCATCGACCAGGTCGGAGACCATCTGGTTGATGTCCTTCTTCTTCAGCGAACGGTTGACGAACTCGTACTGCTCGGGATCGAACTCATCCTGCAGAGCGTCGGCGAGCGCACCTTCGATGCTTTCGTTGAAGATGATCCGCCCGACCGTGGTCAGGAAGTGCTCATGCCCGGCGCGGCGGAACTCCGCTTTGTCGTGCAGTTTGCAGCCACCGTTCTCGTAAACGAGCTCGGCCTCCTGCGCAGAGCGGAACACCTTCACGTTCGACCCTGCACCGTTGCCGCCCTTACCGACCATCAGCTGCTCGTCGATCTTCACCAGCTCATCCGCTTCCGGGCCATAGGTCAGGTAGTAGATGCCGAGCACCATGTCCTGGGTCGGGGTCGCCAGCGGCGCCCCGTGGGCCGGGGAGAGGATGTTGTTCGCAGACAGCATGAGGATCCGCGCCTCGGCCTGGGCCTCGGCTGACAGCGGCACGTGTACCGCCATCTGGTCGCCGTCGAAGTCGGCGTTGAAGGCGTGGCAGACCAGGGGGTGAACCTGGATCGCCTTGCCCTCGACCAGAACCGGTTCGAAGGCCTGGATGCCGAGACGGTGCAGGGTCGGTGCTCGGTTGAGCAGGACCGGGTGCTCGTGGATGACTTCCTCGAGCACGTCCCAGACCTCCGGGATCATCGACTCGACCATCTTCTTCGCGGCCTTGATGTTCTGAACCGCTTTACGCTCGACCAGCTGAGCCATGATGAATGGCTTGAACAGCTCGAGCGCCATCAGCTTCGGCAGGCCGCACTGGTGCAGCCGCAGGCTCGGGCCCGAGACGATTACCGAACGGCCGGAGTAGTCAACGCGCTTACCGAGCAGGTTCTGGCGGAAGCGACCCTGCTTCCCCTTCAGCATGTCGGAGAGCGACTTCAGCGGACGGTTGCCGGGGCCCGTGACCGGGCGGCCGCGGCGGCCGTTGTCGAACAGGGCGTCGACGGCCTCCTGCAGCATCCGCTTCTCGTTGTTGACGATGATCTCGGGCGCGCCGAGGTCGAGCAGCCTTTTCAACCGGTTGTTGCGGTTGATCACTCGGCGATAGAGGTCGTTGAGGTCGGAGGTCGCGAAGCGGCCACCATCCAACTGGACCATCGGCCGCAGCTCCGGCGGAATAACCGGCACCGCGTCGAGGACCATCCAGGCTGGCTGGTTATCCGAGTTGAGGAAGGCCGAGGCGACTTTCAGTCGCTTCACCGCGCGGGCCTGTTTCTGGCCTTTGGAGCTGTTGATGATCTGCTCCAGTTCCTCGCAGTCGGCGGCGAGATCGACCTGTTCGAGCAGGTCGCGCACCGCTTCGGCACCCATGCCGCCGCGGAAGTACTCGCCCCAGCCAAACGGGGAACCGAACCTGTCCTTGAGCTCACGGAAGACCGTCTCGTCGTTGATGACGTCCTTCGGCTTCATCTCCGTGAAGATCTTCCAGACCTCTTGCATCCGCTCCGCGGCCTCTTCCAGGTAGGCCTCGGTGTCGGAGATCTCGGCGTCGAACTGTTTGCGCAGTTCTTTGATCATTTTCGCCCGGTCGTCGTCTTTGAGCTTGCGCAGCTGCGCCGCGGTCAGTTTCAGCGAGTCGGCCCAGATGTGGTCTTCGTCATCGAACTTGTCCTGAGCGCCGCCCTCCAGATAGGCGATCCGGCGCTCCAGCGACTCGCTCAGCTCCTGCGTCCGTTTTTGTTTTTCGGACTCGTAGGAGTCGACGACTTTTTTGACCTCTTTCTCGAGTTTCCCGACGTCCTTGTCGCGGGCCTCCTCGTCGACCCAGGTCACCATCGAAGCGGCGAAGTAGAGAACCTTCTCCAGCTCTTTCGGAGCCATGTCGATCAGGTAGCCGATCCGGCTCGGGACACCCTTGAAGAACCAGATGTGGGAGACCGGCGAGGCCAGGTCGACGTGCCCCATCCGCTCACGGCGGACCTTGGAGCGGGTTACCTCGACGCCGCAGCGCTCGCAGACGATTCCCTTGTAGCGGACGCGCTTGTACTTGCCGCAGTAGCACTCCCAGTCCTTGGTCGGACCGAAGATGCGCTCGCAGAAGAGCCCGTCTTTCTCCGGCTTCAGGGTCCGGTAGTTGATCGTCTCCGGCTTCGTTACCTCGCCCCAACTCCAGGAGCGGATTTTCTTCGAAGACGCGAGCCCGATCTCAATCGCGTCGAAATTGTTGATGTCGATCATCAGTCCTCCACCTCGGCCGGTGCGGCCTCCTCGGCTTTACCGGCACCATCACCATCAGTTCCGCTCTCGCCCTCGGCGACCACCTGCTCCTCTTGCTCGTCTGCCGCTCCGTTGCTGGAGTCGGCGCGAACGCCGGTCAGGTCCATGCCCAGCTCCTCGGCGGCTTTCAGCAGGTCGTCTTCCTCGTCGGAGATCTCGACGTCCGAGCCCTCCGACACCACATTGGCGTCGAGCGAGAGGCTCTGGATCTCCTTCAAAAGCACTTTGAAGGACTCCGGTATCGAGGGCTCGGGGATGTTCTCGCCCTTGACGATCGCCTCGTAGGCCTTGACTCGCCCGACCGTGTCGTCGGACTTGACCGTGAGCATCTCCTGCAGGGTGTAGGCGGCGCCATATGCCTCCAGCGCCCAGACCTCCATCTCGCCGAAGCGCTGACCGCCGAACTGCGCCTTGCCGCCCAGCGGCTGCTGGGTGACGAGTGAGTACGGGCCGGTCGAACGGGCGTGGATCTTGTCGTCGACCAGATGCAGCAGCTTGAGGATGTACATGTAGCCGACCGTGACCTTGCCCTCGTAGGGCTCGCCGGTGCGACCGTTGTACAGCTGCGCCGTACCCGAGGCGCGAGCGCCCGGACGAGCGCTGGTGTCGAGACCGAGATCGATTCCGCGGTCTTCGTTCTCCTGCTGCCAGGAGACCAGCGCGTTGTCGACGTCCTCGACGGTAGCCCCGTCGAAGACCTGGGTCGCCACGTAGACGCGCCCGTCGCCGTCCTCGGAGTGGGCCTCCTTGTAGGACTCGGAGCCGTCGTCGTACCAGCCGTTCGCCGCGACCCAACCAAGGTGGGTCTCGAGGATCTGACCGATGTTCATCCGGCTCGGCACGCCGAGCGGGTTGAGGATGACGTCGACGGGGGTTCCGTCGGCCAGGTGAGGCATGTCCTCCTCGGGCACGATCTTCGAGATCACACCCTTGTTCCCGTGACGGCCGGCGAGCTTGTCGCCCTCGGCAATCTTGCGCTTGATCGCAACAAAGACGCGAACCAGGTCATTGACGCCGGGCGCCAGATCGTCGCCCGCATCACGACTGAAGGTGAGGACGTCGATGACGACCCCGCCCGCGCCGTGCGGGACTTTCAGCGAGGTGTCGCGGACCTCGCGCGCCTTCTCCTTGAAGATCGCGCGGATCAGCTTCTCCTCGGCCGTCAGCTCGGTCTCGCCCTTCGGCGTGACCTTGCCGACCAGCAGATCGCCGGCGTCGACCTCGGCCCCGACCCGGACGATCCCGCGCTCATCCAGATTGCGCAGGCTCTCCTCGGAGCGGTTGGGAATGTCGCGGGTGATCTCCTCGTCGCCGAGCTTGGTCGTGCGGGCGTCGATCTCGTACTCCTCAATGTGGATCGAGGTGAGTTCGTCTTCCTTGACCAGGCGCTCGGAGAGGATGATCGCGTCCTCGAAGTTGTAGCCCTCCCAGGACATGAAGGCGACCAGGCAGTTCTTGCCCAGGGCGATCTCACCGCCGCCGGTGGAGGAGCCATCGGCGAGCACGTCGCCCTCCTTCACCTTCTGGCCGGTCTTGACGATCGGCCGCTGGTGGATGATCGTGCCCTGGTTCGAACGCGTGAACTTGAGCAGCGAGTACTCGTCTTTCGACGAACCGCTGCTGACGACGATGCGTTCGGCGTCGACATGGGTGACTTCGCCGTCGTTCTTGGCGAGAACCACGTCCCCACTGTCCACGGCAGCGCGACGCTCCATGCCGGTGCCGATCAGCGGCGGATCCGGTTTCAGCAGCGGCACCGCTTGGCGCTGCATGTTCGAGCCCATCAGCGCGCGGTTGGCGTCGTCGTGCTCGAGGAACGGGATCAGCGAGGTGGCCACCGACCAGATCTGGGACGGTGAGACGTCCATCAGGTCGACTTCCTTGGGTGCGGCCGTCGCGTACTCCTGATCGCCGGCGCGGACCAGAACCTGCGGTCCCTTCAGCTTGCCCGTTTTCGGGTCGAACTCGGAGTTCGCCTGGGCGATCACCTTGTCCTCGTCCTGGGTCGCGTCGTAGTGGACGATCTCTTTGCTGACGACACCGTCTTCGACCACCCGGTAGGGGGTGGTGACGAAACCGTGCTCGGAGATCTGCGCGTATGAGGCGAGCGAGCCGATCAGACCGATGTTCGGTCCCTCCGGGGTCTCGATCGGACACATCCGGCCGTAATGGGTCGGATGCACGTCGCGAACCTCGATCGGGGCCCGCTCACGGGTCAGACCGCCGGCGCCGAGAGCGGAGAGACGGCGCCTGTGGGTCAGCCCGTCGAGGCTGTTGGTCTGGCTCATGAACTGCGAGAGCTGCGAGGAGCCGAAGAACTCCTTCATCGCCGCCACAACCGGGCGGATGTTGATGATCGTCTGCGGGGTAATCGCGTCGGAGTCCTCGGTGGTGAGGCGCTCGCGGACCACGCGCTCCATCCGGTAGAGGCCGATCCGGAAGGCCTCCTGGATCAGCTCGCCGACGGTACGAAGACGGCGGTTGCCGAAGTGCTCGTACTCGTCGAGGTGCTCGTAGACGGGCTCGCGGGGGTAGGTGATTGCCTCCGCCGCGTAGTCTTTGATCGGGTTCTCCTCGTCGATCTCCTCCGGGATGCCGAGCAGTTTCGGCAGCGAGACGAGCTCCTTGACGAGGGCGATGATGTCGTCGTGGGTGAGGACCCGGGTCTCGAGGTCGATGTCGAGATCGAGACGGGCGTTGAGCTTGTAGCGGCCGACCCGGGTGAGGTCATAGCGCTTGGGGTCGAAGAAGAGCTGCTCGAGCAGCCCACGGGCGGCGTCAACCGAAGGCGGCTCGCCTGGGCGCTGCTTTTTGAACAGCTCGATCAGGGCGCCCTCTTCGGTCTTGGTCGCTTCGGTGTCCGCCTCGATCGTGTGGCGGAGGTAGACCGAGTTGTCGAACATGTCGAGGAGCTGCTGGTCCTCGACATAACCCATCGCGCGCAGCAGGACGGTGACGGGCAGTTTCCGCTTGCGGTCGATGCGAACGAAGACTTTGCCTTTTTTGTCGACTTCGAGCTCCAGCCAGGAGCCGCGGGCCGGCATCAGGTTGGCGATGAAGACCTGCTTTTCCGGATCCTTCGGCGCCATCACATAGGCGCCCGGCGAGCGAACCAGCTGGGTGACGACGACGCGCTCGGTGCCGTTGATGATGAAGGTGCCGCGCTCGGTCATCCACGGGAAGTCCCCCATGAAGACGGCCTGCTCGCGGATCTCGCCGGTCTCCTTGTTCTGGAAGGCGACAGTCGCGGTCAGCGGTCGCGAGAAGGTCATGTCCTTCTCGCGGCACTCCTCGATCGTGTGCGGCGGCTCCTCGAATTTGAACTCGCCGAAAACTATCTGGAGGTTCCCCGTGTAGTCCTCAATCGGGGATATGTCGTTGATCGTCTCTCGCAGTCCACCGCTCTTCGGATCCGTCAGTTCCTCGAAGGAACGTCGCTGGATATCGATCAGATGGGGAACCTCAAGAGGGTTGTCTAGGCGGGAAAAGCTCCTACGGGTTACGGGGGCAGCGTTGGAACGTGCCAAAGTCGGCGACTCCTCGGACGGTCAGAGGGACGTGGATACTGCGCAGATATGGGCAGGGAACCTCAAAAAGCGCGCGACCGCGGAAAATAACACACAGCCACGGTCGGCCGCGAACTTGGCTCCCTGAGTGGGATCTGCCGGCGCGGGGCGAACTCTTAGGAGAGCTCGACCGTCGCGCCAGCCTCCTCCAGCTCGGCTTTGAGCTTGTCGGCCTCGTCGCGCTCGACGCCCTCTTTGATCGCTTTCGGGGCCTCGTCGACGAGCGCCTTGGCCTCTTTCAGGCCGAGACCGGTCGCCGAGCGAACCACCTTGATGACCGGAACTTTCTGGCCACCGACCTCTTTGAGGATCACGTCGACGGTCGAGGCCTCTTCGGCGCCGCCCTCGTCGCCACCGCCGCCACCGCCGCCGGCAGCCGGAGCTGCGGCCGCAACAGCCGTCGCCGAGACGCCGAACTCCTCCTCGAGCGCTTTGATCCGCTCGGAGAGCTCGAGCACCGAGATGCTTTTCAGCTCCTCGATCCAGTCCTCGGTTGAAGTTTTGGTTGCCATCAGTCGCTACCCCTCTTCCTCGTTTGAATCTTCATCTGAAGTCGTGTCATCGGAAGCCTCCTCGGCCGGAGCCTCGTCAGCCTTCTCATCCTCAGCCGGGCCATCCTCGTCCGAGGACTCGCCGTCTGCCGCCTCCGCCTCTCCGGCGGGTGGCGACGATGAGGGATCCTCGCCGGTGGGCGAGGAGGTCTCATCGGAGACAGGACCCGCCGGCTCGGGGGCCGGAGCCTCACCCGATACAAGTCCTTTCTCCGCAATCTGGCCCAGCTGCAAAGCCAGGCCCTGGATCATCGAGCCGAGGCCGCGGACCAGTCCCGTAATCGGGCTGGCGACGACGCCGGCGAGCTGGCCGTTGAGCACTTCGCGGCCCGGCAGTTTGGCGATCGATTTGAAGGCGACTTCGTCGAGCGAAGTCGCGTCCATGAAGCCGCCCTTGTAGGTGAGCACGTCGTGCTCCTTATTGAAGGTCGTGATCGCCTTCGCGGCCTGTGCGGTGTCGCCGCGGACGAAGGTGAGGGCGGTGGGGCCCTGCAGTAGCTCGGCGAGTCGTTCCTCGCCGGCCTGGTCGGCGGCGATTTTCGTCAGCCGGTTCTTGACAATGCGGAAGCTGGCATCGGCTTCGCGCAGTTTCGAACGTAGTTCGGCTGCCTGGGGAACGCTGATACCGCGGTAGTCGACGGCGAAAATCGCCTCGGACGCCTCAATCTCGGAGGCGATCTCTTTTATGGCTGCGGACTTTTCTTCGCGGTTCATCGTCTTACCTGCATCGGGCTTACGGGCAACTGCCCCGCCGATGGTCTGGGGTTAAGCGGCGACGGAGCTTAGACCGTCGCCGGCTCCTCTGCAGTCTGCTCGGCCTTCGCGGCGGGCGTCTCGAGGTCGGCGGATTTGCCGGAGTCGACGCGGATGCCCGGTCCCATCGTCGTCGCCAGGGTGGCCGAGAGGATGTATTTGCCCTTAGAGGAAGAAGGCTTGGCGCGGACGATCTCGTCGATCACGGCTTCGTAGTTGGCGAGCAGTTGCCCTTCGTTGAAGCTGGCCTTGCCGATCGCCATGTGGACGATCGCCTGTCGGTCGGTGCGGTATTCGACTTTGCCCGACTTCGAATCGGTGACGGCCTTCTGGACGTCGTCGGTGACGGTGCCGACCTTGGGGTTCGGCATCAGGCCCTGGGGACCGAGAACGCGGCCGAGCTGGCCAACGCCTTTCATCATCTCCGGAGTCGAGATCGCAACGTCGAAGCCGGTCCAGCCCTCCTGGACTTTCTCAACCAAGTCCTGGCCGCCAACGAAGTCGGCTCCGGCAGCCTCAGCGTCGCGCGCCTGCTGCCCCTGGGCGAAAACGGCAACAGTGACGTCCTTGCCCAGTCCGTGCGGCAGCGCGAGGGTGCCGCGCAACTGCTCGTCGGCGTGGCGGACGTTGACGCCGAGGAGGATGTGTAGCTCGACCGTCTCGTCAAATTTGGTGCTCGCCGTCTCCTTCAGCAGCGTGATCGCCTCGGCCGGCGGGTAGGCACGGTCGCGCTCGACCTTGTCGTACTGCTCGCGGTATCGCTTGCCGTGGGCCATTCGAATTCTCCTAGGCGACGTCGACGCCCATCGAGCGGGCGGTGCCGGCGATGATTTTCTTCGCGGCGTCGATGTCGTTGGCGTTGAGGTCGGGCATCTTCCGTTCGGCGATCTCCTGGATCTGGGCGTCGGAGATCGTCCCGACTTTGTTGACGTGCGGCTCGCCCGAGCCCTTCGGGATTTTGATCGCTTCCTTGATCAGGACGGCGGCGGGCGGCGTCTTCGTGATGAAGGTGAAGGAGCGATCCTCATAGACGGTGATTTCCACCGGAATGATCGTCCCTCCCTCGCCCTGGGTTTGGGCGTTGAAGGCTTTGCAGAAGTCCATGATGTTGACGCCGTGCTGACCCAGCGCGGGACCAACGGGCGGCGCCGGGTTGGCGTTGCCTGCCTGGATCTGCAGCTTGATGACGGTGAGGACTTTCTTGGCCATAAGAGGTTGAGGAGGGTAGCGCTCTTCGCGAGCTAGATCTTCTTGACCTGGTCGTAGCCGACCTCGACCGGCGTCTCACGGCCGAAGATCGAGACCAGAACCTTGAGTTTGGCGGCGTCCTCGTTGATCTCGGCGATCTCGCCGGAGAAGTCGGAGAGCGGACCGGAGATGACTTTGACCGATTCGCCAATCGCGAACTGGGCCTGGGTGCGCGGCCGCTCGGCGATCTCGCGATGGAGCAGGCGGTCGACCTCCGGTTTGGAGAGCGGCACCGGCTTGTTGCGCTCGGCACCGACGAAGCCGGTCACCCCGGGAGTGTTTTTGACCAGATTCCAGGAGTCGTCGGTCATCTCCATGTTGACGAGGACGTAGCCGGGCATCGTTCGTTTGTCTTTCGTTTCTTTCTGCCCATCTTTGTTCAGTTCCGAGACCTGCTCGGTGGGGACGACGATCTGCCGCACGTTGCGGTTCTGGCTCATCGTCTGCACCCGGTGCTCAAGGTTGTGCTTGACCTTGTTCTCGTGCCCGGAGTAGGTGTTAATCACGTACCAGCGATACATCTCGTAGGAAGCCTTTGTTCGGGATCCCGGCTAAAGGATCTGCTTGATGAGCCAGCTGAAAACCGCGTCGAGGGCGCCGAGGTAGGCGGCCGCAACGGCAACGAAGAGGATGGTGACCGCCGTGGCCTGGATCAGCGTCTCGCGGTCTGGCCACTGGACTTTCTTTAGCTCTTGCCAGCAGGATATGAAGAATCCGATGACGCCGGAGCGCTGGCGTTCGGCCTTTGCCTGTTTTTGCTTCTTGTCCAGCTCTTGGCGCTCGCGGCGCTTCTGGTCCTCGCGCTTGCGCTTCTCCGCTTCCTTCTCCGCCTTCGCTTCGGCGCGGCGGTTGCCACGCGAGGGCTTCGGATCCTCGGGGAGCCGCAGCGCCTCCTCCGAGGCGCCGGCGGCCATGCCGCGCTCGCGCGCCTCGATCAGCGCCTCGTCGCCCGAGATCGGGACCTGCGTGTCGTGCTGAGCCTCGGCCGGGCTCTCGTGCCCGCCGGAGCGTTTCTGCTCCTCAGCTTCCCGAGCCCGGCGCTCGGCCTTGCGCTGTGCGCGGGTCTTTGCCATTGGGGGCTACCGGGTCTCCTTGTGAGGGGTGTGGTGACCACACCAGCGGCAGTACTTGCGCATCTCGATGCGATCCGGCGAGTTCCGCCGGGACTTGTTCGTCTGATAGTTGCGACGCTTGCACTCTTCGCAAGCCATCGTCACCGCGATGCGGACATCTCCGCGAGCCATCGTCTCCCTCGTTCCGTGCCTGAGGACTAGTCGTTACAGAAGAAAAACCCCGGGCCAAGGCGCGAGGCTGGGGCAAGGATAGCGCTCTGCGTTGCCCAGGGACTGGTCGACCGCGGCCATACTGGCCGGAGTTCACACGCTCTACCTAATTTTTTGTAAAGTCGTTTTTCGCGCAATCCATCCGGGCATCACGGAGGTCACGGTGGGAGAGGTGATCGGCAACAGCGGTCTGTTCGACCGCGACCAGTTTGTGGAAGAGGTGGAAGAGCGGCTGCTCGACCCTCTCCAACGCAGTCAGCTCGGGGCGTTGCTGTTGCTCGACATCGACTCCTTCCACCTCGTCAACGACTCACTCGGTCACGAGGCCGGGGACCGGCTGCTGGAAACCGTGGCGGCGATGCTGCAGGACGAATCGCGGGCCGATGACCTGCCGGCGCGGATCTGCGCCGATGAATTCGCCCTGCTCCTGCAGCGGACCACGCCGGCCCAAGCGCTGGCGACCGCGGAGCGGCTGATCGCCCTGGTCCGCGAGCGCGGGCAGCCGGCGGTCGGGGCCAGCGTCGGCATCGCCTCCTTCGGCGGCACCGGCGAGGAGGTGACCGCCGAAGGGCTGATGATCGCCGCCGACATCGCCCTCTGCGAAGCGAAGGAACAGGGCGGCGGCCGGGCGGTCGACGCCGCCAGCGGGCCGAACTTGAAGCTGACCTGGGCCGATCGGATCCGCGAAGCGCTCGACCGCGAACGGATCGTCGTCTACGCGCAACCGATCTTCGATCTCCGTAACCAGTGCGTTGCCCGCGAGGAGCTGCTGGTGCGGATGCTCGACGCCGACGACGACGTCATCCCCCCTTCCTCCTTCCTGCCGACGGCCGAGCGCCTGGGGCTGATCACCGAGATCGATCGGCTGGTTCTAGCCAAGGCGATTGAGTTGGCCGGCCGATCGCGCCCGATCGCGGTCAATGTCAGCGGTGCCTCGCTCTGCGACCCGCGGCTGATCGAGGACGTGCGCCGGGCGATCGACGACGGCCTCAACCCCGGCTGGCTCGACTTCGAGATCACCGAGACGGCGGCGATCTCGAACATGGCCAACGCCCGCGCTTTCGCCGACGCGGTAACCGGGATGGGCTGCGGCCTCGGCCTCGACGACTTCGGCACCGGCTTCAGCTCGTTCAGCTACCTGAAGGAACTGCCGATCCAGCACCTCAAGATCGATCTCGAGTTCATCCGCGACCTGCCCCGGTCACCAACCGACCAGCGCCTGGTCCAGGCCCTGGTCCAGTTCGCGAAGGCCTTCGGCCAGGAGACGGTGGCCGAGGGAGTCGAGGACTCCGAGACGCTGGCCCTGGTCCGGGCCTACGACGTCGACTACGCCCAGGGTTTCCACATCGGCGAGCCGACGCTGGTCGAGGGCGAAGTCGCCAGTACTGCCTGAGCGACCCCGTTAGGGAGGGGACGAGGTACCCCTGCTCGGAGCACCTCCGCCGAGAGGAACGGGGTTGGGCTGACGCCTCAAAGGTTTGCTGGCTCGGCTCCATGCTGAGTACCGATCAGGGGTACCTCGTCCCCTCTACCGACACGCACCACCAGGACGGATCAAACAACGCCATCTCTTTCTTGAAGCTGCTGAACCCTGAGCGTCTGGCGGGGGTCGATCGCGGAGGGTGACGGTGGGGGTCCCTGGGTACTCAGCATGGAGCCGGGCCGAAGGCAATTGCGGTCAGCCGCGACACGATCCTCTCGGCGGAGGTGCTCCCAGGGACCCCCACCGTCACCCTCCACTGACCAGCTACTCGTACTTAGAGCCCGAGGGTTTTGGCGATGATGGTGCGCTGGATCTCGGAAGTGCCGCCGTAGATCGTCGAGACCAGCGAGCTGCGGACGAGGCGCTCCATGTCGTACTCGGAGGAGTATCCGTAGCCGCCCATCATCTGCATCCCCTCGAGGGTCGTCCGCTTGGCGACCTCGGTGACGAAGAGCTTCACCATCGAGGCCTCCCTGGGCAGCATCCGATCGGGGTCCTCGTCGGTCAGGGTCGCGACCCAGCGGGTCATCAGACGAGCCGCCTCGAGGTCGGTGGCGAGGTCGGCGAAACGGTGCTGCAGGGCCTGGAAGGATCCGATTGGGCGATCGAACTGCTTGCGCTCCTTGGCGTAGGCAAGCGCGTCGTCGAAGGCACGCTGGGCGATCCCGAGCATCGTCGCGGCGAGGATCAGGCGCTCGACGTTGAGGCCGGCCATCAGCTGGGTCCAGCCCTGTCGACCTCGCCGAGCACGGCGCTCTCCGGGGCGACGCAGTCGGTGAAGTAGAGGGTGTTGGTCTCACGCCCGCCCATCGTCTGGATCGGGACGATCTCCATCCCCTCGACCTCGCGCGGGACCCAGATCATCGTCAGTCCCTCATGCTTGCTCGCGCCCTTGGTGGTGCGGCAGACGACGAGCACGTGGTCGGCGATGTGGGCGTTGGAGATGAAGACCTTCTGGCCGTTGATGACGAAGTCGCCGTCGACCCGCTCGGCCCTGGTGGTCAGGGAGCCGACGTCGGAGCCGGCCTCGGGCTCGGTCATCGCGATCGCCTCGACCGAGCCGGTGGCGATGCCGCCGAGGATCTCCTGCTTCTGCTCCTCGGTGCCGAAGCGCTGGGTGGCGCCGGCGACGATCAGGGTCGTCGCGTAGCCACCGATCGGAGCCAGGCCCCGCGTCGACTCCTCCATGAAGAGGCAGGCGTCCAGCATCGTCCCGCCGGAGCCGCCGTACTCCTCGGGGATCGTCACCCCGAGCCAGCCGAGCTCGGCCATCTGCTTGTAGAGGTCGAAGTTGTGGTGCTCGAGGTAACCGTCGGTCAGCCGCTCGCGCTGGTCCTGCGTACCGCACTCGCGGTCGCAGAAGTCCCGAATCGCGTCGACGAAGTCATTCTGCTCGTCGGTCAGAGCGAAGTCCACGGCGCCAGCCTACAGGCGCCGGCGAGGTTTGGCCGCGCAGCCAGAGAAGCCCGGAACGAGACTCGAACTCGTGACCCCTTCCTTACCATGGAAGTGCTCTACCAACTGAGCTATCCGGGCGGGTCGGCTTGCTTGGAAGCCGTTGCGCTCAGGACGATTCTAGACGGTGACCGAAACCTCAGCGCCGCCCCCACGGCATCGCCACCGCCAGCTTCCAGACGCCCTCGACCTCGCGCATGACCATGGTCGGGGTGAGCGTCCTGGAGAACAGCTCTCCGTCCGAGCCCGCCGAGGTGACGACCCAGCGCTCGCTGCCGAGGGCAACCTCGCCGGCAAGCACCACCGAGCTCTCCTGCACCTCGATTCGGGAGCCGCTCGCGATCATCTGACGGAGGATCGGGCGGATCTCCTCCCTGCCTCGGATCACGGTCGAGTCGGGAGTCAGCAGGCAGGCGTCCTTGGCGAAGCAGGAAGTGGCGGAGTCGAGGTCGCCACGGCTGATCGAGTCGGCGAAGGCGCGGGTGCTCTCGTAGGGAGAGCCCGCGCGCTCAACCACTGTTTTCAATGGCCTAGAAGAATTCGGAGGGATTTATGCGGCAGTAACGGAATTCGTAGTCGAGGACCAGGTTGTTCGTCTTGTTGGCGTTGGTCTTCAGGCGAATGATCATTTTGAGCGCCGCATTTTTTTCGCCCTTCGCCAGTTTCCTGCTCGTCGATTCGAGCATTTCAACCTCGGTCTTGATTCCGTTCAGCCACTTGGTCAGCCGCGCGGTGTCTGCCGTCGGCTTCTCAACCGCGAGGAGCTGGGTCCGGGCTCGCTTGAGCGCCTTCGCCGCCGCGAGGACCTGCCCGGAGGCCTTCTTCAGCTTGCCCATCTGGACGTTTTGGCTGGCGCCGTCGAGAACCCTTTCGTTCGCTTCCCGGTTGGTCTTGCAGATCGGTTCAGCCGCTTCCTTGAAGCTCTCTGGCGTCGCTTCGGCGGCGAACGCAGGTACTGCCATCGCCAGTGCGACGGCGATCGCGGACAACATCATCAGCTTCTTCCCAGACATCGGTGCCTCCCTCTTCCTGCGGCGCTCGTTCCCCGCCCCGGCGACACGTGTTTTGCGGTTCTTAGTACTCCCGGATTCTCATCATAGGCCTTGGGTTGCTGCACTTCCGCCCAACTCCGTACATCCCAACCGCGACGATTTCCCAGTTTGGACAACCCTGTAGCTTCCCCGAAGGTGCGCTTCCGGCTCCTCCAAATCTTGGTCGCAGGCATTGTCGTAGCTCTGGTCATCGCCGGCTGCGGCAGCTCCGATGACGAGTCTTCGCGGGCCGCCCCTTCCGCAGCCGAATTCCCGTCCGCCAAGGGAAAGACGATCGCGGACCTGCTGCACGACCCGGCCGCCAAGCCGACGAAGCTGGTCGTCGCCCCCGCCGCGCAGGTCTTCCGGGTCGGCGAGAACCGGTACTCGTTCGGCGTCTTCACCAAGGGCAACGAACAGGTCGACGACGCGGACGTCGCCCTCTACTTCGCCAAGAACGGGAAGGGCCCGGTGCAAGGGCCGCTGCCGGCGCAGGTCACCTCGCTGGAGACCAAGCCGGCCTACCGCGCTCGCGGTGCCGACGGCGACGCGACGACCATCTACGTCGTTCCCGAGGTCGACTTCGACAGCAAGGGACAGTGGCTGGGGGTGGCGATGCTGAAGGGCGAGGACGGGCTCGAAGTCTCGCGCCTGGCCAGCCCGGTGGTCGACAAATTCCCGCTGATCCCGGACATCGGCGAGAAGGCGCCGGTGATCCACACCCCGACCGCCTCCGACGTGGGCGGCGACATGGCCGAGATCGACACCCGCGTCCCTCCGGACCAGATGCACCAGGTTGATTTCGCCGACGCCGCCGGGAAGAAGCCGATCGTGCTGGTCATCGCCACGCCGGCCCTTTGCCAGACGCGGGTCTGTGGCCCGATCGTCGACGTCGCCCAGCAGGTCGCCGACGTCTACGGCGACAAGGCGGACTTCATCCACATGGAGGTCTACAAGGACAACGAACTGCCCAAGGGCCCGCGTCCGCAGCTCGTCGCCTACAACCTCGAATCCGAGCCCTGGACTTTTCTGGTCGACCGCAACGGCGTTATTCGCGACCGGATCGAGGGCGCCTTCGGCGTCTCCGAACTGGAAGAGGCGATGGGGACGATCGTCCCCGGTGGCTGAGCTGACGCCCTAGCTCCGGCGCTTCGAGGAGCTGCGCCTGCGGCGCCGTTTCGGTGACGGTTCCCCCGCGTCGCGGAGGGTGCGTTCGCCGGCCTTCTCGGTCGACTCGCCCATCGTGATCTGGAACATCGCCAGCAGCGCGTCGGAGGCGAGGGGGCGCATCCGATCGAGCGCCTCGCGCACCTTCGGCCAGTCTTCCTCGGGCCGACCGGCCTTGTCGAACGGCTCCCAGACCTCGCGCACGAAGAGCTCGACGAAGGTGCGGGCGATGGCTTCTCGAGCGATCGCCGCAACTCCGCCGCGGTCTCGATTGCGGCCTGAGGTGAGACGCCGAGCTCGATCAGCGCCGTGCCGGCGCGCTGCAGGCGCGGACTGATCACCTCGAACTTGCCGTCCGGGAGTTGCCGGACGACGCCCAGCTCTTCCACCCGGGCGAGCAACTTCGGGTCGAAGGTCTTAACCCCCCAGGCGGCCGCGAGCTCGTCGGCGTCGAAGATTTCCGGGGTCTCGTCCTCGAAGGGAGCGCGGACGGCGCGGGCGAAGTCGACCATCTCCCGCGAGGAGCCCTCGCTGCTCTCCAGCACCCGGCGGATCGCCTCGAGGTTGAGACCCTCGGCCTGCATTTCCCGGGTCAGCTCGATCCGCGCGACGTGGTCCTCGTTGTAGTAGCCGGTGCGGCCGTGGACCTCCGGCGGCGGCAACAGCCCGCGGGTCTGGTGGGCGCGGATGTTGCGGATCGTCATCCCGGTCCGCCGCGCCAGCTCCCCGATCGTCATCTTGCCGTCGGGCCCGTTCCGCCCCTTCCGGCTGCTCATCCGCCCATGGTAAGCGGGAATCGCTGGCCGTTCATCTTCTTGGCGGCGTCCGAGCAGAGAAATGCGGCTGCCGCGGCGATGTCCTCCGCCGGGGTGAAGGTCGGGAAGTCCTCGCCCGGGCTCTCCTCCCGCATCCGCGGGGTGAGGATCGCGTCGACGACGATGATGTTGGCGGTCGGACCGCCGGCCTCGAAGCCGTCGGCGAAGGCGAGGGTCCAGGCCTCGGCGGCGGCCTTAGCCGACGCGTAGGCGGCGTTGGCGTTGGTCGGCGCCTGCGCCTGCTTGGCGGAGACGAGAACGAAGCGGCCATGCGCGCTGGCGGCGATCTGGTCGTGGAAGGCGCGGGTGGTGTGCTGGACGGTGCGGATCAGGAGGTCGTGGAGGAGATCCCAGTCGGCAAGCGACGCGTCGTGCAGCGGCTCTCCCCCGCGCCAGCCGCCGACCAGGTGGATGAGACCGTCGACGCGGCCGAAGCGCTCGACAAGCGCTGCGCACCAGGCGCGCGCCGCGTCCTCGTCGAGGAGGTCGACGGTGCGGCCGTCCCAGCGCTCCGGCGGCAGGTCGAGGTCGGCGCCGAGCGAGTCGAGCGTGGCCTGGTCGCGGTCGGTACCGGCGACGGTCGCCCCCTCCTCAGCCAGTCGCTGGGCGACCAGCGGGCCGAGCCCACCGCCCACCCCGGCAATAGCGATCACGCAGTCATCGAGCATGGAGACATGATTTCAGCCCTGTCGCCTTTGTAAGGAATAGCCGTACAAAGGCGACATGGCGATGATGGGGGAGACAGGATTCGAACCTGTGTAGGCATAGCCAACGCGTTTACAGCGCGTCTCCTTTAACCACTCGGACACTCCCCCGAGAGAGGGCAGGAAGTCTAGCCCGCTGCTGCTTCGAGTCGCGCTTTCATCTGCTCGTTGAAAGCGGTGAGCGCGGAGAAGGGGCGCATGAAGACGGTCAGCTCGCGGACCTTGCCCTCGTCGTCGAGCTCGAGGAAGTCGATCCCCTCCAGCTCTCGGTCACCGACAGTGGCCTTGAACCGCAGGACGACGGTGTCGCCCTCGGCAAGCTCGTCGGTGTAGGCGAAGTTCTCCAGAGTCGCCACCACCTGGGTGAGAACGGCGATGACCGTGTCGCGACCCTCGAAGCCGCGGAAGAGGATCGGGCTGTGGAGGACGACGTCCTCGCGCAGGGTCTCGGTCAGCAGGTCGAGGTCCTTGCTCTCGGCGGCGGTGCGGAATGGGTGCGGCCCGGGCATGCGACCACTCTAGCTCGACTCGGTGAACGCGACCGGTGAAATACTCGTGCCGTGCCGAGCGATCACTTCTGGTCCAGGTTCTCCAACTCCCTCGGAGCCAAAGGGCTGCGGATGGTCGGCAAGCTCAACGTTCCCGTCTACCGGATGACCCGCGGGCGGATCGGCGGCAAGGTCGGAAAAGGGCCGGTCCTGCTGCTGACCACCACCGGCCGCAAGTCGGGCGAGCCCCGCACGGCGCCCGTCCTCTACCTCGCCAGCGGCGACAGCTTCGTCGTCATCAACACCAACGCCGGCAACGCCAAGGTCCCGGCCTGGTCGCTCAACCTGCGCTCTGACCCGGAGGCGGAGGTCGAGGTCAAAGGCAAGCGGGTCGGGGTGCGGGCCAGGCTGGCCGAGGGCGAGGAGCGGGCCGACCTCTGGCGGCGCCACTGCGAGCAGTACTCCGGCTGGGACTACTACGAGTCGCAGCTGGACCGCGAGATCGGCGTCTTCGTGCTCGAGCCGCGCTAAGAAGCTTCGCGGAGCATCTGCGCCTCGGGCAGGCGCTTCAGTTTCTTCAGCGTGTTGTTCTCGATCTGGCGGATCCGCTCGCGGGTTACGCCGAAGGTGCGTCCGACTTCCTCCAGGGTCAGCGGCTCGGCGCCGGCAAGGCCGTAGCGAAGTTCGATCACCTGGCGCTCGCGGTCGGGCAGCGCTTCCAGCGCCTTTTTCACGCCCTCCTTCTGCATGTGCTCGCTCGCTTCCTCGAAGGGCTCGAGGACGGCGTCGTCGGCGACGAAGTCCCCCAGCTCGGATTCGTCCTCGTCGCCAACCGGTTTCTCCAGCGAAACCGGCAGCTGGGCGACGCGCAGAATGTCGCGAACGTCGGAGACGGGCCAACGCAGCTCTTCGGCGATCTCAGCAGGCTCCGGCTCGCGGCCGAGTTTCTGAACCAGTTGCCGTTCGACGTGGGCAACCCGGTTCAGCTTCTCGACCATGTGGACGGGGATGCGGATCGTCCGCGCCTTGTCAGCGATCGCCCGCGTCACCGCCTGCCGGATCCACCAGGTCGCGTAGGTCGAGAACTTGTAGCCGCGCCGGTAGTCGAACTTCTCGACCGCCCGGATCAAGCCCAGCGAGCCCTCTTGGATCAGGTCGAGGAAGCTCAGGCCGCGGCCCAAATAGCCTTTTGCGATCGAGACAACCAGGCGCAGGTTCGCCTCCACCATCTGCCGCTTCGCCAGCATGTCACCGCGCTCGATCCGTTTCGCCAGTTCGACCTCCTGCTGCGCGGTCAGCAGATCAACCTGGCCGATCGCCCGCAGGTAGAGCCGCAGCGAATCGAGGCTGGGCTCGACGGTCAGGTCCAGCTCTTCCTTTTTCGCGGCGCCGGCGGTCTCGCCGCTGCGCTGCGCTTTGTAAGCGCTGACCCCGTCCTCGGCGATGACGTCGACGCCATGCTCGACCAGGTGGGCGTGGAGCTGGGAGACCTGCTCCTTGGTGATCTCCACCTCCTCGAGTGTGACCGAGATCTGCTCGAAGGTGAGATAGCCGCGCTCGCGCCCGAGCGTGATCAGCCCCTGAAGCTCCTCAAGCTCGCCGATCGGACTCGCGTCCTCCTCGCGCTCGATTACCTCAGCCGTGGAATCCAACGGTTCGATACTCACTGCTCCGTCGCGCTCCCTCTCCCCAAATCCCGGATGGCCAGCCCTGACGCTCCGACCACGCCGGATTATAGGGAGAAAAACCAGTCCATCGTCCGACAGGCCTGGTCGCTTACTATTCGTTAGCCGATGGCCAGTCACCCGACCGCCACTCCCGCCGCCCCGGACGTCCAAGCCTCGCTGCCTGCCACCCAGGTCAGCCTCTCTCGTGTCGGCGTAACCGGGGTCGAGAAGGTAATCCGGGTCAAGACCGACGGGGTCGAGAACCTCTTCTACGCCGGCTTCGAGTGCTTCGTCGACCTCAACCCGCAGCAGGCCGGAGTCCACATGTCCCGCTTCGAGGAGATCGTCGGCGAGGCGATCGACGAGGTCGTGCTCGGCGAGGCGTTCAAGGCCGAGGTGCTCGCCGCCCACGTCGCCGAGAAGGTGCGCGAGCGGCAGGGAGGCGAGCGGGCCGAGGTCTCGATCACCGCCCGCTACCCGGAGACCGTGAAGACCCCGGAGACCGGCAAGAGCACCCAGGAGATCTACGTCCTCTACGGCACCGCCGTCGCCTCGGCGAGCGGCACCCGCACCCTTACCGGGGTCGAGGCGCAGGGCATGACCGCCTGCCCCTGCGCCCAGGAGATGGTCGCTGGGCTCGCCCGCGAACGGCTGGCAGGCGACGGCTTCGACACCGAGCAGATCGAGCGGATCGTCGACCTGGTCCCGATCGCCACCCACAACCAGCGCGGGGTCGGCACCCTTCACGTCGGCTGCCCCGAGGGCGGGCCGGCCTGGATCGAGGCACCGGAGCTGCTGCGGATCGTCGAGAGCTCGATGAGCTCGGAGATCTACGAGCTGATGAAGCGCTCGGACGAGATGTCCGTCGTCGTCAAAGCCCACGAACACCCGCGCTTCGTCGAGGACTGCGTGCGCGAGATGGTGCGCCAGGTAGTCGAGGGCTATCCCGACCTCCCCGAGCAGACCTTCGTCATGGCCCGCCAGGAGAACCTGGAGACGATCCACCGCCACAACGTCGTCGCCGAGCGTTACGGCACCCTCGGCGACCTGCGGGCTGAGCTGGAGAGTGGCGAGCACGGAGCGCATCACCTGACCATGCGCGAGTGGCTCGAGGCTCCGAGCCCTTAGTAGAGAGGGCGGGGACACCCCAGAACAGCCGAGTGCACATCTGCCTTTAAGAGAGGTCCCGGACCCTGGGCGTTAACCGGAGCGCGGTTGCAGAGCGGGCCGGTGGGGGTGTCCCGGTACTCAGCATGGAGCCGGGCCACCAGCTCTTGGGCGTCAGCCGTCCAGACGTTCCTCCCGGCGGAGGTGCTCCGGGACACCCCCACCGGCCCGCGCCTTCTGTTGCTCCTCGATCCTCTTGCGCAGTCCGAAGAAGTAGTCGACGCCGCTGATCACGGTTACGGCCAGGGCTAGGTAGACGAGGATGTCGACGCCAGAGGGGTGCCGGGTTGGTGGCGATCAGGGCGATGATTGCGGCGATCTGGAGGACCGTCTTCGCTTGCCCATCCAGCTGGCGGAGATGATGATGCCGCGCTCGGCGGCGATCGTGCGGAGGATGGTGACCGCGATCTCGCGGGCGATGATCACCATCGCCACCCAGGCCGCGAGGCGGTTGAGGGAGACGAGCGAAACGAGGGCGCCGATGATCAGCAGCTTGTCGGCGAGCGGGTCCATCAGCTTGCCGAAGGTCGTCACCGCGTCGCGCGAGCGGGCGAAGTAGCCGTCGAGACCGTCGGTCAGCGCCGCCAGGGCGAAGACGCCGGCCGCCAGGGCGTCGCCGTTCGGCGTCTCGCCGAGCAGGGCGACGACGACCACCGGCACCGCGAGGATGCGGAGCAGGGTGAGGGCGTTAGGCAGGTTGAGCGGGAACACGGGCTTCGGCGTCCTTCTTCGCGAAGTACTCCTCGCCCTCGATGCTGACGTGCGGCAGGATCCGGTCCATCCAGCGCGGCAGCCACCAGGCGCGCTTGCCGAGCAGCACCATCACCGCCGGCACCAGCAGGCAGCGGACCAGGGTCGAGTCGATCGCGATCGCCACCGCCAGCCCGACGCCGAACTCCTTCACCACCGGGTCGCCGTTGAGGACGAAGCTGGTGAAGACGCAGACCATGATCGCCGCCGCCGAGGTGATCACCCGGCCGGTGTTGGCGAGCCCTTCGACCACCGCCCGCTGCGCGTCGCCGGTACTTCTCGAAGTGTTCGCTGCATCTGCGTCAGCAGGAAGACCTCGTAGTCCATCGAGAGCCCGAAGAGGATCGCGAACATCAGCAGCGGCACGAAGCTGACGATCGGGATCGCGTGGTCGAGGCCGATCAGCGACGAGCCCCAGCCGAGCTGGAAGACGGCAGTGACGATCCCGTAAGCCGCGGCGACCGAGAGCAGGTTCATCGCCGCCGCCTTGACCGGCACCAGCAGCGAGCGGAAGGCGACGAGGAGGACGAAGAAGCTGAGGGCGACGACGATCGCGATCATCAGCGGCAGCTTGTCGGCGATCTGCGAGGCGAGGTCGATGTAGCCGGCGGTCTGGCCGCCGACGTAGGAGTTGGCTTCGGTCCCCTTCAAGGCCTGCGGAATCGACCGTTTCCCGCAGGTCTTCGACCAGGTCGACGGTGTTGTCCGACCAGGGCTCGGATTTCGAGAGCACGGTGAAGACGGCGACCGTGTCCTGCTTTGTCCAGCGTCGGTTCGCCGACCGCTTCGACGTCGGCCGCGCCTTTGACTTCTTTCTGCAGGACCGGCAGCACCTGTTTCGCTTCCGCCGGCGAGCTGAATTCGGAGGCGACCAGCAGCGGACCGTTGACACCCGCCCCGAAGCCGGCGTTGAGCCCGTCGTAGGCCTGCCGCGAGGTCGTGTCCTTGGGCAGGGCGCTGATGTCGTTCTGGCCGAGATCCAGCTGCAGAACAGGCAGCGCCAGCACGATCAGGACCAGCAGCGAGACCGACCGTGGCGGTACCCGGCCTGGCCGAGACCCGTTCCGCCCAGCGCCGCCAGCCGTGCGGCTCCTTGTCATCCGGATGGGTCTTGCCGAGCTTCACCTTGAGCGAGTTGATGCGGGGCCCGAGGGCGCCGAGCATCGCCGGCAGCAGGGTGGTCGCCGCGCTGACCGCGACGACGACGGCGACCGCCGCGGTGAAGCCGAGGGTGGAGACGAGCGGGATGCCGGCGAAGGCGAGCGAGCAGAGGGCGATGACGACGGTGAAGCCGGCGAAGACGACGGCGCCACCGGCGGTGGCGGTGGCCCGCGCGATCGACTCGCGCACCTCCATCCCTTCGCCGAGCTGCAGTTTGTGGCGGGTGACGATGAAGAGGGCGTAGTCGATGCCGACGCCGAGGCCGATCATCGTCGCCAGGGTCGAGGCGACCCCCGGCACCTCGAGCACGTGCTCGAGCAGGCGGATGATCGAGAGCGCGCAGGCAAGGCCGAGCACCGCGGAGACGATCGGCAGCATCATCGCCGTCGCGGTGCCGAAGGCGAAGAGGAGGATGATCACCGCGGCCGCGAGGCCGATCGCCTCGCTGACCTCGGTGTCCGGTTTCGAGAGCTGCTGGCCGACGTAGCTGCCGACCGCGGTCTCGAGCCCGGCCGCTCGCGCCGGCGCGGCGGCGTTGAGGATGCGCTGGGCCTGTTCTTCGTCGATTTCTCCCGGGCCGACGTTGAGGACGACGGGGGTGTAGCCGATCGAGCCGTCCTCGCTGAGGAAGGCGGCACCCCGTGGACTGAGCGGGCTGACCGCCGAGTTGACCTCGCCGAGTTCGTTCAGGCGTTTGACGGTTTCTTCGACCCCGGTCGCGTACTTGGCCTGCGAGAGCTTCCCCTGCGGGGCTTCGAATACCAGTGGGTTGCTGCCGTAGGCCTGTTCGGGCAGGTCGTCTTCCAGCAGTTCGGTCGCGATGGTCGAGTCGGTGCCCGGCAAGGTCAGGTTTTCGCTGGTCTTGCTGCCGGCCGAGTTGCTGATCGCCACTAAGGCGATCGCGAGGACGACCCAGACGGCGATCACCGGGTAGTGATGGCGCGAGCAGAAGCGCCCGATCGCGTAGAGAGGGCCGGTCACTTGCCCATCATCTCCTCTGGAGCGGAGGTTTCGCCGGCCTCGAATGCCTCGGGCACGGTTTCCAGCGGCTTGGCGCCGAGCACGCGGCGGATCAGGACCAGCCGCTCAGCCTGGTTCGCGGCCATCGCCGCGACCAGCGGCCGCGGCCAACCGATCGTCAGCTTGCCGACGGCGTTGAGCTCAGCGTCGATCGTCGCGCTTTCGAGCTCGTAGAGGAAGGCGAAGGCGTCGCGCCGGGTCTTCAGGTCGCCGGCCTCGATCGTTTCCGCGGGTGGATCGGCCTCCCCATCGAGCCCGCGTAGCGTCTTCGTGGTCGCGTCCACGTGTTCCTGTTCCTGGGCGCGGAAGTGGCGGGCGATCGCCAGGTCGGCGCCGCGCAGCGCCGGCAGCGCCTCGCCGTAGGCCTCGACCGCGGCCAACTGCCGGCCGAGGATCTCGTTCAGCACCGCCAGGTCAGCCTCCTTGTCGACCGTGGAGCCGCCGTCGCCGCCGCAGCCGAAGAGCCCGGTGGCAAGAGTGGCGGCGACTGCGCCGAGGACGAGGGCACGGCGCAGTCCGCGGCCGCGCATGATTCGGTTCGGTGGCATGACGACGAGGCGAAGCCTATGAGCTTGGACGAGCGCCGCGCGCTGGCAGCGCTGGCAGAAGAGGTCCATCGCTGCCGCCTCTGCCCCCGGCTGGTCGAGTGGCGCGAGGCCCAGGCGGCGGACCCACCCCGCCGCTTCCGCGGTCAGGACTACTGGGCCCGACCGGTTTCCGGCTTCGGCGATCCGGAGGCGCGGGTCGGAATCGTCGGCCTCGCCCCAGCTGCCCATGGCGCCAACCGCACCGGCCGGATATTCACCGGCGACCGTTCCGGCGACTGGCTCTATGCCTCCCTGCACCGGACCGGCTTCGCCAACCAGCCGCGCTCGGAGTGGCGCGACGACGGCCTCGAGCTGCGCGACGCCTACGTCACCGCGACCGTGCGCTGCGCCCCGCCGGCCAACAAGCCGACCCCGGAGGAGCGCGACACCTGCCTCCCCTACCTGCAGCGCGAGCTGGAGCTGCTGAGCAACTGCCAAGTGCTCGTCGCCCTCGGCTCCTTCGGCTGGGACGGGGTCCTGCGAGCGGCGCGGGCGCTGGAGGTCGAGGTGCCGCGGCCAAAGCCGAAGTTCGGGCACGGCGCCGAAGCTCAGATCGGGCGCTGGCGATTACTCGGCTGCTACCACCCAAGCCAGCAGAACACCTTCACCGGCAGGCTGACGATCGAGATGACCGACGCCGTTTTCGGGCGCGCTCGAACCCTGCTCGACTGAGAAACCAGCCCTCCAATGGGAACTCTTCTACCGGTGGCGCGGTCATCACTGGGTCGAGAGCTAATAGGGGAGGGACTTTTGCGCAGGCCACGGATCAAGCGAACGACCGAGGAGATCGAGACTCCTGACGGGGACGTCTACCTGCTGCGGCCGAGCGCCGACAACGACATCAGGATCGAGAAGCCTGATCCCGGTGAACGCCGGCTGCTGGGCGCGCTGGATGGCGAGCGCACGCTGGCGGAGCTGCGCGAGGAGTTCGGCGCCAAAGAGGTCGACGACGCGATCACCCAGCTGCTGGCGATGGAGGTGGTCGAGGACGCGGATGACGACGAGCTGATCCCGGCCCCCGAACTGGAACGGTTCGATCGACAGCTGCGCTACTTCAGCGACATTGGCGGCGGCGTAACGCCGTCCGAGTGTCAAAAGCGGCTGCGAGAGGCGAAGGTGGCGGTGCTCGGCGTCGGCGGACTCGGCGGTTGGGCAGCCTGGGCGCTTGCCTGCACCGGCATCGGCGAGATGTGGCTGATCGACGGCGACCGGGTCGAGATCACCAACCTCAACCGGCAGATCCTCTACACCGAGGCCGACATCGGCGAGCTCAAGGTCGAGCGCGCGGCGGCGCGCTTGAGCGAGTTCAACTCCGCGATGACGATCACGACCGAGGCGCGGCGACTGGAGAGCGAGGCCGAGATCGCCGAGTTCATCGCCGGCTCCGACATCGTCATCGACGCCGCTGACTGGCCCGCCCACGACATCGAGCGCTGGTGCAACGCGGCCTGCTTCGAGGCCGGCATCCCTTACATCACGATGAGCCACTTCCCGCCGATCGCCAGGGTCGGCCCTCTATATGTCCCCGGCAAGACCGGCTGCTTCATCTGTCAGGAGATCTCCTACCGGCGCGACTACCCCCTGTTCGACATCGCGGTCGAGCAGAGGCGGGCGAAACCGAGCCCGGCGGCGACCCTTGGCCCGGCCTGCGGGCTGATCGGCGGCCAGGTCGGGATGGAGACCCTGCACCTGCTGACCGGGTTGGCGCGACCCGCGACCCAGGGCGCGTCCCACATCTACGACCTGCGGACGATGGAGCTGAAACGCGAGCCGGTCGTTCCGGAGCCGGAGTGCCCGATCTGCGGCGAGATGGACCACGAGGAGGTCCCGGCGGCCGAGTAGGTTTCGGCCGATGCCGCGGCTCGCTCTACTTCTCCTCGTCGCCGTGCTGGCGCCGCTCGCCGGCTGCGGCGACTCCTCAGACGAGACCACCACCGCACCGGCGAAGAGCGCGGAGCAGCGGGTGCGAGCCGCCTTCCTCGCCAACCCGGACTGCGAGCCGCCTGGGGGCGCGTCGCGCTGGGGCTGCTCGGTAGGCGCCTATCGCTGCCAGGGAGTCGTCACCGGCCGCGGCTGGTCGATCTCCTGCGCGAAGCCGGGCAAGTCGATCGCCTTCAGGGTCCGGCCGAGCTGACCCCGCGCCCCGCCAGGCGCGAGGCGGGGTCGATGAAGAGCACCAGCCACAGCCAGGGCGCGAGGGTTGGCGCGACCAGCGCAACCGGGATCGAGAGCAGGAAGATGCCGGCGATATAGGTGGCGCGGATCTGGTTTTCGCGGTGGGTGCGGTCGTCGATCTTGGTCAGCCCGCGGCGGCGGGCGTCGACGCTCATCAGCAGCCCGAGCAGGACGACGACCGCGAGGTTGACCGAGTAGATGACCACCGCGGTGGTGCTCCCCCCGTACTCACCCAGCACCTCGCTGCTGAAGGGAATGAGGACGATCCAGCCGAGGTAGAGCAGGTTGAGCCCGATCATCCGCCCGTCGAAGGCGTTGACTTCGGAAAAGAAGCGGTGATGGACGAGCCAGAAGCGACCGATTACGGCGAAGCTGATCCCGTAGGCGAGGAACATTTCCCGCTGGTCCCAGAGGGCGTTGTCGATCTGGCCCTCGGTCAGCCCCTTGTCGATCCCCAGGTTGAGGACCAGGAGCGTGATCGCGATCGAGAAGACCCCATCGCTGAAGGCGACGATGCGGCCGAACTCGACCTCGTTCTCCTCCCGCCGCTTCAGCGTGGTCTCGTGCGCCATCCGCGGATCATCTCCCCCCGGCGCGACGGAACCGAGATCCGATCCTCCTAGAATGCTCCGAGCGCGCCGGCGTAGCTCAGTTGGTAGAGCACATCATTCGTAATGATGGGGTCCCCGGTTCAAATCCGGGCGTCGGCTCTAGGCGCCAGCAAAGCCACTACGCGTCACATGAGGGAGGGGCTGCGCTCGTGGCGGAGGCATTTTCCAATGTCGGATAACCGCTTCGCCCGAAGACTGGAGGAGCTTGATCCCGAGGAGCGACAGCTCGCGGAGGCGGCAGTCCAGGCAGCGCGGACATCGTTTGCGGGATTCGGGGAGAAGGAAGGCTCCGAGTATCACCAAGCGGGGGAACTAACTCCCAGCGAAACCTGGGCCAGAGTCGCGGAAGAGCTAGGCCGAGTCTCAGCGCTTACGACTCTCGCGGGCCACCGCGACCAAGCTCTGGAGGTCGCGGATATCGAGTTGATCCACCATGGGATCTTCGAGCCTGTCTTTGGCGATCAGGTCCTCAGCCTGCGCTCCCAAAAGACCGACAACGTTGAATTTCCAATCGTCAAGGGGACGCGAAGCTGCCCCGTTGTTTGCACCAGACACGCGTGCGGAGGGAGGCGAGTCAAAGAGAATCTCCGCAAGGCTCTCGCGGTTTTCGAGCGCGACGTGGCAGCCCTTATCGCAATAGAAGAACCGGAATTAGCAGAAGCAGTGCGTGTAGCGGTAAAGCTCTACGCAAAGGTGATCGGCGTTCATCCCTTCTTCGACGGGAATGGCCGAACCGCGTGGTCAGTATTTAGCTATGCCGTCCAACGATGCGGCCTTGTGGAGGTCGCTATTTCTCCCTCGGATGAGACTCGCTGGGCACTCGGACAAGCATTGAGGCAGCAAGATCGATCTCAGAGCTATGAGCCACTAACTGAGCTCGTGGCTAATGCGATTCGGAACTCCGTTTAACAATCGCATTCCCTATGGCTATCCTTTGCCATAAGGCTTATTGCTTGTTTTGTTGTAAGCGCTTGCCTTAACTTGTCGCAAGGAGATTGCTCTTAAGCTTGTTTCAAGATTCGTCGAAATTCTTATTGAATTCCTAGCTTCGAAATTGCGATGAAACTTCACTTCTCAGACTACGACGGTCCTACCGGCCTATTCGTTGCCAATGGGAAAGAGATTCTCCCGTTGGATGATGCGGCTGGCGCTATCGCCTTTGTCGGTGCCGGAATGCAATCGGGAACCATCGATCCCGAGGAATCCACGCAGATTCAGGCAGCGGTCGACACCGCCATTTATTCGAGCGACGCAGACGCAGTTAGCGGCGCGCTCTAACGTACGCGAAGGGGTTTCGAGTTCGGGCGTTGGCTATGGCGACGCCAGCAGGCGTCTACTTCTTCTTCTGGCGCCGTTCGAGGACTTCGCCGAAGGCTTTCTCGATTTCGGTGGTGAGGGTGAGGCGGAAGGTGGCGTTGAGGGCGTCGAAGGCGAGTGGGCGGAGGCGGCCGATGGCGGCGATCAGGTCCTCCCAGCCGTCCTCCGGGCGGCCGGCGTCGTCGAAGGGCTTCCAGAGTTCGTCGACGAAGAGGTTGACGAAGGTGCGGGCCGAGGACTGGGCGTTGCGCTCGAGCTTCTCAATCACCGTGAGGGCGGCCGGGAGCTCGATCCCCATGCCAAGTACTTCCTCGGCGGCGCGGATCAGAGCCGGACTCGGGGCTTCGAAGCGCTCTTCGCCGAGGTCGACGAGGAGGCCCAGCTTCTGGGCTTTCCCCAGCAGCTTGTCGTCGTCGACGCCGAACTTCTCCGCCAGCTCATCGCGGCTGTAGACCTCCGGCGCCTCGGTCGCGAAGGGGGCGGTGACCGCCTGGCGGAGGCCGACGAAGCGGTCGGCGTCCGCCCCGTGCTCGCCGATCAGGCGGGAGATCGCGCTGAGCTTGAAGCCCTCGGCCTGCATCTCCTGGATCAGGCGCAGGCGGGCGAGGTGCTCGGCGCCGTAGTAGCCGACCCGGGCGCGCACCTCGGGTGGCGGTAGCAGCCCCCGCGACTGGTGGTTGCGGATGTTCCGCACCGACATCCCGGTCTCGTAGGCGAGCTGCTCGACGGTCAGATTCGCCTCGGTTGCAGCGGAATCGTCCGCCGGGGTCGGCTTTTTTCGCCATGTGACGATTGTACCTCTTAAATGTAACCTCGTTTGAGGTAACGTTTATGAGGGAACACGCTTTCTGCAATCCACCACGGACCCTCTTAAGGACTCCATATGAACTTCACCTTCCAACTTCTCGCAGCAGCCGCGGCCCCTCCCGCCGCCGGCGCCGAGATCGCCCAGATCGTGATCGCCACGGTCGCGGCGACGATCGTCACCTGCGGCCTCCTCTACCTCGGCTTCGGCCACCGCAGCGGCCGGGTCACGGTCCTGCAGCGGCTCGCCGACCACGGCGAGCGGACCACCGGCATGCCCGGCTGGGTCGCCTTCCCTTCGGCGGTCGCCACTGTCTCGCTGCTGACCGCGGTCTTCGGGATGTACTGGGACATCTCCCTGCACATCGACAACGGCCGCGACGCCGGCCCGCTGGCGAACCCCGCCCACTACTTCATCCTCGCTCGGCCTCTTCGGCATCTTCAGCGCCGGCTTCTTCGCGATGGTGCTGCCGCGCGAGAAACCCAGCACCGTGGCGGTCCGACTCGGCAACGACTGGTGGGCGCCGCTCGGCGGCGTCCTGATCTGCGCCTGCGGCGCCTTCTCCCTGATCGGGTTCCCGCTCGACGACGTCTGGCACCGCCTCTTCGGCCAGGATGTGACGCTCTGGGGCCCTACCCACCTGATGCTGATCGGCGGCGCGGCGATGACCCTGGTCGGGATCGCCGTCCTCTCGGTCGAGGGCATGCGGGCGACCACCGCTGACGACGGGACTCCGGGCGCGGAGCCCGCCCACACGAAGATGCCCCGAGCCGTCGCCCTCACCGGCGGCCTGATGCTCGGCCTTTCGACCTTCCAGGCCGAGTTCGACTTCGGCGTCCCCCAGTTCCAGCTGATATTCCAGCCGCTGATGCTGATGGTCGCGGCCGGCGTCGGCTTGGTCCTGGCCCGCATGTACGCCGGCCCGGGCGCCGCGCTCGGCGCGGCCGGCTTCTTCATCCTCCTGCGCGGCGGCCTGGCGCTGCTGGTCGGCCCCGTGCTCGGCCAGACGACTGCCGCACTTCCCGCTCTACATCGCCGAGGCGGTGGTGGTCGAGGCGGTGGCCCTCTTCGTCTCCACCCGCCGGCCGCTGCGATTCGGACTCGTCGCCGGGGTCGGGATCGGCACCATCGGCCTCGCCGCCGAGTGGGCCTGGTCCCATCTCTGGATGCCTCTCCCCTGGCCCGAGGCCGCCTTCCCTGAAGCGGCGATCGTCGGCTTCGCCGGCGCCGATCGCCGGGGCGACGATCGGCGCCTGGATCGGCAGCCACCTCTCCCCCGTCCCGCTCGAGCGCTCGCCGCTGATGCGCCGTGCCGCGGTCTGCAGCGCGGCGGTGCTGGCGGCGCTGGTCGCCTACGGCCTCTACACCCCGACCGAGGAGGGAGTCAGCGCCCAGGTCGCGCTGCGCGAGGTCGGCGGCGCGAGCGGCCGCGAAGTCGAAGCCACGGTGCGGATGAACCCGCCCGACGCGGCTGCCGACGCAGAGTGGTTCGACGTCACCGCCTGGCAGGGCGGCGGCCTCGTCGTCGCGCCGTTGGAGCCGACCGCTCCCGGCGTCTACCGCACCAGCGAGCCGATCCCGGTGCACGGCAACTGGAAGGCGATGGTCCGCCTCCACGACGGCAGCTCGCTGACCGCGCTGCCGATCTACCTGCCCCGCGACGAGGCGATCCCGGTCGGCGAAGTGCCGGCGACGGCGCAGTTCACCCGTTCCCTCGACGACGAGCACCAGCTGCTGCAGCGCGAGTCGAAAGGCGGCCCGCCGGCGTTGGTGGCGGTCGCCTACTCGACGGTGGTCGCGATCGCACTCTCGCTGCTCGCCCTCCTCGCCTGGGCGCTGCACCGGCTGGCGGTCGGGACCGGCGGCGCCCCGTCGCCGAGGGCAGCGGTTCCGCTGGGTCTTCGGCTTCCAGCAGGGAGGCGGCAGGTGATCCTGCCGCTCGCCCACCACAGTCTCGTCGTCGCGCTGCCGGTCTTCGCTCCGGCGCTGGTGGTGGTCGCCGTCCTGGTGATCCACCACCTGCGCGAGCGACGACACTGGGACGAGGAAGCCGAGGCTTAAACCGCCCCGCGCCGCAGCACCGCCTCGATCGCCTCGGCGTACGGGCCGTGGAGGGTGGCACGCGGGGTTGGGATCGTCACCTCGTAGGCCTCTGCCATCGCCCGGCCCAGCACCCGCTTGAAGGTCGGCCCGTGCCAGGCGTGGGCTTCGGCGGCGCGGCCGACGTGGAGGTGGACCAGCTCGTGCAGCAGGGTCTCGAGGACGTCCCCCGGCCGGATCCCTGGGTAGGCGGTGACCGAGAGCCGGTACTGGCTCGGGACAGCAAAGCCGAGTCGGTTCGGGCGGCGGCCGGCGCGGCGGACCTTCATCTCGGGGCGGCGCTCGGCCAGCGGCCCGTCGGCGAAGGCAGGCAGCGCCCGCAGGCGGTCAAGCTCCTCGTCGAGCGCGACCCCGGCGACCAGGTAGTAGGAGCGCGGTCGCGGTCGTGGAGCAGCCGGAGCCGACCGGCGTCGCCTCAGTCTTGGCATCGCGGGCACCAATAGGTGGTCCGGTTGGCGTCGCCCTGACCGCGCGAGGAGATCGGGCCGCGACAGGAGGGGCAGGCGCCCTGGCGGCGTTTGTAGACGCGGAAACGATGGCGGTCCCCGTTGTCGACCGCGGCCAGCATCTGCTCGCGGGCGGCGGCCAGTACCGCTCGCAGCTCCTCATCGGAGAGATCGCCGATCGCTCGCCAGGGGTCGACCCGGGCGGCGAAGCAGGCCTCGCTCTTGAAGATGTTGCCGATGCCCGCCAGCAGGTGCTGGTCGAGGAGGGCGTCGCCGAGACCGCGGGCGGGATCGGTGCGCAACGCCGCGACAACCGGCTCGGGATCGAAGTCCGGCGCGAGGATGTCCGGGCCGAGACGGGTCAGCTGCGGGTCGCGCCGCAGGCGGGAGGTCGTCGCCACCCGCAGGGTCGGTCCGCTGAACTGCACTGCCTCCCAGTCGCCGCCGGAGAGCACCGCCCAGGCGGAGGTGCGGGGGCGGCGCCAGCGGGCGCCGGGACGGTAGAAGTGCCAGCCGCCGCTCATTCCGAGGTGACTGTGGAGGGAGAGCTCGCCGAAGCCGAGCAGCAGGTGCTTGCCGTGCGCCTCGACCGTCTCCAGGGTGCAGCCGTCGAGCCGTTCGATCGCGGCCGCCCTGCCGCGGGGATTCGGGGCGCTCACCACGACCGTCTCGCCCAAGAGGGTCGATTCGAAGCGCCTGGCCAGCCGCAAGATCGTGTCGCCCTCTGCCACTCCCCCATCATGCAGATTCGCCCAGGTGGGTAGGTTTGGGTCATGCGGCGGCGAGCGAAGATGGACCCGAAGGCGCGACAGCTGGCGCTGGCGATCGGAGTCAGCCGGCTGGCGATCGGCGGCAGCATTCTCTTCGCCACCCGACCGGCGCTGCGAAAGATGGGCTTCGGCGCGACCGACGCTTCCGGCGAAGCGCTGGCGAAACTCGGCGGTGGCCGTGACATCGCCCTGGCGGCGATGACCCTGGCCGCCCGCGACGACCGGCAGGCTCTGCGAACGGCGATCCTAGTCTCGGGCGCCTGCGACGCCGCCGACGCGGTCTCCCTAGGGATCTCCGCCCGCCGTCCCGAGACCCGCCAGGCGGGGATCGGCGGCATCCTGGCAGGCAGCGGCGCAGCCGCCGCCTGCCTCTGGATCTACCGGCGTCTCAGTTAAGTCGTTTAAGCGACGACGGCCGGCTCGCCGGCTTGGAACTCGTGCGACTCGATCACCCGGTCGATCAGGCCGTACTCGACCGCCTGATCGGGCTGGAAGAATTTGTCGCGTTCCATGTCGGTGTGGATCTGGTCCCCCGACTGCCCGGTGTGCTTGACGTAGATCTGGTCGAGGCGCTCGCGCAGGGCGAGGATCTCCCTGGCGTGGATCTCGATGTCGCTCGACTGGCCTTCGAAGCCACCGCTCGGCTGATGGATGAGGATGCGGCTGTTGGGCAGCGCCATCCTTTTACCGGCGGCGCCGCCGGTGAGGATCAGCGACCCGGCCGACATCGCGATTCCGTAACAGATCGTCTGCACGTCGGGCTTGACGAACTGCATCGTGTCGTAGATCGCCAGGCCGGCGTAGGCGGACCCACCGGGGGAGTTGATGTAGAGGCTGACGTCCTTGTCGGGGTCCTCCGCCTCGAGGTGGAGCAGCTGGGCGATGATCAGGTTGGCGAGATCCTCGGTGACCGGTTCGCCGAGGAAGATGATCCGCTGCGCGAGCAGGCGGCTGTAGATGTCGAAGGAACGCTCGCCGCGAGCAGTCTGCTCTACGACCATCGGTACCAGTGGCATAAGGCCTCTCTCTCTTCCTAATTCGAGTCGGGGTTGTACTTATAGCCAACGCCCCGCACGGTCAGCACCAGCTCCGGCTTCTGCGGGTCGCGCTCAACCTTCTGGCGCAGGTTGGAAATGTGGACGTCGCAGGCGCGCTCGTCGCCGTCGAACTCGGTCTGCCACAGCTCCTCCATGATCTGAGCGCGGGAGAAGACCTCGCCCGGGCGGGCGACCAGCAGCCGCAGCAACTGGAACTCGGAGCGGGTCAGGTTGACTGGCACGCCACGGACGGTGGCTACGTGGCGGACGAGGTCGATCGAGACCGGGCCGGACTCGATCTTCACCGCCTGGGAGAGCGGCGCGCGGTCGAGTTCGCGGCGGCGCAGTTGCGCCCGCACCCGCCCCAGCAGCTCGCGGACCGAGAACGGCTTGGTCACGTAGTCGTCGGCGCCGACCTCGAGCCCGACCACCTTGTCGACCTCGGCGTCTTTGGCGGTGAGGACGATGATCGGGACGGCGCTGCGCGAGCGCACGTCGCGGCAGATGTCGAGCCCGCTCGGTCCCGGCATCATGATGTCGAGGATCAGCAGGTCGTAAGGCACGCCGTTGCCGAGCAGGGCCGAGGCCTCATCGCCATCGGCGGCGGGGGTGACCTCGAAGCCCTCCTGCGCCAGCGCGTAGCCGACCGAGTCGCGGACCGACGGCTCGTCGTCGGCGATCAGGATTCGACCGCTGCTCATGCGACCGGGGTCGGGCTTGGTTTCGCGACCGGGAGGCGGACCCAGAAGGTGCTCCCCTCCCCCTCCACCGACTTGGCGCCGATGCGGCCGCCCATCACGTCGACCATCCGCCGCGCGATCGCCAGGCCAAGGCCGAAGCCCTCCTGCTTGCGCGACTCGCTGCGGCGATAGAACCGCTCGAAAACGCGCTCCAGCTCGGCCGCCGGAATCCCGGTGCCGGTGTCGATTACCTCCAAGATGACTTCCCCCTCGCTGTCATGGCGGCCGCGAACGGTAACGGTGCCGGGCGGTGGCGTGTTCTTGAACGCGTTGGTGAGCAGGCCGATCATCACCTGGCGGAGCAGGGTCGGGTCGCCGGTGGCGGCCAGTTCGGACTCGACGTCGACGACGAGGTCGACGTGAGGCGGCGCCTCGCAGGCGGCGGCGACGTCGCGGATCGCCAGCGGCACGTCGACCATTTCGCTCTCCGGGGCACCGCGGGACTCGACCCGGGCCAAGGTCAGCAGCGACTGGGTCAGGCGGTTCATCCGCTCGGCGTCTTCGCCCAGGCGTTTGAGGAAGTGCTCGCGGGCCTCGGGGTCGTCCTTGGCGCCGCCCTGTAGGACCTCGATTGCGCCGGAGATCCCGGCCAGCGGGTTGCGCAGCTCGTGGGCGGCGTTGGAGACGAAGTCGGCTTCGGCCAGCTCGCGGCGGAGCTCGTCGGTGCGGTCGCGGAGCACAGCGAGGACGGCGCGCTCGTCGGGCAGGGAACGGGCGGTCATCGCGTAGGCCCGGTCGCCCATCCGCAGCGCCGGGTGCGAGGAGAAGCCGACCTCGGCGGCGCGGTGCAGCAGCGGCAGGACCAATTCGGGCGGCTGCCCGGCGGAGTCGAGCAGGCGGGAGGCGGCGCTGTTGGAGAAGCGGACCGGGCCTTCATAGTCGACGACCATCACCGCGTCGGTGAGGCCGTCGAAGATCGCGGTCAGCTTGTTGCGGTCGGCGGTCAGCACCCCGAAGCTCTCCTTCAGCGAGGCGCGCATCGAGTCGAGCGCCCGGGCCAGGTCGCCGATCTCGTCCGGCCCCGCGGTCCGCAGCGGCGCGTCGAAGGAGCCGCCGGCCATTTCCCCGGCCGCTCTGGCGAGGCGGACGACGCGATGGGAGATCGCCACCGCGATCAGGAAGCCGGCGAGGACACCGATCGCGACCGCGGCAATCAGCGCCTGCTCGTTGTCGCCGAAGGTGTAGACGGCGGCGGCGGTGATCAAGCTGACGGCGGCAAAGGCGCCGGTCAGCCAGAGCCGCATGCCGACGCGCAGCGAGCCAGGAGAAGTCGCGGCTGCATTCTCATCGGAGCGGGGCATGAAGATTTACTAACACAATCCTGTTCCCGCCGTGGCAAACGGGCTTGTCCGTGCCCGCATGGGAGAATCGACCCATGCGGACTCTCGTCTTCATTCCCGCCTGGAACGAGGAGGCCTCGGTCGCCACAGTGATCGCCGACGTGCGCGACTCGATCCCGGAGGCGGACATCCTCGTCGTCGACGACGGCTCCGCCGACGCCACCGCCGAGCGGGCGCGCGAAGCCGGGGCACTGGTCGCCTCGCTGCCGTTCAACCAGGGCCTGGGGGCGGCTCTGCAGACCGGATACCTCTACGCCTTGCGCAACGGCTACGACGCCTGCGCGCACCTCGACGCCGACGGCCAGCACCCCGCCGAGGAGGTCGCCCGCCTGCTGGCCGAGGTGACCGGCGACCGCGCCGACCTGGTGATCGGCTCCCGCTACCACTCCGGCGCCGCCTCGGAGAGTGGCGACTACGTGGCAAGCTTCTCGCGGCGGATCGGAATCAGCGTCTTCCGCTTCTTCCTCACCCTCGCGACCCGGCAGCGCTTCACCGACACGACCAGCGGCATGCGGGCCGCGAACCGCCGGGTGATGTCCCTCTTCAGCCAGCACTACTCGCCGGACTTCGCCGAGATCGAGTCGCTGCAGCTGGCGGTGCGCCAAGGCCTGCGGGTCGAGGAGCTGCCGGTGAGGATGCTGGAGCGGGCGGGCGGCACCTCCTTCCTCACCCCGGTGCGCTCGGCCTTCTTCATCTTCAAGGGCCTGGTCGTCCTCCTCGTCGGCCAGTTCCGACCCCGCCAGGCGGAGGTGGAGCGATGAAGGCCCTGGTGCTCGCGGCGGCTGGAGACGGCGCCCAGGTCCACCTCACCTCGCAGACCCGGATCGTCGCTGCGGTGATCGCGATCTTCTTCATGCTGCTGATCCTCGATCTGATCCGCCGCGACCGGCTGCAGGAGCGCTACAGCGTGATCTGGTTCGTCGCCGGCCTGGGAATGCTCGCCGGCGCCGCCTTTCCCGGCCTGCTCGAGTTCGTCGCCGACCTGATGGGAGTGCGCGACACCAACGTCGCCCTCTTCTCGATCGTCCTCCTGCTGCTGCTCGGGCTTGCGCTCAACTTCAGCGTGATCATGTCCCGCCAGGCGGCGCAGATCACCCGCCTGGCTCAGGAGCGAGCGATCGAAAAAGCCCAGAAGCAGGCCACCGAGGGACGCAACGGCAGCGCTTCAGCCGGCGAGCAAGCTCTCCAATCGGAAAAACAGAGCTTCGAGGGCTAGCTCCTCGCTGACGTTCAGCTCGAGCCCGCGCCGGGTCTCCTGGACCAGCTCGGCGCCGCGACGGGCGCTCGCCGGGTCCAGACCCTCGGCTTGCGCCCGCAGGCGGTCCAGGCGGTCGCGGTTGTAGACGACCTCCTCGGCCCCGGCAGCCGTAGCGGCCAGATCCCGCAGCCAGACGGCGCAGAGCTCGAAACCGAGCCCGAGGATCTCGGTGCGGCGGCGGCGGCCCGCCCGTTTGGCGCCGTCGGTTATCTCTTTGGCGCTGCGTTTCATCCCCGCCTTCGACTCCTCCTCCAGCGCCTCGCGCGCCCCCTCTTCGGCGTCTTCGCCGGCGCCCTTGGCGTCGTCGAGGAGCGCTTTCCAGGGGGCGCCCGCGGTCTCTCCGTCGAGGGCGGCGGCGACGCAGCGCTCCGCCTCGGCGCGCAGCTCCCGGCCGCGCTCGCCGAGCAGCAGCCGCGCCCGCTCGAGGTCGCCGGCAGCGAGGCGTGCGGCGGCGGCGATCTCGTCAGGGCTCGCTTCGGGTCGCTCGCCGGCCAGCTCCCTCTCCAGCACCACCGCCGGCAGCGGCGCGAACTCGATCTCCTGGCAGCGCGAGGCGACCGTCTCCAGCAACCCCTCCCCCTCGGAGCTGAGCAGGATCAGATGGACGAACCCGGGCGGCTCCTCGAGCGTCTTCAGCAAGGCGTTCTGGCTCTCGTCACGCATCGCCTCCGCCGCCTCGACGACGAAGACCCGCTTGCCACCTTCGAAGGGCCGGTAGGCGGCGGCGCGGATCACCCGCTCGCGCACCTCCTCGACCATGTGCTGGGCGCCAGTCGGGGCGAGCCAGACGAGGTCGGGGTGCGGCGAGGGGTCGAGCAGCGCCCGCCGCCGGGCGTCCTCGGGATCCGCTGAGGCGGAGGCGATCAGCTCGGCGGCGAAGGCGCGCGCCGCCGCTCGCTTGCCGGAGCCGCGCGGCCCGCGGAAGAGATAGGCGTGCGAAGGATCGGCCGCCAGCGCGGCCTTCAGCGCGACCCGCGCCCGCGCCTGGTTCTCGGTCGCCTCAAGCAGCGCCGCGTCGCTCATTCACCGCTCCCAGCACCCGCTCGTGTACCTCCTCGACGCTGCCGGTCGCGTCGATGACGGCAACCCGATCGCTGGCGATCACCGCGATCTCGTCGTAGGCCTCGGCTACCGCCTGCTGCAGCGCCAGCCCCTCCCGCTCGAAGCGGTCTTCGCCGGCGGCGCGACCGAGGCCGGCCTCGGGGTCGATCCTCAGCAGCAGGGTCAGGTCCGGCCAGAGACCGTCGGTTGCCGTCTCGCAGAGCCCGATCACCTCACCGACCCCGAGGCCGCGGGCGGACCCCTGATAGGCGACGCTCGAATCGGAGAAGCGGTCGGCGACCACGGTCCGGCCCTCGTCCAGCGCCGGGCGGATCACCCGCTCGGTGAGGTCGGCCCGCGCGGCGAGGAAGAGCATCAGCTCGGCCAGCGGCTCCAGCTCGACCCCGGGGTCGGCGAGCAGCTCGCGGATCCGCTCTGCTGCCCCAGTCCCACCGGGCTCACGGATCGCAACCGTCCCCTCGCCCAGCGCCTCGACCAGCAGTCGCGCCTGGGTGCTCTTCCCCGAGCCGTCAACTCCCTCGAGGGAGATGAACAACTGGCGGCCTCAGCTTTTCGCGCCGGCTTTGGCGCGTTTGCGCTTGCGCGTCGCCGTGTCGGCTTTCGAGGCTTTGACTTTCGATTTCTTCGGAGCGGCGTCCTCGTCGCCTTTCGGCGGCGCTTTTTTGTCCATCGCCGCTTTGGCGGCTTTGGCGGCTTCGCGCTCGGCCCGGCGTTTCTTCATCTCCTGCATCGACTCGCAGTCGTCGTTGAGGCAGAGGTTCCAGGGCCGGCCGCGGAACGGCTGGACTTTGAGGCGCGGGGTGGTGTCGCAGATCGAGCAGCGCTCCTCGAGCCGGAAGACGTCGCCGCGCTGGGGCAGCGGGAAGGTCTGGTCGCAGGACTCGGGATCGTCGAGGGTCCAGCCGCTGCAGCCGACGAAGCGTTTGCCCGATTTTTTCGCGCGGATGATCCGCAGCATGTTCGGCGAGCCGTCCTCCTTGGTGCGGCCGGCTTCTTCGCAGACCTTGCAGGGGCCGAGGATGCGGTCCTCGTCCATCCCTTTCCAGATCACTTTCGCCAGGTCTTCGCGGCTCTCGTCGATTTCACTCCAGGTCTTGTGCAGGAGCTCGCGGCTCTCGCCGACGACCGTCCCCTTGGTCATCTCGCCGGCGGCGATCCGGTCCATCTCCGCCTCCAGCTGGGCGGTCATCTCAGCGGTCGCCATCGCCGGCACGTAGTTCTTGAAGCCCTCGTAGAGGGCGATCCCGGTCTCAGTCGGGACCGGCGGGTTGGCGTAGACGTAACCACGGTCGAAGAGCTTCTGGATGATGTCGGCGCGGGTCGCTTTGGTGCCGAGGCCGCGCTCCTCCATCATCTCGATCAGTTTCGCCTGCGAGATGCGCGAAGGCGGCTGGGTCTCCTTGTCGACGATCCAGGGGGCGCCCTCCAGCTGCAGGGTCTGGCCCTCTTCCAGTTTCGGGATCTCCTCGTCGGCCGAGCGGGCGTAGGTGTAGATGCCGGCGTAGCCGGGGTCGACGACAACCGAACCGCGGACGAAGTAGGTCTGGTCGCCGGCTTCGATGTCGGCCCGGGTCGACTCGGTGATCATCGGCGGGCTGAAGGTGGCAAGGAAGCGGCGGACGACGAGTTCGTAGACCCGTTTCTTCGGTCCCTCGAGAGCACCGGGGTGGACCGCCTGGGTCGGATAGATCGGCGGGTGGTCGGTGGTCTCTTTTTTGCCGCGGGTCGCCTGCAACGGGCTGTCGAGCAGCCCGGCGGCAGCGGAGAACTCCTTGATCCGGACCAGCGAGGAGACCAGCTCCTTGACCGGCAGCGAGGACGGATAGACCGTGTTGTCGGTACGCGGATAGGAGATGAAGCCGTCCATGTAGAGGTCCTCGGCGATCCGCATCGCGCTGGCGGGGGTAATGCCGAGGCGGCTGGAGGCGTCGGTGCTGAAGGCGGTGGTGTTGTAGGGGGTCGGCGGCTTGCGGGTGTTTTTCCGCGCCGTGACCGCTTTCACCGTGCCGGGGTCGGAGGTGCCGGCGAGCGCCCCGTCGGCCTCGGCTTTCTCCCAGAATTTGTCCACCGTGTGGTGGGTCTCGAAGCTGCCGTCGGGGTGCTGGAACTTGGCGAACAGTTCCCAGAACGGTTTCGCGACGTGGGCGCGCCGTTCCATCTCGCGCTCGACGATCAGACCCAGGGTCGGGCTCTGGACGCGGCCGACCGAGAGGAAGTTGGATCCGAAGCGGCGGCTGGCGAGGGAGACGGCGCGGGTCAGGGTCGCGCCCCAGAGCAGGTCGATGTCCTGGCGGGCGGCACCGGCGTTGGCCAGCGGATAGGAGAGGGTGTCGAGCTCGCCGAAGGCGCGGTCGATCTCCTCTTTGGTCAGCGCCGAGTAACGGGCCCGCTGGATCCGCAGGCTGCCGTCGGCGGTGCCCTCGCGTGAGCCCAGGGCCGGGTTGGAGTCGAGCATCTCCTCCAGGGCCTCGAGGCCGATCAGCTCGCCCTCGCGGTCGAAGTCGGTGGCGATCACGAGCTCGTCGGCCTCTTTGGCGAGTTTTTTGATCGCTTTGACGACGTTTTTGTCCGTCGGCTCCTTGATCAGCTCGGCGTCGATCAGGTCGTGCAGGTCGGTCTTCTGCCAGTTCGAGTAGCCCTCGGGGAAGGCCGGGCCGAGCACGTGGCCCTTGAGGCCGACCGTCATGTGCTCGTCGCCTTCCGCGTCGGTCCAGGTGTAGAAGGGGACTTTGAAAGTTTTGTCAGCGCTGTTGGTGCCGTTGCTGAGGGCTTCGGCAATCTTCAGGGCGCTGTTGTTCTTCTCGGTGACGATCAGTCTCATGGGGCGGCGAGGGTAGCAGGGGCTTGCGGCTGCCCTGGGATCTCGCCTGGGTAGGATCGTCCACCTGATGCGGTCCCTTGTCACCGGCGGTGCCGGCTTCATCGGCTCGAACTTGGTCGACGCCCTGCTCGCGGGCGGCGACGAGGTGACGGTGGTCGACAACCTCTCGACCGGACGCCGGGGCAACCTCGAGGGGGCGCTGGCGGCGGGCGCCGAGCTGTTCGAACTGGACATCCGCGACGGCGAGGCGCTGGCCCGGCTCGCCAGCCGAGAAGCGGCCGCAGCGAATCTTCCACCTCGCCGCCCAGATCGACGTCCGCAAGTCCCTCACCGACCCATTCTTCGACGCCGCGGTCAACGTCGGCGGCACCGCCAACGTCCTCGACGCCGCCCGCGCCGCGAGTGCGGACGCGTCGTCTTCATCTCCACCGGCGGCGCCATCTACGGCGAGGGCGACGGCCAGCAGCTGCCACTGGGCGAGGACGCGCCAATCGCCCCGACTCGCCGCCTACGGCCAGAGCAAGTACGCGGCCGAGGGCTACCTCGCCCTCTACGAGCGGCTCTACGGACTCTCGGGGATCTCGCTGCGGCTCGGCAACGTCTACGGCCCGCGCCAGGACCCGCTCGGCGAGGCCGGGGTGATCGCGATCTTCTGCGGAGTGCTGCGAGAGGGCGGGCAGCCGACGGTCTTCGGCGACGGCACCCAGACCCGTGACTACATATATGTGGGCGACGTGGTTGCCGCCGCGCTCGCCGCCGCCGAGTCCGAGGTGACCGGGCCGATCAACATCGGCACCGGCCGCGAGACCTCGGTCCTGGACCTGGTCGAGGCACTGCGGACGCTCGGCGGGCGCGAGGACTTCGAGGCTCGAGCTGGCCCCGCCCCGCCCCGGCGAGGTGCAACGGGTGACGCTCGATGCCTCCCGCGCCGAAAAAGAGCTCGGCTGGCGCGCCGAAACCAGCCTTGACGACGGCCTGCGCATAACTCTCGACTCCCTCTAGGCGACTCTCCTTCTCTACTAACCTTCGTCCCGATGCCAGCCCAGGCCTATGCCGGCAAGGAGTGCGTCTGCCAGTTCCACAAAGGGATCTGCGACCAGTCCTGCGTGCGCGACATGCTGGAGACGCCCTTTTACATCGCCTGCCTGAAACTGAAAGGGCGGCGATGCCTGGTCGTCGGCGGCGGCGACATCGGGCTCGAGAAGGTCGAGGGCCTGCTCGCCTGCGACGGCGACGTCACCCTGATCGCGCCCGTCGCCCATCCCGAGCTGGAGAGCCTCGCGGCCGAGGGCTCGATCGAGTGGGAGAAGCGCGAGTACGCCGGGGCGGCGGATCTCGAGGGGGTCTTCATGGTGATCGCCTGCACCGACGACACCGACGTCAACATCGCCGTCTTCGACGACGCCGAGCAGCGGGCGATGCTGGTCAACATCGTCGACGTGCCGCCGCTCTGCAATTTCATCCTGCCGGCGATCGTCCGCACCGGGCCGCTGGCGATCGCGATCTCGACCGCCGGCGCCTCGCCGGCGCTGGCGAAGCGGATGAAGCGCGAGATCTCCGAGCTGTTCGGCGAGGAGTACGCGCGCCTGGCGGTAATCCTCAACGACGCCCGCGGCTGGGCGAAGGGGACGCTGCCGACCTACCAGGACCGCAAGGAGTTCTTCGAGGGGATCGTCAACGGCGACCCCGACCCGATCGAGCTGCTGCGCGAGGGGCAGGAGCACGACCCTGCTGGCGATCATCGAGTCCGCCAAAGAGCGGGCCGCAGCAGCGCTCGCCTGAGCCCGATGCCGGTCCTCAGGTAGTGCCGCAGGCCGAACTGCGGATCCGCTCCAGCGTGCCGCGCAGCTCTTCCGCCTGCTCGACGGAGAGGTTGGCGCTGAAGGCGGCGGCGAGCTCGCCGCGCACCACCGGCCGCATCTCTTCCAGCAGATCGGCGCCCGCCGGCAGCAGCGTCGCGTAGCTGACCCGGCGATCGGTCTCGCAGAAGGTCCGCTCGAGCAGGCCGGCCTTGATCAACCGGTCGACGAGCTTGGTCAGACCGCCGCGGGTGATCACCAGCGCCTCCGCCAGGTCCCCCATCTTCATCCGCTGCTCGGGGGCGCGGTCAAGCGTTGCCAGCACCTCGAACCAGGGCAGCGGCGGCAGCTCGGCGGCGATCAGAGCCTCCTGCAGGCGGCCGGTGACAGCAGCGTGGGTCTGCGCGATTGCGATCCAGGCCTCGCGGTGGGGATCGAAATCCGTCCCCTTCTCGGCTACCGCGGTGGCCTGCTCGGTCATGCGGACATCTTCCCACAGATTTGTTGATCTGACAATAGTTGACATGTAAATCTTCTCTGCTACGATTGTTTCTAGGTCAACTATTTGCAGATCAACCATCTTCAGGAGGAAATGGACATGAGCACCGAGACGATCAACCAGCAGGAGATTGCAGCCGGCACCTGGGCGGTGGACCCGGTCCACTCATCGATCGGCTTCGCCGTCACCCACAACGGCGTCACCACCTTCCGCAGCGGCTTCGAGCGCTACGACGCCCACCTCAGCGGCGGCGAGCAGCCCGCGCCTCGAGGGCACGGTCGAGGTCGAGAGCGTCGAGATCGACGAGGAGATGCTGAAGGGCCACCTGCTCTCCCCCGAGTTCTTCGACGTCCAGCGCTTCCCGCAGCTGCGCTTCGCCTCGAGCGAGCTCAGCGTCGGCGAGGACGGCAGCCTTGCGGGTCGCTCGGCGAGCTCGAGATCCACGGCGAGAAGCGCGAGGTCGACGCCAGCGGCCGCTTCGCCCAGCTCGGTGCCGACCTGGCCGGCAAGGCCCGCGTCGGTCTCTCGATCGAGGCGACCGTCGACCGGCGCAACTTCGGCCTCGACTGGCAGGCCCAGCTGCCGAGCGGCGGCGACGTCCTCGACTACGCGGTAACGATCGCGGTCGAGCTCGAGCTCGTCGCCGAGGAGGCATAGCCATGCGGGTCCTCGGCATCATCCGGAAGCCTGCGCCGGGACTCCTACAACCACGCCCTGCTGCGGGAGGCCGCCGAACGGCTTCCCGCCGGGGCAGAACTGGTCGAGTTCGAGCAGCTGCGGGAGATCCCGCCTTACGACGCCGACCTCGAGGCCGAGGAGACGCCGGCCGCGGTGGCGGAGCTGCGCCTGGCGATGCGAGAGGCCGACGCCGTGATCATCGCCACCCCCGAGTACAACCACTCGATCCCCGGCGTGCTGAAGAACGCCCTCGACTGGGCCTCCCGCCCGGCCGGGCAGAGCGCCATGAACGGCAAGCCCGTCGCGGTGATCGGCGCCTCGACCGGGATGTTCGGCGCCGTCTGGGCCCAGGCCGAGACCCGCAAAGTCCTCGGTGCCCTCGGCGGTCGCGTGGTCGAGGCCGAACTGCCAGTCGCCCGCGCCGCCGACCTCTACCGCGACGGCCACCTCGACCTCTCCCCCGAGCAGTCCCAGCATCTGGAGGAGATCCTGGCCTCGCTGGTCTCCGAAGCAGAGCAGCTGCGGGATCTCGTCCCCGCAGCTGCCTGAGCCGTTTCAGTCCTTGGCCGTGCAGGGCCGGACCAGGCCGCCTGAGAGGAGGGAGCCGTCGCTGTATTTGAAGGTGCCCCGGCCTTGGAACTTGCCGTCCGGGCAGCGACCTGAGAGCACGCTTAGGCGCTTGCCCTTGTAGGTATAGACGCGACGCAGGCTGAAGTTGGCGGCGACGACCGAGCCGGCGCCGCCGGCGATCCTGGGGACGTCGACGTCGACGTGCAGGCCGTAGGCGCCCTTGCTCACGCGCCTCACATCCACGGTGGCGATCACGGCGGTCGGGGCGGGGACGTTGACGTAAGCGTGGGCAAGCACGGTGACCACCCCTTTGCGTTCGCCGCCGTTGAACAGGGTCATGGGACCGGTCGAGTCGAAGGGAGCCTGTTCGGGAAACGCAACCTCGACGGTGGCGCTGCCCCGGCCGATGATCGCATCGCCGCAGACCGCCTCGGCGTCTTTGCTCGACCTCGCCTTCAGCTGCTCGATCCGACAGACGGGCAGACCCTTGACGCTGACGAACGCGTCCTTGTCGGCATCGAAGGAGGCCTCTTCGAGGGCCGGCGGGTGGGTGCCGTCGAGCGTCGCCAGCTTGCCGCTGCCCCAGACCCCCATCGGCGCAAGCTCATGCCTCGGCAAGGCATGGGGAGTGACGTCGCCGTTGAGCTCCAGAACCATGTTCCCGGCGCGCACGATCGTCGGTTTCGGCTTCCCCTTCGCCACCGCCAGGCCAGCAGCCGCGACCGCCAGCAGCAGCACAACCGCCACCCGCCGTCAATGCCTTTCTCATCTTGTCTCCTCCCGTAGAGCGACCCAGTTGCCAGCGCCGCTATTTCGCGTTAATCTTACTAACGTGAATATGCAGAGCGCAAGTCCCCCGCGTCCCGGCCCCGGCAAGGCCTGCCTTGCTTTCCCCCGGGCCGTGAGCGCGGGGGAACTGGAGCTGCCGCCCGTGCTTCGCCCGTGACGGCTGCCTGATCACCCCTGACGCCACCGCGATCCACGGTCGCGAGAGCATCCGCCGGGTGCTGGCACAGATGATCGTCCGGCAGACCGAGATCGTGGTCGAGCTGAGCACCGCGGTCAGCGCCGGCGAGGTGGTTCTGATCCACCAGCACTGGAAGATCCTCAGCGGCGAGCCATCGGGGGGACGTTTCGAGCAGAGCGCCGACGCGACCCTGATCCTGCGGCAGGTCGAAGCGACATGGAAGCTCTCGATCGCCGCCCCCTGGGGCTACCGGCAGGCGTACGGCTGATCGAGCCCGCTGCGGGGCGGGATACGTTTGTCCCGATGAGCGGCAAGAAGCCCGGGAAGGGGCCGCCCCCCAAACGCCAGTACCGGATGCAGGCCCGCGCCCGCTCGACCGAGGCGACCAAAGAAGCGATCCTCGACGCCGCGACGGTTACCTTCGAAGAGCTTCTCTTCGACGAGATCACCTTGGCGGCGATCGCCGAACGGGCCGGAGTCTCGGTGCAGACCATCCTCCGCCACTTCGAGAGCAAAGAGAACCTGTTCGTCGCCTCCTACATCCGCTCGGGGGCGGAGATGGGCGAAGACCGGGGGCCGCTGCCGGTCGGCGAGGTGAAGGAGATCGTCGACGACCTGGTCGACCACTACGAGCGCTTCGGCAAAAGGATCCTCTGGATGCTGGCTCAGGAGACGCGCGAGCCGATCCTCAAAAACCTCGCCGACCTCGGTCGCATCTACCACCTGCAGTGGTGCCGCCAGGCCTTCGGCCCCTCCCTCGGCAAGCTGCGAGGGGCGAAACGCGAGCGACGCCTCGCACAGTTCGTCACCTGCACCGACATCTACGTCTGGAAGCTGCTGCGGCGCGACCGCGAGCTCAGCCTCAAGGAGACGAAGCAGGCGATGCGGGAGCTGCTCGAGCCGCTGATGTAGCTGGCGGGCTAGGCGTGCGGCAGGGCGAAGAAGGCGACCGCCGAGAAGTGGGCGACTGCGGCGGCGATCACGAGCAGGTGGAAGATCTCGTGGTAGCCGAAGATCGCCGGGCTGGGATTGGGGCGCTGGAGCGCATAGACAACGGCGCCGGCGGTATAGAGGAGGCCGCCGGCGGCGACGAGGAGCGTGCCCGCGGGGCCCAGCGAGGACCAGAGCTCGGGGAAGGCGGCGACGGCGACCCAGCCGAGCGAGAGGTAGATCAGGGCCGAGGCCCATTTCGGGTGGTCGATCCAGATCATCTCGACGATTGCCCCGGCGATCGCGCCGATCCAGACGACGACGAGGATCGCCATCGCCAGCGTCCCGTTGAGGACGAGCAGAGCGAAGGGCGTGTAGGTGCCGGCGATGAGGAAGAAGATCATCGAGTGATCCAGCCGCCGCATCCACTGGCGCACCTGGGGCCGGGACCAGTTGACCCGGTGGTAGAGAGCGCTGGTCCCGAACAGGGCCGAGAGGCTGACCGCGTAGATGGCGACCGCGAGGGTCGCCTTCGGGGTGTCGGCGAAGAGAATCAGCGCGACCCCGAAGCCGAGCGAGAGGAAGAACGCCCACTCGTGCGAGACCCCGCGCAGCTTGGGCTTGACCGCGGCGATCGCCTCGACCGTTGCCTCTTTGGCCGCGGCGGCGCGCTCCCCGACCGCCTCCTTGGCGGCGCTGGCGCGTTCCCCCATCCGCTCAGCGCTCCTGCGTAGCTCCTCTGCCATTAGGAAGAGGCTACCCGGAACTTAGTGCCGATATTGGGGACTTGGCACAATTGAGAGAAGAAGTCGGCGGCTTCGGATCTCCTTATTTGCGTCTATTGAGACTTTTTCCGTCCTGCCGGTTAGCGATCCTGCGGAGTTACCCCTGAAAGTCGCTGCGAGAGGAGAAGTTCGATGTCCAAGACCGCCATTTCCAGTCCCAAGAACGGTCTGCGGGGCCTCTCGATCGAACGTCGGTTTTCGACGCCCGGAGTGCATCCTTTCGACCAGATCGAGTGGGAGATCCGCGATGCGGTGATCGGCAACCCCGAGAGCCCGGCCTTCGAGCAGTGCGGGGTCGAGTTCCCGACGACCTGGTCGCAGAACGCGACCAACATCGTCGCCCAGAAGTACTTCCGCGGCCAGCTCGGCAGCCCCGAGCGCGAGAACTCGGTGAAACAGATGATCGGCCGCGTCGCCGGCACGATCGCCGGCTGGGGGCGCGAGGGCGGCTACTTCGCCTCCGAGGAGGACGCCGACGCCTTCGAGATGGAGCTGACCTCGATCCTGCTCAACCAGAAGGCGGCCTTCAACTCGCCGGTCTGGTTCAACGTCGGCTTCGAGGAGACGCCACAGTGCTCGGCCTGCTTCATCCTCAGCGTCGAAGACAACATGGAGTCGATCCTCGACTGGAACACCAAAGAGGGCAAGATCTTCCGCGGCGGCTCCGGCTCCGGCATCAACCTCTCCAACATCCGTGGCTCGATGGAGCCGCTGAAGAAGGGCGGCACCGCCAGCGGCCCGGTCAGCTTCATGCGCGGCGCCGACGCCTGGGCGGGGACGATCAAGTCCGGCGGCAAGACCCGGCGGGCGGCGAAGATGGTCGTCCTCAACGTCGACCATCCCGACATCGTCGACTTCGTCGAGTGCAAGGCGAAGGAGGAGGAGAAGGCAGCGGCGCTGCGCGACGCCGGCTTCGACATGTCGATCGACGGTGACGGCTTTCATCTCGATCCAATACCAGAACGCCAACAACTCGGTCCGGGTCACCGACGAGTTCATGGAGGCCGTCGAGCGCGACGACGAGTGGAAGCTGACCGCCCGCACCACCAAGGAGCCGGTCGACAGCATCGACGCGCGCGAGCTGATGAAAAAGATCGCCGACGCCGCCTGGCGCTGCGCCGACCCCGGCGTTCAGTACGACACGATCATCAACCGCTGGCACACCTGCCCGGAGTCGGGCCGGATCAACGCCTCCAACCCCTGCAGCGAGTACATGCACGTCGACGACTCGGCCTGCAACCTCGCCTCGCTCAACCTGATGAAGTTCCGCCGCGAGGACGGCAGCTTCGACACGGCTGAATTCGAGCACGCGGTCGACGTCGTCTTCCTCGCCCAGGAGATCGTCGTCGGCTTCTCCAGCTACCCGACCGAGGGGATTACCGAGAACGCCAACAAGTTCCGCCAGCTCGGCCTCGGTTACGCCAACCTCGGCGCCCTGCTGATGAGCGACGGCCTTCCCTACGACTCCGACGAGGGCCGCAACGTCGCCGCCGCGATCACGGCGCTGATGACCGGCCGCGCCTACCGCCAGTCGGCGCTGATCGCCGCCGGGGCGACCGGGCCCTACGAGGAGTACGAGAAGAACCGCGAGCCGCACAACGGCGTCATGCGGATGCACCGCGACGCCGCCTACGAGGTCGACACGACCGGGCTCAAAGGCGACCTGCTCGAGGCCGCCCAGCGGGCCTGGGACGAAGCGGTCGAGCTCGGCGAGGAGCACGGCTACCGCAACGCGCAGGCGACGGTGCTGGCCCCGACCGGGACGATCAGCTTCCTGATGGACTGCGACACGACCGGGATCGAGCCCGACTTCTCGCTGGTCAAGTTCAAGGAGCTGGTCGGCGGCGGGCAGATGACGATCGCCAACCGCTCGGTGCCGCTGGCGCTGCAGACGCTCGGCTACTCGGAGGCGGAGATCGACCAGATCGCCGCCCACATCACCGCGAAGAACACGATCGTCGGGGCGCCCGGGCTGAAGGACGAGCACCTGCCGGTCTTCGACGTCGCGGTCGGCGAGCGGGCGATCTCCCACACCGGCCACATCGACATGATGGCGGCGACCCAGCCCTTCATCTCCGGAGCGATCTCGAAGACGGTCAACCTGCCGCAGACGGCCACGGTGGACGACATCGCCGACGCCTACACCCGCAGCTGGAAGGGCGGCCTCAAGGCGCTGGCGATCTACCGCGACGGCTCAAAGACGGCGCAGGCGCTGCGCACCGACGCCCAGGATGACAACGAGGCCGAGACCGAGGTGGAGATGGCGCAGCCGGTCCGCAAGAAGATGCCGCGCGAGCGCGAATCGATCACCCACAAGTTCTCGATCGGCGGCCACGAGGGATACATCACCGCCGGCAAATACGAGGACGGGACGGTCGGCGAGATCTTCCTCACCGACATCGGCAAGGAGGGCTCGACGATGCGCGGGCTGCTCAACGCCTTCGCCACCGCGATCTCCCTCGGCCTCCAGTACGGGGTGCCGCTCGAGACCTTCGTCCAGAAGTTCAGCTACATGCGCTTCGAGCCGGAGGGGATGACCCGCAACCCGGAGATCCCCTTCGCCAAATCGATGCCGGACTACATCATGCGCTGGCTGGCGAGCCGCTTCATCGAGGACACCGAACAGCTCGAGGAACTGGGGATCATGACCCAGGAGGTCCGCAACAAGAAGGAAGCGGAGACCGCCCAGCTAGGCCTCGGCGTCGCGACCGACACCGCCGGCCCCGCCAACGGCAACGGCCACTCGAACGGCGGCAACGGCCACGGTGAGAAGGCGGCGAAGCCGAGCGCCCCGGCGCCGGCTGCCTCGGCGCTGACCGAAACCCCCCCGGTCCGCCCGGCGAAGATGCAGGGCCTGGAGCTGGGCCCGGCCTGCGAGCAGTGCGGCGGAATGATGCAGCGGACGGGGTCCTGTTACACGTGCAGCAGCTGCGGAAATAACACGGGCTGCGGTTGATCCGCAACCCGCTGAGCGCCTAGCGGAGGACTACCTCGGCGTCGTGCCTTGGCGTCTCGGTGATCGCGCGGCGATAGGAGCGCTCGGAGGCTGGGTTGGCCGGTAGGACCTCGCGGCGGCGGACCAGCTCGCGGAGGACTACGGCCATCTCGAACTGGGCGAAGGCGGCGCCCAGGCAGCGGCGGATGCCGCCGCCGAAGGGGATCCAGGTGTAGGTGCCGGGCGGGTTGTCGAGGAAGCGCTCGGGGATGAAGCGGTCCGGGTCGGGATAGATGTTCGGGTCGCGGTGGATCAGGTGGATGCAGGGGGTGACGCCGGCGCCGGCGGGCAGCTCGTAGCCGCCCAGCTCGACCGCCTCGGTCAGCTTGCGGGCGACGATCACGATCACCGGGCGCAGGCGCAGGGTCTCCTGGATGGTCGCCGTCAGGTATGCGTCTTCGCCTTCGAGCACCTCGGCTCGCAGCCGCTCCAGCTTCTCCGGATGGCGGGTCAGCCGCTCCATCGCCCAGGAGAGGGCGGTGGCGGTGGTCTCGTGACCGGCGACCAGCAGGGTCAGCAGCTCGTCGCGGATCTCGACGTCGCTCATCGGACTGCCGTCCTCATGGCGGGCAAGGACGAGCATCGAGAGGATGTCATCGCGCTCTTCCAGGTCCTCGGCGGCGCGGCGATCGTTGATCTCCCGCGCGATCAGGGCGTCGACCCGCTCGACCCGGCGGCGGAAGGCGGGGATGTGGTTGATTCGGTCGGGACCGACCATCAACACCGGCAGCAGGACAGCTGGGTTCGTGGTCAGGTCGAGGAAGTCACGCAGCGCCTCGCGCAGCGGCTCCATCCGCTCCCGCTCGTGGACGCCGAAGACGGTCTCGATGATGATCTCGAGCGTGATCGCCTGCATCCGCGGCCGCAGCTTGTAGGGGACGCCGGTCGGCCAGCTCTCGATCTCTCGGGCGGCGATCTCGGTCATCTTCTCGCCGTATGCCTGCATCCGCTCGCCGTGGAAGGGCGGCAGCAGCAGCTTGCGCTGGCCGATGTGCTCCTTCTCGTCGAGGACGAGGACCGAGTTGTCGCCGAGGATCGGGCGCAGGATCTGATTGCCCTCGCCGGCGTGGAAGATTTTCGGGTCGCCGGTGAAGACCTGTTTGACCAGCTCGGGGTCCGCCAGCACCACCCAGTCGCCTTCGTAGGCGATCTTGAGCGAGAACATCGGCCCGAAGCGGGCGCGGCTCTGCTTGAGGAACCACTGCGCCTGGCGCGACCAGATCGCCGTCTGCAGCGCCCGCGGCATCCGCGGGCCGGGGGGCAGGCCTTTGATCGGGGACGGGCCGTGCCCGTTGATCGCTACCCGATCCTTCGCCGCCGCCTCCATTGGTTTGAGCCTACTCGCACAAACACGGCCGCTTGTGTGACGTTCGTACAGCTCATAGCCTGAGCCGGTGGCCGCCCTCCCCCGCCTTTCTCCCGCCGCCGAGCACCGCCTGCTGAAGATCGTCTGCGGGCTGCCGCCGCGGCTGCTGCGCCGCCTTTTCGGCCGACCGGTGGAGATCGACGGGCAGACCCTCTCCCCCGACATCCAGGCGCTGCTGGCGCTCGCCAAGCTCGCCGGCACCCCGAGCTTCACCGAGGCGCGCTCGGTGGACGCCGCCCGGGCGCACCGGCGGCTGGAGGCGGTGATCGTCGCCGAGCGACCGCGGATCGAGATGGCGCGAGTCTCCCCGCTCGAGATCCCCGGCCCGGCCGGGACGCTGGCCGCCCGCCTCTACGTACCCCGCGGCGCCACCGAGCCCGGGCCGCTGCTCGTCTACTTCCACGGCGGCGGCTGGGTGATCGGCGACCTCGAGACCCACGACGCCCCCTGCCGCTTCCTCGCCGCTAACAGCGCCGTGCGGGTGCTGGCGATCGACTACCGCCTCGCCCCCGAGCATCCCTTCCCGGCTGCCGCCGAAGACGCCGGCGCCGCCTACGCGTGGGTGAGCGCCAACGCCGGCGCGATCGGCGCCGACCCGGCCCTGATCGCGATCGGCGGCGACAGCGCCGGGGCCAACCTCGCCGCCGTCGCCGCGCTCAGCGCCCGCGACGCGGGCCTGCAGATGCCGGCGATGCAGCTGCTGATCTACCCGGTCACCGTCGCCGACGAGGAGATGCCCTCGCGCCACACCTTCGGCGACGGCTTCCTGCTGACCCGGCCGGACATGGACTTCTTCGAGGAGCACTACCTGCCGGCGGGCAGCGACGGCGGCGACCCGCGGGTCTCGATCCTCCGCGCCGACGACCTCAGCGGCCTGCCGCCCGCCTACCTGGCGATCGCCGGCTTCGATCCGCTGCGGGACGAGGGCATCGCCTTCGCCAAACGCCTGGAGGAGGCCGACGTGCCGGTCTCACTGCGCCTCCACCCCGGCCTCGTCCACACCTTCGTCAACCTGACCGCGATCTGCCCCTCGGCCCGCCAGGCGATGCTGGAAGCGGTGGGGGCCCTGCGGATGGGCTTGAGCGCCTAGGTCACTCGTACTGCAGGGACTCGAGAACGTCGAGCCTGGAAGCGCGGCGCGCGGGCTGGATTGCCGCGAGGACGCCCAGTAGGGCGGCGAAGACGAGCAGCAGGATCAGCGAGCCGACCGGGTAGGAGAGGGTGAAGCCTTCGTCTTTCAGCGGTTGGGCGATCAGCGCCGCGAAGATCAGCCCCAAGACCATCCCGAGGATGCCGCCGATCAGGGCCGTGATCACCGCCTCGTAGCGGATCATCGTCCGCACCTGGCGGCGCGACATCCCGATTGCCCGCAGCATCCCCAGCTCACGGGTGCGTTCGTGGATCGAGAGCGCCAGGGTGTTGGCGATCCCGAAGAGCGAGATGATGACGGCGAAGGCGAGCAGCGCGTAGACCAGGCTGACCAACTGGTTGATCTGGTCTTCGCGGCTTTCCTTCAGTTCCTGCTGGTCGAGGACTTCGGCGACCGGGAATTTCGCTTCGACGCCCGTGGTCAGCACCGCCTGCACCTGGTCGGCGTTCGCCCCGGCTTCGAGCTTGACGAAGTCGGTCAGGTCCTGGGTCTGGTCGAAGTCGCGGGCCATCACCTTCTGGGTGACGAGGACGTTGCCGAGCACGCCGAGCTTGGAGTCGAACTCGCCGACCACCTGGAAGGCCGGCTGGGCGCGCGTCTGGGTCAGCAGCTGGAAGCGATCGCCGACGTCGAGGCTGTACTGGTCGGCGAAGTCGTCGGAGACGACTGCCTGGTCGTCGGTGAGGTCGCGGAGCGCGCTCGGCCCGCCCTTCTTCCATTCGATGTTCACGGTCTGGCCGATGTCCGGGGATGGAGCGTTGACCCGCGTCGTCGCCCCCGGGCCCTGCCGTTCGAGAACCTTCGCTTCGGCGCCGCGGATCGTCGCCACCAGCGCGACCCCCGGCACTTTTTCGGCCGCTTTCGCGGCGCCGTTCGGGATCGGCGAGAAGCCGTCGGTGTTCTGGACGATCAGCCCGCCGGCGAAGTTTTCGTCGACGACCTGGGCGACAGTGCTCTTCAGCCCGGCGGCGAAGACGGTGACGAAGGCGACCAGGGCGACGCCGATCATCAGCGCCGCGGCGGTGACGGCGGTGCGGCTGGGGTTGCGCTGGGCGTTCTCGCGCGCGAGGCGGCCGGTGAGGCTGCGCAGCTTTTCCAGCGGCCAGCCGGCGACCACCGCCAGGGGCGGCACCAGGCGCGGGCTGAAGAGGGAGACGGCGAAGACCACGGCAACCGCGCCGGCGCCCATCAAGCCGGCGCGGGTGCCGGCGCTGCCGCTTCCGAAGAGCCCGTAGAGAACCATCCCCAGGCCGGCGACCCCGAGCAGGACCGAGATCGCCAGGTAGGCGAGGCGGCGATTGCGGGTCGGCGTCGGCTGGAAGGAGTGCAGGGCGGCGATCGGCGGCACCCGGGTCGAGCGCAGGGCCGGGATCAGCGAGGAGACGAGAGTGACGACCACGCCGACCAGAAGGGAGACGATCACCGTCCGCGACTCCAGGACCAGACCGGTAGTCGGCAGGTCGATCCCGAAGGCGACGAAGAGGGCGTTGATCGCCTTCGCGATCAGGAAGCCGCCGAGGATCCCCAACAACGCCCCCAGCAAGCCGATCGCCAGCGACTCGACCATCACCGTGCCGAGGATCTGCCTTCGCGAGGCGCCGAGCGTGCGCAGCATCCCGAATTCGCTGATCCGCTGGGCGACGGTGATCGAGAAGGTGTTGAAGATCAGGAAGGAGCCGACGAAGACGGCGATGAAGCCGAAGACGAGGAGGAAGATGCGAAGGAAGCCGAGGTCTTCCTGGATCTCTTCCGAGGAGCGGTCGGCGCTTTCCTGACCCGTCTCGACCCTGACGCCGGCCGGCATCTTCTCCGCGATCCGCCGTTTCAGGGCGTCTTCGGAGACGCCCTCGTCGGTGGCGACCGAGATCTGGTCGAAGCGGCCCTGCTTGTGGGTGAGGCGCTGGGCGACAGGCAGCGTCACCTGAGCGATGCTGGCGCCGCCGAAAGAGGCGCCGCCGCTGCCGAGCTGGGTGAAACCGACGAGCCGGAAGGTCTCGAGGTTCCCCTGGCTGATCAGCTTGATCGGATCTCCCAGCTCCAGGCCCGCGTCGTCGGCATCGGACTTCTGCAGCGACGCTTCACCGGGTCCCCGCGGGATGTGGCCTTCGACATAGGTGAGCGACTCGAGCTTTTCGGGCTGCGTCGAGGAGATGAACTTCGGGGCGAATTTGTTGCCGATCTTCTCGTTGTCGGCGGTGAAGAAAGCGCCGAGGCTGAAGATCGCCCCGGCGGCTTCGCGCACGCCCGGCGTCCGTTCGACTTTCGGCAGCAGCGAGGCGCTGATCGTCGGCGTTTCCCCGTTTTCCTGTTCGACCGGGTTCTCGGCGGTGACGACGACACTGGTCCCCTTCAGCGACTCTTCGAAGATTTCGTCGAAGGCGGCGAAGATCGTGTCGGTGAGGACAAACGAGCCGGCGACGAAGGCGACGCCGAGGAAGACGGCGAAGCTCGTCAGCAGGGCCCGGACCTTGCGAGCCCAGAGGCTCTTGAGGCCGAGGCTAGTCAAGCCGCTTCTGCAGCTCGATCACGTCCGCGGCCGAGCCGGGGGCGGCGTCGCTGACGATCTGGCCGTCCTTGAGCGTGATCAGCCGGTCGGCGTGGGCGGCGGCGACCGGGTCGTGGGTGACCATCACCACCGTCTGGCCGAAGTCGTCGACCGCGTGGCGCAGCAGCTGTAGGACGTCGGCGCTCGCCTTCGAGTCGAGGTTGCCGGTCGGCTCGTCGGCGAAGACGACCGCCGGCTTGCTGACCAGCGCCCGGGCGACGGCGACGCGCTGCTGCTGGCCGCCGGAGAGCTCGGCGGGCCGGTGGGTCCGCCGGTCCTCGAGACCGACGGTCTGGATCAGCTGGTCGACCCAGGCCTTGTCGGGCTTGCGGCCGGCGATCGAGAGCGGCAGGACCAGGTTCTCCTCAGCGGTCAGGACCGGCAGCAGGTTGAAGAACTGGAAGACGAAGCCGAGCTTGTCGCGGCGCAGCTCGGTCAGCTCGCCGTCGTCGAGGCCGGTGATGTCGACCCCGTCGAGCTCGACCTTGCCCGAGGTCGGCTTGTCGAGGCCGGCGAGGATGTGCATCAGGGTCGACTTGCCGGAGCCCGAGGGGCCCATGATCGCGGTGAAGCGGTCGCGCTCGAAACCGGTGCTGACGCCGGCCAGGGCATCGACGGCGGTGTCGCCCTCGCCGTAGCGGCGGCGGAGGTCGGTCGCGACCACGACCTGTCCGTTCGCACTCACTGGGGCCAACGGTATCGATATAGCCTGCGCGGGTGCCCCTCGCCGACCGCTTCGACGGACTCCTGATCGACCTCGACGGGGTGGTCTGGATCGGCCGCGAGCCGGTGCCCGGCTCGGCTGAGGCCCTGCGGACGCTGCTGGAGGCGGGCAAGCGCCTGGTCTTCGTCACCAACAACCCCGGCAAACACCCCGCCGCCTACGCCGAGCGGCTGGCCGAGCTGGGGGTCGAGATCGGCGCCGAGCAGATCGTCACCGCCGGCATGGTCGTCGCCAGGCTCGCCGGCGAGGCGGCCGGCAACGGCGGCAGCGCCTTCGTGATCGGTGCCTCCCCCCTCAAGGAGATGGTCGCGGCGACCGGCGCCCGGCTGGTCGAGGGCGAAGAGGCCTGGGGCGCCGACGCGGTCGTCGTCTCCGGCCACCGCGGCTTCGATTACGAAGAGCTGCTGAACGCGAAGCGGGCGCTCGACCGCGGCGCCGCCCTCTTCGCCACCAGCCACGACCCGACGATGCCGTTTCCAGGCGGCGAGGTGCCGGGGACCGGGTCGATTCTGGCCGCGGTCGAGACCGCCTCCGGCCGAAGGGCGGAGATCGCCGGCAAGCCGGAGCGACACCTGTTCGAGATCGCCCGCGAGGCGCTCGGGGAGTGCGAGAGCGCGGCGATGATCGGCGACCGGATTTCCTCCGACATAGAGGGCGGGCACCGGGCCGGGCTGGAGACGATCCTCGTCCTCAGCGGCACCACCACCCGCGAGCAGGCGAAGGTCGCCGACCCCCCGCCCGACCACCTGCTCGAGAACCTCAGCGGCTTGCTCGCGTGAGCACGGCCGAGCCGGCAACCGGGCGGGCCGGCCAGCGCCCGGGGGCGAGCTTCGCCGGGGTCTTCGCGGTCACCTTCTGCGGCCTCGTCGGCGTCGGCTCGGTGCTGCCGGTCCTGCCCCGCTACATCCACGGCCCGCTCGACTCCGGCGACGTCGCGGTCGGGGTCGTGATCGGCGCCTACGCGATCACCGGCCTGCTGCTGCGCCCGATCGCCGGGCGCTTCGCCGACACCCGCGGCCGCAAGCCGACGGTGCTGGTCGGGGCACTGCTGGTCGCGCTCAGCGGCTTCCTCTACCTGCCCAGCCTCGGGATCGCCGGCTTGATCATCGCCCGCCTCATCCTTGGCGCCGGCGAGGGCGCCGTCTACACCGCCGGCTCAGCCTGGATCGTCGACCTGGCGCCGGAGGAACGGCGGGGACAGGTGCTCGGCCTCTACGGACTCGCGGTCTGGGGCGGGCTCAGCGTCGGGCCGTTGCTGGGCGAGGTGCTGCTCGAGCGCCGGCGGCTACGACCTGGTCTGGATCGTTGCCGGGGCCCTGCCCATCCTCGGCGCCCTGATCGCGCTCAGCGCCCGCGACCCCTTCGTCCCGGTCGCCCACGCCGAGCCGCACCCGCTGATCGCCCCGGAGGCGGTCGGTCCCGGGTTCGCGGTCGGCCTCGCCTCGTTCGGCTACGCGGCGGTCGCCACCTTCATCGTCCTCCACCTGGAAGCGCGCGGGGTCGGCCACGGCGCCACCGTTTTCGCCGCCTTCGCGGCGATGATCGTCCTCACCCGGATCGTCCTCGGCCACCTGCCCGACCGGATGGGCGCGGCGCCGGTGGCAATCGCGGCGACGATCGGCGAGGCGATCGGGCTGCTGCTGATCGCGGTCGCCCACAGCCTCCCGGTCGCCCTCGTCGGCGGCCTGGCGATGGGCGGCGCCTTCGCCCTCCTCAACCCCTCGCTGATGCTGATCGCGCTCGGCCGGGTCACGCAGCAGGCTCGCGGGGCGGCGATGGGGACCTACACCGCCTTCTTCGATGCGGGGGTCGGGCTGGGAGCCCCCCTCGCCGGCCTGGTCGCCGCCCTCACCGACTACGAGGGCGCCTTCATCTTCGCCGCCGCGGTCTGCATCGCCTCGGCGCTATTGATCCTCCTCCGCCTCCACCCGGGGCGGGTGGCTCCGCCTTAGGGACTAGCGCTCGCTGATCAGCAGCGTCTGCAGGGCGCGACCGATCCGGCCGTCCTCGTCGAAGAGCGTCGACTCGGCGGTGCCGACGCCGTGGTGGCGCGGCAGGGTCATCGCGTCGACGCCGACCCACTCACCCTTCGGCATCCGCTCGAGATGCACGGTGAGGTCGACGTTGATGAAGAGGATAGCGGCGGAAGTCGAGCGCGGCGCTGATCCCGTTGCCGACGTCGGCGGCGACGAGCGTGCGCTGCAGCGGCGTCGACTCCTCGCCCGCCAGCAGCGGCTGGCGCATCCGCAGCCAGGCGGTCGCCGGGCCCGGCTCGAGGAAGCCGCCGGCGACGAAGCGCACCTCCATCGCCGAGTGGTAGCCATGCTCCTGCTCGGTGGGAAAGAAGTCGGAGGCGGTTCCCTCCTCTGGGGGCGCGGGCGGCTGGCTGGGAGGAGCGCCTCGGCCGGCAGCTCCAGCTTGGCGGTGCGGATCCGCCACCCGCGCGCCCGCATCAGCACCTCGCCCGAGGCATCGCGAGAGCTCCGCCTCGACCATCTGCACCCGTCGCCCGGGACGGGCGACGCGGGCCTCGACCCGCAGCGGCGCGATCGGCACCGAGCGGAGGATCTCGAAGGTGACGCGGCCGACCTGGAACTCGGCCGTCTCCGGCAGCTGCTCGATCGCGTAGCCGAGCAGGGCCGAGGGCGGGCCGGCATGCTGGGCGCCGGGGTCCCAAGGGCCCCGGGTCAACTCGGTCGGGACGAAGAGGTCGCCGTCACGCTCGTAGAAGGCGTCGAACACGCCGCGATCCTACGTCCGCTAGCAGGGGGCGCCGAACTCCTGGGTCCAGACGTGGGCGCCGCCGTAGCCTTCGAGCTCACCCACCCGGAGGCCGATACCGATGTCCTCGTAGGCGCCAAGGATGTTCTGACGGTGACCGGAGGAGCGCATCCACATCCGGAAGATCGAGGTCGGGGTCGCGTAGCGGCCGCCGCCGTAGGCGATGTTCTCGCCCTCGCGACAACCGCGGTAGCCGAGGCGCTCGATCCAGTAGGTGAACTCGCGGCCACAGGCTTCGTGGCTGAATTCGTCGCAGCGGAGGATGTCGGCCGACTTGCGGGCGGCGGCACGGGCCAGCGAGGAAGGCGCCGCCAGCGGGTCGAGGCCACGCTGCGCTCGCACCCGGTTGACCAGGCAGAGCATCGCCCGCTCCTGGACCGAGGCGGGGGCGCTGGCGTCGCCTTGGCCCGGGCATCCGGCGCGCGCAGCCGAAGAGGCCGCCGCGCCCGCGGTGCCGCCGGCGAAGGCGACGATGCCGGCGGCGAAGGCCAAGCCCGCAATCAGGTGCCTGCGTTTCCAGTTCACGGGCCTGTAATACCCGGGGCGTACTCTTTTTACAGAGACGAAAGGAGAAAGATGGCGACGAAAGTTCAGAAGTCCGAGCAGGAGTGGCGCGACCAGCTCACCCCCGAGCAGTACGAGGTGACCCGCAAGGCGGGCACCGAGCGAGCCTTCACCGGCCCCTACGTCGAGGAGAAGGCGGCGGGGATGTATCGCTGCGTCTGCTGCGGCACCGAGCTGTTCTCCTCGGACACCAAGTTCGACTCGGGCACCGGTTGGCCCAGCTTCACCGAGCCGGCCAACCTCGAGCACGTCGAGCTGCGACCGGACAACAGCCTCTTCATGCGCCGCACGGAGGTCGTCTGCAAACACTGCGACGCCCACCTCGGGCACGTTTTCGACGACGGCCCGGCCGACAAAGGCGGCCAGCGCTACTGCATCAACGGCTGCGCGCTGACCCTGGAGAAGAAGGAGTAGCCCGGCGGCGCCCTAGAGGGAGCCGCCACCCGCGCCCAGGTAACTGAAGCGCACAGCCAGCGCAACCGCCTCGGTGCGGGTGTCGACCTCGAGCTTGGCGATCGCGTTGCGGACGTGGGTGTGGACCGTCGCCGGGCTCAACTGCAGGCGGTCGGCGATTTCTTTCACCCGCAGACCCTCGGCCAGCAGCTCGAGGATCTGCCGCTCGCGCGGCGAGAGCTCCAGCAGTTTCTCGACCTCGGAAGGCTTGCCGCCGGCGAAGTCGCCGCCGAGGAAGGTCCCTCCCCCGGTCACCGCCTTGACCGCTTTGGCGATGTCCTCAGCCGGCGCCGACTTCAGCACGTAGCCGGATGCTCCGGCCCGCAGCGCCAAGGCCAGCAGATCGGGCTGGGCGTGGGCGGTGAAGATGATCACCTTGGTCCGCGGCCGGACTTTGAGGACCTCCTTGGTTGCCTCGATGCCGTCGCGCTTGGGCATCTCGACGTCGATGATGAGGACGTCGGGTTCCAGCTGTTTGACCGCGTCGACCACGTCGCGGCCGTTGCTCGCCTCGCCGACGATCTCGACGATGCTGGAATTGGCCATGCGCGACTTGATCGCCTCACGGACGATCTCGTGGTCATCGCAGAGCACCACTCTTTTCGCCTCGCGGACACCGGTAGTCATGCGGCGCCGATTCTTTCAGGCGATCCGAACGGATGCAAAGTTTTAGGTAGCGTGAAACTCCCGTCGCTTTCTTGCCGGTTCTCGATCAGGGCGATGATCGTGCGGCCGACGGCGCAGGCGGTGCCGTTGAGCGTGTGCACCGGCTGCGGCGCCTCGCCCTCCGCCGGCCGGTAGCGGGCGCCAAGGCGGCGTGCCTGGTAGTCGGTCGTGTTCGAGCAGGAGGTGAGCTCCCGGTAGCGGCCCTGGCTCGGGATCCAGGCCTCGCAGTCGTACTTCTTCGCCGCCGGGGCGCCGAGGTCGCCGACGGCGACGTTGACGACCCGGTAGGGGATCTCCAGCTCGGTCAGGATCCGCTCCTCGATCGCCAGCAGCCGCTCGTGCTCATCACGGGACCGGTCCGGCTCGACAAACGAAAACATCTCGACCTTGTCGAACTGGTGGACGCGGAAGATGCCGCGGGTGTCGCGGCCGGCGGCGCCGGCCTCGCGGCGGAAGCAGGTCGAGAAGGCGCAGTAGCGGAGCGGCAGCGCCTCGGCGTCGAGGATCTGATCGGCGTGGAGGCCGGCAAGGGCGACCTCGGAGGTGCCGGTGAGGAAGAGTTCGTCCTTGGGGATCTCGTAGATCTGGTCGCGGTCGCCGGGGAGGAATCCGGTGCCCTCGAGCGCCTCCTCGCGGACCAGGACCGGCGGCACCGCCGGCTCGTGCCCCTCGGCGCGGGCCAGCTCGATGACAAAGCGGACCAGCGCCAGCTCGAGCAGGACCAGGTCGCCTTTCAGGTAGGCGAAGCGCGATCCGGAGAGCCTGGCTGCGGTCTCCATATCGATCAGGTCGAGGTCGGCCCCGATCTCGAGGTGGTCGCGCGGCTCGAAGTCGAACTCGGGGCGCTCGCCGACCTCGCGGATCACCACCGCGTCGTCCTCGGTCATCCCTTCCGGCGAGTCGGGGTCGGGGATGTTGGGCAGGGCGAGCGCCAGCTCCGCCAGCTTGCCCTCGATCTCCTCCAGCTCCTCTTTGGCGCCCTCGATCCGCTCCTTCAGGCCCTGCACGGTTGCCATCAGCTGCTCAGCCTCGGCCTCTTCGCCGGCCTGTTTGCGCTCGCCGATCTGCTTCGAGAGGGTCTTGCGCTCGGCCTGTGCGTTCTCGACCTCGGGCAGCAGCTCACGGCGCCGAGCGTCCAACGCCAGCAGTTCGTCGACCTGATCGGCCGCGCCGCGCCGCGCCAGCGCTTGCTTGATCCGCTCAGGATCGGAGCGGATCAGCTTTAGGTCAAGCATTAGAAGCCCCGCCTACGGGGTTTCGGTTTCGCCGGGGCGCGGCGACTGTTCCGCTTCGGACCCTGCGTACTTGGCGACGAACTTGGCGACCTCTTCGGCCTCTTCGCCGACGACGATGTTCTGGGGCATGATCGCTCCCGAGAAGCCGCCGTTCTGAATCGCGAAGAGGGCATCGTCATAGGTCTCGGTGCGCTGGTCGAGATTCGGACCCTGGGTCCGCTCGCCACGGTTGCCGCTGCCCTGGGTACCGGCGGCGCTGAGCGTGTGGCAGCCGGAGCAGTGGTCCGCGAAGAGGACGGCGCCCTCGTTGTCCTCCTTGGAGACCGAGATACCTTCCTCGCCGAAGCCGCAGGCGGAGAGCCCGAGGGCGGCAGCCACGAGGATTCCGATGATCAGCACTGGGCGCATGCGGCGGGCATCATATTGTCTGGAGCCGATCCAGCCTTTCTGACGATGCCCTCGCCCGATCCAGACGCCTTTCGCGCCGCCCTGGCCGGGCTTCCGACCGGGGTCACGATCGTCAGCGCCGGCGGCCCTGAGGGACCGGCCGGAGCCACCGCCAACGCGGTCTCATCGCTCTCGATCGAGCCGATGCTGATGCTCGCCTGCCTCGATCGCGGCTCCCGCACCCTGCTCGCCGTGCAGGCGGCGGACCGGTTCGGGATCAGCGTTCTCCACGCGGGCCAGGAGCCGATCGCCCGCGCCTTTGCCACCAAGGCGCCGGTGGCGGAGAAGTGGTCCGGGGTCGCCTGGAGCGAGCGCGACGGCATCCCCGCGGTCGACGACGCTCTGATCTGGATCGCCTGCGACCTGCGCGACGTGATCTCCGCCGGCGATCACGTGATCGTCACCGGCGAAGTACGGGCCCTGGAGGCGAAAGCGGGCGACCCACTCGTCTTCCACGGCGGCGAGTACCGGCCGCTCGATTAGGCAAGAAACCCAGTGGGCAATTGACCCCCGCTATAGGTGGCAAACTGACATCTCGATGAGCGACTGGACCTTTGCGCAGAAGGGATTGGTGATCCTCTGCGCCTTGCAGCTGCTCTGGGCGCTGGCCGGCTTCATTGCCGAGCCGAGCTTCCAGATCGGCGCCGACGCGCCGACCGAGAAGGTCCTCTGGGTCGACTTCAACGGCATCCACGCCCTCTCCGGACTGCTCCTCTTCGGCCCCGCCTTCTACTTCGCCCGCCGTCCCGACTGGGCGCTCTACTACACGCTCTACATCGTCGTCGCCCTCTACGCGACCGGGATCTGGGCGCTGTTCGACGAACAGCCGGGCTGGGTCTTCACCTTCCCCGACAACGCCAACGACGGCATCTTCCACCTCGCCACCGGCACCCTGTTTCTCGCCGTCGCGGCGATCCAGATCTCGCAGGACCGAGCCGCTCGCCGAGTGGTCACTTAGCCACCCACAGGGTGGGGAATCGACCTCTCGACTAGAACAGCCCGCTGGTCCCCGCGGCCCGCAGGCCGAGGAAGAAGATCACGCCGCAGCTGACGGCCATGATCCCCATCTCGCGGCGGACGATCGCCAGGGCCAGGGATTCCTGTTCGTCGGCGGTGAGGGTCTCGGGGTCGAGGTCGCCGACCTCGCGGTGGGCGGCGTCGGCGCGGGCTCCCTCGGCGATGAAGGAGACGACGAGCGGCAGGATCCCGTAGAGGTAGTGGAGACCGTCGTCCTGCTCATGGCCGGTGACGATGAGGAGGGCGCCGACCAGGGCCTGGAGGAAGACCGAGGCCTGCGCTGCCCTCAGCAGGTACCAGAAGGGGATCGAGGCCTGCTTGCGGTACCAGGCGATGCCGCCGACGAGGCCGGCGGCGGCATTGAGGACGATCAGCAGTACGCCGACGGCGATGTGGAGTCCGAGCATGGTCTATATCCGCCTAAGGGGGTCGGGATTCGGCTTGCTGATGCGGAAAAGCACTATGTAGCAAGTTGTCACAAAGTCGGTATATAACAGGGGCTACGGTCGCCGGTCCCGGGTAGCAGCACCTGGAGCGGCCCGAGTCGAGAAAAACCACCTCCCCGTGCTCAAGTCCTACCTCCCGATCCTCGTCTTCGCCTTCCTCGGCCTCACGGTCGGCGGCATCTTCGCGATGCTCAACCACCTGCTCGGCCCGAAGAAGCCGGCGCGGCCGACCGCTGCCAGCCGCCGCCAGGGCGAGCCGTACGAGTCCGGGATCCCGGTCGAGCCCTCCAAGGGGCTGCGCTTCGGGGTCGGCTTCTACCTGATCGCGATGCTCTTCATCCTCTTCGACATCGAGGTCGTCTTCCTCTACCCAATCGGGGTCATCCTCAAGGACGCCGACAGCTACCTCGTCCTCGGCGAGCTCGTCACCTTCGTCGTCCTCCTCTTCGTCGCCTTCGTCTACGTCTGGCGGAAGGGGGCCCTGGATTGGAGGTAGAGCGCCGCTCCCTGCGCGAGAAGCAAGTCGATGCCCGGGCGATGCTGCGCGGCGACCTCGAGGGCGAGGACCTCGAGCGCTACGTCGAAGAGCGGGTTGTCACCACCACCTTCGAGAAAGTCCAGAACTGGGCCCGGGCGAACTCGATCTTCCCGCTCACCTTCGGCCTCGCCTGCTGCGCGATCGAGGCGCCGATCTCGATCGTCACCGCGCGCTACGACCTAGCCCGCTTCGGCGCCGAGGCCCTCCGCGCCTCCCCGCGCCAGGCCGACCTGATCATCCTCTCGGGCCGGGTCAGCATCAAAATGGCGCCGGTAGTCCGCCGCCTCTACGACCAGATGCTGGAGCCAAAGTGGGTGATGGCGATGGGCGCCTGCTCGTCCTCGGCCGGGATGTTCGCCAACTACGCCGTGGTCCAAGGCGCCGACAAGTTCATGCCGGTGGACATGTACGTGCCCGGCTGCCCGCCGCGCCCGGAGGCGGTCCTCTACGGCTTCACCAAGCTGCAGCGGAAGATCATGGGCAGCCCGGACCAGGGCTGGCGCCAACGCTACGACGCCCACGGCACCGAGGAGTGGGCGCGCGGCGGACCCCGCAGCGAACCCAGCCCGGAGGCGGCGCGGGCCTACGAAGAGGCGCGGCTCTCGGTCGAGGCGCTGCGCGACGCCGGGGAGCCCTCCCTTGCCTGACGCCCCCGGACTGGAGCTGATCCGGGGGGAAATCGAGCGCGACTGCCCCGGTGCCGTGCTCGCGACCTCCTTCGACCGCAACCAGGCGGCGCTGATCGCCGACTCGGCGCGCATCCTCGACGTCCTGAGCTGGCTCAAGGACCAGCCCGGCCAGCGCTACGACTTCCTCTCCAGCCTCCACGCAGCTGACTATCTGCCCGCCCAACCTCGCTTCGGTATCCACTACGAGCTAATCAACCGCGACCGTGTGGAGCGCATCCGCGTAAAAGCGATGCTCGAAGACGCCTCTCCCGCGGGTGGCGACGATCGGGAGGACTCTCCCGGTAGAGAGAGCCCCCGATCGGAGACAGGACCCGCGGGCCAGGGCCATGGTCTCCCGGAGATCGACTCCTGCGTAGACCTCTTCCCCACCGCCGACGCCCAGGAGCGCGAGGTCTACGACTTCTTCGGGATCGTCTTCCGCGGCCACCCGAACCTGACCCGGATCCTGATGCCAGATGACTATGTCGGCTGGCCTCAGCGGCGCGATTTCCCGATCGGCGGCGAGCCGGTCACCTTCACCTACTCGGAGGACCGTTTTGACTGAGCAGGTGGTGGATCGCGATCGCGAGATCATGACGATCAACATCGGGCCGCATCACCCGGCGACCCACGGCGTCCTGCGCCTGATCGTCGACCTCGAAGGCGAGGTCGTGCGCGAGGTGACGCCGGTGATCGGCTACGTCCACACCGGGATCGAAAAGTCCTGCGAGGACAAGAGCTATTGGAAGGTCATCCCCTTCGTCGAGCGGATGGACTACGTCTCCTACTTCTTCCAGATGGAGGCCTACTGCGGCGCGGTCGAGCGGCTGATCGACCTCGAGATTCCGCCCCGCGCCAAATACCTGCGGACCCTCTTCCTCGAGCTCAACCGGATCCACTCGCACCTGGTCTGGCTCGGCACCACCGCTCTCGACCTCGGCGCGATCTCGATGCTCTGGTACTGCTTCCGCGAGCGCGACAAGATCCTCGACCTCTTCGAGATGGCCTGCGGCCAGCGGATGCACACCCGCTATTTCCAGGTCGGCGGCGTGATCGAGGACATCCCCGTCGGCTTCGAGCAGAAGTGCCGCGCCTTCGCCGAGGAAATGCCGATCCGGGTCGGCCAGTACCAGGACCTGCTCGACCGCAACGAGGTCTTCCTGCAGCGGACCAAAGGGACCGGGATCGTCTCCCGCGAGCGGCTGCTGGAGCTGGGCGTGACCGGACCGCTGCTGCGCGCCGCTGGCGAGCCCTGGGACCTGCGCAAGGCCTTCGACTACCTGGCCTACCCCGAGGTCGAGTTCAAGATCCCGGTCGGGACGGTCGGCGACAACTACGACCGCTACCGGGTGCGGGTGGCGGAGATGGTCGAGAGCGCCCGGATCGTCGAGCAGTGCCTCGATGCCCTGCCCGAGGGGCCGCACATCGCCGACGACCGCAAGTACGTGCTGCCGCCGCGCTCGGAGCTCTCGACCTCGATGGAGTCGCTGATCCACCACTTCAAGCTCGTCACCGAGGGGTACCGGGTGGCGCCCGGCGAGGTCTACTACTCGATCGAGCACCCGCGCGGGGAGCTCGGCTGCTTCGTCCTCGCCGACGGCTCGGCGAAGCCGGCCCGGGTCCACTTCCGCGACCCCTCCTTCGTCGGCCTGCAGGCCTTCCGCGACATGGCGGTCGGCGGCTACGTCGCCGACATGATCGCCAGCCTCGGGATGCTCGACCCGATCCTCGGAGGTGTCGACCGATGAGCCCCGTCGACGGTCCCGGCGCCGTCAACCCGAACCTGCCGGTCGACGCCGCGGTCCGCGAGGGCCGCGTCCCCGGCCGCGCCGAGGAGCAGATCCCGGAGCTGCACGAAGTCGGCTGCCCGGCGGAGCTGCAGGAGCGGATCGAGACCCTGATGGGCCGCTACCCGGATCGCAAATCGGCCTCGATCCCGGCGCTGTGGGCGGTGCAGGAGCGCTACGGCTGGTGCACCCCGGAGGGGATCCGCCAGGCCGCGGCGGTGATGCGGGTCACCCCCGCCTACCTAGAGTCGGTGGCGAGCTTCTACGACCTGCTTCACACCAAACCGGTCGGGACCCACCGGATCGAGGTCTGCACCAACATCAGCTGCTGGATGCGCGGCGCCGACCGCCTGCTCGACGCCTTCGTCGAGGCCGCCGGCGACGACGACACCCACTTCTTCGTCACCGGGTTCGAGTGCCTCGGCGCCTGCGACATCGCCCCGATGGCCTCGATCGACCAGCGCTACTACGGGCCGCTGGAGGCGGCCGAGGCGGGGATCGCGATCGACCAGATCAAGGCCGGCGAAGAGGTGCTGCCGGCGAAGGCGCTGGCCGCGCGGGGACTGGCGGGGGACGCCTGATGGCCCACCAGCTGGAGAAGCGCGTTTTGCTCGAGCACGCCGAGGACCCGGCGCTGCGCACGCTCGACGGCTACAAGCGGCTGGCCGACGGCTACGCGACCCAGGAACGCGCCTACCGCGATCTGGAGCAGGACGAGGTCCTCCAGGAGCTCGAAGACTCCGGCCTGCGGGGCCGCGGCGGCGCCGGCTTCTCGATGGGGAAAAAGGCCTCCTTCCTGCCGCGCGGCGAGATGGCCAAGTACCTCTGCTGCAACGCCGACGAGTCCGAGCCCGGCGCCTTCAAGGACCGCGAGCTGATGCAGCGCAACCCGCACCAGCTGATCGAGGGGATCGCGATCGCCGCCCTCGCCGCCGACGCCGGCCACGCCTTCATCTTCATCCGCGGCGAGTACGACGAACAGGCCGACATCCTCGACGCCGCGGTCGCCGAAGCCTATGAGGCGGGCTACCTGGGAACCAACATCCTCGGCTGCCACCGCGACCTGGAGCTGGTCGTCCACCGCGGCGCCGGCGCCTACATCTGCGGTGAGGAGACGGCGCTGCTGGACGCGCTCGAGGGCAAGCGCGGCAACCCGCGCCTGAAGCCGCCCTTCCCGGCGGTCCAGGGCCTCTACGGCGGGCCGACGCTGATCAACAACGTCGAGACCCTCTCCAACGTCCCCCACATCGTCCGCAACGGAGCCGAGTGGTTCAAGGGCTTCGGCACCGAGCAGTCGCCCGGGACCAAGGTCGTCTCGATCAGTGGCGGGGTCCGCAAGCCCGGCAACTACGAGGTCGAGCTGGGGATCCCGACCCGGGAGCTGATCTACGGCCTCGCCGGCGGACCCGAGGAGGGGCACGAGATCAAGGCCTTCTTCCCCGGCGGGTCGTCGTCACCAGTGCTGACCGCCGAAGAGGGCATCGACCTCCCCTACAGCTTCGAGGCGATGGCCGAGGCGGGCTCGATGCTCGGCTCCGGCTCGATCATCGTCGCCGACGACCGGGTCTCGATCCCGCACCTGGCGCTGCGCACGGCGCGCTTCTACCACCACGAGTCCTGCGGCAAGTGCGTCCCCTGCCGCGAGGGCACCAACTGGACGGTGAAGATGCTGGAACGGATGGTGCGCGGCGAGGCGACGCCGATCGACCTCGACATCGTCAGCTCGGTCCAGCAGAACATCATCGGCCACTGCCTCTGCGTGCTCGGCGACTCGATGGCGATGCCGGTCGGGACGATGGTCCGCAAGTTCCGCGACGAGTTCGAGGAAGTGATGGCCGATCCCGACCTGGTCCTCGACCCGCACCTCGTCGCCCGGGTAGTGGGAGCGCAGCCGTGAGCCCCGCCGGACGCGAGGTGACGATCACGATCGACGGGCGCGAGGTGCCCGCGGTCGAGGGCGAGATGCTGCACGACGCGGCCCGCAAGGGCGACGTCGAGATCCCGTTCTTCTGTTACGAACCGAAACTCGGCGAGCCGGTCGGCGCCTGCCGGATGTGCCTGGTCGAGATCGAGGGAATCCCGAAGCTGCAGACCTCCTGCTCGACCCCGGTCCGCGAGGGGATGGTCGTCCACACCCGCACCGAGCAGGTCAAAGAGGCGCAGAGCGCGGTGGTCGAGTTCCTGCTCGTCAACCATCCGCTCGACTGCCCGGTCTGCGACAAAGGCGGCGAATGCCCGCTGCAGGACATCTCCTACGGCTGGGGCCCCGGCAAAAGCCGGGTGATCGACGAAAAGCGCCACTTCGAGAAGCCGATCGAGCTCTCACCGCTGGTCGCGATCGACCGCGAGCGCTGCATCCTCTGCTACCGCTGCGTCCGCTTCAGCCAGGAGGTCGCCGAGGACGCCCAGCTGCAGCTGATCGAGCGCGGCGACCGCACCTTCGTCGGCACCTTCGACGAGCGCCCCTACGTCGCCCCCTTCCACGGCAACATCACCGACATCTGCCCGGTCGGGGCGCTGACCAGCTACACCTACCGCTTCCGCGCCCGGCCCTGGGACATCGAGCACGCCGGCTCGGTCTGCACGCTCTGCCCGAGCCAGTGCAACGTCAGCTTCACCGATCCGCGACGAGAAGGTGAAACGGGTCGTCACCCGCGACAACGCCGAGGTCGACGACGGCTGGATCTGCGACCGCGGCCGCTACGGGTTCGAGATGTTCGACGCCCCGGAGCGGGTCCGCGGGCCACGGCTGAAGGGAGGTGCTGAGGCCAGTTGGGAGCAGGCGCTGCGGGTCGCGGCCGAGGGGCTGAGCGCCGCTGCCGATATTCACCACACCCCAGTGGGCTCAAACTCGGCTGCGCCGAGCCGGGTCGCCGCGATCGTCGGCGACGCCTCCAACGAGGAGGGCTTCCTGGTCCAGAGGATCGTGCGCGAGGCGCTCGGCTCCCCGCACCTCGACTCGCGCCCCTCGCGCGGGCCGCGGGCGGCGTCGCTGCGGCGGCTGGCAGAGCCGGCGATCTCGGCCCGGGTGCGGGACATCGACGAGGCCGACGCGGTCCTGGTGCTGGGCACCGACCCGCTGCACAGCTCGCCGATCCTCGACCTGCGGGTGCGCAAGGCGATCCGCCGCAACGGCGCCAAGCTGGTCGTCGCGACCGAGCGACCGACCGCGCTCGACGGCGGCGCCGAGGCAATCGCCCGCTACGCCCCCGGCCAGGCCGCGCACTTCGTCGGCGAGCTGGCCGACGCGATCGGCGGCGCCGAGAACGTCGCCACCCCGGTAGCCGAGACCCTGCGCGAGGCCGAGAAGGTCGTCGTCATCTGGGGCGAGCGGGTGGCCCGCGAGGATGGCGCCGCCGAGGGGCTCCTCGAAAGTTGCCGCGGCCACCGAGATGGCCAAGACCGACGGAGCGGGCCTGCTGGAAATCCCAGACACCTCCAACGCCCGCGGCCTCCGCGAGGCAGGCGTCCTCCCCGACGCCGGCCCCGGCCTCTCCGAGACGACCGAAGGTCGTTCGACCGAGGAGATCCGCGCCGCTCTCATCTCAGGCGAGCTAACCGGCCTGATCCTCTTCGGAGCCGACCCGCTCCGCGACTTCCCGGACACCCCAGCCTGGGAAGAGGCCCTCACGGCAGCCGACTTCGTAGTGACCTTCTCCATGCACGAGAACGCCACCACGGCCAAATCTGACGTAGTCCTTCCTCTCGAGACCCACGCCGAGAAAGACGGCACCATCACCCACCCCGACGGCCGCCTCCAGCGAGTACGCCCGTCAGCAGGCCGCCCCGACGAAGTCCTCCCAAACATCATCGTCCTCTCCGAGCTCGCCACGAACCTCGACCTCGACACCGGCATCGCCTCCCAGCCGACGGCGTTCGCAGCCCTGACCGAGGCGATCCCGTTCTACAACGGCATCACCGAGGAGCAACTCGGTGGCCGGGGCATCCGCTGGCAGGACACCCCAGCCGCCGCCAATCTGCCCGCCGCCGGGAGTGCATCTCCCGAGTCACCCTCCCCAGCCCTCCAGGCATCGAACGATGGCTCCTTCACGCTCGGCACCTACCGCGACCTCTGGGCAGGCCCGATCACCGAGCTGAACCCACCGCTGAAGTTCCTCGCCCCCCAGCAGCGCGTGGAGATCTCACTGACCGATGCCGAACGCCTGAACCTCAGCACCGGCGACTCCGTACGAGTCAGCCAGAACGGCTACGAGCATCGACGCACAGGTCCAGATCAAAGAGCGAGTCCCAGCGGGAGTCGTCTTCATGGCCGAGGGCATCGCCGACGGCAACGCCAACGCGCTGCTCAACGGCGGCGCTGTGCAAGTGAAGATCGAGAAGGTAGGCGCCTGATGCTGCCGCTCGCCGAGACCGGCTTCGCCGAAGCGACCTGGATCATGGTCGTCAAGAGCATCGTCATCTTCGCCGTGATCTTCGGCGTCCTGCCGATTCTGACCGTGGTCGAGCGCAAGCTGATCGGCCGCTTCCAGCACCGCTACGGACCGAACCGCGTCGGCCCCTACGGCCTCCTGCAGCCGCTTGCCGACGTCGGCAAGCTCGTCTCCAAGGAGACCTTCCGGCCCGAGAACGCGACCAGGACCCTGTTCATCCTCGGGCCGCTGCTGCCGGTCCTGGCCGGGGTGCTCTCGCTGGCGATCATCCCCTGGGGCAACGTCCAGGACGGGGTCGGCCTCTACGGGATCGACGTCCCGATCGGGATCCTCTACTTCTTCGCCGTCGGCTCGATCGCCTTCTACGGCCTGCTTCTCGGCGGCTGGTCCTCGGGCTCCAAATACAGCCTCCTGGGGGCGATGCGCTCGGCCGCGCAGCTGATCTCCTACGAGGTCAGCATGGGGCTGGCGCTGCTCGGCGTGGTGATGATGAGCGGCTCGCTCTCGCTGGTCGACACGGTCGAGGCCCAGGGGGAGATGTGGTTCATCGTCCCCCAGATCGTCGGCTTCCTGATCTTCATGCTGGCCGGCTTCGCCGAGACCAACCGCACCCCGTTCGACATGCCCGAGGCCGACGCCGAGCTGGTCCAGGGCTTCATGACCGAGTACGGCGGCATGCGCTTCGGCTCCTTCCTGCTGGTCGAATACATGGAGATCCTGGTCGTCTCCGGGATCGCCGCGGCGATGTTCCTCGGCGGCTGGATGGGTCCCGGCCCCGGCTTCCTCGACCCGATCTGGATGCTGGCGAAGATGATCGGCCTCGTCCTCGTCTTCATCTGGGTGCGGGCGACCCTGCCGCGTCTTCGATATGACCAGCTGATGACCCTCGGCTGGAAGATCCTGCTGCCGCTCGCCACCCTCAACGTCCTCGTCACCGCGATCCTGGTGGTGACCTTCTCGTGAGCGGCGGCAACGGCAACGGCTTCGACCCGAAGTCGGCCCCCTACCTCGACTCGATCGAGGTGGTCGAGGTCCAGCGCGGCCCCGAGCCGGGCGGCCTCGGCGGCGCCTACCGCGCTTTCGGCGAGACCCTGCGCGGGCTGAAGACGACGATGGCGCGGCTGATCGAGGGGCCGATGACGATCGAGTACCCGGAGGAGAAGACGCCGGTCTACCCACGCTTCCGCGGCCGTCACAAACTGCACAAGTTCGAGGACACCGGGCTGGAGAAATGCGTCGGCTGCTCGCTCTGCGCCGCCGCCTGCCCGGCAGACTGCATCCGCGTTGTCGCCGCCGAGAACATCCCCGGCGAACGGGTCTCGGCCGGCGAGCGCTTCGCCGCCGTCTACGAGATCAACCTCAGCCGCTGCATCTTCTGCGGCTATTGCGAGATCGCCTGCCCCTTCGACGCGATCACGATGGGCCACGACTACGAGATGGCCGACTACGACCGCCGCGACCTGATCTTCACCAAGGAGATGCTGCTCGCCGAGGCGGTCGAGCGGACGCCGCTGAAAAGCGAGGGGGAATAGCGTGGAAGAGGTCCTCTTCTTCGCTCTCGGCGATCGGGGCGCTCGGCGGCGCGCTCGGCGTGATCGCGATGCGCAACCCGTTCTACTCGGTGCTGGCGCTGATCGTCCACCTCTTCTCGCTGGCGGCGCTGTTCCTGCTGCTGACCTCGGCCTTCGTCGCCGCCGCCCAGGTGGTCGTCTACGCCGGCGCGGTGATGGTCCTCTACGTCTTCGTCGTCGCCTACGTCGGCGGCGGTGGCGAGTCGGCCTGGGAGCCGATCCCAGGCCAGCGCTTCCTGGCGCCGCTGCTGGGCATCGCCCTCTTCATCGAGCTCTCGATCGCCATCCTCAGCTCCGCCCTGCTGGCGCTGGGAACCCAGGGACCCGAGGTCCAGCCCGGCTTCGGCGATCCAGCCGCAATCGGCCGCCTCCTCCTCGAAAAGTTCCTGCTGCCCTTCGAGGCTTCCTCGATCCTGCTGCTGCTGGCTGCCGTCGGCGCGATCGTCCTGGCATCCAACCGGCGAGATGGGGAGAGGGACACCCCCGACGAACCCTCCCCAAATCGTGAGGAGGGGGTGTCCCTCTCCCCATGAACACCGAGTGGTTCATCGTCCTCTCCGCTCTGCTGTTCGCGACGGGCGCGACCGGGATCCTGATCCGCCGCTCGCCGCTGGTAATCCTGCTCTGCCTGGAGCTGATGCTGAACGCCGGCAACCTGGCGCTGGTCGCTTTCAGCCGCATGGTCGGCAACGGCGAGGGCCAGGTCTTCGCGGTGATCGTGATGGTGATCGCCGCCTGCGAGGTGGTCGTCGGCCTCGGCCTGATCGTCGCCATCTTCCGCCGCCGCCTGCCGCTCAACGTCGATGACCTGCGGGAGCTGCGCGGATGAGCGCCACCACCTGGGCCTGGTTGGTCCTGCTCTTCCCGCTGCTGGGCTCGCTGACGATCGCGCTCGGCTTCAAGGCGCTGCCGGCGAAGGCGGCGGGCATCATCGGCACCGCCGCGATCGGCCTCGCCTTCGCCTGCGGCATCGCGGCGTTGATCAGTCTGCTCGGCGAAGACCCCGAGGCCCGCCACCACGCCTCCTCGCTCTGGGACTACGCCAGCGTCGCCGGGCTCGACATCAAGCTCGGGATCTACGTCGACCCGCTCTCGATCTTCATGGTCCTGATCGTCAGCGGCGTCTCGACCCTGATCCACCTCTACTCCTACGGCTACATGCAGTCGGACGAGGGGTATCACCGCTTCTTCAGCTACCTCAACTTCTTCGTCTTCTCGATGCTGCTGCTGGTCCTCGCCGGTAACTTCGTCCTCCTAATCGTCGGCTGGGCCTTCGTCGGCTTCGCCTCCTACGCGCTGATCAGCTTCTGGTACCGGCGCGAGACGGCCACCCGGGCGGGCATGAAGGCCTTCGTGATCAACGTCGTCGGCGACATCGGGCTCGTGCTTGCCGCCTTCCTCATCTTCCGCGAACTCGGCAGCTTCGACTACGGCGACGGTGTTCGAGCGGGCGCCCGAGGTCTTCACCACCAACGAGTGGACGATCACCGCGATCTGCCTGCTGCTCCTCGTCGGCGCCTTCGCCAAGTCGGCGCAGCTGCCGCTCCACACCTGGCTGCCGGACGCGATGGAGGGCCCGACCCCGGTCTCCTCGCTGATCCACGCGGCGACGATGGTGACCGCCGGCGTCTACCTGATCGCCCGCACCCACGTCCTCTTCGAACTGGCCCCGACCGCCGCCGACATCGCCGCCTTCGTCGGCCTGGCGACGCTGCTGGTCGCGGCGACGATGGCGCTGGTGATGACCGACCTGAAGCGGGCAATCGCCTACTCGACGATGAGTCAGATCGGCTACATGATCATGGGCGTCTCGATCGGCGCCTACAGCGCCGGGATGTTCCACCTGATGACCCACGCCTTCTTCAAGGCGCTGCTGTTCATGGCCGCCGGCTCGATCATCGCCGCGATGGCAAACGAGCAGAACATCGACAAGATGGGCGGCTTCGGCAAGGCGATGCGCTTCACCTCGATCACCTTCGTCTGCGGCGCCCTCGCCCTCGCCGCCTTCCCCGGCACCTCCGGCTTCTTCTCCAAGGACGAGATCCTCGCCTTCGCCGAGGCGCGCGGCGGGATGTACCTGATCTTCACCGTGCTCGGCTACGTCGGCGCCCTGATGACCGCGATCTACGCCTTCCGCCTCGTCTTCCGGGTCCTGCCCGGCAAGGCCTGTCCCGAGGCGCAGGAGCTGATCGACACCGGCCACATCGCACCACCCCACGGCGCCCCGGTGAATCCCGCGACCGGCGAAGAGGAGGACACCGACGTCGGATTCCCGGGCGCCGAGCACCACATCGCCGAGCAGTCGCTGCCGATGCGGGTGGCGATGGGCGTCCTCGCCTTCCTCGCCCTGTTCGCCGGCTTTGTCCAGGTCCCCGGTGTCGACGACGTGGTCGAGAAGTGGCTGGAGCCGGTCTTCGAGGCCTCAGCGCTGGCCCACATCCACCCCTCGCTCGAGGCCGACTACATCGGGCTCGGGATCGGCGGCGTCATCGCCCTCGCCGGGATCGGGATCGCCTACCTCCTCTACGTCGCCCGGCCCGAGCTGCCGGGGATGCTGGAACGGCGGCTGCGCCCGCTGCACACCCTGTTCGCCAACAAGTGGTACTTCGACGAGGCGATCGACCTGCTCGTCGTCCGCCCGGCGCTGGCGATCGGCCGCTTCGCCAACCGCGTCTTCGAGCGGGTCGTCGTCGACGGCCTGGTCAGCGGCACCGAGGGGACGGTGCGCGGCGCCGGCGGCGTCGTCCGCGCCGTCCAGAACGGGTTCGTCCGTAGCTACGCGCTGCTCCTGATCGCCGGCTTCGCCGGGTTGGCCCTCTACTTCCTGCTGAGCAGCTCATGAGCAGCGTTCTGCTCTGGACCCCCCTCGCCTTCGGCATCGTCGGCCTCTTCCTGCCGCGCCGCATCGTCGGCTGGTGGGCGGTGCTGGGGACGGTCGCCGCCCTCGGCGTCGCGATCGCGATCGCCCTCGGCTTCGACTCCGGCAGCTCCGGCCTGCAGTACGCGGTCGACGAGCCCTGGATCTCCGGCCTCGGGGTCGACTACAGCCTCGGCGTCGACGGCCTCAACGTATTCCTGCTGCTGCTGACCGCGGTGCTCTGGGTCGGCGGCACCGCCTTCGCCGCCCTGCGCGAGCGCGAGCGGGCGAAGAACTTCTACTTCCTGATGCTGGTCGCGGAGACCGCCACGCTCGGCGCCTTCCTCGCCCAGGACCTACTGCTCTTCGTTCTCTTCTTCGACTTCATGCTGGTCCCGTTCTACTTCCTCTTCGGCGCCTGGGGTCACGACCGCACGGGCGAGGGCGGGATCAGCGCCTCGGGGGCGACCCTGAAGATGATGATCTACACCCTGATCGGCTCGCTGCTGATGCTGGTCGCGGCGATCGCGACCGGGATCCTCGCCGCCGACGGCGGCCACCTCACCTTCTCGATCGCCGAGCTGCAACAGCGCGGGCTCAGCCTCGGCAGCCAACAGTGGATCTTCTGGTTCTTCGCCGCCGCCTTCCTGGTCAAGATGCCGGCCTTCCTCCTCCACGGCTGGATGCCCGATGCCTACCGGGCGGCGCCGCTGCCGGTCCTGGTCGTCTTCTCCGGCGTCCTCGCCAAGGTCGGCGCCTACGGCTTCCTGCGGGTGGTGCTGCCGCTCTTCCCCGACGCCACGGTCGAATTCCAGGAGGTGATCCTGGTCATCGCCCTGGCCTCGATCCTCTACGGCTCGGTAATGGCCTTCACCCAGACCAACGTGCGGCTGATCGCCGGTTACTCCTCGGTCGCCCAGCTCGGCTTCATCACCGCCGGGATCTTCGCCCTGCGCGCCGATGGGGCCGACGGGGCGGTCCTGCAGATGGTCAACCACGGCCTGGTCGTTGCCCCGCTGTTCGTAATCGTCGCCCTGCTGGCCGAGAGGACCGGCAGCGAGGACATCCGCGAGATGGGCGGGCTGGCGCTGCGGGCGCCGGTGCTGGCGGCGCTGTTCCTGATCGTCGCCCTGGCGACCCTGGCGATGCCGGGCTCGTCCAATTTCGTCGGCGAGTTCTACATCCTCAACGGCCTCTTCCAGGAGAAGATCGTCTTCGCCTTGATCGCCATCACCGGCGTCGCAATGTCGGCCTACTACGCGCTGCGCCTCTACCAGCAGACGATGCACAACCGTAAGCCCGACGGATTGCTGTCGCGGGAGATCGGCGTCCGCGACGGCCTCGTGCTGGTGCCGCTGGTGCTCTGCATCGTCGGCCTCGCCCTCTACCCGCAGCTGATCCTCAAGCGGACGGCGCCGACCGTCGCCCAGACCGTGGCCAAAGTGACCGGCGGCGAAGCGCCCGAGGCGAAGCTGGCGAGGAACGAGGAACCATGAACTTCCACGAGCCCAGCATCGACTACGCCGGCATCTCGCCGCTGATCGCGCTCACCGTCGGCCTCTGCGTCGTCCTCCTCAGCGCCGTCTTCAATCCGTTCAAGCGCAGCGCGCCGCTGCTGACGATGATCACCCTCGCCGCCGCCGACGGCCTCCTGATCTGGCACTGGGACGACCCGAAGACGCTGATCACCGGCGCCCTGCGGCTCGACGACCTGGCGATCTCGATCTCCCTGATCGCGATCCTCACCGCCGCCTTCTGCGTCGTCCTCTCGATCCGCGAGAAGGCCACCGAGGAAGCCGGCTCGGGCGAGTACCACGCGCTCCTGCTCGGCTCGGTCCTGGGCATGGTGATGCTGGCCCAGGCGACCAACCTGATCACCTTCTTCGTCGCCCTGGAGATGCTCTCGATCCCCCTCTACATCCTCTGCGCAACCAACCTGCGCCGCGAGGGCTCGCTCGAGTCGGGGCTGAAGTACCTGATCGTCGGCTCGGTCGGCTCGGCGACCCTGCTCTACGGGATGGCCTTCCTCTACGGCGGCACCGGCTCGACCAACTTCGGCGGCATCGCCGACGGGATCGCCCAGAACGGGCTCGACGGCGACCCGCTGATCCTGATCGGGATCGCGATGGCGGCGGTCGGACTCGCCTTCAAGACCTCGATCGCCCCCTTCCACCAGTGGACGCCCGACGTCTACCAGGGCGCGCCCACCCCGATCACCGGCTTCATGGCGGTGGCCACCAAGGCCGCGGCCTTCGCCGTCTTCATCCGCTTCTTCGACGTCGCCCTCGGCTCGCAGCTGGACGCGTGGCAGCCGGCGCTCGCCGCCCTCGCGGCGATCTCGATCGTCGTCGGCAACGTCGGCGCCCTCGGCCAGGACTCGCTGAAGCGGATGCTCGGTTACTCGGGGGTCGCCCAGGCCGGCTACATGCTAGGCGGGGTCGTCGTCCTCTCCAGCTCGGGGACGAGCGCGCTGGTCTTCTACCTCGCCGCCTACGCCTTCATGAACCTCAGCGCCTTCGCGGTGATCATCGCCCGCGAGCGGGAAACGATCTTCGGTGACGACATCCGCGCCGTCCGCGGGCTCGGCGCCGAGCGACCCTGGCTGGCCTGGCCGCTGACGATCTCGATGCTGGCCCTGGCGGGGCTGCCGGCGACGGCGGGCTTCATCGGCAAGCTCTACCTGATCGAGGCCCTGGTCGAGGGCGACTACACCTGGCTCGGGGTGATGATCGCGATCGGGACGATGATCTCCCTCGCCTACTACCTGCGGGTGGTGGCGGCGATGTGGATGAGCCCGGAGGAGAAGGGCGCCCCCGGCGCCACCCCGGCGATCGCCGGTGCCTCGCCCGAGGCCGATCCGGTCGATCCCGAAGCCGGCCGCCGCTGGTACCTCGTCGGCCCAGCCGTCCTCGCCGCCGCCGCCACGGTCTTCTTCGGCATCATCCCGCAGCCGCTGGTCGAGTTCGCCAGCCACGCGGGCGCGGCCCTCTTCGGGTAGAAACGCCCGATCGGAGTTCTTCTCACTACCGCGGCGATCGTCGTGGCCGTCGCCGTTGGCGTCTGGTCCGAGGGCCGCTGGCCCCAGGGCGCCGCCGCGGCCTCCCGCAGCGCTCTGACCCTGCTGCTCTACGTGCTGCTGCCGCCGGTGATCTTCTTCAACACCGCGGCGGCCGAGATCGACGTCAGCCACGGCGTCGGGCTGGTGCTGGGAATCGTCGCCTCGACCCTGGGGGCATTTTTCGTCTGGTCGGTGGCGACCCGGTTCATGCGCCTCTCCCGGCCCCAGGTGGGGGCGGTGGTCTGCACCGTGCTCAGCGTCAACACCGGCTACCTCGGCTACCCGCTGGCGGTGGCGCTGCTGGGGGGCGACGAACTCTCGACCGCGGTCCTCTACGACGTCCTCGTCACCGGGCCCTGCCTGCTGCTCGGCGCCTTCGCGGTCGGCGCCGCCTTCGGGACCAAGGCCGGGGAAACGCCGCAGCAACGCGTCGTCGCCTTCTTCACCCGCAACCCACCGCTCTACGCGGCGATCGCCGGCCTGCTGGCACCCGACGCGCTGGCGCCGGAGGTCCTCGTCGACCTCTCCCAGATCCTGATCGTCGCCATCCTCCCGATCGGCTTCTTCGCCGTCGGCGCCACCCTGGCCGAGAACGCCGAACACGGCGCGCTGCCGATGCCGCCGCCGATGACCCGGCCGGTGGCGCTGGTGATCGTCACCCGCCTGGCGATCGTCCCCGGCCTACTGATGCTGCTGGCGTGGCCCCTGATCGACCTGCCCCCCGCCTACCGCCTGCTCTCAGCCATGCCCTCCGGCCTCAACTCCCTGGTCATCGCCCACGCCTACGGCCTCGACATGGAGATAACCGCCGAGGCCGTGACCTGGTCAACCGCGATCGTGGTCTTGGCCGCGCTTGGGTCGTTGCTGCTCTGACTTAAAGCTGGGTGGCGATCAGGCCGACCAATGCGGCGATGATCACACCGTTGACCTGTATCAACGTGCGCTGTAGCGAATCGAAGCGGCCATTGAGGCCTCGCATCTCCGCGTCTAACCGAGCAAATCCCTGATCCATTTTCTTGCTCAGGTCATCCAGCCGCTCATCAGTCCAAGCTTCTCTCACGCTCACGAGATTAAACGTAGCAGACAAAATGCTACATCTCTGAGCCATTTCTGTAAATTCTCTGGGGTGCTCCACCACATCGGAATCGAGGTCGCACCCGCCGAGATCGAGGCCGCCGTCGGCTTCTTTGAGCTGATCGGGTTCGCGCGGGTCGAACCTCCCGAGACGTTGCGCGAGTACACCTGGCTCGAGCGCGCGGGCACGCAGATCCACCTGATGCCGGAGGACGAGCCGACCGTCCCCTCACCCGGCCACCTCGCAGTCGTCGTCCCCGACTTCGACGCCACCGTCGCCCGCCTCCGCACTCACGGCTTCAGCGTCGAACCCAAAGGCGAACACTGGGGTCAGCCGCGCGCCCTGACGATCGCTCCCGGCGGCCACCGGGTCGAGCTGATGGCCGCCCCGCCCGCCCCTCTGGCCTAAGTCAGGTCGCGACTGCGCCGCTCGCCCGGCTTTGCCGCGAAGAGGTCGGCGTCGGCGACGCCGAGCAGCTCGTCGACGCTGCGACCGTCGGAGGGGAACATCGCGAACCCGGTCGCCGCCGAGAGCGGGCGCAGCTCGTCGCTGCCGAAGCCGCGCTGGGCGATGCGACCGCGCAGCCGCTTGCCGACTTCGCCGGCCTCCTCGGCGTTGACCTCGGGGACGATCACCGCGAACTCGTCGCCGCCCTGGCGGAAGACCGAGTCTTCGGCCCGCACCTCCTGGCGCAGGGAGCCGCCGATCTCGGCCAGCAGCCGATCGCCTTCGAGGTGGCCGAAGCGCTCGTTGACCTGCTTGAAGCCGTCGAGGTCGAGGAGGATCAGCGCAAACTCGCGGCCGTGGCGGGTGTGGCGGGCGATTTCCGCCGCCAGCTGCTCGTGCAGGGCACGGTAGTTGCCGACGCCGGTCAGCTCGTCGCGCCGGGCCTGCGCCCAAAGCGCTTCGTGGCTGGAGCGCAGGCGCCGGACCAGGAGCACGATCCCGACGGCGACGGCGGCCAGGCAGGCCGCCTCGGCGATCGCGAGGATCGTCTCCTGGGTCCGCGAATAGTCGCCGAAGACCAGCGGCGCCAGCAGACCGAGCGCGATCGCGATCAGCGCCGCCAGCAGGTAGGCGGCACCGAGCGGGAGGAGCCGTTGTCCGTCGGGACCGATGCCCAAGAGGTTACGTAGCCGCGCCCGCCTCGTCTTCCACGCGGACTACGATGCCCCGGTGCGCTACCCGGTCGAAGACTTCACCGCCGAGGAGCGAGCTCTGCTCGCCCCTCACTTCACCAATCTCGAGCGGCCGGTTTTCGCCCTCGTCAACCTGCCCGAGACCGTAAAGGGGGCCCTTTTTGCCCGCTATTCGCGATATTCCGGGACGGTGCGGCGGCTTTACCTGGAGGAGTTCGCGGCCGACGCCCCGGCCGGTGGCCGCCCCTTCGACGAGGACGAGGGTGCCCGCGCCGCGGGACTCTACGAGCGCGTCTTCGCCGGCTACGGCGACGACTCGATCGCCCAGCTCGGCGGCGCCCACGTCGCCTGCGAGTGGGTCTCCAACATCCTCACCAAGGTGCTGCAGCGCGGCCGCCTCGCCGCCTACCTCGAGCAGTCGACCCGCTACATCCCCTACGACAAGCCGCTGCCCGACGGCGGCTACCGCTTCTACCGCGACGACGAGCTGGGGCCGGAGTTCGCCGCGGCGATGGACGAGATCTTCGCGATCTACTCGCGATCGCTGACCGCGGTCGAGGAGTGGGCGGCAACGCGCTGGCCGCGCAGCGACGAGGAACCCGAGGGCCCCTGGCGGCGCTCGATCCGGGCCAAGGCGCTGGACCTGCTGCGCGGACTGCTGCCGGCGGCGACCCTCAGCCACGTCGGCATCTACGCCACCGGCCAGGCCTACGAGCAGCTGATCATGCGGCTGCTCGGCTCGCCGCTGCCGGAGGCGCGCGAGTACGGCGGGATGATCCTCGCCGAGCTGAAACAGGTGATGCCGAGCTTCGTCTCCCGGGTCGATCGCCCCGACCGCGGCGGCGAGTGGATCGCCTACCTGGAGCGGCGACGCGAGCAGACCGAGAGCTGGGTCGCCCGGCTCGGGCTCGACCGCCGCGGCGAGGACGACGCCCCCTCGGTCGAGCTGCTCCACGTCGACGGCTCGGAAGAGGACCTGCTTGCCTCCTCCCTGTTCGAGTCGGCGAGTGCGCCGGAGACCGAGGTCCTCGCCCGCATCGACGTCCTCGACCGCGAGGAGCGGGCCGAGTTGCTGGCGAGCCTGGTCGGCGAGCGCGCCAACCGCCGCTACCGGCCCGGGCGCGGCTTCGAGGCGCTGCGCTACCGCTTCGAGATTGTCTCCGACTACGGCGCCTTCCGCGACCTGCAGCGCCACCGGATGCTGACCTGCCAGTGGCAGCGTCTGACCCCGGATCTCGGCGCCGGGATTCCCGAGGAGGTGCGGGAAGCCGGGGTCGGCGACGAGTTCGAGCGGGCGCTGGAGATCTCCCGCGCCGAGCACGAGCGACTGGTCGACGCCGGCCTCGCCGAGGCGGCCCCCTACGCCCTCAGCCTCGCCTACCGGATCCGCTACACGCTCGACCTCAACGCCCGCGAGGCGATGCACCTGATCGAGCTGCGCTCAGGCCGCGAGGGTCACCCGACCTACCGGGCGGTGGCGCAGGCGATGCACGAGCGGATCGCCGCCGTGCACCCGGGCGTGGCCGCCGCCATGTCCCACGTCGACACCTCGGTCGAGCCGCGGCTGGAGCGGATCATGAGTGAGATCCGCACCCACCGCAAGCAAGTCGGCGCCAGCCACGCCGAGTAGGGCGCGGCCTCAGCCCTCGAGGCCCCCGGCGACCTCCTCGAGCAGGTCGAGGGCGTCCTGCAGGCCGTCCTCCATGCCGGAGGCGACGATCATCTCCCGGATCTCCGGGCTCGGGCACTCGGTCAGCATCGTCACCAAGGTGCGGCCGCCCTTGTCGGCGAAGGTGACGGTGTTGATCGTCGCGTTCGCCTCCAGTTGCTCCGGTGGCAGCGGCGCCCCCTCGTAGACCTCGGTGGTGACCAGGCGCTCCTCCGGGACGACCTCCCGATACTCCCCGTGGAAGGCAACCTCCTGGCCGCCGTGGGTCGTCATCACGTAGCGCCAGCGTCCGCCGACCCGCAGGTCGATCTCCATCTCCACCGCCGACCCCCGCTTGGCGGTCCACCAGCGGGCGACCAGCTCCGGCGTCGTCCACGCCCTGTAGACAAGGCGGCGCGGAACGTCGAACTCCCTGGTGACGAGGATCCGATCCTCGCCCGGCAGCGTCATCTTGGCTTTGCGCTCATCCGCCATCAGCATCTCCTTCTTTTTCGTTCATCTCCGCCAGGACGTCGTCCAGACGCTCGAACCGCTCCTCCCAGAGGCGCTGGTAGGGGCTGACCCACTCGAAGATCGGCCGCAGCGCCTCGGGGTCGAGGCGGTAGAGCCGCCGGCGACCCTGGTCTCTCGACCGCACCGCTCCCACCTCGCGCAGCACCCGCAGGTGCTTGGAGACCTGTGGCTGTCCCATCCCGGTCAGCTCGACCAGGTCGTTGACCGGCCGCTCGCCGGCGGCAAGAAGATCGAGGATCTCCCGGCGTCGCGGCTCAGCGACGGCGTTGAAGGCATCGGCGGTGGTCGGCATCCGACTCATGCCGACCATTATATGCCTATATCGGAATATGTCTAGGGCCGGGGCGCTGCCCGTGCTACTCGCGCTGCTTGCGCTTGCGTTTCGGACCGCCGTCCTCATCTTCGCCGTCGGGCCCGCGATCGGATTCGGGCTCCTCCCGGCCATCCTCGGGTTCCATTTCCGCCGCGGCCTTCTCGCCCGGGGTCGGCCAGGGGATCGCTTCGCCCGCCGCCCAGGCCGGGGGCCGGCCACCCGGCAACCGGCCCAGTAGCAGCAGGGTCAGGTAGAGGAACCAGATCAGCAGGAAGGGGAATAGTCCGAGCAGGAAGCCGACCCCCAGAGCCATTCCCAGCGACCCCCAAAAACGGGACAGGAGCCCGGTTCGCATAGCCCAGAGACAGGTGTAGAAGATCGCGAACACGAAGCCGAGGGCCCCGCCGATGCCGAAGCCGGTGACGACCCCGGCAAGCGAGGCTTCAGAGCGCGCGTTGGAAGCTTCGTCGTCTTCGATCTTGCGGGTTTCGCAGGCGCGAAGCGGGCTTTCGCCTTTCGCCGGCTCATATTCATCGACCAGGGAGTCGTTGCCGTCGTCCTTGCGCTCGTCGACGCAGTCCTCCTTCGCTTCGGCCTGGGTCAGGGTCGACTTCGCTTCCCCGGCGACGAACTGGTCTGCTGCTTCCTGCTGGGCGACCACCGCAATCCCCGACGAGAGACCGAGGAAGATGGGAGCAGCGATGACGAGCCCGATCAGTTGCGCCCGGACTCGCTCGCTTCGGGCGCTGGCGGCCCGGAAGAGGTAGGCGAGGGGGAAGGCCAGGAGGGCGAAGGCGGCCCCCTGCAGAATGCCTGCGAGGGTGACCGAGCCGCTGTGTTCGTCGACCGAGCGGAGCAGTTCGGCCGTCCCATCGCCACTTGCCTCGTTGACGATCCTGGAGACAACGACCAGCACGATCGCGAGCAAAGTCGCCATCGCCACCGGAACCGCCCAGCGGGACTCCCAATCCAAAGTTGCCTCTCGCCTCACTTCAGCCCCTCTCGTGGAAATAGAACTGCGTCACCTCAAAGTCGCCGCTGCGCACGACGCGTACGCTACCCGAGCATGAGCCAGGTCGAGCCCACCCATGTCGTCCCGCTCGAGGCCGGAGCGGGGCCCGACAACCCGCCCTGCCCTGCCTGCGGCGAGCCGCTCTTCGGCTGGATCGGCGACAAGCCCGGCCTGGCCGGACCGGTCCGCCGTTGCGAGAGCTGCGGCCTGGCAGTGGCCGGCGACCCCACCGGAGCCGAGGAGGCGCTGCGCGAGCTCGACCAACTGCGCGAGGAGGAGACGATCCGGATCGATAACCGCGCCAGCTTCGGCTGCTCACTCGGCAGTGCCGGCTGGTCGGGGCTGCAGCCGGGTGCGCGGCACCTGTTCACGGTCGAGTCGGTGCGCCGGCTCGTCGCCCGCCGCGACCAGGTGGTGAAGGCACGCCGCTGGGTCCCCGGGGCGGGCCTGGCGGCCACCTGGCAGACCCTGCTCAACAGCGTCACCTTCGGCCGCAACATCGCCCTCGGCACCCTGCGCGACATGCCGGCGGTGCCGGCGCCGGAGCCCTGGCAGCGGCGGATCGATGCCCTCGCCAGCGTCGTCCTCGCGATCCCAGCCCTGGTGGTTGCGGTCCCGGTCGAGCTGGCGGGCGGCCTCTGCGGCCGCGGCGCGGTAATCAGGATCCGACTGGAGCTGTTCTAGCTCAAGCCTTCCCTGGCCTCACGGACCAGGGTGACGGCCTCCGGGAACAGAACCCGGATCGCGTCGCGGACCTGCATCGCCTGCTCGTCGGCAGTGCCGGTGAGATCGAGGCGGTTGATCGAGGCGACGGTCATCTCCACCGCCAGCTTGATCGCGTTGTCGGCCCAGGCGACGCGCTGCGAGGACTGCATCTGCTCCGACAGCTCCTCCATGCGAGCGCGGAACTCCTCGGGGTCGCCAAACAGGTTGAAACCCTCCATCGACCCCCATGTAAGCAGAACCGCGACACGGCCGAGGCGGAATTGTTTGTTTCCGCGCGCCACGCGTGTGTCCGACCGGCCTAGCGTCGCTGGCATGGAGAGATTCGGAGAGGGAGAGCGTGGGTCGGCGACGGTCGAGCAGGCGGCGCTGGCCGCCCTCGTCGCCCTACTCCTGATCTCCGGGATCGCGGCGGTCGCGGCCGGAGGGAAGGTCGACGGCGGGCGGCGGCTAGCCGGCGCGATCGCGAAGAAGATCGGCTGCGCGCCGCGCCTCCCCGATGGCTGCCGCCATCACGCCCTGGTGCCCGCTTATGGCTGGCCCGTGGCGCGGCTGGCGCGGGCGCTGGCACCGGCACCGGTCGCGCAAGCGGGGCGATCGGGCCTGCTGCTGGCTCCGGTCGACTTCCGCCGCTGCCGCCGCGAAAGCTGCGCCGTCGCCGCCGGCCCGCACCTGACCGCCTCCGGGCGCCGCACCACCGCCTTCACGGAGATCGTCGATCGGCGCGCGAGCGAGGGCTGGGTCGAGATCGTCTACTGGCTCTACCGCCCCACTCTCGGCTGGGAACGCCTCGCCCGCCGGGCAACCCAGGGCGACGTCGCGGCCGCCGCCGGCACCGCGGTCCTCGCCGAGGACGACCCGGCGCTGGTCCCGCTGGAGACCCTCCCTGGTCGCAACCACTACGAGTTCCCGCCCGGCGAGCAGCCACCCTGGCGGTGGCACGTCGCCGGCCACTACCCGGGCTGGTCCAGCTAAGAGCTCGCGGCCTGCGTCGCCTTCTCGCTCTCGGCTTCCGCCTCCGCCTGCTTGATCAGGCCGCGCCAGTCGGTCGTCCTGAACACCAGCAGCACCGCGAGGAAGCCGAGCACCACCGACCATGCCGCCATCGCGATCTGGGTGCCAACCGAAAAGGAGAGGACCGCGGTCCGGGTCGGTCCGTGCAGCGTCGCCACCAGCAGCGCCTGCTGGGCACCGGCGCCGCCGGGAGTGAAGGGGACGACGTTGGCGATCGCCTGGCAGCTCATCACCAGCATCACGTTGCCGATCGAGCCCCCGATCCCGAACGCTTCGAGGAAGAACCAGAAGGCGGCGAAGCGGCAGAGCCAGCCGACCCCCTGCCAGGCCGCGACCTCACGCAGGTAGCGGCGCGGCTGGCCGAGGATCACAACGCCCTGGCGAACCCGGGCCCAGAAGCGGCGCACGTGGTGGGCGAGGTAGTAGATGCCGGCCGCGATTGCGACCAGGGTGACGCCGACGGCGATGAAGAAGAGGGTCGGGTTTTCGGCCCAGAAGGAGATCTCGAAGGCGGGCAGCTTCGGGATCTGCGGCAGCGGCGGCAGCAGTCCCTGGCTGATCGCGTAGAGAAGGACGAGGACGCCGGCGGTGGTGTCGAAGATCGTCTGCACCAGGAAGGAGGAGGTGACCGCCGGGTAGGAGGAGTCGGGGATCTGCCGTTTGGCGAGGAAGACCTTGGTCGCGTCGCCGGCGTGGGCCGGGACGATTGCGTTGATCCCCGCCCCCGCCAGGTAGGCGCCGGCGATGTTGAGGAAGGGAATCCGCTTCTCCGGGTAGGCCGCCTGCAGCACGTTGCGCCAGGCCCAGGAGCGCGCCAGCTGCATCGCCAGCAGGCAGAGCAGGGCGATCCCGAACGCCGTCCACTCGATTTCCGAGAGATGGCGAAAGAACTCGGCGGCGCGGCTGAAGAAAGCCTCGAAGTTGCCTTGGAGATCAGCGATGACCATCGCAGCTAGACTAGCCACGCTCGTGCCGGATACCGACACGCACACCTTGCCTGCCGCCGCCGCCCATGACCCCGCCGACGTGGCGATGTGCGACCGTGCCCGCGAGCGCTACGCGGGAGATCGCAAGAGCCGCCTGCGCCGCCGGCGCAAACGCCACGCGCAGCTGCCGAACCTGATCATCATCGGCGGGCTCAAGTGCGGGACGACGAGCATCCACCACTACCTCGGCCTGCATCCCGAAATCCAGATGTCGAAGCCGAAGGAGCTCAACTTCTTCGTCGAGGAGCTGAACTGGGACCTCGGCCTCGACTGGTACGCGAGCCGCTTCGACGACCGCTTCAAGGTCCGCGGCGAGTCCTCGCCCCACTACACGAACCTCCCCCGCTTCGAGGGCTCCGCCGAGCGGATTAAGCAGCACTGCCCCGACGCGCGCCTGCTCTACATGGTGCGCGACCCGATCAAGCGGATCCTCTCCCACTGGGTCCACGCCACCGGCGCCGGCTACGAGACCGGCGACCTGGTCGAGGTCCTCTCCCGGCCCGACACCTCCTACATGAACCGCTCCAAGTACTGGATGCAGCTGCAGCCTTACCTCGAGCGCTTCCACCGCGACCAGATCGCGATCATCACCCAGGAGGAGTTGCAGGCCGAACGCGAGGAGACGATGCGCAAGGCGTTCGCCTTCGCCGGCGTCGACCAGACCTTCACCTCCGAGCAGTTCGACCGCGAGTGGGAGAAGTCGAGCGCCAAGGAGGGCGACAAATACCAGCTGATGGAGAAGCTGGTGAAACTGCCTGGCTTCCGTTCCCTGGACCGCAACTTCGACCGCCTGCCGGAGTCGATGCGCTGGATCGTCGAGAAGGTCGTCCACGACCCCGACAAGCCGCCGGCGCCGAAGCCGAAGCTCCCCGATGACCTCTTCGAGACGGTTCGGGGTCGTTTCACCGCGGACGTCGCCGAGCTGCAGAAGTTCGCCGGCCGCGAGTTCGCCGGCTGGCACGACTACAGCTGAGCGCAACCGGTTTTCGACACACCCCGCTGTGCTGAAAGTCGTAAGCGCGGGTAGGTTCTGACCCGATGCGGCGGTTATTGCCAGACCCGGCCCCAACCACGGTCTCTGAGCAGCTGGAGGCCTACCGGCCCGGGGAGGACGCGCTTGAGGACCGGCCGTTCGTCGCCGTCAACTTCGCCGCCACCCTTGACGGGCGGGCGACGATCGGCGGGGTCTCCGGCCCGATCGGCTCCGACACCGACACCGCGATGCTGGCCGGCCTGCGCAAGCGCTTCGACGCGGTGATGATCGGCGCCGGGACGATGCGGGCCGAGCGTTACGCCAACCTCGATCGGCGGCTGGTCGTGGTCGAGAGCAGCGGGGGCGAACCGGCCGACCTCGCGGCGCTGCTCGCCGGGCTGCGGGAGGAAGGCGTGCGGTCGGTGATGTGCGAGGGAGGGCCGACCCTGCACGGCTCGCTCCAGGCCGAGGGTTTGGTCGATGAGCTGTTCCTGACGATCGCGCCGAAGCTTGGCGGCGACGAGGGGCCGCGGATCGTCGAGGGGCCGCCGCTTGGCGTGGTCGGGCTGGAGCTGGCCTGGCTGCTGGAGGAGGACGGCGAGCTCTTCGCCCGCTACCGCCGATCCTAAGACGGTTTATCGATTAGCGTTCCTCCTCCAAAGAGGACGAGGAGAGGAACCGATGGACTTCACCCCCAGCCCCGAGGTCGCGAGCCTGCGCGAGCGCGTGCTCGACTTCATGGACGCCGAGGTCTACCCGCAGGAGCGGGAGATCATGGAAGCGCTCGACGACGAGGTCGCGCCGGGGGTCCCGTATCCCGCCAACCTGGTCGCGGTCCGCGAGAAGGCGAAGAGGGACGGCCTGTGGAACCTGTTCATGCCCGACGAGCGCTTCGGCCCGGGGCTGAAGAACTGGGAGTACGGGCTGCTCTGCGAGGAGATGGGGCGCAGCCCGATGGCAGCGCCGATGGCCTTCAACTGCTCGGCCCCGGACACCGGCAACATGGAGATCCTCGCCGAGCACGGCACGCCGGAGCAGCGCGAGCGCTGGCTGGAGCCGTTGCTGGAGGGAAAGATCCGCTCCTGCTTCTCAATGACCGAGCCGGAGGTCTCCGGCTCCGACCCGACCCTGCTGCAGGCGCGGGCCGAGCTCGACGGCGACGAGTGGGTGATCGAGGGCCACAAGTGGTTCACCTCCGGCGCGGTCGGCGCCGAGCTGGCGATCGCGATGGTCGTCACCGATCCCGACGCGCCTCCCTACGCCCGCGCCTCGATGATCTGCGTCCCCACCGACAACCCCGGCTTCAACCTGGTGCGGCCGATCTCGGTGATGGGCCACGACGGCGGCCCCGGCCACTGCGAGATCCGCTACGAAGGCTGCCGGGTGCCGAAGGAGAACCTGTTGGGCGAGCGCGGCGCCGGCTTCGCCGTCGCCCAAGACCGGCTCGGCCCCGGCCGCATCCACCACTGCATGCGGGCAATCGGGACCGCCGAGCGGGCGCACGAGATGATGTGCCGCCGGGCCAATGAACGGACCGCCTTCGGCGGCCCGCTGGGCGAGAAGCAGTTCGTCCAGGAGGCGATCGCCGCCTCGCGGATGGAGATCGATCAGGCCCGCCTGCTCACCCTCTACGCCGCCTGGAAGATGGACACCGAGGGCAAGCGCGCCGCCCGCCAGTCGATCTCGGCGATCAAGATCGTCGCCGCCAACATGGTCATGGACGTCCTCGACCGGGCGATCCAGATCCACGGCTCACTCGGCATGACCGACGACACGCCACTGGCGATCATGTGGCGCTTCAGCCGCATGCTGCGCCTCGCCGACGGCCCCGACGAGGTCCACAAGATGGTCCTCGCCCGCCGGGAGCTGAATCGCTGGGCCAAGCGCGCCGAGGCCGAGGCCGAAGGCAATCTCGAGCCCCGGCACGCGGCGCGGATGGTCTGAGGCAAAGAAAGGGCCGGGCAGAAGCCCGGCCCTCCAGAATCGCCGAAGCGGTCCTTCGCTAGCTGATGATCTGCGCGTTCAGCCAGTACCAGCAGGTGTTGCTGTTTTTCTCGGAGGCAAGCGCCACATAGGCCGTGAAGCTCTGCCCGTTTGCCGCGGTGGCGCTGACGCCGACGTCGCTCGCCGAGTCGTAACCGAACTCGCCGCTGCTGTCTGCCCAGTTGTAGCCATTGAGCTGCCGCTCTTCCTCCGGGGTGTTGGGACCCAGATTGGTGGCACCGTCTTCCCAGCTCGTGAAGACCGTGTTGTCGGTCGAGGAGCTGATCAGCGCACGGGCGGTGATGACGGTTTCGTTCTGTTTGGGAACTTCGCACTTGACGGAGAGCGAGACCGGACCATGGGTGAAGATGGTCGTCTGCTGACCAAGCGCGACCGTTCCGCGGCCGCCTTTGATCACTTCGGTGCTAGCCGAGACGGGGACGGTTCCCAGGGTGGAAGCGTTGATCTCAGCGCCGGAGATCGAGCCATCCTTAACCTTGGCTCCGGTGACAGCGGCGTTCTTGATCTTCGCCGTGGTGATCGCGTTCTTCTTGATCTTGGCGGCGGTGACAGCGTTGGCCTTCAGCTGCTTCTGGCCGACACTGTTCTTGCCGAGTTGGTTGGCCGCGATCGCGGTGGCGCCACCGAGGACGAGGAAGACTGCGATCGACGACATCACGTTTGCGTACGTGAGCCGCTTACGTAGCTGCTTCAAAAGTTCTCCTTGCGTTGGTTTTTGCCCGAAGCGGGCTCGCGCAGACTTTCAAAGCGGGATGACGCCAAAGAAAAGGGCCGGGCAGTTGCCCGGCCCTTTTCCAAATCGCTGAGAGTTGCTTAGCCGACGGTCAGGTGACCGGCGACGATGCAGGTGTTCGGCGGCGAGTTGTTGAACGTGTTGTAGTCATAGCCAAGATCTCCGCTGACGACGGTGCCGCCCGGAGTCGCACCGTAGAAGGTGGCGGTTCCGTAGGTCGCATCTCCCCCTTCGGACAGTTCGTCGACCCGAATATCCCCACCTTCGCCCGGTTTGCTGCTTTCGTAGCCGTCGGTAGTTTCCCCACCGACGTTCCCAGGCACCCCGCCGGCCTCCATCACGAACCCAGAGGCAGTCGGGCCCACGACCTGGAGGTCGGCGTCGTCGGTTCCGCAGGTGGCGACGAAGTTGAATCCTCCGACGCTGGCAACCGTTACGCCGGACTGGCCCTCATTCAGCGTCCTGAAGACCTTCACCACTGACTGGCCGCCGACGGTGTTCGCGTTGCCGGCGCTGTCAGCGCTGTTGGCATGAGTGGCGTTCGGAACGGTGCCGAGGCTGGTGGCGTTGACCTTGGCCCCCGTGATCGCGCCATTCTTGATCTTCGCCGTAGTCACAGCGTTGTTCTTGATTTTGGCGCTGGTCACAGCGTTCTTCTTCAGCTGCTTGGGGCCGACGCTGTTCTTGGCCAGCCCGGCTGCGAAGGCGGTGGCGCCGCCGAGGACGAGGAAGACTGCGATGGACGACATCACGTTCGAGTACGTGAGCCGCTTGCGTAGCTGCTTCAAAAGACTCTCCTTCTAGGTACGCCGACCCTTGAGACGGGCCGGATCGGGCCTAGCCTTTCATCTCTGAGAGGGCACTGCAAAGCGGGGCCCCGGAGGGCCCCGCCAACTCACGCCCGGAATGGCCTGATTACTGCAGGCAGAGGGCCCAAGCGGTGAAGTTCAGGTTGCCGCCGCTGTTGTTGGTGCCCTGAACGACCCAAGTGTTTCCCGTCGGGTAAGAGGCCCTCAGAGTCGCCGCCGCGGTGAGCGCGCCCGACCAGTTGCCACCGCCACTCAACAGCCGCTCGCTGCCTTGGCAGGGCACGGAGACCTGGGAAGTGACCCCGGTCGGAACGTTTTCATCGATCGTGGATCGAATCGTCGCCGTGCCGAGCTTGGTGGCGATCACCTGACCGTTGACGATTTTGGTGCTGTTGACCGAGTTTTCGGCCAGCTTGCCGGAGTTGACCGCGTCGTTGGCCAGCTTGCCGGTGCCGACCGCACCTTCGGCGAGCTTGCCGGTGTTGACGGCGGCATCGCCGAGTTGCGCGGTGGTCACGGCTTTACCCGCGATCTTGGGAGTCGTCACCGCGTCGTTGGCGAGCTTGGCGCTGGTGACCGCTCCGTCGCTGATGACGCCGGTCAAAACCGAGCCGTTGGCCAGCTTGGCGCTGATCACGGCACCGTTGGCCAGCTTGGCACCGGTGACGGCGTTGTTCTTCAGCTTCGCCGCGGTGACAGCGTTGTTCTTCAGCTGCTTGGTGCCGACGCTGTTCTTGGCGAGGCCGGCCGCGATCGCGGTGGCGCCACCGAGGACGAGGAAGAGCGCGATTGAGGACACCACGTTGGCGTAGGTCAGCCGCTTGCGAATCTGCTTCACGTATGGATCTCCTTTAAAGAATTGAACGAGCGACTTCGAAGCTGTCAACCGCAGCGGACAGAGTCAACCGGCTTGGACGGTTAGACCGCAAAGAGGGCCGGTAAATGCCGGCCCTTCTGTGACTATCCCGCGCGCTCGGCCCGCTCGGCCTCGTCCGCCAGCCGCTCGACCAGCTTGGCGAAGGCGTGGATCCCCTCGTCGACCTTGCCGTAGCCGCCGGCCACATAGCGGGCGTAGACGCCCTCGAGGATGATCGCCAGCTTCCAGTAGCCGAGGGCGACGTAGAAGCCGAGGTCGGAGAGGTCGCGGCCGCTGCGCTCGGCGTAGCGGCTGGCGATCTCGGCCTGGGTCGGGAACCCGGGAGCGAGGTTGGCGGGCATGCCGAGGCTGACGATGTCGTCGCCGCGCTCGGGCCAGTAGGCCATCAGCAGGCCGACGTCGGCGAGCGGGTCGCCGAGGGTGCAGAGCTCCCAGTCGACCACCGCCGCCACCTCGCCGCTGGGGCTGAGGATCATGTTGTCGAGACGGTAGTCGCCGTGGACGATCGTCGCCGGGCCCTGCTCGGGGATGCGGGCCGAGAGCGCCTCGTGGACGCGGTCGATCGGCTCCAGCTCGCGGGTCTTCGACTTCTCCCACTGCCCCTGCCAGCGGCGCAGCTGACGGGCGACGTAGTCCTCCTTGCGGCCAAGGTCGCCGAGCCCGGCGGCGTCGGGGTCGACCGCGTGGATCTGGACCAGGGTGTCGGCGACGCGCTCGCCGATCGCCCGCCGGTCACCCTCGTCAGGAAAGATCTCGGCCTCGGCCAAGCCGCGCAGGATCGGCCCCTCGACGAACTCCATCACGTAGAAGGGGGCGTCGTTGACGCTCTCGTCCTCGCAGAGCCCGACCACCGGCGCAACCGGCACCTCGGTCTCCCCCAGCGCCGAGACGACCTTGAACTCACGGCCCATGTCGTGGGCCGAACCGAGCCGCTTGCCCATCGGCGGCCGCCGCAGCGCCCACTTCTTCCCCCCCGCGTCGGTCACCCGGTAGGTGAGGTTCGAGTGGCCGCCGGCGATGCGCTCGAAGCGCAGTGGCAACCGGGCTCCGGGAACGTGCTCGCCGAACCAGGCACCGAGCGCCTCCTGGTCGATCCCCTCCGGAACCGCGACGGTTCCGTCTTGCTCGGTAGCCTCGTCAGCCATCGCGCGGCAAGCATATTCACGATCCAACCGACGGTTGAGCCCGTCGCTCGCCAACCGGCTGCGGATCGGGTTCGCTATCGGCTTCGCCGTGCTCACCGCGATGGCGGTGATCGGGGTCGGCCGCTTCATCCAGCAGCGCCAGGACTTCGAGGACGCGATCGCCCGTTCTTACCAGGTGGAGATGGAAGCGCGGGTCGATCTCGCCCAGGGCAGCAGCAGCGCGGTGGCGAAAAGCACCGTCGAACGCGAGATCGACCGCCGCGAGGAACTGCAGGATGAGATCACCGGCGACACCCGCGACACGGCGTTGCTGGTCGCCGCCGGTCTGATCGCCGGTTTGACCGGCGCACTGCTCCTCTTCAGCGGCCTGATCTCCTCGATGCGAAGACCACTGGAGGAGTTGGTCACCGCCGCGGGTCGCCTGGCCACCGGGGACCGCAGCGCCCGGGTCGAGGTCGGCGGCCTCTCGGAGACCGCGACCCTCGGCGCCGCCTTCAACGAGATGGCCGAGGAGCTCGAGCAGGAGGAGAGCCGGCGCGAAGAGCTCGACCGGCTCAAAGACGAGTTCGTCCTCACCGCCTCGCACGAGCTGCGCAGCCCGCTGACCTCGGTCCAGGGCTTCGCCGAGCTGTTGATGCTCGATCGCGACTCGCTCTCCCCGCAGCAGGCCGAGACCGTGGAAATCATCCTCGACAACTGCCGCCACCTGGTGCGGCTGCTGAACGACCTGCTCGATCTCGCCCGCTCAGACGTCGGCCGCCTGGCGATCCAGCCGCAGCCGACCGAGGTCGCGCCGCTCATCGAAGACGTCGTGCGTACGATGCGCGCCCAGACCGAGGCGGGGAACCAGTCGCTGCGCGAAGACCTACCCCCTGGCCTGCCCCTGATTAACGTCGAGCCAGACCGGATAAGACAAATACTTGTGAACTTGCTTACGAATGCGCATGAGTACTCCCCCGAAGGTGCGTCCATCGCGGTCGCGGCCCGGGCCGATGGCGCCGAGGTGGAGATCAGCGTGAGCGACAACGGACAGGGCATTCCCGAGGATCAGCTCGGCCGCATCTTCGACCGCTTCACCCGCGGCGACGCCGGCTTGACCCAGCGGGTCGGCGGCACCGGCCTCGGCCTGGCGATCTCAAAATCGCTGGCCGAGGTCCACGGCGGCAGCATCACGGCGGAATCGACGGTCGGCGTCGGCTCCAGCTTCCGGCTGCGGCTGCCGATCGCGCCGGCGCCGGCAGTTGGAGACACCGGCAACAGCCAGAGCCCGACCGCGGCGGAGACCAGCTGATGGCAACGATCCTCGTCGCCGACGACTCGGAGACGATCCTGCTGCTGATGCGGACCCGGCTGGAGATGGCAGGCCACACGGTCGAGACCGCCGCCGACGGCCAGGAGGTGCTGGACCACATTGCCAGTGGCGTCGTCCCCGAGATGCTGCTGCTCGACGCGATGATGCCGCGCAAGTCCGGGATCGACGCCCTGCGTGAGCTGCGCTCCGCCGGCTGGGAGACCCCGGCGCTGATCGTCAGCGCCCATCAGAACCCCGGCGACGCCGACGCCCCCACCGACCTCGCAATCAACGGCTACGTGACCAAGCCGATCGACTTCGACCGCCTGCTCGAGACAGTCGCCGAGCTGACGTCCTAGCCGACTTTCGACACACCCCGCCGTGCTGAAAGTCGGTGCGCTAGCTCTTGGCGATCTCGAGGCGGATCTCCTTGCCCTCGAGCTTGGTCCCGTCGAGGAACTCGACGGTCTGCTCGGCCAGGTCGGGATCGACCTCGACAAAGGAGAAGCGGTGGAGGACACGAACGTCGTGGATCGCCTCGTCGGGAAGGACGGCGCCCTCCTTTAGAGCCCAGCGCAGCGCTTTCTCGTCGATGCCGCTGTTCTCGCCGCGGTTGATGAAGAGCTTGGTGGTCGCCGCTTTCTCGTCGTCACCGTCGGCATCGCTATCGCCATTGGCCTCGGCGGCCGCCGGCTTCTGCCGCTCGGGCCGCTCGCCGCGCTCGCGCTTCTCACTCCGCTCGCGGCGCCGCGGCCGGGGCGCGTGTTCGAGCCGCTCCTCGGGGCTCTCCCACTCGCCGATCGAGGTCTTCACGTCGCGCTCGATGCGGCCGATCTCGTCGCGCTGATCCGGGGTGACGAAGGTGATCGCGCGCCCGGTGCGCCCAACCCGGCCGGTGCGGCCGATCCGGTGCACGTAGGTCTCCGAGGAGTTCGGCACGTCGAAGTTGATGACGTGGGTGACGTGCTCGACGTCGAGCCCGCGGGCGGCGATGTCGGTCGCCACCAGCAGCTTCACGCGGTGGTCCTTGAAGGAGATCATCACCCCGTCGCGGACCCCTTGGCTAAGGTCGCCGTGCAGCGCCTTCGCATCGAGGCCTTTGTCCTTCAGCGTCTTCTCCAGCTTCGAGCAGCCGATTTTGGTCCGGGTGAAGATGATCGCCTGCTCGGGTTCTTCGGTCTTCAGCAGCTCGACCAGGCGCGCGGCCTTCTCCTTGGCGGGGACCTCGACGAAGGCCTGGGAGATCTTGTCGACCGTCAGCTGTTTCGGGGTGATTTTGATCGTCACCGGGTCGTACATGTAGCCCTGGGCGAGCTTCTGGATCGGCGGCGGCATCGTCGCCGAGAAGAGCGCCGTCTGGCGCCCGCTCGGGCACATCCGCAGGATCTTCTCGACGTCCTCGATGAAGCCGAGGTCGAGCATCTCGTCGGCCTCGTCGAGGACGACGAAGCGGGCCGCCGTCAGAACCAGCGAGCGTCGGGACATCAGGTCCATCATCCGGCCGACGGTGGCGACGACGACGTGGGCGCCAGAGCGCAGCTGCGACTGCTGCGAGCGGATCGGGGCACCGCCGAAGACGGCGACGATCTCGATGTCGAGATGCTCGGCGAAGGTGCGCAGCGCCTGCGTCACCTGGATGCAGAGCTCGCGGGTCGGGGTGAGGACCACCGCCTGGACCTCTTGGTTCTCGGGATCGAGGTACTGCAGCAGCGGCAGGCCGAAGGCGGCGGTCTTGCCGGTCCCGGTCTGGGCCTGGCCGATCACGTCGTGGCCGCCGAGCAGCTCCGGGATCGCCTGCTCCTGGATCGGCGTCGGCTCCTCGAAGCCGAGCTCGTCCAGCGCCTGCTGAACGTCAGGCGAGAGGCCCAGGTCTTTGAAGGAGGTCACTTAGGTGCAGTCATTAAGAGGAGGTCACTTACTTGGATCAAGCAGGAGCTTGCCGGTGGTGCGGCGGGCGATCAGGTCTTCGTGCGCCCGCTTCGCTTCCGACAGCGGATAGGTCTCGCCGATCGTAACCGCAAGCTCGCTTTTGGCGATCGCCCCCAGCAACTCGCCGATCATCGGCACCAGCAGGTCCGGGCGCATCAGCAGGTGGGCGAGCCAGAAACCGATCACCGCCTTCGAGCCGCGCAGCAGCGATGCGGTCGAGATCTCACGCTGTTCGCGCGAAGCGATGCCGAAGACGACCATCCGCCCCAGCGGCGCCAGCACGCCCATCTCGGCGTCGAAGGCGTCGCCACCGCTCATGTGAAGAAAAGCGTCGACGCGCTTGCCGTCGTTGGCTTCGCGGATCGCCTCGCCGAGGTTCTCGGCGCGGGAGTCGACGCAGGCGTCGGCGCCGAGGCCGCGCACAAACTCGCGCTTCTCCTCGCTGGAGGCGAGCCCGATCACCTTGGCGCCAGCGCGCTTGGCCAGCTGCACCGAGAGGCTGCCGGTGCCGCCGGCCGCGGCCTCGACCACGATCGTCTCCCCCGGCTCGATCCGGGCGCAGCGGTGGACCAGGGCCATCGCGGTCAGCCCCTGCAGCAACCCGCCGGCCGCCTGGTCGTAGTCGACTCCCTCGGGCAGCTCGATCAGCTGCGCCTGCGGGATCGCGACCTTCTCCGCGTAGCCGCCACTGCCAAGCAGGGCGACGACGCGGCGGCCGTCGTTGGTCTGGCCGGCGATCTCGGCGCCCGGGATCAGGGGCAGGGTCTGCTCGGCCAGGTAGTCGTTGCGGGAGGCGTGAGTGTCGGCGAAATTGATCCCGCTGCGCTTGACGTTGACGACGATCTCGGCCAGCTTCGGGCTCGGGTCCGGGACCTCGCGGTAGTCGAGAACCTCAGGGCCGCCGAACTCGTCAATCTGGATCGCCTTCATCAGGGGGTGAGTCTCGCAGGACAAACGTTAGGCTGCCGTCCGCATGTCGCTCACCGTAGTCGGATCAATCGCCTTTGATGCGGTCAAGACCCCGTTCGGGGAGCGCGAGCGGATGCTCGGCGGCGCCGCCGTCCATTTTTCCCTCGCCGCCAGCTTCTTCACCGAGGTGCGGCCGGTCGGACCGGTCGGCGACGACTTCGGTCCCGAGCAGTTCGCGGTGCTGGAGCGGCGCGGGGTCCTCACCGACGACATCGAGCGGGTCGAGGGCGGCCAGTCCTTCTTCTGGCGCGGCCGCTACGAGTACGACCTCAACGTCGCCCACACCGAGGACACCCAGCTTGGCGTCTTCGCCGAGTTCGAGCCGAAGCTCTCGCCCGCGTCGCAGGCGGCCGACACCCTCTTTCTCGCCAACATCCAGCCTGACCTGCAGCGCCAAGTGCGGGCCCAGTGCACGGCATCCCGGCTCAGCGGCCTCGATTCGATGAACCTCTGGATCAAAACCGCGAAGGACTCGCTCACAGCGGCGATCGCCGAGGTCGACGTGCTGGTCGTCAACGACGCCGAGATCCGAATGCTGACCGGCGAATCGAACCTCGCCCGGGCCGCCCGCGCGGTGATGGAGATGGGACCGCGCGCGGTCGTCGCCAAGCAGGGCGAGTACGGCGCCGCCCTCTTCACCGAGTCCGGCTTCTTCGCCCTGCCGGGGTTCCCGCTGGATGACGTGCGCGACCCGACCGGCGCCGGCGACAGCTTCGCCGGCGGCTTCTTCGGCCACCTCGACAGCGTCGCCGAGATCAGCGACGACGAGCTGCGGCGGGCGATGGGCTACGGCACCGTCCTCGCCTCCTTCAACATCGAGGAGTTCGGCACCGAGCGGGTGGCGCGGCTGACCCGCGAGGAGATCGATGCCCGCTTCGAGGCGCTGCGGGCGATGACCCAGTTCGAGGGTCCCGTCGCTTCTTGACACCTCTTAACAGCCGACACGAGCGAAGTGACAGAATGGGCGCCGCCCATGGGTTCTGACTCGCTGACGATCACCGACAACCGGACCGGCCAGAGCTACGAGGTGCCGATCTCCGACGGCACGGTGCGGGCGATGGACCTGCGCCAGATCAAAGTCGACGAGGGCGAATTCGGGATGATGGCTTACGACCCAGCCTTCACCAACACCGCCTCCTGCCGCTCCTCGGTCACCTACATCGACGGCGCCGCCGGGATCCTCGAACACCGCGGCTACTCGATCGAGCAGCTCTGCGAGCGCTCGACCTACCTCGAGGTCGCCTACTTGCTGATCTTCGGCGAGCTGCCGACCGCGCCGCAGCTCGACCGCTGGGTCTACGACATCACCCACCACACCTTCGTCCACGAGGACCTCAAGCACTTCTTCGAGGGCTTCCGCTACGACGCCCACCCGATGGGGATGCTGTTGGCCGGCGTCGGCGCCCTCTCGACCTTCTACCCGGACGCAAAGGCGATCGACGATCCCGAAGAGCGCTATATGGCGGCGGTGCGTCTGATCGCCAAGGTGCCGACCCTCGCCGCCTTCTCCTACCGGCACAACATGGGCCTGCCTTACGTCTACCCGGACAACGAGCTCAACTACGCCGAGAACTTCCTCTCGATGGTCTTCAAGAAGACCGAGGACCGCCACATCCCCAAGGAGGCGCTGACCAAAGCGCTCGACGTCCTCTTCATCCTCCACGCCGATCACGAACAGAACTGCTCGACCAGCGCGGTGCGCGGGGTCGGGTCCTCCGACGTCGACCCCTACTCGGCCGTCGCGGCCGGGGTGGCGGCGCTCTACGGACCGCTGCACGGCGGTGCCAACGAGGCGGTTCTGCGGATGCTGCGCCGGATCGAGTCGCCGGAGAACATCCCCGATTTCCTCGAGCGGGTGAAGGAGCGCGAGGAGAAACTGATGGGCTTCGGCCACCGGGTCTACAAAAACTACGATCCGCGGGCGCGGATCATCCAGCAATACATCGACGAAGTCTTCGAGGCAACCGAGTACAACCCGCTGGTCGAGATCGCGCGTGAGCTGGAGAAACGAGCGCTCGAGGACGAGTACTTCACCTCCCGCAAGCTCTACCCGAACGTCGACTTCTACTCGGGGATCATCTACGAGGCGCTGGGGATCCCAGCCGACATGTTCACGGTCATCTTCGCCATCCCCCGCACCGCCGGCTGGGTCGCCCAGTGGATGGAGATGCAGGAAGACCCAGAGAAGAAAATCGCCCGGCCGCGGCAGATCTATACCGGTAAGCGTGAGCTTGAGTACGTGGCACTGGACGATCGCGAGGGGCCGGAGAAAATCGTCGGGCCGCCGGCGCGCAGGCCGAAAAGGCCTCGGCGCGGCGCCTGATCCACAGCGGGGCGAGTTTTCCGCGATATAGGCGGATAACTCTCCTGGAAAAGCGCACGAGTTAGCCTCATCTTCGTGTCTCGCTGGAAGCTGACTGTTCGGCATGGGTCCGATGTGGATTCGCAGTCGTTTGAGGACCTTGGGGAAGCCGTGGCCGCTATGCGGGCTCGGGCCTTGGCGATTCGCAGCGAGGGGCCGGTGCGGGCGGTTAGTGCGCTGCGGGACTTTGAGCCTTCGGCTCAGGTTCATGCGCGCTTGGAGCTGAGCACGGGTCGCCTGTTGAGGAAGTCGGTGGCGGGAGTGGACGTCAGAGGTGATGGCACGTTCGTCCCTTACAAGGGTGGGGTGACCCGGGAGGAGCTCGACCCGACCGACCACGACACGCCGTTCGACCTCGTGCGCGAGACTCTGGAGGCAGAGGAACGATGAGCAAAGCCGAGACCGAGATCCCCAAGGGCAGCTACGCCGCCGGCGAGCGGGTGAAGCTGCCGGCCGGCGCCGAACCTCCCTTCGCCGTCTTCATCAACGGGATCGAGCAGCCGAAGGGGAGCTACCGGATCGAAGCCGGCGAGATCCACTTCGGCCGGCCGATCGTCAAGGAGAAGATCGGCACGAGCCGCTGGCTGGCGATGTACCTGGGCCTCTGGGGGACCTATCGCAAGAACGAGACGATCGACCTCCAGTTCACCAAGGCCGGCAAAGTCGAGCTGCGCTCCGACCTCACCGTCATTCCCTACGCCGAGGGAGAGGCACCGTGAACATCGGCTTCCTCCTCCTCTGTGACCACAGCGAGGCCGTCAACGGCAAGCTCTACCTGACCGGCGGCGGCTGGAACGTCCTCCGCCTCCCCGAGCTGCCGGCCGACTGGGCCTTCTCGATCGGCCTCGGCATCGACGTCGCCTGGCACGAGACCAACAGCCCCCACGAGCTGGTCGTCACCGTCCAGGACCCCGACGGGGTACGAGCTGGGAGAGGGCCTGACCGCCAACTTCGAGACCGGCCGCCCCCCGGGCCTCCCCGAAGGCCAGGAGCAGCGCCTGGTGATGTCGATCGCCGCCACCGCCAGCTTCGCCACGGCAGGCCCCCACGCGGCGGTCGTCCAGGTCAACGGCGAGGAGATCGGCCGCGCCCGCTTCTACCTGATGGAAGCGACGCCCGAAGAGCTGGGCATGGCCTGACGACTCCGAGATTTGGTCCCCTATAGGGACCCGAAGTTCGGAGTCGTCAGTTGAAGACGTAGAGCAGCAGGAAGGCGATGATCGCGAAGGCTGCTCCGGCCGCCTGGATGCCGCGGTCGCCGGCGACTATCTGGGCCATCGAGCGGTCGTCGGTGCGGTCGTAGATCAGGTAGAGGTAGCGGAAGATGCCGTAGACCACCGGCGGGATGGTGAGCATCATCTGGCTGCCGATCAGCGGTGAGTTGACGGTGTAGATCGCGTAGCTGAGGACGGTGCCGGTGGTGACCAGGGAGACCATCTGGTCGAGGAAGGGCAGCGAGTAGTGCTCGAGGACCGGCCGGGTCGAGGTGCCCTCGTGCAGCTCGGAGACCGCCTCCTGCCGGCGCTTGGTGAAGCCGAGGAAGGCGGCGAGCATGCCGGTGCAGAGGATCAGCCATTCGGAGGCGTGGGCATCGACGGCACTGGCGCCGGCGGCGACGCGGAGGATGAAGAGCCCCGCCAGCGTCATCACGTCGATGATCACGATCTGCTTGAGGCCGAGGCTGTAGGCAGTCTGGGCGACGCCGTAGCCGACGACCATCAGGCCCACTTCCCAGTTGACCGCGCCGAAGGCGAGGGCGATCGCGATCAGCGGCGAGAACCGGGGCGATCGTCATCGCCACCCGCTCCGAAAGCTCCCCAGCCGCCAGCGGGCGGAAGCGCTTCTTCGGATGCTTGCGGTCGAGCTCGACGTCGATCAGGTCGTTGAGGAAGTAGCCGGCGCTGGAGATCAAGGCAGAAGGCGACGAAGGTGATCGTCGCCTCGGCGATCGCGTGGCCCTCGGTGAACTTGCCCGAGAACAGCAGCCCGGCGAAGACGAAGACGTTTTTGATCCACTCCTTCGGGCGACCGGTCTTGATCGCGGCGCGCAGCGGCGAGCGCCGCGGCACCACGGGCTCCTGCTCGGGTGAGTTCGGCTCAGCCGGCACGGTGGGCTGTTCGGAGGTGATCGTTTCCATCTGAGAAAGTGGGCCCGGGCGCCGGATCTGGCTGCCCGACCGGGAATTCGGGTCGCGAAAGGGTAGCGGCGAGCGGCGGCGGAGTCCTCATCAAGGGTCGATCAGCACGCCGGGGTTCAGGATCCCGGCCGGGTCGAGCTCGGCCTTGGCCGCGCGCAGGGCGGCAGCGAAGGGGGCGGGGCGCTGGCGGTCATACCAGGGCCGGTGGTCGCGGCCGACCGCGTGGTGGTGGGTGATCGTGCCGCCGGCGTCGATCAGCGCCTCGGAGACGGCGGCCTTGATCTCGTCCCACTGCTCGACCTCGCCGCCGCGGATCGCCGGGGCGATGATCGTGAAGTAGGGGGCGACGCCGTCGGGATAGACGTGGGTGAAGCGGCAGCTGACCCGCGGTGCGCCGGGGCCGTCGGCAGGGACACCGCTGGCCTCAGCGGCGGCGCGGCGCGCGGTCTCCATCACCGTCGCGTGGAACTCCTCGAAGCGGTCCCAAGTGATCGCCGTCTCGAAGGTCTCCGAGAGAACGCCGCAGGCAACGAACGTGTCGCGCAGGTACGGCGCCAGCAGGAAGGCCCCGCGCCACTGCCCGACCGCATCGTCGTTGTCACCGGAACTCCGGACCTCGCCCGGGTCACCACCATGCTCGCGGGCGATCGCCAGCGCTTGGTCCATCCACGCGTCAACAGGGCGGCCGGCGGACTCGAACCCGAGGATCAGGAGGTTGGCGCTGCCGTCCCCCGCGCCGGTCAGCTCCGCCTCGCCGGCGTCGAGGAGGCGGCAGTTGGCGGGATGCAGTCCGGACTGGGCGATCGCCCGAACCGCATCCGCCGCCTGCAGGAAGTCCCCGAACTCGACTCCGGCCGACGCCTTGAACTCCGGCCGCGGGCGGACCCGCACCCAGGCCTCGGCAATCACCCCGAGGATTCCCTCCGAGCCGACCAGCAGCCGATCCGGCGAAGGTCCGGCCCCGGACCCCGGCAGCCGCCGGCTCTCCCAGGTTCCGCGCGGGGTGATCGCCCGCACCGACTCGACCAGGTCGTCGATGTGGGTCTCCAGGGTGGCGAAATGACCGCCGGCCCTGGTCGCGATCCAGCCGCCGAGGGTCGCGTACTCGAAGGACTGGGGAAAGTGGCGCAGGGTGAGGCCGTGCTCGCGCAACTGGTCCTCGAGACCGGGCCCGGTGGCACCAGCCTGGATCCGCGCCGCCAACGAGGTCGGATCGACCTCCAGCACTCGGTCCAGCCGCCGCAGATCCAGGGAGACAACGGGCCGCTCCCCCAGCCGCGGCTCGACCCCGCCGCAGACGCTGGTCCCGCCGCCGAACGGGATCACCGCCGCGCCCTCAGCCTCAGCCCAGCTCAGCACCGTCTCAATCTCAGACTCGTCCCTGGGAAAGGCAACCAAATCCGGCGGGTTCTCGAACCGCCCATAGAACCCCCGAACCACATCCCGATAAGCACTTCCCCAGCGAATGCGAAACCCTCTCGTAGTGCCCGTCGGAGAAGTGATCCCCAAACCCGCTAGGCGCCGTCAGCCGAGCCCCCCGCAGCTCAACCTCCTCCAAAGGCACCGGCTTCTCCACCTCACCGCCAAATCCAAACCGGGCGCGAATCCCTTCAGCAGCCTCTCTCAGCTGGTTCGCACTCGGAGCCTGGTCCTCATAGCCCCACCCCCAATGCTTAAGGCGGCGTTCCGTCATCGGAGTCCACCGACAGCGCTCCTCGCGGTGGGTGGCGCCGATTGGGGGGACCATCCCGGGAGGGATGGTGGGCCCCAATCGGGGACAGGACCCGCCGCGCCGACCGCTACCAGTGCACGCCTTTCATGAGATGAGCAAACGCAACAGCCTCGGTAGAAGGAGCCTTGTCCCGAGCCTCGTCTTTCTTCCCTTTAGCAGCCTGCGAATCCGGGAAAAGCTTGTAAGCCGTATTGAGCAGCGTGTCGCTGGCCTTCGGCGCCACCGCATAGACCAGCTCACCGAAGTTGCCAAGCCGGGTAGCAACCTTCTTCGGCTTCTTGATCATCGCCTTGGCGATCATCTCGGCGGCCTCCTCGGGGGTGATCGCCGGGAACATGTCGTACATCCGGGTCGGGGCGATCATCGGCGTCCGCACCAGCGGCATGTGGATCGTCGTCAGGTGGACGTCGTCTTCGACCACCTCGGAGGCGATCACCCGGCTGAAGGCGTCCAGCGCGGCCTTCGAGGCCACGTAGGCCGAGAACCGCGGCGGGTTGGTCTGCGTCCCGATCGAGCTGATGTTGATGATGTGCCCGCCCTTGCGCTCGCGCATCGCCGGCATCAGAGCCAGGATCAGCCGCACCGCGCCCAGGTAGTTGAGCTGGATCGTGCGCTCGAAGTCGTGGTAGCGGTCGTAGGAAAGCGCGATCGAGCGGCGGATCGAGCGGCCGGCGTTGTTGACGAGGATGTCGACGTGGCCGTGGTGGGCCAGCACCTCCTCGGCCATCCGCTCGATGTCCTCGATGTCGGCGAGGTCGCACTGGTGGATGTGGGCGGTGCCGCCCCCGGAGACGATCTCCTCCTTGGTCTCTTCCAGCTTGTCGAGCGAGCGGGCGATCAACAGCACGGTGCCGCCGGCGTCGGCGACCTTGACCGCGGTCGCTTTCCCGATCCCGGAAGACGCTCCGGTGATCAGCACGACTTTGCCCCTGACCGCCGCCGAGAGCGAGCGGTCCTTGAACAGGTCGGGATCGAGGTTGCGCTCCCAGTAGTCCCAGACCCGCGCCGCGTAGGACTCCAGCGGCGGCACCTCGATCCCGGAGCCTTTCAGCGCTTTCTGCGTCTGGGTCGAGTCGAAGGTGGTCGGATAGTCGACGTAGGTGAGCATCTCGGCGGGGAGCCCAAGCTGGTCGAGCGCAGTCCTGGCGACGCGCTTGGCCGGCGGGAACAGCTTCAGCGCCGTCCGCAGCGCCCCGGTCGCCGGCTCGGTGACGTCGCCGTCGAGGCGGAAGGCCATCTGCGGCGCGTCGGCGGCCTTGGCGAAGATGTTGATCACCTCGCCAGCGGTGTGCGGGTTGGGATCGGTGAGGTGGAAGGCGCGCCCGTTGAGCCGCGGTTTGTGGGCGATGTGGTCGATCGCGGCGGCGACGTAGTCGACCGGGACGATGTTGATCTCGCCGCCTTCGATCCCCAGCACCGGCAGCCAGGAGGGCGCCACCCGCCGCAGCCGCTGCAGGCTCTTGAAGAAGAAGTAGGGACCGTCGATCTTGTCGATCTCCCCGGTGCGCGAGTCGCCGACCACGATCCCCGGTCGGTAGACGCGCCAGGGGCGCTGGCACTCGTCGCGGACCAGCCGCTCGGACTCGTGCTTGGTGCGGAAGTAGGGGTTGTTGTCGAGCCGTTCGGCCTCCTCGAACATCTCCTCGGTCCACTCGCCGCGGTAGAGGCCGGCGGCGGCGATCGAGCTGACCTGGTGGAAGCAGCCAGCCTCAACCGCGCCGGCGAGCTCGATCGCGTGGCGGGTGCCCTCGACATTCGCCACCTCCTGCGCCTCGGCGTCGGCGGTGAGGTCGTAGATCGCGGCGAGGTGGAAGAAGTGGTCGATCTCCCCTCGCATCGCCACCAGGTCCTCCTCGGAGACCCCGAGCCCGTCCTGGGAGAGGTCGCCGGTGACCGGGACGATGCGGGCGCCGTCGGCGCCGAAGCTGGTCCGCAGCTCCTCCAGCCGGCCGCGCGACCCGGCCCGCACCAGGGCGTAGATCGTGCCCTCCCGCTGCAGCAGTTTCTGGACGAGATTGCGGCCGATGAACCCGGTTGCCCCGGTGACGAAGTAGCTCATGAGCATGCAGGGTATCTCGATGGCGCTGCCCGTAAACCTCTTTCCTTAGACTGAGCCCGAGATGCCCGAGACGGCCACGGTTCAGATCACGATGCCCGAGATGGGCGAGTCGGTGACCGAGGGCATCGTCCTCGAGTGGCACGTCGCCGAGGGCGACGCCGTCAAGGAGGGCGACACGGTCGTCGAGGTTTCGACCGACAAGGTCGACGCCGAGGTGCCGGCGCCGGCCGACGGGGTCATCACCAAGCTGATTGCGCAGGTGGACGACGAGGTCCCGGTTGGGGCCGCTCTCGCCGAGATGGAACCGGGTGACGCACAGCCTGTCGAGTCCACGCCATCTGCAGATGAGGAGCCACCCGAATCTGCAACGCCTTCCAGCTCAGGTTCGAATGGCGGTAATGGCGCTGCCGATGTCAGGGCGACGCCCGTTGCGCGGAGGGTGGCTGAAGCCACCGGCGTCGACCTTGCTTCGTTGAGTGGTTCCGGTCCCGGGTCGAAGGTGACCAAAGAGGATGTGATCGCTGCGGCGGACGGGGAAGGCAATGGCTCTGTCGCCGCGAGCGCTGGTGAGGCCAAGCAGCTGCGTGGGGCTGCGGCGATGCTGGCTAATGCGATGGATGAGAGCCGGGCTGTGCCTACGGCTACCTCGTTCCGGACGATTGCGGTTGACACGCTGGATGCGAAACGCAAGGCGATCAACTTGGTGCTCAAAGACCGGGGGCTGAAGGTTTCCTTCACCCACCTCGTCGCCTGGGCGATCGTCGAGGCGGCCAAAGACTTCCCGGTCATGGTCCGGGTCTTCGAGCAGCGCGAGGGCAAGCCGTTCGCGATCGATGGCAGCCCGGTCAACCTCGGGATCGCCGTCGACGTCGAGAAAAAGGACGGCTCCCACACCCTGATGGTGCCGGCGATCAAGGGCGCCGACGGGCTCGACTTCTCCGGCTTCCACTCCAACTACGAAGAGCTGATCGCAAAGACGCGCGAGAACAAGCTCAGCGCCGACGACTTCCAGGGGACGAACATCTCCCTCACCAATCCGGGCGGGATCGGGACGATGGCCTCGGTGCCGCGTCTGCTCAGCGGCCAGAGCGCGATCATCGCCACCGGCTCGATCGCCTACCCGCCGGAGTGGCGGCACGCCTCGCCGGAACGGATCAAGCAGCTCGGCGTCAGCAAAGTGATGACGCTGACCTCGACCTACGACCACCGCGTCATCCAGGGCGCCGAGTCGGGCGCCTTCCTGCGCCGGATCGAGGAGCTGCTGCAGGGCGAGGACGGCTTCTACGAGGCGGTTGCCGCCGATCTCGGCTTCGAGGCCTCGGTGGTCAGCAACGCCCACCCCGCCTCGGCCTCGCCGGCGCCGCTCAGCGTCGGCGCCCCCAGCGCTGAGGTGAGCAGCGCCCCGGGACAAATCGACGAAGAGCTGCTGCAGGCGGTGCAGGCCGCGACCTCGCTGCTTAAGGCCTACCGCACCCACGGCCACCTCGCCGCCCACCTCGACCCGCTCGGCTCCGAGCCGAAGGGCGACCCGGCGCTGCAGCCGGAGAACGTCAACCTGACCCCGGAGCTGATGGAACGGATCCCGGCCTCGATCCTCCGCATCGGCGTCCCCGGCGAAACCCTGCTCGAGGCGCTGCCGCGGATGCGCGACTGCCTACTGCGGCACGATCGGCTACCAGGTCGAGCACCTCTCCTCCCACCAGCAGCGGATCTGGCTGCGGGAGATGATCGAGACCGGCGCTCACCGCCAGCCGCTCACCGACGCGGAGAAAAAGCGCCTGCTGGACCGGTTGATCGACGTCTTCCAGTTCGAGCGCTTCCTCGAGAAAGCGTATTTGGGGCAAAAGATGTTCTCGATCGAGGGGCTCGACGTAATCGTGCCGATGCTCGACGAGGCCGTCACCCTCTCCCAGCGCGCCGGCGCCGAGGAGGTCGTCTTCGGGATGGCCCACCGCGGCCGCCTCAGCGTCCTCGCCCACAACCTCGGCCGCCCGGTCGAGTCGATCCTGGCCGAGTTCGAGGGCTCGAAGCAGATCGACGCGGTCAAGGCGGTCGCGGCGATCCCCCACGGCGGCACCGGCGACGTCAAGTACCACTACGGCCACCGCGGGATCTACGAGACCTACGAGGGCAACAAAATCTCGGTCCGGCTCTATCCGAACCCCAGCCACCTCGAGTTCGTCGACCCGGTCGTCACCGGCGGCACCCGCTTCCTCCAGCAGGACTTCGAGGGCCCGGACCTCACACACGACTTCAAGCGGGCGGTGCCGGTTCTGCTCCACGGCGACGCCGCCTTCCCCGCCCAGGGGGTGGTCGCCGAGACCCTCAACCTGCAGGCGCTCCCCGGCTACTCGACCGGCGGCACCATCCACCTGATCCAGAACAACCAGGTCGGCTTCACCACCGACCCCGACGAGGCCCGCTCGACCCCCTACGCCGCCGACATGGCGAAGGGGTTCAACGTCCCGATCATCCACGTCAACGCCGACGACGTCGAGGCCTGCGTCGACGCGGTGCGGCTGGCGATGGCCTACCGCGAGCGCTGGGCCCGTGACATCGTCATCGACGTGATCGGCTACCGCCGCTTCGGCCACAACGAGACCGACGAGCCCGCCTACACCCAGCCGACCATGGCAGCGAAGATCAAGGCCCACGCGCCGGTCTCGGAGATCTACGCCGAGAAGCTGATCGGCGAGGGCGCGGTCTCGGCCGAGGAGGTCGGCAAGTCCTCCGACGAGCGCCACTCCGAGATGTCGGGAGCGCTGAAGGGACTGCGGGAGAAGATGGCGGCGGGCGAGTACGAGGACCCGACCGTGACCGGCGTCACCACTCAGACCGGCGAACTGCTCGACCGCACCGCCAGCCCCCCGGTCCACACCGCGGTCGAGGCCGGCAAGCTGCGCTCGCTGAACGAGGAGCTTCTGAAGACCCCGGAGGGCTTCAACGTCCATCGCAAGCTGCGCCGCCCGCTCTCGAAGCGGGTCGACGCGCTCGAGGGCGGCGGAATCGACTTCGGCCAGGCGGAGGCGCTGGCCTTCGGTTCGCTGCTGACCGACGGCGTCCATATCCGCCTCACCGGCCAGGACACCGAGCGCGGCACCTTCTCCCACCGTCACCTCGTCCTCCACGACGAGAACACCGGCCTCGAGTACACGCCGATGCAGCATCTCGAGGACGCCTCCGCCCCCTTCGAGCTCTACAACAGCCCGCTCTCGGAGATCGCCTGCCTCGGCTTCGAGTACGGCTACTCGGCGGCGAGCCCGAGCGCCCTGGTCCTCTGGGAGGCCCAGTTCGGGGACTTCGCCAACGCCGCCCAGGTGATCGTCGACAGCTTCATCGTCTCCGGCGAGTCGAAGTGGGGACAGCAGACGCGCCTCACCCTGCTGCTCCCGCACGGGTACGAGGGCTCGGGCCCGGAGCACTCCAGCGCCCGGATCGAGCGCTTCCTCGCGCTCGGCGCCGAGGGCAACATCCGTATCGCCAACCCGACCACCGCCGCCCAGTACTTCCACCTGCTGCGCCGCCAAGCGCTGATCAAGAAGCCGCGGCCGCTGATCGTCTTCACCCCGAAGGGGCTGCTGCGCCTCGACAAGGCGGCGGCCTCGATCGAGGAGCTGACCGACGGCGAACTCCAGTTCATCCTCGACGACCCGACCGCCGGCAGCCGCCGGGAGAAGGTCGAGCGCCTGGTGCTCTGCACCGGCAAGGTCTACTACGACATGGACAACAACGAGCGCCGTGGGGCCGCCGAGAACGTCGCCATCGCCCGGGTCGAGGTGCTCTACCCATTCGCCCGCGAACACCTGGAGCGGCTGATCGCCTCCTACCCGAACCTGAAGGAGATTGCCTGGGTCCAGGAGGAGCCGCGCAACATGGGCGCCTGGAAGGTGATGTCGCGGCGGATGCCCGACGTCCTCCCCGAGGGGGTCAAGCTGACCTACATCGGCCGCCAGGGCCGGGCCAGCCCGGGCGAGGGTTACTCGGGCGCCCACGCGCGGGAGCAGGAGCGGATCGTGCTCACCGCTCTCACCCCCGGTAACTGACCTTGGCTCGCAAACCGTTCGAAAAGCCCGTCCCGGGCAAGCTGTTCGTCTGGGTGAAGCGGCTTTCCTGGATCGAGCTGGTGATCTTCGCTGGGTTGCTGCTCTTCTGGCTGGTCCCCGGCTTCGATACCGCGACGATGCTGTTCGGGTGGGCGCACGGCCTCGGGTTCATCGCCCTCTGCCTGGTGATCTGGTTCGCCTGCATCCGCAAGGAGGCGCCCTACACCCTGCTTGCCGCGACCCTTACCCCGGTCGGCCCGGTCGGCAGCGTGATCGGCATCGAATTGATCGAGCGCAAGGGCTGGGGAGTGGACGTACACCGGAGTTCGCAAATAGGCGGCCAGGAAAGCGCCCCGGAACGCGGCTAAACCGCTCGATTCCGCTTGACCGAGGGGGATCGAGCCGCTATAGCTAACCGTGACTGTTCCTCAGGGCAGTCCCGCCAGGGGGAACGGCTCGCGTCGGCATCCCTCCCTGGCTACCGACGCGCAGGTGCGGTGCGGGTCGCGCGGACCCCCCTGCCTCCCGCGGCCCCGCTGCGCCTACCGTTTTAGGTTCCGCAGTACGGTCTGCAAGATGCCGCTGTTTATGAAGTAAGTGACCTCGTTCGGGGTGTCGAGCCTGACGGTTGCCTCGAACGTCTTCTCATCGCCCTCGTCGGCGCGCGCAGTCACAGTCACTTTTTTCGCCCGGCCCTCTTCGAGGTCGCCGACGTCGAAGCTCTCGGCGCCGCTGAGGCCGAGCGATGCGGCGCTCTCGCCCGCAGCGAACTGCAGTGGCAGCACTCCCATCCCGATCAAATTGGAACGGTGAATGCGCTCGTAGCTCTCGGCGATCACCGCCCGCACTCCCAGCAGCCTGGTCCCCTTCGCCGCCCAGTCGCGGGACGAGCCCGAGCCGTACTCCTTGCCCGCGAGGACGACCAGCGGAACGCCAGCGGCGGCGTAGGCCATCGCCGCCTCGTAGATCGTCGTCTCCTCGCCGTCGGGGAAGTGGCGGGTGTAGCCGCCGGCGCGCTCGACTAGCTGATTGCGGAGGCGGATGTTGGCGAAGGTGCCGCGGATCATCACCTCGTGGTTACCGCGGCGGGAGCCGTAGGAGTTGAACTCGCCGGGCCCGACCCCCTGCTCCATCAGCCAGCGGCCGGCGGGGCTTTCCTTCTTGATCGCCCCGGCGGGAGAGATGTGGTCGGTGGTGATCGAGTCGCCGAGCAGGGCCAGGGCGCGGGCGCCGGCGATCGGCTCGACTCCGGGGGCCTCGGCCGGCATCTCTTCGAAGAAGCTGGGTCGGCGGACGTAGGTCGAGTCGGGCCAGGTGTAGCGGTCGCCAGCGGGAACCTCGACCGCGTTCCACATCTCGTCGCCGGAGAAGACCCCGGCGTAGTTACGTTCGAACATCTCCGACTTGACCGATTCGCCGACCACCTGCTTGATCTCCTCGGCACCGGGCCAAACGTCCCGCAAATAAACGGGCTCGTCGTTCGAACCAATCCCCAGTGGCTCGTTCTGCAGGTCGATGTCCATGCGGCCGGCGAGCGCGTAGGCAACCACCAGCGGCGGGCTCGCCAGGTAGTTGGCCTTCACGTCCTGATTGATCCGGCCCTCGAAGTTGCGGTTGCCGGAGAGAACGGCGCAGACCGCGAGGTCCTTCTCGGCGATCGCGGCGGAGATCTCCGGCGCCAGCGGCCCGGAGTTGCCGATGCAGGTGGTGCAGCCGTAGCCGACGAGGTTGAACTGGAGAGCGTCGAGGTACTCGGTCAGGCCGGCGCGCTCGAGGTAGTCGGTGACCACGGTCGATCCCGGCGCCAGCGAGGTCTTGACCCAGGGCTGGCGGCTCAGCCCGCGCTGAATCGCGTTGCGGGCGAGCAGCCCGGCCCCGACCATCACGCTCGGGTTGGAGGTGTTGGTGCAGCTGGTGATCGCGGCGATCACGACGTGGCCGTGGTCGAGCTCGACCACCGTGCCGTCGGCGAGGGTGACCTCGATCGCGTCGTGCGAGCGCGTCGTGTCGACGGCGGTCCCGCTCAGCGCCGGGCGCGGTTTGCTGCTGCCGTTGTCGTGGTCCTCGGCCGGCGGGTCCGATGCCGGGAACGACTCTTCGATCGCCTCGTCGAGGCCGGCGGCCATCTGCTCGGCGGCGTCGACGTCGAACTCGGACATCACCTCGAGGAACGACTGTTTGGCCTCGGAGAGCGGCACCCGGTCCTGCGGCCGTTTCGGCCCGGCGAGGCTGGGGACCACGTCGCCGAGGTCGAGCTCCAGCAGGTCGGAGAAGACCGGATCCTCGACACCCTCGCCGGCGAACATCCCCTGCTCGCGGGAGTAGGCGTCGACCAGCTCGATCGTCTCGGTCGGGCGGCCGGTGAGGTCGAGGTAGCGCAGCGTCTCGGCGTCGACCGGGAAGATCGCGCAGGTCGAGCCGAACTCCGGCGACATGTTGCCGAGGGTGGCGCGGTCGGCGAGGCCGAGGGTCCGCAGGCCGGGGCCGAAGAACTCGACGAACTTGGAGACGACGCCGCGCTCGCGCAGCATCTCGGTGGCGGTGAGGACGAGGTCGGTAGCGGTCGCCCCCTCGGGCAGCTCACCGCCGAGCTTGAAGCCGACGACCTGCGGCAAGAGCATCGAGATCGGCTGGCCCAGCATCGCCGCCTCGGCCTCGATCCCGCCCACGCCCCAACCGAGGACGCCGAGCCCGTTGACCATCGTCGTGTGCGAGTCGGTGCCGACGAGGGTGTCGGGGTAGGCCTGGAGGACGCCGTCGTTCTCGCGGCTGTAGACAACCTGGGAGAGGTACTCGAGGTTGACCTGGTGGCAGATGCCGGTCGCAGGCGGGACGACGCGGAAGTTGTCGAACGACTTCTGGCCCCATTTGAGGAACGAGTAGCGCTCGAGGTTGCGTTTGAAGTCGTGCTCGGCGTTGACCGCGAAGGCGCGGTCGTTGCCGAAGGCGTCGACCTGCACCGAGTGGTCGATGACGAGGTCGACGTCGACCAGCGGGTTGATCGCCGCCGGGTCGCCACCGATCTCCTCCATCGCGTCGCGCATCGCCGCCAGGTCGACGACCGCGGGGACGCCGGTGAAATCCTGCATCAGCACGCGGGCGGGCTGGAAGGGGATCTCGACGCTCGGCTCGGCGGCCGCATCCCAGGAGGCAATCGCCTCGACGTCGGCGGCGCTCACCGACACCCCGTCCTCCAGGCGCAGCACGTTCTCCAGCAGGACCTTGATCGAGTAGGGCAGTCGGGCTACGTCGAACTTCTCTTGGAGGGCATCGAGCCGGAAGATCTCGAACTCGCGGCCGCCAACCTCGAGGGTGGAACGGGCTGCAAAGGAATCGCTGCTCACATGCCCGAGTCTAAGGAAATGAGGATGGGGGCTTCTAGGTGGGCGGGTCGGACCCCTCTCGCCCGGACAAGTGCCGGTCTAATGAGACCGGCACTTTGAGTATCCGCCCGTTCGAGAGGGGTCCGACCCGCCTTCTCGAAAGGCCTCCGGCTCGGCTTCTAACGCTTGTCGGCGGAGTGCCCTGAAGCGATGTCTTTGGCGGCCTTCTGGCCGGCGCTGCCGCTTTGGACCTTGACGCTGAGGGAGGGGCTGACGAGGGCAAGGTGAGCACCGGCGCGCTGGGTTAGAGGAGCAATCGTGACCTCGACCTTGTTTTTCTCGATTGCCTTGACGGTGGCGGCGCCTACTTGCTCGGGAGTGGAGGTGCCCATTCCTGGCGGGGGCTTGGCACCCGCGTCGGCGAACATTCCTGCTTCGCGGATGAAGCCTGGGGAGACGATCGAGACGCCTATTCCATGCGAGTCGAGATCGGCGCGCAAAGCCAGAGAGAAACCGCGGAGGCCGAACTTGGTGGCGTTGTAGATGGAGCTGCGGGGGCTGGCGGCCTTGCCGGAGAGCGAGGCTACGAAGACGAGGTGGCCGGAGCCGGCCTCGAGCATCGCCGGGTAGAGGGCGCGGGCGAGCAGCATCGGCGCCTCGAGGTTGACGCGCAAGGCGCGCTTCACCTCATTGGCGCTGAACTCGTCGAGTTTGCCGGCGCCGGGCAGGCCGGCGTTGGCGATCAGGATCTCGGTGCCGGCGGCCTCGGCTGCGAGGCGCTCGGCGGCGTCCGGCTCGGCCAGGTCCGCAGGCAAGACGGTGTGGCCGCTGCCGGGCAGTTCGGCGGCGAGCGCCTCGAGTGCCTCGCGGTTCCGTGCGCTGAGGGCGACCTGCGCCCCGCGCTCGGCCAGCGACTTGGCGATCGCCCGGCCCAGCCCGCCAGTTGCCCCGGTTAGCAGCGCTTTTCGTCCCGAAAGGTTCATCCCAAGGCGCAAGCTACCAGCCTGGGCGTCGAACAGAATCCTCATGGGAGCGGGTTTCTCGCCTAAATATTTGCGTTTTGTGAGCAGAGCGCCGGCCGATCGTCTACACTGCCCGCGTTCGATCACCGAAACGCCGAATCCCCAGCGCAAAGAGCGTTTGGGGAACGGGGGAACCACGTTTTCGGGGCGAGCCCGCCTAACAGGCGGGGGCGCAAGCTCCTTTCGCGCTAGCCCGACAGCTAACCCCGTAGGCCGACGAAGGAGAATCGGTTTGCTTCACAACTTCAGGTTGGCTGGGCTAGCGTTCGTCGTGGCCGTTGTCGCAACCGCTTTGATCGCACCGGGAGCCGCCTCGGCCCGTTGCACCGCCGGCGGCGTGTCCGCTGCCGAAGTCAGCCTCTGCACGCCTACCGCGAAGGCAAGGCTGCTCGAGGACGGGACGCTGGTGCCGCCGAAGAGCGCGCCTCCCCGGGTCAAAGCGGTGATCGCCGCGGCGAACAAAATCCGCAGCAAGCCGTACGTCTTCGGCGGCGGTCACGCCCGCTGGTGGGACCGCGGCTATGACTGCTCCGGCGCCGTCAGCTACGCCCTCCACGGCGGCAACTTCATCGAAAGCCCCCTCCCCTCCGGCCCGATGGCCAAATGGGGCGAAGAAGGAGAAGGCCGCTGGATCACCGTCTTCTCCAACCCGGGCCACGCCTACGCGGTGATCGCCGGCTGGCGCTGGGACACCTCGGGCAGCACCAACGGCGAAACGGGCCCCCGCTGGCGCGAAGAAACGCGTAGCTCAGCAGGCTTCATCGCCCGCCACCCTGCTGGCTACTAGAAGTCGCTAGCGATAGGGCGGGGATGGTTACCCCTCCTCGGAGCACCTCCGCCGAGGGGATCGTCCCGCGGCCGTCCGAGTTGGCCTGTGGCTCGGCTCCATGCTGAGTACCGAGGAGGGGTAACCATCCCCGCCCTCCAACAGCATTCGAGGGACGCCGGGTGACGGGCGACGAGCCCAGAAGGACAAGTGGATTCTTCTTGGGGGCCTAGCTGGCAAGAGACGGCAGCTCTCAGCAAAAAGGCGCAGCCGGACGTGGAGGACTGACCTGTCGTGAGAGGGAGCCGGTGGGGGTGTCCCGGTACTCAGCATGGAGCCGGGCCGCAAGCTCTTGAGGCGACAGCCATCTGACGTTCCTCCCGGCGGAGGTGCTCCGGGACACCCCCACCGGCTCCCTCCCCACACCAAAACCCCCCGTACTCCACTCCGGCTAAGCCGCCCGGGCTAGTTTGGCCTTGCAATCCGCACCTTCGCGGATAACTTCACACCTATAGACGCGTCGATTCCCGACATCCGGCTCTCGGGCCTCACCAAGTACTACGGCGAGGTGGCGGCGGTTGGTGGGATCGATCTGGAGATCGCCCAGGGTGAGTTCTTCACCATGCTCGGGCCGTCGGGGTCGGGGAAGACGACGACGCTGCGGATGATCGCCGGCTTCGAGGATCCGACCGACGGCACGATCGAGCTGGCCGGCGAGGACGTCAGCGGCACTCCCCCTTACGACCGCGCCGTCAACACCGTCTTCCAGGACTACGCGCTGTTCCCGCACATGACGGTCGGCGACAACGTCGCCTACGGGATGAAGGTCGCCGGCGTCGCCAAGGCCGAGCGTGCCAAGCGCGGCACCGAAGCGCTGGAGATGGTCCGCCTGCCCGGCTACGCCGAGCGCAAGCCGGGCGAGCTCTCCGGCGGCCAGCGCCAGCGGGTGGCGCTGGCGCGGGCGATCGTCAACCGGCCCAAGGTGCTGCTCCTCGACGAGCCGCTCGGCGCCCTCGACCTAAAGCTGCGCGAGGAGATGCAGACCGAGCTGAAGGCGATCCAGGGCGAGGTCGGGATCACCTTCGTCTACGTCACCCATGACCAGGACGAGGCGCTGACCATGAGCGACCGCATCGCCGTCTTCAACGACGGCCGGATCGAGCAGGTGAGCCCACCGCTCGAGCTCTACGAGCAGCCGGCCAACGAGTTCGTCGCCGGCTTCGTCGGCGTCTCCAACTTGATCGAGCGCGGCGGGAAACGGATGACGATCCGTCCCGAGAAGATCGAGCTGCTCGATCCCGGCGCCCCGACCGACGGCCTTCAGACCGAGAGCGGTCACCTCGTCGACATCTCCTACGCCGGTTCGGTCACCCGCTTCACGGTTCAGCTGGACACCGGGGAGAAGCTCCAGCTCGTCAAACAGAACGTTGAGAGCGCGTCTGCGGACGCGTTACCAGCGCAAGGAAACGAAGTCCTAGTCGGGTGGCGACCCGAGCACGCGGCCGCCGTCGGCGGGAAGTCCACTAAAGAGGAGGTAGCACCATGAGCAGTAGGGATGCCAATCCTGCCCGCACGGCGTGGCTCGTCGTCGCCGGTCTGGTCGTCTTCATGCTCGTCCTCGCCGGTTGTGGCGGCGGCAGCGACGACACCACCGGCGGCAGTAGCGATGAAGCACTGCAGAAGGTCGGCAAAGGCGAGGGCGAAGTCTCGCTCGTCTCCTGGGCCGGCTATGTCGAACCTGGCTGGAGCAAACCGTTCGAACAGAAAACCGGCTGCAAAGTGAACAACAAGGAAGCCGGCACCTCGGACGAAATGGTCGAGTTGATGAAATCCGGGCAGTTCGACGGCGTCTCCGCCTCCGGCAACGCCACCGCCCGCCTCGTCGCCGCCGGACTCGTATCTCCGGTCAACACCGATCTGGTCCCCAACTACAAGACGGTCTTCGCCGACCTCAAGGACCAGCCGTACAACACCTTCGACGGCGTCAATTACGGAATCCCGCACGGCCGCGGCGCCAACCTGCTGATGTGGAACCCCAACGACGTGACGCCGGCTCCGGACTCCTGGAACGTGACCATGGATCCGAAAGTCGCGGCCAAGTACAAAGGCAAAATCAGCCAGTACGACGATCCGATGTCAATCGCCGAAGGGGCCGTCTACCTCAAGTTCCACGAGCCCGACCTCGGGATCGAAAACCCGTACGAGCTGAACCAAGAGCAGTTCGACGCGGCGGTCGACCTGATGAAAGAACAGCAGCAAAACGTCGGCGAATACTGGGGAGAAGCGGCTAAGCAGATCTCCGGCTTCGCCAACGGGGACAACCTCGTCGGCACCACCTGGCAGTACCAGTACTTCGCGCTCAAAGGCGAAGGGGTACCGGTGGAAGCCAGCCCGGCGAGCCAGGGTTTCCTGCCGAAAGAGGGTGCAACCGGTTGGTCGGACACCTGGATGATCGGCAAGAAGGCCCCGCATCCCAACTGCATGTACGAGTGGATGAACTGGATCATCGAACCGAAAGTCAACGCCGAAGTGGCGGAATGGTTCGGCGAGGCGCCGGCGCAGGAACTGTCCTGCAAAGAGACCGAAAACAAGAATTTCTGTGCCGAATACCACGCCGAAGAACCGCAATTCTGGGAGCGGGTGTACTACTGGGAAACCCCGCTCGCGGATTGCGGCAATGGCGAGGAAGACTGCATGGACTACAACGACTGGGTGAAAGCCTGGACGTCGATCAAAGGCTGATCGACAAGTCGAGTCGTTTGACCGATGGCGTCTGAAGCGGTCGTGAAGAGGAGGTCGGTCGGCCACATGCTGGCCGACCTCCTCCACGGCCGCCCGCGCCTGCAGATAGGTGCGCTGCTGGCCGGCCCGGTCGGCTGGCTGGTGATCGGCTACCTGGGCTCGCTGGCCCTGCTGCTGGTCGCCGCCTTCTGGTCGGTCGACCCGCTCAGTGGGCTGACCGAAAAGAGCTTCACCCTCGAAAACTTCGAAGCGCTGATCGACGAACCGGTCTACCGCGACATCATCTGGCGGACCGTCCGCACCGCGCTGCTGGTGACGATCACCGACGCGATCATCGCCTTCCCGATCGCCTTCTACATGGCGAAGCTGGCGAGCCGCCGCGGCAAGGCGCTGCTGGTGATCGCGATCCTGCTGCCGCTCTGGTCGAGCTACCTGGTCAAGGTCTACGCCTGGCGGACGCTGCTCTCCGCCAACGGAGCGATCAACTGGGCGCTCGAGCCGATCGGGCTCAGCGGCCCGGGTTACGGCACCACGGCGGTCTGGCTGGTGTTCAGCTATCTCTGGCTGCCGTACATGATCCTGCCGATCTACGCCGGGCTGGAGCGGATCCCCAATTCGCTGATCAGCGCCTCCGAGGACCTCGGCGCCTCGCCCTTCACCACCTTCCGCCGGGTGATCCTGCCGCTCAGCTTCCCGGCCGTCGTCGCCGGCTCGATCTTCACCTTCTCGCTCACCCTCGGCGACTACATCACCCCGCGGCTGGTCTCCAACGACCAGTTCATCGGCAACGTCATCTTCAGCAACGTCGCCAACAACCAACCCTTCGCCGCCGCCCTAGCCGTGGTGCCGATCGTGGTGATGATCGCCTACCTGCTGGTCGCCCGGCGGCTGGGAGCGTTCGAGCATGTCTAGGAGGCGGCGATGAGGCTCTCGAAACGCTCCCGGATGGCGCTGCGGATCGCCGTCGCGGTCGGCCTCGCCTTCATCTACATCCCGCTGATCGTGATCTTCATCTACGCCTTCAACTCGAGCAAAATCCTTGCCTGGCCGCCGCCCAGCTTCACCACCCACTGGTTCGACCAGGCGTTCAACAACGAAGCTGCGCGGGAGGCGTTCTTCACCTCGCTGAAGGCGGGGGCGGTGGCAAGCGCAATCGCGATGGTGTTGGGGACGCTGGCGGCGCTGGCGGTGGCGCGGCACCGGTTCTTCGGCCGCGAGACGATCTCCTTCCTGGTGATCCTGCCGATCGCCCTGCCCGGCATCGTCACCGGCGTCGCGCTCAGCAACACCTTCACCCAGGTGCTCGACATCCCGCTCAGCCTCTTCACCGTGATCGTCGGCCACGCCACCTTCTGCATCGTCGTCGTCTACAACAACGCCGTCGCCCGCCTGCGCCGCCTCTCGGGCTCCTTCGAGGAGGCCTCGGCCGACCTCGGCGCCGACACCTGGCAGACCTTCCGCTACGTCACCTTCCCGGGGATGAAAAGCGCCCTGGTCGCCGGCGGCCTGCTCGCCTTCGCCCTCTCCTTCGACGAGATCATCGTCACCAACTTCACGATCGGCGCCGGCGAACAGACCCTGCCGATCTGGATCTTCTCCAACCTCTTCCGCCCCCGCGAACTGCCGATCGTCAACGCGGTCGCGGTGATCGTGATCCTGATCTCGATCGTCCCCGTCTACCTCGCCCACCGCCTCGGAGCCGAGGAGGGCGGCGCCACCGGCGGCCGCGGAGCCGGCGGCAAAGCTGCCCACGGCGGCGGCATCGAGACCGGGGCAACGGCCGTCCCCTGAGCTAAGGCGAAGACTCCCGCTTCCTCAACAGCTCGCGGATTTTTCCGATCAGCAGCTGGTGTAGGTCGAACTGCCAGTAGTTGACGAACCGCTCGGCCAGCACCCGCAGCTCGTTCTGGTCGAGGCGACCGAGGGGGGTGCCGAAATCGACCGCGGTCCCATGGATCCGGATCGGGGCGCTGATCATCGCCGCGGACTCTTCGTCAAGGTCGGGAAACCGCTCCGGTTTGAGGTGGAAGAGGCCGGGCTGGCGCTGATCGCGAACCTGCTGGGCCTCATCCTCGGCCAGCGAGGCAAGTCGAACGAGGCGCAATCCGAAGAGGTCGCCGGTCCTCTCGTCAGCTCGATCGGAGAGCAGCAAGACCGGGCTCGCCTTGGCCTCGACCACGAAGCGCAGCTCGGCATCGTCCCCCTTCCGCAGGCCATCGATAATCGTCTTCGCCTCCTCGATCTCGACCGGAGGCTTGTCCTTGACGAACACCTGGAACGGGGCTTGTGGCGTACCGGGCACAACCGCCCAATACACCTCGCCCGCCGCGGGGCTCAAATTCCGAGCAGGCTGCGGACAGCCGCCTCGTCTTCGACAACCTCGCCCTCGCGAGACTCAGCGATCTGGTGGGCCTTTGCCTCGAGGTCGGTCAGCCCGAAGCCGGCGGGGCGGGCCGCTTCCTCGAGGATCCGCGCCCGGCTCTGCAACTCGGCGAAATCGTCCGGGTGCAGGATCACTGCCTTGACGCTGTCGGAGCTATAGCGCTCAACCAGGTAGGCACTCCCGACCTCGGGCTTCGGGACCCGAACATCATTGCTCTTGATCGAAACGCTGTTCAACTCCATGGCCACAAGCTAGAAGCCAAGTCGGACGGCATCAAAAAGTCTCGTACGACTCGGGCTCAGCGCGGCGGAGGAAAGTTACGCGGATCCGGCTTGGCCTCGTCACGTTCGATGAATCGTTCGAAGCCGATCGCCCCAAGGAAACGAGCTCCGGCATCAACAAGCATTTCGAAGATCCCCACGATCACAGCCCAAGCCTACCCCTCCCCCGTCGGCGTTCATCCTTGGATGGAGCGGTTCTTAATGGTCCCTCTGTCAACAAGTAAGGAAAGGGGGCGGATATGAAGCTCGCGTCCTGCGATCTGACGATTCCGCGCGCTGCCATTCACAAGGGCAACTAGCGCGTGATCCCGCTCTGCGGCCGGAGGTTTCGGTGGGGGTGACTGGGTACTCAGCATGGAGCCGCGCCACTGACCTTCGAGGCGGCAGCCGGCGGCGATCGTCGCGGCGGAGGTGCTCCCAGGCACCCCCACCGAAACCTCCCACGCGCTAAAGCGGAATGTTCCCGTGCTTACGCTTCGGCTGCTCAACCCGCTTGGTCTGCAGCATCCGCAGCGCCCGGATCAGCTTCGGGCGGGTCTGGCGGGGCTCGATGACATCGTCGATGTAGCCACGCTCGGCCGCCGAGTAGGGGTTGGCGAAGTGGGCTTTGTAGTCATCGATCAGTTTCTGGCGGCGCTCGTCAGGCGTCGGTGAGCTGGCGATGTCCTTGCGATAGATGATGTTGACCGCGCCCTCGGGGCCCATCACCGCGACCTCGGCGGTCGGCCAGGCGACGTTGTAGTCGGCCAGCATGTGCTTCGAGTTCATCACGTCGTAGGCGCCGCCGTAGGCCTTGCGGGTGACAACCGTGAGCTTCGGCACCGTCGCCTCGGTGAAGGCGTAGAGCAGCTTGGCGCCGTGGCGGATAATCCCGTTCCACTCCTGATCGGTGCCGGGGAGGAAGCCGGGAACATCGGTGAAGGTGAGGATCGGGATGTTGTAGCAATCGCAGGTGCGCACGAACCGGGCCGCCTTCTCGGAGGCCTCGATGTCGAGCACGCCGGCGAGGAAGGCAGGCTGGTTGCCGACGATCCCGACCGGATAGCCGTCGAGGCGGGAGAAGCCGCAAACGATGTTTTTCGCGAAGTGCTCGTGGACCTCGAAGAACTCCTCGTCGTCGACCACGTGGGCGATCACGTCGCGCATGTCGTAGGGCTTCTGGGGATCGTCGGGGACGAGCGTGTCGAGCTCGGTGTCTTCGCGCTCGGGGTCGTCGCTCGGCTCGAACCGCGGCGGCGCCTCGAGGTTGTTCGAGAGGCAGGAAGCTCATCAGGTAGCGGGCATCCTCGAGGCAGCTCTCCTCGTCCTCGGAGGCGAAGTGCGCCACCCCCGACTTCGAGTTGTGGCTCATCGCGCCGCCGAGTTCCTCGAACTCAACTTCCTCGCCGGTCACGGTTTTGATCACTTCCGGTCCGGTGATGAACATGTGCGAGGTCTCTTTGACCATGAAGATGAAGTCGGTCATCGCCGGCGAGTAGACGGCGCCGCCGGCGCAGGGGCCCATGATCAGGCTGATCTGCGGGATCACGCCCGAGCATTTGACGTTGCGGACGAAGACGTCGCCGTAAGCGCCGAGCGAAACGACGCCCTCCTGGATCCGGGCCCCGCCGGAGTCGTTGATCCCGATCACCGGCGCCCCGACCTGGGCGGCGAGGTCCATCACCTTGCACATCTTCTCCGCCATCACCTCGCCGAGACTGCCGCCGAAGACAGTGAAGTCCTGAGAGAAGACGAAGACGATGCGGCCGTCGATCGTGCCGTGCCCGGTGACGACGGCGTCACCCCAGGGGCGATTCTTCTGCATCTCGAAGTCGTAGGTGCGGTGACGGACGAAGGTGTCGAGCTCCTCGAACGAACCGGGATCGAGCAGCTTTTCGATCCGCTCGCGCGCGGTCATCTTGCCCTTCGCGTGCTGCTTCTCGACCGCCGCCTCCGAGGAGGAGTTAATCGCGGCCTCGCGCAGCTCGCGCAGGTAGGAAAGCTTCTCCTCGTGGGTTTCGGGGTTTCTCTCGCGCATCGGTGCGTGGGCGCCCGTCAGGAAGACCTTGGGACGGGCCGCGGCATTCTATTTGTGGCGGCTCCGCGGCGTCCCCAGATAGACGAAGGGCCCGCCGAAACGGGCCCTTCGATTCCACGATGCAGGTTTGAATACTAGGTTTCTGCGCAGATTGGGAACGAGCCCCCCGAGGGCGGAGTCCTTTTGGCTTCGTTTTCAGACGAACGGGCGCCGCTGCGGCTCCGCGAGGTGATCGAGAACGGCCTCGAGGTCGGCCGCTTCCAGGCCGGTCTCCTCGCTCGCGCGGATCGCGACGCGGGTCCCAAAGCCCTTCTCGGCCATCGTCACCTGGACCCCCTCAACCTCGCGGATCAGCTCCGCCAGCTCGGGCTCGGACTTCATCAGCGTCCTCGATACCTCGATCATCGGCACCCGCTTCCACCAGCCGCGCCGGGTTCCTCCCCGGGGGGTGGAATGAGAGAGACCGTTCAGACCGCGGTTGGCGAGTTATGGCCCCTATGGGGGCCCAAATTCGCCAATCGTGCCTAGAAAAAGGCGCCGCCCTTGTATTCGCCGAAGACCTCGCGCATGGCGCCGCAGACCTCGCCGATCGAGGCGTTTGCAGCGAGTGCGGCGCGGATCGGGTGCAGGAGGTTGCCGTCGCCGCGGGCGACATCGCGCAGCGTCTCCAGCCTGGCCTCAACGTCGGCCTGGTCGCGGTTCTCCTTGAAGGCTTTGAGCCGGGCCAGCTGGCGCTGCTCGGCCTCGGGATCGACCTTGAGGATGTCGACATCGTCGACCTGGTCGGTGACGAACTTGTTGACGCCGACGATCACGTCCTGGCCGCTCTTGTAGCGCTCGTGGTAGCGAGAGCGCGGACTCCTCGATCTCCCGCTGCATGAACTCCAGCGCTTCGACCGAGCCGCCGAGCTCTTCGACCTTCTCCATCAGCTCCTTGGCCCGCAGTTCGATCTCGTCGGTCAGTGACTCGACGAAGTAGGAGCCGGCGAAGGGGTCGACGGTGTCGGCGGCACCGGACTCGTAGGCGATCACCTGCTGGGTGCGCAGCGCGATCCGGGCCGAGCGCTCGGTCGGCAGCGCCAGGGCCTCGTCGAAGCCGTTGGTGTGCAGCGACTGGGTGCCGCCGCAGACCGCGGCGAAGCCCTGTAGGGCGACGCGGATGATGTTGACCTCGGGCTGCTGGGCCTGCAGGGTGACGCCGCCGGTCTGGGTGTGGAAGCGGATCTGCATCGATTTCTCGTTCTCCGCCCCGAACCGCTCTTTGACGATCTCGGCCCACATCCGCCGCACCGCGCGGAACTTGGCGATCTCCTGGAAGACGTTGTTATGGCCGTTGAAGAAGAAGGCGAGACGCGGCGCGAATTCGTCGATCTTCAGCCCCCGCGCCAGTGCCGCCTCGACGTAGGCGATCGCGTTGGAGAGGGTGAAGGCGACCTCCTGCACAGCCGAGCAGCCCTTCTCCCGGATGTGGTACCCGGAGATCGAGATCGTGTTCCATTTCGGAACGTTCTCGTTGCAGTACTCGAAGATGTCGGTGGTCAGCCGCATGGTCGGCTCGGCCGGGTAGATGTAGTTGCCCCGCGCCATGTACTCCTTCAGCACGTCGTTCTGGACGGTGCCGCGCAGCTTCTCGGAGGGGACGCCCTGTTCCTCGCCGACCAGCTCGTAGAGCAGCAGCAGGATCGCCGCCGGAGCGTTGATCGTCATCGAGGTGGAGACGCCGTCGAGCGGGATCTGGTCGAAGCAGATCCGCATGTCCTCGATCGTGTCGATCGGGACCCCGGTGCGGCCGACCTCGCCGTGGCAGAGCGGGTCGTCGGAGTCGCGGCCGAGCTGGGTCGGCAGGTCGAACGCCATCGAGAGCCCGGTCGAACCGTGCTCGATCAGGTAGCGGTAGCGCTCGTTGGTGTCCTCGGGCGAGGCGAAGCCGGCGTACTGGCGCATCGTCCAGAGCCGGTCGCGGTACATCCGCTCGTGGATGCCGCGGGTGAAGGGCGGAGCGCCCGGCTCGCCGAGGCGCTCCTCGAGGTCGGGAGCGACGTCGCTCTCGTCGTAGAGGGGATCGATCTCGATCCCGGAGTCGGTGAAGACCCGCTCGTCGTCGGGCCCGACCAGGGGCGCAATCGTGCGATGGGCCTCCTGGGCCCCGGATCCGTCAGCTGCAGCCATCTGCCGGAGGATATTGGGACGCGGCTGCCGCCGGGCGCCGAGGTGAGACCGGCACCGCTTCTTTTCGGAGCGTTCGTGTTAAGGCGGGCGTCCGAACGATCCGAAGGGGGAGACTGAACAGATGGCACGGGAATGGCGACTGACGGCGGTATTGGCTCTGGTGCTGGCGATCGGGATTATGGGACTGGCCATGGTCCAGCATGCTGCGGCCGAGGGGGTCGCCAGCGGCACGACCAGGATCGAGCTCGGTCGCAGCCTCTTCAAGGCGCTGAAGAGGAATGGTGTCCGACTGAGCGAGATAGGCAACTGGACGGTCGGCGGCAGGTCCGTCACCCTCCCCACCATCGGCGGCTCGTTCGACCTCAGCACCGCCAGCGGCTCGTTCGACAGCGGCGGCGGCTTCCGCTTCCGCGCCGGCACGCACAGTGCCAACGTGACCCGGCTGACCGTGGACACCTCGAAGAAGGAACTGCGGGCGACCGTCAACGGCACCAGGCTGAAGCTCGCCGCTTTACCCACCTACGACTTCGCCCGCGAAGGCTTCGGCGACGCGATCGCGACCCCCGCCCTGCGCCTCACCCCGCGGGCGAGCAACCTGCTCAACCGCAAGCTTGGACTCAGAATCTTCCGCCCCGGCCGCGCCTTCGCCTCGGTCTCCGCCAGCCTGCAGCCAGACGAAGTCCCGGTCCTCTCGGGCAGCGTCGGCTTCGAATTCGACGCCGGCGCCGTCGCCAAGGTCGAGGGCCTCGGCTTCGAGGTACAGCCGATGGAATCGAACGGCGGCGTGTCGGATCCCGTCTTCAATGCCCCGCTGCTCGCCGGCCGGATCGACCCGGCCCTGGCGCGCACGTGGGGTATGGCCGAAGGCGGCTTCCGGATCACCAACCCGGAAGGCCCGGGCCCGACCGTCGACTGGTGGAATCTCGGCCTCTCCTTCGAAACGGGCAAGCTGCTGACCAGCGGCCTCGCCCACACGGAATTCGGCCAGGTGGCGCCCGGTCCACCCCAGCCGCTCGCCGCCCTCGACCTCGGCCACGCGTCGGTGACGGTCGATCCCGTCTACCGCACCGTCGCGGTCACCGGCGCCAAGGCAACCCTGGAAGGCGCCGCCGCCAACTACATCAACCAGGTTTTCGCCATCGACCGGGGCAAAGAACCGGTGTTCGCCGCGGGCGACCCGCTGGGGGTCATCTCACTGACGATGCAAGGACGCTGAGCCTGTAGCGGGAGGCGCCCGGTGCTCAGTCGCCGGCGCCGACCAGGCGCTCGATGCCACTCTGGTCGATCGTCCGCCGCAGGCCCTCGGTCAGCTCGACCGTCGGTTCCCAGCCGAGCAGGTCGCGGGCGCGGCCGATGTCGGGCTGGCGCTGCTGCGGGTCGTCGGTCGGCAGCGGCTCATGGATGATCTCCGAGCGGGAGTCGGTCACCTCGATCACGGCCTTCGCCAGTTCCAGCAGCGTGAACTCGTTCGGGTTGCCGACGTTGACCGGCGTGTGGATGTCCGACTCGGCGAGCTTGACGATGCCGTCGATCAGGTCGTCGACGTAACAGAAGCTGCGCGTCTGGCTGCCGTCGCCGAATACGGTCAGCGGCCGGTCCTGCAGCGCCTGGCGGAGGAAGGTCGGAATCGCGCGACCGTCGTGGGCTCGCATCCGCGGCCCGTAGGTGTTGAAGATGCGGACGATCGCCGTGTCGAGGCCCTGCTGGCGGTGGTACGCCATCGTCATCGCCTCGGCATAGCGCTTCGCCTCGTCGTAGACCCCACGTGGGCCGATCGGGTTGACGTGGCCCCAGTAGTCCTCCTTCTGCGGATGGACCTGGGGGTCGCCGTAGACCTCGCTGGTCGAGGCGATCAGGAAACGGGCGCGCTTGACCTTGGCGACGCCAAGCATGTGGTGGGTTCCGTGGGAACCGACCTTGAGCGTGTGCAGCGGCAGCCGCAGGTAGTCAATCGGGCTGGCCGGGGAGGCGAGGTGGTAGACGAAGTCGACCTCCTCCGGAACATTGACCTTCTCGGTGATGTCGACGTGGCGGAAGTCGAACCGCTCCTCGCGGATGTGGGCGATGTTCTCCAACGACCCCGTCTCGAGGTTGTCGATGCAGATCACCCGGTGCCCGTCGCCGAGCAGCCGTTCGCAGAGGTGAGAACCGAGGAAACCGGCGCCGCCGGTGACTACGCAAGTGCTCATCGGGCTGATCCTAGCGAGCCGCAGCCGAGCGGACGCCGCCGCGGGCACTGCCGCAATTTCCGGATTTCGGATTGAGGAATCCGTCCAAGAGGGGGGAGAGAACTCCGGCCCTCGTACTCAACGCTGCCAGTGTCCGATGCGAACAACTGAAGTGGCAGGGGGAAACTGAGCGGTGGATCAGATCAGCGCCGAGCGACAGACGCTACGGCCGAAAACCGGGGACGACGCAGCCCGCAAGCGCGCCGTCGTCGAGATTTACTCGCAGAACGAGGCAATCTTGCGACGCACGGCCCGCCGCTATTCGCTCTGCGCCGACGACGCCGAGGAAGCACTGCAGCGGGGGCTGGAGATCCTGCTCCTCAAAGCACCGAGCGACGACCCTCGCGAGCTGATCAAGTGGACCCAGACCGTGGTCAAACACGAGGCGCTCGCGGTTCGGCGCGAACGCGAGCGGATCCTGGCCGGCCCCGCCGCCGTTGCGGCACCCGATGGCAATGACTGGGTTGCCGATCTGCCCGCCGCCGGGGACGGCCCCGCCGAGCAAGCCGAGCGGCGGGAAGAGATCGCCCGCAGCCGCGAGGCGTTGCAGGCGCTGAAGCCGCAGGAGCTGCGCGCCCTGACCCTGTTCGGCGAGGGCTACTCGTATGTCGAGATCGGCGAGATCACCAACTGGAGCCATACGAAGATCAACCGCTGCCTGGCCGAGGGCCGCGAGCGGTTCCGCCGGCTGATCGCCCGCAGCGAGGCCGGCGACCGCTGCGCGGAGATGCGGCCGCTGCTCTCCTCGTTCTGCGATGGCGAGGTCGATGCCACGGAGATGGCGGCGCTGCGCGAGCACCTGCGCGCCTGTGGTCACTGCCGGGCGACGCTGCGGGCCTACCGAGCGGCGCCGAAGGCAGCGGCGGCCTTCGCCCCCTTGCTCCCCCTCCACCGCACCCTCTGGGAGCGGGCACACGAAGCGTTCTCCGAGGTGGCCAACCGCTTCTCCGGGGGCGGTCAGACGGCCTCGCAGGTCGCGGCCGGCGGCGGGGCGAGCGGCGGGGCCGCCGCCTTCGTCAAGGTGGCGGCAGTCTGCATCGGCACCGCCGGGGGCGCCGCGGCCTGCGTCGTCGGCGGCATCGTCGCGGCCCCGGGGATCGCCGGCGGGGAGCCGGAGCGACCGCGGCTGGAGCGGCGCCTGGCGGACACGCCGGCGCCTACGCCGAAGGTCGAATACGAGCCGGCCGAGCCGGCGCCCAAGCCGAAGCCGAAGCCCGACCGCAATTCCGCCACCCCTACGCCAGCCGCGATCGAGCCGGCGGTCAGCGAACCGGCTCCGGTCAGCTCTGCCCCGGTCGAAGCCGCGCCGCTTCCCGAACCGGCGGCGGAAGCGGCACCGGCAGAAAGTGGCGGCAGTCCCGCCGGCGAGTTCGGCCCGTGAAGCCGCTCGCGCTGAGGGTGCTCACGGCCCTGCTCGCGCTTGCCCTCGCCGCGCCGGCCGGAGCGATGGCGGCGAGCGGCGTACTGAGCACCTCGGCGGGTTCGTCCTGGCAGGCGGACGGGACGTTCGCGATCCAGTGGGACCCGATTCCCCCCGCGAACCCGACCAAAGCCCTCTACCGACTCTACGACTCGCAGGGCCAACTCCGACTCTCCTTCAGCACTTCACCAACCAGGACCCTGGAGGCCATCGACGTGCCCGACGTCCCGGACACCTACACCCTCGAGGCCTGGCTGGTGAACGCCTCCGGCGAAACCGGCCCACGTTCGACCGCCACCCTCCGCTTCGACAACGCGGCGCCATCGGTGCCCAGGCTCGATTCGGCTCCGGACTGGATCTCCAGCCTCCAAACCGCCACCGCGCAAGTCGCCGCCGAAGACCCGCTGCCGCTGTCCGGCATCGGCGGTTTCGCGGTCTCGGTCGATCGGGGCAGCGGCAGCTCTCCCTGCGCCCAGCCCGGCCGCTGCCTCGCCGCGGAGATCGACCTCGCCGAGGGAGACGGGGGCACGATCCCCCTGGGAACGCTCCCGGAGGGCCTCCACTTCGTTCGCGCGGTGGCGGTATCGGGCACCGGGGTGCCGTCGCTGGTGGCGACGGTCGCCGTTCGCGTCGACGGCAGCGCCCCAGCCCTATCCCTGGAAGGAAATCCGGCAGGCTGGAGCAGGCAACCGGTGCTGGTGACCGCCCGCGCCGTGGACTCTCTTTCCGGGATGACGGCGACCGGGCCGCTCGGGCCCTTCACCGCGGTTGCCGTCGACGGGGCGGCGCCGGCCCGAGCACTCGGCCATACGATCGGAGCCTGGGTGGACGGCAGCGGGACCCACCTCGTCGAGTCGTTCGCCCGCGACGCGGCCGGAAACGTCAGCGACAGCAAGAGCGTGAGGGTGCGGATCGACGAAAATCCGCCCCGGGTCGCGTTCGCCGCCGCCCAGGACCCGGGCGAACCGGAGCGGATTGAAGCGACGGTCAGCGACTCACTCTCCGGACCAAGCCCGGACCGCGGCTCGATCGGCGTCCGCCGCAGCGGAACCCGAACCCCCTTTGAGCCCCTGTTGACGCGCAACGTCAGTGACCGGCTCGTCGCCCAATGGGACTCCGACTCCTACCCGCCCGGGAAGTACGAGTTCCTCGCCACCGCTTATGACACCGCGGGCAACTCCGGAGTCGGCGCGAACCGCGCCCGCGGCGGCCGCATGGTCCTCCTCAACCCGCTGAAGGCGCAGCTCGCGCTGACGACCGGGCTCGCGCGCCGCCGCTTGGCGGGGCACTTGCGACGGGTCGGCGGCAGCCCGGTGACGGGTCGGGAGGTTGTCGTCACCGAGACCTTCGCCGGCGGCGCGCATCCTCGACAGCGCACCACCGTGGTCGGCACCGACCGCGAGGGGGGCTTCTCGCTCCTACTGGGGCCGGGCCCGAGCCGCGACGTCGTCGCCCGCTTCGCCGGCACCGCCTTGCTCAGCAGAGCGGCAAGCAGCACCACCCACCTCGATGCCGCGACCAGGATCCGGCTGCGGTCCTCGGCGACGGCCGCCAAGGTGGGCGGCAAGCCGGTTGTCTTCAGCGGCAAGGTTGCCCTCAGGGGCGTGGAAGCATCTGCCGCCAACGGGCTCCCGGTCGAGTTGCAGTTCCGCTTCCGCGGCGGCGCCTGGAGCGAGTTCCGCACCGTCGAGGCGGACGCCCGCGGCCGGTTCCGCTATCGCTACCGGTTCAGCGACGACGACAGCCGCGGCATCCGGTTCCAGTTCCGCGCCTACGTAAAAGGCCGCAAGGGCTGGCCCTATGGACCAGGCACCTCGCGGCCTGTACAAGTCACCGGCCGATAGCCGGTTGGGAACTGCTTAGCGGAGTGCGGCGAGCTGGTCGCTGACGCTGCCGACCAGACCCTGGGCGCTGCCGACGACGCCCTGGGCGCGGGAGGTCTGCTCCTCGATCGCCTTGCGGACCCGCGTCTCGACCTCGTTGCGGTTGCGCTTGATCGAGGTCTCGACGTCACGCTGACGCTTGCGGGCCTCGCGCTCGACCTGGTTGCGGGTCTTGCGGGCCTCGGTGATCGCTTTGCGGCGGGCGCTGGTGCCACGACGCTCGGTCCGCTTCAGCGATTTGCGCAGGGTGCTGCGGTAGCTCTTGACCTGTTTCTCGGCCTTGCTGCGGTCGGTCCACGGCTCGACCAGGTCGGAGACCCGGTCGCTGACGGTGAGGACAGCGCCGACGGGGAAGTCGACGGCGGTCTGAACCACGGTCTGGACCTGGTTCTTCTCAGCGACTGCAGTCTTGGTGGCGGCGCGCTTGGAAGCGGAAGCGGTTTTCGCCGCCGATTTTTTCGCTTCGGTAGTGGCGCGTTTCGCCTGAGTTTTCGCTTTGCTGCCGTTTTTGCTCGTTGCCATCTGAAGAAAACACCTCTTGGAGTAAGGGATTGGGGGCTTGGGGAAGCCCGAGTGTAGCGAACATAAGTTCGTAGGAACAGACGTTTGTAAACCGCCCTGGAGAAAGGGTTACGCGGTCCGCGCAAGTTGCGCAGTGCGCACCGTCGCGAGGCCGGCCTCGCCGTTGGCGGCGGCGATCGGGTAGCGCGAGTCGAGGTCGAGCATCACCTCCGCCAGGTCGTCGGCGCCGAAGGCGACGGCGCCTCCGGCCTCGCGCACGATCAGCTGCGCGGCGGCAGCGTCGACCGAGCGGCATGGACGCAAGCTCAGCATCGCGTCGAAGCGGCCGGCGCCGACATAGGCGGCGGTGATCGCGATCGCACCGACCACCCGCAGGCGATACGCCTTGCCGATCAGGGACTCGAAGGCCGGCAGCGACCATTCCGGCTCGGCCGACTCGAGGCCGACCACCTCGAGGCGCTCAGCCTCGGGCGATACCCGGATCGGCGAACCGTTCAGCTCCGCCCCCGCCCCCCGGGCGGCAAGGAACTCCTCGTCGGCGCCGAAGTCGTGGACAAAGCCGAACTCGACGTCGGCCATCGAGGGTCCGGAGGCAACCGCGATCGAGACCGCGAAGGAGGGGATCGTGCGGCGGGCGTTGAGCGAGCCGTCGATCGGGTCGATCACCACCCGCTGCTCGCCGCCGGCACCAAAGGTGACTTCGCCGCGCTCCTCGGAGACGGCGACGAAAGAGGCGCCTTCGGCGGCCAATTTCTCCAGCTCGGCGAAGACGACGTCCTCGCAGCGGCGGTCGATCACCAGGGTGTGGTCTCCGCCCTCGCCGATGCCCTCGTAGACGGTGCGCTCCTCACTGGTCGGAGCCGCGGCGAAGATCGGCCTCTGGGCGGCGACGATGCGGCGGCAGATCGCCGGCCAGTCCGCGGATAGGAGATCCATCGGCCAGATGCTAGAGGGGAACCGGTCAAGCGCTAGCTTTGGGAGGTGCCCGAGGACCACCCCAGCGCCGCCACCGCTGCTTCCGAGCGCGAGCTCGCCGTCGCCCACGGGGACGGGCCACTGTTGATCCTCGGCGCCCCGGGCACCGGCAAGACCGAGCTGCTCGCTCGCCGCCTCGCCCGGCTGGTCGCGAACGGGACCGGGCCGGAGAGCGTGCTGATGATTGCCTCCCGCCAGGCCACCGCGGCCCGCCTGCACGAACGTTGCGAGGCGCTGCTGGAGGGATCCTTCGAGGAGCTCTGGATCGGCAGCTGGGACGCGATCGGGGAGCGAATCCTGCGCGACTACCCCGAGGAGGCCGGCCTCGACCCCTTCTTCGACGTGCTGAGCCGGGGCGAGCGGCTGGCAATGCTGCTCGACCGCCTCGACCGGTTGCCGCTGCGCCGGCACGAGATCCGCGGCAACCCCGCCGGGCTGCTGGCCCGCCTGCTGGCGCGAATCGACCAGCTGAAGGCGGAACGAGTCGGGCCGACGACGCTCTCCGAGCGGGCGCAAGCGCGGGAGGCCGGCGCCACCGACGAGGCCGAGCGGGAGGCGGCCCGCCGTGAGCTCGAGTTCGCCGAGCTCTACGCCGCCCACGACCGGGTCCTCTCCGAGTCCGGCAGCCTCGATCGCGGCGATGTCTTCCTCGCCCTCGAGTGCCTGCTGGTCGAGCGCCCCGACGTGCGGCGGCGGATCGGCGCGCGCTTCCGCTTCCTCGCGGTCGACGAACTAGAGGAGACGACCGCGGCGCAGCGGGCGGTGCTGGAGTCGCTGGCGGCCGACAATCCGAATCAGATCTTCGTCCTCGAACAGGGCGACGCCGAGACCGAGGGTCGCCTTGGCGACGAGTGGTTCGCCGGCCTGCACCCGGCCGGCGAGCGGATCCTGCTCGAGCGGCGCTTCCGCGATCCCAAACTGGCCTTTTGGCGCTGCGGCAACGAGCGCGCGCAGGCGCAGGCGGTGGCGCGCGAAGTCGAGCACCTGGCCGCCGGCGGGGTCGCCGCGGAAGAGATCTGCGTCCTCGTCGCCGATCCCGGCAAACAGGGCATCGCGGTCGCCGCGGCGATGGAAGAGCGCGGCATCCCCCTCCACCTCTCCGGGCCGACGGCGCTGTTTCAGCGGCCGGAGGTTCGCGACGCGATCGCCTGGCTGCGGGTGCTCGCCGACCCGGACGACTCCGCCGCGGCGGCGCGGGCGCTGACCCGGCCGCCGGTCGAGCTGCGCTCGGCCGACCTGGCGCGGCTGACGACGATCGCCCGGCGCCGCAAGCTGGACATGGTCGCCGGCTGCGAAGCGGCGCTCGACAGCCCCCAGTTTCAACCCGAGGCGCGGGAGCGGATCGGGACCTTCCTCAAGCTCTACAACGCAGCCGCCTCGGTGATGGAGGAACGGCGGGCCGATGTCTTCGTGCGGCGGCTGATCGAGCAAGTGGGCCTGCGGCGGCAACGGCTCTTCGCCGCACAGCCCGAGGTGGCCGAGCGACTGCTCGGCCTCTCCCGCCTGGCGGAGCTGGCGACGGCCTGGACCCGGCGCGAGCCGCACGGCTCGACCCGCGGCTTCGTCTCCTACCTCAGCGCTGTCGCCGAGGCCGGGGTCGAACGCGAGGACGCCGAGCAGCCACGCTCCCCCGGCGCGGTCAACGTGATGGCGGCGGCCGCGGTCAAGGGCCTCGGCTTCGACCACGTCTTCGTCCTCGGCCTCGAGGAGGAGGGCGAGTGGGAGCAGATCGGCTGGCCGGCGCGCAGCGGGCTCGTCCTCTCGCGACTGGAGCGCAGGGGCGACGGCGAGGCGGCCCGCCCCTCCCATTACTACGAGCAGGCGCTGCAGCGGGCCGGTGCCGAGGAGGAGGCACACGAGGAGGAGCTGTTCGGCCCGGCCGAGGGCCTGCACGCGACCTACCGTGCGCTGCGCGAGCAGGTGCTCGAGGACTCCTGGCGGGCGGGACGGGAGCTGTCGGAGCCGCGGCTCGACACCGCGATCGACGTCAACCGGGCGATCGCCCGGTACCTCGAGCTGCTGAAGCTGGCGGCGCTGGCGCAGCGCCCTGGCGACGAGCCGACCGCGGAGGCGATCGAGGCGGTTAACGGCCTGCTGCGCCAGGTCGCGACGACCGAGCAGCAGGCCGAGCTCGACGCCTCTTCGCTCGATGCCTACCTGCTCGACTCCGAGCGCGAGCGCGGCCACCGGCTGGACCTGGTGGCGGCGCGCGACGAGCCCTCGCTGGCGGCTTTCCTGCCGCGACGCGGCGACGGCATGCTCAGCCTCTCGGCCTCCGACCTGACGCTGTACCTGACCTGCCCGCTGAAGTACAAGTTCGCCCGCGTCTTCGGCATCCCCCAGGAGCCGACGATCAACCAGCGCTTCGGGATCCTCTTCCACAACGTGCTCGAGCGGTTCCACAAGGAGCCGCCCGAAAACCCCGAGGACGGACTGCGGGAGCTGAACCGGCTCTTCGAGTCCGGCTGGCGGCGGACCGGGTTCGGCTCCACTGACGACGAGCTGCAGTTCCGCGACCGCGCCCGCGAGGCGCTGCGCCGCTACTGGGAACGCGAGCGCGAGTCCGAGGGCGAGCCGGTCTGGCTGGAGAAAAAGTTCGACTTCAAGGTCGGCGACCACCACGTCCGCGGCCGCGTCGATCGCGTCGATCGCCTGCCCGACGGCGACTACGAGCTGATCGACTACAAGACCGGCGAGCGCAAGAGCGAAGAAGACCTCGACTCCGACCTACAGCTAGCCCTCTACCGGATGGCCGCCCGCGAGGCCTGGGGAATCGAGGCCAGCACCGGCAGCTACTACTACGTCCTCGACGCCGACAAGGTTGCCGCGCCGACCAGGCCAGACGACGCCGAGCGGGTGGAGCGGACCGTCCTCCAGGTAGGCGAGGGCATCCTCAGCCAAGACTTCGAGCCCCGCCCATCCCCCAGCGTCTGCAGCTGGTGCGATTACCGGCTGATCTGCCCGGCTGCGGAAACGTAGTGGTGGTGGGGAGATGGGTGGCCCCCGCCAGACACATCTCGCTTATGGCTCGATGTTGAGTGTCTGGAGGAGGCCACCCATCTCCCCTTCGACAGCCGCAGCTGGCGCACACGAACCACCTCTAAGGAACCTCAGCGTGTGACGGCAAACGCTCGACAGGGGATCCTGGTGGAGGGGTCCCTGGGTACTCAGCATGGAGCCGGCCCGAAAGCTTTCGAGGCGCTAGCCCAGTAGCGCTCCTGCCGGCGGAGGTGCTCCCAGGGACCCCTCCACCAGGATCCCCCCCGGGTGCTCAGCTCTTGTCGTCCCCGCGCTGGCGAAGGAACCGCTGGAAGTCTTGGGCCAGGGTGTCAGCTGAGGGGAGGTCGCCCTCGTCGTCGAGCAGCTCGGATTGTTCGGCCTCGATCCGGGAGACGAGGTCTTCGATCTCCGGGTTGGCGGCGACGGCGCGGCCGATCTGCTCTTCGTAGTCGACCGTTTCCTCCTCCAGGTCGGCAGCCTCGACGGCGATCCCGGTCAGCGCCTCGAGCCGGCGCAGGAGGGCGAGGGCTGCCTTCGGGTTGGGGACGGCGGCGACGTAGTGGGGGACCGCGGCCCAGAGCGAGGCGGAGTCGATCCCGCCCTGGCGGCAGAAGTCGTGGACGACGCCGACGATGCCGGTCGGGCCCTCGTAGCTGGAGCGCTCGAGCTCCAACTCCTCGACCAGCTCCTGGGTCGAGGCGAGGCCGGTGATCGGCACCGGCAGGGTGTGCGAGACCTCGGCGATCAGCGCCCCGAGGGTGATCACCATCTCCACCCCGAGCGCCTCGGCGGCGGTGGCGATCGTTTCCGAGAAGGTGCGCCAGCGGAGGTTCGGCTCGGTCCCGTCGAGAAGGACCAGGTCGCGGTCGGCGGTCGGGACCCGGGCGGCGTAGAGGTTGTTTTCCGGCCACTCGATGCGGCGGGTCTGGCCTTCGTCGAGGGTGATCGTCGGCCGGGTCGACTGGAAGTCGAAGTACTCCTCGGGATCGACCCTGGCGACCAGGTCCGCCTCCATCGAGGTGGCGATCGCGGTCAGCGCGCTGGAGGCCGACGCCGCGGCGTCGTTCCAGCCGCGAAAAGCGCAGACCATGACCGGCGAGCGGAGGTGGGGTAGGTCCCCTTCCCAGGTGAGCGAATCCACGCTCACGAGCGTAGACCATGCAAGTTGCCCGGAAGGCGGCTAGGCGGCGCGCGCGCGGCGCACCAGCTGCACCGCCATGAACAGCGCCAGGGCCGCGAAGGAGAGCTGCAGAGCCCGTTCGGAGACGTTGTTGGAGATCGCGACGCCGAGCAGGACGCCGAGTGGCGAGAGGGCGCCGATGATCGCCGCCTCGCGCAGGCGGACGTTGCCGTAGCCGTTCTGGCGATAGGCGCCGACGATCGCGACGAGGACGATCATCAGCAGCGAGGTCGACTCGGCCTCGACCTGACTGAGGCCGATGAAGATCGTCAGCGCCGGGACGAAGAGAATGCCGCCGCCGACCCCGACCAGGCCGCCGGTGAGACCGCCGAAGAGGCAGATGACGACCGCCGCCAGCTCGCTCACGAGAGGATCAACTCCACCGCCATCGCCACCAGCAGCAGGGCGAAGAGGTAGGAGACCGTGCGCTGGGGAATCCGCTGCTGGATCGCGGTGCCGACGACGACGCCGACGACGGCGGGGATCGCGAGCAGGAAGCCGGTGTCGACGTGGACGTTGCCGTAGATCCCGCCCTGGGCGATCGCGCCGAGCAGGCCGATGACGATGATCGCGGCGAGGCTGGTCCCGGTCGCGAGCCGCTCGCCGTAGGCGAACCAGAAGATCAGCAGCGGCACGATCACGGTCCCGCCGCCAACCCCGAAGAGGCCGCTGAAGATCCCGGCCAGAGTGCCGATCGCCGCCAGCTTCCAGATCGCGTGGTCCGGGGTCGCGGTGCCGGCGGGCATCTCGCGATACTAGAGGCGTGCCCCACGACCCAGAGAGCGGGGGTGGCGACTGGGCGGCGCGCCTGGCGCCGCTGCGCCGAGAGCCTGAGCGCGCCGCGATCCTCACCGATGTCGACGGCACCCTGGCGCCGATCGTCGAACGGGCCGAGGATGCGGCGGTGCCGGCGGCGGCGCGCGAGGCGCTGGCGGCGCTGAGCGAGCGCTACGCGCTGGTCGGCTGCATCTCCGGCCGGCGGGCGGAGGAGGCGCGGCGGCTGGTCGGCCTCGACACCCTCGCCTACGCCGGCAACCACGGCCTCGAGCTGCTGCTGCCGGGCGAGGATGCCGTCCAGCCGGATCCCTCGGTGGCCGGGCGCGAGACCGAAGCCCTCGAGTTCCTCGCCGCGGTCGACGGCAACCGCCTCGCGGTCGGGCTGCGCCGGGAGGACAAGGGACCGATCCAGGCCCTGCACTGGCGCGGCAGCCCCGACGAGGCGGCAGCGGAGGCGCGCGCGCACGAGATCGCGATCGAGGCCGGCAAGGCGGGGCTGGAACCGCGCTGGGGTCGCAAAGTGCTGGAGCTGCGGCCGCAGGGCGGGGGCGGCAAGGACGGCGCTGTCGCCTCGCTGCTCGCCGACGGGCGGCTCGACCGCGCCACCTACGCCGGCGACGACCGCACCGACCTCGACGCCTTCCGCCGACTGCGGGAGCTGCAGGAGGAGGGGCAGCTGGGTGCAGCCGTCTGCGTTGGCGTGCTCTCGCCCGAGGCGCCGCCCGAGCTGGCGGAGGAGTCAGACGTGACGGTCGGCGGACTCGACGGCTGGCTGGCGATCCTCGAATGGCTGGCGGAGTAATGCCCTACACCGATCTACTCCGTGTCAGCGTCTTCATCACCGCCGCCGAGGCGACCGCGCTGGGGGCAATCACCGCGGTCGCCGCCAACCGCGACGGCGAGACCACGATCGTCCTCGTCGCCGCCGCCTGGTGGCTAATCGCCCTCGCGATCGGCTTCTACCTGGGCCGGCCCCAGCGTGCCGCCGACGACGTCCGCGACGCCCTCGCCCGCGCCCGCACCGCCACCTCGCTGCCGGACCAGAACCCGGCCCGGATCGCCTTCACCCGGCTCTGGCCGATCGCCGTAACCGCGGTCGCCGCCGGCGTGCTCGGCATCTTCTTCCCCGGCGTCGCCGCGGTCGGCGCCGGCTACGCCCTGATCGTCTCTCTCGCCTGGCACACCCGCGAGGCGGCGGTGCTGGGAGTCGAGCAGCGCGACGGGGTCAAGTTCTACGTCGTCCCCTCCCACCCGCTGAAACCGATCGAGCTAGTGCGGGCGCCGGGACTGCGCGGAGGGCACTAAAAGTCCGCCGGACCTTTGAACCGCATAGCGACACAAAGGACCGGCGGACTTATTTCTCGAGCAGCTTTTTGAACTGAGCCCAGCTGCGGGTGTTGGCGATGTCGTCCGCGGTCAGCCAGGCGCGGCGGGCGGTGGCGACGGCGTAGGCCATGTTGTCGAGGGTGTCGACCCCGTGGGCGTCGGTGTTGAGGACGATCTTGACACCGGCCTCAACCGCGAGGCGGGCGTGGAGGTCGGAGAGGTCGCGGCGGTTGGGGTTGCCGTTGATCTCGATCATCGTCCCGGTCCGAGCCGCGGCCTCGGCGACCGCCTCGACGTCGATTCCGTAGGGCTCGCGACGGCCGATCAGCCGCCCGGTGAGGTGGCCGATGCAGTCGACGTCCGGGTTCTCGATCGCGGCGACGACCCGCTCGGTCATCTGCTGCTTGGAGACCGAGAAGGAGGTGTGGACCGAGGCGACCACCCAGTCGAGAGCGGCGACCAGGTCGTCGGGGTAGTCGAGGGAGCCGTCGAGGCCGATGTTGATCTCCGAGCCGGAAAGGAGGCGGAAGCCCCGTTGGCCCTTGTTCCAGGCGCGGACCTCCTCGATCCGCTCCCAGAGCCGCTCGGGGGTCACGTGGTCGCCGAAGCCGTGGCTGGCCGAGTGGTCGGTGATCGCCAGGTATTTGTAGCCACGGTCGCGGGCTGCCTCGGCCATCTCCTCGAGGCTGTTGCGGCCGTCGGAGAGGGTGGTGTGGGAGTGGAGGTCGCCCTTGATGTCGGCGAGCTCGATCAGGTCGGGCAGCTTGCCTTCGCGGGCCGCCTTCAGCTCGCCTCGCCCCTCGCGCAGCTCCGGCTCGATGTAGGCGTAGCCGAGTCGCTCGTAGACCTCGGACTCGGTCGCGCAGGTCGCGACGTCGCCGCTCTCGGTCTCGGTGATCCCGTGCTCAGAAACAGATAGGCCGCGGGCGACGGCCTCTTCGCGCAGCTGCACGTTGTGGGTCTGGGAGCCGGTGAAGTGCTGGAGCAGGTTGCCGAAGGCGGCCGGCGGGACGATTCGCAGGTCGACCGAGACCCCGTTGTGGGTCTGGGCGCGGACGCCGTTGGGACCGGGGTTGCCGGCGGCGGCGATCAGCGGGTGGGAGACGAGGTGCTCGGCGAGCGCTGCCGGCTCGTCGGCGGTGGCGATCAGGTCGATGTCCTTGCAGGTCTCGGCCCAGCGGCGGACCGATCCGGCCACCTCGACCTCGTTCGCGGCCGGGTGCTCGCGCAGCGCTGCCGCCAGTTCCTCGGCGATCGGCTTCACCTTCGAGAGCAGCAGGCGTCCGGGCCCCTCCCCCGGCTCGCCGACCCGCTCCAGCGCGGCCAGGATGTTCTCCTCGGCCCTCGCCCCGAGCCCTTTGACGTCGCGGATCTTCTCCGCTTCCGCCGCCGCTTTGAGGTCCTCGATCGAGGCGATTTCGAGGTCCTCGAAGAGCCGGCGCGCGGTTTTCGGGCCGACGCCGGGGACCCGGGTGACCTCGATCAGGGTCGGCGGGAACTTCGCCTTCAGCTTCACCGCGGCGGGGATCTCCCCGGTCTCGATCAGCGCGTCGATCTTTTCCGCCAGGGTCTTGCCGACCCCGGGAACGTCAGTCGCCTTGCCTTTGGCGGCCAGCTCGGCGACCGAGACCGGGCTCTCGCGGATCGCCTTGGCGGCGGTGCTGTAGGCGAGGACCCGGTATTTGACGGCGCCGTCAAGCTCGTAGAGAACTCCCAGCTCTTCCAGCGCGGCGGCGATCTCGGCGTTGGTCACCTGCCAAGGAATACCATTGCCGGGCTGATGGGTAGGGAGAGCAAACGCCCGTTTTCCGACCTTGGACAGTGCCGCTATACTTTCTGAAGTATTGAGCTGAAGCCGAAACCGCGATTTGGGAGATCGAACAGTGACTGGCAAATTGACCGACGTGACCGACGCCAACTTCAAAGCTGATGTGCTCGATGCCGACGGCCCTGTGCTCGTCGACTTCTGGGCTCCCTGGTGCGGTCCGTGCCGCGTCGTCCATCCGGTCCTGGAGGAGATCGACGCCGAGCGCGACGACCTCAAGATCGTCTCGATCAACGTCGACGAGAACCAGCAGACCGCGGCCAACTACGAGGTCCTCTCGATCCCGACGATGATCCTCTTCAAGGACGGCGCGATCGCCAAGAAAGTGGTCGGCGCGATGCCGAAGCGTCGCCTCGAGGCCGAGCTGGAGCCGGCGCTCGCCTAAGCGGGCGCCTCTCCCTCCCATGCCGTTCGTTCACGTCCACTGGTACGAGGGCCGCTCCGACGAGCAGAAGGCGGAGATCGCCAAGCGGATCGAAGCGGCCCTGATCGAGGTCGCCGGCGTCGCCCCGGATCACTGCTGGGTCAAGTTCGACGACTCGAAGAAATCGGACTTCATCATCGGCGAGAGGCCGCAGGACTAGGCGGCAAGGCGCTCGCTGATCGTCACGGCGCGATCAGGAGCAGCCAGTGCCGCTTTCGCGGTGGCGGCGAGGCAGTCTGCGTCGAGGTTGTAGCGCTCGGCTACGGCCTCCAAAAGGTGGAGGTTGTCACTCGGATAGAGCAACCCGATGTTCGCGACACGGCCTTTCGAGAAGGCAACAGTGCAGTAATCCTCGTCGAACTCCCCGCCGTCGTCCCATCGATCCACCTCAAGCAGATCAATCGATACGGCGTTTGCCTGGCTGTCGTAATCGGCTTTCATAAATGCCTCCTCGGGTGGACGGTGATCACGACGTTTGGGTCGTCGGCAGCGACTACCACGCGCACCAGTTCATCGCGAATGTAGCCAAGGTAGCGAGCGTTACAACACTCATCAGCATCGACCTTGACTGGATCTAGGATGATCGCAACCGCGTCGCCCGGAAACCACCGGTTTCGACGCAGTTGATTTTTCGCATGGTGACTGAATTCCACGCCCGAACAAGGGCGCTGAAGACAGCGTCTCTCCCCCCTTCAGGCGCGAGAAACGCCGATTTTGAGATCTTTGCCGTCGATCTGGGTGGCGGCGTCAGCTCCGCCGTAGCTGACGGAGGTGGCTAGAACCTCGCCGGTCAGGTAGGCCTCGTGGGCCCGTGCGGCCGCGATCAGGTCAGCATCACCGCCGAGGGCAAGGTCGATCCGGTCGGTGATCTCTAGGCCCGCTGCTTTGCGCGCGTTCTGGACCGCGTGGACGATCTCGCGGGCCAGGCCCTCGCGGCGGAGCTCGTCGTCGAGCTCCAGCTGCAGGGCGACGGCGTGGCCGGCCTCGGCCTCGACCTCGTAGCCCTCGAGTGGTTCGAGCGCGAGGGTGATGTCCTCGGTGCCGAGGGTGTGGTCGGTGCCCTCGATCGAGATCCCGATCTCGCCGCCTTCGGCGAGGACGGCGGCGGCGTGGGCTGCGTCGAGCGCCTCGACGGCGGCGGCCACCTGCGGCATCTTCTTGCCGAAGCGGGGGCCGAGGGCGCGATAGTTGGGCTTGGCGCTGTAGCTGACCAACTCCGACTCGTCGCTGACGAAGTCGAGCTCCTTGACATTGAGCTCGGCGGTGACGAGGCCGGCGCGGGCTTCGATCGCCGCCCGCTCGGCGTCGTTGGCGACGATCACCGCGCGACGCAACGGCTGGCGCACCTTCGCCTTCGCCTGGGCACGGGCGGCCCGGCCGAGCTCGACGGTGAGGCGGACCGCCTCCATCCCCTGCTCGAGCTCAGGGTCGGCGAGACTCGCCTCGGCCTCCGGGAAGTCGCGCAGGTGGACCGAGGGGGCGGCACCGTCGCCGCTGAGGTTGCGGTGAATCTCGTCGGCGAGGAAGGGCGTGAACGGGGCCAGCATCGCCACCGTCTCCAGCAGGCAGTGGCGCAGGGTCGCGAAGGCGGCGCGGTCACCATCCCAGAAGCGGCGCCGCGAGAGGCGCACGTACCAGTTGGAAAGCTCCTCGACGTACTCGGCGATCGCCCGCCCGGCGGCGGTGCAGTCGTAGGCGTCCATCCGCTCGCGCACGGTCCCGGTCGTCGCCTGGAGGCGGGATAGCGCCCAGCGGTCGAGGTCGGTGAGTCCGCCTGAAGCGTCTTTATTCGACGCCTGAGGCGGACTCGTGAAGTCGCCGGGGCCGAGCCCCTCGGCGTTCGCGTAGAGGACCCAGAAGGAGTAGGTGTTCCAGAGGGTGAGGAGGAACTGGCGGACCGATTCGCCGACCGTGTCGACGCTGAAGCGGTAGCCGGCCCAGGGCTGCTGCGCGGTCAGGTAGTACCAGCGGAAGGCGTCGGCGCCGTGGGCGCTCGAGCACGTCCCAGGGGTCGACGACGTTGCCGCGGCTCTTCGACATCTTCTGCCCCTCGGCGTCGAGGATCAGGCCGAGGCAGACACAGTTGCGGTAGCTGGAGGTGTCGAACAGCAGGGTCGACTCGGCGAGCAGGGTGTAGAACCAGCCGCGGGTCTGGTCCTGGGCCTCGCAGATGTAGTCGGCCGGGAAGCGCTCCGCGAACTCCTCTTTGCCCTCGAACGGATAGTGGAACTGGGCGAAGGGCATCGCGCCGCTGTCGTACCAGGTGTCGATCACCGAGAGGACGCGCCGCATCTCACCACCGCACTTCTCGCAATCGAGGACGACCTCGTCGATGTAGGGGCGGTGCAAGTCGTCCGGCACCTCACCCCGTGCCCGCTCGCGCAGCTCGGCCACCGAGCCGGCGCAGTAGCGACCGTCGCACCCGGCATCGGTGCACTCCCAGATCGGCAGCGGCGTCCCCCAATAGCGGTCGCGCGAGAGCGCCCAGTCGACATTGTTCTCCAGCCATTTGCCGAAGCGCCCGTGCTTGATGTGCTCGGGATGCCAACCGATCTCCTCGTTGTTGGCGAGCAGCTGGTCCCGCGCCTGGGAGGTGGCGATGTACCAGCTCGACTTCGCGTAGTAGAGCAGGGGCGTGCCGCAGCGCCAGCAGTGCGGATAGGAGTGCTCGTAGACCTGCTCGCGAAAGAGCAGGCCGCGCTGGTCGAGGTCGGCGATCAGGGCGGCGGTGACCTCCGGATCCTTGACGAACTTCCCCTCGAAGCCGGTGACGCGCTGGTCGAACTTGCCGTCGAGGCCGACCGGGTTGTAGAGGGTGCCGGCATCGGTCGGATCGAACAGCTCGTTCTCGGCGGCGACCTTGTAATCGTCTTCGCCGAACGCCGGGGCGATATGGACCAAGCCCGTCCCGTCTTCGGTGGTGACGAAATCCCCGCCGATGACCGGGAAGCCACCTGGCTCTCGATCCTGCAAATTGAAGACCGGCCCTTGGTAGTGCTTGCCGACCAGCTCGCTTCCTGGGAAGCGGTCGCGGATCTCTGCTTCCTCACCCAGCACTTTCTCCACCAACGGCTCGGCCAGGATCAAGGTCTCATCTCCCAAGCCCGCCCGCACGTAGGTCACGTCAGGCGCCACCGCCACGGCTTCGTTCCCCGGAAGAGTCCACGGCGTCGTCGTCCACACAAGAAGAGATGCGTCCTCGCCCAGCAACGGGAAGCGCACATATATAGACGGGTCCTCGACGTCCTCGTATCCCTGCGCGACCTCGTGCGAGGAGAGCGCGGTGCCGCAGCGCGGGCAGTAGGGGACGACCTTGTGGCCCTCGTAGAGCCGGTCCTCGTCCCAGAGCTTTTTCAACGACCACCAGACCGACTCGATGTAGTCGTCCTCCATGGTCACGTAGGGGTCGTCGAGGTCGACCCAGAACCCGATCCGCTCGGTCAGCTTGTTCCAGTCGTCGACGTACTCGAAGACCGACTCGCGGCAGCGGCGGTTGAACTCGGCGATCCCGAGCTCCTCGACCTCCTGCTTGGAGGAGATGCCGAGCTGCTTTTCGACCTCGAGCTCGACCGGCAGGCCGTGGCAGTCCCAGCCTGCCTTGCGCGGCACCCGGTACCCGCACATCGACTTGTAGCGCGGGTAGACGTCCTTGAAGACGCGGGCGAAGACGTGGTGGGAGCCGGGGCGGCCGTTGGCGGTCGGCGGTCCCTCGTAGAAGCTCCAGACCGGGGCGTCGGCGCGCGCCTCCAGCGAGCGAGCGAAGACGTCTTCCTCGCGCCAGCGGGCGAGGACGCGCTCCTCTAGCTCGGGGAAAGACTGCTTGGGATCGACGGGTTCGAAGCCGGGCATGAAGGTCAGGATTCTAGGAGGGGTCGGCCGAACCTCCGGCCCCGCTCACCAGACGAGGACGAAGTCGTCGGCATCCTCGGGGTTGACGTAGACCGGCAGAACCAGCCCCTGCTCCATCCGCGAGGCGGCGAAGACGGGCATGATCTCCCGTCGCTTCACCTCGCGCTTGCCGAAGCCCGGCAGGTCGAGCTCGAGCCGCAGGCTCATCAGCGGCATCTCGTTGACTTCGGCGTGGCTGGAGGCGCCGAGCACCGTGGCTGTCCCGCGCAGGCCCTGCCGGAAGACCCAGTCCTGGTGGGCGGCCTTGCGCTCCTGGCGCTTGGCGTACCAGAGCAACCCGCCCGCGACGAGGACCCAGATCACCCCGACCGAGGCGAGGATGCCCGCCACTTCCATCGGCACTCCGGCGAGGATCGGGACGATCGCGAACGCCGCCCCGGCGAGGCCGAAAAAGGCGATCAGGCCGATGCCCACCTTGTTGAGCTGCATCTACTCCTCGCACTCCTGGCGGATCCGGGTGGCGACGTGGGCGGTCGCCTCGCAGAGGGCGGCGAGATCTCCGGCGCCGGGATCGTCGACCTCGATGCTGCCGAGCAGAGCGCCGTAGGCGAGCTCGAAGGAGAAGTCGGCCGGCGGCTTGGTCCCGAGCCAGTCGACCAGGCTGGGCGAGAACAGCTGGCGTAGCCAGTTCGGATCCTGGAAGGGGCTGGTGCTGACCTCGAAGCGCTCGTTCAACGCCGTGCTCTCGGTCCAGAGCTTCGAGTGGCGCGCCTCGAAGCCGTAGAACTCGTCGTCGCGGGTGTGGCGGCCGCGGCGGATGCAGAAGACGCGGGGGGCGAAGGCGGTTGCCGCCGGCACCTCGGTCAGCGCCGCCTGGAAGCGGAACTTCTTGTTGCGCTGGTAGGCGAGCTGGCCGACCACGCCGGACACGCCCTCGCCGAGCGAACCGCGCAGCGCCGGCTGCAACCCCGCCCCCTTCGCCTCAACCAGCAGCGGCGTCAGCTGGCCGGGATCGAAGCCGGGCAGTTGCTCGAAGCGCCGGTCGGCGGCGAGCTCGGCATAGGCGGCATCGACGGCGGGCACGGCCGCAGCGTATGGATGCAGGCGGCGTTAGGGTCCCCGCCATGGACAGATACGACTTGAACGGAAAGGTCGCGCTGGTGACCGGCGCCGCCCGCGGGATCGGCTTCGAGACCGCGCGGCAGATGCACCTGCGCGGCGCCTCGGTGGCGGTGCTCGACCTCGACGCCCAGGAGGCGCAGGAGGCGGCGGAGCGGATCGGGCCGCGGGCGATCGGGCTCAGCGGCGACGTCACCGACCAGAGCGCGATGATGAACGCGGTCGCCGAGATCGTCGAAAAACTCGGCGGGGTCGACGTCGCGGTTGCCAACGCCGGCATCGCGCAGAAGCAGTTCGCGACGGTGCGCGGCATCTCCGGCGAGGAATGGGAGCGGGTCTTCGAGGTCGACCTGCTCGGTGTCTGGCGGACGGTGCGCGCGGCGCTGCCGCAGACCGTCGAGCGCAAGGGCCAGATGGTCGTCGTCTCCTCCGTCTACGCCTTCGCCAACGGGTTCGGCAACAGCCCCTACGCGGTCGCCAAGGCCGGGGTCGAGTCGCTCGGCCGGGCGTTGCGGGTCGAGTTGGCCCCGCACGGCGCCAGCGCCAGCGTCGCCTACTTCGGCTGGGTTGACACCAAACTGGTGCAGGACGCCATGGCCCAGGAAGATTCCGAGCGGATCCGAAAGCTCAGCCCCGACTGGCTGATGAAACGGATCACGCCGGAAGAGGCCGGAGCCGGGCTGGTTCGCGGGATCGAGGAACGGGCGCCGCGGATCTTCGTCCCCAAGTGGTGGCGCTACGTGTCGGCGCTGCGGGGCATCGTCAACCCGCTGCTCGACAAGCGGATGGAGGCGGAACCGAAATACGCCGAGCTGGTCCACCACATCGACGGCAAAACCGTCGACGCCGGCAAAAGCCCAGACCCGGCTTAGCCGGCTCCTAGAAGAGCGCCATCCCGGGCGAGACCGGGACTTCGACCAACTCCGGCTGCGAGGAGGCGAGCGCGGCGCTGAGCGCCCCGGCGACCTCGTCGCGCCCCTGCGGCCGGTGCGCCTTGACCCCGTAGCCCTCGGCGACCGAGGCGACGTCGAGCTTCGGCAGGTCGAGGCCCGGTGCGCCTTTCACCTGCTCGACTTCGGCGAACCACTTGAGGATCGCGTACTCCTCGTTCTGCAGGACCAGGAAGGTGACCGGTGCCTGGTAGGCGACCGCGCTCCAGAAGGCGGTGATCGCGTACTGGGCCGAGCCCTCGCCGAGGACGCAGACGACCGGGCGGTCGGGCTGGGCGAGCTGCACGCCGACCGCGGCGGAGAGCCCGAACCCGAGTCCGCCGCCGGCGCTGAAGTAGTAGCTGCCGGGACGGGAGATCCGCAGCTGGTTGCGCAGCGCCAGCGTGCTGGAGGGGGACTCGAGGACGACGATCGCGTCCTCGGGCATCACTTCCGCCAGAGCGCTGTGGACGGTCGAGGGGTTGAGCGGGTCCTCGGCCGGAATTTCCTGCGGGCCGAGGTTCGGCTCCGGCGCCGGGCGCGAGCTCTCGGGCACCGCCTCCAGCAGCGAGGCCAAGGTCAGCTTCACGTCGGCGACGATCGCGTCGCCCATCGGCGCCCGCACCGCCTCGTCGGGGTCGCTGGTGACCGCCACCAGCGCCGCCCCCTGGGGCAGCAGCGGCCCGGGGATGTGCGGGTAGTAGGGGAAGACCGAGCTGCCGACGACGAGGATCAGGTCGTGACCCTCGAGCGTCTGCCCGACCGGGCCGATCGCCGGCGGCAGGACGCCGCGGAAGTTCGGGTGGTTCTCGGGGAAGCCGAGGCGATGGCCGCCGGTCGCGGGCGAGGCCCAGACCGGCAGGCGCTGGCGCTCGGCGAGAGCGACGGCGAGGTCCCAGGCGCCGGCGGTATCGATGTCGGGGCCGGCGACGAGGACGGGATCGGCGGCGGCGTCGAGGCGCTCGGCGAGGGCGCGGACCGCCTCCGGGTCGGCGAGGGCGCGGCCGTCCACCTGGCGTTCGATCGCCGCGGCGGCGTCGGCCTCGTCGACCTCGGCGTACCAGTCGTCCATCGGCAGCGAGAGGAAGACCGGGCCGCGCGGCGCCAGCCCGGCGAGGTGAGCCCCGTGGCCGAGGGCCAGCGGCACGTCCTCGGCCCGCGGCGGCTCGAAGGACCACTTGACCAGCGGGTGCGGCATCCGCGTCGCGTCGCGGTTGGTGAGGTTCGCCTGGAGGGTGATCTGGGCGCGCGCCTGCTGGCCGGCGGTGATCAGCAGCGGCGAGTGGTTGGCCTGGGCGTTGAAGATCGCCCCCATCGCGTTGCCGACCCCCGGCGCGGTGTGGAGGTTGACGGCGGTGACGTGGCCGGAGGCCTGCGCGTAGCCGTCGGCCATCCCCACCACCACCGCCTCCTGCAGACCCAGGACGTACCTGAAGTCCGAGGGGAAGTCGGCGAGCATCGGCAGCTCGGTCGAGCCCGGGTTGCCGAACATCGTCGTCATCCCGTGGGCGCGGAAAAGGTCAAAGGATGCTTCGCGGACAGTAGGCATGAATCGAACCCTATCCGGCCGTGTTCCAACTACCTCATGCCGGTGAGAACTTCTGAGCAGGACTCAAGGGGCGAACGTCGTAGGGCCGATAAGGCGGGAGTGAGTCACCGCTTCCTTGACGCCGCCTGGGTCCGCGTCCTCGCCATCTTCGCCGCCTCCCTGGCGCCGCTGTTCGCGATCTGCGCCTACGCCGAGGCGGCGCCCCCGGGACCGCCCAAGGTTCTCTTCGGTCCCGGCAAAATCGTCCCGATCCCCGCCTCCATCCCCCACGCCGAAGGCGACATGATCGACCGGCGGATCATTCCCAACCTGCGCTGGATCGCCAAACGCTTTCCGATCTACGTCACCGACGGCTACTCCGGGCCGCTGCCGAACGGCGAACGCGCCGGCTGCGATGGCTGCCACGTCAAGAACTCGGATCACTACAACGGGCTCGCGGTCGACATCGTCCCGCTCAACCCCAGCTCCAAATGCGACGCCAACTGGACCGGAATCACCCGCCTCGCACTCTGGGCCGAGCCGGTCCAGAACGCACCGAGCCGGCCCTTCCGCTGGGTCGGCTACGACGGCGACGCCGGCCACGGTTGCGGCCACCACCTGCACCTCTCCTGGAACCACGCGATCGCGCCGATGTTCCAACTCGCCGAATGGGTCGAAACCTTCCCGGTCGGCAGCGGCGAACTCGAAACCTTGGTGCCGAAGAAGAAACGGGCGAAACCGAAAGCCCCGGCCGGCCCACCCGGCGGCATCGCCCAGATGTCGACCGGCGGCATCTCCGCCCGGGTCGGCGACTGACGCTCCATAGGATGCGGGGGTGCGCTTCCTCGCCGCCTCGCTCCTCGCCGGCTTTGCCCTGATCGCCGTCGGTTGCGGCGACCAGGACGACTCGACCCCGGTGGCCTGCCTTGAAGGCGCCGCCATCTACGCCAAGGCCCTTGAAGAGGCGCCCGGCGCGGTGCGCCTGCAGGGCGAGACCCCGATCAGCGACTGCCTCGCGGAGAACCAGAGCGCGGGCGACCTGGCGCGGGTGGGAGAAGCGATGATCGAGACCGCGACCGGCCTCAACGCCGAGGCGCGGTCCGAACCCGGTGGCGCTGCCAACCTCCAGCTCGGCTACCTGCTCGGGGCGGCCAAGCGCGGCTCCGAGGAGAGCGAAGGCATCCACTCCGACCTGGTTCGGCGCTTGACCGTCGCCGCCCGCTACGCGCCCGGCGAGCAGCCGATTCCGCGGCAGTTCGTCGTCGCCTATCGCAACGGTTTCGACGCCGGCCGCGCCGGCGGCTGATCGGAGAGGCGGCCCTGGTTACTCGGCCGAGACGGGCCGCTGCTCCATACCGAGCTCGCGACGCGCCTTCTGGGCGAGGGTGACGGTTGCCTTGCGCAGGCCCGAGGGCTCCTCGATCGGCTCCTCGTAGTCGACCCGCACCTGCCGCTCCCCTGTAGGGGTCTCGGCGACGAGGTCGAGCCCCGTCCGATCGGCGTCAAGACAGCGGGCGGCGGTCGCTTCGGGAGCGCCGCCGAGCGCCTGCGCCATCTCCAGCAGGGCGTCGGCGTGGTCGTCGTTGAGGTGGGTAATGGCGCGCTCGGCGCCCTGGCTTACCGGATCGTCTGGCTTCATAGTTAGGGCACCCTAATACAGGTCGCCAAAAGCCGTCCGCATCCCCCGGTCAATACGCTCCTGGGACCGAAGAACTTCCGATGGAGGCTTGACTTGACTGAGCAGCTCTGGGGTGGCGAGACCACCAAGGCCGTAGACAACTTCCCCGTCTCGGGCGAGCGGGTGCCGGTGCCGGTGGTGCGCTGGCTGGGCCGGATCAAGTCGGCCGCGGCCGAGGCCAACGGCGCGCTCGGGCTGCTCGACGGCGACGTCGCGGCGCAGATCGAGTCCGCCGGACGGGCGGTCGCCGAAGGCGAGCACGACGACCAGTTCCCGGTCGACGTCTTCCAGACCGGCTCCGGTACCTCCTCGAACATGAACGCCAACGAGGTGATCGCCAACATCGCCGGCGACGGGGCTCATCCCAACGACCACGTCAACATGGGCCAGTCCTCCAATGACGTCTTCCCCTCCGCCGTCCACCTGGCGGCGATGGACGAGGTGACGCGTGACCTGCTGCCCTCGATGGGGGCGCTGGAGGCGGCGCTGGAGGTGAAGGCGAAGCAGTTCGCCGACGTCGTCAAGGCCGGCCGCACCCACTTGATGGACGCCGTCCCGGTCACCCTCGGCCAGGAGTTCGGCGGCTACGCGGCCCAGGTCCGGCTCGGCGTGCAGCGGGTCGAGGGCACCCTGCGGCGGGTCGGCCAGATCCCGCTCGGCGGCACCGCCACCGGCACCGGCCTCAACACCCACCCCGAGTTCGCCGCCAAGGTGCGCGAGCGCCTCGCCGCCGACACCGGCCTGCAGATCTCCGGCCCGCTCGACGCCTTCGAGGCGCAGGGCAACCGCGATTCCCTGGTCGAGCTCTCGGGCGCGCTCAAGGTCTACGCCGTCTCGCTCAACAAGATCGCCAACGACCTGGCGCTGATGGGCTCCGGTCCGCGCGCCGGCCTCGCCGAGCTGCGCCTGCCGGAGTTGCAGAAGGGCTCCTCGATCATGCCGGGCAAGGTCAACCCGGTGATCCCGGAGGTGGTGATCCAGGTCGCCGCCCAGGTGATCGGCAACGACACCGCGATCACCGTCGCCGGCAGCCAGGGTCAGTTCGAGCTCAACGTGCGGGTGCCCTTGATCGCCCGCAACCTGCTCGACTCGATCAAATTGCTCGCTTCAGCCTCGCGCCTGCTGAACGAGAAATGCGTGGCTGGCGTCGAAGCCAACGAGGAGATGACGACCCGCCACGCGGAGAGCACCCTTGCCACCGCCACCGCCCTCAACCCCCACATCGGCTACGACCGCGCCGCGGACATCGTCAAGACCGCGGCGGAGTCAGGGCGCTCGTTGCGCGAGGTTGCTTTGGAGCAGGGCGTCGAGCCTTCTGTGCTGGAGGAAGCTCTGGACCACCGCCGCATGGCGCGACCGCACGAGTAGGGGTTGGTGGGAGAGGGCCGAGTGGGGTCCTCCAGACACATCTCGCTTATGGCTCGATGTTGAGTGTCTGGAGGACCCCACTCGGCCCTCTCTACGACAGCTTTCGAGCTGCGACCTAACGCGGGTCGTCGATCAACAGCTCGACGTTTCGATCTTTCGCCAGACCTTCGCCGATTGGGGCGCCGGACTGGAGGTCGTTGTAGCTCATGGTCCTGGCGGCTGACGCGAGGTCGTTGAAGTCCATTGCCGAGGCGGGGGTGCCTGGTGCGGGAGCGGATGCCTGACCCACTTGGTCGACGATGGTTCCGAAGATCGAGAGGGTGCCGTCTTGGTTGTCGAAGACCTCTAGGAGGCGGGTCTGTTGGGGCCAGTCCGCCTCGGCCGCTACTCGGATGCTCCAGAAGCCTCCGGAGCCGGCGGGGTTCGGGAAGGGGTTGACGACGTTGTCATGGGAGTGGCCCGCTACCCAGGCGATCGCGTTGGGGAATTCGTGCAGGAGGCCGACCAGGTCCGCCTGCAGGTGGATCGGGAACGAGAGCCGCGGATCGAGGTCGCAGCCGGGGTTGAGGTCGTGCCCGTGCGAGTCGTTGACCGTGCACGGTGGCGCCAACTCGTCGGGCGCGTCGGCGACGAGGCTCTCCGGCGCGTGGTGGCTGAAGAGGACCACGAGATCGTCGGCGGCGGTCGCCGCTTCCAGCTGGCCACGGAGCCATTTGAACTGGGGGTCGTCGATGTTCCCGTCCGAGGTCGATTTGCCGGTCGGGGTGAGGATCGTGCCGGCCTCGGCGACGGTGTCGAGGGCGATGAACCGCATCCCCGGCTCCGGGCTCCAGGCGTAGTAGCCGGCGGCGCCTTTGGAGGCGCTCTCCTGGGCGGCGTCGATCAGGTCGAAGCCGTGACCGTCTTCCTGGGTCCCGGCCTTGAAGACGTCCTTGAACTGCTTCTTGGAGACGAAGCGGCGGTTGGGATCGCCGGGGACGAGGATCGTGTTCTGCGGGCTGGTCAGGAACGAGCCCAGCAGGGTGACCGGGTTAAGCAGCGCCGTCAACAGGGCGCTCGCGTTTTCGGGGTTGGAGACCGGGCCGATCGGCTTCAGGCAGCCGGTCGCCACCTGCTCGAAGGCGACGTTGGCGGCGGCGTTCCCCTGCACCAGCGCGTCGTGGTTGCCGAAGGCGACATAGGACGGAACGTCGAGCCCTTCGGCGGTGAAGGACTGCTGCGCGCGGTCCATCAGGCCCGGGTATTTCGGCCAGGCGGCGTGGACCCCTTTCGGCGTGTCGGGGTCGTAGAACTCGGGGAAGGCCCCCTCGATGTAGTCGTCGTAGTCCTGGACGCCGGTGTAGCGGGCGGCCTCGGCGGCGCCGGGGACGAAGAGGTTGGGGCAGAGCGGATGCGAGTAGGTCGCTTTGTTGACGCCGCTGTTGGGGTTGAGGTTGCCGCCCTCGAGCAGGGTCCGCACCCACTGGGTCTCGTTCAACTGCTGGCTGTCGGCGAGGTCGCCGGTGTTGATCGTGAAGTCCATCGCCCGGTGGGTTCCGCTGCCGTCGGCGACCGGGCTGGTGCCGGAGAACTCGTTGACCTGGCGGATCATCGCCTCGGTCACCTGCGGCTCCAGCGCCTCCCACGGCCGCCAGGCGGCACCGAAGGGGAGGCTGAGCGGGGTCGAAAGCGGATCGATCACCTCGAGCCGAGCCGGCGACTCCTCGTCGGCAAGCTGGAAGTCGGAGAGCTGCCCGAAGTAGACGAGCGAGTCACGACGGCCGTCGCGCCCCGCCTGCGCAGTCGCCAGGTCCTGCCGGACGCTGTAGGGCTCACCGGCCCCAAGCTGGAGGAAGTCAAAGGCACCGCTCGTCGCCGGGACGACCCGCTGTTCGAGGGTGGTCTTCCCTTCCGTGTCGGAGACCGCCGCTACAGCGTTTGGAGCCACGGCAATCGCGGCAAGTGCCGCGATTACCCCCACGAACCGCAAAACCTCCCGGATTCCCATCGCGTGAGGGTACCCACTTTTAAGCGGGAAATGTTTTGCGGTGGTTACCAGCAGCGATCACCGGAGGGGGCGGGAGGGGTCTTCCAGACACTCAACATCGAGCCATAAGCGAGATGTGTCTGGAGGACCCCTCCCGCCCCCTCCCCTCAACCCTGCAAAGTCACAAACCGCTCCTCAGTCAGCTCGTAGACCGCATAGGCCGGACCCTCCCGCGTGTTGCCCGAGTCCTTGACGCCCCCGTAGGGCTGCTGGTCGGTGCGGAAGGTCGGCACCTCGTTGATCAGGACGCCGCCGAACTCGAGGGTGCGGCCGGCTTGGAGGCCGCGGCCGATGTCGCGGGTGAAGACGCCGGCCTGGAGCCCGAACTTGGAGTCGTTGGCGAGGCGCAGCGCCTCGTCGAAGTCGGTGAAGGTGTCGATCGTCGCCACCGGACCGAAGATCTCCTCGCACCAGACCTTGGCCTCTTTCGGCGGCGCCTTCAGCAAGGTCGGCGCCAGGCAGCGGCCCTCGTCGACCAGCTCCCCTCCGGTCAGCAACTCGGCGCCACCGGCGACCGCCTCGTCGACCCACTGCTTGACCCGGTCGCGATCGTCGGGGGTGATCAGCGGCCCGACGTCGGTGCCCGCGTCGAGCGGGTCGCCGACGGTCAGCTTCTCGACGTTGGCGACGAGGCGCGCGGTGAACTGGTCCGCCACCGCCTCGTGGACGAGGATCCGCTGGATCGAGATGCAGCTCTGCCCGGCGTGCGAGAAGGCGTGGATCTGGGCTTTGTCGGCGGCTGCTTCCCAGTCGCCGTCGTCGTTGACGATCAGCGGCGCGTTGGAGCCAAGCTCCAGGTTGACCTTCTTGTGCGGCACCTTTGAGCGGATGTCCCAGCCCACCGGGGCCGAGCCGGTGAAGGTGATCGCCTTGGTCAAGGGGTGCTCGACGATCTTGTTGCCGACCTTGGAGCCAGGGCCGGGGATGACCGAGAGCCAGCTCTCCGGCAGCCCCGCCTCGACCAGGATCTCGGCCAGCTTCAGGGCCGAGATCGGCGTCTGCCCGGCGGGCTTGAGGACGACCGCGTTGCCGGCGGCGATCGCCGGGCCGAGCTTGTGGGCGACGAGGTTGAGCGGGAAGTTGAAGGGGCTGATCGCGCCGACCACCCCGTAGGGGACCCGCAGCATCACGCCGAGCTTGCCGACCCCGGCCGGGGCGGCGTCCATCGGCACCGTGCCGCCGGTCAGCTTGCGCGCCTCGACCGCGGAGAACTCGAGGGTGGAGACGCAGCGTTCGGCCTCGACCGTGGCGGTCTTGATCGGCTTGCCGGCCTCGGCAGCGATCGCCGCCGCCAAGTCGTCGCGGCGCTCGGCGACCAGCTCGGCCGCCCGCTCCAGCACCGCCGCCCGCTGGTGCTGGGGGAAGTCGGCGTTCTCGAAGGCCTCGTGCGCGGCCTCGACCGCCCGCTCGACCAGCGCTTCGTCCCCCTGCGCAACCCGTCCGACGAGGCTGCCGTCGTAGGGGCTCTTCACCTCTGCCCACTCGCCAGTCTCGATCCACTCGCCGGCGGCGAGGAGCTTGTGGTCGCTTGCCATCACCTATCCAGGTTACGTCCCCGGCCAGGCAGGCCGCTACTCCTCTCCGTTGAAACTGTTGGCTCAGAGATGTCCAAGTTCGCCATCAAATTCCTCCTGGTGATGCTCTTGACCTCGATCTACCCGGTGGCGGCGCAGGCCGGCGTCAGTTGGGTCGTCAACGGCCGCGGCTTCGGCCACGGGGTCGGGATGAGCGCCTACGGTGCCTACGGCTTCGCCAAGGCCGGCAAGAGCTACCGCTTCATCCTCGGCCACTACTACCGGGGGACGACGATCGGCACGCTCGAAAAACCGCGGGTGGTGCGGGTGCTGCTCGACATCTCCCCCACCGACGTCGAATTCAGCGGCGCGACCAGCGCCTGCGGCGTGGTTCTCGACCCAGCCCGCAGCTACGAGGCGCACCGCGGCGGGCGCGCGGTGGTCCTCCGCAGCTCCGGCGGCAAACGGCTCGCCAGTTGCGGACGGAAACTGCGGGCGGCCGGGCGCGGCAAGATCGCGATCGCCGGCCACGGCACCTTCCGCGGGGCGCTGGAGACGGTGCCAACCGAAAGCGACGCCGGCTCCCTCAACATCGTCAACGCCCTCGCCCTCGAGCAGTACGTCAAAGGGGTGATGCCGAACGAGGTGCCGCCCTCCTGGCCGACGGAGGAGCTGAAAGCGCAGGCGCTCGCGGTCCGCTCGATCGCTCTCACCGGCGACGTCGGCGGCAACGGCTTCGACCTCTACTCCGACACCCGCAGCCAGGTCTACGAGGGACTGGAAAGCGAGTACGACCGCACCAACCAGGCGGTCGATGCGACCCGCGGCCAGGTCGTGATGTACGGCAGCGACGTCGCCCAGACCCTCTACTCGGCCTGTTCCGGCGGCCACACCGAGAGCGCGGTCAACGTCTTCGGCTCCCCCGTCCCCTACCTGGTCGGGGTCCCGGACCCCTACGACTACTATTGCCCGCTGCACAAATGGACGCTCGACTTCAGCGGCCCGGAAATCAGCTCCCGCCTCGGCGGCTACCTGCAGGGCAAGCTGAAACAGGTCGTGATCACCAAGACCGGCGTCTCACCGCGAATCATCAGCGCCAAGCTCGTCGGCACCGGCGGTACCTCGACGGTCACCGGCTCACAACTCTCGGTAGCCCTCGGCGGCTACGACACCTGGATGACCTTCGAAAAGGTCGTCTCCGGGAAATAGGCATGTCGCTTTTGTACGGCTATGCCTGACAAAAGCGACACTCAGCCGTCGGGATACGGCTGGATCGGGATGCCGTGATCCTGTTGATGGCCTGGGGTCTCCCGCATCCCTAGCTCGTAGGCGGCGCCGCCCGGCAGGGTTAGCTGGCGTGGCGGGTGGCCGGGGCGCTCGACGGTCAGCTCCAGATCGGCGACCGAGCAGTTGACGGTGTTGTGCTCCGGGCCCTTGGGGTCGGCGTAGACCCAGCCGACGAAGTCCTTCTCCGGAGCCGAGACGCGGCCGCGGACCATCACGTCCTTGCCGGGGAGGACGAAGCTGCAGACCGAGGGTTGCTCGTCGATCTCGGACGAGCGGATCGCGCCGAGGCCGCCGAGGCGGTGGGCGACACCGTCGAGGACGAGCATCCCGGAGGGGATCCAGGGGCTGATGCGGGAGCCGAGGCGGACGCGGGCGGCGCCGGCGTCGAAGTAGGTGTCGGGCGCGTCGGCGAAGCCGGTGCCCTCGAGCCAGACCCAGCGCTCAGCGTGCTCGCTGCCCCAGTTGTGGCCGATCATCCCCGGCCAGCCGGCGAGCTCGAACGGTTCGCCGTCAACCTCCAGCCGGCCCTGGAAGCGGGCGTCGGGGAAGGGCGCGAGGAACTTGGTTTTCGGCAGCGGCGCCTTGTAGAGCCAGTCGGCCGGCAGGTACTTGCAGGGCTCGGCATCGCCGGCGAAGGTGAAGGACCAGGCGGCGCTGACCGCCTCGGTGTCGACCGAGCCCTCGGCCCGGCCGGGGCCGATCTCGGCGTCGGCGACGCGGACCCAGGAGCCGGCGGGCACCGAGAGCTGGGAGGCCGGCACCGTCACCTTGGTCGCCCGCGGCCCATCCGCGGCGCGGTCGAAGAGGCAGAACCAGATCGAGGCGTTCGGCTCGGCACCGGGGCGCTTGTGGACCGTGTGGCGGATCCAGACGCCTTTGCCCCCGTCCGGCTGGCAGGCCTTGATGTAGAAGCTCTCGTAGTGGCCCGCCTTCAAGGCCACCTCAGGAAAACGAGCCCGTTCCTCCATACCGAAGACTCTAGTCCCGCGCTCACCTACTCGTCGTCGCGCAGCGGTGGGGGCGGCGGCGATTCGAAGCCCAGCATCGCCACCGTCGTCGGCACGACCTCCTCGCCGGAAGCGGCCAGCCGGTCGCGGGCGTCGAGGCGAATCTGGGTCAGCTCCTCGAAGGTCGCCGCGAGTCTGGCGATCACTTCACCCCAGCCGCGCTCGTCGAGCTGCATCGGCATCCAGGTCAGGTGCCGGTCCGGCCGCGCGTCGAGGGTGTCCTCGGCGATCGCCCGGTCAGCCCGCGCGACCATCCCCTGCAGGGAGACGCGGGAGAGCTTGCGGCGGGTTGGCCGCGGCATCCCTTCGAACTCGGCGTCGTCGAAGTAGACGCGGGCAAGACCTTCGTAGACATGCTCGACGGCGCCGCGACGGGGGATCGATTCGATCACCTCCAGGCAGCCTTCCTTCTGCAGCTCGCGGAAGTGGTAGGAGGCGAGTGAAAGGGCCTGCTGGTAAGTCGTGTAGTGCTCCTTCGGGATCAGCCCTTCCTCGACGAACTGGCTGGGGCTGCGCGGACCTTCATTGAGGACTTCGAGAATCCGCACCCGCAGCGGGTGCTTGAGGGCAGTGCTGATCGTTTCCCTGCGCTGCTTCGCCTCGCCTTCGCTCCCCGCCATCCCCAAGCCCTTTCGATTGATCGACTGATCGGCAGCGATGACGATAAGGCATAAATGCTCGGAAGATGCAGGAAAATGGCCAGCTAGAGCCCTTTACTGAGCCCACTCGAAGCAATAAAAACCAATGCATCGCCGCGAAGGACGCTTCCGGTGAGGGAAGGAGGTGATGCGTTGTGAGGCTCAGCGGATGCAGTGAGGCGTACCCGGCCACCTCGATTCACAAGGGGGGCTGAGGCTTGCGGTTCCGCCCCGAGCGATCGGCGGGGCGGTGCCGGGCCTCGGCGCCGGGGCGGCGAGACGAGAAGGGATCAGACCTTGATCGTGATCACGTCGCCGTCTTGGACGAGGTAGTCGCGACCCTCGATCCGCAGCAAGCCCTTGTCGCGGGCAGCCGCGTAGCCGCCGCACTCGACCAGCTGCTGCCAGCCGATCGCTTCGGCTTTGATGAACGCTTCCATGATCTCGGTGTGGATCGTCCCCGCCGCCTCGAGCGCGGTGGCGCCGCGGTGCAGCGGCCGGGCGACCGCCTCCTTGCCCTCGCCGGCGGTGAAGAAGGTGATCAGCTCGAGCAGGTCGTAGGCAGCGCGGACGAGACGCGCCAGGCCCGAGCCCTCGACCCCGTAGGACTCGCGCATCTCCTCCGCTTCGGCCGGGTCGAGCTCGGACAGCTCGCCCTCGATCCGGGCGCTGACCGCAACCACTCCGGCGCCGACCGCAGTCGCGTGCGCGGCAACCGCCGCCGGTGGCTCACCGTCGCCCTCGTCGACGTTGGCGACGTAGAGGATCGGCTTCGTGGTCAGCGCTCCGAGGTTCATCGCCGCGCTGGGCGCGGCCTCGGGGACGGGCACAGAGCGCGCCGGCTTGCCGGCGGCGAGCGCCTCGTGCACCGCTTCCAACCAGCCCAGTTCGGCGATCGCCTCGGCGTCGCCCGACTTCGCCTGCTTGCCGACCCGGGGCAGGCGCCGCTCGACCTGGTCGTAGTCGGAGAGAACCAGCTCGGTCTCGGTCGTCTCGATGTCGGCCAGCGGGTCGACCCGGCCGTCGGGGTGCGGGACCCCTGAGTCCTCGTGACAGCGGACGACGTGGCAGATCGCGTCGGTCTCCCGGATCGAGGCGAGGAACTGGTTGCCGAGCCCCTCCCCTTCGGAGGCGCCCTTGACCAGGCCGGCAATGTCGTGGAAGAAGATCGTCGCCGGTTCCAACTTCGAGCTGCCGACCGTCGTCGCCACCTGCTCCAGCCGCTCGTCCGGGACCTCGGCGATCGCCACGTTGGGCTCGATCGTCGTGAACGGGTAGTCGCCGGTCTGGGCGCCGCCCTTGGTCAGAGCGTTGAACAAGGTGGACTTGCCCGCGTTCGGCAGGCCGACGATCCCGACCTTCACTTGGCGTCCTCTTCCATCAGAAGCTGAGCGGGACGATCAGGCCGAGGATGACTCCGAGGATCGCTCCAGCGAGGACGTCGGACGGATAGTGCATGCCGAGGTAGGGACGGCCGAGCGCCAGGGCGAAGGCGACGACGAAGGCGGCGCCCATCGCCGGGTCGACCCGGACCATCGCCGTCGCCACCGTGAAGGACGAGGTGGCGTGGGCGGAGGGGAAGCTGAGGCTGCTGGGGGCGCCGCCGAGCGGCGGCAGGCCCTCGAGCACCGGCCGCGGCCGCTTCACCGCCAGCTTGATCACATAGTTGAGGCCGATCGCGAAGGGGCCGAGCAGGGCGCAGATCAGCCACGACTCCCAACGCCCGTTGTCGAGGATCGCCAGGGCGGCGCCGAGCAGGAACCAGACGAGGGCGTTGTTGCCGGCCTTGCCGAGGGCGATAGCGGCGTCCTCCACCGCGGGGGTATGGCCGTGGGTGCGCATCCAGCGCAGCAGCTTCAGATCCAGATCCTGCATCGGCGCGAGAGACTATTGGGCGATGGCCACCGTCCCCGGCTTCACCCACACCCCCGGCAACCACTGCGGCTCAACCGCGCTGCGCAACCTGCTCGCCTTCCACGGGGTCGAGATCAGCGAGGAGATGGCCTTCGGGCTCGGCGCCGGGGCGGGCTTCTACTACCTGGCCCTGGACGACGCCTCGCCGAGCCGCTGGTTCAACGGGCGCACCGCGCGGCTGGAGGAGAGCTTCCGCGAGCTGACCGGGGCGGCGCTGGGGATGCGCACCTTCGAGGAGGACGACGGGGCGGCCGCCTGGGAGGCAGCGCAAGCCCAGGTCGACTCCGGCAGCCCGGCGCTCCTCCTCACCGACATCTACTACCTGGACCACTACGGCAACTCGGCCCACTTCCCGGGGCACGCGGTGGTGCTGGCGGGTTACGACGAGGAGGTCGCGCACCTCTCCGACACCGGCTTCGAGGAGCTGCAGACGACGCGGCTGGAGAACCTGGCGCGAGCGCGCCACAGCGGTCATCCCGCCTACCCGCTGGAAGGCCACATGTTCACGGTCGGCGAGAGCATCGACCGGGGGCAGCTGGAGGCGGCGGTGCCGCGGGCGATCGCACGAGCGGCGAGCGAGATGCTGGAGCCCCCCTTCGGCGAGTTCGGCGGCGTGCCGGCGCTCGAACGCCTCGCCGCCGAGGCCGGCTCCTGGCCCGAGGTAGTCGAGGACTGGCAATGGTGCGCCCGCTTCGCCTACCAGGTGATCGAGCGCCGCGGCACCGGCGGCGGCTGCTTCCGGCTGATGTACGCGCGCTTCCTCGAAGAGGCGGGCCGGGACGAGGCGCCGCTGGCAACCGAGGCGGCGGCGAGCTGGACCGGGCTGGCGGAGGCGTTCCGGTCGGCGAGCGAAAGCGACGAGCCGCGGTCGGAGCTGTGGAACGCAGTGGCGGACGGCTCGGCGGCCGTGCTCAGCGCCGAGCGGCGCCTTTGGACTGCGCTCGCCGCTTGACCCGGAACTTGCGCTTGGCCGGAGTCTGGTCGCTGGCGATCGGCGAGAAGGCGCGGACCTTGATCACGTGGCGCCGCGACTTCAGGTGCTTGTAGACCTTCGGCGACGCGCAGGGACGCCAGCGGCGGCGGTCGAGCCGGCAGCGGAAGGTGACCGCTTCCTGGGTTCCGGCGGCGGCGAACCAGATCTTCGCGCGGCGCTGGCGCAGCTTGAAGCGGTCGATCCGGGTCCTCGGCACGCAGGCGAGCAGGCCGGGGTTGAACTCGTAGGCGCCGATGTCGGTGATCGCCGGCGGATCGGGTGCCTCGCAGCTGCGGTGACTTGGCAGCGCCCGCGGCCAGCCGTAGAGGTCGAGTGGCCCGTTGCGGGGGTCGTTGATTCCAGCGTCGATCGTCGGCGAGGTCGACGCCTGCTGGAAGCCGCGCGGGTTGGGCGGGGTGAAATGCGGCGGCGCCGTTTGGCCGTTGGTCGAGGTCACCGCACCTTCGCTGGCGTCGAGGTTGGAGTGGTCGAAGCGGGCGGCGACGGTCGAGCCCGTCGCTTCCGAGGATTTCAGCGCCACGGCGTCCATCCGCTCGCCGCTGGCGATCGTGTTGGTCGCCTCGACCGTCAGCGAGGAGTATTTGGCGGCCATGAAGACGGATAAGGCGACGGCGTTGCTGCCCTCGGCGACAATCGTGTCGTTGCGCAGCTGAACCGAGCCGGAGCCGGTGCCCTGGATGAACAACCCGGTCGCATCGATCGAGTTTTCGGCGAGGATCAGCGTGTCGGTCATCGTGAAGTTGTTCCCCGCCCGTAGCCCGAGCGAGTCGGCGCCGCGGGCGAAGATCTCCAGCCGTTCGAGGACGGTGCCGTCGGCAGGGAGGAAGAGGGCGCCTTCGAGGTTGTTGGTCGCTTCGAAGGAGAGGTCGCTGATCCGCTGCTGCGCAAAGCTCTTCAGGACGGATTTGTCAGCAGCAAAGATCCGCGGCCTGGTAACGCCCTGCGGACCATGGATCCAGAGCGGCGTTTCCGTTTCGATCGTCGCCCCGACCGTGTACTCGCCAGAGGTGACGACGACCTCGTCTCCGGGCGAGGCGGCGGTGATCGCGTAATCGAGCGAGCAAGGAGTGATCTGGGCGCATCCCGGCACCATCCCCCCCGCGGGCGCGGCATAGCGGGTCGCGGCGGTGGCCGACGCGGGCACAAGCATGGCGGCAATCAAGACGGCGAGAGGGAAAGCGCGCGGCACGCGGGGATCTTAAGCCTTCAGCGCGCCCTTCCGGTTCGGTTTGTCGCTCTAATCGCGGGGTACCGAGGCCCCATGACCATCGGAGCCAGCATCTTCCTCATAGCCGTGGGCGCGATCCTCAAGTTCGCAACCAACTTCCACGTCCAAGGCGTCTCCATCGACACCGTAGGCCTAATCCTGATGATCGCCGGCGCCGCCGGCCTCATCCTCGGCCTCTTCCAAGAACTCATCTGGTCCCGGCGCACCCGCCCGGTCGCCCCCGGAGAGGTTCCGCCAGTCGAAGAACGGCGAGAAGTACGCGAACAACCGCCTCGGTACTGAGCGGCGGGCAGTAACGGAGAAGCGGGAGCGACGGGAAGCGCCGACCCCTGGGCCCAGCTACGCGACCAGATGGGGCTTCCCGGCAGAACCAGCAGCATGGAACTCGGTCACCCACTCGCGCAGCACGAACGTCTGCCGATCGCGCTTGCGCCGAAGGTGGTCGGCCAGCCACAAGAGGCTGAGCACGACGATCAGGGCTGGGCCGGTTGCAGCGGGAGGCCGCGCCACCACGTCTGATCCATCCGGGAAGACGATCGCCATCGGCTTGCGCTCGGCAATCGCACGAGACATGAGCTTCGAGGCATCGGGCGAATCGGCGGGGATCAAGACAGTCCCGCTCGGATAGCGCTCCTCGCTTTCAGGATCGACAGCGACCCGACCCAGAAGGTCGAAAGCGGCATCCGTGCCGGGGGTGTTCTTGCTTTTGGCTAGCTCTTCCATGACTCGATTATCGCTTCCAATGGGCCTTGAGATGGGGGCGCCCTCCACGATGCCGATCTCAATGGTCCGCTCGTAAGGCACGGTCGTTCAGCCTCACATTCGTTTCGGACGTATCGGCAACGCATTGTCTTCACCGGTCCAGACGGGGACAAACTCTCAAGACGCCCTCACACGGTGCCCCTCGCCGAGCAAGCAGGCACGGAGCTGCAGGGACTGCGGGGAGCGGCCGAGGTTCACGAGCCACGCCGACTTTGCCTTCTGCCGACCGAACGGCGCCCCGCTCGATCGCTCCGCCGTCCGCAGCCGCTTCATCCACACCCAGGAACAGGCCGGTGTCCGAGTACGGCGCTTCCACGATCTGCGACACACCTTCGGCAGCCTGGCAATTCAGCAGTTCGACCTCGTCGCCGTCAAGGACATGATGGGGCGCTCGAAGCTGACGACCACCGAGCGCTACCTGCCTTCGAAGCCTCGTCCCGACGATGTCGCGAAGTTGACGAGCATCTTCGCCTAGCCGCAGCGTCCTGTCTGCACGCATCACGCCGCTCGCTTCGGCAGGATGGCCCGATGCCCGAGCGCCCACCGGCCATCAAGCGACTCGACTCCCTCCTTGGGGCAGTGACGATCGCCCATGAGATCATCTTCGAGAGGCGCCGCGAGTTGATCGCGGCCGATCGAGGTACTCCTGAGCAAGCTCGACTCCTTGCGGAGTCGGCGCAGATCGTGACGGTCGAGCTGCCCCGCCTCTCGGCGACCGCTCGTCGGCTCTCCGCCAGGTGGCGAGAGCAAAGCCTGCTCGACAGCACAGGAGCGGAAGCGACCCTGGCCGAGTTGGAGTCCGAGCTAAATCTCATCGAGCCCAAGGTCGACTCCCTGCTCGACCGGCAGCGAGAAATCGCGGCGCAACTGCGCGCTATGCGCGAGCGCTAGGACTACGCCGAAGCGAGACGAGCAGCCGCTGCCTGCTCGTAGCGATCCGCCAACGCGAGAGCCGCGTCGCGGTACCCGTCGATGTCGGTCTGCGCCGCCTGCGCCCGAAGCTCGTCAGCACGTGCAGAAAGCTCTCTTGCGGGCTGGGTGGTCTTCTCCAGACGCTCTTCCATCTGCTCCAGCACCCAGCGGTGCTTGTCGGGAATGTCTGGCCAAGGGCTGACTTCCATGGAGAAAGTGTAGCCACGACCCGAGCGACTTAAGGCGATGACAGCGCTGGCAATGTCAACGGCGCTACCGGTGATGCGGATATTCGGCCTACCCCCAACCTCATGTCGCCTGCGACAAATATCCTCCCGGCACGATGAAGATCGATCGGCTAGAGGTCAGCGGCGGGTTCCTAGATGGTCTACGCCTTGATTTCGCCGACGGCCTCAACGTACTCATAGGAGCAAGGGGAGCCGGCAAGACCTCTGTCTTGGAGCTTGTTCGGTTCGCCTTAGGCATTCCAGCCATGACTGCCGACGCTGAGCGCGCTGCTCATGAGCAGGCCCTAGCCGTCCTGGGAGACGGGTCCGTCACTGTCTATACGTCAATTCGCGGTGAGCAGCTCATCCTCTCGCGCACGGGACTTGATGATGCACCCGCAACTTCTAGTTCCTACAACTACGTCCCGCCGCTACTCGTGTCGCAGAACGAGATCGAGGCAATCGGTCTTGACCCGACCAGTCGACGAAACATCCTGGATCGCCTCATCGATCCAGTGGCCTGGTCAGAACTGAAGGCCCAAGAGGACCGAGCGGAGATATCAAGCCTCGAGCGACAACTTGAGCTCTTGCGAGAAGAGCAGGAGGAATACCAGGAGAAAATCTCTCAGGGCGCCGAGCTGAAAGATGCCCTCAAAGCCGCAGAAGCCGAGCAGAAAGCTCTTACCAAGACCAAGGATAAAGCGGAGCCCTTGGAAGCTGAGATATCAACGGGCGCCGACCGACTTGGCCAGATTCGCGCATCAGGAGACGCGTACAAGATCGCCGAGGAGGCATTGGGACAGTGGCAAAAAGACGTGGGGGCGGCCAAGCTAGAGCGACCCCTCCCGTCATTGCCGTCAGCTGGCATCGACGCAGAAGTAACGAATTATGTTGCGACCGCGGAGGAAGCTCTGAAAAACGCCCTTGCTTCCCTTAAGGGCGCGAAAAAGGTCGTACGCGACGCTAGGGCCAGCGTGAGATCAGAACAGACCGCGCTGCAGGACGAACTAAAAACGAAAGCGGAAGAACTCGAGGAGATTCAAGCCGGGGCCGGAGAGGTCGGCAGGCGAGTGAGTGCCCTTCGCCAGCAGTTGAAGGCCCAGCAAGGACTAGAAGAGCGCGAGTCGCAACTTGCTCGGGAGATCAAGAAGCTTTCAAAGCAGCGGGACAAGGCATTGGATAAAGCCGAGGCCCGGTCGGAGAAGCGATATCGCCTGCGTCATGATCGAGCTACCGAGACCACGGCCCAATTCAATGGACGGATCGAGGTACGCGTCGACAAGTCGGGTGAGTACGGCGCGTACGAAGCTGCTCTCGTTGAGGCCCTTCAAGGGAGCAACCTTCAATATCGAGCGCTGGCCGCCACGCTAGCTAAGTCAGTGAGTCCACGCGAGCTTGTCTCTGCTATGGAGTCCTCGGATGCGGAGCAGTTAGCGGCTAGCGCCGGAATTAGTGTTGACCGTGCACTGCGTTTGATCGCGCATCTCAAGGAAGAGTCCGTCGCTGGGCTTCTTCTAGCTCCTCTTGATGACTCAGTTGACTTCGCGCTCCTAGATGGGAAGGACTACAAAGTAACTGGCCATCTGTCTATGGGTCAGCGCTGCACCGTAGTCCTCCCGCTGCTCTTGGCAGAGGATCGAGAATCCATCCTCTTGGATCAGCCCGAGGACCACCTCGACAACGCCTTCATAGTGGACACTCTCGTTGAGGCTTTGCGGGAGCGGACTAAGTCCGGCCAGGTCATTGTCGCAACTCATAACGCGAACGTTCCCGTTCTTGGAGAGGCGGCGAAAGTCATCGTCTTAGCGTCCGACGGACGACAGGGCTTCGTCCAGACTCAGGGCGCTCTCGATGCCGATGATGCGGTGGAGGCAATAACCAGTCTGATGGAGGGGGGGCGTGAGGCGTTTGCTCGCCGCGCTGCCTTCTACACCGAGCACCCTCATGGCCAATAGCGAGCTTGACCGCGCTGTATCTGGGCTACGGGCACAGACCGAGACCCAGCGGTTAGCGGCGGCAAGGACTGTCCTCAAACTGGCTGACCCTCCTTCCATCGATGTGGAAAATGCCGTGCGGGACGCACTCGCCGTGGAGTCCGTGCCTTGGGTCCGAAGTGTACTTGCAGAAATCTTGACGCTGAATATCGTCGAGCCGGACCCGGGCGCAACGATTTCAGCACCTCGATGGGATGACCAACTTGAGGCGGTAGACACCGACCTAGCTCGACAGGTTCTTCACACGAGCACTCGGCGCATACTCCACGAGGTGTCGGCGGTGGTGGGACGGGCCAACCTGGCTGCCACTAGCGAGTTTGGACCACCCTATGCGGACTCTCAGACTCGCCGCCAGCTCGAGTACCTGATTGATGTCTGCCAAGCCTTGCGAACCTTGGCGACCGCAACGCAGACGCCAATTACGACTGAGTTTGATTTGAGCGAGAAACTCACTTCCTTAGCGGAGACGATTGGCCAGGAATTTATTTTTCAAATCCACGCCGATGGCCCAACGCCCTTCGTCGTCTTCTCCGATTGGAATCTCTTACAGCTCGCCGTCCGCAACATTCTCATCAATGCAATCGAGGCAACCCTGTCACTTCAGCCTCCGGATCCCGGTCGAGCGGTGGTTTTAACTTGGGGAAGCTCGGTCGACGGAAGCCACATCACCGTGATTGACCGAGGACCTGGACCTCCACGATTTCTTCTCGCCATGGGCCAATCCGGCGTTAGTACCAAGGAGGGACACCCTGGGTATGGTTTGGCAACGGCGAGCGAGGCGATGCGCTCCCTGGGAGGTAATGTCAGTATTAGTCGCAACGAGCGAGGTGGGGCAACGCTGGTCTTGTCGTGGAGTGATGAGTAGTGGGCCTGTGTCGCCTGCTCTTAATTGAGGATGATCCGCGCGAGGCGCAAGTCCTTGAGGAGGCTTGCTGCCCGGACCCAAACTCCGCTGCAATTGACGTGGTTACCAATGGCTCAGAAGCAGAGGCGGTGATACGTGATCGTGAATATGACTTGATCATCTGCGATCTTGCGCTGCCACCCGACAGCCGTCGTCTAGAACCAGAGGTAGGAGAGGGTCGCCGGCTCTTCGAGCTTGTCCGTGAGCACGCCCAAGGAACTCCGATCATCATTCTCTCGGCTCATGCTGAGATCGAGATGATGCCCGGCTTCTTCACGGCAACTGCCTCGGGTGATCTGTACGGGACGCAGACCGAGCAGCCGTTAGTCCAGTTCTTTCCAAAGGAGCGCCTCTCGGCCTGCGTTGAGTCTGTCCAGTCGCATATTGCGCGAATCGGAGTGCTCGACGGACTTGAGCTTGAGACGCCTATCGCCCTGGGCTTGAGTGACGAGCGCGCTCTCAAGATTTACGGCCGCCGGATAGGGGCAACGACCGGACAACTAGAGCCTCTTGATGGAGGCCTGTCCGACGCGAAAACCTTCAAGTTGTCCTACGCGGACACCACCGGAAACTCCGTAGGACACGTGGTCGCCAAGCTGGGCGATCTTCGCGATGTTGTGGCAGAGAATGCGAAATACGAACAGCTAGCAGCAATGCTCCCGGTCGGACTGGGAGCTCTCGTTCTTTGGGTCGTCCAAGTTGGAGCCGGGCATCGAGGCGCGCTTATCTATCAGCTAGCCGATCAGCACACCCAAAGTCTGTTTGGCCTAGTGGCCAATCATGAGAGCGAGGCAGCCACAATCGTTCAGCGCCTTGAGGGGCGCCTCAAAGAGTGGACTGATGATGGGCCCGTTGTCGTGAAGTCACTAATTGATCTGAGGCGACACCTGATTCCGGATTTAGACCTTCAAGATGCGATCGGCGCAGTGTTCAACGAGCGAGGTGTTGAGCTTTCGGTCCGCGAGGCAATGGCCCATGGCGATCTTCACGGCCTTAACGTCCTCGTTAACGAGAACAACGAGCCGACGTTGATCGACTACGGAGAGGTTCGCAGAGCGCATGCCGCCCTCGATCCCGTCACGCTGGAGTTGAGCATTCTCTTTCACCCAGCGATGATCGACAAGCTCGGAGATTGGCCCACGGAGACGCAGGCAAATGCTTGGATCGACCTTGATCAGTATTGCGTTAACTGTCCGGTAGAGGACTACGTCCGCTCGTGCCGAGCCTGGGCAGAGAGGGTCGCTGTCGATGAAGACGAGATCCTCGCAGCCGCCTATTGCTACGCGATTCGACAGGTCAAGTACGCGGACGCCCCGCGCGTCCTCGCCACAGCTGTTGCTCGGGGCGCATTCGAGCGGCTAAGCGGCTAAACGCTGCCTCGGTCGCCATCGATCCCCGCTCCACTCACCTCGCCGGGACATCTCGGCTGCGCCTCGTTTGGGTACCCAGGCTGGTACCCACAGAGGCGAGTCCACAAAGACATGGGAAATGATCCTTTCGCTCTAGAAAGCGGATCGCGGAGACGGGAGCGACGGGACTCGAACCCGCGACCTCCGGCGTGACAGGCCGGCGCTCTAACCAGCTGAGCTACGCCCCCAGGGAACTGCGACGGGCCAGTTGGGGTGCGGCCCGGAGGGCAACGCTAGCGCATTCGGTCAGGCCGATACGCGCGCGAGGTCGTGGAGAGTCTCCTCGATGCCGGTGCGCACCAGGTCGAGGTCCGGGACGGCGTCGCGGTCGGCGTTGAGGCCGAAGTAGACCCGGCCGTTGTAGCCGCCGGCGGCGACTCCCAGGGCCTGGCCGGTGGAGAGGGGGAGCACGGGGATGGCCCGCCGCATCGGCGCTCCCTGTGAGTAGAGCGTGAAAGGGAAGGAGGGGATGTTGGCGACCGTGAGGTTGAACAGGTCCGGGGTGAAAGCGAGGCGGGCGATGACGCTTTGGACCAGCGACTGCGTCAGGTCGATCCGCTCGAGCGCAACCTCCGCCACGCTCGACGCGCCTTCCCACGACTCGCTCGCGGCGGCGGCGATCTTGCGGTAGCGGCGGAATGGATCGGGCTCGGCGATCTCCAGCTCGACAAACAGCGAGGAAACCTCCTCGCCGAGAACCAGGGACTCGCTCGCCCGGCGCAGGTTGAGTGGCAGGATCGCCCGCACTTGATCGACGTCCTCGCCCCGGTGCTCGAAGAGGCGGCGCAGCCCGCCGGCGATCGCGGTCATGACGACATCGTTCGCGGTCCCGCCCATCTCCCGTCCCATCCGCTCCAGGGCCTCGAGCGAGACATCAAGGGCCGCCAGCCGGCGCTCCGACCCGGTCGGCCCGTTGAGGCTGGTGGAAACCGGCGGCTCCATCTGCTGGCGCGCCAGCCGTGTCGCGATCACCTGGGACCGCCAAAGGATCGCGGCCACCTCGTAGGGCTTGACCTCGGCGTCGATGCCGTCGCCGACACCTCCGACCAGGCCGCGCAGGCGCGTTAGCGCTGCCCGCTCCGCCTGTCTGCCCAGCGCGGCGACCATCTCCGCCAGCGTCGTCGACCCCTCCTCGGGGCAAGGCTCGGCGTCGACGAGCGCCGCCGCCAGGTTGGCGGCGCTGTAGCCATCCACGAGGCAGTGGTGGAGCTTGAAGACGAGGGCCCAACGACCTTCTTCCAGGCCGTCGAGCATGGTCACCTCCCAAAGCGGCCGGGCACGGTCGAGACGGCGCGAGAAGTGATCGCCGAGCCAGCTCGTCAGCTCCTCCTCGCCCCCTGGCTCGGGAAGGGTGGCGCGGCTGATCATCTGCCCGGCGTCGAAGGCCGGATCCGGCAGCCAGACCGGCAATGAGAGCTGGGCGACCCACGGCATCGAGAGGCGCCGGCGCAGAACCGAGGCTTCCTCCAGCCGCGCCCGCGCCTGCTCGCGCAGCGTCTCCAGACAGGGACGCCCGCCACCCGGTGGCGGATCGAAGATGTTCGCCCAGCCGATCTGCACTTGCGCCGCGTCGTCGAACTCCTCGATCTCCAAGAAGGTCGCGTCGAGCGGGCTGAGGTGACTGCGCATGCGTTAGCGGGGCGCGGCGGGCGCGGCCTCAGCCGCCACCGGCATCGCGAACGGTGCCTCGACTGCGGCGATCTCTTCCAGCATCGCTCGCAGGCCGGCAACCCGCTCGGCGCCATAGCGCTCTCCCCAGCGCTTCTCGATCTCGGCGAGCAGGAAGAAGCCGTGCGTCTGGGCTTCCTCCCCTCGCTCGGTCAGACAGACCAGCTTTGCCCGGCGGTCATCGGGATCCGGCACGCGCTCGGCGTAACCGCGCACGACCAAGTCGTCGACCACCTCGCCCGCCGACTGCTTGGTCATGTTGCCTCGTTCGGCGATCTCGGTCAGGCGCAGGCCCCGCTTCCTCATGTTGCGAAAGACGCAGCCATGGGTCGGTCGAAGGTCGCCGAACTCGCTCTTTTCCATCTCTCCCCGAAACTCAGCGATGATCGCGTCGAAGGCGTATTCGAGCAGTCCGTTTAAGGGCGGATACTGCTGATGTTCCTTCGAACCAATCATATTTTCATTAGCGGACTCGTCAGGGGACCTTACAAGTAGTTTGGCTCCTGCGCTAGGCCTTTTTGGGGAGAACTTCTCCACCGGTCAGTGCATTCATCACTGATTCCGGGCTAGGCTGCGGCGCGTGAAGCTGGTGACCTTCGACGCTGGAGACGGGCCGCGGGCGGGAGCCCTGGAGGGCGAGCGGGTGCTCGATGCCTGGGCGCTGCTCGGTGAGCCGCACCGGGGAAGCCTGCGGGAGCTGATCGCGGCCGGGCGGGTCGAGGAGCTGCGCGGCCGGCTCGGCGACTCCGGCGCCCCCCCTCACCCCCGCGCGGCGGTCGAGCTGCTGGCGCCGATCCCCGATCCGGAGAAGATCATCTGCATCGGCCTCAACTACCGTGGGCACGCGGCCGAGATGGGAATCGAGGACCTGCCCGAGAGCGCGACGATCTTCGCCAAGTACCGAAACGCGCTGGTGCCCGACGGGGCGACGGTGCGGGTGCCGACTGCGAAGACCGACTACGAGGCCGAGGTCGCCTTCATCGTCGGCCGGCGCGCCAAGGACGTCGACGAGGCCGAGGCGCTGGAGTACGTCGCCGGCTACACCCTGCTCAACGACCTCTCCGCCCGCGACCTGCAGGGAGCGACCCCGCAATGGATGCCGGGCAAGATCTTCGACGGGGCGGCCCCCTGCGGCCCCTGTCTGGTGACTCCCGACGAGGCGGGACCGGCCGACGCGATCGCGATCCGACTCACCCTCAACGGCGAGGAGATGCAGAACGGATCCACCGACGACCTCATCTTCAGCGTCCCTCAACTGGTCGCCCAGCTCTCCAGCCTGATGACCCTGGAGCCGGGCGACATCGTCTCCACCGGCACCCCCGAGGGCGTCGGCATGAGCCGCAAGCCACGCGTCTGGCTGGCCGACGGCGACGAGTTGGTCGTCGAGTCGCCGACCCTCGGCCGGCTGGTGACGCGGATCAGCGCTTAGTCAGCGACTGGGACCGGAGGGGATCTCGTAGGCCTTCGCCGGGAGGCTGGCCGAGAGCGGCCGCGTCGCCTCACGCACCCTGGCCGAGGCGCTCGCGCCGGCGGCGGTCCAACGCGGCCGGTAGGGGGTGAGGGTCAGCAGCGCATTCCAGGTTTCGGTGTCGATGATCGCGTTGGCCGGCAGGTCGCGCGCTTCCTTGAAGAGGCGGGTGGCGCGGGCGGTCTGGGCGCCGAAGAATCCCGTCACCGGGAGTTCGGCGCCGGCGGCGATCAGGTGCTCCTGCGCCCAGACCACGAGGTCGCCGCGGCTTTTGCGTTTTAGCAGTGGGTGGATGACTTCCTGGCGGTAGCCGATGACCGCCTGGTTGGCGCTGTCGGCGCCAACCGCTCCCCACTCCCGACCGTTGGTCTCCTGCCAGGACCACCAGCTCGGCGGTAGCCCGCCGAAGCTGGCGGCGAAACGACGGAAGAGCTTGATCCCGGCGCTGCCAGGCGCTTCGTAGGTCTGGCCGATCGGATAGATCGGGTGGCCGTAGACGCGGTTGTAGAGGTAGGTGTGCTCGTAGACCTCGCGTACCGAGGTGCCGATCGTCTTCCAGTACATCTGTGGCTGGTTGTAGGTGGCGCCGCCCGGCCCGAGGAAGACCGAGTAGGGGAAGGACGGGTGGTAGTCGACATAAGGGAAGGCGGCGAGGGAGATCGGATAGGTCTCGCCGACCCGGGCGCGGATGGCGCGGACGTAGGTGTCGGCGGCGGCGTACTTGCCCTCGTAGTCGGCCTCGGCGTCGATCGCGAAGCAGTCGGCGCCGCGCTTGACCGCGGCGGCGGCAACCTTCGCCTCGGCCAGGGGCGCGTCGCCATAGACGAACTGCCAGGCGCAGACGCTGAGGCCGGCGCGGTGCAGGGCCTCGACGAGGCTGGAGTTGAACTGGCTCCAGTAGGTGCCGCCGTCGCCGGACTTGACGTAGACGGTGCCGACGTCGTTGCGCTTGGCGCGGGCGATGATCGCGCCGACGCTGCCGGCCTCGGAGCGGGAGACGTACCAGACCCACATCCCCTGCCGGTCGAAGGCCGTGTTGCTGAGGTTGCCCCCGCCTTCTACCTGACCGGCGCCGCCGGTCTCGGCAGCCCCCCAGCCAGGAGCAAGCGCCGCCGCAACGAGCGCGACCAGGACAGCGAACAGCGCCAGCGCGCCGCGTCTCCTCTGAGGCAGGGAACTCACAACCGGTTCCAACACGGTAGTGGCCGCCCCGCTGCGGGTACCGGTTTGGCGATCCGATGCAACCGATCCCGGCAAGGCCACGTAGAGAAGAGCGATGAGGATCGCAATCGTCGGAACCGGCATCTCCGGGCTGGTAGCCGCCCACAAGCTGCACCGCGAGCACGAGATCGTCGTCTACGAGGCGAGCGAGCGGATCGGCGGCCACACCCACACGGTGCCGGTCGAGACCGCCGACGGGACCCACTGGATCGACACCGGCTTCATCGTCTTCAACGACCGCAACTACCCCAACTTCGAAGCGCTGCTGGCCGAGCTGGGGGTGGCGAGCCAGGCCTCGCACATGGGCTTCTCGGTCTCCGACGGCGGTCGCTTCGAGTACTCCGGCACCCCGTGGGGCCTCTTCGCCCGCCCCGCCCACTTGCTCAGCCCGGCCTTCCTCGGCATGCTCCGCGACTGGCGCCGCTTCAACCGCGAGGCCCGGGCCTTGATCGGGATGAACGGGACCGCGCCATCGCTCGGCCACTGGCTCGAGCAGCAGGGCTTCTCCCGCCACTTCGTCGAGCGGCTGATCGTGCCGCAGGCGAGCGCGGTCTGGTCCGCCGACCCGGAGCAGATGTGGAGCTTCCCGGCCAGCTTCATGGCCGAGTTTTTCGAGAACCACGGCATGTACAGCCTCCGTGACCGGCCGCGGTGGCGGACCGTGAGCGGTGGCTCGCGCAGCTACGTGGAGGCGATCACGGCGCCCTGGCGGGACCGGGTGCGAACGGGGGCGCCGGTGCGGCAGATCGAGCGGCTGCCGGACCGGGTGCGGATCGAGGCCGAGGGCTGCGAGAGCGAGGACTTCGACCAGGTGGTAATCGCGACCCACTCCGATCAGGCGCTGGCGCTGCTCGGCGACCCGAGCGAGGCCGAGCGCGAGCTGCTCGGCGCGATCCCCTACCAGCGCAACGAGGCCGTCCTCCACACCGACGCCTCGCTGATGCCGCGGCGGCGCGCCGCTTGGTCGAGCTGGAATTTCCACCTCAGCGAGAAGCCGGCCCCAGGCTCAACCGTCACCTACTGGATGAACAACCTGCAGCGCCTGCAGACGAAGCAGCACTATTTCGTCACCCTCAACCGGGGCGAGCAGATCGACCCGGAGAAGATGATCCGCCGCATCTCGTACGACCACCCCGTCTACACCAAGGAGGGAGTCGCGGCCCAAGCCCGCCACGCGGAGATCAGCGGCACCGCCCGCCGCACCCACTACTGCGGCGCCTACTGGGGTTGGGGCTTCCACGAGGACGGCGTCGTCAGCGCACAGCGGGTCTGCGAGGAGATGGCGGGACGCGCGGCCGACTTCTTACACAGCGGGGTGTGTCAAGAATCGGATGCGGAGGAGGCGATGGCCGCGTGACCGCCTCGGCCGTCTACGAGGGCACCGTTCGCCATCGGCGCTTCGAGCCGGTCGAGCACGAGTTCCGCTACCCGCTCTTCCTCATGTACCTCGACCTGGCCGAGTTGCCCAAGGTGCTCGATCCCTACCCCTTCTTCTCGGCCCGCCGCCGCGCCCTCGCCCGCTTCCGCCGCGGAGACTTCATGGGCGACCCGGCGCGGCCGCTCGACGAGTGCGCTCGCGACACCGTCGCCGCCGTCGCCGGCGCCCGTCCCGCCGGGCCGATCCGCCTTCTCGCCGGCCTGCGCTGCTTCGGCCACTCCTTCAACCCGGTCTCCTTCTACTACTGCTTCGACCCGGCGGGCGAACAGGTCGAGGCAGTCGTCGCCGATGTGCGGAATATCCCCTGGGGGGAGGGCCACCCCTACGTCTTGGCGCGGGGCGAGCGCCGAGGTACGGTGCTCGGAGACGAGCTCGAGAAGAGCTTCCACGTCTCCCCCTTGATGGGCATGGACCAGACCTACGCCTTCCGCGCCTCGGAGCCCGGCGAGAGCATCGCCGTTCACATCGAGTCGCGCCCGCGCGCCGGCGAGGGCGGCAAGACCTTCGACGCCACGCTCAACCTCCGCCGCCGGCCGCTCAGCCGCCGCACCCTCGCCGGCCTCCTCGCCCGCTACCCGGCGATGTCGATGCAGGTGGTGGCGAAGATCTACGCCCAGTCGCTGCGTCTGAAGCTGAAGGGAGCCAGGTACCACCCGCACCCGGAGGGGAGCCGCCCGCGGGGGTTCGTCTCACCGTGAGGGACGCGCTCGCCCGCGCCGGCGTCGGCGCCGTCCTCGGCCGGGTCGGCAGCGGCCGCATCGAGGTCGTCGAAGGGTCGCGCGAACGCAGCTTCGGGCCGCCCGACGCGGAGCTGACCGCGACGATCCATGTCAACGACCCAGCCGCCTGGCGCGGCCCGCTGCGCGGCAGCGTCGGCCTCGGCGAGACCTACGTCGACGGCCTCTGGGAGACCGACGACCTCGTCGCCCTGATCCAAATCGCCGCCCGCGAGCTGCGCGAGATGGATGGCATCCGCGGCGCCATCGCCCGCCCCCGCGGCCTCTGGCACCGGGTCCGCCACCTCGTCCCCGAGAACACCCGCGGCGGCGCCCGCCAGAACATCTCCGCCCACTACGACCTCGGCAACGACCTCTTCGCCTCCTTCCTCGACGAGCGGATGATGTACTCCTGCGCCTACTTCGCGGACGACACGATCAGCCTCGAGGGGGCCCAACTGGCGAAGCTCGACCGGATCTGCGACCACCTCCGCCTCGGCCCCGATAACCACCTGCTGGAGATCGGCACCGGCTGGGGCGGGATGGCGATCCACGCCGCCCGGCGCAGCGGCTGCCGCGTCACCACGACGACGATCTCCCGCGAGCAGTTCGAGCTGGCGACCCGGCGCGTTCGCGAGGCCGGCCTCGGCGACCAGGTGACGGTGCTGCTGCAGGACTACCGCGACCTCGAAGGCCGCTACGACCGTCTGGTCAGCGTCGAGATGATCGAGGCGGTCGGCTGGCAGTACTTCGATGACTTCTTCCGCCGCTGCGACCGGCTGCTCAGCGACGACGGTCTGATGCTGCTGCAGGCGATCACGATCGACGACGGCATCTACGAGATCGAGAAGGGGGCAAAGAGCTTCGCCAACACCCACGTCTTCCCCGGTGGCTGCCTGCCCTCCGAGGGGCTGATCACCGGCTGCCTGGAGCGCGTCACCAACATGAAGCAGGTCTGGATCGACGACATCACCGCCCACTACCCGCCGACCCTGGCGGCCTGGCGCGAGCGCTTCTTCGCCGCCTGGGAGCGGCTGCGCGGCCACGGCTACGACGAGCGTTTCCGCCGCCTCTGGGACTTCTACCTCTCCTCCTCGGAGGCGGGCTTCCGCGAGCGGCGAATCGGCGACGTGCAAGCGCTGTTCGCTAAACCTGGCGCACGGTGAGCGAGCAACTCCTGCTGATCCACGGCCTCGGCGGCACCCGCAGCATCTGGGAGCCGGTGATCCCGCTGCTGGAGTCCGAGCGCAAGGTGCACGCAGTCGACATGCCGGGCTTCGGCCAGACCCCACCGCTGCCCGAGGGCGAAGAGCCGACCGCGGCCAACCTCGCCCGCGCCGTCCACGAAGAGTGCCTCCGCAACGGGGTCGAGCGGCCGCACGTCGCCGGCAACTCGCTCGGCGGCTGGGTGGGCCTGGAAATGGGCCGCTTCGGCTGGGCTGCCTCGGTCACCACCCTCTCCCCCGCCGGCCTCTGGTCCAAGCCGCTCGGCGAACCGTCTGGAGGCGGCGCGCGGATGCTGCTGCGCGACTCGGCCTGGGTGAAGGCGGCGCGGCCGGTCCTCTCGCTCGCCCTGCGATTCCCGGCCAGCCGGCGGGCCGCCTTCAAGTCGATCGCCGCCCACCCGGAGCGGATCCCGCCCGACGCCGCCCACGAGCTCGCCCTTGGCTGGCTCGACGGCGAGGGCTACGACGCCGCCAACCGGGCGATGCGCAACCACGTCTTCGATCCCGCCGGCTACCCGGAGGACGTGCCGGTGACGATCGCCTGGTGCGAGCGCGATCGCCTGCTCGGCCCACCGAAGCCCCACCGCCGCCCCGCCGGCGCCCGCTTCCTCGTCCTCCCCGGCGTCGGCCACACGCCGACCTGGGACGACCCCGAGCTCGTCGCCCGCACGCTGCTCGAGGGCAGCGCCGTAAGCTCCCCGGCAGCCGTTTCCGCGAACGAGGAGGAACAGTGATCGTCGAGAGGACCGAGAACCCGCAGTGGCTGTCGAACGCCTACCTGGTCGCCGACCCCGACCGCGGCACCGGCGTCCTGATCGATGGCAACGATGGTCTGGGGCCGCTGCTGGAGCGGGCCGAGCGCGACGGGATCACGATCACCCACATCCTCGTCACCCACCCCCACGGCGACCACATCGCCGGCCTCGCCGAGGCGCGGGCGCAGCTCGGCAATCCGCCGTTGGTGGCGCACGAGGCCTGCGCCGCCGAGCTCGACGACGAGGTCGCGATCATCCTCGGCGACGGCGAGAAGCTCGACGCCGGTGGGCTCGAGGTGGAAGCGATCTACACCCCTGGCCACGCCGCCGGCCACCTCGCTTTTCTCGTCAACGAGACCGACGTCTTCACCGCCGACGTCCTCTTCAAGGGGACGGTGGGCGGGACGATGGCTCCCGGCGCCAGCGGTTTCGCCGACCTCCAGGCCTCGGTGATGCGGTTGATGGAGCTGCCGCCGAACACCACCGTGCACCCCGGCCACAAGGAGCCGACGACGATCGCGGCCGAGTGGGAAGGGAACCCCTTTGTGCGGATCTGGCGCGGTCTCGACTCGACCGGCGAGGAGCAGGTGACCGTCTGGGGCCGGCCGGCGACGCTGAAGCTCTGGGCCCCCGACTACGACGGTGGCAACAAGGCCTGGATCGTCTTCGGCGATTCCGGCGAGGACGCGATCGTCGGCGGCTCCCAGGTCGAGAAATAGCGAAACCGCGTCAGTGTCCTAATAGCGAACACTGACGCGGGTTTCGGTGATGCCGATGGTTGGCGTCTAGCGGATGACGGCTTCCATCAGGATCCAGCAGCCGTCGGTGTTGGTCGCGGGGCGGAAGGCGCTGCCCAGCGTCGGGGTGTAGATGAGGGTGTTGTCGCCGCCCGAGGAGCAGCGGATCATCGAGGTGATGTTCCCCTTCAGCGCCAGCTGCTGCCCCTTCTTCACCGGAACGCTGACGTCGAAGGTCTCGACCCGGTAGCTGCCTGCTTCGTCGTTGGCTGCGGTCTGGCCCTGGTAGCTGATCCGCGGGCCGTTGTAGACGACCTTCGCCTCGTTGGTGCCGAACAGGGTCGAGCGCTTTACCTTGGCGATCTGCAGCTTGAAGCTGCCGGGACCGCCGGCGATCAGCCGGATCTTCTTGATCGTGCCGGTCTTCGGGGCGAGCTCGCCGCCGTCGGGGCGACCGTAGGCTTCGTTCTGGACCATCGTGCAGGGACCGGGCGCTTCCTGGCTGCACTTGAGACCGGGGAGCGAGTTGGACGGCTGCACCGTCGGGTTGAGCTTGGAGCCGAACTTCACCGGCGCGGCCATGCTGGTGGCCGGGACGATCGTCATCGCGATGACTGCGATTGCGGCAAAGATGATCTTCTTCATTTCGAGTTCCTCCTGAGTCTTGGTTGGTCGACTTGATGTCGTGGACTCAGATTCGCCCGAATCTCCCGCGGCTCCCAGGGACCCCAGGGGTGAACTCAGCCACCCCTGCCGTGGCCCCCTACAGCTCGCGTCTGTTCACAATCCCAGTCTGCAGCGCCCGTTCGACCAGCGCTACACGTTTCTGGTTCTGCGGGATGTCCCCAACGCCGAGCTTCTCGAAGAGCGCCCGCATGTGGGTCTTGACCGCGTCGACGCTTAGGTGCAGCTCTTCGCCGATCTGCTGGTTCGTGGCCGGGGTCGCGAACGAGTCGCCGTCCTTATAAGGGCGACAGAGGGCGAGCAAAACCTTGCGCTGGGCTGGAGAGACCGTCGCCGCGCCCGGCAGCTCGCCGGCGATCGCGGTCGCCTCGGGTGCGTCCTCCCCGGGCCGCCGGTAAACCACAGTCGTCTGCCCGAAGCGCAGCGCGTCGCCGTCGCGCAGATGGCGCCGGCCGTGAACCCGCTCTTCGTTGACGAAGGAGCCATTGCGGGACAGCCCGTCGTCGACCAGCGTGCACTCGTCCCGCACCACCTCGATCTGCGCGTGCAGGGCCGAGACCTCCTCGTCCCACTCCAGGTGGACGTCGGCCGAGCCGCCGCGACCGACCCAGAGCTCGGCCTCCACCGCGAGCGGCAGAATCGCCTGTTCCCCCTCGCCGTCGCGGAAGACGAGGAACGGCCGCCCCGCCCGTTCGGCCTCGATCTGCGCCTTCAGCTCCGGCGCGCTGACGGTCGGTCGGTCCACATCGCGGACTCTAAGGGGTGAAAGGGGGCGCCATTTCGGCTCGCTTCAGGCACAACCTTTAGCCATTTGGAGCAATCTGGACGAATGTGCGATATCGAAAACGCACATTTCTCACCACACTTCATCGATGGCCGAACGCATACAGGAATTCTTTTTCAACTGGTACCCGGTTTTTGGCGTCTTCTTCATGGCGCTGCTCCTCTACATCTTCCTGAAAATGACGCGGGGGATGATGGGGACGACCAAGCCGGAAACGGTGAAGGCCTCCCGCACCGAGCCCGTCCTCTGGGAGGAGGTGCAGGGGGTCGACGCGGCCAAAGCCGAGCTGATGGACGTCACCGCCTGGCTGCGCGAACCCGAACGCTTCGCCGCCCTCGGCGCCAAGCCGCCGCGCGGCGTCCTCCTCCACGGCCCCCCCGGCACCGGCAAGACGATGCTGGCCCGCGCCGTCGCCGCCCAAGCCGGGGTCGACTTCTTCGCCGCATCCGGCTCCAGCTTCGTCGAGATGTTCGTCGGCCGCGGCGCCGCCCGCATCCGCCGCCTCTTCAAGGAGGCGCGCAAGTCCGGCCGCGCGGTGATCTTCATCGACGAGCTCGACGCGATTGGCGGCTCCCGCAGCGACGGCGGTGGTGACGGCGGCAGCAGCGAGCGCGAGCAGGCGCTGAACCAGCTGCTGGTCGAGCTCGACGGCTTCGAGAAGGACCCCGGGATGGTGATCGTGATCGCCGCCTCCAACCACGTCGGCAAGCTCGACAAAGCTCTGCTGCGCCCCGGCCGCTTCGACCGCCGCGTGCTCGTCGCCCCGCCCGACCGCGATGGCCGCGAGGCGATCCTGCGCAGCCACGCCAAGGGCAAGCCGCTCGCCACCGACCTCGACCTCGGCGACGTCGCCCGCAAGACGACCGGGATGACCGGCGCCCAGCTCGCCAACGCGCTGAACGAGGGCGCGATCATCGCCGGCCGCGCCGGCCGCTCCTTCATGACCCGCGAGGACCTCGACGAGTCTCTGCTGCGCCAGGCCGTCGGCTCCCAGCAAGCGCGCCGCCTTAACACGAAGGAGCGTCGGATCGTCGCCTACCACGAGGCCGGCCACGCGCTCTGCCGCCGCCTGCTCGGGCTCGACCCGCCGGAGATTCTCAGCATCGTCCCCCGCGGCCCGGCGCTCGGCTTCGTCGCCCACTCGCCGCAGGAGGACAGCTACCTGATGTCGCGCGATGAACTGCTCGACGAGGTGGTGACGCTGCTGGGCGGTCGCGCCGCCGAGGAGGTCGTCTTGGGCGAGACCTACTCCGGCGCCGCCGACGATCTCAACCGCGTCCACCTGGTCTGCAAGCAGATGATCTGCGAATTCGGGATGGGGGTCGCGCTCGACCACGACGGGCCGGCGCCGATCGCCCTCCCCACCGGCGACTACGCCGTCTCCGACCAGACCCGTCGCGAGGTCGATCAGGCGGCGATGACCCTCGCCCGCGAGGCCTATCGCCGGGCGCGGGCGCTGCTCGCCGCCAACCTCGAGGTGCTCGATCACCTGGCGGTGCTGGCGCTGGAGCGGGAGACGCTGACCCGCGAGGAACTGGACGAGATCTTCGCCGCCCACGAGCTGCGCGGCCTGGTCGAGGCACCGGGTTCAGGTGCGGCGCTGGTGGCGATGAGCCGCCAGCCGCCCACCGCTTAGCTCGGTTCCTGGCCAGGCAGCCAGTTTCCCCAGTACTCTTCGGCGAGGCCGATGAGCGACGAGCACTACTTCCCCCCAGGACAATCGATGGCGCGCCGCGTGCACGGCGAGCGCTCGGTCGGCCTCCTCTACGGCCAGCGGGCGCTGCTGATTGGCGCCCTCGAACCACTCACCTACACCGGCACCATGCTCAGCACCAACGCCGGCGACCATCCCTTCACCCGCCTCGCCCGCACCGCGAAGATCCAGGAGACCGTCTTCCTCGGCACCAAGGCCGAAGCCGACAAAGCGCTCGCCGCCGTCCACCGCCTGCACGAGCGGATCAAAGGCGAACTGCCCGAGGCGGCCGGCGCCCACGCCGCCGGGGCCGCCTATTCGGCCTTCGACCCAGAGCTGATGCTGTGGACGCTGGCGGTGATCGCCGACTCCGGCCGGGCGATGTACGAGACGATGGTCGGGCCGCTCAATCCGGAGGAGCGCGAAGCGCTGTGGCAGGACTACGCGCTCTTCGGCGAGCTCTTCCTCCTCCCCGCGAGTCCGTCCCCGCCACCTCCCGCGAGTTCGACGCATGGTTCGCGGAGAAACTCGCCTCCCCCGACCTGCACGCCACCGAGCACGCGCTGGAGATGGCGCCGCTGGTCGCCTTCGAGCAGCCGGTGCCGATCACCGCCCGCGGCAACCTCGCCCTGCAGAACCTGGTGGTCAAGGGAACGCTGCCGCCGCGGGTGCGCGAAATCTTCGGCATCACCTGGAGTGGCGCCCAGGAGACCGCCTTCCAGACCTTTACCGCCTCACACCGGCGCGCCCGCCGGGCCTTCCCGCGCCGCATGCGCCGCGGCCGCAACGACTATTTCTTCAACGTCGTCACCGAGCGCGAGAAGCGCCGCGGTGGCACCCGCAACCCGCTCTCGCGCGCCGCCTGACCGCCGCCCGCCGCTTCCGCCAAACTCCCGGCCCATGCTCGAGCTGCTCGCCGTCGCGGCGGCCGGGGCTGCGGCCGGGGCTTCCAACTCCATCGCCGGCGCCGGCTCGCTGATCACCTTCCCGACGATGGTCGCGCTGGGACTGCCGCCGCTCTCGGCCAACGTCACCAACACGGTCGGAATCGTGCCCGGCTACGTCGGCGGCGTCCTTGGCTATCGCGACCTGCTGCGCGAGCAAGGAGAGCGCTTCGTCCGCTTCCTGGTGCCGATGCTGCTCGGCGCCGTCGCGGGGTCCGCGGCGCTTCTGCTCACCTCCGACAGCGCCTTCGAAGCGATCGTCCCGGTGCTGATCGCCGGCTCATGCCTGCTGCTCCTCCTCCAGCCGCGCCTCATGCCCCGCCTCTCCCACGCCGGCAACGAGCGCTCGCCCTTCCTCACCGCCGGCCTCCTCTTCTGCGGCGCCTACGGGGCCTACTTCGGTTCGGCGGTCAGCATCCTGCTGATCGCGATCCTCGCCCTCTTCGTCGCCGACACCCTCCAGCACCTGAACGCGATGAAGATCATTCTCGTCGGCTGCGCCAACCTCCTCGCCGCCGTCGCCTACGCCTTCCTCGCCCCGGTTGAGTGGAGCTACGTCGCGGTGCTGATGGTCTCCTCGCTGATCGGCGGCCGGGTCGGGGCCCACTACGCGCGCCGCATCCCCGCCGACCCGCTGCGAATCTCGATCGCCGTGATCGGCCTGGTCGTCGCCGCGGTGCTGGCGGTGCGGGCGTTCTAGCCCGCGCCCGCCGGGCTCGCCGTCAGTCCCCCTCGCTTCGCGCCTGCCGTCCTTCGCTGCGGGCGCGGCGGGTTACCTCGCGGTCTCGCGACGCATCATCGCGCGCCTCCGTTACCACCTGACGCTGCCGGCGGACGGTCGCCTCGTCGTCGCGCTCGTCGCCGCTCCCCCGATCGTCATGTTCGCGCTGGCCCTGGTCGTGCTCGCCCTGGCGCCGGTCGATCCCTTCCTGTTCGAACTCGCGGGCCTCCTGCTGCGCGTCATGCGCAAGCTGCCGGCGACCATGCGCCGAGCGCTCGCGCTCAACCGCCTCAACCGCCTCAACCGCCTCAACCGAATTGTCAACGTCACGCAGCTCTTCGCGGTGCAACCGGGCGCGGTCGGCGTCGTCGCTGGCCTGGCGGTAATCGAGCTCCCGCTGGTCGCGGTCGCCACGGTCCTGGTCGGCGTCAAGCAGGGTCTGTTCGCGGTCGAGCTGCCGCTGCTCTGCGTCACGGTCTCGAATCTTGCCCATCACTAAGTCTCCTCCGAACAGTGCGGACTTATCGCATCGTAGCCTCCTCGCGCCGGCTACGCCAACCTGGACCGCGGGTCCACATGGCGGGCATCGGGGACCTAGGCGAGGCCCGCCGCCCGGAGCGCTTCGTCCCAGCTGCCGTGGGCGCTGCCGCGACGCAGCAGCCCGCCCTCCAGCTCAAAACTCCAGGAGGCTTCGACGGCAAATGTCTGGGAGCCGCGGGTATCGAAGACGATGCCGCGGACAGCACCGCGGTCGCCCTCCGTCACCCGGTCCCGGATCTGGATATCGAGGTACTGGAGCTCGTCGCCGAACTGGGCAAGCCAGAGGTGCGCCGCTTCCTGTCCCCGATACATCCGCTCACCACTCCAGGCGGTCGGCGTCCATTCGATCCTCGGGTGGAGCAGCTTCAGGACCTGCTCCGAGTCACCCTTCTGCACGGCTTCGAAGACGCGCTCGATCGCCGTCTGCTGGGCTTGGATGGGACGATCCACATGGGCGGTACTGGGCTCGAACCAGTGACCTTTCGGGTGTAAACCGAATGCTCTCCCAACTGAGCTAACCGCCCGTAGGACCCATTATTGCTCGGCAGCGCCGCCAGTTGACCCTTGGCGACCGCGGCTCGTATCCTGAGGCATGACGACCTCACTGCAGCGCCCCAGTTCCTGGATCCTCCTCGCAGCCCTCGCATTATTCGCCACCGGCTTCGGTGCAGTGAGCAGCGGCGCCGCTGCGCCGACCGCCGGCGCCAGCGCGGCGAAATCCGTCTCGATCGTCAACTTCGCCTTCAAGCCCGGCACGGTGACCGTCAAGCGAGGCGCCCGCGTCGCCTTCACCAACACCGCCAACACGGACCACACCGCGACCAAGGGCGGCAGCTTCGACACCAAGCGGATCGCACCGGGGAAAGCGAAGACGATCCAGTTCAACCAGCGCGGCACCTTCGCCTACCACTGCAAGATCCACCCCTTTATGAAGGGCAAGGTGATCGTCGAATAGCCTCGGCGGCGATGGACGTCCCCACCCTCTGGCGGGCGGCGTTGCTGCAACTCGCGGCCGTCGCCCTGCTCTCGATCGCACTCGGCCTCGCCCTCCCGCACTTCTTCTTCGAGGACTGGGGCTGGCTCGCCGGGCCCGCTTCCTGGATGCTCTGCGCCGCCTTCACCGCGCGGGTGCTTAGCCTGCCGCTGCGAGCGACCCTGCTCGGCGCGGTTCTCGCCGGTCTGCCAAGCCTGCTTGGCGTCCTCGTCGGCCTCCACTGGGCCGGCGCGGTGCTAGCGGTGGGACTGTTCGCGCTGTGGTGCGCGCGGCTCAGGAACCAGCAGCTTCCACCGCCAACTCCCTGATCGCCTCGTCCCGGTCGGCGAAAACCATGCCCGCGTCGGTCAGGCCGGCGACGGTGAAGATCCGCAGCACCTGCTCCGAGCAGCCGTAGAGGAGGAGGCGGCCGTCTTCCTCTTGCAACTGGCGGCGCACCTGGAGGAAGAGGGCGATGCCGGTCGAGTCGACGAACTCGCACAGCTCGAGACCGACGAGGACGGCGTCGTTGTCGCCGGCGACCCGCTGCAGCACCGCCTGTAGGCGCTCGACGCTCCAGAGGTCGAGCTCGCCCTCGAGCTGTAGCTCGCAGCGCCCGGTGCCGATGTCGCGCTCGGCGATCTGCAGAATCTGGCCCCCCGCCATGGCTCCATTGTCCCAGGCGGAATCCATCGGCCATCGGCTCCTCCCAGGCAGGCTGTCCAGTCAGTCAGCCGGAGACGTCGGCCTCAACCCAGACCGCGAGCACCAGCCGCAGCCACTCCGCCTCGACGCCGAGAGCCCAGCCGTAGTCCCCACTCCGACCCTGCGCCCGGTCCCCCTGCCGGACCGGGCGCAGGATGTCGCCTTTGGCCAGGGTCTTCAGGTGATAGGCCACCTGCCCCACCCGGTGGTCGGTCGCCGCGGCCAAATCCTTCGCGGAGGCGCACTCGACCGATCCGTCGAGATAGGCAAGGAGGATCTGCCGCCGCAAGGGGTGATTGACGGCGCTGATCAGCTCTGAAGCGGTGGGCGGCATAGATCGCCGGAAGTGCCAGCGCTAAGCCAGTTTCCGGCGCTCAGGATGTTACGGCATAAATACTCTAACAACTGGGTCTTTTAATAGAGAGGCTCTCGGGCGCGATGCCGCCCCAGCGCCGCAGCAAACCCAGGACGCCCGAGCACGCAGCGCTCGGCGACGCCCTGCGCCAGCTTCGCCTCGAGGCGGGCCTGAGCCAGGAGCAGCTGGCCGAGGGCGCCCACACCGACCTCACCCAGGTGGGCGGGATCGAGCGCGGCGTCAGGAACCCCAGCTACACGACGATGCTGCGCCTGGCCGGAGCGCTTGGAACGAGTGTCGGCGAGCTAACCACGCTCGCCGACGATTTGCGGAAGTAGAGCCTCAGCCCTGCGGTGAGCAGGGGAAGGGGTGGGTGATGTGGAGCGTGGTGCCGTCGACGAACTTGGCTTCGCCCTTGGCCATCCAAACGCCATTCGGGCAGCCCGCCATGAGGAAGCTCTTCTTCCTGCCCTTGTAGGTGAACCTGCGGCCGACCTTCAGCTCGAAGCGGGTGACCGAGCCGGCGCCGCCGGCGATCCTCGGGACGGTCGCCTGGACCCGGAGGCCGAAGCGGCCCTCGTGGATGCGGGTGACTTTGGCCTTGACGACGATCGCGGTCGGCGCCGGCACATTGACGTAGGCGTGGAGGAGCAGGGTGGTGGTCGGCCCCTTAAGGCCGCCGTTGAAGAGGATCAGCGGCCCGGTCGAGCGGAACGGCGGCTGTTCGGGGAAGGCGACCTCGACTTCGGCCTCGCCCGAGCCGACGATCGCGTCGCCACAGGCGCGTTTGGCGGCGGCGGAGCTGGTCGCCTGTAGCTGTCCCAATCTGCAGGTCGGCAGGCCGACCGGGTCGATCGAGATGTTCTTCTCGATTTTCAGGTCCATCGATTCGAAGGCGGGTGGGTGAGTGCCGTCGCGGGTGCTGATCTCGCCGTTGAGGCGCGCCGTGACCGGGGCGCTGCCGTGCTTCGGGAGCTTGGTTGGGGTGATCCCGCCGTCGTCGGCGACGCAGATGTTGCCGGCGCACCAGATTTTGCGGTTGGGGCTGCCGATCGCCACCGCGGCGAAGACCAGGACGAGGGCGGCGGCGATGACGCTGAGGCGGATCAGGGATTTGTTCATGCTCCGATCCTGCTCCGCCGGGGGTCCCTGCGCCCTCCCCGATTTGTGGCCTCCCGGGTGGTGGACTGACCAATGTGGGAATCGAAGCGCGTTAGCTAGGAGGGGTTGGCTAGTCGTCGAGGCGCAAGGCGATCTCCAGGTCCGCCTCCGAACCCTTCAGCGGTCGGCCGAGGAGCTCTTCGATCGCGCCGAGGCGGTTGCGCACCGTGCGGCGGTCGACCCCCAGCGCCGCGGCCGTCGAGGAGACGTTCCGCTCGGCCTCGAAGTAGGCACGCAGGGTCTCCCGCGCGACCTTGCCGCCGTCGCGGGCGCGTTCCAGTGGCGCCAGGTAGAGCTGGCGCAGCGAGGTGGCGATCAGGTCGTCGCGGGTGATCGCCGCCAGCAGGGCGACGTCGGCGTAACGGAGGACGGGCTCGCCCCGGCGTTCGGCGATCGGCAGCGCCGCCTTCGCCTGCTGGTGGCTGACCCGCCAGCCGCCGAGTCCCTCGCCGGACTCACCCACGGTGACGAAGACGTCATCGGGAAGTTTGCCGCCGAGCGCCTCCAGCGCCGGCTCCGCCGTCAGCGGTCGCCTGCCGCCGAGCCAGCAAGCCCAGGTCGACTCCTCCTCGCGCTGCACCGCCAGCAGGCGTCGGTCGAGCGAGCCGGCGAGGTTTCGCATCAGCTCCTCCGCCCCCTCGCCCTTCGCCATCAGCGCCAAATGGTGACCGTCGAGGTCGTAGCCGAGCTCGGAATGGTCGACGAGCTCGCCGGCGAGCAGGCTTTTTACGGTCTCGCGGCGGCGCTCGGCCGACGTGGTCGGCCGGTTCTCGGCCTCGCGGGCGTACTCGGCGCTGACCGCGGCGATCAGGCGGTCGCCGACGGTCGCCTGCGCCGCCAGCAGCGGCCGCAGGGCCGAGCTCGGGACCTCGGCCCGCTCCGCCTCCTTGACGAGGAAGTCGCCGAAGAGGACGTTGCCGGCGAAGTAGCGGCGCAGGACGGTGTCGAGCGAAACGCCGTCGCGGGCGTCGAGCCGGGCCTGTCCGAGCAGCGCGGTGGGGATCGGCGGCGCCTGGCGTTCGCCGGCCTCGAGCACCGCCAGCCGGTACTCGATCGCGGCGGCGAGGGCACCGTTCAGGCCCTGCAGGTAGGAGGGGTCGGCGACGTTGCGCGGGTCGGAGATCGAGTAGACGCGGGTCGCGACCGCCCCCTGCAGCTCCGCGAGTCGCTCGCGCATCTGGGCGGCAAGCGTGGCCCGGACTTCGGTCGCGGAGGCGGTGTGCGCGGAGCGCGTCATGATCCCCCGAATCGTGGCACGGCTGGCAAGCAGGGGCCTGATCCTGGCAGCGCTGGGCGCGGTGGCCGTCGTCGTCGCGCTCACCTCCTGCGGGTCGCCATCGGAGGAGGGGGAGGCCGGCGTCGGCTTCGCCGGCTGCGAGCCGGAGGGGGTCGCCAGCCACCTCGGCGGCTTCCTCAACGCGGTCAGCGCCCGCCAGGACGAGCGGGTCCTCCACTACATCGCGCCGCGGGGCGAGTTCATGAAATTCACTCTCTACGACGGGGTCAGCCCTGGCGGCGGGCGGGACGATTCCCGCAGCCCTCGCGAGCTGCATGACAGCTTCGTCGCCGCGGTCCCGAAGAACCACGTCTCCGAGTTCCTCGCGGTCGAAGTCGGCAAGCCCGGACCGTTCGCCCCGCAATACAAGGAGCAGGCCGGGGCACGCGAGACCGCCGGAGTCCAGGTCGCGGCCCGGATCGGCGAGGACCGTTTCCTCGCCGGCAAGTTCGGGATCGAGTGCGAGGCGGGGCGCATCTACGCCGGGGCGATGAACCTGCGCCGTCACCTCGAGGCGCGCACCGCCTGCGGCAGGGCCCTCGGCGCCGGCGCCGAGACCGTGGTCTGTCGGATTCGCTGACCGAGGTCCACCGTGCGCTACTGTTAACCAGATGGTTAATGATTCGTTCAAGGCGCTCTCCCATCCAATCCGGAGGGGGATCGTCGAACGCCTCGCCACCGGCTCGGCAACGGTCGGTGAAGTCACCCGCGACTTCGAGGTGTCCAAGCCCGCGATCTCCAAGCACCTGAAGATGCTGGAGGAGTCGGGTGTGGTCAGCCGGGTAGTCGAGGGCCGGACCCACCGGCTCTCGCTGCGGACCGAGGGGCTCGACGAGGCGGCCGAGTGGATGGATCGCCAGCGCGCCCTCTGGGGGCGCCTGTTCGACGTCGTCGACGACTACTTGAAGGAGGAGCCGAAATGAACCTGCCACCCGTTGTCTCTCCCCAGGAGTGGAATGCCGCTCGCGAGGAGCTGCTGGTCAAAGAGAAGGAGTTGACCCGCGCCCGCGACGCGCTGGCGGCCGAACGGCGGCGGATGCCGCGCCTGGCCGTCGAGAGGGAGTACCGCTTCGACGGGCCGGACGGCCCGGTCAGCCTGACCGACCTCTTCCAGGGTCGGCGGCAGCTGATCGTCTACCGCTTCTTCTTCGACCCGGACGTCAAGGGCTATCCCGAGAAGGGCTGCCCCGGCTGCTCTTTCGTCGCCGACCAGATCGCCCACCTCTCCCACCTCAATGCCCGCGACACGACTCTCGTCTTCGTCTCCCGAGCGTCGCAGGCGGAGATCGCGAGGCTGAAGGAGCGGATGGGCTGGGAGATCCCCTGGTACACGCTCACCGACAGCTTCGACGCCGACTTCGACGTCGACGAATGGCACGGCACCAACGCCTTCCTCCGCGACGGCGACGAGGTCTTCCGCACCTACTTCGTCGACAAGCGCGGCGACGAGCAGATGGGCAACACCTGGAACCTCCTCGACATCACCGCCCTCGGGCGACAGGAGATCTGGGAGGACTCGCCGGCGGGCTACCCGCAGACCGATCCCTACTCGTGGTGGAACCGCCACGACGAATACAAGTGATCCCGCTCGGCCACGTCGGCGGCGTGCCGGTCGAGGAGCTGGTGCCGGCGCTGGCCGGCGGCGGTGCCAGCCTGCTGGCGGCCCGGGCCTGGCTCAGCCTCCACCTCAAGCGCCACCACCAGGAGCCGCAGAAATGAGCGACGGCCTCAACCTCCGCATCGAGCGCACCTTCCAGGCGCCGGCCACGAAGGTCTTCGCAGCCTGGACCAGCGAGGAGGTGATGCGCCGCTGGTTCCACGCCGAGCACGACTGGGAGACCACCGAGGCCCAGGTCGACCTCCGCCTCGGCGGCGCCGTCCGCGTCGTCATGCGCGACCCCGACAAAGACGCCGAGTACGGCGGCGGGGGCACCTACACCGAGATCGATCCCCCGTCCCGCCTCGCCTTCACCTGGACCTGGGACAGCGACAACCGCCAGACCCTGATCGAGCTCGACTTCCTCGAGGCCGACGGCGCGACCACCGTCCTCCTGACCCATCGCGATCTGGCCGACGAGGAGTCCCTGCGCGAACACGAGGACGGGTGGACCAAATGCCTGGAGAACCTCGGTCGGGCGCTGGAGACGGGCTAGCCCGAGCGCCAGGCCGCCCAATAGGACTCAAGCCGTCGTCCGAATGCCTTCGGCTTCTCGGCGAAGAGACGGGCGCCGGTGTCAAAAGCGCCGGCCAGGAGTTCATCCTGGCGGCGATCGATCGCGGTCCTGACGGCGTCCCGATCGCCAGGTAGTTCTCTGCTCGCCAGGTCCTCGACGAGAACGGCGAGGTCGTGGTGATCGCCCAGCAGGTCCGCCAGCCCGTGAGCCTGGTCGGCCGTCTCGCCGAGCACGGGCTTCCACGCGTCGCGCAGGATCCGGAGCTGGTACCAGAGGTCCTTCGTCCGCTTCCGCCACTCGTGGACGTTCTCGGTGGCGGGGTTGCTGCGAGTGCGGTTCATCGCCCGCCGTCCCCGGCGGTAGCTGCGCAGCAGCCCGGCCTCGACCAGCTGCCAGGAATCGTCCCGCAGGGGCCAGCCGTCGATCTCCGCCCGCCCGGCAGCGATCGCTGCTCTGGCTTCCGCGATGCGCGATCCCCCCGCCTCGCTCGCTGCCTTCCCAGCGATCTCGTCTCGCTCACGCTCGAGAGCGGCGAGCCAAGCGTCAGCGAGATCGCGAGGGAGGTCTTCGCCGAAGCGCTCGCGAAGCGAGCGCAGCGTCTGGACCTTCACCTCCGCGTCCCTGCTCCGTGCGAGCAGGCGTCCAGCGTCGCGATAGCGCCGGTTTTCCGCCCGGTAGAGATCGTCGCCGAGCTCGCCGCGGACCAGCCTCAGCGCAGACCGGAGCTTCTTCAGATCCTTGCGACCAGAGTGGATCGAGTCGGCCAGCTCGCCACCCCCCAGCTCTTCGACGGCCTTGTCAGCCCGCCCCAGCGCGATCCGCCGGATGCCCTCCGCCGGCGCCTCCCCGCCCTTCAAGCGGTAGGAGCGAGACCTCCCCGCAACCTGGCCATCGCGATCGCTCGCCGCCCGGGACATCCCCCTCTTTGCACGAGCCGACATGCCCCAATCCTCCCCGACCCCACGAACCCCTACACCCTGGCTGACCCCGCAGAGCAGCGCTCTGGCCCGGGTAACGAAATCCGCGACCCTGCCAAGACCGATTAACTTCTTCGCGTGCGCAGACTCGCCCGTCGAACCGCCCTCCTATTCGGAGGCTATGCCGCCCTCCTGCTCGCGGTGGTCATCGCAGGGTTCATCGGCAATGCGGTCGGGATCTGGGCTTCCGTCCTCTGGGGAGCGGCGCTGATCGTCGGCCTCGTCCTCTACGGACGGCGGCGGCTTCGGCAGCCGCAGGTCGACTCCTAGATCTATCTGGCCACATTCAGCTAGAATGTGGCCACTATGGAGAAGGCGACGGTAGGTATCCGCGAACTCAAGGACAAGGCCAGCTCGATCATCGACCGAGTCGAGGAGGGCGAGGCGATCACGGTGACGAAGCACGGTCGTGCCGTGGCAAGGATCGTCTCGACTACGACTCCGCCTCATCTCGCCGCGCTGGTTGCCGACGGCTCCGTGCGCTCAAGCGAAGGCCCTCGCCATCACCCAAAGCCCGCCAAACTCAAAGGCACGGGCATGAGCGCCGCGGACTACGTCTCTGAGGGTCGGCGCTGAACCTCTACCTCGATACCAGCGCCCTGGTCAAGCTGCTGGTCGATGAGCCGGGAACGGAGGAGGCGCAGGGTAGCTACCACGACGCCAACGGCATCCGAACCACCGCGATCGCGCACGTCGAGGCAACCGCAGCCCTGGCCAGGATGCGCAAAGGAGGGCGACTGACCCCGACCCAGCTCCGCCGAGCGATTGAGGACTTGGAGGGCCTCTGGCGAGGAATCGACAGCCACGCCGTCACCGATGCGCTTCTCGCGAAAGCTGCCGAGAGCGCCTGCACTCATTCGCTGCGCGCCTACGACTCCGTCCACCTTGCCGGCGCCCTCTCCTTTGCCGCCGGCGAAGAGCTCGAGTTCGCTTGCTGGGACAAAGAGCTGCGCGATGCCGCGAAAAAGCATGGCTTTGCGCTGATCCCACAGCGGCTCTGATCGGCTTCCGGGATTGCAGCTCCGCTCTATCGAGCCATTGTCCCTCGGCTTGAAAGGACGGAGGTCACTCGCATGGCAAGTGGGATTGCGGAGGTGATGTGACCGAGATGCGACCCGGATCGATCAGTCACAGAGTTAGGGCTTGCCCGGCTTCCGATTAACCTACTCGCGTGCGCAGACTCGGCCGTAAAGCCATGCTCGTTTTCGGGATCTATGCCGCCATCCTGCTCGCGGTTGTCATCGCAGGGTTCATCGGCCATGCGGTCGGGATCTGGGCCTCCGTTCTCTGGGGAGCGGCGCTGATCGGCGGCCTCGTCCTCTACGGACGGCGGCGGTTTCGCCAGCCACAGGTCGACTCCTAGATCTATCTGGCCACATTGAGCTAGAATATGGCCACTATGGAGAAGGCGACGGTAGGCATCCGCGAACTCAAGGACAAGGCCAGCTCGATCATCGACCGGGTTGAGGACGGCGAGGCGATCACGGTTACGAAGCACGGTCGCCCGGTTGCGAGGATCGTCTCCACCACCACCCCGCCCCATCTCTCCGCCTTGATCGCCGACGGCACGGTGCGCCCGCCCGAGGGACCTCGCTATCTGCCGGCGAAACCGGCCAAGCTCCGGGGAACGGGCAAGAGTGCCGCGGAGTATGTCTCCGAGGGCCGCCGCTGAACCTCTACCTCGATACCAGCGCGTTGATCAAGCTCCTGGTCGATGAGCCGGGAGCAGAGGAGGCCCGGAGCGCTTACAGCGAGGCGGACGGCATCCGTACCACCGCGATCGCTCATGTCGAGGCGACTGCGGCCTTGGTCCGGATGCGCAAAGGCCGCCGCCTGAGCCCGGCTCAGCTCAAACAGGCGCTCGATGATCTCGAAAACATCTGGCGCGGCATCTTCAGCCACGCCGTCAATGACGCGCTTCTCGCCAAAGCAGCTGAGAGCGCCCGTACCCATTCACTGCGCGCCTACGATGCCGTCCACCTGGGCGGAGCACTCTCATTCGCGACCGGCGAAAAACTGGACTTCGCCTGCTGGGACAGAGAGTTGCGTGAGGCGGCACAGAAGCACGGCTTCGCATTGATTCCAGAGCATCTTTAGCCGCTCTCGGAAGCCAGCCTCCGTCCGTTGAAAAATGGCGAGCAAACCGCGACCTTCGTTGCGCCATGCCCACTGGCTCAGTCCCAAGCGGGCCCGGCCGTCCTTCGTGGGGTTGGCAGCGGTATTGGGATTTCTCGCCGACTTCGGCGCGCAGACGCAGGCAATCGCCGATATCAGGGATTGGTGCGGAGCCCACATAGAGATCACCGTGCTGGCGGGCCTCTTGGCAGCGATGGCAGCTCTGATCGTGCTTCGCCAACGGGTTGCGGTCCACCCTCGCGCCCCTCGCCGAGGCCGGCAGCGAGGGTGACAACCCCCGAGCACGCTCTGACCGAAGCCCACACCAAGGCCGGCAAGGATACCTTCACAGAGTTGGTTCAGAAGGTCGATCGCAACCTTGTCAACTACCTCCGGGATCATGACTTCGGCAACCCCTGGGACCGTGAGTTGGTTCGCTGCTTGCCTTCTACGTTGATGGCCACAACGAGGTCGAGAACACCTTTCATGATCCCGTTCTCGAGCACCATCGGCGGGACCTTCACGCCGCCGCACAGAGGTTCATCGGGCTCGTAATCAGATACGGAGCCTGGTCGAAGCACCTCGACGGCTACAGCGAACTCGCCAGTTCCAGGCAGGTCGCCGACGAGCCGCCAGAACGCGAGCGCTGGGGTCGGTGGAACAAACTGCGAGGCGAACTGGGTAACGCTGCACAGGTTGCGGCTGAGGCCTACCACGAGCTCATGATGAACGCCCGCCTGCGCGCCCCTTGGTGGTTGTCGGTCTGCCCAGCGCTCGCCTCTTGCGGTTTGGCTTGAAAGGAGGATGGTCCTCCGCATGGGCAGCGGATCACCGCGGCGATGCGACCGAATGCGACCCTCGGAAGCTGCCTCCCTACATCGAGCCGTTGGCGATCAGAAAGCTGGAACACGTCGGCATCGTGGTCGGCGACTTCCCGGCCGCAATCCGACTTCCTCGTCCAACTCGGGCTGGAGCCGCGAGGTCGAGGGCCCCTAGGCGGGGCGCATCGTCGCGCTCGACGAGGTCAAGGTGGAGTTGCGATGGTCCGGAACCCAGACGGCCACGGAGAAATCGAGCTGGTGGTGAAGTTCCACTCGCCGCCGACCGAGACTGGCGACCCGCACCCGCCGGCGACACCCGGGCCTCCGCCATCTCGCCTTCCTACGTCCGCGGCCCGAGGGGATCGTCGTCGAGCTGGCCGAGAAGGTCGGCTGACGGTCCGGCTCGCCACCGGGCCATCGATCAACCGAGCGATCCCGCCAGAGCAACGGGTCGCAGGCAATTCTCGCCGCGCGAACCCGGATCGGCGGCTACCGCTTCAATCGAGAGGTCGTCTCGTCGGCGGGGTCGTCGAGCCGTCGAAGAAGCTGAGGTCGTGCGGGTCGCCGTTCACCGCGATCCAGCGCATGACGCTGATGCCTTCGCCCACGCAGGCTCCCTTTGCCGGCGGATACCGAACCAGCATGGTCAGCACCACGCGCCTCGCAGTGCGGCGGCGATCGACTCGCTCTACGAACGGCTTGGCATGGGGTTTTCCGCAGTAAGGAACGAAGGCGCTGATTTGTATGTTTCGCTCGGCGACGCGCGAGACCCCCCACCGAGTCTTCTTCAGCGGCCCGGACTGGTCGGAGCCTGCCGCCGCGGGCGCCGAACTCAGGCCCGCGACGCTCCCGTCGGACTCGCCGCAGCCGATCGCGATCAGCAGGAGCAGGACGACGAATGCGGATCCGCTTCCCTTCATCGCCATCACTCTCCCGGCACGGCTAGATGCAGACTGTCCATCCCCGGCGCGTTGAGGATGCCCGGCACCCTCACGGCGTCGAAGCCGCGGGGACGGACGAGGGGCGTGACCCAGTCCTTGCTGAGCCCGGTCCCCGCGGGCCCGCCACTCAGCAAGCCGATCGACCGTCCCGTCGATGGGCTCCAGACCGGCGAGCCGCTGTCCCCGGGGATGCCCGCGAAGCGGGTGATGATGAACAGCTGCTTCCCCGTGTTCACTCCTTTTTTCTTTATCCGACGCCGCACCCCGACCATTTCTCCGCATTTCCGGTCGTTCGTGGCGACCCCCGAGAAGCAGAGCGTTTCACCGGCCCTGGCCGTCCCGGCAGGACCCGCCGGCTTGAGCTTTTTCCCGTTCATGAAGATGTAGTACGGCATCAATCCTCCGCCATTCAAGAGAATTGCCGAGCCATCCGTCATGTACTCTTGGGATTCGTTGTATCCGGTCCGCCCGGCGTGACCGATTTCCTTCAGCGTTTCCGGGGCGATCGCACCGCCGGAATCCTGCCGGAAGAACCGTCGGCCGACCGGAGCGCAGTGCCCGGCGATCAGTGCGAAGGGGGCGATCTTCGCTTCTCCGTTCGCTTTCGTCCCGATCTGGTCCCAGGCGCCGAAGCCGCCCGTGCAGTAGCTGTAGGAGCTGCCGATTTTGCTGATCAACCGATCGCCGGCGTGGATTCGGCCATCGCTGTGGTTGCGTCCCGCAAACTCGATGCCCACGTCTTCGTAGGCATAGTGGATGGGAGCCTGGCTTCCCAGCGCCGCTTTGAGGCGGGTTTCGATGACTCCGAGGTTCGTGCCGGTCACTTCCACCGTGCTGGTGGATTCGTCGAGGCCGGTGGAAACCATGTATTCCATCAGTAACGGGTCCGTATCCCAAGCGGCTTCGACTCCGGCGAGCGTCGATTTCAGCGACGAGATCGAGACGGTCGGAATACTGGGGTAGGTGGCGAGGCGCTCTTGGGCGACGAGCGAAGCCTGCGATTTCATTTCGGCCAAGGCTCCCGCTTGGTCGGAGGTGAAGCCCACGTGGAGTATGCCGCCGGCAGCATGGTCGACGTGATAGCCGGCGTACGTTCCAGGACGGTGCACTTCCGCCCAATCTTCGATCCTCGGGATGTTCACTTCCATATACCCTTCGCGGTACTCCATCTCTGCCACGTCGACGGGCCTCAGCGGCACTCCCCATCGTTCCCAGGAGCCCCGGGCGACTTCCCCGAGCGGCGTCTGCGGGTTGTGCCAAGCGCCAATCAGATCGAAGACCCGGTCGTTCAACTCGAGCTCGTCGGCCACCGGATCGAGGTCGAGATCCAGGCCATAGGCTTTGCGGAAGTTCAACACCTGACTGAATTTCGGTGCCACCAATTCATCGGGGGCGGGCGGCGGGGTGTACGGAATGTTCACCCAGAACCGCACGCTTGCCGTGGCGCCGACCCGATCCGTTGCGATGACTTCGACCTGGACGATGCCGGGAGTCAGTTCGCCGGTATTGACGACCCATTCGTTGATCACCGCTTGGCACTCGGTACCGGGTTTTTCGACATCCTGCACGCAGCTGAGCTCGTCGACCACCGTGTTGCCGCCAACCAGCACGACGATCGATGCGACTCCTTCGGCCGACCGCGCTTCCACCAGGAGGCTCTTGTCCCCTTTCGCGATCGCGGCGGCGGTTTCCCGTTCGACGTAGAGGCTGCCAGCGAGGTCGGTGAATTTCGGAGGTTCGGGCGCGTTCGAGGATTTCAGCACCGAGCCGTCGACCCCTATGTCGTAGGTGACCGCCGGTTTGCCCTGGGGGATGACTTTCGTTCTCCGAGGTTCGTCGGTGTATTCGAATTCGGTCGTCGTCGCCGGTTCCGTGCCGGCCGGGTCGACGGTCACCGATTTCACCCGCCCGTAGGTCGTGTTGTAGGCGATCGTCGCTTTGGTCCCGTTGGGCAGTTGTACCGAGGTCATCCGTCCAGCCGAGTCGTATCCGTATTTCGTTTCACCGGCCGGGCCGTCATGGGCGACCAGGTCATCGCTCGCGTGGCTGTAGTCATGTTCGCCCGCCTCCTCGCCTTCCAAGCCGCTGACCAGCCCGGCTTCAGAGTCGACCGTGACGCTCGGATCGTCTCCAGTCGGCAAGGATTCGACGGGCGCCGTGGTGGTTGAGTCGACGGCTTCCCAACGCTGGATCCGGTTGTTGTTGCGATCGGCGACCCAGACCCTTCCACGCGAGCCGGTAGCGATTCCGAAGGGATAGGAGAAGCTGAACTGCCCGGGGCCGCTCCCGGCAGACCCAAACTTGCCCACGTATTCGCCATATCTGTTGAACCGCTGGACGCGGCTGTTGTTCTGGTCCCCAACCCAGATGTCTCCCCTGCCGTCGACGTCGATCGCGTCGGGTCGGTTGAACTGCCCGTTACCGCTGCCGGCCGATCCAACCTGGCGAACGAAGGCCCCTGCTTCGGTCAGCTCGACGATCCGGTTATTGGACCAGTCGGTCACCCAGACGCTGCCAAAGGGGCCCGCGTCGATCCCGGTCGGTTCGATCGCCCCGAGGCCCGCTGGGTTGATGACTTTGATGAATTCCCCGGTTGGGCTGAACTTCTGGATCCGGTAGTTGTAGGTATCCGAGACCCAGATGTTGCCGACGGCGTCGATCGCCACCCCTTCCGGGCTGGAGAACTGACCGTTGCCGGTCCCCGCGGAGCCGAATTTCGCCAGATATTCGCCTTTTGGGTTGAACTTCTGGATCCGGTTGTTCCCTTTGTCCGCTACCCAGATGTTGCCGGCTGAATCGACCGCAACCGAGGCCGGTTGACTCAGCTGTCCGCTGCCGGACCCCACCGAGCCGAACTGGGAGACGAAATCACCCGCGGGATCGAAGTGCTGGATGCGGTTGTTGCCCTGGTCGGCAACCCAGAGCTCACCGTGGCTGTCGAGGGCGATGTCGGCCGGAGTTTTGAACTGGCCGCTGCCGCTCCCGACTGAGCCGAGAGACGACTTGTAGGAGGGAAGATAGTTGGGGATCCGCCACTTCTGTACCCGGTTGTTGTTGACGTCCGCGACCCAGATGGCGCCGTTACCGTCGGTCACCAGGCCCATCGGGTAGGTGAATTGGAACTGCCCCGGCTGCGAACCTTGGCTCCCGAATTTCGCGATGTAGTTGCCGCTCTGATCGAACTCCTGGATCCGTCCGTTTTCCTGATCGCCCACCCAGACGTTGCCCTGGGGGTCGACGTCGATGGCATCGGGATTCATGAACTGCCCGTTTCCACTGCCGAAGGCTCCGAATTGGCGAACGAATTCGCCGTTTTCGTTGAAGACGACGATTCGGTTGTATTGCCAGTCGGCGATCCACACGTTGCCGCCCGGCCCGATGTCCAGGCCGGTCGGTTCACCCAGCTGCCCAGGTCCCGGCCCTTTCGAGCCGACCACTTTGATGAAGGTCCCGGCTTCCGAGAACTTCTGCACCCTTCCTTTGTAGGTGTCGGAGACCCAGACGTTGCCTTTGGCGTCGATCGCGACGCCTTCGGGCCCGCCGGCCGTGAACTGGCCGTTGCCGCTGCCGACGGTCCCGAATTGGCTCAGGTATTCGCCGTTGGCATTGAACTTCTGGATCCGGTTGTTTCCCCTGTCTGCCACCCAGATGTTGCCTTTGGCGTCGATCGCGATCGACGCTGGCGAGTTGAACTGGCCGTTGCCCGCCCCTGCCGAACCGAATTTCGCCAAGTATTCGCCGTTGGCATTGAACTTCTGGATCCGGTTGTTTCCACGATCCGCCACCCACAGGTTGCCGCTGGCGTCGATCGCGACGTCGGCAGGGGTTTTCAGCTGACCATTGCCGGTTCCCAGCGAGCCGAACGCTTTCTCATAAGTGGGGGCGGCCAGGCCGGGGGGTTCGATTTCCTGCGGCGGGGCAGTCGTCGAGATCGGATCTTCGATCGCGATTTCCGAGAGCGTCCCGCCCTGGTAGTCGTATTCGACCGAGGTGTCGCTCGCGGCCCGGGTTTCCTCCACTCTGCCCGCTTCACTGAAGACGACTTCCTCGTCGGAACGGCCGGTGCGGTCCGAGAGGACGTAGTCGGTTCCTTCCTTCGTCATCGTCGCCTGCAGGTCGGGGTTGAATTTGGCCTGCCCGGATTCGCTAGGTAGCGCGACCTCGCTTTCGATCGCTCCGCTCGAGTCGAGCAGGCTGGCAACGTCAGGGGCGGGCGTGCCCCCGGTATCGACCGGTTCGAGATCGGGGGACTGCGCGATCGTCCAGCCATCGCCCCATTCCGTGTTCTCCCCGGTCGGAAGCTGCGAGTTGTAGTACCGCTCCACTTCGAGGTCGGCCGCGTAGCCTTCGACGTCGACATCTCGCTCGTGGAAGATCAGGTTTCCATTCATCACGTTGACGGCGAGTTCGGGACCGTGGTAGGCGAGTCCGTCTTCGTGATCCTCCCCGTCAGGCAGCGGGAACCGCTGCAGTACGTACTCTTCTTTCATCCCGGTGGCCGGGATGTATTCGAACAGGATGGTGCGTTCTTCTTTCTGACTGAGGAAGTCGAGCGCGATGACGGTCAATTTGTGGAGCCCGTCTTCGAGCCCGGTCAAGCGCAGCTGGAAGGTGTTGGTCATCGAGCAGCTGGTCTGCGAACAGGAGGGCAGCGGGGTCCATGGCACTTCCTGTTTGGTCCCGTCGAGGAACACTTCCACGTTCTTCACGCCAGAGCGCTTGGCGGCGGGGGACCCGGTGCTCCCGTCTTTTGCTTCGATTTTCAGGTTGTAGACGGGAAGCTGAAGCTCGTCGGCCCCGGTCGTGTCTTTGACATCTCCTTCGGTCTCGTCGGTCGCAATCGCGAGCTGCCCGCCGAGTTCGATGGTTGGAGGGGTTCGGTCGATCTTGGCTTTGAAGCTGCCGGTCCCCGAGAACTTGTTGGTCGGGTCCGAGGCCGAGACTTCGACGTCCCGTTCGCCCTCGTCGAACAGGCCCGAAGAGAGCGCATACGTCCCGCTTTTGCTCGCCGGGCAGGGATTTACCTTCGTGCCAAGGCATCCGACCGCACGTTCGTAGGTTTCTTTCCCTTGGGGATGGATCCAGAAGCTCTTGACTCCGAGGCCTGGGTCATAAGCCGATGCCGTGACGGACACCGAGCCGGAGGCCCCTATCCAACCACCCGTACCGCTGGCCCCATAGAAGGTTGGAGCCTCCGGGTCGTCGAGGCGCACCGCCACCCCACCGGCCATGATGTTGCGCCAGCAGGGGATGTAGCCGCCTCCACCCGTGCTCAGGCCTACAGCGACCATCTTTGCTTTCGTGTACATCGTGTCATGGCCGTACCACTGAGCCCGATCGGTGCTGAACCAGGTCCAGTTGGCGCCGTCCCAGGCTCCGTCGTAGTCGTAAGGCTGCCGGTAGCTTTCCCAGCTGCAGTTGTAGTTGTGGCGCCAGAATGGATTGATCGCAGCCGTCGGTTCCGGGTAAATCGACGGGAGATACGTGGTCCCCCCAGGAACAGAGTAGTACCACTGGCCGAACACGTTGGCGGGCATGTTCGCCCCGACCGAAGAGATGAAGAGACCCCGGCCCGACGGGGAGCAAAGCTCGGTTCGCAGGCACCAGGTGTTGTGCAGTATGTAGGTTTCCGAAGGGTCGTTGGTGTTGTACTGCCAGACGTTCGGGATGTTGAGAGCGTCGACGTTCGAGCCCCAGTACCAGGTTGCTTCGTAATTTTCGTGGATTGCGGGATCGACGAGGATCGGGTAGGCGACATCCCGATTCCGATGGGGGACGTCGATGGTCAGCGTTCCGCCTTCGACCTCCAGCGTCACGGCGATCGGAGTGCCTTGCGCATCCACGGCAGTCGGCGGCGCGACATAGGCGACCGTCTCCCCGTCGACGAGAATGTCCGCTCCACCGGCGCCGTTAGCGACGAGGCGGGCTCCGTCGGGAAGTCCGAGGTGGAAGTACAGTTGCTCCGGGCTCGCCGGCGATCGCAGCTGGTCGAACAGCTCGACCCCGGAGGCAAGCGGGGAAACAAGCAGATCGGTGTCTGCGGCAACCTCGAAGTAGAGGATGTCCTTATCGCCGAAGCGCTTCGCTTCATCGCCCGACTCGGCGCCGACCTGAGAGACCGAGAGGCCGTCTTCGCCGATCGCGATGGGTTCGCTGGCGTTGGCGGGAATCTGGAGTTCCGTGAGTGGGTTCTGCGGCTCGAACCCACTCACGGTTTCCATCAGGCTGAGATCGATCTTTTCCAGATCGCCTTCCGCGTTCTCGGTCTTGATCGGAATCCCAGCTTCCAACAGCGACCCGTCGCCTTCGTCGCTGACGACCGCCACCGTCGGGGCCAGGGTTTCCACTACCGACACCCCACTCAGATAACGCCCCGGCTCAGCCTCGAGGGCCTCCAGCTGGGGTGCGAAGGCGCTGCTGAGTAGATCGGCTGCCTCGCCCGGGGCGACATCCGTGTGCGCCGAGGTCGATGCTTCACGCTCGGCAACGGCCGCGGGGCTGGCAAGCAGCTCTTCCCGCTCCCGTTCCGCTTGCTGCGCTTCGGCAATACCTCGTGCGACATCCTCTGCTTCCGGAGGAGCTACGACGGCAGCTTCCTCTTCGACGGCCGCCGGTGACTGAGTGACTCCCGCCGCGATCGAGACAACCGCCAAAAGCAGACCGACGCCGACGAGCCAACGAATGCGTGCCCTCCCTGACAGTGACATCAGCACACACACCTTTCTAATTTGGACGAGACACCCGATGGTTTACCACCAAAGAAACGCCTGAGCAATCGTAAAAATTTGGTTTTATAGATTCTTCCAATGCTCAGTGACCTGCCGTCGGTACAAGTGGGAGAGCCTCACTGGAGATGTCTGGAATATGGCCACACAAACCAGGACCCTGCTACGGGGCTCCTGATAGGAATGGGGAAATGGACGTAGTCGAACCGCTGAACGAGGACGACATGATCCGCGCCTGGGTAGAGGCCGAGAGGGAGTCTCCGCGCTACCGAGCCGTCTGGGAGCAGCTGGGGATCGGCTCCGTCCCGCTTTCGCCGGACGTCCGCCGGGCGGCACTCGCCAGAGTGCGCGGGTTCCCGGACCAATACGTCTTCACGGGACTCCCCCTGCCCATGGAGTGGAGCAAGGTCAGACTGACGATCGAAGAGCTAGGTAGCTTCCGATACCTCAACTACGGGCCCACCTTCGTTGCTCTGTCCGGCGGAACCAGAGTGGTGAGCGACGGTGCTGCCAATCTGGAGCGCATCCAGGTACCGGAGCAACTGAACGAGCGCGTCGAGCAAACGGAGGCCGGCCTCGCCGCAGGCCAAATTCATGAGCCTCTCATCGCGGTTACTTCACCGTACGAGCGGACGCCAATACTGATCGAGGGCAACACCAGAGCGACCGCCTATCTCCGCTGTCGCCGGCCCGATGAGACGATCGATTTGATCATGGGAACGGCTCCTGACCTCGCTGGGTGGCAGTCCGTCTGAGCTAGCTGCCCTACCAGAGCGAGTCGCAGCAGCGGATCGGTGGGAGTTTCCGACCCCATCGATCGTGACAAATCCGAACAGTGCACGCGGGCGGCACGGCGCAGAGAAGGCGAAGGCTCTGCAACCGGCCCGGAGAATGCGCCCAACCGGGGTTCGAACCGGCGGCCTCCGGATTGAAAGGGCGAAGGTCGCTCGCGTGAGGAGCGGGATTGCGGAGGCGATGCGACCGAGATGTGACTAGGAGCCGGAGCGAAGCTCTGCGTCTGCCCACTCGATGGCTAGCGCGGCCCATCGCAAGGCATCCGCGAATACCCGCCGCGTAGGGCGTAAGACGATCAGCCTCGGCAAGGTCGGCAGGCAGCTCGAGGCCCGCGTCTTGGCAAAGCTGCATCAGTAGCCCAATGTCATGGGTGAAAGGAAGGTCCTGATCGCGATTCGCGATGGCGCCCTTGAGAGCCTTCTCTACGGCCTGCTGCGCGTGAAATCCCTCAGGCGCATCTGACACTCGCTCGGCGCAGTCGAGCGCTTCGGCGGCAACGAGATCCTCACGCGCCAGTACAAGAAGATCGCCGGGCAGGTCCGGCGCAGCGCTCATCCCGCCAGGACCCGACCATGTGAGAGAGCCGCATGGATAAGGCCGCCGCGCACCTCGCGCCAGCGCTCGGCGTACTCGCGGCTGACCACAATGACGTCGGCCGGCACGCGGAGGTCCCGCAAGGTGCGATGGAGGCGCACCGACTCCTCAGCCTCGTTAGCGACCTCCGGCTCGACGACCAGGAAATCGACATCGCTATTCGGACTAGCTTCTCCCCGAGCATGAGAACCGAACAGGATCACCTGGGAATCAGGGGCAGCCGCAGCCAATCGGCGGCCAGCCTCGGCAATCAAAGTCTCGTCAACCATCGGCATGACTCAAGATCGTAGTCGCCATCCAGGATCGGAAATCGAAAGCTTGGTTCATAAAGCGCGCTCAATCGCCTTAGCTATTCGAAGCCCCTGTCCATGCCTGTGACCTAATCAGGATTTGCAAAGCGGTGGACCGGGCACCGCGAGCGCACGTGGCTCGCCTTGCCGCCCCCGGCAACGCACTGAAAGGTGGCGGCCTTCGAAGCCTCCCTTCCGAACACTGCAGTTTCTTTGAACGCAATACATTCCCGCGCCGATGGCAGGGGGGCTCATAAGGAATCGGTGTGGAAAGCAAGCACTGGCTTGAAGCGCAAGAGGCGGATTCCGCGACAGGTGCGCATCGCGCTGATCGTGGGCGTGGGCTTGGTGCTGGTGGTCGTCGCGTTTGTGTTCCGTGGCTACGGTGTCACCAAGCCAATCGAGCTGCAGGCGATCTCGGAGGCAGGGGCCACGCGCGTCGAGCTGTCCGACGAAGAGCTGACGCCTATGAGCCCAGGCTGTGGGTGCCTGGATCCCTCCTTCGGAGCTCACGAATGGTTTGGCATGAACCTGCCCTCCAGCCGGTTCGATATGAAGCTGATCTCGCATTCCAGCGACGCGCTCGAAGGCAAGCGGTGGGGGCTGACCGCGCTGTCACCGGAGCTGGCGCCGATCGACTGGTTTGAATCGCCCAACCACTCGCTGTCGATGCGCGTTGTCGCCTATGGAGGTGATCGACGGCGAACCCTTTTCAAGGGCCGGACCACCTACCCGCTGATCCTCACGGAGGATGAAGTCGAAGTCGACTATGGCAAGCGCTTTCCCTACGCAGCGCTCCTGCCCGGCGCTGGCGGTTCCGTGGAATTCGGCTCAGAGCCAGGTTCCAGACCCGCATTTGGCAGCGTCATGGACGTGCGCGCGTACGCGCCCAGCAGGGATGAGATCCCAGAGGACCTGAAAGTCGAATCCGAACGCGAGTACCGCTCCCACACCGAGGTTACTCAGCGCGGTCCGATGGTTGACGTGCTTGGACCGGTGGTCCACCTCACCGTCCCGACCTCCCGCACTCTCGACCTATTTGCAGGCTATCGGCAGATCAAGGGCTTTGGATTCAGTGACTGGATCACCATCACCCTCAGGACGCCTTACGCGATCCGGCTGCTCCCACAACCTGCCACCAAGAAGTGGGTTAGAGAACATGAACAAGCCTGGGATGAAATCCGACAGGACGCCCGCCAGGGTGACAGACTTGCACAGGGGCACTTGTTCTACGGCCCGTCCCTGGTCGGCCGCACCATTGATGACTCCGCCACTCCCGAATATGCCCTCCACCTCAACGACGTCACGGTTCCGTCATCGTCGGCCTGGCGCAAGTTCGCTTGGACCTCTTCCCATCACGGCGGGGTGAAGCAGGCGCTCAGCAATCACGAGCTCGACCCCCAGTCAACCGTGAGCTACCAGCTGCCTCCCGTGGGGCGGAACGTGGAGGTGGGCATCTTCGGGCCCATGACCGAGCTCGAAGTCGTCGTCGATGCGGGGCACTCTGTTCACCGACGGCAAGGATGTGGCGTTCGGCCGGGGACAAGACCTCTCGATCCGCTCGGAGGACGGCCTCGATACCGGTAGCTACCAAATGACCCCCCTGATCTCCGCCGGCCCGACGACTGAGCAGGCAAACGCAACCGGCAACGCAAGCGTCTCAATCGATGGCGAACCGGTAAACACCCTGCCCTTCGTCCCGGTCCTACTCGGCGCCATAGCGATAGTGCTGCTGGGTCTGCTCATCGAGGCCATCGTGAAGTGGGGCCTCAGGCCGAACTGAGCCTGGTAGGCGGGCCCAAGGCTCCGACCGTGACCCGGATCGGGTCGGTGGACGGGCTGGTGTCGACTCGCTCACTGTCTTCTCATAATGAGTTCGATGCAAACGCAAATCCCTACGGGCCCTCCGGTATGCAGTACCGCCAACTTCCTTGCTCTCGAGACTTGGATGCTATTGCGGTATGCCTACGCTCGGAAGCGCCGAGCTGTGGATGAGCGGGGTTTCACTGACCGCAATCTGTTGACCCTGGAGATGGTCCATCCCACGCAGGTATGGGTCAACATCTTCCCGCAGAACCGTGAGAGGTTGACGGGGGCGGACTTCGAGTGGTGGATCGGTGATGGCTACACGTATCTACCGATGCTCGTACAGGCCAAGAGGCTGGATGCCAGCGGCGATTATGTGGGCCTCGACAAGCGTCTGGGCAAGACGCGGGCTTTGCAGATCACCCGGCTGATCCAGGTCTGCACCACCGGTCGCAATGGCCCAGGCGGCAATGCATACGTGGGTCACCTCCCCGCCTACCTCTTCTACAACACCCTCACCGAAGCCGGGCTTCCAGCTGATCGATGCTGCGGCCACCTGTGCCAGGCTTCCGACAGAGGCTGCACGATCGCCCACGCGATGGACGTCAACCGTCGCCGGCTATCGCGCCCGAAGCGCGGCTCCCGCTCCATCCAACGAATCGGCCCCAGAGCTCGGCCCTGGGGCTGTCTCTTCTGCTGCCCACACGACGATCTGACTGACACGGCCCAGCATGCGAAGACTCTGCTGGAGAGCCCAGATAACGGGCGGGGAAGCTGGACCCGCAGCAAACCCCGCACCGTCGACCAACTCCCCTCCTACGTCCGTCCCGCCCTCGACGCGGATGTTGAACTCCAAGAGGTCGGAGACCCCGACATCCAGAAGCTTCCCGGAGCCGCAGTCGTCGCCGTAACCACCGTCCCCCGCATGCGCAGCGAGCGTCAGGTCGAGGTCTATCCAATCGACTAGGTCCTCAAGGGCCGGAAGCGGCTTGAAAGGAGGAGGATCCCCGGCTTGACTAGCGGAATGCAGGGGGCGATGTGACGGGGATGAGGCTCAGCCAGCGGGCGACCCCTCTGGGGGCCCGCCCAAAGCAACTACGTTGGGTGCGCCACCGCCGCATCAATGCCTAGGATGACCATGGTCACGATATCGTGACCATGGTCAAATGAAGACGGGAAAGAAACATGGGGCAGACTCCAGCTCGGCATTCGATGCTTGGTTCCGGTATCCGGCCGGATTTTCCGCTGAAGCCTTAGACACTGCGTTTTCTGCAATCAAAAACTCTCGACCCGGTCCAGTCTTGGATCCTTTCGCAGGGGTAGCGACGGTCGGTACGCGAGCCCGCCTACTTGGTCGGGACTTTGTTGGCATCGAGGCGCATCCCCTCATTGCTCGCATAGCGAGGCTCAAGCTCAACCGACCCAGGCACCCCCGATCCCTGCTGCGCGCAGCCGAACGGGTTGCCGAAGCCGCCACTCCAGAAGTCTCCGAGGGTGAGGCCGAGCTCGTCACTCGCTGTTTCTCGCCTGCCATTCTCGAAGAGCTAGTGGGTCTTCGGTCTGCGATCCTCAGAGGAGCAGCCTCCTTGGGACGCATACCTAGAGCTCGCACTCCTAAGTCTCCTGCGTGACCATGCCAGCGTAAAGGTCGGCTGGCCATATCAGTTGCCGGGTAAATCTCGCCAACCGCGTCTTGCTAACCCAACTGATCGCTTCCTACGGCTCTGCGAGCGAATGGCGGATGACCTCTCAGCTGCAAACCCTACGAAGGCGTGGGTGACCTGCGGCGATTCTCGAAAAGCGGCAGCTTGGCAGACCGCGATTCGGCGCGAACCAACCGCGATGATCTCGTCCCCCCCCTACCTGAATAACTTCGATTATGCGGATGCCACCCGTCTTGAGCTCTACTTTTCAAAGAGAGCTAACTCTTGGGCAGAGATGTGTGAAACGGTCCGCAGCGGAATGGTCGTTGCCTCGACCCAGCAGTCAAAGCGGCCAGATGCAGAGTCCGCTCTAGCTGACCTTGAGGATGGAGCACCACACTTTCACCAGCGGATTTATCACTTGATTGAGGCACTCAGTACTGAGCGAAGAAAACGGCCAAGCGGTAAACATTATGACTGGATGGTGAGCCTGTATTTCAGAGATCTCTGGCAGGTCTTGCAACACGTGAAGCTCTGCCTTCCCAAGGGCGCACCCGTGGTTTGGGTGATCGGCGATAGTGCACCGTATGGCATCTACCTAGATACCCCGAGACTCTTAAGCCAACTTGGCAAAGAGCTGGGCTTCAAAATGCGCTCTCAAAAAGTTCTCCGCAGCCGCGGAAAGCGGTGGCGTACCAACGGCAGCAGGCATCAGGTTGATCTTTGCGAGAAGCAGCTGGTATGGAGCGCCCCCGGTCACGATTGACGTAGCGCCTCCGCAAGTTCGCCCATGAAGATGTCAGCCGTCGTGGTAATGCACTTTGCACGTGCGTCAAACTTCAGGCCGAGATCATCCCAAACGGGATCACGTTCATCTCGAATGAACTTCTCGACAGACGAGTCACGACTAGGTGCGACCCACCACTCATTGCTACCTTCCGCGAACTCCCTCACACCAATGTGCTGAAGGATATCCCGGTCCCTCATGCTGGCACCGAGATAAAACCACAGGCGCGGTCGCTCAGCCTCCCCCAGCAGACTACGCAGTGCTGCTGCTTTGGAGGTAGCCAGGCCTTTGGCGACAGATCCAACCGTCGCGACGATTGACGGAGGCTTGCTAAGCGTGCCATGTAGCTTTAGCAAGGGGGCTGGCAATGCCTCTCCGGCAGAGTACCGTGCAATGTAGTCCGCGGCTGCCTCGAACTCAGCATCGTCCACGAAGGGTTCGACCAAGTCTCCGCAATGGTGCTCAGCGAGCTCATCGAAGTTCACCGTTACAAGCACAAAGCGGCCCCCCTGTTCCAACATTTCACCAAGGCTGATCAATGCTTGACCTGGCGCCTGCTTAGCTTCCTCAACTTCCGCCGCGAAATCGGTGAGAGTGGGGCCTAACGGGTCAGACGTCTCGGCCAGCTCGACCTGCAATACACGCTCAAGAGTCAGTAGCTGGCGGAACTCTGCTTCGCTCAGCTCTTTCTCGCCGGGCAGGAGAGTCGCTCGGTCAGTGCAGAACGTGCGAAAGGCGGTAGCCGCATCCTGGTCGCTATCGAATTCGTCGATATATCGCCTCAACGCACGGTCCCTAAGCTCGTTCCCGAGGGGTAGGGCTCCTCGGCTCGTTTCCGAGGAGCTGGAAAAGCCGGCCGCCAAGAACAAAACCGTCGGAGTCGTTGCCTCTCGGCCTAGGCGGCGGATCTCGTTTTGATCGACCTTCCACTCGCGGCGACGCGAGACTTTGCTGGGACTAACCACGAATCTGGCTGAGTTGAACTTTTGACAATGCCGTGCCGGTACTAGCGTAGGCGCATAGCAAAGGACCACTAGCGTTCTAAGGTTGTCGAGATCACGCGCAGGCAGGTAGAGGCAGTAGTACTGCCAGAGTGCTTCAGCGCTGTGGAGATCAAGATGCGACTCGTCGTATGAGATCGCAGCAATTTCACATCGGCGCAGGCGAGCGCTAAGGGGGGCAAGCATTCCGCCGACTAGCGTTTCCTCCCCCGGAGACCATGGTGGAGCATTGCCATTGCTGAAGGTCGCCTGAATCTCGTTTCCAGCCTTGGCGATAATCAGGCCAGGCTGGTCCGGATCGTCGGGGTTGCGGTATAGATCGCCAATATCGTCCGCCAGTGAACCTAACTCGCCCTCAACACCGCTCACACTGCCGGATGCCGTCACTGATTCCCCTTCTTCTGCTCCTATGGCAGTGTGGAGAACCTCAGCTGAAGCAGAGTCGGCGGGATAGCCGAGGCAGACCACTGGAATGACCATCAACCGGTTGTCGAATGCGCGACGTTGATGGTCCTGCAGTACAAGCTGCGCCAACTCGCTGAAGACAAGTGCACTCATGGCCTTTGCAGGAGGCTCTCACGGAGTTGCCTGGTCCGTGATTGCATCGCATTACTCACGCCAAACGCGGCGATCCTGGGCCGTTGCTCTTCGTACACAGCGAGCATCCGGTCGATTGCCTCTTGAAGAATCTCCGGGCTTACCTGCCGGGCCCAAAGCTCACGAGCCAACGCGTCGGTTATTCGCTCCTCAGATCCGTCGCGGATATAAAGACGTTTGCCCTTTCCTTCACCGGTACTGGGATCCTTCTCAAGAACAATGTCGCTTCCTAGTCGCCGGCGGGCCTCGCTCAATCCATATCCGTTGTATAGCTGGAGGTGCCGACGATCAGACTCGGGACCACGGCTGCCCGGATCGATAGCGCTCACGAACTCTTGGATCGGCGCCGTAACTGCCGAGTCCAACTGTCGCTGCTTTTCCGCGTCCTTTGGCTGGGCGAGAGCCCACTCCTCCCCAATGTTGCCATTGACCAAAAGAAATAGGGTCGTTCCAATTGCGGCCGGGAGCATCGGACGATCCCGCCCTTCTCGCAGTGATAACACCCTGCCCAGCCGGTAGCGCGTCCATTCTCGATACGTAGTCGCCAGCGCGTGCTCGGCTGCCGAAATATCGAGCTCGTCAACGATCACCTCGTCATCGGCTTGGTTGGCTAGCGCCGAAGTGAGCGCGGGAATCGCAAGTCTTCCCTCGGGCGTAATTAGCCAGGCATCATCTCCGATTGGAAGGGTGATCGTTTCTGGAGTTCTAGGCGGAGGTGGCCAATCTAATCGCGTGCGCAAGGTCTCAAGTTCTCGCCGCAGACGCTCCTCTCGCGCCACGGGATCAAACAACGCCCCCCTCATGACCTTCAGGTCAGTCAAAGGCTCACCGAGCGGCCGCTCATGCTGCTCCCTGAACCGTCTACTTAGATCCTCCACCAGTTCTTCCACGTACTGGCGGTCCATCTTGTGTGGAAGGTCGAACAGTCGGAACGGTGCTTCAGGATAGGTCACGAGGGAAACGGTTGGATCTTGAAAGGGGCTGACTCTTCGTCCCGGGATTTTCCAAGCGGAAGGATGATGAGTGCTTGGTCAACGAACTTTCCTACGGCGTAATTGAAGAGATACTTCTCAAGTAGTTCAAGCCGCGAACGCTCAAGGAAGGCCCCGAACTCGTCAAGTGCTACGAAACGATTCGTCGTAGCTGGCTCGTCGCGAAGTTTCTCTAGTCTCGTCTTGGTGTAGGCAAAGGCTCGCTCGCCGCTGGAGAATGCATCAAGGTGCCTCGTTACCGGCTCAGCGGCCTCCGGCTGCCATTCGACGAGATATTCGATCAAGCTAAACCGAATTAAGTGACCGCCATCGAACAAGGCAGACGCAACACTGGGGTGACCAAAGTACTGGCGACCAAAACTATCCTCAAGCAGGCGAAGAACCGCCAACGCTCCGTCCGGCTTCGGCATTTCCCTTGCCTCTGCCGCTAGGAGGCCAGCAACGATGTGGTCAGCGACCAATGACGAAAGCGCTTGGAGACGTGCTTCGGTTCCCTCGCAGCGAAGCACGAGATCGTTTATCCGGGCTTGATTAGTCTCGTCGTCCGATTCAGGAAGCGGAAGCATGTCCAAGTCGCGCAGCTGCCGCCACTTGTCGGCGACAGCCATCTGAGCGAGCGCCTCGCGATAAGCAGCTCGCGCAGTAGCGAGGCTCGCTTCACTACTTTCTACCGCTAACCGTGCCGTCTCTTTTTGCTGCAGGAGGACGGTGACTTGGCGGATCTGCTCCTGTATATCGTCATCGAGCGAATCAAGTGAAGTCTCGGCCTCAGCGATACGGCGTTCAAAACGATCCATGATGGTGCCAGCGGTCGCTCCTTTAGCTAACTGCGCCATTTGCTGGCGAACACGCCGGAGCTCTACCTCGCAGTTTGACTGCTCGTCGGCCAGCTGCTCTTCCTTACTCTCAATCTCCGAAAACTTCTCGCCCTCTACACCAGCCAAGCCCTCCGCAAGCTCTTTCACCTTACGGCGGTTGGTTTTCAGTTCGCTTTCCCGGCGCCGAATCTTTCGAAGAATGTCGCCCAGTTGTGCGAAATCCGCGAGCCGCTCGTCGGCGATGCGGATTTCATCCTCAAGTTGTTCGGCTTGAGGTGGGCGACCCTCTTCTGCGATCTCCTCTTGCCGGGTTCGAATACCGGTCTCCAACTCCTGGGGGGACAATCGACGTCCCTCCTCCACCGTCGCCACTGGTCGCTCCCGTAGCGGCTCAGCGCGCTCATCGTTGAGAATCCCTAGGAGCCGGTCACCGAGTGCCGCTACCTGGGGACCCGCATCAAGATTCGCTTGAAGCTCTTTGAGGGCTTTGAGAGCAGCCCTTGCTTCAGCTTGCGGGCTCGTAAATGAAGGCTCTTTGTCAGTGGGGGGGACTGACAGCAAGCCAAGCTTTGCAACAAGCCCTTGCGCTTCATCCAGAAGTTCGTTGCGCTGATCACGTTTCTCAAGCCATTTCGTCTCTAAAGCGTCAATCTCTTCAAGGGCCGGGGCATCTTGGCCCACTTTCAGTTTCAGTGAATCTCGCTCGCCTCTCAGAGACTCTTGCTTGCCTTTGATCTCATCAAGCTTCTCTTGCAGCTCCCCTGCGTAACTTTCTGGATCACCGTGCTGATCCACCAAAGACTCCAATTCTTGCCTTTGGAGCGCTAAGGCCTTTAATTCGTCCTGGCGGGATTCTGCGTTTTTCAGATCTTCGCTTAGCTGACCGAGGACCTCTCTTGCATCGGAGAGTTCATTGACAGCTGCTTCAACCGTTTGAGGCGATGCGGCGGTTAGATGCGCTTTGAGATCCTCATAAAACGCAAGAACCTGCGAGGACCTGCTCTCTAGCTCTTTCCGCTCATAGTCGGCAGCGGTCCGGAGGGAAGAAACATCAGCTTTAACCGCCTCTACAAGGGTTTCATCACCAGCCAACCTATAAACGCGTAGCAGCCGCTGAACGCTCTGAAGATCAGCATCTTTACCATCAATTTTCACACTACGACAGATCCCCGTGGACCCGTCTTTGGCTAGCAGTGGAAAGTCTCGATCAGGGGTCTCAGGCCAGAGACTTGCATCGACTTGCCATTGGATGGAGTCCGCGCCCTCTAGGTGAGAACAGAAGATCTCTACCTTCCCAAGGGATTCTCTGAGCTCCTCCCAAACTTTCGTGTCAAAGCTTCGATAAGGCTGTTGTCCCGTGCAGAGCTGAAGCAGTCGGATAGCCATCGTCTTTCCGATGCCGTTGCGCCCTTCAAGACGAGCAATGGGGTGGTCCGGCAATTCAGGGAGGAGCCGGACCCGACAGTCATCCCCGGGGGTGACCCTAATTCTCATCCAGCAACTGCCTTATGGCGAACTGCTGCGAGTCAAAGTCGTCTGCCAACAGATCCTCTAAGAGCTGGACCTGCGAATCGTCCTCGCCGAGTAGTTCAGAGGCGATGCTCAAAAGGGGATTCTCCGGCTGATCGTGATCAGTCATTGCCCTATTTCTAGTTGCCCAGGCAAAGACACGCAAGGCGGGTCATAAGGCGCACGCATGCTGGAGAGACTATTGAGTTGTCAAGCCCCCTACGCGAGTTCTAGGAGGGCTAGGCCTCGGCTACCCGAGGAGGCATCTCACCGAGGTAAAGCTTTGGCCAGTTGGATGGACATACCGAGCCAGCATCGTCTCCACGCGGTGTCCCGCGATCTCGGCCAAGTCGGCGTCGTTGACGCCAGCAGCACGAAGATGGGTGACGTAGCTGTGGCGGCACTCGTGGGGGCGGATGTCTAGGCCGGAGGCTTCCTGGCTTGGCTTCCAAAGATCGCGGTAGAAGGTTCGCTCGCGCCAGAGGCGGCCGCGTGGCGTAGTGAAGAGCAGCTCGCAGTTGGGGCCGTTGAGATTGATCTGGGCTTCGAGCATCCAGGCGAGCGTCGCGGGGACCGGGACGACACGGCCGGCATCTTGCTCGCCGTGGTCGGTCTTCGTTCCCTCGAGGATCTGGCCCTCATGGGCGGTGCGGCGAACTTGGAGCGTCTCACCGTCGAAGTCTTCGCGGCGGAGGGGCAGCACCTCCCCCAGTCTCAGGCCGCAGTCGGTGAAGACGCGGACCATTGCCTCGTAGCGACCAGCCGCCTTGGCGAAGCGGTGCATTTCCTCGAAGGTGAAGACGCGGATTGGTCTCGGCTTCTTCTTCGCCCTTGGGTCGTTGGCTCGGATGCGGACACCCTTGAAGGGGTTGAGGTCACTGACTTCATCCGTGATCGCGTCCTCAGCCATCGCCGAGAGGGCGCGGAGAATGCCGACTGCTCCGGTAGTGGCTCGACCTTCGGTCCTCAGCATGTGGTCGACCAGGGCGAGGGTGTGACGCCGGCGCAGCTCGCGCATCGGCCAGTCCTTCAGGCAGATGCCCTCGACCTGAACGTCCGTGACCCGGCTGATGCGATGCTCGTTGGTGGCGTTGGTCCGCTCCGAGCGCGGGTGGCGCTCGGTCCAGGTGGCGGAGTAGTCGCCCAAGGTGTCGGGCCGATCTGAGAGGCCGTAAGCCTCGTTGATCGCTTTCTGGGCTTCGCCTTTGCGCTTGAAGGTGCCCTTGCCTCGGTTCCAGCTCGGCTTGGCGATGTATCGCCTGCCGTCGCGGCCGGTGTAGCGGGCCATCCACACGATCTCGCCGGAGGGGTTCCGGCGTTTGACCGGCGTCTCCCGTCTCACGATGCCTCGTCTCTATGGCGCGCAAGGAAGTTCTCGACATCGGCCGGGTCGATCCGCCGCGCGGCGCCGAGCTTGTAGCTGGGCAATTCACCGCGTCTGATCCAGTTGCGGACGGTGCGGTCGGAGACGGCGAGGAAGTCGGCAAGGGTCCGCTCAGTGAAGAAGCTCGGCGAGGACGCTTTCCGTTCCATGCCGTGTATGTGCCTTCGGAGAGGGATGGGTTCCGCGCGGTCGTACTCCATGCCGCTGAAATGCCGTCCTCGCCGCGAACGCCCCCGGCAGTTCGTTCCGTTCACGACCACCCCTCGGAGCGCCTCCCCACCCGCCATAAGCGCGGCGCAGCCGCGCCACAATTGGCGGTGGGGAGGCCGACCGAAGGTCAAACGCCGGCTTTCCGGGCGACCCCTAGTCTCAGGCACGAAAAGGGAACACCTGTGCGGGTTCATAATGTGTCGGTCCTCCAGTTGGAGGGCCGTGGTGGCCGTAGTGATAGTGCGTGAGGGTCCAAGCGGGCGCTCTACTCGGCTAGGCGTTTGAGGATCTCGGCGTCTTCTTCGAGTCGCTTCCTGAGGCGCTCTTTGAAGTCCTGATCTGCTCTTCGGGAGGCGATGTAGCGGTAGGCCGCCGCTCGCATCGCCTCGGAGATCGAAACGCCCTCCGCGCGGGCCATCGCCTCGACCTGCGCGGCCAGCTCGTCCGGCATACGGACGCTGATGACCTTGCCGTCGATCACGCGGCCTCCTTGATCCCGAGAGCAGCCCGCGACCACGGCACCTGATCGACCAGCTCGGTCGATTTGTAGAAGTGCTCGACGGCGCCGCGTGCCGGCCGGGTCACGACCAACTCCACCGCGTGGTGCTTGGCTAGGACGCGGACGTGGCAGGCGACGTGGTCCAGCGGCGCCTTCACGTAGTCGGCGAGTTCCTTGGGGCTCAGGGACTCCTCGGACTCGACGTAGAGGGCGAGCAGGCGCCTGCGGAGCGGGTGCTGGAGGAGGAAGAGCATCCGGCCTTCGAGCGGCTTGACCCCGACCTTCATCTCGGCGTCTCCCATCGTCCTCAGCTCCCCGCGATGGCGAAGGAGCCCGGACTGGCAGAGGCGGGAGCGACCCATTCGATCCCGGCCACCAGCTCGCCCACCGGGACTGCCAGCGAGAAGGCGAGCTTCAAGAGCGTGTCCACGCGCGGCAGCCGGGTGCCGTTCTCGACCATCCCGATCTCGGTGCGGTGGAGGCCGGCCAATGCCCCGAGTTCTTCCTGAGAGAACCCGGCGCGGCGGCGGGCCATGAAGACGTTTCGGCCGATCCGCTCGGCTGCCTCTGGATCCACTTGCCTCCCGTCCCTCATCCGACTTCCTCCAGCGCGTGGAAGTAGACGGCGGTTCTCGTCGGCAGGACGAGGTCGCCGACGCGGTGAAGCAGGCCGACTGCGATCAAGTCGCGTACGGCGCGCTCGATCCGATCCTGCTCTTGGAAATCGGTGGAGCCGACCGTCAGCTCCCGCGTTAGCTCGGCGAGCGTCAGCGACTCCGGATAGATGAGCAGAACGTGCCTGAGAACCCGCGCCTGGTCGCGGTCGTCCAGGGCGGCGGTCGTGGCGCGTTCATCATCGCCCGCGCCTTTAGGCTTGTTGCGCATGGGAAGCATTCCTTCCTGTGCCATGCCCCCGGCTGTTCCACCAGCGCGGGGGCGCTTTTTGTCTTATCGGGTCAGGCTATCATCAACTGTCTAGAAAACCTAGACAGTTGGGCTACTCGCCTTTGATGATCTGCGCGACGCGCGAGCGGTGAAGCCCGACCTCCTCGCCGATCTCCCGCAGCGAGAGCCCTTCCTTCTGGGCCTGAGCGAAGGCTTTGCGCCGTGCCTTCTGGGTCGCGGCGGAATCGCGCTCGTACTGCTTCTGAGCTGCGCGGACAGCCTTGCGAGCTTCGGCCTTTTCCTGCGGCATCCCGGAGACCCTAGTACCCACTCGAAAATGTGACCAGGATGTGACACAGACGCGCCGGAACCGCATGGAATCGCCCGGACGCCAGCGGAACGCCGATCCGGCCCGAGACCGAGGACTTGGCTCTGCACCTAGCAACGCGCGGTACAGAGCGGAACACGAAGGAATGCGCCCGACCGGATTCGAACCGGCGACCTTCGGCTTGAAAGACCGACGCTCTTTGGGCCCCCGTAAGGACCCGTTGACCGCTGAGCTACGGGCGCTCGGGGGGAACGATACCCGCGCAAGGGGTTCTGAGCATCCTCGGCGTGGCTAGGGTGGGGGCCATGGAGCTTGGAATAGAGGGGAAGGTTGCCCTGGTGATGGGAGCGAGCAAGGGCATCGGGCGCGGGATCGCCGGGTCGCTGGCGCGGGAAGGCGCTCGGGTCGCGATCGTCAGCCGCTCACAGGAGCGCCTCGAGGCCGCTGCGGCGGAGATCGGCGAGGGTGCCACGCCGTTCGTCGCCGACACTGGTGACCTCGATCGCCTTGCCCGTCTGCCGATGGAGGTCGCCGAAGCGCTCGGCTCCGTCGACATCCTCGTCACCAACACCGGCGGCCCGCCTCCCGGCGGCTCCCTCGACCACGGCTTCGAGGAATGGGAGCAGGCCTACCGCTCGCTGGTGCTCGCCCCCCGCATCCTCGCCGGCGCCGTCGTCCCCGGCATGCGCGGTGAAGGCTGGGGCCGGATTGTCAACGTCGGCTCCACCACCACGATCGAGATCAACCCTGCGCTCGGCCTTTCCAACGCCCACCGCCTCGCCACGATCGGCTTCCTCAAGACCCTCGCCCGCGAGGTCGCCGGCGACGGGATCACGGTCAACACCGTCGCCACCGGCCGCTTCGCCACCGACCGCATGGCCGAGCTCGGCGGCTCGGTTGAGAATGTCGAAGCCGCCGCCCGCGAGGAAGTCCCCGCCGGCCGCCTCGGCACCGTCGAGGAGTACGGCGACCTGGTCGCCTTCCTCTGCTCCCAGCGCGCCGCCTACGTCACCGGCGCCGAGATCCCGATCGACGGCGGCCTCCTGCGGGCGGTCTGATGGACGAGCAGACCCCAGAGCCGCGCGTCACCCTCTCGCGCAACCACTTCATCGCGATCGTGGTCGGCGTCTGCGTGCTCGCAGCCGCAATCGGGTCCGGCCTGGCGCTGCTGGCCGAGACCGGGCCGTCCGGCGCAGCCGGGAAGCAGGGCGCGCGCGGACCCGCCGGGCCGCAGGGGCCGGAAGGCCCACCCGGGGAATCGGCGGAAGCCGAAATCGCCCCACTCGAAGAAGAAGTCGAGGAACTGCGCGAAGAAAGCGACGGCTCCGCCGAGCTCGAAGGCCGGATCGAAGAACTGGAAGAAGCGGTCGAAGAACAGCAGGAACTCAGTTCCGAACTCTGCGCGGAACTCGAACTGATCTGCTGACTCAGCCTTTTCCCTCGAACAGCTTGCCGGCCCGGATCCGCTCCGCCATCTCCTTCGACTCCGCGCGGTAGATGCTGCCGTCCTCGAACTCGATTACCGGGTACTTGCCCTGCCCGGAGAGCTCCTTCAGCGCCCCGCGCTTGCTACCGCGCAGAGGCCCGGTCACCAGCTCATACTCGACCCCAGCCTCGTCAAGCGCCTTCTGGACCCGCCAGCACGCATGGGCATCGAGCTTGACGAAGGTCAACGAGCAGCGGTGGAGCTTCACAGCCATGCGCCCACCCTAACCGCTCAGGACCCGCCCGCAACCTCTCGCATCGCTGGATAGATGATCACGTCCCGCAGCGTCTTCGCCTCGGTCATGATCATCAGCAGGCGGTCGATCCCCAGGCCGCAGCCGCTCGCCGGCGGCATCCCGTATTCGAGCGCCCGCACGAACTCTTCGTCGTTCGGGTGCGGATCGGCCTCCGCCCCGGTCTCCTGCCGTTCGCGCTGCTTGATGAAGCGCTCACGCTGCTCGATCGGGTCGTTGAGGTCGGTCCCGCCGCCGACGATCTCCATCCCGGCGACGATCCCGTCGAAGGCCTCACAGATCCGCGGGCTCTCCTCGTGCACCTTGACCAGCGGCCAGATGTCGATCGGCAAATCGATGATGTAGGTGGGCTGGATCAGTTTCGACTCGACGAACTTGCCCTGCAGCGTGTCGACCACCCCGGCCCAGTCGTCCTTCTCGTCGACCGCGTCGCCGGCCGCCTCGGCCAGCTCGTCCCGGCTCGCCTCGTAGATGTCGAGCCCGGTCTCGCGCAGCAGCTCGTCGCGCAACCGCACCCGCGGCCAGGGCGCGGCGAAGTCGATCTCGACCCCGTCGCGCATCACCTTCGTCGTCCCCATCACCTTCTCGACGACGGTCGAGACCAGCACCTCGATGAACTCCATGACGCCGTTGTAGTCGGCGCCGCCCACGAACATCTCCAGCATCGTGAACTCGGGGTTGTGCTGGGGCGACATCCCCTCGTTGCGGAAGAACTTGCCGAACTCGTAGACGTCCTCGAAGCCGCCGACGATCGCCCGCTTCAGGTACAGCTCGGTGGCGGTGCGGAGGAAGAGGTCGCGGTCGAGCGCGTTGTGGTGAGTGACGAACGGGCGCGCCGCGGCGCCGCCGGTCAGCCGCTGCAGGACCGGCGTTTCCAGCTCGACCCAACCGCGCTCGTGCATGTGGGTTCGGATCGCAAAGGTCAGGTCGTCACGCTTCTTGAAGACCTCGCGCGAGTCCTCGTTCGCCATCAGGTCGAGTTCGCGCTGGCGGTAGCGCGTGTCCGGGTCGGAGATGCCGTGGAAGAGATCCGGCGGGTCCTTCAGCGCCTTCGCCAGCAGCATGCACTCGCGCAGGCCGATCGCCAGCTGCCCGCGTTTGGTCACGTGCAGCGGCCCCTCGATCCCGACCAGATCGCCGATGTCGAGGTCCTCGACCCGGTCGAACGCCTCGTCGCCGAGGACGTCGCGGCGCGCGTAGGCCTGGATCGTGCCGGTGATGTCGCGGACGTCGAGGAAGGCGGTCTTGCCGTGGCCGCGCTTGCCGGTGATCCGGCCCATCACCCGGTAGCTGAAACCGTCGTGCTCGCCCTCCCCCAACTCGGCCGGGTCGTGGGCGGCCGCGATCTCCTCGACGTGGGTGCGATCAGGGAACGAGTGCGGGTAGGGATCGACCCCGGCCTCGCGCAGCCGCTCGACCTTCGCCCGGCGCTGCTCCTCGGTCGATACGGCGACCGAGCGGTCGCCGGACTTGCCCGCCTCCTCGGCGGCCGGACTATCGCTCATCGTCGGCGCTCAGCTCAGGGGGCGAGTCCGACGGTGACCCGGTCGTCACCTTCATAGTCCTGCAGCGTAGTCGCCTCGCCCAGCAGCTCGCGCATCGCCGGGCCGTGATGGGTGTCGTGCTCCATCGCCAGCTTCCAGCCGGAGGGCGTTTCGGCGATCACGCCGCGGATCACGCCGAGCCCGTCGGCGCCGCAATCGCCGGTGACGGCTACCCGCGGCTCCTTCTGGATCTCCGGCGAGCGCTCGAAGATCGTCTCGTCGGTGACGTAGGGCATGTTGGCGATCACCAGGTCGACCTCTTCGGCTTCGACCGACTCGGGCAGGCCCTTGCCGACGGTCACCTCGAGGTCGAGGCCGAGCCGCTCGGCGTTCTCGCGGGCGGCTTCGACCGCCTCCGGCGAGAGGTCCGAGGCGGTGACCTTGAGGTCGGGGCGCTCCGACAGCAGCGCCAGCGCGATCGCGCCGGAACCGGTGCCGATCTCGTGGACGCGGGCGCCCTCGGGCAGCTGCGTCCCCACCTCAACCAGGAGCTCGGTCTCGCGGCGCGGCCAGAGCACGCGCTCGTCGACGTAGACCTCGAGGCTGCGGAAGGGAGCGCGGCCGAGGATGTAGGCCATCGGCTCGCGCTCGACCCGGCGCTGGACGTTGCGCTCGATCTTCTCGACGGCCTCAGCGGCGACCTCACCGGCACTCTCGACCGAGAGCTCGTCCGGCTTCACCCCGAGGGCGTCGGCGACCAGGACTTCGGCGTCGGTGCGGGCCTCATCGACCCCGGCGGCGGCGATCCGCTCGGCCGCGTCATCGAGGATCGCGCTCACGGTGCGCGCCGAGGGTCCTTCTTGACTCTGAACGTCGATTGCCGCCATAACCGCGATTCCTCCCTACCTAGACCGCTCCAAAGATTTTGCGCAAGATACCAGCGATACAAAGCCTCTGCCGATTCCTAGACAGCGGCGCCAACCGCATCGTTCGTCGCCGGGCGTCCGATGCCTCCGTGCCGGCGGATCACGATAGCGATCCAGATCGCTCCGGCGGCCATCATCCCCAGGCTCTCGAGCTGCGCCGTGGTTAGCCCCAGCGCGCCGGCGTCGTTGCGGCGCAGGAACTCGACCAGGAAACGCTCCGCCCCCGCATATAGGAGATAGAGCGCGAAGAGGACCCCCGCCCGCACCCGGTCGCGCAGCTGCCAGAGGATCCAGGCGCCGAGCCCCATCGCCAGCGTCTCGTAGATCGGCGTCGGGTGGACCGTCTCGTCGGTCGGCACGGTCCCGTCGGGATAGGACATCGCCCACGGCCCGTCCCAGGCCTTGCCGTAGTCGCCGTCGCCGGAGAGCTGGCAGCCGACGCGGCCGATCGCGTAGCCGAGCAGCAGCGCCGGCGCGCAGAGGTCGAGCAGCGCCAAGCCGAGGAAGCCGCGCCACCAGGCCCAGAGCAGGACGGCGACGGCGCCGCCGATCGCGCCGCCGTACCAGACAAGCCCGGAGCCGCTGAAGAGGTTGCCGAGCAGGTCGTCGCTGACCTCGCTCCAGTTCTGGACCAGGAAGTAGACCCGCGAACCGACAACGCCGCCGAGCAACCCCGCGAACCCGATCTCATATGCCCAGTCGACCGGCTTGCCGATCTCCCCCAGCCGCTTCCAGATCAACGCCCCGGCAGCGAGGAAGGCCAGCGCGAACATCAGCCCGAAGGTCTGCAGCGTCAGCGGACCGATGTGGATCTCCGGATACACGCTCAGCCCCCCAAAGGATCCATCGGGACAACGCCGGGTTGCGCCTCGACCCGCTCGATCCAGGCGCGGATCGCCCGCAGCGGCTCGAGATCGAAGCCACCCTCGGGCGCGACGTGGGTGTAGGCAAAGAGCGCGATGTCGGCAATGGTGAAGGAATCGCCGACGAGGTAGTCGCGGTCGCGCAGGTGCCGCTCCATCGCCTTTAGCGCCAAGCGCCCGTCGGCGCGCCGTTCCTCCAGGTTCGCCGGCCGCGGCTGATCCTCGCCGGCGATCGATTCCCAGTAGCGGACCACCGCGATCCCCGGCTCGTGCTTGTACTGCTCGAAGAACATCCACTGCAGCACCTGAGCGCGCTCGTAGGGGTCGTCGGGCAGGTACTCGGTGCCCTCGGCGAAGTACCAGAGGATCGCGTTCGACTCGGCCAGAGGACGGCCGTCGGCGAGCACCACCGTCGGCACGTTCAGGGTCGGGCTCAGCCCGCCGAGGACCTCGACCCGGTCGGAGTGGTCGACCACCGACAGCTGCCGCCGCTCGTGCTCGATCCCGAGCAGGTCGAGGATCAGCCGCACCTTGTGGCAATTGCCAGAGACCGGGTTTTCGTAGAGGACCAGGGTCAAGGCGCGGTCCGCGGCTTAGGCGAGCAGCATCTCCAGCAGCGCCTTCTGCGCGTGCAGGCGGTTCTCGGCCTGGTCCCAGACGGCCGACTGCTCGCCGTAGAGGACCTCGGCGGTGATCTCTTCGCCGGGGTGGGCCGGCAGGCAGTGGAGGACGATCGCGCTCTCCTTGGCGGCTTCGAGCAGGTCGGCGTCGAGCTGGAAGGGAGCGAGGTCGGCGCGGCGGCGGCGGGCCTCGTCCTCGTCGCCCATGCTGACCCAGACGTCGGTGTAGAGGGCGTCGGCGTTCGCGGCGGCGGCCCGCGGATCGTCGGTCAGCCCGACCTCGTGACCCTCCTCCAGCTGGTAGTCCTCCGGCGCCGCGACGATCACTTCGACCCCAGCCAACTCGCCGGCGATGCCGAGCGAGCGGGCGACGTTGTTGCCGTCGCCGACGTAGGCGAGGCGCAGGCCCTGCAGGTCGCCGAAGCGCTCGCGCATGGTCAGCAGGTCGGCCAGCGCCTGACACGGGTGGTGCAGCGGGGTAAGCCCGTTGACCACCGGCACCTCGGCCGCTTCGGCAAGCGAGGCGACGACATCGTGGGAGCCGGAGCGGATCACGATCGCGTCGACGTAGCGGGAGAGCACCCGGGCGGTGTCGGCGGCCGACTCGCCGCGGGAGAGCTGCATTTCGTCGCCGCGGAGGACGACCGGGTGCGCGCCGAGCTCGGCGACGCCGACCTCAAAGCTGATCCGGGTTCGGGTCGAGGGCCGCTCGAAGACGAGGGCGATGCTGCGCCCAGCGAGGCTCTCGGCGCCCACCCCGTCGTCGCGACCGGCTTTCAGCTCCGCCGCCCGGTCGAGCAGCTTGCCGAGCTCGAAAGCACCCAGCTCTTCTCCGGTAAGGAAATTCATCAAGGGTGTGCTCCACTTTGCTTCGCGATCAACAAGCCGCGGATACTACGCGCCGTGGAGCTGACCGCATTGAGCTGGAACCTCTTCCACGGGCGCGACCATCCGCCCGATCCGAAGCTGCGCACCTGGCGCTCCCGGCTGCTGCGCTTCGAGGAGCGCAACGAGACCCACGTCCAGGTCAATCGCGACCTGACCGAGGAGTTCGCGGCGATGCTCGCGGGCGCCGAGTGGGACGTGGCGATGCTGCAGGAGTGCCCGCCGCGCTTCGCCGAGCCGCTGGCCCGCGCCTGCCGGGCGGAGGCGCACCGCACCCTCACCTCACGCAACGGGCTCGGCGCCCTGCGCGGACTGCTGGCGCGGCAGAACCCCGACCTGATGGCCTCTGGCGAGGGCGGCTCGAACCTGATCCTGGTCCGGGTCCCGGGCCGGCTCGGGGGGATCGCCGAGCGGCGGGAGATGGTGATCCACGAAGGCGAGCCGGAGCGGCGGGCGATGGGCTTCGTCCGCACCGCTTCGGGCGTCTGCGTCGCCAACCTGCACGCGACCAACGACTGGCCGGATCTGGCGGCGGAGGACGTGGCCAAGGCGGCGCGGGCGGCACTTGAGTGGGCGGCCGGCTCACCGCTGATCTTCGGCGGCGATCTCAACCTCCGCCCCGGGAAGCAGCCGCGGATCTTCGAACGGCTGCGGGATGAACTCGGGCTGGCCAGTCCGACGACCGGACCGGAGGCGATCGACCACATCCTCTGCCGCGGCCTCGAGGTGCTGGAGCCGCCGCGGGCCTGGCCCCCCGCACAGCGGGAGGTACCGCTCGCTGGAAAGGCGCTGCGGCTCTCCGACCATGCACCGGTTCAGGCACGTTTCCTTGCGGCCGAGCCACGCCGCCTGCGGAATTGAGATAGTCGGGCTCCCGCCCAGCGGTCAATCGATCGGAGGACCCCCCAGATGGCTGACAAAAAAGCCAGCAGCAAAAAATCGAAATCGTCGAAAGCCAAAAAACCGGCGAAATCGAAAGCCAAACCCAAAGCGAAAGCAAAAGCGAAAAAAGCTGCGCCGAAAGCCAAAGCTTCGAAAGCTTCGAAAAAAAGCGCGTCGGTGAAATCGAGCGCGAAAAAAAGCACCAAAAAAGCCGCGAAAAAAGCCGTCAAAAAAAGCTCGAAAGCGAAAGCCAAAGTCAAAGCAAAAGCTTCGAAAGCGACCACCGGCCTCGACAAGAGCGTCGCCCAGTTCCGTGAGAGCCTCGAGCAGAGCGTGACGCTCAGCCGCGACCGCATCCAGGACGTCGTCGACGACGCCGTCAAACGCGGCCGGATGACGCGCAGCGACGCCGAGAAACTGCTCAGCGAGCTGGTCAAAAAAGGTCGCAAACAGACCGACACCCTGCTGAAAGAACTCGAACGGCTGGCGAAACAGGCCCGCAAAGCGCTGCCATAAAGCGCGGGGAACAGCTCGACCTCGAGATCGAATCGCTCGCCTTCGGCGGGCGGGGGGTCGCCCGTACCGAGGGCTTCGTCGTCTTCGTTGCCGGGGCGCTGCCGGGGGACCTGGTCCGCGCCGAGGTGACGAAGCCGAAGAAGCGCTTCGCCGAGGCGCGGACCGTGGAGTTGGTCCGCGCCTCGGCCGACCGCGTTCCCGACCGCTGCGTCCACGGTGGCGAGCCCTGCCCGGGGGCGCCGTGGCAGGGGCTCCCCTACGAGCGCCAGCTCGCTTACAAGCAGGAGCAGGTCGGCGACGCCCTGCAGCGGATCGGCGGCCTCGAGGGGTACGAGCTGGAGGAGATCGTCCCGGCGGGGGAGCAGTGGCGCTACCGCAACAAGCTCGAGTACTCCTTCGGCGAAACCGACGAGGGGGAGCCGACGCTCGGCTTTCACGCCCGCGGTCGCTGGGACCTGATCGTCGACGTCGACGACTGCCATCTCGCCTCCGAGGCCGGCAACAAGGCGCGGAACGCGGTACGCGATTGGGCCGGGCTCGAGTCGATCCCGGCCTATGACGCGCGGGCACGCCGCGGCGTCCTGCGCAACCTCGCCGTCCGCGAGGGCCGGCGCACGGATCAGATCCAGACCCGCCTGGTCACCACCAAAGCCCGATTCCCCCGACCGCCGGTCGACCTCCACACGATCATCGAGGGGGACGCCGGCAGCACCGACGGGCCGACCGGGGTGCTGGGTGAGGAGCGGCTGCGCGAGGAGCTCTGCGGCCTGCAGTTGGAGATGTCCCACGGCGCCTTCTTCCAGACCAACACCGAGATGGCCGAGCGCCTCTACGCGGTAGCCACCGAGTTCGCCGGCCTATCCGGCAACGAGCGAGTCTTCGACCTCTTCTGCGGGATCGGCACGATCGGGCTGACGATGGCGGGCCAGGCGGGCGAGGTCTGGGGGCTGGAGATCGTCCCCGAGGCGATCACCGACGCCGAGCGCAACGCCCGCCGCAACAAGATCGAGAACGCCCACTTCATGGCGGCGAACGCGCGCACCGGGGTGCGACCGCTGGTCGAGAAGGCCGGCAAGCCCGACGTCGTCGTCGTCGACCCGCCGCGGGCCGGCCTCTCGCAGAAAATCGTCCGCCGGGTGATCGAGTGCGAGGCGCAGAAAATCGTCTACGTCTCCTGCAACCCGACGACTCTGGCGCCGAACGCGGCCCAGCTGAAAGAGGCCGGTTATAGGCTGGCGCGCGTGAGGCCGGTCGACATGTTTCCCCAGACCCCGCACATCGAGTGCGTGGCGCTTTTCGAGCGCCAGGCGGCCCGGCGCGACGTCGGCGGCGGCGAGGACTGATGGGCCGCGGATTCGGAGTCGCGGCGGGTCTGGATCCCGAGGTTGCGCGGCCGCTGGCGGCGCGCTCCGCCGAGCTCGGCTACGACTCGATGTGGTCGAACGACCACCCGGGCGCGAAAGGCCTGGCGACGCTGGCCGAGTTTGCCGCCGCCGCGCCGAGGGTCGAGCTGGGAGTCGCCGTGATCGCCCTCGACCGCACCCCGCCGGAGCAGATCGCCGCCGACATCGAGGAGCTCGGCGTCGACAAGAGCAAGCTCTGGCTCGGGGTCGGCGCGGGCTTCAACAAGAAGCCGCTGACGGCAATGCGCGAGGCGGAGCCGAAGCTGCGTGAGCTGCTGCCGGGAGTGAAGCTGGTCCTCGCCGCAATGGGCCCGAAGATGTGCGCCCTCGCCGGCAGCTCCTACGACGGGGTCTTCTTCAACTGGATGACCCCGGACTTCGCCGCCGGAGCCCGAGCCAAAGTCGAGGAGGGAGCCGCCGCAGCCAACCGCGACACCCCGCCGGTCTTCGGCTACGTCCGCACCGCCGTAGGACCCGACGCCGCCGACCGCCTGGCCAAGGAGGAGTCCTTCTACCGCGACCTCCACAAGGGCTACCGCGACCACTTCGACCGCCTCGCCGAACCCGAGGGCACGGTCGGCGTCGCCGCCCCTGACGCCGAGGCAGCCCAGCAAGCCCTCGCTGCCTACGGCGCCCTGGACACGATCGTCGTCCGCGGCCTCGCCTCCGCGAAGGTCGAGGCGATGACCGCCGTGGCCGAGGCCGCCGCTCCCCCTAGCTGAGGCACGGTTGGTGAATCTTCCTCCCTATAGGGGGTAAAAGTCATCAACCGTCGCCAACTGCCGCTTTAGAAAAAGCTAAGGCTGCCCCCGTTAGGATGCGCGCCCCATCGCTGCCGAAGCCCACATCGACCGACCGCTGGCGCGCACCATCGGCAGCACGATCTTCATCAGCCGCTGGCTGCAGGCGCCGCTGTACCTCGGCCTGATCGCCGCCCAGGCCATCTACGTCTGGCGCTTCATGCAGGAGCTCTGGCACCTGGTCACCGACGTCGGCCACCTCAGCGAGAACGACGTGATGCTGCTCGTCCTCGGCCTGGTCGACGTGGTGATGATCGCCAACCTCCTGATCATGGTGATCATCGGCGGCTACGAGACCTTCGTCTCCCGCATCAACCTCAAAAACCATCCCGACCAGCCGGAGTGGCTCTCCCACGTCAACGCCAACGTCCTCAAGGTGAAGCTGGCGATGGCGATCGTCGGCATCTCCTCGATCCACCTCCTCCAGACCTTCATCAACGCCTCCAACCACTCCTCCGAGACGATGCTCTGGCAGACGGTGATCCACCTCACCTTCGTTATCTCCGCCGTCGCCCTCGCCGTGATCGACCGCTATCTCTCGCCGAAGAGTGCCGAGCACGACAGGATCCTCGAAGGCAACGGCCGAGATCCGGACGGCAAGCCGGAACCGGTCAAAGCCGGCGGCTAGACCCTCGCCCTAATACGGCGGCAGGTCGTCGTACCAGGTGCCGAGCGTCTTGAACGCCCGCCAGAAGCGCTGCTTGGCGTTCTCTTCGTCGAGCGACTCGTCGATGTCCGGGACGTAGAGGGCGTCGATCGTCGGGGTGAAGGCCTGGATGTCTCCCTCGCGCTGTTCGAGCGGCCGCGAGAGGGGGACGCTGAGCCCGTTGAGAACGCGCAGCGCCGGCTCTCCCATCACCACCACGATCTTCGGCTGCACGATCGCCATCTCTTCAATCAGGCGGCCGACGCACTCGCCGGCGGCGAGGTCGGGCTCCGGGAGCGGGCATTTGGCGCAGAGGGTGCCGTAGACGACGAGCGGGTCGATCCCCAGCCGCTTGAAGCTTTTCATCAGCGCGTTGCCGGAGCGGCCGTAGAAGGCGACCCCCTCCTCGATCTCCGCGGCCATCGGCGCGTGCTTGAGCATGAAGATGTCCGCCTGCGGGTGGCCGGAACCGAGCACCGGCATCAGCTTGCCCCGCGGGCAGTGCTGGCACTCCTGGACCTCGCGGCTCATCTGGTTGAGCTCGCGGATCGCCCGCTCCAAGTACTTCTCGCGTATCTCGTCGTCGATGCTGCGCATCCCGGCCTTCTTTGACGAGGCGGGCGCGGCTCCTCTGCGATGAGGTGCCTGCATCAGGACTTGCTCGCTCGCCGGCCTTCTCCCCGCCGCCGCGGCCGCCCGCCGCGGACCGGTTTCGCGTCCGGCACCCGCCGTTTCGGCGCCTTCGGCCGGCCCGTGGTCTGCAGGAACTTGAGGGTCTGGACGTAGACCAGGTTCTTGTGCTTGCGGGTGATGTCGGCCCCGCGCATCGCCTCGAGGAACTCGGCCGGGCCGTCGAAATCATGGATCCGCTGCCGCACGCTCCCCAGACCCTGGGCGACGTGGCTGTCGGAGCCGGCCGCCGGCACGATCCGGTACTTGCGGGCGAACCGCACCGCCTCCTCGTTGAACGAAGTCACCGCCACCCGCGGGTTGAAGACCTCGAGCAGGTCGATCTCCTCGACGATGTCCAGCAGGTGCTCGTAGTCGGGCACCGAGTGAAAGCGGTCGAAGGGATGGGGCACGTAGACCAGCCCGCCCTGGTTGCGGATCTCGGCGATCGTTTCCGCCATCGTCAGCCCCTTGGGGATCTTCTCCTCGAGGAAGAGGCCGATCACCTCGCCCTGCTCGGCGGTCTTCACCTCCTCGGCGACGATCACCTTGATGTCGTCCATCCCCTCGGCGATCTTGCGCGCCTCCAGCGCCCCGGAGACCTCGTTGTGGTCGGTGATCGCGATCGCCCCGAGGCCGCGATCGCGCGCCGTCTGCAGCAGCACGTCGACCGGGGTCGCGCAGTCGCCGGAGTGGTCGGTGTGCATGTGCAGGTCGACCTCGATCAACGGTCGCGAAGAGATCCGCTCGCGGATCTCCGGGTTACCGGTCGGGTCGTGGCGGCGGGAGAGAAGGCGGCGGTAGATCGCTTCCAGTTCGTCCGCGACCGGAACCCAGTCGGCGTCATCCCCGCCGTCAGCGGCCTCTGCCCCAACCAGCTCGTAGTCGGCCGGGAAGAAGCGCTCGAGAAGCTCGGCCGTCTCCGGCTTGGCCACCGTGCGGGCGTCGATCCGGCCGAAGAAGATCTCGACCAGCGGCCGCGCGACCTGGGTCGTCAGCACTTTCTCCTGCGGAGCGTGAAAGGTCGCGACGTTGAGCGAGTAGGAGTGCCGCAGCGCCGCCGACGGCGCGCTGGGGGCGAACGGGTCGTGGACGTGGACGATGTCCAGGTCCCGCCCTTTCAGCATCCGTTTGACCGGGTCCCCGGTCGAGATCCGCAGCACCTCGTGTCCGCGCCGCTCGAACTCGTCGGCAATTGCGGTCGCGAATCGCGCCGCGGGGTTGTCCCCGCTGCGGCGGACCGGGAAGGCCTGGGCGATCGAAAGCGGTTGCGGGGACACGGCTGCAGAATAAGAGCCCGCCGAGGCGGGCTCTTACAAGTCTGCGCTAGCTGCGGACGTTGGCCTTAGGCCGAGGCCGAGCTCGGCGTCTCCGCCGCAGCCCCCGGCAGCGCCGCACCGCGCTCGTTGGCGACGATGAACTGCTCCGTCTGTTCGCGAGCCTCGTCGTCGGGACGCTGGGTGTGCGGGCTCTTCATCAGGTAGCTGGAGGGCCCGTCGAGCTGGCCGGCGACGCCGTTGTTGAGCGCCAGCTTGATCAGCCGCACCGCGTCGATGACGACGCCGGCCGAGTTCGGCGAGTCCCAGACCTTGAGCTTCAGCTCGGCGGTCAGCGGCACGTCGCCGAAGGCGTTGCCCTCGAGCCGGATGTGCGCCCACTTGCGATCGGTCAGCCACGGCACGTAGTCGGAGGGACCGACGTGGACGTTCTCGTCGGGCAGGTCGTGCCCCATGATCGAGGTGACGGCGTTGGTCTTCGAGATCTTCTTCGAGTCCAGCCGCTCGCGCTCGAGCATGTTGAAGAAGTCCATGTTGCCGCCGACGTTGAGCTGGCTGGTCCGCTCCAGTCGCACGCCGCGGTCATGGAAGAGGCGGGCGAGAGCCCGGTGGACGATCGTCGCCCCGACCTGGCTCTTGATGTCGTCGCCGATGATCGGCAGCCCGGCCTCCTGGAAGCGCTTGTCCCAGTAGTCCTCGCGGGCGATGAAGACCGGCAGGCAGTTGACGAAGCCGACGCCGGCCTTGAGCGCCTGCTCGACGTACCACTTGGTCGCCTCCTCGGAGCCGACCGGCAGGTAACAGACCAGGACATCGGCCTTGGTCTCTTTGAGGATGCCGACCACGTCCGCGGTTTCGCCCGGGGCTTTGGTGATCTTCTGTTTCAGGTACTTGCCGAGGCCGTCGTGGGTCATGCCGCGGTGCACCTCGACCCCGAGATTCGACACGTCGGCGAACTTGATCGTGTCGTTCTGCCCCGACCAGATCGCCTCGGAGAGGTCTTTGCCGACCTTCTCGGCGTCGATGTCGAAGGCGGCGACGAACTCGACGTCGCGCACGTGGTAGCCGCCGAGGTCGACGTGCATCAGGCCCGGCACTTCCTCGGCCGGATCGGCGTCCTTGTAGTACTGGATGCCCTGGATGAAGCTGTTGGCGCAGTTGCCGACGCCGACGATCGCGACGCGGACCTTCTCGTCGGTGCGGCCGGCGCCGTTGGCGTGGCCGTTGGTTCCGTTCTCACTCATGAAATTCGAAGTCCTCCTGGATTGCGCTGAGTGGCTGAACACACCCTGCGGCTTCGCTGGTTACACGTCCCCAGCGTCGCCACCGTCGTCCTTGACGCCGGAAACCTCGCCGGATAGCTCGTTTCGCACATGCCATACCCGCTGGAAAGTCGTGACTATCGTCAAGGCGGCGATCAGGTAGACCGCCGGCGCCAGCAGTTCGAAGTCGCCGATGCCGGCACCCTTGGCGAAGATCAAGCCGACCGAAAGTATCACCACGCGGACCGGGCGAGTGGCCAACCCGACCTTGCATTCGACCCCCAGGGCCTCGGCGCGGGCGCGGGTGTAGGAGACCATCAGCGAGAAGAGCACGGCGACCACGCACATCGCGGCGGCGAAATCGTCGCCCGTGGCGGCGAAATAGCCGGCGACCGCAGCGAGCACGATCCCCTCCTCGATCCGGTCCAGGGTCGAGTCGAGGAAGGCGCCGAACAGGCTCCCCTTGCCCGACATCCGCGAGTAGCGACCGTCGAGCGTGTCCATCACCGAGCCGACGACGAAGGCGACCCCGGCGAGGAAGAAGAGGCGCTGGGTGACGAGCCCGGCGGCGATCAGGTTGCCGATCAGGCCGGCGATCGAGATCGCGTTGGGGGTGAGACGGGACTCGATCAGCCGGTCGCGCGCGTAGGCGCGGAGCTCTTGCCCGTTGCGGGCACTGGCACGGCTGCGCCGGGGCGGCGCGGAGGGCGGCATCGCAGGTGAGGCTATTACGCCTCGGCCTCTTGCGGGGCGGAAGCGCGGAAGGACCAGGCTTCGGGCCGGGCGCGGGCGAGCTGCCAAGCGATCCCGGCGGCGGCCAGGGCGACCAGCCAGCCGAGCGCCGCATCGATCCAGTAGTGGTTGGCGGTGACGATCGTCACCCAGGAGACCAGCAGCGGCCAGAACGCCCACCACGCTTTCGCCCACCAGTGGCGGCAGACCATCACGCCACTGGCGCCGATCATCATCGAGAAGGCGCAGTGCATGCTCGGCACCGCCGCGTAGGGGTTGATGAAGATCTTCGCGATCGAAGAATCGTGGCCGACCTCGGCGAAGGCATTGAGGGTGTCGACGAATCCGTATTCGGGGAACATCCGCGGCGGCGCGGTCGGGTAGAACGAGTAGCCGATCAGCGCCAGCCCCATCGAGGCGACGAACATGTTGCGGACGAAGTAATAGGACTCGTTGCGGAAGAGGTAGAGCCAGACCAGAAACCCGAGCGCGATCGAGAATTGGGCGTTGAGGTAAATCTGGTTGGCGATGTCGATGATCCCCTGGGCCGGCAGGAAAAACGCCTGCAGGCCCGGCTCGAAGAAGGTGCCGGTCGCTTTCTCGAAGTCGATCACCTGCTGGCCGTGGGTCATCGCGATCGCTTTCTGGCCGTCGGCGATCCCCCGCACGAAGGTGTAGGCGAGGTCGACCCCGACCAGGATCGCGGCTTGACGCCCGAGGTCTCCCCAGCCCTTGGGGAGCCTCGCGGTTATCGAGGCAAAGGCGCGTGACACGAACAAACGATTGTAGCCCGCGCGTTAACGACCTCGGGTAACCAAACCGTGGCGACGACTAGGGTCCCAGCGGTGAGCTGGAAGCGGCCGGATAAGCGGCGGGTGCGGATGATCCGCGACCGGCTGCAGGAGATGTACGGGGTTCCGCAGGCCACACCGCACCGGGACCCGGTCGGGGAGCTGGTGAAGACGGTCCTCTCCCAGCACACCAACGACCGCAACCGCGATGTCTCCTACGCGGCGCTGCTGGAGCGCTTCCCCAGCTGGGAGAAAGTGCGAGACGCGCCGGTGGACGAGCTCGAGGACGCGATCCGGCCGGGAGGCTTGGCGCGGCAGAAGGCGCCGCGGATCCAGGCGATCCTCGAACGGCTCGGCGACCCGCCCGACCTCGCCTGGACCGAGACCGCGGCACGCGAGGAGTCGCTCGAGTTCCTCCTCGACCTGCCCGGCGTCGGCCGCAAAACCGCCGCCTGCGTGCTGATCTTTACCTGGGGGATCCCGGAGATCCCGGTCGACGTCCACGTCCACCGCGTCGGTGGCCGGCTCGGCCTCTTCCCGGCCAAAGCCTCCTTCGAGAAGGCCCACGACGAGATGCTCGCAATCGTGCCGCCGGAGGACGCCTACGAGCTCCACATGAACCTGATCGGGCACGGTCGCGCCGTCTGCCGGCCGAAACCGCGCTGCGGCGAGTGCGCCCTGCGGCGGATGTGTCCCTGGTACCGGGCCAACCGCGCAGGGACGGGCGCCAGTAGTATGCGCGCCGCTAAATGAGCAAGCGCACCTTCATCTGGTTCGGCGTGCTGATGGCCGTCCTCGCCTTCGTAATTCCCTTCGCGATCTTCCGCGCCAAGGGCGACGGCGAGACGGGCGATATGAGCGTCCCGGCGAGCCTCAAGGACGGCCAGTCCATCTTCGTCACCAACTGCGGCACCTGCCATGCGCTCTACAGCGCCGGCACCGACGGCAACTACGGGCCGGACCTCGACGAACTGCTGGCGCCCAGCGGGCCTCCGGAAGGCGACGAGAAAGAAATCGCGGAAACGGCCGAGCCGATCGAAGGCCGCGTCCTCAACGCGATCGAAAAAGGCGTCGACGGCTCGACCACGCCGGGCCGGATGCCGGGCGGCATCCTCAACGAAGAGCAGGCCAAAGAAGTCTCCGAATTCGTCGCCCGCACCGCCGGCGAGGGCTGAGGCCAAAAAAAGGGGGGCGGTTTCCCGCCCCCCTTCACTTCGTTGCGCGAAGCGCCTTTCAGTCGTCGAACCGCAGGGCGCTGAAGACCCCGGCGTGATCGGAGTTCCAGAACCCGTTGACGGGCTGGATCCCGCTCACCGCTGAGTCCTTCAGGGTGACCACTTCGGGATCGCGGGTCATGATGTGGTCGACCTGATGGTCGAAGTCGGCTTCGCTGCCACCTTTACCGACTTCCAGCAGGCTGGATTTGAGGCAGCAGCTGAGCGGGCTGGCGGTGCTGCGCTCGACCATCCCCGCGGCCAGCAGAGTTTCGTACGCCAGCCGATCCGCTCCTTCGACCGTGTCGTCGTCGGAGTTGAGGTCACCGAGCAGGACAACCGGCAGGTCGCTCGTCGCCGGTCCGGTCGGAGCCACCAGCTCGGCCGCCTGGGCCTGACGCACCAGCGGATGGAACGCCTCCAGGTGGGTGTTGACGAAGCGGAACCAACCGCTGCCGCGGACCTTGGCGTCGGTCGCGGTCCAGCCGCGTTTGACCGTCACCGGCACTCCGGCAACCGGCACCACGAGATTGGTGACGAAGTTGGCCGATTGGGCGTTTTTGGTGTCCACGCCGGCCCCGCGGCGGGCGAGGATGACGTCGCGCATCGTCAGCCGGCCGTTGATGTCGGCGCCGAGCGGTCCGGTTTCCGGATTGCCGTCCTCGTCGCCGGGCGCCTCGAGGTCGAACTCGTTCTGGACGACGACGACTTCATAGCGGTCGGGTCCTTTGTTCAGCTGACCCAGCAGTTCCGCCAGGTAGTCGTAGCGGACCGTGGTCGCGCTCGGACCAGTGGTCAGGACTTCGAAGTTGACCGGGGCGGTGCGCCACAGCGCAACCTCTTGCAGGCCCACCAGGTCGGGCTTGGCCCTGAGAATCTCTTTGGCGAGTCCTTTGGCCCGAACCGGGAAGTTGTTGGCGGTCACTTCGCGCAGGATCTGGCCGTTGGCCGCGATGAATTCCGGCAGCGTCGGCGCCAGGATCGCCGGCGTCAGGTCGGCCCCCAGGTAGAGGTTGCGGGTCATCACGTTTGCGACATGACCTTTGCCGTGATTGCCGTGGCCGTGGTGGCCTTTGCCATGGTGATTGCCGTGGCCGTGGCCTTTGCCGTGAGCCAGCGCGGTGGCGGGCAGCAGGGCGAAGACCAGCACGGCTGCGATTACCGGTGCGAGTAAGCGACGTTTCGGTACGGAGCTCAAGTCTTTCCTCCTCTTCCGATCCGGATCGGATCGAGATCAGTTTTCGAGCGCCTCCGAACCGGGAGCGCCACCCCACGGGCTACCCGGACCCCCCAATGCTCGAACAACCATAACCGGTTGGTTTGAGCCGCCGTCAACAATCTGCCATACTGCCACTTAGATTTCTAGAGCTTGAACAACGAAACCCCTGGAGGTACGCGGAAAGTGGCAAAGACGATCGGAATCGACCTCGGCACGACCAACTCGTGTGTCGCGGTGATGGAGGGCGGCGAGCCCGCCGTTCTGGAGAACGCGGAGGGCGGGCGCACTACCCCGTCGGTGGTCGCGTTCACCGAGAGCGATGAGCGCCTCGTCGGCACCGTCGCCAAACGGCAGGCGGTGATGAACCCGGAGAACACGATCTTCTCGATCAAGCGGTTCATGGGCCGTAAGGAGTCGGAAGTCAAAGAGGAGGAGACGATCGTTCCGTACACGGTCGTCGCCGGCCCCAACGGCGACGTCCGGGTCGAGGCGCGCGGCAAGCAGTACAGCCCGCCGGAGATCAGCGCGATGATCCTCCAGAAGCTGAAAGCGGACGCCGAAGCGAAGCTCGGCGAGACCGTCGACAGCGCCGTGATCACCGTCCCCGCCTACTTCAACGACGACCAGCGGCAGGCGACCAAGGACGCCGGCAAGATCGCCGGCCTCGAGGTGAAGCGGATCATCAACGAGCCGACCGCAGCCTCGCTCGCCTACGGCCTCGACAAAGAGGATGCCGACCATGCGATTCTCGTCTTCGACCTCGGCGGTGGCACCTTCGACGTCTCGGTGCTGGAAATCGGCGATGGCGTCTTCGAGGTGAAGGCGACCGCCGGCGACAACCACCTCGGCGGCGACAACTGGGACAAAGCGATCGTCGAGTGGCTGGTGGCGGAGTTCAAGCGCGACCAGGGTGTCGATCTCGCGCAGGACAAGAACTCGCTGCAGCGTCTCTACGAGGCGGCGGAGAAAGCGAAGATCGAGCTCTCCTCGACCCAGGAGACGCAGATCAACCTGCCCTTCATCACCGCGGTCGAGGGGCAGCCGAAGCACCTCGACTTGAAGCTGACCCGCTCGAAGCTGAACGAGCTGACCGGTGACCTGCTCGACCGCGTGGTCGGTCCGGTGAAACAGGCGCTGAAAGACGCCGACACCGAGGTCGACCACGTCGTCCTCGTCGGCGGCATGACCCGGATGCCCGCGGTCCGCGAGAAGGTCAAGGAGCTGACCGGGAAGGACCCACACCAGGGCGTCAACCCGGACGAGGTTGTCGCCGTCGGCGCTGGCATCCAGGCCGGCGTGCTGGCCGGCGACGTCAAGGACGTGCTGCTGCTCGACGTCACCCCGCTGACCCTCGGGATCGAGACCAAAGGCGGCGTAATGACGCGGCTGATCGAGCGCAACACGACGATCCCGACCAAGAAGTCAGAGGTCTTCTCGACCGCTGACGACAACCAGCCCTCAGTCGAGATCCACGTCCTCCAGGGCGAGCGTGAGATGGCCGGCGGCAACAAGAGCCTGGGCAAGTTCCAGCTCAGCGGGATCCCGCCGGCGCCGCGGGGCATGCCGCAGATCGAGGTCACCTTCGACATCGACGCCAACGGCATCATCAACGTCACGGCGCTGGACAAAGGGACCGGCAAAGAGCAGAAGATCGAGATCAAATCGGGCTCCGGCCTCTCCGACGAGGAGATCCAAGGCATGGTCTCCGACGCCGCGGCGCATGCCGAGGAGGACTCCAAACAGCGTGAGCTGGCCGAGGCCAGGAACCTCGCCGAGAGCAGTGCCTACCAGGCGGAGAAAGCGCTCGAGGAGGCCGGCGACAAAGTCGACGATGCCACCAAGGAGGAGGCGCTGGCCGCGGCCAAAGCGGTGCGCGACACGGTCGAGACCGGCTCCAAAGAGGAGATCGACTCCAAGCTCGAGGCGCTGAACACGGCGATGACCAAGGTGTCCGAGCAGCTGTATGCGGCGGCTTCGGCTGAGTCTGCCGATAGCGGCGGCTCCGAGAACGGCTCTTCCTCTGATGAGGAGGAGGTTGTTGATGCCGAGGTGGTCGACGAGGAGGGCAAATGACGACTCAGGACGAGGGCACTCGGCCCGCGGGTCCTGCCGCGGCAGGGGACCCACCCCCTCCTGCAACTACGCAGGAGGGGGTCCCCCCTACCACGTCACCCACGGGAGATGAGCTCGAGCAAGACGTCACTGCCCTTCTCTCAAAAGTTGAGGAGGAGCGGGACGAGTACCTGGAACTTGCCCAGCGGACTAAGGCTGACTTCGAGAACTTTCGCAAGCGGATGAATGCGGAGGTTCAGGCTGCTCAGGTCCGGGGGAAGGTCTCGGTGGCTCTTGAAGTGATCGAGGCTGTGGACAACCTGGAGCGGGCGATGGAGGCTGCCGGCGAGGGGGAAGGGCTCGCCGAGGGCGTGACGATGGTGCTTGGTGGGCTGCGGGAGACTTTGACTCGGAACGGGGTCGAGGCTGTTGATCCTAAGGGGGAGAAGTTCGATCCCAATCGGCATGAGGTGCTTTCGACCCAGCCGGTGGAGGGGACTGAGGGCGGCGTTGTGGTTGAGGTGCTGCAGAAGGGCTACGTCCTGGGCGACCAGTTGGTTCGGCCGGCCCGGGTGGTCGTGAGCGCCTAGGAGGACAGTGGCCGACGAGCTCTACAAGACGCTCGGCGTCGCGAAGAAGGCGACCGAGGACGAGATCAAGAAGGCGTACCGGAAACTCGCCCGGAAACATCACCCTGACCGCAACCAGGGCGACTCCGAGGCCGAGGAGAAGTTCAAGGAGATCTCCGCCGCCTACGACGTCCTCGGCGATCCCGGGAAGCGCAAGGAGTACGACGAGGCCGGGTCATTCGCGGGCTTCGGCGGCGGCCAGGGGCCGTTCGGCGCCCCCGGCGGTGGCGGTGGCTTCGGCGGGGTCGACTTCGGCGACATCCTCGGCTCGGTCTTCAGCCGCGGCGGCGGCGGTCGCCCCCAGCCCCAGCAAGTGCGTGGCCGCGATCTCGAGACCGAAGTCGATCTGAGCTTCGACCAGGCGATCAACGGCGCCCAGATCAGCGTCACCGTGCCGAAGGCCAGTCGCTGCCAGACCTGCCACGGCAGCGGCGCCAAACCCGGCACCTCCCCCACCACCTGCCCGCGCTGCGGAGGCCGCGGGGTCGAGGCGCAGGGCCAGGGCTTCTTCTCGATCAGCCAGCCCTGCTCGCAGTGCGGCGGCGCCGGTCAGATCATCGAGGACCCCTGCCCGACCTGCGGTGGCTCCGGCGTTACCCAGCAGACCAAGCGCTACAAAGTCAACGTCCCCGCCGGAGTCAAGGACGGGACCCGGATCCGGCTCGCCGGCAAGGGCGAGGACGGACCGCGCGGCGGTCCTCCCGGCGACCTCTACGTCACCACCCGGGTCAAACCATCGCCGGTCTTCGAGCGCCGCGACGACGGCAACCTCGAGGTGACGGTGCCGATCTCCGTGGTCGAGGCTCTGCGCGGTGGCACGATCGAGGTGCCAACCCTGAACGGCACCAAGAAGATCAAGGTCGCTCCCGGGACCAAGCACGGGACGATCCAACGACTGCGCGGTGAGGGCCCACCGAAGCCGAAAGGCTCGGGCCACGGCGACATCCGCTACCGCCTCGAGATCGCGATCCCTGACGAGCTGAGCGAGGAGCAGAGCGAGGCGGTCGAGAAGCTCGCCGAGGCGCTCAACGGGTCCGACCCGCGCGCCGAGCTGCTGCGAAGGGCGGGGGCATGATGGCCACCTACCGCCGCACCGTCAAAGCGACCTTCGACGAGGAGCAGGGCGTGTTCATGATCTCGGTTGCGGCCGAACTGGCCGAGATGCATCCGCAGACGCTGCGGATGTACGAGCAGCGGGGATTGATCGCGCCGAAGCGTTCGCCGAAGAACACCCGCCTCTACTCCCAGCGCGACGTCGAGCTGCTGCGGCGGATCCAGCAGATGACCGCCGACGGGCTGAACCTGGCCGGAGTGGAAACGGTGCTGGCGCTGGAAGCGCGGGTGCAGAAGCTGCTCGCCGAAAACGAGCGGCTGCGCAAACGGCTCGGCGAACTGGAAACGGAGAGAGGAAGCGGAGAGGGCTGATGCAGGCGGATCGATTCACGGTCAAATCGCAGGAAGCAGTGGCGGCCGCGCAGGAGCTGGCGCGCACCCGGCGCAACCCCGAGATCGCCTCCGCGCACCTGCTCGTCTCCCTGCTCGAGCAGGAGGACGGGCTCGTCGTCCCGATCCTGCAGAAGCTCGGTGCCGACACCGCCGCGATCGCCGCCCGCGCCAACGAGGCGGTGGCGGCGCTGCCGAAGCTGAGCGGCGAGGGCGACGAGGCGCGGATGTCCTCCAACCTTGCCGCCGTCCTGCGCAAGGCGGAGACCGAGATGGCGGCGATGCGCGATGAGTACATCTCGACCGAGCACCTGCTGCTGGCGCTGACCGATTCCCCCGTTGCCGAGCTCCTGCCCGATCGCGACTCGCTGGGGAAGGCGATCGACGAGGTCCGCGGACCGCACCGCGTCACCTCGCCCAACCCCGAGGAGACCTTTCAGGCGCTGGAGAAATTCGGGCGCGACCTCACCGCCGACGCGAAGCAGGACAAGCTCGACCCGGTGATCGGCCGCGACGAGGAGATCCGCCGCGTGATCCAGGTCCTCTCCCGCCGGACCAAGAACAACCCGGTCCTGATCGGCGAGCCCGGCGTCGGCAAGACGGCAATCGTCGAGGGGCTGGCGCAGCGGATCGTCGAGGGCGACGTCCCCGACAGCCTGCGCGACCGCCGGGTGATCGCGCTCGACATCGGCTCGCTTCTGGCTGGCTCCAAATACCGGGGCGAGTTCGAGGAGCGGCTGAAAGCGGTGCTCTCCGAGGTGCAGCAGGCCGAGGGTCAGATCGTCCTCTTCCTCGACGAGCTCCACACGATCGTCGGGGCCGGCGCCGCCGAAGGCGCGGTCGACGCCGCCAACCTCTTGAAGCCGATGCTGGCCCGGGGCGAGCTGCGCGCGGTCGGCGCCACCACGCTCGACGAGTACCGCAAGCACATCGAGAAAGACGCGGCGCTGGAGCGGCGCTTCCAGCCGGTCCTGGTCGGCGAGCCCGACATCAACGACACGATCGCGATCCTGCGTGGGCTCAAGGGGCGCTACGAGGAGCACCACAAGGTGAGGATCACCGACTCAGCAATCGTCGCCGCGGCGACCCTCTCGGAGCGCTACATCGCCGACCGCTTCCTCCCCGACAAGGCGATCGACCTGATCGACGAGGCTGCCTCGCGGCTGAAGATCGAGAACGACTCGATGCCGACCGAGATCGACGAGGTCAAACGCCGCATCCAGCAGCTCGAGATCGAGCGCGAGGCGATGAAGAAGGAGACCGACGACGCTTCCAGAGCCCGACTCGACGCGCTCGAGGCCGAGCTCGCCGAGCTGAACGAGAACTTCAATGAGATGAACGCCCGCTGGCAGAACGAGAAGGGGGCGATCGACTCGATCAACGAGGCCAAGGTGCGCCTGGAGGAGGCGGGGCGCGAGGCCGAGCGGGCCGAGCGCGAAGCGGACCTCGAGCGGGCGGCGAAGCTGCGCTACGGCGACATCCCCGAGCTGGAGCAGGCGGTGGCCGAGGAGGAGGCGCGGATCGCCGAGCTGCACACCGGCGGCGCCTCGCTGCTGTCGGACGAAGTGACCGAGGAGGACGTCGCCGAGGTGGTCGGCAAGTGGACCGGGATCCCGGTCAGCCGCCTGCTCGAGGGCGAGGTGCAGAAGCTGATCCAGATGGAGGAGCGCCTGCACGACCGGGTGATCGGCCAGGACGAGGCGATCGAGGCGGTCTCCAACGCGCTGCGGCGGTCGCGGGCCGGGCTCGCTGACCCGAACCGGCCGATCGGCAGCTTCCTCTTCCTCGGCCCGACCGGGGTCGGCAAGACCGAGCTGGCGAAGGCGTTGGCCGAGTTCATGTTCGACTCCGAGCAGGCGATCGTCCGCCTCGACATGTCCGAGTACATGGAGAAGCACACGGTCTCGCGTCTGGTCGGCGCTCCTCCCGGCTACGTCGGCTACGAGGAGGGCGGACAGCTGACCGAGGCGGTGCGCCGCCGGCCCTATGCGGTGGTGCTGCTGGACGAGATCGAGAAGGCACACCCTGACGTCTTCAACACCTTGCTGCAGATCATGGACGACGGGCGGCTGACCGACGGACAGGGGCGCACCGTCAGCTTCACCAACACGGTCCTGATCATGACCTCAAACGTCGGCTCCGACCGGATCGTCGGCGAGAGCGTCGACGAGAAGATCCGCGAGGGAATCGAAGAGGTGCTGGCGGCGACCTTCAAGCCCGAGTTCCTCAACCGGATCGACGACACGGTGATCTTCCACCGCCTCTCGAAGGCGGACATCGGCCGCATCGTCGAGCTGCAGGTCGACCAACTCATCGGCCGCGTGCGTGAGCGCGGGATCGAGATCGAGCTGACCGGCGACGCCCGCACCCTGCTCGGCAACCTCGGCTACGACCCGACCTACGGGGCGCGGCCGCTGAAGCGGGTGATCCAGAAGCAACTGGTCGACAAGCTGGCGCTGAAGATCCTCGAGGGCGAATTCGCCGAAGGCGACATGGTCGAGGTAGACGCCCGCGAGGGCGAGATCGTTTTCGATCGGATGGAGGCTGTCGCGGCCACTGCCTAGCAGGGCTCATTTTCCCGCCGCTTGCTGCCGAAACAAGTCTCGGTAAAGGTGCTCTTTAATTTGGCTGCCAAGCTAGGCGGCGGAGAGCAGCGACCCGAGCCCAGATGAACGACGACCAGACCCCGATCAACGCGCACCCGAAGCGGCGACAGCCGGAGGCCTTCGAAGACCTCTCGCTTGCTCTGCGCGATCGCGTCGTCTGGCCGCTCGAAGATCGCTTCCGCAGTCTCAGCGACGCTGGCCGTGCTGCCGTCGCCGGCGGGGCCGTGGTCCTCGCCCTCGGGCTGGGGGTCGGCGGCTACTCGCTGATCACTTCCGGTGGCGACGAACCCACGCCTGCCGCCCAGGTCGCGATAGTCGAGACGCAGACCGAGCCCGTTGCCGCGAAGCCGGCGCCGAAGCCCGAGCCGGACCCGACTCTGCAGGGGGCTACCCCGGTCTTCAAAGCTCCGGCCGAGGAGAAGCCGTCGAAGGTGTCCACCTCGCAGCCGGTGGAAGCAGGCGCTGCCGCCGTCGCCGGCAACACCGGCAATGCCAGCATCGACACGATCTCCTCTAAGCCCACCACCGAAACCGCGACGGCCTCTAGCTCGAATGCCACCAGCGTCGACGGCCCACCGGCCGGCCCGGCGGCGATCGCCGTGGCGCGCAAGTTCGCCGACGCCTTCGTCGTCTACGAGACCGGCGGCGAAGAGTCCGAAGTCCGCCAGGCCTTCAAGGCGACGGCGGTTCCCAAGGTGACCCAGGCGCTGATGCGCCGGCCACCGCGGCAGCCCGCAGGCGTCGAGGTGCCGAAGGCGAAAGTCCTCAACGTGGTTCCCGCCCCCTCACACGACAGCATCTATCCCGTCAGCATCTCGCTGCTACGCGTCGGCGCCACCAGTGAGCTGCGGCTGGAGCTGGAACAGCTGAAGAGCAAACAGTGGCGCGTGGTCAACGTCCTCGGCTGATGGAGCACGCGCAGAAGATCAGGGCGGTGATGGCGACCGCGGCGGCGACCGCGGCGCTGGCGGTGCCGGTCGCCGTGGCCCAAGCGGATGCAGTGACGGCTGCGCCGGAGCCGACCCCGGGCGCCAGCCTCGAAGCTCCGTCGAGCCCCAGCGAAGCCACCGGCCCGGTCCAGGAAGGCGACGCGCTGACCCCGCCGCCCGCCCCGGCGTCGAAGACCCCGCCGCCGAGTGGCGGAGTCGGGCCAGGCGACGCCGGCTCGACCGAATCCACCGAACCGGAACCCTCCGAAGAAGAAGCCGAAGACGGAGCGACCCCGGCGGCGCCCGCGCCCGGCGCCTTCGCAATCCCCTCGCTGCCGCAGTCGAGCTGCGCGATCAGCGGCGTGCCTCCGGTCCTGATCCCGATCTACCAACGCGCTTCCGACGCCTACGGCCTCGGACCGCAGGGCCCGGCGATCCTTGCCGGCATCAACGCGATCGAGACCGGTTTCGGCCAGAACCTCGGCCCCTCCTACGCCGGTGCCGAAGGCTGGATGCAGTTCATGCCGGAAACCTGGGAGATGTACGGAGTCGACGCCAACGGCGACGGGGTCAAGGACCCGAACAACCCCGAAGACGCGATCTTCGCCGCCGCCCGCTACCTCGACGCCGCCGGCATGCCGGAGGACGTTTGGGGCGCGATCTTCGCCTACAACCACGCCGACTGGTACGTCGAAGACGTCCTCGCCAACGCCGGTTGCTACGCGAACGAAGTCGGCAGCAACTACACGACCCTGACCCTGACCCCGCAGCTCCAGGTCTTCAGCTGCACCGCCGCCGGGGATTGGAAGAAGCAGATCCCGGAGGAGTATCTGAACGCTTTCGAGGCCGCCGCCGGCCGCTACGAACTGGGCAAGCGCGGGGTCTGGACGCTGGCGGCAATCGCCCGCCTCGAGTCGAACTTCGGCCGCGGGATGAGCAAAGCGCAGCTGCAAATCGAAGGGCCGCTCGGGCTCGACAAGATGGAGTGGAGCACCTACGCGGTTGACGGCAACAAGGACGGCCGCCTCGATCACGCCAGCATCGACGACTCGGCGGCGACGCTGGCGCGGATGATGTGGTCGCGCGGCGGCATCGACGCCGGAGTCTTCACCCACAACCAGGCTGCCTGGTATGTCGACGCGGTCGCCCGCGATGCCGACGTCCTCTCCGGCAAGTGCGCGACGACGACCGAGAGCTGGACCATCGTTCTCCCCGGCGATGTCGCCTCGCAGATCAACTGGAACAACCTGACGCTCTCCAACGACCTCGAGCTGCGCGACATCCAGGCCGGTCTCCTCGACCAGCGGATCACCGGCCTGCTGGCGCTGATGACCCTTGACCACCAGATCACGATCAGCTCCCTGCGCTCCGACCACTCGCAGATGACCGCCTCGGGCAACGTCTCCAACCACTACTACGGCCGCGCCATGGACATCGCCGCCGTCGACGGCGTCTCCTGCACCGACACCGCAACCACGGCCCCCTGCGCCCAGCTCGGCACCGCCCTGGCCCAGCTGCCCGAGCCGCTACACCCCACCGAGCTCATCTACTGCTACGACCTGGACGGCGTCGGCCCAGCCTTTGCCCTGCCCGACCACTGCGACCACATTCACGCGGGGTACTACGAGTACTAGGAAGCTGGTTCGTAGGGGCGTGGTGGTGGGGGTCCCTGGGAGCACCTCCGCCGAGAGCATCGTTGGCAGCTGACCGTGAAGGCTTCTGGCTCGGCTCCATGCTGAGTACCCAGGGACCCCCACCACCACGCCCTTCGATCGCTTTCAGCTGGAGAACGGCGCGGCATCTGCTCAGCTCCCGACACTCGAAGCGCATTCCGTTCCTCGCCGTCATCAGTCGCTTGGTGTTGGAGAAGACCCCAAATCCCCCTCTCCCAGAGGCTCCAGGACCAACGTTTTGCAGAAAGCAGCCCGCCCAGCTGCGCGACGGGCTCTGGGAGAGGGGGATTTGGGGTCTCCCTCACGCGAAAGCAGTACGGTTGAAGCGGAGCTCGATCACGACCCGAAGGGGGATCAGATGCCTACTTATGTGATGTTGACCAACTTGACTGCTGAGGGTGTTCGGACGTTGAAGAACAACCCCGGGCGGGTTGCTGAGGTGAACCGGGAGGTCGAGCAGATCGGGGCCAAGGTTGTGGCCCAGTACGCGACCTTGGGGCAGTACGACTTCGTCACGATCGTCGAGGCGCCTGACGAGAAGACGATGGCCAAGGTCTCCGTCGAGCTCGGCTCGCGGGGGACGATGACCAGCCAGACCCTCGCCGCGATGCCGGCCGAGGACCTGTCGAGCTCGCTCTAGGCGCGCGTTGAAGGCACTTGTCGTAGGCGGCGGCGGCCGCGAGCACGCGATCGTGCGGGCGTTGCGGCGCTCGCCCCAGGTCACCGACGTCCTCTGCGCGCCGGGCAACGCCGGGATCGCGGCGGATGCGGAGTGCCTGCCGGGAGTGGCCGCTGACGACGCCGCGGCGATCGTCGCCGCGGCGAAGAAGCACGGCGTCGACCTGGCCGTGATCGGGCCCGAGGCCGGGCTCGTCGCCGGCGCGGTCGACGCGCTCGAGGCCGCCGGCATCCCGGCCTTCGGCCCGACCAGGGCGGCGGCAGAGCTGGAGGGCTCGAAGGCTTTCGCCAAGCAGCTGATGGAGGAGGCGGGCGTGCCGACTGCCGCCCACGTCCTCCTGCGCAGCCGCGAGGAGGCGCTGGAGCGGCTCGCTTCCACCTCCTACCCCACCGTGCTCAAGGCCGACGGCTTGGCCGCGGGCAAGGGGGTGATCATCTGCGAGGGAGAGAGCGACGCGCGCGACGCGGTCGAGCTCTTCTTCACCGAGCAGCGCTTCGGCTCGACCACGGTCGTGCTCGAGGACTTCCTCGAGGGAGAGGAGCTCTCGCTGCTGGCGATCTGCGATGGCGAAAACGTCGTCCCGCTCGCGCCGGCCCAGGACTACAAGCGGATCTTCGACGGCGACCTGGGCCCCAACACCGGCGGCATGGGCAGCTACTCCCCCGTCCCCGGCTTCGGCCCCGCCGAGGTAGAGGAGATCGTCGCCCGAGTCCACCGCCCGGTGGTGGCGACGATGGCCGCCCGCGGCGTCCCCTTCCACGGCGTCCTCTACGCCGGGCTGATGATCGGGCCGGAGGGGCCGAAGGTGCTGGAGTTCAACGCCCGCTTCGGCGACCCGGAGACGCAAGCGGTGCTGCCGCGGATGCGATCCGACCTCGCCGAGCTCTTCCTCGCCGCCCGTGAGCCCGGCGGCCTGGCCGGGATCTCCGCCGAGTTCGGCGACGACTGGGCGGTGACCGTCGTCCTCGCCTCTGCCGGCTACCCCGAGTCCTCCTCGAAGGGAGACGTGATCAGCGGCCTCGACGAGGCGGCGGCGATCGCCGAGGTGACCCACGCCGGCACCGCCGAGCGCGGCGGCGAGATCGTTACCGCCGGTGGGCGGGTACTGAACGTGACGGGCCTTGGTGCGAGCCCCGCCGAGGCGCGCGATCGTGCATACGATGCCGCCCGCCGGATCTCCTTCGAGGGAATGCAGATCCGCACCGACATCGCCACCCGCGCCGTCGAGCGGGTCCCCAGCTAATTCGAAAGAGGAACAGATGAGCGAGATCTCAGAGCCCCAGCCGACCGGGCAGACCACTCCCCCTCCCACCGGTCCGGCCGACCCCACCCAGGCGGCGACGATGCCGGCCGTGGAGGAAGCGTTCGAGGAAATCGAGGTCGACGAGCCGCACGTCGGGATCATCATGGGCTCGAAGAACGACAAGCCGAAGATGCAGGCCGCCGGCAAAGCCCTCGAGGAAGCGGGCATCCGCTACGAGGTGCGGGTGATGAGCGCCCACCGCGATCCGGAGCTGGTCCGCGAGTACTGCCAGAACGCGCGGATGCGCGGCCTCAAGGTGATCATCGCCGGCGCCGGGATGTCGGCGGCGCTGCCGGGCGTGGCCGCGGCCCACACCGACCTGCCGGTGATCGGGGTGCCGATCCTCGGCAAGAGCCTCGGCGGGCTCGACGCGCTGCTCTCGGCGGTGCAGATGCCCCCGGGAATCCCGGTCGCCTGCGTGGCGATCGACGGGGCGAAAAACGCCGGCGTCCTCGCGGCGCGGATAATCAACGCGTGATCCCCCGCTACACCCGGCCCGAGATCGGGGCGGTCTGGACGCCCCAGGCCAAGCTCGAGAGCTGGCTCGAAGTCGAGCTGGCCGCGACCGAGGCCTGGGCGGCGGAGGGCGCGGTGCCGGAGGAGGCGGCGCGCGATGCGCGCGAGCGGGCGGCCTTCACGGTCGAGGCGGTCGACGAGCGCGAGAAGGTGACCGACCACGACGTCGCCGCCTTCGTCGACGTCGTCGCCGAGTCGGTCGGAGAGCACGGCCGCTGGATCCACTACGGCCTCACCTCCTCCGACGTGCTCGACACGGCGCTGGCGGTACAGCTGCAGCGGGCCGGCGCGATCGTCCTCGCCAGCGCCCGCGGCTACCGCGACGCGCTGGTCGAGCGGGCGCTCGAACACCGCGACACGCTCTGCGTCGGCCGCACCCACGGTGTGCACGCCGAGCCCACGACCTTCGGTCTGCGCCTCGCCGGCTTCGCCTTCGAGGCCGACCGAAACTTCCAGCGGCTCGAGGAGGCGTTCGCCCAGCTGCGCTTCGGCAAGCTCTCTGGCGCCGTCGGCACCTACGCTTCGGTCCCCCCCGCGGTCGAGGCTCGGGTGATGGAGAGGCTCGGACTGGAGCGCGAGGACGTCGCCACCCAGGTGATCCCGCGCGACCGCCACGCGGCGCTGCTGGCGGCGGTAGCGATCGCCGGCGCCGGCCTCGAGCGCTTCGCGACCGAGGTGCGCAATCTGCAGAAGACCGAGGTGCGCGAGGTCGAAGAGCCCTTCGCCGTCGGCCAGAAGGGCTCCTCGGCGATGCCCCACAAGCGCAACCCGATCCGCACCGAGCGGATCACCGGCTTGGCCCGGGTCCTGCGCGGCTACTCGCAGGCGGCGGTCGAGAACGTCGCCCTCTGGCATGAGCGCGACATCTCCCACTCCGGCGCCGAGCGGGTAATCCTGCCCGACGCGACGATCGGCCTCGACTACATGCAGGACCTGGCAACCAAGGTCGCCGCCGGGATGAAGGTCAACGAGGAGCGGATGCGCGAGAACCTCGGCCTCACCTACGGCGCCCTCTTCAGCCAGCGGGCGCTGACCGCCCTGGTCGAGTCCGGGCTCCCACGCGACGACGCCTACCGGGTGGTCCAGGAGAACGCCCAGCGCGCCTGGGACACCCGCACCGAGTTCCGCGACCTGATCGCCGAGGCGGCGCCGGATCTCGACCTCGACGCGGTCTTCGACTACAACGCCTACCTCACCCACATGCCCGAGATCTTCGAGCGGCTGGAAGCGCTGAAGTCCTGATCAGACCTCGATCACGGTCAGGCCGTTGACGCCGGAGAGGGCGTAGAAATCGCGGTCCTGGGTGATGACGGGCATGTCGTAGGCGGCCGCGGTCGCTGCAATCCAGAGGTCATTGACCCTGACGCTGCGACCCGAGGCGGCAAGATAAGCACGCATTCCCGCCCAAACTCGTTCGACGGCGCCCCAGATCGGAAGCACGGTCATCTCGGCGATCGAGTCGAGGGTGGTGAGGCGACGATCTCGGGTCTCCACATCCGCAGCCGCCAGAACACCCAAGCGCAACTCAGCTTTGGTGACGATCGAGATCGCCGCCGTCTGCGGCAACCGCTCCCGATGTAATCGGCGTTCATTCTCCTCGGCAATGAGGACGCTCGTATCGAGCAACCCCCGCTCCGGCCGGTCGCTCATCGGATCGGCCCGAGTTCGTCCGTTCTCTCGCCCACAAGCCGCTCCAAGTCGTCTCTCAATCCGGGGTCGGCGGAGCTGTACTCGACTACCTCCATGACCTCGTCTGGAGTGAACCAGCGAGACGTCGCGGGACGGTGGGGGACCAGGTTTGCCACGGGTTTCCCCCGCTTGGTGATCACGATCGACTCCCCCTCTTCAACCCTGCGGAGCAGTCCAGCCGTGTCGTTACGAAGCTCTCGGGACGCAATTTCTACACTCATGCTACGAATGTAGCACTTGGCTACGACGGAGACACCCCGATAGGCTGGGCGGCGTGATCCTCTACACCTGCGGGCAGAAGAAAATGGGGCCGGGCTTTGCTCATCCCTGCTCGAAAGCCGGCAAGGCTCTTGACGCGGCCGGCTACGAGTACGAGATCAAGACCGCTGGCGGCTACCGGCTGATGCCCTGGACCTGGGGCAGTCGCAGCAAGGACCGCGAGGAGATCAAACGCCTCAGCGGCACCCCCGAGGTACCGATCCTCGTGCTCGACGACGGCGAGGTGATCTCCGGCTCCGGCACGATCGCCAAGTGGGCGAGGGAGCATCCACACTCCCCCGCCAAGTCGGGCGGCTGAGCTTCAGCCCCAAATCCCGTTCGCGATCACCGCGGCGATCAGGCCGAAGAGGCCAATGAGGAGCGTGCTGTTCAGGCGGTCGAGCCGATCTTCGATCTTGTCGAAGCGTTTGCCGAATTCATTGAACCGCCCGCCGACCTCGTCGAACCGGAGGTTCATTTCATTCTTGAGCGCGGTCAGTTCGACCTTGGTCGCTGCCTTCTCAAACCCCGCGTCCATCCGCCGGCTCAGTTCGTCCAGCCGCTCGTCGTTCCAGTTCTCCACGTCCGTCCCCCTCTCCAGAAGTGCCTCCATGGGAGGAGTGTAGACGAAACGCTTCGAAATGTGTTGTCAGACAGAGACCGGCTCGCGGGCCGGTTGGCGGTCGGTGACGACGACCGGGGTCCCGTCTTTCGGCGAGAGGGTGATGTTGCGGCGGCCGGTGCGCTCGGGCAGCGGGCTGACCTTGCGCAGCTCGCAGCGGGTCAGCACCTCGCGGAGGACGACCCGCATCTCGAACTCGGCGAAGGTGGCGCCGATGCAGCGGCGGACGCTGCCGCCGAAGGGGATCCAGGCGTAGGTGTCGGGGGCCTCCTCGAGGAAGCGCTCCGGCTGGAAGGCGAACGGGTCCGGGTAGATGTCAGGCCTGGTGTGGGTGAGCCAGATCGCCGGCGTCACGTCGGTGCCCACCGGCAGGGTCGTCCCGTCGACCACCAGCTCCTTCGAGAGCCGCCTCCCGGCCAGCGGGATCACCGGGCGCAGGCGCAGAGCCTCGGAGATCGTCGCCCGCAGGTAGTCCTCCTCGCCCGCCGCGAGCGAGTCGCGCAGGCGTCCCAGCGCCGCCGGGTGGCGGAGCAGGAGGTCGAAGGTCCAGGCCAGCGCGGTCGCCGTCGTCTCGTGCCCGGCCAGCAGCAGGGTCATCAGCTGGTCGCGCAGCTCCTGGTCATCCATCCTGCCGCCGCCCTCGAATTCGGCCAGCATCAGCATCGAGAGGATGTCCTCGCGCTCGGCCAGGTCGGGCCGTTCGCGGTGCTCGGCGATCTCGGCGAAGAGCAGGTCGTCGACTTCGCGCAGCTGGCTCTCGAAGTGGGCGAACATGCCGCGGCCGCCGAAGCGCTGCAGCGCCAGCCCGAGAACCTGACGGCCCGGCGCCGACGTTTCCTGCAGGACGGTCGCCAGCATCCCGCGCAGCTTGTCCAGCCGCGGGCCGCTGGAGACGCCGAAGACGACCTGGAGGATCACCTCGAGGGTCACCGCCTGCATCCGGGCGTGGATCGGGAACTCGCTATTCAGCGGCCAGGAGTCGATCTCCGTCTCCACGATCGCGGTCATCGTCTCCTCGTAGGAGCGCATCCGCTCGCCGTGGAAGGGCGGCAGCATCAGCCGGCGGCGGCTGAGGTGTTCGGCGCCCTCCTGGATCAGCAGCGATTTGGAGCCGAGGATCGGCTCGAGGATCAGGTTGCGGCCCGGCGGCAGGCCGTGGGTTGGCTCGCGGTAGAGGGCTTTGATCGCCTCCGGGTCCGAGATCAGGATCATCGGCCGCTCGAAGCCGAGGAAGCGGACCCCGAAGGAGTCGCCGTAGCGGCGGCGGCTGTCCTCTAGGAAGGCGATCGGCCGGAAGGCCCAGCGCAGGGTCTGCGACAGCGGGCTGCGTTCGACTTCGGGGGGAAGCGCCACGAGAAGCAGCATCCCAGAGTTCCTTAAATGCGGGGTGTGACCTGACGCACACCGCTCGGAGAACTTTGCGGGCGCCGAGGTGGTTAGCATCGCCCCCGATGCCGAGCGTCGCCGATCTGAAGCTCCTCTCCTCGGGGAAGGTGCGCGAGATATACGAGTGGGACGACGATCTGCTGATGGTCGCCTCCGACCGCATCTCCACCTACGACGTGGTGATGCCGACGCCGATCCCCGACAAGGGCAAGGTCCTGAACAGGATGTCGGTCTTCTGGTTCGGGCTGACCGAGGACATCGTCCCCAACCACTTTCTCACCGAGGACGTTCCCGAGGAGGTCGCCGAACGGGCGATGCGGGTGCGGCGGCTGGAGATGTACCCGGTCGAGTGCGTCGTTCGCGGCTACCTCTCCGGCTCGGGCTGGAAGGAATACCGCGAGAGCGGCGAAGTCTGTGGGATCGAGCTGCCCTCCGGCCTGGTCGAGTCCGACCAGCTGCCGGAGCCGATCTTCACCCCGGCGACCAAGGCCGAGGTCGGCGACCACGACGAGAACGTCGACTTCGACCGCGCCGCCGAGATCGTCGGCGACCGGGCGCTGATGGAAGAGCTGCGGCGGATCTCGATCGAGGTCTACGAACGCGGCTCCCAGCATGCCGCCCAGCGCGGGATCATCCTCGCCGACACCAAGTTCGAGTTCGGCCGCCACGCCGGCGCCGAGGTCGTTCTCGGCGACGAGGTTCTCACCCCCGACTCCTCGCGCTTCTGGCCGGCCGCCAGCTACCAGCCGGGCGCCACCCCTCCCTCCTTCGACAAGCAGTTCGTGCGCGACTGGGCAACGGCAAGTGGGTGGGACAAGAAGCCGCCGGCTCCGGAGCTGCCGGCCGACGTGGTCGAGCAGACCCGGGCCAAATACGTCGAGGCCTACGAGCGGATCACCGGCGAGTCGTTCTGAGCCGATCGCTAGATTGGCTTTTGTGAAGGCGCGCGTGCTGATCCGCCCCAAGGAGGGCATCCTCGACCCCCAGGGCAAGGCGGTCGAGCGGGCGCTACCGGCGCTCGGCTTCGAGGGCATCGGGCAGGTCCACGTCGGGCGGATGGTCGAGCTCGAGGCCGAGAGCCCGGAGCGGCTCGGCGAGCTCTGCGAGAAGCTGCTCGCCAACCCCCTGATCGAGGACTACGAGATCCAGACCCTGTGATCTGGGGCGTCCTCCAGTTCCCCGGTTCATGCGATGAGCGGGACGCGTTGCACGCCTGCGAGGTCGCCGGCGACGGCGCCCGGCTGATCTGGCACGAGAGCCGCGACCTCGACGGCGTCGACGGCGTCGTCGTCCCCGGTGGCTTCTCCTACGGCGACTACCTGCGGGCCGGCGCGATCGCCCGCTTCAGCCCGGCGATGGAGGCGGTCGCCGAGGCGGCCGCGGGCGGGGCGCCGGTGATCGGCATCTGCAACGGCTTCCAGGTCCTCTGCGAGGCGGGGCTGCTGCCCGGGGCGCTGCTGCGCAACGTCGAGCTGCGCTTCCGCTGCCACCAGGTCGAGCTGGTCGAGGAGGGGACGGGGGCGAAGCTCTCGATCCCGGCCAAGCACGGCGAAGGCCGCTACTACGCGCCGGAGGAGATGCTCGATGCGCTGGAGACGAACGGCCAGGTCGCCTACCGCTACGCCGACGGCCACAACTCGAACGGCTCGGTGCGGGACATCGCCGGGGTGACCAACGAGCGCGGCAACGTGCTCGGCCTGATGCCACACCCCGAGCACGCGGTCGATCCCCTGACCGGGTCGACCGACGGACTGCGTGTCTTCGCCCGGGTGAGCAAGGTCGCGGCGTGACGGTCGGGACGCCGAAATACCGAGAGCTGGGGCTGACCGACTCCGAGTACGAGCTGATCGTCGAGAAGCTGGGACGGGAGCCGAACGACGTCGAGCTGGCGATGTTCAGCCTGCTCTGGTCCGAGCACTGCGCCTACAAGCACTCCCGCAAGCTTCTGAGCCGGCTGCCGACCGAGGGTGAGCGGGTGGTGATGGGCCCGGGCGAGAACGCCGGCGCCGTCGACGTCGGCAACGGCTACGCGGTCGCCTTCAAGGTCGAGTCCCACAACCACCCGAGCGCGGTCGAACCGTTCCAGGGCGCGGCCACCGGCGTCGGCGGCATCATGCGCGACGTCTTCGCGATCGGGGCGCGGCCGATCGCGCTCCTCGACAGCCTCCGCTTCGGCGAGCTCGACTCGGTCCGCTCGCGCCACCTGCTCGACGGCGCCGTGCGCGGGATCGGCCACTACGGCAACTCGATCGGGGTGGCGACGGTCGGCGGCGAGATCTACTTCGAGGAGCCCTACGAGCACAACTGCCTGGTCAACGCGATGTGTCTAGGTATTGCCAAGACCGTGGACATGGTCCGCGCGGCCGCCGCCGGCGTCGGCAACTCGGTCGTTCTGATGGGCGCCTCGACCGGGCGCGACGGGATCGGCGGCGCCTCGGTCCTCGCCTCGGCCGAGCTCGGCGAGGGCGACGACGCGAAGCGGCCGACGGTGCAGATCGGCGACCCCTTCGAGGAGTCGAAGGTGCTGGAGTGCTGCCTGGAGTTGCTGGAGAAGGGCCTGCTGGTCTCGCTTCAGGACCTCGGCGCCGCCGGGCTCACCTCCTCGGCCGGAGAGATGGCCTCGGCCGGCGGGGTCGGGATCGAGATCGACGTCGGCAAGGTGCCGCTGCGCGAGGCCGACATGGAGCCGTTCGAGATCATGGTCTCCGAGTCGCAGGAGCGGATGCTGGCGGTGGTCGAGCCGGCGCGGGTCGACGAGGTGCGGGCGATCTGCGAGAAATGGCAGACCGGGTCGGCGGAGATCGGCCAGGTCACCGACGACGGCCTGGTCCGGATCCTCCGCGACGGCGAGACGGTCGGCGAGATGCCGGTCGAGGCGCTGGTCGACGGCTGCCCCCTCTACGACCTCGACCCGGCCGAGCCGGAGGGCTGGATCTACGGCAACCGGGCGACCCTGAGCGAAGGCGCGACCGCGGCCGAGGAGCTGCTCGCCCTGCTGAGCGCGCCGAGCATCGCCTCCAAGCGCTGGGCCTTCGAGCAGTACGACTCGATCGTCGGCTCGCGCACCGTGCGCCGGCCCGAGCAGGCCGACGCCGCAGTCCTGCAGCTGCCCGAGGCCGGCAACGCGATCGCGGTCTCGATCGACGGCAACGGCCGCCGCGTCGCCGCCGACCCCTACGCGGGAACGATCGAGGGCGTGCTCGAGTGCGCCCAGAACCTCGCCTGCGTCGGCGCCGAGCCGCTCGGCCTGACCAACTGCCTCAACTTCGGCAACCCGGAGAAGCCGACCGGCGCTTGGCAGCTCGACCGCGCCGTCAGCGGCCTCGCCGACGTCTGCAACGCGCTCGGGGTCCCGGTCGTCGGGGGCAACGTCTCCCTCTACAACGAGACGCCGGCCGGGCCGATCTACCCGACCCCGGTGGTGGCGATGGTCGGCGAGCTCCCAGATCCGGCTCAGGTCGCCGGCAGCGGCTTCGTAAACGAGGGCGACGCGATCGGCCTGATCGGCCCGTTCGAACCGAATCTCGCCGCATCGGAGTTGGCGAAGCAGCGCGGCGCACTGAAGATGGGCCTGCCTATGCCCGACGTGACCGCGGTCTCCACCGCCTGCGCAACGGTCCGCGGCGCGGTCCGCGCCGGCAAGCTCGCCAGCGCCCACGACATCTCCGACGGCGGCCTCGCCTGCGCGGCCGCCGAGTCATCGATCGCCGGCGGCATCGGCTGCCAGCTCAACCTCGAGCCCTTGCGCGAGCGCGGCTGCTCGCCGGAGGAGGCCCTCTTCGGCGAGGGCGCCGGCGGCTTCCTCGTCAGCGGCGACCGGGCAACGCTGGAGCAGCTAGGCGCGGCCCTGCTCGGCGAGGTCGGGGGCGAGACGATCGAGCTCGCCGCCGGCGACCGCAGCGTCTCCATCCCGCTCGCCGACGCCGAGCGCGCCTGGCGCTCGCTGCCGGAGCGCGCAGAGGCCATCGACGGATAACCGAGCTACTTTCGGGCTTATGCTGCGGCGAAGCCAATTTACGAAGGGGACGGGTTAGATGATCAGACGACTTGGGCTCATCGTTTCGGCCGCAGCGACGGTCTCGATGCTCTGGGCGAGCGCTGCTTCTGCGGCTACCGAATTCGGCAGCACCTGCCAGGCCAATGCCTCCCAGCCGAGTCTGTCTCTGTTGCAGGTCCAACAGGCCGCCACGAACGGATTGCCGATCACCGCCCCCACGGGTGGGGTGATCACCCGCTGGAGCCTCGACAACCAGATCCCGACCGATCCGGGCCAGTTTCCCCAGGCGCTTCAGGTCTACCGGCAGGCGGGCCCGGGGAATGCCTTCACGCTCATCAGTCAGACCACTGAAACCCCGCTCGCCGCGGGGCTGAACAGCTTCCCAACGCGGCTTCCCGTCCAGGCAGGAGATCGCCTTGGCATCCACGGCGCCACGGAGACGATGTACTGCCTCACTTCCGGCTCGAGTGAAGAAGACAACGACGTGGTCGGCTACATCGAAGGTGAGATCCAGCCCGGAGCAACTCAGACCTTTGGCCAAGACTCTCCTTTCAGGATCCCGGTACGGGCCGCGATCGAGCCGGACGCCGACAACGACGGCTTCGGCGACGAGACGCAGGACCAGTGCCCGCAGAATGCCGCCATCCAGACGCCATGCCCGTTGGTCGCGCTCACGGCGAAACGACAGGTGAAAGACGGCTCAGTGGTGATCGTCGTCAGCTCCGACACGCCGGCACCGGTCACGGTCAACGGCGTGGTCAAGCTGGGCAAAGGCAAGAAAGCGAAAATCAATGGCGGGTCCAAGAACCTCACCCCCGGCGTCCTCGGGAAGTTCAGGCTCAAATTCACCGACAAGGTGAAGACGAAACTGGAGGAGCTGAGCCCGAAACAGAAGCTGACGCTGAAGGTGACCGTCACCGGCACCAACGTCGCCGGCCAGGCGACGACGAAAAAGCTGAAAGTGAAGTTGAAGGGACAGGCGAGCTAATCGCCGAGGCTGGCAGGCGCGGGCTCCCCGATCTCCAGCGGGGCACGCGCCTGCTGGCGACTGAGACCGAGGGCAACCGCGCCTGAGGCGAGCGCGGCGAAGACTGCGAAGAGGTAGGCGGAGTCGGAGACTCGCAGGGCCTCACTGAGACCGGCTGGGTCGCCGACGATGGCGACGAGGATCGCGGTGCCGAGGACGGCGCCGACCTGGCGAAAGGCGGCATTGACGGCGCTCGCGGTGGCGAAGCGGTCGACGGGGACGTCGCGGACGGCGGCGGAGCCGAGGGCGGGGAAGGCGAGTCCGATCCCGATCCCGGTCAAGCTCGCCCCCGGCAGCCAGGTGCCGAGGTAGTCGGGCTCGGCCCCGGCGGAGCGCAGGACCAGCGTCCCGACGGCGAAGACCAGGGTTCCGGGGACGATCACGGCGCGGTGGCCGAAGCGGTCGGCAAGGCGGCCGGCGGGGCCGGCGACGACGGTCGTCAGGGCGGGGCCGGGCAGCGCCGCGAGGCCGGCCCCGAGCACCGAGTAGTCCCAGACCGAGATCAGGAAGAGGACATTGCCGAGGATCAGCGAGAAGAAGGCGGTGGCGAAGAGCATCGTGCCGAGGTTGCCGATGCCGAAGGAGCGGTGAGCGAAGAGCTCTGGCTCGACGATCGGCCGCGGGTGACGGAGGCTGCGAAAGACGACACCGGCGAGCAACACCGCGGCGGCGGCGAACGCGGCGAGGGTGGCGGTGGAGGTCCAGCCCCAGTCGTTGCCCTCGACGATCCCCAGCGTCACCGTCGCCAGGGCGAGGGCCAGCATCGCCGCCCCCGGCAGGTCGGGCAGGCGGCTGTCGGCGAGCGGCCGCTCCGGCAGGTGGCGGCGGCCAAGCCAGAGGATCGCGGCGCCGAGAGGGAGGTTGACGAGGAAGACCAGCCGCCAGTCGGAGACTTCGACCAGCACTCCCCCCAGGGTCGGCCCGATTGCCGCCGCGGCCGCGGCCGCGGCGCCCCAGAGCCCGACCCCGGCGGCCCGGCGCTCGACCGGAAAGCTGTCGAGGACGATCGCCAGCGAGGTCGGGGCGATCAGGGCGCCCCCCACCCCCTGCAGGACGCGGGCGCCGATCAACGTCTCCAGGGTCGGCGCCACGGCGCAGAGCAGGCTCGAGGCGGTGAAGGAGGCGACGCCGACGAGGAAGACGCGGCGGTGGCCGAAGCGGTCGGCCAGCCCACCGGCGGGGACCAGCAGCGCGGCGAGGACGACGAAGTAGCCGTCGAGCACCCAGGAGAGAAGGCCGCGACTCGCCTCCGGGAAGGAGGCCGAGATGTCGGGGAAGGCGATGTTGACGATCGTCGTGTCGAGGAAGACGAGGAAGGCGCCGGCGCAGGCGATCGCCACCGCTCGTTTATGTCCCTGGTCATACATCGCCGCCGCGACTATACTATGACCATGGGCATAACGCGACTCGCCGATGCCGAAGCGATCGAGCCGACGCGCCGCGACGGGCGTGACCGGCTGCTGAACGGCGCCCGCAGCCTGCTCGCCGAGAAGGGCTACGCCGGGATGGAGCTGCGCGACGTCGCCGAGCGCGGCAAGGCGCCCCGCGGCTCGATCTACCACCACTTCCCCGGCGGCAAGAGCCAGCTCGCGATCGAGGCGGCCGAACTGGAGGGGCGCGAGATCCGCGCCGCGATCGAAAGCTCGCTGGCCGAGCTCGGCCTCGCCGAGACGCTCAGCACCTTCGGCGAGATGTTCCGCCGCCGGGTTAAAGACAGGCCCGAGCGGCTCGGCTGTCCGGTCGCCGCCGCAGCGCTGGCCCGACCCGAGGATCCGGCACTTGCTGCCGCAGCAACCGCTGCCTTCCAAAGCTGGGAAGCGCCGATCGCCGCCGCCCTTCGCGACGAAGGGGTCGGTGCCGAGGACGCCGCGAGCTTCGCCGGTCTCGTTGTCTCCACCATCGAGGGCGCATTGATCCGCGCCCGCGCCGCGGGCGATCAAGCCCCGCTCGACTCGGCGATCGCCGGCCTGCACCGGGCGCTGGAAGCGCTGCTCGCCGCTTAGCGCCACCGGACCGGAGGCGCGCATCCGACTTTGAGCACACCCCGCTGTGCCCAATGTCGGTTGCGGATCCGGTTTAGACAAGACCTCTCGCGGGCAGATTCCTGATGCACCCCTGGGAAGGGTGCGGTAATGGAGAAGCGAGCTTGAAATCCGCCTGGGTGCAGCGTGCCCTGATCTGCCTCGCGGCAGCGTCACTGGCCGCGGTCGGGCTCGTCGCCTGCGGCGGCAGCTCCGACAAGTCGGGCAGCCGCGACCTCACCTTCTTCGTCGCAATCCAGCCGGGCGGGACGATTGAGAAAGTCTCCGAACGCTGCTCGGAAGAATCGGACGGCAAGTACACGATCACGCCGGAATTCCTCCCCACCGACGCCAGTCAACAGCGCGAACAGCTGGTCCGCCGGCTCGGTGCCGAGGACTCCTCGATCGACATCGTCGGCATGGACGTGATCTGGACCGGTGAGTTCGCCAACGCCGGCTGGGTCGAAGAGTGGACCGGGCCACAGAAAGAGCAGGTGACGGAAAACGTCTTCCCCAACGTGATCGAGACCGCCTCCTTCGACAGCAAGCTCTACGCGGCGCCGTTCAACACCAACACCCAACTGCTCTGGTACCGCAAAGACCTGGTCAAGAAGCCGCCGGCCACCTGGGATCAAATGATCGACGAGGCCGAAGGCCTGAAAGAAGCCGGCACGATCCAGGTCCAGGCGAACCGCTACGAGGGCTACATGGTCTTCGTCAACGCGCTGATCGAGAGCGCCGGCACCGAAATCCTCTCTGGCCCCGAAGAAGTCGACCTCGAACAGGGGCCGACCGAAAAGGCGTTGCAGGTGATCGGCAGGCTGGCCAACGGGGGTGCCCGCGCCGCCGAGCCTCTCGACCTCCGACGAGGACACCGCCCGGCTCGGCTTCGAGGCCGGCGAATCGGCCTTCATGACCAACTACACCTTCGCTTACGCCAGCGCCCAGGCCGAAGCGCCGGAGATCGGCAAAGAGATGGGCTTCGCCCGCTTCCCGCGGGTCAACGCGAACACGCCGAGCAAACCGCCGCTCGGCGGCTTCAACCTCGCGGTCAGCGCCTTCTCGGAAAACAAGGATGTCGCCTTCGAGGCGGCAGCCTGCCTCGCCAACGACAAAAGCCAGAAGACCGCGGTCGAACTCGACGGCCTGCCGCCGTCGCGATCCGACCTCTACAGCGACAAAGCCGTGACCAAGGCGTACCCCGGCTTCGCCCAACTGGTGAAGGAATCGATTGAAGCCTCAGGCCCGCGGCCGACGACCCCCGCCTACCAGGACGTCTCCCTCGCGGTGCAGCGGGCGCTGCACCCGCCGGACAAGATCGACCCCGAAGACACCGAATCGATCTACGACGAACTGAAGGAGAACGTCGAAGACGCGGTCAAGCGGGAAGGGCTGCTCTGATGGAGGCGCACACCCAGAAGACCTCCTCGCGCACCCGCTCGGAACGGAAACTCGCCTGGATGCTCTGCGCGCCGGCGGTGCTGGCGATGCTGCTGGTCACCGCCTACCCGATCGCCTACGCGGTGATCCTCTCGCTGCAGAACGTCGACCTCCGCTTCCCCGACGAGAACAGCTTCGCCGGGCTCTCCAACTACGTCACGGTGCTGACCTCCCAGCTCTGGTGGACGGACGTTTTCAACACCGTCTTCCTAATGATCGTCACCGTCTCGATCGAGCTGGTGCTGGGAATGGCGATCGCGTTGGTCATGCACCGGGCGATCTTCGGCCGCGGCGTCGTCCGCACCTCGGTCCTCATCCCTTACGGGATCATCACCGTGGTCGCTGCCTTCGCCTGGCAGTTCGCCTTCGCCCCGGAAACCGGGTTCGTCAACAACCTGCCGCTGATGAGCGGCGAAACCGACTGGTTCGGCGAGCGCTTCACCTCCTTCGTGGTGATCATCCTCGCCGAGGTCTGGAAGACGACCCCGTTCATGGCCCTGCTCCTGCTCGCCGGGCTGGTGACGATCGACGGCCAGCTCTACGAGGCGGCGCGGGTCGACGGGGCGAGCGCCTGGCAGCGCTTCACCCGGATCACCCTGCCGCTGATGAAGCCGGCGATCCTCGTCGCGCTGCTGTTCCGCACCCTCGACGCCTTCCGCGTCTTCGACTCGATCTTCATCATGACCCGCGGCGCGCTGGACACCGAATCGGTCTCGATCCTCGGCTACAACCAGCTGATCTCGCGCCTCAACCTCGGGCTCGGCTCTGCCGTCTCGGTGCTGATCTTCATCTGCGTCTTCCTCATCGCGCTGCTGTTCGTCAAAGGCTTGGGGGCCAAGCTCGAGGAAGGGCGACCGGGAGGCTGAGATGGAACACCAAAGCCGCGACTACGCCCTCTGGAGCATCGCCATCGTGCTGGTGGTGCTGTTCGCGCTGATCCCGGTGCTGTGGCTGATCTCGATCTCGCTGAAGCCGCCGGACGAGCTGACCGACCAGCGCTTCATCCCCCAGAGCGTCTCCTTCGACAACTACAAGAGCCTGTTCGAAGGCGGGATCGACGACAGCCCCTTCATCAAACCGCTGATCAATTCGATCCTGATCGCCCTGATCACGACCGTGATCGCGATCGTCCTCGCCAGCTTCTGCGCCTACGCGATCGCCCGGCTCGAATTCCCCGGCAAGCGGCTGATCCTGGCCGGGGCACTGGCGATCGCGATGTTCCCGCCGATCTCCACTGTCGGGCCGCTGTTCGACATGTGGCGGGCGCTCGGGCTCTATGACACCTACCCGGGGCTGATCATCCCCTACCTCACCTTCTCCCTGCCGCTGGCGATCTACGTCCTCGTCGCCTTCTTCAGGGAGATCCCCTGGGAGCTGGAGCAGGCCGCGCAGGTTGATGGCGCGACCCCTTTCCAGGCGTTCACCAAGGTGATCGTGCCGCTGGCCGCGCCGGGCGTCTTCACCGCCGCGATCCTCGTCTTCATCTTCTGCTGGAACGACTTCCTCTTCGCGATCTCGCTGACCAGCTCGGACGCCTCGCGGACCGTTCCTGCCGCTCTCGCCTTCTTCACCGGCGAATCGTCATTCACCGCCCCGACCGGGAGCATCGCCGCCGCCGCGGTGGTGGTGACGGTGCCGATCATCGTCTTCGTCCTCTTCTTCCAGCGCCGAATCGTCGCCGGGCTCACCGCCGGCGCCGTCAAGGGATAAGGAGCCACACCGATGTCAGAGATAGTCCTCGACGGAATAACCAAGACCTTTGCCGACGGCTTTGAAGCCGTCAAAGACATCAACCTCGACATCAAGGACGGGGAGTTCATGATCCTCGTCGGCCCCTCCGGCTGCGGCAAGTCGACCGCGCTGCGGATGATCGCCGGGCTCGAGGACATCTCCAGCGGCGAGCTGAAGATCGACGGCGAGACCGTCAACGACCGCTCGCCGAAGGATCGCGACATCGCGATGGTCTTCCAGAACTACGCGCTCTACCCGCACATGACCGTGCGCGAGAACATGGGCTTCGCCCTGAAGCTGGCGGGGGTCGATAAGCGCGAGATCGACGAGAAGGTCGAGGACGCGGCACGCACCCTCGACCTCGAGCAGCACCTTGACCGGCGGCCGGCCAACCTCTCCGGCGGGCAGCGGCAGCGGGTGGCGATGGGGCGGGCGATCGTCCGCGACCCGAAGGCCTTCCTGATGGACGAGCCGCTCTCCAACCTCGACGCAAAGCTGCGGGTGCAGATGCGGACCGAGGTGGCGCGGCTGCAGTCGAAGCTGGAGACGACGACGGTCTACGTCACCCATGACCAGACCGAGGCGATGACCCTCGGCGACCGGGTGGCGGTAATGCGCGCCGGCGCCCTGCAGCAGGTGGGAACGCCGGCTGACCTCTACGACAACCCGAAGAACCTCTTCGTCGCCGGCTTCATCGGTTCGCCCTCGATGAACTTCATGCCGGGAGAGATCAGCGGCGGCAAGCTGCAGCTGCCGATCGGTGAAGTGGACCTCAGCGACCTAGAGGTAGAGCAGCACGACGGCCAGGTGATCGCCGGGCTGCGGCCGGAGAACTTCGAGGACATCGAGGTAATCGGCGACCTCAAGGAGGAGCGCGGGATCACCTTCGAGGCCGAGATCGACCTCGTCGAGTCACTGGGCTCCGACCTCTACGCCTACTTCCACATCGAGTCCGAAGGCGTCCAGTCCGACCAGCTGGCCGACATCGTCGAGGAGAGCCTCGAGGAAACCGGCGCCGGCGAAATCCGCGAAGGCCACGAGCAGATAGTCGCCCGCCTCGACCCGACCAGCAAGGTCAAGCGCCGCGAGACCGCCGAGCTCTGGGCCGACACCGCGAAGTTGCACCTGTTCGAGCCGGAGAGCGGCGAGAGTCTGCGCAAGCAGTAGACGAATTTCCCTTGTTTAGGCGCCTGGGCGGCGCATATCCTCACCCCAGATAAAGAACCTCAACTGGGGAGATCAAATGAGAAGCCGCTTGACCGTGAGCCTGGTCGCAAGCGCAGCCATTCTGGCCTTGGCGGGACCCACCCACGCCTCGGCCGCAACCGAATTCGGAGACACCTGTGCAGCCGACGAGGCTGGACCCGGCAGCTACACCCTGATGACGAGCTCATCGCCTGGATCGGGACTTCCGCTCTCGGCCCCCGTGGGCGGCGTGATCACGAAGGTCAAGCTCAGGACCCAGGAATCCCCTCCCATCCCCATCCCCGAGGTCATCAAGCTGCTGCGGCCGGCGGGCGGCGACAGTTACACCGTCGTCAACCAGGTACCGATGCAGGTCCTCGGCGGGGAAACCGTCGCGGACGCGAGGATGCCGGTTCAGGCCGGGGACAGGCTCGGCGTCTACAGCCCGCCGTTCACTGCCGGCGAATCCTCAGTTCCGGGCTACATCTTCCTTTGCGACAACGTGCCCGGGGGCCTCGGCGCTGCACTCGGCGAGGTGGGATTGGGGTCGACGGCCAGTTTCCCGCCGGCCACGGAAGCACGGGTGCCTCTCTCGGCCGTGATCGAGCCCGACGCCGATAACGACGGCTACGGCGACGAGACGCAGGACAAATGCCCGCAGAGCGCGGCAGTTCAGATCGCCTGCCCGGTCGTCACCCTCGACGCTGTCGGCCTGCCGGGTGCTAAATCGGTGGTCGTCATGGTGGCCACCAGCACCTCCGCGCCGGTGAGCGTGAACGGTGTGGTCAGCCTGGGCAAAGGCAAGAAGGCGACGCTGAAAGCCGGGACGAAAACCGTCGCGGCGGGACAGCTCGTCCGCTTCAAGCTCAAATTCAGCTCCAAATTGACGGAACGCCTGCAGGAACTGGAGCCGAGCAAGAAGCTGACGCTGAAGATCACCGCCAGCGCGACCAATGTCGCCGGTCAGATCAGCAGCGATCAAATCAAGGCCAAACTGAAGGGACAGTCATGAAGAAGGCATTCGCTTCGATCGCGGCTGCCGCCATGCTTGTGGCGCTCGCAGTCGCGCCGACGGCTGGCGCCGCAACCGAATTCGGCGACACCTGCGCCGGAGATGACACCGCTCCCGGCCCCTACTCGTTGGTGACGCTCTCGTCTCCGGGGGCGGGACTTTCTCTCACTGCGCCCGTCAGCGGCGTAATCACGAAGGTAAAGGTGCAGAACCAGATCCCCTTCCCCTTCACCGTCCCCACCCTTGTCAAGGTGCTGCGGTCCGTGGGGGGCAACAACTACACCGCCATCAACCAAGTGGCTGTCCAGGTCGGCAGCGGCCAAACGGCCGTCGATACGAGGATGCCGGTTCAGACCGGGGACAGGCTCGGACTCCGCGGTACGCCGTTCAGCTACGAAGGATCCCCGATCGAAGGAATCTCCATCTACTGCGAGGAAATCCCGGGGACCCTGGGCGCCATTCTCGGAGAAGTGGGAGTGGGCTCGACGGCGAACTTCGAAGGCGTGACGGAAGGGCGTGTCCCCTTGGCCGCCGTGATCGAGCCCGACGCCGACAACGACGGCTACGGCGACGAGACGCAGGACAAATGCCCGCAGAGCGCGACGAGCCAGATCGCGTGCCCCTTGATCGTCCTCGACGCATCGCCCCTGGCGGGCAAGAAGGCGGTCAAGGTCTATGTGGCGACCAGCAACGAAGGGCCGGTGAGCGTGCAAGGGACCGTCAACCTCGGCAAAGGCGAGAAAGCGACGCTGAAAGCCGGGCCGAAGGCCGTCTATCCCGGCAAAATCGCCTCTTTCAAGCTCAAATTCAACGGCAAGCTGACCGACCGGCTCGAGGAACTGGAGCCAAGTAAGAAGCTGACGCTGAAGATCACCGCCAGCGCGACCAATGTCGCCGGTCAGATCAGCAGCGACAAGGCGAAGGTCAAGCTCAAGGGTCAGGGCTGAGGTTCAGCCCGCGGCGACGACCAGGCCCGCCATCAGTACGGCGGCCTGGTCGTCGTCCATTAGTAAGGGGCCTTGAGGTCCTTGAACATCGGGAAGTGCTTGATGTTCCGCGTGGCGAGCCCGGCACCAACCTCTTCCGCGGTGGCGGCGATTGCAAGGTCGGCGACGCCGATGCCGGGATGACTTCGACGCCAGCGGCGACCAAGCTCCCCCGCGCGGCGAGCCACTGACTCGCTGACTGGAACCCAGGTAATTAGTGCGAACAGCTTGTTGGCCGCTCGCCGCTCGGAGGATCGCAACCCCTGGATGATCTCTATCCGGGTGATCTCCGAACAGGCCGGGCGACCCTTGAGACCAGCGAGATACGCGAAAGCAGCCTCCGAACCACGCAGGTGATCGACCAAGAGGCTGGTGTCGAGGACGACGCTCAATGCTCGAGTTGCGAGAGCCGCTCAGCGTCGGCGCGGCGGATGTCCTCGACATACTCTCCGCCGTCCTCCAAGTAGGGGGCGCTGCCTGCGCTGCCCTTCAGGGCCTGCGTCCACTGTCTCCGCCACGCAGCTGCGTCCCGATCGTCTTGCTCTAGATACACGTCCACCGCTCGGCGAATGACCGTCGAGCGAGAGGTCCCCTCCGCAGCGGCCCGCTCGTCGAGCCGCGCGGTTTGCGCCTCATCGAGGTAGATCTGGGTGCGATTCACGATGTATGACTATACATCACAATGGTCTGAGACCGGCTTTTTCCGCGCTCCTGCGTGTGCAAATAGCGGACGCCGGAGACGGGCTGGGTAGCCGCCCAGCGCTGCTACCCTCCCACGGTAGGCAGGTTGTCTGCCTGCGCGTCCGTCTTCTTATGCCAACGAGCAGCGAGGAACACGCGCTTTGACTCCCGATCAGGGGTTCGACTTCGATCGCCAAGGGCCGCGAGAGGAATGCGGCGTCTTCGGTGTATACGCACCCGGGCACGATGTTTCCCGGCTGGCGTACTTCAGCCTCTACGCGCTGCAGCACCGCGGGCAGGAGTCAGCCGGGATCGCCACCTGCGAGGGCGGGATGATCACGACGATGCGGGAGTCGGGGCTGGTCTCCCAGGTCTTCGACGAGGAGAAGCTGCGGGCGCTGGATGGCGATATGGCGATCGGCCATGTCCGCTACTCGACCACCGGCGGCGGCTCCTGGGAGAACGCGCAGCCGGTCTGGCGCGACGACGGCCGCGAGGTCGCGCTCGCCCACAACGGCAACCTCACCAACGCGGTCGAGCTCTGGGGTGAGTTGAAAGAGAAGGGGCTGCAGTTCCGCGGCACCTCCGACTCGGAGATCATGGCCGCGCTGCTCTCCTCTCACGACGGCAAGATGATCGAGGACGCCGTCGCCGAGGTGATGCCGCGACTGCAGGGTGCCTATTCGACCGTGGTGATGACCAAGCGGGCGATCGTCGCCTTCCGCGACCCGCACGGGATCAGGCCGCTCAGCCTCGGCCGGCTCGACGGCCGCTTCGTCGTCGCCTCGGAGAGCTGCGCCTTCGACATCATCGGCGCCGAACTGATGCGGGAAGTGCATCCCGGCGAGATGGTCTCGCTGACCGAGCGCGGCCTGGAGACGCGCCAGGTGGTGAAGACCGAGCGCCGCGCCAGCTGCGTCTTCGAGCACATCTACTTCTCCCGCCCCGACAGCCGCCTGCAGGGCAAAGTCCTGCAACAGTCGCGGGGGCGGATGGGTGAGATCCTCTGGCGCGAGGCGCCGGTCGAGGCCGACCTGGTGATCGCCGTGCCGGACTCCGGCAACCCGGCCGCCGCCGGTTTCGCGCGCGCCTCCGGGCTGCCCCGCGACGATGGCCTGATCAAGAACCGCTATGTGGCACGGACCTTCATCCAACCCGGCCAGGAGCTGCGCAAACACGGGCTGCGGCTGAAGTTCAACCCGCTGCCAGAGATCGTCGCCGGCCAGCGCCTGGTCGTCGTCGACGACTCGATCGTGCGCGGCAACACCACGCGGCAGATCGTCGGCATGCTGCGCGACGCCGGCGCCAGCGAGGTGCATCTGCGGATCTCGGCCCCGCCGATCCGCAACCCATGCCACTACGGGGTCGACATGTCGACCCGCGAGGAGATGATCGCCCACAACCGCTCGATCGACGAGATCGCCGACGAGCTGGAGGCGGACAGCCTCGCCTACCTCTCGATCGCCGGCGTCTACGAGGCGATCGAAGGTGACCCCAGCGAACACTGCGACGCTTGCTTCACCGGTAACTATCCACTTGGCGACCCTGACGAGGCGGATGGCAAATTCGCCCTCGAGACGATCGCCGCCGCACCATAGGGAGAGAGAACTTGTTGGTTATCAGGGGATTGAATAAGCGCCGGAAGGCGGCGATCGTCGCCGCGAGTGTGGTTGTCCTTGTCGGTCTCCTGGTGGTGCCGTTCGCCTCGGCCAAGTTCCGAGGCGCGCCGAACTCCAAGCTGCAGAAGCAGCTGACCGCAATCGTCGAGTCTCCCGCTGGACCGCCCGGAATCGCGATGCTGGTCGATCGCGGCGCGCACACGGAGTTCTTCTCCGCCGGCGTCGCCGACGTCAGCAACCGCCGCCCCCCGACCCCGTTCGAAGCCTTCCGCATCGCCAGCGTCGCCAAGGGGTTCAACGCCTACCTGGCGGCGAAGCTGATCGGCAACGGCGCCCTCTCGCTCGACACCACCCTGCGGGAAAGGATTCCCGGGCTCCTGCCGGCAGCAGAAGGGGTGAAACTGCGTGAGCTGCTCCAGCACACCAGCGGCCTCGCCGACTACATCAGGGCCCCCACCTTCGTCGAACAGCTCCTCGCCGACCCCGCCCGCTACTTCTCCCCGATCCAGCTGACCGAGTTCGTCAGCAGCGAGCCGCTCGGGTTCGCGCCGGGGTCGCAGTACCACTACTCCGACACCGACAACATCGCCGCCGGCCTGATCGAGGAAGAAGCCAGTGGGCTCTCCTACGAACAGCTGCTGCAGCGGCGGGTCTTCGGGCCGCTGAAGATGCGGGGGAGCAGCCTGCCGAGCACGGTGACGATGCCGCGGCCCTTCCTGCACGGGTATGACGTCGAGCCGGGAGAAAAGCCCGAGGACGTCAGCGAACTGATCAACCCGGCCGGCGCCTGGGCCTCGGGCGGGATCGTCTCGACGCCACTCGACATGGCCCGCTTCGTGCGGCGCTACGTGCCGACCGTGCTGGCCGCCTCCCCCGTCGAAGGGCCCTTCCGCCTCGGCTCCTCCTCGCCGCCCGGGCCCGGCAAGAACTTCGCCGGGCTGGGGATCTTCCGCTACCGGACCGGTTGCGGCACGGTCTACGGTCACACCGGCTCCTTCCCGGGCTACCGGATCCTGGTCGCCGCCAGCTCGAACGGCAAGCGCTCGGTCATCTTCGTCGCCAACTCCCAGATCGTTCCCGGCCAGGGATCGCAGAGGATTTCGAAGGAGATCACCCAGGCGCAGGCGCGGGCGGTCTGCCGGGCGCTGAGCTGAGCGGCGCCGCTTCCGAGAGGATGCCGGCGTGAGCTCCTTCCGGATCGTCGTCCTCGCCTCGGGCAGCGGCACCAACCTGCAGGCGATCCTCGACCAGCTGCACGGACAGGGGCTGGTGGAGGTGGTCGCGGTCGGCTCCGACAAGCCAGGGGCCGGGGCCCTCGAGCGCGCCACGGCCGCCGGCGTCGACACCGCCGTCTTCCAAGCCGACGCCTACGCCGACCGCATGGGCCGCGACGCGGCGATGGGCGACTGGGCCGAATCCCACCATCCCGGCCTCGTCGTCCTCGCCGGCTACATGCAGCTGCTGACCGAACCGTTCGTCGCCCGCTTCGCAGGGCGGATCGTCAACGTCCACCCGGCCCTGCTGCCGGACTTTCCCGGCCTCGACGCGATCGGCCAGGCACTCGAGGCCGGGGTGCAGGAGACCGGCGTCACCGTCCACTTCGTCGACGAGGGGATCGACACCGGGCCGGTGATCCTGCAGCGGCGGGTGCCGGTGCCGGTCGGCCGCGAACGCGGGGTGCTGGAGGCCGCCGTCCACACGGTCGAGCACCAGCTCTATCCGGAGGCGATCCGCATGATCGCGGAGGGCAGGGTTAGGATCGACCCCAGCGACCCGCGCAAGGTCGCGATCGATGACTGAGCCCGCCACCGACACCCAGCAAGAGAGCCTCGGCGATGGTCAGGTCCGGGTCCGCCGGGCGCTGATCTCGGTCTCCGACAAGACCGGGGTCGCCGACTTCGCCAAGGGCTTGGCGGGGCTCGGGGTCGAGATCCTCTCCACCGGCGGCACCGCGACGGCGCTGCGCGAGGCGGGGCTGGAGGTGACCGACGTCTCCGAGTTCACCGGCCAGGAAGAGATCCTCGGCGGCCGGGTGAAGACGCTGCACCCGCGGCTGCACGCGGCGCTGCTGGCGCGGCGCGGCGACGCCGAGCACATGGCGACGCTGGAGCGCGAGGGGATCGAGCCGATCGACGTGGTCTGCGTCAACCTCTACCCCTTCGAGCAGACCGTCGCCGGGCACGAGGTGGAGCATGACGTGGCGGTCGAGAACATCGACATCGGCGGCCCGACGATGATCCGGGCGGCGGCCAAGAACCACGAGAGCGTCGCGGTGATCGTCAAACCGGAGTCTTACGACGCGGTCTGCGCCGAGCTGGAAGAGAGCGGCGGCGAGATCTCCTCCGCGACCCGGCACTGGCTGGCCAACGAGGCCTTCGCCCAGACCGCCCGCTACGACGCCGCGATCAGCCGCTGGTTCTCGATGGAGTACGAGGACTTCCCGGAACACCTGGCGATCGCCTACGAGAAGGAGATGGACCTCTCTTACGGGGAGAACCCGCACCAGCGGGCGGCTCTCTACTCCGAGGTGGGGCTGCGCAGCCACATCCTCTCCCGCTGCTCGAAGCTGCACGGTCGGGCGCTCTCCTTCAACAACGTCCTCGACCTCGACTCGGCCCGCAGCCTGGTCGGCGACTTCGAGCAGCCGGCCTGCGTGATCGTCAAGCACAACAACCCCTGCGGGGTGGCGATCGGCGCCGACGCGCTGGCGGCTTATCGGAAGGCGCTGGCCTGCGACCCGATCTCCGCCTACGGCGGCGTGATCGCGATCAACCGCCCGATCGGCAAGGAGCTGGCCGAGGAACTGCACGAGAACTTCGTCGAGGTGCTGAGCGCGCCCGGCTACGAGGACGGGGCGCTGGAGGTGCTGACCCAGAAGGAGGCGATCCGGATCCTCTGCGAGGAGGAGCGCCGCGAGCCCGACGTGCGCGAACGCGACGTCAAGCGGGTGATGGGCGGCCTCCTGATCCAGGACCGCGACGGCGACCCAGAGCCGCGGGAGATCATGGAGGCGGTCACCGGCAACGAGCCGAGCGAGGAGCAGTGGCAGGACATGCTCTTCGCCTGGACCGTCTGCCGCCGCGTCCGCTCCAACGCGATCGTGATCGCCAAGGGCGGCGCCACCCTCGGCATCGGAGCCGGCCAGATGAGCCGCGTCGACTCGGTCCGCCTCGCGGTCGAGAAGTGCCGCGAGGCCCACGGCGACGAGGCCGATGCGCTGCTCGCCGGCTCAGCCCTCGCCTCCGACGCCTTCTTCCCCTTCGCCGACGGCCCCGAGCTGGCAATCCAGGCCGGCACCACCAGCGTCATCCAGCCGGGCGGCTCAAAACGCGACGCCGAGGTAATCGAGGCCTGCGAGCAGGCCGGCGTGGCGATGGTCTTCACCAAGCACCGGCACTTCCGGCACTAGCCGACACCGCCGCAAGAGCCCTCTTCCACTTAGGGTATGCCCGTGGCCGTCAACGGGAACGCCGCGAGTGATGCGTGGATGCCGGCACGTCTGATCCCGGTTGCGGGGATTCGCAACCAGAACGAGCAGGAGATTCGTGCCGCCTCGTCCCTGCTGGCAGTGATGGGAGCTGTTGACGAGTTCGGCCGGGGGCTGCTGAAGGAGATCGGGGCACCAGCAGGACGGATCTCGACGTTCACTGAGGTGCCGCTGAAGAACGTGGAGGGAAAGACGCTGCGCCCCGACGGCGCGATCGCGGTCGAGCGAGGCAAAACCTCTTGGAAGTGTCTCGTCGAGGTGAAAACCGACAACGTCCCACTCGGCGCTGAGCAGGTGTCCTCATATCTGGACCTGGCGAGAGAACATGGCTTCCAAGCGGTGTTGACGATCTCGAACCAGATCAGCACGGGAGCCTCAGACATACCCGTCGCGGTCGATCGGCGAAAAACTCGGCGCGTTGACTTACGGCACCTTTCGTGGTGGCGGATCTTGACCGAGGCGATCATGCAGCACCAGCATCGGGGCATACGCGATCCAGACCAGGCTTGGATCCTCAAGGAGCTGATCGCCTACCTGGAGCATGAGAACTCTGGGGCCATCGGGTTCGAGGACATGGGAAAGAACTGGGTGAAAGTGCGGAACGCGGCACGGGACGGAACCATCCGCCCAGCCGACCCGGGCGTGCGAGAGGTCGTGGATCGCTGGGAGCAGTTCATCGAGTACCTCTGCCTGACTCTCAGTCAAGATCTCGGGGTCCAGGTTCAGTCGGCGCAGTCTCGATCCCGAGACGGGCAGAAGTGGACCGCCGACCTAATGAAGCAGTTGGAGAGCGACGGCGTTTTGTCTGGCTCATTCCGAGTCCCGCAAGCGGTGGGCCCGATCGATGTCAAAGCCGACCTTCGCGCCCAGCAAACCAGGGCGAGCGTGAAGCTGGCCGCACCCAAGGAGGGTCGGCCCGCGACCCGGGTCAACTGGGTGCTGAAACAGCTGAAGAAAGCTCCCGAAGACCTCCGGATTGAGGTCGCCTTCGCGCGAACCAAGGAGACGACGGCCCTCTTGTTGCGGGATGCTCGCGAAGATCCGAAGTCCCTCCTGTCCCGGTCGGACCCGAAGCGGGAGCCCAAGCACTTCACCCTCTCCCTCGCCCGCCCGCTTGGCACCAAGAGAGGAAAGGGAGAGCGGTCCTTCGTCTTGGAGGCCCGAAAGCTGGCGGTTGGCTTCTATGGGGACATCGTGGAAGGGCTCAGCGAGTGGCGCCCGAAGGCACCCAAACTTCACACCGAGGAGCCACCGGAGGAGGATGACCCCCGTCTCGGCATCGACCCTCGTCCGAATCCGCCGCCGCTTCCGACCTGGGCGTCAGTCGTCGAATCGAACGACTGATCAGGTCAACGCTCGCTGCCGCTCGCTCGCCCGGTTCACCTGCTCGCAGACTTCGTGCGGCTCGTCGGCGACCATCAGCAGCTCTTTGTCGCCCGGGGAAATCAGGCCGTGGTCCTCGAGGCCACGGTCGATCCACGCCAGGAGGGGCGCCCAGAACTCGGAGCCGACGAGGATCACCGGGAAGTGTTTGATGCGGTCGGTCTGGATCAGGGTGAGGGCCTCGAAGAGCTCGTCGAGGGTGCCGAAGCCGCCGGGCATGATTACGAAGGCGCGGGCGTAGCGGACGAACATCAGCTTGCGGGCGAAGAAGTAGTGAAAGTTGAGCGAGCGGGTGAGATAGGGGTTGGCGTGCTGCTCGTGCGGCAGCTCGATGTTGAGCCCGATCGACTCGCCGCCGGCCTCCTTGGCGCCGCGGTTCGCCGCCTCCATCAGCCCCGGCCCGCCGCCGGTGATCACCGTGTAGCCGTGCTTGGCGAGGCAGGCAGCGGTCTCGCGGCTGAGCTCGTACCAAGGATGGCCTTCCTCGACCCGGGCGGAACCGAAGATCGAGACCCCCTCCTCGACATCGCGCAAGGCGTCGAAGGCGGCATCGATCTCGGCGCGGATGCGGTCGAGGCGCTGCTCGTCATCGGCCTCGATGTCGCAGGGGACACGGAGGAGGCGCTCGTCAGAGGGCAAGGGTCCCCTCCTCGAGTCGCGCCCTAGCCAACAATGCCCCCGGCGGGATTCGAACCCGCGCCGCGCGGCTTAAAAGGCCGCCGCTCTAACCAACTGAGCTACAGGGGCGCGGTGCCCATGGTAAACGGCGCCGAACCGAGCGGCGTTCGTCCTTTGTATCCCTGTGGGCGACAAAGGACGAACACCGATTCAGGAGAGGTCTGGCAGTCCCTCGTAGGCGGTTGAGGCCTCGGCGTGGGTGCGGCGGGGGATGCGGCCGGCGCGGCGGGCTAGGTGGCCGGCCTCGACGCCGCGGCGCAGCGCGGTCGCCATCGCCACCGGGTCCTCGGCGCCGAAGATGGCGCTGGCGGCGAGGACAGCGTCGCAGCCCAGCTCCAGTGCCTGAGCGGCGTCGGAAGCGGTGCCGATGCCGGCGTCGAGGATGACCGGGACCTCGGCCCGCTCGGTGATGATCGCGAGGTTGTACGGGTTGCGGATCCCGGCCCCGGAGCCGATCGGCGAGCCGAGCGGCATCACCGCGGCGCAGCCGGCCTCTTCGAGGCGACGGGCGAGGATCGGGTCGTCGTTGGTGTAGGGGAGGACGGTGAAGCCGTCGGCGACGAGTTGTTCGGCCGCGTCGACCAGCTCAACCGCGTCCGGGTAGAGGGTGCGATCGTCGCCGATCACCTCGAGCTTGATCCACTCGGTCCCGAACGCCTCGCGGGCGAGCTTGGCGGTGCGGACCGCGTCGCGGGCCGTGTAACAGCCGGCGGTGTTGGGGAGGACGAAGAGGCCGAGGCGGTCGATCACGTAAAGCACCGAACCCTCTGCGGCGGGGTCGATCCGACGCAGGGCGACGGTGACGATCTCGGCGCCGGAGGCGGCAAGGGCGGACTCCATCTGCTCTAGCGAGCGGAAACCGCCGGTGCCGGCGATCAGCCGGGAGCCCCACTCGCGGCCGCCGAGCTGCCAGGAGTCGGCGCCACCCTGGATCGCCGCCAGGACCTCGACCGCCTGCCCCTCGCGAAGCAGCGTCGTCTCCCACTCGCCGCGGGGGACGACCTCGCCATCGAGGGCGACGGCGACCCCGCGTCCCCCCTCCCCCGCACCGGACTCGCGCACGGCGGCGGCGAGGGTGGCGCCCTCCGGCAGCTCGCGGGGCACGCCGTTGAGCTCGATCCTCATCGGGCGGCGACTCCTCCCTCTCGGCGTTCGTCCTTTGTATCCCTGTGGGCGACAAAGGACGAACGCCGATCCGAGGCCAGGAGATCGACGACGGTCTCGGCAGCCAGCGGCGCCAGGAGGATGCCGTTGCGGTAGTGGCCGGTGGCGAGGACGAGGCCCTCGATCGGGCCGGGGCCTACCAGCGGCAGGTTGTCGGGGGTTCCCGGGCGGAGGCCGGCGATGGCGTCGACCAGCTCCATCTCGGCGACGTCGGGCAGGAGGCGGTAGGCCTCTCGCAGTAGGTCGTGGATGCCCCCGGCCGTGACCGCCGTGTCGAAGCCCATCTCTTCGACCGTGGCGCCGACGATCAGGCGGCCGTCGGCGCGCGGCACCAGGTAGACGCGCTCGGAGGCGAGGATGCGGCGCGTCGGCGGCGCGTCGTCCCGCGTCCGCAGCTCGACCACCTGGCCTTTGACCGGCCGCACCGCGGGACGGGCCCCCTCCGGCAGCCAGGACATCGCGCCGGACCAAGCCCCTCCTGAGAGCACCACCGTGTCGGCGAGGATCTCCTCTCCCACCGCCACCTGAACGCCGATCAGGCGCTCGCCTTCATAAATCCCGTCCACGACCTCAGACTCGGCGTGCATCTCGACGCCCTCCTCAGCGCACGCCGCCACCAGCGCCCGAGTCAGCGCCCGCGGGTCGATCGCCGCCTCACCGGCAGCCAGCACGCCGCCGTGAAACGAAGGCGCTAGCCCCGGCTCGAGCTCGCGGCACTGACGGGTCGACAGCCACTCCGCCTCCAGGTCGAGTGAGCGCTGCAGGTCGTGCACGCGCCGCAGTTGCGCCGCCTCGTCGCGGTCGAGGGCGACGTGCAGCGCTCCGAGCTGCTCGTAGCCGGTGCTCTCCCCCGTCGTCGCCTCCAGCTCGACGACGAACTCCGGGTAGAGCCGCGCCGCCGCCAGGGTCAGCTCCAGCAGCTCGGGCTCGCCGAAGCTCAACTCGCCGACCGGCGCCAGCATCCCGGCGGCAACGCGGCTTGCGCCCGCACCGGGCAAGCCCTTCTCCAACACGGTCACCTTCGCCCCGCGCTGCGCCAGTCGCCACGCGCAAGCGAGCCCAATGACTCCGCCGCCGACCACCACAACATCGAAACTGCGCTGCTCGCTCAAGCCTTGCCTCCGCCGGCATTACCCGGATCAGGTCCAAACGGTCGGTGGCCTCGATGCCACCCTCTCAGCCCTCGCGGACTCCCGTACCCCTCCGATGCTACCCCTCCGCCGGGCTCGCGACGCAAGCCAGCCATAATCGAGGCACATGAGCCTCTCCCTGCCCGAGGGCGACGGGCCGCTGCGCCGCGAGCGCCTGCGCACCGCCCGCCTCTACTTCGTCTGCGACGCCCGCCCCGGCGGCGACCTGGAAGCGCTGCTGCGAGCGGCGCTGACCGGCGGCGCCGACATCGTCCAGCTGCGTGAGAAGGAGCTGGGACGGGCGGACATCGAACGCGCCGCCGGCACCTTTCGCCGCGTCGCCGACACCTTCAGCGCCCTCTTCATCGTCAACGACGACCCGGAGCTGGCGCGGATCTGCGATGCCGACGGGGTCCACGTCGGCCAGGACGACGTCAGCGCCGAGCAGGCGCGCGAGGCGATGGGGCCGGACGCGATCGTCGGCCTCTCGACTCACTCCGAGGAGCAGCTCGCCGCCAGCGCCGGGCGCCCGGTCGACTACATAAGTGTGGGGCCGATCTGGGAGACGCCGACCAAAGCCGGCCGTCCCGAGGTCGGGCTCGATCTGGTCTCCCACGCCGCCGCCAACGCCCCCCACCCGTTCTTCGCGATCGGCGGAATCGACCCGGGAAACGCCAGGCAGGTGGTCGAGGCCGGTGCCGAGCGACTCTGCGCGGTGCGGGCGATCCGCGACGCCGCTGACCCCGAAGCCGCGGCGCGGGAGCTGCGGCAGGCCTTCGCCACCGGCGAGAGGGGCGTGGCCCCCGGTGGCTGAGGAGCGGGCGAAGCGCAAGCGCCGGGGCGGTGCGAAGGCCGCGAACGGCGCGGCGCCCAAGGCCAACCCGATGACCCGCGGCTACGCCAAGGCCGAGCAGCGCAACCAGGAAGCGCGGGAAGCGCTGGAGCCGCTGGCCGACGGCGAGCGGCCGACCGTGGTCACGATCGGAGCCGTCGTCGCGGCGCTGATCTCGCTCTCGGTCGTGATCGGCTACGCGTCCGGAGTCGAGGTCAACGGCGAACAGCCGAAACTGCCGCAGGTGGTGGCGCCTGCCGTGATCATGGGAATGATGTCCTGGGGGATGTGGCACGCCCGCTACTGGGCGGTGCTGGGCTTCCAGCTGATCCTCGTCGTCGTCCTCTTCAGCGCCTTTTTCGGCCTTGTCGTCGGCGCCTCCAGCGTCGGCGAAGTGCTCGGCACCCTCGCCCTGCTGGTCGTCGCCGGTACCTTCTTCGTCTTCATGGTCAAGGCGATGGCGCGAATTCAGATGCCGACCCGGGAGCCGAAGAAATAGCCGTGGCCGGCCTCCCTTCGCTTAGCGGCGTCACCGGCATTCCCGCCGACGCGATCGCGGCCCTGCGCCGGCTGCCGGAGATCGCCGAGAACACGCAGGTGATGAAGGAGCACACGGCGGCGCTGGAGCGGGTCGCAGACGCCCTCGACCGGGTCGCCGCTGACACCGCCGTGCTGCGGCCGATGGACGAGCGAATGGCGACGATCGAGGCGGCGATGCCGGTGCTGGTCGAGGTGCAGAGCCACCTGGCGCGGCTGCCGGAGATCATCGAGGGGCTGTTGAAGAGCGTCGACACCCTGCAGAGCGCGGTCGAGCCGCTTAGCCGTCTCGCCGGGCGCGTACCGGGGCAGAAGAAGGGGTAAGAGCCGGGGAATGCCGGCTCCGCACCTTCTATAGGCTCAGCACGCATGGCTGACTCCTTCGACCAGATCGTCATCGGCGGCGGCCCCGGCGGCTACGTCGCCGCGATCCGCGCCGCCCAGCTGGGCCAGAAGACCGCCGTCGTCGAGCGCGACAAAGCCGGCGGCCGCTGCCTCAACTACGCCTGCATCCCGGCCAAGACCGTGCTGCGGACCGCCGAGATCTTCCACGAGGCGCAGTCGAGCGCCGAGCTCGGGGTAGTCGGCAACGACGTCCAGCTCGACTGGGACGCGCTGCAGAAACGGCGGGCCGACGTCTCGGCGACGCTGACCAGCGGCGTCGAAGGGCTATGGAAGAAAAACAAGATCGAGTTCATCGCCGGCGACGCCGCGCTGACCGCCGAGGGCAACGTCAAGGTCGGCGACTCGGTCTACGAGGCCAAGGCCGTAACCCTGGCGACCGGGTCGGTAGCGCTGCCGATCCCCGGCACCGAGTTCGGCCCCCGCGTCCTCGACACCTGGGGCGCCTGGTCGCTGGCCGAGCGTCCCGGCAAGATTGCCGTGGTTGGCGCCGGCGCCTCGGGCGCCGAGCTCGCCTCCGCCTACTCGAAGCTCGGCACCGAGGTGCTGTTGATCGAGATGCTCGACCAGATCCTCCCGGCCGAGGACAAGGACATCGCCAAGGTGGTCGAACGCGTCTTCAGGAAACAGGGAATCGAGATCTCGACCGGCACCCCGGTGGAGAACGTCGAAGCCGGCGAGGACTCGGTCAAGTTCACCTACGGCGACAAGAGCGCCGAGGTCGACTACCTCTGTATCGCCGGCGGGCGTGGTCCCGACACCGAGGGCCTGGGGCTCGAGGCGGCGGGCGTGGAGCTGGAGGAGGGCGCCCGCAAAATCAAGGTTGACGAGTTCCAGCGGACCACCAACCAGAAGGTCTTCGCGATCGGCGACCTGGTCAACCAAAAGGCTCTCGCCCACAAGGCCTCCGAGGAGGGCGTGGTCGCGGTCGAGACGGCGGCCGGGGTTGAGACCCACCCGGTCAACCAGAACCTGATCGTCGGCGCCACCTTCTGCCAGCCGCAAGTCGCCAGCGTCGGCCTCACCGAGGCGCAGGCCAAGGAGGCCGGCCACGAGGTCAAGGTCGGCAAGCAAAAAATCGCCGCCGAGGGCGCCGGGATCGTCTACGACGACAAAGACGGCCTGGTCAAGCTCGTGGTCGATGCCAAGTACGGCGAGCTGCTTGGCGCCCACGTGGTCGGCAACCGCGCCTGCGACATGATCGCCGAGCTGGTCGCAACGATGGAGCTGGAGGGCGGCTACCAGGAGCTATCGCGGATCGTCCACCCGCACCCGACGGTCTCCGAGGCCGTGCTCGACGCCGCGCGCGCGGTCGACGGCTGGGCTATCCACGCCTGAGCGTGGCCGGCGCGACCTTCTACTTCGACCTCGGCTCCCCCTACGCGTACCTCTCCGCCGAGCGGATCAGCGGGCTCTTCACCGAGGCCGGGCTGGAGCAGCCGGAGTGGCAGCCAGTCTTACTCGGCGGACTATTCCATCGCTTTGACCGCGGGTCGTGGTCGGAAACGCCGGGGCGGGCCGAGGGGATGGGGGAGGTCGAGCGGCGGGCCGCCGAGTACGGGCTGCCGCCGATCGCCTGGCCGCAGCCCTGGCCCGGAAACGGGCTGGTCGCGATGCGGGCGGCGACCTTCGCCAAGCAGACCGGGCGCACCGTCGCCTTCTCTCTCGCCGCCTTCCGCCAGGCCTTTGCCGCCGGCCGCGACCTGACTGACGTCGACAACGTGATGATCGCCGGGGCCGCCTGCGAGCTGCACCCGCGGGCTCTGCTGAAAGCGCTCGAAACCGAGGGCGTGAAGGGGGCACTGCGGGAGGCCACCGACCGCGCCGGCGACCTCGGCGTCGAAGGAGTGCCCGCGGTGGTCGTCGATGGAGAGGTGTTTTGGGGCGACGACCGGCTCGAGGAAGCAGTGGAGGCGGCGGGGCGCAGTTAGGCATGTCGCTTTTGTGGACCCATGCGCCACAAAAGCGACAGGGCAGGCCGCAGCGGGTAGTTCTCTAAGGTGAATCGATGGCAGATCTGCCTGACGCCGCCACCTGTTACGAGCTGCTCGCGCGGATGGCGCTGATCCGCCGCTTCGAGGAGGAGGCGGGGCGCCAGTACCAGCGCGCGCGGGCCGGCGGCTTCCTGCACTTGGCGATCGGCGAGGAGGCGACGATCGTCGGCACCACCTCGGTGATGCGCGACGAAGACTTCCTGATCGGGACCTACCGCACCCACGGTCACGCGATCGCCCGTGGCACCGAGCCCAAACGAGTGATGGCGGAGCTGTTCGGCCGGGTCGACGGGACCAGCGGCGGCCGCGGCGGCTCGATGCACATCTTCGACGCCGAGAAGCGGTTCATGGGCGGCTACGGGATCGTCGGCGGCAACCTGCCGATAGCAGCAGGCCTCGGCCTCGCCTCCCAGTACAAGGGCGAAGACGCGGTCACCGTCTGCATGTTCGGCGACGGCGCCTCCAACACCGGCAACTTCGGCGAGACGATGAACCTGGCGGCACTGTGGACGCTGCCGGTCCTCTTCCTGGTCGAGAACAACCACTACGGGATGGGGACCTCGGTCGAGCGCCACTCGGCCCAGACCGACCTCTCGAAGAAGGCCGAGGGCTATGGCATCTCCGGCACCCGGATCGACGGGATGGACGTGGCCGAGGTGCGCGAGGGGGTGGCCGAGGGGCTGCGGCTGGCGCGCGAGGAGGAACGGCCGACCCTGATCGAGGCCTTCACCTACCGCTACCGCGGCCACTCCGCCGCCGACCCCGAGGTCTACCGCGAGCGCGAGGAGGTCGAGGAGTGGCAGGAAAAAGACCCGATTGAGAGCTTCGCGCAGCGTTGCGTCGAGGCCGGGGTGCTGGGCGAACGCGAGGTGCTGCAGGCACGCGCGGAGGCGGAGGCGGAGATCAAGGCCGCGGTCGAGTTCGCCGAAGCCTCGCCCGAACCAGAGCTCGACACGATGTACGAAAACCTCTACGCCCAGACCGAGCCCGGCGGCTGGTACTCGGTCGACGAGCGCAGCCCGGAGCCGCACCGCGGCGAGGACGAGGGGCAGATGCCCGACGCCGCCCGCGAGCTGGCCGAAGCCGGCGCCGCCTACGCCGGGAAGCCGGCCGGCGACCGCCCCAACCCGGCGACGCACGGCGACGCGCAGGAGGGGGTCGAGCCGCGGGTCTCAGCCGAGAGCGAGGTCGGCGACGAGCCTGATGGCGTCCCCGCCGAGCGAGCGATCAATGAAGAGGACGGCGACTGATGGCGGAGCTGCGGATGCGGGAAGCGCTGCGCGACGCGATGGCCGAGGAGATGCGCGCCGACGAGGCAGTCTTCGTGATGGGCGAGGACGTCGGCGTCTTCCAGGGCGCCTTCAAGGTGACCGAGGGGCTGCTGGACGAGTTCGGCGAGCGCCGCGTCCGCGACACGCCGATCTCCGAGAACACGATCGTCGGCACCGGCGTCGGCGCGGCGATGAATGGGCTGCGCCCGATCGTCGAGCTGATGACGGTCAACTTCAGCCTCCTGGCGCTGGACCAGATCGTCAACCACGCCGCCGCGATCCCCTACATGTTCAACGGCCAGGCGAAGGTGCCGATGGTGATCCGGATGCCGGGCGGCGGCGGCCACCAGCTCGGTCCCACCCACTCGCACAGCTTCGAGGCGCTCTACCTGCAGGTGCCGGGACTGCTGGTCGCCTGCCCCTCGACCCCGGCCGACGGCAAGGCGCTGCTGAAGGCTGCGATCCGCGACGACAACCCGGTCGTCTTCATCGAGCACGAGAGCCTCTACGGGACCCGCGGCGAGGTGCCCGACGGCGAGAACGGCGCCGAGCCGCTGCGCTTCGGCGAAGCGGCGGTGCGGCGCGAGGGCAGCGACGTGACGATCATCGGGGTGCTGAAAATGGCCCACGCCGCCGAGAGCGCTGCGACCCAGCTCGCCCAAAAGCACGGGGTCGAGGCCGAGGTGATCGACCCCCGCACCCTGCGCCCGCTCGACCTCGACACGATCCTCGCCTCGGTCCGCAAGACCAACCGCGCGGTGATCGTCGAGGAGGGATGGCCGCACGGCGGCGTCGGCGCCAACCTCGCAACCCTGATCACCGAGCAGGCCTTCGACTACCTCGATGCCCCGGTCCAGCGAGTGACCGGCGCCGACGTACACATGCCGTACTCCAAACGCCTCGAGCAGGCGGCGATTCCGCATGAGGAGCACGTGGTCAGCGCCGCGCTGGCGACTCTCGAGGGAGCCCGCTGAGGGGCCCGGCTCCCGTCTTTTCGGTATCTCTTTCTATAAAAACCTGAGCTTTTCTAAAGAACTCCTGTGTAGTTATGAAAACTCTGCGAGGGTCCGGCCGCGATGAGCCCAGGCCCCAAGAACAGAACCCCCGAGGAGATCGACCTAGAGAAGTTTCGAGCCGGGACCGGCCTCACGGCGCTGGTCGTGACGATAGCCGCGGTGGTGATCCTCGCCATCGTCATGGGCCGCCTCCTCGGCGGGGGCGTCAACAGTGATTCCCTCGTCGCCATCGCCACCGCGGCGTTCGGGATCATCTCGACGGTGGCCACCGCCTACCTGGGCATCAGGGCCACCGCCAACAGCTCGGTCGAAGCCGCCGCCGCAAGCGCTGGAGGGTCTGGGGGCAGCGATGAGGCTGTCATCGCCCGTTACGAGGAGCAGGTCAAGAAGAGCAAGGTCGACCGCCTGAACAAAGAGATCGACGTGCAGGAGAGAGCAGGTCAGTTAGATCCTGGAGTCGCGAAGAAACTCCGCGACTCCAGCGTCGAGGCCGAGAAGAGCGCGCGACAGACCCAATCGCAAAAGAGGGGCAGGGCCTAGCTGCTAGTCAGCAGGTCTTCTTTGCCCCGGTCGCCGCGTTCCACGCCCGGCCGACGGAGAAGTCGGCGGCGACGCGGAAGACGCCGGGGCGGGCGGCGCGGACGACAGTCCAGTCGCCGTGGCGGAGGATGCAGCCGTTGCCGCGGGCGATCGACCAGTAGGGGGTGAAGCTGACGCGGACGAGGAACTCGCCCGGGCGCTGGACGTCGAGGGCGAAGCCCTGGTGGCCGAACCAGAGCGTCTCCGCGGCCGCGTCGCCGAGCGGCGCCACCATCGGCCGCGCGTTGCGCACCTCGTAGATCCGCCAGTGCTCGGACTGGTAGCGCAGATCCAGGTAGGAGGGATCGCCGAGGATCAGCCGCTGCTCTTTGACCGAGGAGTAGTCGAGGGGGGCGTCGGGCAGCGCCACGTAGGAGATCGCGTTCGAGCGCAGCCAGTCACCGTACTTGGCGCTGGTCAGTTTCTTGTCGTCGTAGAAGAGGTCCTCGCGAGTGGTGTCCAGCTGCCGCAGCCAGCCGCGCGCGAGTTCGAACTTGGAGGCGAGGTAGACCGACTCCCAGTGGTTGGCGGTCGGCGGCACCTCGATCCGCGCCCCGGCGGCGTCGTTTTCGCGCAGCCATCTGGCGACCGGGTGGAAGTAGGCGGCGGTGGTCGAGGGGTCGCCGACCGAGCGGGCGATCTGGGCGACGCTCGCGGTCAGCTGCCAATAGAGGCTGCTGGCGATCGCCAGCACCAGCAGCGGCCCGAAGAACCAGGTGGGGACGGTCGGCCGCGGCCGCCGCGAGAGCAGGACCGCGGCCAGCACCGGGCCGCCGAAGAGGGCGCCGAGCCGGACCGCGTTGCCGCCCATCGCGTTCGGTGTAAGCCAGATCAGGGTCGCGGCGAGCGCGTAGGCAACGAGCACCCGCCGCAGCGTCCGCTCCTCCTCCCGCACCCCCTGGGTGAGGATTAGGGCGCCGGCGACCCAGAGCGGGATCGCTACGTAGGAGGAGAAGACGAAGGGGAAGTGGCCGGACTCGGGGAAGGCGATGTTCGGCGCCATGACCAGCGCCAGCGAGAGCCCGCCGGCGGCGAGCGCCAGCCGGTTCGGACGGCGCCCCGAATCGAACGCGACGACCAGCAGCACCCCGGCGAGGAAGGCGCCGGCGACCGGGCTCGCCAGCGGACAGACGGCGGCCGCGACGATCGCTAGCGTCGTTCGCCCCGTCTGCAGGCAGCGCAGGGCCGCCAGGCCGAAGGCGACGCCGAGGGCGAAGGTCAGCTGGCCGTCGGCGAGCAGGGTGACGACGCCGGCGCCGAACCAGAGGGTCGCCCAGCGCGCCTCCTCGCCCCAGTGGTCGCGGACCAGGCGGTCGAAGAGGTAGGAGGAGGCGACGACCGCGAGCAACCCGACCACCTGCGGGCCGATCAGCGCCGCCAGCGGCGGGAAGAGGACGCTGTAGGTGAGGGTGTAGTGGCCGCCGTACCAGCTGCCGTTCCAGATCGCGAGGCCGGCGCTCTCGAACAGCTCGGTGCGGAAGACCTGCGCGGCGAGGTCGCCGACGGGCGGGCTCCAGATCAGCATCACCAGCGCCAGCGCGAAGCTGAGCGCCACGGCCGGGAGCCAATCGGGACGAATCGGTTTGGACTGGACCATGGGGGGCGTCCCAGAGGATACGGACGCTTCCTGCGACGATTCGTGAATGAGCGGTGAGATCCTGGTCGTCCGCTGTGGGACCGTGCCCTACGCCGAGGCGTGGGAGATGCAGAAGCGGCTGCAGGCGCGGCGCCAGCGGGATGAGATCGGCGACGTCCTGCTGCTGCTCGAGCACCCCCCCGTCTACACCCGTGGCCGCCGCTCGCAGCCCGAGGAGCTGCCGATGGGAGCCTCCTGGTACGAAGCGCAGGGGATCGAAGTGCACGACACCGACCGCGGCGGCCTCGTCACCTACCACGGGCCGGGACAGCTGGTCGCCTACCCGATCGTGCAGCTGCGCGGCTACGGCGACGACGTCCACGAGTACGTCCGCGGGCTGGAGCGGACGATGACCGGCGCGCTCGCCAAGGCCGGGGTGCGGGCGGGCACGATCGAGGGCCTGACCGGGGTCTGGGTGGGGACGCGGAAGATCGGCTCGATCGGGCTCCACGTCAGCCGCGGCGTCACCACCCACGGCCTGGCGATCAACGTCAACAACGACCTGCAGCCGTTCGAGTGGGTCGTCCCGTGCGGGATCGAGGGGGTGGCGATGACCTCGCTGACGCGGGAGCTCGGCGCCGAGCAGGACCTCGCCGCCTTCGCCGCCACCGTCGTCGACAGCTACGCCGAGGTCTTCGACCGCGAAGTTGTCGTCGACGACAGCGTCGCCGCGTAGGCTGCGCGGATGCGCAGGTTCCTTCTTCCAATTGCTCTGCTCGCGATCCCGCTCCAGACCGCCTCGGCGCAGGCTGTCCAATCCTTCCCGGTGACCAGCACCGCGGACGCTGGGAATGGCAGCCTGCGGGCGGCGATCGAAGCCGCGAACAAAGCCCCCGGAGCGGACACGGTCCCGGTCGGGGTCACCGGCACGATCGAGCTCGAGACCGCCCTGCCGGAGATCGTCAACAGCCTCGGGATCGTCGGTCCCGGAGCGGCGAACCTGACGATCGAACGCGAAGCGGGCGCCCCGCCCTTCCGCATCCTCACCTTTTCGGACCCCCTCCCCAGCTTCGTCCGCGACGTCACCATCAGCGGCGGCCTCGCCCCATCGGGGGCGGGGATCTTCAGCGCGACCGAGAGCCTGACGCTGGTCGGCGTCGTCGTCGCCGGCAACGAAGCAGTGGCCGAAGGTGGCGGGACCGCCTTGGCGACGGGCGGCGGGATCCTCAGCCAGGGGGCGCTGACCCTGCGGGAATCCTTCGTCTTCGATAACACCGTAACCGCCCGGAACGGCAGCGCTGAAACGACGGCGTCGGGGGGAGGCGTCGCAGCGCTCGGGCCACTGACCATTGACGGAAGCACGGTCGCCGCCAACCTGGCTCGTGCTCTCGGGGTGGGTGTCGAAGACGCTTTGGCCGTCGGGGGAGGGATCCTCGTGATGGGAGGTCCAACGACGATCGACCGCAGCACCATCAGCTACAACGCAGCGCTCGCCGCAGCCGGGAGCGACACGAACGTTGCCAGGGGAGGCGGGATCGGGGTCGTTGCGAGCGGCAGCGAGAGCTGGCTCACCAGTTCCACCCTCAACGGCAACTCCGCCGCCACGAATCCGACCGGCGCCCTGATCAATTCCGCCATCGGCTCCAACATCCAAAGCGCCACCGCGAGCGTGCTTCGCAACACCATCGTCTCGTTCCCCCAAGGCGGCCCCGCGAGCTGCTCAGGGGTCATCTCCTCGGCCGGCTTCAATCTCGACGAAGGACACAGTTGCGGGTTCGGACAGCCAACCGATCTCGTAGATGTCTCGCCGGGCCTCAACCTCAGTCTGGAAAGTCTCGGCGGCCCGACCCCGACCCATGCGCTGCTCGAAACCAGCCCCGCGATCGACCGCGGCAACTCGTTCGGCGAGACGACCGACCAGCGCGGCCTGCCCCGCCCCAGCGACTTCCCGGCGATCAGCAACGAGGAAGGCGGCGACGGGTCGGACATCGGTGCCTTCGAGCTGCAGGTTCCCCCTCCTGCGCCCGCGGCGCCGATCCTCGTCCAGGCGGTGCACGGCGACCGCACGCCGCCCAACACCCGGATCGTCAGCGGGCCGGCGCGGGTCACCTTCGAGCGCCAGGCCAAATTCCGCTTCGCCTCGAGCGAGGGTCAGTCCCACTTCCAGTGCAAGCTCGACAAGCGCCGCTGGCGCGGCTGCCGCAACCCTTACAAGGGGTGGGTCAGCGCCGGCGCCAAGCACCTGTTCAAGGTGCGGGCGATCGACCGCTTCGGCAACGTCGACCCCTCCCCCGCTCGCTTCGGCTGGCGGGTGAAGCCGCTGAGCTAACGTAGGCGCCGGTGTCTACCGCCGAGCGCATCCACGTCACCCGCTCCCGCGCCAAACCGGGCGGGACCGCGGCCGATGCCGAGGGGACCGTCCCCTTCCGTCGCGCCCGCAAGCCGCCGTGGCTGAAGGTGCCGGCGCCGGGTGGGCCCAACTACCGGCGGCTGAAGGAGAAGATCGGCTCCGACAACCTCCACACCGTCTGCGAGGAGGCCAACTGCCCCAACGTCGGCGAGTGCTGGGAGCGCGGCACGGCGACCTTCATGATCCTCGGCGACGTCTGTACCCGCCGCTGCGGCTTCTGCAACGTGCAGACCGGCAAGCCGACCTGGAACGACCCGCTGGAGCCGCTGCGGGTCGCCAACCAGGTGAAAGCGATGGGACTGCGCCACGCGGTCGTCACCTCGGTCGACCGCGACGACCTGCCCGACTACGGGGCGGGCGCCTTCGTCGGCGTGATCCGCTCGATCCGGATGCTGGCCCCCGGCTGCAAGGTCGAGATCCTCACCCCCGACTTCCGCGGCCAGGAGATGCCGCTGGCGAAGGTCGTCCACGAGCGGCCTGACGTCTTCAACCACAACGTCGAGACGGTGCCGCGCCTCTACCCGATCGCCCGCCGCGGCTCCAAGTTCCTGCGCTCGGCCCGGGTCCTGAAGATGGCGAAGGAGATGGGGGGCGCCGACGTCGTGACCAAGTCCGGGCTGATGGTCGGCCTCGGCGAGTCCTTCGAGGAGATGGTCGAGACCTTCGGCCTGCTGCGCGAGCACGACGTCCAGGTCCTCACCGTCGGCCAGTACCTGCGCCCGACGGAGAACCACCTGCCGGTCGTCCGCTACTGGCACCCCGACGAGTTCGCGGCGCTGGAGAAGGCGGCCTACGACCTCGGCTTCGAGTCGGTCGCCGCCGGCCCCCTGGTCCGCAGCAGCTACCACGCCGACCAGAACCTGCCCGAGGCGCACCGGGCCGAGAGCCTGCTGGCTTAGTCAGTCCGAGCAGTGCGAGGCGACCGAGTCGCCGACGGTGCGGACCTTCAGCTTGCCCTGTTTCTGCAGGGCGTGGACGTAGTCGACGACGGCTTCGAATTCGTCGTCGTTGAAGTCGGTCGCCGCGCCGGGGGCGCCGCCGACGATGTCGTGGAAGCTGAGGATGGCCCAGGTGCCGTCGGCCACGGCCTTGTCGACGATGGCCTCGACGTCGCTCTGGTCTGACTCCAGGCCGTTGATCGACCAGCCGCGAAGGATGTACTCGTCGCGGGGCGGCAGAGTTTCCGGACCTTTGGCGGTAACCCGGCCGGCGCAGTAGTCACGCTCGACGTAGTGGCGCACTCGCGGCGCCGCGGCGCCCTTCGGGTAGGCGAAGCTGGCGCGGCTGAACCCGTTCTCGTAGAGGAAATCGCGCAGCCCGTCCATCTCTTCTTTCAACGCTGCCGGTTCGAGGCTGTCAAGCCCGTTCGGCAGGTTGTGGCTGGCGATGTGGAGTGAATGGCCGCCGATCTCCCAGTGGTGCTGGTCGCGCAGCTGGTGCAGCTGTTCAAGGGTCATGAAGCCGGAGGTGCCGACGGTGTCGGCGATGACGTAGGCGCTCGCCGGATAGCGGTAGGTCGAGAGCTTTTTCAGCACCCGGGTGTAGGCCGAGGCGTCGCCGTCGTCGAAGGCGAAGCTGATCGTCGCCTTCTGCGCGTTGTCCGGGACAGCGTAGATGCCGGCGACGTAGAAGGCGGTTTCGCCGGTCCCGTCGTCGGTGACGAGCAACTGGGCGCGGTTGACTTTCGACCAGTCGACCGACCCGGTGACGGCGAAGTCGCCGAGCGCCAGCGACTGGAACTCGAAGGTGCTGCCGAGGATGATCGGGTCGAAGTCTTCCTGCCAGACCGTCGCCTCGGCGTAGTCGGTGGCGATGTTGCCGGAGGAGAGGCGCAGTTTCACCGTCTGCAGGCGGTTGCTGAAGCTGACCTGGCCGTGGACGGTGACGTGGGCGTTTTTGAGATTGACTTTCTCCAGTTCCGGCGAGCTCGCGATCGCGGTGGTTTCGTTTCCTTCGCTGCCGACCCGGAACGAGCGGGTGCCGTTGATGTCAAAGGGCGGACCGGCGTCCTGGAATTTGCCGTTGACACCGGTCCAACCGTGGCCGACGGGAAACATCGCCAGCGGCTGCTCTTCGTATTCGCCATCCGGCTCTTCTTCGGCGGGGGTTTCTTTTTCCGGTTCTTCTTTCGCCGGCGGGTCAGCCTGCGGCGCGGCGGGGGTGGGCTGCGGCGCCGGCGGCTGGTCGATGACCGGCCTTTCGACTCGCTCGCAGTTGCCCGCGACCTTGTCGGTGCTGTCGACGACCGCGACGTCGCCGGAGCCGGAGCCGCAGTTGACGGTGTCGGCGCTGCCATCCCGGGCCAGGAGGCGGTCGTTGCCAGCGTCGCCGAGGAGCTTGTCGGCGGCCGGGCCGCCGGTGATCTTGTCGCCGCCGGAGCCGCCACTGAGCTTGTCGGAGCCGCCGCGCCCATTCAGCGTGTCGGCGGCTCCGAGGCCAGAGAGCGAATCAGCGGCGGCGGTGCCGTTCAGCGTGTCGGGCCCGGCGGTGCCGCGCTTCGTCGCCGCGCCGGAGAACGCGGGCAGCAAGAGAGCCACTGCCAAGAGCAGTGCCAAAGTAGCCCCAAACGCGTGGGCAAAGGAGTTTCTATGTCCCCTGCGGCTAATCGACTGGTCCTTCCAAGAGCGGTGCAACACGTAGATCGTGACAAACCCGCGAGCTCGAGTTTGGTTGCGCGCCTAGACGAAAGTTGATTCCCAAAGAGACGCTGGGGGAAACCAGGCCGGCGCTCGCCGCAACAGGAATTCGGCCCTACAATCCGCAGGGCGGGGCCATAGCTCAGTTGGCAGAGCGCCTCCCTTGCACGGAGGAGGCCGCCGGTTCGAATCCGGCTGGCTCCATCTCGACGTCCCGTGAGCCGAAATCCGGTTCGGTGTAGTCAATCGCGGGTCGAATACCCAGGCGCTGACCGTTGCGAGCGGGTTGCAGCCGCAAGGTTAGGGTGCTCCGCCCCTCTCCCAACTCGCTCGACGATAGGTAGTAACAGCGTTCGGTCGTGCTGTCATAGACCGCGATCCAATCGACCATCTCCGAGGTGTAGCGCTTGACCACGCGGACCCTGCCATTGGTAAGCGAGTGCGAGCGGCAGCGGACCAAGACAATCTCCCCATCTGATCGCGTGTACTTGACCTGCACCCGGTGAAGGCGTCCGTCGAAGTCAGCGATCAGGTCGTAGTCGCAGTCCTCGCCGAACGGGATTGAGATCCGGCAGCCGCGATCGATGAGGTCGGTCGCGACCTTGAGCTCCGCCAGGTCACCTTTCTGCTTGAGGACCGCCATCTCCCCGACCCTATGAAGAAATTCTTCACGCGTGGCGCACGAAAGTGCGCCAACTTCGTGAAATCTCAGTCGTCGAAGTCGAAGTCCTTGGGGGGACGCTGCTCGAACCAGAGCTCGTCGTCCTCTGGGGCGTCCTCGAGAAAGTCGGGGGTGTCCTCGAGTACGTCCTCGTGACCGGTGTCGGGGTCGTAATTGGCCTGCTGCTCGGTCGCAGGCTCGGCCTGCTCGGCGGCGGGCTTGTCGTCATCCTCGACGTCATCGTCCTCCGCCAAAGGCGCGGCGGCGGCCGGCTCCGGCTCGATCGGCAGTTCTTCGGCCGGCGCCTCGAGCGCCTGGTCGAGCTCGTCGGAGAGGCGCTGGTCGCTCCAGAACTCCTCGTCCTCTTCGTCCTCCAAGGCCGGCTCCGCCTCGGCGGGAGGCTCGGCGCGGGAGGCGTAGATCTCGGTCGGCGGCTCGACCGGCGCCAGCTTCGGCTCGGCGGCCTCGACCTCGACGATCTCCTCGTCGGACGGGCTGGGCGCCTCGGTCGCGGGCGGGGCGGGCGCGTCCTCGGTCCCCATCTCCGCCTCGACGTCGAAGAATTCGGTTGGCTGTTCGGCGATCGCCTGGCGCTCGTCGGCGGCAGGCTCTTCGGCGGCCAAGGGCTCCTCGGCAGGGGGCGCGGCCTGGGCCGTGTCTTCGGCGGGCACCGGCGGCGCGTCGGACTCGGGCTCCGTCTCCGTCGCCTCGACCTTCGGCTCCTCCCCCGCGGGCGCCGGCGGCTCCTGCAGGTCGGCGATGTTGATGCGACGGCCGCCCTCGTCGGACTCGGTCGCCTCCGCGGCCTCTGGCGTCGTCAAGAACTCAGTCGGCGCCTCGGCGACCGGATCGGGCTCCTCGGGACGGCTCGGCGGACCGAACGCCTCGTCCTCAAGCTTTTTCAGCTCAGCATCATCCGCGCCATGGGCGCGCTTCAGCTCCAGGTGCTCGCGGATTGCGTCGTCGAGGATGCTCATGCTCGCCTGCGAACAGCAGGCTGCCAAAGACTATGCGGTTATCCTGTCGCTTGCGAGGCAATGGGACCAACTTCCCAGGCCCCGCATAGCCCGGGGCTATAGCTCAGCTGGCAGAGCGCCTGGATCGCACCCAGGAGGTCGGCGGTTCGAATCCGCCTAGCTCCATCGCTTGTTGTCCCTGCACGTGGGCATCTTCGCTTTCTCAAGCCCTTTCCAACCGGCGCTGAATTTGCGCTCCATTTCGGGCACGAGTGCCCGAAATCGCGGGGATGCGAGGGGATTACCGGCGCTTGACGGCGATTCCGGGCTTGAATTCGAACGACGGCAGAGCTATGGCGCGTTAGCTCACGGCATGAGCATCAAGCGCGAGTACGAGATCATGCTGCAGCCGGTGTCCGAAGGTGGCTTCAGCGTCTTCGTGCCCGAGCTGCCCAGTGCCGCCACCCAGGGCGAGACGATCGAGGAGTCCACCGTGATGGCCAAGGAGGCCGTCGAGACCTACCTCGAAGTCATGCGCGAGGACGGCCTCCCAATCCCGACCATCCACCGTAGCCGCGTCGCAGTCCACACCACGTGAGCGGCGGGCACTTCTATCGCCGCATACGGCATTACCCTCGACATCGTGAGCGAAGAGAAAATTTGCACCGACGGCCTCCTCCCAGAGCTGGTCCAGCACTGGCCACCACCGTCCGGGGTTGACATGACCTCCAAGGAGGAGGTGATAAAAGCGGCGCTGATCCGGGTCGCCGACACCTATGCCAGTAACGAGATCGTCTGGCCAGCACAGATTGATGGAGAACTGCAGCCACCGCCCCGAAGCCACATAGTCGACTGGGTAGTCCGCGAGTACGTGCTCGGCTCCGCCGATGATGAAATCCGCAATAGGTCGCTCCTACGACCAACGGCAATGACGGCCAAGGTGAAGCTCGCGAGCCTGCCAACTTGCCAGGAGTGCCGCCTCCGACCCGCGCGCTACGACACGGCGCTTCAGGCCGTAGAAGAAGGCGCATGGGGCTACTTGTGTTCGGACTGCTATCCCGAGCGTGGTCGGGGTTCGCTCGGCATCGGTCGCGGACGCTATCTCCTCACCTGGGAGGAGATCGACAAGCCCGCGATCGCCGCGATTGAACGAGCAGTGACCCATTGGGAAACTGCGGGCGTCCCGCCTCCCCAGGACCAGCCCTGGGTGAGCTAAGTGCCCAACCTTGCCAAGCGGCTCTGCGAGGCTTGGGTCGGAGCCACCGTCGCAAATGTGGCCCCCGAGTTACGGCTCTGGTCGCCGAGTTACCGCGAACTGTCGGGCACCCTTGCGGAGCCGGTGGCAGTGCTGCTGCAGTGTTCCTGGGCAGAATCACGAGTGCACAAAGGTCCCTCCACTCGCGTCAGCCCGACGCTGGTCCACGAGTGCCGCTCGGCGATTGCAGGAGGTGGGCCGCTAAAGCTGGTCCGTTTCGTTCTGATCGGCGACTCGGGCAAGGACAGCATCCCGGAGTTGAGTTCGATCTCCCTGCCCGATCTCATCGAGGTGATCGAAGGACAGGGCAAGGGCACTATCAACGCCGAAACGCTGGCCATGCTGCGCGTCGAAAGAAGTTCCCACAGCAACGAGCCGATGGCCTCCCCTCTTGCCGACACTCTGTTGAGGCTCAAAAACGAATATCTCCCGACACAGCCCCCGGTCACTTCTGGACCTACGAGACTCCACGGGCCGGGCTACTTCGGGCATTACCCCACCCCTCTGGCGATCACGGCTCGCTATTGACCCTGCATTGCTCGTCCGCCATACAATTTCTATTGGACATTGGAGTTTGTAGGCATTTAGGTATGTTTCCTCGATGCCTGCGGTGGATGACAACCTCGTCAGCGAAGGACTTGGTGCCTTCGACGAAATCGAAGAACTCGGCAAGGGCAGTTTTGGAACCACCTTTCGGGTCAGACGCGGCGATGATGAGTATGCGATCAAGGTCATACACGCCGATGGAATGCCGTCCTTTCTCTGGGACCGCGAGATCGGTGCCTTGTCGCGAGTCGAACACCCCAATGTCGTCGCACTCCGGGATTCTGGCTTTTTCAAAGTAGATGGCCAGGATTACCCCTACCTAACCTGCGAGTACATCGATGGCGGCAGCGTGGAGCGCAATCTGAAAGCCGGCCGGCTCCCTGACGACGGCGACAAGTTGCGCGAGATGCTTACCGGCTTGCTAGTTGGCGTCGCCGAGATCCAAGATCTCGGAATCATTCACCGCGATATCAAGCCCGCTAACGTCGCCCTCGGGGACTGCGACTGGGGTAGGCCGGTTCTGCTCGACTTTGGCCTGGCCAAGGTTCTCGACATGTCGAGCCACACGGCGATGGGAGCTCGCATTGGTACCACTACCTACATGTCGCCTGAGGAGTTGCGTGGCAAGCCAGCAAGGCGCCGCTCTGACCTCTTCTCGGTCGGCGTAACTATCTACGAGGCTGGCACCGGAGTGCACCCATTCATGGATCCCGCAGTCAACACGCTTCAGAGCCTTCACGACCGCATCCGCCAGCCGACCACCCCCCAAGACCCTCGCGACCTCGCCGAGATCTGGCCTGACGACGTGACTGATGTGGTCCTTCGTCTCCTCTCATATACCGCCCACGAGCGCCTCGGCATCACGCAGGCGCTCCGTGATCTGGAGGGAAATTGATCGACTTCGACCAAGCACACCTGCTCGTTCAAGAGGCTGAGGGACCGGTGATCGGGGACTTTCTGGATCGCCTCGACAACGAACACAGCGATTGGTATGTGGGGGCCTGCCTACTCTTGCCGCGCTGGTTCGTTTCGACCCAGACCGACCGAGCCGCTCTGCTCGCTCCCAATGTCAACTACCTACTGGGCGACCCCGACACCAGGCGCTTGCACCTCACCTTCGAGGGCCGCGGGCGAGCGCGAAACGAACTCGCCTACCTGAGCGAGAGTGACCCGCTTGCAAACAGGAAACGGTTCGTCCGCAACACGCTGCGAGCTCAGGTCGCCAACGGACGCGACATTCTGATCAGCCCGTGGTTGATCCACGGCATAGGCGGCGATGAACGCCACCTTGAGGCAACGGTTAGATTCGCTGCCCTGGCCAACGAGCACGAGCTTGTCGAGGATCGCCAGCTCCTGATGGGCCTCGAGGCAACCCAGGAGATCTTCGCCGACAAGGATTCCCGCGACCGCATGGTCGACGAGGTGATCGAGGGCGACGCCGAGCTGCCGATCTACCTGCGCATGACCATTGATCCTCCCGAGAGCCGGCGCCCCTTCGGCGATCCGGACAGCCTGCGCGGTCTTCGTGCAGCGATCGAAGCCTTTCGTGACAACGACCGGCGAGTAATCCTGCCCCAGAGCGGCCTCTGCGGTTACCTGATGCTGCCTTTCGGAGCTTCGGCCTTCGGAGCCGGTCGACGGGCCTCAATGGAACGGAACCTCCGCCCCTCGGACTCTTCGGGCGGTGGCGGTGGCGCTCCGCCACTCAACTGGTATTTCTCCTTTGAGCTTCTCGGCCCCGTCCTAGCCGAAGAGCTAGCTCCACTGCATACCGCCGGCCTGCCCGTATGCAGCTGCCCCTATTGCGACGAAAGCCCGCCTGTCCCGGGACCCGGATTCGACGCCGCTCAGGCCGCGAAGCATTTCCTCTATGGCTGCGCCTCGCTAGCCGAGGAGGTCAGGCAGGCAGAAGACCCCGCGGCGGTCGTTCGCAACCGGGTAGCGAACGCCGCAGCCCTTTGGGTACAGATCCGAGAAGCAGGGGTTGGGTTGGATAATCGCTCTCAGGAGAACCACTTGGCAGCCTGGTCTGCGGCAATCTCCTGACCGGGCCACCGAGCAGGCGCGCGAGGGTACGCTCGGCCGCGAGCGCTCGGCCTAGGGCCGCGACCAAGCGGCTACGGCGCCCCGGGAGGATGTACTCCCATGATCCATCGGCGGCTGAGAGGCCGAGTAGACCAATCTTCTCCTTCGAATAGAGGTCACGGCATTTCTCTGCCCGTCTGCGGTAGACCAAGTCGAACGCCACGACGCTAACGTCGGCGCAGGCGCTGTGAGCCCGGGCCTGGCTAAAGGCGCGCCCGAGATCGCAGCGCTTGGCCTCAATCGCGATGACGCGATCAACAATCGGGCGAACAGGGGCAAGGCGGGCATAGCTGCCTGACGGGGTGCGCTCGACGAAGGTATCTACGACTAGGCGATGAAGGGTTTCCCGAGCCCGTTCGGGTCCGACCCGCATCTCCTCTGCGGCAGAGGCAAGCGAGCGCCCGCGGTCGGGACGAAGCGCTCGCAGGGCACGCAGCTCGGTCGGACTCAGTGCCCGACCCCAGCCGCCGTTGATGCGTTCGGCAAGGGCCTCGGTGTCGATCCGAGCCAAGACCAGGTCGGGAATCCGCGAGTGGATCTGGTGCTCATCGAGAATTACCCAGGGTTCGCCTGCCTGGCAAAAAATCGAGACCGACGCCTTTCGCAGCGACGTCTGCATCGCGCCCTCCGAAGGAAAGACATCGCCGGTCTTCATGCTTGCGCCCATTGGAGTGATCCTAGTCTGCCGACTAGCTGCCGATTCTCACGAGCGCGTCCAGGGCAGCTAGCGGCCGGCACAGCTCCGGTCTTCGCGCCGCGCTCGACTCACTGATACGCCCGGCCACGGGGGCGAACAGCCAAGACATCGATCACCTTCTCGCTCGCTCGTCGATCGAAGAGGATGCGCCACTCGCCAACGCGGAGTCTCCAGAGGCGCTCCGGTCCGCGGAGACGTTTGATGTCGCCGTCGGGAAGCTGGCGGATCGCTGAGCTGATTCGCTCGCGATCCTTCCGGCCCAGCTTGCGGAGGGACTTCAGGGCGGCGGGGCGGATCTCGATCCGCCATCCGCTCGGCTCAGCCAGCGTTCAGCTCCGCCTCGGCATCTGACCAAGAAATACCCGCCTCGCTCCGCGCCTCCTTGACGGCGTGAAGATCCTCGTTGGTCAGCTTCTCGTCGTCGTAAGGGGCGGCGTCCAGCTTGGCCGCAACGGGGTCCTGGGCACGGCGAAGCAAAATCGCTGCGGCGGGCAGCGATTCATCGGGGAGCGCATCCACAAGCTGATGTAGCTCGGTCTTAGTCATCAGGCATCAAACGGTACCACCCGTCTATCCCAAGGTTTAGGTGTTTTCCTTGGGATAGACGGGCCACAACCAAAGCCTCCTTGGGAGGCGGAAACCCGTTCCAACCGCCCTGCGCAAATTTCGGGCACTTCTCGCCAGGAGTGCCCGAACTCCCTTCGTATCGCCGCATATCCCTGCGTATCCGCGGCAAAGCGTCGGGACGCGATGCGGCCGCGGAGCACCGCTAATTGCCTGCTAATGGCAGGCTTCTGAAGTCATCGCCCAGATTTCGTCAACTTGGATCGCACCCAGGAGGTCGGCGGTTCGAATCCGCCTAGCTCCATCGCCTGAGGTCCCTGCGCCTAGGATTTTCGCCGAGCTGTTCGGAGTACTAGCCGGCGCCGAGGGTGAGGACGTGGGCGGTCTTTGGGTTGACACGGCCCTCGAGCACGTCGAGGTAGGCGGCGCGGACGGCGTCGAAGCCGTGGCCGTGGTTTACCTCTAGCCAACCCGAGATCCACTCGCAAAACGGGTGCCAGGCCTCGGCTACGCGCTGCTCTAGGCCGGCGCGGCCCCAGTCGGTGGCGCGCTTGGTGACTCGGTCGGGGGCGAAGAAGAAGGTTGGCGTTGGTCCGGGCAGGGGCTCGGCTCCTCCGGTTCCGAAATCCTCCCAGTGGGTTACCCCGACCGCCATGCTGTGGGCTAGCTCGTCGCCGTAGTGGGTGTGGACGGCGCGGCGGACGGCGGCGTCGCCAGCAATGTCGACGAAGGTGGCAGGACCGGGGCCGAGGGAGTCGATTGCGTCGTAGGGGACGGTGCGGTCGTAGATGCCGAGGCCGGCGACGAAATCGGCGCTGCGCGGCGAGGTGAGGCCGACCAGCTCCGCACCCTCGCGTCGCGCCAGCAGGAAGGCGGCGGCCAGGGCGGTCTTGCTGGAGGCGCTGGAGACGACGATTGGCCCGCGCCCGACCAGGCCCTCGTCCGCAAGCTGGTCATCGATCAGAAAGGAGGTGAAGAAGAGCGGCCGCAGCAGCATCTGCACGTCCTCGCTGTCGGCGCGGTAGAACGGGTCGGCGCCGGTCGCCAGGTAGCGGTGGTAGGCGGAGGGCAGCTTCTCCCGGTGCGGGGAGCCGTCGACGAAGCCGCCGGTCTCGACGCTGACCGGCGTCACTGTCAGGTAGGAGGAGGGCGGCAGATAGCCGTAGACCCGCGTCCCCGGGTCGACGCCGTCGGCCTCGCTGCGCTCTACCTCGGCGAAGCCCCACATCGGCACCCGCCCCCAGCCCGGCTCGGCCGGGAAGAAGTCCCAGTAGGACATCGCCTCACCCATCACCGCGTAGGTGACGTTGTTCGCGGTCAGCCCGAAGCTGTCGACCCGCAGCAGCGCCTGGCCCCATCCCAGCTCCGGGCTCAGCCCGTCGGCGACACGACACTGCCGCAAATCGTCCTGCTTGATGAGGAAGTCACTCATCCGGATCAGGGTCAGCTTAGTACTGGTCTCTCCGTCGACCTGGCGTCGCGACCGTCAAGAACCGAACCGCGCCGCCTCCTCGGATCCCGTCGTTGCGTTCCCGGCCGAGTAGGAGTGGGCGCCGGCGCCGGCCAGGCGGCCGCTGTCGACGATCAGGTATTCCTCGCGCTGGGGGGTGCCGGTGAAGTAGTTCTCGAGGATCTCTCGGGTTCCGGCGGCATAGCGGGCCTGGGCCGAGAGCGTGGAGCCGGAGACGTGGGGAGTCATCCCGTGGTGGGGCATCGTCCGCCAAGGGTGATCGGCGGGGGCGGGCTGGGGGAACCAGACGTCTCCCGCGTAGCCAGCCAGTTGCCCTGACTCGCAGGCGGCGGCGACCGCCTCGCGATCGCAGATCTTGCCGCGTGCGGTGTTGATCAGGTAAGCACCGCGTTTCATCTTGGCGATCATCTGGGCGTCGAAGAGGTGCTCGGTCTCCGGATGCAGCGGGCAGTTGATCGTCACCACGTCACAGACCTCGACGAGGCTCTCCACCGACTGGTGGTGAGTGGCACCGAGCTGCGCCTCCGTCTCGGCGGGCAAGCGGTGGCGGTCCATGTAGTGGAGGCCGACGTCGAAGGGTGCGAGGCGCTTGAGGACAGCGGTCCCGATCCGTCCCGCCGCCACCGTGCCGACCTGCATCCCCTCCAGGTCGTAGGCGCGGGAGACAGCGTCGGCGATGTTCCAGCCACCGTCGAGGACGATCTGGTGGGAGGGTATGTAGTTGCGGACCAGTCCCAGGATCATCATCACCACGTGCTCGGCGACGGAGATCGAGTTGCAGTAGGTGACCTCGGCGACGGTTATCCCCGAGTCCATCGCCGCCTGGAGATCGACGTGGTCGGACCCGATGCCGGCGGTGATTGCCAGTTTCAGGTTGGGAGCCTTGGCAATTCGCTCGGCGGTCAAGTACGCCGGCCAGAAGGGCTGGGAGATGACCACCTCGGCGTCGGCCAGGTGCCGGTCGAACTCCGAGCTCTCCCCGTCCTTGTCCGAGGTCACGACCAGCTCGTGGCCTTCGCTCTCCAGGTAGGTCCTGAGACCGAGCTCACCGGAGACGCAACCCAGGAGCTCCCCGGGGGAGAAGTCGATTCCTTTGGGGGTCGGAGCGCTCTGGCCGTCCGGGTAAGAGGCAATCGCCGGGATCTCCTCGCGAGCGTAGGTCGGCGGATACCCGCTTACCGGGTCGTCGTAGAGAACGCATAGGACCTTTGCCATTTCTGCCTCCAATCGGGATCGCCGGGGACCGGCTCAACTAAAGGTAAGCCGCCGAACAGGCAGCGTCCAATGGCTCCCCTGCGACTTGGGTAATAGCGCGCGGAAAGCGGGGCAGTATTTCAGCCGCTCAGCGGTAGGCCGCGTTTCGGCGGCTCATCGTCCAGGCGAAGGCGCCGCCGGTGAAGAGCATGAAGGAGCTGTAGACGGCGGCGGGGATGGCGAGGTCGTCGGCTAGGGAGGCGCCTACTGCTATGGCCAGGGCTGAGTTGTGGATGCCCAGCTCGAGGGCGATTGCGGTTGCTTGGCGGTCGTCGAGGCGGGCTAGTTTGGAGATCGCGAAGCTGAGGGCCATTGCCGTCAGGTTGAGGGCGAGGGCCGCGCCGGCTACGTCAGCGAGGTTCTCGGCGACCGTGTCGTGCTCGCTGACGATTGCGCCGAGGACGACTACGGCGAAGAGGGTGAGGGAGATCCGCTTGATCCGGGGATAGAAGGCGTGGACCCAGTCGGGCCGGCGGCGGCGGAGCTCCATCCCGATCGCCACCGGGACGATCGTGATCGCGAAGACGCGGAGGACGATCCCCAGCATGCCGACGTCGCCGACCTCGGTGGCGCCGAAGTGGTCGGCGGCGAGGCCGAGGAAGAGCGGCACGGTGATCATTGCCCCGACGCTGCTGACCGCGGTCATCGTCACCGAGAGCGCCGTGTCCCCCCGCGAGAGGTTGGTCAGCATGTTGGCCATCATTCCGCCGGGGGAGGCGCCGAGCAGGACCAGGCCGACCGCCAGCTCGGGCGGCAGCCCGAACAGCTCCGCCATCGTCAGCGCCAGCAGCGGTGAGATCAGGGCCAGGTTGAGCATCCCGATCGCGACCCCGCGCGGGGCGGTGAGGACGCGGCGGAAATCAGCCCGGGTCAGCTCCATCCCGAGGCTGCACATGATCACCGCGATCGCGCCGGGCAGGAGGACGGAGGTGAGGATCGGGGTGTCCATCTCATACATAAACGTATCGGATACACTTCTGCATCATGAGTCAGGCCACCAGCCCCTCCCCGGATTCGAAGCCGCGCCGCGTCACCAAGCGCCGCGCCGAAACGCGGCAGCGCCTGCTCGACGGCGCCCTCCAGGTCTTCGCCGAGGAGGGATTCGGGCGGGCCAGCGTCGAGGACGTCTGCGAGCGGGCCGGCTACACCCGCGGGGCCTTCTACTCGAACTTCGCCTCGCTCGATGAGCTCTTCCTGGCGATGTGGGAGCAGCGCTCCTCGACCCTGCTGGAGACGATCACCGCGGCGCTCGCCGCCACTCCCGACAGCCTCTCGCTCGAGGACGGCATCGATCGCCTGCTGGAGACGATCCCGGTTGACGACCACTGGTACCGGATCGAGTCGGAGTTCACCGCGCACGCCCTGCGCGACCCCTCGCTGCGCGGGGCGATGGCCGCCCGCGAGGCGCAGATCGCCGCCGCCCTCCTGCCCTTCATCGACCGCGCGCTCGAGCGGGTCGGCAGGCACGTGATCGACCGGGACGCCTTCGCCGCCGCACTCGTCGCCGTCCACGATGGGACCGTCGTCCAGTGCCTGGTCGACCCCGGCGATCCGCGAGTCCGCCAGCGCCGCCGCGACCTCTTCCTAACCGTTGTCAGCGCCTACACCGAGGAGACCTAGAGATGAAGGACCCAGATGCGATTGTCGTCGGCGCCGGCCTCGCCGGCCTCGTCGCCACCCACGAGCTGGTCAAGGCGGGGAAACGCGTCCTGGTCCTCGACCAGGAGAACCGCAACAACCTCGGCGGGCAGGCGTTCTGGTCGCTGGCCGGCCTCTTCTTCGTCGACAGCCCCGAGCAGCGACGGCTGGGGATCAAGGACTCCTATGAGCTGGCGCTGCAGGACTGGATGGGATCAGCCGGCTTCGATCGCGAGCGCGAAGACCACTGGCCGCGGCAATGGGCCGAGGCCTACGTGCGCTTCGCCGCCACCGAAAAGCGCCGTTACCTCTTCGACCTCGGGCTCCGCGTCGTCCCCTTCGTCCAGTGGGCGGAGCGCGGCGACGGCAACGCCGGCGGCCACGGCAACTCGGTCCCCCGCTTTCACCTCACCTGGGGCACCGGACCGGAGCTGGTGCGGGTGTTCCTCGAGCCGATCCTCGAGGGAGAGCGGCGCGGCCAGGTCGAGTTCGCCTTCCGCCACCGGGTCGACGAGCTGATCGTCGAGGAGGGTGCAGTGACCGGCGTTCGCGGGACCGTGCTCGAGCCCTGCGAGAGCCTGGAGCGCGGGCGCGCCTCCTCGCGCGAGGCGGTCGGCGAGTTCGAGCTGCGGGCGAAGGCCGTCCTCGTCAGCTCCGGCGGCATCGGTCACGACTTTCAGACGATCCGCGAGAACTGGCCCGAGCAGCGGCTCGGCAAGGTGCCGGAGACGATGGTCGCCGGAGTGCCTGCCCACGTCGACGGCCGCATGCTGGCGATTACGGAGGGCGCCGGCGGCAACGTCGTCAACCGCGACCGGATGTGGCATTACCCCGACGGCATCCACAACTGGGATCCGATCTGGCCGCAGCACGCGATCCGGATCATCGCCGGACCTTCCTCGATGTGGTTCGACGCCAACGGCGAGCGGCTAGAGGCCCCGTTCTTCCCCGGCTTCGACGCGCTCGGCACGGTGGGCCGGATCTTCTCCACCGGCCACGACTACTCCTGGTTCATCCTCAACGAGTCGATCATCGGCAAAGAGTTCGCCCTCTCCGGCTCCGAGCAGAACCCCGACGTAACCGGCAAAGACCTCAAACTCACCGCGCGGAGCCGGGTCGCCCGCGGCGCGCCGGGGCCGGTCGAGGCGTTCAAACGCCACGGCGTCGATTTCGTCGTCCGCGACAACCTCCGCGACCTGGTCGCCGGGATGAACGAGATCGCCCGCGGCCCGCAGCTGAGCTACGAGCAGATCGAGCGGCAGATCCTCGCCCGCGACAGCCAGGTGGCGAACAAGTACGGCAAGGACGCCCAGCTGATGGCGATCGCCAACGCCCGTCGCTACCGCGGCGAGCGGCTGCGGGTGGTCAAGCCGCACCGCCTGCTCGACCCCAAGCGCGGCCCGCTGATCGCGGTGCGCCTCAACCTCCTCACCCGCAAGACGCTGGGCGGGCTGGAGACGAACCTCGACTCGCAGGTGATCCAGCCGGACGGCTCGCCGTTCCCCGGTCTCTACGCCGCCGGCGAGGTCGCCGGTTTCGGCGGCGGCGGCGTCCACGGCTACAACGCGCTCGAGGGCACCTTCGTCGGCGGTTGCGTCTTCTCCGGCCGCACCGCGGGCCGCGCGATCGCCGGTCTTTCCTAGTCGTTCGCCAAGCGGTCGAGGTGGCGTTTGCCGACCTCGGTGGTGAGCTGGAGGAATTCGCCGATGCGGGTCAGCTCGGCGGCGGTGAAGCGGTCCGCCAGGGACTTCTCCCACTCCGCCGCCAGCGGCCCCCAGATCGGCGCGGCGCGGGCGTAGAACTCGGGGGTCACCTCGATCTTGACCCGGCGGCGGTCGTCGGGGTCGGCAACCCGGCGGGCGAAGCCGGCGCGCTCCAGCCGGTCCACCACCCCGGTCACCGCGCCGCTGGTCAGCCCCACCGCGGCCGCCAGCTCCCCGGCTGAGAGGCCGGCGGCGTTCTCGATCGCATTCAGGCAATGCAGGTCGGTGCGGTTGACCCCGAGCCGGTCGGCGGCGAGGTTTTCGAAGGCGGTGTCCTGGTTGCCGCTGGCGCGGAAGGCGGCGATCAGCTCCTCGATCAGTTTTTTCTTCGGACTTGCAGACATATCTCTTAGTTGCTAAGATACTTGGTAGATAAGGAACTTACCGAGCGAGAGATCTTAAGCCGCTCGACCGACGAAGGGAATCAGGATGGCAGACGCGGGAAACACGGCAACGAAGATCGAGTGGCGACTGGAGCTGGTGCAGGTCCCGGTCTCCGACGTGGACAGGGCCAAGGCCTTCTACGTCGACCAGGTCGGCTTCCTCGCCGACCACGACCACCAGGTCAGCGATGAGCTGCGCTTCGTGCAGCTCACCCCGCGCGGCTCAGCCTGCTCAATCGCGCTGACCACCGGCGCGCACCAGGCGGAGCCGGGCAGCGTCGCGGGTCTGCAACTGGTCGTCGAGGACGCCGACGCAGCCAGGGCGGAGCTGGTCGAGCGCGGGGTCGAGGCGAGTGAGGTGCAGGACTTCCCCTGGGGCCGCTTCGTCTTCTTCGCCGACCCGGACGGCAACGGCTGGGCCGTCCAGGAGATCGTTAGACCGCAGGGCTGAGCCCTGCCTCAGCTCGTCGCGCTGAGCTCGCGCAGCTCCTCCTCGTGGGAGACGGCGTGGCGGCGGAGCTGACCGTTGGGCTCGATCGAGTAGCTGCCCATCCTCACCAGCGGCGGCGAGTAGGCGTGGATGGTGACGGCGGGCTCGGTGCCGGCGTGGAGGACGCGGTGGATGTCGCTGGCGCCAAAGTAGAAGGAGGAGCCGGCGTCGGCCCGGCGGGAGATCGGGGCATCCACCGGCCGGCCGAGGACGAGGCGCTCCTCGCGGACGCTGCCGGAGACGACGGCGACGGCGCCGGCCGAGAGGTCGTGGTCGTGGAAGCCGGTGTCGTGGTCATGGGACCAGCAGAGCAGCCAGACGTCGAGGTGCTCGTCGCGTAGCAGTTGCTTGAAAGTGCGCTGGGTCGGGTCGTGCTCCACGTGCTCAGCCCAGCACCCCGGCCGGGCCGCGATTCCGTTCGCGACGGCAAGCAGCTGCTCGTTGGTCAGGTCCTGGCCGTGCGGCCGGGCGATGTTCTCGATCCCCTTGGTCATGCGAGGTCTCCTTTCTGGCGATTGGTCAACAGGGAATGGGGGTTCGTACATCGGAGCAGCCGCCCCAGCTCAGGACCCAACTCGGGCACGACGGGGTCGACGACTGGCCGGTCGGAGCCGTAGACGAGCTGCTCCACCCCGACCGCGCCGGCCATCGCCTCGAGCATTCGCGACCCGTAGGAAGAGGTGTCGTAGAAGACCAGCGGGTCGGGGGCGAGGGGCGCGGTGCCGCCGCGAGCGACGAATCGCTCCATCTGCAGTGGCGCCCCGCCGGCCAGCATCGCGAACAGGACACGCAGGCGCGGATGCTCCCGCCGGCCGCCGTGCAGGAAGGCGAACCACGCAGCCTGCATCTGGGCGACGTAGTCGGTCAGGGCGGGCCACCAGACGGGTATCGGCGGCCTTGGGCCCGCCTCAGCAGCGGCAACCGGGCCAGGATGGACGAACAGCGGCGCCCCGTGCAGTTCGAGCCGGGCGAGCAGCGGGCCGACGTGGGCGAGCGCGTGGGGGGCGGCGAGGGCGGTAGCCGGCAGCGAGATGCCGACACAGCCCCTGCCGATAGCGGCGTCGACGTCAGCCGGGTCGGGCGCCTCCAGTTGAACCGCGCCCCAGCCGCCGAAGCTCGCCGGCAGGTCCTCGATGCCCCGGTGGTGAGCCTCCAGCAGGGGCAGGGCCTCCTCGGCCGGCAGGGTCTCAATCCCGAGCGCGGTCGAGAGTGCGACCAGCGCCCAGTCGACATCGTCGCGCCGCATCTCCACCGTTCGCAGAGCGACGTTGGTGGCGTCGAACGAGAGCTCGCTGTCGGGCTCGCCGCCGACGCGGAACGTCCAGCCATCGCCCCGGCGAATCAGCATCGGCGCCTGGCGACGCCGAGCCAGCTCTTCGATCAGCTGCCCGGACAGAAGGTGTTGATGAACGTCGACTCTCTGCATTGTTGTCTAAGTTAATCAAGATTGTTGACTTATCGCAATTGCGAGCCTCTCCTAGAACGGTCGCTCCTCACATCACCCGCTTCAGAAATAGGATTTTTGATTGCTCAAGGGAGCTGTTAGACTCGCGACGCTCGGTGTGAATCCAGGGACCGGGTGGACACCGGTTCAGTTTGGTCGGACATGGGAGAAACGATGGGCGAGGGTGCGCACGACCGCGACGCCGACGGAAAGGGCTACGCGGAGCGAGAGATCATCGGTCAGTGCGAAGGCCTCCTGGCCGCGCACGGCGCGCTCGCCCGCTGCGTCGCCCAGCAGCCACGTGACGCCGAAGGCCAGCAGGCAGACCTGCGCCTCCGCTTCGGCGATCGCGAGTGGCTGAAGAGCGCCTCCGGGCAAGGGCTGGTCGCTTCCCTTCTCTCCCTCCCCACGGTCGCCACGGCGGAGGCGCGCCGCACGGACCTCTTCCTCACCTTCGAGACCGCGGCACTGCGGGATCTGGAGGAGCGCTTGGCGGCGGGCGAGGACGCGGGGATGGAGACCGCCGACCTCCTTGACGGCGCGCCGCACGACGTCAGCCTGGTCGGGCCAAACGCCAACAAGGCACTCCACCTCGGGCACCTGCGCAACGTCGCCCTGGGACAGGCGCTCGCCTGCTCCCTCGAGGCGGCCGGAGCCACGGTCCGGCGGCGCAGCCTCGTCGCCGACATCGGCCGGCGGATGTGCGAAGCGATGGCCGGCTACCTGGAAGGCCACCGGGGAGAGACCCCGGAGGCAAGCGGGCTTTCGGGAGATCGCTTCGTCGAGCTCTGCTCGCAGGCCTTCCGCGAGCGCCCCGGCGCAGCAGCAGCCGAGTCCAGCGCCGGCCCCAACCTCCAGGAGGACAAATCCCAGGGGGATACAGCCGCGACGTTGATGGAGTCCTGGCTGCAGGGCGACGAGTCGGAGCGGCAGCTGTGCGAGCAGATGCGGCGGTGGGTCCTCGCCGGCCACGAGCGCACCCTGGCCCGGCTCGGGGTCACGATCGACGTCTACGACTTCGAGTCCGACGAGGTCCCGCGAGCCCGCGAGCTGGTCGAGCAGGGCCTGCAGCTCGGTCTGTTCGAGCGAGAGGCAACGGGCTGCGTCGTCTACCGGAGCGGTCGCCCCGAGTACGAAACGATGGTGCTGCTCAACGACCAGGGCGCCCCCACCGAGTGCGCCCGGGTCCTCGCCGTCTGCCACCGGATGATCGACGAGCTCGATCCGCAGATCTCCTTTCTGGAAGTCCTGGGCGACGAGTGGCGGCCGGCCCAAACGGTGGTGGCCGACCTGCTGATCCGGCTTCTGCCCGACTCCGCGGAAAAGACCTACGAGTGGCTCTACTACGGGCTGGTCACCTCTGAGGGCAGGAAGGTCGGCTCCAGCAACGGCGACGTCGTCTGGATCGACGACTTCCTCGACGAACTGGCCACCAGCCCGGCGGTGGTTGCCCTGGAGCGGATCGGCGAGGGCAGCGTTCCGCGTTCCGAGCTCGCCGACATCCTCGCTCGCGCCAGCTTCCTCTGCGCGCCGATGCAGCAACCGCTTCCGCTCGCCGCCGAGCAGCTGTTCGATCGGCAAGCCGGGCCGGCGTGGACCATCGCCGAGGCATGGAGCCGGGCGAACGCGGCCGATCCGGCGCACTCGACCGGTCATCTGCCCCGCGCCGGAATCATGCAGTCACAGGAGTTCCGGCCGGTGCTGCAACGGACGATCGAGCGCCGCGACCCAACCGTGCTCACCAGCTACCTGCTGCGACTGTCCGAATCCTTCCTCTCCGCACCGCAACCGGGGCCAGCCGCGCGACCGGTCCTGGGGCGGGTGCTGCGCAGCCTCGGTTTCGCGATCTCGCCGCCCGCGCCGGCAGACGGCGATAGCGCGCCGCGGTCCCATCGCTCACGTCCGCTGGTCGAGGCGTGAGGCCGATGCAACGAACTTCTCCACATCTTGCGCCCGTAGCTCAATTGGTCCAAGGATCCCAACAAGGCGTAGTAAAGGCCTCGGCGTCTGTCTTCCGTAAGGGGACGGACCACCGGCTTCTGGTCGGAGGTACCGAGGTGCGGTTGTTTGAGTCAAAAGCTCATGGCACCACGCGGTCGTGCGAGGGTGAGCTGCGCCAGCGGACGGGTCTGAAGAGTGACGGCCTTCTAAGCCGTAGGTTGCGGGTTCGAATCCCGTCGGGCGTGCCTTCGGATTCCGCTCTGCCCCATCGTCGGGGCAGGGCGTCACAGCAAAGGAGGGGCGATGCTCGAGATTGAGCTGACCGCCGACGAAGCGATCGAGATCCGGCGCCTCTGCCGCTCGCTGGGTCGCGAGTACGGATCAACCGACAAGGAGGATCTGCTGCGGGACATCGACCGGTTCCCGGCGGAAATGCCGTCGGGCGTGGTCAAGGAGATCGGTGCCTACATGGAAAGCCCCGAGGCAGACTTCGCCTTGGTCAGCCACCACATGATCAGGGACCACGACCTCGGCGAGACCCCGATCCGCCAGAAGGACCCGACCACGACGAAGACATCGCTGGAGTACGAGATGGTCGTGATGCTCTACGGAAGCATTCTCGGATCGGTGTTCGGGTGGTCGACCCAGCAGGAAGGCCACATCGTCAACGACATCATTCCGATGGAGAGCTTCGCCGATCAGCAGGTGGGCGCCAGCAGCAAAGTCGAGTTGGCCTGGCACACCGAGGACGCCTACCACCCAGGGCGGGCGGACTTCATTTGCCTCTTCTGTTTGCGCAACCCCACCGGAGCGCCGACCACCGTCGCCTCGATCGTCGACATCAACTCACACCAGGAGCTGCCCGCGGCGCTCTTTGAGCCATGCGTGCGGATCGCCGCCGACGATGCCCAAGCCGCCGGCGCCGAGGCGGCCGGGATCGAGGACTGGACCGAGGCAGCGGCGAAGCCGATTCCGATCCTCAGCCAGAACGGCTCCGGACTGCAGATGTGCGTCGACCCGGCCTACATGTCGGTCGCCGGCGAGGAGGAGGAGGTGCGCGACGCGGTCACAGGCTTCTGCCAATCGATCGACGAACACCTCACAGAAGTGGTCCTGAAGCCGGGCGACCTGTTGATCGTCAACAACCACCGGGCGGTTCACGGCCGCCGACCGTTCAAACCCACCTACAGCGGCCGCGACCGCTGGCTGAAGCGGGTCAACGTCGCCCGCGACTTCGAGGCCCGCCACCCCTATTGCACGGACCGTGGCCGGCGGCTCCTCGCGTAACCCTCCGCCGTGGTGGCCGTCGCGGTACGGCCCCGAAGATACGCTCGGGTCCGGCAACGAGCTGCTGCCCAAGCGCCTGCTGGCGGCGTTGAGGATCCCCCGCCGCGGCGAGGTGATCGAGCTTGCCCCGCCTCTGGACGCCGCCGCGCCGCGCTGGGAGAACCGGCCCTGGGAGCAGTCGATCCTCGGCCACGGAGCCACCGAGGAGCACCGCGGTCGCTCCGAGAACGGAGACACCTACCTCGAAGAGCAGATCGTCGGCGGCCTCCACAACGGCTGCCACATCGACGCGCTCGGCCACAGCGGGATCGACGGGCGGTTCTATAACGGCCGTGCCCTGGAGGAGGTCTTCGGGCCCCTCGGGCTGAAAACCCTGGGGATCGAGCAGGCCGCCCCCTGGATCACCCGCGGGGTCTGCCTCGACCTCGCCGCGCTGCTGGAGGTGGAGCGCCTCGCGCCCGGCTTCGTCGTCGAGCCCGCGCATCTCGAGCGGGCCTGCCGGCGGCAGGAGATCGCGATCGAGCCCGGCGACGCCGTCCTCCTGCACACCGGCTGGGGAGGCCTCTACCGCGACGATCCCCAGAGCTACCTGGAGAGTGAGCCCGGCCCCGGCTGGGACGCCGCCCGCTGGCTGACCGACCGCCGCGCCTCCCTCGTCGGCGCCGACAACTGGGGGTTCGAGGCAATCCCCACCGAGGAGGGTCTCCGCGGCCAGGACTTCCCGGTCCACCAGCACCTGCTGGCGGAAACCGGGACCTTCATCCTCGAGAACGCCGACACCAGCGCCCTCGTCGAGCGAACCCAGGGCGAGTTCCTCTTCATCGCCGCCCCGGCGAAGGTCGCGGGCGCCACCGCCGGCCCGGTCAACCCCCTGGCCGTGGTCTGATTCTCGACCTCGCGTGAGCAACCCTCAGGTGGGATTCGCCTCCCCGACGAAGGGATCGAGCTGGCGCAGCCGGACCGATTCCGGGGCTTTCGAGACGAGCGCGTTGCGCACCCTCCGCCCCAGCCGGGACCCAAGCAGCGCTGCTTTCGCGGCTTTGCGGGAGCCGGCGACGAGAGCAGCGGTGGGCTCGAGGCGGGCCTGCTCGTAAGCGGCCAGCGCCGCTTCGACGTCGGGCTCCGCGGCCACCGCCGCACCCAGGGCAACCGCGTCGCCGAGGGCCGAGCCGGCGCCCTGACCGAGGAACGGCAGCATCGGGTGGGCGGCGTCGCCGAGCAGCGTTGCCGAGCCCCGGCTCCAGCCCGCGACTGGGTCGCGATCGTGGAGGCGGTGCAGGAGAACCTCCCCGGGGTCCGCGCGGCCGACCACTTCGCGGAGCGGCTTGCCGTACTCGGCGACCAGCGCCGGCAGAGCAGCCCGGTCGGGCTCGCCGCGGTGAGCGAGATACCAGTAGACCCGTCCGTCCCCCAACGGCAGCAGGCCGGCGACGCTGCCCGACCCCCACCACTCGCCGGCCGGGACCGGGGCATCGAAGCCGGCGACGCCGCGGAAGGCGACGATGCCGGAGTCGCGCGGCTCGCCGTCGCCGAGCAGGGCCGCCCGCACGGTCGAGCTGAGCCCGTCTGCGCCGACGACCAGGTCGGCCTGGACCGAGGTGCCGTCCTCGAAGCGCAGCTCTCCGTCCTCGAGGCCCACGAGCCTCATCCCGGTCCTCACCCGCCCGCTTCCGAGCGCCGCGATCAACCCCCGATGGAGGTCGGCGCGGTGGAACCCGACCAGCGGCGCCCCGAAGCGGGCCTCGAGCGCATCCGGGTCGAACCCGGCCAGGGCCGAGCCGTCGGCCCGGCGCAGGGCGCCGTCGGCCCGCGGCGCGGCGGCGGCGAGATCGGCGAGGCCGAGGTCGCGCAGCGCCCGCACCCCGTTCGGCCAGATCGAGAGGCCGGCCCCCAGCGGGCGCACCTCCGGCGCCGCCTCGTAGACCGTCGCCTCCCATCCCGCCTGCCTCAGCGCGATCGCCGCGGCCAGGCCGCCGATGCCGGCGCCGACCACGGCGGCGTGCTTCGCGCGGTCCATCAGGGCACCTCCACGTAACGAACCGAGGTGACCTCGGTGCGAGAGGCGACGAAGTCGGGGAGGAGGGCGAGGGCGCCGTCGGCGTCCGCTGCCTCGACCAGCCACCAGATCCGGTGGTCGCCGACGAGGCAGGTGGACGGTGCGGAGCTGCCGCGCAGCGGGCTGTCGAACGAGCGCCAGGCGGCGAAGGCCGATTCGCACTCGTCCGAGTCGTGCTTGTGTTGAAGGAAGAAGTCAGACATTTGAGTCTCCGATCCCGCAGCCGGCGCCCGCGAGGGGCGCCGGCTGCGGATTGTCATCGATTGCTTTCAGGTGCGGACCGGGTCCGGCTCGAGACCAACCTCGGCGGGGCGCCGCTCGCGCAGCTGCGGCATCCGCTCGAGGAAGCCCGGCAGGTACCAGTTGCGCTCGCCGAGGAGCTTCATCGTCGCCGGCAGCAGGACGCCGCGGATGATCGTGGCGTCGATCAGGACCGCCACCGCCAGGCCCACTCCCATCTCTTTGAAGTCGAGAAAGGAGAGGGTGGCGAACACCGAGAACACGGCGATCATCACGGCGGCCGCGCTGGTCACCGTGCCGGCGGTCTGCGAGATCCCCTCGCGGACCGCTTCGTCGGTGCTCATGCCCCGGTCGTACAGCTCCCGGACCCGGGTGAGGATGAACACGTGGTAGTCCATCGAGAGCCCGAAGAGGATCACGAAGAGGAAGACCGGCAACCAGTTCGTGACGCCGCCGTTCGACTCGAAGTCGAGCAGCGACTCCGCCCAGCCCCACTGGAACGCCATCACCAGCACCCCGTAGGCGGCGCCCACCGAAAGCAGGTTGAGGACGATCGCCTTGATCGGGACGACGATCGAGCGGAACGTGAACAGCATCAACAGGAACGCCAGCCCGAGTACGAAGGCGATCACCAGCGGCAACCGCTCGGAGATGACCTGGGCGAAGTCCTCGGTTGAGGCAGCACCGCCGGTGACGTTTGCCTCGACTTCGGTGGTGCCGGCGAGCGCGGCCGGGACGATCACATCGCGGAGCTCGTCGAGCGCCGCAATCGAGGCGTCGTCGGTCCCGTTGCCCTCGCTGGGCACGGCGACGGCAGCCACGGTGGCGTCGTCGCTGTAGGTGACGTCGGGCGCTCCGATGAACGTCTCGGAGCCCTCGGCGCCGGTCACGATCCGGTCGACCACGGCGGCACCTTCGCCGCTGCGGACGTCGCCCGCCTCGACCACCACTTCGTTGACGTTCGCCTTGTCGGGGAACGCCTCGGTGTAGCGGTCGTAGGTCTGCATCACCGGCAGGTCCTTGGGCAGGTCATCGCTGCTGGTCTGGGTCGTCTCCATGCTCAGGGCCGGAATCGCCATCACGATCAGGATGCCCGCCGAGGCAACCGCTGAGACCAGCGGCCGGCGCGTGACCGCGGTGACGACACGGCGCCATACGCCGCCGCCACCTCGCTCACGCCGCTTGCCGAGGAACGGCAGGCGGCCCTTTTCCACCCGGTCGCCGAGCCAGGCGAGGACCGCCGGCAGGACGAAGAGGGAGACGAACAGCTCGACCGCGACCACGACCACCGTGGCGACCGCGAACGACTCGAAGGTCGCCTCGCCGGTGAGGAACATCCCGGACATCGCGATCATCACCGTGATCCCGGATATCATCACCGCTCGTCCCGAGGTTGCCGCCGCCGCCATCAGCGAGTCGTGCGGGCTCTTGCCCGAGGCGCGCTCCTCGCGCTCGCGGCGCATGTAGAACAGCGAGTAGTCGACGCCGACGGCGAGCCCGATCAGCAGGATCAGCGCGTCGATGTTGCCGTCAAGCGGGAACAGCAGGCTGGGGATGACGACCATCGCCATCGTCGCCAGCACCCCGGTCAGGGCGAGGATCAGCGGCACACCCGCGGCGACCAGCGCCCCGAGCGCGATGACCAGGATCAACAGGGTCAGCGGCAGGGAAATCATGCCCGCCTTGCTGAGGTCCGAGGCGAAGGCCTCTTCGAGGGCTCCCTCGGAGGAACCCGCCCCGAACTGCTCGACGCTGAAGGCCCGATCGGAGCCGTTCAGGCCCGTGACCGTCTCTTCGCTGGCGACGACGTTTTCCGCCACGTCCTTCTCAGGCCCGGTGATCTCGAAATCGATCAGCACCGAGTGGCCGTCGTCGGGAGATGGCGCCTCCGCCTTGATTCGGGGTGGAGACGTTGGCGACGTGCGGGGTCTCCCTCAGCGCCGCGGCGGACTGCGCCACGATCGCCTCGAAGGCGGGGTCGCGGGCGCTGACGGAATCGCTCTGGATCAGCAGCACCTCCTCGGTCGGGCGCAGCCCGGCGTCGGTCAGCGCCCGCTCGGCCTGCTGGGACTCGCCCGAGAAGGTGTCGACGGTCGAGATGTTCTCGCGTTCGACCAGGCCGGAACCGAGGAAGACGCCGACGAGGACGACGACGGTGGCCAGCCACCCCCAGATGGCCAGCTTGCGGTGATTCGAGCTCCATTGCGCGGCGCGGGCCGCGATGTTCGTACGGGATTGCATGAGATCTGCTCCTCTGCGGTTGGGTGATTGCATAGCCGCAGGTTCGCCGCGCGGAGCCCCCCTTACATCAGGGACAGACCCTGATTCGACCCTTAGAGTGGGATGGATGGCGACCGCCCTCGTCGGTAGGGACAGAGAACTGGAGTTCCTCACCGCGCGGCTTGGGGAGGCCGAAGCCGGCACGGCGCGGTTCGCCGCGGTCGAAGGCGACCCCGGAATGGGGAAGAGCCGGCTCCTGCGGGAGTTGGCCGAGCGGGCCTCGGGCAGAGGCTGCGTCGTCCTCCACGGGCGCGCCGCCGAGTTCGAGCGCGAGATGCCGTTCGGCCTCTTCGTCGACGCCCTCGACAGCTTCCTCGAGGCGGCTCCGGGTTCCGCCTTCGGCGCCCTCGACCAGGAGCAGGTCGACGAGCTCGCCTCCGCCTTTCCGGCGATGCGCCCGCTGGCCTCCGGCGACTCCCCCGCCCCCGCACCCGACGATCGCATCCGGGTTTATGGCGCCACCCGCGAGCTGCTCGGCTCGCTGGCGCCGGGCAAGACCGTCCTCATCACCCTCGACGACCTGCACTGGAGCGACCGGGCCTCGCTCGAGCTGATCGGCCACCTGCTGCGCCGGCCGCCGCGGGCGAAGGTGATGCTCGTCTTCAGCTACCGGACGCGGCGGCTCGACTCCTCGGTGGTGGCGGAGATCCGCGCCGCCGCGGATGCGGGCATCCTCGGCCTCCAGCGCCTCGCCCCGCTGGGCCCGAAGGACGGCGGCGCACTCCTCGACGGCAACCCCCGTGCCGCGGAGATCCTCGAGCAGAGCGGCGGCAACCCCTTCTACATCCTCGAGCTGTCGCGGACGGAGCCGGTCGCCGGCCTGATCGGCGCGAGCGGGCGGGCGGACGGCGTCCCGGAGGCGATCGGCGTCGCGATCGACCGCGAGCTCGGCGCTCTTTCCGTCGGCGGCCGCGCGCTCGCCAACGCCTCCGCCGTCGTCGGCGACCCCTTCAGCCTCGACCTCTCGATCGGCGCCGCCGGGCTCGAGCACGGCGACGGGCTGATCGCCCTGGACGAGCTGGCCGGATCCGACCTGATCAGGTCGACCGACGTCCCGCGGCGCTTCCAGTTCCGCCATCCGCTGGTCCGTTCGGCCGTCTACGAGGCGGTCCCGGAGGGGACGCGCCTGGCGATCCACTCCCTCTGCGCCGAGCTGCTGCGCGACGGCCGGGAGGGAGTCGCGGTGCGCGCCCACCACGTCGAGCAATCGGCGCAGTTCGGTGACCTGGAGGCGGTGGAGCTGCTGCGCGACGCGGCACTCGGGTCGGCGGCACGGGCACCGGCGAGCGCGGTGCGATGGCTGCGGGCGGCACTGCGCCTGCTCCCCGACGACGCCCCGGTCGATCTGCGCCAGGAACTGCTGCTGCCGCTCCCCGGACTGCTGACCTCGCTGAGCGATTTCAACGGCGCCTACGAGGCCGCGCTCGAAGCGCTCGCCAGCGTTACCTCCGAACAGCGGGACCTCGAGGTGGCGATGACGATCGCCTGCGCCTCCTTCGAGCACGCGCTCGGGGACCGGGAGCGGGCCGGCGCCCGCCTCGACGGGGCGATCGAGGAGGCGGTCGGCGGTGGTGGTCCCGACGCGGTCGCCCTGCTGATCGCGAAGCTGATGGACCGCTTCTACGACCGCAGCTTTGACGAGATGCCGGAGTGGGGAGAGAAGGCGGTCGCAGCGGCGGAGGCAATCGACAGCCGCCCGCTCCGAGCCGCCGCCGCCGGCGCTCACCTGATGGGGTGCGCACTCGGGGGCCGGATCGAGGAGGCCCAGAGCAACCGCCCGGGAGTGATCAAGCTGATCGACGACCTCTCCGACGCCGAGCTGGCGGAGCGCCTCGACGCGATCGGCTGCCTGGCTGCCGCCGAGATGTACCTCGACCATTTCGAGGACGTGGTTCTCCACGGCGAACGGGGGCTCAAGGTCGGCAGGGCCAGCGGCCGCGCCGCCTTTGCCCCCACCCTCGTCCCCTGCGTCGGGACCTGTGGCTGGATGCTCGGCAATATCGAGTTCTCGATCGAGATCCTCTCGACCGCGGCCGAGGCCTCGCGGGTGAGCCGCAACCAGCTGCAACTGGCCTGGAGCCTGCTCAACCTCGCCTTTGCGCAGGCGGTGCAGGGGGATGTGGAGAGTGCATTGGCAAGCGGCGAAGAGGCGACCGCGATTGCGGCTGGGCTGGGTGACAGCGCGATCAGCAGCTGGGCCGGCCTCTGCCTCGGCATCGCCCTGCGGGAGGACGGTCAGCACCAGCAGGCGACCGAGACCTTCACCTCGATGATGGGGGGCAGCGGGGCCCGGCAGATGCCCGGCGGCTGGCGTGCCCATGCGACCTTGGAACTGACCCGGGCGGCCGTCGCGGCCGGTCAGCTCGAGCTCGCCGAGGAAAGCCGCCGGCACGCGAACGAGGCGGCCGAAGAAACGGGTCTGCCGATGGCTCGAGCCTGGGCCGACCGGGCAGAGGCGGAGGTTCTGCTCGCCCGCAATGAGCCCGCGGCGGCGGCCGAGCTGGCGCTCGCTGCGGCGGAGGTTGCAGGCGAGCTGAAGGCCCGCATCGACCGAGCCGCCTCACGCGAGCTGGCCGGCCGTGCCCTTCTCGCCGCCGGCGACCAAGGGGTAGCCGTCGAGCAGTTCACCCTCGCCGCCGAGGAGTTCGACGAGTGCAAAGCGCCCCGCCATCGCGACCGGGTAGAGAAAGAGCTCGGGAGGTTGGGGCAGCGACCCTCGCGCCGCAGCCGCGCCGGGGTCGAGGGCACTGGGCTTGAGTCGCTGAGCGGCAGGGAGCGGGAAGTCGCCCAGCTCCTCGTCAAGCGGCTGACCAACGCGGAGATCGCCGCGGAGCTGTTCCTCAGCGAGAAGACCGTCGAGAGCCACCTGCGCAACATCTTCCGCAAGCTCGAGGTGGGGTCCCGGGTAGAAGTCGCGAAGTTGGTCGAGGAGGCGGAAGCGCGGTCCTGAAAATGGGCTGCGGCCGCCCCCGGTCTCTCAACGGGTGAGATGCTGGCCATCCGATTAACGTCAACACGGCGGAGCTCGCGCCGAGAGAAGGACCGATGACGATGGCAACGGTGCTTGTTTTTCACGAGGTGGACGACGTCGACAAGTGGCTCGGCTCGCCGAAGCGGGAGGAGTTCTTCGGGCCGCACGGGATCACGGTACGGACCTTCAAGGACCAGAAAGGCTCAAGCCGGGTCGGGCTGATCCTGGAGGTGCCCGATGTGTCTGCCCTGCCGGAGATCCTGGCGACCGAGGAGGCGGCGGCGGCAATGCAGCACGACGGAGTTCACCCCGAGACCCTGGTGATGCTCGACGAGGGCTAGCGGCGAAGACGGCCGAGCGGCCCTGCCCCCGACGACGGGACCGGGCCGCTCGGGTGTGATCAGCCCGGTTTCGCGACGCTGAAGCGCGCGATTGCTTTGATCGAGCCGTTGCCCGCCGCGTCGGTCGCCGCGGCGACGATCCGGTAGGCGCCCGGCTTGAGGCCACGTTTGCGGATCGATTTGGCGGTGAACCCCTTGACGTTGGCGCCGGCGACCCCCTGTTGTTTCAGGGCTTTGCCGGTCTTCGCCCAGAACGGGCAGCGGGGACCTTTGGCTTTGGCTCCATCTTTCGCCTTGCGGCAGTTGCCGGCGACTTTGCGACCGGGCAGCTTGCGCTCGACCGTCAGGGTGACGGCGGCCCTCTCGCTCAGCGTGTAACGGACCTTGGCCTGTTTTTTCACTTTCGAGGCTTTCGCCGGTTTTTTCGATTTTCCCGGCGCTTTCATGCCCGAGGCGATCGTTTTCGGGGTGACTCTCAGCCCGGTGATCGCCGGCGCGAGGACGTCCGGCGGCGGCGGGCAGGCGGGCGGCGCCGACGCGAAGCGGCCGTACACGGTCGAACCCCCTTCGAAGCTGTCGTTGGGGGTGCCGCTGAAGTAGGTGACGAGGTAGTTACAGGTCGAGGTGGGATTGAAGGCGATCGCCGGCCGGTTGTTGCCCAGGGGCTCGCTGCCGTCGGGACCCTCTGAGATGCGGAAGTCGTTGCTGCCGATCTCGGCCCCGTTCGCCGCCAGGTACTGCCCCCAGATCTCGAACTCGTCTTCGCCCAGACCGACCTCGTCTCCGTGCCAGGCGACCAGGTACTGGTTCGAGAACGGGTCGAAGGCGATCCGCGGCCGGTTGGCGTTGTATTCGTTGGTTCCGTCGGGTCCCAGGTCGGAGATACGGAATCCTTCGGTGCCGATTTTGCCGCCGTCCGCGGCGAGCAGCTGGCCGTAGACCTCGCGCTCACTGTTGTTGAGCGGCGGCCCGGGGTTGCCGTGCCAGGCGACCAGGTACTGGTTGAGGACCGAGTTCCAGGCGACGCTGGGCGGCGCCGCGTCGAAGCTGGTGTTTCCTGCCGGGCCCATCGCCGAGATCTTGAAGTCGTCGGTGCCGACCTCGCCCGCGGCCAGGTTCAGCCGCTGGCCGTAGACCTCTTCGCCGTCGCTGCTCGTTTCAGGTTCAGCGGCGAAGACCACGAGGTACTCGAGGCTGGTGGCGTTGTAGGCGACGTCGACGGCGTTGTCGACCTCGAGCGCCGTGCTACCGCCGACGATCGCGTCGTCGGGGCCCACCTGGGCGCCGTCCTGGTTCAACCGCTGTGCGTAGACGCGGCCATCGCTGAAGGCCTTCCAGACCACCAGGTACTCGTGGCTGACCGGGCTGTAGGCGATCGCCTCGGTCTCGATGTCGTTCTGTGCCGCCGAGATCGGGAGCTCATTGCCGAGTGGCCCTCCGTTGGGCGCCAAGACGCGGACGTAGACCGTCTCGTCGCGATCCCAGGCGACCAGGTAACGACCGGTCTCAGAGTCGAAGCCGACCGCCGGCGGATTGAACTCTTCGTGTTCCTGGGAGACCGCCGAGATCCGGAACTCGTTCCCGACTTTGTTGCCGGCGGCGTCGAGGAGCTGCCCGTAGATGTCGTCCTCGTCCGGCGTCGTCGCCGCCACGTAGACGACCAGGTACTGGCCGGTGACGGTGTTGTAAGCGACGTCCTGGAAGGCTGCCTGCATCCCTTCGGCGGTATGGGGCGAGCTGATCGGGAACTGTGGTCCGATGGCGTCGGCGTCGGCCGGGGCGACCCTCACGCAGAGGGCGAGCACGGCGGCGGCGCAGACGGCCAGCAGGACGCGAATGGAAAGTGCGGGGTGCGAAGCGGACACGAGACCTCCTGGGAGTCTTTGACGAAGCAGCCTGATCCTAACCATGCCCGCCGCTGCGGCTGAGCTACAGCGGCTCGGTTCCCTCGCTCAGGATCTTCAAATACTCGTCGTAGGCGAAGATCTTGCTGCGAGGGCGGCCGGTGAGCTCGCGGAGGACGCCGATTCGCTCGAGGTGCCCGATAGCGGTGGCGACCGTCGGTTCGGAGACTGGCAGTTGATCGGCGGTTTCGGGGATGCGCAGGACTACCTCCCTGACGGCGTGGTCGAAGACGAGCAGGGCAGAGCCAGTTGCACGCCCGAGCGCGTTGACCCTCCTTCTGTCCCGTTCGATCAGCTCAACGATCCGTTTGGTCGTTTCGCTTGCGAGGTCAGCGACGGAGATCACTCCTTCGAGAAAGAAACGGAGCCAGCCCTCCCAGTCTCCGTGAGCTCGTATCGCCTGGAGTCGTTCGTAGTAGGTCTCACGGTGGTGCTTTAGGTAGAGGCTGAGGTAGAGCAGTGGCCGCGAAAGGACCTGGGATTCGCCGTCGGCGGTGTCGCTGCAGAGCAGCAGCGTCACCAGGAGCCGACCAAGCCGTCCGTTGCCGTCGAGGAACGGATGGATGGTCTCGAACTGTGCATGGGCCAGCGCGGCGCGAATCAGAATTGGTGTGGCGACCGGCTCGCCGTGCAGGAACTTCTCGAGGTCGGCCATCGCCGGCGGCACCTCATTGGGGGGCGGGGGGACGTACCGGGCCGCTGCTGGCTCAGATCCCCCCAGCCAGTTTTGAATCCGGCGGAACTCACCAGGTCCGGTACCCCCGCCACGGGTACCGTGCAGCAGTACGGCATGAACCTGTTTGAAGAGACGGAGGCTGAGGGGTAGGCCTTTCTCCATCGTCGTCAGCCCCAAGTTCAGCGCGGCAAGGTAGTTGGTGGTCTCGCGGATGTCCTCCTCTGGAACACCGGGTGCGACATCGTGCTCGAAGAGCAGCAGGTCCGAGAGGGAGGACTGGGTGCCCTCGATCTGGGAGGAAAGCACCGCCTCCTTGCGGATGTAGCTGTATAGAAACTGGTCAGCGTCGGGCAACAGGAGCGTGATGCCGTCGAGCCGCCCCAGCGCCTGATTGGCCCGATCAAGAAATCGCTGCATCTCGGCATCGATGACGAGCGGGGGATCCGGCGGGAGCGGTTTTGGGGAGAAGGTCGAGTAGGTGCCGTTCTCAGAGGCAACGGGCGTGAAGTGCCCGGCTCGGCCAGCTTGGATGTTCATTACGCCGTTCCTCATGGTCCCTGGGATGCTTGGGATGCAAGCGACGCTACCAAAGGTTAGGGCGTTTTCCTTGGGATAAGTAAAACGCAAGCAAAGCTTCCTTTGGAAAGGCAGGGAACGGCTACGGGCAGAGGGACTCGCGGGCGATCCAGTCGCCTCCGGGCTGTGACTTCCGGGACGCGGGCCGCTTCGCTCCGCACTCGAGCTCCTCGCTGTGCCCGCCGCCGAGCCTGAAGGGCCGCGCGGCGGTGGACGACAGCAGCATCGGGATCGGGTCGATCGGGGTGTCGTAGCGGCGCACCTCGAAGTGGAGGTGGGGGCCGGTCGAGTAGCCGGTCGAGCCGACGAGGCCGACCTGGGTGCCGCCTTCGACCGGCGCGCCGGTCGAGGTCGTGATCGAGGAGAGGTGCGCGTACCAGGTGGTGTAGCCGAGCCGGTGCTGGACGACGACGAGGTTGCCGTAGCCGGCGGCGTTGTAGCCGGCGAAGATCGTGGTGCCGACGCCGGAAGCCTGGACGGGGGTGCCGAAGGGGACCGGGAAGTCGAGTCCCTGGTGGAGGCGGCCGCCGCCGCGCGAGGCTCCGAAGCCGTCGCCGATCGGGCCGGTGACGGGCCGGTAGAAGCTGACCGGCCCGCTCGGGCCGGGGGCGCTCGGCGCGGTCCCCCTCCCGCGCAGCGAAGCGATCGTCGCCGGGCCGGCGAGCCCGTCGGTGCCGATTCCGGCGGCGCCCTGGGCCCGCATCACCGCCGCCCGGGTCAGCGGACCGAAGAGGCCGTCCGCCCTGCCGGCGCCGTGGCCCGCCCGCTGCAGCAGGTACTGAAGCGCCGCCACGTCCCAGCCGCGGTTGCCGGTCCGCATCGTGCGGCTGCCCAGCCCCGGGCGACCGCGCCAGCCGAGTGCCCGCCGCGTCCGCGGCCCGGCGATGCCGTCGGCAGCGAGCCCGCGGCGGCGCTGGAAGGAGACCACGGCACGCCGGGTGAGCGGGCCGCGGACCCCATCGACGTAACCGTCGTAGAGGCGCATCTGCTTCAGGCCCGCCTGCAGGGCAGCCACGCTCGCGGGGGATGCCTCAGCCCGGGCCGGAACGACAAGCGCGATGGCAACAAGTGCCGCTGCGCCGATTACTGCGAAGGGGCGCATCTTTCAATGGTCGGAAGCGAATCCCGGTCCCGCAACCCCCGCAACAGCCCGTGCAGCCCGGAACTGGGAGCCGCTCATGACTTCTCGCCGGAGTCGAGGCCGACCGGCGTCAAGATGTCGACCGGGCGAAACCGGATCGCCTCGCGGCCGTCGACGGCGCGGAAGGAGACCCGCAGTCGCAACCTGACCCGACCGTTGCGGATCAGCGACCCGCGGGATCGGCCGACCGGTCGGAGGACGAGGTTCGAGGTCCTGTAGTCGCCTCGGACGACCAGCCTTTTCGGCTCGACGCCCCGGCCCGCGAGCCGAAGGGTCCCGGCGCGGCGGATGGTGAACTTGAGGCGGGTCGGGTAGTAGAAATCCGCCTGCTCCACCCCGCGCAGCTCCAGCAACCCGGCGGCAAGGCTCAGCTCGCAGCCGGCTGCCGTGTCGCCGGCGCCGGTCTTCACCTCATCCTGACCGGTGCCGCAGGAGACGCGGTCGGGCCGTCCCTCGAGCGGGCCGGGCGCATCGAGGAAGGCGCGTCCCCAGTCCCGGGTCACGACCATGCCGGCGGCGATCCGGTCGTCGCCCTCTCCCCCGAGCAGCGCGTCGCGACCGACGTCGCCGCTGAGCCGGTCGTTCCCCGCCCCTCCCTTGATCTCGTCCTCCCCCGCTTCTCCCAGCAGGAGGTCGCTGCCGTCCCCACCCGCGCCGCTGTCCCTGCCCGCGCCGAGCCGGATCCGATCGGGGTCCGAACCGCCCGCCACCCGATCGTCTCCCGGGCCCGCTTCGATCTCGTCGCGGCCCGAGCCGCCGGAAGCTTCGTCGTCGCCGCTTCCGAGTTCGATTTCATCCCCGCCTGGCCCGCCGACGCCGGAGTCGTTCCCCGACTTCCCCTCACCACCGTAAGTCGGATCCAGCAGTGCGTCTCCACCCTCGCCGCCGAAGAGATCGTCGTCGCCACCGCCGCCGATGAGCAGGTCGCTCTTCGGGCTACCGAGGAGCTTGTCCGCTCCGCGACCACCGCTCAGCGTGGCTCCATATTTAAGGGCGTCCTCACCAGCGCTGACCAGGGTGTCCGCTCCGGCGCCGGTGCTGACGGTAGCCGCGGCACCGAGCTCGTCGTCCTCTCCGGCGGCGCCATCGTCGGCAAGCCCGTTGGGGTCGTAGCGGACGTCCTCGCTGCGTTCGGAGTAGTCGATCGTGTCTTCGTAGGCGTCGCCGAGGTCGACGTCGTCGGGACCGTCGGCGACGGGCCCGCCGCGGAACACGTCGCGTCCCTCCCCGGTGCGGATCAGATCGGCGCCGCGGCTCGGTTCGATCTCATCCGGGCCAGGACCGGTCAGCACCGTGTCATTCCCGCCGCCTGGAACGACGGTGACCGCGATCGGAGCCGACGGCGCCCATTCCGCCTTGTTTGGGACGGACGCGGGAAGCGCCGTGGTCTCGAGGTGGCTACCGGCATCGCCCAGAGCGAAGCTCAGGCTCAGATCCCAGGCGGTCCCGGAATCGGAGAAGCACCCTTTGAAGCACGAGTAGCCATCGCCCACGGTCGGCTTGTGCACCCTGCACAGGACCGGGACGCCGACGGCATCGCCGCCAACGCAACCCGGCCCAGGCTGGACCAGGGCGGCGCTGTCGACCAGCTGCAAGTCGAAGAAATCACCCTCCTCGCCGGCGACGGAAACGGTCAGCCGGTTCGCCTCACCGGAAGCACCCGCAAAGACGACCTTCGCCTGTCGCGGATCGATGGTCGACAGTTCTTCGACGCCGACCGTTGCGGCCAGAGAGCTGGCGGGCAGGACGAGCGCCGCGCACGCCGCCGCCAGTGCGAGCAACCCGCCCGAGATCATCGCTCTCCCCATAGCCATCTCATCCTCAACCCCTTCCCGACAAGGAGTTGCGTGATCGCCCCTAGACGAGATCGGAACGTGGCCTGCCGATGGCAGCCAGGAGAACCGCCACCGCAGCCGAGATCAGCGCGCCGGCGAGGAACAGCCTTCGGTTCAGGTCCTCGGCAGCATCGGGGGCCCTGAAGGTCTGCACGCTCGCGCAGGACGACTGCTCGACGAGGGACCGCATCGTGAAGAAGTCGTCTTCCCTGGTCGCCAGAGAGGGAAAGTGGGCGAAGCCGTCGTCGCAAGTGAGCAGGAGCGAGCGGCCGTGGACCTGGGCGCCGGCGTCGAGTTCGGATCGGTCGGGGACGCGATCGGGCACCGCCATCTGCACGATCGCGCCGTCCATCACCGGCTGGGCGCCGGCGCCGCGCCCGCGAAGCAGGGCCTCTCCCGCGCTGCTGGCCTGGTACCAGGCCTGGTACTTGCCGCCATTTCCGAACAGCACCGGGCTGCTCATCGAGCAGGACTCGTGCCCGACCTCCCGGCTCGCGTCGACCCGGAAGCGGAAGAGGAGCACGCGGCCGGACCAGAGGCTCGGTTCGATCCGATTGCGGAGAGGGGCCTGGACCACGTAGCCACCTCCACGGCGGGAGGTGGCGACCCGCTGCCAGCGCGCCACGGAATCGACCTGGAAGTCGAGAATCCCCTTGACTTCGGCCGTATGGACGCGCGCCCCGGCGACCGAGAGGACCAGCGTTCGCGGCGAGCGGGCGAGTTTGTAGGCCTGGGAGATCTGCAGTTCGCCCCGCACCGTTGCTGACTGTCCGCAGCCTCCGTCCGCGTCAATCCAGAGTCTCAGCAGCCAGCCCGCCGGCAGGGCGAACACCTCCTTGTCGCGCGCGTCGGTGCCGACCCAGAGCGCCCAGGGGTGGACCGGAGCCGGTGGCGAGCGCAGCGCCGGGGCAACGAGGAGGGCACCGGATGCGCCAAGCAGAACGGTGAGCGCGAGGACCGCGGCCGTGCGACCACGAAGGGGGAATCTGCGCTCTCGCGCGAGGCGAGGGGTCTCCGGTTGGGTGGACCATTCCGTTCCCACGTTCGAACCTCAATGATCTAGACCTCAGCCGATGCCAACGCCGCGCTCGATCCAGACGACCTACCTGACGCTTCTGCTCGGAAACACGCTGGCGGCTTCGTTGATCTGGGGGATCAACACGATCTTCCTGCTCGACGCCGGGCTCACGAACCTGGAGGCGTTCGCCGCCAACGCCTTCTTTACCGCCGGGATGGTGCTCTTCGAGGTGCCGACCGGGATCGTCGCCGACACCATCGGGCGCCGCGCCTCCAACCTGCTCGGCACGTTGACGCTGACCGCCTCGACCTTCCTCTACGTGCTGCTCTGGCAGCTGGAGGCGCCGTTCTGGCAGTGGGCGGTCGCCTCGATGCTGCTCGGCCTCGGCTTCACCTTCTTCTCCGGCGCCGTCGAAGCCTGGCTGGTCGACGCGCTCACCGCGACGGGCTTCACCGGTGAGCTGGAGACGGTGCTCGGTCGCGGCCAGATCGTCACCGGGATCGCGATGCTGACCGGCTCGGTGGCGGGAGGGTTCGTCGCCCAGCAGACCAGCCTCGGAGTGCCGTTCGTGCTCCGCGGGCTGATCCTGATCGTGATGTTCGGCGTCGCCTTCCGGCTCATGCACGACGTCGGCTTCACTCCCGAGAAGGGCGGCAGGACGCTGGCCGAGATGCGCAAGGTCGCCTCCAACTCGATCGAGTACGGCTGGCGGGTCCCGGCGGCGAAGTGGCTGATGGTCGAGGCGCTGTTCACCGGCGGCGTCGGCATCTACGCCTTCTACGCCCTGCAGCCCTACCTGCTGGAGCTCTATGGCGACCCCGAGGCCTACCAGGTCGCCGGGCTGGTGGCGGCGATCGTCGCCGGCGCGCAGATCGCCGGCGGGATCGCCGCGCCGCGGATCCGCCGCCTCTTCCACCGCCGCACCTCGGCGTTGCTCCTGATGGCTGGGGCCAGCGTCATCGCGCTGGGGCTGATCGGTTTCGTCGAGAGCTTCTGGGCGGTGATCGGCGCGATCGTCGTCTGGGGCCTGCTGTTCGCGGCGACGATGCCGATCCGCCAGAGCTACCTCAACGGCCTGATTCCGTCGCGGCAGCGGGCGACGATCCTCTCCTTCGACTCGATGATGTCCTCCGGCGGCGGCGTCTGGACGCAGCCGCTGCTCGGTCGCGCCGCCGATGCCTGGGGCTACGCGCCCTCCTACCTGATCGGAGCCGGGATCTCGGCCCTCGCCCTGCCCTGCCTCGCGCTTTCCAGGCGCGAGAACGCCGCCGCCGACACCGTCGACGTCTCCGAACTGCAGGCCGACTAGCTCCGCCCGCGGAAGACCTCAGGTCGGCGAGAGGACCCCGGCGCTGAGCAGGGCCAGCACCAGGGTGCCGAGGGCGACCCGGTAGATGATGAAGACCGAGTAGGTGTGGCGGGCGATGTAGCGCAGCAGCCAGGAGACCGCGGCGAGGGCGACGACGAAGCTGACCGCGGTGGCGAGCAGGGTCGGGCCCCAGCCGACGCCGCTGGAGATGCGGTCGAACTCGGTGACCGTCTGCAGGATGCCGGCGCCGGTCAGGGCCGGGATCGAGAGGAAGAAGGCGAGGCGGGTGACGGCGACGCGGTCGATCCCTCGCAGTAGGCCGGCCGACATCGTCGCCCCCGAGCGGGAGACGCCGGGGATCAGCGCCAGGCACTGGACCAGGCCGATGATCAAGGTGTCGCGCCAGGTGACGTCGTCCTCATGGCGCGCTTGGGTGGCGCGGCTGTCGGCGAACCACATCACCCCGCTCCAGAGGATCAGCGCCGTGGCGACGAACCAGAGGCTGCGCAGGGTGGTCTCGATCTGATCCTTGAAGATGAGCCCGACCACGGCGATCGGCAGCGAGCCGAGGATCACCGCCCAACCGAAGCGGTAGTCGCGGTCGCCGCGCTCCTCCCGGTTGCCCAAGCCGCGGAACCAGGCGCGGAGGATGCGGACGATGTCGGCGCGCAGGTAGAAGATCGTCGCGGCGACGGCGCCGACCTGGATGATCGCGGTGAAGGCGGTGACGTCGGGGTCGCTGGTCGAGTACCCGAGGGCGCTCTCGAGGATCGTCAGGTGGCCGGTGCTGGAGACCGGCAGGAACTCGGTGAACCCCTCGACCGCGCCGAGCAGGATGGCTTCCCACCAGCTCATCTAGCCGGAGATCCCGTCGCCGATCAGCTTCGCTCCTGACCCATCGCGCGAGCTTATTTGCTCGCGCGGTGGGGACAGGGGAACGGCTCAGATGCTGGCGCTGGCGGTGCAGACCTCGCCGGAGGGGCTTACCGCCCGGGCGGAGATCGAGTCGCTTCCCTGGCCGTCGGCGAGCACGCGGCGAACCTCGAAGGAGCCGCTGCGGCCGGCGGTGGTCGCCTGGGTCCGGGCAGCGACTTTTCCGTTACGGCGGAGGGTGACCTTCCAGGTGACGCCGGTGCGGTTCTGGTCGACCTCGAACTCGGTCTCGATCCCCCCGTCCTCCGGGCTGAGCTTGATCTTCGCCGAGGTGTTGCCGGTGCAGCTGCCCCCTTGCCTGACGTCGGCGTCGTTGGCGGCCGAGATCGCCGCGAGCGGGATGAGAGCCGCGAGGGTGGTCGCGATGCCGATGATCAAAGTGCGCTTCTTCATGTTTGTCCTCTTTCTTGCTTGCGTTAGCGGTGCAATACCCGCCGGATCAGTTCGATTCACCGGCTCAGGGGAAAACGGCCTCCCCGGTCCCCTCGTCGACGATCGAGATCGCCACCGCGGGACAGGATTCCGCCGCCTCGATCATCAGCTCCGGAGTGTCGGTGCCGATGACGACGGCGGTGTCGTCGAGCCGGAAGACGGTGGGGGCGACCTCGACGCAGTCGCCGTGGGCGCTGCACTCGGCGGGGTCGACGATTGCTTTGAGACTCATGCTGCCTCCTTCTCGGGTTGCAGGGCCAAGCCGGCGCCCTCGATCTGTTTGCGGAAAGCCGGGATCGCGCGGGGACGACCGACCGCGAGTCCGGCGACGGGAACGCCGCCACGGCTGAAGAGCGCTTCGAAGTCACGGGCCGCCGGATCGCCCTCGACGGCGACGTCGTCGGCCAGCTGGGGGTGGCCGACGCACTGGACGCGGACGCCGTACTGGTCGCTCCAGAAGCTCGGCAGCGGCGGTCGTCCCGGCTCCTCGCCGAGGATCGCCTTGGCGACGGCGGCACCCTGCCAGGCGGCCGCGTCCCAGTGCTCGGTGCGGAGATGGGCGCGGCGGCGCGGTTCGAAGCCGAGGCAGGCGTCGCCGGCGGCGAAGACACCGGGGAGGGCGGTGCGGCCGGCGGGGTCGACGGTGACCCCGCCGCTTCCGAGCCCGCTCCCCTGCAGCCACCCGGTCGCCGGCACGGTTCCGATCCCGACCAGGACGGCGTCGCAGGCGAGGCGGCGGCCGTCCGTCAGCACCAGCTCCTCGACCCGGTCGCCGCCGCCGCGGGCGCCCTCGAGCGCGGCGCCGGCGATGATCCGCACCCCCTCCTCATGGTGCATTTCGGCGAACCAGCGGCCGAGCCGCGGGCCGACGATCGGCTCCAGCGGTACCGGCAGAGCCTCGATCACGGTCACCTCGGCGCCGAGGGAGCGCGCCGTCGCCGCCACCTCCTGGCCGATGAAGCCGGCGCCGACGATCGCCAGCCGGGTGCCGGCGGCGAGGTCCTGGCGCAGCCGCCGCAGGTCGGCGAGCGTGCGCAGCTCGTGGACGTTGGCGCCAGTGAGGAAGGGCAGCCGCCGCGGCTCGCCACCGGTGGCGATCACCAGGTTCTCGTAGGGCAACGAGTCACCTGAGTCGAGAGCGACCAGGCGCCGCGCGGGATCCAGCGCCTCGGCGCGCACGCCAAGTGCCAGCTCGACTTCCATCTCCGCGTACCAGCCGGACGGCCGGTAGGCGACCTCCTGCTCCGCGACCGTCCCGGCCAGCACCTCCTTCGAGAGCGGCGGGCGGTCGTAGGGCGGCTCCGGCTCGCCGCAGACGATCCGGACCGGCTGCTCGTTACCACGCCGGCGCAGCGTCTCCGCCGCCCGCTGGGCCGCCAGTCCGCCCCCGACGATCAGGGTCCCGGCGGCGGTCATCCGTCCTCCATCGCCGGCGTCGGTGCCAGTCCCTGACGGGGCTTCGGCCTGGGCGCCTGGCGGGGCTTCGCGGCTTCCGGCTGCTGCTCGGGCACCTCGCCCCGCGCTTTCGCCGCTTTTGCCTTGGCTTTGGCGCGCCCTTCCAGCACCCGGTAGACGAAGAGGCCGCCGACGATCGGAGTCGTCGCCATCACCCACCAGCGGAACCAGATCGCCGAGGTGTCGGTGCCGGCGCCGAGCGCGTGCACCAGCCCAAGGGCGTAGACGAGCACGGTCGCCCGGTGCGCTTTGCGCCAGAGCCGCGTGCCGACCCGGCGGCGCGCGTAGTAGCTCAGCCCCAGCAGCAGCGCTAGGTAGGCGGCGATCACGCCGAGCCCGGTGAAGAGAGTCTCGAACTCCATCGCGAAGGGGACGGTGACGCCCTTAACGCCGGGGTCGAGGAAGGGGTCGCCGAGCAGGGTGATGATGTGGACCGCAATCGCGATCAGGCCCGCCAGCGCGGTCTGCTCGTGGACCGCCATCAGCTTGCGCGAGAGGCCTGGTACCCGCAGCACCTTGCCGGCCATCGCCAGCCCGATCATCACCGAGACCGTGACCAGGACCAGGGCCACCACGCCGGAGGCGCGGCTGGCCAGCCACCAGCCGTGGCTCTCGAGAGTGCGGGCTGCCTCGGTCATGCCGGCACCGCCATCGGCGCGATCGGCCGCGGCAGGCGAACGCGGGGCGGGGCAGCCAGTTGGCCGACCAGCTCGACCCGGCCGCTGTCGTGGACGAGCAGGCCGCCGCGGGCGGCGATCAGCTCGCGGGCGCGGGCGGAACCGGACAGCAGCGCCGCCTTCGAGAGGGTCTCGGCTTCCAGGGTGGTGGCGCCGAGGGTGGTGGCGCCGACGAGGCCGGTCCAGGCCGGCCGCCCCGTCGCCGGATCGAGCAGGTGGTGGGCGAAGCTGCCGTCCTCGCGGCGCCAGATCCGCACGTTGAGGCCGGAGGTGGCGATGCCGCCGGCGCGGAGCGAGACGACGTAGGGGCGGCTGCCGCTCAATGGGTGCTCGACCGCGATCGTGCGCGGTTGCCGGTCCGCCTCGCGGCCGCCGAGGCGGATGTCGCCGCCGCAGTCGACGACGAAGCGGCTGTAGCCCTGGAGCGAGGCGGCGATCAGGTCGGCGGCGAGGCCCTTGCCGGTGCCGCCGCTGTCGAAGCGCAGGCCCGGTGGGCGGACGATCTCGCCGCGGGTCTCGTCGACCGAGAAGCGGCGCCAGCGAGCGGCGGGATCGGGCTCGGCCGGGCGCCGCGCGGGGGCCGCCGCGAGCGCCGAGCGCAGTGGCGCCGGCACGGCACCGGCGCGGCTCGACGCGTATCCCGCCTGCTCGATCTCGTCGACCAGGGTCGGGTCGACCAGGCCGCCGCTCAGCTCTGCCGCCCAGAGGCCGGCGCCCACCGCCTGCCGCAGCAGCGGCGAGGCCGGGACGCGTTCGCGGCGATCGCGGTTGAGGGCGGAAAGCTCGCTCGCCGGGTCGAACCGCGAGAGCGCCGCCTCGAACTCGGAGACGAAGCGCCGCGCTCGCTCGGCCGCCTCGGCGGCCGGCGGCACGCCCGGCCCCGGCTCGCCGATCAGCAGTCGCACGTGGCTGCCCATCGCCTCGAAGCTGACGTCGTGCTCGGCCATCGTCATGAGGCGCTGGTGACGGGTTCGGAGACGAGCGCCGCTTCGCTTTCCGGTGCCGGCGCTTCGGTGACGGGCGGCGCTTCGGCGCCCGCCCCAGCCGTCGCTTCGCCAGTCCCGGCCGGGACCACGGTCACGACCCGCCGCACGATCACCTTGCGGGCCGGCGCCGGGGCGGTTGCGCTGGGGGCAACCCCGGAGGGGTCCTGGCCGAGGCTGAAGCGATAGGTCAGCAAGCCGAGCAGGGCGCAAAAGAGCAGCATCGAGGCCCAGAAGACGGGCGCGGCCCCAGGGCGGCGGCTGGAGCGGGCCTCAGTCATCGTCGCCGCCGCCGTGGCCGGAGTTGTCGTCGTCGAAGTCCTCTTCGTAATCGGCCAGGTCGTCCGCGTAGTCCTCGCGGGCGTCTTCGCGATCGTCGAGGCGATCCTCGTATTCGTCGGCGCGGTCATCGTCGAAGTCGTCGCCGCCGTGGCCGGAGTTGGAGCCGCTGCTGCTGGTGACGGGCTGGGAGCCGCCGCCGGAGCCCGACGGCCCCGAAGCACCCGAACCGCTGCTGGAACTGACCGGCTCCGAGCTGCCGCTGCTGCTGACCGGGCCGCCCGAGCCGCTGCTCGAGGTGCTGACCGGCGCGGACCCGCTGGCGCCTCCGCCCGAGCCGCTGCTGGCGCTGGCGATCTGCCCCGCCGCCGCGGGCGTCCCCGCCGCCGTCGCCGCGTCCGCCCGTTTGGTCACGTGGATCGTCCGCCGCACGACTTTGGGACGGTTCCCCTGCTGGTCGGCGGTCGCCTTGCCGCTCTCCTCGCCGGAGCTCATCGCGACCCCGGTCAGGCCGGCGAGGACCGCGACGGTTGCTGCGGTGGCGATTTTCGTCTTCACCTCTTGCATGCTCTGGACCTCCGACTCGAAGTGGCCGGGCCATTCTGGAAAGGGGACGTGCAAGGGCCGCCCAGGGGCAGGTAAAGAGCTGGCAAAGCCTGCTGTGAGCAGGGCCAAACGTCCAGTCGCCGCCGCTACAGTGGCCGCATGCCAGCCCAGGCGCCGAGCGGCAGGATCCTCGTCGTCGAGGACGAGGAGTCGATCTCCGAGCCCTTCGCCGAAGCACTTCGGCGTGCCAACTTCGAAGCGGTGGTGACCGCCACCGCGGCCGGTGCCCTCGAGCTGGCGGAGAGCGAGCAGCCGGACCTGGTGATGCTCGACCTGATCCTGCCCGACGGCGACGGCCGCGATGTCTGCCGCGAGCTGCGGCGCCGCTCCGACGTGCCGATCATGATGCTGACCGCGCGCGGCACCGAGCTGGACAAAATCGTCGGGCTGGAGCTGGGCGCCGACGACTACGTCGTCAAGCCCTTCAGCGCCGCCGAGGTGATCTCCCGGATCCGCGCCGTGCTGCGGCGCAGCCGCCTCCGCGAGGACGACTCGCAGCCGCTGCGGGTCGGCGACCTGGTGCTCGATCCCGGCGCCCGCATCGTCGAGCTCGACGGCGAGCGGCTCGACCTCTCGCGCAAAGAGTTCGATCTGCTGGCGGTGCTGATGCGGAACGGCGGCCGGGTCGTCAAGCGCGAGGACCTGATGAGCGAGGTCTGGGACAGCAACTGGTTCGGCTCGACCAAGACCCTCGACGTCCACGTCGGCTGGCTGCGGCGCAAGCTCGGCGACTCTCCCACCTCCCCCACCTATATAGAGACGGTCCGCGGGGTCGGCTTCCGCTTCGCCGCGCCGGAGGTCGAGGCACCGTAAGCCTCCGAACCACCCTTCTGCTGGCGTTGGCTTACGTCCTGCTGCTGGCGCTGATCGCCCTCGGCGTTCCGCTGGCGCTGAGCTTCCGCGACCGCGTCGACTCGGAGGTGCGCAGTCAGGCGAACAGCCAGGCATCGGTCGTCGCCACCTCCGCCTCCGAGCTGCTGGCGCCGCCGCGGCCGCGGGTGCTCGACCGCCTGGCGCGGGTCTCGGCGGCCAGCGTCCGCGGCCGGGTGATCGTCGTCGACGCCCGCGGCCGCCTGCGCGCCGACTCCGCCGGCACCCCCGCCGGCACCAGCTACGCCAACCGCCCGGAGGTGCGCGCCGCCCTGTCCGGACGCCGGGAGCAAGTAAGCCGCGACAGCCAGACCCTCGGCACCGAGATCCTCGCGACCGCGGTCCCGGTCCGCCGCGACGGCCGCACGGTCGGCGCCGTGCGGGTCACCCAGAGCGTCGACGCGGTTGACGACGCGGTGCGGACCTCGATCCTCGACGTCGCCGCGCTGACCGCGGTGGTCCTGGCACTGGGGATGATCGCCGGCGCCCTGATCGCCCAGCAGATCGCGCGGCCGATCCGCCGCCTCGACGAGACCGCCCAGCGGGTGGCCGACGGCGACCTCGACGCCACGGCGCCGGTCGAAGGCAGCAAGGAGCAGCGCTCCCTCGCCCGCAGCTTCAACGAGATGACCGCGCGGCTGAAGCGGCTGCTGCGGGTCCAGCAGGACTTCGTCGCCGACGCCTCGCACCAGCTGCGGACGCCGCTGACGGGGGTGCGGCTGCGGCTGGAGAACCTCTCCGACCGCTTCCGGAGAGAGCCGGAGGTGAAGGCCGAGGCCGACGCGGCGATGCGGGAGATCGACCGGCTCTCGGCGATCGTCGACGAGCTGCTGATCCTCAGCCGGGCGGGCGAGCGCGAACTTCCCGGTGACGTGGTCGACCTGCGCTCGGCGGCGCGGCGGGCGGCGGAGCGCTGGCGCGCGGCGGCGGACGAGCGCGGGATCGAGATCGCGGTCGACGCGAGCAGGGAGGCGAGCGCCTGGTGCGCCGCCGCCGACCTCGACCGCTCGATCGACGTCCTGCTCGAGAACGCGATCCTCTACTCGCCGGCCGGCTCGACCATCGCAATCGGCGCCGCGCCGGAACGGATCGAGGTCTGCGACGAAGGGCCGGGCCTCGCGTCGGGCGAGGAGGAAGCGGTCTTCGAACGCTTCAGCCGCGGCAGCGCCGGGCAGCGAGGGCCGAAGGGGACCGGCCTCGGCCTGCCGATCGCCCGCGAGTTGAGCCGCCAGTGGGGCGGCGACGTAACCCTGTCGAACCGCGAGGTAGGCGGCCTCCGTGCTGTCATTCAGTTGAGCACATGAACCTCTCGGCGACGACGAAATGGATCTCCCTCGCCCTTCTCGGCCTGGCGATCGCGGCGCTGGTGGCGGTGGCCGCGAGCAACCTCGTCAGCCGCCAGATCGGGATCGCCTCCGAGTCGGTCTCGGCCGGCGACCAACTAGCCCCCGCGGTCGAGTCAGCCGCCCGCCAGAACGGCACCGGGGGAAACGGCTCCGGGAACGCCGCAGCGGAACCGGCCACGGAATCCGGCCGCGCTGACAGTGGGACCAGCAGCAGCGAAGGCGGCGGGGGTGACGATCGCGACAGCACCGAGGCCGAAGAGGATCGGCTCAAGGAACAGGAAGACACCCGCGAGGACGCCCTCAAGGCACAGGAAGACGCCTTGGACGAACAGGAAGATGCGCGCGAGGACGCGCTGAAGGAACTCGAGGACAACAGCGGCCACGGCTCCGACGACTGAGTCGGCATCATGATGCAATAATGCAGAGATGTCGAAAGCGCGCACCACTGTCTCGCTCGATGAGGATGTGTTCCGGGCCGTCAAGATCAAGGCGGCACGAACTGGCAAGCGCGATTCCGAGGTGATCGAGGAGTCGCTGCGCCGCGATCTCGGCCTGGACGACCTGGCCGCGATCTGGGCCAAGGTCACGCCGGCTGCCGAAGGCCCGGGCCTGAAGCTCGCCATGGATGAGTTGCGCGCGGTGCGCAAGGAGAGGCGTGGCGCGGGCCGTTCTTGATCCCGGCGTTCTCGTCTCCGCGTTACTCACGCCAACGGGCACCCCGGCCAAGCTGCTCCTCTCCGCAAGGGAGGGCAGCTTTGACCTGGTCGCCTCACCCCTGCTGCTCGAGGAGCTAACGGCAGTATTGGAGCGGGACAAGTTTCGTCGCTACGTTGACCTTGAGGTCGTCACCGCCTATCTGGATCTCGTCCGCCGCGAGGCCCAGCTGGCACCGGACCCCGAGGGGCCTCCGCCCATCCGCTGCGCGGACCCGGATGACGACTACCTCATTGCCTTGGCACACAGCCAGAACGCTGCGCTCGTCTCCGGCGATCGCGACCTGTTGGAGATGGCCGGGAAGATCCCCGTCTTCTCGCCCGCAGAGTTCTTGACGCGGTGAGTGAGGCCATCAAAGGACTTGGACGACTTCGCTACCCGATCAGCTCCAGGACCCGGCGCTCGATCTTGCCCTGCTGGCGGGGGGTGACGGTTGCTTCCGGTTTGAGGTTCGGGAGCTCGATCGTCTTGCCGTCGCGGAAGCGGTCGAGGACGCGGGGGTCGATGTAGGAGCTGCGGCAGACCGCGGGGGTGTTGCCGAGGCGGTCGGCGACCCGTTTGACCGCGGCCCGGATCGCGCTCTCGCCGCCGCCCTTGGTGCTCGGCGGGTCCTCGCGCGCCAGCTCGACCGCGGCGAGGACGGTCCCGTGCCAGGTGCGGAAGTCCTTGGCCGAGAACTCCTCGCCGGCCTTCTCCTGCAGATAGTCGTTGACCTCGTCGGAGCGCACGTCGCGCCAGGTCTTCCCCTCGCGGTAGACGAGCAGGTCGTCGGGACCGCTGCGGCGGCGGCGCATCGCCTCGATCGCCGCTTTCACCTCGGGATCGCGGATCGACTGCACGCGGCGCTGACCGCTCTTCGCTGGGAAGTCGAAGACGACCTCCTCGCCCTCGATCGCGACGTGCTCGCGCAGCACCGTCGCCACCCCGTAGCTCTCGTTGGTCTCGGCGTACTCCTCGCCGCCGATCCGGAAGAAGCCGAGGTCGAGCAGGCGCACCGCGCAGGCCAGCGCCCGCTCGCGTGGCATCCCCTCCAGGGCGAGGTCCTTCTTCACCGCCCGCCGCAGGCGCGGCAACTGGGCGGCGAAATCGCGCATCGACTCGAACTTGCGCTGCGCCGCCCGCAGCTGCCAGCGCTCGTGGTAGAGGTACTGCTTGCGACCGGCTTCGTCGAGCCCGGTCGCCTGGATGTGGCCGAAGGGGTCGCTGCAGATCCAGACCTCCTTCCAGGCCGGCGGGATCGCCAGCTCGCGAATCCGCTCCAGGGTGTCCTCGTCGGCGACGCGGCCCCCTTCGGGGTCGAGAAAGCTGAAGCCGCCGCCCCGCCGGCGACGGCTGATCCCTGGCCCCGAGCAGTTCGAACGCTTCAGCCGCCCGCCCGGGCGCGACCGGGGTGCGCTCATCCGGAGGGCATCTTCATGGCTTCAGCACCACCTTGATCGCCCCGTCTTCCTTCTTCTGGAACATCTCGTAAGCGCCCGGCGCCTCGGCCAGCGGCAGCTGGTGGGTGGTGAGGTCGTCGACGCCGAGCGGGTCCTCGTCGCCTTCCAGCAGCGGCAGGATCTCGTCGGTCCACTGCCGCACGTGCGCCTGGCCCATCCGCAGCTGCAGTCCCTTGTCGAAGATCTGGAACATCGGCAGCGGGTCGATCTGGCCGCCATAGACGCCGGAGATCGAGACCGTGCCGCCGCGGCGCACCGAGTCGATCGCGTCGAGCAGGGCCGAGAGCCGGTCGACGGCCGCCTTTTCGGTCAGCTTCGCCGCCACCACATCCGGCATCAGGCCGGTGATCGTCTGCGCAATCTTCGCGCCGGGGGCGCCGTGGGCCTCCATCCCGACCGCGTCGATCGTGCTGTCGGGGCCGCGCCCGTCGGTCAGCTCGCGCAGCGCCGCCGAGATGTCCTCGTGCTGGTTGCCGTCGATCGCCTCGACCCCGTTGCGCCGTGCCATCTCCAGCCGCTCGGGGACGTTGTCGATCCCGAACACCTTCTCGGCGCCCTGGTGGCGGGCGATCCGGGCGCTCATCTGGCCGATCGGGCCGAGCCCGAAGACGGCGACCGAGCCCCCTTTCGGGATCGCGGCGTAGTCGACCGCCTGCCAGGCGGTGGGCAGCACGTCGGAGAGGAACAGGTAGCGCTCGTCGGGGCCGGTCTCCGGCACCTTGATCGGGCCAAAGTGAGCCTGCGGCACCCGCAGGAACTCCGCCTGGCCGCCGGGGACCTGACCGTAGAGCTTGGTGTAACCGAACAGCGAGGCGCCTTTTTCGGTGTCGCGGTTCTGGGTCGTCTCGCACTGGGCGAAGTACTTGCGGTCGCACATCCAGCAGCTGCCGCAGGAGATGTTGAAGGGGATCACGACCCGGTCGCCGGCTTTGATGTGTTTCACCTCGGGGCCGACCTCCTCGACGATCCCCATCGGCTCGTGCCCGAGGATGTCGCCCTCGTCGATGAACATCCCCAGCACCTCGTAGAGGTGAAGGTCCGAGCCGCAGATCGCGGTCGAGGTGATGCGGACGATCGCGTCGGTCGGGTCCTGGATCGAGGGATCGGGGACCTCGTCGACCCGCACGTCGCGTTTGCCGTGGAAAGTGAGTGCCTTCATCGGCCCTCCTCTGGTTGGAAGTGGTTGTTCACGACGCCATCCCGAGAGGCACGTCCGGGCGGTTCCAGCTCTCGGCGACCCGCTCGGCGGCCGCCCTCTCCTCGGCGAGGATCTCCTCCGCCGTCGCGACCACGCCCTCGTCGCCGGCCCGAGCCGCGACCCGCTGCAGCAGTTCGTAGGCGGCGATCTCCAGGTGCTCGAAGGCGAAGGCGAAACCGGCGAGCTTGGTGGTCGAGTCCGGCTGAACGCCGAAGAAGGCAGAGAGGTTGAGGCCGCCGGTCTTCAGCATCGCGTCCTTGACCAGCGAGGGCCTGGCACCGCGCTCCTCCAGCAGCCCCTCGATCTCCTCGAGATGGCCCCGCGTCTCGGCCAGGTGGTCGCGGAACGCTTCCTCGAGGAACTCGTCGTCGACCCGCTCGGCGCCGGCCTCCAGCAGTTTCATCGCCTGCCCCTCGAGGGCGTGGACGTCGCGCAGGTAGGCGAGCAGCAGCGAGTCGAGCTGGTCCTCGTCGACCGCCCCCAGCGAGACCTCGACCGCGGTGTCGAACGACTGCTCCAGGCGCTCGGCCATCCGCGCCTCCTCGGCGGCGATCGCGGCCGCCATCCGCGCCGTCTCCTCGTCGCCGGCGCGTTCGGCCAGGCGCTTCAGCAGTTCGTAGGCGGCGAGCTCCATGTGCTCATAGGAGTAGGCGTGCATCGCCAGCTTCCCGGGCGTGTCCGGTTGGCTGGCCGCGAAGGCGACCATCCCCCAGCCGCCGTCAGTCCCGGCCGCGTCCTTCAGCTTCGACGGCTTGCCGCCGAGCTCTTCGAGCCGCTCGCGCACCCGCTGCTCCTGCTCTTCGGTCTCGGCCAGGTGCTGCTCGAACGCCTCGCAGAGCCGCTCGTCGCCGGCGATCTTCGGGGCGGCGCGGAGCTGTGCCAGCGCCTGCAGCTCGATCGAATGCACGTCGGTGAGGTACTTGACCAGTTGCTCGTCGCGGTCGCGACTCCACTGGCGGGCGCCGACCCCGGTCTTCAGGTCTTCGAGCCGAGCGCCGGCGCTGTCTTCCTCCAGCGGCGGGGTCTCGGCGCCGCGACCTTCGCGCATCCCCTCGACCAGCTCTTCCAGCGCCTCAACGCCGCTGTAGCGCGGCTCCCAGCCGAGCTCCTCGCGCGCCCGCTCGGAGGACATCAGGGGAACGTTCCGCGCCATGTCGAGCCAACCCGCCGGGGTCGGCTGCAGGCGCAGCCGCCAGCTCAGGTCGGCCAGCCGCCGCACCACCCGGGCCGGGACCGGGAAGCTGCGCACGCCGAGCCGCTCGGCCATCTCCTCCGGGCTGAGCGGTGGCTCGGCGGCGATGTTGAAGGCACCGTCCGCCTCGGCCAAGACCGCGCGCAGGTAGGCCCGGCCGACGTCCTCGGAGTGCACCGCCTGGAAGCGCAGGCGATCGACCCGCGGCAGCGCCGGCAGCAGGCCGCGACGCAACAGGAAGTTGGGCAGGAAGGGGCCGACGAAGAGGCGGCGAATCTCGGTCGCGGCCTCTTCCTTGAAGATCAGCGCGGGACGGAGGCGGACGACCCTGGTCTCGGGATTGGCGGCTTCGAAGCGATCGAGCTCGCGCTCCACCGCGACCTTGTGGCGCGAGTAGAAGGAGGTCTCGGTTCCCTCGGTCGGCCAGCTCTCGTCGACCTCGCGATCCTTGGGGCCGAGCGAGTAGACGCCGACCGAAGAGGCGTGGACCAGCGCTGGCACGCCGGCCGCGGCCACGGCTGCGAAGACGCGCCGGCTGCCCTCGACGTTGATCCGCTCCAGGGTCGCATCGTCCCGCGAAGGCTGGATCGCCCAGGCCAGGTGGATGACCGCGTCGGCGTCGGCGAAGATCGCGGCGAGGTCGGCGTTAAGGATGTTCGCCTCGACCCAGCTGGTCTTCGGCGGTTTCCAGTTCGGCGCGCGCCGCGCCAACCCGACGATCTCGTCGATCTCCGCGCTTTCGCCAAGTGCCTTGACCGTGCTGGTGCCGACGTTTCCCGTCGCACCGGTGACCACTACCTTCATCGCTCTTCGCCTTCCCTGGGAGTTTGGGATTCGCAACTGGCGAGGAGTGAGCGGGGCACCGCTCCCTTTGGCCTCGTGGGTCCTGGTGTACCCCCGGAGGACAGGGCAAAAACGTCTGGTGCGATGGACGCCAGGATTGCCCGCGGGGCGAACGGGGGACTCATACCGGAGTGCCCGACTCCCCCGTGAAGATCACCCCCTACCGCAACGGTCCGTATCTCGTCCGCGGCCCGTTCTCAATCGTCGATCAGGACGGGAACGAGATCGAGAGCAAGCGCAAGGTGGTGGCGCTGTGCCGCTGCGGGCGTTCACAGATTCGTCCGTTTTGCGACGGCACCCACAAGGCGATCGGGTTCCGGGCCGACAGCGGCCCCACCGTCTCCGTGGAGGAGCCCGGCGTGGCGACGGCGCAGCCGACGCAGCGGGGTGGCAGAGTGCCCGAGCCGGCGGCCCCCGTAGAGGACCCCTCCTCGTAGCTTCGCGCCCAGCGCGAGCCAGGAGCAGAGCGAGCGCTCGGCGATCCAAACCGGAGCCAGCAGCGAGCCGCTGAGGGGGAAGCGCTCCACTCCTCCGGCTTTCCTGCGGCCGACCTCGGCGACGGCGACCGAGGCCGCCGCGCCGACGAGAAGGCGATCGGCGCGACCTCTTCGCAGGGAGAGGGCCGCCAGGGGAACCACGGCCAGAAAGGTGCCGATGCGGGCGGGGATGGCGAAGTCGTCATAGGCCTGGCGGACCCGCTGCGAACGGAAGTGGGCCGTGCTCGGCGGCCGCCTCGGCACGTAGAGATCCAGCGGCGTCGCAACCCTGCCGCCGGCGGCGCGGATCGTCCGCATCAGCTCCAGGTTCTCGAAGAGGGCGTCGCCGTCATAGCCGCCGGTCGCGAGCAGGGCGCTGCGGCGGACGGCGAAAGTGCCGGGGAAGTCGCCGACCGGGAAGTTCGGGTCGCCGGTGAAGACCCGATTCAGCAGCGAGCGGGCGGTGTCCCAGCGCGCGTGCCAGGGGAGCGCGTCGAAGTGGTTGTGCGGTCGCACCAGATCGGCCCCGTCGAGCAGCGCCACCACGCGCAGCAGCGCTGCGCGGTCGTAGCGGACGTCGTCGTCGGCGAGCACGACCCGCTCCCCGGTGCACTCGCGCACCCCGGTGAGCACCCCGTTCACCTTGCCCATTTGGAAGTTGAGATCCGGATCCGGAGGAAGATGGCGGGCGATGCCCCGCAGAGCCGCCGCATGTTCGGCGAAGACCGGCGCCGGCGAGCCGTCGACGACGAGGATCTCGTCCACCACCCCAGCGATCGACGCCAGGTAGGCGCTCAGCTCCTCGATCGGTCCCGGCTCGGCCCAACGCAGCGGCAGGACATAGGAGACGCGGGCGCCGGGAGGACCGCCCATCGATCAGGTCTCGGTGCGGGGCAGCGGCTTGCGCAGCGAGGTGCGGCCGTCCTCCCAGGCCTCGAGCAGGTGCCTGGCGAGGCGGTCTTCGAGGAACAGCAGCGCTCGCGCGCCGAAGAGGATGTCCGCCGCCAGCTCCGGCTCCTGGCGGGCCAGCCCCCCGGCCAGGTCGTAGGCGGCGATGTTCTCGTGAACCGCGTCGGCCTCGACGTGCTCGTCGAAGAAGTCGGTCGCCTCCTCGCCAAACCCGAGGCGCCGCAGCGCGTTGCCGTAGCGGCGATTGGGCAGCGCCGAGGTCATCTCGAACATCGCCAGGTGGCCGACGATCGCGCCGCGCCGGCTGCGGCGCAGGCCGGTGGCCGACATCAGGTTGACGGTCGCCAGCGTCCTCCCCGGGGCGTGGGCGAGGTAGAAGTTCTCCCGGTCGTCGAGGCCGAGCGCCCGCATCGCCTTCGCGAAGAGCCGCGAGTGCATCCGCTCCGGCCTCCCGCCCCCGTACTCGTCGGCCTGCACCTCGAGCAGCGCCGACTTCGCCGGACCATCGAGGCGCGGGATCGCCCAGCTGTGCGGGTCGGACTCCTTCAGCTGGTAGAGGGAACGGTGGACGACGAACTCGCGGAATTCCTCGATCTCGGCAGCGACCTCGAGTTGACGGGAGAGGGAGATTCCTTCGTCCTCGGACTCGAGCTGGAAGAGCAGGTCGCCGACCTGCGCCGGGTCGACCGAGTCGTCGACGGGGACCGCGGCCTCGAGCGCGTCGAAGAACGCCTCCTCCAGAACCGCCCGGGCCGCCAGCAGGGACGGGTCCCACTCCCAGGCCGGATCGATCCCCGGGAAGGAGCGGTAGTGGAGCTCGAAGCAGAGGTAGAGCGCCAGCTGCAGGTCGTCGTCGCCGAGTGGGTCTTCGACCAGGGCGACGAGCCGGGCGGCTTCCTCCGCGGGCTCGGCGGAGAGGGTGTCGGACGGCGGCGCCGAGAGCATCTCCGCGAAGAGGTCGCCGATCGGCCCGGCCGAGGGCAGCTTCGAGGCGACTACCTTCATCTCTACGCCTTCCTTAGATCTTGGTTCGGGGCTGGCGAGGAGTGAGCGGACGCTCCCTTGGGCCTCTCCGAGCCTCTACCCAAAGAGCGGTCGTCAGAATCTGCCCGGTTGATCGCCGTCATCGCCGACACCCACATGCCGAAGGGGGCCCGGCGACTGCCTGAGCGCTGCGTCGAGAAGATCGCCGAAGCCGAGGCCGTCATCCACGCCGGCGACTTTTTCGCCGACTCGGCGCTGGAGGAATTGCGCGCGATCTGCCCGGTCGTCCACGCCGTTCACGGCAATGTCGACGAGGAGTCGTTGCGACGCTCGCTCCCCGCCGAGCTGGAAATCGAGATCGGCCGCTACACCGTCGCGATCACCCACGACGCCGGGCCGGCCCAGGGTCGGTTGACGCGCCTGCGACTCCGCTTTCCCAGGGCCGATGCCGTGGTCTTCGGCCACAGTCACCTTCCCCTGCATGAAGGGGAAGGCGGGTTTCAGATCTTCAACCCCGGCAGCCCGACCGAACGACGACGCGCCCCTCAGCCCTCGATGGGCCTACTTACTTACGGGAAGAGCGGGCTGGCTTTCGAGCACGTTTGGCTTTAGCGGGAGCCCGTTTGGCTTTAGCGGGACGCCGGCGCAGCGCGCTCGGCACCTCCTCGCTGACGACCGCTCCGGTCAGCGACTTGATCTGCCCCTCGAGGAATTTCGCCATCCGTTCCTCCTCGCGCCGGATCCCTTTCGCGAGTTTGGCCGTCTCGCGATCCCCGACCTTCTCCGCCAGGGTCTCGATCGCGAGGTAGGTGGCGATCTCCTCGTGCTCGTTGAAGTACTCGGTCTTGGCGTTCTTCAGCATCTTCTCCTGCTCGCCGCTGCCCCGGACCATGTGCAACGGGCCCTTCGCCGCCGCTTTGACCTTGCCGACCGCGGTCTGCGCCAGCTGCCCACCGCCGCCTAGCTTTTTGATCCGCCGCTCGACGGCTTTGGCGTGAGCTTTCGTCTCTTTAAGGTGAGCTTTGAGGCGTTTTTTGTACGGCGCCTTGGTCGTCATCGCGATGTGCGCCTCGAGGCTGGTCTCGAGTTCCTTCTCCTTGCCGAATGCCTCGCTCAGGTACTGGACCAGCTTCGCGTCCCGCTCATTCAAATCCGCCATCTCGTTTTCCGCTCCTTGATTGTGTGTGCGTCCCGGGCTACCCGGCGAGCCATGTAGGAAACGAGCGGCTCCGCTACAGGGCGAGCGCGGCGGCCTTCAGGTGCAGCGCCTCCAGGCGCCGCAGCTGTTCGGTCGCGCGTTCCGCCAGGGAGCCGAACTCGAAGCCCGAGAGATCGTCGGCATGCGTGTGCTCCAGCGCCCGCCAAAGCCGGCGCTTGCCGGCGACGCCGATCTGCAGCATCTCCAGCTCGACGAGGCGGCTTAGTGGCGAGTAGCCGCGCAGCTGCCCGTTCGTCTTCAGCCGACCGAGACGCTCGCCGAGAGAGGCGAGCAGCGGTTTGACCTTGCTCTGGCCAATCCCAAGTTGAACCATCACCGCCTGCAGCGTCTCCCGGTCCTCCTCGATCTCGGCGCAGATCTCGCTCAGCGGCGGCCCGAACTCCGGGTCGTTTTTGTTGCTGCCTCGCAGCCGCCGCGCAAGCTCGACCCCCACCGTCGCTCCCGCCAGGTGGTCGTTGAGGTAGATGGCAAGTCGCTCTCCCATGCGCTGCGTCTACCCCGCATCGGGGCCCGGAATCAGGCAGCCCGCGAGAGGTCGCGGCGCGGGACGAGCTCGATCAGCTCGCCCTCTTCCGCGTAGATGGCCTCGAAGCTAGCCACCGAGAGCACCGCGAAGCTGTAGCCGCAGGGGCAGACCTCGCGCTCGACGTCGTCGAGCGTCTTGACCACAACCTCGGACTCCTCGTCGCAGCCCGAGCAGAAAACGGTCACTTGCCACATGACTCGATGGTGGCGCGCTCGCCGGACGGAGCGGCTTTGACGTGGTGAGGATGAGAGACGCCGAGTGCCACCAATGGGATGACCCCTGGGCGGCGTCTCCAGGTGTTCATTCCCCTACTCGGAGCCTAGGACTCTTCGTAGGGTCTTTCTCGCCGGCCAGCTTCAACGAGCCGTCCTTGGCCTCGGCGAAATGGCGCTCCTGGATCGGCAGCGCCCACTCGACCAGCTCGGAGATCTCGCTCTCCCCGGCCGACTCGTTGAGCTTGCCGAGCACTGCCCAGTGGCCGACCTCGCCGGCCTCGGCCATGGTTAGGAACTCGAAGCCGTCGAGCCCGTCGGACTCGCCGCCGAGGTAGGTCGACATCATTTCGGTCGCCTCGGTTTTCGTCTCCTGGGCTTTTTCGAGGATCGCGGTCTTCTTGCCCTCGCGGGCGTCGGCCACCTCGGTGCAGCGGCGCTCGGTCTCCTCGGCCTCGTCGCGCATCTGCTTCAGGGTGGCGACGATTTCCTCGTCCTCGACCATGCCCTCGACTTTTTCGGTCGCGCCCTTCGCGGCCTGGGCTAAGCCCAGAACCTCCGCGAGCTTCTCATCCAACGTCGTCAACTCAGCCATCTCCAGCCTCCTTTCGGTTGAGTACAAGCGCTGGCTTTCCTACCCAGGTTGGATGTGAGTCGAACCGGCTTCAGCCGGCGAGCCTGCTGAGCGCGGCTCGGTCCTCGCGCAGCGCGGCGACCGACTTGACCACCTCGGCTGCTCCGGCCTCGCGCAGCTCTTCCTCCGAGAAGCCGCCGGTGAGGACGGCGAGGGTCGGGACGCCCGCCGCCTTCGCGGCCTTCACGTCCCAGGTCGAGTCGCCGACCATCACCGCCGGCCCGTCACCGTCGGCCTTCTCCAGGGCGGCGTGGACGAGGTCGGGGTGCGGCTTGGTGCGCTCGACGTCGGCGGACGTGGTCCAGCCCTGGACCAGATCGCGGGCGTCGAGCAGGTCGAGGTAGTGGTCGACCTCCTCTTCCTTCGCTGAGGAGGCGAGGATCACTGCGGCGCCGTCCTCGTGCAGGTCCCGCAGCAGCTCGACCGCGCCCTCCATCACCTGCACTTCGCCGATCAGCTCGCCGTAGGCCTCGCCCTCGGCCTCGCGGATCGGGTCGCCGTCGTCCTTCTCACCCTGCTCGCCGATCAGCGCCTCGACCAGCTGGTCGCCGCCCATGCCGATGTGGCGGTGGATCTTCCAGACCTGGACGACGTGGCCGTGGGCGCGGAACGCCCGGTGCCAGGCGATCGCGTGCTGGTAGTTGGTGTCGACCAGGGTGCCGTCGACGTCGAGCACGACGGTGAGGGGCGGATCCGCGGTCACCCGCCCGAGCTACCCCCGCTTGGCCGGCACCCAAACGGGTATCCGCAGCGCATGCGCTACCTGCACTTCTGCGCGCACGAGCAGTTCGGCCCCGCCGACCTGTTGCGCCAGGCGGTCGAGGCCGAGCGCGCCGGCTTCGACGGCATCGGCTGCAGCGACCACCTCCAGCCCTGGTGGGAGGGCGGCGAGTCCGGCAACGCCTGGGTCTGGCTCGGCGCCGCCGCGCAGGCGACCGAGCGCGCCCTCTTCGGCACCGGCGTCACCCCGCCCGGGCCGCGCTACCACCCGGCGCTGATCGCCCAGGCCTGGGCGACGATGGAGGTGATGTACCCGGGACGGCCCTACCTGGGCTTCGGCTCCGGCGAGGCGCTGAACGAGGCGCCGCTCGGCCACGGCTGGCCCTCGCCGGGGGCCCAGATCGAGCGCATGGAGGAGGCGTTGGAGATGATCCGCGCGCTCTGGGACGGCAAGAAACTGAACGCCGGGGACGACCACTTCGGACTGGCACGACCCGAAGGCGATGTACGAGCACGGCGAGAAGCAGGTCTCCGACGAGGAGCTGCGCGAAGCGATGATCATCGCCGCCGATCCCGCGGAGCACGTCGAGCGGATCCGCGAGGTCGAAGCGATGGGCGCGACCACGGTGGCGTTGATGAACAACTCCGGCGCCGACCCACACGCCGCGATCGAGGTCTACGGGCGCGAGGTGCTTCCCCGCCTCAGCGCCTAGCCGGGTTCGGTTCTTCCCCTTGGGGTACGAGGAGGCTGTACCCCAAGGAAGGGAAGGTTCAACGATGGGAATTTTGGACAAGCTGACTGGCAGGGCCAAGCAGGCCGCCGGCGACCTCACCGACGACTCCAGCCTGCGCCGCCAGGGCAAACGCGAGGAGCGGAAGGGCGAGAAGAAGGAGGAGCTGGCTGAGCATCAGGAGAAGGCCGATGAGAAGGCGGAGGAGGTAGCCGACCTCGAGCGCAAAACCTGAGTCGGATTCTGCTCCTAGGAGCCGCCTAGGAGCAGGAAGGCCTGCCGAGCGCGTTCAAGGGTGCCGGTGGGAAACAGCGCCACGAGCGCTGGATCATCGAAGTTCAGGGCCGCATTGACATTCCGCAGCCACCTTCTCTCGGTCGCCTTGAGTTTCTCTTCGCGCGCAAGCCCTCGAGGATCCTCCACATAGCTCAGCAGCTTGATCAGGTCCTGCCGATCTGATTTGAACTTTTCTCTACGACGTTTGGCAACGACTCTCGCCTTGATCAGAATCGCGCCGAGCAGGCTCGGACGGCGCATGGCGACTGGCGGCGAGTCCGCCAACTGGACAAGAACCACCTCCGATCGGCTCAGCGCCTGGCTGCCACCAGAGACCTGAAAGGTCTTCAGCCCGCCGATCGTCTTCGGGTCGGTACGCAGCCCGTCCGGGCCGAGAATCTCCACCAGCTCGCCATCGAGCTGGAAGCGGTACCCGACCTCTGGCTTGGACCGGGAAGGCGTCTCGACCTCGGCGCCCTTCTCGACGAGAATCGAGGCGATCCGCTCGGTCATCGCCGGGGGCTTGCGAGCCGCGCCGAGGATGTCGATGTCGGTGGTCGGCCGCAGATCGTCGTCCCGCTCGAAACCGTGAAGCTGGACCATCAGGCCGCCGATCAGCGCCCATTCACTGTCGGCACCAAGGTTCGCGGCGATTTCGAGCGCCGTCGACCAGAGACGTTTGGCCTCCGGCGCCGCGGGGTCGATGCGAACTACCGAGGGAGCCTCCGTCTCAGCCAAGGGTCTAACGATCCTTGGCTTGCGCCCGGTACCGTCGATCGATCTGGCTCACGAGCTTTTCGCCGGCCGCTTCGGAACGTGGGTCGAGTTCATCGGCCAAGTCGAGAGCCACCGCAGCCGGCGGCGCTATCGATCGGCTGCCGATGTCCTGCCAGACGTCGTCGGCAACCACCCGGAGCCGAACGTTGCCATCCACCCCCCCGGGGAGAGGGCGTGCTCATCGATGAAGCGCTGAAGATGAGACTTCGCGATGTAACCGTCCGCCTCGCGGTTTGCCAAGAGGCCGATCTTCATCGAGCCCGCCGCGCTTATCCCCGAGAGCACAAGCGCCTCGTCTTCGAGCACATAGGAGATCTCTCCCGGGTGGGCTCTATATATAGAGGCACGGGATCTGTCTTTGAGGCGAGGCGCCAATGCCGCCAGCCCCTTGAGCGCCAGGGCTCGCTTGAGTCGAGAGCGAACGCTCGGGTCGAGCTCCGGAGCATCCTCGCCAGAAGCGAGCAGGAGGAGCGCCCACGCATTCCGCGGGGTAAACCGGCGTCCCCGGGGGGCCTTGTTCCTTTGTCGCTGCTCGACACCGCTCCGCTCGACCAGCCAGCGGTCGCCGATCTTCGCGGCGGGCAATTGCCCCCGCGCGGCCATGACTCTCACGCGGGCAGAGCTCAGTTTCAGGGTACGAGCGGCCTCGGGGACCGAGATCGGATCCAACATTAGTTCAAATATAGCGTATACACGCTATATGTGTCATATATTGCTTATACGCAATATATGCGTCAACCACACCCGCACACTCCTGTCACCCACCCCCGCTCGGCAGGCTGAGGCGGACGCTGGTGCCGTGGTCGGCCGGGGCCAGCCAGATCCGCCCGCCGTGGGTCTCGACGATCGCGCGGGAGATGGCGAGGCCGAGGCCGGCGCCGTCGGAGTCGCGGGCGGCGTCGGGGCCACCGCGGTGGAAGGGCTCGAAGACCCGGTCCCGGTCCGCGTCGGGGATGCCCTCGCCGGTGTCGGCGACCTCGACTTCGACCCCCTCGCGGGTGGCCTCCGCCCTGACCGTGACGCTGCCGTCGGCGGGGGTGTGGTGGATCGCGTTGCGGATCAGGTTGAAGAGGACGCGCTGGATCCGCTCCGGGTCGGCGCGCGCCGTCAGCCCCTCGGGCGCCAGCTCGGTGCGGATCTCGATCCCTTTGGCCCGCGCCTCCGGGCGCATCGCCTCGACCGTCTCGTCGACCAGCATCGCCAGCTCGACCTGGCGCATCGACCACTCGATCTCCCCCGCCTCGATCCGCGAGAGCTCGAAGAGGTCGTCGATCATCGTGCTCAGCGAGCCGATCTGGGTCCGCATCGTCGCCAGGTAGCGGTGGCGGGTCTGCTCGTCGACGATTCCGTCGTCTATCGCCTCGACCAGCAGCCGCAGCGAGGCGATCGGCGTCCGCAGGTCGTGCGAGACGGCAGCCACCATCTCCCGACGGGTGGCCTCGGCCGCGTCCCGCGCCCGCTCGCGCTCGGCGAGGGCGGCGGCCCGCAGGGTGACGACCCCGATCGCCAGGACCAGGACCGAGAAGAGCAGAGCGTCGCGGTCGGAGACGTACATCAGGTGCGCGGCGGCGAAGATCGCCAGCACGGTCGCGACCACCGCGGCGACGGTGAGAACCATCTGACGCTTCACGGGTTGAACCTGTAGCCGACACCCCAGACCGTCTGGATGAAGCGCGGCTGCTCGGGGTCGGGCTCGATCTTTGCCCGCAGGCGGCGGACGTGGACGGTGACGGTGCTGGTGTCGGAGTAGGGCGCCGCCTCCCAGACCCGGTCCATCAGCTGGTCGCGCGAGAAGGCCTGGCCGGGGTGGGTAGCGAGGAAGGCAAGCAGATCGAACTCGCGCTGGCTGAGCCCGATCTCCTCGCCGTCGCGGCTGACGCGGCGAGCGCGGGCGTCGATCTCCAGCCCGTCGAAGCGCAGCGGCTCGGCCTCGGCGCGGGCCGGCTGGGCGCGGCGCAGGACCGCGTCGACCCGGGCCACCAGCTCACTGGGCGAGAACGGCTTGACGATGTAGTCGTCGGCGCCGCGGCGGAGGCCGGCGAGCTTGTCGTCGTGCTCCCCCTTGGCGGTGAGGAGGATCACCGGCGTGCGCTCCATCCCGTCGGTCTGTAGGCGGCGCAGGACCTCGAAGCCGTCGAGCTCGGGCAGCATCAGATCGAGGACGACGAGGTCCGGTTCGCGCTCGGCGGCAAGCCGCAGCGCCTCGATCCCGTCGCCCGCGGTGGCGGTGGCGTAGCCGGCGCGCTCGAGGTAGCGCGCGACCACCTCGGAGATCGTCGGCTCGTCGTCGACGACCAGCACGGTGCGGCGATCCGCCTCCTGCGCCATGCCGTCGATTGTCGCAGCGGCCGTGCTCATCCGAAGGTGAAGGCGTAGCCGGAGACACCGGGGGCGAAGTCAAGTGTGAGCAGGTGGCGTTCGGCGCGCGGCAGTTCGACCAGCCGGTAGAGGCGCTGCTCGCTGACCACGGCGCGGCCGCCTTCGACGTCGCGGCCGGCGAGCCTGGCGGCGATCGGCTTGCCGTCGAGCAGCACCCGCACCGGGCGGGGGACGCCGCCGCGCGAGCCGAGGACGAGGAAGACGCGGCGGGCGCCGAAGGCCAGGTCCAGGCGGGCGCGGCGGACCGAGGTCGCGGCGTCGTCGGCGATCCGCCACCTGCCCTCGTAGGCGAGGCTGTCGTCGGCGAATCCGCCCGGCGCCGCATAGGTGTGGGTGCCCGGCAGGATCGGGCCGTTGAGGAAGCGGTCGGCCCGCGCCGCCCCCAGGTAGCTCTCCGGCGTCGTCACCTGGGCCGAGGCCTGCTCGCCCCGCACCGCCGTCATCCCCTCGCCGGGGGAGTGGCCGGCCTCGGCCAGCAGCTCGCGGATCGCCGCCTCGGTCTCCTCGTATTCGCCCTCGCCGAAGTGGACGTAGCGGACCCGGCCCTGCGCGTCGATCAGGTACTTGGCCGGCCAGTATTCGTTGCCGTAGGCGTTCCAGGTGGCGTAGTCGTTGTCCTGGGCGACGGCGTAGCCGAGCCCGTTCTGCTCGATCGCCTCTTCGACGTTGCCGGCCTCGCGCTCGAAGGGGAACTCCGGGGTGTGGACGCCGACGATGGTCAACCCGCGGTCGCCATAGCGCTCGTCCCAGGCCTTCAGGTGAGGGAGGGTGCGGATGCAGTTGATGCAGGTGTAGGTCCAGAAGTCGACCAGCACCACCTGGCCGCGCAGCCGGCGCAGGCTCAGCGGCCGGCCACCGGGGGTGTTGAACCACTCTTGGTTGCCGGTGAATTCGGGGGCGGTGCCGAGCACCGGCAGGCGCTCACCGGTGGACTCCCCGCCCGCGACCGTTCCGTGCGCGGCGGCGAGCGCGCCGAGGGTCCCCTCCCCCGCCTGGCTGCCGCGCAGGTCGGTGAGCTGGTCGCGGACGCCGCCGCTTTCCTCCAGCTCCTTGGAGGGATTGACGAGGAAGGCCGGCAGGTCGTTGGCAATCGCGGTCTGAAAGCGGGTGTCGTAGTCGGCGAACATCGCCAGCGCGACGAGGACCATCAGCGCTCCCATCGCCATCTGCAGGCGGCCGGCGTAGCGGCCAAGGCGGCTGGTGAACCTGCGCCCGCCGACCATCAACAGGTAGAGGACGACGGCGCTGCCGATCGCGTAGGCGAGGGCGACGCCGAGGCGGCCGGCGGTGAGCGACTGCGAGGCCGAGACGGTGATCACGCCGGCGAGGATCGGGCCGGCGCAGGGCGCGTAGACGAGGCCGAGGCTGAGCCCGACCAGGACTCCCGACCAGAAGCCGTCCCCCTGCCTGCCGGCCTGCGGCGCCGGGACCATGCGGCCGATCCAGGCCTCGAGGCGGGCAGCGACGGCGGGGACCAGCAGCGAGATCCCAAAGCCGAGCAGGACGACGATCGCCAGCTTGCGCAGCAGGTCGCCCGGCAGGCCGAGGGCGTCGATCACGTAGACGAGGGCGACGATCGCGAAGGTGAAGGAGGCGACCAGGCCGACGACGACGCCGAGCGGGCGGCGACGCCCGCCGGTGACTCCGGCCGAGAGCGCCACCGGCAGCACCGGCAGTACGCAGGGCGAGAGCGCCGTCGCGGCGCCGGCCAGGAAGGCGAATGCGATCAGGGCGACCAAGGAGCCGACTCTGCCAGGCGCTGCTTACAGGTTCCTTACGGCCTCGGCATCCCGTAATGGATTCGTAAGCGGGCGCCCGGATACTCGGGGCGAACCCCGCGAAAGGAGCACCACGATGTTGCGACTGGCACTTCTCCTACCCCTCGCCGCCACTGCCCTCACGATGGGATCCGGTGACTCGATGTCCGCCCAGGGCGTCCGGGTCAAGGTCGTCGACTCCGATTACGGCCGCGTGATCGCCGACGGCAAGGGCGAGGCCCTCTATCTCTTCGAGAAGGAGAGCGGGAAGAAACCGCAGTGCTACGGCAGCTGCGCCCAGGTCTGGCCGCCGGTCCTCACCAAAGGCAAGCCGAAGGCCGGCAGAGGCCTCGAAGCGAGCCTCGGCACCACCCGCCGCAACAACGGCAAGCTGCAGGTGACCTATGCCGGCCAACCGCTCTACTACTACGTCGGCGACTCCCCCGGCTCAATCCTCTGCCACGACGTCGAGGAGTTCGGCGGCCTCTGGCTGGTGGTGCAGCCGAGCGGCGAGCCTGCCTGAGTCGCTGCGAAGCTCAGAGCCCGGCGCCGGCTTCCGCTAGGAGTTTCGACGCGCATCCGAGTTTGAGCACACCGGGGTGGGTCGAAACTCGGATGCGCGGATATCAACCGCGGGTGCCCTGGTCGAACTCGGAGCGCAGCCCTAGGCCATCGGCGATCCGTCGCACGTCTTTCTTCTGGTCGGCGACGACGAAGCTGATGCCTGTACCGCTGGCGCCGGCGCGGCCGGTGCGGCCGATCCGGTGCACGTAGGTGTCGCTGTCCTCGGGCACGTCGTAGTTGTAGACGTGGGTGACGTCGGGGACGTCGATCCCGCGGGCGGCGACGTCGGTCGCGACCAAGGTGTCGATCCGGCCGGCCTCGAAGTCGGCCAGGGCGCGGCGGCGCTGGGACTGGGATTTGTTGCCGTGCATCGCCACCGCCTTGATCCCCTGCTTGCCGATCCGCTTGACCAGCCGGTCGGCGCCGCGCTTGGTGCGGACGAAGACCAGGGTGCGGCCGCGCTCGGTGTCGTCGAGCTCGCGAACCAGGGTCGGGACCTTGTCGGCGTGGTCGAGGTGGACGAAACGGTGCTGGACGTCGGCGCGGCGCTCGGCCTTCGGCGCGTGGACGTGGCGGCGGGCGTCACGGGTGAAGGAGCGCGCGACCTTGCCGGGGGCACCGTCGAGCGTCGCCGAGAAGAACAGGGTCTGGCGGTCGGCGGGGACCTTGGCGACGATCCGGTCGACGGCGGGCTTGAAGCCCATGTCGAGCATCCGGTCGGCCTCATCGAGGACGAGCAGCTGCACGTGCTCCAGGGTCAGGGCGCGGCGCTGGAGCAGATCCTCCAGCCGGCCCGGGGTGGCGACGACGATGTGGGCGCGGGCGGCCTTCTTGGCCTGCGCCTGGATGCCGACGCCTCCATATACGGGGGCGACGGAGAGCGCCCGGGCGTGGGCGACCTCCTCGAGCTCGTCGACGATCTGGCAGGCGAGCTCGCGGGTCGGGGCCAGGATCAGCCCGGCCGGCCGCCGCGAGTCGGCCGCGATGCGGTCGACCATGGGGACCCCGAAGGCCAGCGTCTTGCCGGACCCGGTCGGGGATTGGGCGAGCACGTCGCGGCCTTCCAGGACGTCCTCGATGACGAGGCGCTGGACGGCGAACGGTTGCTCGATGCCGCGCTGCCGCAAAGCGGTGAGCACGGGTTTGGACACGCCGAGATCGGCGAATGACTGCTTTGACATGTACTGCGACTCCTTAGATGCGAGGGGGAGAATCCAACGACCCCGGACGCGTGAAGACGCAGCAAAGGACGGGTTCTCTCGATCACCACAACGGCAACCGACGCCAGGGACCGTAGCAGGGCGCCTGCCTTTCACCCTCCCCTTGCCCCCTACGACACCAACCTGGCAGTGCAGACCGCGGACTGCAGCCACATTGGCTGGTGGGCGAAGCCGCGGCTCCGAGAGGCTCGTGCCATTGACAGGGAACAAGCGCCCGCGGAGTACTCCGCGGGCCGGAAAGAGGTAATCGTGAAGAGATCCGCATTTATTGGCCTCGTCGCCGCGGCGGCGCTGGCATTGACCGCCACTGTCGGAGCGGCGACTGCGTCGGCTTCGCAGCCCACGTTCAACGGCAGCCACTACCCACTGTTCGTCAAGACCACCGGCGGGACCCCGATGAAATGGACGTTCGGAGCAACCACGTTCAAATGCAACACGGCGCTGGGGAAAGCATCTCTCAGCTCCTCCTCCGCGGAACTGGTCCAGAGCATGAACTTCGCCGGCTGCACGCTAGGGGGGCTCACCGCTCAGATCAACGCCAACGGCTGCACCTTCAACGACAGTGTCTCGTCGGCTGAGGGCGGCAGCGCAACCGGTGGGCGCGCAATCGCTTGTGCCGCCGGCAATCAAGTGACCATCACCCGGGGGACCTGCGTGCTGCAGATCCCGTCACAGGTCCTGTCCGGATCCGTGAACTACGCGAATGGTGAATTGAGCGGGGTGAAAGTCATCAATGCCACCTACGCCCTGAGCGGGCTGAAATACACCGGTGGCGCCGGATGCGCCGCGGAACACATCGGTCCCCGTGAAAACGGAGGGATTACCGGCAGCTGGACGCTCAAGGCGTTCGTCGACAACAGCGGCGCCGAAGGAGCCCAGATCAACCTCTGGATCCAGTAGCCCGGTAAGCGGTTCGTATTTACGTGCCCGTGCGGGCCCGCGCAGATCGCGCGGGCCCGCACGTGTTCGATCAGGAGACGGCTCGATAGGGGAGGATCTGGCCGCCGACGTCCTCGATCCGCAAGGCGGCGTCGATCTCCGTCGTGCAACCGTCCAGGGGCCTGCCGATGCGCTCCTCGATAATCCGCAGCCGTTTGGCCACGGTGTGCCTGTTCACCCCGAGCAGGGCGGCTGCCGAGGAGACTTGGCGACCCGCGTCGATGTAGGCGCGAAGCGTGCCTCGCAGAATCGCCCCCCCGTCGCGCTCCTCGTCCAGCGGCGCCAGGTAGGTCTCCCGCAGCGAGCTGCTGAGGAGGTCGTCCTGCAGCAGGGAGGCGACCAGGGCCACCTCGCCGTAGCGGGTGACGGTCCGCTCCTGCCGCAAGGCGATCGGCAGCGCCGCCTTTGCCTGCCTATAGGTGGTTCTCCAGCCCGCCAGCCCGCAGGCCGGCTCGCCGGTCACCAGCGAGACGCCGGCGAACGGCTCGGCGGTTGCGACCAGGGCCAGCTCCTCCGACTCGATCGCCTCCCGGCCCCCTAGCCAGGCCCACACCGTGCGATCGTCGCGGCGGATCTGCAGCAGGCGTCGATCAAGCTTGCTCGCCAGGCTCTGGACGGTCTCCAGGGCTCCTTCGCCCCAGATGATCAGCCCCAGGTGCCAGTCCTCGAACCCGTAGCCGAGCTCACGGGCCTCGAGAACCTCTCCGTCGAGCAGGCGCTCGACAAGTTCCACCCGGCGCTGTTCGCTCGAACCGGTCCGCGAGCCCGCGTCCCGCCAGTACTCCTCGACGATCGCCCCGATCAGGTGATCGAAGATCCCCGCTTGAATCCTCAGGTAGCGCTTGATCGAGGCACGGCCGGAGGATCGCATCAGTTCGGACTCCTCGACGACGAAATCGCCGAGCAGCGTGTACCCGACGAAGTAACGGCGGAGGACCTTGTCCAGAGACACCCCTTTGCGGGCGGCAAGACGGGCCTGAGAGAGGATCGAGGTCGGTACCGGCGCCGGCCGCTCGCTGTCGCGCTCCAGCGCTTCGATGCCGTATTCGAGGCCATCGGAGACGGAGGCACGGATGCCATCGACGTACTCTGGATCATCCATTTCGGCTTCGTCGGAGAGGCCGAAGACGCGCGCCAAGATCGCGTCTTCAATCTCCTCCTGCCGGGCCCGAAGGCGCTGCGCGAGCATCTGATCTCCCAACTTGTGGACCCTGCCCGGCCCCGCGAACCCAGCCCCCTACCGGGCCCTGCCGCAGCTGATTCGGATCGGGGTCCCGACCATGCCGAGGAGCAGGGCGAGGTCGAGTACCGCGTGACGATGGCGGACACATCCGTGAAAGGTCTTTCTAATCCCTGCGGTTCTCATTCCCTGCACCACTCCCTGAGTCGGTCCCTCCCTGATCCGGGCCGTCCTCCCCCTGTGGAGGCCTCTACTCGGAAACCGGGCGAAAGTCCCTTTTCGCCCTGCCCGATGAAGGTAACGTTGCACCGATCAAGGTCAAGGAAGAGTTGGAGGAGACCTCAAAGTTCACAACTCTCCAGCAAACGGAATCCCGCTGGCAGCCTGGAGTGCCCCGGATCCGCTTGCCGCGAGTCGTCGTCGAGGATTCCACCTCCCAAACTCAGGTAGTCCTGATCGCTCTTCACAATAGAGCGCTCCCGGCCCCGCAAAGCCAGCCTCTACCGATCCCCGCCGCAGCCATTCGCGATCAAGATCCTGGTCTGCTGCACCAGGCCGTTGTGGGCGGTGAACTTGGTGGCGGCCTTCTGGGGCCTGTTGCAGAGGTTTTCGGAGTTTTCGATCAGGCCCTTCTTCGGCCCGCCCTGCAGCTCGAGGACGAATTTGGAGACCGGGGCGTCGGGGACCACTTCGAAGGTGTTGCGCAGGCCCTTTGCCTTGGTGGTGTCGACTTTGCCGTTGAGGAGGACGCGGATCTGGCCATTCAGGTCGGCGACCAGGTCGGGGAGTTGGTGGCCGTAGCCGACCCCCAGGTAGACCGGGCCTTCGAGCGGCTTGTCGAGCAGCGGGGACCAGGCTTTGGCCTTGCCGTAGATCGACCTCTTCGGGCAGGTCCCAGCTTTCAGGTTGGGTTGGGTGCAGGTCGACCTGATGCTGCCCTGGTCGAGGAACTCGGTGGGCGGCAGGCCGACCTGGGCGCGGGCGATGTTGGAGAAGGCGCCCTTCTTGGGGTAGGTGAGGACCGCTTTCAGGGCGGGGTGCCCGGAGCGCCTGGTGGCGCCCTTCAGGGTCAGAGCCAGCTTCGGCTTGAACTTCAGCGCCTCGCAGCGCGAGGCCTGGAAGTACTCGCTGAGGGTCGCCACCGTGCCCAGCGTGGTGGTCGCCTGGGCGGTGATCGACTTCGGTTCGCAGCCGCTCGGGTTGAGGGTGAACTGTGGCCTGTTCATCGCCACCTCGATCGAGCGGACGACCAGCGGCAGGCCGTGGAGGATCGTCGGGATCGGGTCCGAGACGGCGTCGATCTGGGCGGTGATCGGGTTGACCTGCAGGGCGGTGCGCACCGCGACCACGCCGAGGTCGAAGGGCCCGGCGATCGCCGGGGTGACGATCGCCAGGCTGAGCGGGGCGCCCTTGTAGGGGCCGGCCAGGTAGGCGCGGCCGTCGACCTGGAGGGGTTCGGTGCCGGCGCCCGATGCAACGCTGACCTTGCCCACCTCTGAGCTCGCCGGGCAGGAGGGATCGGCGATCTCCTGGGCGCCCTGGCCCTCGCCGCTACGCGAAGCGGCCTGGGCGATCCCGGCCTCGGGGCAGTAGCCGATCCCGGCGAGCTTGCCGAGCAGGCCCTGGGGCAGGGTGGTGGAGATCCGGGAGAGCTGCTGGGAGCCGTCGGGGCGGGAGAGGCGCAGGACGAAGGGCGAGTAGGCCCCGGCGGTGGAGTCGAGGGTGCCGGCGGTGAAGCTGGTCGTCGCCGGCAGCGCGGCGGGGTCGGCGGCGCAGGCGCCGCCGCTCGCGCCGGAGGAGATCGCCAGGCTCGCGCTGCGGTGGACCGGGGCGACCCCGTCCGCGTAGGGAGTCAGATCGGCGCTGACCTCATAGTCACCGCAGGTCGCCGGGGTGATCAGCGGGGCGCGCTGACCGTCGCGGAAGTGCAGGTGGAAGTTGGAGAACGGCAGCTGGGGGATCTCGCTGACCGTCGTCTTCAGCTGGCCGGTCTGGGGATCGGGCTCGACCTTCAGCGGCTGGCGGATCAGGATCCCCAGCTCTTCGTCGCGGATGATCATGTAGAGGGCTAGGAGGGAGTTGAAGGGGTTGTCGCCCTGCTTGGCGACGTAGATCTGGCCGTGGAGGGTCTGCTCGATCAGCGGGCTGGTGACCTCGACCTCTCCCACCTTGGCCTCGTTGGGGCAGCCGACCGTCGGGTCGAAGGCGAGGCGCTCGGCGTTGTAGCGGGCCTGGGAGCAGGCGCCGAGGCCGACGGCGACCGAGGGGTTGGTGGTGAAGCCCTGGGGCAGGGTGACGACTGCCTTTTCGATGTCGGATGCCGCCCGCCCCTCGGGGTCGGTCAGACCCGGGTCCTCGACGTTTAGGTCGAAGTCGAGGCCGGAGGGGGATTCGGCGGCCGGGGCGGTCCCGCCCGCGGCGATCGTCGGGCCGAACTCGAGGTCGGCGCAGCCTTCCATCGCTGGGGCCTCGGCCGAGCCGGTGAGCCAGTTGGGATCGGCGAGGTCGGGGGTGCCGTCGGCGAGCAGAGCGCCGGGGCTCTGCCAGGAGTCGGTGGCGTAGGTGGTGGAGAGGGGGCCCTGGCAGGAGCGGGGCAGGGTCAGGAAGGGGACCTCGGGGGCGTCGGAGGGGCAGAGGCCCTGTGATTTGAATTCCTCGTAGATCGGGCCAGGCGTCCCTTCAGTGACGAGGCACCTGCCCCGGTACGGATCGTGGACTGGGTCCGACGGGACGCCCCACAGTTCCACGAAGCCACGGAACACCGGCGAGGTCTGGGGAATGTGGACCAGGCCCGACACCACGTTGTAGGGGGGTCGCTGCTTGACGCCGACTTCAATCGTGACCGGCGTCGTGAAGGCCAGGAACCCGATCTTCGCCGCGACCCCGGGAGGCGGCTTCAGGTTGTAGACGGAGTTCATCATGATCGTCGCCAGCACCGTAGATTTGGCGGCACCCACCACGGTGTTGTCGGGGCAGTTCGCTCGGTTGTCGCGAATCGTCAGGAAGTCGACACTGGCGCAGCGAGGCAATCCGGCGACCGCCCCCACGAATCCGGCCGGGAGGTCGACCACCAAATCCCTGACGTTGTCATCGGGGAGTTCCTCGTTATTGAAAACCGGATCCTGATGCAGATTCCACTGCACCCCGGTGCGCAAAGCGAACGGATGGGATCCCGCTTCGGTCGCCGGCGAGCCATCCTCGTTGACGAACCCGAGGGTGAAGTCGTGGATTCCATAAGCGGCCGCGGCCTGACCCGAGAACATCGTCCCGACCAATGCCGATGCGGCAAGGCAAATCGCCGTCAGCCGAGCGCCGCGCCTCATCGCTTGGCCCCCTTCCCGCTCTTGGCGCCCTTACCGCTTTTGGCGCCGCGTTTCGGCTTCTTCACGCATCGCGCTTTGCCTTTCCTCTCAATTCGCCGCGTCCCCTTGCGACACCGGGGTTTGGGATTTCCGGGACCCACGGCGCGGCTGCCGACGGTGGGCGGCGACGGCGACGGCGCACTCTGCTGGCAACCCTCGCCGTTGCATGGGGCGGGCTTAGCCAAGACCGGAAAGCCTCCGCCCATTCGCGCCACGTAGATGTCGATCTGACCCGGATCCTGGGGCAGCAGGCTCTGTTCAGTTGAGAAGAACACGTCCTCCCCACTCGGATTCGCATCGAGGAGTTCGGAGTCGGTGCTACCTCCTCCGCCAGATATCAGGCTTAGACAACCCCCGGAGGCGGCCGCGTAGATTTCCGCACCGCGGTCATCGCAATCCGACTTTCCGCTCGCCGCCTGCCATTCGTAGACGTCCATGCGGCCGTTGGTATCCCGAAGAGAAAGGGGGTCGAAGCTGTGGAAGAAGAGGCGGTCGCCAGAGGAGGAGAACACCCGCGGACGGTAGAGTTGGTTCTTTGCCAGCGGCAGCGATGCGGCCGTGGGCACCGACATCCCGGCGGATGGAACGATTTCCACGGCCCGCCCAGCGGGAGCGGCGCCAGTCGGATTGCAGGAGATGCAGACCGGGCCATCGGTACCGGCCTCATAGAGGAATACCTCGGAATCGCACATCCCCTCGACCGGACCTTCACCTGCTCCGCAGGGAATAGGGCTGTTGACGTCGGTGTTGTCGTAACCCGTCAACGGCAGGGTCGAGGTGAAGGCCAACTTCGTCCCGTCGGCACTCGCGATTGCCGAGTGGTGCACCGGGATCGTGTCGACGTTCGAAGCTGAATACTTCGTGGTCCCCAAGGTCCGGTGTACGTCCAGGGCGGATAGCGTCGCGATAAAGGTGTTGGATCCTTCGCCGCTGAGGTAGAGGTTCGGTTTGCCGGTGGTCGCCCCGGTCGTCCCGGTCAGTTTTTCCTCGGAGACAAAGTAGACCTGTTCGAGGCTCTCGCCCGCCCCAGCGACACCGCCGGTTTTTTTGGCAATCAAGGTCGAGGTCTGGCTTTCGGCGTCGAACTTGTAGAGGTTGCCGGCCAGGGTTCCTAAGACGAATTCGAACAACGCCTTGGACCCGTCGGCGCTGGCGCCCAGGTAGCGAGCCGGCGCGGAGGATTTCGTCTCCGACACGGCGATCGTGCAGGCTTTGGCGGGGTCGCCGCAGCTGCCGTCGCCGCTCTGCTCCTCGCCAGGATTGATTCGAAGGTAGATCCGGCCGGTGCCGTTCGCAGCCCCACCACCCGCGGTCACGTCCGCCGCCGTCCAGTAGGCGCGCCGCCCATCGTTCGACAGTGCGTGGTTGACGCTCGCCACGTGGTTCGAGTAGCCGAAGTTCGAGGCGATGCCGCTCAGTTCAGGGGAGGTTCCGCCCGAGCAGGGCACGTCGCTCGGCTCGCCGTCGGGCAGGATGCAGAGAAGGTGCAGGTCTCCTTCGTGCGCGTAGTAGGCCTGGGAGACTTCCCCTTCCAAGGCGTCGGGCGTCAACTTGTCGGCGACGCGTATCACCGCAGCCGAGCCGTCCGCCGAAGTGCCCTGCAGCTCCGTTTCGAAGCGCTCAGAAATGACAGTTGGGTGTACCTGTATCAGGGCTTCGTACTCTGGCGCACCGCAATTCTCGCGCCGGTACAGGTCCGGATAGCCCTCCGTCGCGCCCGGAGCAAGCTCCGGTTCCGCTGCCACTGCTATCCACCCCCGGCATAGGTCATCTGAGAAAGCTTTGTACTCGGGCTCGAAGTTGGCCCGGAACCCGTAGACCCGAGCACCCGCATTTCCCCGTGGGGGTGAGATCGCCTCGGTAAGCCAGCCGGCGGAGCCCCGCGTAGCGATGTATTGGGCGGTTTGGGGAGATGCTTTGGGATCGGCGAACGCCCGGTAGCTGGAGTAGGTCAGCTTGTCACCGGTAGTCGAACTCTTACTGAGAGCGTTGTTGTAGCCGATCGCGTTGAGCAAAGAGAAGATGTCTCCCCCGGCTTTGGCGACCGGGCTGACCATCTCGTAGGCGCGACAGTCGGACAGCGACGCGGACGCCCCCGTGCGGAATGCCTGATTCGGGCAATCCGTCTGACCGGGGACTTCCGGCGAGTACGTGGTGAAGCTGCTTTCTGCGCCAGGGGTACCCACCGTGCCGCCGATTCCACGCACCGGCCCGCCGCCGCCGCTCTCGGCCACGAAACGGAAGTAGTAGGTCGTATCCGGTTGCAATCCCTCCAGCTGCAGACCATCGGTCCTGACCCCACTGCTGGTCGATTTCGTGGCGAGGATCTTGTCCGGGCCTACCGGCACAGCCTGGTTGCACCCGCCGGCGCTGCAGGGTTCGTTTCCATACTCGACCCGGTAGTGGGCATCTGACCAGAACCTGGGGCTGATGGTCGCCGCCACGGTGGCGCTGGTCGTGCTGACCGAGGTCGCGAACTGGGCTTCGATGTCGGGGGCTGCTCGCGGGGGGGCTTCCATACGAGCGGCGCCCGGACCGAACATCCGGTACACGAAATATTCGTTTCCGACGTTTGGTTGCGCCTTGTATTGCACGAGGAGGGCTCCGACCGCATTCGTACTCATCGATTGGATACGGAAGTATCTTTCCCCTTCCAACACGGGCGCAACGCAGCAGTACGGCGGCGAGAGCGGCTCCATTGCCTGCGAGTACTGCACTACTCTTTGCGGGACCACAAACCCGCCGACTATTTTTTCATCTTCGACCACATAGACATTGCCTGCACTGTCAGAGGTGAGCGCGGTCGGTGGGGCGGTAAGCGGTACGCGAGCAACCTCTGCACCGGTCGATCCCGAGATCCCGACGGCAGCCCTGGGCGTCTCGTCGATGATTGCGTAGACATCACCCGCCGGGGCGGCGGCGATGCTGGATGGTGCGCCTCCTGGCCTTAAGAAGGCTGCTTCGAAGGCACCATCCTGCCCAAAGCGTTGGAGCTCTTCATTCCCCGTCGCGAAGATGGAGCTCCCACTTGCGGCAATTTGGAAACCGCCAGGTGGGAATACGGCATCGCTCCCGAACATCAAGAGGAAGGTGCCGTCGGAGGCGAACTTCTGCACCCGCGATTGCCCGGCGACGTAGATGTTGCCGCCGGAGTCGACGGTGATGGAGGAGGGGTCCATTTCGCCGGCCTGCGTACCCACCTCGCCGGTGCTCGCCCGGCAGCCCGATTCCGCCGTGCAGGCCTCCAGCCCGACTCCGGGCGGTCCGCCGTTTGCTCGGGTGAGGACCTGCGATTCGGCCGGTTGGCCGCCGTTCAGCGGAACCTCGCCGTCTTCGACCTGCAGCTGGGGGACGTCGGAGGCCGCGAGACTGCCTTTGAAGGCGATCACGTAGATGAACGGGCTAAAGCCGTCGGCGGTGCCGGGGTTGCCGCTCACCGTCACGGCGCCCCCGATCGTCGGCAGGGCGTTGAGCGCGGCTTCGACGCTGGAGCCCGGTGCGTCGAAGGCCAGGCTCGGGGTCGTCGAGCCTTCATAGGTCAGCTTGAACTGGCCTCCGGCGGCCCGGATCCTGAGTTCCTGCTGCTCGTTGACGGCGCCCGGGGCGACGTCCCACCCGAATGCCTTGACGAAGGTTCCCCAGGGAGTGAACTCGGAGATGCGGCGGTTGCTGACGGCGCCGCCGCCCCCGTCGGCGATGTAGAAATGGCCGGTTACCGGGCTCGATGCCGTTCCTTCACCGAAAAAGACTTCGCCCGCGCCGCTGCCCCTCCCGGGTTTGAGAGAGAACAGTTCTTCCGAATCGCTGACCGCCAGCGCCCGCGGCGCGAGCGCGGTCAAGATCGCGACCATGCCCAGCAGTAGGGCGACGGCGACCAGTACGTGACGATGGCGGAGGGTGGATTCGCTGTTCATCTCGTTCTACCGGTAGGGCTACTTGGTGCCGCGCTTCGCCCCGCCGCAGCTATTCGCGATCAAGATCCTGGTCTGCTGCACCAGGCCGTTGTGGGCGGTGAACTTGGTGGCGGCCTTCTGGGGCCTGTTGCAGAGGTTTTCGGAGTTTTCGATCAGGCCCTTCTTCGGCCCGCCCTGCAGCTCGAGGACGAATTTGGAGACCGGGGCGTCGGGGACCACTTCGAAGGTGTTGCGCAGGCCCTTTGCCTTGGTGGTGTCGACTTTGCCGTTGAGGAGGACCCGGATCTGGCCGTTCAGGTCGGCGACCAGGTCGGGGAGTTCGTGGCCGTAGCCGACCCCCAGGTAGACCGGGCCTTCGAGCGGCTTGTCGAGCAGCGGGGACCAGGCTTTGGCCTTGCCGTAGATCGACCTCTTCGGGCAGGTCCCAGCTTTCAGGTTGGGTTGGGTGCAGGTCGACCTGATGCTGCCCTGGTCGAGGAACTCGGTGGGCGGCAGGCCGACCTGGGCGCGGGCGATGTTGGAGAAGGCGCCCTTCTTGGGGTAGGTGAGGACCGCTTTCAGGGCGGGGTGCCCGGAGCGCCTGGTGGCGCCCTTCAGGGTCAGAGCCAGCTTCGGCTTGAACTTCAGCGCCTCGCAGCGCGAGGCCTGGAAGTACTCGCTGAGGGTCGCCACCGTGCCCAGCGTGGTGGTCGCCTGGGCGGTGATCGACTTCGGTTCGCAGCCGCTCGGGTTGAGGGTGAACTGTGGCCTGTTCATCGCCACCTCGATCGAGCGGACGACCAGCGGCAGGCCGTGGAGGATCGTCGGGATCGGGTCCGAGACGGCGTCGATCTGGGCGGTGATCGGGTTGACCTGCAGGGCGGTGCGCACCGCGACCACGCCGAGGTCGAAGGGCCCGGCGATCGCCGGGGTGACGATCGCCAGGCTGAGCGGGGCGCCCTTGTAGGGGCCGGCCAGGTAGGCGCGGCCGTCGACCTGGAGGGGTTCGGTGCCGGCGCCCGATGCAACGCTGACCTTGCCCACCTCTGAGCTCGCCGGGCAGGAGGGATCGGCGATCTCCTGGGCGCCCTGGCCCTCGCCGCTACGCGAAGCGGCCTGGGCGATCCCGGCCTCGGGGCAGTAGCCGATCCCGGCGAGCTTGCCGAGCAGGCCCTGGGGCAGGGTGGTGGAGATCCGGGAGAGCTGCTGGGAGCCGTCGGGGCGGGAGAGGCGCAGGACGAAGGGCGAGTAGGCCCCGGCGGTGGAGTCGAGGGTGCCGGCGGTGAAGCTGGTCGTCGCCGGCAGCGCGGCGGCATCGGCGGCGCAGGCGCCGCCGCTCGCGCCGGAGGAGATCGCCAGGCTCGCGCTGCGGTGGACCGGGGCGACCCCGTCCGCGTAGGGAGTCAGATCGGCGCTGACCTCATAGTCCCCGCAGGTCGCCGGGGTGATCAGCGGGGCGCGCTGACCGTCGCGGAAGTGCAGGTGGAAGTTGGAGAACGGCAGCTGGGGGATCTCGCTGACCGTCGTCTTCAGCTGGCCGGTCTGGGGATCGGGCTCGACCTTCAGCGGCTGGCGGATCAGGATCCCCAGCTCTTCGTCGCGGATGATCATGTAGAGGGCTAGGAGGGAGTTGAAGGGGTTGTCGCCCTGCTTGGCGACGTAGATCTGGCCGTGGAGGGTCTGCTCGATCAGCGGGCTGGTGACCTCGACCTCTCCCACCTTGGCCTCGTTGGGGCAGCCGACCGTCGGGTCGAAGGCGAGGCGCTCGGCGTTGTAGCGGGCTTGGGAGCAGGCGCCGAGGCCGACGGCGACCGAGGGGTTGGTGGTGAAGCCCTTTGGCAGGGTGACGACGGCCTTTTCGATGTCGGAGGCCGCCCGCCCGTCGGGGTCGGTCAGGCCCGGGTCCTCGACGTTCAGGTCGAAGTCGAGGCCGGAGGGGGATTCGGCCGCCGGGGCGGTTCCGCCGGCGGCGATCGTCGGGCCGAACTCGAGCTCTGAGCAGCCTTCCATCGCTGGGCTCTCGGCCGAGCCGGTGAGCCAGTTGGGATCGGCGAGGTCGGGGGTGCCGTCGGCGAGCAGAGCGCCGGGGCTCTGCCAGGAGTCGGTGGCGTAGGTGGTGGAGAGGGGGCCTCCGCAGGAGCGGGGCAGGGTCAGGAAGGGGACCTCGGGGGCGTCGGACTCGCAGATGCCTTGGGAGGAAAAGGTGGAGAAATCGCCGCCATCTCCCTTCAGGCAGCGGCCTCGGAAGGCATCGTGTAGAGGCGATGCGGGCACACCCCAGATCTGGATTCTTCCGCGGATGACATAGGTGGCGTTGGAGACGTGCACCAGCCCGCTGGTGATGCGATACGGCGCCCTACCCTCGACCCCGACTTCGATCGTCACCGGCACGGTCTTCGCCCAGAAGCCGAGCTTCGCGACGGTGCCGGGAGGCGGGACGAGGTTGTATACCGGACTCGACACGCCAGGAAAAGGCGTCGCCCCGACGATGGTTCTCACGGCTCCAACAGCAGTGTCGTTCGCGCATTCCGGTCGTTCGTCTGGGAGCTGCACTGCAAAGTCCTCGGAAGGGCAACGTGGAATGCCGACTACGCTTCCGGCGAACCCCACGGGTAGCTTGATCAAGAAATCCTTGACGTTCTGATCGGAGACCACATAACCCACACTTGGTTCCCTGGTCTTGAATGCCACATCGGTCTCAAAGGCGAACGGGTGCCCACCGGCCTGAACGGCCGCTGAGCCGTCCTGGTTGAGTGCCTCGCTTTTGAAGCCGGCAATGCCGAAGCCGGCGTCTGCCGGAGCCGAGCTGACCGTGGCGAGAAGTCCCGCGGCGAGAAGAGTGGTGCCGAGCTTTCCTAGCATGCCCATCATCCCATCCTCTTGCTGTCGCGGGCGCTTCTGCCCTGTCTCTTCTTGGCCCGTTTGTTTTTCACACAGCGCGGCTTGCCTTTTTTGATCACCCTGTGGGTGCCCTTCGGGCACTTTGGCCTCGGGTTCCCAGCGGTGGGCGTCCTGCTCCCCGGAGCCGCAGGGGCCGCCGGGGTCGAGACGATTCCTTGGCAGCCCTCCCCTTCGCAGGCCCGCGGTTTGTCATGGGGTGGAAAACCCCCGCCGACCCGGGCGTCGTAGACGTCGATCAGGCCCGGGTCCTGCGAAACGAGGCTCTGGCCGGTGCGGAAGAAGACGTCGTCGCCGCTTTCGCTCGAGTCGAGGAATTCGGAGTCGACCTGGCCCTTCCCGCTGCTCACCAGGCTGAGGCAGCCTCCTGCGGCGTCGACGTAGAGCTCTGCTCCCGAGGATTCGCACTGGGCCAAGGAACTCGCGGCCTGCCACTCATAGACGTCCAGCTTGTCGTTGGTATCGCTGAGGACCAACGCGTCATAGCTGTTGAAGAACAGCCGCGAGCCGTCGGGGGTGAGGACCCGGGGGGTGTAGAGCTGGGTTTTTGCCAGCCCCAAGGATGCGGCAGTGGGGAGAGCCGAACCATTGGCACGCACAGTTTCAACCATCCGCCCCCGTGGCCGGGCGCCGGAGGGATTACACGAGACGCAGCGCAGGGCTTCATGGTCGGCCTGGTACATGAAGACCTCCGAGTCACACACACCGCCATCCGCCCCACATGAGACCGGGCTCGTCACATCGGTGTTGTCATAGCCGGTGAGTGCGGCGGTGGAGATGAAGGCCAGATTGCGGCCGTCCTCCGATGCCTGTGCCGCGTGGTATAGGGCGAAGGGGTCCGTGTTGGAGGGATTGCCTACCGGACCGATTGCACGGGTGACGTCGGTCCTTGACAGGGTCGCAATGAAAGTTTTCGACCCTTCCTCGGCGAGATATAGGTTGGGTTTGCCCACGGTCGCTCCAGTCGTTCCCGAAAGTTTTTCTTCCGAGACGAAGTAGACCTCACTGAGATCGCCCCCCACTGCCGCCAGGCCAAGGGATTTTTTCGCCAGCAGAGTCGACGATTCCAATTCGAGGTCGAACATGTAGAGATTGCCGGCAAGCGGCTCGGCGGTGAATTCGTAGATCGCCTTGGAGCCGTCCTCGCTGGCGTCGAGAAACCGCGCCGGTGACGGCGATTTGGCCCCGGAGACCTCGACCGTGCACGCTTTCCCCGGTTCGCAGCCGGGGCCGGCGCTCTGCATCGCGGTCGGGTTCAGCCGCAGGTAGATCGACCCTCGCCCCTTGGCGTCAAGCCCGGCTTCCTCGGGGGGCACCTGCGTCCAGTAGATCTTGCTGCCGTCCTCCGAGATTGCGTGCCTCAGGAGACCGGCCCGGTTGTGCAATGGGAGGAGAAATGCACCAAAAATCTCGCTGCTCGTACCCGCCGAGCATGGATCGGTACTGACTGCGCCATCCGGAAGAACGCAGACGAGTTGAAGCGACCCGTTGCTCGCGGCATAGACCTGCGATAGCTGACCGGCAACCGCGTCGCCGGTCAACTCTTCATTGACTCTGACCACCGCGATCGAGCCGTCGGCCGACGTACCTTGAAGTTCGGTCTCGAAATCAATCGGGGGGGTGACCGGGTCCGCAGCGATCAGAGCCGCGAATCCGTCCGGTCCGCAGTTATCTCTGCGGTAGAGATTGGGGTAGCCCTCGGGTACTCCCGGCGCCAGCACCGGTTCGGCGATTACCGTCAGCCAAGAGGTGCACAGATCGGGCGAGAACTTCTTGTACTCGTTCTGCAGGACTGCCTGAACGCCGTGATAGGTGCTCGTTTCCGCTAGAGGAGGCGAGATGGGCTCGGTTGCCCAGCCGACTGGACCACGGGACGCGAGGTACTGATTCGCGTAGGTCGCTGATTTCGCGGGACCAAAGGCGCGGTAGCTCGTAAAGGTAAACCGTGATCCATCGATCGCGCCCTGATTCAAGGAAGTCTGCTGATTGAAGAGTTCCAGCACGTCCTTGATGTCTCCCCCGGCTTTGTCGACCGGGCTGACCATCTCGTAGGCGCGGCAGTTGGCCAGCGCCGCCGACGCCCCGGTACGGAATGCCTGGTTCGGACAGGACACCTGGGCTGGGGACGGAGTCGGGTAGGTGGTGAAGCTGCTTTCCGAACCCGGGGTATCCACCGTGCCGCCGACCCCACGCACCGGCCCACCGCCGCTGCTCTCGGCTACGAAGCGGAAGTAGTAGGTCGTATTCGGTTGCAATCCTTCCAGCTGCAAGCCGTCGGTCCTGACTCCCGTGCTGGTCGACTGGGTGGTGAGGAACTTGTCCTGGTCCGCTGGCACGGACTGGTTGCAGCCGCCGGCGCTGCAAGGCTCGGTTCCGTACTCCACGCGGTAGTGGGCATCCGACCAGAACTCGGGGCTGATGTCAGCTGCAACGGTGGCGTTGGTCGCGCCGACGGAAGTCGCGAACTGGGCTTCAATGTCAGGTGCTTTCCGCGGAGGCGCTTCCAGTCGAGCGGCGCCCGGGCCGATCATCCGGTATACGGAGTATTCGCCTCCAAAATCTGGCTGCACTTTGTAGTGCACGAGCAGGGCTCCAACCGCATTCGTACTCATCGACCTGAGACCCCAATATTTTTCGCCTTCCAGCAGGGGTGCCTGGCAGCAGTACTGCGGCTCGAGCGGCTCCAGCGCCGGTGAGTATTGGACTACTCTGGCCGGGACCCTAGACGGACCGACTACTTCCCGATTTTCGATCGTGTAGACATTGCCTTCACTGTCTGAGGTGAGACCGGCCGGCGAGAAGGCGAGCGGCAATCGAGCAACCTCCGCACCGGTCGACCCTGAGAGCCTGACGACAGCTGGGGGCGTCACGCCGACGATCGCATAGACGTCGCCCGACGGAGCGGCATCAGGAAATATTGGCGTGCCTCCGGAGCTTGGAAACGCCGCTTCGAACGTACCGTCCTGACCGAAGCGTTGGAAACCTTCGGTAGAAGTCGCGAAGATGGAGCTCCCACTCGCGGCAACAAAGGGTTTAGAGTGAGCGAATTCACCGTCCCCGACACCGAGAAGGGCCCTGCGGCAGGACTGCGCTTCCTCGCACACCTCGGGAGCCGTTTTCTGCGCGAAGGTGACTTTGTACTGGGCGGAGACATCCCCGGGGGGGATGGTAGGCGTCAAACCGCCAGGATCGAGCTGCAGGGGAGGTGGCGCCGAGTTGCCGTATCTGGGGCCGCTGAACTCGACCGTCCACGGCCCGCCGGCCGGTCCGGTGACGTCGATCTCAGCCGCGGTGAGCGTCAAGAGGGACCCGAGGCTCGATTCGACTTCAGAAGCGGTCGCTTCGAGGGAGATCGGGGCCGTCGTCTGTTTGGAGGGCGATGGATCGGGAGTTTCAAAGGTCAGCGTGAAGGTGCCCCCGGTCGGGACCTGGCCGGCCGAATTCGCTTCCACGCCGATGGTCTGCCGGGTGTTCATCGGCACGTTCCCGCTGCCGACCGGAGCGAGAAGTTCGACGTCGCCGCCGCTCGCGGACCCCGGCTTGGAGAGGGTGATGGTGCCCGGGCCGACCGCGCTGATCGTGGTTTCGGGCGGTATTCCGGCTCCGGTGATCACCTGCCCCACTTCGAAGAAGCGGCTCGTCGTGACCACATCGGTGACAGTTTTCGAACCGGCGCTGAGGTCGCCGGACCCCGCGGCGCCATCGCTGACGACGTTGCCGCCGAACATCAGCAGGAAGGTGCCGTCGGGGGCGAACTTCTGCACCCGGTGTAGCCCTACGACGTAGATGTTCCCGCTGGAGTCGACGGTGATGCTGGGGGTTTCGCCGATATTCTCGTTTCCTATTTCCCCGGCCCGCGCACCATCGTCGCCGGTGCTCGCCCGGCAGCCCGATTCCGTCGTGCACGCCTCCAACCCGACCCCGGCCGGTCCACCGTTGGCCCGGGTGAGGACCTGCGATTCGGCCGGCTGGCCGCCGCTCAGCGGAGCGTCACCATCTTCGACTTGCAGCTGCGGGACGTCGGAGGCTGCGAGGCTGCCTTTGAAGGTGACGACGTAGATGAACGGGCTGATCCCGTCGGCGGTGCCGGGGTTGCCGGTCACCGTGACGCTGCCCCCGGCGCCACCGATCGTCGCCAAGGCGTTGAGGGCGGCTTCGACGCTCCCCGTACCTTCCGCGCTGGAGCCCGGTGCGTCGAAGGCGAGGCTCGGCGTCGTCGCGCCTTCATAGATCAGCCGGAACTGGCCGCCCGCGGCCCGGATCCTCAGTTCCTGCTGCTCGTTGACCGCTCCCGGTGCCACGTCCCACCCGAACGCCTTGACGAACGTTCCCCAGGGGGTGAACTCGGCTATGCGGCGATTCCTTGAATTGAAAGATCCTCCATCGGCGATGTAGAAATGCCCCGTTATCGGGCTCGATGCCGTTCCGTTCCCGGCTGCGACTTCGCCCGCGCCGCCGCCCAAGCCGGGTTTGAGAGAGAACAGTTCTTCGGAATCGCTGACCGCCAGCGCCCGAGGGGCGAGCGCGGCCATCAGCGCGACGATGCCCAGGAGCAGAGCGAGGGCGGCCAGTGCGTGACGGCGGAGGGTGGATTCGCTGGTCATCACTTCGCCCCGCCGCAGTCGTTCGCGATCAAGATCCTGGTCTGCTGCACCAGGCCGTTGTGGGCGGTGAACCTGGTGGCGGCCTTCTGGGGCCTGTTGCAGAGGTTTTCGGAGTTTTCGATCAAGCCCTTCTTCGGCCCGCCCTGTAGCTCGAGGACGAATTTGGAGACCGGGGCGTCGGGGACGACTTCGAAGGTGTTGCGAAGCCCCTTTGCCTTGGTGGTGTCGACTTTGCCGTTGAGCAGGACGCGGATCTGGCCGTCGAGGTCGGCGACCAGGTCGGGGAGCTCGTGGCCGTAGCCGACCCCCAGGTAGACCGGGCCTTCGAGCGGCTTGTCGAGCAGCGGGGACCAGGCTCTGGCCTTGCCGTAGATCGACTTCTTCGGGCAGGTCCCCGCTTTCAGGTTGGGCTGGGTGCAGGTCGACCTGATGTTGCCCTGGTCGAGGAACTCGGTGGGCGGCAGGCCGACCTGGGCGCGGGCGATGTTGGAGTAGGCGCCCTTCTTGGGGTAGGTGAGGACCGCTTTCAGGGCGGGGTGCCCGGAGCGCCTGGTGGCGCCCTTCAGGGTCAGAGCCAGCTTCGGCTTGAACTTCAGCGCCTCGCAGCGCGAGGCCTGGAAGTACTCGCCGAGGGTCGCCACCGTGCCCAGCGTGGTGGTCGCGGAGGCGGTGATCGACTTCGGTTCGCAGCCGCTCGGGTTGAGGGTGAACTGTGGCCTGTTCATCGCCACCTCGATCGAGCGGACGACCAGCGGCAGGCCGTGGAGGATCGTCGGGATCGGGTCGGAGACCGCGTCGATCTGGGCGGTCACCGGGTTCACCTGCAGGGCGGTGCGCACGGCGACCACGCCGAGGTCGAAGGGGCCGGCGATCGCCGGGGTGATGATCGCCAGGCTGAGCGGGGCGCCCTTGTAGGGGCCGGCTAGGTAGGCGCGGCCGTCTACCTGGAGGGGTTCGGTGCCGGCGCCAGAGGCGACGCTGACCTTGCCCACCTCTGAGCTCGCCGGGCAGGAGGGATCGGCGATCTCCTGGGCGCCCTGGCCCTCGCCGCTACGCGAAGCGGCCTGGGCGATCCCGGCCTCGGGGCAGTAGCCGATCCCGGCCAGCTTGCCGAGCAGGCCCTGGGGCAGGGTGGTGGAGATCCGGGAGAGCTGCTGGGAGCCGTCGGGGCGGGAGAGGCGGAGGACGAAGGGCGAGTAGGCCCCGGCGGTGGAGTCGAGGGTGCCGGCGGTGAAGCTGGTCGTCGCGGGCAGCGCGGCGGGGTCGGCGGCGCAGGCGCCGCCGCTCGCGCCGGAGGAGATCGCCAGGTTCGCGCTGCGGTGGACCGGGGCGACCCCGTCCGCGTAGGGGGTCAGATCGGCGCTGACCTCATAGTCACCGCAGGTCGCCGGGGTGATCAGCGGGGCGCGCTGGCCGTCGCGGAAATGGAGGTGGAAGTTGGAGAACGGCAGCTGGGGGATCTCGCTGACCGTCGTCCTCAGCTGTCCGGTCTGGGGGTCGGGTTCGACCTTCAGCGGCTGGCGGATCAGGATCCCCAGCTCTTCGTCGCGGATGATCATGTAGAGGGCTAGGAGGGAGTTGAAGGGGTTGTCGCCCTGCTTGGCGACGTAGATCTGGCCGTGGAGGGTCTGCTCGATCAGCGGGCTGGTGACCTCGACCTCTCCCACCTTGGCCTCGTTGGGGCAGCCGACCGTCGGGTCGAAGGCGAGGCGCTCGGCGTTGTAGCGGGCCTGGGAGCAGGCGCCGAGGCCGACGGCGACCGAGGGGTTGGTGGTGAAGCCCTGGGGCAGGGTGACGGTGGCCTTTTCGATGTCGGAGGCCGCCCGCCCCTCGGGGTCGGTCAGGCCCGGGTCCTCGACGTTCAGGTCGAAGTCGAGGCCGGAGGGGGATTCGGCCGCCGGGGCGGTTCCGCCCGCGGCGATCGTCGGGCCGAACTCGAGCTCTGAGCAGCCTTCCATCGCTGGGGCCTCGGCCGAGCCGGTCAGCCAGTCGGGGTCGGCGAGGTCGGGGGTCCCATCGGCGAGCAGCGCGCCGGGGTTCTGCCAGGAGTCGCTGGCGTAGGTGGTGGAGAGGGGGCCCTGGCAGGAGCGCGGCAGGGTCAGGAAGGGGACCTCGGGGGCGTCGGAGGGGCAGATGCCTTTGGAGGGGAAGGTGTCGTAGTCGCCGCCCGCGGCAGCCAGGCAACGACCACGGAGGGGGTCGTGAACGGCTGCGGCAGGCACGCCCCAGATCTGGATCTTCGAGCGGAAGACGTTGCTGGCATTCGAGATATGCACCGCACCGGTGCTGACCCGGTAGGGAGCCTTGTTCTCGACCCCCACTTCGATCGTCACCGGAACGGTCTTTGCCCAGAAGCCGAGCTTCGCGACGGTGCCCGGGGGCGGGACGAGGTTGTAGACGGGACTCACGGCACCGGTCGGCGCTGCCATGACGCTGCTTCTCGCGGCTCCGACGGCGGTGTCGTTGGCGCATTCGGGTCGTTCGTCGGGGTTCTCGACCGCAAAGTCCTCCGAGGGACAGCGTGGAATTCCAACCACGCTTCCGGCGAACCCCACCGGGAGCTTGATCAGGAAGTCCTTGGCGTTCTGGTCCGGAATCACAAATCCTTTGGTGGGCTCCACTTTGGTCTCGAATGCCAAATCCGTCTCCAGGGCAAACGGGTGGGCGCCGGCCAGTACCGCCGCCGAGCCGTCCTGGTTAACCGCCCCGCTGCTGAAGCTGGCGATGCCGAAGGCGGCGGTTGCCGGCGAGGCAGCGGTCAGGGAAGCGAGGCCCAGGGCCAACATGACCGCGCCGAGGCTTCGTCTCCTCCTCATCGTCCCACCCTCTTCCTGTCGTTACCGCTCTTCTTGTGCTGCCCCTTTTTCGGACGGTGGTTTCTCACGCAGCGCGGCTTGCCTTTCCTGACGACGCGGTGGGTGCCCTTGGGGCACTTGGGCTTCGGGTTCCCGGCGCTTGGCGCCCTGCTGGCCGGAGGCGCCGGGACGGACGGCGTCGGAATGCTTCCCTGGCATTTCTCCCCTTCACACGCCTGCGGTTTCTCCAGAGGCGGGAAGCCGCCGCCGACGCGGGCGTCGTAGACGTCGATCAGGCCGGGGTCCTGCGGGAGGAGGCTCTGGCCGGTGCGGATGAAGACGTCGTCTCCGCTTTCGCTCGAGTCGAGGAATTCGGAGTCGACCTGGCCCTTGCCGCTGCTCAGCAGGCTGAGGCAGCCCTCCGCGTCGCTGACGAAGAGCTCTGCTCCCGCGGCTTCGCACTCGGCCGAGGAGGTTGCGGCCTGCCACTCATAGACGTCCATCTTGTCGTTGGTGTCACCCAAGACCAATGCGTCGTAGCTGTTGAAGTAGAGGCGCGAGCCGTCGGGGGAGAGGACCCGGGGGGTGTAGAGCTGGGTGGTTGCGGTCCTCAGGAATGCTGCGGTGGGGAGCGCCGGGGCGAGCCGCACGGTCTCATGCATCCGGCCCCGTGGCCGGGCGCCGGAGGGATTGCAGGAGACGCAGAGCAGAGCCCCGCCGTCGGCCTGAAACAGGAAAACCTCGGAGTCACATACTCCACCGCTCGTCCCGCATGAGGCCGGGCTCGCTGCATCGGTGTTGTCGTAGCCGGTCAGGCTGGCGGTGGAGATGAAGGCCAGGCTTCGGCCGTCATCGGATGCTTGCGCGGCGTGGTAGTCGGGGGCGGGGTCGGTGTTGGAGGCGTGGGAAACACCATTGACACCGAGTCGATGGGTGACGTCCTCCCTCGACAGGGTCGCGATGAAGCTCTTCGACCCTTCCTCGTCGAGGTAGAGGTTCGGTTTGCCCGCGGTCGCGCCGCTCGTCCCCGCGAGTTTTTCTTCCGAGACGAAGTAGATCTCGCCCAGATCGCTTCCTGCCGCCGCTAGGCCGAGCGATTTTTTCCCCAGCAGCCTCGAGGATTCCGATTCGAGGTCGAACTCGTAGAGGCCCCCGGCCAGCGCCCCGTCGGTGAATTCGTAGATCGCCTTGCTGCCGTCCTCGCTCGCACCGAGAAACTGCGCCGGTGAGGGCGATTTGGTCCCCGAGACCTCGACCGTGCACGCTTTGTCGGTTTCGCAGCCGGGCCCGGCGCTTTGGGCCGCGGTTGGGTTCAGCCGCAGGTAGATCGACCCTCTGCCGTTGCCGTTCCCTCCGGCTTCGCCGCTCGCGACCTGCGTCCAGTAGACCTTGGTGGCGTCCGCTGAGATTGCGTGCTTCAAAAGGCCGTTGCGGCCATGTTCGGACTGTATAAATGCGCCGTTTAGCACACTGCTCGTCCCCGCGGAGCAGGGGTCGTCGCTGACTGCGCCACTCGGCAAGATGCAGACCAGGTGGAGGCTTCCCTCGCCTGCGGCGTAGACCTGCGAGAGCTGACCAGCCACCGCATCCTCGGTCAGCTCTTCATTGACCCTGACCAACGCCACCGAGCCGTCGGCCGAGGTGCCCTGAAGTTCGGTCTCGAATGAATCCGGGGGGGTGAGCGGCTCCGCCGCGATCAGGGCCGCGTAGCCGCCCGGCCCGCAGTTGTCTCTGCGATAGAGGTTGGGGTAGCCCTCCGGTACTCCCGGCGCCAGCACCGGTTCGGCGATCACCGTCAGCCAGGAGGTGCAGAGATCCGAGGAAAACTGCTTGGACTCGTTCTGAAGGACCGCATTGGCGCCATGCAAACTGCTCGACTGTCCCAGAGGAGGCGAGATCGGTTCGGTCGTCCAGCCGTCGGCGCTACGCGAGGCGAGATACTGATTGGCGTAGGTCGCCGATTTCGCCGGACCGAAGGCGCGGTAGCTGGTAAAGGTGAATCGCGATCCGTCCGTCGCGCTCCGGTTCAAGGAGGTCTGGAAGTTGTTCAACTCCAGCGCGTCCTTGATGTCTCCCCCTGCTTTGTCGACCGGGCTGACCATCTCGTAGGCGCGGCAGTCGGGGAGCGACGCGGAGGCCCCGGTGCGGAATGCCTGATTCGGACACGATGTCTGCGCCGGGAACGGAGCCGGGTAGGTGGTGAAGCTGCTTTCCTGCCCGTCGACACCGACCTCACCGCCGATCCCACGGACCGGCCCGCCACCGCTGCTCTCCGCTACGAAGCGGAAGTAGTAGGTGGTATCGGGTTTCAAGCCCTCCAACTGCAGGCCATCGGTTCTGACTCCCCTGCTGGTCGACTGCGTGGTGAGGGGTTTGTCCTGGTCTGCCGGCACGGACTGATTGCAGCCGCCGGCACTACAAGGCTCGGTCCCGTACTCGACGCGATAGTGGGCATCTGACCAGAATTTCGGACTGATGGTCGCCGCAACGGTGGCTCTGGTCGTGCTGACAAAGGTCGCGAACTGGGCTTGGATATCGGGTGCTGCTCGTGGCGGCGCTTCCAGGCGAGCGGCGCCCGGACCGAACATCCGGTATACGGAGTATTCGGCTCCGCTGTTGGGCCGAGCCTGGTAATGGAGGAGAAGTGCTCCCACCACATTCGCACTCATCGAGAAGAAGCCGAAGGGGTTGAACGCTTCCAACATGGGTGCTTCACAGCAGTACTGGGGAGTGAGTGGCTGCATCGCCGGTGAGTACTGAACCACTCTTTGGGGGACGAAGGGTGAGGAAGCTCGCTCGACCGCGTAGACGTTTCCTTCACTGTCAGAGGTGAGGTCGGTCACTGAGGCGGTAAGCGGCACCCGGGCAACCTCCGCGCCGGTCGATCCCGAGAGCCTGACGGCGGCTGGAGGCGTCTCCTCGACGATCGCGTAGACATCGCCCGACGGGGCGGCGGAGATAGTGAATGGCGTACCCCCGGGTATTGAGAAAGCTGCTTCGAAGGCACCATCCTGACCGAAGCGTTGGAGCTTTCCGTTCGCGGTCGCGAAAATGGAGGTCCCACTTGCGGCAATCCCAGGAAGCCCGAGAGCGAGCTCGAATTCACCGTCCCCAACGCCCGGAACCGCCCGACGGCAGAACTGCGCCTCGTCGCAGACCTCAGGAGCCGTTTCCTGCACCAAGGTGACGCGGTATTCGAAGAGGGAGGAAGGGGTCAAACCGGCAGGATCGAGCCGCAGGGGGGGCGGTGCCGAGTTGCCGTAGCGGGGGCCGGTGAACTCCACGGTCCACGGCCCACCGGCCGGACCCGTGACGTCGATCTCGGCCGCAGTGAGCGTCGAGAGGGACCCGAGGCTCGATTCGACTTCAGAGGCGGTCGCATCTCGGGGGATCGGGGCGGTCGTCTGTTTGGAGGGCGAGGGATCGGGAGTTTCAAAAGTGAGCGTGAAGGTGCCTCCGGTCGGGACCTCACCGGCCTGGTTGGCTGCCGGGCCGATGGTCTGGCGGGCGTTGATCGGCACGTTGCCGGTGCCGACTGGGGCGACCAAGGCGACGTCATCGCCGCTCGAAGACGCCGGTTTGGAGAGGGTGATGGTGCCGGGGCCAACCGCGTCGATCGTGGTTTCGGGGGGGATCCCGGCTCCGGTCAGGAGCTGGCCGACTTCGAAGAAGCGGCTGGTCGTCACCACGTCGGTGACTACTTTCGAACCGGCGCTGAGATCGCCGGAGCCGGTGGCGCCGTCGCTGACGACGTCGCCGCCGAACATCAGCAGGAAGGTGCCGTCTGAGGCGAACTTCTGCACCCGAGATTGACCACCGACGTAGATGTTGCCGCTGGAGTCGACGGTGATGTCGTAGGGCTCCATTTCGCCGACCCGCGAGCCCTCATCGCCGGTGCTCGCCTGGCAGCCCGATTCCGTCGTGCAGGCCTCGAGCCCGACTCCGGCCGGCCCGCCGTTGGCGCGGGTGAGGACCTGTGCTTCGGCCGGTTGGCCGCCGCTCAGGGGAGCGTCGCCGTCTTCGACCTGCAGCTGGGGGACGTCTTTTGCCGCCAGTGACCCTTTGAAGGCGATCACGTAGATGAAGGGGCTGATCCCGTCGGCGGTGCCGGGGTTGCCGGTCACCGTGACGCTGCCGCCGGCCCCGCCGATCGTCGCCAGGGCATTGAGGGCGGCTTCGACGCTCCCCGGGCCTTCGGAGCTGGAGCCCGGCGCGTCGAAGGCGAGGCTCGGGGTCGTCGCGCCTTCGTAGGTCAACTTGAACTGGCCATCTGCGGCTCGGATCCTCAGTTCCTGCTGCTCGTTGACGGCGCCTGGTGCGACATCCCAACCGAATGCCTTGACGAAGGTTCCCCAGGGAGTGAACTCGGCAATGCGGCGCTGCTTTAAGGAGGAGGTTCCGCTATCGGCGATGTAGAAATGCCCGGTTACCGGGCTCGATGCCGACGCGGTCCCGAAACCGACTTCGCCCGCGCCGCCGCCGGTGCCGGGTTTGAGAGAGAACAGTTCTTCGGAATCGCTGACCGCCAGCGCCCGCGGGGCGATTGCGGCCATCAGCGCGACCATGCCCAGCAGCAGGGCGACGGCGAGCAGTGCGTGGCGATGGCGGAGGGTGGATTCGCTGTTCATCTCGTTCTTCCCGGTTTGAGGCTTGACGAAGCTGCTCTGCCCACTCCGGGCGCGTGATCCCGGAGTGGGCAAGGAGCGCCTTGCTACTCGGCTTCCGCCGTCACTGCCCAGGTTCCCCAGGCTTGAGCTTCTTCTTCACCGTCAAATCGGAGGAGCGCGCCGGTCGCGCCTGCGCCCGGGGCTTCCGAATCCGAGGTCGGTTTGATGATGGCTTCGAAGACCAGGAACGACTCGAACGTCTCATAGACGCAAAGGTGCCCCGGGTCGGCGGTGGGCGCCGCAGCAGTCCCGCCGGTGCATCCGGTTGGAGCGGTTTCGGCTACGTTCACGTAGTGCACGTTGGCTGCCGCCAAGTCGGCGCTGAGCGGAATCGGGAACGAGATCGGGCTTCTTACCGCCAGGGTGGTGCCGGGTGGCGTTATGCCGACCACCCAAGCTCCGGTCTCGGTCATCTCGGGCGGCAGGGTTTCGGTGAACCCGCTCAGGCCGTTGCAGACGTTGCTTTTTACTCCCGAACCTTCGACTTCGACGGTTTTCCCGCCGGAGGGACAGGTGGTCGCGTTGCCGATCACGACGCTTTTGCCGTTGGTGCCGTTCGTACCGTTGGTGCCGTTCGTTCCCGCAGCGCCGGGCTCACCCTTGGCGCCGGGAGCGCCGGCGGGGCCCGTGGCGCCGGCGGCTCCTGCGGCGCCCGGTTTGCCGGCGTATTTCTTGGCGATCTTTTCGACTTCCTTCTTCTGCTTACCGTTGAGCGCGTTCGAGGCGGCATAGGCGCCGCCTCCCAGCGCTGCGACCAGGGCGACGATCGAGATGACGAAGCCGGCGGTGCCGAGCTTTCGGTGCAGTTTGTGCAACATCAGCTGTTCTCTCCTTTGCTGTTTTCAAAGCACTCGGTGGGGCCAAAGATTTGAAGGCCGGCGGGCGGGTCGATCTGCTCAGACCTTGCAGGGGCACCGGCCCGCAACCCGCCCGCCGCTTTGCCGTGCCGCTCAGCAGACCTGGCAACCGGGCCGAGACCAGGGAGCGCTCCGGCGCGGCCGGTGCCGGCCAGGTCCAGCGGCGCTGCGCACCACCGCGGGGATCGGTGGGAGGCGCAGGCGCTTGCTCTCGCGCCGGCGGCGGAGCCGCGTCGCGAGGTCGGGTCCCGATCGGACCCGAGAAAGGTCATTCCCATCCCTGCGGTGCTCATCCCTGTAGTGCTCCCTGAGTCGTTCTGTCCCTGATCCGAGGCGCCCATTCCCTGTGGGGCGATTTCTCGGAAACCTGGGCGAAATCCCTTTTCCGCCCAGCCCGGCGAAGTTAGATCGGTGCACCGATCGAGGTCAAGGAATCGGCGGAGGCGACCTCAAAGTTCAGAACCCTCAAGCAAACGCAAACCCGCTGGCAGCCCGGAGAAACCCGGACCTCCTCGCCTCGGGTCAGCCGCCGGAGGACCGCCCGAATTAAACTCAGGTTTTTTTGAACATTTTCCCGGGAGCGCTTAGCGCCGCTTCGAAGAGCAACAGCACGGCGAAGGCGCTGATCGGCTGGCCGGCATCTCGGTCGAGCCGCGCCGAGGATTCGCCGTGGATCTCCAGCAGCCGGTCCAGCGCGTCCTGCTGGACCTTGGCCGCCTCCATCCAGCCCTCCTCGTCGAGCCTGAGCGGTGCGCGGGCGAGCATGTACTCCTCGCGGGAGAAGAAGCTTCCGGTCCGGAAGGCGGCAAGGGAATCGCGCATAATCACTTTCAAGACCTCCATGTTCCCGCGACCGATCTCCTCTGCGGTGAGGTTCGCCGCGTCGACGATCGAGACGAAATGGGGGCGGATGAAGTAGACGCGCTCGACCACCCCTCGCCGCGGCCTCGATTCGCGCAGCTCGGCGAGACCCGCTTTACGCAGGCGACCGAGGTGGTAGCGCACGCGGCCGATCGGGATCTCGAGCTCGGTGGCGAGGTCGCCGGCGCTTGACGGTTTGTGGATGAGCGCCGTGAGGATCATCATCCTCAGCGGATCGTTGAAACCCTCGAGCTTCGCGAGGGCCTCTTTGCGAGAAACCTCGGTCACTGCACTCTCTTCCCTGTACGCGACTGTTCGTCGCTAGCCACTGAATCTACGTCAGAGCCGGCGTCACCGCAATCCCTTCGCCTTGGCTTGTCGCTCCGCTCAGGCAAGGCGCAGCTCGGCGATCCGCATCGCCAGGTCGAGCTCTGCCAGGCACTCGCCGATCCTCAGCTCAGCCCGCTCCTCGACGCGGCGGAGCCGGTTCCTGACCGTCCGCCGGCTCACCCCCAGCGCGGCCGCGGTCGAGGAGACGTTGCATTCGGTCGAGAGATATCCGCGCAGTGTCCGCCGCAGCGTCTCGTCGCGGCCGCCGCTTCCGAGCGGGGCGAGGTACCGGTCGCGGAGCGAGGAGATGAGGAGGTCGTCGTGGAGAATCGCGGCGAGGACTCCCACCTCGGCGTAAAGGGCGACGGCGGGACTGGAGCGACGGGCGATCGGCAGCGCCGCCGCGGCCTGCTGGTGGCTGCGACGCCACCCGTCGAGCCCGTGTCCCGGTTCCCCGACGCCGAGCACCAGCCCGTCGGCCCCCGCGGTAGGAAGCCGGGCGACGATCTCGTCCGGCCGCAGCCGCTTGCGGCTGCTGACCCAGGCCCAGGTCTCGTTCTCGACCTGCTCGAGGAGGAGACGGCCCGGCGCCCCACTTGAGCCCAGCGAGGCCAACCCCTCTCTGGCGCCGGCGCCGACCAGGCCGACGTGCCAGACGTCCCAATCATGGGCGAGCTCACTGCGGGGGCCCGGCACCCCCGCTAGCAGGAGCCCGATCGCCTCGGCCCGCCTGGTCCGGGGCGAGCGGCGGAGGCTCTCCTGCTCGAGCGCGTAGTCCTCGCCGACCCTGGCCAGGAGGAAGTCCAGGTGCGAGCTGAGCGCCGGCAACAGCCGGTGACGATCGGCGTCGCTCAGGTCACCTATCCGTGGAACCGCTTCCGCGAACAGCGAGAAACCCGCCATGTAGCGCCGCAGAACCGTGCCCAGGCCGATCCCGGTGCGGGCTGCCAGCCGGGCCTGCACGAGGACGGCCTCGGGAATCGGCGGCGGCTGGCTGTCGGCCCCCCGCAGGACCGTCGCCGCGTAGTCGAGCGAGGCGAAGACGGCATCCCGAGTGCCGGCCGTGTACTCCGGGTCGGCCGGGACGCTCGGATCGGCAATCGCCTGGACCCGCTCCAGGATCTCCCGGTGCAGGTCCTCTCGCCGATCCCGGACGGCCTCGGCCAGCTCCGGCATGGTCACCTTTACGTAGGGCTGCGCCCGACCCACCCGATTCCCCGATCTCCTGATACTCCCCTGGCCCTGATTCACTTCCCGCGGCCGGCGACGCTAGATGTCTCCCCCGGCGCGGGTCAACATCTGGAGGGAGAAGCAAGGGTCAGCGCCTCAAAGTCAGTGACTCTCCTGTAATCCGATCCCCTTAGACGGTGGCCTGGTGGGCGGGCCCTCCCACGAATCACGATCATTCAGTCTTAAACTCGGAGATATTTGACTATTGGTTTGGCCGCACGGCCGGGGCCGTGTCGAAAAGCAGCAGGAAGGAGAATGCGTCGCTGGTCGGGCCTCCGCCCCGTTCCAGTCGCAGCCGGGTCTCCTCCCTCACCTCCAGCAGCTGGACCAGCGCCTCCCGAAAGATCTTGGCCGCGTCCGCCCAGCCCTCCTCGTCAAGCGAGAGGGGCGTGCGAGCCAGAATGAAATCGTCGCGCCGCGTAAAGGCTCCCTGGCGCGCGCCCTTCAGAGCGTCGCCGAGCAGGGCTTTGAGGATGCCCCCGACGACGGTCTCCCTCTGTGCGGCGGAAAGCTGGGCGACCTCCTCCCGCGAGAACGGCTCCGGGCGCACGAAGTAGACCTGCTCGGACACCCCGCGGCGCTGTCGTTCTTCCTTCAGCTCGGTGAGCCCTGCTTTGCGGAGCCTGCCCAGCTGGTAGCGAACTTTGCCAGGGGGAGCATCCAGTGTGCTCGCCAGCTCCTTGACGCTCGCGGGACTCAGCGAAAGGCTGGTGAGAATTGCGAGCCTGAGCGGATGATCGATCGCTTCCAGCTTCGCCATGGCGCGGTCTTTGTGATCTTGCTCCCGCACAGGCGATCGGTCTCGCGCCGAGCATAGGAGGGGAATGCGGCTCTGTCGCGGGCCACACTGGGCCCCTTGCCGTCGCTCGCGTTTCCAATGTGTGACGACCGCCTGCTCGAGGCAAGCGCTTCGCGCCTATTCGCCCAACCCGTGCGGGTGCAGATGGTCTTCGGCCATCCGCTTCAGGCCCACCCGGTCGATCTTGCCGGTCGGGTTGAGCGGCATCTCGTCGAGGAAGAGGATCTCCTCCGGCGCCTTGTAGCCGATCTGCTCGCGGCAGTGGACGATCAGGTCGGCGGCGGTGGGGCGCTCGGCGCCCTCGCGCAGGGTGACGTAGGCGCGGACGTTCTCGCCGTGGACCTCGTCGTGGACGCCGACCGCACCGGCGAGGTCGACGGCCGGGTGCTCGTTGAGCGCGCCCTCGACCTCGTAGGGGCTGATGTTGGAGCCGTCGTGGACGATCACCTGCTTCTTGCGGCCGAAGAACCAGAGGTAGCCGTCCTCGTCGGCGCGGGCGAGGTCGCCGGAGTCGATCCAGCCCTCGCGCAGCACCTCCGCGGTCGCCTCCGGCGCCTGCCAGTAGCCGGCCATGCTGGCCGGGGTGCGGATGAAGATCCGGCCCACCGTCTCCGCCTCGACCGGCCCGTCGTCCTCGTCGCGGAGGGCGATCGAGAAGCCGGCGATCGGCCGCCCGATCGAGCCCTGTTTGACCAGGCCCGAGGGCGGGTTGAGCGTCGCCAGGCCGACCTCGGTCATCCCGTAGCCCTCGATGATCGGGAAGCCGGCGGCGGCGGCGAACTCGTGCAGCAGCTCGGTCGAGACTTTGTCGGAGCCGCAGCGGCAGACTCGCAGCGAGTCGAAGTCGTGAGGCTTCAGGTCGTGGTCGCGGATCAGGGCCAGCAGCGCCGCCGGAATCATCGCCAGCACCGTCGGCTGCTGCTCGCGCAGAAGCGGCAGCAGCTCGTGGCTGTCGAAGGTCCGCGCCACCACCACCCGGCCGCCGACCGAGAGCGTGCTCAACGCCCAGAGGAAGGAGCCGACGTGGGACATCGAGGAGCCGGGGAGGAAGACGTCGTCGGCGTCGAGCTCGAAAGCGGCGGCGGCGCTGGCGATCATCCAGCGCAGGGAGGAGCGGGTGTGGGTGACGCCCTTTGCCGGCCCGGTGCTGCCGGAGGTGAAGAAGATCGCCACCGGCTCCTCGGGGTCCGGCTCCTCGGGGTCCGGCTGCGACTGCGCCGCCAGCGGCTCGCTCCCGAGCAGCTGGTCGAAGCTGTGCGGCCACTCGACGTCGGCGACGACTCCGGGCCCCTCCTGGTCGGCGTAGGCGATGACGCCCAGCGGCAGCGCCCCGGCGAGGTCGCTCTCCCCCACGTCCTCGTGGCGCTCCACGTGCGCCAGCAGTGCCTTGGCGCCGCTGACCTCGAGCGCGTGGTCGATCTCGCGGTGGGTGTAGCGGTAGTTGAGCGGGGTCGCAACCAGCTCCGCCTTGAAGCACGCCAGGTAGTGGACGATCAGCGCGATCCGGTTCGGCATCAGCGAGGCGACCCGGTCGCCCGCCTCTAGCCCGAGCCCGCGGTAGCCGCCGGCCAACCGCTCGGCCTCAGACTCCAGCTCGCGCCAGCTCATCGAGCGCACGGCCGAGACCAGTGCCGGCGCCTCAGCGTCGGCCTCGAGGCCGACCCGCAGCAGATCGGCAAGGGGCGGCGCGGGGGCTTCGAGCGGAAGGCCGTCGATCAGCACGCCGTACTTCTACAGCAGAGGCGACCCGGGGGGATATGCGTTGACCCGGATCGCCTCTGCCAACTCGTCGCGCCCCTCTCTCCTCAGCCCTTCGAGGAGCAGGTGCGAACGATTCCCGCCGAGGCTTTGGTGCCATCGGCGAAGACCGAGGAGGCGAATGCCTGCAGCTTGCCGTCAGTGCATTTCGCCGAGAGGACGCTGACCTTCTTGCCCTTGTAGGTGTAGGTCTTGCCGATCTTCAGGTCGAATGACTTGACCGAGCCCGAGCCATTGGCGATTTTCGGGATCGTGGCGACCGATTTGAGGCCGTAGCGACCGCGGTTGATCTTCTTGATTTTGACCGTGGTGACGATCGCGCCGGTGATCGGCGCCGAGAAGAAGGCGTGGATGTAGAAGGTGGTCGTGCCGCCCTTCTGGCCGCCATTGAAAACCGTCAGAGCCGAGTTGACCGGAATCGGGCCCTGTTCAGGGAACTGAACCTCGACCGTGGTCTTGCCGGTCCCGATGATCGCCTTCGGGCACGCCTTCCGCGCCGCGTTGGTGTCGCGTGACTGCAGCTGACCGGACTTGCAGACCGGCAGCCCCTTGACGTTGACGGCGCCGTTCTTGTCGGTTTCGACGATCGACTTCCTTCAGCGCCGGCGGGTGACTGCCGTCCTTGGTTGCGATCTTTCCTGAAGCGGTGAGGGTGATCGGCGCGAGCTTGGTCTTCGGCAGCGCCTTCGGTGAGAAGCCGCCGTTGAAGGTGAACCTGAGGTTGCCCGCTTCGACCGTCACCGGCTTGTCGCCCGCCAATGCCGTGCCGCCGGCCACGAGCAGCGCCAACGCCGCAACCGCTGCAGCCAGCGCAAACAGCGGCCGCCTTCCCCTGCCATAGATCTTCATCTCTGCCTCCACTGATTTGTTCGAACGAGAAAACGAGCCTTCCATTATCCAGAAACTCGAATATCTTCGAAACAACCCGCAGATAGAGAGTTGCGGAAGGCGTCCCCTCCTCACTCCGAGTAGAGCGCCTCGATCTCGGCTTCGTACTTGTGGGCGATCGGGCGGCGTTTGAGCTTCATCGTCGGGGTCAGCTCGTCACCGCCCGGTTGCCAGTCGGTCGGCAGCAGCTCGAACTTCTTCACCTGCTCGACCCGGGAGAGGCCGGCGTTGCCGCGCTCGATCGCCGCCGCGACCTCCTCGCGGATCGCCGGCGCGGCGGCGAGGCTCGCGGACGAGGTGTCCTCGATCCCGTGCTGCTGGGCGAAGACCGGGGCGAAGTCGGGGTCGAGGGTGACCAGGGCGACGTTGTAGGGCCGGTCGTCGCCGATCGCGCAGACCTGGCCGATCAGCGGGCTGGCCGACTTCAGCTTCGCCTCGATGTTGGCCGGGGACATGTTCTTGCCGGCCGAGTTGATGATCAGCTCCTTCTTGCGGTCGACGATCGAGAGGTAGCCGTCCTCGTCGATCTCGCCGACGTCGCCGGTGTGCAGCCAGCCCTCGCCGTCGAGCGCCTCGGCGGTCTTCTCGGCGTCGTTGCGGTAGCCGGGCATCACCGCGCCGCTGCGCAGCAGCACCTCGCCGTCGTCGGCGATCTTCAGCTCGGCGCCGGGAGCGGCTGGGCCGACGGTCCCGATCTTGATCCGCTCCGGCGGGTTGCAGGTGCCGGCGCCGGTGCTCTCGGAGAGCCCCCAGAGCTCGGCCAGCGGCACCCCGATCGCGTGGAAGAACTCGATCGTCTCGCGCGGGCAGGGGCGCGGCGCCGACGTGCGCCCAGCTCAGCTGGTCGAAACCGACCCGCTCCCGCAGCGAGGAGAGCACCGTCTCCTCAGCTTTCGCGTGTTCGGCGGCGAGCTCGGCTGAGGGCTCCTCGCCGGCCTGTTCGGCCGCGACCATCCGCTGGCCGACGTCCAGCGCCCACTCGATCGCCTGGCGGCGGTTGGCGTCGGTCTCGGCCCCGATCCCGATCTCCATCGCCGCCTTCAGTTTTTCCCAGACGCGGGGCACCGCGAAGAACCAGATCGGGCGCACTTCCCCCAGGTAGGCGACGACCTGGCGGGGGTCGGGACAGCAGGTGGTGGCGACGCCGGAGCCGAGCGGCCCGTAGTGAGTGGCGTTGCGCTCGGCGATGTGGGCCATCGGCAGCCAGGAGATCAGCCCGCCCTCGCTGGGCAGGCGGAAGATTTCGTCAAAGGAGCGGAAGGCCGAGAGGATGTTCGCGTGGCTGAGCTGGACCCCCTTCGGCGGGCCGGTCGTGCCGGAGGTGTAGATCACCGTCGCCATCTCCTCCGGCCCAACCGCCCTCCAGGTCGCCTCGAAGTCGAAGCCGGGATCGCCGCCCGCCTCCAGTTCGGCGAGGGTGATCGCGCCGTCGCGGGGATCGCCGTCGACCACGACCACGTGCTCGAGGGTCGCGGTGGCCTCGCGCGCAGCGAGGACGGTGTCGAGGAAAGCCGCCTCGGTGACCAGCACAGTGTTGGCGGCGTCGGCGACCAGGTACTCGATCTGCTCCGCGGTCGAGGTGTTGTAGAGGGAGAAGGGCGTCGCTCCGAGGTGCATCGCCGCGGTATCGACGAAGTGGAACTCGGGCCGGTTGGTGAGCATGATCCCGACCGTGTCGCCGCGCCCGACCCCAAGCCCGGCCAGTCCCGCGGCCACCGCCTGCACCCGCTCCGCGTACTCGGCCCAGGTGGCGCTGAACTCGTCGTCCTTGGTCCGGAGCGCGGTCTGCGCGGCATGCTCGGCGGCCGTCACCTGGAAGGCCTCGGCGAGCGTCGCCGATTCAAGCGCCCGCGGTCGCGGCAGATTGGTCTCTTCCCGTTCGCTCAACATTCCCAAAGTCCCCAGGCGACTATCGCACAGGGGTCGAGGTGAATTCCAGTCCTTGAGCTCAGAGGATCGCCAGCTGGCGATTGCTCTCGAGGTCGAGCAGGGCCTGCTTGCGGTCGAGGCCGCCGCCGTAGCCGGTGAGGGAGCCGTCGGCGCCGATCACGCGGTGGCAGGGGACGATGATCGAGATCGGGTTGCTGCCGTTGGCACCGCCGACGACGCGGGCGCGCTGCCAGGGCTCGACGTCGGTGTTGAAGAGCGCGGGATCGATCTTCGCCGCCTGCTCGCCGTAGGTGGCGGTCTCGCCGTACGGGATCTCGAGCAGCGCCCGCCACACCGCCTTCTGCAGCGGAGTCCCCTGAGGGTCGAGGGCGAGGTCGAACTCCCGCAGCTCGCCAGCGAAGTAGGCGTCGAGCTGCTCGGTCACTTCGGGCATCGGCCCCCGCTCCGCGTCGTCCGGAACCCGGAAGCGCCCGGGGAAGTTGAGGTCGGTCAGCCCCCGCGGTCCGGCGACCAGGGTCAGCGGCCCGATCGGGCTCTCGTAGAGAGTCCAGCGAATCACTTCCATATATGTAAGACGGTCAGGGGGACCGAAACGTGAGATTCGCGCTCAGCCCGCGGTGCGCGGCAGGCGGATCGCGCGCTGAAGGCCGGCCGCTGGGTGCCCCGGCAATTCGACGGTGACGAGGACCCGTAGCCGCAGCCAGCGGACGCTGAGGTGGCGGCGGACGGTCGGCGAGAGGCGACAGCGAAGAGGTTGCTCGACAGAGTGCGTGAGTGTGCCGGTCTTTTGAACCGCTATCCGAAACAAAAGACCGGCGGACCCTATGCAGGCGGGCACTCGGCCGCGGCCGGTGGCTATGAAGGCGGAAAGGTGGGCGCGGGAACCCGGCGGCGCCTCGATTCGCGCCACGAACATGCCCCGCCCCAGTTGGGCGCGGTCGACCAGCAGCCGAGGCGAGAGCGCCGGCGCTGGCTTGGGCTGGGCGCTCCCCGCCCCGCCCGCGGGTCCGCCGCCGGAATCGCCTCCCGGGTCCCCTTCGGGCTTGCCTTCGAGCCATTTCGCCAGCGCCGCCGGTCGTTTGGCGGCGAACGTCCCCACCTCGGCCACCTCGGCGGCGATCACGTCTGGGCCGAACGGCTTGCGCGGCGCGACTTCGAGCTGCTGCCAGGGCGCCAGCAGCGCCGCCAGCTGTTGCGCCTCGGAGCCAGGGACGAGGGCGGAGACGACCTGCTCGGCTTCCAGCAATGCCCCCTTATATAGAGCGAGGCACTCAGGCTCTCCGAAGCAGCCTTCGAACAGGGCTGCGCCCGGCGGCCCGAAGCCGAGCTGCGGCAGCGACCAGGTCTGGTCGGTGCCCGAGGGCATCATCTGGAAGATGCCGAGCGGGTCGCTGTAGAGGTAGTAGTTGTGCGGCTGGGTGCTGTAGCCGTCCCAGTGAGCGAGGTAGCGCTCCACCGCCCACATCCGCGTCAGCTCCCCGAGGTCGGCGTGACCGGCCATTCGCTCCGAGAAGCTCGGCGACGACGCGGCAACCGCTTCGATCAGCGCTTCCAGGTCGGAGCGGTCGTCCTCCTCGCCCTCGTCGACCTCGAAGGCGCTGGTCTCTCCTGGAAGGACGTCGACCCCGACCTGCCCCTCGTACAGATGCTGCGGCGGGGCCTCGAAGCTGCCGAACAGCCGCTCGAGCGCGACGTCGTCGAGCGTCTCCAGATTCAGGTGCATCCCGAACTCTTCGCCGTTGACCCGCACGTCGGCGTAGCCGGTCCGTGGCGCCGGCACCCCGGCAGCGCGGAAGGCCGCGTAGGCGAGCGTCTCGTGGACCATCGAGGGGTCCTGGACCATGTTGTTCAGCGTCATCCGCTTCAGGCCGAGGAATTTCTGGCCTTTGACGAACTCGTTGAACTTGAGTTTGAAGGCGGCCTTGCCTTTCAGGTCGCGGAAGGAGCCCTCGCCCTTGAGCCGGATGCCGACCGTCAGCGGTGCCGAGAAAGTGCCGATCCCGGCCGGGGTGCCGTCGGTCGGGGCCAGCGAGAAGCTGCCTTCGACGTACTCCTCGGGTTCGGCTTCCAGCGCCGCGACTGAGGCCGGCGGCAGCTGCAGGTCGACCACGACGACCGCCTCCGGTTCGTACATCTCATCCGCGGTCAGCGCCGCGGCCGGGCCCGCCAGGCCGAGGGCAAGCAACGCGGCGGCCAGCATGGCCAGCGCCGCGCGCACGCTCACTCCGCCGACGGCGTGGTCATCTCGCGGCTGGCCCAGCGGTCGTCGACCAGGTCGCCGGCGAGCTGGTGGCTGCGCCGGTGCCCGGTGACCGCGCCCAGAAACTGCTCGCGCTCCAGCGACAGCAGTCGCGTCGGCTCGGTGGTGCGGACGGTGGCGGTGCGCGGCACGTCGTGCAGGAGGGCGATCTCGCCGAACGATTCCCCCGGCCCCTCGTTGCGCCGGAACTCGCCGTTTTCGAAGACCTCGACTTTTCCCGACTCGATGACGAAGAAGCGGTCGCCGTGTTCGCCCTGGACGATCACCTCGTGGCCGGCATCGAACTCGACCGGGCTGAGGTCGTGGCTGAGCCGCTCGACGGTGGCGATCGGCAGCGGCGCGAAGATCGAGTTCTCGCGCAGCAGGTGGTAGGGGCCCTCGGCGACCGGGGCGCCGACCTCGTAGGAGCGCAACCGCGCCCAGCAGACGACGACGAAGATCGGCATCAGGGCGCCGAGCACGATCAGGGCGCCGTCGGGGTGCAGCAGTTCGACCAGGACGATCGCCCCCAGCGAGCCCAGCGCCATCGCCAGCAACCGGCCCGCTTCGAGGGCGCTGATCACGCGGCCCATGGTCTCGTCGGAGGCCAGCCTGTACATCAGCGTCTTGCCCGCCACCTCGACGAAGGTGAAGCCGATCCCGATCCCGAACCAGGCCAGGTACGAGGTCGCCTCCTCGGGGAAGAAGCCGGGAAGCATCGTCGCCAGGCCGAGCAGCAGGCTGCCGCCGGCGATCGCCGCGACGAGGTGGCCGCGGTCGAGCATCAGCGCCAGCGCCGCGCCGCCGAACAGGGCGCCGATCCCCCAGGCGGCGTTGAGGAAGCCGACGGCGCCCTCCTCGAGGTGCAGCAGCTCGAGGGCCAAGGCGATCAGGATCACGTCGGCGAAGCCCTCGTAGAGGAGCAGCAGGACGAGGGTCAGCGAGGAGAGCCGCAGCGCCGGGTGGAAGATCAGCGCTCGCGCCCCGAGGCTGAGTTCGTGGGCGACACCGGGAAGCTCCTCGTCGTCCTTGTATTCGGGCCGCCGGTCACGGCGGACGAAGGCGACCAGGACGACGGTGAGCAGGGTGACCGCGGCGGCGACCGCGAAGACGAAGCCGGGCGAGGTCGCGGTCAGCAGCAGGCCAGTGACGATCGCGGCGGCGATGAAGCCGGCGTTTTCCATCGCCGCGTGGTTGACGTTGCTGGCCGAGAGCTCCTGCGGGGTCCGCGCCAGCAGCGGGAACATCGCCGCCTCGGCCGGGGCGTAGCCGCTGGAGGCAACCGCGAAGAGCGCCGGGAAGATGAAGACGACCCCGGTCGGGGCGCCGGCCCCGGCGGCGATCGCCGCGCCGGCGAGGATCGCGGCCATCAACGTGGAGCTGACCAGCAGCACCGCGCGACGCGAGTAACGGTCGGCGAGCAGGCCGGAGAAGGGCGAGGCGATCGCCCCGGGCAGCAGCCGGACCAGGGCGACGAGCCCGGCGCCGACGATCCCGTGCGCCTCGAACCCGTAGACGCCGAGGGCGATCGCGAAGCTCCAGCTAGCAAAGGCAAGGCAGATGCGGGCCGAGCCGAGCAGACCGAGGTCGCGGTTCTCGAAGTCGATGACGAGCGCGCGGACGACGATCTTCAGCTGGTCCAGGGCTCTCGCCATCGTCCGCCGCAAGATAGTCGCTCTTGTAGGAGCGCGGGGTTAATGAGTAAGGTTCCCGATCCTTTCGATCCGTTCGTTTCTCGCCCTCGTCTTGGCCCTTCTGGTCGCGCTTGTACTGCCGAGTGTCGCGATGGCGGCGAAAACCTACGTCGTCAACGCAACCGAGAATGTCACCCCCGACTTCGGGTGTAACGGCGGAGGCCCAGGCGAATGCGACCTTGGGGAAGCGATCACCCTTGCCAACACCGACGGCGAAGAAAGCCGGATTGAGTTCAGCGTCACCGAATTCAAAGTCGAAACCTCGTTGCCGACGATCGAGGCGCCACTGACGCTCGACGGGACCAACGAAGCGGGCAACCCCGGCGTTGAAATCTGGAAAAACAGCGAGGGCTCCTTCTCCGGCTTGACGGTCAGCGGCAACGCAACGACGATCGAAGGGATCGCGATCGGCGGCTTCAATCCCGCGATTGAACTCAGCGGCAGCGCCAACCGCATCTGCAACAGCTATCTCGGGATCCGGCTCGACGGGGAAACGGCGGAACCGAATCTAATGGGGGTCCAAGTCCGCAGTACCGCCACCAGCAACGAGGTCGGAGCCGGCTGCGCATTTGGCAACGTGATCTCCGGCAACGACTGGACCGCCATCCTCGACGAAGGCACTGAAACCCACATCGCCGAGAACGTGATCGGCATCGACGCCTTCGGCGAACCCCTTCCCAACGGCGAAAACCCGCAAGCGAGTCAACCGGCGGGCGGGATAATCGCCTGGGGCGAGAACGCCCTGATCGGTGGCCCCGGCGAAGGCAACGTGATCGCCCACAACAAAAGCCAGGTCGAATTCAGCGGTTTCGAGTTCGGCGGTGGGATCGTGGTCGAAAAACAGAACGTGGCGATCCGCGGCAACTCGATCTTCGAAAACCAGGGGCGCGGCATCTACTTCCGCTTCCTCTTCACGCAGTCGATCCCGGAAATCGAAACCGTCGAATCGGTTGAAGACGAATCGACGACGATTGCCGGCAGCCTCGCCGGCGATCCGGAAGAGACCTACCTCGTTGACCTCTTCGGCAACGCTGGTTGCGACAAATTCCAGACCGGGTTCGAAGAATTCACCCTTGCTGGCGAGGGTGAAGAGTTCCTCGGCACTGCCACGGTCAACACCAACGCCCTCGGCCAGGGCGCGTTCAGCACCAATGTGCCGGTACAGACGACGGGCACGATGCTGACCGCGACCGGGACCAGGGCGGCCGGCAACACGACCTCCGAATTCTCCGCCTGCATCCCGGCGCCCCAGCCGAAAGCGAAACCGCCGACGCCCGGCGGCAACCCGCCCGTCACCCGGGCGTTTGTCGGTCCCCCTCCCCCCACTCCCGAAAACGGCGAGAAAGTCGTGGTCGCGCCGAAAGCGGGAACGGTCTTCGTCACCACCCCGGGCGGGAAAAAAGTGAAACTGGAAGCGGGCCAGACGATCCCGGTCGGCTCGATCGTCGACGCGACCCGCGGCAAGGTCACCCTGACCTCGGTCAACCGCAAGGGCGAAACCCAGACCGCGGTCTTCTTCGGCGGCGTCTTCCTCGTCCAGCAACAGGAGGGCAGCGGCCTGGTGGTGCTGAAACTGCGCGGCCCGCTCGCCTGCGGCAAAGCGGCCCGCAAAGGCCGGGTCGCCGGGCGCAGTGAGCGCGGCGGCAGCAAGAGCCGCAAGCTCTGGGGCAGCGGCAAGGGCAACTTCCGCACCGAAGGCAACAACGGCTCGGCGACCGTCCGCGGCACGGTCTGGCTGACCGAAGACCGCTGCAACGGCACCTACTTCAAGGTCAAACAGGGCGTCGTCACGATCCGCGACTTCGGCGCCAACGAAACCTTCTCGCTCGGCAAAGGCAAGAGCTACCTGGCCCAGCCGTGAGCGCCTCCGGCTCGCCGCGACGGCGCCGCGAAATAACGATGCTGGCCGTGGTCCTCGGCGCCGCGGCGCTGGCGATCGTCGCCTACTCGACCAACCTGATGCGGGCGCTGGAGCTGCAGAGCGTCGACGCCCGCTTCTCGGTCCGCGGCACCCAGGAGCGCCCCGACGAGATCGTCGTCGTCGGCATCGACGACGTCACCTTCAGCGACCTGAACCAGCAATGGCCCTTCCCGCGCCGGCTGCACGCGAAGGTGATCGACCGCCTGCGCCAGGCCGGGGCAAAAGCGATCGCGGTCGACATCCAGTTCACCGAGCCGAGCAACCCGCGCGACGACAACGCCCTGATCGAAGCGGTGAGCCGCTCCCCCGGCCTCGTCCTCTCGACCACGGAAGTGAACAAGAAGGGCGAATCGCGGATCTTCGGCGACGAAGCGATAGTGAGGGAACTGAACGCCCGCGCCGGCAACACCATCATCCGCCCCGACCCCGGCGGCACGATCCGCAAGATGCATTACGAGGAAGGCGGGCTGGTCAGCTTCCCGATCGCGATCGCCGAAGCGCAGACCGGGGAGGCGATCGACCCGGGTGAGATGGAAGGCGACGGCGAAGCCTGGATCGACTACCGCGGGCCGCCCGGCACCTTCCTCGAAGTCCCCTACTCGCGCGTCCTCCGCGGCCAGGTACCGGACTCGGTCTTCCGCGGCAAGACGGTGATCGTCGGCGCCACCGCGCCCTCGCTGCAGGACGTCCACCCGACCTCGACCAGCGGCGACGAGCTGATGTCCGGCCCCGAAATCCAGGCCAGCGCCACCTGGACCGCCGAGCACGGCTTCCCCCTCAGCTCCTCGGGGATCGTCGTCGACCTGCTGCTGCTCCTGCTCCTCGCCGCGGTCCCGGCGGCGGTGACGCTGCGGCTGAAACCGCTGACGGCGCTGCTGACCGCGCTCGCCCTGGCCTTCGGCTACGCCGCCCTGACCCAGCTCGCCTTCGGCCTCGGCACGATGCTGCCGGTTGTCTACCCGCTGTTCGCCCTGGTCCTCTCGGCCCTCGGCGCGCTCGGCATCAACTACGTGCTGACCGCCTTCGAGCGCCAGCGGGTGCGGGACACCTTCGCCCGCTTCGTCCCCGAGGCGGTCGTCGCCCAGGTGCTGGAGCGTGGCGACAGCGACCTCCGCTTCGGCGGCGTGCGGCGCGAGTGCACGGTCCTCTTCAGCGACCTGCGCGGCTTCACCACCTTCAGCGAGGAGCGGCCGCCGGACACGGTGATCGACGTCCTCAACCACTACCTGGAGGAGATGAGCGACGCGATCATGGACCACGGCGGCACCCTCGTCGCCTACATGGGCGACGGGATCATGGCCGTCTTCGGAGCGCCGCTCGAGCAGCCCGACCACGCCGACCGGGCGATCGAGGCCGCGCGGGAGATGCTCAACCTCCGCCTTTCCCGCTTCAACGAGTGGATGCAAGCCGAGGGCCACGGCGAGGGGTTCGCGATGGGGATCGGGCTCAACAGCGGCACGGTGATGTCAGGCCAGGTCGGCTCGCAGCGCCGGATCGAGTACACGGCGATCGGCGACACGACCAACACCGCGGCGCGGTTAGAGGGAATGACCAAAGGCTCCGGCCATCAGCTCTTCATCGCCGACTCGACCCGCGAGGCGCTGCAGGCGGACCCCGGCGACCTCGAGCTGATCGGCGCCCGCGAGGTTCGCGGCCGCGCCCACAAGATCACGGTCTGGACCCTGAGCGGAAAGCTCAACCCGCTAGCCGGCGGCGAGCAGAGCCGTGCCGAAGAGGAAAACCAGATGAAAGGACTGGTCGACCGCGACCCGCAGGCTTAGGTTGCCGCTCTGCGAGAGGCCCTTGACCCGCAGCATGTAGGCGTCGAGCAGGCGGCGGTCGTCCTGGACCAGGTGCGGGACCGCGATCACGACGCCGATCAGCAGCGCCCAGGCGGCGTCGGTTTCGATCCCGATCCAGACCAGGGCCGGGAGGAAGGCGGCCATGTAGGTGGCGACGTGGCTAAGGAGGGCGCGCCGGTGGACCGGGTCGCGGCCCAGGCCGAATTCCTTGTTGCTCGCCTGCCAGTCGGTCTGCAGGAGGAAGTCGCCGACCAGGTGGGAGACGACGAGCACGGCGAAGACGTCGACCCAATTCACCGCTGCCGCCCCGCTCCTGCGCTCATGCCGGGAGGCTATGCGACCAGTCGGTTGGTTGGCCCAGCGGACAAACCGACCCCGGGAAGCTTGTACCCAAAGTCACGCGAACCTTCGCCAAACCACATAAGGTTCCCTTTCTAATGCACCGTAAACCTGCCTTCGCGGCTTTTCTTGCGGTGCTCGCACTCGCTGCGCTGCCCGGTGCGGGCTCAGCGGCGACCACCAACACGCGGATCCTCTCCGGGCCGAGCGGGACGATCGCCACCGATTCCGCCACCTTCGCCTTCGTCTCGCCGGAGGACGGCGGCTTCGAATGCCGGCTCGACGAGGGCGCTTGGAGCGGCTGCTCCTCGCCCGCGACGTACTCGCCGCTGGCCGAAGGACCCCACAGCTTCGAAGTGAGGGCGCTGAACCGTCCCGGCCATGCCGACCCGACCCCGACGGTGGCGACTTTCCATTTCAAAAAAGACAGCGAGCCGCCGGAGACGACGATCGTCGCCGGCCCGAGCGGGACGATCGCGACCGACTCGGCGATCTTCGGCTTCGAATCGAGCGAGTCGGACAGCACCTTCCAGTGCCGGCTCGACTCGGCCGAAGAGTCGGCCTGGGCCCCCTGTGCCTCGCCGCAGCTCTACTCCGGGCTGACCGATGGCTCCCACAGCTTCGAAGTGAGGGCGACGGACAAAGTCGGCAACACCGACGCGACCCCGGCGACCGCGACCTTCGCGACCGACACGACGGCGCCGGAGACGACGATCGCCGCCGCTCCCAGCGGCGGCCCGCCCAAACCGATCGCCGGCGAAACCCTCAACCTCGAAGCCCAGCAGGGGACCGTGCAGCTGCAGTGCCCGGGCGAAGACTCGTCGACCCCGCTGGTCGGGTTCAGGCAGGTGCCGGTCGGCTGCCTGATCAACACCCGCAGCGGGGTGGTCGACATCACCGCCTCGAAAGGCTCCTCGGGCGAGTTGCAGAACGCCGACTTCTGGGGCGGCGTCTTCGTCGTCACCCAGCCGAAAGGCGACAACCAGGAGTTGAAGCTGAAGCTGGCCGGCCGGCGGATGTGCGAGCGACGGGGATTCGAGAAGAAGCCGTTCGCAAGAGCCGGCCGTAGCGGGCGTGGCGGGCGCAAGCTCTGGGGCAGCGGCAAGGGCAACTACTCGACCAGCGGCAGCTACGGCTCGGCGACCGTACGCGGGACCACCTGGCTCGTCGTCGATCGCTGCGACGCCTCGACCCTGATCAAGGTCGCCGAAGGGACCGTCGCCGTCCGCGACTTCGTCAAGGACAGGTCGCTGACCCTTGCAGCCGGAGAGCAGTACGTCGCCAAAGCTCCGATCCCGCGACTCAACCCCGACGCCCTGCCTTGAGCCGCCGCCTCGCACTGCTGCTGGCTGGCGCGGCTCTACTGCTGCTGAGCGCGGCGCCGGCGAGCGCGGGCGAGAAGCTCTCGATCCCCGCGGCCCGCGAGCGGGCGATCGGCTTCGCCGAGAACATCTGCGCCCATGACAAGGCCTGCCACAACGCCGGCGTGCAGAACTGCCGGCGGCTCAGCGACCGGGTCGTCCTCTGCCGGATCTTCGATCACCGTAAGACCGAGGAGCAGGGCAACTTCGTCTGCACGCGGCTGGTGCGCATGGCGCTGCAGCCGCCGAGTCCGAAGATCCGCGTCACCGGCCTTAGCGACTGGACCTGCTGAGCGAGTGGATCGCCCGCCGAAGCAGGCGATCCACTGATGCCAGATCGAGATCGGGTCAGCCGATCCCGTATGTCCCCGCAGGGGTGACGAACCAGGAGCCGAACTCTTCGTATTCGCCGGGAGGGCCGCCGTCGATGCTGGCTTCGCCGCCGCCGAACCATTCGATTTCACTGATCGCGCCCGGTTCCACCAGGGAGTATGTGAGTTCCGGGATGAACGATTCGATCGTTTTCACCGGGCAGCCTTCGTCGAAGGTGCGCACCAGCGCGACGTTTGTGACGTCCAGGTCAGTTGTTGTGACATGGACATCCCAGGGACCGGCAGGCTGTTCCGTGTTGACAACGGTGCAGCCGGCGATTTCGCCGAACAGGCCCTGGCATTTTGTCGAGTTGACGTTGGTCACCGCGCCTGTGCTGCCCGGTTCGGCTGTCAGCGTCGCATCGGCTTCACAGATCATCGCCCCTGCTTCGGTGACGAAGATCTGACTGCCTTCGAGGCTCATTTCGGCGTGTTCTTCGAGCGGCACGCCTTCGTGCTGCCAGACGGCCGTCGCCGAAGCCGCCGCCGGGCCGGCTAGGGCGAGCATCAGCATCGCGGCAAGGCTGAGCAGCCCCGTTCGTACAAGGGTCATAGAGATCCTCTCCTTGACTGGTTGAGGAGGGAGCGGGGTTGCTCCCCCACATGGCTCGACGGTAGCTGAGAAATCATGTGTTTCTGAGCGCCAATCTGGGGAGCCGCGGGCGGCGGACCTTCCCGGTCTGCGCAACCGCTCTAACCTCCCTGCCCGTGAACGTCTTGATCGCCGCCGACATGGAGGGAATCGCCGGGATCGAGGACTACCGCGACTGCCTCCCCTCCCACCCAGCCGCCTACGCGCGCGGCCGGCGACAGATGACCGACGAAGTCCTGGTCGCGATCGAAACTCTGCGGGCCGGCGGCGCCGAGACGATCAGCGTCGGCGACTGGCACATGGTCGGCACCAACATCGAACGCGAGCGGATGCCAGCAGGGATCGAGGTGCGACCGATCGCCGACCTCGCCCTCGACGAGGCGGAACCCTCGATCGCGAAAGCCCACGGCGGCCCGCTCGACGCGGTGGTGATGATCGGCCACCACGCCCGCACCCCCAGCCCCAGGGGCTTCTGCTCCCACACCTTTATCTGGGGGATGGAGGTGCTGCTCGACGGTGCCCAGCTGAGCGAGACCCAGACCTACGCCCAGGCGCTTGCCGCCGAGGGGATTCCGATCCTGGTCGCCGGCGGCGACCGCTGGCTGCTCGAGGAGACCGACCCCGGGGAGCTCGGCAGCGCCCGCCTGGTGACGACCAAGGAGGGCGAAGGCCGCGGCCGCGCCACCTCGATCGCCCCCGCCGACGCCCACGTCGCCCTGCGAAGCGCGATCGCCGGCGCCCTCTCCGAGCCCCTGCAGCCACCGCCACCGCGCAGTTACCCGGCCGAGCTAGTGATCCGGCTAGAGGGCAAGGAGATCGCCCGCACCACCGTCACCGACCCCGCCGACCTCCTGACCGAGATCGCCACCGTCTTCCGTGCTCCCCAGATCTCCAAGGAGTACCGCCAGCTGGCCAAGCTGCTGCCATCGGACCACGACTCCCGCCTGCGCGGACTCCAGCGCAAGGCCGGCAGTCTCCTTGCGACGCCGGTGATGCGCTCCAAGGAGCGCACCTGGCTTAAGAGCTAGAGCGCTTTTCGCTCGCGATAGCGGCGGGTCTTCGCTTTATTGCCGCACTCCTCCATCGAGCACCAGGTGCGCGAGCGGTTGCGGGTGGTGTCGAAGAAGGCCCACTGGCAGCCGTCGTCGGTGCAGGCCTTGAGGCGGGGCCAGGCGCCCTGGGTCTGGATCCGCTCGATCGCCAGCAGGAGACGGGCTTCGAAACCGTTGAGGTCGGCGCGGGCGGGTGCGAGAGTCAGCGCACCGTCGGCGGCGAAGGTGGTCCGGTAGCGGCTGCGCTCGGCCGCCTCGCGGAGCGGGGCGAGCTCCCTCTCCCCGGCCTCACCGCCGTTGTTGGTTCGCAGCAGGGCGCGGAGGGCTTCGCGCAGCTCCAGCACCCGGGCGTGGTCGGCCTCGTCGGGAGCCGGCAGATATTCGCCGGTCCGCTCCTCGACCCATGCCCGCAGGTGCTCAGGATCGCTGATCTCGTCGCTCCCAGTCTCCAGGTCGGCGGTATTGACGAAGGCGACGAGGAGGTCGGCTTCGGCCTGGGTGGCTCTGTTAAGCGGGGTTGACACCGTCTATCTAGTTTAGCTAGTGTTGTCTACACCGGCAAGTTGACTTAGCCGGTGTCAACCAAGAGGAGGCCGAAAATGAGGTTCCTTGCCAGCCTTACCCTCGCCAACGCGGCCGAGTCCCAGCGTCGCATGCGGGAGATGGCCGAACGCGACCGCCAGGTGCGCGGGCACCCGCGTCGCGGCCACTGATCGTGCTTGGCGAAGAGCTGCGACCGGGGCTCTGGCGCTGGACGGCGCACCACGAGGAGTGGAAGAAGGAGGTTGCCTCGGTCGCGGTCGTGGGCGACGACGACCTGGTCCTGATCGATCCGCTGTTGGTCGGCGATCAGTGGCATCGCCTACAGGCCGGCCTTGGCGGTCGAACCCTCCACGTCCTGCTGACGATCCACTGGCACGCCCGCTCCGCCGCCGAGGTCGCCTCCCGCTTCCCGGGCGCCCGGGTCTGGGCCCATTCACGCAATCGCGCCGCGATCGCCCGGCGGGTGGCGATCACCGACGTCTTCCGCACTGGCGACCCGCTGCCCGTGGGCCTGGTGGCGATCGAGGCGCGGCCGCGCAGCGAGGTCCTGCTCTGGGAGCCGCGCTCGAGGGCGCTGATCGCCGGCGACGCCCTGCTCGGCGACGGCGAACGCGGCGAGGGGCTCCACACCTGCCCCGCCGGGTGGCTGCCGCAGTCGACCGACCTCGCCGACCTGCGGCGATCGCTGCGGCCGGCGCTCGACCTGCCTGTCGAGTTGATCCTCCCCTCCCACGGCGCGCCGGTGCTGACGGACGCCGGCCGGGCGCTGGCCGCCGTCGCCAACGGGTAGAAACCCCGCATGAGCGCCGATCAGGCAGGCGAGCAGGTCGAGGTCGCCGACAACCCCGACGAGGAGCGCTACGAGATCCGGGTCGGGGACCAGTTGGCCGGCTTCAGCCAGTACCGGCGGCGGCCGACCGGCCTCGCCTTCATCCACACCGAGATCGACGACCGCTTCGAGGGACAGGGCCTGGGCGGACGGCTGGTCTCCTTCGCGCTCGACGACGCCCGCTCACGCGGCCTCGCGGTCCTCCCCTTCTGCCCCTTCGTCAAGGGCTACATCGAACGCCACCCCGAGTACCTCGACCTGGTTCCGGAACAGAAGCGCGCCGACTTCGGACTCTAGGAAAAAATGTCGGCGGCGGTGAGCCGCAGCAAGTCGGCGCCTCCGCTCACCACTTCCCGCGCGCAAACCGCGAAACGCGGGTCGCCCGCCAGGTTCGGAACCGCCTGAGCCTTGCGCTCGAGCTCCGCCCGAATGCGGTCGCCATCGACCCGTTTGCGCCACTTCGCCTCCCGACCAACACCGCCAGTGGATGTAGGCGACCGTTAGTGTCGGCGACAGTTGGTGTCGGTGACCATCCCTAGCGGGAGAGTTTCTCCTTTAAGTGCAAAAGGGCGATCACCGTCGTCGCGTCGCGGATCCCGGGCAGGGCCTGCTCGATCTCCGAGAGGTCGAGGCGGACGATCTCGATCTCCTCGTCGTCGTCGCGGGTGCCGCTGGTCGGCGACAGGCCGGTGGCCTCGAAGATCGTCACCCGCTCGGTGAGGAAGCCGGGGCTGGGATAGATGACGTGCAGCAGGCTCCAGTTCTCGGCCTGCAGCTCCGCCTCCTCGGCCAGCTCCCGCTTCGCGCACTCGAGCTCGTCCTCGCCGTCGACGTCCAGAGTCCCGGCCGGGATCTCCAGCAGCTCGTCCTCCTCCACCGCCTCTCGCGGCTGCGCCACCAGGTAGGCGAACTCCCCGTCGTGGGCGAGGATTGCGACCGACCCAGGGTGCTCGACGATCTCCCGCTCGACCTCGGTCCCGTCCTCGCGCCGGTAGCGCTTGGCGACGAAGTCGACGTGCTTGCCTCGGTGCAGTGCCTTTTCACCCATCAGCTTCATTGGCCTACATCTAACCGGATAATCATCCGTCCGCCAGATCCATGTAAATCTTTCAGGCAATGTTATATTTACAAGGATGTATGAGCGACGAATCGCACCAGAAGTACGCGTTCTTCTTAGTCAGTCGCCTGCGGTGGTGCTCACCGGACCGCGCCAGGTCGGCAAGACGACGCTCGCCCTCGAGATCGCAGACGAGCGGCCGGCGACGTATCTCGATTTGGAGTCCGAAGCAGACCGGGCCCGGCTCGCCGAGCCGGAGCTCTATTTCGCCGACCACGCCGACGAGCTGCTGGTCCTCGATGAGATCCAGCGACTGCCGGGCCTCTTCGAAGTTCTGCGCGGGGTGATCGACCGGGGCAGGCGCGAAGGCAAGGCGAACGGCCGCTTTCTGCTCCTGGGCTCCGCCTCGCTGGACCTGCTGGCCCAGAGCGGCGAGAGCCTCGCCGGCCGCGTCGCCTTCGCGGAGCTTGCTCCTTTCGATCTCACCGAGGTGGGTGTGGATCTCGACCGGCTCTGGACCCGAGGTGGCTTCCCGGAGAGCTTTCTCGCCAGCGACGAGGAGGCCAGCATGCGCTGGCGACGGGACTTCATCCGCACCTACCTGGAACGCGACATCCCGCAACTCGGCCCGCGTATTCCGGCGGAGACGCTGCGGAGGTTGTGGACGATGCTCGCCCACAACCAAGGGGGCCTGCTGAACACCGCCAACCTCGCACGCGGTCTCGGCGTCAGCGGCGTGACCTGTGGCCGCTACCTGGACCTGATGGTCGATCTGCTGTTGATTCGGCGTCTGCAGCCCCGCCTGGCCAACGCGGGCAAGCGGCTGGTGCGATCGCCGAAGGTCTACCTGCGCGACAGCGGCCTGCTCCATTCCCTGCTCGGCATTCCCGACAAGGAGTCGCTGCTGGGTCACCCTGTAGTCGGCGGAAGCTGGGAGGGGCTGATGATCGAGAACCTGATCGGAGTTGCGGGAGCGGAGGCGGAAGCAAGCTTCTACCGGACCAGCGGCGGCGCCGAGGTCGACCTGGTTCTCTCCTGGGCCGATGGGCGCGAGTGGGCGATCGAGGTGAAGCGGACCCTGGCGCCAAAGCTCGAACGTGGAATGCGCTCGGCGCTGGCCGACATCGAGCCGGAGCGGAGCTTCGTCGTCTACCCCGGCGAGGAGCGCTACCGCCTGGGTGCCGGGGTCGAGGCGATCGGCCTGGCGGAGCTGTGTGCGGAGCTCAGCTCGACGTAGGGAAGTCCATCGGTTCGACTCCAGAACCGGACGTTTGGTTGCTTCGCTAATCCTTCCTGACCCGCCCGCCGAACATACCCCGGTGAGCACCGAGACCAATGCTTCGAGAGCCGCCGGCCAACACGCCCGAGCGAAAGCAAAGAAGCTCTCGCTGCTGCGGTTTTTCGGCGGTCGCTTCAGGCGCGACTACGGCACCTGGTCGCAGGGCGCCGAAGGCGAGGAGGTGGTCGGCGAGATCCTCGAGGGGCTCGCAGCTGAAGGATGGTGCGTGATCCACGACGTCGCCTTCGGCCGCGGCAATATCGACCACATCGCGATCGGACCCGGCGGAATCTTCACGGTGGAGACCAAGAGCCACGCGGGCCGGATCCCGATCGACAAGATCGATCGCAAGATGGTCAGCCAGGCATACGCCGAGAAGAAGCTGCTGGAGACGATCGCCGGCATGGAAGTTCAGGCTCTTCTCGTCTTCAGCCAGGCCTACCTGATCGGCCCGGTGCCGGCCTGGCGGCGCGGCGTCGCAATCCTGCCGGCGCGGATGCTGGCTGGCTTCTTCGCCCGGCGGAAGCCGGTGATGTCAGCCGAGCAGGCGGCCGAGATCCACAGCCGGCTTTCCCTGGCGATCGGCTAGCGGGCTCAGCTCGAGGTCGGGAAGTTCATCGAGCCGGCGTCGCCGGAGCCGGGCGCCTCGGTGGCCGGCCAGCGGCTGGTGATTGCCTTGCCGCGGGTGTAGAAGCGGACGCCCTCGGGACCGTGGATGTGGTGGTCGCCGAAGAGGGAGTCCTTCCAGCCGCCGAAGGAGTAGAAGGCCATCGGCACCGGAATCGGCACGTTGATCCCGATCATCCCGACCTCGACCTCGCGCTGGAAGCGGCGCGCCTCGTAGCCGGAGCCGGTGAAGATCGCCGCCCCGTTGGCGTATGAGTTGCGGTTGATCAGCGCGATCGCCTGCTCGAGGCTGCCGCTGCGGACGACCGCAAGGACCGGGCCGAAGATCTCGTCGTCGTAGACCGACATCCCCGGCTCGACCTGGTCGATCAGCGTCGGGCCGACCCAGAAGCCGCCGCCGTCCATCTCCAGCTCACGGCCGTCGACGGTTACCCGGGCACCGGCCTCTGCTCCCTGGCCGATGTAGTCGACGATCCGCTCGCGGGCTTGCGGGGTCACCACTGGCCCCATCTCCGAGGCGGGGTCGAGCCCGGCGCCGACCTTGATCCCGCGCGCCCGGCGCCCGACCTCCTCGACCAGCTCGTCGCCCGAGTCGCCGACCGCGACCGCAACCGAGATCGCCATGCAGCGCTGCCCGGCCGAGCCGAAGCCGGCGGCGGCGAGCTGGTCGGCGGCGTAGCCGAGGTCGGCCCCGGGCATCACCACCGCGTGGTTCTTGGCGCCGCCCAGCGCCTGCACCCGCTTGCGCTTCTCGGTCGCGCGGGCGTGCACGTAGGAGGCGATCGGGGTCGAACCGACGAAGGAGACCGCTGCCACGTCGGGGTGGTCGAGCAGGGCGTCGACCGCGACCTTGTCGCCGTGGATGACGTTGAAGACGCCCGCCGGCAGCCCCGCCTCGGCGTAGAGGTCGGCGACCAGGTTGGAGGCCGAGGGGTCGCGCTCGGAGGGCTTCAAGACGAAGGTGTTGCCGCAGGCAATGGCGACGGGATGCATCCACATCGGCACCATCGCCGGGAAGTTGAACGGGGTGATTCCGGCGCAGACGCCGAGCGGCTGGCGGAAGGAATACGCGTCGACGGTCGAGGACACCTGGTCGGAGTACTCGCCCTTCAGCAGCTGCGGGATGCCGCAGGCGAACTCGACCACCTCGAGCCCGCGCGAGACCTCGCCCTTGGCGTCCTCGAACACCTTGCCGTGCTCGGAGGAGACGATCCGCGCCAGCTTCTCGACGTTGGCGTGCAGCAACTCCCGGAAGGCGAACATCACCTTGGCGCGGCGGCTGAGCGAGGCCTGTGACCACTCGGCGAAAGCGGCGCGGGCGGCGGCCACCGCGGCGTCGACGTCGGCCGGCTCCGCCAGCAGCACCTCGGCCTGCTGCTCGCCGGTCGCCGGGTCCCAGACAGGCGCGGTCAGGGACGAGGCGCCAGTCAGTTCCTCGTCCCCGACCCGATGCCGGATCGTGCGCTTAGCCGTGACCGCGCTCACTTGTTCATTGTGCCGCGACCGGGGTCAGCGGCCCTTGGCCTTCGAGTACAGAAATCGCGTTGCGGGCCGCCAACTCGGCCATCGCCGTGCGCGTCTCGACCGTGGCCGAGCCGAGGTGCGGGGTCAATACCGCGTTCTCGAGCAGCAGCAGGCCGTCCTCGACCTCCGGCTCGCGCTCGAAGACGTCGAGGCCGGCGGCGGCGATCCGCCGCTCGGCCAGCGCCCGGCCAGCGCCGGCTCGTCGACGATCGGGCCGCGAGCGGCGTTGACGAGCACCGCGCTCTCCTTCATCGCGGCCAGCTCGCCGGCGCCGATCAGGTGGTGCGTCTCGGCGGTCAGCGGGCAGTGCAGGCTGACCACGTCGGCGCTCGCCAGCAACTCCGGCAGCGGCAGCCGCTCGGCCCCCAGCCCATCCGCCGCCGGCGAGGGGTGGCGCGAGTGGTAGGCGATCTCCATCCCGAAAGCCCGGGCCCGCTCGGCCACCCGGGTGCCGATCCCGCCGAGGCCGACGATCCCCAGCTGCTTGCCCCGCAGCGAGCTGCCGAGCATGAACCCCATCCCCCAGTTCCAGGGCTGGCCGGAGCGGACCAGGCGATCGCCCTCGACGATCCGTCGCGTCGCGGCGAGGATCAGCGCCATCGTCAGGTCGGCGGTGGCGTCGTCAAGGACGCCGGGGGTGTTGGTCACCACCACGCCCTGCCGCTCGGCCGCGGCGAGGTCGACGTTGTCGTAGCCGACCGCGACGTTGGCGACGCAGCGCAACTGCGGCCCTGCCGCCTCGAGCAGCTCCTCGTCAACCCGGTCGTGGAGGAGGGTGAGGACCGCCTCCGCTCCCTCCACCAGCTCCAGCAGGTCGGCGCGGGGGATCGCTCGCTCGCGCTCGTCGAGCCGCACTTCCCCCGCCGCCCGCAGCAGCTCGATCGCGGGCCCGGGAAGGCGGTTGGTGACGGCGAAGGTCATCCGCGGCGCGGGGTCAGGTCGGCTCCGGCCTGAGGACGACCAGGCAGAGGTCATCGCGGATCGGCCGATCGGCCCAGGCGAGGATCGCTCGCTCGGCCTCCTCGGCGATCGACCGCGCCTTGAGGCCGCTGAGCGGCGCCAGCACTCCCGTCAGCCCCTCCAGCCCGAACATCTCGCGGCCGCGGCGGACGTCAGTGGCGCCGTCGGTGTAGACGACGAGGCCCTCGCCGGTCTCGATCAGGCTTTCGGTGTTCTCCAGCTCGAGCTCCGGCTCGGTGCCGAGCAGGAAGGTCCCGCCGCGACCGGAGAGCTCGACCAGCTCCGGCAGCCGCAGCGGCGGCGGGTGGCCGGCGCGGGCCCAGCAGACGGTGTCCTCGCCGGGGCGGAGGCGGACGCAGATCGCGCTGACCAGCTCCGACTTTCTCCCCGGCCGCTCGGCCAGCGCATCGTTGGCGAGACTGAGCAGCTCGGCCGGGTCGCTGGTGCTGGCGGCCAAGGCAGCAAAGCGGGCCCGTACGAAGGTCGCCAGCCGGGCCGCCGCCGGGCCGTGCCCGACGACGTCGCCGACGACGGCGACGGTCGAGCCGTCGGGACCGTTGGTCAGCAGGTAGAAGTCGCCGGAGACCCCGAGTTCGGAGGGGACGAAGGCGGCGCCGGCGTCGACCCCCGGCAGGTCCGGCAGGGCGGTAGGGGTCAGCGCCGCCCGGATCGCCTCCAGTTCCTCGGCCGAGTGCTCGAGCTTGTGCAGCCGCTCGGCGATCGCCGCAACGACCACCGCGACGAGGGCGAGAAAGGCGACACGGATAGCCAGCGAGAGCCCGAATTCCGAGACGGGGTCGATCGCGTGGCCGACCGCATAGAGCCCGACGCAGGCGGCGGCGACGCCAAGCCCCGCCCGCAACCCGAACCACCAAGCGGCGAGGCCGACCGGCACCGAGTAGAAGAAGGCGACCCCGGCGCTGGTCGAAGCCGCCAGCCAGACGGCGAAGACAAGTAAAACCGCGGCGGCGATCGAGGCGATGCGAGCGGTTCGCGGCGGTGCACCCGGCAAGGCGCTACGACCTTACCGGGCCACCCATCCCTGGCGCAAAGCGCGGCTGACCCAATCCTCCTAAGCCGTCAGTACCACTTCCCACGGGCGAAACCGCCGAAGGCGATCAGCCCGATCAAGGCGACGATCAGCCCGATCCAGAAACTCCAGACGATCATCAGCACGATGCCGATGATCACGAGGATGCCGCCGAGCGAGATCCCGCCGACGCCGGCTCCTCTGTCTGCCCTGGTGTTCATCTGCTCCTCCGTTTCGTTGGGTGCCATCGAACGACTGGCAGTCCAATAGCTACCCGGGCGAGCGAATCTCACTCCGGCTCCGGCCGCTCCTCGCCTGGCCAGGCGCCGGTCACCTTGGCGAAAGAGGTGCGGGTGCCGTGGTCGACCAAGCCCTTTGACGAGGCGGAAGATCGCCCCCTCGAGCACGAGCGCGCGCGATCAGCTTCGGCCAGGAGAATTCCCGGTGCTCGGGCTTCGGCGGCTCCACGTCATCGATCAGCCCCCAGATCTGTTCGAAGATCTTCTTGCCGACGAGCCCGGCGATCAGGCCGAGGACGATGCTGATGGGAGCGAAGATGAACTTCATCTCTGGTCCTTCTCTCGTCGCGCGGCTCGAGCTGGATCTCCTTCTCGGCCCGCGGCAGCCTTTCTCTCGCAGGTGCGGTCGCGCTCGGCGTTCAGCTGGTTGCCGAAGAGGATCGCCAGGTTGGTGATCCAGAACCACAGCAACAGTACGACCAGCCCGGCGAGAGTGCCATAGGTCTTGTCGTAGGAGCCGAAGTTGGCGACGTAGAGGGCGAACCCAGCGGAGGCGATCGCCCAGACGACGATCGCGACGATCGCCCCGGGGGTCACCCACTTGAAGCTGCGCAGCTCCACGTCCGGGGTCGCGTAGTAGAGGACGTCGACCATGAGGATGAAGATCGCCGCCATCACCGGCCACTTGGCGACGTTCCAGACGTCGACGGCGGTGCCGCTGAGGCCGACCGGCCCGGCGATCGCCTCGACCACCGGCCCGCTGAGGACGAGGCCGACGGCGAGCAGCGCGGTCATCACGATCAGGGCCAGGGTGAGCGCGATCTGCAGCGGCCGCAGCTTCCAGAAGGGCCGGCCCTCGGGCGTCTCGTAGATGAGGTTGGAGGCGCGGGTGAAGGCCCCGACGTAGCCCGAGGCCGACCAGAGCGCCGCCGCCAGACCGAAGACGAAGGCGAAACCGGCGGTGCCGCTGACTGCCGACGATCGATTCGATCGGGCCCTGGAAGGTTTCGGCGGCCGAGGCAGGGCCGAGTTCTTCGATGATCTCGGTCAGCTTCGCGGTCGTCGTCTGCGGGTCGCCGAAGATCCCGATCAACGAGACCATCGCGATCAGCGCCGGGAACAGCGAGAGCAGACCGTAATAAGTGAGCGCCGCCGCCCAGTCGCTGAGGTTCTCCTCGCGGAACTCGGTCAGCGTCCGCTTCAGGATGGCCATGTCCCTCCTTCCCCGCCGGGGCGAAGTTCCTAACGGCGGCCGCTAGATCGGCCGCTCCAGCTCGACCTCCGCCGCCGGCTTGTCCTCGCGCAGGCCTTTGTAGGCGGCGTGGCGGAGGATGCCTTCGGCGGTCATCTCGCGGAACTCGAACTCGGCCACCAGTTGCGGCTCGACGAAGAGGGCGCCTTTCGGCGGCGTCGGCCAGCCTCGAAGGGACTGGTCTTCCGCTCCAGCGGCGCCAGGCGCTCGTTCAACTCCGCCAGGTCGGCGGCCTTGAAGCCGGTCCCGACTTTGCCGCCGTAGCGCAGGGCGCGCTCCTTCCCCTCGCCCTCGTAGTAGCCGACCAGCAGCGCGCCGAGGTGCTGCTTGCGGCGCCCTTCTCCCGGGGTCCAGCCGCCGATCACCAGCTCCTGGCGCAGGGTGTTCTTCACCTTCAGCCACTCGCCGGTGCGCTTGCCGGGAGCGTAAGTGCTGTCGAGCCGCTTCAGGACCATCCCCTCCAGCCCCTGCTCCCGGCTCGCCGCCAGCAGCTCCTCGGCCCGGCCGACCGAATAACCCGGCGTCTGCCAGCTCTCGCCCGCCAGCTCCAGGCGCTCGAGCAGCTCGCGGCGGCGCTCGTAGGGCAGGCCGGTGAGGTCGAGACCATCGAGGTAGAGGAGATCGAAGACGACGTAGACGACCGGGTGGGATTTCATCCGCCGCCGCACGGCGTTCTTGTCGGTCTGGTGGATGCGCTGCTGCAATCGCTCGAAGCTCGGCTTGCCGTCCTCGTCGAAGGCGACGAGCTCGCCGTCGAGGACGGCGTCGACGCGAGCCGAGCCGGCGCGAGAGCTGCCGCACCTCCGGGTACTGGGCGGTGACGTCGTTGAGGTTGCGGGTCTGCAGCTGCACCCGGCCGGGCCGGCAGTAGGCGATCGCCCGCACCCCGTCCCACTTCACCTCGACCGCCCAGCTTGCCGTCGTCGGCGCGGCAGGGTCGAGAGCCGGGCCAGCATCGGCACCACGTCCTCGGGGAACGGGTCGCGCTCGCGCTCCGGCGGGTCGATCCGGTGGATCATCCAGTCCTGGGCGCTCTTGCCGGCGCGGAACAGCGCGTAGCGACCGCTGCAGCCGCTCGCCGTGCGAACTCGACCATTACTTTCTCCGGCTCCCACTTCTCCAGCTCGTAGGTGCCGGCGTCCCAGATCGTCATCGTCCCGGCGCCGTACTCGCCCTCGGGGATCTCCCCCTCCCACTCCAGGTATTCGAGCGGGTGGTCCTCGGTGCGGACCGCCTTGCGGTTTTCCGCGGGGTCCTCGGGGATCCCGTTGGGGATCGCCCAGGAGGCGGCGACGCCGTCGTGCTCGAGCCGCAGGTCCCAGTGCAGGCGGCGGGCGCTGTGTTCCTGGACGACGAAGCGCGGCTCGCCCTTGTTTCTTGCGCCGCCGTTTCGGCGCCGGCTCGGCGGTCTTCGCCGAAGTCGCGCTTGCGCTCGTACTCCTCCAGCTCTCGCTTCCGCTTCGGCATAGGATCGATTCTTGCGCTCCACCCGGCTCAGCCTCACCCTCGTCTGTCTCGCCGGTCTGGCAAGCGCGGCCAGCGCCCTCGCCGCCAAGCCCGCAAACGAACCGTTCTTCCCCCGCGCCGGCAACGACGGCTACGACGCGCTGAGCTACCGGGTCAGCCTCGGCTTCAAGCCGAAGAGCGGCCAGATGAAAGCCGAGACGGCGATCGAAGCGGCCTCGACCGAACCGCTGAAGCGCTTCTCCTTCGACTTCTTCGGCCCCCGGGTCAGCGAGGTCGAGGTCGCGGGCGAGCCGGCCGGCTTTCGCCGCCGGCCGGGCAAGCTGATCGTCTTCCCGGCGCAGCTGATCGCCACCGGGGAGACGTTCACCACGGTCGTCCGCTACAGCGGCATCCCGCCCAAGATCACCGACCCCGACGGCAGCGAAGAGGGCTGGTACCGGACCGACGACGGGGTGATCGCGGTCGGCGAGCCGCAGGGGACCGCCGCCTGGATCCCCTGCAACAACGTCCCCGCCGACAAGGCGAGGTTCGAATTCCGGGTCACGGTTCCCGACGGGCTGAAAGCGGTCGCCAACGGCCGCCGCCTGCGCAGTGACAACCGCAGCGGCAGCGTCCAGCACAACTGGGTCGAAGCGGCGCCGATGAGTCCTTACCTGGCGCTGCTCAACGTCGGCCGCGGTCAGATCGTCAAGAGCCGGATCGGCAACCTGCCGAGCTGGACGCTGATCGACCCCCGTTTGGCGGCGGCGCGGGAACCGCTCGCCGAGCTGCCGGGGATCGTCGGCTTCCTCTCCGGCCTCTACGGCGACTACCCCTTCGACTCGGCCGGCTCGGCGGTCGACTTCGCCCCGGCGCTCGGCTACGCCCTGGAGACCCAGAGCCGGCCGATCTACGCCTTCGTCCCCGACCTGACCACGGTCGTCCACGAGACCGCCCACCAGTGGTTCGGCAACTCGGTCGGGCTGCAGCGCTGGCCCCAGATCTGGCTCAACGAGGGGTTCGCGACCTGGAGCGAGTGGTACTACGCCGAGCGCCACGGCCGCCGCAGCGCCGGGGAGATCTTCCGCCGCCTCTACCGAGTGCCGGCCTCGAACGAGCGCTTCTGGAACCCGCCTCCGGCCCATCCCGGCAGCCCCAAGAACCTCTTCGCCACCTCGACCTACGTGCGCGGCGGCATGGCCCTGCAGGCGCTGCGCGAGACGATCGGCACCACGACGATGCTGAAGCTTTTGCGACGCTGGACGACGAGCCATCGCCACGGCAGCGCCAACATCGGTGAGTTCGAGACCCTTGCCGAGGAGCTCTCGGGACAGGACCTCGACGCGCTCTTCCAGCGCTGGCTGTACCAGCGGGGCAAGCCGCGCTGAGCGGGGCGACACCGAGGTTCCCAAGCGCCGCCAAGAATGGTGGGGGTCATCTCACCAATAGACGTTTCTCCTGGAGTTTGCGGCTTTTTCCGGCATTCTCTCTTTAAAACGAATATGCTTGATCAATGCCGCTTCGCTAAACGGCCTTGGGAGGAGTAAATGGCAGTCATGAAACGGGATGAGAACGGAACACGGGAGATCGAAAGCGATCCGTCCTTGACTGGAAACGACTCGACCCTGCTGAAAGCGCTGGCGCATCCGGTGCGAGCCCGGGCGCTGACGGTCCTGAATCAGCGGGTCGCGAGCCCAAGCGAACTGGCCGCCGAACAAGAGGAGGCCGTCGGCTACGTCGCTTACCACGTGCGGGTCCTGCATGAGATGGAACTGATCGAGCTGGTCAATACACGGCAGGTTCGTGGCGCGACCGAGCACTTCTACCGCGGCACGGTCAAGCCCTACCTGAGCGAAGACTTCTGGGAGCAGTTGCCGGAAGACACCCGCAGCGGCATCAGCGTCACCGGCCTCGACGTCCTCAACCAGGCGATCAAGCAGGCCTTCGAGCAAAAGACGTTCGATGCCCGCGTCGATCGCCACCTCAGCAACCTCAGCCTCAGCCTCGACGAGAAGGGGTGGGAGGATGCCAGCGCCCTGCTCGCGGCCTGCCTCAAAGGGCTGATCCAGGTCGGGGCCGAAGCCGCCAGCCGCAACGGTGAAGCAGGATTCCGCGCCACCTTCGGCCTGATGGGCTTCGAATCGCCTTCCAAATAGAGGCTTCCTTCACCTCCAAGGGGGAGAATTCGTCGAACGTCTCCCTTGAAGCGGGGTGACTGCAACTGCATCCATCGCCACGAAGCGCCCACGTTTGTCGCTACTATATGGCGACATGGCCGAGACCGCAACGATCCGAGTTCCCCGCGAGACCCGCGACCGCCTGGCCGCTCGGGCGCGCGATCGCGGCGTCTCCCTCTCCTCCCTGCTGACGGACCTCGCCGAGCGGGCCGAGCGGGCCGACGCCTACCGTTCCGAGCGCGAAGCGACCAAGGCCGACATGGCGAGTCCAGAGGCATTGGCCGAGTACCGGCTGTGGGAGAGCACGCTGGAAGATGGAATCGACTGATCCCCCCAAGCGCGGCGAGATATGGCTCACCGCGTTCGGGGCCGCTCGACCGGGAGAGCCTGGAAAGACCCGACCTGCCGTCGTCCTCTCCGCAGATGAGCTGCTGATCGGTACCTCTGACGAGCTGATTGTCGTCGTCCCTTTCTCCAGCTCCGTCACTCCCTCCATTCTGCGCCCCGCGATCGATCCAGCCGTCGGGATCGACAATCCCAGCGCCGCCATCTGCCGGGCTATCCGCGGGGTTGCGCGGTCGCGGCTGCTGCGGCGCGTGGGCAAGGTCGACGGCGAGAAGATGGTCGAGATCGAGCGCGCGGTCGGCTTGGTCCTGGCGGCGGCTTAGCCGCCGAAGACCGCCTCGAGCTCGGTCAGCTGGGTCTCGATGCCGGCGGTGACGCCATCGCAGAGTTCGTGGACCCCTGGGTCGGCGATGCGGTAGAGGGAGCTGGTGCCGCGCTTGCGGCGGGCGACGAAGCCCTCGGCCAGTAGCGCCGAGAGATGCTTGGAGACGTTCTGCTGGGAGGCCCCAAGAGCCTCCGTGATCTCCCCCACCGAGGCCTCCTCGCGACTACGGAGGTGGTCGAGGATCCGCAGCCGGGTGGGGTCGGCAAGGGCGCGGAAGCGGCGGGCGATCAGCTCGGCGGCCTGCGGGTTGAGCGGGCTCGTGACCTTTTTCTTCGACGCGGTTGCCATGTCCGTGTTATTGTACCTTGTACAACTGTTAAGTTGTTAAGCTGTAAACGGGTAGAACGGAGAAGCTGATGACTCTCGACACCGTAGCGGGGCTCTCACTCGGACCGATCGGGCGACTGGGTCGGCTCGCCGCCACCCATCGCGGCGCGGTCTTCGCGATCTGGGCGACGCTCGCCGTCGGGCTCGGCTTCCTCGCCCCCCGGGTCGAGACCGCGCTCTCCGGTGCCGGCTGGGAAGACAGCGGCTCGGAGTCGGTCGCGGTGCGCAAGCAGGTCGACGGCGAATTCAGCGGTGCCGGCGCCTACGGGCTGCAGGTCGTCCTCCACTCGCAGCGTCTGACCGCTGAGCGGCCCCGCTTCCAGCGCAGCGTCATCGCAGTCGAACGAACCCTCGGCGCCGACTCTGCGGTCGCCAAAGTGCTGCCGCCACAGCCCGGAGTCTCGATCTCGCGCGACGGCCACACCGCGGTGGTCCGCGGCACCGCAGCGAAGGATCCCAACGCGATGGTCGCCGCCGCCGGCGAGCTGAAGTCCGAGCTGGCGGCCGTCGCCGCGCCCGGGGTCGAAGCCAACCTCACCGGCGCCGCCGGCATGTGGTCGGACTTCAACGAGGCCAACAAAGAGGCGATGCTGAAGTCGGAGCTCTTCTCCTGGCCGGTGACGCTGCTGATCCTCGTCCTCGCTTTCGGCTCGCTGGTCGCGGCCGGGCTGCCGCTGGTGCTGACGATCGCCGGCCTCGTCCTCTCCGCCGGGGTCCTCTATCTCGGCACCCTGCTCTCGCCGATCTCGATCTGGGCGATGAACTTCGCCCTCATGTTCGCCCTGGCGCTGGGGATCGACTACGCCCTCTTCGTGACGATGCGGTTCCGGGGGGCGCTCTTCGGCGAGGGCTTGGGGCCGGTCGAGGCGGTGGCAACGACGATGGACACCGCCGGCAAGGCGGTCCTCTTCTCCGGCCTGACCGTGATCGTCTCGCTGGCGGCGGTGCTGCTCGTCCCCAGCCCCGCCTTCCGCTCGGTCGCGCTCGGGATCATGGTTTCGGTCCTCTTCGTCCTCGCCGCGACCCTGACCCTGCTGCCGGCGGTGCTGGCCAAACTGGGGCCGAAGGTCGACAAGCTCTCGCTGCCCTGGGCGCACTCGGGTGAGAGCCGCTCTCCGCGCTTCGCCCGCTGGGGCGAGCTGCTGTGGCGGCGACCGCTCCTGTTCGGCGGCCTTGGGCTGGCGGTGCTCGTCCTCCTTGCGCTGCCGGTCCTCGGAGCGCGGACGGGGATGCCCTCGATCAAGGTCGTGCCGCAGGGGGATCACTCGCGGGCGGGGTACGAACAGCTGAGCGAGGCCTTCGGGCCCGGCGCCCCCGGCCTGCTGCAGGTGTCGGCACCGAGCGCAGAAGCGAAGCGGGTCTCCTCAGCGCTGCAGCGCGACCCCGGCGTGGCGATGGCGCTGCCGCCGCAGTTCGGCCCGGGCGGGACCGCGCTGATAGAAGCGATGCCGGTCGCCGCGCCCTCGACCATCGCCTTTAACGCCACGGTCGACCGGCTGCGCTCAGAGCTGCCTTCGGCGGCGCTTGTCGGTGGCCCGGCGGCGGAGAACCGCGACCTCGAGGCGGCGCTGGCGGCGAAGACGCCTCTGGTCATCGGGGTCGTGCTCGGGCTTGGCTTCCTGCTCCTGCTGATCGCCTTCCAAGCGCCGGTCGTCGCCGCCCTCGGCGTCCTCACCAACCTGCTCTCGACCGCGGCTGCCTTCGGGGTTGCGAAGCTGGTCTTCCAGGACGGCAACCTCAGCGGCCTGCTCGGCTTCGAATCGCAGGGCTTCCTCGACGCCTGGGCGCCGGTCTTCTTCTTCGCGATGGTCTTCGCGATCGCGATGGACTACACGGTCTTCCTGCTCTCCTCGGCGCGCGAGCAGTGGGAGCGGACCGGCAGCGCCCACGCGGCGATGGTCGGCGGCCTCGCCCACTCCGGCCGCGTCATCCTCGCCGCCGGCGGGGTGATGGTCGCGGTCTTCTTCACCTTCGCCCTCTCCGGTCCGCTGCCGCCGAAGGAAATGGGAGCGATCCTCGGCGTCGCCGTCCTCCTCGACGCCTTCCTGGTCCGCCTGCTGCTGGTGCCGGTGCTGCTGCGCCTCACCGGCCCCGCCGCCTGGTGGCTGCCCGGCTGGCTCGACCGGCTACTTCCGAACGTCAGCTTTGGCCACGGTGAGAAACTCGACGGGTGCGAGTCCTCGCCATCGTCCACCAGCGCGATGCCGGGCCCGGCGTCTTCGCCGAGGCGATCCGCGACGCCGGCGGCGAGCTCGACGAATGGACGCTAAGCGACGGACTCAATCCTCCATCCGACCCGCTCGGCTACGACGCGGTCCTCGTCCTCGGCGGAGCGATGAACGTCGACGAAGAGAAACAACACGGGTGGATCGGGGAGGAGAAGGCGCTGCTGCGGGATCTGCTCGAGCGCGAAGTACCGCTGCTCGGTCTCTGCCTCGGCGGCCAGCTGGTTGCCGACGCCGCCGGCGCCAAACCCAGGCGCGCCGTTCGGCCCGAGATCGGCTGGCACCAGGTGGAGCTGACGCCGGAGGGAACGGACGACCCCCTGCTCGGCCCCCTCGCGCCAGGCTTCGAAGCCTTCCAGTGGCACAGCTACGAGTTCCCCCTGCCGTCCGGCGCCGTCCCCCTCGCCCGCAGTGAGGTCTGCCTGCAGGGAGCCCGCGTCGGCGAGCGAGCCTGGGCGCTCCAGTTCCATCCCGAGGTAAGCCGCGCCGACGCCCTGCATTGGGTTGAGGACTACGAGGCCGACCCCGACGCGGTCCGGATCGGGATCGACCCCGCGGTACTAGGCCCCGAGACCGAAGGAAAGATCGACGCCTTCAACCAGCTCGGCCGAGATCTCTGCCTGCGCTGGCTGGTCAGTCAAGTAGGGCCTGAGAGGAGCCGACCCTGCCCGTGAGGGCGGCCCATTCGTCGGTCTGTGTGATCTCGCTCGCTCCCTGCTTTATGCCGATACGCCAAGCATTGTCGGGCTTGTGACGACGTAAGAAGCTTGCCATCTCATGGAAGGCAAGAGGAAGCCGCAGTTCAGCACGGCGTTGATGTCCAGTGTCGCGTGACCGCTCGAAACCCCTGTGAGGGTGCCAACGTGAGCATCCGAACCGGTTTTGCATTTAGCGACTTCGTAAATTCTGGCCCAGTTATATGTCACTTCTGTGTTACTCCAGAACACTGTTCCGTTTGTGGAGCCAGGGATGTGTTTGACGTAGAGCTGGCCGGAATAGTGGACGGTCGCCGGGCCGGTGCAATCGGTGAACGTCAGGAGATTGACTGCGGCTGGCACAATGTCGCCGCTGAAGGGGCCGGTCGTGACTGCCTCCACCTGCGATCCAGTGCATGTGAAAAGAGTGGCCGATCCTGTCGTACTGAAAGTCACCGAGGTTCCTGGCTCTAGGCTCAACGTGGCTGTGACCGCTTTGTTTTGTGTCACTCCGCCGATCTCGAGTGTCGTTGCCGAGGCGCTGGAGGCAGTCACCCCCGTCAAAGCCATGGCCACGAGCGCGGCGAGGCCGAGTATTTTTAGGTACTTCATGAGAGTTCTCCTTTCCTGTCGATGCCAGATGAGCGCGTTCGACTTCACCTGGCTAGGGAACGACACCGAGGCCTGTCGGAGATGTGGTGACGTAACTGCCCACCAATTTCGCAGAGGGAACGAGGAAGCCGCAGTTGAGCACAGCGTTGACGTGCAGTTCCGCGTGACCGCTCGCGGTCCCTGTCAAGCGACCGATATCTACACCCGCGCCGGTTTGGCAGTTTAGGGTGCCGAAGGGCGAGCCAACTGTGATTTCGGCTCCTGATGATTCCACTGTTCCGTCTGTGGTGCTGGTGATGTGTTCAATGCTCCCTGCACCTGATTTGGTGACGGAGACCGGTCTAGTGCATTTGCTGTAGGTAATGCTCGGACTTCCCCACCCAACCTTCGCGAGCCCCCAATTGGTCGTTTGGTAATGTGTATGCGATTCAGTGCATGTGTTGGCGAGCGATCCATCTGTTCTGCTTATGGTGATCGAACTGCCGGCCTTGAGAGTTTGTGTGAGTGTGACGGTTTGGTTCTGTGCGACTCCGCCAACCTCGAGCCTGGTCGCCGAGGCGTTGCCGGCGGTGAAGGCCATCAGAGCCATGGCGGCGAGGCCGAGCATCTTTAGGTACCTCATGAGAGTCCTCCTGCTCTGCTCCGGATGCGGAGCTTTAGATATGGAGAACAGACGTATCGCCTCAGGTAGTTTTAGTCAAGAATATTTGGGTTTCTCAATTCACCTGGACCGGCGTCAGGTAGGCCGCCGAGAGACCCCCGTCGACCAGGAAGGTGCTGGCGGTGACGAAGCTGGAGTCGTCGCTGGCGAGGAAGAGGGCGGCTTTGGCTACCTCTTCGGGCTCGCCGAAGCGGCCCATCGGGATGTGGACGAGGCGCTTGGCGGCTCGGTCGGGATCCTTGGCGAAGAGCTCCTTGAGAAGGGGCGTGTTAACCGGGCCGGGGCAGAGGGCGTTGACGCGGATGCCGCGGTCGGCGAACTCGACGCCCAGCTCTCGGGAGAGCGAGAGGACGCCTCCCTTGGAGGCGGTGTAGGAGATCTGGGAAACGGCGGCTCCCTGGGTTGCGACGAAGGAGGCGACGTTAATTACCGAGCCGCCGCCGGCGTCGAGCAGGTGGGGGATGCCGTGCTTGCAGCAGAGGAAAACGCTGCGCAGGTTGACGTCCTGGACCCGCTGCCAGGACTCGAGGCTGGTCTCCAACACCGAGCCATCGTCGGTCGGGTTGATGCCGGCGTTGTTCATCAGCACGTCGATGCGGCCGAGCTGCTCGCGCGCCTCGGCCAGGGCGGCGCGGACCTGCTCCTCGTCGGCGACGTCGGCGGCGATCGTCAGCGTCCCGACCGCCTGCTCGGCGTCGAGGTCGATGCCGACCACCTTTGCGCCCTCGGCGGCGAACAGCCGCGCCGACTCGGCGCCGATCCCGCTGGCGCTGCCGGTGACCACGCAGACCTTGTCCTGCAACCGTCCCGCCATCAGCTCCCCCCAGTCGCATAGAAGACGTTCTTGACGTCGGTGTAGTGGTCGAGCGCGTCGGGCCCGAGCTCCCGCCCGACCCCGGACTGCTTGAAGCCGCCGAAGGGAGTGGAGACGCGGACCGAGGTGTTGGAGTTGATCGAGATCACCCCGGTGTCGATCGCCCGCGCGACCCGCAGCGCCCGCGCCCCATCGCCGGTCCAGACCGAGCCGGAGAGGCCGTAGATGGTGTCGTTGGCCAGCCGCACCGCGTCCTCCTCGGAGTCGAAGGGGATGACGCAGGCGACCGGGCCGAAGATCTCCTCGGCGGCGGCGCGGTCGTCGTTCGAGACCGGCGCCAGGACCGTCGGCGGGAACCAATAACCGGGGCCGTCGGGAGCGCTGCCGCGGATCGCGACGGGCGCGTCGTCCGGGACGTAGCCGGTGACAGTCTCGCGCCGAGCGGCCGAGATCAGCGGCCCCATCTGCGTCGACTCACTCAACGGGTCGCCGACCGCGATCCCCTCCACCGCCGGCCGCAGCGCGGCGAGGAAGTCGTCGAGAGCGGTGCGCTCGACGAGGATCCGCGAGCGAGCGCAGCAGTCCTGGCCGGCGTTGCCGAAGACCGCCATCGGCGCCGCGGCGGCCGCCGCCTCGAGGTCGGCGTCGGCGAAGACGACGTTGGCCGACTTGCCGCCCAGCTCCAGCGTCACCCGCTTGATCGTCTGGGCGGCGCCGGCGGCGATCCCGCGTCCGACCTCGGTCGAGCCGGTGAAGGCGATCTTGGCGACGTCGGGGTGCTCGACCAGGCGCTGGCCGCAGACGCTGCCGGGTCCGGCGACGACGTTCAGCACGCCCTCAGGCAGACCGGCGTCAAGCGCGAGCACCTCCAGCTCCAGCGCGGTCAGCGGCGTCAGCTCCGCCGGCTTGAGGACGACGCAGTTGCCGGCGGCGAGCGCCGGCGCCACCTTCCAGGAAGCGATCGTCAGCGGGAAGTTCCAGGGCACGATCAGGCCGACGACGCCGAGCGGCTCGCGGAAGGTCATGTCGACGCCGCCGGCAACCGGGATCGTCTGCCCGAGCAGCCGCTCCGGCGCCCCCGCGTAGAAGCGGAAGGTTTCGACAACCATCCCGATCTCGCCCCGCGCGTCGCCGATCGGCTTGCCGGCGTTGCGCGCCTCGATCGTCGCCAGCTCCTCGCGCCGCGCCTCGATCGCGTCGGCGAGCCCTCGCAGCAGCTTCGCCCGGTCGGCCGGCGCCACCGCCCGCCAGGCCGGGAACGCTGCCTTCGCCCGCGCCACCGCCGCGTCGACCTCCTCGGCCCCGGCCCGCGGCACCTCGGCCATCACCCGCTCGGTAGCCGGCTCGATCACCTGGATCATGCCGCTGCCCCGACCCGCGCGGCCTCAACCAGCGCGGCGATCACCTTGCTGCTCTCGTCCTCCTCGGGGTGCCAGATGACGCCGAGGGCGAAATGCTTGCCGGGCAGCTCGATCGCCTCCGGCAAGTCGTCCTCGGCCGACCAGCCGCTGACCTTCAGTCCCTCGCCGAGCCTGTCGACCCCCTGGTGGTGGTGGGACCAAACGACGAAGCCCTCGACCCCGGCCGCAGTGCAGGCCAGCGACTCCTGCTCGAGCCTGCACGTGATGCTCGCTGAAGGTGCCAGCGACGGTACGGTGCGCCTCGTTGCCCACCGACTCCGGCAGATGCTGGGTCAGCGTCCCGCCCAGCGCCACGTTCAAAAGCTGCATTCCGCGGCAGATGCCCAGCACCGGCATGTCGCGCTCCAGCGCCCGCCGCGCCAGCGCCAGCTCGAAGGCGTCGCGGTCGGGCCAGGTGCCTTTCGTCTCCGGGTGCGGCTCGGCTCCGTAGCTGGCCGGATCGATGTCGGCGCCGCCGGCCAGCATCAGCGCGTCGACCCGGTCGAGCAGGAGGTCGGGGTCCGCGACCGCCGCCTCGTCAGGCGGCAGGATGATCGCGATCCCGCCTGCGCGCTGCACGCAGCGGACGTAGGTGCGCGGGGCAAGCGTCACCTCGTAGCCATCCCAGACGCCCCAGCTGACCCGCTCGACCCCAGCGCAGATCCCGATCGCCGGCGCCTCGCTGCCCGCCCCGCCGCTCACAGCCGCTCGAATCCCCGGTAGCGCTCCCAGTCGGTGACGGCCGCCTCGAACGCCTCGATCTCGACCCCGGCCCGGTTCAGGTAGTGGTCGACGACCTCGGAGCCGAACGCCTCCTTCGCCACCTCGCTGGCCGCGAAGGCGTCCCGCGCGAGGTAGATGTTGGCCGGCACCCGCGGCTTCTCCGACTCATACGCGTTGCCCTCGAAGGCTGCCTCCAGCGGCAGCTCCGCGTCGATCCCGTGCAGGCCGGCTGCGATCATCGCGCTCAGCGCCAGGTAGGGATTGACGTCGGCGCCCGGCAGCCGGTTCTCGACCCGCAGCCCCTCGCCGTGACCGACCACCCGCAGCGAGCAGGTGCGGTTGTCGTTACCCCAGGCGATCGCGGTCGGCGCGAACGAGCCCACGGCGAAGCGTTTGTATGAGTTGACGTGCGGCGCATAGATCAGGGTCAGCTCCTCCATGCAGGCAAGCTGACCGGCGACGAATCGATCGAACAGCGCTCGGTCGGCGGCGAAGGCGTTCGACCCATCCTCCCCGGCCAGCGAGCAGTGGATGTGGCACGAGTTCCCCTCGCGCTCGTTGAACTTGGCCATGAAGGTGATCGCGTGCCCCTCCTGGGCGGCGATCTCCTTGGCGCCGTTCTTGTAGATGGCGTGGTTGTCGGCGCTGCGCAGGGCGCTGTCGTAGCGGAAGTTGATCTCGTGCTGGCCGAGGTTGCACTCGCCCTTCGAGTTCTCCACCTCCATCCCGGCGCCGGCCATCTCGTTGCGGATCCGGCGGATCAGCGGCTCGACCCGCGCCGTCCCCAGCAAGCGAGTAATCGATGTTGTAGAGATTGGCCGGCTCGAGGTCGTGGAAGCCCTTCTTCCAGGCCTCCTCGTAGGTGTCGCGGAAGACGATGAACTCGAGCTCGGTCGCGGCCTTGGCGCTCATCCCCCGCTCCTCGAGCCGGGCGAGCTGGCGGCGCAGGATCTGCCGCGGCGAGGCGGCAACTTCGCGGCCGTCGGCCCACCGCAGGTCGGCCATCACCATCGCCGTCCCCGGCAGCCACGGCACCAGCCGCAGCGTCTCCAGGTCGGGGACCATCTCGAAGTCGCCGTAGCCGGTGTCCCAGGAGGACATCGCGTAGCCGCCGACCGTCTCCATCTCGACGTCGACGGCGAGCAGGTAGTTGCAGCCCTCTGCCCCATGCTCGAGCACCTCGCCGAGGAAGTGGCTCGCGGTCAGCCGCTTGCCCTGCAGGCGGCCCTCCATGTCGGCGATCGCGAGCAGCACGGTGTCGACCGTGCCGTCCGCGACCGCTTTCTTCAGCTCCTCGACGGTCATCCGCGGAACGTTACGCCAGGGTCACGGCCGGGAGGGACCGACCTCGGGCTCGGGGCCGATCGCTTCCTCGATCTCGACCTCGCGCACCTGCCCGGTGAAGTGCTTGCGGGCGCGAGACCATCCACCCGATCCAGGCCAACAGGATCACGATGCCCACCATCAGCGGCGCGTAGTTGAACGACTCCCAGGTGAATTCGTCGTTCCACGGCACCGCCAGCGGCGTGAACGGGAGGCAGAAGATGATCGTGATCAGGCCCACCCAGAAGGTCGCGAAGGCGTTCATCCACTTGTACTTGCGGCCGTTGTTCCAAGGGCCGACCTCGAAGTCGTCGCCTTTGCGCCAGCGCAGGAAGATCGGGATCACGTAGGCGATGTAGAGACCGATGACGGTGATCGAGACGACGGCGAAGAAGGCGAACGGCACGTTTTCGCCGTTCCCCTTCAGCGCCGGCAGGGTGATCAGAAGCGCCGCGGCGGCCATCACCAGGACGGCGTAGATCGGCACCCGCTCGGAGTTGACCGTGGAGATCTTCGCCGAGGCCCGTTTGCCGAAGCCTTTGTCGCGTGAGAACGCGTAACACATGCGCGAAGCGCTGGTCAGACAGGCGGCGCCGCAGAAGAGCTGACCGACGACGGAGATGATGAGGACGAACTTGCCCCAGCCGCTCCCCAGCGCTTCGGTCAACAGGGTCGGCGCGAACCCGGCCGCTTCGTTGGCCCCGTCGACGTTGGTGATCGCGAAGGTGATCGCCAGCAGCACGATCCAGCCGATCAGGGCCGAGTAGAAGATCGACCTCCACACCCCCTTTGCCGCCGATTCCGAGGCGCCATGGGTCTCCTCGGAGATGTGAGCCGAGGCGTCGAAGCCGGTGATCGTGTACTGGGTCAGCAGGAACCCGAGCGGGAGGACGTAGAACCAGTACATCCCGTCGCTGAAGCCGCTGTTGTTGATCCTCTCGGTGAAGACGAAGTCGAAGCTCTGGTGGGTGTCGGGGACGATGATCAGGACCAGCACGATCGCCGCGACGCCGATCACGTGCCACCAGACCGAGACGCTGTTGACCAACGAGAGCAGGTGCGTTCGCCGGATGTTGACCGCCGTGTGCAGCAACAGGATCAAGGCGAAGAGGAGGAAGACCTCGGCGAGAATGTGCGTGCTGTCGCCGAAGTTGACGCCGAGCAAGCTCACTTCGTAGAGGCCGAGGACGACGTTGAGGAAGGTCGCGCAGGCGTAGTCGACCGAGGCGACCACGGCGGCGAGGCCGATCAGGTTGAACCAGCCAGTGAACCAGGCCCAGATCGGGCCGCCGAGCTTGCCGGCCCACCAGTAGATCCCACCCGCGGTCGGGTAGGCGGAAACCAGCTCTGCCATGCAGAAGCCGATGATCAGGATCGGGATCGAGATCAGCGGCCAGCCGATCGAGATCGCGATCGGGCCGCCGTTGTTCCAGGCCTGGCCGTAGGTGGTGAAGCAGCCGGCGAGGATCGAGATGATCGTGAACGAGATCGCGAAGTTGGAGAACCCACTCCAAGCGCGATTGAGCGACTGTTTGTAGCCGAGTTCAGCGAGTCGCTGTTCGTCACTGCTCGGGGGACGAAACCTTGCTCTCCATCAACCCTCTCCCTTCCTGAGCCTTCCCAAGCTCGGGATTAAAAGGTTTAGCGAACCGACCTATTAGTTCCCAGCGAGCCTAGAACCGCCATTGGCCGCTGTCAAGCCGCCCCCGGAACCTCCAGGGGCGGCTGTCCACTATCCCGGTCTCAGGTGAATCGTCGCTGAATGCCTTTAGGCCACGACACCCAGCCCTGTCGGACTTGTGGCCGTCCATACGCCTTTCAACGTCGCGGAAGGAACCAGGAAGCCGCAGTTCAGCACGGCACTGACATCCATTTCCGGGTGACCGCTAGCGGTCCCTGTCAGGGTGCCAAGGTCGACGCCTTCACCGGTTTTACAGTTGAGGGTGCCGAACGGCGACCCAACTGTCACTTCAGCTCCCGACGAAGACACTGTGCCATTTGTGGTGCTGGCGATGTGTTGAAAGTGCATGGTGCCTCCTTTATGAACGGTGACCGGTCTGGTGCAGTTGCTGAAAGACAGGGTGCTAACCGGACCTGTCACGGTGGTACCGGTGAACGGACTCCCTATGCTTATGTGTATATCCCCACTCGTGCATTCGTTGGCGAGTGAACCGTCTGTGCGGGCGAGGACTGCCTTGTGACCAGATGTCTTGGTGAATGTGATTGTGATCGAATTGTTTTGTGCCACCCCGCCGACCTCGAGTGTGGTTGCCGAGGCGCTGCTCGCGGCAAATGCCGTGAAAGCCATTGCCGCTACCGCGGCGATGCCGAGTGCTTTTAGATTCATGATCTCTTCTCCTTCGTTCCGACGGTGCCGGATTGGGTCCTTGATGATTAGCGCTCGATTAGCCTTTAGGCAAAAACATTTGAGTTTTTAGCCGAGCGAGGTCTCCCTGGCAGGCTTCCGCCGCGATCCAATTCGCACTTGACCTCAGTCGATGGCGGGAGAGAATCGGTCTTTCCCGCAATGGCTCCCCTCGCAGACATCCTCGGTCCGATCTCCGCCCGCCTCGGCGAACTGGAAGGGGAGCCGGTCGCCCTGACCGGCGGGATCACCAACCGCAACTACAAGGTCCGCTTCGCCGGATCCGACGTTGTCGTGCGACTACCCGGCAAGGACACCGACCTCTTGGAGATCGACCGCGCGGCGGAGAAGGCGGCCGGCGAACTGGCCGCTGAGGCGGGGATCGGGCCGGTGGTGGTGGCGATGCTGGACGACCCGCCCTGCCTCGTCACCGAGTTCGTCGTCGGCGAGCCGATGGACGCCGAACAGCTGCGCCAGCCGGGGGCGCTTGTCGAAGCTGCGGCGGCGCTGCGCGCCCTGCACGCTCGCGAGGAGCGGCTGCCGATCGAGTTCTCGAGCTTTCGCATCGTCGAGACATACGCGGCGCGGATGGCGGGGCGGGGCGCGGAGGTGCCGAGCTCCTACGAGTGGGCGATGGCCGCTGCCCACCGGATCGAAGACGGCGCTGGTCGGCCCAGAGCACGAGCCGGTGCCCTGCCACAACGACCTCCTCCCGGCCAACTTCATCGGCTCGCCGCGCGGGCTGCGGCTGATCGACTGGGAGTACGCCGGGATGGGCGACCGCTTCTTCGACCTCGGCAACTTTGCCGTCAACAACGAGCTCGACGACAGCCAGGAGGCGGAGCTGCTGGCCGCCTACTTCGAGGCGCCGGCGAGCAGCTGCCGGCTGGCGACGCTGCGGCTGATGCGCTTCATGTCCGACTTCCGCGAGGCGATGTGGGGGGCGGTGCAGAGCACCATCTCCGACCTCGATTTCGACTTCGCCGACTACGGTGCCAAGCACTTCGACCGCATGCGCGAGTCCGCCGGCAACGGCCGCCTGGAGGCACTGCTGGAAGAAGCCGGTGCCACGGGCTGAGCTGCCCGACCGCGCCCGCTGCGTGATCGTCGGCGGCGGGGTCGGCGGCGCCTCGCTCGCCTACCACCTGGCTCAGCTCGGCTGGGACGACGTCATCCTGCTCGAGCGCTCCGAACTGACCTCCGGCTCGACCTTCCACAGCGCCGGGCTGGTCGGGCAGCTGCGTGGCTCGGTCTCGCTGACGAAGATGATGATGCACTCGGTCGAGCTCTACCGGCGACTGAAGGACGAGTCCGAGTTCGATCCCGGCTGGGTCGAGTGCGGAGGCATCCGCCTCGCCTCCAGCGAGGAGCGGATGGAGGAGCTGCGCCGCCAGGCCGGCTGGGCGAAGACCTTCGGCCTGCCGCTGGAGCTGATCTCGGCCTCCGACGCGCAGGAGATGTTCCCGCTGATGTCGACCGACGGCGTGCTCGGCGCCGCCTGGCTGCCGACCGACGGCTACATCGACCCGGCGCAGCTGACCTACGCCCTCGCCGACGGCGCCCGTCGCGGCGGCTGCCGGATCTTCACCTCGACCCGGGTGACCGGGATCGAGGTCCGCGACGGCCGCGTGCGCGGAGTGCGGACCGACAGGGGCGACGTCGAAGCCGAGGTCGTGGTCGACGCCGGCGGCATGTACGCGGCCGAGATCGCCCGCATGGCCGGGGTCCGGGTGCCGCTGCTGCCGATGTCCCACCAGTATCTGGTCACCCAGCCGCACGAGGAGGTCCGCGAGGCCCGCAAAATGGTCCGCCGGACCTTTGATTCGCATAGCGACACAAAAGACCGGCGGACCCGGGGGCATCTGCCGACTTTGCGGGATCCAGACCTGCTCGTCTACTACCGCGAGGACGGCGACGGACTGGTGATGGGCGGCTACGAGCGCCGCAGCGAGCCGGCCTTCCTGCCGGGAGGCCCGGACCGGATCGAGGCGATCCCGGCCGACTTCAACGGCCGCCTGCTGGAAGAGGACTGGGAGCGGTTCGAGGAGATCACCGAGAACTCGAAGCGCCGAGTGCCGGCGATGGACCGGATCACGGTCACCAAGCTGATCAACGGGCCCGAGGCCTTCACCCCCGACAACGAGTTCTGCCTGGGGGAAACCGAGGTCGCCGGCTTCTTCGTCTGCGCCGGCTTCTGCGCCCACGGCCTCGCCGGCGCGGGCGGGATCGGCAAAGTCATGGCCGAGTGGATCGCCGAGGGCGAACCGAGCCTCGACCTCTGGCATATGGACATCCGCCGCTTCGGTCCCCAGTACCGGTCCCCCGCCTACACCCACGCGCGGATCAAGGAGACCTACGAGACCTACTACGACATCCGCTACCCGCACCACGAGCGCGAGGCGGGCCGGCCGCTGCGGGTCTCCCCGGCCAATGCCTGGCACCGTGAGCACGGCGCCGCCTTCGGCGAGAAGTCGGGTTGGGAGCGGGTCAACTGGTACGAGTCGAACGCCGCCGCCGGAGACGAGGGTCTGCGGCCACGCGGCTGGGCCGGCCGTCACTGGTCGCCGGCGATCGGCGCCGAGCACCGCGCCGCCCGCGAGGCGGTCGCCCTCTTCGACGAGTCCTCCTTCGCCAAGCTCGAGATCGCAGGCGTTGGGGCGGAGTCCTTCCTCGAAATCCTCTGCGACAACAAGGTCGGCCGCGACGTCGGCCAGATCACCTACACGCAGATGCTCAACCACCGCGGCGGGATCGAGTGCGACTTCACCGTCGCTCGGCTGGCCCAGGACCGCTTCTCGATCGTCACCGGGACCGCCTTCGGCAACCACGACCGCGAGTGGATGCGGCGCCAGCTGCCGGGCGGCGACGAGGTGTGGATCGAGGACGTCACCTCACGCTGGGCCTGCTTCGGGATCTGGGGACCGCGGGCGCGCGAGGTGCTGCAGCCGTTGACCCCGCAGGACCTCGGCAACGACGCCTTCCCGTACATGACCCTGCGCGAGACCACGGTCGGCAACGTGCCGGTGCGGATGCTGCGGGTCACCTACGTCGGCGAGCTCGGCTGGGAGATCTACTGCCCGACCGAGTACGGGCTGGGACTGTGGCGGGCGCTCTGGGAGGCCGGGCAGCCGCACGGGATCGTCGCCGGCGGGTACCGGGCGATCGACAGCCTGCGCCTGGAGAAGGGCTACCGCGTCTGGGGCGCCGACATCACCCCCGACGAGACGCCCTACGAAGGCGGGGTCGGGTTCTGCGTCAAGCTCGACAAGCGGAGCGGGTTCGTCGGCGACACCGCCATGATCGAGGCGCAGGAAGAGGGACCGCGGCGGCGCCTCTGCTGCCTCACCCTCGCCGACCCGCGTTCGATCGCGCTCGGCAACGAGCCGGTGCGGGTCGACGGTGAGATCGCCGGGCGGGTGACCAGCGGCGGCTACGGCTACACGGTCGGGCGCTCGATCGCCTACGCCTACCTGCCGCCGGAGTCGGCTGAGCCGGGGACCGCGATCGAGGTCGAGATCTTCGGCCGCTGGGTCCAGGGCGAGGTGGCGGCGGAGCCGCTCTTCGACCCCGCGGGCGAGCGCATCCGCGCTTAGGCGGCCGTCCCCTCGAGTCGCAACGGGGCGGGCAGCAGGCCGGCGAGGATGTGCTCGGTCCCCTCGGTGTGCTCGCGCATCTCCCGCACCGCTCGCGAGCCATCGCCCTTGCGCAGGGCCTTGACCAGGCGGCCGTGCTGCTCGTTGGAGCTGGCGAGCACCTCGGGCGGGTGGGCGATCAAAGCGATCAGGTCGCTCATCTGCGACTGGGCGTCGGTCATCGCGCTCAGCAGCCGGGGCGACTGCGCCGCCTCGGCGAGACCGAGGTGGAGGCGAATGTCGGTACGGCGGTACTCCTCGAAGTTCTCCAGCTCCCCGGCCATCTTCCCGACCAGCTCGTCGAGGCGGTCGAACTGCGCCGCGCTCCCCCGCTCGGCCGCCAGCAACACCGCTCCCGACTCGACCGCGACGCGGAAGTCGAGGATGGCCCAAGCGCCCTGGTCGAGCGTCTCGCCGGCGTGCTCGCTCAGCGGCGGCTGCTCGGCGACGAAGGTGCCGCCGGTCCGGCCCCGCAGCGAGACCAGATGACCGCTCTGCACCAGCGCGGTAAGCGCCTGCCGCAGGGTGGAACGAGAGATCCGAAGCTGCCGCGCCAGCTCCCGCTCCGGCGGCAACTTGGCGCCAGGGGCCAGCAACCCGGCCCGGATCGCGCTCCCCAAACGCTCGACCGTCTCCTCAAAGGTGCTCGCCGGCCGCACCGGCATGAACACCGCCTCAAGAGCCGCGTCGCGCTCCATATGGGACACCGTAGCGCCGCTTAGGAATCCGTGTCCATGTAACGGCCGAACGCCTCGCGAGCCAGGTCGCTGAGCGACCGTTCTTCCTTGTCGGCCCGCGCCCAGGCAGCCTTGTAGAGGTCGGGAGGAACACGGAAGCTGACCCGGGGCGAATGGCCTTTGGGACCAAGCGAGGGGCGACCCACATAACGACGACGAAGCTCGGATGGATCCGGTGGTTCCTTCTCGAATTCCTCAGCCATCTGCTCGGCGACCTTCTCCGTGATCACCATGCCGGACCGCGTCACTCCGAGAATCTGCTCCTCTGCATCATTCTTTCCTGGCTTTTTCACTTTTCCCATTGGCGTACCTCCTCACAAAGACCCCGAAACCGTCTCCGCATGTTCATCGCATGGATCACCACGAACTTCTCCTCGGTGTCTTCAGCCGCCACAACCTCAAGCGCGACTCGCTCCAGATCATGTCCGAGGAATACAACCCGCTGGCTGACACCAGAGTGCTCCGTGCTTCGGCGGCGATAGACGAGCTGGAGACCGCAGCGCCGGATGACATACAGCGAGCGCTCCCGAGATATCCGGTGTTTGGTCGCGGACCGCGCGAACGTGATTCGGGCTTCCTCTGGCCACACATTCTGTCGGACAGAATAGCGTAACTCCGGATCCATCTCCTTCCGTAGCACCCGCATCAACAACCAAGGTGGGTTGACCTCTTCGTAGCGCGTCTTGGGCACGGAGACGAACGCCCGGCCATCGTCGGACAAGTGGAGATAGCCCCTCGTCCAGTAGTGCTTGTACATCTGCAGGCGCGTGCCATCGGCAAGCTGGACCGTCCCCATCCACATGAAGTCCCCTATGTGATCGGGAGCGAAGGTCAGCAGTGGCTCCCATTCGGGCGCGTCGACTTCGAGGACCCGGCCCCGGATGGCTTTGCGAGAAGGCACTTCGGATCAAGGCAGATTCGCTGGGGATCTCTCCCCCTCTGGCTCGCCATTGAAGGCATAGAAGGTCGGAAAGTGCCGGAGCAAAGTAATTAGGACGCCCGGCCAGCTCATCCCACCTCGGGCTAGGGTGAGCCATGGCCCGTTACCGAGTCCGCTTCAAAGGCATGCTCAACAAGAGCGAGCGGACGCGGCTCACCGCTGCCGACATAGCCCTCGAGGCCAGCGAGCCCTCCCAGGTCGGCGGGATAGCCGGCGCCGGCCGGCCGATCTACACGGTCGGCCTCGATGCGCCCTCGCCCCAGGCTGCGCTGGCCGCCGTGCGCGAGGCGCTCGACCCGGACACCGGCAACTTTTCGGACTGGAACGTCGAGTCCTCGTAGATATAACGGATCTGTTCTATTATCGAGAGATGCCCAGCCCCCCGAGTCTTCGTTGTGGAGCCTTCGTGCGGCAACTGCGCCAGCGCAAGGGGATGGATCAGGCCGAGCTGGCGCGCAGGGTCGGCACCGGGCAGCCAGCGATCAGTCGCATCGAGAGGGACGCTCTCTCCCCTTCCCTCGACACCCTGAGCCGCATTCTCGAAGCGATGGGAGAGTCGCTGGCCGTCACGTCCTTGCCGCTGAATGATTCAGTCCCCGGCGGGGGCAACCAGTCGATCGCTGAGTTGCGGTCGGAGTACCGAGATCTCAGCCCCGCGGAGCGCCTCGCCCAGACGGCCCACCTGAGCGAAATCGCCACCAGCCTGGCAACTGAATCGGAAGCGTGACCCAGCCGCTGAAACCAGAGCGCCTACTGGGCGTGCTGATGGCTCATGAAGTCGTCTTCGTCGTTGTGGGGGGCTATGCGGTCGCCGCACACGGCCACGTCCGGGCGACCAAGGACATCGACATCTGCCCCGAACCAAGCGCGGCAAACCTGAGGAAATTGACCGCCGCTCTGGAAGAGCTGGACGCCGAGCCGATCGGCCTCGACGATTTCTCCGGGGAGTTCGATCTGGCGCCGGACCTGGAAGGACTCGAGCGTGGCGGCAACTGGACCCTCGCCACGAAGCACGGCCGGCTGGATTTGATGCAGCACCTCCAGGGCCTAGGCGGTGATGGCGGCGGCTGGGAGCAACTGTCCCGGCGCGCGGTCACCCGCAACTTCCTGGGGCACGAGTGCCTTTTCTGCAGTTACGAGGACCTACTGGCCATGAAGCAGGCTGCCGGGCGACCCCAGGACGACATCGACGTCAAAAGCCTCAAAGCCGCCCGGGGCGAACTCTAGGTCTAGGGCGACGGCTGTTCGAACGTGTGCTGGTACTGCGTCGGGCCGCTGCCGTAGATCGGCGTGAACGGGGCCTGCTGGGTGCAGGGGGCGGCGGCCATTGCCGAGGTGCTGTTTTGGCCGTTGAACGCGTAGAACTTGATCCGTTCGAAGAGGAGCGCGGCGTTTTCCTCGCGGGTCCGTTTGATGATCGCCGGGTTGTTGATGTCTTTGGTCACCGTGGTCCGTTCTTTGAAGGCCGGATCTTCCGCGGTGGCGGGGTCCAGGTTCGCGACGATCCCCGTCGCGCACTGCCGCGTCTCGAAGCTGGGCAGCCCCGTGGCGAGGCCTTCGGCCCACTTCGGGGGGCTGTAGGCGCTGGCGCGGTTGATTGCGAGCCGCTGCGGATAGGTGGACACCGTTTCCGGGAGGAGCGGGCCCATGATTCGCAGGTAGTGCGGCTGGTCGACGTCTTCCGGTTCCCCTTCGCCCCGCGGCAATTCGCCATTTAGCGAAGCGGCGAGATTTCCGAAGAACCCAGCCAGGTCAACCCGGTAGAGCTTGAGCCCGACCAGGATCGGGTTGAGGTTGCGGATGAACGGGTCGATCGCCCGCAGCAGCGGCGGGAACAGGTCGCGGAAGAGCGCGCGGGTGGCGGCAAATCCGGCCGGGGCCCGTTTGATCACCGGGCCGAGCCCTTCGAAGAAGGCTTTCGATTCAGGCGCCAGCTTCGAGATCGAGATCAGGGTCGGTGAGAGCTCTTCCGCCGCCGGCACCAGCTGCTTCATCAGCGGGTTGGCGTTGAGAGAGAAGTCTTTGAGGCGGCGCAGGGTCAGGCGGGACTCGTCGAGGAAGGTCGGGAAGGCGCGGAACAGCGCTTCGATGTCGCGGTTGCGGCGCGCCGTCGTCTCGAAGACGGCATTCGAGCTCTGGACCAGATCCGCCAGCTCACCTTCGCGACCGCGCAGGGCGCGGAAGGTCGTTGCCCCGTTGCTGAACAGCTGCCCGACCGCGAGCCGCTGGCTGTCGAGGACGCGGAAGAGCTTGTCGAACTCGGCGAAGGTCGGTTCGATGCCGCCGATTCCGTAGGACAGATTCTGGGCCTGGCCGTTGATCGCCACCGCCGCTTCCTGCATCCATTCCTGGAAGGCGGCGCGGGTGCGGCCATTGAAGGTGCGGAAGATCTCGTCCAGCTGCACCGATTCGGCGATATTCGCCTCCGCCAGGGTGCCGCCGTCGGCCAGCTCCGGACTCTGGCGCGAGCCGGGAGTGAGTTCGATGTAGGTCTCGCCAAGCAGGGTTTTGGTCCGGAGGATCGCCCGAGTCGACTCCGGAATCGGCGCGTACTGGGCGTCGATCGCGACCGTCGCCAGCGCCTGCCTGCCGTTCGGTGCCAGGTCGATCCGCTGGACTTTGCCGACGTTGACGCCGGAGATCCGCACGTCGGACTGTTCGGCCAACTGCGTCGCCTCGTTGAAGGGGACCTTGACCTCGTAGGTCTTGGCCCGGAACGGGGTCGGGCCGCCGAAGGTGACCCAGAGGAAGAGCAGGATCGCAAAGCAGGACAGCGCGAAGCCGGTGATGACGAGGAGCTGAGTGGTGCTGGGGGCGCGCTTGCTCATTTGCCTTTGACGTATTCGCAGGTGCCGGATTTGGTTTTGAAGTTGACCGGGATTTCTTCGTCTCGCGGAACCTGGAGCACTTCAAGCAGAGTCTGCAGGTACGGTTCGTTCTTCGCCGTGTTACCGCCGGCGAGCTGGTAGCCAAGGTCAGCTCCGGTGCAGGAAATCACCACGAGTCCGCGCAGAATCGGGCCTCCCGCGTCCTCGAGGTTGAATGCGGCGTTGAAGTTGTGGTTGAGCCAAGGCAGGTAGAAGAGGTAGCTCTGACGCGAGTCATCCGGCTTGTAGGTGAGCTCGTTGAGGAAGGAGTTGAACCCGCCCAGCGAGTTGCCGAAGTTCTTCACGGTCTTCTTGAACGGCGTTGCCGATTCTGCCGCGTGGGTGAGGGTCGGGCGGATTTCGCGGGTGAAGGGCCGGATCTGGTCTCGAATCGGAGCGGTCGTCTGGCTGAACAGACGCTCGGTCGCTTCGAACGCCGGGCCCAGGGCCTGCGCCTGCGGGATCAGCTTGACCAAGGCCGGGTAGGCCGCCTGCGAGAAGCGGTTGGAGCTGGCGAGGCCGGCGTTGGCCGCGCGCAGCGCCGAGGGGAATTCGACGAATGCCTTCTGCACCGAAGCCTGCTGGTTGGCGAAGTTGCCGAGCGCGTCCTCGGACTCGGTGACCCAGCGCTTGACGGCGGTGTCGTGGCGGGCGAGTTCGCCGGTCAACAGGCCGAAGTTGTGGATCACTTTGGCGAGCTCGACCCGGCGCGCAGCCACCGCTTTGTTGAGCTTGGCGACGTAGTGGACGAAGGGCTGGAAGCGGCGGAGGGCGTTGGAGACCTGTTTGCCGCGGCCGCCGATTCCCTGGGCACCGCCGGCGACCAGCAACTGGATGTACTGGCGGGTGTCGGCGTCGAGGGTGGCGAGGAAAGCATCGAGGTTGGTGTTCGGTTCGGTCTGCGCCAAGGTGAAGTGGTCGCCGTCTTCGACCTCGCCCTTGGCGGTGCCTGGTTCGATCTCGACGATCATGTCGTTGAGGTTGGTTTTCGGCCGCAGCAGGAAGCTGGCGTCGGGGTGGATCAGCTCCATGTACTTCGGTTCGATGTCCATGCCGACCACCGCGTGGCCGTTTTCGAGGTTGACCGAGGCGACCTTGCCGATCTGAATGCCGGCGATGTCGACCGCCTGGCCCTGGCCGGCGGTGACCGCCTGGGCGGTCGAGAACTCGGCGCTGATGTGGTCGAATTCTTCGCCGACCAGAGGCAGCCAGGCGGGCAGCGAGGCTTTCTGCTGGGTGAAGATCCCGAGCGTCATCACGATCCCGGCGATCGCCAGGACGAAGATCGCGATCGTGTCCTTGCGCCGGCCGCGGACCTGGCGGGAGAGCCAAGCGCGGAAGTGGGTCGAGCGGCTCACGCCCGGTTCGCGCTCACTCATGGGTTCACCCCCGCGACCGACGGTGACGGCGCGCCAACCTGCCCCTGCGGGCCGTTCACATCAGGCACCGGGTTCGTGTAGCAGCGGACTTCGGGCTTCAGTGGCGGTCGTTTCGACAGCTGAGGCTGGGTTCCCAGCGGGTCTTCGATCGTGTTCGCGTAGTTGCGCTGGTCGCTGAGGGTGGCCGGGTTGCCGAAGGGGTTCTCTTCGCCGACCAACACCGGGCCACCCCCCGCCTGAGCCCGGGCGTAGGGACCGTTGCCGTCGAAGTTCTGCGCCATCCCGGCGAAGTTGGCGAGGTTGTAGAGGAACTCCCGGTAGTTCGGCTGGCCGGTGCTGAAGCGGTCGTTGATCACCTGGTTGCCGGTCGGCACCATCACCTTCGAGGTGCAGAGGCTGAGCCGGTTCAGCTGCGGCAACGTCGTCTGCTTGCCGGCCTGGGCGGCGCCAGCGAGACCGGGGGTCGACTTGGCCAGCAGCCTGGCGACGCCGCCGCCCTCTTTGCCGGAGAGCAGCGGGCGCACCTGGGCCAGCCAAGGCTTCGAGGCGGAAATCAAGCCGGGCAGCTCGGCAACCGCCGGCTCCAGCTCGATCGCGTAGGTGCGGAGCGGCGGCAGCGAGCGGTTGAGGCTGACCAGCGAGGTCTTGGTGATCCGCAGGGTCGGGGCCAGCAACCGGATCGTGGTCGAGAGGTTGGTCGCCTGGCTGGCGAGGGCACCGGTGAAGACGTCGAAGTTGACGATCAGCCCCTGCAGGTCCTCGCGGCGGCTGGCGAAGGCACCGAAGGAGCGGCCGGCGCTGGAGACCAGCCGCGAGAGGTCCTTGGGCTGGGTACCAAGGAATGCGTTGGTGACCTGGGCGCTGTAGCGACCGGCGTCGCCCCCGTACTGGAAGACCCCGTTGAGCGCTTCAGCACCGCTCTTGCCTTTCACCTCCGGCAGCTGGGTGGCGTCTTCGGCGGCGGTCGGTTCGTGGGTGAGTGCGATCCCATAGCTTTCGAGCAGGCGGCTGAGGTCGGCCCGCACCGGCGACTGCAAGGCGGTCAGTACCTCGTCGATCTGGACCGCGGTCGAGGTGCGGCTGACCGGAATCGTTCCGCCGCTGTCCATCTCCGGCGCGCTGGGGCTGCCCGGATCGAGGTCGATGAAGAAGTTGCCCTCGAGAAAGATCCGCGGCCGGACCGCGGCGAAGGCGTCGTCGTGGATCGGGCGCCCGGAATCGTCGACGGTGAAGGTGACCCTGGTGTTGTCGCCATCGCGTTCGGTCGAGATCACTTTGCCGACATCAACGCCGGCGATCCGGATCGGCGAGTTGAGCGCGATGTTGGCCGAGTTCGAGAAGGTCGCGTCCAGTTCGTACCCGTAGCCGGTGAACGGCACGTGTTTGGTGAACGCCAGGTAGGGCCCGATCGTGAAGATCAGGATGAAGATGATCGCGATCATGACGTTGCTGGGCCGCCACTTGATGCGGCCGGTCCCCGCCTCCGCGGCGCGCCTGTCTCGCTCCGGCAGTCGGCTCATTTTTCGACCTGCCCGCGGGTGGTGGTGTCCCACAGTTCTGGGGCGTTGCCGATCACCGTTTTGCCAAGGGTGTATTTCTCGTTGCCGGCTTCGCAAACGTTCCCTTGACCGGGCGCCGCCGTTTTCGGATACGGGTTGAAGTGGAGATGGTTTTTCGACCGTTTCGGATCTGGGTCGTTGGCCGGGGCGCTGGCGAAGCCGCTCTCGCTGTTCGGGCCTTCCGGCGGCGCGAAGGAGATGAACTGGAGCCAGTTGCCGGTGCCGTTGCCCTGACTGTTGGCGTTGGCGAGGAATTTGAAGGTCAGCGTCCAGTAGTTGCAGACGGTCTGGCTCGGGGTCAGGTAGGCGAGTGAAGGCTTCAGCACCCGGTTGGTGTCGATCAGCAAGTCGAGCCCGTTGAAGACGCCGGGCGCTTCCTGGAAGTCGACCAGCGCTTCGGCCGTCGGCTGCAGCTGGTTATTGAGGACCGGCGAGGCGTTGAGGACCGGGATCCCCGCGTGGAGAGATTCGGCGATAACCGGTGAGGTCTCGGCCAGCGCTTTCACGCCCGGGCGGAGGGCGGTGAAGAAGCGGGCCGAGTTGCGCAGGAAGGGACGTACCGCCGGCAGGTCGGCGTTGACCTCGTCCAGGGTCGGCGGGCTTTTTTCGATCGTTTCCTGGATGTAGGGGCGGGAGACGCGGGCGAAGGCGGCGAAGGTCGTGTCGAGGGCGACGAAGAGGTTGGCCTGCGTTTCGGCAACCGGAGCGAGGGTGGCGTTGAGCGCCGCCAGCGCTTCCCAGAAGCCGCCGAAGTTGGTGCTCGGTTCGGCCAGCTTGCGCAGGGCCGGCTGGCCGTTTTCGACGGCGCGACGGATCGCGCCGAACGCTTCGTTCAGCTGCGGCCCGCGACCGGCGAGGGCGTTGCCGAACCCGGCCTGGGTCTGGCGGATCGCGTCGCGGGTGGGTTTGTCGAACATGTTGAAGAACTCGTCGATGTCGACCGGTTCGGGGGTGGCCGAGGCGACCGGGATCGTTTCTCCCGCCTTGAAGCCCTCGTCCGAGTCGCCGGGGGTGATCTGCAGGAACTTGAGGCCGAGGGCCGACTTCGGCCGCACCGTGATGGTCGAGTTGACCGGCAGCGGTTCGACGTTCTTGTCCAACTTCAAAGTCAGTTCGGCGGCGACGTTGCCGTCCTCGAGCTGGACCGGGACCACCTCGCGGACGGTGCCGACGCGGACGCCGCCGATCCGCACCTCGTTGCCTTTGACCAACGCGTCGGCGTTGGGGACGCGGGCCTGAAGGTTGTAGGTGGAGACGAAAGGCAGGCCGTTGTTGGCGTTGTAGGCGAGGAAGACCGCGACGATCACGACCAGCACGGTCACCGCCCCGACCAGGACCGGGCTGCTGGCGACGCCGCTAATTCCGCTGCGGTTCCTCATGGGCCCAGGAGGTAGTCGAGAAGGGGTTCGGTGCCTTCGGTTTTCGAGGACTGGGCGACGCCGGGCTGGCCAGTGGCTCCTAAGGCCGGTTCAGCGCTGTCGCTCTGGCCTACGCCCATGGCAGCGCCAGATTCGTCGAACAGGGTGCCGCCGTTTTGTTCAGCGGTCCGGCCTCGAATCAGTCGCAACAGCGCAGCGGCGCTGGTTTCGGCGGTTTCCGTGGCTCCCGGTCCATTGAAACGAGCAGTGCAGCCGCCGCCTTCCGTGCCTCCCGGTCGGGCGACGTATTCGAAGCAGGTCGACAACGTCACCCGGGTCCGCCCGAAGTGCCCGTATTTGTCGAATCCGTTGAGCGACGCGGCCGAGCCGTAGATCAGTTCGGTCAACCCGTCCCAACCGCCGGTCTGTTTCAGGTTGACGAACAGCTTCGCCAGGTTTTCGGTCGGGTTCACCCCGGACTTCGCCAGTTCGCCCGCCTTGCGGACCACCGGGTCGGCTTTGCGGAAGTACGGGCCGGATGCTTCGCCAGCGTCGCCAAGGCTCTTCAGCGAGACGGTCAGCGCTTCCGAGAACGGCGTCAGCGTCTTGGTCGCGTCGGTCAGCGCCGGCGCCGCGGTGCCGAAGTCTTCGAACAGCGGCGCCCCGGCATCGGAGAAGGTCTTCAGGTCCACCATCGTCTTCCGGAACTCGCCGAGGAAGACCGGGAATTTGCGCAGCGACTCTTCCAGTTCGGCGCCCTTTTCGGAGCTCGCTTCAGCCGCCGCGCCGGAGTTCTCGATGAAGCCGGCGAAGCTCTGGCGCTCGCGCGCAAGGGGGCCGAGGATCGTGTCGGAGTCTGCCGCCAGCTGCGCCAGCTGTTTGCGCTGGGCGGAGAGGATCCCGAACACCCGGTCGACGTCACGCAGCACCGGGTTGGCCCGTTTGACGAGCTCCTCGATGTCTTCGCCGCGACCGGCCAGACCGGCGCCGAGTTCGTTGAAGATCAGCCGGAAGCGCTGCGCGTAGGGCAGCGACTGGATGTCGTTGATCAGGTCCGGGTCGACGCTGGTGCCGCTGTTGCCGAGCGGCAGCAGGTACTGGCCTTCGCCGGGCTCGCCGTCGGGAATTTCTTTCAGCGCCGGCGGCGGCTCGGTGTTCGGCGCCCGCGGCAGGGTGGTGCGGCAGTCGATGAACTTCTCGCCGATCAGCGACTGCGGCCGGATCTGGCAGGTCGCGTCTTCGCGGAAGTCCTGGAACCCCGGGTCGGTGATGTCGAGGACGATCACCGCCTTGCCCGGCTTTTCGACTCCCTTGCCGTTTTCGTAGGCGACGGTGTCCCCCGGCATCGAGACACCGACCGACTCGATCTTGCCGACGGTGGCGCCGGCGACTCGCACTTCCTCGCCCTTGACCATGAAGCCGCCGTTGTCGAAGACCGCCCGCACTTTGTAGCCATCGCTCGAGTCGTCGCCGCCAGAGGCGATCAAGACGATCGCGACGACCGCCGCCACCACTGCGCCGATGAGGAGGAGTCGTTTGCTCATGGTCCGGGGGGCACGTCGGAGGGGTCGCACTGGGACGAGTCGAGGCCGCTGCCGCCGCCGATCCACGGGCTGGAGCCGTCGGCAGCGGGCTGGGTGGCGCCGCCGGGGCAGCGTTTGTTGACTTCGGTCGAGCCGAACTGTTCGTACTGCTGGCCTTTGCTGATCGGTTCCAGTTCGGAGCTGGAGGGGTTGTAGTTGAAGAGGTTCTGGGCCGCGGTTGCCGCCCGCACGTAATGGCCGTTGCCGTCGTAGTAGCCGGCGACCTGCCCGAGCTTGGCGAATCCGTTGAAGAGGTCCGGCGTGTAGGCGCGGATGAAGTTCAGGTTCGGCTGGAAGTCGGCGCTCGCCTGTTCGGCGTGCGGGAAGGCGTTAGAGGCGAGGTCCTCGACCTTGGGCATCGTCGCCAGCAGGTCAGCGGCGTCGTTGCCCTTGCCCGGCCGGCTGACGGTCAGTTTCAGGTTGCGCACGAACGGGACCAGTTTCTGGAAGACCGGACGCAGTTCACGCAGGAAGGGCGCCAGGTCCTTGGTCGCCGGCTTCGCGGTGTCGATCAGCGGTTCGATGTCGTCGAGGGCGGCGCGCAGGTTGACGAAGGTCGTGTTCGACTGCCGCATAACCGGCGGCAGCCGGCGCAGGGTCGCGTCGAAGGCGGAGGTCTCCTCGGCGATCGCGTCGAAGGCGGTATTGGCGTTGGAAATCGCGCTCGAGAGCCGCTCGCCGCGGCCGGCCACCGCGGTGGTCAGCCCGGCCGTGCTGACGATGAAGCGGGAGAGCAGGCGCTGGTCGGCGTTCAGTTCGCCGACGAAGGCGGTGGTCCGGTTCAGAGCCGAGCCAAAGTACTTGTAGGCGTCGTTCGCGTTCTCGCCCTGGCCGGAGTAGATCGAGGCGTTGCCGCGGATGAAGTCGCTCAGCCCTTTCCGGGTCCGCGGCGGGAAGGTATTGAAGAACTGGTCGATGTCGATTGGCGTCGTGGTCGAGGCCAGACCCAGTTCCGCCCCGTCGTCAAGCGCCGGATTGCTGTTCGGTCCGGGGCTGATCGAGACGTAGTGGTTGGCGACCCCGGAGAGCGAGGTGGCGCGAATCGCCGCCGTCGTCCCCTCGTGCAGCTCCTGTTCGACGCTGACGTTGATTTCGGCGAGGTTGTCGTCGGTGAGGCCGATGCTTTCGACCGTGCCGGCCGGCGAACCGCCGATCAGCACCTGGTTGTCAGGCACCAACTGGCCGGCATTCTGGAAGACGAGGGTGTACTTGTGGCCGTCGCTGCCGCCGAAGAAGATCACCGCCAGCACGATCACCGCTACCGCCAGCGCCGCGATCGTCGCGATTCGCGCTGGGGTGGTCCCCCGGCCCCCCGCCGGACTACCCTCCTCGCCTGATGGTTTGGCAGCCACGAATCGTCGCTTGTTTCTGGTTCCCCGGCCCCTCCGACCCGGTAGAAACAGCCGCAAGATCGTATCCGAGGGGCTCCCTGCCAAGCTCCGCGCGAGCGGGGACTTAACTGGAAGTCAACGCGCCTGAAATTGCCGCTAAACGCTCAGTTTCGGGATCACGCGCTCAAGCGACTTCGGCAGCCACCAGACACGATCGCCGAGGAGCAGCATCAGGGCCGGGAGCAGGACGATGCGGACGACCGTGGCGTCGAGGATGACGGCGACGGTGAGACCGATGCCGAGCTGGCTGACGGTGGCGATCGAGGCGCCGGCGAAAACGATGAAGACCGCCATCATGATCGCCGCCGCGCCGGTGATCACTCCGGCGGTGCGGCCGAGGCCGAACTCGACCGCGGCGGCGTTGTCGCCATGGGCGTCGTAGTGCTCGCGCATGCGGCTGAGGAGGAAGACCGCGTAGTCGATCGAGAGGCCGAAGACGAGGCCGAAGATCAGCGTCGCCCCGACCGCGTCGACGTAGTTGTGGCCACCGAGCGGCCAGCTGTCGGGGATGTGGAAGAGGAAGGTGAGGACGCCGAAGGCGACGGCGACCGTGAGCAGGTTGAGGGCGACCGCGATCGCCGCCAGCAGGACCGCCCGCAGGACGACCATCAGGACCAGGAAGGTGGCGATCGTGATCGCGAACACCACCCAGGGAATGCTGGCGCGGGTGACGCGACTGTATTCGTTGAGCTGGGCGGCACCACCGGCGACCCCGGTGGCAAGGCCCGATTCCGCGGCGAGGCTGGCGGCCTTGCGGTTCAGTTCCTTGTTGAGCTCGATCGAACCCGGGGTGTTGAAGCTGTAGTCGGAGATGACCAGCATCGTCGCCGCCTGACCGCCACGGTCGAGGTCGATCGTTTCGTTGATCGCCTTCCGCGCCGTCGGCGGGGTGCCGTCGAGGGCGGAGAGGACAAAGTAGCCGGAGTTGAAGAGCCCCGGGGACGAGCGGGAGACGCGGCCGATCTGGCCGCGGAGCCGCCGCTGACCGGAAAGCACCTGCACGCTCGCTTCTTCGAGGCCGGTTTCCAGTGGCGCGCTTTCGCCGGCGCCGGCGAGCAGCCCGTCCTGGAGCGCGACAGCGCCATCGGTGAGGCGGTTGAGGCCGCCGACCAGGGCCAGGGTTCCCCCGCTCAGCTGCGAGAGCCCGTCGCCGAGTCGTTCCGCTTCGGTGGCCAGCAGCTCGGCGCCGTCGGCGAGGCGAACGCCGGCGCGCTGCAGTTTTTCCAGCCCTTCCGTCAGTTTTTCCGCGCCGCGCAGGAGTTCCTCGAGGTTGCTTTCAATCGACTCCAGCCAGAAGGTGATCTGCTTCGCCTGCTCGTAGTCGTCGAGCAGGCGTTCGTTCAGCGCCGTCAGTTCGACCGGCAGGCCGGCGTAGGGCTCTACCGCCGGAGTTTCCGGCAGCGGGTCGTAGGGAGCGCCGGTCACCGGGTTGATGCCGGTCACCGCGGCGGTGGCTTTCTGCACCGCTTCCAGCGTCGCGGCGTAGTCGGGGTCGGTTTTGCCGACCGTCATCGCCTCCAGTTTCGCCAGCGCCGCTTTCAGCTGTTCCTCGGTCACTTTCGCCGGCGCGACCAGCTGCGGCAGTTTTTCGTTCGCGTCCCCGTCCAGCGACTTTTCCAGGATCCGCGAGCGGCGGAGCGGGTTGAGGCGGAGGTTGGGAAGGATCGAGTCCCGCAGCCCGAGCTTGAGCTGCAACGCCCCCAGAGCAGCGGTTTCCTGAGCGTCGGCCAGCCGTCTCGTTCCTTTCGCAAAGCGGTCGAGCGCGTCGATCGCTTCTTCGCTGCCGTCGGTGGCGCGGGCCAGGCCTCCGGCGATCAGCTGCGCTCCGTCGACGGCCCGCCCGGACCCCTGGGCGAGGAGACCGGCGCCGTCGCCGGCTTCCGAGATGCCGTCCCGCAGCTGCCCGACCCCACCGGCGGCGACGTTGAGTTCGCGGCCGAGGCGGGTGAGCTGTTTGATCTGGCCGGTGTTCCCTTCGGTGGAGAGGAAGGAGTTGCCCAGCTGCTGCAGGGGCTCGACCCGTTTCACCACCGGGCCGGGACCGATCACGGACTGGACCCCCGGCGTCTTCGCGAGCTTGCGCTGGAAGTTCTGCAGCGCGCCGAGGTTCTTGGCGTCGGTGATCGGGCCCTGGTCGGAGACGGCGACGATCTGGAAGGGCGCGTCGTAGCCCTCGCCGATCGCCTCGCTGATGAGTTCGGCGTCCTGCCGGGCGGGGGCATCCTTGGAGAGCTGCTCCGGGCTCGGCGGGCCGGTCTTCAATCCGATCGCCGGCGCCGCCAGGACCAGCAGCAGGCCGCCGATCAGGACGGCCGCCAGGGTCGGCTTCCTCAGTGCCGCACTGACCAGCGTCATCAGCCGCGTGCGACCGCCCGGAGGAACGGTGGCGCCGAACCGCCAGCGGTCGACGTTGGGGCCGAGCAAGGTGAGGATCGCCGGACCGGCGATGGTCGCGACGGCGACGCTGAGGATCACCACCATGCAAACCGTGCCCGCGAAGGAGGCAAGCAGCGAGCCCGGGAGGATGAAGAGGGAGACGATCATCGAGAGCAGCAAGGTGCTGCCCGCGAAGCAGACGGTGCGGCCGGCGTGGAGCCGGGTGAGACGCGCCGCCTCGATCGGCTCCACCCCTCCGGCGAGCTCCTCGCGAAAGCGGGAGACCATCAGCAGCGCGTAGTCGACCCCGAGGGCCAAGCCCATCATCGAGCAGACCGTCAGCGCGAAGGCGTCGATCTCGAACGGGCCGGTGAACCAGTAGAGGATCCCCCGCGAGGCGACAACCGTGATCGCGCCGAAGACAAGCGGGATCGCCGCCGCAATCGGCGAGCGGAAGACGAGCAGGAGAATGATCAGCAGGAACGGCAGCGCGAGCAGCTCGCTGCGGTGGCTTGCCTCGAGGTTGGCTTCCTGGAGTTCGAGGGAGATGGTGGCGTAGCCGGTCTGGGTGGCCCTGACCGGGGCATGGATCTGTTCCCCGATCACGCCGTCGAGCTGCTCCACGGTCTCGTTGACCGCGGTCCGGGTGTCGACGTGGAAGTCGGCGAGGATCAGGGCCTTGTTCGGGGACGGCCGCAGGCGCCCGGTCGCGCCGGTGTCCCAGGGCGAGAGCGTCGTCGCCTTCGGGTCCTCCCGCAGCGCTTCGACCAGTTCGGGGCCCTGCTCGTCGAGCGCCGCGGCGGGGCCGCGGAGCAGGATCGCGAACGGGGCCGAGTCACCGAAATGCTCGCGCAGCAATGCGTTGCTGCGCGAGGATTCGGTTCCGGGGACGTCGAGCGAGGTCGGGTCGAGGCGATCTTCAGTGCCGGTGCCGATCACCGCCAGGCCGAGCAACAGCGCGATGGCGACGGCGAGGACGGTACGCGGATGCCGGAGCAGCCAGGGATGCTCCTTGCCGGAGCTACTCCGCTTGGAGTTGCCGCCTCCCCTGCCTATCCTCCTTCCCACGGCTGGTAGTTTGGCGGTCGCGGGCTACGGGAGGGAGATTCTGGTGCGGAAGACTCTGTTAAGAGCAAATGTGCTGGCAGTGGTGCTGGTGCTCGTCGTCGCCGGCTCGGCGGTGGCGATCAAGTTGCGGGCGGCGAACCTGGTGATCACCACCGATGGCGGCTTCACGCCGACGACGCTGCCGAAGAAAGGGTACGCGCCGATCAAACTTCAGGGCTACGGCAAGATCGAGACCGAAGATGGATCGCCACCACCGGTGCTGGAAACGCTGACGATCTACTTCGACAAGCACGGCGAAGTCGAGACCCGCGGCCTGCCCACCTGCACCCCCGGCAAACTTGCGGCGACGACCACGGCGCAGGCGCGCAAGCTCTGCCCCGGCGCGATCATCGGCAAGGGCTACGGCAAAGCCGTCGTGATTTTCCCCGAACAGCCGCCAATCCCCGCCGGCTCGCCGATCACCCTCTTCAACGCCAGGCCCAAAAACGGAAACCCGGTGGTCCTCGCGCACGCCCATCTGACCGTGCCGGGACCGACCACCTTTGTCGTCCCGGTCGAGATCCAGCGGGTGAACCAGGGTCGCTACGGCTTCAAAACCGTGGCGAAAATCCCGAAGATCGCCGGCGGCGCCGGGATTCCGCTCTACGGCCGGCTCGCGGTCGGCCGTGAATGGAAGTTCAAGGGCAAAACCCTGAGCTTCGCCAACGCCGGCTGTCCCGACGGCCGCCTCCAGGCCAAAGTCCAGACCCGATTCAAAGACGGCACCTTCCTCCAGGGTTCGTTGTTCAAACCCTGTACGGGACGCTGATTTGAAGAAACGATTTGCCAAAGCCGCAGTTCTCGCCGTCGGCCTGGTGCTGGCCTTCGGCGCCACGGCATCGGGGATCGAGGCCTGCATCGGCCCGCTCTGCGTCAGTTCGACGGTGGACGTACAGCCGCGGGAGCTGCCGGCCGGGGGCAACGCCCCGATCACCCTCAGCAGCATCACCCGGATCAAGGACAAGGGCGGCGCCCCTCCGACCCTCGACGCGATCGACTTCCTGGTGGACAAGCACGGCACCGTCAACAGCAGGGCCTTCCCGGTCTGCCCGTCGGCGAAGCTGGAGGGGGCGACGGTGTCGCAGGCCCGCAAGCGCTGTGCCGGCGCCCTGGTCGGGAAGGGAACCGGGAAGGCGCTGGTGACGATGCCGGGCGCAGCTCCGTTCCAGATCACCTCCCCCGTCTCCTTCTTCAACGCCCCTCCGCAGGGCGGCAAGCCGACGCTGATCGGCCACGCGTACGAGACGGTGCCGACGCCGCAGGCACTGTTGCTGCCGATCGCGATCGAACGGGTCGCCAAGGGTCGCTACGGCTACCGCGTCCGGGTCGAGATGCCCGAAGTCGCCGGGGGCTACGGAGCGCCGACCCTGGCCGAAGCGAGCATCGGCGCGACCCTCAAGCGCGGCGGCAAGAAAATCGGCTACATCAGCGCCCACTGCTCGGGCGGACGGATGCAAGTCGAGGGGACGCTGAGCTTCACCAACGGCGACCGCTTCCCGACCACCCTCACCTCGCCGTGCCACTCCCCCGGCTGAGACGCGCGGCGCTGCTTCTTCTCCTCGCCCCGGGGGCGCTTGCCGCGACCGCGACCGGCGCACTGGTCGAAGTCGAAGACCTCGTCCTTAGCGCCGACGGCGGCTTCAAGCCGCAGACCCTGCCCCGCCGTCAGTTCGCCCCGATTGACTTCAACGGCCGTCTCGACATCACCGCCAGAGACGGCGGCAAGCCCTCGCCGCTGCGCCAGGCGCTGATCGATTTCGACCGCGACGGTCGCCTCAGCGTCGCCGGACTGCCGACCTGCGCACCGGAATCGATCGCGGCGGCCGGCGTCGAGGAAGCGCGGGCGATCTGCCGCGGCGCGATCGTCGGCACCGGAAACATCGGGGCGCAGGTATCGCTGCCGAGCGGAACCCTGCCGGTGAGCTCACCGCTGACGGTCTTCAACGGCCCGCGGCTGGGCGGCCTGCCGACCGCGGTGCTGCACGCCCGCCTCGACGCCGCGGGGATGAGCGAAATCTTCGCGGTCGTGGCGCCGATCGAAAAGCGGCGCGGCGGCTTCCGCTACCGGGCTCGCCTCGACATCCCGCCGATCGCCGGCGGCCTGGGGGCGATCACCCATGTCGACGTCAAGATCGGCAGGCGCTACCGCGCGGGAGGCCAGCAGCGCAGCTACGCCTCGGCCCGGTGCAGCGACAACATCCTCCAGACCCACGGCCGCTTCAGCTTCGAAAGCGGCACCGTCATCGACGGCTTGGTCGAAAAATACTGCCACTCCAAGTAGACCCCGCGCGCAGCTCTCCCGAGGGCCCGACCTTCCTATACTTGCCGACCCCGGGCCGTTAGCTCAGTTGGTAGAGCAGGAGACTCTTAATCTCAAGGTCGTTGGTTCGAGCCCAACACGGCCCATCCGGGTGGCCTATTCGCCCAGCCCGCCGCCGCCCAGCCCGCCCAGGGGGTTTTCCAGCCCCGGAGTCGATCCACCGGCTCCGCCGCCTGCTTTAGCCGCTTCTTTTTCGGCTTTTTCGGCTTTCGCTTTTTCGCTGCGGTAGCTGTCGGAGTTTTTCTTGAATTCGTCGAGCTGTTTGTCGATCGCTTCCCGTTCGCTTTTGCTGGAAGCCAGTTTTTTCGCTTCTGCCCGCGCTTTTTCGGCCAGCTGCGGATTCGTGAAGTAGGAGTAGAAGGCGAGGGTGGTCCAGGCGTTCAGCGAGGGTCGCTCTTCGGCGACGATCTGCTGGGCTTCAGAAGCAGATTCGATCCTGGTGTCCGCCTGGGCATAGGTAGTCGAAAGTTCCGCCAGCTGCAGCAGCATCGGCGCCACCAGCAGTGCCAGGCCGGCGTCCGGTTCAGGGGTCGCTTTCAGGTATTCCGTCCAGGATTGATAGGCCTTCTGGTATTCCTGCGCCGCGTCGGTCGAGACCAGCCGTTCGCCACTCGGTTCGACGGTCACCTGGGCGTTGCCGGCGCCGATCTGGGCGCGGGTCAGGGAGCTCAGCAGTTTTGGCTCGGCGGGAGTTTTTTTCAGCTCGGCTTCGAGCCGCTCGGCCTGTTCTTCGTAGGGCTTGGCGGCTTCGCCGGAGCTATTGCTGCTTTCGAAGAGTTCGGCGATGTTGAAGCCGCCGATGACGAGGAAGAGGCTGAGGCCCATCAGCACAGCGAGGGTCGCGTAAACGACTTTGACGACTTTGCCGCGGCGGCCGCCGCGCAAGTCGAAAAGCATCTTGTGCTCCTTATCGCCTTGTGCCACTTTCTCTCTCCCTACTCCTGCGGAGAGGGTTGAGCCACCCCTCCACTCCGTCCCGGACGTCCCAGGACCCGAGCGAGCAAGATACTCAACTCATACAGAACAAGCAGCGGAACCATCTCGATGAGCATCGTCACCGGGTCGACTCCGGGCAGCGCAGCGGCCAAAACCGCGATCGCAAGATAGGCGTAGCGGCGGTTTTCGCTGAGCTGCTCGACCGTCACGATCCCGAGCCGGGTGACGGCGATAATCGCCAGCGGTAATTGGAAGATCAGGCCACAGGCGATCTCGGTCATCGAGAAGAAGCTGTAGTAGTCGCGGGCCCGCAGCTGGATGTTGAACTGGCCGTCGTTGAAGTCGAGCAGGAAGCGCAAGGCCGCCGGCATCACCACGAAGTAGGCGAAGGCAAGTCCGGCCAGGAAGAGGACCGGGAAGAGCAGCAGGAGCGGCAGCAGCGTCTTGCGCTCGGAGGTTGAGAAGGCGGGGAGCACATAGGCGTAGACCTGCCAGAGGACGATCGGCAGGGTGAGGACGACGGCGCCGTAGGCGGAGACGGTGAGGGTGGTCGTGAACGGCTCGGTGACCCCGAAGGTGATCAGTTCATCCCGGTTGTCGGGCAGCGGGCCCTGGGCGATCTCCAACAGCAGGTGGTTCTGCCAGAAGCAGAGGGCGAGGGCGACCCCGAAGACGACGATGCAGACGATCAGCCGCGTCCGCAGCTCGTCGAGGTGCTCGACCAGGGTGAGGCGATCCTCGTGAGAGACCGCCTTGACGCGGCGGGCCATCGCCGGCCTCAGCTGGATTTGTTGCGGACGATCTCCGCGTCGGCGGGATCGCCGTGGACCTTGGCCGACTCGGTCTTCGCCGGCTCGGCCTCGAGCTTCGGCTTCTCGTCCTGATCGTCGTGGTCATGATCGCCGCCGATCGAGCCTTTGAACTCGCGGATGCCGCGGCCGAGGCTGCGGCCCATCTCCGGCAACCGTTTCGGGCCGAAGACGAGGAGGGCGATGATGAGGACGATCGCGATCTCTGGAAGTCCGATGTTTCCTGGCATCTCGGCAATGGTAACGGGGTGGGGCGGCCACCGGATCACATCGGCAGCGATCCGATTCCTCGCTTGCGGGGTTTCAGGGGAGGCTATGAGGCAACGGACAGCCGCCGACAAGGCCACCACCACCCGCTCGCTGCATCTCTGTCCGCACTGCGGGTCGGATCTGGTTCAGCCGATTCGCTGGGAGCAGGCCTCCGAGCGCACCCACTGGCGCGTCTGGAGGCGCTGCCCGGAGTGCGAGTGGAGCGCCGACAGCGTCCACGGCGAGGTCGAGATCGATGCCTTCGACGAGCAGCTCGACCTCGGCGCTCGCGAGCTCACCGACGAGCTGCGCGCCCTCGAACACGCCAACATGAGCGCCATGGCCGAGGCCTTCGTCGTCGCCCTCTGGGACGACCTGATCGGCCCCGACGACTTCGCCTGAGCCAAGCTGGGTATAGGCCTGGCGTGACCCCTCCCTCCCGCGATCTCGAGAACACGGTGGCGCTGGTGACGGGCGCCTCCAGCGGGATCGGTCAGGCAGCGGCGCGGACCCTGGCAGAGCGCGGCGCCGCGGTGGCGCTGGCCGCCCGGCGGGTCGACCGGCTGCAGGAGCTGGCCGGAGAGATCGCCGACGCAGGGGGCACGGCGCTGGCGGTCGAGGCGGACGTCAGCGATCGCGAGCAGGCCGCGGCGGCGGTCGGCCGCACCGTCGAGGAGCTTGGCCGGCTCGACGTCCTGGTCAACAACGCCGGGGTGATGCTGCTGGGACCGATCGCCGACGCCCCGATCGAGGAATGGGAGCAGATGGTCGAGGTCAACCTGCTCGGCCTCCTCTACACCGCCCACGCCGCACTACCCCACCTGCTGGCAGCGGCGGAAGAGGGACCGCGCGAAGTTGCCGACCTGGTCAACATCTCCTCGGTGGCCGGTCGCCAGGCCCGCAAAGGAAGTGGGGTCTACAACGCGACCAAGCACGGGGTCGGCGCCTTCAGCGAGGCGCTGCGCCAGGAGGTGACCCGCCGCCACGTCCGCGTCTCCCTGGTCGAGCCGGGGGCGGTGGCGACCGAGCTGCAGGAACACAACCGGCCCGAGGTCCGGGAGCAGATCGAGAAGCGCTTCGAGGACATGGACATCCTCCAGGCCGAGGACATCGCCGACGCGATTGCCTATGTGGTGACGCGGCCGCGGCACGTAGCGGTCAACGAGGTGCTGGTGAGGCCGACGGAGCAGGAGGGCTAGCTGTAGCGCTGGACCACGCCGTCGGCGACCAGGGCCAGGAGCTGGCGCTGTTCGGGCTCGAACTCGGCCTGCTCCAGCGCCTTCTTGGCCGCAGCGACCATCTCCAGTGCTCTGGCCCGGACCCGATCCAGGGCGCCGGTGGCGGCGATCCGGTCGCAGAGCGCCTCTGCCGCCGCGGCGTCGAGCGCCTGTAGGTCGACTTCGCGGATGGTGGGATCGGCGGCGGCCGCTTCGATCAGCGGCAGAGTAACGGTGCCGTCGAGCAGGTCCGTGCCGCGGGCCTTCCCGGTCCGCTCGGGCGGGCCGCTGACGTCGAGTACGTCGTCGAGCAGCTGGAAGGCGAGGCCGATCTCGGCGCCGAACTCCCGCAGCGCCGGATCGTCGCGGCCCAGCAGGCAAGCGCACTCGAAGAGGCGGGCAGTCTTCAGCCGACAGCGGGAGAGGTAGCGGTCCTCGCTCGATCGTCAGGTCGAAGGCGTCTTGGCGCTGCGCCAGCTCGCCGCGAGCGAGAGCGACCGAGGCGTCGGCGAGCAGGGCGACCGAGCGCGAGTCGCCCGCGTCGGCGAGCAGGGCGAAGGCGCGAGAGAAGAGCAGGTCGCCAGCCGCGGTCGCGCGGTCGCGGCCCGAAGTAGCGGCGACGGTGGGGAGCCCTCGGCGCAAGGGCGCGTCGTCGAGGACGTCGTCGTGGACCAGGGTCGCCATGTGGACCAGCTCGATCGCCGCCGCCGCCCGGAGCGCCGCGGCGCTGGGCTGCGGGCCCGCGCAGAGTAAGACGAGCATCGGCCGCAGTCGCTTCCCCCCGCGTCGAGGGTCGCGGTGGCGTCGGCGCCCAGGGTCTCGCCGAACCCGGCGACAGCCTCGCGAAGCAGTTCCTCCACCTCGCCGAGCCGCGCCGGCAGCCAGCGACTGGAGGCGTCGAGCACCGCCGTCACCGGCGGCGGCACGGAGGAGGGGCGGGTCACGGCTCCCGGCGCGGGCTCAACCGCGGACGCCGCTGTGGATCGCGATGATCCCGCCGGCCAGCACCGTGTACCGGATCCGCTCGAAGCCGGCGGCGTCCATCTTCTCCGCCAGACCGCCCGGACTGGGGAAGCTGCGGACCGACTCGGGCAGATACGAGTAGGCCTCCGGGTTGCTGGAGAGGGCCCCGAGCAGCGGCACGATGCGATCGAACCAGAGCGAGAAGAAGAGCGAAAGCGGCGGCCGGGTCGGCGGTCGTGATCTCGAGAATCACCGCGCGACCACCGGGTTTCAGCACCCGCGCCAGCTCGCGCAGGCCGCGGTCGAGGTCGGCCAGGTTGCGGACGCCGAAGCCGACGGTGACCGCATCGAAGCGCTCGGCGTCGTAGGGCAGTTCCAGCGCATCGGCCCACTCGAAGCGGGCCCCCTCGGCCCCTCGCTCCGCCGCCTTCTCGCGGGCAAGATCGAGCATCGGCTCGGAGAAATCGCAGCCGACCACGTGGCCGCCGGGGGTAACCCGCCTTGCCAGCTCGAGGGCGAGGTCGCCGGTGCCGCAGCAGACGTCAAGCGCCGCGTCGCCTGGACGGAGCTCGGTCCGCTCCGCCGCCCGCTCGCGCCAGCGGTGATGGAGCCCCGCCGTCATCACCGAGTTGAGCGCGTCGTAGCGACCCGCGACGCGGTCGAACATGCGGTTAACCTGACCGGCGAAGTCGGGCGATTGGCGGTTGTCGTTGATCGTGTCCATGGCGTCTACGGTACGGCGCCGCGGGCGCCGGCTCCCCGCCGTGGCCCTAGTCCAGCGACGAGAGGAAGTCCGCGAGCTGTTCGATCTTCTGCGGCGGCAGGTCGCGGAAGGCAGGCATGATGCCCGGCCCGATTTCGACCGAGCGGACGATCGCGGCCCGCGGAATCCGCGAAGCGATGTGGGTCAGGTCCGGCCCGGGACCGTGGTTCCCGTTCTCGCCCAGCTTGTGGCAGGCGAGGCAACCGGCACCGGCGACGACCTCCTTGCCGGGCTCGTACTGCTTGGCGGACTTTCATCTCGACCTCGGTCGGCGAGCCGCCGATCGCGCCGAGGTAGGTCAGGTAGCCCATCGCGATGATCGTCAGGATCCCGGCCGTGGTCGCGATCGGGCGGCGCTCCGGCCGGCGCTCGGGGCCACGGTCGTAGAAGGGCAGCAACAGCAGCAGGACCATGCAGATGGTCGGGATCCCGATCGTCGCGATCGGGACCAGCTCCGGCGGTTTGATCACGCGCAGGACCTCGAAGAGGAAGAAGAAGTACCACTCGGGGCGCGGCACGTAAGTGGTCGAGGTCGGGTCCGCCTTCGGGCCCTGCTCGGCGCCGAGGATCAGCGACATGGCGATGATCACGGCGACGACGATCAAGGCCATCACCGAGTCCTTCATCACCGCGTAGGGGAAGAACGGCTTCCCCTTCTTCTTCAGAAGCTCGTACTCCTCGAGATAGGCCTGCTTGTCCTTGGGCTTCATGCTGCTCCGCCCCCCTCGCCGTCGACCGGGGCGCCATTCGTGTGATCGCCGTTGACGCGGCCGTTGCCGTTGGCGCCCGCATCGAGCGGTGCGACCGGGGCGGCGACCTTCGGCCGTTCGGCTTTGACCCAGGGCGGCGCCGTGGTCCCGAGCTTGACCACTAGATACATGTGGGCGCCGATCAGGGCGATGATCGCCCCGGGCACCAGCAGCATGTGGATGGCGTAGAAGCGGGAGAGGGTCGTCGCCCCGAGCTCAGGCCCGGCGCGGAGGAAGTCGCTCAGGTATGGACCGACAACCGGGCCGGTGCCGTTGATGTTGATGCCGACGATCGAGGCCCAGAAGGAGCGCTGGTCGAACGGCAGCAGGTAGCCGGTGAAGGCCATCGTCATCGTCAGGATCAGCAGCACCACGCCGATCACCCAGTTGAGCTCTCGCGGGTACTTGTAGGCGCCGAAGAAGAAGGTCCGCCCCATGTGGAGGAAGATCAGGATCACCATCACGCTCGATCCCCACTTGTGCATCCCGTGCACGAGCTGGCCGAGCGGCACCTCGTTGTTGATGTGGGCGATCGAGGCGTAGGCCTGGGTCGCGGAAGGCGTGTAGAACATCGCCAGGAAGACGCCGGTGACGGCTTGGACGATGAAGGCGAAGAGGGTCGCGGAGCCGAGCGTGTAGAACCAGTTGGTCCCCTTCGGCACCTTGCGGAACAGCATCCCGGTGAGGAAGCCGCTGGCGGCGAGCCGCTGGTCGACCCAGCCGAGGGCGTCGATCGGCGCCTCTTTGCCGACCTCGAGCAGCTTGTCGCCGGCGGACTGCTTCTCCGGCTGGGTCTTGAGATCTGACGGCGCCTGGCCCTTGGGAGTGCCGGCGCTGCCCGGCTTCGCCGGTTTGCGCAGCGGCGGCGGGACGACGGCGTCCGGAATCTTGGGTTTCGGGAAGCTCGGCATCAGGGCGCCGGGAAGGTGGATGGACGCGGCGGGTAGAGGTATTCCCAGATCCCGCCGGTGAACTCGCCGGGGTCGCGGGCGCGGACCGGCTCCATCTGCGAGGTGACGCTGTAGCGCGGGCCGACCTCGACCTGACCTTCGCGGACCCGGGTCTGGAACTGGTCGAGCGGGCGCACCGGCGGGCCGCCGATTCGCTTGCCCTGGAAGTCGTAGACGCCGCCGTGGCAGGGGCAGATGAAGTTGCCGGCGGCCTCGACGAAGCGGACCGGGCAACCGAGGTGGACGCAGCGGTTGGAGACGGCGACGAACTTGCCGTCTTCTTCACCCAGTTCCGTGGAGCTCTTGCGCACGTAGGCGGTGGTCTTGCCGGCGTCGCCGATACCCTCGGTCTCGGTGAAGACGACCTGGCGGTAGGTGTCCTCGACGAAATCGGAAGTCGGCCCGACCCCCTCCCAGCGCTCCTTGCCGCGATGGAAGATCGGGGCGACGGCGAAGCCGACGGCAGGCAGCACGATCCCGGCGGCGGCGATGCCGCCGATCGCCTGGGACGCGACCGTGAAGACGTGGCGGCGCGTCATCGACTCCCCCTCGAAATAGCCGGGGGGGTCGGGCTTTACCCGTTCCTTGCTCGGCGCCTCGTCAGCGCCGTTTACTTTGTTCGCGTCGTCTGCCACAGGTCGTTCGCGTAGGGCCTCGCAGTTTATTGCTTAAGGGGTGTGACCTGCATCACACATATCTAATCTCTGTATAAGCGGCCCCGATCCTGAAGAGGGAGACGAGGGCGAGGACCCTGAAGCCGACCCAGATCCGCATGAAGCGGCCTATGTGCAGGAACTAGAAGTGGAAGAGGGCGAGCGCTAAAGCCACTCGATGGCGAGCAGCCCGCGCCGCTCGACACAATGGCCCTTCATGCGCAGGACGTTGCGCACCTGGACCGGGATCCCGCCCTTCAAATCCACCGGATATCCGCCCAAACAAGCCGCGCCGTATTCAGCAACCTTCTGGCGCAGCGCATGCAGGTTCTCTGAGGCAGCGTCAATGTCCGCGACCGGAAGTTGCTTTGACTGAGATGAGCCCTCCTTGCGTCCCGGCTTGATCCGGTAGAGATGGGGGTCTTCGGCGATGGCCGCTTCGCCTACCGACCAATCACCATGCGCGAAGTCGTTGCGGCGCTTGATCTCGTCCCGAACCTCTTTCCGTAGCCGAATCCCGATCCGCTTCTCTTCCGCGTTCAGATCGGCAACGTGCTCGCAGATCGCAAAGAAAGCCTCCGTGAGTTGGTTCGCGAAAACTTCCCCCAGGGCAAGGGAGGCAACCCCTACGTCGCCGCCCCGGTTAAGCCTCTTCTCGATCCCCCAGCGCATGTGCATGACGAGGCGGGAAAATTCGACTACGTAGCGTCCTATGGCGCGATAGGAATCGTCCCGCGCGTCGTCGGTCATTCGCTGGGCCATCGGACGCAGAAGCTAGCGCGTCTCACAATTGAGTGTCAAGACGACTTGACAACTCTGGGACTGTCAAGTACTGTTGACACATGCCACCGGCAAACCGCCATCAGCCGATCCGGGCGAAGTCCTCGACCTCCGAGTACTCGGTCCATGAGTTCTTGGCGGACTTCCCCGACGATGCCGCCTGCCTTGAGCATCTGTGGCGCACACGCCACGCGCCAGACGGCGAGAACGCCCATTGCCCCAAGTGCGACTGCCGCCGCGCCTTCAAGCGCTACGCGACCAAGCAGCAGCGCCAGTCCTGGACCTGCACGGCCTGCGGCCTCCACCTGCACCCCACGCCGGGACGATCTTCCACCGCTCCTCGACCTCGCTGCGGTTGTGGTTCTACGCAATGCACCTGATGACTAGCACTCGCTGCGGGATATCCGCCAAACAGCTAGAGCGCGAGCTGGGCATCCACTACCAGACCGCCTGGCGCATGTTCAACAAGATCCGCAACGACCTGATGTGCGACCCGGAGCCGGCTCCTAAGCTCAAGGGCGAGGTCGAGATAGACGAGACCGCCTGGGGCGGGAAGCCGCGCCGCAAGCTTCCCACGCGCAAAGAGCAGGCCGCTTTCCGCGAAGCCAAACCGACGATCCTGGGGATGGTCGAGCGCGGTGGGCGGGTGCGCCTGCGCGTCATCGCCTCCCGCCGTGGTGAGCCGCTTAGTCGAGAGGTGCGGGCGCATCTGGACCCGGCCGCGCTCATGCTCACTGACGATTGGGTGGCCTACAAACCGCTTCGCCGCGAGTTCGACCATGCGGTGATCAACCACTCCGCTGGCCTCTACGTGGAAGGCAACGTCCACACGAACACGATTGAGGGCTTTTTCGGCAACCTCAAGACCGGGATGCGCGGCGCCTACAAGAAGGTGTCCCCCAAATACCTCCAGTCCTACCTAGACGAGTACGCGTGGCGCCACAACAACCGCTTCCACGGTCAGCGCTCGATGTTTCACGCTCTCGTCAGAGAGGCGGCGCGGCAATGAGCGAGGCGACCGCGATCCGGCGCATTCAGGCCGCAGTCAAAAAGCGGGCGAAGGCCGACGAGGCGAAACGGGAAGCGACCGAGCAGTTGCGGAAGTCCTGCCGCGAAGCCCGCGAGGCGGGCGTCTCGATCACTCGGATTGCTGAGGAGGCCGGTCTTTCTCGTCAGGGCGTTTACGACCTACTGGGGGAGCGACCTTCCGCATAGCGGCGTCGAACTCGCCTTTGGTCGGCACCGGAACCTCGAGACCCTTCGGCGTCTTCTCCTTGCGGCGCTTGGTCACTCCCACAGGCTAAACGCCTACGGAAGTGGCGGAGGTGGCGGCGATTCGAAGCCCAGCATCCCGATGGTGACTGGGACCGCCTTGTCACCCGACGTTGCCAGCCGGTCTCGCGCATTGTGACGAATCTGGGTGATGTCACCGTAGGCACCGGCGAGGGTGGCCATGAGTTCGGTCCAGCCTCGCTCGTCGACCTCCGTAGCGACCCAGGTCAAATGGCGGTCGGTTCGGCTGTCGAAGGTGTGGGCCATCATCGCGCTCTCGGCTCGGGCCGCGAGCCCCTGATAGACCGTCCGCGAGACTAGGCACCGCTCTTTCTGTGAGAGGCCCTTCCATTCCTCATCCGTGAAGTAGGCACGAACTGCTCCCCGGTAGACGTGTTCGGTCGCGCCTCGGCGGGCGAACGTATCCACCAATTCGATGCAACCGACTTTCGCCAGTGCTCGGAAGTGGTAGGAGATCGAGGAGAGCGCTTTGCCCGACACGCCGATGTCGGGTGCCAGGCCCTGGTTCATGAACTGGACCGGGCTGATGTCACGCTCGTTGACGACTTCGAGGATGCGGACACGCAGCGGGTGCCGCAGCGCTTCTGAAGCCAAGGGCTTGCGCTTCTTCTTGCCCTCGTTCTTTCCCTTCTCAGTCCCCTTCACCAAAGTCCTCCCGATCAGTCGATTTCACCACAGCGGTTGCAGACTAATCGAGCAAGTCTTGTAGTTGGCCACAAAATGCGGCCCAAACCCGTTCTAATGCTCCTGGGTTGATTGGTGGAGTGAGTTCCACCAATGGCCACAACCCGGGAAAGGAGGGGACGCATGAACGCCTCGTGCTGCGACACGACGATTCCGCGCTCGGCCATTACCAAGGGCAACTAGCGCGTGAGCCGCGGTCGGGACGTAGCGCGATGGATGGATCTGCGCTGGCGTCCCGGCCGCTCAAGCGGCGAATCAGCGCGCTTATACAGAGATTAGATATGTGTGACCTGCATCACACTTATCCCTTCTCTGTAGAAGCCGCGATCTCCTCGGCGGCTTTTCGCCACAGATCGTCGATCCCCTCGCCGGCACCTTCGGCTTGGAGGCGGGCGCAGTGGCTGATCAGGTCGGAGAGGACCGCGACCGCGTGAGTGTCGCCGAGCGCGGCGAGGCGGTCGAGGCCGAGCGCGTAGAGGTAGTCGCCGGCGAGCAGGGCGAGGTCGGAGTCGTGGCCGGCGAGCAGGCGCGGCTCCTCGTAATGGAGCAGGTAGCCCTCGCGGACGGCCTCGACCACCAGCGCGTACTCGCCGCCGCCAGCCAGCGCGCCGAGCTGCGAAGGCTCGGCCGGGTCGACCACGTGCGGGGCGATCGGCGTGTCCTCGGAGCGCAGCTGGTCGGCAAGCCTCTGCAGGGCGTTCACGCGAGCGCCTCCTCGAGCGCCTCGGCGACGGCCGCCAGCGTCTGGTCGACGACGGCCTCGTCGTGGGCGAGGGAGACGAACCAGGCCTCGTACTGGGCCGGGGGTGGGTAGATGCCGCGGTTGAGCAGGGCCCGGCAGAAGCGGGCGTGGGCCTCGGTGTCGCAGGCGGTCGCGGTGGCGAAGTCGGTGACCGGGACCTCGCTGAAGAAGAGGGTGACGAGGCCCGGCGCGGCGGCGACCTGGAGCGGTCGGTCGGCGGCCAGCCGCTCAAAGCCGGCGGCGAGGCGGTCGGTCAGCTCCCCCAGGCGGGCGTAGGCGGGGGGGTCCAACTGCTCCAGCGTTGCCAGCCCGGCGGCGACCGCGAGCGGGTTGCCCGACAGCGTTCCCGCCTGGTAGACGTCGCCGGCGGGGGCGATCCGTTCCATGTGCTCTCGCGGCCCACCGTAGGCGGCCGCCGGCAGGCCGCCGCCGATCACCTTGCCCATCACCGTCAGGTCCGGTTCGACCCCAAGCAGCTCCTGGGCGCCGCCGCGGGCGACGCGGAAGCCGGTGATCACCTCGTCGAAGACCAGCAGCGCGCCGGCCTCGCGGGTCGCCTCGCGGAGGAACTCCAGGTAACCGTCGGCCGGCGGCACCACGCCCATGTTCGCCGCGATCGGCTCGGCCAGCAGGGCCGCCACCTCGTGCTCGGCCAGCGCCCGGCTGACCGCCTCGCGGTCGTTCCACGGCACCACCACGGTCGTCGCCGCCTGCGCCGCCGTCACCCCCGGGCTGCCGGGCACAGCAAGCGTCGCCAGTCCCGAGCCGGCGTCGGCGAGCAGCCCGTCGGAGTGGCCGTGGTAGGCGCCGGCGAACTTGACCACGACCTCGCGGCCGGTGATCGCCCGTGCCAGCCGTACCGCGCTCATCGCCGCCTCGGTCCCGGAGCTGGTCATCCGCACCATCTCCACCGAGGGCATCCGCGCCGCCACCTCCTCGGCCAGCCGCACCTCCTCCAGGGTCGCCGCCCCGAAGCTGGTGCCGCGCTTCGCCGCTTCGATCACCGCGGCCACCACCGTCGGCTCGGCGTGGCCGAGGATCAGCGGCCCCCAGGAGCTGATCCAGTCGACGTAGCGGTTGCCCTCGACGTCGAACAGCCAGCAGCCCTCGCCGCGTTCGATGAAGATCGGGTCGCGGCCGATCTGCCGCATCGCCCGCACCGGCGAGTTGACCCCGCCCGGCAGAACCTCCCGCGCCCGAGCGAACAGCGGCGGCGCCGTCAGGAATGCTCGGACTCCCAGCGGGCGTAGTCATCGGTGAAGTAGTGGAGGCGGATCTTCTTGTACTCGGTCGAGGAGTAGAGGGTGGCGCGGTCGTCGGGTCCCATCCCGCACTCCTCGGCGATCGCGTCGAGGACGGCGTCGCACTCCTGCTTCGAGCGACCGTGGGCCATGGTGAAGACGCTGTAGGGCCAGTCCTCGTAAGTGGGCCGCTGGTAGCAGTGGGAGACGCCGCGGAAGGAAGCCATGCGGCCACCGACCTCCATGATCTTGTCCTCGGGCACCTTCCAGACCCCCATCCCGTTGGCCGAGAAACCGGCGCGGCGGTGGTAGAGGATCGCCGCGACGCGGCGGAGGATCTTGCGGTCGACCATCGTCCGCAGGCGATCGAGCAGTTCTTCGGTCGAGATGCCCAGCTCGGAGGCGGCAGCGTCGTAGGGCCGGGCGACCGCGGCCATCGGCCCCTGCAGGGTCTTGATCAGGGCGATGTCGTCGGCGTCGTAGGGCTGCGGTTCGAGCTCGCGCGGCGGCGCCGCTTCGACCGCGGCGGCGAGCGCCTCGGTCCCCTTCTCCATCTCCAGGTTCATGTTGATCTTGAACAGGGTCAGGGTCGGCAGTTCCCGCATCGACTCCGCCCCGGTCTCCTCCATCAGCGCTTCCAGGGTCCCCTGCAGGCCGAGCTCGGAATCGGGCGGGGTGGCGATCGTGAACCACAGGTTGAAGTCGTGGGTGCGCAGGTAGTTGTGGGAGACGCCGGGGTGGGCGTTGACGATCTTCGCCGCCCGCTGCGGGTTCTCGTCGTCGACTTTCGCCGCCACCAGCATCGACTCGTAGCCGAGCGCGCGGGTGTCGAAGATCGGCGTGATCTCGCGGATGATGCGGCCGTCGAGCAGGCGCTGGGTGCGGGCCAGGACGTCGTCCAGCTCCAGGTCGGCCTCGCCGGCGACCAGGGCGAACGGTTCCGGGTCGAGCGGGAAGCTCGACTGCAGCAGGTTCATCAACCGCTTGTCGGTCTCGTCGAGCGGGATCGCGGAGCCGTCCTTGCGGCTGCGCGCCTTCGATTGCGGCACTTTCACCGAAGCCAAGCTGCTGCCTCCTTCGCGTAGTAGGTGACGATCGCGTCGGCGCCGGCGCGGCGGATCGAGGTCAGCGCCTCGACCACGGCGGCCCGCTCGTCGATCCAGCCGTTGGCGGCGGCGGCCTTCAGCATCGAGTACTCGCCGGAGACGTGGTAGGCGGCGACCGGGGCGCCGGTCGCGTCTTTGACCCGGCGCACGACGTCCAGGTATGGGAGCGCCGGCTTCACCATCAGCATGTCGGCGCCCTCCTCGAGGTCGAGCTCCGCCTCGCGCACCGCTTCGGCGGCGTTGGCGGGGTCCATCTGGTAGCCGCGGCGGTCGCCGAACTCCGGCGTCGACTCGGCGGCGTCGCGGAACGGTCCGTAGAAGGCCGAGGCGTACTTGGCGCTGTAGGCGATGATCGGCACGTCGGGGTGCCCCTCCTCGTCCATCTGGAAGCGGATCGAGCCGATTCGGCCGTCCATCATGTCGCTGGGGGCGACCGCGTCGGCGCCGGCCTCGGCATGGGAGATCGCGGTTTTCGCGAGCAGCTCGACGGTGACGTCGTTGTCGACCTCGGTGCCGCCCTCGCGGATCACCCCGCAGTGGCCGTGCGAGGTGTACTCGCAGAGGCAGACGTCGGTCATCACCACCAGGTCGGGATGGGCGTCCTTCAACGCCCGCACCGCCATCTGCACGATCCCCTCGTCGTCGTAGGCGCCGGTGCCGAACTCGTCCTTGACGCCGGGAACGCCGAAGAGCATCAGGGCGCCGATCCCGGCGGCGGCGATCTCACCCGCCTCCTCAACCAGATTGTTGATCGAGAAGCGCTCGATCCCCGGCATCGAGGGCACCTCCTCGCGCACCCCCTCACCCGCAACCACGAAGGCGGGCTGGATCAGGTGCGCCGGTGACAACTCGGTCTCGCGGACCAGGCCGCGCAGGGCTTCGGTGCGGCGCAGGCGGCGCAGGCGAGTAGCGGGGAAGGCCATCGGCTGGCGAGTTTAGGGGAGGGGCGAGGTAGCGTTGGCGCCGTGCGGGCACAGGGGCTGGTCAAACGGTACGGCGAGCGAGAGGCGCTGCGGGGCGTCTCGCTCAGCGCAGATCCTGGCGAGCTCGTCGCGATCATCGGGCCGAACGGCGCCGGCAAGACGACGCTGCTCTCAATCCTGGCGGGGATCCTCAAGCCCGACGCGGGGGACGTGGCTTCCTCCAACGGGGCCGTCGGCTGGGTGCCGCAGCAGGCCGCTCTATATAGACGGCTGACCGTCGAGGAGAACCTGCTGCTGTTCGCCCGGCTGGAGGGGCACGAGGACCCGCGGGGCTCGGTGGACGAGATGCTCGAGCTGACCGGGCTGGGCGAGCGGCGCGGGGAGATCGTCGCCCGGCTCTCGGGCGGCAACCAGCAGCGGATCAACATCGCGATCGGGCTGCTCTCGCGACCGGCGGTGCTGCTGCTGGACGAGCCCAGCGTCGGTCTCGACCCGCGGCAGCGGGCGCGGCTGTGGGAGTTCGTCTCCGCCCTCGCGGGGCGCGGGACGACGGTGATCTTCTCCACCCACGACATCCAGGAGGCAGAGCGCTACGGCGGCCGCGTCCTCGTCCTCGCCGACGGCGAGTCGCTCTTCGACGGCTCGGCCGAGGAGCTGCGCGAGGCGGTGCGGAGCGAGGCGCCGGGCGCTGCCGACCGCGACTTCGAGACCGCCTTCGTCGCCTATCTGCAGCACCGGGGCCACTGATGCGGGGCGTCCGCTGGCTGCTGCTGAAGGACCTGCAGATACTCCGCCGCTCCCCCTTGCAAGCGGTGCTGCTCGTCGCCTACCCGATCCTGATCGCGGTCCTGGTCGGGTTCGCGATCTCACGCGGCCCCGAAGACCCCCGTGTCGCCTTCCTCAACGAAGTGCCGCCGAACACGCGGATCAACGTCGGCGGCGAGGACCTTCCGCGAGCGAACGTCAAGGAGCAGATTTGCGGGCGAGTCGAGTGCGTCTTCGTCGACGACCGTGAGGAGGCGATCGAGCAAAGTCGAGTCCGGGGACGTGCTGGCGGCACTGATCCTGCCCGCCAACCTGGTCAACCGGATCAACTCGCTTGCGACCCTGACCCCGGGCGTGCCCGAAGTCGAAGTGCTGGTCAACGAGGAAAACGCGGTCAAGGCGGAACTGGTCGACGACCGGATCACCACCCTGCTGGCGGAAGCGAACCTGCGGATCGCCCGGCGGATCGGCAACGAAGGCGGTCGCTACCTGGGGCTGATCGTCAACGGTGGGCAGTTCGAAGTCCTCGGCGAAACGATCCCGATCCTTGGCTTGCGGACCAGCGCCCGGATCCTCGAACAGGTGACGCCGGTGCTGCCCCCCGGGCTGCAGCCGGCGCTGGAAGAAGTGACGGAGTTCGCCTCGCAGGCGCGCGACAACCTCGACGTCGCCAAGCCGCTGATCGACCGGCTGGCGCAGCCGATCGCGGTCAACAAGGTGGTGGTCGGCGGCGAGAGCCCGCCGCTGGAAATCTTCGCGATCGCGGTTGCCGCGACGCTCACCCTGGCCTTCGTCGTCGTCCTCCTGGTCGCCGGATCGCTGGCGCTCGAGCGGGAGGAGAACGCTTTCCCGCGGCTCACCCGCGGCCTCGTCTCCAACACCGGCCTGCTCGGAGAGAAGGTGCTGCTGGGAGTGGTCGTCGGCTTGCTGGTGACCCTGCTGATGCTGGCCGGAATGGCGATCTTCGTTCCGCTCGAATGGGGGCGGTTCGGGCTCTGGCTGCTGGCGATCCTCGTCTCCGGCGCGGCGCTCGGGGCGGCCGGCGCGGCGCTTGGGGCGGCGGCGCGCGAGGTCCGGGCGGTCTCGCTGCTCGCCTTCATGGTCACCCTGCCGATCGCCTTCCTCTCGCTCGTCCCCTCCGGCGCGGTCGGGCCCGCCGCCTTCGATGCGATCCGCTACCTGACGGCGCTCTTCCCGTTCAAGCCGGCGCTGGAAGCGATCACCGCCGCACTCGACGGTGCGGGGCCGGGCATCGGCGGGCCGCTTCTGCACCTCACGATCCTCTTCGTCGCCTACGCCGCCATCGCCCGGCTGGCGCTGCGCCGCTTTACCGCGGTCTGAGCGCGGCGTCAGCGCATCGGACTTTGGGCCCACCCCGGTGTGTCCAAAACCGGCAGCGGTTTGATTCCGCCGCGCTCGACGCAAGCGCTGACGAACTCAGGAGGGTCAGCTCTGGCGCGACGCCAACACGGGCCCGCTCGAGCATCGCCGGCTCGTCGAGCTCGGGCAGGGTGCGACCGCTCGAACGCACGGCGGCGAGTGCCACCGCGGAGGCGCGGAGCGAGAGGGGGCCGTGCTTGCTGCGATAGGCGGGGACACCGGTGACCTCGACCAGGTCGTAGTTCGGCTCGCTCGCGCTCAGCAACGCCAGCTGCTCGGCGGTCGGGTGGAGGACGAAGACGGGGGCGACCGTCCCCGGGCTCTCCACCAGCGTGGCCGGCACCGCCCCGTAGGGAGAGACGTGGGCCGAGTAGACGACGTCGAAGCCCGTCAGCTCGAACTGCAGTACCGGCAGCTCGGTCGGGCCGAGCGGCGCCAGCTTGCGGCCGAGGGCCGCCGGAGCGGCGTTGGCCCCGTAGGCGAGGAGCGGCGAGCGGCCGGTGAGATCCGGCTCCTCGGGCAGCTCCGCCGCCGTGCCGTCCCGGTAGAGGTAGGAGCCCTCGGGCGTCGCGTACGGGTAGTCCAGCGCCCGCGCCAAGATCGCTGCCGTCTCCGCGGATTCGGCCATCGCGCTCAATCTCGCAGATAGGGTCGGGCTCTATGCGGGTTCTCTTCATCGGCGATGTAGTCGGCAGTCCGGGCCGCCAGGGCTTGCGCGACGCGCTGCCGGCGCTGCGCGAGCGGCACGAGCCCGACCTGGTGATCGTCAACGGCGAGAACTCGGCTGGCGGGGTCGGGATCACCGAACGCACTGCCAACGACCTCTTCCAGTCCGGGGCCGGGGTCATCACCAGCGGCAACCACGTCTACCGCCACCGCGAGGCCTACGACTTCCTCGACTCCGAGGAGCGGGTGATCCGCCCGGCCAACTACCCGCAGGCGAACCCCGGCCGCGGCCACACCGTTGTCGAGGTCGACGGGATGCGGGTCCGGGTGATCAACCTCAGCGGCGGCGTCGGCCTCCGCGTCGCCCGCTCGCCGTTCGACACCGTCGACTCGATCCTCAGCCACCACGAGCAGGACGCGGTGATCGTCGACTTCCACGCCGAAGTCACCAGCGAGAAGGTGGCGATGGGCTGGCACCTCGACGGGCAGGTGGCAGCGGTCCTCGGCACCCACACCCACGTCCCCACCGCCGACGGCCGCGTCCTCCCCGGCGGCACCGCCTTCATCTCCGACGTCGGCATGACCGGCTCCCGCACCAGCGTCCTCGGGGTGAAGCCGGAGCAGGCCCTGCGCTCGCTGATCACCCAGATGCCGACCCGGTTCGAGACCGCAGAGGACGACGTCTGGGTTATGGGGGCGTTGGTCGAGGTGAACGAACGGGGGCTGGCTGACTCGCTCGAGCAGGTGATGGTTCCGGCGCCTGTTAGCTAGGGACGGGCGGTACGGGAGAGGGATACCCCTCCTACTCAACTTGCTCGGGTGGGGCGTTGGTCGGCCGTCCGAGGTGGCTTTTGGCCGAGAAGTACAAGCCGTTCGGAGGGGTATCCCTCTCCCTCTCGACAGCGGTTATGGCTATGAGGAGCAGTGGGTAGAACCACACTATGTAGAGATAGAACCAGTGGTGCAGGGTTAGTTGGAGTAAGAGCACCAGGGTCGCCGAGAGGGCTGCGAGCTGCACCAGGGACTTCTGGCGCGGGACAAACGCGAAGGCGATGGAGAGAGCTCCCAGCGCAGCCAATAGTGCGATGCGGATCGGTTCCAGGGATGGGGCTTGGCCCCAGATGCTGAAGGGGGAGTCGCGGCCGGCTTGGGTGGCGATGGTGCGGTCGTAGAAGGTCGACAGGCCTGGGTCGATCGCGGGCCAGGTCAACGCGGCGATCGTGACCAGGAGGAAGCCGGCGACGAAGAGCAGCGCCGGTCGCAGGCGGCGCTCGTAGGTGAGGAACATCGGCGCCAGTGGTGCTGCGACGAACTTGGCCCAGGTTGCCGCCGCCAGCGTTGCGCCGCGCGCGAGCGGCCGGGCTAACAGCAGCAGCGTTCCGAGCAGCAGCACCGCCACCAGGGCGTCATTCGAGTTCGACTCCAGCGCGTAGGCGGTGTAGGGGTAGGCGGCCCAGCCGAAGGAGAGGGTGGCGGCGAGGCGCTGGCCCTCGGGGCCGGGGCGGATCCGCATCCCCAGCAGGATCAGGAAGGTGAAGACGGCGACATCGAAAATGATCGAGGCGGCGTGGGCGGCCGGCAGGTCGTCCCACTCGCCCGAGTACGGCCAGACCAGCTCGAAGGGGACGTAGGCGAGGTAGTTGATCGGGCCGTAGGTGTCGCCGGAGGAAACGTCGGCGGGAAAGTTGTCGTAGATCGGTTCCCCGTGGGCGATCCGGTCGGCGCCGACGACGCTCGCGTAGCCGACGTCGATCGCGCCGGAGTCGGCGACGTTGAGGCCGACCCGGAAGCCCATCAAGAAGAGGGCGGCAACGACCAGGACAGTCACCGACCAGACCGGCCGCAGACCCTCCCCCCTCCCCCGCAAGCCGATCCAGAGGCAGCGGCCGAGGAGGTAGAGCAGGACCGGGTAGGCGAGCGGGACCGAGAGGCCGATCTCGGCCCGGTTGAAGAAGTAGTGGGAGACGCCGAAGCCGAGGAGAACGAGGAGGTCGAAGTTGACGACCCGGCGCAGCCGCCGCCAGTCGACCAGGCCGACGAGAAAGATCAGGCAGAGGGGGAGGAAAACGTAGGGGGCGTTGAGCTTGTGGCCGAAGGCGCCGGAGTAACCGCGAGCCATCTTCCAGGCGACCTGGTAGCCGGTCCACGACTCCTCGACCTCGCCGCTGCCGGCGTCGACCACGACCAACGCCCACTGATCGCCGTCGGCGAAATAGGCGACCTCCCAGTCGCCCTCGTCCATGGTCGCCGTCGCCGCCAGCTCTCCGTGCTCGCGTTCCTGCTCGTGGACCTTCGGCACGCGGTCGGCGGTGGCAATCGCTTCGGCGCGGGTGATCCGGTCGGCAGCAGCCGCAGAGGCCGGCAGGCCAGCTGAAGCAAAAAGCACAACGAGAAGAAACGCAATCGCAACTGCGGCGGGTGGCGGAGCGTGTCTTCGAGCACAGCCCCGCGAGCACGAAGACACGCTCCGACAGGACCCGCCGCCCATCGCGCCCCCGTCCCTCACTCGTCCCGCGCCACCCCGAAGTGCTCGCGGATCGCCGGGGCGACGTCGCGCAGCGTCCACTGCTCACGCTCGTCGGCCGACTCGGGACCGCAGCCGACGAAGAGCAGCGGTCCCAGCGAGTCGCCGGCGTGCAGGGCGCCGTGGCTACCGCCGCCGGCGTGGCTGACCCCGCCCCAGTCGACCGCCTCGAAGCCCGGCGCGAGGGAGACGACGAAGTCGCCGGAGTGCGGCGCGGTCAGCGCCGACCAGACCCGCGCCAACGGGTCGGGGTAAGTCTCGCTGGAGAGGCGGCCATCATCGACGCTCGCCTCCAGGGCCCCCAGGTCACCCTCCACTTCCCAGCTGCCGCCACGCAGGTCCGCCACTCCTTCGCCGGGGCGGAAGCGCAGGGCCGCGTCGCCGCGCTCGACCACCGCCCACTCTCCCCCCTGCGCCGGCATCCCCGGGCCTTCGCGGCGCAGAGGCAGCCCATCGCTTCCCTCCAGGCGGCAGACCAGGTCGACCCCCTCGATCACGCTCAGCCGCGCGCCCACCGCCGCCGGCTCGGCCCGCTCCCCCTCCCCCGGCAGCAGGTAGACGTGGGCGGCGCGGCCGGTCGGGCTGACCGCCAGCTGCGCCCGCTCCGGCCGCTCCTCGGAGGGCTGCAGCACCGACCACTCGGCACCCAGCAGCTCGGCCAGCGGCAGGCCGCGGTGGACGTCGGTCTGGGCGTGGTCGGCGAGCAGGATCAGCGCGTGGGTTGCGAGGAACTCGTCTAGGCCGCCGGCCGCCTCGACCAACTTCGCAAAGCTGGAGTCCGCCTTGGCGATCGACTCGACGCTCGCCTCCGGCCCGTGGCGGTGCGAGTAGTTGTCGTTGTCGGGAAGCGAGAGGAGGAGGAAGTCATAGAGGTCCTCCTTCAGCAGCTCAGCTCCGCAGCAGGCGGCGTAGCCGTCGCGGTTACCGGGGATCGAGGTCGATTTGCAGGGCACCTCGCGACTGGCGTAGAGGTCGCCGTAGAAGAGGTCGGTCGGGCCCCAGGTGTGGTGGTGGAACTTGAGCCTGGTCGCGTCGACCGCCCGCCGCAACAGCCCGTCAAGCGAGACCTCGTGGCGCTGGCGGCCGCGGTAGATGAGGAACGGCGTGCAGGCGGTGCGCTCGCCGGCGTCTTCGAGGCTCTCGAAGACCGTCTCCACCTCCGGGCTGAGGTGGGCAAGGTTCATGTTGTAGACGAGGTCGTAGAGGGCGCGGAAGACGCCGAAGGCGCGGGTTGCCTCCAGCGAGGACCCGTACTCGACGTAGCGCCGCTCCAGCCGGTGGTACCAGTTCATGCCGCTGATCCAGTGGCGGTCGGCGCCGACCCCGGTGACCATCTCGGCGCTCGCGACCGGCGTCACCGAGGGAAAGCTGGAGACGCAGTCGGGGATCAGAATCCCGCGCTCGATCAGCGCCCCGAAAGTCGGCGCTCGCCCCTCCTCGATCGCCCGCAGCAGCATGTCGGTGCGCAGCGAGTCGACATAGGTGAGGACGAGCTTCTTGCGAGACGGCATCGCCCCCATGATGCCCGGGCCGCGGTGGCGGCTAACGGAGGACGCGCAGCCCGGCGTGTTTGCGCTGGGCGCGGCGGTGGCGGGAGATCCCCAGCCAGGCCAGCGCCAGGACGATCGCGATCACCGCGGGAGCGAGCAGCAGCGCCACCGCGATCACGATCAGCGCCGCCAGGCCGACGATGAAGGCCAGCGCGCCGCCACCGCTTCCCTCGCGCCGACTGGCGCCGTAAACCAGGTCGCTGATCACAACGCAGCCGAGGGCGCCGCCGACTGCTGCTGCCACCGCTCCGGCCGCACCGTCGAGCAGGAAGCCGGCGATCAGGCCGATCACCGCGGCGAGAATGGTCATCCGCCCGCGGGCGGATCCGTGGGTGCCGGCGGTGCCGGCGAGCATTCCGATCGCGATGCCGATTCCGAGGTCGGTGAGAAGTTCCACATGCGAAAACTAACCGAGCCTGGAGCCGGCGCGTCGATCCGCCACACTTCCGGGATGAGCGAAGTGCCCGAGCCGACCCACAGAAGGCGGTCCCACACCAGCGGCCGCGACCTCGAGCGCTACGCGGGCCTGTTCGCCGAGCGGACCGGGGTGATGCGTTCCTCGGCGATGCGCGACCTGATGGCGATCACCGCCCGACCGGAAGTGATCTCACTCGCCGGCGGCCTGCCCGACACCTCGACCTTCCCGCCCCAGAGCTTCGCCGCGCAGATGACGCGGATCGCCCAGGAGTCGGCGGCAAAGGCGCTCCAGTACGGGCCGACCGAGGGCTTCGAGGAGACCAAGGACTGCATCGTCGAGGTGATGGGCGCCGAGGGAATGCTTCCCGACCCCGACGACATCATCGTCACCACCGGCGGCCAGCAGGCGATTGACCTCGTCTGCAAGACGCTGCTCGACCCCGGCGACGTCGTCATCTGCGAGGCACCGACCTACCCAGGCGCGATCCCCACCCTCTGCAGCTACCAGGCCGACATCGTCCAGGTCGAATGCGACGAGGACGGGATGCAGGTCGAGGTGCTGGAGCAGCTGCTCGCCGATTTGCGCGAGGAAGGGCGCCGGCCAAAGTTCATCTACTCGGTCCCGAGCTTCCAGAACCCGGCCGGGGTGACGATGTCCCTCGAGCGCCGGCAGCGCCTGGTCGAGCTGGCCCGCGCCAACGAGCTGCTGGTCGTCGAGGACAACCCCTACGGGCTGCTGCGCTACGGCGGCGAGCCGATGCCGCCGCTCTACCAGCTCGACGGCGGCGACTTCGTCATCTACCTCGGCACCTTCTCGAAGATCCTCTCCCCCGGGATCCGGCTCGGCTGGGCGGTGGCGCCGCCGCCGGTGATGGAGAAGATCGTGCTCGGCAAGCAGGCGGCCGACCTCTGCACCTCGACCCTGACCCAGTACTTCGTCCGCGAGTACTTCGCCGAACGGCGCTGGCAGCACTACGTCGACGACCTGGTCGAGATCTACCGCGGGCGCCGCGACACGATGGTCGAGGCGCTGCGCACCTACTTCCCGGCGGAGGCGACCTGGACCGAGCCCGAAGGCGGGCTCTTCATCTGGGCGACGCTGCCCGACTACATCGACACCAGCGACCTGCTGGCGAAGGCGCTGCGGGCCGACGTCGCCTTCGTCCCCGGCCAGGCCGCCTACGTCGACGGCCGCGGCAGCCACTCGATGCGGCTCAACTTCTCCGGCGTCGACGAGGACGAAATCCGCGAGGGCGTGCGGCGGATCGGCAAAGTGATCGCCGAGCAGGTCGAGCTCTACGGGACGCTCACCGGCGAGCAGCGGGCGCCCGAGCTCGAGCGGGAGTCGGCGCCGAACGTGCTGCCCTTCCGCAAAGCGGGCGAGGCGGGATGAAGGTCGCGGTCCTCAAGGGCGGGCGGTCGCTGGAGCGTGGGGTCTCGCTGCGCTCCGGGGCCCGGGTCGAGGACGCGCTGGAGCGGCTCGGCCACGAGGTGCTGCCGATCGACGTCGGCCCCGACCTGGTCAAGCGGCTTGGCGCCGACCGCCCAGACGTCGCCTTCGTCGCCATGCACGGAGTCGGCGGCGAGGACGGCACCGTGCAGGAGCTGCTGGAGATCCTCGGCATCCCTTTCACCGGTCCCGGCGCCGCCGCCTGCGCCCGCTGCATGGACAAGGTCCAGGGCAAGGACGCGATCGAGGAGGCCGGTCTCCCCACCCCCGAGTGGTTCGCCTTCAACCAGACCGCCTTCCGCGAGTTCGGCGCCGCCGACGCGCTCGACCGCCTGGAGGAGACGCTGGGCTTCCCGCTCGTCGTCAAGCCCAGCCGCGGTGGGTCCTCATTGGGGGTCAAGTTCGCCGCGGCGGCGAGCGAGGTTCCACAGGCGCTGGTCTCGGCCTTCAGCTACGACGATCGGGTCCTGGTCGAGAGCTTCGTCGACGGCCGCGAGCTGGCGGTCAGCATCCTCGGCGACGGGCCGCTGCCGATCGTCGAGGCGATCCTGCTCGAGGGCGACCGCTACGACTTCGAGGCGCGCTACGAGATCGGCCGCACCCGCTTCGCCTGCCCGGCCGAGCTGAGCGCGGAGGAGGAGCGCGCCGTAACCGAGGCCGCGCTCGCCACATACCGCGCGCTTGGCTGCACCGGCTTCGCCCGCATCGATCTGATCCTCGGCGAGGATGGACCCTCGCTGCTGGAGGCGAACGCGATCCCCGGCCTCACCGACACCAGCCTCCTCCCCCAGGCCGCCGAGGCCGCCGGCCTCTCCTTCGAGCAGCTGGTCGAGCGGATCCTGGATCTCGCCCTGAAGCCGGCTACGGCCTAAGACTCTCCCTGCGCAAAGTCATCCGGAGTTACCTCGTCGAGGAACTCTTTGAATTTGTCGACGACCTCCTCGGTGTCCTCGACCTCGTGCTCGAACTCGATTGCCGACTCGTCGATCACCTCCTCCGCCGCGAAGATCGGGGCAGCGACGCGGACGGCGAGGGCGAGGGCGTCGGACGGGCGCGAGTCGATCTCGACCTCCGAGCCGTTGATCGAGACCGTGATCGAGGCGTAGAAGGTGTTGTCGCGCAGCTCGGTGACCGAGACCCGCTCGCACTTAGCGTCGAGGTTCTCGAGCACGTCGGAGAGCAGGTCGTGGGTCATCGGCCGCGGCGTCGAGGCCCCCTGCAGCTTCATCAGGATCGCCGCCGCCTCCGGGTGGCCGATCCAGATCGGCAGGAAGCGGTTTCCGTCCACGGTCTTGAGCAACACGATCGGCTGCTTGCCGACCATGTCGAAGCTGACCCCATAGATCTGCATTTGCTGCAAAAGGACTCCAGACCGTGGTTGAGAGGCGAAGTATAGGTCGCGCTTCTACCCACTCTGGAGGAGGTAAGAACCGCGCCGGGTAAGGGCGGCGCTATGGGCGATCCTGGATTCGAACCAGGGACCTCGTCCTTATCAGAGACGCGCTCTAACCAACTGAGCTAATCGCCCGGGAATACTGCTGGAACTCGCGGAACATCGTAGCTGGGCGTAATCCCTTCTGCCCTGGACGACAACTCCGCGGGGTTCCCATCACAAACAGAAAGTCAGCCATATGGACGGAAAACCAGCCATATGGCTGATAGACTGTCCATATGGATCTTACCCGGCCCTACGCCGTCATCAGCCCCTCTCTCGACCCCGGGGTGCTGGCCGTCCTCGCTGGGACGACCAAGCCCCTGACGGGGCGCGAAATCGCCCGCTTAGTTGGGCGGTCTTCTCACAGCGGGGTGGGCGCGGCTCTCGAGCGACTCGTCGACCAAGGCATCGTCGACCGTGAGGAAGCAGGTCGGGCCTTTCTCTTCGCCCTCAACCGCGAGCATCTGGCGGCGCCGGCGGTGGACCTGCTGGCGGATTTGCGCGAGGAGCTGCTGCGCCGGATCCGCGACACGGTCGACGGGTGGGTTGTCAAAGCAATGCATCTGTCCCTGTTCGGCTCGGCGGCGCGGGGCGAAGGAGGGGCCGAGAGCGACATCGATCTGTTCGTGGTCAGGCATAAATTGATCGAGCGCCAGGAACCGGTCTGGCGGGAGCAGCTCGACCTGCTCGTCTGGCAGGTCGAGCGTTGGACCGGCAACCCGGCCAGGATCGTCGAGGTGGAAGACCGCAAGGTCAAGAGCCTGAGGGAGCGGCGTCCCCCCGTGGTGAGCGAGCTTTTGAACGACGCCATCACCCTTGTCGGCCCCGATGTCTCGACGCTGTTGGGCGAGGCATGAGCCGCGGGAGCAACACGCGGACCCAGGTGTGCTCGAAGGAGCACGCTCAGAACCGCCTCGGACACGCCCGCAAGTTCCTTGAGGTCGCAGAGATGACCGCCGGGGAGGACGGTGATGTCGAGTACGCCAGCGCCGCCGCCACTCTTGCCGTACTGGCGGGGATCGCGGCGTCCGACGCCGCCTGCTGTGCTGCGCTCGGCCGTCGCTCCCGCGCCCAGGATCATCAGCAGGCCGCCAAACTTGTCGGCCAGGTCGAGCCCGGAGGGGACCAGGCAGCGAAAGCCTTGCGGCGGCTGTTGAGCCTCAAGGACGAAGCGCAATACGGCTTCTTCGATGTCGGCGGACAGGACCTTCAGGCGGCGATCCGTCAGGCAAGAACGCTCGTGGACTTCGCCGCAGCCTCGGTTCGCCGGACGGTCGCGTAGTCGAAGGTCAGCTCGCGCGTTTGCGGAGGCGGCGTGCGAGGGCGTGTGCCTCGCGGACGTCGTCGAAGCGGAGCTCGGCGACGATCGCATCGCCTTTGGCGCGGGTGCTGACTTCGTGGCCGAGAGCTTCCTCCAGGGCATCGGCAGCATCGCGGAGGGCTGCCTGGGCATCAGGGTCAGCTGCCGCTCGCCTCGGCCTCGCCTTTGGCTGGCTGGCCAGCCGAACCCTCTCCTCGGTTTCGCGGACCGACCAGCCGCCGCGCGAGGCGTCGCGGGCGAGGCGTCGGCGTACGTCGTTTCCGCGAGCAGCAAGCAGCGCCTTGCCGTGACCCTCGCTGAGGTCGCCGGACTCGAGCAGGACCAGCGCCTCGTCAGGTAGCTCCAGCAGGCGGATCAAGTTCGATACTGCGGGCCGGCTGCGGCCAACTCGTTTCGCCAGCTCCTCTTTGGTCAGGCCCAACCCTTCGACCAGGGCGGCGCAGGCCTTGGCCTCCTCGACTGGGTTGAGGTCCTCGCGGACCATGTTCTCGATCAGCGCTGCCTGCAGACGCTCCGCTTCCTCCTGGTCGCGGACGACGGCCGGCACCTTCTCCAACCCCGCCTGCTGGGCCGCGCGCCAGCGGCGCTCGCCGGCAACCAGCTCGTAGCTGCCATCGGGGAGGGGGCGAACCAGTAGCGGCTGAACGACGCCGCTGGTCTCGATCGAGGCAGCGAGCGCGCTCAGCGCCTCGGGCTCGAAGTTGGTCCGCGGCTGCGAGGGATTCGGCTTGATCAGCTCCACCGGCAGCTCGCGCAGCTCGCCCGCGGCGATGGCCTCCGTTTCGGGAAGGATCGCCGACAGCCCGCGGCCGATTCCGCGCCGGTTAGCCACGAGTCGTGAGCTCCTTGGCCAGGGCTCGATAGGCGACGGCACCGCGGGACGAGGGGGCGTGCTCGGTCACCGGCAGACCATAACTCGGCGACTCGGCGACTCGAACGCTGCGAGGGATGACCGTCTCGAAGACCATCCTGTCGAAGTGGTCGCGCAGCTCGGCCTCGACGTCCTGGGCGAGACGGGTGCGCTCGTCGTACATCGTGATCAGCAAACCCGAAACCTCGAGCTGAGGGTTGAGCTCACGCCTGATCAGCCCCAGCGTTTCCAGGAACTGGACAAGACCCTCGAGCGCTAGGTACTCAGCCTGGACCGGGACGATCACGCGATCGGCGGCGACGAGGGCGTTGACGCTGACCGGACCAAGGGCGGGCGGGCAATCGAGCAGCGTCACCGCGAAGCGCTCGCGCAGCGGCCCCAGGCGCTCGCGCAGGCGCGTCTCCGAGCCCTGGATCCGCGGCAGCTCGACCGCCGCGCCGGCTAGGTCGCGGCTGGCGGGAACCAGCCAGAGATTGTCGGGGCCGGCGGGCCGGGCCGCCTCGGCGACCGAGGTGTCGCCGGTCAGGCAGTCGTAAGAGGAGGGGTGCAGGTCGCGGCCGGCGCCCAACGCGACCGTGGCATTGCATTGGGGATCGAGGTCGACGAGCAGCGTCTGGTTCCCCTCCACGGCAGCACAGGAGGCCAGGTTGACGGCGGTCGTCGTCTTCCCGACCCCGCCCTTCTGGTTCGCTACGGCATAGACCTTGCCCATCAGGAGTCCAGCCTAGAGAAGGCATTCCCGGCGCGTTTAGAGGCGGTCGGATAGCCTCTCGGCCGTGTCCGAGAGCTTCGAATGGCCAGACGATCCCGCCGAGCGGGCGCAGGAGCTGGTCGAAGGCGTGCTCGATGAGCTCGACCTCGACGGCGATGTCGTTGTTGACGAGAACGACGAGCGGATCCTGCTGACGATCGAGGGGGAGGACGACTACGGCCTCCTGATCGGCAAACGGGGCCAGACGATCGACGCCCTGCAGTTGCTCTGCTACCAGGCCGCATTCCGCGGTCTGCGCGAGCGCAAGCGAGTGATCGTCGACGCCGCCGGTTACCGGGCGCGACGCCGGGAGACCCTGGAGGGCCGTGCCGACCGTGCTGCCGAGCAAGCGCTGGCCAACAAGGCAGTCGTCGAGATGGACCCGATGAGCGCCCAAGAACGGCGCGTGGTTCATGAACGGCTAAAAGAGCGCGCCGGGATCGAGACCTACAGCGAGGGCGACGAGCCCGGACGCTGCGTAATCGTCGCGCCGCTGCTGACCGAGTGAGCGCCGACCCGGCCGCGGGGTTGGATGGCGCGGCGAGGGCGCAGCTGGAGACGGTCCTTGCGCTGCTCGCCGAGGAGCGGGCCTCGGTCAGCTCGATGGTCGACCAGCGCGCCTGGCAGGTGCACGTCGTCGACAGCCTCACTGGCCTCGAGGTCCCCGAGCTGCGCGCGGCGCATCGCATCGCCGACGTCGGCGCGGGCGCCGGCTTTCCGGGACTGGCCCTGGCCGTCGCCCTCCCCGGCGCACAGGTGGACCTGGTCGAGTCGGTCGGGCGCAAGTGCGAGTTCATGCGCCAAGCCATCGCCGCAGCCGAGATCTCCAACGCAACCGTCCTCAACACCCGCTCCGAGGACCTGGCCTCCGCCGCCGGCCGCGAAGCCTACGAAGCCATAACCGCCCGCGCCGTAGGTCGCCTCTCAACCCTGGCCGAGCTCGCATCCCCACTCCTCAAGCCAAATGGAGTCCTCGTCGCCTGGAAGGGCAAGAGGGACCCCGAAGAAGAGCACCAGCTCGCAAACGCCGCAGAGCAACTCGCCATGACCCCGGAGCAAATCCTCGACGTAGGCAACCGAGCAGGCTCCGAACACCGCCACCTCCACCTAATCCGCAAGACGGGCGCCACGCCCAACAACCTCCCCCGCAACCCCGGCATAGCCAAGAAGCGGCCCAAGGGCTGACCTCAGCTCAACGCCGGCGCTTCTTCTTCCGTGGAGGCGGAGGCGGAGGTTTGGCCGCCTGCACCGCAGCAACGCCCTCAGGCGTCGCGGTAACCGGCGGCGGCACCACTTTCTGGATCACCAACTGCTGGCCGATGGTCCAGAAGTTGGTCGTGATCCAGTAGAGGATCAGGCCGGCCGGGAAGCTGAGGATGAAGGGGACGAAGATGAACGGCAGCCCCATCATCAGCATCCGCTGGCTTTTGTCAGCGGTGACCGTCATCACCATGCTGGAGACGAGCTGGGTGCCGACGTAGAGCACGATCAGGGTGATCAGTTCGGCCCCGGTCGCCTTTGCCGTGAGGTCGCTGATGAAGAAGAATTCGGCGCCGTGGCCGCTGCAGCTGCCCGCCGCCGGGCAGCCCATGTCCGCCGGCAACTCGTTTTTGAGCACGAAGAAGAGCGTGATGAAGACCGGCAACTGCGCGAGAAGCGGCAGGCAGGAAGCCAACGGGTTGACTTTGTTCTCTTTGTAGAAGCGCATCATTTCCTGCTGCAAGCGCTGTTTGTCGTTCTTGTATTTCTCCTGCAGCTCCTTCATCTGCGGCTGCAGGGCCTGCAGGGCGCGCATCCCTTTCAGCTGTTTGTAGGTGAGAGGGATCAGCAGGGCGCGGGTGACGACGGTGAGGGCGATGATCGACATTCCCCAGCTGAGGCCGGCGTTGTCGTGAAAGAACACGAGGACCGAGTTCGCAACGTCGATCAGGGGCTGGAGGATGTTCGCGGTAAGGGGCGTCATCAGTGGGTCTTGTGCCACTCGGCGGGATGAACCGGGCCGGTGCGGAGCGTGAATCTATCGGGGATGGGGTCGAAGCCGCCGTGACTGAAGGGGTTGCAGCGGAGAATCCGCCAGGAACCGAGGAGAAAACCGCGGACTACACCGAAGCGCTCGACCGCCTCCACCGTGTATGCGGAGCAGGTCGGCTCGTACTTGCAACGGCGCGGCATCCTGGGGGAAATCCACCGCTGGTAGGCCCGGACAGGCGCCAAAAGGAGGCGTTTCACGTGGAACGGCCCCCGGCCAGCGCCTCTTCGAGGTTGGCGGCAACGCCGGCCATCCCCTTCTGCTCGACCAGATCCTTGATCTCAGCCCGGGCGACGATGACGAAGTCGTGTCGAGGAGGCATGCCGTCGGCAATGCTCCAGAACGCCTCGCGCAGGGTGCGCTTCACCTTGTTGCGTTCAACCGCGTTGCCGACTTTGCGACTGACCGAGACGCCAAGGCGGATTTCCTCGCGCTCCTCATCCTTGCGTGGGAACTGGTAGAGAACCAGGTACCTGGTCGCGTGTGAGGAGCCGTCGCGATAGACGCGGTCGAACTCGCCGCTACGAGAAAGGCGCCGTCGCTTCGGCGGCATCGCCTAAGGCGTGAGGCGCTTGCGGCCTTTGCGCCGGCGGCGCTTGAGGATCGCGCGCCCGCCTCGGGTGCTCATCCGGGCACGAAAACCGTGGGTCTTCGCCCGCTTCCGCTTCTTAGGCTGGTAGGTGCGCTTCATGCCGGCGGAAGTATAGGGAGGAGGCCGAAAAATCTTTTCTCCGGGATTTGCGAGGCGCCCGGGCTGGGGTCTCAGGCACGGCGCTATGGTCGCCGGCCGGTGCCCGATGACTCCCCTCGACATGACCTCGACGCTCACTGGCAGGCGACTCGCGAGCGCTTGAAGGCCTCAGTCCCGGAGTCGACCTACCGGCTCTGGCTCGAGCCGCTGGAAGCCGCCGGCAGTGAGGGCGACACCTTGTTTTTAACCGGGCCCGAGAAAGTCCGAGCCTGGAGCGAGCGGCGGTACTCGTCGCTGATCGCAGAAGCGCTGCGGGACGGCGCGGCAGGCTTGGAGCAGGTGAGCTTCGCCGAGCGACCGAGCGATGAGGCGGCCTCCGACGCCGTCGAGCTGAACCCCAGCTACACCTTCGAACGCTTTGTGATCGGGCCTGGCAACCGCCTCGCACACGGTGCCGCGCTCGCAGTCGCCGAGGCGCCCTCAGAGGCCTACAACCCGCTCTTCCTCCATGGCCCCCCGGGACTGGGCAAGACGCACCTGCTGGCGGCGATCGCCAACTACCTGCGCGAGAACGCCCCCGGGCTCAGCGTCCGCTACACGACCGCCGAGTCCTTCACCAACGAGTTCGTCGTCGCCCTCAAAACCTCCGGTGCCGAGGCCTTCAAGACCCGCTACCGGGACATCGACGTCCTCCTCATCGACGACGTCCAGTTCCTGCAAGGCAAGCCGGCGACCGAGGAGGAGTTCTTCCACACCTTCAACGCGCTGTACGAATCCGGCAGCCAGCTGGTGCTCTCGGCCGACCGCATTCCCAGTGAGCTCTCGACCCTCGCCTCGCGCCTGCGGGATCGTTTCGAGTGGGGTCTGACCGTCGCGGTCGAGCCGCCGAACCTCGCCACCCGCCTCACCGTCCTCCGCCACCTGGTCGGCGAGGCCGGAGTCGAGATCGCGGACTCCGGCGCCCTGACCGAGCTCGCCAACCGCATCGACGCCAACGTGCGCCAGCTGCGGGGAGCGCTGACCCGGGTTCTTGCCCACGCCTCGCTGATGGCGAAGCCCCTCAGCTCCGAGCTGATCGCCGAAGTCGTCCCTCGCCACCGACCCACGCAGCCAACCTCCGTCGAGGAGATCCAGCAGCGAGTCGCGGAGTGCTTTGGGATCTCGCGGGCCGAGCTGATCGGCTCGAGTCGCGCGGCCACCCCGTTGCGCGCCCGTCAGGTGGCGATCTTCCTCACCCGCGACCTCACCGACCTCTCGCTGCCGCAGATCGGTCGCCTCTACGGCGGTCGGGATCACAGCACCGTGCTCAACTCGCTACGGCGGGTCGAAGCGAGCCTCGACGAGGACCTCGAGCTGGCCGAGAAGGTGCGGGAGTTACGGGGAGCAATCCACAACCCTGTGGGCGAGGAGCGCTGACAACCGCCGGCGCTGCAAGAATCCCCAGCCTCCCACAGCCGTTTCCACAGCCGGCAATTCCCATTCTCACGCCGAATTCCCCGCGACCCAGACTTTTTCCACAGCTCCTAACCCAACTCAACAAGGCAAGAATCAGAGGCACACCCACTTGAAGCTCACGACCAAACGCGAAGACCTCGTCTCCAAGCTCTCGATTGTCTCCAGGGCTGTCTCCACCCGCGCCGCGACCCAGGCCCTCTCTGGAGTTCTCCTCAAAGCCGAGGACGGGCGCGTCACCCTCGCCGCCACCGATCTCGACCTCGGTCTCGAGACGACCCTCGACGCCAACGTCGAGAACGCGGGCGCAGTCCTGCTGCCCGGCCGCCTCTTCGCCGAGGTGGCGCGTTCCCTTCCCGACCCGAGCGTTGAGATCGAGCTGCGGGCAGCAGAGCACGACGTCGAGATCCGCAGCGGTGGCTCCAGTTTCCATCTGCGGACCCTCCCCGCCGAGGACTTTCCAAATCTTCCGAAGCCGGAGGCCGACCCCGGCCTGAAGATCCCGTCCGCGGCTCTGGAAGAGAGCATTGACCTGGTCGCCCGCGCCGCGTCGCGAGATGACATGCGCCCGGTTCTCACCGGCGTCTTCGTCACCGCCAGTGGCCGCGAGATGACGATGGTCGCCACCGACTCCTACCGGCTGGCGGTGAAGCGAACCGAGCTCGAGGCGGATCTCGGCGGCGAGCTCGAGGCGAACATCCCGGCTCGGGCGCTGCGGGAGCTCTCGCGCGTCCTCTCTTCCGAGGGGGCGGGCGAGGCGACGATCTCGCTGTCCACCAACCAGGCCGTGTTTGTGGCAGGGTCGATCCTCCTCTCGACGAGGCTGATCGATGGCCAGTTCCCCAACTTTCGACAGCTCCTGCCGGAGTCCTTCGAGCACGACGTGCGGCTGCCGCGTTCGGACTTCCTCGACGTCACCCGCCGCGTCAGCCAGCTCGCCCAACGCAACGCGCCGCTGAAGCTGTCGTTCAAAGACGGCGAGCTGACGGTGGCGGCGGAGACTCCGGACGTCGGTGACGCCCAGGAGACGATGCCCGCAGCCTTCGAGGGCGAGGAGCTGGAGATCGGCTTCAACCCCGAGTTCCTCAAGGAGGGAATCGAGAGCATCGGCGGCGACGAGGTGATGTTGCGCTTGATCTCACCGCTGCGCCCCGGGCTTCTGGAGCCGGTGGAGGGGGACGATTTCCGCTACCTGGTGATGCCGATCCGCCTCAACGTCTAGCCGTGACGGCGCCGGCCGGGTGAGCACACCGTGCTCGTCACCGCGATCGAGGCGAAACCGCTGCGCAGCCTCGATCGGGTGCGGGTTGAGCTGGAGCCGGGAATCGTCAGCGTCATCGGCCCCAACGGCACCGGCAAGACGAACCTGGTCGAGGCGCTCTACTTCGCCCTCACCGGCCGTTCGTTCCGCACCTCGGACCGCCGCGACCTGATCCCGTTCGGGACCTCCCTCGCCCGGGCCGAAGCGACGGTTCGCGACGCGGACGGGATCGAACACAAGCTCCTCGCCTCGGTCAGCCGCAGCGAGGGCCGCCGCCACCTGCTCGACGGTGACCCGGCCTCGCCGGCGACGATCGCGCGCAGCCGACCGCCGGTCGCGGTCTTCGCCCCCGATCGCCTCAGCCTCGTCAAGGGACCGCCGGCCGAGCGCCGCGCCCACCTCGACGGCTTCATCGTCGCCCGCTGGCCCGCCCGTTCGGAACTGCGCAAGAGCTATGGACAGGCGCTCGCGCAACGCAACGCTCTGCTCTCGCGGCTGGGGGCGGGGTACGGCTCCCCTGAGGATCTGCGGATCTGGGACGCCGGGCTTGCCGAGGCCGCGGCGCCGTTGATCGAGGCGCGGACCGAGGCGGTGACCGAGCTCGCCCCCTCGTTCGCCACGACGGCAACCGAGCTTGGACTGGAGGATGGTGAGCTCGAGTACGCACCGCGCGCAGACGGGTCGGCGGAGGAGATTCGCGCTGGGCTGGAGGAGCGCCGGGATCAAGACATCCGCCTCGGCCGCAGCTCCTGGGGACCCCACCTCGACGAGCTGAAACTGCTGACGGCGGGGCGTTCGCTGCGCCGCTTCGGCTCGCAGGGCCAACAGCGCGCCGCCCTGCTCGCCCTGCTCTTCGCCGAGCGCGCCGCCCTGCTGGAGGCGCGCCGAGTGACCCCGCTGCTGCTGCTCGACGACGTGATGAGCGAGCTCGACCCGAATCGCCGCGACCTCCTCGTCGGTCGACTCGGCGACGGCGGTCAGGTCCTGATCACCGCCGCCGACGAGGAGTCGGTCCCAGCGCCGGCCCGGCACTCAGTCGTGCGGATGCCTCCACCGCAACCGGAGACCGCTGCGGCATGAGCCGCCGGCGAGCCCCCCGTCCCGCCGCGAACGCCTTCCAGGCGGCGCTGCAGCGAGCGGCCCCCAAGACCCCCCTCGCCGCGGTTCAGACGGCGTGGTCAGCGGCTGTCGGGGAGCAGTTGGCGGCGGTCGCCGTGCCCGCTTCGGAGCGGGAGGGAACCCTCACCATCGAGTGCGCCGACGCGGTCTGGGCGCAGGAGCTGGACCTGATGCAGGCGACCCTGCTGGAGCGGCTGCGGGAGGAACTTGGAGACAAGGCTCCTGAAGCGTTGCGCTTTCGCGTCAACTCAGAGCGCTTTTAGTTACCCTTTTTCCACGATTTGCAGGGAAAACGTCTTCGTGTGACGGCGGGTACGCGGGGCCGAACTGGTATTCTTATGGCAACTCGCAATATGCCCCGACCAACCGTGGAAAGTCTCTCCGGGCGTCGGGGCTTTGTGTGTCTCTGTGCAAAACCGGAAGGGACTCATTGCCTGACAAAAAAGCCAGCGGCGACAGCTACGGCGCCAAGGACATCACCGTCCTCGAGGGCCTCGAAGCGGTTCGCAAGCGCCCCGGCATGTACATCGGCTCGACCGGGCCGCGAGGGCTTCACCACCTCGTCTACGAGGTCGTTGACAACTCGGTTGACGAGGCCCTCGCCGGTCACTGCGACAGCGTTCGAGTCGTCCTCCACCCGGACAACAGCTGCACCGTCGAAGACAACGGCCGCGGCATCCCGGTCGAGACGATGGCGAAGGAGGGGCGGCCCGCGGCCGAGGTCGTGCTGACCGTCCTCCACGCCGGCGGCAAGTTCGGGGACGGCGGCGGCTACAAGGTCTCCGGTGGCCTGCACGGCGTCGGCGTCTCCGTCGTCAACGCCCTTTCCGAGCGCCTGCACCTGGAGATCAGCCGGGACGGCTACGTCTGGAGCCAGGACTACGAGCGCGGCAAGCCGCAGGGGGATCTCACCAAGGGCGAGAAGACCGACGCTCACGGGACCAAGATCACCTTCCTTCCGGATCTCGAGATCTTCGAAGAGATCGGGTTCGAGTTCGACGTCCTGCTCGAGCGCCTGCGCGAGACCGCCTTCCTCACCCGCGGCCTGAAGATCGAGCTGGTCGACGAGCGCGGTGAGACCAACAGCGTGGTGTTCAAGTACGACGGCGGCATCGAGGACTTCGTCCGCCACCTCAACGGAAACAAGGATCCGGTCCACAAAAAGGTCATCTACTTCGACGGCGGCAAAGAGGAGGGTCAGGTCGAGATCGCGATGCAGTGGAACAGCTCCTACCAGGAGTCGATCTTCAGCTTCGCCAACAACATCAACACCCACGAGGGTGGCTCGCACCTCTCCGGCTTCCGCTCCGCCTTGACCCGGACCCTCAACTCCTACGCGCGCAACAAAGGTCTGCTGAAAGAGAAAAAAGACGACAACCTCGCCGGCGAGGACGTGCGCGAGGGCTTGACCGCGGTGATCTCGGTCAAGCTCCACGACCCGCAGTTCGAGGGTCAGACCAAGACCAAACTCGGCAACCCGCCGATCCGCGGTCTGGTCGAGGAGATCGTTAATCGCAAGCTGGGCGAGTACCTCGAGGAGAACCCGGCCGACGCCAAACGCGTGATCATGAAGGCGATCGACGCCGCCCGCGCCCGCTCGGCGGCGCGCAAGGCACGCGACCTGACCCGCAAGTCGGCGCTCGAGAACTCGACCCTACCCGGCAAGCTCGCCGACTGCTCGGTCAAGGACCCGAGCCTGGCCGAGATCTTCGTGGTCGAGGGCGATTCCGCCGGCGGCTCGGCGAAGCAGGCCCGCGACCGCAACACCCAGGCGGTGCTGCCGCTGCGAGGCAAGATCATCAACGTCGAGAAGAGCCGGATCGACAAGGTGCTCGCCAACAACGAGATCCAGGCGCTGATCACGGCGATCGGCACCGGGGTCCACGAAGAGTTCAACATCGAGGACGCCCGGTACCACAAGATCGTGATGGCGACCGATGCTGACGTCGACGGCGCCCACATCCGCACCCTCGTCCTCACCTTCCTCTACCGGCAGATGCCCGAGCTGATCAGCCAGGGCTACGTCTACATCGCCAAGCCGCCTCTGTACCGCGTCAAACAGGGCAACCAGGAGACCTACCTGGAGCGCGAGTCCGAACTCGAAGAGCTGCTCCTGCGAGACAAGCTGGAGCAGTTCGACCTGACCGACGCGAGTGGCGAGAGCCGCAAACTGACCCCGAGCCGTTGGCAGGCCTACATCCGGCGCTCGAAAGAGTACGAGGGCTGGGGCTCCTCGCTCCAGGCGGACTTCGGCCACGAAGTGGTGCGCTTCCTCGAGGAGTCGAGCCTGCTCGACGAGCAGGTGGCCAGCGTGGCCGCCGCACGCGACGTGCTGAAGCGTGGCGGTGGTGAGAACGAGCCGTTCGACACCGAGGTCCTGGACAGCGGCGAGGACCTCGTCACCGTCAAAGCGATCGAACGCAAGAGCGGTCTTGCGAGGACCCACCGACTGCCGGCCACCCTGTTCGCACACCACGACTACCGCAAGTTCGCGGAGGTCCACGCGACCCTGCTGAAACAGGTTGGCCGCCCGCCCTTCGAAGTCAAGCGCGGCGAGAAACGAAACGTGGCGCTCTCGTTCGAGGCGCTGCGGGGAGCGGTGCTGGAGCTGGCGCGCCAGGGTGTTCAGCTGACCCGGTTCAAGGGACTGGGAGAGATGAACGCCAAGCAACTGCGGGAGACGACGATGGATCCGGCTTCGCGGACCCTGGCCCGGGTCACGCTCGAAGACGCGACCGCCGCCGACACGATCTTCTCGATGCTGATGGGCGACCAGGTCGCGCCCCGAAGGGAGTTCATCGAGGCACACGCGAAAGAGGTGAAGTTCCTCGATGTGTAAACGCGCCGGGGGCTATGAGGAGGAGACGAACTGATGGCGCTTGACGCCCTGACGGGAAACATCGAGGACCGCGGTCTTGAGCAGGAGATGCGCTCGTCGTATCTCGACTACGCGATGAGCGTGATCGTCGGCCGGGCCCTGCCGGACGTGCGCGACGGCCTCAAGCCGGTGCACCGGCGCGTGCTCTACGCGATGCACGACATCGGCCTGCAGCCGACCCGGCCCTACCGCAAGTGCGCCTTCATCGTCGGCGAGGTGATGGGCAAGTACCACCCTCACGGCGACTCGGCGATCTACGACACCTTGGTGCGAATGGCGCAGGACTTCTCGCTGCGCTACCTGCTAGTCGACGGTCAAGGCAACTTCGGCTCGATCGACGACGACCCCGCGGCGGCGATGCGGTACACCGAGGCCCGCCTCGGCCGCCTCGCAACCGAGCTGCTCAGGGACATCGACGCCGACACCGTCGACTTCGGCCCCAACTACGACGAATCGACCCAGGAGCCCCAGGTCCTGCCTGCCCGGTTCCCCAACCTGCTGGTCAACGGCACCTCCGGGATCGCGGTGGGGATGGCGACCAACATCCCGCCGCACAACCTGCGCGAGGTCGCCGGCGCGGTCGCCGCCTACATCGACAACCCCGCGATCGACCTTGCGGGGTTGATGGAGCACGTCAAAGGCCCGGACTTCCCCGGCGGCGGGCTGATGAGCCGCGAGGGGATCCGCGACGCCTATGCGTCCGGCCGCGGCAGCATCAAGGTCCGCGCTCGCGCCCACGTCGAGCCGTTGAAGAACGGCAAGGAGTCGATCGTCGTCACCGAGCTTCCGTTCATGGTCAAGAAGGGCGGCGAAGGCGGACTGATCACCAAGATCGCCGATCTCGCCCGCGACAAGAAACTCGAGGGCATCTCCGACCTCCGCGACGAGAGCGACGAACGCTCCGGCATGCGCCTCGTGATCGAGCTCAAACGCGGCGGACCTCCGGCCAAGGTCGTCCTCAACAACCTCTACAAAAAAACCTCGATGCAGTCGACCTTCGGCGCCAACATGGTGGCGCTAGTCGACGGCGTGCCGCGGACCCTGAGCCTGTTGGAGCTGATCGAGCACTACGTCGATCACCAACGCGAGGTCGTCACCCGCCGCACCCAATTCGAACTGCGACGGGCCGAGGCCCGCGCCCACATCCTCGAGGGCCTGCTGGTTGCGCTGGACAACCTCGATGCGGTGATCAAACTGATCCGAGCTTCGACCGATCCGGACGCCGCCCGCGACGGGCTGATGGAGCAGTTCGAGCTTTCGCGCGAGCAGGCACAGGCGATCCTCGACATGCGCCTGCAGCGCCTGACCGCGCTCGAGGCCGACAAAGTGCGGGCCGAGCACGCCGACTTGATGGAGCGGATCGGCGAGCTGCGGGCGATTCTCGGCGACGAAGCCAGGGTGATGGGTCTGGTCAAGGACGAGCTGGCCGAAATCGTCGAGGCCTACGGCGACGAACGCCGCACCGAGCTGGCCCATTTCGAGGGCGACGTCGGGATCGAGGACATGATCGCCGACCAGCAGATGGTGATCTCGCTGACCGCTTCCGGCTACGTCAAGCGGCTGCCGCTCGCGACCTACCGCCAGCAGCATCGCGGCGGCGTCGGGGTGATGGGGATGAACCTCAAAGACGACGACTACATCGCCAACCTCCACATCTGCTCGACCCACGACTTCCTGCTCTTCTTCACCAACCGCGGCAAGGTCTACCGGCTCAAGGTCTACGAGCTGCCGGAGGGCTCGCGGACCGCAAAAGGCAGCTCGCTGAACAACCTGCTGCCGCTGCGCGAAGGCGAGCGGGTGATGGCGGTGATCCCGACCCGGGACTTCAAAGAGAACAAGTACCTCGCCTTCGCCACCGCCAAGGGCCTGATCAAGAAAACCGAGTTCCTCGCTTACAACACGCCGATCCGCGCCGACGGGATCATCGCGATCAAGGTCCGCGACGGCGACGAGCTGGTCCAGGTGCGCCTGACCTCGGGCGAAGACGACATCCTCATGGTCTCCCACTCCGGCCACGCCTCCCGATTCTCCGAGGAGCACGTGCGGACGATGGGCCGCGACACCAGTGGCGTCAAAGGGATGAACGTCGCCGGCAAGGACAACCGGGTGCTGGCGATGGACGTTGCCCGCAACGACACCGAACTCTTCGTCGTCACCGAGAACGGCTACGGCAAGCGGACCCCGGTCTCCGAGTACCCGATCAAGGGCCGCGGCACGAAAGGCGTCCTCACCGCGAAACTGACCGAGAAGAAGGGCGGCCTCGCCGGCGCCCTGATCGTCGGCGAGCACCAGGACCTGCTCTTCATCTCCCAGAACGGGATGGTCCAGCGCACCTCGGTCAGCGGCATCTCGCAGATGGGCCGCCCCACCCAAGGCGTCAAGGTGATGAACATCAAGGACGACGACCGCGTCAGCGCCGTCGCCCTAGTGGTCGAGTCTGAGGAAACGGATGGCGCCGCAGCTACCCCCGAGGACAACGGCCAGGAGCCCCTGGCCGAAGCTTCACCCGACGGCGCAGCTGAGTAACTAGGTGTCCTGCCCACGGACGTTGTGAACGCGGCTGATCGGCGGCCGGCCTCCAAGTGAGCTGTGGGGCCTGGTCTCGTTGTAGTGCGCGAGCCAGTGTGGCAGGGCGCGGTTCCGGTGGCGATGGGAGCGATAGGACATTCCGTAGGCCCACTCCCTCGCCATCGTCTGGTGAAAGCGCTCGACCTTCCCATTCGTCTGGGGCCGGTAGGGCTGGGTGGTGATGTGCTTTACCTCTCTTGAGGCAAGCAGCTCGCGCAGCGAGCGGTTCCTGACGTAGGAGAAGGCGTTGTCGGTCATCAGGCGCTTGGCCTCGATGCCATGCGAGCCGAAGAACTCGAGGGCGCGTTCGACGAAGTCGGTGACGGTGGCTGCCCGCTCGTCGGGATGCAGCTCGACGTAGGCCAGGCGCGAGTGATCGTCGACGATCGCGTGGCAGAAGTCGTAGCCAACCCTGGTGGCGGGATCCATCCACTTGCGCGAACGCTGCGAGCGGTCGCCGGTAACGGCGTGCCCGGGGCGCTCGAAGCGCGCATAGCGCGAGGTGTCCATGTGCAGGAGGTCACCGGGGCAAGGCCACTCGTAGCGTCGTGCATCCTCTCGCGGCGCCCTCGGCGGGCGCGAGATGCCGTGGCGGGCCAGAACCTTCCAGACGGTGGAGTGGTGGCGGCCGACCTTGCCGGCGACCAGCCGCGGTCCCCAGCCGGTGCGCTCCCGCCACTCGCAGATCCGCGCCTGCGTGTCGGCATCGAGCCGCCTTGGGCTGCGGCGGGGGCGAGAGGAGCGGTCGAGCAGCCAGCGCCCCGAGCGCACTTCCTCGGCGCTGGCACCCAGGCGCCGATGCCACCAGCGGTGGGCTGTCGCGGGCGCAACGCAAAAGGCGGCAGCTGCCGCCTTTTGCGTCATCCCCGACTCGATCGCCTTAACCAATGCGAGCCGTCCCGCGGGTCCGAGAACGGCGTTAGCGTGAACCTTCATCCGGGTCCTCCTTTGAGGCGTAGGGCGTAGACACCCCAAGCCTCTGAGAGGGCCCGGATGGCTTCTCAGCGGTTCACAACGTGTGTAGGCGGGTCAACTAGGCCCCGTGCCGCGCGGGGCGGCCCGGGCCCCTGGTCTGAATCGAGACGACATTGTCGAAGATCTCGGGCTCCTCTGGCTGCGCCCGCGTATCGGGCGTCTCGTCGGGCACCACATCTCCGACGGTCAGCTTTCGATAGCGGAGGATGGCCAACTCGAGCTCTTCCGGGTCCAGCTCGGCCCGCGCGATGAGCATGCCGATGATCTCCGCCCTGGTCGCCTCGACGTCTTCGGATGCCTCCGTCAGTAGGTCCAGCCGGTGATGGACGGCGAGGGGAAGGGTCATTGACGTTCCCTGACGCCGCGAGTCCCGCAGTCGTTCATCTCGCCCCATCACGACGAGCTCTCGTTTCTTAGCCATCCCGCGGCCTCCTATATCGGAAAAACGTTTCTCATATCCCGATCATAAGAGTACGCGACATATCCCGAACAAACGGGCTAAAGTGGTGCAACGTAGATTGTAAATTCAATCGAGAGCTTATTTATGGCCCAGGCGGAAAAACGTCGCGCGGACGAATCAAGAGGGTTCCTTGGTGCTCTCTACGGCCTCGGCTTCGTACTCCCGGCTCTCGGTGCGTCTATTTCGACGGTGGTTGCGATCCTCCTTGTGCTCGCCGAAGTCGTCGAGCCGGCCGCTGTCGCCGTTGCCTTCGCGATGATCGCCACCGGGCTCCTGCTCCAATACCGGGCGAACCACCGCCTCAAGGACCGTTGGTACAAGAAGATGCGGGGGCGGCTCCGGAGAGAGCGCAGGTTCACCCGCTTCTGGATCGCAATCGGAGTAGGGGTGATCCTGGCGGTGGTCCTGCTTCCGCCCTTCCTAGCAATGCTCATCAGCGCTCTGTTGACGCTGGTCCTTCTGCTCACGGGCGTTGCCACCGCGCGACGCAGTGCGGAGATCGAAGAAAACGCTCCAGCTGGCAAAAGCAAATGCGGCAGAGGAATGCGACCGCGTCCGAGATATCGCCGATACCGCCGCGAGCATCCCCGTAATCCGCAGCCCGGAATACATCACCCGCTTAGCTCATTACGAAGTGACGCCGGGCGAAATCGGAATCCTTCCCTTTCTGGCGCTTGCTGTCATCGCTGTGTGCTTCTTCATCTACGTCGGGATGGCCGCGGCGGTTGGCATCTCGGAGGTGGCGCAGAAAGATTCGCCTTCGAAGAAGACGAAAAGTCACGGCGAAGGGTCGGAGCAGTCCGGCGAGGAGACCGAATCGACGACCGTGTTCGAACCGGCGCCTACCTACGCCGAAGAATGCCCCACGATTCCCAACCCCCTTGAAATCGGCCATGGCCTCGGCAGGTTGTTCAAGAGCGAGGGAGCTTTCAAAGCCGGCTGTGGCACTCGGCCATTTCGGGTTCGAGGTACCGCTACCTGGGTTTCGGCCGGGATCTGCGACGGGGCCACCCGTTCGGTCGCCATCGCTACCACGGACGGGCCCAAGGCCATCGTCTATGGTGACGCGGCCGACCTTGCCTGGAGCGAAGCGGTGGGCGGGAATTTGACGGCGGCGGAATCCGCCATTACCGGGGGAGGCGAGGTAGACCTCCTCGAAACCCTTACCGGCACGCACGCATTCACGCGGCTCGACGCAGAAGAAGGCAATGACGATCCCCGGTCCTGCACAGATGTGACCGGCACCGATCGCCCCTTCGTGCACCTTCCTCCGCAGATGGCGCTGCTCTGGCTGCAGCTGCTGGAACACAGGGCAAGCTGGTCATGGCCCACCGCCGAGGACGCCCAGAACGAAGAAACGGTCGCCTTCACGATCTATGGCACCGGCGAAGTCACGGCCCGTGGGTCTTGCATTCAAGGAGCCGAGTGCAGCTTGCTCGTGGACGAGCTCGAGTGGCCTGGCAGCGGGACCTCGTTTGTAACGCTGGGCGATCTGCGTCCTTATATGCCCGAAGACTGATGACCGTTAAGCCGCAGCCGGCAGGTACTGCTCCCAGGCCGCCGGGATCTTCGGGCTGGCCACCTGGATGAAGACCGTTGGCGGTGGGGCCTTGGGGACCGTTGCCGGGTGCATCTCGATCTCGCGGGGGAGGCGGTTGCCCTTGCGGCGGTTGCAGGGCGGGCAGGCGGCGACGATGTTCTCCCAGACCGATTTGCCGCCGCGGGAGCGGGGGATGACGTGATCGACGGTGAGGCCGGATTTGGTCGAGCCGCAGTACTGGCAGGTCCAGGCGTCGCGGGCGAGGACGGCGCGGCGGGTGATCTTGCGGCGGTGGGCCTCGCGCGGGATCCGCACGAAGTTGACGAGCCGGATCACGTCGGGCCGCTCCATCGTCATCCGCTCGGAGTGGAGAACTCCCCCGTCGCGCCGCTCGAGAAGTTCGGCCTTTTCCTTGAGGAGGAGGACAGCGGCTCGCCTCAACGTGCAGACGTTGATCGGCTCATACGTCGCGTTCAGTACCAGGACCCTGGCCATCCTGGAAGGAAATTGTAGGGCGCTCGGCTTCTATTCCTCCGCTCAGGCGCCGTCAGGGCCAGAACGGACGTCGTCAGCCGACCGGGTAGGAGCCGAGAATCCGCACCGACTCTGCCTTCGAGCGCAACCGGCCGATCGCCTCCGCGACCTGCGCGTCGTCCTCTTTCCCCTCCAAATCGCAGAAGAACATGTAGCGGCCGAGACCACTGCGCATCGGCCGTGACTCGATCCGGCTGAGGTTGATGCCGCGGTCGGAGAACTCGCTGAGAGCGTTGACCAGGGCCCCGGGGTGGTCTTCCCCGAGCTCGGAGAAGACCAGCGAGGTCTTCCACGGGCCATCCCCCGCCGGCTCGGTCCCCGCCGGCGCGATCCAGACGAAACGGGTGACGTTGTCGTCGGAGTCCCCGACTCCTTCGCGCAGCAGATCGCAGCCGTAGAGCGCAGCCGCCGCCCGCGCGCCGAGCGCCGCCCACGGTCGCGCCGACTCGCTCACCATCCGCACCGCGGCGGCGGTGCTGCTGACGCTGCGCAGTTCCACCTCGGGGAAGTTCTCGCGGAGGAAGCGCTGGCACTGGGCGAGTGGCTGCGGATGCGAGAGCACCGCCTCGACGGTCTCGGCCTGCACCCCCTCGCGGGCGATCAAGTGGACCCGCACCCGGTAGTCGTGCTCGCCGACGATCGCCACCGCGCTGACGTCGAAGGCAAGGGTGTCGAGCGTCGGCCGCACCGAGCCCTCGAGCGAGTTCTCGATTGGCACCAGCGCCCGATCCGCCTCGCCGCGCTCGACCGCGAGGATCGCGTCGTGGATAGTCGCGGTGCGGAGTGGCTCGCACTCGCCCTCGGGAACTGTTTCCCCGAGCGCGTCCTCGGTGAAGGTTCCAGCTGGGCCGAGGTAGGCGATCCTCATCCCAGGATCAAACCAGAGCCGACCGCGGCCGGCTATTCGACGACCAGGGAGTAGGTCGCTTCGTTGTTTTCGGTGAGTTCCTCACCGGGCAGCGCTTCGACCACAACTTCAAGCGTGACTTCTCCGCTCGGCGTAGGCGTCAGGGGGATGAGCGCGGTCCCGATTTCGCCAAGCTGGAGTTCGTCGATTTCGCCTTTGATCGTGTTGCCTTCGAAGGTGACGGCGACGGTGACCCCGGTCTCGGCTGATTCGCCCGAGTTGAGGACGCTGGCTTCGACTTCGACCCCTTCCGCGGCACTGATCGTCGCCGGCACACCTTCGACCAATTCGGTCCCGCCGACGGTAACGCCGGTGAGTTCGGTGCCGTGGACACCGGCGACGTCACTGCTGGTATTGCCGCTGATCGCGCCCAGCGCTTCGCTGACTTCGCCCTCGTCGAGCCATTTCGGGTCCGGAAGGAAGGTGCTCTTCGGCAAGTCGCTGTCGGAGACCCCATTGGTGGCAAGAACGCCGTCGACTTCCGGCCGCACCACCTGTTCGTAGATGACGTCGGAGGCGAGCAGCTTTTCCATTTGCCTGGCGATCGCCGCCGTCGCCTTCTCCGCCCCCGCGTCGCCGAGCGCGTCATCGGTCTTTTCGGCGATTTCATCCATCGCGCTGGCGCGCAGCTGGTAGATGAGCTCGAGGTTTGCCTGCGCTCGCTCCAGATCGCCGGGCGTGTCGAGCTCGTCGATCCGGGTCGCCTGGGTGTCGACTGCGCTGCGGTCGGCGTTGACCTGGTCGACGAAGTCGGTGACCGAGGCGTTGCCCGGGTCTTCCAGCCTTTCGAAGAATTTCTTGCTCGTCTGCTGGGTCTCTTCGACGATCTGAGTGACGTTGCGGGCGTAATCCTCGAGCGCCCGATTCGCCCGCGCGTCGAGGCAGCCCTTGACCCCGAGCACGACGATGATCAGCAGGACCAGGCCGCCGCCGAGTGCGAGCCCGCGCCGCAGCATGATCTGCTGGCGTTCCGGTCGGCGTTTCGGCCGCTCGCGCCGCGGCGGCCGTCCTGAGGTGAAGTCCTCCACGAGGGCGGAAGTATGACCTCTGCCCCCGCTGGAGCGCCAAGAGAGGCCGCAAACGGTGTCTTTTTCCCAGCCGGCGCGGGGTGCAGGAAGAAATCCCCGACCGGCGAAGCTGGATGTCAATGGTTGGTTCGCTGGTGCTCAACAGGTTCCTGATCGAGCGCCGCATCGGCAGCGGCGGCTTCGGCGTTGTCTACGAGGCTTGGGACGGTCGCCTCGAGCGCCCGGTCGCGGTGAAGGCGATCGAGCAGCGGGGGGAGGCGGGACGGCGCGTCCTGCGTGAGGCCCAGGCCGCGGCCCGGCTCAACCATCCCGGCATCGTCACTCTTTACGAGATGGGCGAGGAGGACGGCAACGCCCTGCTGGTTACCGAGCTGGTCGAGGGCTCGACTCTCGCTCGCCTCGCCACCAACGGTGAGCTCTCCGACCGTGAGGTGGGGGAGATCGGCGCCGATCTCTGCGAGGCACTCGACCACGCCCACTCCCGCGGCGTCGTCCACCGGGACATCAAGCCCCAGAACGTGCAGGTGATCGACGCCGGAGAACCGCGGGCGAAGCTGATGGACTTCGGCGTCGCCCAGCTCGCCGACTCGGCCGCGCTGACCGCCGCCGGCGACGTCGTCGGCACCCTCGCCTACATGTCGCCCGAGCAGGCCGAGGGACGGCCGGCCGGCCCGGAGGCAGACGTCTACTCGCTGGCCCTGACCTTGTATGAGTGCTGGAGTGGCGAGAACCCCCATCGCCGCGCCACCCCCGCCGCCACGGCGCGGGCGATCGGCGGCCGCCATCGCTCGCTGCGCCGCCTGCGACCCGACCTGCCCCGCGAGCTGACCGACGCGGTCGACGCCTGCCTCTCGCCTCGCCCTAACCACCGCCTTTCGCTGGAGGAGCTGGGTTCGGCGATCGAGGATTCACTGGAGGAGATGAGCGACAACTTGCCGGGCTCCCACCGCCTCGGCGTCGCCCGGATCGGCGCTCTCGCCGCCGCCGTGGCCCTCGGCGGCTTCTTCGCCCTCCACGGTGCGGCACTGCCGTAGATCGCGCTTCCCTAGGATTTCCCCATCGGCGCTCTAAGTCGCTTGGAGTCGATGTTCGAAGGCCTCGTCGAGGGGGTGTTCAGCCGCGCCTTCAGCTCGGAGGTGCAGCCGGTCGAACTGGCGCGCAAACTGGCGAAGGAAATGGACGCCCACAAGACCGCCTCGGTCCAGCGGGTCTACGTCCCCAACGAGTACACGGTCTTCCTCTCACGGCAGGACCGCAACAAGCTCGAGGGCTATGAGCGCTCGCTCGAGCAGGAGCTTTCCGGCTACCTCCTGGAGCATGCACGGCGCCGCGGGTACGACCTCTTGACCCGGCCCCAGGTCGACTTCGAAACCGACGAGCGGCTGCGGTTGGGGGAGTTCGGGATCCAGGCGCGGTTGGTGAAGCCGCCCGCCCACGAGGGCCAAGCGCCAGAACAGGGCGAAGAGGGGCACACGATGGTCTACTCGGCGGTCCGCGAGCGCGACCGCAGCCGCCCGAAGCACCCCGAGCAGGCGGTTGGCGCCCTGGTCTCCACCCGCGCCGTCGTCTCGCTCGACGATCGCCGCTACGTGCTCGACGGCCCGCGGGCGACGATCGGGCGCTCGAAGTCGGTCGAGTGCGTGCTCTCCGACCCCAATGTCTCCCGCCGCCACGCGGAGCTGCGCCGCGACGAGAGCGGCGATTGGCAGATCCACGACCTCGGCTCGACCAACGGGATCAAGGTCAACGGCCGCCGCGTCCCCTCGACCCGGCTCAGCCCCGGCGACCAGGTCACCGTCGGCACCACCACTTTCACGTTTGACATCGAGCAGTAGCGGCGGCTGCCGTCATTAAGGTGCCTGTCTCGTGGACTACGACCCGATTTCAGTAGCCCTCAAGTTCGGCTTCATCGCCGTCCTTTATCTGTTCGTGCTCGTGATCGCGCGCGGCGCGCTCAAGGACCTGCGCCGGACCGTGGCGCCCGCCCCCGACGCGACCGGGTTCCACGCCGCGCCTGCCTACGCCGAGGCCCCGCGCGGGGCGGACGGCTGGCTCGTTGTCGAGCGCGGCGGCGGCCTCGAGCGCGACCAGCGCTTCGACCTGATCGGCGGCCTCTCGGTCGGGCGCTCGAAGGAGGCCGACGTGCGGATCGACGACCGCTACGCCTCCGGCATCCACATCCGAGTCTTCTCTCGCGAGGGGAGGTTCTACGTCGAGGACATGAATTCGACCAACGGCACCTTGCTGAACGGCGCGACCCTGCACGGCGAGGCGGAGCTGATCGACGGCGATACGGTCCAGATCGGCGACACGACCTTCAGGCTCGAGGTGGGCTGATGGCGCTGCGGATCGCCGAGGAAGCTGTTCGGACCGACACCGGCCGGCAGCGCAACGCCAACGAGGACTCGCTCTTCACCAAGGCGCCGCTGTTCGTCGTCGCCGACGGGATGGGCGGCGCCCAGGCCGGCGAGGTCGCCTCGAAAGCCGCCGCCGAGTCGTTCGCCGGCGAGCTCCCCGCGGCGTCCCCCGAGCGGCTCTTGGAGGAGACGATCGAAGGGGCGAACCGGACGATCCACGAGCTCGCCCGCAAGGACCCGGACCTGGCCGGGATGGGGACGACGACCACCGCCGCGATCGTCGACCTCGAGGCCGAAGAGGTGGCGATCGGGCACGTCGGCGACAGCCGCGCCTACCGCCTCCGCGGCGCCAAGTTCGAGCAGCTGACCCGCGACCACTCTCTGGTTGAGGAGATGCGCCGCAAAGGCCAGCTGACCGACGCTCAGGCCGAGGATCACCCGCAGCGCTCGATCATCACCCGCGCCCTCGGCCCCGAACCCGAGGTCCAGGTCGACGTGCAGACGGTCCCCGCCCAGGACGGCGACGTCTTCTTGATCTGCTCCGACGGGCTGACGACGATGCTCGACGACGAGGCGATCTCCCGCATTCTGCTCCGCGCCACCTCGCTGGAGGCGGCGGCGCGGACGCTGGTCGACGAAGCCAACCGGGCCGGCGGCCGCGACAACATCACCGTCGTCACCTTCCGGGTCGAAGACACCGCCGCGCCGGCCGCGGCGAACCCCGGCGTGCGGCCTGAAGAGGGGGCGACGCTGATCGGCGCGAGCGCCGAGGAGGCGGGGCTGACCGGGACCGAGGTCCGCCGCCGGGCCGCCGCCGATGCCGCCCGCAAGCGTCGCGAGGAGCTCGACTCCCGGCCCCGGGGCGGGCGCTGGCGAACCGTGGGCAAGGTCGCCGCGGTTCTCCTGGTGATCGCCACCGTCGCCTTCGGCGCCTGGTACGGCAACCGCCAGATCTGGTTCCTCGGCAGCGACGACGCCGGCCGCGTCGCCCTCTACCGCGGCGCTCCCTACGAGCTGCCGTTCGGGATCGACCTCTACAGCGAGCGCTACTCGATCCCGGTCCAGGCCGATTCCCTGCCCGCCCGTCGCCAGGAGGCGGTCACCGGCCACAAGCTGCGCTCGCGCGACGACGTCGTCTCCCTGATCGAAGACATCGAAAAGGGCGAGGGGCTTCGTTGACGTCGGCCCGGAACCGGGAGCTGCTCGCCCTGGTTCCCGTCGCGATCCTGCTTACCGCGGGGTTCGCCGGGGTGTTCTCCCAGGAGAACGAACAGCTGGGCAACCTCAGCCTCATCTACGGGGCCTACTTCCTGGCGGTCTGCCTCGCAACCCACCTCTTCCTGCGGATCCGCCTCCCCAACGCCGACCCGTACCTGTTCCCGCTGGTCGCCACCCTGACCGCCTTCGGGCTGGTGATGATCTACCGGATCGACGAGACCCTGGCCCGCGACCAGGCCAACTGGTTCGTCCTCGGGCTGGTGCTCTTCGCGCTGACGATCACCTTCCTGCGCGACTACGAGGTGCTCGAGCGCTACCGGTACACGATCGCGATCGGCGGCCTGCTGGTGCTGCTGGCGCCGCGGGTGCCGGGGATCGGCCAGCAGGTCAACGGCGCCTACCTCGGGGTCAAGATCGGCCCACTCGCCTTCCAGCCGGCCGAGTTCACCAAGATTGCGATCGTCATCTTCCTCGCCAGTTACCTCCGGGAGCACCGCGAGGTGCTGATTGTCGGCGCCCGCCGCGTGCTCGGGGTGACGCTGCCGCCGCTGAAGCACTTCGGGCCGATGCTGGTCGTTTGGGGGGCCTCGATGTTCATGCTCGTCTTCATCCGCGACCTCGGCAGCTCGCTGATGTTCTACGCCGCCTTCCTGGCCCTGCTTTACGTGGCGACCGGGCGCTTTTCGTTCGTCGTGATCGGGATGGCGATGTTCCTGGTCGGCGCCTGGTTCTTTGCCAGCACCGTGCCTCACGTCCACGACCGGATCGAAATCTGGCTCCACCCCTACAACGACCCGGAAGGCACCGGGTACCAGATCCTCAACTCGATCTTCGCCCAGGCCGACGGCGGACTCTTCGGCAAAGGCTTCGGGCAGGCGCTGATCGTCGTCCCGGGGACCGATGACGCGTTGCTGCCGGCGGCGCAGACCGACACGATCTACTCGCTGATCGTCAACGAGGTCGGCCTCTTTGGCGCCTGCGGGGTGATCCTCGTCTACCTGCTGATCGCCGCCCGCGGCTTCAAGATTGCCCTGCTCGCCAACGACGGGTTCTCGAAGCTGCTGGCGACGGGTCTGACCGCGGTCTTCGCGATCCAGGCCTTCGTAATCATCGGCGGCGTCACCAGGGTGATCCCGCTGACCGGCGTCACCCTGCCCTTCATCAGCTATGGCGGCAGCTCGATCGTCGCCAACTTCGTGCTGCTGGCGCTGCTCTTGCTGATATCCGACCGAGCCCGCCGCGAAGCCGCCGAACCGAGGCGGATGACGGCGATGGGGGCACCGGTGTGAATCGCCAGATCGTCAAACTGTTCGCCTTCATCGTCGTCCTCTTCGGAGTCCTGGTCGCCTTCACGTCCTGGTGGTCGGTCTTCGACGCCGAGGCGCTGAAGGAGAAGGACGCGAATAAGCGGTTGCTGTACGAGCAACAGCAGATCCCCCGCGGCCGCATCCTCGCCGCCGACGGTACGGTGATAGCGAAGTCGGTGCCGAAGGGGAAGGGTGCCTCGAAGCGCTACGTCCGCCGCTATCCCGAAGGAGCTCTCTTCGGCCACCCGATCGGATACAGCTTCGTCCAGTTCGGCGACAGCGAGTTCGAGCAGTTCCACAACAAGGAACTGATCGGCGAAGGGTCGGAATTCAGCTCGATCGTCGACGAGCTGCTGGGGGAGCGCCAGGAAGGCAATGACATCGTCACCAACATCGACGCCGCCGCGCAGAGGCTGGCGCTGGCCGAGCTGGAAGAAGCCGGTTTCGGCGCCGTGGTCGCGATCGAGCCGAGCACCGGCGCGGTCAAGGTGATGGCCTCCAACGCGCCCCTCAACCCCAACCGCGTCCCCCTGGACTTCGGACGGCTGAACTCGAACGAGATCGAAAGGCCCCTGGTGAACAGGGCGACGCAGGGGCTCTACCCGCCGGGCTCGACCTTCAAGGTGGTGACCGCCGCCGCCGGGCTCGACAGCGGCGCGATCACGCCGGAATCGACGATCAACGCCCCGGGCTCTCTGGAAGTCGAAGGGACGCCACTCCAAAACGACTACAACAAGGACTTCGGCGCGATCGGACTCGACACCGCGCTGACCAACTCGGTCAACACCTGGTTCGGCCAGCTCGGGCAGCAGCTCGGCAACGACACCCTCTTCCAATACATGGAACGCTTCGGCTTCAATGCCACCCCCGCGATCGACCTGCCCGAAGACGAGGTCGAAGAGAGCGGGGTCTGGGACATCGAAAACGAAGAACTGCTGACTGCGGAGGACCCCGTCGATCTTGCCCGTCTCGCGATCGGCCAGGAGCGGCTGCTGACGACGCCGCTGCAGATGGCGCAGGTGGCGGCGGCGGTGGCCAACGGCGGCGAGCTGATGAAGCCGCAGATCTGGAAACGGGTGGTCGACCCCGACGGCCGCGTCACCGAGACCATGGACCCCTCCGTCTACAGCGACCCGATCAGCGAGGAGACCGCGGCGGAGCTGACCACGGCGATGGAAGGGGTGGTGAGGGAAGGGACCGGGACCAACGCGGCAATCCCCGGCGTGCTGGTCGCCGGCAAGACCGGCACCGCGGAAACCCCCGGCAACCTGGCTTGTGGCGGGGGGGTCGACGAGAACCAAGCCTGGTTCATCGGCTTCGCCCCGGCCGACGATCCGCAGATCGCGATCGCGGCCTCGGTGGAGTGCACGGAACAGTTTGGCGGCGACGTCGCCGCTCCAATCTTCCGCGACGTCGCGGAAGCAATCCTGAACGAAGAATGAGGAGGAACGGTGGCTGAGGTCAGCGAGGGAAGCATCGTCGACAACCGCTACCGGGTCCTGCGCCGGATCGGCAGCGGCGGCATGGCCGATGTCTGGCTGGCCGAGGACACCCACCTGCAGCGGCAGGTGGCGCTGAAGATCCTCCACCGGCGCTTCCTCCAGGACCCCGAGTTCGTCGGCCGCTTCCAGCGTGAGGCCGAGCATGCCGCCGGCCTGACGCACCCGAACATCGTCGCCGTTTACGACCGCGGCTCCGAGGGCGACGTCAACTACATCGCGATGCGCTACGTCGAGGGGCCGACGCTGAAGGAGCTGATCGACCGCGGCCTCAGCCCGGACCAGGCGGTGGCCTTGGTCCGCCAGGTGCTGGAGGGCGCGCGCTTCGCTCACCGCAACGGGATCGTCCACCGGGACCTGAAGCCGCAGAACGTGATCGTCGACTCCGAGGGCAAGGCGATCGTCACCGACTTCGGCATCGCTCGCGCCGGCGTCTCGGAGATCACCCAGACCGGCTCGGTGATGGGCACCCCGCAGTACCTCTCGCCCGAGCAGGCGCAGGGCTTCGAGGTGACGCCGGTCTCCGACCTCTACTCGATCGGGGTGATCCTCTACGAGGCGCTGACTCGCCGGGTGCCCTTCGAAGCCGACAGCGCCGTCGCGATCGCGATGAAACAGGTCGCCGAGACGCCGCAGCGCCCGAGCTCGATCAACCAGCAGGTCTCACCGGCGCTCGATGCGGTGGTGATGCGGGCGCTGGAGAAGGAGCCGGGCCAGCGCTTCCAGAGCGCCGACGCCTTCATCGCGGCGCTCGACGCGGCGCTGAAAGACCCCGGCGTGGCCCAGGGCACGGCGGCCTTCGCGACCGTCGCCGCCGTCGCTGACCCTGACGAGGAGGAGGACCGCAAACGCAAACGGTTGCTCTGGGGCCTGCTGATCGCGGCGATCCTGATCGGTCTGCTGGTCGGCTGGGCGCTGACCCGCGACACCACCACCGACGTCCCCAACGTCACCAACAAGCAGGTCGAATTCGCGATCTCCCAGCTCGAACGCAAGGGCTTCTCGGTCGGCGAGGAAAACTACGTCAACCGGGCCGTGCCCCGGAACACGGTTCTCGAGCAGGACCCGCTCCCCGGCTCCGCCGACGAAGACTGCTCCTTCCTCACCTTCTTCTGCTCGAAGCCGACCGTCGACCTGACGATCAGCGCCGGTCCCGGCAGCGGCCAGGTGCCCTCTACCGCCGGCCTCGGCGAGGAGGAGGCGACCGAAGAACTGGAGGAAGCCGGTTTCGAAGCAGCGATCGAACGGGTCAACTCCGGCTCGGTCGAGGAAGGGACGGTGATCCGCTCCGAACCCGGCGGCGGCACCACCGCGACCAAAGGCTCGATGGTCACCATCTTCGTCTCCCGCGGCCCGAAGCTGACCAAGGTGCCGGTCCTGGTCGGCAGCCAGCGCGGCGCCGCGGTCGAAAGACTGCGCGGGCGCGGCCTGCAGCCGAGCGTCTCCGAAGAAGAAAGCTCCTCCCCCAAAGGGCAGGTGATCAGCCAGTCGCCCGACGCCGGCAGCGAGGTCGAAGCCGGCTCGACCGTCTCACTCGTCGTCTCCAGCGGCGAAAAAGAAGAAGAGGCAAAGGTGCCGAACGTGATCGGCAAGGAACGCCGGGAAGCGGTCGAACTGATCCGCGGCGCCGGCCTCACCCCGAGCGTCGAAGAAGAAGAAACCGAAGTGCCGAGCCAGGTCGGGCGGGTCGTCGACCAGTTCCCGCCGCCCGGCAGCGAAGGCGAACCGGGCGACACGGTGACGATCACGGTCGGCAAGCGGGCGGCGCCGACGCCGGAAGAAGCAGGCGAAGAATGAGGGTCGCGGTCCTCTCCGGCGGCCGCTCTTCCGAGCACGAGGTCTCCCTGCGCTCCGGCGCGGCGGTCGCCCGCGGCCTGCGCGAGGCAGGTCATGAGGTGGTCGAGGTGACGATCGCCCGCGATGGCCGCTGGAGCGCACCGGAGGGGACCGTCGCGCTGGCGCCCGGCGCCGGGCTGATGGGTGCGGACGCAGTTTTCCCCGCCCTGCACGGCGCCTTCGGGGAGGACGGCAGCGTCCAGGGTCTGCTCGAGTGCCTCGACCTGCCTTACGTCGGCTCCGACGTCCTCGGCTCGGCGGTCTGCATGGACAAGCTGACGCTGAAGCGGCTGTTCGCCGAGCACGGGGTGCCGCAGGTCGATTTCACCGCGGTCGAAGGAAACGACTGGTGGGGCCGCTGCGAGGGGATGGGCCTGCCCCTCTGGGTCAAGCCGTCGCGGATGGGCTCCAGCGTCGGGATCACCCGCGTCACCGACCTCGCCGAGCTCGACGCCGCGGTCGAGCTGGCGCTGCGCCACGACCCGCGGGTGATCGTCGAGGCCTCGGCCGCCGGTCGCGAGGTCGAGTGCTCGGTGCTCGGCAACTCCGAGCCGGAGGCCTCGCTGCCGGGTGAGATCGTCGCTCACGCCGACTGGTACGACTTCGAGGCCAAGTACACCGAGGGCGGGATGGAGCTGCGCGTCCCGGCGCCGATCGGCGACGAGGCGATCGAGCGGGTCCGCGAGCTGGCGGTCTCGGTCTTCGCCCTCGCCGGCTGCTCCGGCCTCGCCCGCTGCGACTTCTTCGTCGAGCCCGACGGCACCGTCCTCGTCAACGAGATCAACACGATGCCCGGCTTCACCGACACCAGCGTCTACGCCAAGCTCTTCGAGGCCACCGGGATCGCCTACGCCCCCCTCTGCGATCGCCTGGTCCAGCTGGCGGTAGAGCGCCACCAGCAGACCCGCTCCTACGAGTTCTAGCCCGTCAGGGCAGAGCTCCCGGAGCGGGCGTCGTGCATCGCGACCACGAAGACCCTGTCCGCGTACTTGTCGTAGCGGTAGAGAAGAATCATCCACGGCCAGGGGCCAAGAACGAACCGCAACGGTGCCCACCGCCCATTTAGTCGACGGCCCGCGAGGGGGAAGGTCTCGAGCACTCTTAGGGAGCGAGCGATGCGGCTCCAGTGGGATGGGGGCAGTTCAAGAGCGGAGGCCGCCGCATCGATGTCGCGTCGTGCCTCAGCGGTGATGAGGACCTGTGCCACCTAGGGGACAAGGTCGTCGAGTGGCGTTCCCTCCCCCCGTTCCGCCTGCTTCAGCCCTATTTGCGTCTTCTCCCACGCGCCTGGGATGGATTCGAGAATCTCCGTGACACGAGATGCGTCGGGGGCGATTTCGTCAAGTGCGCTGGAGAGAAGAGACCGCGCCAGCGTTCCCTCCTGCATGTGAGCCCGCGCCGCCAGCTGCGCAAGCTTCTCGGCATGCGCATCATCGAGCGTCACGTTTACCCGTCGGACAGGCGTCCCCATGTGGCCGGAGACTACACGTTTCTACACGAACCGTGTTAGTCAGTAGGCGGTGTTGCGGGAGCGAGGGCGCGGGAGGGACTTGTAGCGTCGGTCGCGACCGCGGTTCCAGAGGACGTTGTCGATCTCGGCGGGAGTAAGGCTGGAGGCAGCGGCAAGGTGGTCGATGACGTGGACGGCGCAGGCGCGCAGCTCTATCTCCTCGGGGGAATCGTGGACGAGGAGTTCTTCGGCTTCGATGCGGGTGGTGAGCCCGGGGTCCAGCCGGAGAATGCCGTCGACGCGGAGGACGTGGGGGATGAGGTTGTCGGCGAAGGCCGTCAACTGCTCGACTCCGGGGAGATCGGCGACGCCGGCGCGGCGCAGATCGGCGGCGGCAAGCTGGGCGCGCTTGAAGAAGGGGATCCGGCTGCCCTCGTACTCGGAGGCGTCGGCGAAGGCGCCCCAGCTGGCGAGGACTTCGGCCAGGGCGGGGATCGAGTCGGCGCTCTCGATCACTCCGAGGTAGCGGCCCTCGTGCTCGGCGAGGAGGTGCTCGCCGACGTCACGCAGCGCCGCCGTAAATTGAGCCATCAGCGGATGCTCGGTCTCCTGGCCGACCACCGCGCCGATCGCCTCGGCGTCCATCGCGACCAGGTCCTCTGCGCGCCACGGCCCTGCGTCGCCAAAGCGCTCTTCGACTCCCGCCGCCATCGTCCCGAAGCCGCTCTTGCCCGGCCGCTTGCGGATCGTCGGCCACCAGCCGGAGCCGAAGTTGATCGCGTTCATGCAGATCGCGAAGGCCGCGGCGGCTTCCGGGTCAGCTGGCCTCCCAGGCTCTGGCTCGGATTCGTCATCACCGGCCAATCCCGTCGCGTAAGCCACGATTGCACTCTCGTCTATCCGAACGAACCGCGCCCGCGCCGCGACCCAGGCGCAGCTGGCGCGAACTTCGTCGGGTAGGGAAACTGACGGCATGGACAAGCCAGAGATACAGATTCGCGAGGCGACTTTGGCGGACGCTCCCGAAATAGCCCGCCTCCTCCACGACTTCAACAGCGAGTACGAGGAGCAGACGCCACCCGTCCCGGAGTTGACCCGGCACGCCGAGCGGATGCTGCGCGAGAGCGAGATGACGGTGCTGCTGGCGGGCGAGGGGCCGGACGGGCTGGCGCTGCTGCGCTTTCGGCCCTCGGTCTGGACCGAGCAGCAGGAGGCCTATCTGCAGGAGCTCTACGTGGTGCCCGACCTCCGCGGTCAGGGGATCGGCGAAGCACTGATGAAGGTGGTGATCGCGACCTGCCGGGAGCGCGACGCCGGCTGGATCGAACTCAATACGGGAGAGACCGACCTCGCTGCCCGCAGCCTCTACCGCAAGCTCGGCTTCACCAACGAGGAAGGCCCCGACGGCACCGCGATGCTCTATTACGAGCTCGAGCTCTGAAGGTCCAACGCGGCGAAGCCGATCCCGGGTGGCGGCTCGACCCGGTCGGGGTGGAAGAGGTGGGCGAGCAGCTCGACCCCGTCGACCACGCGCGGCCCCGGTCGCGAGAAGGTCGAGGCGGCGTCGACGGCGAAGGCGCGCTCGGCGCCGAGGGCATTGAGTTGCTCGCCGTGCGCAAGTGCCTGGGCGCGGGAGTCGTCGAGGTACCAGCCGCAGGGCATCGCGACGATCACCTCGGGATCGAGGTCGATGAGTTGCTCCCACTCGACCTGCGGCGACTTCTGGCCTGCCTTGCCGATCACGTCGACCCCTCCTGCGATCTCGATCATCTCCGGCACCCAGTGGCCGCCGAGGAAAGGTGGGTCGAGCCACTCGAGGGCGAGCACTCGCGGCCGCTCCGCTCCCTCTACCGCCGTCCGCACCCGCTCCAAGCGGACTTCGAGCGCGGCGCGAACCTCAGCGGCCCGCTCCTCGATTCCCCCCGCGGCGCCGAGCCGGGTCACGTCATCGAGCACCTCGCCGAGCCGGCTCGGGTCCTGCTGCAGCACCTGAGGCCGTCCGGGCAACCGCGCCGCGACCGCGACCACGTCCTCGTAGGAGACGGCGCAGACCTCGCAGACCGCCTGGGTGACGATCAGGTCTGGGGCCAGCTTCGCCAGCAACTCCTCGTCGAGGCTGTAGAGCGCTCGCCCTTCGCCGACCACCTCCTTCACCGCGGCATCGATCTCACCGGGGTCGAGACCCTCCGGCAGGACGGTCGCGGTCAGGTGGGGGAGGGAGGCCGCCTCGGGTGGCCAGTCGCACTCGTGGGTGACGCCGACCACATCCCCTCCGAGGCCGAGCGCGAAGAGCATCTCGGTCGCGGAGGGGACGAGGCTGGCGATCTTCATGTTGCGACTATTTCACCGCCGCGACGAGTGCGTTGGCGCCGCCGACCATTCCTGCTTTGTTGGGATGGATCGGTGCCGCCGCGGTGCCCGGCACGAGCGGTTCGACCCAGCGGGTCGAGGTGCCTTTGCAGGCGTCATGGCCGATGCTGGCGCCGTACCAGTTGACCAGGGTCGCGCCGTTCGCCGCCGCCTGGGTCGCGAGCATCGCGTTCAGGCTTTTCTGCGTCGAGCGCAGGTAGGGAACGTCGGTGAACCCGATCGGCATTTGCGGCCAGCAACCGAACCCCGTCTCGGGGAAGATCGCCGGGTAGTTGACGACGTAGATTTTCGCCGAGGGCGAGCGGACTTTGATCCCCTGCAGGACCGCCGCCACTTTCGGCGCCGTCGCTTCGATCCGCGCTTTCAGCTGATCGACCCCGCCTGGTTTGTATTTGTCGAGGCAGGGATGGCTGAACGGGTTGACCGTGATGCAGCTCTGCGCGACTTCGGAGAAGCCGATGTCGTTGCCGCCGATCGTCACCGAGACCACGGTCGTGCTCGCGTCGAGCGAGTTGAACTGCGGCGGGTTCGGCCCGTCCGGGTCGACGTTCTGCGGGTTGGTCATGTCCTCCGTCTCAGCGCCGCTGCAGGACGCGTCGCGCAGCGTCAGGCCAATGCTCGGCGCTGCCAGGTGGGCGTAGTTGTTGCTCGACTTGAGGCAGCCGAGCGGCAACAGCGGGTTGGGAATCAGCGGCCCGGCGGCGTATGAGTCGCCGAGGGCGGTGTAGTTGGCGGCCGTCGCACCACCGGCAAATCCGGCGAGCAGCGCCGCTGCGGTTACAAGGGCAAGCAGGCCAACGCGGAGGCGTTGGAGCTTGGTCGTCTTTTCCATCTGTTTCTCCTCCCGAGTGAGAACAAGAAAGAGCTACGAAAGCTCAGGTATCTTTACCGTAACTTTTAAGTAGCCGGTTCCGGTAGGGGAGAAACGTCCAGACGGAGAACTGCGGCGCTGTTTGCGGCCTCCTAGCCGCGGTAGGGCCCCGGCTTCGGCCGCGGCTTGCCGCCGGGAAAGGCCAGCCGCAGGATCGTCCGCTGCACCATTCCCAGCTGCTGGCTGAACGGGCCGCTGTTGTACGGGAGCCCGTAGCGCTCGCAGATCTCTTTCACCTGGGGGGCGATCTCGGCGTAGCGGGTGCTCGGCATGTCAGGGAAGAGGTGGTGCTCCACCTGGTAGCTGAGGTTGCCGCTGGCGACGTGGAACATCGGGCCGCCCTCGATGTTGGCGGAGCCGGTGAGCTGCCGGATGTACCAGCCGCCGCGGCTCTCGTCCTCGACCTCCTGCTGAGAGAAGGTGTAGGTCTGGTCGGGAAAATGGCCGCAGAAGATGATCGCGTAGGCCCAGACGTTACGGACGATGTTCGCCGTGAAGTCGGCCTTGGCGGTCGCGCGAAAGGTCTTGCTGCCGCTGTTCAGGGTCGCTTCCACCACCGGCGCCCAGCGGCTCTTCCGCTTGCTGCGCCTCACCCGGCCGAGGATTCCCCGCGGCTGCTTGCGCTGGCGCCGCGTCTCCACCACGGCGTCGACGGCGGTCGCGGCCAAGGCGCTGACTAGCGGCCAGGCGATGTAGTCCTTGACGACCTGGCTTTTCGCCTTGCCGGCGATCCCCTTCAGCTCCCGCTTCACCTGGTGCATCGGCTTGTGGCCCTTACGGATCGCCTCGAAGTCGAGGTCGTGCAGCGCCACGCCCCACTCGAACAGCGCCGCCAGGATCAGGTTGTAGACCGGCTGCGCGAGGTAGACCGGGTGCCACTTCTGCTCCGGATCGATCCGCATGATCTCGTAGCCGAGGTCCTTGTCCTTGCCGCGGATGTTGGTGTAGGTGTGGTGGACGTAGTTGTGGGAGTGCTTCCAGGCCTCGGCGGTGGAGGCGGTGTCCCAGTCCCAGGTCGAGGAGTGGATGCGGGGGTCGTTCATCCAGTCCCACTGCCCGTGCATGACGTTGTGCCCGATCTCCATGTTCTCGAGGATCTTCGCCGCCGAGAGGGCCGAGGTTCCCGCCACCCAGGCGCCGCGGTTGCGCGAGGCGAGCAGCAGCACCCGCCCCAGCACCGCCAGGCGCCGCTGCATCTCGATCATGCTCTCGATGTAGCGCCGATCGCGGTCACCGAGCTCACCCATGACCCGGTCGCGGATCGCGTCGAACTCGCGCCCCAGCTGATCCAGCTGCTCCTCCGAGAGGTGCGCCAGGGGGCTCTCAATATGGGTATCGATGGGGGCAGCAGTGGTGCTCATCTAGTTCCTTTTCCTCATAGTGCGATTGCAACGTCGCCTTCCGGCGCGTTGACACAAGTTCGGACCATCTCTCCCTTTTCCCCGTGGACCTCTCCGGTCCTCAGGTCCCTCACCTCTCCCTTGCAGAGCTTGCCGATGCAGGTGTGGCAGATCCCCATCCGGCAGCCGAACGGCAGCTCCGCGCCGGCTTCCTCGCCGGCGACGAGGATCGGCGTTCCGCCGTCGCACGCGGTCTCGACGTCGCTGGAGAGGAAGCGGACCACCCCGCCCTCGCCAGCCGCGACATCGCCGCCGATAACCGGCTGGAAGCGCTCCATCTCCAGCAGCTCGGGATCGCCCTGCTCACGCCAGTGCGCGACGAGCGCGTCGAGCATTTCCCCGGGACCGGAGACGAAGGCGTGGCGCTCACGCCAGTCGGGGCAGAGCTCGTCAAGGTGGGTGGGGGCGACCCGTCCGGCCTCGATCGTGATCCGTAGATGAGGGCGGTAGCCGGAACGGCGGCTGTCGAGCTCGCGCAACTGCTCGCCGAAGATGATGCCGTCAGCGGTGCGGGCGGAATGGATGTGGACAGCGTCGCCGAGCGCCCCCTCGCGGTCGAGGCTGCGCAGCATGCTCATGATCGGCGTGATGCCGCTGCCGGCGCTGACGAAGAGGAGCTTGCGGGGCGGTGGGTCGGGCAGCACGAAGGTGCCTTCGACGCCGCCGAGGCGGACGATGTCACCGGGCCGCGCCTGCCGCACGAGGAAGGGCGAGACCTTGCCCGCGTCGACCAGCTTCGGGGTGATCCCGATCAGGCCGTCCGGCCGGCCCGGGTCGGTGGTCAGCGAGTAGGCGCGCCAGTGGTGGACGCCGTTGACGATGACGCCGATCCGCAGGTACTGGCCGGGTCGGTGCCCCGCCCATTCGTAGCCCGGCTTGATCAACACCGTCACCGCATCGGGCGTCTCCTGCTTGATCCGCTCGACCCGCCCGCGCAGCTCCTGCGTCGACCAGAGCGGGTTGATCAGTTCGAGGTAGTCGTCCGGCAGCAGTGGCGTGAACAGCGAGCGCACCGCGTCGAGCGCACGGCGGCGCACCTTGGGGACATTGGGTACGGCGCCTCGCTCTGCCATTGTCGAATGTTACACGGATCGATGTAAAGGTTACTGAGCCCTCCCAGCCGAACCGCTCCTATACCCGACGACGGCAGAACTCAGTCGATCACCTTCACGTCGCTGATCTCGATCCGGTAGCGACCTTCCTGGTCGCGAGAGGGGGCCGCCTTGGTGAACCAGATCAGGAAGTACTTCGCCGGCGAGCCGAGGTGGAGCTCGACCTCCTCGAGCTCCCCGGCGTCTTCCACCTCGCCGACCGGTTCACCCCATTCGGAGAGCTCTTCCGGCGGTCCGGCGGGGGCGGCGTAGATTTCCGCGTCCCAGCCCGGGGTGCCGCGGATGATCATCTCCCGCGGGGTCGCCGTCGCCTTCGTCGCCACGTAGAGGCCGACGCCGGGGTTGGGCCCGCTCTTCGTTCCCGCGAATTCGGTGTCGTCATAGTGCTCGCTGGTCCAGGCGGTGCCGGTCGGGTTGCCGTCGATCGCCAGGCTGACCGCTTCGGGGTCCTCTTCGTCGTCCCCCTGCGGGTCGTAGTCGGAAGCTTCGGCCAGCGCTAGCTGCGTCCCCTTTCCTTCCAGTGCACCGCCCCCGCCGCCGGGGCCGTTGCCGCTGCTGATCAGGATCACCGCCGCCACCGCGCCGGCGAAGGCGAGCAGGAGGAGGGCGATCCAGAGCCGCGACCAGCGCATCCCGCTGGAGAGCTTGCGCTCGGCCGGCGGCACCGCATCGAGGACGCTGGTCGCCTCGCCGGTAGTCGAGCCGGCCCGCGCCGCCTCGACCTCGAGCGCGGTCGCCAGATCGTCGATCATCTCGCCGACCTGCTGGTAGCGCTCACCCGGGTCTTTGGTCGTCGCCCGCTCAACCACCAGCGCCGCTGCGGCCGAGAGCTCCGGCCGGCGCTGCTGGACGTCGGGCAGCTCATCGTTGACGTGTTTCATCGCCACCCCGACCTGACTGTCGGCCTGGAAGGGAACCTGCCCGGCGAGCATCTCGTAGAGGACGACCCCGAGTGAGTAGATGTCGGAGCGCTGATCGACCGCGCGGCCCATCGCCTGCTCAGGAGAGACGTAGTCGGTAGTGCCGAGGACCCGGCCGGTGGCGGTCATCCCGTCCTCTTCGAGCTGGCGGGAGATGCCGAAGTCGGTCAGCTTGGCCCGTCCCTCGGCGTCGATCAGGACGTTCTGAGGCTTGATGTCGCGGTGGACCATGTTGCGGGCGTGGGCGACGGTCAGCCCGCGGGCGATCTCGATCGCGTAGGCCAGCGCCTCCTGGGCGTCGAGCGCGCCGACCCGGTTGATCCGCTGCTTCAGCGTCTCCCCTTCGACGTACTCGAAGACGATGTAGGGGTGGCCGCCGTCCTCCCCGGCGTCGATCACGGAGACGACGTTGGGGTGGGAGAGCTTGGCCACCGCCCGCGCCTCCTGGCGGAAGCGCTCGAGCTGGTCGGCCTGCTCGGACATCTCCCGGTGCATGACCTTGACCGCCACCGCCCGGTCGAGAGTCGTGTCCCGCGCCAGGTACACGGTCGACATGCCGCCGCTGCCAAGCTTCGCCTCCAGCTTGTAGCGGCCGGAGAGCACGGTGCCGATCATCTGGGCGCTGGTCGAGGGGCGGTCGCTCACTTGCGGGCCAACGTTACGACGCCAGAGGCCAGAAGGCGGCTCAGAGGATCCTGGGTGGTCCTTCGGTTGCGCGCCCGACCCGCTTCGCGGCGGGGTAGTGGCGGCGCAGCAAGGCGAGTGCGGCGGCTTCGTCGGCCGCCGGGACGACGACGCAGAAGCCGCAGCCCATGTTGAAGACCTCCTGCATCTCCTCGTTGGAAACGGCCCCCTGCTCTTGGATCAGGGCGAAGATCGGCGGCACCGGCATCGGGTCGTCGATCTCGTAGCCGACCTCGGCGGCGAGCCGCAGCAGGTTCTTGGTGCCGCCGGAGGTGATGTGGGCGAGGCCGCGAACCCCGACCTCGGAGCGCAGCAGCTCGACCACCGGCTTGACGTAGATCTCGGTCGGCTCCAACAGCACGTCGCCGAGCGGCCGCCCCAGCCGGTCGTTGTCGAGCGGGATCTCGGCCAGGGCCGAGCGGGCGAGGGTGTAGCCGTTGGAGTGCAGCCCGGTGGAGGGGAGGCCGATGACGACATCGCCGGGCTCGACCGCGGAGCCGTCGATGATCGCGTCGAGGGCGATGGTCCCGAAGCAGGCGCCGGAGACGTCGACGCCGCGGACCAGCTGCCCGAGCTGCGCCAGCTCGCCACCGGGGATCTCGATCCCCGCCTGCTCCGCGCCGCGCGCGAGGCCGACCCCGATTTCCTCGCAGACTTTCGGATCAGCCTTCTCGATCGCGATGTAGTCGAGCATCGCCAGCGGCTCGGCACCGACGCAGATCACGTCGTTGACATTCATCGCCACGCAGTCGATCCCGATCGTGTCGAAGCGGCCGAGCTGCTCGGCCAGCACCAGCTTGGTTCCGACCCCGTCGGTCGAGAGCGCGATCCCGGTCCGCTCGTCGATCTTGATCACGCTTGCGTAGTGCCCCGGCAGCGGCACCTGCGCCGAAGGTCGCCCAAGCTTGATCGCGCCGAGCGCCTTCACCAGCCCGGCCACGGCCGAATCCGCCGCCCCCTGGTCGACTCCGGCCTTCGCGTAGGCGTCAGTCATGGGGCGATTCTTTCAGCCTGTCGGCAATATCGGGCGCGGGCTCGAAAACGTGCCGCCTTTGCTGACGTCGTTGCACCAGCAACCCGTCATCCGCCAGCAGGCGAAGATCGGAGCGGGCGGTCTCGTGGCTGACGCGGTGGCTCTTCGCGTGACTGTCGAAGGAATAGATGGCCTCCGGGTTGCGAACCGCGTCGGTGAGAAGTGCCAGCTGGCGTCCGTTCAGGTAGGCCGTTCCCTGCAGAAGCCTCTCGACGTCCCTCACCTCGGCGGCCTTTCGCTGCAGGTAGAGATGGAGCTCGTCGATCGCCTTCTCGATTACGTCGAGCTGGTGGATGAGGAAATAGGTGGTGTCACCCTCGTCGGTCTCGGTTTCCACGAAGGCGCGGGCGTATTGCGCCGGTGCGTTGCGGATGAATCGCGAGATGGGCAGATACTCGGCCAGCCAATATCCACGGGTTCGCATAAACCAGAAGAAAAGGATGCGAGCGGTGCGGCCGTTGCCGTCGAGGAAGGGATGGTCATAGGCCAGCCAGAAGTGAAGGAGGATCGCCCGGATCACCGGATGGATGAACCGGCCGCCGGCCTCGTCGTCACTCGCGAACTCACAAAGCAAGCGCATGCGCTCGGGAAGCTGCTCCGCAGGCGGCGGAGTGTGGATCGGGTTCCCCTCGTCACGGTCGAAGACGGCGACACGCTTCTCCCCTGGCTTCTGCAGTCGGCCCGCGGCGGAGGGATCGTCAAGGGTCCCGTCGGTGACGATGCGATGCAGTTCGAGGATCGCTGCCGGGGTCAGCTCGCTTCCCATCTCCTCGCGCATGAACTGCAACGCGCGGTAGTTGTTGGCGATCATCCGCTCGCTTCGATCTCTCGGCTCACGCCCAGTTCGGAGCAACTCCTTGGCTGCTCGTCGCGAGGTCGTCGCGCCCTCCAGCTGACTTGACCTGATCGCCTCCTCCATCAGCGAGTTGACCAGGAAGCGGCGTCCCGCCTGTCGCTCGGAGGTGACGACTTCGTCCATCGCCACCTCGCCACTACAGCGCTGATCTATGTAGTGAAGCCGTCGCAGCATCGAGTCCAGTAGCCCATAGCTGAAGGCCGCACCATCGGGATCCGTGAGCGGGAGTCGCCGCAACTCCCCTTCCCTTGCCCCCTTGACTTTCAGCCACCATTGCTCGGTATTGAGACCCGCGGGAGGCTCCAGTCGCCTCAGCTTGTCCCAGTGCAGGTACCGCTCCGTTTGATCCTCGGGAGGGGTCACTTGAAGGGTGGCGATCACCTCCTGGCTGCTGAGTTTCTCGACCAGCTCCTCGATCGTCGGTGCACGCTCTACGTACATCCCAACTCCAATTCCAAGTCAACTCCAAGTTTCTCCAAGATTTGGAGTTGTAGCAGTTATTCCAAGTCAACTCCAAGTTTCTCCAAGATTTGGAGTTAGGAATTGAGCTTGCGCAGTACCAAGGCAGCCAATGCCATCCGGTACGCCACATATGGCCAGAGCGCCCGGTCGCGCTCGACCAGCCTGATCAGGCGCTGGGAGGCGAAGGTGGAGGCGAAGGAGGCGCCGATGCCGACGGCAAGCGAGCGCCGGACCTCCGGCGTGGTTCCGCGCCGCGCCAGCCGCGCGCCCTTGAGGCCGGTGGCGCCGACGATGATCGGCAGCGCGATCGTGCGCGAGAGCAGGTTTGCCTGATCGCGGGAGAAGTGCCGCCAGCGGGCCGCCGCCAGGGTGACGCCGTTGCGAGAGACGCCCGGCGCCAGCGCCGCCGCCTGGGCGATCCCCAGCGCCAGCCCGTCCATCGGCGTGGCGTCGCCACGGCCGCGGCGCTGCGGTCGGCGGTCGGCGACCAGCATCGCCGCGGCTCCGGCCAGCAACCCGTAGGCAGTGGCCCGGGGGCCGCCAAGCCGGCGCTCGATCGGCCGCTCCAGGGTGTAACCGACGATTGCCGCCGGTAGGAAGGAGAGCCCGAGGAGCAGCGCCCGCCTGCCGTCGAACTGGTGCATCTCCTCGGCGATCATCCGCCGCTGGCCGATCAGCAGGGCCGCCGCGGCACCGGTGTGAAGCGCTACCTCGAAGCTCTTGCGCAGCTCGGGATCGATCCCATCCCAGTCCCAGTCGGCCAGCCAGGGGAGGAGAACGATGTGGGCGGAGCTGGAGACCGGCAGCAGCTCAGCCGGACCCTGGACCAGCCCCAGCGCGACCGCGCGCCGGGCTGGAAGGCCGCTCAACTCTCGGTGGCGCTCGCCGGTTCAGCCGGCGGGCGTCGACGGCGCCTGATCAGCCAGTAGACGCCGCCGGCAATCACGGCGACGACGACCAGGTAGTCGAGGTAATGGAGATGGTCCCGCCACTCTTCCCAGTTCTCGCCGACGCTCTGGCCGATCAGGGCCAGCATCAGCACCCAGGGGATGCAGCCGAGCGTGGTCAGGATCGTGAAGCGCCAGAACGGCATTTTCGCCACCCCGGCGGGAAGCGAGATGAAGGTGCGGATGATCGGCAGCATCCGCGAGAAGAAGATCGTCGCGTCGCCGTAGCGGGCGAAGAAGTCGTCGGCCCATTTCAGGTGTTTGGGGCTGATGTGGATCAGCTTGTTTTTTTCCAGCAGGTCGATGCGGCCGAAGTAGCCGGCCGCGTAGGCGATCCAGGAGCCGACCAGGTTGCCGAGCACGCCCGCGGCGACGACCCCGAACAGGGTCAGGTCGCCGGCGGCGACGCTGGAGCCAGCGAAGAGCATGATCGCCTCGCTGGGGACCGGTAAACAGGCGGACTCGAGCGTCATCAGGATGAACACGGCGGGCAGGCCGGCGCTGCTGATGAAGTCGGTTCCCCAGTTGACGATCGGGTCGAGGAAGAAGTCGGTGACGCTTGCGTATGGGGTGATCGGCATCAGTGAAGCGCGCATTCTAGGGACGAAGCTGAACAGCATCTAAACTCGCCACTTCATGCGGCGGTTGAACCACCCCGTCTATCGCAACCGGGTATTGCAGATAACGGCCGACGCCGTGCTCGTCGCGCTGGCCTATTTCCTCGCCTTCCAGCTGCGCTTCCTCGACGACCCGCACGGCTGGCCGCAGCGCTACGAGACCCTCTTCGCGCAGTCGGTCGGCTTCGTCGTCGCCGGCAAGCTGGTCGTCTTCTACGCCTTCGGGCTCTACCAGAAGTGGTGGCGCTACGTCAGTGGCCGCGACTTCCTCCTCATCCTCCGCGCCGTCGCCGTCGCCAGCGCCCTGCTGGTCGTGGTCTTCGCCGTCGCCAAGCCCTTCGAGCCGACGCTGCCGCGCTCGGTCGAGGTGATGGACTTCCTGCTCACGGCGCTGCTGATCGCCGGCGCCCGGCTCGCCGTGCGCCTGGTCCTCGAGCGCCCCAACCGCGCCGGCCGGTTGCCGAAGCACGAGGTGCTCGTCGTCGGCGCCGGCTCCGGCGGCCAGATGGTGGTCCGCGAGCTGCAGCTCAACCCCAACCTCGGCGCCACCGCGATCGGGTTCGTCGACGACGATCCCCGCAAGCGGGGGATGCGAATGCTGGGCCTGAAGGTGCTCGGGTCGACCAAGCAGATCGACGCGATCCTCGACGAGACCGGCCCCGACGAGGTCGTGATCGCGATCCCCTCGGCGCCGGGCGATCTGCGCGGCCGCATCGTCGCCGCCTGCCGGGAGCGAGAGATCCGGGTCCGCACCCTGCCGACCGTGTTCGAGCTGCTGCGCGGCGGCGTTCAGCTCAACAAACAGCTGCGCGAGGTGAGGGTCGAGGACGTGCTCGGCCGTGAGCCGATCGTCCGCGAGCTGGACCGGGTCGGCGCTTACCTGCGCGACCGCATCGTTCTCGTCACCGGCGCCGGTGGCTCGATCGGCTCCGAGCTCTGCCGCCAGATCGCCCAGGTGAAGCCGCGGCTGCTGGTGATGCTCGACCACGCCGAGGACAACCTCTTCGAGATCGACCGCGAGATGGTCGAGGAGCGGCACTTCGCCAGCTGCGAGTCGGTGCTGGCCGACTGCAAGGAGCCGCATCGGATGCTGGAGGTGATGCAGCGCTTCAAACCCGACGTCGTCTTCCACGCCGCTGCCTACAAGCACGTGCCGCTGATGGAGTCCAATCCGCTGGAGGCCGTTCGTAACAACGCGATCGCCACCCGGGTCACCGCCGAGACCGCCGCCGCCTCCAAGGTCGAGCGCTTCGTCCTGATCTCGACCGACAAGGCGGTCAACCCGAAGACGGTGATGGGCGCCTCGAAGGCGATGGCCGAGTGGATCGTCGAGGCTGCCGGCGACAAATTCCCGGAGACCCGCTTCGCCTCGGTCCGCTTCGGCAACGTCCTCGCCTCCTCCGGCAGCGTCGTCCCGATCTTCCGCAGCCAGATCGAGCGGGGGGGACCGGTGACCGTCACCCACCCGGAGATGACGCGGTACTTCATGACCATCCCGGAGGCGGTGCAGCTGGTGATCCGCACCGGCGACATCGGCGCCGGCAAGGGCGAGGTCTTCGTCCTCGACATGGGTGACCCGGTGAAGATCGTCGACCTCGCTCACAACATGATTCGCCTTGCCGGCTACGAGCCCGAGCAGGACATCGCGGTTGAGTTCACCAAGCCGAGGCCCGGCGAGAAGCTGCACGAGATCCTCTTCTCCAGCAATGAGACCGAGCAGCCGACGGCGGCCCGGCGGATCAACCGGGCGGTGCGCCAGAAGCCCCTTGATCAGGAGTGGGTGGAGTCGACCCTGAACTCGCTGGAACACCTGGTTCTGGCCGGCGACGAGGCTAACTTGGCAGAGCGGGTCGTCGAGTTGATCGCCGCACCGGGCGACGGCGCCGCGACGGTTGTCCCCAACGAATAGCCTCTCGCAGCCACTTTGGTCCATGCGATCGAACAAATCGGCGCCTTCGCTGGCTTGGCCGCTTTCCTCGGCCTTGCCATCCTCGCGCTCCTCTCGTTCACTCAAGGGCGTGACCTTCGACGCCTGCGTGAGTGGGCTGGCTCCGCTCCCGAGCGCGACGCCGACCGCAAGGAGCAGACTTCGACCATCGCCGCCCAGCGGGCGGAGGAGCTGAGGGCGCTCGAGGAGGCGCGCACCGCCGAACAGGAGGCGGTCTCCAGCCGCGAGGAACGGCGCAAGCGACGCGAGGAGGGCCTGCCGGAGCAGAGCCTCGGCGAGCGGCTGGGGGGACGCTTCTCCAACTTCGGCGAGCTGGCCTCGAAGCCGGGCACGCTGATCGCCCTCTTCGTCGTCGTCATCGCGATCGTCGGCGGGGTTGCCTACCTCCTGGTCAGCGGCGGCGACGAAGGCGGCACCAACGGCAACGGCTCCAAACAGGCGGCGGCAAAGGTCAAGCCCGCCGAAATCGAAGTCAGCGTGCTCAACGGCACCTCGGTACCCGGTCTAGCCGCCACCGTCGGCGACGAAGTCGAGGGCAAGGGCTTCAGCCTCGGCGCCGTCACCAACAGCAGCGCCAGCTTTGCCGAAAGCGTGGTGATGTTCAAAACCGGCCACAAGCCGGAGGCGCGCACGGTCGGCAAGCAGCTGGCGATCGCGAAGCTGCAGCCGATGAGCGGGGAAATCGAGTCGGTCTCGGCAGGCGCCGACGTCGCGGTGGTCGTCGGCGAGGACAATGCCGAAACGACCGAATGACTCTCGCGCCCCTGCGATCGTCTTCGCGCTCCTCGTCCTCGCGACGCTAGCCGCCTTCGCCTACTCCCAGCGGGTCAAGCGAGACCCGCTGGTCCTCGATCGCGTCAGTTTCGTCGGCGCGCCACGGCACAAGGACCAGCCGGTCGTCCACGCCTTCACCCCGAACGGGGACTGCCGCCTCGATCTGATGCGGATCCGTTTTCGCACCACCGTCTCCGGCAACGGAACGGTCCAGGTGATCAAGCCCGGCGGCCGAGTCGTCTTCACGCTGGCACGCGATGGGTTCCTCAAGCGCTACACGTTCCACACCTACTACTGGGACGGGCGCCAGCGGGGAGGGGGAACGGCCGCTCCGGGTCGTTACAAGCTGCGCGTCAGGTTCGACGGACGCACGCTCGTGACGCCGGGCGTGATCCGCCTCCATCCGATGCCGCAGGAGAGCCGGGGGCGATGCTGAGCGATCTCCTCGCGAGCGCAGGCCTGATTGCCGCCGCGGCCGCGAGTGCCGCCGCGATTCTCCTGCCGCCGGGACGGCTGCGCAGCGCCGCGATGGTCCTGGCGATGGTCCTCTTCCCGGTCCTGATCGCCGGCGATCAGTGGCACACGACCCAGATCGTCGACCTGCGTCACGACGAGGGACGGATCGTCGCCCTGTTGGCAATCGCGGCCTTCGCCATCGGCGCCCTCACCTACCTCTTCCGCCGCTGGCCGATCCTGATGCCGCTGGCGATCATCTTCGCCCTGCCTTTTCGGGTGCCGCTGGAGGCAGGCGGGGACACCGCGAACCTGCTGGTGCCGCTGTACCTGGTGATCGCCGCGGCGGTGGTGGCGACGGTGCTGCGCGACTGGACCGATCCTCCGGCCGCGCACTCGCCGCGGGCGCTGGCGTGGCTGCTCGCTGCCGCGGTGGTCCTCTATGCCCTGCAGACCCTCTATTCGGAGGATTTCTCGAAGGGTCTGCAGAACGTCTGCTTCTTCTTCATCCCTTTCACCGTCGCCTACCGGCTGCTGCGCGAGGTCGAGTGGGACCGTCGCCTGCTGCGTTGGGCTCTGATCGTGCTCGGGGTCGAGGCGGCCGTCTTCGTCCTCATCGGCACGGTCGAGTGGGGGACCAACAGCCTCTTCTGGAACGACCAGATCATCCGCTCGAACGAGTTCCACACCTATTTCCGCGTCAACTCGGTCTTCTGGGACCCAAACGTCTACGGGCGCTACCTGTCGATGGTCGCGGTGCTGGCGACGGCGGCGATGCTCTGGGCCCGGACCCGCGACTCCTTCTGGCTCCTCACCGGCCTGATCGCCGTCCTCTGGATCGGTCTCGTCTCGACCTACTCGCAGTCGAGCTTCCTCGCCCTGCTGGCCGGGCTAGCGATGCTGGCGGCGATCCGCTGGAGCTGGCGCTGGACTCTCGCCGCGGTAGCGGTGGGGACGGTCGGCGCGATCCTCGTGATCCTCTTCGCCGGCGGCTCGGGGAAATTGACCAGCGACCGCCTCAACGTCGACCTCAGCGGCCGAGGCAGCCTCGTTTCGGGAGGCCTCGACCTCTTCGCCGATCGACCGCTCTGGGGATACGGATCAGGCTCGTTCCAAGCCGCCTACCGCGACCATCGCGAGAACAAAGACGCCCCGGTAATCGTCTCCCACACCGAGCCGGTAACCGTCGCAGCCGAGCAAGGCCTCCTAGGACTGCTCATCTACTTCTCCCTGGTAATGGTGGCGCTCCAAACCATGAGCCGTGGACTCTTCCGCGCCGCTCGGGCGGGTGGCGACGATCGGGAGGACTCTCCCGGTAGGGAGAGCCCCCGATCGGAGACAGGACCCGCCCGCCAGGTGGCCCGCGCAGCGATCCTCGCCGCGTTCGTGGCACTACTGGTCCACACCCTGGCGTATGCGGGTTTTTTCGAGGATCCGATCACCTGGGTTTTGTTAGCTGTGGGCGCCTCTTTGGCGTGGGCTGAGGCGCCGACGGTCCGCGACCCGGCGTAGGGTCCCCGCATGTCGGGATACCTGCGCCGCCTGGCGACGACCGGCGCCGCCTACACCGCGGCGAGCATCCTCTCCAAGGTCATCGCCGTCGCGCTGCTGCCGCTGTACACGCGGTATCTGACCAAGGCCGACTACGGCGCTGCCGAGATCCTCTTCGCCGGGGTCGTCCTCGCCAGCATCGTCATCCGCTTCGGCCTGATCGAGGCGATCCTGCGCTTCTATTACAAGGACGACGAGGATCCGGGCCAGGTCGTCAAGAGCAGCTTTGCCGGACTCTTCTGGCTCTCGACGATCGGCGCTCTGCTCGTGCTCCCCTTCGCCGGACCGATCTCGGAATTGCTGCTGATCGAATCGGAACTGCCTGCCGGTTCGGCGCCCGAACTGGTGCGGATCGCGGTCGGCGGCCTCTGGGTGCTGACGATGTGGGAGTTCATGCTCACCCTCTTCCGGCTCGAGGAGCGGGCGCGGGCCTTTTTCGTCACCACGATCCTCAACGTGGTCGCGGCGATCGCCCTCACCGTCGTCCTCGTCGTCGGCCTCGACGAGGGCGCCCGCGGCCTGCTGCTCGGCAGCTACGCGACCGGCGCCGCCTTCGTCATCGCCCTGATCGCCCTCCAGTGGCGGCAGCTCTCGCTGCGCCTCGACATCCCGCTGCTGCGGCGGCTGTTCCGCTTCGGCCTGCCGACGATGCCGGCCGAGGTCTCCCTTTACCTGCTCAACTTTGTCGACCGCCTGATCATCGTCCGCACCCTCGGCCTCGCCGAGGCCGGTCTTTACTCGCTCGCGGTCAAGTTCGCGCAGGGGGTTAACGTCCTCGTCCGTGGCTTCCAGCTTGCCTGGCCGCCACTCGCCTACTCGATCCGCGACGACGAGGAGGCCCGCCGCACCTACGCCACCGTCGTCACCCTCTTCGTCGCCGGCACCGCCTTCGTCGTCACCGGCATGTGGCTGTTCTCGCGCTGGATCGTCCGTGCCCTGGCGGCGCCTGAATTCTTCGAGGCCTACGAAGCGATCGGCCTGATCTCGACCGCCGTCACCCTCTACGCGCTCTACCTGGTCCTGGTCGTGATCCTCGGCCGCACCGGTCGTACCGAGTTCAACCTTCCGGCCGCGATCGGCGCCCTCGTCACCAACGTCGCCCTCAACCTGGCGCTGGTGCCGTCGATGGGGATCGTCGGCGCCGGTCTCGCCCTCGTCGCTTCCTATGTCGTCGTGCTGGGACTGATGTACGTCTTCACCCAGCGCCTCTTCCCGGTGCCGTACGAGTGGGGACGGCTGTTGCGCGTGGTCCTGACCGTGGCCGTCCTGGTCGGGGTGGGGGAACTGCTGGTCCCGACCTCCGGCGCCCTCGGGCTCCTGCTCCGCGTCGCCCTTTTCGCTGCCTACCCGCTCGCACTCTTCGCCAGCGGCTTCTTCAGCGAGGAGGAGAGGGGCTGGATGGCGCGCCTGCGCCACCCCGGCTCCCTGCTCGCGGACCTCCGCTCGGTCGAGCCCGCCGTCGACGGGCGTATCCCCGAGGTATACGAGGTGGAGCGCATGGACGAAGACGCGAGGTCCTGATGGGTCAGGTCAGAGCTCGGTCGCGGATCGATTCGCCCCGGTTCGGGAGCAGCGCCTGGCGGGCGTGGGCCCAGAAGATCTTCGCCGGACGGTTTGGGAGGACGGCCGCCGCCAGCGCCCGCAGCGCGTAGGACCAGGCGGTGAGGACCCGCACCGCGAGGGCGGCGACCCGCCCGTGGTGCTTTCGCATGTAGAGGTTGCGGTTGCGGTGAAATTCGACGATCCGGGGAAGGCCCTTGGCGAGGTCGGTCGAGAGCTGATCGTGGTGGACCGCTTCGGCGCCGGGGACGAAGAGCGAGTGCCAGCCGGCGTCGGCCAGGCGCCTGGCGAAGTCGCACTCGTCGTAGTAGACGAAGAAGTCGGGGTCCATGTAGCCGACTCCGGCGGCGGCCTCGCGGCGCACCAGCAACGCGCTCGACTGCGCCCAGTCGACCCTGCGGGTCGCGCCGCCCACGCTCTGCACGGTGAAGCGACGGTGGAGGAAGAGCACCCCGATCGCCGCGGTCTCGACTCCCGGGAAGCGCCAGGCCGAGGGAACCGGCTCGCCGTCGGAGTCGAGTAGCTGGGGGGTCGCGGCGGCGGCCTTCCGGTCGGCTTCGAGCGCAGCGACCAGTGCCTGCGTTGCCCCCGGCCGTAGCTCGGAGTCCTCGTTCAGCAGCAGGCAGTACTCGCCCGTCGCCTCGCGCATCAGGGTCGAGTCGTTCTCCGCCTTGCCCGTGCGCTGCTCCAGCGCGATCAACCGGATCTCGCCGGCGAGCTGCCGCACCGCCTCTGCCGAGCCGTCGTCGGAGGCGTTGTCGAGGACGAGGACCTCACGCTCCATCCCGGCGGGATGGGTGCGCTCGATCGCGGCGAGGCAGGCGAGCAGGTACTCGCGGCCGTTCGTGTTCACGACGCAGTAGGAGAGCGTGGGGGACAAGGGGGTCACGATAATCCTCCACTGCCGGAGGTTTCTTCACCATCCATGAAAGTCCAACTCGTCGACCCCTCGGCGTTCACGCCGCCCTACGACCGCGCCCTGGCGGCGGCGCTCGCCCGCGCCGGCGCTGAGGTCGAGCTGCTGACCACGCGCTTCCTCTACGGACCGGTCCCGCCAGCCGAGGGTTACCGGGTCGAGGAGCGCTTTTACCGTCGCTCCGCTGCCCGTGGTCTGAAGGCGCCTGCGCGCCTGCCGTTCAAGGCGGCCGAGCACGTCCCCGACATGCTCCGCTTCCGTCGCGAGGCCGCGGCCGACGTCGTCCACTATCAGTGGCTGACGGCGCCCTCGTTCGACACCCGCCTGCTGCCACCGCTCCGCCCGCGGGTGATGACCGCCCACTACATCCTGCCGCCGCAACCGAGCCGCCGGCAGGTGCGGAGCGCGCGCCGGGTCTTCGGCGCGATGGACGCGGTCGTCGCCCACTCCGAGCACAGCGCCGCACGGTTGCGGAACGAGGTCGGCCTCGATCCGGCGTTGGTCCGCGTCATCCCCCACGGAGCCTTCGACTACCTGACCAGGCTGCCGGAGGAGAAGCCGCTGCCGGCCGAGCTGGAGGGAGCCGAGGGGCCGGTGATTCTCTCCTTCGGCCTGCTCCGCCCCTACAAGGGGATCGAGAACCTGCTCGAGGCCTACCGCCGAGTCGTGGGCAGCGGGGCCGAGCTCTGGATCGTCGGCAACCCGCGGATGGATGTCGGCCCGCTGCGCCGCCAGGCGGAGGAGGCCGGCGGCCGAGTCCGCTTCGTCACCCGCTTCGTCGACGAGGCCGAGATCCCGGCGATCTTCCGCCGCGCCGACCTCGTCGTCCTCCCCTATCTCGACGCCGAGCACTCCGGCGTCCTCTACACCGGCCTCGCCTTCGGCAAGCCCCTCGTCCTTAGCGCGGTCGGAGGCTTCTCGGAGGTGGCCGATACCGGGGCTGCTCGACTGGTTCCGCCCGGCGACACCGAGGCGCTAGCTGCGGCCCTGGCCGAGCTGGTCGGCGACGAAACTGCCCGCGCCGCCCTGGCCGCCGCCGCGACTCGTGCCGCCACCGGCCCCTACTCCTGGGACGAGGCAGCGCGCCAAACCCTCGACCTCTACCGCGAGCTGATCGAGGCCCGCTCGTGAGCGCCATCGCTGCAATCCTCTTCTGGCTCAGCGCCGGCCTGCTGGTTTACACGCACCTGGGGTACCCCTTGCTGCTCTGGTTGCTGGTCCAAATGCGAGGCCACTCGGCGGGTGGCGACGATCGGGAGGACTCTCCCGGTAGGGAGAGCCCCCGATCGGAGACAGGACCCGCCGCCGCCCTGCCCACCGTCTCACTCATCGTTCCCGCCTACGACGAGGAAGAGGTGATCGCCGCCAAAGTAGCCAACGCCCTCGCCCTCGACTACCCGCGCGAGCGCCTGCAGATCGTCGTCGCCTCCGACGGTTCCTCCGACGCGACCGCCGACCGCGCCCGGACCGCCGGCGCCGACCTGGTCCTCGAGCTGCCGCCGGGCGGCAAGGTCGCCGCCCTCAACGCCGGCGCCGAGGCAGCCGTCGGCGATGTCCTCGCCTTCTCCGACGCCAACAGCGTCTGGGCGCCCGATGCGCTGCGCCAGCTTGTAGCTCCCTTCGCAGAACCCAAGGTCGGCTACGTCTGCGGCCAGGTCCGCTTCCTCGACGCCGGCGGCAACAACCTCGAGGGGGCCTACTGGCGCTATGAGATGGCGGTGCGGGCGATGGAGTCCTCGCTCGGCGGCGTCACCGCCGGCAACGGAGCTATCTACGCGGTCCGCCGCGAGGCCTACAGCCCCCTTGCCGCCTCCGGCAGCCACGACCTCAGCTTCCCGTTCGCCTTCGCCAAGCGCGGCTTGCGCTCCCTCTACGCGCCCGCCGCCCGAGCCGAGGAGAAGATGGTGCCGACGCTCGAGGGGGAGTTCGCTCGAAAACGGCGGATGATGGTCGGCCTCTGGGACATCGTCGTCGGCGAAGGGATGCTCTCACCGCGCGGCTACCCGGCCCTCTTCGCTTTCGAGATCGCCTCCCACCGCGTGCTCCGCTACTTCAGCCCGTTCCTCCATCTGGTCGCCTTCGTCGCCAACGCCTTCCTGCTCGGCGACGGCTGGTTCTACGGGCTCACCTTCCTCCTCCAACTCGGTCTGATCGCCGCCGCCCTGCTCGGCCGCTTCTGGCCGATCGCCCCCTTGCGGATCGCCCGCTACTACGCGATGACGACCGCCTCGATCGCAGCCGGCCTCTGGGACCGCTGGCGCCGCGGCGCGGGTGGGCGCTGGGAGAAGGCGGAGGGAACGCGCTGATGCCACGTACCTTTGACATCGTCATCGCCGCCTTCGCCCTGGCGATTCTCTCGCCGGTGCTCCTGGTCGCGGCGATCGCGATCAAGTTGACCAGCCCCGGCCCGGTGATATACCGCCGTCCCCGGGTCGGCCTTGGCGGCCACGAGTTCGAGATGTGGAAGCTGCGGACGATGGTTCAGGGCTCCGACCCGGTCGGGGTCGGCAAGGTCGTCTACCGTGACGACCCCCGCGTCACCGCCCCGGGCCGGCTCTTGCGCCGCACCTCGCTCGATGAGATTCCCAACCTGGTCAACGTTCTGCGCGGCGAGATGGCGATCGTCGGCCCACGCCCGACGATCAGGGCCCAGGTCGATGACTACACACCGCAGCAGAAACGCCGCCACGAGGTGCTACCCGGGATCACCGGCTGGGCCCAGGTCCAAGGCCGCGCCGGCATCCCCTGGGAGGAGCGGATCGAGCTCGACGTTTGGTACGTCGACCACCGCACCTTCGCCCTCGACCTCCGCATCCTGTTCAAGACCGCCAGGCTGGTTCTCACCGGCCAAGGCCTTTCACCGGACTGAGCGGGGTAGGGTTTTCCGCGATGAGCGCCGATCGTCCTGCCGTCAGCCTGCGCCCGTTTCAGCCCGGTGACGCCGCCTCTGTCCATCGCTGGTTCAACAACCCGCAGGCGACGCAGACGCTGATGGAGCAGCGCGACGAGTTCACGCTTGCGCAAGCCGAAGCCTGGGCGCAGCGGGCGATGGACGACTCGGGCGAGGACCGCAAGTTCGCGATCGCCGTCGAGGGCTACGACGAGCCAGTCGGCTTTACCGCCCTCTACGGTCTCTTTCGCCAGACCGCGCCCGAGCTCGGCGCCCTGATCGGCGACGACGTCCGCGGCAAGGGGGTCGGCCGTCGCGCCGAGGCATTGACGATCGCCAAGGCCTTCGACGAGTACGGGGCGCACCGCGTCTACGGTCGCATCCCCGCCCGCAACGAGGTGGCGAAGAAGACCGTTGCCGGCCTCGGCTGGAAGCACGAGGGGACGATGCGCGCCCACCTCGCCCGCCGCGACGCGCCCGCCGACGACTGCGAGATCTGGGGCGTGCTCCCTGACGAGTTCCGCGCCGCCGCGGCTGACCTCCTCGAGTGAGCGCCTTTACGGCCAAGGCCGAGCTGTTAGGCGATCGGGGCGAAGCCGCCGTCGACGATCAGTTCTTCCGCTCCCGCCCCTTCCTCGACGCCGAGGCCGCTACCCACACCCTCCGAATCGAGAGCCAGGAGGGCGAACTGGTCGCTCCCCTGATCGTCCGCGAGATCGAGGGAACCGGCGAGCGCGATGCGATTTCCCCCTACGGCTATCCAGGCTTCCACGGGTCGCTCGGAGAAATCGACCCCGCCGCGATCGATTTCTCCGCCACCGGCCTGGTCAGCGCTTTCATCCGCCACACCCTCGGACCTTCGCCGCTCGCCGGAGCCAGTGAGCGCAACGTCGTTCAGATCGCCGACCCGGACCTGCCGCCCAAGAGCCGACCCAGCGATCGCCGCCAGGTCCGTCGCAACCTCGAGGCCGGCTACGTGCTCGACCTCGTCTCCGGTGCCGAGACCAGCCCCGGCCAGCGCGCCGGCTTCCGCACTGTCTACGCGCAGACGATGCGTCGCACCGAGGCCGCCCCGCATTATTTCTTCGATGCCGCCTATTTCGACCGGATCCTCGAAGCCGACGAGACTTGGCTGGCGCTGGCCACGGCCCCCGACGGCACCCTGGCCGCCGCTTCGATCGCCGTTGTCAGCGACGGATACCTCCACTACTACCTCAGCGGCAGCGCCGATTCCCATCTCCGCGACGCCCCGATGAAGTCCGTCGTCACCCGCCTCGTCGAGCACTCGACCGAACTCGGATTGCCGCTCAACCTCGGCGGTGGAATTACCGCCGGCGACGCGCTGGAGGAGTTCAAGCGCGGTTTCGCCAATCGCCAGCATCCCTGGCTCACCTCGGAGCTGATCTGCGACGCGGAGGCCTACGCGCGACTCAGCCACGACCGAGAGGCGGGGAAATTCTTCCCCGCCTACCGCGCTTAGGTCCTAGCTGCTCGGTTCGTCCGGTTTGACCGGCGTCGGACCGGTAAAGGTGAAGGCTTCCACGGGCTCACCACCGTACTTGCCCCAAGTTGCCCGACCAAAGGCCCGGATCGCGTCGAGAGTGATCGCGCCTTTGTAGGTGTCGCAGCCGATCATGTTGGTCCAGGTAGTCGCCGCGACCTCGTAGGGCATTTTGTCGTTGGGGAAGAGCAGCGTCGCTCCGTACATCGTGTCGTAGAGGCCCTTCAGTTCCAGTTGCGCCTTCTCCGGCAGGTCGGGTGAGTATTGGATCGCCATCCGGCCGTGCTCCAGCGAGTGGACGACGTCGAGCGGTTTCGGTTCCTCGCTGTAGGCGCCGTCAGCCTGCTGGTAGGGCGGTTCGACATGGTTGCCGGAGGTCGGCGGGTTGGTCCCGTAGTTCGGTTCCGGGGAGTCGACCGGGAGGTGTTCCTTGCCCTCGTCTTCCAGTTTCAGCTGCACGTCGCAGTCCGCCTGTTTCGCGGCTTCGTCGAGGTCAAAAACGGTGGTCCGGGCGGGGACAATCCCTGCGCGGTCGTCGGGCTGCACGCCGTTCGTGTTGCCCACTTCCTGGTTAACGTTGATGTGCGCGTCGCCGCTGGCGCTGCTGTCGCCGCCGCCGCTGACCAGGACGAAGACGACCACCGCCACTACGAGCACGATGGTCGAGACAACGGCGTAGCCGACGACCATGCGGTTGCGACCGGACTTCTCCGCTCCTTCTTCGGCGGCGATCCGTTCCTCTCGCAGCCGCTCTCGTTCCCGCTCTCCCTTACCCATGCGCTGAGATTATGCAGCCTGCGCCCGCGCGGTGGCTACTCGGAGCTCTCCGGCTCTTCCGGTTCGGCCGGGGTCGGCCCTTCGAATGGGAACGACTCCACTGGCTCGCTGCCGTACTTTCCCCACGTCTCCTTGCCGAAAGCGCGGATCGCGTCCATCGTTTTCTGGTCTTCCCAACCCGGGCATCCGAGGAAGTTCGTCCAGGTCGTGGCCGCCACCGCGTATTCCATCTCGTCGTTGGGGAAGAACAGCGCCGCCCCGTACATCGTGTCGTAAAGGCCTTTCAGTTCCAGCTGAATCTCCTCAGCGAGGTCGGGCGCGTACTGAATCGCCAACCGTCCGTGATCCAGGGCGCCAACCTGATTGATCGCCTCGGGCATGTTCAGATATGCCCCGTCAGCCTGCTGGTGAGGCGGTTCGACGTACGGGCCCGAGGCGGGTGGGTCCGTCTGGTATTTGGGAGCGGGGGCTCCGGGAGGAAGCTGTTTTCCTTTCGCCGGTTCGGTGCCGATCAGCAGGTAGCAGTTCGCTTGGTCCGCCGCCTCCCGCATGTCCGTGACTTTCGCCGGAGGTGGGACTGGCCCCGTCCGGTCATCGGCGAGCAGATCGTTGATCGAGCCCGATTCCTCGTTGATATGGGCGTTGCCGCTGTCCCCCGATCCCTCGGAGCTGTCCCCACAGCCCGAAAGCGCGAACAGCAGCGCGAACAGCGCGACTACGACAAATCCTCCCCTACGCATCCCATCCCCCTTGATTGCTCATGGCGGAGCATCTTATTCAAAAATTACTAACCCGTGGGGAGGTCGTGCTCAGCCCGCTTCCAAGGCCGTGATGCCTTCAGCGCCCCGAGCACCGCCCGGGTCGCCGGTGCTCGGTTGAGCGCGTAGAAATGGATCCCTGGCACGCCGGCGACCAGCAACTCGGTGCATTGCTGGGCGGCAAAGGCGATTCCCAGCTCGAACTCCCGCTCCGGATCGCCGCCGGCCGCTTCGAACGCAGCTTCCAGCGGCGCTGGGATGGTCGCGTCGCAGAGATCGCAGATCCGCTTCGTCTGGGCGAAGCTGGCGACCGGGATCACCCCAGCCAGAATCGGGACGTCGATACCCCGCTCGCGCGCCGCCTCGACGAAGTCGAAGTAGACCTGGTTATCGAAGAAGAGCTGGGTGATCAGGAAGCCGGCGCCGGAGTCGACCTTGGTCTTCAGGTAGCGGAGGTCGGTTTCTAGGTCGGGGGCCTCCGGGTGCACCTCCGGGAAGCAGGCGCCGCCGATGCCGAAGTCCCAGCCAGCGGAGATGAAGGCGGCCAGCTCAGCCGCGCTACCGAGACCGCCCTCCGGCTGGACGAAGTCTCCCTCTCCGCGGGGCGGGTCACCGCGGAGGGCGAAGACGTTGTCGATCCCAGCCGCCTGGATCCGATCGAGCGTTACCGCCAGTCCCTCGCTGGACTCACCGACGCAGCTGAGGTGAGCCATCGTCTCGAACCCGATCTCGTCCTTCAGCGCCTTGGTGATCTCAACCGTGCCGTCGCGGGTCGATCCGCCGGCCCCGTAGGTGACGGAGACGAAATCCGGCTCCAGCGCCCGCAGCTCGCGCGCGGTCTCGTACAGCTGCTCGGTCCCCTCGGTCGTCTTCGGCGGGAAGAACTCGACCGAGAAGGTCGGCGCGTCCGCGGCGATGATCTCGTCGATCCGCATCCGCTGAGGGTACTCAGCGGATGGCTCAGGCGCGGCGGTCGACCCGGGCCTGAAACTCGGCCTGGATGTCCTCCAGGTGCTTGCCCTTGGTCTCGGGGACCAGCTTCCAGCAGAAGATCAGGGTGAGGATGCCGAGGCAGCCGTAGAACCAGAAGGCGCCGCTGCGGCCGAGGGCTTCAATCAGCAGCAGGAAGGTGAGAGAGACGATGAAGTTGAACGTCCAGTTCGCCATCGTCCCAATCCCGGCCGCCTTGCTGCGGACACTGAGCGGGTAGATCTCGGCGTTCAGCAGCCAGAAGATCGGGCCGAGGCTGATCGCGAAAGATGCGACATAGGTCATCAGGCTGCCGATCGCCAGGACGGAGTCGAAGGTGCTGCCGCCGCCACCCTCGAAGGCGAGGCCGAGGGTGAAGAGGGAGACCACCATCCCGGAGACACCGATCATCAGCAGGGTGCGCCGGCCGGCGCGGTCGAGTAGCCGCAGCGCCACCAGCGTCATCGCGACGTTGATCACCCCGACCCCGACGGCGGCCAGGATCGCCCCGGCAGAGGAGTCGACGCCGGTGAATTCGACGATCGTCGGCGCGTAGTAAATGACCGTGTTGATGCCGGTTACCTGCTGCAGGATCGCCAGCCCGACGCCGACCACCAGCGCTGCTTTCACCACCGGTTGCAGCAGCTCACTCCACTGTCCCGGCTTCTCGTCGATGCTCTCCTTGATCTCCTCAATCTCGCGATCGATCGTGTCGGGGTCGTCGACCCGAATCTTCGCCAGCGTCGCCCGCGCCGCGAAGTCGTCGCCGGTCATAACCAGCCAGCGCGGGCTCTGCGGCATCCGCACCATCCCGAAGGCGAGCGCCAGCGCCGGTACGCAGCCGAGCCCGAGCATCCAGCGCCAGGCTTCGCTGTGATCGAAGGCGAGGCCGACCAGATAGGCGACGAGGATCCCGATCGTCACCGCTAGCTGGAAGAAGCTGACAAGCCGGCCGCGACTCTCCGGTGGCGCCACCTCGGAGATGTAGACCGGCGCCGCTGCAGAGGCAAGCCCGATCGCGAGGCCGATCACGATCCGCGCGATAACCAGCACCTCCACCCCGGGCGCCGCGGCACTGGCCAGCGCACCGACGATGAAGACTGCGGCGGCGACGAGGATCATCAACCGGCGGCCGTAGGTGTCCGCCGCGGGTCCGGCGATAGCGGCGCCGGCAACGGCCCCGATCGGCACCGCGGCGACGACGAGGCCCTGGGCGAAGCTGCCGAGGTCGAAGTCGGTCTTGATGAAGAGCAGGGCCCCAGCGATGACGCCGGTGTCGTAGCCGAACAGCAGCCCGCCGAGGCCGGCGATGGCCGCAGTCAGGACCACGTTGCGCCGCGCCCGCCGCGCGGAGGCCTCCGATCCCTCCATCTCGGGGAACTTATCGCTCTTTGCGGACTGCTCTAGCGCGCACCCCTGGCGCCGCGTTTGAGCGAGGAGTACCGTCGTTTCTGCGACCGAGAGAGACCGGTCCCCGCGGAAGCCAAGCGGGAGCGGCCTCAAAGGTGACGCCACGAGCTTCTGAGCGCGAAGGCTACGCGTGAGGCAGGCAACGAGCGCCACCCTCGGTTGCTTTTTCGTTGTCCGCCGCGACACCTACCGTTGCCGACGATCTTGGGGATCCTGCCCTCCCGAGATCGGCGACCGGGGCGCACCTCGGGGAGCCGGGCGTCGCCGCGAACCCCGTGACCCGCGCTGCGACTAGCCCGCCCGCTTCCCTTTTCACTGGCAGAGAACTGCGGCTATGGGACGATCTGCGGATGAGCGACGAGGTGCGTTACGAGCGGCAGGGACGGGCGGCGATCCTGACTATCGACCGGCCCGCCCGTCGCAACGCCGTCGACGGCGCCACCGCCATCGCCCTGCGCCAGGGCCTGGAGGAGTTCGAGGCCGACGCCGGCGCCCGGGTGTTAATCCTCACCGGGGCGGGAGGCGAGGCGTTCTGCGCCGGCGCCGACCTGAAGGCGATCGACCTCGATGTCGACCATCCCGCCGGACCGATGGGCTTCACCCGCCTTACTCCCTCGAAGCCGACGCTGGCGGCGATCGATGGATGGTGCTTGGCTGGAGGTCTTGAGCTCGCCCTCTGGTGCGACCTGCGGATCGCCACCGCCGGCTCCGTCTTCGGTTGCTTCGAGCGCCGCTGGGGGGTGCCGCTGATCGATGGCGGGACCCAGCGGTTGCCGCGCGTGGTGGGTATGGGCCGCGCCATGGAGATGATTCTCACCGGCCGCCCGGTTGAGGCTGAGGAGGCTCTGCAGATCGGCCTTCTGACCGAGATCGTCGACCCGGGTCAGCACCTGGAGCGATCCCTGGAGCTGGCCGAGAAGCTCGCTGCCTTTCCGCAGGAGACGATGCTGAGCGATCGCCGCGCTGCGCTCGCGGGGGCGGGGTTGCCATTAGTAGACGGCTTGGATCTGGAGCACCGCCTTGGCCACGAGGTGCTGGACGTCGCCGCCGCGGGGGCCTCCCGGTTTGCCGGTGGCGAGGGCCGCCACGGCAAGGGTGTGTAGGGGTCAGGCCACGTCGAGGTCGAGCTCCCGGGCGGCCTCGTCCGCACCGAAGAAAGGGAGCACGGCGAGGTACATCAGCTCGGGAAGCAGCAACTCGAAGCCACTTTCCTGTTCGCGGGTCAAGCGGGTGTGGAGCACGGCGAGGATGCCGGCAACCACCGCCTCGGCGGATATGGCTGGCGCTGTGGCGTCGCCTTCGTCGCGCGCCAGGTCGACCAGTTCCGCGGCTCGCACCATCGCCCGGGTCCGCTTCTCAACCGCTCGCGGTCCGGCGGCGTGGACCTCGACCAGGAGCGATCGCCCGATTTGCGGGCGCTCGCTTAGAAATTCGAGCATTCCCCGCAGAGCGCCCCTCAACTGTCCCCGCCAGGTCGGCTCCTCCGCTTTTGCCGCCTTCCGCATTGCCGACTCGACCGAGGCAGCGCCGGCGTCGAGGGCCTGCAGGTAGCAGTCCTCCTTGTCGCCGAAGCTGTCGTAGAAGGCCTGCCGATATAGGCCTGCGGCCTCGATCGCATCCTGGACCGAAGTCCGCTCGTAGCCTTTGCTCCCCACTGCTTCGAGCATTCCCTCGAGAATGCGCTCACGCTTTCCGGTCAAAGTCCCCGCCCGGTCGAATTCAGTTAGTAAACAGATTGTCTGTTTCTCGGTACATAAACGGTATCCGTTCAAGGCCGGCGGCAGCGCTGCGATCGGACTTCGGTACTCTTTCGTTCGTGGCTTCAAAGTCAACAACGCGTCCACTTCCGGGTCGGCATGCGCTGCCACGCGAGTTCATCACTCAGCATCAGCGAGCTCGGATCATTGCCTCGCTCGCCGATGAGACGGCGGAGAAGGGCTACCGGGCGGTGACGGTCGCCGACATCGTCAAGCGGGCTGGGATCGCCCGCAACACGTTCTACGAGAACTTCGGCTCCAAGGAGGACTGCTTCCTCGCCGCGCAGGAGTATGCGATGTCTACTGCCCTGGAGCGGGTTGTCGACGCAGCAGGGGAGATCGACGACTGGGCCCATCGGGTCCCCGCCGGGCTGGCTGCGTTTCTCGCTTATGTCGAAGAAGAGCCGGCACTTTCGCGTACCTGCATGGTCGAGGCTCTGTCCGCGGGTACCGCCTCTGTGAGGTACTACGAGGAGTCCCAGCAGGCCTTCGTCTCGCTCTTCAAACTTGGACGCGATGTCTCGCCGCATGGCGGCGAGCTCCCGGAGACACTCGAGGAAGCATTGATCGGCGGCGTCTTCTGGATCATCTACCAACGTCTCACCGGGACCGGGCCCAACAAGATCGGCGATCTTCTCCCGGAGTTGACCGAGTTCATCCTCACGCCCTATCTCGGTGCTGGAGAGGCGAGCGAGGTCGCCGCCAATGGCAGTGAGCCGGAGTCCGACCGAATCCATCGAGCGTGACTTCCAGGACAAAAAACTGGCCAGTCAGCCAGAAGAGGTTCGCGGCGATTGGATCGGTATCGTCGGGTTTCTTGCCAGATCGAGCCGACCCAGCTGCTGAGTCTTCTGAGTATCCACCCGAGCTGGCCCGGCTCCCGCCGGGACGGCATGGACTGCCGCGGGAGTTTGTCTCCCACAATCAGCGCGAGCGGTTGATCGCCGGTCTGGCCGAGGCGGTCGCCGAACATGGCTACGCGGGAACGACGATCGCTCACATCACCCAGCATGCGGCGGTGTCTCGCAGGACCTTCTACGAGCACTTTTCAAGCAAGGACGAGTGCTTTGTCGAGGCCTACGACACGGCGATGGTCCAACTGCGTGATCGGGTGGACAGCGCCTTCAACCAGGAGGACGAGTGGCCGGAGGCGGTGCGAGCTGGAATTGCGGCAATGCTCGAGTTCCTGGCCGCCGAGCCCCATCTCGCCCGACTCAGCATGGTCGAGGCGCTGGTCGCGGGGCCGGTGGTGGTTGAGCGCTACGACGCAGCGATCCAGAGCCTGGTTCCCTATTTCCAGGCGGGCCGCGAGGGCCGCCCCCGGAGGTTCTGGCCGGTCTCTCGCCGACTACCGAGGAGGCCCTCGTCGGTGGCATGGTCTCGCTGATTTCACGGCGGATCTTCGCCGACCGCACGGAGGAGCTGGAGGCGCTGCTCCCCGACTTGGTCGAGTTCACGCTGACTCCGTATCTGGGTAGCGCCGAGGCGGCAAAAGTCGCCCGCCAGTCCTGACGCGCCGCTGCCCGCTCGCAGGTTAAGAAGTTTGCAGTTGGGCTCAAGCGCGCTTGAAATCGCTATGCTTACACCCGAACATATGTTCGTATGGAGATCGCCTGCGTCACCGAAAAGCGCCTGGCGACTCCGCCGCGCCCGGATCGTGCCGGGGGGCCTCGGTCCGGGCGCGACGATCTTCATGACCCGGTCTCGGTGCTGGAGGCGACCGAGACGATGGTGCGCGGATTGGAGTCGATCGGCGCAGCGGTAGAGACCGAGGCTCCCGGAGAGGCCTTCTTCGCGGTCGACGGTCTTCGCTCCATCTACGGCGGATCTTCTCGCGGGGTTCTCGCTGCCGCTCGGCGGGTGGTGGGAGGGGAGATGGCGATCGCGACGGGAAGCTCCCGCTTCGCCGCCTTCCTCGCCGCCGGCGAGTGGCGACGGCCGGTGCCGACCGCGGCGCTGCGGACCAGGTTGGGAGCTCAGAGACAAGAAGCAGAGGATCTGACCGAGGCGCTGGAGCGTCTCGGCATCTCCACCCTCGAGGCGTTCGTCCGTCTCGGCGAGGACCAGGTCGCCGATCGCTTCGGACCTCTCGGCTCGCGAGCGTTGCGGCTCTGCCGGGGCGAAGAAGAGCCGCTGCGCCCCCGCGCTCCCCGCGAGGATCTCGCCGAGGAGATCGAGCTCCCGGAGGGGACCGCGGGTCGCCAGCTCGACCGCGCCCTCGAGCTCCTCGTCGACCGGTTACTGGCGGCGCCCCGACGGAAGGGGCGGACGCTGCTCGGCCTCCGCCTCGGGGCGCGCCTCGTCGCCGGCGGCAGCTGGAGCGTCGAGCAGGGCCTAGGCCGACCGAGCGCTTCACCGCCGGTTCTGCGCAACGTCCTTGGGCCTCGGCTCGAGGAGCTCCCGGGCCCGGCGACGGCATTGTGCTTGCGGGCAATTGGGCTCGGCCCACCTTGCCGCGATCAGCTCGAGCTCTCGGTCGGCGCCGACGAGCCGCGCCGCCGCCGGCTTGGCGCGGCGGTGCGGGAGGTTCGCGCCGTGCAGGGGGCGGAGGCGCTGCTGAAGATCCTCCCGGTCGACGGATCCTCGCGGGTGCCGGAGCGCTGGGCGATGCTGACCCCCTTCCCGGAGCTCTAATGCCCGGCCTTCGTCGTCTCTATGCCCCTCAGCGGGTGGCGGTCCGGACCGACCCCGGTGGCGCTCCGACCACAGTTGAGGGGATCGCGGTCGAGGCGGTGCGGGAGGAGTGGCTAGTCGAGGATTGCTGGTGGACGTCGAAGCCGCTGCGCCGCCATTACTTCGAGCTGGCGCTTGGCGACGGGCGCGCCCTCACGGTTTTTCGCACCGCCCGCGCCCAGCGCTGGTACCGGCAGCGGGCCTGATGATCAGGGGGGGTTGATTATCGATGTACGTCGAGCTGCACGCGCACTCCGCCTTCTCCTTTCTTGACGGTGCTTCGACTCCGACGGAGCTCGCCGCTGCCGCTGCCGCGCAGGGTTATCCAGCGTTCGCTCTTACCGACCACGATGGGGTCTGGGGGTCTATGGAGTTCGCTCATGCCTGTCGGGGGTTCGGTGTGCGGGCCATTACTGGGACGGAGTTGACGGTGGCGGTTGGGCCGGCGGGTCCTGTCTCCGATACGTCCCCCCCGCCAACTGGCGGGGGTCCCGCATCGTCGCCACCCCCCGGCAGGGGCGCTCACATCACTCTGCTGGCGGAGGACGAGGCCGGGTACCGGAATTTGTGCAGGTTGCTGACTCTGGCGCATGCGCATACGCGGGACAACACCGGGCGGAGTCAGACGCAGCCTTGGGCGACTTTGGAGCAGGTGGAGGAGCATGCGGAGGGGCTGGTTTGTCTCTCTGGTTGTGCTCGGGATGGGGCGCTTGCTGGAGCTTTTGAGCGTGGTGACACGGCGGAGGGAGAGAGGTTGGGACGGAGGCTGCTCGCCGCCTTCGGGAGCGAGCGGTTTCGGGTTGAGCTGCAGCGGCCTTACTGGCGGCGCGACCGGGCTCGTAACCGCTGGCTGGCGCTGCTTGCGGAGCGGCTCGGTGTTTCCTGTGTCGCCACCGGCAACGTCCACTGCCACGATCGCCGCCGGGCGCCGTTGCAGGATGCGCTGGTCGCGATCGGGCTCTGCGAGACCCTGGAGGAGTCGGAGCCGCGGCGGCGAGGCAACTCGACCTCTGCCCTGACCTCGCCGGCGGCGATGGCGGCGCGCTTCGCTGAATACCCCGAGGCGGTCGCCGAGACCGAGCGGCTCGCCGAGCGGCTGCGCTTCGATCTCACCGAACAGCTCGGCTATCGCTACCCCGGCAGCGAGGACGCCGGCGCCGATGCTGAGCTGGCTCGCGTCTGCAACCACCACTTCGGCGAGCGTTACGCCGGCAGCGCTCGCTTGCTCGAAGCGCAGTGGCGGCTGGAGGAGGAGCTGGCGACGATCCGCAAGCTCGGCCTCTCTGGCTTCTTCCTTCTCCACCGCGACCTGCTTGAGCTGGCGCGTGAGGTCGCGGCCGAGGTTCGCGGTCCGGAGTCGGCGCGCAACGTCCTGCCTCCGGGCCGTGGCCGTGGCTCCAGCGTCAGCTCGATCGTCTGTTACTTGACCGGCCTCTCCCACGTTGACCCGGTCGAGGCCGACCTCTTCTCGGGCCGCTTTCTCAACGAGGAAACGACTTCAATGCCGGACGTCGACCTCGACTTCCCGCGGGACATCCGCGCAGTCCTGATCCCCCGCGTGCACGAGCGTTACGGTGCCGACCGCTCGGCCCTTGTCGCCGCTTTCCCCACCTACCGACCGAAGGGCGCGGTGCGTGATCTGGGTAAGACGCTCGGCCTGCCGGCGGCGGAGATCGATCGGGTGGCGAAGACGGCGGGCTTCCACGAGACCGCGGAGGAGATCGAGCGCAATCTGGTCGCCGCGCTCGGCTCCGAGCGGGCGAAGGAGCCGCGCTGGCGGGTGCTGTTGGAGCTCTCGGGCGAGATCATGCGCCTGCCCCGGCACTCTTCCCAGCATCCGGGCGGGATGGTGATCTCGACTCGGCCGCTGATCGACGTCTGCCCGGTCGTCCCGGCGGCGATGGCGGGCCGGCAGACGGTGCAGTGGGACAAGGACTCCTGCGCCGACGCTGGCTTCCTCAAGATCGACCTGCTGGGGCTGGGGATGCTCTCGGCGGTCGAGCGTTGCGTCGAGGAGATCGGCCGCGCCCGCGGCGAGCGACTCGACCTCTCACGGATCCCGCTCGACGACACCGAGACCTTCGAATCGATCCGCGCCGCCGAGACCACCGGCGTCTTCCAGATCGAGAGCCGGGCGCAGATGCAGATGCTGCCGCGGACCCAGCCGCGCGACCTCGACGACGTCATCGTCCAGGTGGCGCTGGTGCGGCCGGGGCCGATCCAGGGCGGCGCCATCCATCCCTATATAGAAAGGCGCAAGCTTCGCCGCGAGGATCCCGGTTACGAGATTCCCTACGAGCACCCACTGCTGGAGCCGGTGTTGGAGGAGACGCTGGGGACGATCGTCTTTCAGGAGCAGGTGATCGAGTCGGTGATGGCCCTGGCCGACTTCAGCTCCTCCGAGGCCGAGGGGCTGCGCCGGGCGATGAGCCGCAAGCGCTCCGAGGAGGCAGTCCGCGAGCATCACCAGCGCTTCCTCGCGGGCGCCGCCGCCAACGGGGTCTCGGAGGAGATCGCCGAACGGGTCTGGGGGCAGATCAAGGGCTTCTCCGGATACGGCTTCCCCAAGGCTCACTCGGCCGCCTTCGGGCTGCTCGCCTACCAGTCGGCCTGGCTGCGGGTCCACTACGGGCCCGAGTTCCTCTGCTCGCTGCTGAACGAGCAGCCGATGGGCTTCTATCCGCCGGACTCGCTCGTCCACGAGGCCCAGCGGCGCGGCATCCGGGTGGCGCCGCCGGACGTCAACTGCAGCCGGGCGCTCTGCCACGTCGAAACGCCGCGTGAGGAGGACGAGGTGCGCGGCGGCCTCGTCGTCCGGATCGGCCTCGGCTATGTAAAGGGCGTTCGCGAAGATGAGATGGAGGCGCTGGCGGCGGAGCGCGAGCGCGGCGGTCCTTATAAGGGGATCGCCGAGCTTGCCTCCCGCTCCGGCGCCGGCTTGCCGAGCCTCGAACGCCTCGCCTGGGCTGGTGCTCTCGATGGCATTCCGGCTGGTTCCGAAGAAGATCGCCGCCAGGCCCTTTGGCGCGTCGGCGTCACCGGCGCCGGCCGCATCGCAGCCAGCGGTACCCAACTGGCGCTGGCGATGGAGCCGCCGCCCGCGCCTCAGCTGGAGCCGCTGGGCGAGTGGGGAAAGCTAATCGCCGACTACCGCGCGACCGGGATGACGGTCGCCAAGCACCCGATGAAGCTGCTCCGCTCCGCCCTCGCCCCCTGGCTCGTCCGCAGCTCCGACCTGGAGCGGATCGACCACGGCGCCACGGTCGAGATCGCCGGCATGGTCACCGCCCGCCAGCGTCCGGAGACCGCCAACGGGATCACCTTCATGCTGCTCGAGGACGAGCGCGGCGCGGTCAACCTGGTCGTCCCGCCCCCGGTCTATGACCGCCACCGTTCCCTCGTCCGCACCGCACCCCTGCTCCGCGCCCGCGGCCGACTCGAGCGGCGCGAAGGAACGATCAACGTCGTCGTCGCCGACTTAGCGCCGCTGGAGCAGCCCCCGGCGGAGCCCCCGGACCCCGCACCCCGGACGCTTCCCGAGAACGCCGCCGTCGAGCTCCGCGCGGTCGCCCCGGTTGGCCACGCCTTCGGCCGTCGCGGGAGGTGAGGCGTTGCTAGCTTCGACCACTTCGATGGCGAGACCTGACGAAGCCGAGTTCGAGCGGCTGGTGGATCCCTACCGCCGCGAGCTGCATGCCCACTGCTACCGGATGCTTGGGTCCCTGCACGACACCGAGGAAGCGATGCAGGAGGCGATGCTGCGGGTCTGGCGCGGGCTCGACCGCTTCGAGGGACGCAGCTCACTCCGCTCCTGGCTCTACAAGATCGCCACCAACACCTGCCTCGACACGATCGCCCGTCGCAAGCGACGGTTGCTGCCGGAGGAGTACGGGCCGAAGGCCGATCCCAACCTGCCACCCGGCGAGCCGGTGGCGGAGCAGGTCTGGATCGAGCCCTACCCGGACGAGATGCTCGAGGTCGAGGACGGGTACGCCTCGCCCGACGCGACCTACGAAGAGCGGGAGGCGGTCGAGCTCGCCTTCGTCGCCGCGATGCAGCACCTGCCGCCGCGCCAGCGCGCGGTCCTGATCCTGCGTGAGGTGCTCGGCTTCTCCGCCAAGGAGGTCGGGGAGACGCTCGAGACCTCGGTCCCCTCGGTCAACAGCGCCCTGCAGCGTGCCCGCAAGGTCGTCGACGAGCGGCTCCCCGACCGCAGCCAGCAGGTCACCCTGCGCTCCCTCGGCGACGCCCGGATGAAGCAGATCGTCGAGACCTACATGGAGGCGATGCGCGGCGGCGACGTCCAGCGGGTGGTCTCGATGCTGACCGAGGACATCGCCTGGTCGATGCCGCCGCTGGCCAGCTGGTATGGCGGGATCGACGAGGTCGAGGTCTTCCTCCGCACCAAGCCGCTCTCCGGCGAGTGGCGCTGGCAGCATCGCCCGACTGTCGCCAACGGACAACTCGCTGTCGGCGCCTACACCTGGATGGAGAACGAGAAAACGCACCTTCCGTTCTCCCTCGACGTGATCACCCTGGAGGGCGACCGGATCAAGGAAATGACCGCTTTCGTCGTCCGACCGGCGGACACGCCGGATGGTTATTCTCGGTGGCCCGACCGCGCAGCCGACCCCCGGCGCGTGGAGGCCGTCTTCCGGCGCTTCGGCCTGCCGGACCACGTCGATTGACGCAGGCGGCGATGAGTTTCCCCCAGCCCAGGAGTCCCTATTCGCATGAACGCAACTGAGCACGACCGCACCCGTTGGCTAGCCCTCTACGTCCTCTGCGCGGGGATGCTGATGATCGTCCTCGACGCGACGATCGTCAACGTCGCCCTGCCCTCGATGCAGGACGACCTCGGCTTCTCCCAGAGCAATCTCGCCTGGGTGATCAACGCCTACATGATCCCCTTCGGCGGGCTGCTGCTGCTGGCGGGCCGGATGGGCGATCTGCTCGGGCAGCGGCGGGTTTTCCTCGTCGGCCTGGCGATCTTCACCACCGCCTCGCTGATCTGCGCTGTTTCGCAGAGTCAGGAGATGCTGGTCGGGGCGCGCTTCATCCAGGGCATCGGCGGCGCGATGGCCTCGGCGGTGATCCTGGGGATGATCGTGACGATGTTCCCCGAGCCGGCCGCGCAGGCAAAAGCGATCGGCGTCTATGGCTTCGTCGCCTCTGCGGGCGGCTCGATCGGCCTGCTTCTCGGTGGCGTCCTCACCGACGCGATCAGCTGGCACTGGATCTTCCTCATCAACCTGCCGATCGGGATCGGCGTCGCCTACCTGGCGAAAAGGCTCGTCGCCAACCCGGATGGGATCGGGCTCAGCGCCGGCGCCGATTTCCCCGGCGCGCTCCTGCTCACCAGCTCGCTGATGCTGGGCGTGTTCACGATCCTGCAGATCGAAGATTGGGGCTGGGGAGACACTCGTACGCTCCTTCTCAGCGCGATCTCGGCCATCCTGCTGGCCCTGTTCATCTTCCGCCAGTCGCGGATCCCGAACCCGCTGATGCCTCTGCGCCTCTTCCGCTCGCGCAACGTCGCCGGCTCCAACGTCCTGCAGGCGCTGCTGGTCGCCGGCATGTTCGGGATGTTCTTCCTCGGGGCGCTCTACCTGCAGCGCGTGCTCGGCTACAGCCCGCTCGAGGTCGGCTTCGCCTTCCTGCCTACCACGATCGTGATGGGCGGGCTCTCGCTCGGCTTCTCCGAAAAACTGATCATGCGCTTCGGCCCGCGCACGACCCTGATCCCCGGCGTCTGCCTGGTCGTCGTCGCCCTGCTGCTCTTCGCCCGCACCCCGGTCGACGGCAACTACCTGACCGATCTGCTGCCGCCGTTCCTGCTGATCGGCATCGGCGTCGGCACCTCGTTCCCGGCGATCATGACCCTGGCGATGTCGGGGGCGACCCCCGAGGACGCCGGCCTCGCCTCGGGCCTGGTCAACACCAGCATGCAGGTGGGTGGCTCGATCGGGTTGGCGGTCCTGGCGACTCTCTCGACCGAGCGCACCAGCTCGCTGCTCGCCGACGGCGAGGGTCAGCTGCAGGCGCTCAACTCCGGCTACCACGTCGCCTATCTGATCGGCGCCGGGCTGGCGGCGATCGCGGTGGCGATCGCCGTCTTCGTCCTGCGGGCGCCGGAGCCCGGGGCGATGCCGGCGCACGGAATGGAGCCTGAGCCTGCCGGCGAGGATGGCGAGCCGGAGCCCGCTTTCTCAGAGGCTGGCTGACTCGAGCACGCCGAGGAGCTGGGTCACCCGGCAGACGAGCAGCCTCTCCTCGTCGACCTCGACCCAGACTCCTGCGCTGGAGGGGAAGACGACGTGGTCTCCCGGCTCGACCGGCATCTCGACGCCGGCTCCCGCCCACCAGTCGAGACCGGGACCGATCGCCAGCACGATCCCCTGCTCGGGAGGCGGCTCGTGCGTGCCCGGAGGCACCACCAGCCCCGAGCGTCGCACTCGGTCCTGGTCGAGCTCCTTGATCACGATCTGATCGAACAGCGGCCGCAGCTGGTGCCGGACGGACTCGGTTGGATCGGGCCGTTGGGCGGTTCCCATGCACACAGTCTCTCGCATCGCGGGTACTAAGATCGGGCGATGCCCCAGGACAAAAAGCCGGTCAACTGGCGCGCCTGGCTGGTCGGCTCTCTCAGCGCCCTTGTCTTGATCGTCGCCCTGCAGAACTCGCAGGAGGTCAGCTTCGAGGTCCTTTTCGCCAGTTTCCAGGCGCCGTTGATCGTGATCATCCTCCTCGCCGCTGGCGTCGGAGGCCTGATCGGCTACGTCGCTCCGCTGGTTCGTCGGCACCGCCGCGAGGAGCGTCAGCAGCACGGCTCTTGATCTTTTAAGCTTTCCTGTGTATTCGGGCTAAAGCAGCTAGGGGGATTGAGAGATGAGCGTTCTTCAAAAGGAGATTCCGCAGGACTGGTACGCCACCGCGTTCGACGGCATGAGCGCCGAAATGGCTTGGACCGAGCGAACCGAGTCGGAAATCAAGCGCGCGCTGACGATGCTGAGGCCGCAGGGCGGGGAGCGGATCCTTGACCTCGCCTGCGGCACCGGTCGCCACTCGCTCGAGCTGGTGCGACAAGGATTCTCGGTGGTCGGCGTCGAGATTGGCCCGGAACTGGTCGAGATCGCCAACCGGGACGCCGCCGAGCAGGGGCTGGAGGCGACCTTCATCCAGGCTGACCTGCGGGAGCTGGAGTTCGATGGGGAGTTCGACATCGTCCTCAATCTCAACGACGGCGCGGTCGGGTACTTCGAGACCGACGAAGAGAACCACCGCACCTTCGAGATCATCTCCCGCGCCCTTAAGCCGGGCGGCCAGAACCTGATCCAGGTCCCCAACGTCCTCTACGCTCGCGCCCACCTGCCGCAGCGCTCCTGGATCCCCAGCGCGACGATGGTCGAACTCGTCGAGCACCGCTGGAACAAGAAGGACAGCTACATGGAAGGGGCGATGATCCCCGTCCGTTTCGGCGAGACGCTCGAAGATCTCGACAAACGGATCGAATTCCGCCAGCGCCTCTACACGGTCGATGAGCTGCGCGACCTCTACGACTCCGTCGACATGACCCTCGAGCGCGTCTTCCACGGCAACGGCCGGCCGAAGGACCCGACCGAGAGCCAGTTCGAGATCTTCGCCGGCGCAAGGAAAGCCGCTTAGCTTTAGAGAGTATAAATACTCGGGTTTCTTTATGGTAATCTCCCCTGACTGGCGGTGGTCAGTCTGAAAGGGGGTAGTGAATGCGATCAGGGGAGAGGGCATTGTCCCTGTTCTCGTCACCACTCAACGTCCACATTCTCAAGGCGTTGAACGCAAGGGAACGCGGCCTGACTGAGCTGACCCAGGCCGTGGGTTTGCCACCCGCGACCACGATGCGGTCCTACCTGCGGTCGCTCGTCGAGACGGGAGCGCTTACCCGGCATTCGGAAGGCGGCTTCCCCGGTGGGGTCAGCTACGCCCTCACGCCTGCGGGTGAGGATCTACTCAAGGTCGGTGAGGTCCTGCAGCAGTGGCTGGGGGAAGCTCCCGACGGGCCGATCTCGCTCGGCAGCACTGCGGCGAAGAGCACCACGAAGGCACTGATGGACGGTTGGTGCGCCAACATCGTTCGCGCTCTGGCGGCCCGGCCGCTGCCACTGACGAAGCTTGCCCGCCTGATCCCCCAGATCAGCTACCCCACCCTCGAGCGAAGGCTGACCGCGATGCGGCTGGTGGGGTTGGCGGAAGCGCGGCGCGAAGGCTCCGGCCGGGGAACGCCGTACAGCGTCACGCCCTGGTTGCGTCGGGCGGTGGCGCCCTTGGCGGCAGCGGCGGCCTGGGAGAGCCGCTACCTGGCCGAAGCGCGGGTCGACCGCCTCGACGTCGAGGCCGGCTTTCTCCTCGCCATCCCGCTGATCGAGCCGCCGCCGGGGACCACCGGCGTCTGCCGGCTGGCCATCCAGCTGGAATCGGGGCAGGACCCTGGCTACGCCGGAGTGACTCTTGCACTGGAGGAAAGCCGGATCGCCTCATGCGTCACGCGCCTCGACGACAAGGCGGACGCCTGGATCGCCGGCACCCCAGTCGATTGGTTCCGCTGGATGGTCGGCAGCGAGGATCAACCGATCGAGCTCGGTGGCGACATCTGGGTTGGGCGGGGCGTACTGGCGAGCCTGCGCGAGGTGCTGATGCCGCTTCCCGCTGGGGTTTGCTGAAGGTACTAACCGGTCCCTGCGCCCCGTCATCCCGCACCCGCGCAAAACTGTCACAGGCAATTTGGAGGGAGTTCGCGAGGGGTCACACCATGCGCCCCCGCTCGCCTTCAGGTATGCCTCGAACCTCCTTGATCGCTGGGCTCGTCCTGTTAGAACTGGAGAGGGAAAACCAAACCGGCACACACGTTGCCGGACCAAGGAGGAAACACATGAAGTACCTGAAGATTCTCGGCATTGCCGCTGTTGCGGCAATGGCCCTGACGGCGTTCACCGCCGCCAGCGCCTCGGCGACCACACTCGAGGTCGGCGGAGCTGCGCAGAACAAAACCGTCGCTCTCTCGGCGAGCCTAAAAAGCGGTACCTCAGCAATCCTGAGCCGCACAGACGGGTCGCTCGCCAACACATGCACCGTGTCGACCGTCGCTGGCAGCACGGTAACCCCGTTCACCGGCACCACGGTGACAGGTCCGATCTCCAGCCTGACCTTCACCAGCTGCGAAAGAACGGTCACCGTTCATAAAGCAGGCACTTTGCACGTTGCGTTCAAAAGCGGCACAGACGGTACAGTCACCTCGTCCAACGCCGAAGTAACAGTTGGGTCGCCATTCGGAACCCTGAACTGCAAAACCGGCGAAGGCGTCGATCTCGGCACCCTGACAGGGACCGACGGTACCCCCGCCACCCACGCGGAAATGGACATCAACGCCGTGCTGAACTGCGGCTTCCTGGTGCCCTCCGCTTCGTGGAAAGGCACCTACATCGTCACAAGCCCGACAGGTCTGGGCGTCGTGGCATAGAGACAGGATGAAGGTCGTGTAGACCGACCTGTCGTCTGGAAGCCGCCCCCGGCTAACGGGGGCGGCTTCTTTGGTTTGGGAATTGTGAGTGCTCCGCCAGGTCCTCGCGCTCGCTGTCCCGCGCCCTGCACAAAACCGTCACAGGGGATTTGGAGGGACTTTCCCGCGAACACCGGCGAGTACCGAAACTGCCTTCGAGTGTTGCTCGAACTTCCTTGATCGTTAAGCCTGCTCTGGCTTAGGAATGGAGAGGGAAAACCAACCGGCACATTGGTGCCGGATCAAGGAGGAAACACATGAAGTATTTGAAGATGCTCGGTCTCGCCGCGGTCGCGGCCATGGCCCTCACGGCGTTCACCGCCGGCAGCGCTTCGGCGGCCTCGCTTGAGGTCGGCGGCGTGAAACAGGAAAGCAATGTGAAACTCGAAGCGAGCCTCGAAGCTAAAAGCTCAGCAGTGCTGAGCCGCACAGATGGCTCACTCGCCAATACATGCGCGAACTCGAGCGTCACTGGTGAAACGGAAAAAAACTTCACCACCGAACCAACAGGTAAAATCAGCGTTCTCACGTTCGAAACCTGCGAAAGACCGGTTACCGTTCATAAAGCGGGCCAGCTCTTCGTGAAATCCGCCGGTGGCACAGATGGAACAGTGTTCTCGGAGGAAGCCGAAGTAACAGTTGGGTCGCCATTCGGCACCCTGAACTGCAAAACCGGTTCAGGAGCCCATCTCGGCACCCTGACAGGGACCGACGGTACCCCCGCCACCCACGCGGTCATGGACATCAACGCCGTGCTGAACTGCGGCTTCCTGGTGCCCTCCGCTTCGTGGAAAGGCACCTACATCGTCACAAGCCCGACAGGTCTGGGCGTCGTGGCATAGAGACAGGATGAAGGTCGTGTAGACCGACCTGTCGTCTGGAAGCCGCCCCCGGCTAACGGGGGCGGCTTCTTTGCACCCGCTTGACAGTCTTCGAGCGGATCATTAGCCTGAGCTGTTCTGGGTACTACGATGTAGGGAATCCCGAAACACAGCGGGAAGTCAAGGGAACGCGAAGAGCAGGGGGACTGCGTTGATAGCTAACGCGAAGGGCAGGATTCGATTCAGTAGCCATCTGGCGCCGCACTTGGCGATCACGGCGGTTCTGCTGGCCATCATCAGCTTCACCGCCCCGGCGGCCAGCGCCGCAGAAGGCGAACGCGTGCTCGAACCATTGCTCTCGCTGACCGGTGGTTGCGGGACCACCACCGTTGACCCCGTCCCGGATCCTGGTCTATGCCCGCTAGAAATAGAAGGGGGGCCCGGGGTCCCCGGGGTCGACCACCCGCCGAGCACCTTCTCCGACCCCAGGGCCGTCGCCACCGACGACTTCGGAAACATCTACGTCAGCAACTTCGGCAACCTCACCAACGGCAGCAAAGGCCGAGTCGATGTCTTCTGCTCGGACGGCACCTACATCTCCGAGCTGTTGGTTCCCGGGGCCACCTCCGTGGCAATCGACAGCGACGGCTACCTCTACGTCTTCAGCACCAGTCAGGGAAAAGTCCTCCGCTACGAACCCGACGCCGGGTACCAGCCCGCAGCCTGCGAAATCGAGTACGGGGAAACCGCGCCGGTGACGGTGAGGGAAAGCGGGTCCATCTACAGCGGCATGGCGATCAACCGTGACAATGACCACTTGTTTGTCAATTTCGGCACCGGCGGAGTCATCGAGTTCGCCTCGGCTACAGAAGGCAATGCTCAGATCCGGAACACCCCGGCGGCAAGCTGGTCCGGCGGAGCGGGGATGGCGGTAGACGCTGAACGCAACCGGATGTACGCGAGCGCTGGCGTCACCGAAGAACGGATCGACATCTTCGACCTGAACACGGTCGAAGGCACGCCGCCCAACGACAAATACAAAGTCATCGGCTCGATCCTGCCCGCCTCGTTTCCGGGGGAAACCCCGGAACCGGCCTCGCGGTCGCGGTCGACGAAGGCAACGGCAACGTCTTCGTCCTCGACGGGGAAAACTGCAACCTCTACGAATTCAAAGAAGACGGCACCTTCGTGCAGACGATTAGCGCCGACTTCCTGCAGTGCATCGTCGGCTTGGAGATCGCAGTCGACAACGGCCCGACCAGCCCGAACGGGAAAGTCAGCGAAGAAGCGGACGAAGGCCGCTTTCTCTACGTTCCCTCCAACCGGACCGGGATCGGCCACTCCTACGCCTTCTTTGAATCCAATGTCGGCCCGCCGGAAGTGAAATCGACCGCGGTCGCCAACGTCAGCGAAGACGAAGCCGAGCTGCAGGCCGTGATCGACCCCAACAACCTCCCCACCACCTACACCTTCGAATACAAAGTCGAGGGGGCGCCAACCTGGACGCCGGCCGGGGGAGGGACGCTGCCCGCCGGCAACACCGAAGTGGCAGTCTTGGCTCCGGCAACGGGCCTCTCACCGGAGACGAGCTACGAATTCCGGGTGATCGCGAACAACGAAGAGGCCGACCCGCTTAAAGGGGGAGAAGACGAAGCCGGAGGGAGCTTCACCACCTACCCGATCGTCGACACCGAAACGGAACCCCCCTGCGCGAACGCGCTGCTGCGCACCGGCCCCTCGGCGCTTCTGCCCGACTGTCGCGCCTATGAGTTGGTCTCGCCGGCCGACACCAACGCCCGGGCGCCCGTGGGCGTCCGCCGGACGGGCATCGTCTTCACCACCCGCCAGGTCTCCCCGGCGGGCGACAAGATCCCCTTCCGGGTCGAAGGCGGATCGCTGCCGGGCCTCGGCGGCACGGGCACCCTGCTCGGCGACCCCTACCTCGCAACCCGCACCAGCGAGGGCTGGTCGACCACCTACACCGGGCCCTCGGGCGAGGAATCGACGCAGCCCGTACCGGGCGGCGTCTCGCCCGACCAGGAGCACTCCTTCTGGCTCGCCGAATTGAAAGGCTCGGCGGTCCTGGAAGGGAAAACCACCGCCTACGTGCGCTACCCCGACGGCCACTCGGAGCTGCTCGGCCAGGGCAGCCTCGAAAATATCGACCCCGAATCCGCGGGGCAGCTGATCAGCGAAGGGGGCGGCCACATCGTCTTCTCGACCGGTGCCTTCGCCTCGGTGAGCACGGCGGTACAGCTCGAGCCCAACGCGGCGCCCGACGGCACCAGGGCGATCTACGACCGCACCCCCGACGGGACCACGCACGTGGTCTCGCTGAAGCCTGGCGACGACCCCTTCGGCCCGGGCGAAAACGCCGGCTACCAGGGCGCCTCGCTCGACGGCACCGGGATCGCCTTCCAAGTCGGCAGCACGCTCTACCTGCGCTACGACAACGAAGAGACCTTCGCGATCGGCACCGGGACCACCTTCGCCGGCGTGGCCGAAGGCGGCAAGCGGGTTTTCTATTTGCAGGGTGGCAACCTGAAAGCCTTCGACATCGACGGAGGCGTGATCGACTTCACCACCAGCGGCGACGTCGACCCCGTCACCGTCTCGACCGACGGCTCGACCGCCTACTTTGTCTCAGAGACCGCGATCGCGGAATCGGGCCCCAACCCCGATGGCGACGAACCGCAGGACGGTGAGGAGAACCTCTACCGCTCGGTGGAAGGGCAGATCGACTTCGTCGCCACGGTGACCGAGCGCGACGTGGACGGGGAGCTGATCTCGAGCGAAGTCACCGACGGCCTCGGCCTTTGGGCAGATTCAGCCGCCTCGGGCCGCCTCGGCCGGGTCCCCGCCCGCGCCACCCCCGACGGCTCGGCCCTGCTGTTCAAATCCCGCGCGGCGCTGACCGACTATGACCCCGAAGACAACGCGCAGATCTACCGCTACGCCGCGGGCGATCTGCAGTGCCTGTCGTGCATCCCGACCGGGGCAGCGGCGAGCTCCGACGCGACCCTCCAGTCGGAATCGCGGGAAGGCCAGGATCTCTTTTCGCCGTTCGGCTGGCCGGAGAACCTCCGCGCCGACGGCCGCCGCGCCTTCTTTGAGTCAAGCGAAGCTCTGGTGGCCAACGACTCCGACGGCCTGCGAGACGTCTATGAGTGGGAGGACCAGGGAGTCGGCAGCTGCACCCGAGCGCAGGGCTGCGTCTACCTGATCAGCTCGCCGCAGAGCCAGCGCGACGAGTTCCTCTGGGCGGTCAGCCCGAGCGGCAACGACGCCTTCTTCCTCAGCTCCGAGCTGCTGGTCGGCTCCGACGCGGACGAAACGCCCTCGATCTATGACGCCCGGGTCGGCGGCGGCTTTGCCGAAGCGGTGCCGGCCAACTGCGAGGGGGAAGGGTGCCGGCCCAACCAGCAGCCACCACCTTTGCAGCCCACCATCCTCACCCCGGTGTTGGGTCCCGGCGACCAGGCCAAGCCCCCCAAGCACTGCCCCAAGGGCAAGCACAAGGTGAAGAAGAACGGCAAGGTCACCTGCGCCAAGAACAAGAAGAAGAACAAGAAGAGCGCCAAGAAGAACCGAGCCGCCGCCGACAAGAAAGGGGCCCGCCGATGAGCGCCGCTCTGCGCACCGCGATCGCGACCGCCACCACGGCGGCAGCCCTGCTCGGCGTCTGGGCATCCCCGGCCGCCGCGGCTGAAGAATTCGACCAGTTCGCGGTTGAATCGGCCTCCGCCTCGCTCTCCAGCAGCCAGGCCGGCAAACACGCCGACATGACGATCGGGGTCAAACTGACCCGCGACGGCAACACCCCCTACGCCCTGGTGCGCGACATCAAATTCGAGCTGCCCCCGGGAGTGATCGGCAACCCGCAGGCGATCCCGCGCTGCACCGCCGAGCAGCTCGGCGACAGCTCTGAAAACAGCGCCTGCCCATTCGAGTCGCAGGTCGGCACCACCCTGGTGCGGGTGATCCAGCCGGTCCCCGGAGTCTTCAAGGAGCCGATCTACAACATGGTGCCGCCCAAGGGCACCGACATCGTCGCCCGCCTCGGCTTCATCGCCGTCGGCTGGCCGGCCTTCGTCAACGTCCGCGTCGACCCGGTCGACTTCGGCCTCTACGCCACCGCCGAAGGCGTGCCCTCGGCCAGCGGCCTGACCGAAGCGATCTCGACGATCTGGGGCCTGCCCTCAGACCCGGTCCACGACGAAGACCGGATCACCCCCGTGGAGGCGATCTTCGGCGGAGCGCCCCCCGGCGGGCGCTCGGTCACCCCGGGCGGACCGTTCTTCTCCAACCCGACCGACTGCTCGATGACGCGGACGGTGGGGGTGACCGCGCGCAGCTACCAGCTGCCCGACCAGCCCTCGACCAAAGTCGCCCCCTTCCCGCAGATCACCGGTTGCGGCAAACTCGGCTTCGCCCCCTCCTTCACCACGGCGCTGACCAACCCCGAGGCCGCCGCCCCCACGGGCCTTGACACCGAGCTCACGGTCCCCCAGGACGAAAGCCCCCAGGGCCTCTCGAGCTCGACCATGAAGAGCGCCCGGGTCACCTTCCCCCAGGGCATCGCGATCAACCCCGCTGCCGCTGATGGCCTGCAGGGCTGCAGCGACCAGGACATCCACTACGGCGAGAACGTCGATGCCAACTGCCCCGCGGCGGCGAAGATCGGCACGATCGAAGCCGACGTGCCGGCCCTGGAAGAGACCCTCCACGGTGCCGTCTACCAGCGCACCCCCGAACCCGGCCGCCTGTTCGGGATCTGGATCGTCGCCGACGAACAGGGCGTGCACCTGAAGCTGCCGGGGCGGATCGAGCCGAACCGCGAGACCGGACAGGTGACCGCGGTCTTCGACGGCATCGCCGCCCTCGGCGGGCTGCCGCAGGTACCCGTCGCGGCTCTCAGGCTGAACGTCTACGGCGGTCCTCGCGCACCGCTCTCCACTCCCGGTTGCGGCACCTACCTGACCCAGTTCTCCTTCACCCCCTGGTCGGGCCGCCCGGCGGCCGAGGGGACCACGCCGATGCAGGTCACGACCGGCTGCGGCAAGGGTGGCTTTGCCCCCCAGATCAAGGCCGGCAGCCTCAACCCCTTCGCCGGCGCCTACACCCCCTTCTCCTTCACCCTGACCCGCCAAGACGGGGAATCGAACCCCCAGACGATCGCCCTACACATGCCCCAGGGCCTTTTGGCGAAATTGGCCGGCGTGCCGCTCTGCCCGGAGGCCCTCGCGGCCTCCGGCGCCTGCCCGGCGGCCTCGCGGGTGGGCAGCCTCACCGCCGCCAGCGGCGTCGGCGGCGCACCGCTCTGGATCCCCCAGCCGGGCAAGGCGCCGACCGCGGCCTACCTAGCCGGCCCCTACAACGGCGGCCCCTACTCGATCATCAGCGTCGTCCCCGCCCAGGCCGGGCCCTTTGACCTCGGCCTGGTCGTCAGCCGCGCCGCGATCCGGGTTGACCCCAATACCTCCCAGGCAACGGTCCTCACCGACTCCCTGCCCCAGTTCCTCGAAGGGGTGCCGGTCTCCTACCGCACGGTCAACGTGCTGGTCGATCGCCCCGAATTCACCTTGAACCCGACCAACTGCAAGCCCAAGCAGATCACCGCCACGATCACCGCCTCAGACGGCAAGACCGCCCAGGCCCAAGACGGCTTCCAGGTGACCAACTGCTCAAAGCTCCCCTACAGCCCGAAGCTGAAGATCGTCTTCAAGGGCCAGATGAAGCGCAGCGGCAACCCAGCGGTCCAGGCGACCCTGACCCAGAAGCCGGGCCAGGCCAACACCGCCGCCGCCACGGTGATCCTGCCGCCCACCCAGTTCATCGACAACTCCCACATCAACAACCCCTGCACCCGGGTGCAGTTCAACGCCGAAGCCTGCCCGCCGAAGTCGACTCTCGGCACGGTGGAAGCGAAGAGCCCGCTGCTCGACCAGCCTCTCAAGGGCAACCTCGTCTTCCGCTCCAACGGCGGTGAACGCGAACTCCCCGACATCGTCGCCGACCTGCGAGGCCAGAACGGGATCCGAGTCATCCAAGTCGGCTTCATCGACTCGGTCAACGCCAGGGTCCGCACCCGCTTCCTCTCGGTCCCCGACGTCCCCCTCACCCGCGCCGTGTTCAAATTCTTCGGCGGCAAACGCGGCCTGATCGAAAACTCCAAGAACCTCTGCGCCGTCAAGCCCAGGGTGGAGATCCGCCTCAAGGGACAAAACGGCCTCGACAGCGTCACCAAGCCGAAGCTCGGGTTGCCCTGCGGCAAAGGGTAGCTGTCAGGCAGCGAAATGTTTACGAACTCAAATGTTCTTGACCATAGGTCACTGAGGCGATAGGACTTTCTCCGTACCCAAAGCCCCGGAGGGACCGGGGCAGGAACAAGGAGAAAGAAATGAAGTATCTGAAGATGCTCGGCCTCGCCGCGGTCGCGGCGATGTCATTCATGGCGTTCGCCGCCGGCAGCGCCTCGGCGACCACACTGGAGCTCGGCAGCGTGACACAGAACGGCCCGGTCACAATAAGTGGCAGCCTCGATCAATCGATCAAACTGTCTCGCACAGATGGGTCGTTTGCGAACACATGCTTGAAATCGCACTTTCACGGAACTACGACCACGTTCACGGGTCCCTTCGTTACAGGCCCCCTGTCAACACTGGCTTTCGAAGAATGCGAAAGACCGGTGACCGTTCATAAAGCGGGCGCTCTCGAGGTCGTCCACATCGCCGGCACTACAAACGGAACAGTGTACTCAGAGAACGCCGAAGTGACAACCGGCTCACCCTTCGGCACCCTGAACTGCAAAACCGGCGCAACAACCCACATCGGTACCCTGACAGCAGCTACAACGCCCCCACTGAATCCTGGCCCTCACGCGACAGTGGACATTGGCGCTGTGCTCAACTGCGGCTTCTTGGTGCCCTCCGCGAAATGGGAAGGCTCCTACTGGATTACATCCCCGACAGACCTCGGCGTCTCGGCATAGCCAGACACGACTCCTAGTAGGAGGACTTGAAGCCGTCTCCGGGATCCGGGGACGGCTTCTTTATTTTACGGCTTGACAGACTTGAGCGTTCGAATTACTGTGTATGAACTGGGAACGAGCGAGTTCTGCTCAAGGAACACTTAGCGGGGGGGGGTCGTTGAAAGCGAACGCGAAGAGCGAGGTTTGGCTCGGTAGCCGTCTGGTGCCGCAACTGGCGATCGCAGCTGTTCTGCTGGCTGTCAGCGGCTTCGCTGCACCGGTCGCCAGCGCGGCCGAAAGCGAACGCGTTCTCGAACCACGGCTCTCGCTGACCGGCGGCTGCGGGACGACGAGCGTGGACCCCATCCCAGATCCTGGTCTTTGCCCGCTCGAAAAAGAAGGGGGGCCAGGGGTTCCCGGGATTGACCACCCGCCGAGCACCTTCTCCGACCCCCGGGCCGTTACCATCGACGACTTCGGAAACATCTATGTCAGCGCTTTCGGCAGCGCTACCAACGGCAGCAAAGGGCGGATCGACATCTTCTGCTCGGACGGCACCTTCGTCTCCGATCTGGCGGTCCCCGGCGCAAACGCTGTGGCGATCGACAGCGAGGGTTACCTCTACGTCTACTCTGTTCTGAGCGGTGCTCCCGCGAACTACATTCTTCGGTTCGCCCCCGAGGCGCCCTACCAGCCCGAAGCCGAAGCCTGTGAAATCAAGTATGGGGAAACTGCTCCGGTTATTGTTGAAGAGTCCTTCTCCCTCTTCAGCGGCTTGGCGATCAACCGCGACAACGACCACCTGTTCGCGGGCTTCGGTAGCGGATCCGTCGAGTACACCTCCGCTGCAGAAGGCAACGAAGAAGTGCGGAAAACCCCAGCCGCAATTGGACCCAGTGGGGTCGGAATGGCTGTCGACGCGGCGCGCGACCGAATGTACGCGAGCGCAGGTATCAACGAAGAACGGATCGACATCTTCGACCTGAACACCGTCGAAGGCACCCCACCGAACGACAAATACAAAGTTATCGGCTCGATTGTGGAGTCCTCGGTCCCCTCCGAAGAACTCGGGACCGGGCTCTCGATCGCGGTCAACGAAGGCAACGGCAACGTCTTCGTCCTCGACGGGGAAAACTGCAACCTCTACGAGTTCAAAGAAGACGGCACCTTCGTGCAGCAGATCGATGCCGACTTCCTGCAATGCATCCCCGGCCTGGAGATCGCTGTCGACAACGGCCCGACCAGCCCAAACGGGAAACTGAGCGAAGAAGCGGACGAAGGCCGCTTTCTCTACGTCCCCTCCAACCGGACCGGCATCGGCCACTCCTACGCCTTCTTTGAATCCAATGTCGGCCCGCCGGTGATCGAATCGACCGCGGTCGCCAACGTCAGCGAAGACGAAGCCGAGCTGCAGGCCGTGATCAACCCGAAAAACCTCGAGACCACCTACAGCTTCGAATACAAAGTCGAGGGGGCGCCAACCTGGACGCCGACCGGGGGAGGGACGCTGCCCGCCGGCAACACCGAAGTGGCAGTCTCGGCGCCGGCTACGGGCCTCGAGCCGGAGACGAGCTACGAATTCCGGGTGGTCGCGAACAACGAAGAGGCCGACCCGCTCAAAGGGGGGCAAGACGAAGCCGAAGGGAGCTTTACCACCTACCCGATCGTCGACACCGAAACGGAACCCCCCTGCGCGAATGCGCTGCTGCGCACCGGGCCCTCGGCGCTCCTGCCCGACTGCCGGGCCTATGAGTTGGTCTCGCCGGCCGACACCAACGGCCGGGCGCCGCGCGGCATCGGCCGGCTGGGCGGAGTCTTCCCCACCCGCCAGGTCTCCCCGGCGGGAGACAAGATCCCCTTCCGGGTGGAAGGCGGCTCGCTGCCGGGGCTCGGCGGCACCGGGTCCCTGCTGGGCGACCCCTACCTGGCGACCCGCACGAGCGAGGGCTGGTCCACCACCTACACCGGGCCGTCGGGGGAGGAAGCGTCGGACGTCGCACCGGGGGCCACCTCACCAGACCAAAACCACTCCTTCTGGCAGGCGGCTGGCAAGGGCTCGGCGGTGCTGGTGAGCGGGACCGCCTACGTGCGCTACCCCGACGGCCACTCGGAGCTGCTCGGCCAGGGCAGCCTCGAAAATATCGACCCCGAATCCGCGGGGCAGCTGATCAGCGAAGGGGGTGGCCACATCGTCTTCTCGACCGGCAGTAAAACGGTGCAGCTGGAGCCCAACGCAGCACCCGACGGGACCGCGGCAATCTATGACCGCACCCCCGACGGGATCACCCACGTGGTCTCGCTGAAACCGGAAGACAAACCCTTCGACACCGGCGAAAACGCGAACTACCAGGGCGCCTCGCTCGACGGCATCGGCATCGCCTTCAAAGTCGGCAGCACCCTCTACCTGCGCTACGACAACGAAGAGACCTTCGCGATCGGCGCCGGCGCCACCTTCGCCGGCGTGGCCGAAGGTGGCAACCAGCTCTTCTACATGGAAGGCGACGACCTGCTGCGCTTCGACGCCCTGGCCCCCGAAGGCGAAAGGGTGATCGACTTCACCACCAGCGGCGACGTCGACCCCGTCACCGTCTCGACCGACGGCTCGACCGCCTACTTTGTCTCAGAGACCGCGATCGCGGAATCGGGCCCCAACCCCGAAGGCGACGAACCGCAGGGCGGCCAGCAGAACCTCTATCGCTCGGTGGAAGGCCAGGTCGACTTCGTCGCCACGGTGACCGAACGCGATGTGGACGGGGCGCTGATCTCGAGCGAAGTCAGCGACGGCCTCGGCCTCTGGGTAGAGGCCTCCAGCAAAGGCACCCTCGGCCGGGTCCCGGCTCGCACCACCCCCGACGGCTCGGCCCTGCTGTTCAAATCCCGGGCGGCGCTGACCGACTATGACCCCGAAGACAACGCGCAGATCTACCGCTACGCCGCGGGCGATCTGCAGTGCCTGTCGTGCATCCCGACCGGGGCAGCGGCGAGCTCCGACGCGACCCTCCAGTCGGAATCGCGGGAAGGCCAGGATCTCTTTTCGCCGTTCGGCTGGCCGGAGAACCTCCGCGCCGACGGCCGCCGCGCCTTCTTTGAGTCAAGCGAAGCTCTGGTGGCCAACGACTCCGACGGCCTGCGAGACGTCTATGAGTGGGAGGACCAGGGAGTCGGCAGCTGCACCCGAGCGCAGGGCTGCGTCTACCTGATCAGCTCGCCGCAGAGCCAGCGCGACGAGTTCCTCTGGGCGGTCAGCCCGAGCGGCAACGACGCCTTCTTCCTCAGCTCCGAGCTGCTGGTCGGCTCCGACGCGGACGAAACGCCCTCGATCTATGACGCCCGGGTCGGCGGCGGCTTCGCCGAACCGGTGCCGGCCAACTGCGAGGGCGAAGGGTGCCGGCCGCAGCTATCGCCGCCGCCTCTTCTGCCGGGCGCGGACACCCGTGTACGAGGTCCCGGCGACCAGGCCAAGCCCCCCAAGCACTGCCCCAAGGGCAAGCACAAGGTGAAGAAGAACGGCAAGGTCACCTGCGCCAAGAACAAGAAGAAGAACAAGAAGAGCGCCAAGAAGAACCGAGCCGCCGCCGACAAGAAAGGGGCCCGCCGATGAGCGCCGCTCTGCGCACCGCGATCGCGACCGCCACCACGGCGGCAGCCCTGCTCGGCGTCTGGGCATCCCCGGCCGCCGCGGCTGAAGAATTCGACCAGTTCGCGGTTGAATCGGCCTCCGCCTCGCTCTCCAGCAGCCAGGCCGGCAAACACGCCGACATGACGATCGGGGTCAAACTGACCCGCGACGGCAACACCCCCTACGCCCTGGTGCGCGACATCAAATTCGAGCTGCCCCCGGGAGTGATCGGCAACCCGCAGGCGATCCCGCGCTGCACCGCCGAGCAGCTCGGCGACAGCTCTGAAAACAGCGCCTGCCCATTCGAGTCGCAGGTCGGCACCACCCTGGTGCGGGTGATCCAGCCGGTCCCCGGAGTCTTCAAGGAGCCGATCTACAACATGGTGCCGCCCAAGGGCACCGACATCGTCGCCCGCCTCGGCTTCATCGCCGTCGGCTGGCCGGCCTTCGTCAACGTCCGCGTCGACCCGGTCGACTTCGGCCTCTACGCCACCGCCGAAGGCGTGCCCTCGGCCAGCGGCCTGACCGAAGCGATCTCGACGATCTGGGGCCTGCCCTCAGACCCGGTCCACGACGAAGACCGGATCACCCCCGTGGAGGCGATCTTCGGCGGAGCGCCCCCCGGCGGGCGCTCGGTCACCCCGGGCGGACCGTTCTTCTCCAACCCGACCGACTGCTCGATGACGCGGACGGTGGGGGTGACCGCGCGCAGCTACCAGCTGCCCGACCAGCCCTCGACCAAAGTCGCCCCCTTCCCGCAGATCACCGGTTGCGGCAAACTCGGCTTCGCCCCCTCCTTCACCACGGCGCTGACCAACCCCGAGGCCGCCGCCCCCACGGGCCTTGACACCGAGCTCACGGTCCCCCAGGACGAAAGCCCCCAGGGCCTCTCGAGCTCGACCATGAAGAGCGCCCGGGTCACCTTCCCCCAGGGCATCGCGATCAACCCCGCTGCCGCTGATGGCCTGCAGGGCTGCAGCGACCAGGACATCCACTACGGCGAGAACGTCGATGCCAACTGCCCCGCGGCGGCGAAGATCGGCACGATCGAAGCCGACGTGCCGGCCCTGGAAGAGACCCTCCACGGTGCCGTCTACCAGCGCACCCCCGAACCCGGCCGCCTGTTCGGGATCTGGATCGTCGCCGACGAACAGGGCGTGCACCTGAAGCTGCCGGGGCGGATCGAGCCGAACCGCGAGACCGGACAGGTGACCGCGGTCTTCGACGGCATCGCCGCCCTCGGCGGGCTGCCGCAGGTACCCGTCGCGGCTCTCAGGCTGAACGTCTACGGCGGTCCTCGCGCACCGCTCTCCACTCCCGGTTGCGGCACCTACCTGACCCAGTTCTCCTTCACCCCCTGGTCGGGCCGCCCGGCGGCCGAGGGGACCACGCCGATGCAGGTCACGACCGGCTGCGGCAAGGGTGGCTTTGCCCCCCAGATCAAGGCCGGCAGCCTCAACCCCTTCGCCGGCGCCTACACCCCCTTCTCCTTCACCCTGACCCGCCAAGACGGGGAATCGAACCCCCAGACGATCGCCCTACACATGCCCCAGGGCCTTTTGGCGAAATTGGCCGGCGTGCCGCTCTGCCCGGAGGCCCTCGCGGCCTCCGGCGCCTGCCCGGCGGCCTCGCGGGTGGGCAGCCTCACCGCCGCCAGCGGCGTCGGCGGCGCACCGCTCTGGATCCCCCAGCCGGGCAAGGCGCCGACCGCGGCCTACCTAGCCGGCCCCTACAACGGCGGCCCCTACTCGATCATCAGCGTCGTCCCCGCCCAGGCCGGGCCCTTTGACCTCGGCCTGGTCGTCAGCCGCGCCGCGATCCGGGTTGACCCCAATACCTCCCAGGCAACGGTCCTCACCGACTCCCTGCCCCAGTTCCTCGAAGGGGTGCCGGTCTCCTACCGCACGGTCAACGTGCTGGTCGATCGCCCCGAATTCACCTTGAACCCGACCAACTGCAAGCCCAAGCAGATCACCGCCACGATCACCGCCTCAGACGGCAAGACCGCCCAGGCCCAAGACGGCTTCCAGGTGACCAACTGCTCAAAGCTCCCCTACAGCCCGAAGCTGAAGATCGTCTTCAAGGGCCAGATGAAGCGCAGCGGCAACCCAGCGGTCCAGGCGACCCTGACCCAGAAGCCGGGCCAGGCCAACACCGCCGCCGCCACGGTGATCCTGCCGCCCACCCAGTTCATCGACAACTCCCACATCAACAACCCCTGCACCCGGGTGCAGTTCAACGCCGAAGCCTGCCCGCCGAAGTCGACTCTCGGCACGGTGGAAGCGAAGAGCCCGCTGCTCGACCAGCCTCTCAAGGGCAACCTCGTCTTCCGCTCCAACGGCGGTGAACGCGAACTCCCCGACATCGTCGCCGACCTGCGAGGCCAGAACGGGATCCGAGTCATCCAAGTCGGCTTCATCGACTCGGTCAACGCCAGGGTCCGCACCCGCTTCCTCTCGGTCCCCGACGTCCCCCTCACCCGCGCCGTGTTCAAATTCTTCGGCGGCAAACGCGGCCTGATCGAAAACTCCAAGAACCTCTGCGCCGTCAAGCCCAGGGTGGAGATCCGCCTCAAGGGCCAGAACGGCCTCGACAGCGTCACCAAGCCGAAGCTCGGCCTGCCCTGCGGGGGCAACGGGTAGCCACTCGATACTCAGGCATTCTTGACTGACGCTCGCGAGGGCGTTAAGACTCTCTCCGTACCCAACGCTCCGGTGCATCCGGAGCAGGAACAAGGAGAAAGAAATGAAGTATCTGAAGATGCTCGGCCTCGCCGCGGTTGCGGCCATGTCCTTCATGGCGTTCGCCGCCGGCAGCGCCTCGGCGACCACACTGGAGGTCAACGGGGTGACACAGAACCAAGCGGTCACAATCACAGCCAGTGCTGACACCTCAATCACCCTGGCTAGGACAGACGGTTCTTTCGCCAACACATGCACCGAATCGCACGTGCATGGAGAAACGGAAAGCCCCTTTACCGCCGCAGGAGAGATCCGTGCCCCCCTCACAGGGCATAAAGACGGTAGACCCGCATCGTCGGGCTTGAGCTTCGGTAAATGCACGAATGCGGTGACTGTGCACAAACCGGGCACACTCGATATCAGTCACATCGCCAGCACCACAAACGGGACAGTGTTCTCCGAGGAAGCCGAATGGACAACGGGCTCGCCCTTCGGCACCCTCAACTGCAAAACCGGTGAAACAACCCACATCGGCACTCTCACAGGGGTTGACGGTACTCCTGCCACCCACGCGACAGCTGAGCAGTACCTGAGCGTGGTCTCGCCTTCTTGATCGGCGCCTGGAGATCTCTATGCCCCATCAATCCCAGGAGGGAAAAGGATTCTCCTCCAGGACCGTAAGACACTCAGACCATCTTGACTGGTGAGCCTCAAAGCGGTAGTACTTCTCTGACCCAACGCTCCGGAAACCCGGGGCGGGAACAGGAGAAAGAGATGAGTTATCTGAAGATGCTCGGCCTCGCCGCGGTCGCGGCCATGGCCTTCACGGCGTTTGCCGTCTGCAGCGCCTCGGCGACGGTCCTGGAGGTCGGGGGCGCCGCGAAAAACGAAAAAGTCGAAATCACAGCGAGCCGCGAGCCCGGCACCTCGAGCGTCCTGGCCAGAACAGACGGATCGTTCGCCAACACATGCACCGAATCGCACGTGAAATGGAGCACCGAAAGCCCTTACATCGGTGCCAAAGTGACAGGTGCGATCAGCACCCTCACGTTCGAAAGCTGCACCAGACCGGTGACGGTTCACAAAGCGGGCAAGCTCTACGTAGAACACATCGCCAGCACCACAAACGGGACAGTGTTCTCCGAGGAAGCCGAAGTGACAGTCAGCTCGGTCTTCGGCACCCTCAACTGCAAAACCAGCACCGGTGCCGACATCGGCACCCTCACAGGCAAAAAAGAAGGCAACGCGACAATCGACATCAACGCCGTGCTCAACTGCGGCTTCCTGGTGCCCTCCGCGACGTGGAAAGGCAGCTACACGGTCACAAGCCCGTCCGGGCTGGGCGTGACAGATGAAGAACCTCCCAAAACGACCACCCTAGAGGTCGGCGGGATCCCGAAAGGCGAACCTGTCGAAATCACAGCGAGCCTCGACGCCGGCACCTCGCTGGTACTGAACAGAACAGACGGGAGCTTCGGCAACACCTGCGACACCTCGCATATCAATGGAACCACGTCCGTCTTCACCGGAACCAAAGTGACAGGCCCACTTAGCACCCTCACGTTCGAAAGCTGCACCAGACCGGTGACGGTTCACAAAGCGGGCAAGCTCTACGTAGAACACATCGCCAGCACCACAAACGGGACAGTGTTCTCCGAGGAAGCCGAAGTGACAGTCGGAACCCCCTTCGGCACCGTCAACTGCCAAACCAGCACCGGTACCGACATCGGCACCCTCACAGGCAAAAAAGAAGGCAACGCGACAATCGACATCAACGCCGTGCTCAACTGCGGCTTCCTGCTGCCCTCCGCGACGTGGAAAGGCAGCTACACGGTCACAAGCCCGTCCGGGCTGGGCGTAACGAATGTAGTTCCCCCAGCCACGACACTCGAGGTCGGCGGAACCCCGAAAAACGAAAAAGTCGAAATCACAGCGAGCTTGGAGACCGGAACTCTCATAATCCTGAGCAAAACAGACGGAAGCATCGGCACCGCCTGCGACACCTCGCATATCAATGGAACCACGTCCGTCTTCACCGGAACCAAAGTGACAGGCCCACTTAGCACCCTCACGTTCGAAAGCTGCACCAGACCGGTGACGGTTCACAAAGCGGGCAAGCTCTACGTAGAACACATCGCCAGCACCACAAACGGGACAGTGTTCTCCGAGGAAGCCGAAGTGACAATCGGAACCCCCTTCGGCACCGTCAACTGCCAAACCAGCACCGGTACCGACATCGGCACCCTGACAGGCAAAAAAGAAGGCAACGCGACAATCGACATCAACGCCGTGCTGAACTGCGGCGTCTTGCTGCCCTCCGCGACGTGGAAAGGCAGCTACACGGTCACAAGTCCGGCGGGCTTGGGCGTGACGGGATAGCTGAACCCTGAAAGTCCAATAGACCGAAGGAAGAGAAGGCCGCCACGCTCAGGCGGGGCGGCCTTCTTCTGCGCAATCAACCCGCCGGCAGGACCTATGCGCCGGTGACGGTTCATGAACCGGGCTTCTTCGAGATCACCCACATCGCCGGCACGACAGACGGCACAGTGTTATCGGAGCAACAGAAATGACAATGGGCTCGCCCTTCGGCACCATGAACTGCAAAACCGGTGAACAACCCACATCGGCCGGCTGACGAGATCACAACCAGTCAGGGCTGGGGGTGACGGAATAGACGAGCGCTGACCGAGGAAGGCAGTTCGGCGGGAAGCTACGCCGCGCGCGTCGGCTCTCGGCCCAAAAGAATGTCCGCGGAGGGAATCCCAATCACGTCGCCTTGGAAGCGCTTGTGCGTCCCGTAGACAACCCACGTCGTGTCGATCTCGCCTATGTCGAGGTCGAGGCGCAGCTCGTCCTCGTGCTCCTCGTAGTGCTCCATGTGCGTCAGCCCCGAGTCGTAACGGCCGGCAAGGAGCTCTTCGCCGACCACCGGCTTGGAGACGACGTCAACTACCTCCTCCCAATGGGAGAGGTCGACGTATCCCTTCGTCGCGGGAACGATCCCCAAGGACCGCGGATGCTCGACGTCTCGGCGGGTCAGCACCACGAGGTGCTTCGTCGGATAAATGAAGGTGTCGACGACAAAGACTTCGCGCCAGTAGCGCTCGGTTACTTCATGGACCCGAGGGTGGGCGCTGCACTGGATCAGGAACGAGTCGTCTCTGCCGCGGATCAACTCCAGGCCATCCATGAAGTCGCGAATGAACTCGATCTCGAAATCCTCGACCCCTTGGAAGTCCATGTAGCGCTTCACCGCTCGCTCATGGCAGGTCCCCGTGGGGCCGAGCGTGACCAGCCTCACCGGCTTCGCGGAGTCGGGATGGGATCCCATAGCTCAAGGATAATCGACTGTTCGAGAAACTCAAGCATTGCAACCAGTCGGGTACCTTGACCTGCTAGAGGTCGTACTTTAAGCTCAGTTGGCTGGCGTGCCAGGGACACGCCGCATCGCTTTACGCAAATGGGACCGGAGGGGAACACGTGAGGGCCGAGATACGAGCAACCTGGCTTGACATGCTCAACGGTCGGGTTCTCGCCAGTCTCCGTCATCACTGTCCAATAACCCTTAAGGGGAGGAAAATTGATCTCTCGAATTCATAACAAGCTCGGCACGGCCGGCTTCGTCGTCGCGATCGTCGCGCTCATTGCCGCCCTGTCCGGCGCGGCTATCGCCGCCAACAACGGCCTCACCTCTAAACAGAAGAAACAGGTCAGGTCGATCGCCAAGGAAGAAGCCAAAAAGAACCCTGGCACCCCCGGTGCGCCGGGAGCGCCGGGAGCGCCAGGCGCGAAGGGCGATACCGGAGCGAAGGGCGACACGGGAGCCGCTGGTGAAGACGGTGCCGATGGCGCACCGGGCAATAGCGTTGTCTTGACTGCGGAGCCCGCGGGAGCGAACTGCAAAGACGCCGGAACCAAAGTCGAAGTCCAAAACACTCCGGCTAGCAAAAAATACGTCTGCAATGGCTTGACCGGCTTCACGGACACCCTGCCTTCAGGGAAAACCGAGACCGGGGCCTGGGGGCTGGGGAACTCGTCCGAACAGAGCACCGTCGCCCTGTCGTTCAATATTCCGCTCGCGGCTGCTCCCGAAGCACTCCACTTCGTCAATCTCGATGGCGAAGAAGAAACGGGAGAAGGAGCTCCGGTGACCCCTGCGAATTGTCTGGGCACGGCTGAACAACCGAAAGCCAAAGCTGGACACATCTGTGTCTATGAAGGTTTCAGTCTTGACCTCGAAAACGGAGAACCTCTTCCCTCAAAGTTCGGTCCTGAACCATTCACCTCTCTATGGACGAGTGGTGCCACCTTTGGCTTCGCCATTGAATCCAACCAAATCGCTTGGGGCACCTGGGCAGTAACCGCCAAATAAGACGGAGCCGCTTTAGCTCGACCAAAGGGCCTCCTTCTCATAGAGAAGGAGGCCCTTTTACTTATCGCAGCCTTTGTCAGAATCGGTTAAGATCTCCCTTTCTATTCAGGATCCATAGGGGGAAATGGTGCGCAAGGTAATAGTCGGATTGGCAGTTGCGGCAGCCCTTTTGGTTGTGGCTGGATGCGGGAGCGACGATTCGTCTCTCAGCAAACAGGAATACGACCAGGAGCTGGAGCTCGTCTGCAACAAGGGTCTGCAGGAACGCGAAGAACTGGTCAGCCAGCTCGGGCAGGAATTCGAAGAAGGAAAACAGAAATCGAATACCAAGACCCAGACCGAAAACATCCGCAAGCTGATTGCGACCTATCAGGGGACGACGGAGGAAATCGCCGACATCGGCCTTCCTGAAGAGAGCGAAAAGAAGGCTGAAGAACTGGTGGAGGAGCGCGAAAAGGCGGCCGCGAAGGTCGAAGACGATCCGCTTGGCAGTCTCGGCGTCACCGCCACCACCTTCGAAAAGGCCAACAAGGTCGCTGAAGATCTCGACGCGAAGAGCTGCTCCGCCTGAGCTGGGGCGGGAACTAACCTAGTTCGTCATCGAGCCGTCGCAGCGCCTCGTCGAGGTCTCCCGTGTGGGCTTCGATGAGGCGGGCGGCGATCTCGACTTCCCAGAACCTCGCTCCGGCGATCCAGGCGCGCCCGAGGTAGTCCCAGGCTTGAATCGTGGTGCCGACGGTGGTGTTGAGGACTTCTCCCAGCCCTTCCATCATGTCCTGGAACTCGTCCTGCATGCCGAGGATCACCGGCTTCGGATCGGTCTGGCCCATTTTCGTCTCCACCATCACCGCGTGGCCGGTGCGCACGCCGAAGAACCAGGCGTCGTGGAGGTAGCTCTCGACCTCTTCGAGCTGGCGGCTGTCGAGTTCGAGCGCTTCGGCGCACTCCTCCGCGAGAGGTTCCAGAGTTTCTGCCTTCGCGCTTTCAACTGCGATCGCCAAGCTGTCGCTGCCCAAAACCTCGCCGCCAATCCAGACAACTATCTTTAATCGGGTACGCCTAGTTGTACTACGCGGGTACCCGAAGCGCAACCGGATGTTCACCCCGTCTCGCTCGACTCTTCCGAGGCAAAGAGAAGGGCGGCCCGGAGGCCGCCCTTCTCGAATCCGACTAGCTCGAGGCCCAGCCCCGAGTCACCTTCCTCAGGTGCCGGTGCAGGTGCGGATGATCCCGCCGGTGGCGCGGGTGCCGTCCGAGAAGACCGCCGTGGCCTTCGCCTGCAGCTTGCCATCGGGGCATTTGGCCGTAAGCACGCCTTTTTTGTTGATCGTCAGGTTGAACGTCTTGACGGAGCCGCTGCCGCCAGCGATCTTCGGGATCGTGGCGACGGTTTTGAGCCCGTAGCGGCCGTTCTTGACTTTCTTGATTTTCAGGGTGGTGACAATCGCCCCGGTCACCGGCGCCGAGAAGTAGGCGTGGATATAGAGCGTGGTCGTGCCACCGCTGAAGCCGCCGTTGAGGACGAGCAATTTACTGTTGACGTTGATCGGGTTCTGTTCGGGGAACTGAACCTCGACGGTGGTCTGCCCAGTGCCGATGATCGAGCCCTTACACGCGGCTTCGGCTGCCTTGGTGTCGCGCGACTGCAGCTGACCCGACTTGCAGACCGGCAGGCCCTTGACGTTGATGGCGCCGTTCTTGTCGGTTTCGACAATCGTTTCCGTCAGCGCCGGCGGATGCGTGCCGTCCTTGGTTTCGATCTTGCCCGAGGCGGTGAGGCTGATCGGCGCCAGCTTATTCTTCGGCAGCTTGGTCGGGTTGAACCCGCCGTTGAAGGTGAAGCGGAGGTTGCCGGCTTCTACCACCACCGGTTTGTTGTTGGCGCCGGTGGCGATACCCGCCACGCTGACGGCAATCAGGGCCGCAAGGGCCATCGTCAACATCAAGTACTTACGCATATCCCTATATCTCTCCTTTGCGGCCTGCCCGTCCAGGGGCCGATGCCGTCAGAACGCTTGCTTAAACTCTCCAGCGGGTCAAACTACCACCCCCGCCCTATTCGTAAACCCGCCGATCCGGCAAAAGGATCGGATCGCCCAAGGCGTTAGGTCAGGGCGTCGCCGGCTGCAGGCGGTCTCGTTCGGCGGCGGCATTCTCGGCACCGAGAAACGGCAACGCTACCCAGAACATCAGGTCCGGCAAGCGCCGGGGGAGGCCGGCGACGCCGCCGTGCAGGATCTCGCTGTAGAGGATCTCGTTGATCCCGCCGGCGACGGCCTGCGTGGTGATCTCGGGCAGTTCGACCGACGCCTCCGATCGTCCGGCCTCGAGGAAGCCGGCGAACAGCCGCAACGCGGAGTCGCGACGAGCAAGTGCTTTGGGTCCGGCGGCGAGAACCTCGACGATCGTGAAGCGCGCCTCGGCCGGATATCGCGCCAGGCGGACGAGCAGGACCTCCAGGCTGGCACTGGCGCGCTCGGCCCAGCGCCGTCCGGACCGCGACTCATAAGCGTCCGTGGCCTCGGCCAGCAGGTTCTCCAAAAGCACGTCATAAGCTGCGAGGAAGCAATCTTCCTTGCTCTCGAAGAGTTCATAGAAGGTCTTGCGCGAGACGCCGGCTACGCCGATCACGTCCACCACCCGCGTTTCGGGGTATCCCCGGGTGGAGACGACCTCGATCATCGCCCGGTGGATTCGCTTGCGCTGGGACTCGGTCACGGCCTCTCGCGGCAGGCTGTGCCTCCCACGTGGCAGCCGCTCTTTCACCCAGGCTGAGTCCCTGCTTGAAATCACCTACAGACTGTAAGGGAGCAAGCGACCACTCGGGGAACTTTGCCCTAAAATGGGACTATGGGAGAGAGGTGGAGCGCCGCCTGGGTGTTGCTGGTACTCGCTTTGACCGTCGCGGCGATCGGCTGCGGCGGCGACTCGAGCACGGGCGCCGATGTAGAAGAAACTGCCGGCGAGGGGCGTCTGTATCCGTGGGTCACGGGCACCGCCCGCGAGTTCCTCGTCCCCGGGGGCGACAACCTCGTCCAGACCTTCGGCGAAGAGGCTTCAGATCCCAAAAGGGAAGAGGCCTCGAGGGTGATCCACGTCTGGATGAAGGCTCGCGTCGCCGAAGACTGGGTGACTGACTGCAAATATCTCTCTCGTTCCTACGTGAAGGCCCTGCTATTGGACGTGGGCGGAGTCACGAATGGGCGGGTGAAAACCTGCCCGGGTGCCTTGAAGTACTTCGGCGACGCCGCCTCGGGAAGCTCGGGGAACACGCTGACCGGTCCGATCGACAGCTTCCGCATCAAAACTCCCGACGAAACCGAAACCGAATGGGAGGCCTTCGCACAGTGGCACGGGCCCAACGGGCGCGACTGGGTCCTACCGCTGGAAAGGGAAGAAGGCACCTGGAAGGTCGGAATTGCCGGTCCCCTCGATCGGCTGAAGTGAATTGCGTTTGCTCGCCTAGCGATCCAGCCAGATCGACTGCTCGCGATCGGGCCCGACGCCGACCAGGCGCACTGGGACACCGACGAAATCCGAGATGAAGCCGAGGTAGTCGAGGGCCTCCTGTGGCAGGTCGCCAGCGCTGCGGCAGGCGGTGAGATCGGCGTCGAAGCCCGGCAGCTCCTCGTACTCGGGTGTCGCCGAGTGGAGAATCGACTGGTGGTAGGGGAAGGTGTCCAGCTCCGCCCCTTCCTTGGAGCGGTAGCGGACCGCGACCCGCAGCGGGCCGATGCCGCTGAGGACGTCGAGCTTGGTGATCGCCAGCGCATCGAGGCGGTTGAGGCGGACCGCGTAGCGCAGGGCGACCAGGTCCATCCAGCCGCAGCGCCGCCGCCGGCCGGTCGTGGTCCCGAACTCGTGCCCGCGCTCCACCATCTGCTCGCCGACGTCGTCGAAGAGCTCGGTCGGGAACGGTCCCGCCCCGACCCGGGTGGCGTAGGCCTTGGCGATCCCCCAGACCTCGTCGATGTCCTTCGGCCCGACACCGGCGCCGACGCAGGCCGCGCCGGCGATTGGGTTGGAGGAGGTGACGAAGGGATAGGTGCCGTGGTCGAGGTCGAGCAGGGTCGCCTGGGCGCCCTCGAAGATCACCGTCTCCCCACTGTCCAGGGCGTCCCAGCAGAGTCGGGCGGTGTCGGCGATGTGGGGCTCGAGGCGGTGCCCGAAGCTGATGTGTTCCTCGACCATCGCGTGCAGGTCAAGACGAGGGTCGGGGACGCCGCCAGCGGCCTCGACCGGCTTCGCTTCCTCACCTGCCTCCTTCAGCTGTTTGCGCCGCTGTACCGAGAGCTCGCGCAGGGCCTGCTGCTTCGGCTCCAGGGCGGCGCGGATCTTCGTCCGCAGGATCTTCTCGTCGAGCAGGTCCTGGACGCGAATCCCCAGCCGCAGGGCCTTGTCGGCGTAACAGGGCCCGATTCCGCGGCGGGTGGTCCCGATCGAGAGCTTCCCCAGCTTCGTCTCCCCGGCCGAGTCGAGCAGCACGTGGTAGGGCATGATCAAGTGAGCGTTGGCGGAGATGCGGAGGTTGTTGACGCTGACCCCGGCCCGTTTCAGCCCGTCGATCTCACCCAGCAGCACCCGCGGGTCGACGACGACGCCGTTGCCGATCACGCAGGCCTTCTCGGCGTGGAGGATGCCGGAGGGGATCAGGTGGAACTTGAACTCCTGCCCTTCGCGGACGATCGTGTGGCCGGCGTTGTTGCCGCCTTGGAAGCGGACGATCGTGCTCGCCCGCTCGGCGAGCAGGTCGACGACCTTCCCCTTCCCCTCATCGCCCCACTGGGCTCCGACTATGACCACGCCTGGCATGCCGCGGGAGATTCTGACGGTCGGGGGCGGCGGGTGCGGAGCGGGCTACGCGGCTTGGTCGTACTTGCCGTAGCGACGGTCGTCGCCACGGACCTCGACCTCGTCGCACATCTGCGTCAGCCGGGAAACGGTGCGGGACCCGATCTGCTCCTCCAGCTCGGGGTGCGGGAGGTTGGTGGTGATCAGGATCGAGCGCTGCGCCTCGTAGCGCTCGTTGACCAGCGCGTAGAGCTGCTCGAGCACCCAGTCGGAGCGTTTCTCCGCCCCGAGGTCATCGATATGGAGGAGATCGACCGAGGTCAGCCGCTCGAAGAACGAGAGATACGAGTCGCCGCCGGGCTCGGAGTCGTAGGTGCGCCGGATCCGGGCCAGGAGCTTCGGCAGCGAGTAGATCGCGACGGTCTTGCCGGCTTCCAGGGCGGCCTTGGAGATCAGCATCGCCAGGGTCGTCTTGCCGGTACCGGTATCGCCGAACATCCACAGACCGCGGCCCTCTGCGATCCGGGCGTCGAGATCGTCGATGAAGGCGCGCACTTCGTTGACGGCGATCTTCGTCTGCAGGTCGCGCGCCATGTCGGAGACCGGCGGCCGCTCGAAGGAGACGCCGCGGTATCGCGTGGGGATCACCGACGAGATGCCACGACTGCGGCCGCGGTTAAGACGCTCGGTCCGGCACTCGCAGGGCCGGGCGACGTCTTCCGGGCCGAGGATCCAGCCGGAGCCGTCGCAGACCCCGACCGGGCAGGACTGTTCGCGGAAGGGCTCGGAGCGGGCGATCGCGGGCATCAGAAGTCCGGCCCCGCCGCCGCCGCGTCCTCATAAGGCGGTGGTTCGCCGGCCGGCTGCTCGATCGGCGGCTCCTGGTGCGCCTGGTCGGCGAATTTGGGATAGCGGTCGAGGAAGACCAGTTTCCTGGTCCCGATCGGGCCGTTCCTATGCTTGGCGATGATCAGGTCGGCAAGGCCGTCGGGTTCCTCGTCGGGGTCGCGGTAGTAGTCCTCGCGGAAGAGGAAGGCGACGACGTCGGCGTCCTGCTCGATCTGGCCTGACTCGCGCAGGTCGGAGAGCTGCGGCTTCGGCGGCGTCCGCTGCTCGGGCGCGCGCGAGAGCTGCGAGATCGCAACCACCGGCACCTCCAGCTCGCGGGCGAGGATCTTCAGTCCGCGGCTGATCTGCCCGACCTGCTCGACCCGGTTGGCGCGGTGGTCGTCGGAGCGCATCAGCTGGATGTAGTCGAGGATGATCAGACCGAGGCCGCCGCGCTCCTGTTCCTGGGCGTGCAGCCGCCGCGCCTTCGCCCGCAGGTCGAGGATTCCGAGGTCGGAGGAGTCGTCGAACCAGAGCGGCGCCTCTTCCAGCTCGTTGCAGGCGCGCAGCACTTTTGGCCAGTCTCGTTTCGAGACCTGTCCCTTGCGCAGTTTGTCGCCGGAGATCCGCGCCCGGCAGGCGATGAACCTCTGCGCCAGCTCCACCTCAGACATCTCGAGCGAGAAGAAGGCGACCGCCTGCCCCTTCTTTACCGCGACGTTTTCGGCGATGTTGGCGACCAGCGCGCTCTTGCCCATCGCCGGCCGCGCCGCGACGATGATCAGGTTTCCCGGCTGGAAGCCGCCGGTGATCGCGTCGACGTCGCGGAAACCGGAGGGGGTGCCGGTCAGCTCGGTCTCGCCGGTCGAGAGCTTCTCCAGCCGGTCGACCTCGTCGTGGAGGATGTCCCCGAGCAGTTTGAAGTCGCTCGCCTGCTCTTTGTGGGCGACTTCGAAGAGGAGTTTCTCGGCTCGCTCGGAGAGCTCACGGGGTTCGCCGTCACGCTCGTTCACCCAGCCCTGGATCTCCTGGCCGGCGCCGAGCAGGCGCCGCAGCAGCGAGTTCTGCTGGACGATCTCCGCGTAGTGCTTGGCGTTGGCCGCGGCGGGCACTTTCGCCGCCAGCTCCGAGACGTAGTGCCTGCCGCCCGCCTCCTCGATCTTGTTGCGCTGGGTCAGTGCCTCGCTGACGCTGAGCTCATCGACCGGGTCGGAAACCGAGTAGAGATCGTGGATGACCTCGAAGACCAGCCGGTGCTTGTCGAGATAGAAGTCAGTCCCGTTCAGCTTCACCTCGTCGATCACCCGGGTCAGCGTCGACTCGGCGACCAGCATCGCGCCCAGCACCGACTCCTCGGCCTCGATGTTCTGTGGTGGGACGTGGGTGGCGGGGGATTGCGGCATCGGTCTCAGTAAAGGCGGCTCGGCGGCGGAACCGGGCTGGCTGCAAGGGGCCTTTCAAGCAAACCAGAGGCGGGCAGGGGGCACGTGCGCCTTCCGTGCAAAAGCCGTCAAAAAGAATTCACGCTTCGGTTGCGTTTATGCGGGAGTTCCGAAGGAGAGCTGGTGATGCTGGGCCGGCGGGATCAAGCCCTCCTGCTCCTGGCGTTGCTCGCCGCGGCGGAGCATTCGCAGGGTGAGGATGGCGATACTGAGGATCGCGGTGGCGCCGAGGCTTAGCTGCACGCTGAGCAGCCCTTCGCGACTCCAGTAGACGTCGCGCAGGTCGAGCAGGAGCGCCGCCTCGTCGAAGGTGAGGCCGAAGCCGGCGCCCATCGGGATCGCCAGCTTCTGCTCGAGCTGGTCGTCGTCCGTCAGCAGCGCGGCGGTGCCGGAGCCGAAGGCGAGCAGAATGCCCGGGACGAAGTGGTGGATGTGACGGCCGCCGATCTGGACGTTGCGGAATGGGCCGCGCCCATCGCGGATCGCCCAGGTCGAGATGCGGACTAGGGCGAAGGACCCGAGGAAACCGGCGAGGAGATTGAAGAGGACGGTTTCGTAGCGCGGCGCCTCGACGTAGCCGCGAACGGCGACGCCGACGGTGTCGGCGGCTGCGGCCGGTGCCGATTCCAGCAACGCTTCGGGGTCGTGCGCCTCGCCGGCGCGGCGGGCGAACATGCGGCTGAACTGACCGGCCATTACTGCGCCGGCTGCGCCAAGGGCCACGGTGGCGAGCCCGACCGTTGCCCGCTCGGAACCAACCCAGCTGGACCTGCGGCGACGCTGGAGGACTACTTCTCCTCGCTGATGATCGTCTTGACGGCCGCCGTAGTGCCGTCTTTGAGCTCGATCTCGACCATGAAGGTGCCGATCTCGCGCAGCGGCTGCTCAAGCTTGATCTGGTTTTTGTCGACCCGCAGGTCGCGGGCCTCGCGCAGAGCGTCGGCGATCTCCTTCGGCCCAACCGAGCCGAACAGCTTGCCGTCCTCACCCGCGCGCTGGTGGATCGTCAGCACGGTCTTTCCGAGCAGTCCGGCGGCCTCCGCTTCGCGCTCGGCGCGCACTTTGGCGGCGCGCTCAGCTGCCTCCATGCGGCGCTTTGCTTCCTCAAGCGCTCCGGCGGTCGCCGGCTGGGCCAGTTTGCGCGGGACCAGGTAGTTGCGGAGGTAGCCCGGCGCGACGTCGACGACGTGACCGCGCTCGCCGAGCGAATCGACGTCTTGCAACAGGATCGCCTGTGCCATCAGCGCTCTCCGACGTAGGGAAGCAGGGCGATCTCACGCGCCCGCTTCACCGCCACCGAGAGCTGACGCTGATGGCGACGGGAAAGTCCGGTGACTCGGCGGCCGCGCGTCTTCCCCTTGTCGGAGAGGAAGCGCCGCAGCAGGTTCAAATCCTTGTAGTCGACGACCTCGGAGTTGACCCGGGTGTATTTGCGCGGGCGGGCGCGGTCGGCACCGCGCCGTCCGCGGCCTCCGGACCGCGATGAACTCTCAGATGATGAAGCTCGTGCCATCGGCGCCGCATGCTACAGAGCGCCGCGATGCGGCGCTCTGTAGGCGGCAGATTCAGAACCCCTAAAAGGGGATGTCGTCCTCGGATGCCGACCCGGCGCCAGCCGGGGCGCCGCCGAAGTCGGACATGTCGGCCGGCACGTCGCTCTGCGGGGGAGCGAAGCCGCCTCCGCCGCCGTTGTCATTACCGCCGCCCCCACCGGAGCCGTCGCGCGAGCCGAGGAACTGCACGGTGTTGGCAACGATCTGCACCGCTTGGCGTTTGCCGCTGCCGTCTTTCGCCTCCCACTCGCGCCAGTCGAGCCGGCCTTCGATCGCGACTGGGCGACCCTTGGAGAGGTACTGGGCGCAGTTCTCGCCCTGCGCGCCCCAAACGGTGACGTTGAAGTAGTTGGCCTTGTCGACCCAGTTGCCGCTCTGGTCTTTGCGGCGGCTGTTGACAGCGACCCGCAACTCGCAAACCGCGGTGCCGCTCCCGAGATGCCGCAGTTCCGGATCCTGGGTCAGGTTCCCGGTGATGACTACGACGTTGACGTTGGACGCTGCCAATTGAACTCACTCCTCTGGATTCGCTTGTCGGATTCCAGTCTAAGGAGGAGCTCGGCTCCACTCGCCCCCCTAAGCGGAGGGTTTCCGCAAACAGCGAAGCTCGCTGTGCCGGAGCTACTCGTCGTCGCTGTCGGCCGGGGAGTCGCCGCGATCGTCGCGGGCTCCCTGGGCGCTGCGCTCGCGCGGCCCCGGGGCTGCGGCCGTCGTCGGCGGGACAAGCACCGGCGCGCCGGGATCGACTTTGAAGATGCGGAAGCGAAGCACGCCGTCGGCGATCTTCAGGTTGTGGTCGAGCGTGTCGAGCAGTTCGCTCGGGGCCTCGAACCGCATCCAGCGGTAATCCGCCTCGGTCCGGTGGTCGATCTCGTAGGCCATCTTCCGCAGGCCCCAGTCGTTCTCGTGTTTGAGGCTGCCTTTGCCCTCGATCTGACCACGCGCATCTTGCGCCAAAGCGTCGCGCGCAGGGGCGTCAAGTTGGGGGTCCAACATCAGGACCAGCTCGTATTCGCGGGGTGCGGCCAAAACGGCGAAGGACTATAGCGGCGGATGGCTGCGACGGCCGTCCGCTCCGCTTCTAATGCGGCGCGAACTCCTCGGATCCGTCGCTGGGTGGAGCAGGTGGAGCCGGCGGCGGAGCAGCCGTCGGCGCCGATGGTTCATAGGGAGGCGGTTCCGGCGTCGACACGGCCGCGGTTGATTGGGCCGGCGGGAGGGCGGCGGCCGTAGGCTGATAACTCCTCTCCCTTCCCTGTCGCCCTCGTGGCTGTTTCCTTTTCCCGTCAATCACGGGCGCGTCAGCGGCGGGTGGCGACGATCGGGAGGACTCCCCCGGCAGGGGGAGCCCCCGATCGGAGACAGGACCCGCCGCCCGGGAAGCCGGTGCGTCTATTGACTCCGGCGCTGGAACCACCCGCGGCAGACCCACATCCGCTTCCAGCGGCGGCGGTTGCGGCGATCGCAGCAGGCCAGGAAGCGCTTGCACGGCAACCAGGATGCCGATCGCCACCGCCGCACTTTTGGCGACTCCCCTCCATCTGACTCGCACCGCCCGCACCAACGTCTAAGGCGTGGCGAGTCCGGACTCTCCCCCCAAACTTCAGGCCGTCGTGGCGCGGGCCGCTTCGATGTCCTTCACCTGATCGTCGACCCAGTCGCCGGGGTTGCGGGAGAAGATGATCTCTCGCAAGCCCTCGGCCCACTGTCGCTTCTGCTGGGGCTCCATCGTCAGCGCCCTGTAGATCGCGTCCGCCTGCTCCTGGATGTCGAATGGGTTGACCGAGATCACGTAGTCGAGCAGCTCGTGATGGGAGCCGGTGTTCTCGGACAGCATCAACACCCCGTCGCGAGTATTGACCGCCGGTGCCTCCTTGGCGACCAGGTTCATCCCGTCGAACAGCGAGTTGACCATCAGCAGATCGAAGTGCTTGTAGCGGGCGACGGCGTCATAAAAGTTCTCGTAGATCTTCAGGTCGATTGGCATCCAATCGGTGGTCCCGTGGCGATGGTTGACGACCGCGACCAGGGCCTCGATCCGCTCCAGGTACTCGGCGTACTCGGGCACGTCCTGGCGCGAGGGCTGCAGATGGGCGATGAAGGTCACCTTTTCGCGGAACTCGGGGTGCTGGGTGAGGAAGGTGTCGAAGGCGGTGAAGCCGCGCAGCACATTCTTCGAGAGGTCGGCCCGATCGACGCGGATGATCAAGTGCTGGCGCCTGCGCTCGAGCACCTCGCGCTCGGCCTCGGCGACCTCGGGCGAGGATGCCGCCCGCTGTAGCCGCTCAGCATCGATTCCCAGCGGGTAGGCGCGGGCGATCGTTTTGCCGCCCGCGTGCCGGACCTCGGCGGCGTTGTAGTCGACTTCGACCCCCTCGAGCAATTCGTCGCAGCAGCGCAGGAAGTTGATGCAGTAGGCGTGGGTGTGGAAGCCGATGATGTCGTTGGCCAGCATCCCTTCGTAGATCGCCTCGCGGACCCGGTTCGGAAGGATCCGCCAGCTGTCCGGCTGCGACCAGGGGATGTGGACGAAGTGGTGGAGGAAGGCATCGGGGCGGACGGCCTTGATCATCTTGGGAGCGGTGTAGAGGTGGTAGTCGTGCAGCATCACCAGCGGGTTCTCCTGGCCCTGGATCTCGGCCAGGACGGCCTCGGCGATGTCGCGATTGACGGCCTGATAGCCGTAGTCCCAGGCGTCGATCTCCTCCTGGCGGATGTCCGGCGCGTTGGAGATGTCCCAGAGGTAGTGCTGGATGAACCAGAGGATCGGGTTGGCGATCACGTTGTAGAAGCGGTCGTAGGCATCGGGATCGCTGCCGACGAGGCGGACGCGGTAGTTGATCCCGTCCAGCTCCTGCTCGATCGGGCCACCCGCTTCGTCGGAGGCGGCAACGTCCTCGTCGGTCATCGCCGAGGCGATCCAGAGCGCGTCGCGGTGCGAGACCAGCCCAGAAAGCGCAGTGACTAGACCCCCGCCACCGCGGCGGACCGTCCGCTCCCCGTTCTCGTCGCGCTCGAACTGGAGTGGCCCCCGGTTCGAGACGATGATCAGCGGCGAAGAGCTCACGCCGCAGAGACTAAGGGGTGCCGACCAGCTGGCAGGTGCGCGTTAGCCGTCGAGATCGGTGAACAGCTGGAGCCAGTCGCGCAGTAGGCGCGGGGTGAGGAAGTGCTGCCGGGCGTGCTCCTTGCCCTGCCGCCCCATCTTCTTGCCCAGCTCGGGATCGCGAAGGAGCTCGAGGCAGCGCTCGGCGCACTCGGCCGGCGAGTTGACGAGGAAGCCGCCGACCCCGTCCTCGATCTGCAGCGGGATGCCGCCGACGTTGCCGGCGACCGTCGGACGGCCCTTCCAGAGCGCCTCGGTGACGGTCAGGCCAAAGCCCTCGCGGATCGACTTCTGCAGGCAGATGTCCGACTGCGACTGGAAGGCGTTGACCTCAATCGCGCCGACGTTGTTGAGGTTGCTGAGGATTTTGATGTCCTCGTCGCCGCCGGCGTATTCGAAGGTCTTCTGGAAGTACTCCATACCCTCGGGGTCGTCGGTCGCCATTGAGCCGACCATCGCCAGCTGCGCCTCCGGCACCTGCTCGGTCACCTCGCGGTAGGCGTCGATGACGCCGATCGGGTCCTTCCACGGGTCGAAGCGCGAGACCTGGGTGATCAGCGGCCGGTCGACGTCGATCCCGAACTGGCGGCAGACGAAGGCGGCGTCCTCGGGGGAGAAGGCCATGTTCTTCGGCGAGAGAGGGTCGATCGCCGGCGGGCATGATCCGCACCTCCTCGCGATGCTTGCCCATCCCGTTGGGGACGTAATCCTCGAGGTGCCAGACGCTGGCGTCGTACTCTTCGATCATCGGCAGCAGGCGGGCGATCGGCGCCGGGTTCGGCGTCGAGAGATCGATGTGGCAGCGCCAGATCCAATGCTTGCCCTGCGCCTTGGCGCCGCGCAGGAGGCCGATCGGCTGGGGGTCGTGGACGATGACCACGTCCCACTCGCCTTGCAGTCCCTCGGCGTTGATCTGGTTGATCTCGTCGAAGATCTCCCACTGCTCGTCGCTCAGCGTCTCCTCGGCGCCCTGCAGCGAGTTGTGGAGGAGCTTGGTCGCGTTGTAGAACTCTTCCTTGCCGAAGATCACGTGCCAGTGGGCGTCGACGCCGACGTCGCGCATCAGCGGCACCAGCGTGTAGAGGATCTCCGAGACCCCGCCGCCGAAAGCGGTGGCGCTGACGTGCAGCACCCGCTTCCCTTTGAGGGGCTCAGAGAGCTGGCGGATCTGCTCCGTCAGCTCTTTGCCGACGATGTGGGTGTAGTCGGCGAGGGTCTTGTGGCCGAGGGCGACTTCCTGAAGCAAGGCTGGAGTTCTACACCGATCAGCGGCGACACGGAGTCCAGCCGCGGCCCGCGGTTCTAGTCCGGAGGGGTTGTCGGGCGCTTACCGAGGGTCAACTCGACCTGCTTGGCGCTCGCCGTCGCGGAGGATGGTCACGCGTCACCGTCGTCGCCGGGCTGGTGCGCGGCGACCACATTCGGCCAGGTCGTCGGGGCCGACGATCTGTTGGCCGTCGACCTGCACGATCACGTCGCCGCCGGTTCGGTAACGACCGCCTGGAAGCGTGACTTTGTCGTTGCCGCCCTTGATCCCCGCCTCCTCCGCCGGGCCGCCGGAGACCACTTCGGAGACGAGCCCGCCGAAGGTCGTGTCGAGCCCGAGCTTGCGGGCGAGCTGCGGGTAGAGCGGCTGGCTGGAGACGCCGATGTAGGCGTATTCGGCCTCGCCGTCCTCGCGCAGCTGCGCGATCGAGCGCTTGACCGCGGAGATCGGGCACCGCGAACCCGACGCCGTCGTTGGCGCCGGAGCTGGTCTCGATCTGCTGGTTGATTCCGACCACGCGGGCGCCGGCGTCGAGCAGCGGCCCGCCGGAGTTGCCGGGGTTGATCGAGGCATCGGTCTGGATCGCGCCGGCGATCTCGAACTGGGTCAGGGATTTGACCGAGCGATCGGTGGCGGAGACGACGCCGACGGAGAGCGACTGCTGCTCGCCGAAGGGGCTGCCGATCGCCGCCACCGGTTGGCCGACGTGGAGGTCGCGGTCGTTCGCCCAGCTCGAGCGGATGCAGCGCGAAGCCGTCCGGCTCGATCCGCAGCAGGGCGACGTCGACGAAGGGGTCGAAGCCGACGATCTCGGCCGGGACGACGTTGCGGTCCGGGAACTCGACGTAGACCTGGTCGGCGGCCTCGCGGTCGCCGCTCGATTCGTCGGTGACGACGTGGGCGTTGGTGACGATCTCCCCGTCGGCGTTGAGGACGAACCCGGATCCTTCGGCGGCGCCCGCCTCGTCGAAGACCGAACGGATCGTCACCACCCCCGGCGACGCCTCCTCGTAGACCCGGGCGGCGTCGAAGCCGGGGCTGGAGGTCTCGATCACGACTTCGGGCTTGGCCGCGGCGGTCATCGCCGAAGCCGACCCGTCCCCGGTAGAGGTGGGCCGCTGCCTTCCTCCCGAGCCACAGCCGAGAGCAGCGCCGAGGCAGAGCAGCAGCGCGGCGAGCCGGCCGAGGCGCTTCACGTGCCGGCCCTGGCGGGGGCGCGGGCGGAGCGGGCCGCGAGCTTGCGTCTCGGCTCCGGGCGGCAGGTCGAGGGTGAAGGCGGTGAAGCGACGGCTGGAGCTGATCGTGATCGCGCCCTTCATCCGCTGTGCGAGCTCGGTGGCGATCGCCAGCCCGAGACCGGAGCCGCCGGCTTTGTCGGCCGTGTAGAAGCGCTCGAAGATCCGCTTCTGCGCGCGCTGCGGGATGCCCGGGCCGTCGTCGGAGACGGTCAGCTCGGCGCGGCGGTTGGCGGAGTAGGTGGTCACGGTGACGTCGGTTCCCTCGGGCGGTGTGGGTGAGGGCGTTGTCAAGCAGAATACGGATGATCTGCCGCACCCGATCAGGGTCGCCGAGGGCGATCGCGGGCTGCTCGGGGGTGCGCAGCTGCAGGCGCGACCCGCGCAGGTCCGCCCGCGCCCCGAACTCCCTCGTCACCTCGCGGGCAAGGGCGGTGAGGTCGACGGCTGCTGGCCCGCATCACCACCGCGCCGGCGTCGAGCTGGGAGAGGTCGAGCAGATCGGTGGTCAGCTTGGTCAGCCGCTCGATCTGCTGGCGCATCGTGCGCACGAACTCGGCCCGCTCCTCCGGGCTCGGGTCCTCCTCTTCGAGCAGCTCGACGAAGCCGCCGAGGCTGAAGATCGGCGTTCGCAGCTCGTGCGAGGCGTTGGCGATGAACTGCTTGCGGGCGCTGTCGAGCTCGGCGAGGCGGCGCTGCATCTCGTTGAAGGTGCGGGCGAGGTCGCCCGAGCTGGCCGACCGAGGCGACCGGGATCGTCGTTTCGAAGTTGCCGTCGGCGACTTTGCGCGCCGCTTCCTGCAGGCGCTGGATGTTGTTGGTGGCGGCGCGGGTGTAGTAGAGGCCGATCGCGGTGGCGATCGCGACCGCGATCAGGCCGCCGGTAAGGATCTGCAGCTTGACCTCGTCGTCGCCGCTGGCCGAGCCGCCGATCGCGACCGCGTAGATGTAGACGACCGCGGTGGCGCCGACCGCGATCGCGATCGAGATCAGGGTGATGCGGCTGGCGAGGTCGCTGAGCCGGAGCCCACGCATCGGCGGCTACTCCCGGAAGCGGTAGCCGACCCCGCGCACGGTGAAGAGGTACTCCGGCTCCTTCGGATCCCTCTCCAGCTTCTCGCGCAGGTGGCGGATGTGGACGTCGACGGTGCGTGGGTCGCGGTAGTCGGAGTCCCCCCAGACGTGCTCCAGCAGCGTCTCGCGGGTGAGGACGCGGCCGGGCGATCGGGCGAGGGCGCCGAGGATCTCGAACTCGACGTAGGTGACTCGGACCTCCTCGTCGGTCGAGGGTGACCATGCGGCGGTCGAAGTCGATCGTCAGCTCGCCGTACTCGATCGCGCCGTCGTCCTGGTTATCTCGCCGCCCATTCGCGAGCGCCGCAGAGCGGCTTTGACCCGGCTGCGGAACTCGCGCATCGAGAAGGGCTTGGTGATGTAGTCGTCGGCGCCGACCTCGAGGCCGGCGACCTTGTCGGTCTCGCTGCCTTTGGCGGTCAGCATGATGATCGGCACCTGGCTGCGCGAGCGCAGCTGCTGACAGACTTCGACCCCGCCCAGCTGGGGCAGCATCAGGTCGAGGATGACCAGGTCGAAGCGCCCTTCCTCGAAGCGGCGCAGCGCTTCGGAGCCGTCCAGGGCAGAGGTGACGTGGTAGCCGTCCTTGCGCAGCGGGTAGCTGAGCAGGGTCTGGATCGACTGCTCGTCGTCGACCAGAAGGATGCGGGCTGAGCCGTTGGGCACAGGCTCAAGGGTAGTAAGCGCCAAGCAGTTTGGACGCATGTGCGAGTACTAAGAACTAATGATCTGCGAACCGAGGCCGATAAATGACCGCGAAGGCCATGCAGACCCAAGAACTGAAATCTCTGGTCGACTCCGGCACCTATAAGCCGGACCCCGCGCAGATCGCGAACGCGATGCTCAGCCGTCGCGGCGTCAGCGAGCTGCTGACGGGAATCCACGCTACGGCTCCGCAAAATGGTCGTAGCCCCCGGCCTCCAGCAATCCACCCCCGGGCAGCCTGATCTCGACCCCCGTCCCTGCCTCGACCTGGCCGATCGGGGTCAAGGTCGTTTCCGCGGCTTCGCCGATCGCGACGTGAGGCCTCCGCCGAGCCGGTCCGCGGGCAGTGACGCCAGGAGCTCGTAGTCCTCGCCGCCGGAGACGGCGAGCTGAAGTGGGTCCTGCCCCGCTGCCGCGGCGATCTCGGCGACGCCCTTAGCCAGGGGTAGCGATCCGGCCTCGATCTGGAGCGCCGACGCCGCTGGCCTGGGCGAGATGCCCGGCGTCGCCGGCGAGGCCGTCGCTGAGGTCGATCATCGCCCGCGCTCCGGCCGCGGCGAGGGCCCGGCCGGAGCGCAGGCGGGGCGTCGGATCGAGCTGGCGGGCGCGCAGTCCGTCTGCCGTGTGGTTAGGCACAGCTCGCGCAAGCCCCGGGTCGTCGAGTAGGAGTCTGCCTGGCCGCGGCGCCGCCGAGCTCGCCGGTGAGGACGAGGAGGTCGCCTGGCCTCGGCGCCGCCGCGGGTGACGAAAGCCTCCGGGGTCGTCGCGTGCCCGACCACGGTCACCGCCAGGGTCAGCGCCGGGGCGCGGGTGAGATCGCCGCCGGCAAGGGTGGTGCCGGTTGCCGCCGCGAGCCCGAGCAGGCCGTCGAGCAGGGCGAGGAAATCCTCCTCGGCGAGGTCCGGCGGGGGCGCCGAGGACGACGTAGGCCTCGCCCGCCTCGGCTCCCATCGCCGCCAGATCGGAGAGGGCGGTGGCGAGTGCCTTGCGGCCGACCGTCTCCAAGCTCGGTCTCCTCGCTGCGAAAGTGGACGCCCTCGACGATCGCGTCGACCGAAGTCGCGGTGGCGCCGCCTGGGAAGGTGACCGCAGCATCGTCGCCGCTGCCGAGTTTTACCCGGGGACCGGCCTCTGGCAGACGCTCCCGCAGCTTCGCCAGTAACTCGAACTCGCCCATCAACCGACTATCCCAGACACTATGGTGCGAACGGACGTGGAGAGCCACCAGCAATTCCTACACCGAGTAGGCGAGGCTGGATCGCAGCTCGGCAAGAAGCCGCCCGCGCAGCCGCAAAGTCCGTCTCGCCCTTCAGATCGGGCTCGCGCTGCTGGTCTTCGGCTTCCTCGTCCTCACGGTCATCAACCAGTGGTCGGAGATCCAGGAGGAGGGCGTCCACTTCCACGTCGGCTGGCTGATCCCGGCGATCGTCATCCTGCCCGTTCTTCTTTGTCCTCAGCGCCTACGGCTGGGATCTCACCCTGCGCTTCCTCGGCTATCGCATTGGATTCGGCCGCGCCCAGGTTGCCTGGGGGCAGCCGCTGCTGGCGCGCTACGTCCCCGGCAGCGTCCTCTACGTGCTGGGTCGGATCCTGCTCTCCGAAAAGGCCGGCATCCCGCGGCGGATCACGATCGCCAGCATCGTCTACGAACAGGCGATCTCCGCGACCTCGGCCATCATCGTCGCCTCCTACTTCATCATCCAGCACCCCGATCTCCAGGGTGAGCCCTGGCGCTGGGGGGTGCTGCTCCTGATCCCGCGCGCGATAGCGGTGCTGCACCCGCGGGTTTTCGGGCCGCTGGCGAACAAAGCGCTGCGCGCCTTCGGCCGCGAACCGCTGCCGGGGGTGATCCCTCTGCGCGGGGTGATCTCCCTGATCGCCTTCTACATGATCAACTGGGCGGTGATCGCGCTCGGCCTCTACTGCGTCGCCCGCTCGGTCACCTTCATCCCTTTCGAGGACGTGGTGCTGGTCGGTTCGGCGCAGGCGATCGGCTACGTCGCTGCGCTGGTGACCCTGATCGCGCCGGCTGGGCTCGGCGTCAAGGACGCCGCCTTCGCCTGGGCGATGAAGGCGGCATTGCCGAGCAAGAGCTTTGCTCTCGGCTCGCTGATCGCGATCGCCGTGCGCGGGGTGCTGACGCTGGCCGAATTGATCTACGTCGGGGCGGTAACGGTGCTGGGACGCAGAGAGGGTTGGAGCGTCCACACCGGGATCCTTCATGCGTCGCCTGAGGAGGAAGAGGCGGAGCGGGTGGCGGTTGGTGAGAGAGGGACCTGACCCCCTCCTCTCTGCGAACCCCTAGCTAAAGGGGGATGCGCGCACCTAGTTGGTAGGCGGTGAGGATCACGGTCATTAGCTGTAGGGGGCGGTCTCTCGCGATGGCGGCCAGTGGGAGCACCCAGATTAGGTACCAGGGGAGGAGCCAGGCGGTGGCCAGGAAGAGGGCGAAGGCGGCCCAGGCGGCGGCGCGGAGCCAGTCGCCGCCGCGCCAGGTCCAGGCGAGGAGATAGGCGATCGCTGCGGCGAAGAGGATTGCCGCCGCGAGGCGGACGGCGCCGGGGTCGAGCCCGGTCAGGCGCGCGGTCGTGATCGGGATGCTCATGTAGCTGGTCCGGCTCTGGTTCTCGCCAGCGAGCCCGAAACCATCGAGCCAGTCCCAGCCGAAGGCGAAGCAGGCCGCCACCCCGACGGCGCTGGCCGCGAGGCCGGCGCCGGCCAGGAACTTGCCGACGGGCCGATTTCCCGAGACATATGGAGGCTTTTTGCCCGTCGGCCGGGAGCCCAGGAGGGCGAACGGGGCGAGGAGGGCGGCCGAGGACTTGGTTGCGATCGCGGTTGCGAGCGCCGCGCCGCCGCTCAGCTCGCGCCCACTGAGGACGGCGGCGACGGCGAGCATCGACAGCAGCATCGTCAGGCCGTCGTTGTGGGCGCCGCCGACTACGTGGACGAGGACGAGCGGGTTGAGGGCGACGAAGGCGGCCGCGCGCAACGGGTCGACGCCGCGCCAGGTGGCGAGGCGGGAGACCACCGCGGCGATGCCGAGCACCGAGAGCGCGGCGATCGCCTTGAGGACGCCCACCGCGACGCCCACCGGTAGCCAGCCCAGGGGGTAGGTGAGGAGGGTGAAGAGCGGGCCGTAGGCGCTGGTCGTTTCCGTCCAGGTGACCTTGGCGAAGGCCGGGTCCTGGGGCGCGGCCAGCGGTGGGTTGACGTAGGGGTCGAGGCCGTGGCGGACGCCGAGCCGGGCGTAGTCGACGTAGCTGTAGACGTCGTGGGAGAGCAGCACCGGCGCCAGCGCGAAGGCGGCGACGCAGACCCCGATCGTCCCCCAGACGAGCCGGCGGCCCAGCGCCGGCGCTACCGCGAGAAACACGAGGTAGACGATGAAGCCGGCCCACATCAGGCCAAAGGCGAGGCCGGGGCCGATCCGCTACCTGCCCGCGGACTCGCCGCCGCCGACGTCGCCTGGAGCGGGGGACGTATCGGGCACGGGATACGGTTCTTGCCCAGCCCCGGGGGCGTAGGCGTCGGGGTCGTAGCCGCCGACCGCGGCGCTGCCCGGCGGCGGCGAGTCGCCTTCCTCACCCTCGTTGCTACCGCCGCCGCCGAGGCTGGTGTCGTCGCTCGGGACTGGACCGCGCGTAGCGGCCGTAGAACGGCGCCCAGCTGATCTCCTGGTCCGGCTCGGTGAATTCCTCGCAGGGAACTCCCGCGCCGGTGTAGAGCCCGTGCCAGATGTCGGCCGGGAAGGTGCCGCCGAAGACGGTCTGGCCATGCACGCTCGACATCGAGATGTCGTTCGATTCCGGATACCCGACCCAGACCACGGTGGCTAAGTTCGGCTGGTAGCCGGCGAACCAGGCGTCGGTGTATTCGTCGGTGGTGCCGGTCTTGCCCGCCTGGCCGGCGCAGCCGGTGTAAGCGCCGGTTCCGGTCCCTTCGACGATGTTGTCGTGCAGGAGGCGGGTCACCTCCCATGCCGCCGCCGGCGAGACGACCCGTTGCGGTTGCGAGCTTTCCGGTCGGTCGACGCGGCCATCGGGGAAGACGACCTTGCTCACCGCCACCGGCTTGCGGTGCAGACCTCCATCGGCCAGCGTTGCGTAAGCGCTCGACATCTCCAGGGGCGAGACGCCGATCCGCAGGCCGCCGATCCCCTCGGCGGGGATCCCGTCCAGCGGCGAGGTGATGCCCATCGAGTGCGCCGTCTGCGCCACCGCTCGGGGCCCGACGTCGAGATCGAGCTGAGCGAAGACGGTGTTGTCGGAGGCGACCGTCGCCTGCTGCAGGTTGACGGTCCCCAAGTAGCCTTCGTCGGCGGTGTGGACCGTCCAGTGGCCCCACTCCGGCAGGTAGAGGTCGAGCGGTTTCGAGGTGTAGTAGGTCGAGTAGGGATCGATCCCCTGCTTGATCGCGGTAGTGAGGACGAAGGTCTTGAAGGTCGAGCCGGGCTGGCGGTGCCCCTGCGCCGCGAGGTTGAACTTGCTGTCTTCATAAGAGGAGCTGGAGACCATCGCCCGGATCTGGCCGTTGCGGGGATCGATCGAGACCAGCGCCGCCGAGGGATCGGTCGAGTACGGCAGCGAGGAGCGCATCGCTTCCAGTCCCACCTGCTGCAGCTCGGGGTCGATCGTGGTGTGAACCTCGAGCCCACCCCGTCGCACCTCGTCCACCCCGTACTCCTCGATCAGGCGGTTTTCGACGTAGTCGAAGAAGTAGGGCTCGCGGTGCTCGAAGTAGCTCTCGTCGAGGTCGACCCTCAAGCCACTCGCGATCGCCGCCCGCGCCCGCTCCGGGCTGATGTAGCCGAGCTTGTCCATCTGCCGCAGCACTTGGTTGCGGCGCGCTTTCGCGGCGCCGGGGTCGAGCAGCGGGTTGTATTCGGAGGGAGCCTGGGGCAGACCCGCGAGCAGCGCCGCTTCTGGCAGCTTCAGCTTCCAGACCGGCTTTGAGAAGAAGATCTTTGAGGCGGCGCCGACCCCCACCGCGGTCGTCCCTTCGACCGTGCCGTAGGAGGCGACGTTGAGATAGGAGCCGAGGATTTCGTGGCGGCTGTGGTGTTCGGCGTACTCGATCGCCATCTCCGCCTCGACGATCTTGCGCTCGATCGTCCGCTGCGGGTTGCGGATGCAGAGGTTGCGGACCAGCTGCTGGGTGATCGTCGAGCCGCCCTCGACCGCCTCGCCGGCTTCGAGGTTCTTCAGGGCGGCGCGCAGAATCCCCTCGTAATCGAGCGCGTCGTGTTGGTAGAAGCGCTGGTCCTCGATCGCCACCGTTGCCAACTGCACGCTCTTCGGGATCCGCTCGATCGCGACCAGGGAGCGGACCTCGGGCGAGGCGACGATTCCCAGCTTCAAGCCGTCGGCGGCATAGACGACGGTGTTGCCGCCGCGGTCGATCGGTTTGCAGCTGCGCAGCGAAGGGGCGTCAGCGGCGACGTCGAGGACCCAAGAGGTGACGGCGATGGCCGCGATTGCCAGCACGGCGAGGACACCGCCGAGGACGATCAGGAGCTTGGCGCCGATCCCTCCTTGTCGGCGCTGGCGTCGCCGAGTGCGCTGCGTCATCGAAGAGAGGGTACTTAGAGCTTAGCTTTGGCTCCTGCGGCCGAAGTGATCAGGCGATCGTGTCTTCGGTCGAGTGGTTGTGGACGATCCCTTCGACCAGAAGCTGGTTGGGGACCACCACGGAGCTGCCGTCGCCTGGGTCAATGTAGGTGTAGGAGAGGGTGATGTCGGTGACCCGGCCTTCGCGTTCTTCGAAGTCGACCCGGTCGCCGATCCGGATCGGCTGCGAGATCGCGATCTGGATCCCGGCGATCAGGTTGGCGAGGGTGCGCTGGGCGGCGAAGCCGACGATCGCGACGACCAGCGCGGTCGAGGCGAGGACGCCAGCCGCCAGCCGCTGCAGCTCGGTGAACTGGCTGAGGGCCAGCATCGCCAGGATCAGGAAAACGGCGAGGAACCCGAGGCGGCGCAGGAGCCGCAGTCGGGTTCTGGTCGAGCGGGAGACCTGTGAGACTGCGGGCGACATGGAGAGCAACCTAGCCACCCCACCTGTCGCCGAACCGGCGTCGCGGGCTTTTCCGCCCTCGAATTGGGGACCGAAGGGGGCGCTGCTGGGGGCGGTGATGGCGATCTTCGTCGGCCTCTTACTCGGGCTGCCGGCGCTCTTCTTCACCGAAGGCGACGGCGATCTGACGACGGCTGGCAACGTGATCGCCCAGTTGGGGACGGTGCTCGGTCTTCTGTTTGTGCCGTTGTGGATCGCCCGCTCACGCGGTGCGTCGACCCTGGGGGAGGCGTTGTGGCGTCTCGGGGTGCAGCGCTTCCGCCCCTCTGCGTTCAAGTGGATGGCGGCGGCGGTCGGCGCCTATCTGCTCTTCGCGATGCTCTACTCGGCGCTGATCCTCGAACCCGAACAGGACGACATCGCCTACGGCTTCGGCCCGATCCCGATCCAGGTCCTGCTGATCGTCTTCGGCGCCGCGATTGCCGAGGAGATCTGCTTCCGCGGGATGCTCTTCGGCGGCCTGCGCGAGCGCCTGCCGAAGGTCCCGGCAGCGCTGGCTGCCGGGGTCGTCTTCGGCGCCCTACACGCCTTCACCGGCCTCAGCGCGGTGCCGCCGCTGATCGCCCTCGGCTTCATCTTCTGCCTGCTCTACGAGAAGACCGGCTCGATCGTGCCGGGGATGTTGCTGCACATGCTGAACAACTCTGTCGCCCTGCTCGCTCAGTAGGATTCCCGCTCCTATGGGTCGCTATCTTTCGTCCTTGCTCGCCGTCGTCTGCGTCCTGGCACTGCCAGCGACCGCGGCAGCCGCTCCCAAGAAACCGGCGCCGCAGCCCACGCCCGCCCCGGAGGCGACCGTGAAGGTCAAGGTCGGAAACCTCGAGGGCGGCCGGGCGGAGATCATGCAGACCGTCCCCGTCACCGGGACGCTCGCTCCGTTCGTCGCCGGCGAGAAGGTGAAGGTCACCTTCTACCTCGACGGTCGCCAGCTCTTCAGTCGCAACCTGGCGGTCAGCAAGGCAGGCGGCAAGGGGTCCTTCCGCACCAACATCAAGGTCAGCGAGAACGGCAAGTACGCGGTCTCCGCCAAGCACGTCGCGACCCCCCAGCTCGGCGCCGATGAGACCGTCCGCAAGAGCTGGAAGGTCAGCTTCCCCGCCCTGCATCAGGGCCAGTGCGGCGACGTCGTCGTCGGCTTCAAGAAGGGGATGCGGAAGATGGGCTACATCGCCAACTCCGGTCGCTGCTTCGGTGGCAAGACCGCGCGCGGCGTCCTCGCCTATCGCAAAGTCAACGGCATGAGCCGCAGCATGCGCGCCGGTGCCGGCCTGGTGAAGAAGGTCTACTCCGGCAAGGGCGGCTACGAGGTGCGCCATCCGGGAGCCGGCGACCATCTCGAGGCGCCGCTCTCCAAGCAGGTGCTGGTCTTCACCAAAGGCGACGAGCCATACGCGATCTATCCGATCTCCTCCGGCAAGTCCTCGACCCCGACCGTCACCGGGCACTACGAGATGATCCGCACCGAACCGGGCTACAACTCACACGGGATGTACTACTCCTGGTACTTCTATGGCGGCTACGCGGTCCACGGCTACGAATCGGTGCCGGACTATCCCGCCAGCCACGGCTGCCTGCGGACCTTCATCGCCGACCAGCCCGAGATCTACGAGCGCATCTTCTACGGGCAGGACATCTTCATCTGGTAGCTGGCTCGGTCGTCTTCCCGGCAGAATGGAGGGCCGGATAAAGGAGGCGGCATGAGGGTTTTCGTTGCGGGTGCGAGCGGTGTGATTGGACGGCCTTTGGTGCGGCAGCTGGTCGCGGCCGGGCACGACGTTGTTGGGATGACGCGGCGTGAGAAGCGGGTGGGGGAGATCCGCGAGGCTGGGGCCGGAGCCGTGGTCTGCGACGTCTTCGATGCGCAGGCTTTGCGGGAGGCGGTGGCTGCGGCGCAGCCGGAGGTGGTGCTGCACGCGCTGACGGCGCTGCCGCCGAAGTTCAATCCGCGGGCCGACTATCTGGCCGCGACCAACCAGGTGCGCAGCGAGGGGACGCGGAATCTGGTGGCGGCGGCAAAGGCCGCTGGAGCACGGCGGATGGTCGCCGAGAGCGTCGCCTTCTTCTACGAGCCGGAGGGCGACTGGGTCAAGGACGAGGAGGCGCCGCTGTTCCGCGATCCTCCCGGGCGCTTCGCCGCCGCCTGCGACGCCCTCGTCTCGCTGGAGAGCCAGGTGCTCGAGGCGGGAGAGCCGGAAGGCGTCGTGCTCCGGTTCGGCTGGTTCTACGGACCCGGGACCTACTACGACCGCGGTGGCACGATTGCTGAGGACACCCTCAAGCGCCGCAACCCGATAGTCGGCAAGGGTGAGGGGAACTTCTCCTTCATCCACATCGAGGACGCGGCAGCCGCCTACGTCGCCGCCCTCGACCACGGCGCTGCCGGCGTCTACAACGTTGTCGACGACGAGCCGGCGCCGCTGTGCGAGTGGCTGCCGGCCTATGCAGAGGTGCTGGGCGCAAAGCCGCCGCGGCGCGTCCCCGCCTGGCTGGCGCGGCTGGTTGCGGGCAAGGACCTGGCCTCGGCAGCCGTTGAGATGCGAGGTGCCTCGAATGCCAAGGCCAAGCGCGAGCTGGGCTGGCAGCCGGCGCACCCGAGCTGGCGGCAGGGGTTCGCGGCCGCGCTCTCTTAGGATGGCCGCCGTGACCGACCTTGCCGCCGCCAAGCAGACCCTGCTCGACGAGCTGCGCGAGCACTCGCTGATCATCGGCGAAGTGACTCTGGCCAGTGGCGCCACCGCGCAGTACTACGTGGACGCTCGCCGCACCCTGATGCGCCCGGCCGGCTTCCGGGCCGCCGGGGAGCTGATTGCTGCGGCGGCCGCGGAGCACGGCGCCGAGGCCGTCGGCGGCCCTGCCACGGCGGCGATTCCACCCGCCTGTGCCGCGATCGCGATCCCGGCCGGCGCCGGCCTCGTCGCCTTCTTCGTCCGCGGCTCCCGCAAGGAGCACGGCCTGCAACGCTGGGTCGAGGGACCGGTCGGCCCGGGCACCAGGTGTCTAGTCGTCGAGGACACGGTCACCACCGGCGGTTCGACCGCGCAGGCGATCGAGCGGGTCCGCGAAGAGGGCCTCGGGGTGGCCGGCGTGGTCGCGGTCGTCGATCGGCTCGCGGGCGGGGGCGAGAAGATCGAAGCTGCCGCCGCAGCGCCTTACCGGGCGCTGGTCACGATCGACGAGATCTACCCGGACCGCCCCGACCGGGGCTGAGCATGGAGCCGGATGCGGTTGAGATCCGGGTCGTCGGTTGCCTGATCGAGAAGCAGCGGACCACGCCCGACGCCTACCCGCTCTCGCTCAACGCCCTGCGGCTGGCCTGCAACCAGTCGACCAACCGCGACCCGATGGTCGCCTACGACGAGGCGACCGTCAGCGAGGCGCTGCGTCATCTTGCCCAGCGCGGCTGGACCCGGCTGGCGAGCGGGGCCGGAAGCCGCGCCCGCAAGTACCGGCACCTGTTGCCGGAGGCTCTCGGTCTCCATGACGACGAGCTGGCGCTGCTGGGGGTGCTGATGCTGCGCGGGCCGCAGACGCCGGGGGAGCTGAAACAGCGCAGCGAGCGCTTGCACCCGTTCGCCGACCTGGCGGCGACGCAGGAGACTTTGGAGCGCTTGGTCGAGCGCGAGCTGGTGGTGCGCCATGCACGGCGAGCGGGCCAGAAGGAGGATCGCTACGAGCAGGTGCTGGGAGGCGGCGAGGGGGTTGTGGAGGAGACGGCCGAGCTCCACGGCGACGAGGGGACGGCCGCCCCGCCATCGCCCGCCGAGCCGGTGGACGAGGAGCGGCTGGATCGGATCGAGCGCGAGATCTCGGCGCTGCGCGCGGAGCTGTCCGGCCTGCGCGAGGCGCTCGGCGAAGAGGAGACCCCTAGCGCTTGATCTCGAGGACGGCGACTCGCCGGCCCCCCGGGATCGCGACCACCACGTGCGTCTTCAGCGAGGCGCGGCCGCGCAGCAGAGTGCGGCCGCCGGTGGTGAGTGGAACCCGGAAGGTCTGGGCGCCGCCACCGCTGAGGCTGAAGGGGCTGCGCCCGATCCTCCGGCTCACCGGTCGCGTGCGGGGGCCGCGACCGCGGTAGTTGGCGACCGGTACCCGGAAGCGGGTGCGGAGCAGGATCTGGCCGGGGCACGCGGTCCCGGCCGGCCAGAGGCAGGTGACCCGCACTCGCACCCGGTTGCCGCTCATGCCCAGCTGCGAGATCTTGACCGCGACCGGGATCGACGCCCCCTTGCAGCCGAGTAGCCGGTCTTCCCCCGGGTCCCAGTCGAGCGCGTAGGCGCAAACCCGCTGGCGCCCCGACTTGACCGTCGGCAGGCTGAGGTCGAAGCCGTGGCGGGGCCCGGCTTCCGGGAACTGGGTGGCGACGTCGCGGCGCGATCGGTTCGCCACCGGGCCGAGGTCGTAGAGGGCGACGCCGGGGGCGTCGATCTTGCCGCCGACCGAGAGCCGGATCGCCAGAGGTTCGGCAGGGGCGTTGGGGTCGTAGGCCCAGCCCCTGACCCGCACTTGGCCGGGGGCGGGTGAGCCGGCGAGGTCGAGGTAGCCGATCGGGTCGTCGCCGCTGGCGAGGGTGGCGGTGCCGACCGTGGGGCCGTCGACGTAGTTGTTGTCGATGTTGATCGTCACCCCGCCGTAGCTCTCGTTGTGGCCGCCCTGGTACTGGTGGATCCGCTGGTGAGAGGCCCAGGCATCGGTGGGGACGACCGGGTCGGCGGTGTTCTGCTGACCGTTCCAGTTGGCGGTCCAGATCGCGTCGGGCAGTTCGTAGCCGGTGCCGATCTGGCGGGCCAGGTCCTCGATCCCGGAGGCGCTGCTGCTGTAGACGCCGGAGGAGTAGCCGAGCCGGTGCAGTTCCTGGGTCCAGGCCTCGAGGAAGGCGAGGGTGGCGGCAGTGGCGCTGGAGGTCTGGCTGTAGGCCTCCATGTCGTAGTAGATCGGGCTACCCGGGCCCATCGCTACCGCGCTCGCATCCGCAACCGCGTCGACTGCCGCCGCGGCGCCCTGGGCGGTTGCCTGGCTGGAGCTCAGCTTGGCGCAGCTCGAGCAGGCGCTGGTCGGCGCCTGGAGACCCACGTAGGTGGGGATCAGATGCCAACCCGCTTCGGTTTGCGCCGCGACCCAGGTGGAGGTCAGGTTCGGCTGAGAGCAGGCGCGGTTGATGCCACCGATGTAGACGCCGACGGCGCGGTAGGGCGAACTGGCCCAGGCCGCCATCGAGCGCGACGAGGGAGCGGTGCAGGCATCGAAGCCGAGTCCGGTGAAGACGGATCCAGCGGCGGAGGCGGTGGCTTTGCGGCGAGCCCAGGGCTGAGCCGAGGCGCGGGCAGCGGCGCGCGGTTCGACCAGGATCGCCCGCTGGCGGCCGATCGCCTCGGCCGGGCACTGTTGCCGGGCCGAGGGAGCGCCCAGGTAGACGGCGCGACGGTCCATCCGCACGCACATCCGAGGATGGCGGTCGAGGCGGTAGACGGGCCAGGCCTGCGGGATCTGGACGGCCCGGCCGTCGAAATGGACCGTCCGCGTCGCAGCGTCCGCCGGCTGGGCGGGACCGACAAGGAGCGCGACGAGCACCAGCAACGGCAGGAGGAGTGGCCAGAAGGCAGGACGATGGGCGCGGGTCACGAGCTGCACTCTCGCTACAACCGGGCTGGACGGGCAAAAGTCGCGGCCCGCCGGGAGAAAGCCTGCAGCGTCAGGAGGGAAGTGCCCCGAGCTGGAGTCGAACCAGCGGCCTATCCCTTAGGAGGGGATCGCTCTATCCAGCTGAGCTATCGGGGCAGGGCCTGAATTCTCGCTTAGTTGGCTGAGACTTGTCGAAGTTGGCGCGAAGTGCGCGCCACAGGTGCGATTTCACCCGGCACGATCCGTTGCATGAAGACCGCAGAGGTGATCGACATGTCCTCCGCACGGGTTAATGTGGAGCACATGTCCAAAATGATCCAGATCAGGAATGTGCCCGACGACCTGCACCGGCAGTTGAAGATCCGCGCCGCCGCTACGGGTATGAGCATGTCCGACTACATCAAGCGGGAGCTCGACTTGCGGACCCGCAAATCGACGATCCCGGAGATCGTCGCGCGGAGGGAAGCGCGGGGGAGGAAGTCGACCGGCACCGCTCAGCAGACGGTCGACATCATCCGCGAAGCGCGCGGTGACTAAATGGCGGTCGTCGACGCTTCGGTGGTGGTCGAGTTTCTCAGCGGGGATGAACACACCCTCCCGCTCGATGAGCGGATGAAGGCCGAAGAACACACCCTTTGGGCTCCACATCTGATCGACGCCGAGGTGGGACATGCCCTGCGCCGCAAGGTGCGTTTGGGGCAGATGGACGCCGGGGCCGCCGAGGAGGCACTCTGGGAACTGGACGTCCTGCCGCTCCGCCGGGTCGAGCACGAAAACCTGGTTCGCGTGGCCTGGGACCTGCGCGACAACTTCACCTTCTACGACGGCCTCTATGTGGCCCTGGCGCTGATGCTGGGCGAAACCCTGCTCACCTTTGACGCACGGATGGCGCGCTCGGGGATCGATCTCCCGATCGAGGTCCTCGGTCAGGCGTAAAGGGTCTCGGAGGCGAGCTCGTCGGCGCGGCGGCTCCAGAGCTTCACTTCCATGAAGACATCGTCGCCGTAGGCCTCGAGGGCATCGAGGGCGATCAGCGTGAAGCGGTCCTGGGAGATCAGCTCCTGGTCGACCGTCTCGTCTTCGAGCACCGCGGTTGCGGCGACGGCGCCGCGGACCAGTGGCCGTCCCCAGACCAGGGTGACTGCGCCGGCTCGGCCGTTCTCGCCGCGCCAGCGGCCGATCACGTCATCGTTGAGATCTATGCGCCAGTCCGGGTTGTCCTCGGCGAGGATGTCGGTGAAATCGGCCTTGGCCGCAAAGTCGGTCGGCTCTCCCTCCGGCGGCTGCGCGTAGGAGACGTGGCCGAACAGCTCCAGCCGTCCCTCCTCGCTCTCGGTGTGGGCTGAGCCTGGGACCCAGACCCTGCCGCCCCAGGCGCGCTCGGGGAACCAGTCGACCTCGGCCGGCAGCTCCGCTCCCGCGGGCAGGTCGCCAAGCGCCGCGACGGCTTTGGAAAACTCCTCGCGCAGCTGCTCGGCGAAGCGGCCGTGAGGGATTCCCTCCTGGGTGGTGTCGGCGATGAAGCGCGGGATCGGTCGCGGGTTTGGCTGCATCAGAGGCACTCTCGCAGGTCCGATGCCGCCCGCTCCGGCGGGTAGACGTTGATGTCGACCCCGGTCCCGAGCTCGAAGCCGGCCTTGATCGTCAGCCGGGGAGCGATGTCGACGTGCCAGTGGAACTGATCGGCGCCGCGGGGGGCGGTGCGGATCCAGAGGTTGAGCTCCGGCGGGCCGTCGAAGAGCTTGGCGAGGGCGCGCATCGCGGTGCGGATCATCGCCGCCCCGCCCTCGTCCTCCTCGAAACGGGCGGTCTCCCGGCGCGGAATCACCCGCAACTCGAAGGGCGAGCGTGAGGCCCAGGGGCAGATCAGTGCCGCCTCGTCGTCGATCGCGACCAGCCGCTCCCGCCGCCGCACCTCCTCGACCAGCACGTCGCTGAGCAACCCGCCCCCGGCGGTGCGTTCGCCGTAGGCGCCGACCCGCTCACGCTCGCGGGCGACGGCGGTGGGGACGAAGGGCAGCGTGTAGAGCTGGGCGTGGGTGTGCTCGAGCGAGGCCCCCGCTCCACCGCCCTCGTTGACGATCAGCTGCAGGTAGGAGGCATCGGAGTGGGCGCGCATCCGCTCGCGCCAGGTGGCGATCGCGGCGGCGAACTGCTCGTCGTCGAGCTCGAACATCGCCGTCTTGTGCTCGGGCGAGTTGATCAGCACCTCGTGAGAGCCCCCCGCCGGGCGGGAGGAGAAGAGGTCCGGTTCGCCGGCGCGTTTGGAAGCGAGGAGGGGATCGCCGGCGCTGGCGAAGGCGCCGGCCTCCGCCGCGGGTTCGCCGTCGGAGCGCGCCTCCCCGCCGAGGGCGGGGTAGAGGTTGGGCACCACGCGGGTCTTCCAGCCCGGCGTATCGGCCTCGCCACCGCCTGGGCGCAGCGCGTACAGCTCTGGCGGGGTGCGGTCCTCGCGCCCCTCGCAGAAGGGGCAGTTCTCCGGACCCTTCGGCTCGCTCGCCCGCGCCGAGAAACTGTCAGGGCGCTCAGCCCGACCCGGGGCGAGGATCGTCCTCAGCCCGGTCAGCTGGTCGATGCGGACCTCGGGGGAGCTCAGGAGCGGGAAGGGGGGAGGTCGCCTACGTCGGGCTCGTCCGCCGGTGGCGGCTCGGGAGGCGCCGGCGGCTGCGGGGCCTGGGGACGAGGCGGCCGCTCGGTGCCTTTGGCCCGCTCCGCCGAGCCTTTGCCGATGAACGGCTCGAGCACGTCCATCGGCAGCGGGAAGACAACCGTGGTGTTCTGGTTGCTGCCGATTTCGAGCAGCGTCTGCAGGTAGCGGAGCTGCAGCGAGGCCGGGTTGGTGCTGATGATGTCGGCCGCGTCGGTGAGCTTCTGGGCTGCCTGGAACTCACCCTCGGAGTTGATGATCTTCGCCCGCCGCTCGCGCTCGGCCTCGGCCTGGCGCGCCATCGCCCGCTGCATCTGCTCGGGGATCTCGACGTCCTTGATCTCGACCGCGGTGACCTTGACGCCCCAGGGCTCGGTCGACTCGTCGATGATCTTCTGCAGCTCTTCGTTGAGCCGCTCGCGGTCGGCCAGCAGCTGGTCCAGCTCGGCCTTGCCGAGCACCGAGCGCAGCGCCGTCTGCGAGATCTGCGAGGTGGCGATCAGGTAGTTCTCGACCTCGACCACCGCGCGGTTGGAGTCGACGACACGGAAGTAGGCGACGGCGTTGACCCGGCAGGGGACGTTGTCGCGGGTGATTACCTCCTGCGGGGGGATGTTGAGGGTGATGGTTCGCAGGTCGACCTTGACCATCCGGTCGACCAGCGGGATCAGCAGGATCAGGCCCGGCCCCTTCTGGGCGATCAGGCGCCCAAGCCGGAAGATCACGCCGCGCTCGTACTCGCGCAGGATCCGGACCGAGGCGCCGACCGCGATCAGCGCGAAGAACGCTAGGACGATGAGAATCCCTGCCAGAACTTCCATCAACCGGCTCCTTCGCTCGTGTGGGTCGCGGCCTGCGGCTCCGGGCGTACCACCAGGGTCAGCCCGTCGACCGCCTCGACCCTGACTCTATCCCCGATCCGGACCGGGGTAGTCCCCTCGGCCAGGCGGGCGTTCCAGAGGGTGCCCCCCAGCCAGACCCGGCCCTCGGGGTCGATCGAGGTGCGCGCCTCGGCCGTCGACCCGACCATCTCCTCGGTCCCGGTGCGGACTTCGTCGTTGCGGTGCGCCGCGAGGACTTTGCGGCTGACGAAGTAGAAGGTGACTCCGGAGAGGATGCCGAGGGCGATCAGCCCACCGCCGGCGAAGTCGGCGGCGCTCGAAGTCCGAGCCGAAGGCGACCACCCCGGCGGCGGTCAGGCCGATCACCCCGAGCACTGCAAGGACTCCACCGGTCGGCAGCAGTAACTCGGCGAGCAGCAGCCCGACTCCGAACAGCGCGATGACGACGAAGGCTTCCAAGGCGCCTTCGATTATCCGCTCTTCAGGGCGTAGCGGCGGATGTCTTCTTCCAGATCCGACTCGCTCGCGTACTGACCCTGTTTGACATAGACGAGCTCCCCCGAGCGGTCGTAGTAGGCGGTGTCGGGGAAGCCGATGCCCCCGATCGAGTCGAAGATGCCTTTGTCTGGGTCGGTGTAGCTGGGGTAGGGCACCGGGGCCTCACGGAGAAAGGTGGCCGCGGCGTCGTTCGAGTCTTCCGAGTTGACCCCGAGGAAGGCGACCTTATTCCCGTAGCGGGCAGAGGCCTTCTGCAAAGAGGGGAACTCCTGCCGGCAGGGGACGCACCAGGAGGCCCAGACGTTGACCACCACCGGATAGCCGCGCAGCCCGGCGAGCCGCTGCTCGTAGGCGTCGGTGCCACCGTCGAGGAGGTCGTTGCCCTGTTTGTGGAGGGCCGCGAGTGGGGCCGGCGCTCCCGCCAGCGCTTTCGCGTAGTCGGGGTGAGAGCCGCCGTAATCGCCGCCCTCGGAACTGCCGCAGCCACTGCCGATGAGCAGCGCCAGCGCCAGCGTCCCTACTACCAAGAGTGGTCTTATTCGCGCACTCATCCGCTCGGTGGGTACAATACGTACGTTCGGTCCGCGGGCTCGCGGGCCGCGTTGAGTTCTCCGGGGGGGACACACACCCAGTCGAGCCCCCGCAGCCCTCGTTCACTTGTCCCAGCCGTCTGTCTGTTTTCGGTAGGGACGGAAGCTTCAGAAGCCTTCTATGGCCAAGACCAGCGACGTTGCCGCGCAGGCGGCAGTTCCCTCAGGTGCCGACATCGAGCGGGCAGCGGCGTTCGTCCGCGAGCCCTTGCTGCTCGACGGCGAGGGTCCCGAGGCATTGGCACCGGGGACGGCCCGTCGCCGTGCGCTCGATGCTGCCCTGAAGGAGCTCGACGAAGGGGCCGAGTACCCGTCGATCCAGTGGCGTCGCGACTTCTCGCTGCTGCTAGGGCTGGAGCGCTTCCTCGCCGATGAGCCGCCAAAGCTCCTCGACGGCGCCGAACTCAACCCGCACCAGGTCGATGCCCTCTCGGGCACCCTGGCCGAGCTGATGCTTCAGCAGCAGGCCGGCGGCGCCCCAGTGGTCGAGAACGGCAACGGCGAGGAGTCGAACGTCGAGCCCGCTGCCGATCTCGCTGCGGCCGAGGAGGCCGACGGCGACGAGGACGAGGAGGACGAGGAGCTCGCTCCCGACGAGGAGCCGCAGGACTGGGAGGAAGGCCACGGCGAGGAGGACGAGGAGGTCGTCGAGGAGGCACCCGAAGACCCCGGTGCCGAGCGGCGCTTCTGGTTTGAGCACGCGACCGGCGCGGGCAAGACCGTGGCGGCGGTCGGATTCATCGAGGCGACCCGCACCGGCGGGGTGCTGATCCTCACCCACCGCCGCAACCTCGTCGATCAGTTCATCGGCGAGATCTCCGACCGCGGTTACAAGGAGCGCCTGCGACCGCCGCTGCTCGGCGACCGCGACGATCCCGACGGCCCGGTCACGGTCGAGACCTACCAGTGGTTCGTCCGCAACCACAAGAAAATCTCCGACGCCTACTCGATCGTGATCTGCGACGAGGCGCACACCGCGCTGGGCGAGAAAACCAGCGCTTGCATCCGCGAGATGCCGGGTCCCGTCTACATCGGAATGACCGCGACCGGGGCGCTGATCGCCCGTCACGTCGCCGACCTCTTCCCGACCCAGACCTCGCGCTTCGACCTCGCCCAGGCGGCCCGGCGCGGCGTGATCGCGCCGCTGCGCTGCCTGCGGATTCCGCCCGGACCGGGGGTGCGGACGATCGCCAAGGTGCCGCTGCGCAAAGGCGAGGTCGACCAAGACTTCGACCAGGAGGAGCTGGCGGCGCTGCTCGACCAGGAGCCCTTCAACGTCGCGATCGCCGACCTCTACCGCTCGCGCTTCCGCAAGATCCCGGGCGTCGTCTACACCGCCGGGGTCCAGCACGCGAAGAACGTCGCCAAAGCCTTCCGCGACGCCGGCATCAACGCCCAGGCGGTCTCCGGCGAAACGCCGAAGCGCGAACTGGCCGAGATCCTCGCCGGCTTCGAGCGCGGCACCGTCGACGTGCTCTGCAACGCGATGCTGCTGGCCGAGGGCTGGAACAGCCCGCGGGCGACGATCTGCATGCACCTGGCGCCGACCGCCTCGCGGCGGATCTACCAGCAGCGGGTCGGCCGCGTCACCCGCCGGGCCCCGGGCAAGGAGTCCGGGATCGTGCTCGACTTCGTCCACCCGGCGACGACCCACGACGAGACGATCATCACCCTCCACAGCCTGCTCGACCGCGACGTCTACCGCGGCGGCGCGATCGTCGTCGGCCCGGTGCGGCGCGGGCGCGGGCGCAAGGTCCGGGTCGAGCGGCGGATCGTCCCCGTCTCCGACGTCGAGGCGCGGCGGATGGAGGTGCTGGAACGGGAGATCTGGCGGATCGCGGTCGAGAACCTCGACTACCCCGAGCAACATGCCTGGGCCGCGCTGGCCGGGGCTCGGGTCAACACCCAGGGTTGGCGACGGGCGCGGGCGATGCTGCAGAACGACCGCACCAAAGAGCTGCGCCGTCGCTTCCTGCTCACCTGTGTGCAGCGCAACCGCAACGCGCAGCTGCGGCTGAAAGCGCTGGGCGAGATCGCCGACCTCGGCGACGCCGAGGCCTTCGACGACGCGATCGAAATCGTCGGCACCTGGAGCCGCGAGGACAAACGGGCGGGGACGAAGACCATGCTGCAGGCGCTGATCGACAAACGGATCGGCCGTCGCGACCAGGCTCAGGCCTGGGTCTGGCGGCTCGCCGGCTACACCCGCGAACTGCACGAGGAGTACGCGGTCCAGCGCTGGCCGGAGACGAAGCGGCTGCTGGGCTTGCTGGTCAACTCCTCCGGACGCGCGCATGGGCGCAACGCCCGGCGACTCGTCCACGCGGCGCGCAAACAGGATCGCCGCCTGGCGGTGTCGCTGCTGGCGGCTGCGGTCTCGCACACCCCGGAGGGCGAGGAGGTACTGCGCGGGGCGCGGATGCGGATGGCGCGGAAACCATCGGCCGTTGCCCGCGAGCTGCTGAAGAACTTCCCCAAAGGCGGCAAGCGCCGTCGCAAGCGCAAACGCAACAAAGGGGGCAACGACGGCAACGGCGGTGCCCCCGAGGCCGGCGGCAACGGCAAAGCGCCTAGACGTAGAAAGTCAAAAAAGCGTGAGGTGGACCTCGCCGGCGCCGAGGGCGATGCGGTCTCCAGCGGTGGTAACGACGAGCAGGTAGCCCCTGTCGTCGATGCCGTCAGCGACTCCTGAGCCTCCCTCCCAGGCGATCTCCCTTCCGAATAGCGCGTCGCGTTTGCGCCACTCGCTGAGGACCGCGTCGGGTTCTGCTTGGACCCAGTGATTCAGGCGGTTGTTGAGCGGACCCAGGAGAGGGGGTCCGGCGGACAACTGAGGGGAGGGTCCGGCGGACCCCCTCTCCTGGGTCCGCTGATCGCTGGTGAAGATTGAGGTGGCGCGGTCGCGGAGGTCGATCGGGAACTCGTGGTCCTCGATGAATAGGTTGAGGCCGATGCCGATTACCGCCCAGCCGTCTTGGGGGCGGGCCTCGATCAGTACTCCGGCCAGCTTGCGGCCTTTGACGTGGATGTCGTTTGGCCACTTGACCTTGGCTTCGAGGTCGGGGTTCAGTTGCTCTGCGGTTTCGCAGACGGCTAGGGGGACGGCTAGGGGGAGCATCGTGTGGTGGTCCTCTAGGGGCCGGACGATTGCTGAGTAGAGGAGGGCTTTGCCGGGGGGGCGGTCCAGGTACGGCCTTGCCGGCCGCGGCCGGCGCTCTGCTCGTTTGCGGTGACGACGGTCCCGGACGGCGCCCCGGCGGCGGCCAGCTCGCGGGCGCGGGTGTTGGTCGAGTCGGTCGAGCGGAAGTGGCGGTGGGGACTACCGAACGTCATCGAGCAGGGCGGCGAGGAGGCCGTCGACGTCGTGGCGCTCGGCCTCGACGTCGACCTCGAGGCCGGCGGCGCGGACCGTCTCGCTGGTGATCGGGCCGATCGAGACGATCCGGGCGCTTCCCGGGAAGCGGTCGCCGAGGGCCTCGGTCAGGTTGGTGACGGTCGAGGAGGAGGTGAAGGTGACGTAGTCGGCCCTCTGGGCGGCCTCGATCTCGTCATCGGCAGGCTGCTCGCGGACGGTCTCGTAGAGGGCGACGACGTCGACCTCGGCGCCGCGCTCGCGCAGCGCGTCGGGGAGGACGTCGCGGGCCTCGGCGGCGCGGGCGACGAGCACGCGGGCGCCCGCGACCTCCATCTCCTCCAGCGCTTCGATCAGTCCCTCGGCGACAAAGCGCTCCGGGACCACGTCGGCAAGGACACCCCGCTCCGCCAGCGCCCGCGCCGTGCCCGGGCCGATCGCCGCCACGGTGACGCCGGCGAGGGCGCGCGCGTCGAGGCCGGTGTTCTCCATCGCCTCGAAGAGCAGGCGCACGCCGTTGGGGCTGGTGAGGCAGATCAGCTCGTAGATGCCGGGGGCGCCGGCCACCCGTTGCACCTCCTCGCTGTCGAGCCGCGGCTCGATCCTGATCGCCGGCAGCTCGACCACCTCGGCGCCGAGCCCGCGCAGGGTCGCCGCCAGGCCGCTGGCCTGGGCACGGGCGCGGGTGACGACGACGCGGCGTCCGTGTAGCGGCCGCCGCTCGAGCCATTCCAGGTCCGCCCGGCGACGGGCCACCTCGCCGACGACGATCAGCGCCGGCGCCTTCACTGCCTCGCGCTCGACCGCCTCGGCGATCGTCCCCAGGGTTGCCGTCACGGTGCGCTGCCCCGGCCAGGTCCCGCGTTCGATCGCAGCAGCGGGCTCGTCGGCGTTGCGGCCGGCCTCGATCAGCGCCGCGGCGTTCTTCGTCAGTCGTTTGACGCCCATGTAGAAGACGAGGGTGCCGGGGAAGCCGGCGAGCGCAGGCCAGTCAATCGCACTCTCTTCCTTATGCGGGTCCTCGTGACCGGTGACGAAGGCGACGGCGGAGGCGTCGTCGCGGTGGGTGACCGGGATCCCCGCATAGGCGGTGGCGGCGACGCCGGCCGTGACTCCGGGGACGACCTCGAACTCGACTCCCGCCTCGCGCAGCGCTTCACCCTCCTCGCCGCCGCGTCCGAAGACGAACGGGTCGCCGCCCTTGAGGCGGACCACGCTCTTTCCCGCGCGGCCGGCCTCGACCAGCCGCGCGCCGATCTCCTCCTGGGGGACGGAAGGCACGCCCGGCTGCTTGCCGACGTAGACCAGCTCTGACTCCTCGCGAGCGCCGTCGAGGGCGCCGGGCGGAATCAGGCGGTCGTAGAAGATCGCGTCGGCGCTTGCGATCAGCTGCAGGGAGCGCGCGGTCATCAGGCCGGGATCGCCGGGGCCTGCTCCAACGAGATACACAACCCCCGCCCGCGCGCTCATGCCATTTCCTCGGCCCGGTCGAGGAGCTCGCGGGCGCCGGCGCCGAGCAGGCGCTGGACCAGTTCGGCCCCGGCCAGGGCGGGCTCTTCGGAGCTTGCCTCGATTCGGTCGCGCAGCCACTCGCTGCCATCGGGGAGGCCGACGAAGGCATCGACCGCGAGCCCGCTGCTGCCGATCCGGGCGTGGACCCCGACCGGGCTGGCGCAGGTCGCGCCGAGCAGGGCGACGACCGTCCGCTCCGCGGTCAGCTCGCGCATCGCGTCGAGGTCGTTGATCGCCGCAGCGCCGTCGGCAGTGTCCTCATCCTCGGCGCGCACCTGCAGCGCCAATGCCCCCTGGCCCGCGGCCGGCACCATCGTCTCGACCGGGATCGCGAAGCCGATCTCCTCCTCGCGCCCGAGCCGGCGCAGGCCGGCGGCGGCGAGGACTATCGCGTCCAGTTCGCCCTCGGCGAGCTTGCGCAGGCGGGTGTCGACGTTGCCGTGCAGCTCCTCGACCCGCAGGTCCGGCCTCGCCGCCAGCAGCTGCGCCCGCCGCCGCAGGCTCGCGGTCCCCACCCGCGCCCCCTCGGGCGCGTCCTCAAGGGAGCTGCCGGCGCCGATCCAGACGTCGGCCGGATCCTCCCGCGGCGGCACCGCGGCGATCTCCAGCTCTGCGGGCATCTCTCCCGGTAGGTCCTTGGCCGAGTGGACGCCGAGCTCCGCCTTGCCGTCGAGGAGCACCCGCTCGACCCCGCGGACGAAGCGGGACTTATCGCCGGCCACGCCGTCGGAGCTCGCCTCGACCAGCTCCGCCCCACCGAGCCGCTCGGCAACCCAGCGCGCCTGCGTAAGCGCGAGGGTGCTGCCGCGGGTGGCAATCCGCACGGCCTCAGCCCTGTTGCTTGCGGTCGCGGCGCAGCTCGGTGACGTTGTCGCTTCGCGCCTCGCGCTCTGGTTCGGTCTCGACGTCGAGACCGAACAGCTCGCGCAGGGCGCTGATGAAGAAGTAGGACTCGCCCGAGCAGGCCGAGTTGCGAATCCGCAGGGTCGGCTCGTGCAGGAGGCGAGAGGCGATCGCCTTCGCCATCTTCTCGAGCCGCTCGCGGTCGGCAGCGGAGAGATTCTCCCAGCGACCATCGTTCTCGGCCAGCACCCTCCGCACGACCTCGTCGCCGTGCTCGCGTAGGGCGCTGATCGTCGGCACCACCTCCTGCAAGCCGAGCCAGCGCTCGAAGCGGTCGACCTCGGCGTCGATGATCCGCTCCGCCTTCAGCGACTCGGCCTCGCGACCGCTCGCGTTGCGTTCGACGATCTGCTGGACGTCGTCGATGTCGTGGACGGTGACCCCGGCGATCTCGCGGCAGGCCGGCTCAATGTCGCGCGGCACCGCCAGGTCGATCGCCAGCAGCGGCCGCTCGGGGCGCTGCTCCATCACGTGTTCGAGCCCGTCGCGCTCGACGATGTGGTGGGGAGAGTTGGTTGCCGAGACGACGATGTCGGCGCTCCCGAGCTGCTCGGGGAGCTCGTCGAAGCGGACCGCACCGCCGCCGAAGCGCTGGGCGAGGCCGATTGCGCGGTCGTAGTGGCGGTTTGCGACGAAGACGGTGTCGACGCCGCGGGCGACCAGCGCCCTGGCGACCAGCTCGGCGGTCTCGCCGGCGCCGACGACGAGGACGCGGCGCTCGGAGAGATCGCCGAGCGTGCGCCGCGCCAGCTCGACCGCGACCGAGGGAATCGAGACCCCCGTCTCGCTGATCCCGGTCTCCTCGCGGGCGCGGCCGCCGGCGCTGAGCGCGCCGCGGAAGAGGCGGTTGAGGACCGGCCCGGTCGCACCCTCGACCATCGACAGCTCGTACGCGCGTTTGACCTGGCCCTGGATCTCGGCCTCGCCGAGGATCATCGAATCGAGCCCGGCAGTCACTTGCAAGAGGTGGCGGGCCGCCTCGGTGGCGCGCAGCGAGTAGAGGTGGCTGAGCAGTTCGGTCGGGCGGATATCGGCCTGGCGGGTGAGGACGCCGAGCGCGGTCGACTCGGCCTCGACCGGGTCGGAGACGATCAGGTAGAGCTCGGTCCGGTTGCAGGTCGAGATCGCCGCCGCCTCGTGGATCCCGCCCGCCGCGGTCAGCTCGGCCAGGGCGCTGACGGCGCGCCCCTCGGTCAGCGAGAGCCGCTCGCGCAGGTCGAGCGGCGCGGTCTTGTGGGAGACGCCGAGGGCGAGCAGCTCGGCCATCAGGCGCTCACCTCCTCGCGCTTCTCCTCTCGTTGCTCGGCGATCTCCGCGACCTCGCGCAGATCACGCTCGATCCGCCCCAGTTTCGCCGCCATGATCGCCACGTAGACGACCAGCAACACGACGAAGACGACGTAGGCGCCGGCGACGTACTTGCCGGCCTCGTCGAGCGGCAGCGCCGGGGCGCCGAGCGGCAGCAGGGCGGCCAGGGCCGGCAGCATCAGCTCACCTCCGGGGCGATCCGCGAGCTGCCACCGGAGACCGGCGCGTCGAGGGCGCGGCGCAGGCGCTTGACCTGGCCGGAGGCGCTCTTCGCGGTCAGCTCGAACTTGACCAAGGTCGTCCACAGCAGCCCGATCGCAACCAGCATGCAGAGGAAGGTGAGCATCATCTCGCCCGGCATCCCGCCTTCGGCGGTGGCGAAGGTGCGGGGGTGGACCAGGCTCTCGGCCATCCGCACCGCCATGAAGTTGAGCGGCACGAAGGCGCCGGCGGTGATCGCGAAGACGGAGGCGTAGCGCGCCTGGCGATCGCGGTCCTCGATCGCGTAGCGGAAGGGGTAATAGGTCGCGTAGAGGAGGAAGACGATCAGGAAGCTGACCAGGGTCGGCTCGTCCCAGACCCACCAGTGGCCCCACGAGGCCTTCGCCCAGATCGCCCCGGTGATCAGCACCGCGACGCCGAAGATCACCGAGAGGTGGATCGCAACGTAGGAGTAGGCGTCCCACTTGCGGTTGTCGGTGCGCAGGTGGGCGATCGCGAATATCCCGCCGACGACGAAACCGATCAGCGCCACGATCGCCAGCGGCACGTGGATGTAGAAGATCTTCTGGACGAAGCCCTGGTCGGCGTCGAGCGGCGCGTAAAAGAAGACCAGCGAAAGCGACAGGGCGAGCATCGCCACGGTGGCGATCGAGAGGGGCTTGAGTCCTTTGCCGTACATGCCCGAGAGGGTGGGAAGTTTGGACGTCCCGGTCAGTCCTCTAGGAGGAAGTCGAAAACGGCGTAGCCGACCAGGGCGAAGATCAGATCGTATAGGCCGAGCACCATCAGCCAGGTGCCGAAGCGATCGTAGGAAGGACCGCCCGCCGCCAGCAGCGGCTCGGTGGCACCGGTGGCGGCGATCATCAGCGGCACCGCCAGGGGGAGGAGGACGAGTGGCACGAGCAGGTCGCGGGCGCGCGAGTTGACCGCCATCGAGGAGATCAGGGTGCCGGTGGCGGCGAGGCCGAGGTCGGTGAGCAGGAGGACGGCAATCAGCGGGCCCAGGCCGGCGGCGTCGTCGAGGAAGAAGATCGCGAAGATCGGCACCGCGACCAGCTCCAGCGCCAGCAGGTAGACGAGCAGCGCCGTCACCTTGGCGGTGAAGAGGACGCTGCGGTCGATCGGCGCCAGCCGGATCGCGTCGAAGCCGCCCTCCTCGCGCTCGGCGACGAAGAGGCGGTTGATGCCGAGCACGGCGGCGAACAGAAGGGTGGCCCAGAGGACGCCGGAGGCGAGGCTGCCGGAGAGGCTGGTGCGGTCGAGGCCGAAGCGGAAGATGACGAAGGTGGTGACCGCGAAGAGCGCCATCGCCGGCAGCGATTGCAGGGTGCGCAGCTCCGCCCGCAGGTCCTTGGCGAGGATTGCGGCGAAGGCGGTGCGGGAGGGGGTCACGAGACCACCGCCGTCTCCCCGATCCCCAGCCGCAGCACCTGGTCGGCTTCTGGCAGGTGTCGCTCGGGGTCGTGGGTGACGACGACGCGGGTGCGGTCGGCGCTGGGACCGATCAGCTCGCGGGCCAGCTCACGCCCCTCGATGTCGAGGTTGGAGTCGGGCTCGTCGAGCAGCAGCAGCTCAGGATCGTGGAGGACGCAGCGGCAGATCGAGAGCCGCTGCCGCATCCCGGCCGAGAGCTCGGCGACCCGCTCGTCGGCGCGTCGCTCCATGCCGACCGCGCGCAGCAGCTCCTCGATACGCGCCTCCGCCGCCCCCCGCTCGATCCCATGCAGGCGCGACTGGAAGCGCAGGTTCTCGCGGCCGGAGAGGTCGCGGTAGAGCAGCGGCTCATGGCCGAGGTAGCCGATCCGGCCGCGCAGCTTCCAGGCTTCACCGGGCAACGAGCAGCCGAGCACGGTGGCCTCGCCGCCGCTCGGGCGCAGCAGGGTGGCGAGGATCCGCAGCAGGGTCGTCTTGCCGGCGCCGTTCGGGCCGAGGACCACCAGCGAGGTGCCTGGGGGCAGCTCGAAGCCGACGCCGTCGAGGGCGGGGCGATCGCCGTAGTCGCGCCGCAGCCCGGCGACACGAATCGCGGGCACGGCCTTCTCCTGCGCGGGGGGCACTCCGGGGATTCTGCACCGTTGCCCGCCGATCGCGGTTCCATCGCTTAGGCTGCCGCGGCAATTTCGGCAGGGGCGCGAGGCGCCAAGACAAGGAGAATCGATGAAGAAGACCCGTCATGTAACCGCGCTCGGCGCGGCCGTTCTAGTGATACTCGCCCTCGGTGCCTCGGCTGTGCTCGCCGCCGGCCCAGGTGAGACCGTCAAGGTCAAATCCGAAATCACCCTCGGCGTCAGCGGCTACCAGGGCAAGGTCAAGGCCGCCAACTCGAACTGCGTCGGCGAACGGACCGTCGTCCTCAAGCAGAAGGGCAACGGCGTCCTCAGCCGGTCCGAGTCGAAGCCCAACGGCAACTGGCGCGCCGACCTCGACGCGCTGAACGAAAACATCAAGATCCCGGCCAAGGTCTACGCCGAAGTGAAGCCCTCGACCCAGGCGACCGCCGGCCCGATCTACAAGTGCGGCGCAGCCGTCTCGAAGACGGTCGAAATCGGCGGCGGCTGATCCGCGCGGCGAAGCCTCGCTTCTAGCGGCGCTTCTTCTGCAGGGTGCGGCGCCCGACCTTCAGCAGCGGCGCCGCACCTTCGCGCAGGGCCTTAGCGCGGACCTCGCCTTTGCCGTAGAGGATCTTCGCCGAGGCCTTGACCGCCTCGCCGAGGGTCTCGTCGTAGGGGTGCCACCAGAAGTCGCGGGTGAGGCCCGGCTCCCAGGCGTTCATCTTGATGTTGACGCACTCGTAGAAGCCGAATTTGGAGTGCGAGCGGCCGAGGCCGGAGTCCTTGACCCCGCCCCAGGCGCACTGGCAGGCGCCGTGGCTGAAGGAGTGGTCGTTGACCCACACCATCCCCGACTCGATCCGACGGGCAATGCGGGCGCCGCGCTGGCGGTCCTTGGTCCAGACCGAGGCGCCGAGGCCGAACTCGGAGTCGTTGGCGAGGTCGATCGCCTCCTGCTCGGAGTCGACGACGACGATCGGCAGCACCGGCCCGAAGATCTCCTCGCGCATGATCCGCATCTCGTGGGTGACGCCGGTGAGGACGGTGGGCGCGACGAACTTGCCGGAGAAGCCCGGCAGATCGACCGGGCCGCCGCAGCGCTTGGTCGCCCCGGAAGCCTCCGCGTCGGCGATCAGGTCGCAGACGATCTCGTACTGGTCCTCGGAGGTCATCGGGCCGATCTCGGTATTCCACTCGAGCTGGTTGCCGACCGTGAGCTTTTCGGTCTCGCGGACGACGCCCTCGATGAAGCGGTCGGCGATGTCGCGCATCACGTAGACGCGCTCGATCCCCGAGCAGGTCTGGCCGGCGTTGGCGAAGCCGCCCCAGACGGCGCCGGAGATCGCGTTGTCGAGGTCGGCGTCGGAGCAGACGATCATCGGGTCCTTGCCGCCGAGCTCGAGGACGCTGCCCTTGAGGTCGGAGGCGCAGACTTCGCCGACCTTGCGCCCGATTTCGACCGAGCCGGTGAAGAAGACCTTGCCGACGCTGGAGCGGCAGAGCGCGTCGCCGATCCGGCCGCCGCCGTGGACGACCCGGACCAGGCCCTCGGGCAGGCCGCCCTTCTCGAAGACGTCGCGGATCCGCTCGCCGAGCAGCGGGGTGAGGCTGGCGGGCTTGAGGACTACGCCGTTGCCCGCCATCAGCGCGATCGCCACCTCGCCGAAGGGGATCGACCAGGGGTAGTTCCAGGGCGCGATCACGCCGACGACGCCGATCGGCTCGTAGCTGAAGCGCCCTTTCTTGGAGAGCGTGAAGGCCTGGGTCATCGGCACCTTCTCGTCAGCGAGGATCTTCGGCCCCGCCTTCGCGCACCAGTGCAGCGCGTCGACGGTCGGCAGCAGCTCCATCGTGTAGGCCTCGGCCAGCGGCTTGCCCTGCTCCTCGCTGAGCAGCCTCGCGATCTCGTCGATGTCGTCGAGCAGCGCGTCAGCGGCTCGCCTCATGTAGGAGGCCCGCGTCTTCGTCGACAGCTCGGCCCAGGCAGGCTGGATCCGCGCCACGTCGTCGACAACGCCCTGCACTTCCTCCGGCACGATCGTCGGCACCGAGCCGACCAGCTCGCCGGTCGCCGGGTTGAACGACTCCAGGGTCGAGGTGGACAGGGACGGGGTCGGAACTGCCGTAGCGCTCTCCATGGCTCGATTGTACGGGCGTGCTTGGGAGGGGCAAGAGGGAGGGGCTCGGCGGACAACAGCGGGGAGGGTCCGCCGAGCCCCTCCCTCTTGCCCCTCATACTCCGCGGTGGTGAACGACCAGCTGTTCGACACGGGTGGGGAAACGCCCGGCCAGAGAGGTGAGCTGCCCAGGGACGCTCCCCTTGCGGTGAGGATGCGCCCGCGCTCGCTGGACGAGGTGATCGGCCAGGAGCATGTGCTGGGCGAGGGCTCGGCGCTGCGGGCGGCGATCGAAAGCGGCAAGCCCCACAGCGCGATCCTCTACGGGCCGCCCGGAGCGGGGAAGACGACGCTGGCTCGGATTGCGGCCTCGGGGGCGCAGGGAGCCTTCGAGGAGGAGTCGGCGGTCAACGCCGGCAAAGCCGAGATCCGCGCCGTGATCGAACGGGCGCGGGAGCGGCGGCGGGCGAGCGGACGGCCGACGATCCTCTTCCTCGACGAGATCCACCGCTTCAACAAGGCCCAGCAGGACGCGCTGCTGCCGGCGGTCGAGGAAGGGCTGCTGACCCTGATCGGCGCCACCACCGAGAACCCCTACTTCGAGGTCAACTCGGCCCTGCTTTCCCGGGCGCAGGTCTACGAGCTGCGGCCGCTGGAGCCGGAGCAGGTGGAAGCGCTGCTGCGGCGGGCCCTGAGCGATCCTGAGCGGGGGATCACGGACCCACCTGCGGTCACCGACGAGGCGCTGGCGATGCTGGCGACCCGCAGCGGTGGCGACGCCCGGGTAGCGCTCTCCGCCCTGGAGCGGGCGGTCGAACGCGTATCCGACATTGACCACACCGGGGTGGGGTCAATGTCGGATGGGGTCGACGTTGCCGCGGTCGAAGACGCGATGCAGCGCAAGGCGATCGACTACGACCGCCAGGGCGACCGCCACTACGACTTCGTCTCCGCCTGGATCAAGGCGACCCGCGGCTCTGACGTCGACGCATCTCTCTATTACCTGGCGGTGATGCTGGAGGGCGGTGAGGACCCGCGCTTCATCGCCCGCCGGATGGTGATCCTCGCCTCCGAGGACATCGGCAACGCGGACCCCCAGGCGCTGCTCGTCGCCGATGCCGCCGCCCGCGCGGTCGACCGGGTCGGGTTGCCCGAGTGCGCGTTGAACCTTGCTCAGGCCGCCGTCTACCTCGCCCTCGCCCCGAAGTCGAACGCCTCCCACAAGGCCCTCTCGGCGGCCCGCGCCGAGGTCCGCGCCAACGGCGCCAAGACGCCTCCTGACTACCTGCGCGACGCCCACTATCCCGGCGCCGAGAAGCTCGGCCGCGGCGAGGGATACCGCTACGCGCACGACGAGCCCGGCGGGGTCAGCGGCCAGCCGCTGCTGCCCGACGAGCTGCGCGGCCGCCGCTTCTACGCGCCGACCGATCGCGGCTTCGAGCAGCAGCTCTCCCAGCGCCTCGAAGACTTAAGGAAAAAATTAGACAACATGTAAAACGGGGCGCAACTTCCCGGTCCCTGTGGGGTTTTGATGGACGGCTCACCAAGCTAAGCCAGGGAGAGCCGACAACCCGGCCGGGGACCTGGACTGGGGGCTCCGGCCGGGGTTGTTGAAACAGGGGGGACGAGGGCGTCGAGAGGACTGGGCTCGACGCCCTCTTCATGTCCGGTGTTCCTCAGGCCGGTCTCTCAAATACACAGTTGTTCTTGACTAAAACTCGAAGGGGCGTTAGGACTCTCTCGGTACTCAAAACCCGGGGCCGTTGCGCTGCCGGGCAGAACAAGGAGAGTCAAGATGACGCACCTGAAGATGTTCGCCGCCGTCGCGATGACGGCGTTGGCCGCTTTCGCCGTGATTGGAGCCGGCAGCGCTTCGGCGACGACACTGGAGGTAGGCGGGGTGACAAAAAATGAAGCAGTCACGATTGTTGGGAGCCTGACTTCCAGCACGAAATTGGTCCTAAGCAGAACAGACGGATCGTTGGCCAACGAATGCAGTACGTTCGAAATAGAAGGAACCGCCGTCAGCCCCTTCACGGGCACCGAAGTAATCGGCACAGGTAAAACCCTGGCGTTTGGAGGTTGCACCAGACCTATAACGGCTCACCAGACAGGAGCACTCATCGGGAAACACATCCCCAGCACCACAAACGCCACAATGAGTTCGGCCGGTGCCGAAGTAACAGTCGGTTCGCCGTTCGGCACCCTCAACTGCAAAACCGGCGTATCGACCCACCTCGGCACCGTTACAGGCACCGCCACCGGTCACGCGGTGTTTCACATCAGCGCTGTGATCAACTGCGGCTTTCTCGTGCCGTCGGCAACGATGAAAGGCACTGTGACGGTTACATCCCCGACAGGGATTGGCGCCTCGGCGTAGCAGCCCGCTGAGGGACGGAGTCCTGAGACCGGAGCCGCTCTCGAAAGAGGGCGGCTCTTTGCTGTCGCTATCGTGATCCGATGCCCTCTGAACCGTCCGAAAAGCTTCGCCTCGGTGGGATGGCGCTCCGCAATGGGCTGCTGATCCACGGGCCGACCCATTGGGCGGCGGCGGTGCGCGACCGCGATGGTGGGATCGAAGTCGGCTCCGAACGCAAGCCGGAGTTAGCCCCGGCCCTGGTGGCGAAGATGCCGGGCCTGCGCGGGCCGCTGAAACTGGCCGAGGCGCTGCTGGTCCTGCCGCTGGCGCGGCGGCGGCTGCCGGCGGCGCGGCTTCCCTTCGAGGACGTGCGGGTGGTGGCTGCCGCGGCGGGAACGATTGCGCTCACCTCGCTACTGCGCAAGCGGATGCCGACCAGCGCCATGCGGGAGGGGATCGTGCAGGCGGTTGGCGTCGTTCCCGCGCTCGTCGCCCTCGGCGATCGCGACCTTGCTGCCTACCACGGGGTCGAGCACAAGGCGATCGCCGCCTACGAGACAGGCACCGACGACGTCGCCGCCGTGCCCAAGGAGCACGACCGCTGCGGTTCCAACTTGATCGTGCCGATGATGCTGCTCTCCGCCGGCGGCACGGTCCTGCTCGAGCGGCTGGTCGAGACCCCGAGCAACGCGGTCCGCGCCGGCGTCGGTCTCGGCGGCGCCTCCTTGGCGGTCGAGATGTTCGCCTGGAGCGACCGCCACCACGGCGAGCCCCTGGCCGAGGCCTTCCACACCCCCGGCCGCGAGATTCAGCGTCACCTGGCGACCAAGGAGCCGACCGCGGAGCAACTCGAGGTCGGGATCGCGGCGCTGGACGAGATCCTTCGGGTCGAGGCCGCATAGACTCCGCCACCTTGTTCGGAAGGATCGACCACATCGGAGTCGCCGTCGAGGACATCGACGCCGCGATCGAGCTCTACCGCGACGGCTTCGGGATGGAGCTGGCCCACCGCGAGAAGGTCGAGTCGCAGGGAGTCGAGGCGGTCCTGCTGGACGTCGGCGACGGCCACGTCGAGCTGCTGGCGCCGCTCGGCCCGGAGACGCCTGTCGGCAAGTACATGGCCAAGAACGGAGCGGGCCTGCACCACGTCGCCTACGCGGTCGACGACATCGACGCCGCCCTGGAGAAGATCGCCGCCGCCGGGATCCAGCTGATCGACCCCGAGCCGCGGGTCGGGATCCGCGACAGCCGCGTCGCCTTCCTTCACCCTCGCTCCACCGGCGGGGTCCTGACCGAGATCGTCGAACCAGCGGGAGGTCACTGATGGCAGATGCGCAACGAGTCGAGATCGGCTTCGAGGGCGGCCAGGTGATCTCCACCCGCTTGGTCGAGGAGGACCTCAAGGACCTGCGCTCGCGTCTCGAGCAGGGCGGCTGGCACGACCTCCACACCGAGGAGGGGACTGTCGCCCTCTACCTCGGCAAGGTCCAGTTCCTCCGGATCGAGTCCGGCGAGCACCGGGTCGGCTTCGGCCTCGGCGCCTAGGCCGATGCGCCCGCGCCATCTGTTGGGAGCAACCGCGGCGGCGACGCTGGCGGCAGCGCTCTGGTGGCGCAAGAACCCCTCCGCCTGCCCCTACGGACAGCGCTTCTGGGTTGAAGCGCCGCACCCGATCATCACCCGCGACCGGCTGCGAGCGGTGCTGCGGCCCGAGCCCGGCGAGAGGCTGCTGGAGATCGGGGTCGGCACCGGCTACTACAGCCATGACCTGGCGGAGTGGGTGGGATCGGAGGGGACGCTGGAGCTGTTCGATCTACAGCAGGAGTTCCTCGACCATGTGATGCGCGGCGCCGCTGAGCGGGGGCTGGCGAACCTGGTGCCCACCCAGGGGGACGCGACCGCGCTCCCCTACGAGGACGACTCGGTCGACGCTGTGATCCTCACCGCCGTTCTTGGCGAGATCCCCGACAGCGCCGCCGCCCTGCGGGAGATTCGGCGGGTCCTGCGACCCGGCGGCCGGCTCGTCGTCGGCGAGCTCTTCGGCGACCCCCACTTCACCACCCGCTCCAGCCTCGAGCGGATGGGGGCCGAGGCGGGCCTGGAGCTGGTCGAGCACTCCGGCAACTGGTTCGGCTATTTCGCCCGGCTGATGTAGACCGCCTTGGCGTGGGCGACCTCGTCCAGCGGCTGCTTCGGGATCGCGTCGTGGTGGTGACCGTAGACATCGAGGAACTCCAGCCCGACCCGCTCCATTGCCGCCCGGATCTCTGCTTCGGGGAAGTGGCGCTCGCGGTGGATCTCAGGTGGGATCGGCGCCCCTGCTGCTGCGTCGAGCGGTTCGACCTCGAGACTCGCCTCGGCGATCGAACCGGACTGCACGTCGGGGTTCGTCAGTCCCTTCCAGGTCATCCGTTTGCCCGCGCGCTCGACCACGACCTCTTCGGCGAAGAAAGTGCGGTAGGTCTCCAGCGTGTTGACGTCGAACATCAGCAGGCCGCCGGGCCCGAGGTTACGCCGCATCCCGCCTAGCGCCTGCTCGAGTTCCTCGGTGCTGAGCAGGTAGTTGACGGCGTCGTCGAGACAGAAGACGAGATCGAACTCGCCGTAGATCGGCAGCTCGCGCATGTCGTCGACGGAGAGCTCCACCCGGTCGCCGGCCTTCTCCCGCGCCAGGGCGACCATCGCCGGGGAGATGTCGCAGGCGGTCACCTCCCAGCCCTGCTCCAGCATCGGCAGGAAGCTCTTGCCCGTGCCGCAGGCGACGTCGAGCAGGCGCTTGCCGGGGATCCTGTGCTTTTCCAACTTCGGCATCAGGGCGCCGAGCCAGAGGTCGTAGTTGTGATGAGCGGTGAAGTCGTCGTAGGCGGGAGCAATCGCCTCGTATGCGATTTCCGCCCACTTCGGCTGTTTTTCCCCGGAATCCCCGCCCATGATCAATGAGACCTGCGCAAGTTCAGAACAGTTTCCGAACCAGAAGTGGCAATTTAGTGCACCGCTTATGTAGGTTCGTTCAATCAGCACTCCGATAGGGCATCGCCGCGGGAACGACGATGGCTGGGAGTGGGGTGAGGCACACAGGGTCTGTCTTCGAATGGCGTATCGCTACGCGAGCAATCCGAGCGAAGCCGAAGACATAGCTCAGGACGCTTTGCTCCGGGCCTGGCGTCGGCGTTCGACCCTGCGCGATTCCGGCCGCCGCAACCAGTGGCTGGCGGCGATCGTCCGCAACGAGGCCTTCCGCCAGCACGCGCGGGTCCGCCCCGATCCCACATCGGCGATCGAGTTCAGCGAGGGAGCCGAGGACGAGCAGGTGCTGGCGACCGTCGAACTGGCCGACCTCCACGCCGCCCTCGACGAGCTCGGCGAGCGCGACCGGCGCCTGCTGGAGATGAAATACGAGGAGGACCTGACCCAGGCGACGATCGCCCGGCGGCTGGGAATCCCGGAAGGGACGGTCAAGGTGAGGCTGCATCGCGCGCGTAACAAGCTGCGCCTGCTGTACGCGGGGGCGAGCGTCGTGGTCTGAAGTTCGGACCGCTGTACAACGACCGCGGCGTCGCTCGCGGCGAACATTTCTTTATGGAAACTGCGGATCGCCAGGTCGTCGCCTTCGGCGGGGGCGGCTTCTCGATGGAGTCGGGGAACCCGCTGCTCGACGACTACGTGCTGGGCCTGACCAAGGCGGAGCGGCCACGGGTCTGCTTTCTGCCCTCCGCCAGCGGCGACGCCGACCACTACATCGTCCGCTTCTACCGCGCCTTCTCCGCCCACCGTTGCGAGCCGAGCCACATCTCGCTCTTCCGCCGCGAGCAGGGGCCGAGTGACCTGCGGCGCCACCTCCTCTCCCAGGACCTGATCTACGTCGGCGGTGGCAGCGTGATCAGCCTGCTCGGCGTCTGGCGCGCCCACGGGATCGATTCGATCCTGCGCGAGGCGTGGGAATCGGGCGTGATCCTCTGCGGCCTCTCCGCCGGCTCGCTCTGCTGGTTCTCCGAAGCGGTAAGCGGCTTCCACGGCGAGCCGAAGCGGCTGCGCGGGCTCGGGCTGCTGCCGTTCAGCAACTGCGTCCACTACGAGCGCGGCTCGGGGCGCGGCGAGGCCTACCACCGGTTCCTGCGCGAAGGGATGTGCGGCGGTTACGCGGCCGAGGACGGCGCCGCCCTTCACTTCACCGGCGAAGAGCTGGGACGGGTGGTCGCCTCGCGGCCGCGAGCGCGTGGATATCGGCTCGACGTCGCCGGCTCGCGAGTGGTGGAGATGCAGATCGCGACTACCTACCTCGGTGACCGGGAGGCGGTTCCCGCGGCCCCGCTGCCGGAGGCGCTCTCGACCGCGCCCGCCGCCTGATGGGGTTCGCCAACGGCCCAATCCCGAAGGCGACCCCCGTGCGCCGGATCCTCGCCCTCGGCGGGCACGAGTTCAGCTCGCGGCCGCCGGACCGCGCGGTCTGCGAGCTGCTGCTGCGGCTGGCCGGCGAAGGCGGCGCCGAGCGACCGCGGATCTGCATCCTGCCGACCGCGAGCGGCGACACCTCCGACCAGATCGGCAGCTTCTACTCGGCCTTCGGCGAGCGCCACTGCGAGCCCTCCGACGTCTCCCTCTTCCGCCTCGGCCGCCGGCCGATGGAGCTGCGCGACCACCTCCTCGAGCAGGACCTGATCTATGTCGGCGGCGGCAGCCTGCTCAACCTGCTGGCCGTCTGGGAGGCGCACGACATCGCCTCGATCCTCAGCCTCGCCTGGCGCCAGGGAATCGTCCTTGCCGGCCAGAGCGCCGGCGCGATGTGCTGGTTCGAGGCGGGCATCACCAAGTCTTCCGGCAGGCCGCTGGCCGCCGCCGGCCTCGGCCTGCTCGAGGGCAGCCTCTGCGTCCACTACAACAACGAACCGGAGCGCCGCGCTGCCTACATCGATGCGGTCGGCGAGGGAATGCCGAGCGGCTACGGCCTCGACGACTACGCCGGCCTGCTCTGGGAAGGCGAAGGCACCCCCTCGGCGGTGACCGCCCGCCGCGGCGCCCGCGCCTACCGGGTCAGCAGGCGAGAGGGAGAAGTCGCCGAGTCACCGCTTCCTGCTCGCTTCCTGCCGGCGCCGGCGCCCGCCGCCCTGCGCGAGGACATCGCCGAGTTCCGCCGGATCAAGACGATGCGCCGGCGCGCCGGCTGGCTCGGCTGAAGTCACGAAGTCGGGACAAACTCGGCACCAAGATTCCACTTTCTGCGCGCAACACGTCGCAACTTTCTGTCTACAGTTGTGCCATCATGGATGCCTTGGAGATGGAGAGACCGATGGACAGCTGGAACGACGAGCGGCTCGACGAAATGAGCCGGCGCATGGACGAGGGCTTCAAGGAGATGCGGGAAGGCTTCGCGCGGATCGACAGGCGCTTCGAAAAGGTCGACAAGCGCTTCGAACAGGTCGACAACCGCTTCGAAAAGCTTCTCGGAAAGGTCGCTACCAAAGAGGACATCGCCGAAGTCAATGTCCGAATCGACCGCGTGGAGACCCGTATCGACCGATTGGAAACCCGAATCGATCGCTTCTACTTCACCTTTATAGCGGTGGTCGTGGCCTTGGTGGGAAGCGGAGCGGCTCAGGCCATCTGGGGCTGAGTCCGCTTACTCCCCCGCGGTCGGTGGCGCGGTCGGGTCCTCGCCCTCCTCGCCCAGGGCCTCGCGGGCGATGAAGTCCTCGGCCAGCAGCAGGTTGTCCTTCGAGCGCTCGACCACGCGCAGGAGATCGCTCATCAGCGCCACCTCCTCGACTTGCTCCTTGACGAACCACTGGAGGAAGTGCTCGGCCCGGTAGTCCTTCAGCTCGCGGGCGAGCTCGAAGAGGGAGAAGATCTCGTCGCTGACCCGCTGCTCCTGCTCGAGCGCCATCCGAACCGGGGCGCTGCCGTCGGCGAAGTTCGTCTGCTGGGCGTTGATGTCCGGGATCCGGACCTCCTCGCCGACGTCGAGCAGGTACTGGATCATCATCATCGCGTGCTCGCGCTCCTCTAGCGCCTGCCGGTAGAAGAAGGCGGCAAGGCGGGGCAGGGTTTCGGCGTCGTAGTAGACGGCCGCCGCCACGTACTGCTGCGAGGCAGCGAACTCGTTGGCGATCTGCTCGTTGAGGGCGTCGGCGAATTTGTCAGGCATCTCGTCTCCTTCGACTGGCGGGTGCGCCCACGCTAAACGAGCGCGCGGCGCCCTACAACTTCCAGCGGAACCCGATCTCCTCGGTCGCCGGCTCCAGGGGACTGGACTGCAGTCCCGGCTTGGTCGCCTGCTCGGGGTTGTTGTAGCCGCCGGGGGCGACGTCGTTGGGCGTGTCCGGGTGGAAGATCGAGGCCAGGTACTGGATCTGGCCGCGGCCCTGGCCGAGCTCGGTCTGACCGCCGCCGTAGGCGCCGATCCCGCGCTCCTCGCAGTAGTCGTAGGCGGCGAAGAGGTTGCGGATCGGGCCGAAGCGCGAGGGCTTGACGTTGACCGTCTTCGGCGGCGACCAGGGCATCGCCTCGATGTCGGCGATCGAGTGGATCGGTGCGTCCCAGGTGACCCGCTCGGAGACCGGGTCGAGCAGCGGCTTCGTCTCCTCGGTCACGTCGGGGTCCTCGAGCCAGGCCTCGGGGAAGGTCTCGATCAGCTTCGCGTAGAGCTCGGGGTCGGTATCGACGTCGACCGGGGTGCCTTTGTAGAAGCCCTTGAGGTCGAGCGAGTCGACCGCGCCGGTCGCGGCCAGCGCCGCGATCAGATCGTCGTCCCAGTCGTTGGCCGGGTCGAGCTTGAAGCGCAGCGTCGGGTAGACGGCGAGGCGGGCCAGCAGCGGCTCGATCGAGGAGCGCGCGCCTTCTTCCCAGCCGGCCAGTCGCATCGAGTTGACGAAGTTCACCGGCCGCGGCTCGCGGCCGAGAGCGGCGGCGAGGTTGGTGCCGGCCTGGCGCAGCGCCAGGTCCAGCGCCGACGACTCGAAGGCCCAGCGGCGGTAGTCGACTGAAACCTCCCCGCGCTCCGGCGGGCCGGCGGGAAAGAGGTCGATTCCGTCAAGCCGCTCCGAGAACTCGGCGAAGGTGCCGTTGAAGGCAAGCCTCTCAGGGGGGCCGTGGCTCTGCTGGCCGACGTGGTCGACGGCGTCGTAGACCACGTCTTCGCCGATCCCCTCGTGGCCGCCGCCGCGCAGCTTGACGATCGTCGTCAGCCGTTCGAAGGAGCCCATCGTGATTTCCAGCCCCTCGAACTCACAGCTCTCGATCTCGAGCGGCAGGTCGGCGATCGCGTCGAAGCTGGCCATCGGCACAACCTAGCGGCCCACTCGCAGCGTCTTCAGCTCACGGTCCGAGCTGCCGCGGACATAGCCGCCGTGGGCCACGCTCTCGCGGATGAAGTCCAAGGTCTCGGCGGTCAGGCGCTCACCCGGGAGGACATTGGGAATTCCCGGCGGATAGGCGGCGAGACCCTCGGCGGCGATCCGCCCGGCAGCGTCGTCGAAAGGGACCACCTCCTGCGGTCCGAGGAAGGCTTCGCGCGGGGTCAGCACCAGCTCGCCCCAGGGCGGCGCCGGCGCCAGCTTCTCGTCCGGTTCCCCGGGCGTTTCCTCCAGCACCGCGATCGCCTTGCGCAGGCCGTTGACCAGCCGCTCACCCGCCTCCTCTGGCGGCTCGCCGACGCCGAAGATGGCGACGACGACGTTGCCCGAATAGAGCTCGAGGTCGATCTCGCTGGTGTGGAAGGCGGCTTTCCAGAGGCGCTGGGCGCTGGAGCCGGTGCCGCGGACGTCGATCCCGAGCCGCATCGGGTCCCAACCGGCGACTCCCGGCCGGCCGACCATCCGCTGGTCGAGCACGTCGAGGCCGGGGATCTCGCGGCGGATCCGCTCGCGGGTCCGCGCCAGCGCCGCCAGCGCCTCGCCGAGCAGCGCCTCGCCGTGGACCGAGACCTGGCGCCGCGCCGCGTCGAGCGAGCCGGAGAGAAGGCCGCTGGGACTGGTCGTCTCGACCAGGCTGACGCAGCGATCGACGATCGCGTCGTCGATCCGGCCGCCCCGCCCGACGTGCAGCATCGCCGCCTGGGTGAGGCTGCCGACGATCTTGTGGGTCGAGGAGGTGACGAGGTCGGCGCCGGCCTCGAGCGCGGCCTGCGGCAGCTCGGGGTGGAAGTGGAGGTGGGCGCCCCAGGCCTCGTCGACCACCAGCGGCACTCCCCGCGAGTGCGCCACCTCGACCAATGCGGCGACGTCGGCGCAGGCGCCGAAGTAGGTGGGGGAGACGACCAGCGCCGCCACCGCGTCGGGCGTTTCGTCCAGCGCCGCCGCCAGCGAGTCCGGCGTCAGCCCGTGGGCGATCCCCAGCTCCGGGTCGAGCTCGGGGGCGACGAAGGTCGGGCGCATGCCGCTGAGGACCAGCCCGTCGACCACCGAGGAGTGAACGTTGCGCTGGACCACGACCCGGTTGCCCATGTGGGCGAGGGCCATCATCGTCGCGTGGTTGCCCTGCGAGGCGCCGTTGATCAGGAACCAGGTGCGGCCGGCGCCCCAGGCCGCGGCGGCCAGTTCCTGCGCCTGCTGGAAGGGGGTCGGTTCGGGGCCGACGTCGACTCCCTCGGTGACCGAGGGGATGTCGTTGCGCAGGCCGACCTCGCCGACCAGCTCGGTCATCGCCGGGTCGGCACCGAGGCCACCCTTGTGACCGGGGACCTGGAAGCGACCGGGGTCGAGCTTCGCGTAGGCCAGCAGGGCGTCGACGTAAGGAGTGGAGTCCTGACCATCTCCTGGCATCGGTTCGAGTCTACGGACCGGCTGCCGCGGCCTTGGACAACTTCAGCGCGGATCTTTGGACGGTGGCGACCGCCGGCGTCCGGGAGAATCCAGACGGATGGTGCACACGCGCCTTGGCTACTGGATCGAGGAGGCGGGAGAGGTCGAGCCGCGTCCACCGCTGAGCGGTGAGATGGAGGCCGACGTCGTCATCGTCGGCGGCGGCTATACGGGGATGTGGACCGCCTGGTACGCGCGGCAGCTGAACCCCGGGGCGCGGGTCGTCCTGCTCGAGTCCGAACCGGTCTGCGGGCGCGGCCCGAGCGGCCGCAACGGCGGCTTCTGCAACGCGATGTGGTTCTCGCTGGCCTCGATGCGTGAGCGCTGGGGTGACGCACCGGCGCTGCGGATGGCGCAGGCGGCCGAGCAGGCGGTAGCGCGGATCGGTGCCTTCTGTGAGGAGCACGCGGTCGACGCCTGGTGGCACCCCGCCGGCTACGTCCAGGTCTCGACCGCTCCGGCCCACGACGGCACATGGGAGCGCGCGGTCCGGGCCTGCCGCGAGCTCGGGGTGCCGGAGATGCTGCGGCCACTGAGCGAGGCCGAGGTCGCCGAGCGCTGCCAGTCGCCGGCCTTCCGCGCCGGCGCCGTCTCGCCGACTTCGGCGACCGTGCAACCCGCCCGCCTCGCGCTCGGGATGCGCGAGCAGCTGCTGGCGGCCGGGGTCGAGGTCTTCGAGTCCTCGCCGGTGCGCTCGTTCCGGGCCAGCGGCGACGGGGTCGTGGCGCGCACCGCTGCCGGCTCGGTTCGCGCCGGGCGCGGCGTCCTCGCGATCGGCAGCGCCGCCAAGGGCAAGCGGGGGCCGCTGCGCGACCGGCTCACCGTCGCCTCCTCCCATATCGTCCTCACCGAGCCGGTGCCCGAGGTGCTGGAGGAGATCGGCTGGACGGGTAGCGACTGCATCACCGACTCGCGGGCGCTGCTCCACTACTTCCGCACGACCCCGGACGGCCGCATCGCCTTCGGCTGGGGCGGCGGGAGGATCGCGATGGGCGCCCGCACCGGCGGTCGGGCCGAGCTCGACGCCGAGCTCGTCGCCGCGGCGACCGCCGACCTCCACGAGTACTTCCCGGCGCTGCGCGGCCGCCGCATCACCCACGCCTGGGGCGGCCCGATCGACGCCTCCCCGACCCACCTCCCCGCCATCCGCACCCTCGGCCACGGCAGCGCCTGGGTAGCCGCCGGCTACACCGGCAACGGCGTCGGCCCCAGCAACATGGTCGGCCGAACCCTCGCCTCCCTCGCCCTGGGAATAAGCGACGACCACACCAGCCTGCCCCTAGTCAACGACAAGACCCCCCGCCTTCCCCCCGAGCCCTTCCACTGGATAGGAGGAGAGGCAATCCGCCTCGGCATCCTCAAAAAAGAGACCGCCGAGCTCTCGAACCAAAAACCAGGCCGAGTCGCCTCAGCAATCGCAAAGGTCCCCAAGCTGCTCGGCTTCCACATAGGCCGCTGACACCAGCTATGGACTCCCTACTGAGCAGGCTCCGGCTGAACCGCCGCCATCCGCTCCGCTCGCCGCTGTTGGACCAACACCAGCGCCACCGCGATCACCGCGACCAGGAAAAGCAGGGTTGCCAGGGCGTTGACTTGGACCGGAATCCCTCGCAGGCTGACGCCGTAGACGTAGAGCGGGAAGGTGACCGTCGTCCCGGAGTTGAAGTTGGAGATGACGAAGTCGTCGATCGAGAGGGCGAAGGCGAGCAGGGCGGCGGCGACGATTCCCGGCGCCAGCAGCGGCAGGGTCACCGTGCGGAAGGTCGTGATCGGGCTGGCGCCGAGGTCTGCGGCCGCCTCCTCGAGGTTGCGGTCGAACCCGATCAGGCGCGAGCGGACGACGACGACGACGAAGCTGATCGAAAACATTACGTGGGCGATCAGCAGGGTCGAGAAGCCGAGTGCGAACGAGTAGTAGACGAACATCGAGAGCAGCGAGGCACCGATCACGACCTCCGGCGTTGCCATCGGGATCACGATCAGCAGGTTGGCGATCCGCTTGCCGCGGAACCGGTGGCGGACGAGGGCGATCGCCATCGCCGTTCCGATCGCGGTCGAGATCAGGGTCGAGAAGAGGGCCAGACGCAGGCTCGTGGCGAGCGCGTCGTTGAGTTCCGGGATTGAGAACATCGTCTGCCAGTACTCGGTGGTGAAGCCGTTGTCGAGCGCGAAGGTGAGTTTGCCTTTCGGCGTCTCGCCGAAGGAGAAGATCGCAACCACGGCGATCGGGATCAGCATGTAGGCGACCGCCAGGCCGGCGTAGATCGGCAGCGCGTTGCGCCGCAGCCATGCCCATGCCCGTGCTGCCGCGCTCATCTCAGGCTTTCTCCTCGTCTTCGTCGCCCATGAACGCCTCGGTCCCGGCGAAGCGGATGTAGACGAGGACGATGACCAGGATCAGCGCCATCATCAGGAACGAGAGCGCCGCTGCCTCCGGGTAGTCGCGCTGGTTCAGATAGAGCGACTGGATCACGTTGCCGATCATCGACTGCCCGGTCCCGCCCAGCAGCTCGGCGTTGATGTAGTCGCCGAAGGCGGGGATGAAGGTGAGGAGGACGCCGGCGACGATCCCCGGCATCGTCAGCGGCAGCGTCACTTTGAGGAAGGCCATGCGCGAGGAGGAGTAGAGGTCCTTGGCCGCCTCGACCAGCCGCAGGTCGAGGCGCTCCAGGTTCGCGTAGAGCGGCAGGATCATGAACGGCAGGAAGTTGTAGGTGAGGCCGGCGATCACCGCCCCCGAGGTCGCCAGCACCCGTCCGTCACCCGGCGTCAGCGAGAGCGTCTGCAGCACGCTGACCACCGGGCTGTCGTCGCTGAGGATCGTTTTCCAGGCGATCGTGCGGATCAGGTAGGTGGTGAAGAAGGGGGCGATCACCGCGAACAGCAGCAGCGTTTTGTAGCGACCGGCGCGGAAGGCGATCGCGTAGGCGAGCGGGTAGCCGATCAGCAGCGCCAGCAGCGTCGCCGTTCCCGCGTAGAAGAAGGAGCGGAGGATCTGCTCTTCGTGGCCGGAGATCGCGTTGGGGAAGTTTTCCCAGGCCCAGGTGAGTTCGAACCCGCCCGTCGTCAGCGAGCCCGAGTACAGCGCCAGTTCGCCCATGAAGTACATGGGCACGACGAAGAAGAAGAGGAGCCAGAGCAGGCCCGGTCCAAGCAGCCAATAAGGGACCAGGCGCTGCTTCCAGCTCATCGAATCACCCGATCCTCCGTCACCCGGTCAGCGCGGTCGCCCATGCGTCGCTGACCTTGTCGACGTCAGGCGGCGAGACCTGGGTCGAGCAGTTTTTCTGGAACTCCTCGCTGGGGAAGACCAGCGGGTCTTTCGCTAGTTCGGGGCTGACCAGGTCTTTCACCCCTTCCACCGGGGAGATATAGGTGATGTATTCGGTCAGGTCGGCCGCCACCTCGGGCTGGTAGACGAACTCCATCCAGCCCAGCGCCGCCGGGGTGTTCGGAGCCCCGACCGGGATCACCATGTTGTCCGACCAGAGCACGCAACCCTCGGTCGGCATGACCCATTCCGCGTCCGGGTTTTCGATGATCGAGGCGTCGCCCGACCAGCCGATCGCGGCGACGATGTTGCCGGCGGTCAGGTCCTCGGTGTAGTTGTTGCCGGTGAAGCTGCGGATCTGGCCTGACTCAGCCGCTCCCTTGATTTTCTCGATCGCCGTTTCCCACTCTTCGTCACTCGCCTCGATCGGGTCGACGCCTTCTGCCTTCATCACCAGCGGGACGCTGTCTCGCATCTCTTCGAGAAAGGTGATCTTGCCCTTGTATTTCGGGTCGAAGAGGTCGTTGACCGATTTGATCTCCGGTGCCTTCGACTTGTCGACCCAGATCCCGGTCATCCCGCTCTGCCACGGGATCGAGTACTTGCGGCCGGGATCGAAGGAGGGGTCGCGCAGGTTCGGCACCATGGTTTCGAACACCGTCGGCAGGTCGGACTGTTCGATCTCCTGCAGGTAGCCGAGGTTGTGCATCTGTTCGGCCATCCAGTCGGTGACGACGAAGATGCTGCGGCCGCCCGCCTCGCCCTGTTCGAGCAACGGCGACATCTTGCCGAAGAAGTCGTTGTTGTCGTTGACGTCTTCGATGTACTGGAGGCTGACGCCGGTTTTGTTTTCGAACTCGGCGACGGTGCCGTCCTTGCCGGGGTCGATGTAGCCCGGCCAGTTGGAGATCGTCAGCTCGCCTTTGACGGCGCCGGCTTCGGCCGTGGTCGTTTCGCCGTCGTTGGCGCCGCCACCGCCACCCCCACCGCAGGCGGCGAGGCCGAGGGCCAGCGCCACCGTTGCGACCAAGGCGGCGAGGACGGTAGTGGCCCTGCGTCGATGCCTATCGCTGCTCACCATTTGCGGTTCCTCCGTGCGTCGTTTCCGCCGCTCCATTGGGCGACTCGTGGACAAGGTGCATGTGCTCGGGCTCCCAGCTCAGCGCGACCTTGGCGCCGCCACCGGGCAGGCGCTGGCGCTCGGCCTCGTCGGCGTTGGGGACGAGGACGGTCATCCGCACGTCCTCGCCGAGGTCGACCGCTATCTGGGTCGCGGTGCCGAGGTAGAGCGAGCTGGCGACGACGCCCTCGACCTGAGGTTGATCGGGTCGCGGGCCGCCGTTCTCGCCAAGCTCGACCCGCAGCTTCTCCGGCCGCACCACCGCGTGGCAGCGCTCGCCGGCCGAGAAGCCGTCGGTAGCGGTGGAGATCGTCTGCCCCTGGTCGAGCTTGACCTCGTTCCCCCCGGTCACCGTTGCCGGCATCAGGTTGGAGACGCCGATGAAGCCGGCGACGAAGGTGGTGGCCGGGCGGTCGTAGACCTCCTCTGGGCCGGCGACCTGTTCGACCCGGCCGCGGTTCATCACCGCGATCCGATCGCTCATCGTCAGCGCCTCCTCCTGGTCGTGGGTGACGTAGACGAAGGTGATCCCGACCTCGCGCTGGATTCGCTTCAGCTCGACCTGCAGGCCCTTGCGAAGTTTCAGGTCCAGGGCCCCGAGCGGCTCGTCGAGCAGCAGGACCTTGGGCAGGTTGACGAGGGCGCGGGCGAGGGCGACCCGCTGCTGCATCCCGCCCGAGAGCTGCGAGGGCTTCCGCTTCGCGTGCGAGGCGAGCCCGACCCGCTTCAGCTCGGCCTCGACCCGCTTGGCGATCTCGTCCCTCGGCACTTTCTTCCGCTTCAGCCCGAAGGCGACGTTGGCTTCGACGGTCAGGTGGGGGAAGAGGGCGTAGCTCTGGAAGACGGTGTTGGTCGGGCGCTTGTGCGGGGGCAGCTGGGCGACGTCCTCGCCGTCGATCCGGATCTCCCCCTCGGTCGGCCGCTCAAAGCCGGCGATCATCCGCAGCGTCGTCGTCTTGCCGCAGCCGCTCGGCCCGAGCAGGGTGAAGAACTCGCCCCCCGCGAGATCGAGGCTGAGGTCGTCGACCGCGACCAGCTCGTCGAACTTTTTGGTTACGTCGCGCAGCTCGACCCCTGCGGAGTTGCCGCCCGGCGCGCTCATCTCGCCCCCGACGGCCATCGCTCAGTCCGCCCTCGCGGGGGCTGGCTCCACGGGTGGCGCCACGCCCTCGAGCATCCCGGGCGGCGCCACTTCGCGCCGGCGCTGGAAGAACGGTTCGCGCTGGTGGCGGCGCCAGGCCAGCAAGAGGAGGAAGCCGAGGACGAGGAAGCCGACACCGATAACCGCCGGTGGCGCGACGCCGAACCAGGAGGATCCGGTGTATGAGTTTTCGGGATCTGCATAGTCGACCAGCGCTTTGAAGAAGAGGTACCCAAGGAGTAAGGCGCCAATCACCGGGGCGACGCCGACGAAGAGGAAGTTCTTCACCGACTTGCGCAGCTCGCGCCGGTAGTAGACGGCGCAGGCGATGCCGGTGAAGGCGTAGTAGAAGGCGATCATCAGCGCCAGCGCCGAGAGCGAGTCGAAGAGGAAGTTTTCGCTGACCAGCTTCGAGGGCAGGTACCAGGCGACCGCCAGCACGCCGATCACCACGGTCGAGACGACCGGGGTGAAGTAACGGGAGCTGACCTCGCCGAGCGCGCTCGGCATCGCCTCGGCCCGGGCCATCGAGAGCGAGGTCCGCGAGGCGGGCAGGATCGTCGTCTGGGTCGAGGCGAGGGCGGAGACGACCACCGCCAGCAGCACCAGGCTGTCGAGCGGGCTGCCGAGGACGCCTTCGGCGTAATTGGCGAGGATCGCTTCGTTGTCGTCGAATGCGGCCGCCCCCGCCTCGCCCTTCCAGGCGACCAGCGCGGTGGCGACCCCGAGGTAGGTGACGAGCAGGAGCACGGTGCTGACCAGGCCGGCCAGCCCCGGCGAGGTCGCCGCTCCCTCGGTCTCCTCGTTGAGATTGACCGCGCTCTCCCAGCCCCAGTAGATGAAGACGCCGAGCAGGAGGGCGCCGGTCAGGGCGCCGCCGCTGGAGATCGCGAAGGGGTTGAACCAGGAGAGCGAGGGGTCGACGGCGGCGCCGGGGGCGTCGCCGCTGAGGACCTTGTAGATCGCGACTGCGGCGAACAACAGCAGCGGCCCGATCTGGAGGACCATCAGCCCCTTCTGCAGGTTGGCGGAGAGCTCGGTGCCGAGCACGCAGATCGTCGTCATCACCGCGATCAGGGCGAGCGCCAGCGCCGTCACCGCGAACTTGCTTTCGACCAGCGATTCGGCCCCGATCAGTTCGAAGAAGGAGTAGGCGGCGACATCGGCGAGCGAGCCGACGACGAGGATGCCGGTGACGCAGATCGCCCAGCCGGTGATCCAGCCCGACTGCGGGCCGATCGCCCGGGTCACCCAGGAGAAGCTGGTGCCGCAGTCCTGATCGGCGCGGTTCATGTAGTAGAAGGCCGCGGCGATGAAGAACATCGGCACGAAGGAGAGCAGCAGCGCTGCCGGCGCCTGGAAGCCGACGATGACGACGATCGAGCCGATCACCGCCGCCAGCGAGTAGGCGGGGGCGGTCGAGGCGAGGGCGATCGTCAGTCCGTCGCTGAACCCGATCGCGTCCTTCTTCAGTCCCTTGCCGCCGGTGCTCATCGCCTCATCCCCCGTAGTGGCCACTTACCGACCGTAAGCCTCGGCGGAGCGCCGCACAAGTGGCGAATGTCCCAAAAGCACAGGCAGGGGTTGTACCTCATGTACAACGCGTCTCCCGGTCCTTGACCCATAGACCACTTGCCATCGGTGACTTCTGGGGCTAGCTTTGTCCATAACGTCGTAACCGGAGAGGAGAGTCATATGGCCACCGCGTCGCAGGCCCCAGCAGGAACCGATCTCCAGCAGATGGCGCGACGCCACCTCTGGATGCACTTTTCGCGAATGGGTGGCTACGGCCCCGACCACGAGATTCCGATCATCACCCGGGCCGAGGGCTGTTACGTCTACGACGAACACGGCAACCGCTATCTCGACGGGCTCTCCGGCCTCTTCTGCGTCAACGCCGGCCATGGCCGCACCGAGTACGGCGAGGCCGCCGCCCGCCAGGTCGAAGAGCTCGACTTCTACACGCTCTGGAGCTACGCCCACCCGAAGGCGATCGAACTCGCCTCGCGGATCGCCTCGCTGGCGCCGGGCGACCTCAACCGCGTCTTCTTCACCTCCGGCGGCGGCGAGGCGGTGGAGTCGGCGCTGAAGCTTGCTCGCAACTACCACCGCATGCACGGCAAAGGCCAGAAGCACAAGACGATCGCCCGCGAGGTCGCCTACCACGGCACCACCCTGGGCGCGCTTTCCGCGACCGGCATCACCGAGCTGCGCAGCCAGTTCGAGCCACTGGCGCCGGGCGGCTGCCACGTCCCGAACACCAACATCTACCGCTGGCCCGAGGACCGCGACCCGACCTGGGCGGCGGACGCGATCGAGGAGCGGATCGTCTTCGAGGGGCCGGAGACGGTCGCCGCGGTGATCCTCGAGCCGGTCCAGAACGCCGGCGGCTGCTTCGTCCCGCCCGACGGCTACTTCCAGCGGGTGCGGGAGATCTGCGACCAGTACGACGTGCTGATGATCTCCGACGAGGTGATCTGCGCCTGGGGGCGCCTCGGCCACTACTTCGGCTGCGAACGCTTCGACTACGTCCCCGACATCATCACCGTCGCCAAGGCGCTGACTTCGGCCTACGCGCCGATGGGCGGCGTGATCGCCTCCGACAAGATCGCCGAGCCGTTCATGCAGGGCGACGCCTCCTTCGCCCACGGCTTCACCTTCGCCGGCCACCCGATCGCCGCCGCGATCGCGATGGCCAACCTTGACGTCTACGAGCGCGAGGACCTCTGCGGCCACGTGCTGCGCAAAGAGAGCGAGTTCCGCGGGATGCTGGAGACGCTCCACGACCTGCCGATCGTCGGCGACGTCCGCGGCGCCGGCTTCTTCCACGCGGTCGAGCTGGTCAAAGATAAGGAGACGAAAGAGAGCTTCAACGAGGAGGAGTCGGAGCGACTGCTGCGCGGCTTCCTCTCTGGAGAGCTCTACAAACGCGGGCTGATCTGCCGCGCCGACGATCGCGGCGACCCGGTCGTGCAGCTGGCGCCGCCGCTGATCTCCGACACCGAGCAGTTCGAAGAGATCCACGACACCCTCCGCGCCGTCCTCACCGAGGCCTGGGACCAGGTGGTCCGATAGGAGCCCTGGTGCTCACCGTCCAGAGCCTGCTTGACGAGCTCGACCTCGAGCTGGCTGCCGGCGCCGACGCGGCGGCGGCCCCGGTTCGCTGGGTCCACATCTCCGAGCTCGAGGACCCGACCCCGTGGCTCTCCGGCGGCGAGCTGATGCTGACCACCGGCATCCCGCTCGAAACCGCGGCCAAACAGCGCGCCTTCATCCGCATCCTCGCCGACCGCAACCTGGCCGGGCTCGGGTTCGGCACCGGCTTCAACCACAAATCGCTGCCGAAGGCGCTGGTCGACGAGGCCGAGAAGCGGGACTTCCCGCTCTTCGAGGTGCCCTACTCGGTGCCGTTCATCGCGATCACCGAGAAAGCCTTCGCCCGCCTCGTCAACGAGCAGTACGAGGTCCTGCAGCGGGGGATCGCGGTGCAGCGCCGGCTCGAGCGGCTGGTTCTGGAGGAGCGCGGCCTGGAGGAAATCGCCGCCACCGTCGCCTCCGCCGTCGGCGGCACCGTGGCGGTGCTCGACGGCCGCGGCGAGCGGCTCGCCGGCAAGGGATTCCGCCGCCAGCTCTCGGCCGAGGCGATCGCCGCGATCCGCAAAGAAGCGCTCGGCCACGCCGGCGACGGCCACCCCTTCGTCCCCTCGCACCCGAGCGTCGCCGGGCGGGCGCTCGCGCATCCGGTGATCTCCCCCGGCGGCGGGCCGCCGCAGGCCTGGGTGGTGATCGTCCGCGACTCCGGCGGGCTCGGCGACTTCGAGCGGCTGATCCTGCAGCAGGCGGTGGCGGTCGTGGCCCTGGAGCTGATGCGCAGGCGGGTGGCGCAGGAGACCGAGCGGCGCCTTGCCGGCGACGTCGTCGCCGCCGCGCTCGGCGGCCGGATGGACCCGACCGAGCTGCGCCGCCGGCTGGAGCCGTTCGGGATCGGCGAGGAGGCCGCCGTCCTCGTCTTCCAGCTCGACGATCCCGGCGGGGCGGCGGCGACCCTGGAAGCGGCGCTGGCCACCGACGCCTGCCCGGCGGTCGTCGCGCCCCACGCGACCGGCGGTCGCGAGCTGCTCTGCGCTGTCGTCGACTGCGCCGACCGCGACCCGATCGACGTCGCCACCGCGGTCCGCAAGACGCTCATCGGCGAGCGTGCCGAGGTGCGGGCCGCCGCCAGCCGCCCGGCGCCCCCGGAGCGCCTGCGCCACTCCTTCCACGAGGCGCGCTGCGCGCTGGAGGCAACCGCCTTCGACAACGGCGCCGCCCCGGAGGTCGCCTCCTGGCGTGACCTCGGCGCCTTCACCCTGCTGCTCTCGATCCAGGACGACGACGCGCTCGACCTCTACTGCGACAGCGTCCTCGGCCCGATCGAGCGCGGCGACGAGGAGTACGGCGGCGAGCTGCTGCGCTCGCTCGAGGCCTTCATCGAGCAGAACGGCCAGTGGGAGCGAGCCGCCCGTCAGGTCTACTGCCACCGCCACACGCTGCGCTACCGGATGCGCAAGGTCGAAGAGCTGACCGGGCGCGACCTCTCGCGCGCCCACGACCGGATTGAGTTCTGGCTGGCCCTGCGAGCGAGGGAGTTGGTGGCATGAAGATCGGAGTCCCGACCGAGATCAAGTCCGACGAGTACCGGGTCGCGGTCGACCCCGGCCGGGGTGCGCGAACTGAGCGAGCACGGGCACGAGGTGATGGTCCAGGCCGGGGCCGGCGAGGGCAGCGCGATCGCCGACGCCGAGTACGAGGCGCAGGGGGCGACGATCGTCCCCGACGCGCGCCGCCGTCTTCGCCGCGGCGGAGATGATCCTCCACGTCAAGGAGCTGCAGCCGAGCGAGATCGAGATGCTGCGCCCCGGGCAGCTGCTCTTCACCTATCTGCATCTGGCGCCCGACCCCGAGCAGACGCGTGGGCTCTGCGGCTCCGGGGTCGACCGCGATCGCCTACGAGACCGTCGAGGACGCCCACGGGCGGCTGCCGCTGCTGGCGCCGATGAGCGAGGTGGCGGGGAAGATCGCGACGCAGGCCGGCGCCTTCATGCTGGAGAAGCCGATGGGCGGCAGGGGGATCCTGCTGGGAGGGGTGCCCGGAGTCGCCGCCGCCAACGTGATGGTGATTGGCGGCGGCGTGGTCGGGATGAACGCGGCCTTCATCGCGATCGGGATGGAAGCCGACGTCTTCGTCTACGACCGCTCGATCGACCGCCTGCGAGAGCTCGAAGTCGACTTCGGCGGCCGCTGCTCGACCGTCTACTCGACGACGCTGGCGATCGAGCAGATGCTGCCGAGCGCCGACCTCGTGATCGGCGCGGTCCTGGTCCACGGGGCGCGGGCGCCGTATGTGATCCGGCGCGAGCAGCTGGCGCTGATGAAGCCCGGAGCGGTGCTGGTCGACGTGGCGATCGACCAGGGCGGCTGCTTCGAGACCTCGCGGCCGACCACCCACCGCGACCCGACCTTCGAGGTCGACGGGATCACCCACTACTGCGTCGCCAACATGCCCGGCGCGGTCCCGATCACCTCGACCCACGCCCTGACCAACGCGACGCTGCCCTACGCGCTCGCCCTCGCCGACCATCGGCGTCGACGAGGCGATCCGCCGCGATCCGGGCCTGCGGCCAGGCGTCAACGTCGCCGCCGGCAAGGTCACCCACCCGGCGGTCGCCGAGGGGGTCGGTATGGACTACATCCCGGTCGAGGAGGCCCTCGGGCTGGAACCGACCTTGAAGGGGTAGGACGAACTTTGAAAACCAGCATCCACGGGGGAGCCGAATGAGCACCTACGCGGTAGTCAACCCAGCCACCGGCGAGACGATCAAGGAGTACCCGGAGATCTCCGACGACGATCTCCGCGCCGCGATCGGGCGGGCCGACGAGGCCTCCCGGTCCTTCCCGAGCTCCACCTCCGTCGCCGAGCGCGCGGCGCTGGTGCGCAGGGTCGGCGAGTTGCACTCCGAGCGGCGCGAGAAGCTGGCCGAGATCATCGTCCGCGAGATGGGCAAGCCGATCGAGCAGGCGCTGATGGAGGTCGATTTCGCGGGGATGATCTACGGCTTCTACGCCGACAACGCCGAGAGCCTGATGGCCGACGAGCCGATCGAGCTGCTCGGCGGCGAGGGCACGGCGGTGGTCCGCCGCAGCCCCTTCGGCGTCCTGCTCGGGATCATGCCCTGGAACTTCCCCTACTACCAGGTGGCCCGCTTCGCCGGACCGAATCTGGTGATCGGCAACACGATCCTGCTCAAGCACGCGCCGCAGTGCCCGGAGTCGGCGGAGGCGATGCAGCAGATGTTCGACGACGCCGGTGTCCCCGAGGGCGCCTACGAGAACATCTACGCGACCAACGAGCAGATCGAGTGGGTGATCGCCGACCCGCGCGTGCACGGCGTCTCGGTCACCGGCTCCGAGCGCGCCGGCGCCGCCGTCGCCGAGATCGCCGGGCGCAACCTGAAGAAGGTCGTGCTCGAGTTGGGCGGCTCCGACCCGTTCATCCTGCTCGGCACCGACGACCTCGACGAGGCGGTGACGGCGGCGGCCGAAGCGCGGCTCGACAACACCGGCCAGTCCTGCAACGCGGCCAAGCGCTTCATCGTCGCCGACGACCTCTACGACGATTTCCTCGCGAAGTTCACGGAGGAGCTGGGCGAGGCGAAGCCGGGCGATCCGACCGCAGAGGACACCGCGGTCGGCCCGCTCTCCTCGCAGACCGCCGCCGACCGGCTCGAGGACCAGGTCAAGCGGGCGATCGAGAACGGCGCCGAGGTGGCCGTCGGCGGCAAGCGCGACGGCAACTTCTTCGAACCGACGATCCTCACCGGGATCAAACCGGGCGCCGAGGCCTCCCAGGAAGAGTTCTTCGGTCCCGTCGCGCAGGTCTACCGGGTCGGCTCCGAGGAGGAGGCGGTCGCGCTCGCCAACCAGACCCCGTTCGGGCTCGGCTCCTACGTGATGACCACCGACCCCGAGCAGGCCGATCGGGTCGCCGACAGGATCGAAGCCGGGATGGTCTACGTCAACCTGGTCGGCGCCGACAGTCCCGAGCTGCCCTTCGGCGGCTTCAAGCGCTCCGGGTTCGGCCGCGAGCTCGGCCGCTACGGCGCCGACGAGTTCGTCAACAAGAAGCTGATCCGCAGCGCCTGAGTTCCGACTACGATCTGGCCCACGTGAGTCTGCTTCAGGGGGGTCATGTGCTGTTGTGCTGCTGGCGCTTGCCGCGTTCGCGGTGCACGTGCTGTCGCGGCGACGAAGGACGGCGGCGGCGACCGCGCTGCCACGGCCGCCTGGCGGAGATCGTCGGCACCGACGAAGACGACGTGATCCGGGGCACGCCGGAACGCGACGTGATCTGGGGCGGCCCGGGCGACGACGTCATCTTCAGCAGCCTCGGCAACGACCTGATCTGCGGCGGCGCCGGGGACCGACGAGATGCACGGCGGCCGCGGCAACGACGAAGTCGACGGCGGCGCCGGCGACGAGGACCAGGTGAGCGGCAACCTCGGCGACGACAAGATCCTCGGCGGGCCCGGCGCCCGCGACGAGGTCGCCGGCGACCTTGGCATCGACATCGTCAACGGCGGCCCCGGCACGGAAGACCTGGTCCACGGCGATTACGGCTACGACCGCATGTCCGGCGGCGCCGGCAAGGGCGACATCGCCTCGTTCGCGACGGCTCGGGCGGGCGGCAAGGGCAGCGGCGTCTGGGCCTCGCTGCGCAAGCACCGCGCCTACGGCGATGGCCACGACAAGCTCTTCGGCTTCGAGAGCCTCGAAGGCTCGGCCTTCCGCGACACCCTGATCGGCAGCAAGGCGCCGAACGTGATCGACGGCGGTCCCGGCGACGACCACCTGATCGGCGGCGGTGGCCGCGACACGATCGACGGCGGCCAGGGCAGCGACGGCTGCGAGGGGGCGAAAGGCCGCACCGTCTCCTGCGGCAAGGAAAAGGCGCCGAAAGCGAGCGCCTACGTCGAACTCAACCCGACGCCGGGAGACGGCGCCGGCCTGCAAATCATTGGCGGCGGCGGCCGCGACCAGTTCGTCGTCGCTTACGACGACATCGAGCGAGACCTTCAGCGTCACCGCGAAAAAAGGGATGGCGATCGGCGAGGGCTGCCGGCATTCTCCGACCAGTTCGGCGACGGTGTCCTGCGCGGCCAACGGGCCGGGGCGGTGGCTGATGGCCGACCTCGGACCCGGCAACGACAGCCTGGTGGTCGAAGGGACCTTGGAGTCGATCGGCAGCGTTCGGTTCGCCGGCGGCTTTGGCAACGACACGATCAAAGGCGGGCCCGAGGACACGCTGATCGAGGCCGGCCCGGGAGCGGACAAGCTCTACGGCGGCGATGGGGCGGACGGCCTCGTCGGCGGTTTGCCGGGGCCGACCTTCCTCTACGGCGAAGGGAGCGGCGACCTGCTGGCAGCGGGCGGCGGCTGCGCCGGCGGCGCGATCGTCGGCGGTCCTGGCAAAGACGATGCCTCCTTCGCCGAGACCCAGGCGCATCCCGGCCTCCTGATCATCTCCTTCCCCAAGCGTGCCGCCTGGGTGACGACGGTGAAAGGCTGCGACTCGGTCCGCCTCGATCCCAGCAACGAGGACATGGAGGGCTCCTTCGACTGGGACGTGCTGATCGGCGACGGTGGCCCGAACGCGATGCTCGGTCAGCCCGGCGAGGACCGCTTCTACGGCAACGGCGGCGACGACATTATCGACGCCCGCGACGGCGTCAAGGACTTCTCGATCCAGTGCGGCAAGGGCAAGCCGCCGAAGCAGATCAAGGTTCGCGGCAAAGGCGGCAAGGCCGAAACTCGCGAAATCAAGGGCACCGGCGAAGCGGCAGGACGAGCCATCACCGATCACTTCGACCCCGAGCCCTTCAACTGCGCCTACGTAAAGCACGGCGAGCCAGTCCCCGGCCTCCACGGCTAGCAAGCCCGGCGAGATTTCAAGCGCATAGCGGCAATTGAGTCGCCGCATGGGGGCGAACTACTCCGGCGTTCGTCCTTTGTATCCCTGTGGGCGACAAAGGACGAACGCCGGATAAGCATGGGCTGCTTTTCGCGCTGGCGACGCGGCAGCACGGCGTGGTTTCGACCCGCCAGCTTGCTTCGCTTGGCTACTCACGCAGCTCTGCCGCAAAGGCGACCGGCGTCGCGCGTCTGGATCGTCTCCACCAAGGTGTCTATGCCGTCGGGCACCGGCGGCTTACTTGGCACAGCCATTGCTGGGCTGGTGTTCTCGGGGCAGAACCGAATGAGACGGACGCGGTTGTATGGCCGGCGGTTGCCAGCCATGGCTCGGCCGCCTATCTGTGGGGCCTGTACCGCTACGCGCCAGAAACGATCGATGTCACGGCGCCGATTCGGCGGCGGGCGAGGCGCCGGTTCAGGGTCCACTTCTCCTCGATCCTCGCTCGCGAGGATCGAGGAGAGCGCGAGGGGATTTCGGTTACTTCCGTTCCTCGCACGCTTCTCGACCTCTCGATCCGGGCGCGGCCGCACCAGCTCGATCGCCTGCTTGAGCGGGCCGAAGAACTCGATCTCTTCGACCTCGATGCGGTTGAGGCGCTACTTGCCCGCGCCGGCGGGCACCGTGGCCGTGGCCGGCTTCGGCGCGCCCTCTCCCTCTACCAGCCCGACCCCGCATTCACTCGCTCTCGCTTCGAGAAGCGTTTCCGTCGCTACGTCAGTGCCGCGGGTATTGCCGCCCCCTCGATGAACCTCAACGTCGAGGGATACGAGATCGACGCCTACTGGCCCGACCTCCGCTTCGCGGTCGAACTCGACCTCTTCGAGACCCATGGCAGCCGCGCCGCCTTCGAGCGCGACCGTCTCCGCCAAGAGGAGCTGAAGCTGCTCGGCATCGAGATGATCCGCGTCACCCGTCCCCGCTTTCAGTGCGAACCGGACGCGGTCCTCGCCAACCTCGCCGCCCTGCTCGCCCGCCGCCGTCGAGAGCTGAACGCGTTTGACTAGGCTTCGTTACATGGTACGGAAGACCGCCCAGGGAGACGAGGCCGCAGCAGTCGCCGCCGCGATCGCTCAGTTCGAGGCCGAGTTCGCCGCCGCCGCGCCCGCGGCACCGCAGACCCCGGCCTGGCAGCGCGCCGCCCTGATGGAGGGAGTCAGTGCCAAGGAGACGATCGAGGACCTACGAGGAGGATCCGCATGGCTGTCGTGAAAATCATCGAGCTTGTCGGTAGCTCCAAGACGTCCACCGACGACGCCGCCAAACAGGCGCTGCAGCAGGCCCAGGCCTCGCTGCGCAACATCCGCGCGGTCGACATCGTCTCTACCGGGATTCGCGGCGAGAACCTCGACGAGTACCGCGCCCACGTCCGCGTCGCATTCTTGATCGAGGGAACGGAGATCGACTGATGGCAGATGCACCGCAGGAGCCGCGCGAGGTCTCGCGCGAGGAGGCCCAGAAGCTGCTCGACGATGGCGCCCAGCTGATCGACGTCCGCGCCGACCACGAGTGGGAGGTCGGCCGCATCGCCGGCGCCACCCACATCGCCCTCCCGGAGATCCCGCAGCGCACCGACGAGATCGACAAGGACCGCCCCGTGGTCCTCTACTGCCGCGGCGGCAACCGCTCTTCGATGGCGACCGCCGCCCTCGCCGAGGCCGGCTTTGACGCGGTCAAGCTGACCGACGGGATCGTCGGCTGGAGCGAGGACGATCTGCCGCTGGAGCCGGAGGGCGGTTACGTCGCCGACTCAGGTGAGGCCGCGTCGATCCTCCAGGCGCAGAAAAAACCGTCCCACAGCTGACCCGGACCAGTGTGCCGGTCTTCGTGAAGACCGGAACCAGGGCGATTTTCGTGCCTGGGGAACCGGTCAAAAATTTAAATACCTGAATCCCAATCGGGTTTGCTACCTTTCCAACCTATGGAGGTAGTCGTCGCAGAGAACAAGGAGCAGCGCGGCAAAGGCCGCGTCGGGACCCTGACCAACCCGGAGACTTACGAGAACGTCCTCGGCCACATCATCCCGGCGATCGAGCGCGAGTTCGACGATTTCGACAACGAAGCCGAGCAGTTCCTCTCCGGCGAGCTGGAAGAGAACCAGTTCATCGGCTTCCGTCTCAAACAGGGCGTCTATGGGCAGCGCCAGCCCGACGTCCAGATGATCCGGATCAAGCTTCCCTTCGGCGGGGTCACCCCGGAGCAGATGGACACCTTCGCCAGCGTGGTCGAGAAGTACGCGCCGCTGAACAAAGGCCACATCACCACCCGCCAGAACATCCAGATCCACCATGTGCCGCTGCGCGACACCGAGTTGCTGCTGCGCGAGATAGCCGAAACCGGCCTCTCCTCGCGCGAGGGCTGCGGCAACACGGTCCGCAACGTCACCGGCGATCCCTGGGCCGGCGTCGCCGCCGACGAGGTCTTCGACCCCACTTCCTACGGCACCGCCTACGTCCGCTACTTCGTCCGCCACCCGACGACGCAGCTGATGCCGCGCAAGATCAAGACCTCGTTCACCGGCTCCGCTGAGGACCGGGCGATCAGCGGCATCCACGACATCGCCTTCCTCTCCGTCGAAAAGGACGGGGTCAAGGGCTTCGAGGTCCGGGTCGGCGGCGGCACCTCGATCATGGCCCGCGTCGCCCCCACCCTCTATGAGTTCGTCGAGGCCGACAACGGCGACTACCTGAAGGTCGCCGAGGCCGTCTTCCGCATCTTCGACCGCCAGGACTGGCTGCGCGTCAACCGCGCCCGCGCCCGGATCAAGGTCCTCGTCGACAAGATCGGGATGGACGCCTTCCGCGAGCTGGTCGACGAGGAGCTCCGGGGCGACTGGGTCGGCGAGCGCGAATTCGGCCCCGAGCTGGTCGAGCGCCTCAGCTTCAGCGTCGACGAGGAGGGCAATGCCCCCGAGCCGCCGCTGCAGCCGTCCTCGCCGAACGGAGATCGCACCGAGTTCGAGCGCTTCCTCGCCGGCAACGTCGAGGCCCAGCGCCAGGAGGGCTTCAACACGGTCGAGGTCAAGGTCACCCGCGGCGACCTCACCCCGGAGCAGTTCCGCGGCCTCGCCCAGATCATGCGCGAGTACACCGGCGGCAGCGCTCGCAGCACCGTGCAGCAGAACTTCGTCCTCCGCTGGGTCCGCGACGAGGCCCTCTACGACGTCTTCGAGCGGCTCGGCGCCCTCGGCTTGGGCGAGGCCGGCGCCCGCGAGATCACCGACGTCGTCAGCTGCCCCGGCACCGACAGCTGCAAACTCGGGATCACCTCCTCGATGGGCCTCAACCGGGCGATCAAGGAGCGGGTCGACTCGATGCAGATCAGCGACGAGCTGACCAAGCGCATCCACATCAAAATGAGCGGCTGCCCGAACGGCTGCAGCCAGCATCACATCGCCAACATCGGCTTCTACGGCGCCTCGCTGAAAGTCAACGGCCGCCAGATGCCCGCCTACATCCCGCACATCGGCGGCAACTTCGAGGGCGGCGAGGTCATCTTCGGCACCCGCCTCAAATCCCGACTGCCGGCGAAACGGGTCCCCGAGGCCGTCGAGCGTTGGATCCATCTCTACGAGGCCGACCGCAACGAGGGCGAGGAGTTCAACGCCTTCGTCGAGAGGGTCGGCGCCGAGCCCTTCGAAGCCATCGTCAAGGAGCTGACCCTGCCGGCCGAGTTCAGCCTGGAGACGATGCAGCAGTTCATCGACTGGAACCGCTCGAGCCCGTACGAGGTCGTGCGCGGAGAGGGGGAGTGCGCGATCTAGCTCGCGCACTCGAGCGATGAAACCGCCTCCCGTCACCCTTTCCGGCACCGTGCCTACACCGGCCGACCTCGATCATGAGGAGATCGCCGCCAGGCTCGAGCAGAGCACCGCGCAGGAGGCGCTGGAGTGGATGTTCGAGAACTTCGGCGAGGACCACTACATCGCCTGCTCGTTCCAGAAAACGAGCTCGGTGACCGCCCACCTGGCGACCACGGTCAACCCCGAGGCGCGCTTCTTCTACCTCGACACCGATGTCCTCTTCGAGGAGACCTACGAGACCCGCGACCGCCTCGCCGAGGCGCTGGGGATTGACTTCGACCGCTTCCACAACCTCACCCTCGAGGAGCAGGAGGCCGAGCACGGGCCGGAACTGTGGAACCGCGATCCCGACTCCTGCTGCGGAATCCGCAAGGTCGAGCCGATGCGCCGAGCCCTCTCTTCCGTAGACTGCTGGGTCGCCGGCGTCCGCCGGGCAGACTCCAGTAGCCGTTCCAAAACGCCGAAGTTCGGCTGGGACAAGCGCTTCAACCTCTGGAAGCTGAATCCACTTGCGGACTGGACCGAGCGCGACGTCTGGAACTACATCCGTGAGCACCACCTCCCGTACAACCCGCTTCACGATCACGGCTACCCGTCGATCGGTTGCACCCACTGCACCCAGCCGGTCGAACCGGGTGGGGATCTGCGCGCGGGCCGCTGGAACGGCCTGGCAAAGACCGAGTGCGGGATCAACTAGCGGCGCCGGCAAGCCGCCCCGAATTTCTTAGACCCCTGCCCCCAAAACCCCACAGGTGAGATGAGCGAGACCATGGCTGAGTTGTCCCTGACCCTTTCCGAGCGAGCAACCGCGGACTTCGAGATGATCGGCAACGGTGGCTTTGCGCCGCTGACCGGTTTCCAAGGCTCCGCGGATTGGGAGCGTGTCTGCAGTGAGATGCGGACCGCCAACGGCGATTACTGGCCGATCCCGATCACCCTCCCGACCGATCTCGAGTGCGAGGTCGGCGACATCGTCGAGCTCTCCTCCGACGAAGGCAAGACCCTGGGCCGGATCACGGTCGAGGAGATCTACGAGCGCGACCTCGAGCGCGAGGCGCGCGAGGTCTACGGGACCACCGAGGAGGCGCACCCGGGCGTCGCCGCGATCTACGAGGAGGGCAGCCGCACCATCGCCGGCCCGATCGAGGTCGACGCGCTGCCCGACCACGACGAGGCCTTCATGCGCCGCTATAAGACGCCAGCCGAGCACAAAGCCGACTTCGAGGCGCGTGGCTGGAAGAAGATCGTCGCCTTCCAGACCCGCAACCCGATCCACCGCGCCCATGAGTACCTGACCAAGGCCGCGCTGGAGACCTGCGACGGGCTCTTCATCCACCCGCTGATCGGCAAGACCAAGGCCGGCGACATTCCCGCCGACGTGCGGATGCGCTGCTACGAGGTGCTGATGGAGAACTACTACCCGAACGACCGCGTCGTCCTCGGGGTGAAGCCGGCGAAGATGCACTACGCCGGCCCGCGCGAGGCGGTTCTGCACGCGATCGTCCGTCGTAACTACGGCGCCACCCACTTCATCGTCGGCCGCGACCACGCGGGCGCCGGTGACTACTACGGCACCTACGACGCGCAGAAGATTTTCGACGAGATCGACATCGACGAGCTCGGGATCGAGCCGCTGATGTTCGAGCACACCTTCTGGTGCAAGGAGTGCGAGGGGCTTGCCTCCGGCAAGACCTGCCCCCACGACAAAGAGGCGCACTTGTTCCTTTCCGGGACCAAGGTCCGCGAGATGCTCGGCAACGGCGAACGGCCGCCGCACGAGTTCTCCCGCGACGAGGTCGCCGACATCCTGATCGACGCTTACAAGGAGGACTGACAAAGCATGGCTGAGAAGGGCTTCACCCTCTGGTTCACCGGACTCTCCGGAGCCGGCAAGACGACGATTTCCCGCGTGCTGGAGGGCCACCTGCGCGAGCGCGGCTCGAAGCTGGAGATCCTCGACGGCGACATCGTCCGCGAAAACCTCTCCAAGGGGCTCGGCTTCTCGAAGGAGGACCGCGACACCAACATCCGCCGGATCGCCTTCGTCGCCGATCTGCTCAGCCGCAACGGCGTGCCGGTGATCACCGCGGCGATCTCCCCTTACGCGGAGATCCGCAACGAGGCGCGCCAGCTGATGGGCGACCGCTTCGTCGAGGTCTACGTCGAGGCTTCGGTCGACACCTGCGCCGAGCGTGACGTCAAGGGTCTCTACGCGAAAGCCTTCGCCGGCGAGATCAAAGAATTCACCGGCGTCTCCGACCCCTACGAGGCCCCGGAGAACCCGGAGTTTGTCTGTCACACCGAGAGCGAGTCCCCCGAGGAGTCGGCCGAGAAGCTGCTGGCCTACCTCGAGGAGCGGGGCCTGGTTCCCTCGGCCGCAGCAGCGGCTTAGTCAGCCAGCTGACAACAGCGCTTTGAAGAGGGGCCGGGAGACCGGCCCCTCTTTGCTATTCGGTTGCATCCGACAGATCTGGTTGAAAGGATCGGGTCTGTTAATCGGGTCAATCGAAGGGAGTTTGATGTTGGGTGATCTAAGCTGGCCGGGCACCGCAGGGATGCGGATCGCATTCGGATTGGTTGCTGCGCTTGCAGCCTTCCTGTGCTTCTTCGGCTCGGAGGCGAAGGCTGCGCCGGGGGCCAACCAGGTGCTGATAGCCGAGACCTCCGAAGAACCGGCGAACAAGTTGGGGAGTCAGGTCGCCGCTTTTCCGGATGTAGCGAGAGTCGATTTCGCCGATACGGAAAACAACCCGCCGCCGAGTGCAGCTCAACTAGCACCCTACGACCTCGTTGTCAGCATCGGCGACAGCACCGCATTTGACAACGAAGCCTGGGGTAACGCAATTGCCGCCTATGTAGACGGCGGGGGTGTCGTCGTCTCGACCACCTACGACACCTGGGACGGGGGCGGAGCGCCGACCGGTCGGTGGGAAACGGGCGGCTATGCGCCGTTCCTTCTGGGTGACAACGACAACGAATTGACTACTCTCGGCAGCTTCGACGCGGCTAGCCCCCTGATGGAGGGGGTCGCTCCCGGTTCGCTGGAAACCGAACTCAACACCACCAACACCCTCGCGCCTGGAGCGACTCTGGTAGCCAGCTGGGCAGACGGCCGGCCGGCAGTTGCCTTCAAGGGCCGTGTCGTCAACATCAGCGCCTACATCGGTGACGGATACGGCGAAGTCTGGAACGGAAACTTCGGACAGATCGTCGTCAACGCCGTTCGCATGCTCGGCAAGCAGCGACTGACGGTCGCCAACTCGAATCCAGCCGGGGGAACGGTGACCGGGAGCGGAGGCATCTCCTGCGGGGCCGTCTGCAGCGCCGACTTCATCTATCAGTCGCCGGTCGCCCTGACGGCAATTGCCAATAAAGGGTTCGCCTTCGCCGGCTTCACCGGCGCTTGCACCGGCGCCACCTGTGCCCTGACGATGAATGCATCGAGGTCGGTGACGGCCAACTTCGCCGCTTACGGATTCGGCAAAGGGATCAAACGCAACAAGAAAAAGGGAACCGCCAAGGTCCCGGTCACGGTTGCCGCCCCCGGGACGCTCGTCCTGGGTGGCAAAAAGATCAAGCAACGCACTAGGGCCGTGCCTGCAGGCACGGCGAAACTGACGGTCGCAGCCAAGGGCAAAGCCCGGAGGAAGCTGCTCAAGACCGGCAAGGTCAAAGTCAAGCTGACGCTCACGTTCACGCCGGCAGGAGGCATGCCGGCCACGGCGACCAAGACGATCCAGCTCAAGCGGATCGTTCGCTGATCTAGAGGTAGGAGGGGGCGGAAGGAATTCCGTCCCCTCCTATTTCGCAGGTGCTTTAGGGGTTGGTCTTCTCCAAGGAAAGGTCGGGAGACCGGCCCTCTTTCATTCCGAGAGTCGTTCGAGGATCTCGCGGTCCTCTTCCAGGCGTTTCTGGAGCCGCTGCTTGAAGTCCTTGCTGGTCCGTCGAGTTCCGATGTGGTTGGCGATCGCTTCGCGGATCGCTTCCGTCACGGGTACGCCATCGGTGCGTGCAACGGCGCCGATTTCCGCCGCCATCTCCTCGGAGAGACGCAGGCTCATGACTCTGCTTCGCGCCTCGGCCACGGCGCGATATTAGTGAAGATGTTCCCAAAAAAGAAATCTTCTGTCTACTACGATTCTACGATATGTGTTGAGGGTGATATACCCTAACATCTCGTAGGTCATGGAAAACCGGATCACTTTCGAACACTTCCTGTGGATCGCCGAGGCGGTACTACGGATCTCATACGATGATCTGGAGCGGCTGGCCTGTCCCTTCAGAGCCGGGGCAGCGCTGAACGCTCCCTTCGCCCGCGTGTGCGGTACCTACCTCTTCCCCGACCCGGTCGAGCAGGCGGCGGTCTGCGCCCTGCGGCTGCTCCGCACCCACCCACTTCCTCTGGAAAGCAAGAGCAACCGGAAGGTTGCCTATGAGTGCATGCGCGAAATGCTGCTGCTCGGTCGCTGCCGATGGTCGCGACCCGATGAGGACGCGGACGACGTCGCGGAGACGCTGGAAGGGGTGGAAATGGGGACCGTCGATCTGGCGGAGCTGATCCGCTGGGTCCGCGAACGGGTTACGGCTTAGGCGGGACCTGGGGCACGCCGAGCCCGTAGGTGTCGTAGGCGCCGAACTCGGCGAAGGTCTTGTGGGTGGGGCCGTGGTAGTCGGAGCTGGCGGTGGGGACGAGGTCGAGCTCGGCGCAGAGCTCGAGCAGGTGCTCGGTCTGCTCCTTGCTGTGGGTCGGGTAGAAGGTCTCGACCCCGTCTGCCCCGAGCGAGCGGATCAGGTCGTCGACCTCGTCGGGCTCGGAGATGTCCCAGTAGGGGTGGGCGATGACGGCGATGCCGCCGGCCTTGCGGATCAGCTCGATCGCCTGCTCGGCGGTCGGCCAGCGGCGGGAGACGAAGGCCTTGGCGCCCGGCACCAGGTACTCCTCGAAGAAGGGGCCGAGGTCGCCGGTCGCGCCGGCGGCACGGGCGATGTGGGGGCGACCGATCGAGAGCGCGTCGCCGGCCTCGCGGACGGCGTCCTCGAGGTGGAGGTCGAACCCCTCGGCGCGCAGCTTCTCGACGATCTCTCCCGCCCGCGTCACCCGTTCGTGCTGGGCTCGCTCGCAGGCGGCGGCGATGCGACCGACGTCCACCCAGTAGCCGCAGATGTGCAGGTCTTCCGCGTACTCGTGGACGCAGGACATCTCGATCGCCGGCACCAGCTCGATCCCGACCCGCTGCGCGGCTTCCTCGGCTTCGACCACTCCGGCGATTGCGTCGTGGTCGGTCAGCGCCAGGGTCGTGACCCCCGCCTCGGCAGCCTTCTCGACCACCTCCGCCGGAGGCAGCTGCCCGTCGGAAACCGTCGAATGACTCTGCAGCTCGATCAGCATCAGCGCCGCACCCTACCTCGCGTCAAATAAATAGACTGCGCCGCCGTGTTCCAGAAGGTCCTCATTGCCAACCGCGGCGAGATCGCGATCCGCGTCGCCCGCACGCTGAAGGAGATGGGCATCGTCTCGGTCGCCGTCTACTCGGAGATCGACCGCGACGCCCCCCACGTGCGCGAGGCCGACGAGGCCTTCCTGATCGGCCCCGCGGTCCCGGCTGAGAGCTATCTGAACATCCCGAAGATCATCGAGACCGCCAAGGAGGCGGGCGCCGAAGGGATCCATCCCGGTTACGGCTTCCTCGCCGAGAACGCCGAGATGGCGCGTGCCTGCGCCGAGGCGGGAATCACCTGGATCGGCCCGCCGCCGGAGGCGATCGAAGCGATGGGCTCGAAGACCAAGGCGCGCGAGATCATGGAGCAGGCCGGGGTACCGATCGTCCCCGGCTCGACCGAGGTTGCACCCGATCTCGAGGCCGCCAGGAAGCAGGCCGAGGAAGCCGGTTACCCGGTCGCCTGCAAGGCCGCGGGCGGCGGTGGCGGTAAGGGCTTCCGGGTCGCGATGACCCCCGACGATCTGCAGGAGGCCTTCGAGGGCTCGGCCCGCGAAGGCGAGAAGTTCTTCTCCGACGACCGGGTCTACATCGAGCGCTACCTCGAGGACCCCCGCCACGTCGAGGTCCAGGTCCTCGCCGACTCGCACGGCAACGTGATCCACCTCGGCGAGCGCGACTGCTCGATCCAGCGCCGTCATCAGAAGGTGATCGAGGAGGCCCCCGGCCCGCACGTCGACGAGGAGATGCGCGAGCGGATCGGCAAGATTGCCACCGACGCCGCCGCGGCGGTCGGCTACCGCGGCGCCGGCACGATCGAGGGGATGCAGGTCGGCGACGAGTACTTCTTCCTCGAGATGAACACCCGCGTCCAGGTTGAGCATTGCGTGACCGAGATGGTCACCGGGATCGACATCGTCCGCGAGCAGATCCTGGTCGCCGCCGGCGAGGCCCTCTCGGTCGCCCAGGAGGACGTGAAGCTGAACGGTTGGTCGATCGAGTGCCGGATCAACGCCGAGGCCGCGCACAAGAAATTCGCCCCCGCCCCGGGGCCGATCGGTGACTCCTACCGCGAGCCCTCCGGCCCCGGCGTCCGCGTCGACTCCGGCGTCGAGGGCGGCTCCGAGGTAACGCCGATGTACGACCCGATGGTGGCCAAGCTGATCGTCTGGGACGTCGACCGCGAGAAGGCGACGCGCCGCATGCTGCGCGCGCTGGGCGAATACGACTCCGGCGGCCTCACCACCCTGATCCCCTTCCACGAAGCGATCCTCGCCACCGAGCAGTGGGCGAAGGGCGAGACCTGCCGTGACCTGATGGAGGACCGGGAGTGGCTGAAATCCACCGCCCCGGCCGACGCCAAGCCGCCCGAGCCCTCGGAGGATGGGGGCGAGGTCGTCAGCCGCGACTACAAGGTCGAGGTCTCCGGCAAGCTCTTCGACGTCAAGGTGATCGGCGAGGCCCCCGCGGGCGGCTCCGCTCCAGCGGCGGGCGGCGGCAAGAAACCGCCAAAGCGCGAGCGCAAAGCCAGCGGCCCCAGCGCCTCGAGTGAGGCTCTGCCCGCGCCGCTCCAGGGCACGATTCTCAAAGTAGCCGTCGAAAAGGGCGCCGAGGTGGCGGAGGGCGACCTGATCTGCGTGATCGAGGCGATGAAGATGGAGAACGAGATCACCGCCCACCGGGCGGGCAAAGTAGAAGACCTCCCCATCTCCGAGGGCACCGCAGTAGGCGCCGGCGACACCCTCGCAGTCATCAAATAACCAAAGAACTAACCGCTGTGATCGCCGGGAGGGGAAGGCCCTCTCCAGGCACTCAACATCGAGCCATAAGCGAGATGTGCCTGGAGGGGGCCTCCCCTTCCCGGCCAACCATCACCGCCGGTTTTTATGCCGCTTTTCTTCGCGTTCCTTTTCAATACGCCGTTCTTCTTCCCGCTTCTGCTTGTCCACCTTGCGCTGCTCGTTGCGCGTGAGCGGGAACTTCGGCGCTACTTCCTGGCACCGTTTGCCGACGCAAGCCTCCAGCCGCACCAGCTGGGCGTGGAGGAAGGCGCGGATCGGTGAGAGGTTGCGAACCCGGACGATGTTGTTGAGCTCGTAGGGGTCATTGGTGATGTCGTAGAGCTCCTTCTCGCCGCTCGGCCACTCGATGTACTTGTAGGGGCCGAGGCGGATCCCCAGGTAGTCCTTCGGCGGGGCCACGATCGAGGCGCTGGCATCGCTCTGGTGGGCGCTGCTGGGGCGGGCTCGCTGCGTGGTCGGTTCGCCGTTGGCTTCGACGTCGGCGGTCTCGACGAAGGACTCGAAGAGGATCGGGCGCCGGCTGCGCAGGCTCGGGTCTTTCATATAGGGGACCAGCGAGCGACCGTCGATGCTTTTGTCCGCCGTCGCCCCGGCCAGTTCGAGGATCGTCGGCGCGAGGTCGATGTTGGCCGCCAGCTCGCCGGTGGAGGTCCCCGGTTTGATCCCCGGCCCCCGGATCAGCAGCGGCAGGTGGGTCGCCGGCTCGTAGGCGATGAACTTGCCGCCGGTGAGGCGGTGCTCGCCGTAGAAGAAGCCGTTGTCGGAGGTGAAGATGATGTAGGTGTTGCGTAGCCGGCTGAGGCCGCCGAGCGTGTCGACCACCTGTTTCACGCCCTCGTCCACCGAGCGCAGCGACTCCAGCGCCTTCTGGTAGTAGACGCGGTAGGTGTGGATCTCCTGCAGCGAGAGGTAGGGGGCTTCGCGGATGAAGCGGGGCTTGTCGTTGACGCTGCCCTCGTTGAACCCCTGAGCGCGGCTGTGCGGGTAGGGGGCGCCAGCGAAGGTGTTGTAGTGGCGCGTCGCCGGCTCCGGCCCGGCGGGGCGCCGGAAGTCGCCGTGCGGGGCGGTGTAGTCGAGTTGCAGGTAGAAGGGCTGTTCGGGCGAGGTGCCGTACATCTCTTCGGAGGCGATGCGGTTGAAGACGTCGGTCTCGTAGAAGCAGGGTTTGCCGTTCAGCGGCGCGGCCGGGCAGCCGAAGTCGTCGCGTTCGCCGTACTCGCGCGTCTCCCAGCTGCCCGGGTCGCCGAAGGGCCCCTCGAGGTTGCCGTTGTTGTTGAGCGTGTAGCCGTAGAAGTAGTGGTTGGTGTCGGCGCGGAGGACGCTGTGCCAGGCGTTCCAGCCCGGTGGCACATCTTTGCCTTCGTCGAACGGTTCGTCGCCGTAGCCGTTGAGGAACTTGCCGATGTGGATCGTCCGGTAGCCGGCCGCCTGCAGCCAGGGCGCCAGGTTGTAGTTGTAGGCCTGGCGAGCTTTGAAGCCGGTGAAGCCGCCGTTCGGCGGCACGTTGCCGCGCACGTTGTGGTTGTGCGCGTAGCGCCCGGTCAGCAGGCTGACCCGCGAGGGGCAGCAGAGGGGATAGGGGACGTAGTAGCGGTTGAAGGTGATGCCGCGGTTGGCGAGCAGCGAGAGCGTGTAGGGCATCGCCTGCACGTCGATGCCGCCGACGTTGAGGCTGGCGTAGAGCTGGTCGAGCGTCGCGTCGTCGATCTGGATCACCACGAAGCTGGGCTTCTGGGTCGCCGAGGAGGACGCGGCACCGGCGCTGGGAGCGCTCTGCAGGCCGGCGAAGACGAGGGCCGAGAGCAGCGCCAGGAAGGCCGCCGCGACGGCGATCCGGGTCCGGGCATGCCGAATTGGGGATTTTGGAGCGAGAATCTGCATCGAAGATTGCCGGGGTAGCTACCCCCGAAACCGGCGCCTAACGCCTGAGTTGCGGCCTGAAAGCTAGAAGACGCTCAGGACGCGCCGAGCTTTTTCACTGCTTCGCGAAAGTTTTTCACCGTCGCGCTGGGGGCTTTGCGCCCTTCCAGTTTCTCGCCGTGGCGGTTGACCCAGATCACCGGCACGTTCATTTTCAGCACCGGGGCGATGTCGGTTGCGTAGTCGCAGCCGATGTGGAGCCAACCTTTCTTGCCGCCGATTCGCCGCGCGCACTCTTTGAAGTGGACGGGGTCCGGCTTGTAGCTGCGCACCTGCTGGGCGGTGACGACGAGGTCGAGTTCGGTCCGCAGGTGGCGGCGGCTGATGCCCAGAAGTTTGTCGTCGACGTTGGAGACGATCCCGATCTCGTACTTCTTCCGGAGCCGGTCCATCGCCGCGTTGGACTCCCGGAACGGCAGCCAGTAGGCGACGCTGTTGGGCAGGAACTGGGCCCGCGAGGGCTCGACTTCCCAGCCGATCTCACCGGCGACTTTGACGATCGTCCGCCGCAGGACCTCGGCGTAGAGCTCGTAGGAGCCGGCCATGATTTCGGCCTGGACCTCCATGAAGCGGGCGAGGAAGGGCTCCTCTTCGAAGCTGAAGCCGTCTTTGGTCGCCTCTTTCTTGCAGGCCTCGATGATGCCTTTCTCCCAGTCGATGAGGGTTCCGTAGCAATCGGTAGTTACCCATTTGATGTTTTTGAGACTGGGGAGGGCCATGGCGGCGGCGCATTATGTCATTCGGTAGTCTGCGCCGCCGCGCCCCTGGCGCACCTCTACCTATGGACCTCCTCGAGTATCAGGGCAAGCAGCTGTTCGCCAAGCACGGGATCGCCGTGCCCAGCGGCGAGGTCGCCGGCACCATCGACGAGGCCGTCGCGGCGGCGGAGAAGATCGGCTACCCCTGCGCGATCAAGGCCCAGGTCCTGATCGGCGGGCGCGGCAAGGCGGGCGGGATCAAGATCGCTCAGAACGTCGAGGAGGCGCGCGAGTACGCCGACGCGATCCTCGGCATGGACATCGTCGGGCCTCACGGCGAGGGACCGTTCCGCGTCGACCAGGTTTGGATCGAGGGCGGCTCCGACATCGCCGAGGAGTACTACGCCTCGATCATCCTCGACCGCGGCGAGAAGAAGCTGCTGGCGATGGTCTCCGCCAAGGGCGGGATGGACATCGAGGCGGTTGCCGCCGATGACCCCGCGGCCCTGGTCAAGCGCCACGTCGACCCCACCCGGCCGTTCGACGCCGCCACCGCGCGCGGGATCGCCGCCGACGCCGGCCTCGCCGAGGACGCGCTCGACGCCGCCGCTGAGGTGCTGGTCAAGCTCGAGGAGGTGGCGCGCGAGGAGGACGCGAACCTGATCGAGGTCAACCCGCTGATCGTCACCGCCGGCCGCGAGGTCGTCGCCCTCGACGCGAAGGTGACGATCGACGGCAACTCCCTCTTCCGCCATCAGGACCTGGCCGAGATCGCCGACACCGTCGACGACCCGCAGGAGCAGATGGCGAAGGAGAAGGGCCTCACCTACGTCAAGCTCGATGGCAACGTCGGCATCCTCGCCAACGGCGCCGGCCTCTGCATGTCGACTCTCGACGTCGTCGCCCAGGCCGGCGGTAAGCCAGCCAACTTCCTCGACGCCGGCGGCGGCTCCAAAGCCGAGGCGATCGTCAACGCGCTGGAAGTCATCAAATCCGACGCCAAGGTCAGCGCGATCCTCTTCAACATCTTCGGCGGCATCACCCGTTGCGACGAGATCGCCAACGGGATCGTCACCGCCTCCCAGCAGATCGGCCTCGAACTGCCGCTGGTCGTCCGCCTCGACGGCACCAACTCGGTGGAGGGGCTGGAGATCCTCGCCGCCGCCGACCTGCCCAACCTGCACCAGGAGAAGACGATGCTGGACGCCGCCCGCCGCGTCGTCGAGCTCGCCGGGAGCGCCGCATGAGCATCATCGTCGACGGCAGCACCAAGCTCGCCGTCTCCGGTCTGACCGGACGCGAGGGCTCCTTCCACGGGCTGCGCAACAAGGCTTACGGGACCGACCTCGTCGCCGGGGTGACCCCGGGCAAGGGCGGCCAGGACGTCGAGGGCGTGCCGGTCTTCGACACGATCAAGGAGGCCGTCACCGAGGCCGGCGCCAACACCTCGATGATCTTCGTCCCGGCGCGGTTCGCCGCACCTGCGATCGACGAGGCGATCGAGTCCGGGGTCGAGACGGTGATCGCGATCACCGAGGGGATCCCGGTCCTCGACATGCTCGGCACCTACTGGAAGGCGAAGGAGGCCGGGGTGCGGCTGATCGGGCCTAACTGTCCCGGCGTGCTCTCGCCCGGCAAGGCCAACGTCGGGATCATCCCCGCCCAGTTCTTCGACCCAGGTCCGATCGGCGTCGTCTCCAAGAGCGGCACCCTGACCTACCAGATCGGCAACGAGCTGAAACAGGCCGGGACCGGCAACTCCTCGATCGTCGGCATCGGCGGCGACCCGATCGTCGGCTCCGACTTCATCGACATCCTCAAGCTCTACGAGGCCGACCCCGACACCGAGCTGATCGTGATGGTCGGCGAGATTGGCGGCGACGCCGAGGAGCGGGCGGCCGAGTTCATCGCCTCCGACATCTCCAAGCCGGTGGTCGCCTACATCGCCGGCTTCACCGCGCCTCCGGGCAAGCAGATGGGCCACGCCGGGGCGATCATCTCCGGCTCCTCGGGCACCGCCCAGGCAAAGAAAGACGCGCTCGAAGCAAAGGGCGTGCGGGTCGGCGAAAGCCCGACCGAGACGGCGGCAATCGCCGCCGAGATGCTCCGCTCGCTCTAGCTACCCGAAGGTCGGCTGCGGCCGCAGGGTGAGGCTGCGGAGGATCGCCTTCATCCCGGCGAGGGAGTTGTAAGGACCGAAACTGAGTTCGAAGCACCGAGTGCAGTTGATGAAGTTGACGCCGACCACAGTTCGGCCGATGTGAGCGACTGCCCAATAGCGACTGGGCGGACTGTCCGGACAGGTGCGAATGCGTCCGCGCCCGTAGCCGGCGTAGACGATCGCGTGACCCTGCTCCAGCTCGACAGCCGTGGTGCGGGTGCAGCGCGCTCTCAGGTTCCGCATGCCGACGTTGTCCCGCTTGTAACGCTTCCAGCTCTGGCGGGACCAGGTGCCGAGCGAGAAGTCGTCGTAGTAGACGTTGAGCTTCTGTCCCGTCGGCCCCTCGAGGGGCCCTTCGATCTTGAACGCCTCCTTGAGCTTGGTCGCGGGCAACCCATGACCGGGACGAAACGGGTTGCCGGTCCAATAAACGGGGACCTCGAGCCCCGGATCGTCGAGTGGTACTTCGCGATCGTCGCGTTCGGCTTCGGTGTAGGGGGAAGGCGCTTCGATCCGGCTCTGCTGGATCTGGGCGAGGCGTACTGCGGCCTGGTCGTTTTCCGGTGGCTTCATCCCGTGTGACGCGACGCCTGCGATCAGCCGTCCCTGGCGCCAGAAGAGCGCCGTCCCGAAATTGCTCCGGAATCGGACGCGGAAAACGTGTGCGGTCGGTCTCGCGGGTCCGATCGAGATCGTTCCCCCATCCTTCGTTTCGGGGTCGTCGGCGAGCACGCTGAGGATCAGCCCGAAGCCAATTTCCGCAGACGCTTCGCTAGGGGTGTTGGTGACCTGGACCACTGCCAGCGGTGGAGTTGGTGAGAGGCCGGGGACCTGAAACAGCCGTTCGTAAAAGGAGCTGCAGTCTTCCGGCCAGTATCTGAGGATCCAGCGGTCCAATGGGCCACGGTCCTCCTCGGCCGGGCTCCAGGCTCCGCAGGAGCTGTCGCTGATGACGTAGCCAGGCGGAAGGTCGTGAAGGCGCAGCACGCGTTCTTCCGCCGCGGCGACCAGCTTGCCGCTCGGCCCTGGGTTGGCTCCGGCCGCGGGGGCGGCTGAGAAGGCGATCGCTGCGAGCAGCGATACGGCCAGGGCGCCAACCGCCCGCTTGCCCCTGCGTGCCATGGCGGGCAGTATGCCTCAAAGGTCCCCGAGCGACCGCCGTTGCTAGGGTCGATGCTCGATGGCTGGCGACACGATCTCATTCGCGCGCGGCGCTCCGAGCGCCGACATCCTTCCCCACGAGCAGGTGCGGGAGGCGGCGTCGCGGGCGCTTGCTTCTGACTGGGAAATCGCCCTCTCCTACGGCGTCGGGATCGGCCATCCCGGCCTCTGCCAGTGGGTGGCGGAGCGGCACGGGGACATCGATCCCGCCCAGGTGATGATCGCCAACGGTTCGCTGGAGGCGGGAGCGATGTTGTTCCAACATCTGCTCGGGCCGGGTGACCGGGTCGTCGTCGAGCAGCCGACCTACGACCGCACCCTGCTGCTGCTGCAGCAGATCGGGGTCGAGCTGGTGCCGGTCTCGCTGGAGGCCGACGGGATCAATCTTGGCGAGCTGGAAGCGGCGCTGGCCGCGGGCCCGATCAAGTTCGCCCACGTCATCCCCAATGCCCACAACCCCGCCGGCTGCACGCTCTCGGTCGAGAAGCGCCGGCGCTTGGTCGAGCTCGCCGCCGAGCACGACTTCTGGATCTTCGAGGACGATCCTTACCGCGAGCTTCCCTTCGAGGGCGAGCCGCTGGAGACGATGCTCTCGATGGACGCGGCCGGCAAAGTCGTCCACGCCTCGTCTTTCTCGAAGACGGTCAGCCCCGGCGTCCGCGTCGGCTACCTCGCCGGCCCCGCCGAGGAGATCAAGAAGCTGGCGAAAAAAGCCAACGAGACCTACATCTCGCCGAACATGCTGGCCGAGTCGATCGTCCTCGAGCTTTGCCGCAGCGGCGAGCTCGACCGCAACATCGAGTTCGTCAAAGCCGAGCTGAAGGCGCGCTGCGACGCGCTGGTCGCGGCCCTGCGCGAGCAGCTTCCCGAGGCCGAGTTCGTCGTTCCCGATGGCGGCTACTTCCTCTGGCTCGACCTCGCCGAGGGCACCGACACGGTCGCCCTCCTGGCCGAGTCCAAAGCCGAGGGCGTCTCCTTCGTCGCCGGCCCCGACTTCATGATCGCGGGCGGCCAGAACAGCCTCCGCCTTTCCTTCGCTCCGGTGCCGGCCGACCGCGCCGCCGAAGGCGTGGGCCGGATTGCATCGGCTCTTGAGCGGCTGCGCAGCGGCACCCCTGCCTAAGGGAGGGCGAGGGTCACCCCCTCCAGACACATCTCGCTTATGGCTCGATGTTGAGTGTCTGGAGGAGGTGACCCTTGCCCTCTTCAGTCCCGGGGCGGCATCGCGGCTGAACGCAGGGCGCCCGCCGAGGCGATGACTACTAGAGAGATTGCAATGACTTCGACCGCGTCCAGGCCCTGGGAGAGGGCGAGGAAGCCGATCGCCGCGGCCGCCGCCGGCTCGAGGCTCATCAGCACCCCGAAGACCGCCCGCGGCAGGCGCCGCAGCGCCTCCATCTCGAAGGCGTAGGGGACCGCGGTGCTGAGCACGCCGACGGCGACGCCAGCGGCGAGGACGGTGGGATCGACGAGCTCGCCGCCTCCCTGGGCGAGGCCCAGCGGCGCCACCAGCACGGCCGAGATCACCGCTGCCATCGTCGCTCCTCCCGGGCCGGGAGCCAGCGCCCCGACGCGGTCGCTGAGGACGATGTAGGCGCCCCAGAAGAAGCCGGCGGTCAGCGCCAGGACGACGCCGAGCGGATCGACCCCGCCGCCACCGACGTCGGAGAGGAGGACGATCCCGATCGCGGCGAGCACCACCCAGACCACGTCACGCGGCCGTCGCGAGCCGGCGATCGCGACGCCGAGCGGGCCGACGAACTCGAGGGTGACCGCGATCCCCAGCGGCAGCCGCTCCAGCGCCGCGTAGAAGAAGAGGTTGACGCAGGTGACCGCGGCCGCCAGCAGGAGGACGTCGCGGTGCGGCCACTCGCGGGTCCGCAACGGCGCGCCCCTCGTCAGCGCCAGCAACGCCAGCGCCCCGAAGACGGCGCGGAGGAAGACCGCGCCCGCCGTCCCGACCTCATCGAAGAGGCCGGTGGCCAGCGCTGAGCCGCACTGGACCGAGAGGATCGAAGCCACCACCAGCAGCGCGGCTCCGCGCGCCCTGGTCCCGGCCTCGCTGCCCCCTGGTGCGGTTTTCGTCATCGCCGGATTCTGATCCACCCCTCCGCGCTTCCCGTAGCCCTAGACATGGAAACGAACCAGGAGGCGAATCGAGATGGCTGAGATCAAGGACCTCACGGGACCGCAGTCGCGGCGCCGGTTCCTCGCGGTCGGCGGTGGCTCGGCTGGGCTGGCGGCCTTCCTCGCCGCTTGTGGCGACGACAGCGGCACGACCACGATGACCGACTCGATGAGCTCGGGCGGCAGCAGCGAAACCGCCCAGTTCGGCAAGGGCGACGTCGGCATCCTCAACTACGCCCTCACCCTCGAGTACCTGGAGACCGCCTTCTACGCCGACGTGGTCAAGAGCGGCCTCTTCAAAGGCGCTGAGCTGGAGACGATCCGCAAGTTCGGCGAGGAGGAGGCCGAACACGTGCAGGCGCTGACCCAGGCGGTGAAGAGCCTCGGCGGCAAACCGGCGCCGGAACCGAAAGCCGAATTCCCGCTCAAAAGCGCGAAGTCGGTACTGGAACTGGCGGGGACGGTGGAGAACCTCGGCGCCGCCGCCTACCTCGGCCAGGCGGCGAACATCCAGAGCCCCGAAGTTCTCGCCTCAGCCTTGGCGATCCACAGCGTCGAGGGTCGGCACGCCGCCGTCCTCAACACCCTGCTGGGCGAGTCGATCACCCCCGACGGCGCCTTCGCCAAGCCCGCCGACGTGAAGACCGTCCTCAAATCCGTCGAACCGTTCATCGTCGGCTGAGGCCGGCGCAAGCAAAGGAGATGAGCATGAGCAAAGAGCAACTCGCACATCCGGAGCTCGCCGCCGTCCAGATCGACGAGGACAGCGCCGACCTCTCCCGCAGCGACGTGCTGCTGAAGGGCGCGCTCGCGGTTGGCGCCATCTACGGCACCGCGATGGTCGGCCCCTACGTCGGCCGCGCCTTGGCAGCATCGGGCGGCAGCGACGTCGACATCCTCAATTTCGCCCTCACCCTGGAGTACCTGGAGGCGAAGTTCTACGCCGAAGCGAAGATGCGGGCGAAGCCGAGTGGGGAACTGAAGGCCCTCGTCGACCTGATCGCCTCCGACGAGCAGCAGCACGTCGAAGCGCTGGCGGCGACGATCAAGAAACTCGGCGGCAAGCCGGTGATGGAGCCGAAATTCGACTTCCCCTACAGCAACACCGCCGGCTTCCTCAAACTGGCCCAGACCTTCGAGGACACCGGGGTCAGCGCCTACAACGGCGCCGGACCGATGATCAAGTCGAAAGAAGTGCTGGCCGCGGCCGGCGGGATCGTCCAGGTCGAGGCCCGGCACGCGGCGGCGATCCGGCTGCAGACCGGCGCCGAACCGGCCCCGGTCGCCTTCGATCCGCCGCTCGACGAAAAGCAGGTGCTGAAAGCGGTCGAACCGTTCCTCGCCTAGCCAGGGAGCGAACGGGGTAAGGCGAAGACGGACCTATGGCGGTGCGACGGGAGAAGGCGGAGCGACTGGCCGACGAGGAGCTGATGCCCCTCGTCGGCCGCAAGGACCCCGAGGCCTTCGAGGTCCTCTACGACCGCCACGGCGGCGCTGCTTACTCGCTGGCCTACCGGGTCGTCGGCGACCGCGCCGCGGCCGAGGAAGTCACCCAGGAGGCGTTCATCTCGGTCTGGCGCAGCGGCGCCCGCTTCGACGCGACCCGCGGCAGCGTCCGCTCCTGGCTGCTCAGCGTCGTTCGCAACCGGGCGATCGACTTCCTCCGCAGCCGCGCCGGCAAAGCCCCGAAACTGACCTTCGACGACGATGCGATCCTCGAGCAGCGGCCGGCGACGGAGCTGACCGAGGACGAGGCGCTACGGCGCGAGACCGCCGCCGAGGTGCGCGGCGCCCTCGCCGAGCTGCCGGGCGAGCAGTCGAAGGTGATCGAGCTCGCCTACTTCGGCGGCTTCAGCCATTCGGAGATCGCCCGCATCCTCGGGCTGCCGATGGGGACCGTGAAGGGCAGGATGCGGCTGGGTTTGGAGAAGATTCGAGGCGAGCTGGCGGAGGGACTGGCATGAGCACTTCTGATCACAACCGTTGGAGCGAGGACCTCGCCGCCTACATGCTGGGCGCGCTGGAGCCCGGCGAGGCGGCCGAGCTGGAGCAACACCTCGATGGCTGCGAGCGCTGCCGCGAGGAGATGCGCTGGCTGGAGCCGGCGGTTCAGACGCTGCCGGAGGCGGTCGAGCGCCAGGAGCCGCCGAAGCAACTGCGCCAGAGCCTGATGGCCGAGGTACGGGCCGACGCCAAGGCGGAGCGCAGTCCCCAGCCCTCCCGCTGGCGCGGCCTCTGGGCGACGCGCGGGCTGCGGGTCGCCACCGGCTTCGCGCTGGTGGCGCTGGTCGCCGCCGCCGTGGTCGGCTACGAGGTCGGCGACGACGGCTCGAGCGAAGGCGACAGCAGCACGATCGTCTCCCGCCAGGAGAGCGGGATCACGGTGAAGATGATCAGCGAAGGCGACGGCGGCAAGCTGCATCTGTCCGGCGTCGACCAGCTACCGCCCGACAAGGTCCTGGAGGCATGGGTGGAACGCGAAGGCACGGTGGAAGCGGTGCCGGCGCTGTTCGTCCCCGACCGCAACGGTCAGGCGCAGACCACGATTGAGGACATGACCGGCGTCAAGACGGTGATGGTCACCAAGGAGCCGAGCGGCGGCAGCGAGGCACCGACCGGAGAGCCGATCGTGACGATGAGCGTGCCGCAGTGAGTGCTGAGTTTTACCCCCTATAGGGAGGAAAACTCAGCGAGCGTGGCCGGCTAGCGCCCGTAGCGGTCGTTCGAGAGAACGAGCTGCTCGGGAATCGCCGCCCGCGGCGGCGGCGCCGGGTCGGCGCGGACCGAAACGGTCTCGGCGACGCTGCGGCTGACCTCGTGCTTGCCGTCGGCCGAGGCGATTACGACTGTCTCCTCGTCGGAGGTCTCGACCTTGCCCTCCAGGCCCGGGTCCAGTCCCGCCGCCTTCAGGTAGTGGAGCAGCTCCTCGGCCTCGTTCTCGAAGCGAAGGACGACGACGTCGGCGCCGACCTCGACGTCGGCCAGCAGCGAGCCGGTCTCGCGCACGCCCTCGACGATCGGGTGGCCGTGGGGGCAGGTGGTGGCGTCGCCGATCGCGGCGCGCATCCGCTCCTCAAGCACCGGGCTCATCGCGTGCTCGATCCGCTCCGCCTCCTCGTGTACCTCGTCCCAGGGGATGCCGAGGACGTCGGTGAGGAAGCGCTCGATCAGCCGGTGGCGGCGGACGATGTGGCTGGCGTGCTCGCGGCCGGACTCGGTGAAGGCGAGGGTTTTGTCGGGGTCGCGCTCGATGTAGGCGTCGTCGATTAGCCGCCCGATCATCTCGTGCACGGTGGGGGGCGAGAGCTGCATCGCGCGGGCGACGTTGGCCCCGGTCATCGGCAGCCCGGCCTCCTCCAGCCAGAACATGATCTCGAGGTACTCCTGCTCCGCGACGGTCGCGTTCTCAGACGACACAAGCTCTCCTTTAAGACCGTTGGTCCATCAGCGAGGAAACGACCGCCTCGTAGAAGCCGTCGCCCATGCTGCTTTCGGTAACGGTGACATTGTCCCAATTTGGCAGCGCCGCCCGCAAACCGGCGTCGTGCGCGGGGCCGTTGGCGACGAGGAAGAAGCGGCCGACCGCGGCCGCCACCTCGAGGTCCTCGATCGAGTCGCCGACGGCGATGCACTCGCGCGGGTCGTAGCCGCGGGCGCGGGCGTGGCCGGCGACGGCCGCCGCCTTGCTGACCTGCTTCGGGACCAGGTGGTAGGCGTGGGTGCGGCCCTCGACCGTCGCCATCGGGCGGCCGATCGCGCCGTTGTCGAGCAGCCGCAGGTCTTCGTCGCCGCGCTCGTGCAGCAGCGCGTTCGCCTCCTCGACGTCGACCTTGCCGCGGAAGAGGTGGGAGAGGACGCGGCCGTGGTGCCAGGGCGAGTGGTACTCCAGCCGCCCTTCGAAGTGCTCGAAGAGCAGCTTCGGGATCCCGCGCTGCTCGATCTGCTCGTAGATCGTGCCGTCTTCGCTGGGCGCCATCTCGCCGGTCATCAGCGTCGTCTCGCCGTCGACGGCGAAGGCGCAGCCGGCCTCGTAGATGTAGGAGGTCTGGCCCATCAGCCGCGCGGCCTCGTGAACCTGGGGCTCGCGGCGGCCGGACATGATCACGACCTCGGCGCCGACCCGGTGGCAAGCCTCGAGCGCCCGCCCCTGCGCCAGGCTGAAGCCGCCCTCGGCGTCGCGGAAGAGCGAGCTGCCCTTTCCGAGCAGGGTCCCGTCGAGGTCGGTGTAGACGCAGCGGAGCGGCATCGGCGCGGTCGCTACCGTAGCGGGGAATGGCGTGGAGGCTGGCTGACCGGACCCTCGACCTGGCGCGGCCGATCGCCGCCGGGATCGTCAACGTCACCGTCGACTCGATGTTCGAGGGCGCGCGAAGCGGCACGCCGGAGCAGGCGGTAGCCGACGGCTTGGCCCTGGCCGAGGCGGGGTTCGAGATGCTCGACGTCGGCGCGGTCGCGGCCAAAGCCGGCCCGCCGGTGCCGGCCGAGGACGAGGCCGCGGCGCTGGTGCCGGCCATCGAAGGCCTCGTGGCCGAATTCTCGCATCGTTTCCACCCTTTCCCCGGCTATAACACGGGAAAGGGTGGAAACGACGATCCGCCCTCGGTGTCGGCGGATACTTTTTCCCCTGCGGTCGCGCGGCAGGCGTTGGCGGCGGGCGCGGTCGTTGTCAATGACATCTCCGGGGGTTCGGAGGAGATGTTCGAGCTGGTTGCCGAGACGGGCTGTGGCTACGTCCTCATGCATATCGAGGGACCGCCGCGGGTCGACCGGCCGTGGCGGGAGTACGACGACGTGGTCGACCACTTGCGCGCCTGGTTCGAGGGGAGAGTCGAGCTCGCTCGCGACTTAGGGGTGGCAGAGGAGCAGATCGCGATTGACCCTGGACTCGACTTCGACCTCAGCCCCGAGCAGGACTTGGAGATCCTGCGGCGGCTCGGCGAGCTGCGCTCGCTCGGTTTGCCGCTCTACGTCTCGCTCTCCCGCAAGGACTTCATCGGCGCCGTTCTCGCGGGTTCGTGGGGTGAGCGACTGCCGGCGCGCGAGCGCGAGTGGGGGACGGTGGCGGCGGTGACCCTCGCCGTCCGCGAGGGAGCCGATGTCCTCCGCATCCACGACCGCTCGTCCCTGCAGGCGATGCGCGTCGCCGGGGAGATCTGCCGAGCATGAGCCCACGCGGCGGCAGCCTGCTTGCCAACGACTGGGCGGTCGCGATCGATCCCGCGCGCCGCGACGGCCGGATCGTCGCCGAGTCCTCCGAAGAGGAGCGACGCTCGCGGCCGGCGCCGCTGCCGGCCCAGCTCGACCCGGGGCTCACCGAGGCGCTGGAGCGGGTCGGGATCGACTCGCTCTACACCCACCAGCTGTGCGCCTTCGAGCTCGCCGCTGACTCAAACCTGGTCATCACCTCCGGCACCGCCTCCGGCAAGAGCCTCGCCTTCAACCTGCCGGTCCTGAACGGGATCGCGGCCCGTCCCAAAGACCGGGCGCTCTACCTCTACCCGACCAAGGCGCTGGCCCAGGACCAGGCGCGCGCCCTCGCCCGGCTGCGGCCTCCGAACCTGCGCGAGGCGATCTACGACGGCGACACGCCACGCGAGGAGCGGCCGGCGATTCGCCGTCGCAGCAACCTCATCCTCACCAACCCGGACATGCTCCACGTTGCTGTCCTCCCAAACCACAAGAGCTGGGGGGACTTCCTCGCCAACCTCGAGTGGGTGGTGGTCGACGAGGCCCACACCTACCGCGGCGTCTTCGGCTCCCACGTCGCCAACGTGCTGCGTCGCCTGCGGCGCCTCGCCCGCTACTACGGCTCGGAGCCGCGCTTCCTGCTCGCCTCGGCGACGATCGCCAACCCGGTCGAGCTGGCCGAGCGGCTGGTCGGGACCCCGTTCGAGTTGGTCGACGACGACGGCGCCCCCCGCGCCGGACGCGAGATCGCGATGTGGAACCCGCCGCTGATCGACGAGAAGTCCGGGACCCGGCGCTCGGCCCTCTCCGAGGCCGCCGACCTGCTCGCCGAGCTGGTCACCCACAACGTGCGGACCATCTGCTTCCTCAAAAGCCGGCGCGGGATCGAGCTGATCCAGCGCTTCGCCCGGGAAAACCTCGAGCGCCGCGGCAAGCCGGAGCTGGCGAAGCGGATCGCCCCCTACCGCGGCGGCTATACCCCGCAGCAGCGGCGCGAGATCGAGGCCCGGCTCTCCGGCGGCGAGCTGCTCGCGGTCGTCGCCACCGATGCGCTGGAGCTGGGGATCGACGTCGGCGAGCTCGACGCGGCGATCTGCGTCACCTTCCCCGGCACCGTCGCCAGCCTGCGCCAGATGTGGGGACGGGCGGGGCGCCGCCAGCGCGGCCTCGCCGTCTACGTCGCCGGCCAGGACGCGCTCGACCAGTTCTTCTGCCGCCACCCGGAGGAGTTCATCGGGCGGCCGGTCGAGGCGGCGATCCTCGACCACACCAACGAGCAGATCGCCGCCCGCCACCTGATCGCCGCCGCCTATGAGCTGCCGCTGACCGACGAGGACGACGGGGTCTTCGGCGAGGGCTGGCGCGAGCGGGCCGAGCGGCTGGTCGCGGCGGGGGAGCTGCGCGGGGTCGGCGGCAAGCTGCTGCCGCGGCGCAGTGAGTTCGTCGCCAACCGGATTCCGCTGCGCTCGGCCTCGGCCGACTCGGTCGCGGTGATCGAGGCCGACTCGGGCGAGATGCTGGGCGTGGTCGAGGCCGAGCGCGCCTTCACCACGATCCATCCCGGCGCCGTCTACCTCCACCTCGGCCGTTCCTATGAGGTCGACCGGCTCGACATCCAGGAGCGGCGCGCGGTCGTTTCCGCCTTCGACGGCGACTGGTACACGCGGCCGAAAAAAGAGACGGAGATCTACATCGAGCGCACCCACGAGCAGCGCCAGGTCGCCGGCGTCCAGCTCAACTTCGGCGAGGTCTCGGTGACCGAGCAGGTGATCGCCTTCCAGCGGGTCTCGGTCGCCGACCAGGAGCCGATCGACATCGTCGCCCTGGAGCTGCCCGAGCAGAACTTCGTCACCCAGGCGCTCTGGTACGTGCTGCCGGACTGGCTCGCCGGGGCGCTGCCGACCGAGGTCCTGCTCGGCTCCCTGCACGCGACCGAGCACAGCCAGATCGCGGTCCTGCCGCTGATCGCGATGTGCGACCGCTGGGACATCGGCGGCCTCTCCACCAACGTCCACTTCCAGACTGGCCGCTCGACGATTTTCATCTACGACGGCCACCCCGGCGGGGTCGGGATCACCAAGCGCGGCTACGAGGAGTTCGAGCGCCTGCTGGGCGACGCCGAGCGGCTGATCGCCGAGTGCCCATGCGAGTCCGGCTGCCCCTCCTGCGTCCAGAGCCCCAAGTGCGGCAACCTCAACGAACCGCTGCACAAGGCAGGGGCGCTGGAGCTGATGGGTCTGATGCGGGGCGAGATCTAACCCGGCCAGAGTTCCCGCAGGGCGAGGATCGCGAAGGCGTGCGACCAGGCCAGCGGGGTGGTGGAGGTGGGGATGCCGGTGCGGGCGTCGACCCGCTCTGGCAGGGCACCGGCGGGGGTGGCGCTGCGGCGCAGGGCGTTCATCAGCTGCAGCGCTTCGCGGTGCTCGCCGAGGGCGGCGAGCGACCAGGCGGTCCAGGCGGTCGGAGCCGACCAGGGATCCTCGCCGCCCGGCCAGCCTTCGCCGGGGGTGATGCCGTACGGCGTTCCCTGGGCCACCAGGCGCGCCAGCGTGGCGCGCGCAGCGGGGTAGAGGCGGGGCTGGGAGAAGGGACGGACCGCCCAGGCGGCGGCCGAGTCGAGGCCGGAATCGGGCTCGCTGGGCTGGCGCAACAATCGAGCCTGCGATTGACCCTCATATAGAAGGTCAACTGCAGGTTCGCCGGAGGCAATTGCGTTGCCGAGGTATTCGCCGGGCTCGCCCTCCCAGTAGTCGGCCCGGTCTCGCCAGGGGATCGGCTGGCCACCGGCGAGGATCCGCGCCGCGTGCTTGGAGCTGCCGATGATCTCGGCCGCCTCGGAGGCGGCGGCTACCCAGCCGATCGCGTCGCCCTGGGCCGCGCGGCCGGCGACCGGGCTGCCGTCGCCGTGGAAGCGGGCCGCCTGCTCGATCCCGAGGCCGAGCAGGAAGCGGGTGACGCGTTCGGCTTCCGTTCGGTAGCCGGCGGCGGCGAAGGCGATCGCAGCGGCGGACGCATCTCGTGGCCAGACGTAGGCCCAGCCGTCGCGGGCGCCGGCGGCGACGGCTCCGCTGCGGCTGTCGGTGAGGGCATGGAGGACGAGCAGCGAGCGCTCGTACATCCGCTTGGCCCAGGCGGGCGCGCCAGGCCCGAGCGGCCGCCCGCGATCCAGCCAGCGCCGGTCGGCCGCCGTGGCCGCGGCGAGGACGCGCGGGTCCTGGGTCAGGGTCGCGCCGCCCCCGTGCACGCGCAGCGCTATGTCGGCCGAGCCGCTGCGCACCACCATCGCTAGCCGATCGCCGGGCGCCGCCTGCTCGATCACGACTCGCCCCTCGCCGAACCACGCGTCCGTCCGCAGCACGTTCGAGCCCGGTAGGTAGCGCTGGCGGATCGAGTCCGCCTCCCACATCGGCTTCGCCGGGCCGCCCCCGACCCGCACCCAGACCTGAATTCCGGTCTCGGGATCGACCGTTCCTGCCGCCTGACGGTCGGCCGGGTTATCGATCAGCGCCCGTCCCGCCGGCCCCGGCCGCAGGTCGACCACGTTCCCGTAGGCGTCGACCGCCGCCGCCAGCCCTCCGCCCCCGAGCACCGCGACCCCGAGAAACGGCGGCGGCATCCCAGGGAGCGCGGCCGGCGTCTCCGGATCGGCCTCGTGACCGCCGGAGACCAGCAGCGCCCCGACCACGACCAAGGCACCCAATCCCGCCGCTGCCCGAGCCCAGCCCATCGCCCCATGCAATCAGCCTCGGTCGCCGCGCTCCCGCTAGCCTTCGCGCTGTAACGAGGCCAGGTAGCTCAGTTGGTAGAGCACACGACTGAAAATCGTGGTGTCGCCGGTTCGAATCCGGCCCTGGCCATCCTTGTTTGTCCGGTTTATGGTGATCAACCATGAACCACTCAGCGAAGCGCATGCGATGGGAGGACGGCGTCGTCTACGCGCTGGTCCTTGCCGGCATATACCTGCTGCTCGGGGTGCTCTTCTTCTATGCGGGCAAGGAGAAGATCATCGACGGGCACGGGGCGCCGCCGCCGATAGAGAAGCAGTTCAGCGGCACCTTCCTCGAGACGATCCCAGGGGTCGACGCGGCCTGGACGATCCTCGGCCTGCTCGAGCTCGGGATCTTCGTCCTCATCGTCGTCAGCCTGGTCCGGATCGAGTTCATGCCGGATCGCAGGAAGCCTTTCCTGCTCTGCAGCCTGGCGCTGGCGATCTTCACCTTCTCGATCCTGGCGATGGGCCAGAACGTGGTCGGCGAAAACGAAGGCGTCGCCGAGCTCTTCCTCTACGCCGGCGCCACCGGGGTGCTGATCGGGCTGGTCCTGCTGATGCCGCCCTACCGGGGCGCGAACTGGATCAGCGGCAGGGGAGACTCGGGATGATCGAGCGGATCGAGGGCATGCCGCCGGCGACGATCGGCCTGCGGGCGGAGGGGAAGCTGACCAAGGAGGACTACGTCGAGGTGCTCGAGCCGGCCCTGAAAGAGGGCGTCGAGTCCGGCGAGATGCGGCTGCTGTTCGAGATCGCCGACTTCGAGGGCCTCGCCGCCGGGGCGATCAAGGAGGACGTCGAGACCGGCCTTCGCACCTGGGCCCGCGAGCACTCGGCCTGGAAGCGCTTCGCCTTCGTCACCGACACCGAGTGGCTGGCGAAATCGATGCGGGCCTTCGCCTGGCTGGCGCCAGGAGAAGTCCGCGTCTTCGGGCTGAGCGAAAGCGACGCCGCCCGGGAGTGGATTACCGAGGGCTGATCCCGCCCGTCGCCGGAGTCGCGGGTTTGTGGCTTTTGCTCACCTGTGCGTGGGTGGTGAGCTTGACCTTCTTCGCTTTGCTGTTGTCGTGGAGGAACATCCACCGCTCCGACTCGCGGCGATTCGTCTGGCCCTCCACTTTGACCCCGCCGGCGTGGTCCCATTCGAGGAAGCGATCGGCGGCCCCCTTGTAGTCACCCGCATTCAGGTTCTTGACCAGGTGGGTGTCGTCGAGGGCCCCGGGACCGCAGTTGAAGACGATCGAGATCAGGGCGATCCGCTGGCGCACGCTGAGCGGCACCTTGACCTCCCGCGCGACGGTGCGGGCGGCGTCGCGCAGGTCGGCCGCCAGGAGCTTGCGCGCTTCGCTCTCGCTGACGGTCTGGCCCTGGCTTACGCCGCCGGTGTGGCCGTAGCCGATGGTCCAAATCGGCGGCGAGGCGATCGTGTCGAGATAGGCGGTGGGAATGAAGCCCTCCCATTTCGCCACGAAGCGGGCCGCCCAGAGCAGGCTCCAGCGCTCCTTCATTTGCCTTTTCCTTTCCGCGCCTCGTACTGGCGGTGGAACACGGCGTTGATCCGCGCCGCCGTCTTCGGACCGATGACGCCGTCGACTCCCAGCTTCTGGTCCCTCTGGAACTTCTCGACGGCGTCCACCACCGGGTCTTTGAAGTTCTCGTAGAAACGATCGAGGTAGGCGTCGCCGCCCGGCTCATGGATGAAGGCGAGCCGTTTGGTGATCCGCACGACCCGTTTGCCGTCGGACCCCTTTTTCATCAGCTCGAAGGTCGGGAAGCTCACCCCGCCGACGTAGTTGACGTGCCACCACTCGCTCGGTGCTTCGGTCTTCCGCCACCCGAACTCGGCCCCGTGCTCGTCGATCCAGGCCCGCATCCATGGTTCCTTGAGATCGATGGCAATGCCGAGGCCGTGGTTGCTGGTCCCCGGCACCGCCGCGTTGCCGCAGTTGCCCTGACCGCACCAGAAGGCCCGTTGCTTCTCCTGCCCCTCCACAGTTCGGTAGCTGGATTCGGACCCGGTCGGGACTAGGTTTGCGTCACCCGGGCCGCCGGGGGCGTTCCACGCCGCCGCGGCCTCGATGGCCAAATTGCCGCCTGGGATCGATGCGAGTTCAGCTGCCGAAAGCCGCCCGTTCTGCGCCATGCTTACCTCAGTTCTAGTTGGGAACGAGCGAGACCCTAACTAGAAACACATCGGTTTAAAACTCAACGAATGTTAAGCGGTGTGCTGCGGCGAATCCTCCCTGCGTACAAGCCACCAGTCGACGACGTAGCCGCCGAAGGGGAGGATGGCGCCGACCAGGATCCAGAAGGTCTGCTTGCGGGTCCAGCCGGCCTCCGCGTGCAGCTGCCAGACCATCAGCACGTAGATGACGAAGAGCAGGCCGTGGATCGGGCCGAGGATTTTGACGCCGATCTCGGTGCCGCCGGTGTTTTTGATCACCGAGGCGGCGAGGAGGATGAGGAAGGTCGTCGCCTCGAGCAGGGCGACGCGGCGGAATCGCTGGATCGTCACGGCCGGGAGCCTATGGGGCAACGACTGCCGGGCGTCAGCTGCCGTTGGCCGAGAAGTGCTGGTAGTCCTTCGGCCAGGACCAGTTGCCGCCCCAGGCCCAGCCGTTCTCGGCGAAGGCGGCGACGACCGGTCCCCGGCGGTGGATCAACCCCGGCGCCCGTTGCGAGCGGTCTATATAAGGAGCGCCGGCCGGCGGCGAGACGTAGCCCTCGCTGGTGACGTAGGGGTTCTCGACCGGGTTGACGTCGATCGCGTGGCCGAAGGCGTGTTCGGACCAGCGGCTGGTGCCGGCGACGAACCGGCAGTTGAAGGCGGAGGTGTTGTCGGCGGCCATGCTGCGGTGGTCGTCGGCGCCGTAGGCATCGACCAGGCGCATTCGCCGGATCGGGAAGCGTAGGTCGAACAGCTCCCGCATCGTGCGCAGCATTGCCCGCGCCGAGTCGCGATGGACGACGAGGCGACCGCGGCGCACCTCGCCGTCGAACCCCCAGCGGTCGACTCGCAGCAGCCGCAGATCGCCGAGCCCGACCGGGCAGCCGCGGTGCCAGGAGACCCCGGTCATCCGCTCCCGCAGCTGTGGCGAGATCGGCTCGGCGCTGCCCTGGAAACCGGGCGCGGCGAGGGCGAGGAAGGCGAAGCTGAGCGCCGCCCCGCGCAGGCGTAGCGATGGGAACCCCACCGCGCCATACTCCCATTCCGGATGGAAGTGGAGACGCACTACGCCGATTCGGACGGCGTCAGCATCGCCTACCAGGTACACGGAGACGGGCCGGTCGATCTCGTCCTGGTGCCCGGCTTCGTCTCCCACGTCGAGCTGCTCGCCGAGGACCCGACGACCGCCCGCTTCTTCCGCCGCCTCTCCGCCTTCTCGCGGCTGCTCGTCTTCGACAAGCGCGGCCAGGGCCTCTCCGACCGGCCCGGCCGGCCGCCGACTCTGGAGGAGTCGATGGACGACCTGCGGGCGGTCGTCGAAGCGGCCGGGTTCGAGCGCCCGGCCGTTCTCGGCATCTCCGAGGGAGGGCCGATGTCAACGCTGTATGCGGCCACCTACCCGGACGAGATCTCGGCCTTGATCCTCTTCGGGACCTTCGCGCGAATGGTCGAAACCGACGACTTCCCGCACGGGATCAGCGACGAACAGCTGGACAGATGGGGCGTCGCTGGTTCGCCGCGATTGGGGCGGCCCGGTCGCGTCGACGTCTGGGCGCCGAGCCGGGTCGGCGACGGCGAGTTCGAACGCTGGTGGGCGCGGCTGCTGCGGCAGGGGACGAGCCCGGCGGGGGCGATCGCCCTGATGGACCTCTACCGGGAGATGGACGTGCGCTCGATTCTGCCGGCGGTCGACGTCCCGACCCTCGTCCTGCACCGGCGGGCGACCGGATGATCTCGGTCGACCAGGGCCGCTACCTGGCCGCGAGCATCCCCGGCGCCCGCTTCGTCGAGCTGCCGGGCAACGACCACCTGCCGTTCGCCGGCGACCTCGACGCGATCCTGGACGAGGTCGAGGAGTTCCTCGTCGGCAGCCGCGAGGCGACCGAGTCCGAACGGGCGCTGGCGACGATCCTCTTCACCGACATCGTCGGCTCGACCGAGAAGGCGGCCGAGCTCGGCGACCTCGGCTGGCGGCAGCTGCTCGAGCGCCACGACGCCGCCGTCCGCCGCCAGCTCTCCCTTCACCGCGGCCGCGAGGTGAAGACGATGGGCGACGGCTTCCTCGCCACCTTCGACGGGCCGGCGCGGGCGATCCGCTGCGCCTCGGCGGTCCGCGACGAAGTGGCGGGCCTCGGGATCGAGGTCCGCGCCGGGATCCACACCGGCGAGGTCGAGCTGATCGGCGACGACGTCGGCGGCATGGCGGTCAACATCGGCGCCCGCATCGGCGCGCTGGCCGACGCCGGCGAGGTGCTCGTCTCCAGCACGGTGCGAGAGCTGGTCGTCGGCTCCGGCCTCGAGTTCGAGGACCGGGGGGTGCAGACGCTGAAGGGCGCCCCCGGCGAGTGGCGCCTCTTCGCGATCGATTCGCCCCCGGCTTAACCTCGATTTGACGTTTGCGTCTGTTTCGTTACAGACAATTAGTTACACTTGCCATCATGCAGACGATGGAGGAGCAGGCGACAGGCAAGAGGATCGACTCGCTCGAGGAGCGGATGGACGAACGCTTCAACCGCGTCGACGGCGAATTCACTCGCATAGACGCTCGGTTTCAGGTGATCGAAGCCGACATCCGAGAACTTCGTGGCGACGTCAAGTCCAGCTCACAGGAACTCCGTGGTGAGCTCAAGTCCAGCTCGCAGGAACTCCGAGACGAGCTCAAGTCGAGTTCGCAGGAACTTCGAGAGAGCTCAAGTCGAGTTCGCAGGAACTTCGAGATGAGCTGAAAGCAGGGATTGCGGAAGTCCGAGGCGAGATCAAATCCGCCACCGACAAACTCAGGGGCGAGATGCAGTCTGATAATCGATCGATACAGCGAAACATGCTGTACGGATTCCTCAGCCCTCGCCGGGATCATCACTCGGCTGGGTTTCAGATTTCCTAGTTAAGGGAGATCGAATGGAGGATTGGCGTTACGAAAATCTCAGGGAAGACGTGAAGCGGCTTCGAGAGGAGCTCTACGAGGTGAGGGGGGCGGACGAGCAAAGTCGAGAGCTGGCAGAACCTCCTGCCTTTTCGCGTCTGGGTGGGATCTCGTGGCTGATGATCATCGGCATCTGGATCGCCGTGATTGTGGATGCAACCGGGGCTCTCGACAGGTAGGACCAAGGCGATGGGCGAGGGGCGCAACGCTTCTCGCCCTTCAGCCCACCGCGACCTCGTAGGCCTCCTCCGCCTCGAGGAACGGCGCCAGGGTGACGTAGACCAGCGTCGGCACCAGGTCCGGCAGCGTCTCCGGGCCCTTCTTGTTGACGTGGTCGTAGAGGAGTGAGTAGAGGGCGCCGCCGATCGCCTCGGCCGCGATCGGCGGGGTCTCGGGTTTCAGCTCGTAGCCGGGGGCGAGCAGGCCCTCCATCCCTTCGGTGACGATCTCGCGCTGGTCGAGGGCGCGCTTGCCCGCCGCATACATCTCAACCCCGCCGAGCCGCGCGTACTCGGGCTCTTCGGCGCCGAAGCAGAACATCGCCTCCTGCGTGTCGTGGACCGCGTGGGGCCAGTCCGGGGCGCGGCGGAAGGCCGGCAGGGCGGCGGCGAGCATGTGGGCCGAGCCGCTGTCGAGGGCGGCGACGATCGCGTCCTCCTTGTTCTTGAAGTGTTCGTAGAAGGTCGCGCTGCGAGGTCGCAGGCGCGTTCGACGATCTCGGCCACGGTGGTCTCCGGATATCCCTTCTCGGCGACGACCGCCGCCAGTGCCCGCAGCAGCCGCTCGGGCGGGCTCGACTGCGCCTGGCGCTCCTCGAAGGGCACCGCCTTGACCGTGCGCCGCCGCGTCGCTTTCAGCGGGCCGGGCGGCACCGGGTAGGAGAAGAGCCACTCCCAAAGCTGCGGCGCCAGCTCCGGCAGGTCCTCCTCCTGGCCGCGGTAGAGGCGCTTGTGGATCACCTTCTGGATGCCGCCGACGATCGCCCGCACCAGCTCACGCGGTATCCCCTCCCGCTCGGGCACCTGGGCCAGCATCTGCACCGCCAGGTCCGTCGCCTGGTCCATCGAGCGGTCGACCAGGTCCGCCCCCTCCGGCCCCGCCGCGTAGACCTCGACGATGCACATCTTCGCCGCCGCCGGCTGTTTGACGATCAGCTCGGATCAGCTCCTCGAACGCCTGCCGCGCCCGCTCCACACCCGGAGGGACACTCTCGTCGCCGCCGAGTTTCTCCAGCGTCGGCCCGACCAGCTCTTCGACCGCCGCCAGGAAGCAGGCCTGCTTGTCCTCGAAGTGCTTGTAGAAGGCGCTGCGGGAGACCCCCGAGAGCTCGACCAGGTCGGCGACCGTGGTCGCCTCGTACCCCTTCTCGTCGACCGTCGCGACCATCGCCGCGAAGAGCCGCTCGCGCTGGTTTTTCTTGGCCTCCTGGCGCGGCGTGCCCCGCCCCGGTCGGAGCCTTTTTTCCCGCAGTTGACTGGCATCCCCCCACGGCGTCTGGGCCATCGCAGGCGGACCATATCCCGGCCTTTCGATAGCGCTCACCGCGACCATCCAAAAAGTCTCAAGTGGTACGGGAGAGGCTCGATAGAGCGATTGTAGAGCGCCGGCCTCTCACCGTATATACCCATTTGTAGAGCTAAATCCGGGCCTTCTATACGACCTGTCCAGTTAGCTCTCTCCCGTTCGCTTCTTGACAAACTGGTCCGCGTCTGTTCTTATTTCGCCAGTCCTACGGCACGGGCTTCTTGGGAAATGGATCGGTGTGCCGGGGACAAGGACAGAGCAATCGGCCAGCAGCCTCGGTCAGGGGACCCGCAAGCAAGGCGGGTCGGGACAGAGGCCCAAGGCCAAGGGACAAGGAGAGAGCAAGCGTGAGATGCCACCCCAAATCGGCTTCCAGGTCGGGCAACGCGATCTCCAGAACGCTATTCGCGTGCGTAGCGCCAGGCGCCGCCACGCTCAACTCTCAGGAGGAGAGAAACGATGCTTGAACGTCTACGCAACCGGCTCGGAACCGCGGGCCTGATCGTCTCGGTCATGGCCCTCGTCCTCGCCGTCGCCGGCGGTGCCTACGCCGCCAGCGGCGCGCTCACCGGCAAGCAGAAGAAAGAAGTCAAGAACATCGCCAAGCAGTACGCGGGCAAGCCGGGACCGGCAGGTCCCGCGGGCGCCAACGGTGTGGCTGGTCCCAAGGGCGACGCCGGAGCTGCCGGCTCCAATGGGAAAGACGGCGTCAGCGTCACCAGCACGGCGGCCACCCCCGCCGAATGTCCGGACGGCGGCTCCAAATTCACTTCCGCCAGCGGCACGAGCAAAGCCTGCAACGGCGAAGACGGGGAAAGCGGTTTCACCGCGACCCTGCCCCCGGGGGAGACTCTGACCGGAATATGGGGGGTCAACAACGCTGGTCAACAACCCACCGACGAAGGCGCCCCACACCCACAGGGCTTCATCTCGGTGCCTGTCTCGTTCAGTATTCCGCTGGAAGAAGCTCCCGAAGTTGCCTACGTGGATGTGTGGGCACCTACCGCAGACTGCCCTGGGGTAGAAGAAGGAATTCCTACCGCCAAACCAGGGAAGCTGTGTTTCTATGGAGCAGAAATGGAAGGGATGGAACGCAGCAGTCCTCCGGCGACCGAGTTTACCTACACCGATACTCCCCCGGGTGAATATACGGAATGGAAATCAGGCGCATCCCCTGTAGGAACCATCTTCAGGATGAAATGTACGGCCTCCTACTGTAAGGCTGGCGGCTACTGGGCCGTAACCGCCGCCGAGGAGTAAGCGAACCAGATCGCTGGATCACAGTCCGACCACACGGCTCGGACTGTGATCCGGGCGATTCTCTCACCCCTTAGTGACATCTCAGATCAGGAAGAAGTGAAAGGAAAGAGCAGCATGAAATCGGGATCGATGACGGGAAAGCTCCATAACGGTTCGGTCATGCGACCTGGCTTGGCGTGTCTCCTCACGTTCTTCCTGCTCGCTGCTCTGGCTGGGGTGGCAGCGCCCCCCGCAAGCGCGGCCGAGCCGTTTCCGGCGCCCCTCTGGACGAGCCCAGAGGATGAAGTCTCCGGCTCTGGCGCTGGGCGTATCGAATACAGCGAGGGCGTGGCTACCGACCCGACGACCGGGGACGTGTATGTCTTGGACCGCCTAAATGAGCGAGTTGTGCAGTTCACCGCCTTCGGTGTTTTCGTCAAGGCCTGGGGATGGGGGGTGGCCACCGGCGCTGCCGAGCTCGAGACCTGCGGTCCGGGCGCGACGCCGCCGACTTCAAACTGCCTGACGGGGCTGAGTGGGAGCGGGCCTGGTCAGCTTTCATCCCAGAGCGCGATGGGTGGCATCACCGTCGATGCGGACGGCAACGTCTGGGTGGGCGACCTGAGCAACCGACGATTGCAGAAGTTCAGCCCGGAGGGGGTGTTCCTGCTGATGGCCGGCGACGGCGTCAACGCAGGGCCCGCCAACCCCGGGGACATCTGCACCGCCGCCAACCTCTCCGAAGGGGACGATTGCGGCGCCGGTGCGGAAGGCAATGCGGACGGGCAGTTCTCGGCGAGTAACGAAACTGGCGACGTAACGGAGGTCGGGCCCGACGGGTCGATATTCATCGGCGACAAAGGTCGGATCCAGGAGTTCGAACCCGATGGGAGCTTCAAAAGCTCTATCTCTCTACAGGGAGCGCTGAGTGGGATAAGAGTCGTCGGACTGGCGATCGATCCGGCTGGAGCGTTTTGGGTGTCTTTAGCCAATTCCCCGGGCATAGGTGTTCACAAGCTGGATTCCTCCGGCGTGGATCTCATTCCTCCGGTGCCTGCGGAAGGGATCAATCAGAGCCTTGCTACGGATGCCGAAGGCAATCTCTATGTCGCAATGCTCAATGACCACATCCGGCACATTGAAGTGAACGGTGAAGTACAGGAATTCAACCCGGGAGACATCTCGGAAGTGGTCAAGTTCGATTCCGGTGGTGCTGCACTCATTCCCCAAGGCTCAGGGTTCTCACAGACTCGGATCAATGACCCCCAGGGCTACAGCCGGCTCTTCGGGCTGGCCACCAATGTGGTCTCTGACGATTCCGCCAGCGACCTGTACGTCGCCTCATGGGAAGTCGGCGGCACGAGGGCCTCGCTCCGCGCTTACGGCCCGCCGCCGACCAAATGGGCCCCGCCGCTCCATGCCCCCGAGATCAGCTCGCAATACTCCCTCTCGATCGAGCCGGACTCGGCGGAGCTCGGCGCCGAAATCAACCCTTACTTCTGGGAGGACACCAGCTACTACCTCGAATACGGCACCGGCAAATGCTCCGAGGGCGGTTGCACCACCCTGGTGCCAGCTCCTCCGGGCCTGACGCTGGACGGAGGGGTGGTCAGCGAGCCCGTCCCCACTCAAGGCATCGAGGTCTCCGGCCTTCAGCCCGGCACCGAATACCACTACCGCTTCGTTGCCCTCAGCCCCGGCTCGGAGGGCGAGGAGGTGCGCGGCGTCGGCGGCAAAGTCGGCGATGACGGCGAGGGAGCCAGCTTCGTCACCCCTGCTCCGCCCCCGCCACCGAACACGGCTTGCGTCAATCAGGCGTTCCGAGTCGGGCCTTCGGCCGATCTGCCCTTCTGTCGCGCCTACGAGATGGTCTCACCGGTGGAGAAGAACAACACCGACGTCCGCTCGCTGCCTAACTTCTTCGGGACGATCGCCATCCTCGATCAGAGTGCGACCAACGGCGACAAGTTCACCTACACCACTTCGCAGGGAATGGGCGACGCCCAGGGCGTACCTTACCTCTCCCAGTACCTGGCCACGCGCGGAGCGGGTGGCTGGTCGAACCACGGTCTTACCCCCGCCCAGGGAATCAGCAACGTCGAACCCGGCAATCGGCTCGACCTCGAGTTCCGGGCTTTCAGCGACGATCTCTGCAGCGCCGTCGTCCGGACCGTGACCGATAGGCTGCTCGCACCCGGTGCGCACAGCGGCTTCACCAACCTCTACCGGCGACAGAACTGCGGCGCCGAGGGCTATGAAACTTTGAGTACGCTCGAGCCACCGCCGGAGAACGCCAGCGGTTACAATTTCGTGCCGGAACCGCAGGGGTTCTCGGCCGACGGTCAGTGCAGCGTTTTCTTTTACAAAAATTCGCTATCTCAGCCGCCCAAACCCCTCTACCGGTCGTGCGGGGGAGATCAGCATCTGGTCAGCGTGCTGCCGAATGGTGAACCGAGTCCCGCCGAGTCCTCGGCGGGCAGTGCGACCGAGAACCTGGTCGGCGTTCGGGATATGAGTGTGTTCCAGGCCGTGTCGGCTGACGCATCGCGCATCTACTGGTCGACCGCCGCTGGAAGCAAGCACAACGATCTGTACGTCCGGATGAATCCCAATCAGTCCGAGAGTGCACTCAAACTCGGCAGCGCCGGCGGGCGGGGTCAGCTGAGTAAAGGCTCCAATCTGGTCGCTGACCTAATGACCACGAGTGGAGCCTTTGCGGTCGGTCAAACGATCTCGGCTACGTACCTTCCCGAGGGCACCAAAATAACCGCGGTGTCAGCGGACTCGCTCACGCTCTCGAATCCGGCCATCGGTGACACCATATTCCTGAACGAACCCGGTGGAACCCGGTTGTTCGCCAGCAGCCCTTGCACCGAACCGAGCAAAGCCTGCACGGTACGGCTCCCGAGCAAAGACAAGCGAAGTTATTTCTGGGGCGCCTCCTCTGACGGCTCGAAAGCCTTCTATACGCTGACGGATGAGATCCTAAAATCGGAACTCGTTGAATTTACCCTCGCCACCGGCAAAGCTACGACGATAGCCACCGACGTCCTCGGTGTCGTAGGGCTCGGCGAGGATGCCACGCGGATCGCCTTCGTCTCCAGGAAAGCGTTAGGGCCGGGGGCGAACGCTGAAGGACGCATTCCGGTCGCAGGGCAGCCGAATCTCTACCTGTTCGACACGACCAGGAGTGGCAGCGAGCGTTTCCGGTTTATCGGGATCCTCGCGCCCACCGATGCCCGGATGGAGACGGCCAGCGACTACTCCGCCGTGGCTCGGGAGCCATACAAGCGCCTCGCCCGAGTCAGTACCGACGGCGACCACGTGGTCTTCGTCGCCACCTCGCGCCTCACTGGCTACGACAACACCGACGCCCAGAGCGGCAAGCCGGACGGGGAGGTCTTCGTCTACGACGCCGACGCCGACGGCGGGGAGGGCAGACTCAGCTGCGTTTCCTGCAATCCGACGGGCCAGCGGCCCTCGGGCCGGGTGCTGCGAATCGACGGGATCAACTCGCCGACCTGGGCCGCCGCCTTCATACCTTCCTTCCAGACCGAGATCTTCGGGTCGAGAGTGATCTCCGACGACGGCAGTCACGTCTTCTTCAATAGCCATGATCGCCTGCTGCAGAGCGACACGAACGGCAAGATGGACGTCTACGAGTGGCAGGCGCCCGGGGACGATCCGAATGAGGGCGGGTGCACCGTGGAAAGCCCGACCTACAGTCCCCCCAACCGCGGCTGCCTGGCCCTGATCTCGACCGGCAAGAGCAGCTCGGACTCGGAATTCCTCGACGCATCCCCCGACGGGCGCGACGTCTTCTTCGCCACCCAGGAGAGCCTGGTGGGGCAGGACACCGGCCTGACCGACGTTTACGACGCTCGCGCCGGCGGTGGTTTCCCGGCGCCACCCTCGGCTCCGCCGGTCTGCGAGGGAGAAGCCTGCCAGCCGCAGGGGGCCGTGCCGAGCGACCCTGCCCCGGCGACCTCCGCGCCCGCGCCCGGCAACCCTCCGGCGACGATCAGGTGCCCGCGGGGCTTCCACAAGGTGCAGAAAAAGGGAGTCAAGCCGAAATGCGTGAAGAACAAGAAACAGAAACAGGGCAAAGGGAAGGGCAAGAGGAAATCCAACAAGAGCCGGGGGGCGGGACGATGAAGCGCTTGACTACCTTTGCGATCGCGATTCTCGCGGTCCTGGCTCTCGCCCCGGCCGCACAGGCTGACTTCGGGGTCGAAGACTTCCAACTGGGCTTCACCGAAGCCGACTCCAGCCCGGCGACCCTCGCCGGCTCCCATCCGTACGCGGTCGTCAACCGGCTGCTGCTGAAAGACCGGGTCGATCCCGACCTTGGAGTGGTGCCGGATGGAGCGCTGAAGAGCATCAGCGTTCATTTGCCCGAGGGGTTGGTGGGCGACCCCACCGCCACCCCGCGCTGCGCCAGCGCCGACTTCATCGACATCAATTTCTCATCAAAGATCCCCGCCTGTGCCGATGAGAGTGTGGTGGGGACCATCATCACCAAGGTCTATTACAGCGAAGACGAACCAAGCGCATATGCCGGCGCTCCTGTCTACAACCTGGTTCCCCCTTATGGGGTTGTGCAAAAGCTCGGTTTCGCTCCATTCGGCGTCCCGGTGACGATCGAGTTCACGATCAGCCCCGAGCCTCCCTACAACGTCGAGGCCAAGCTCGACTACCTCGCCCAGCCCGTGCCGATCTTGGGATCCAAATTGACGATCTGGGGCAACCCCGCGCATCCTTCGCATGATTCGGTTCGCGGGTCCTGCATCAACCCCATGGGGTTGAAAAAAATCGAAGGAATCGCAACGTCGGGCGGAAGCTGTCCGAGCGATGCCCCCGAAAAGCCCTTCGTGACCCTGCCCCGCGTCTGCGATGGTCCGCTCACGACCACCTACAAAGCCGCCTCCTGGCAGGACCCGCTGAGCTGGGTCGAAGGCAAAACCGAGACTCCCAGCCTCGAAGACTGCGCCGGGCTGGGCTTCGGGCCGCAGATCGGTGCCGAGCCCACCAGCAACAGCGCCGACTCCCCCAGCGGGCTGGACTTCACCCTCGACATCGATGACGAAGGGCTCGGCTCGGTGTCGGGCCGGGCCGATTCGGACATGGAAAAAGCGGTGGTGACCCTCCCCGAGGGCATCACCACCAATCCCGCCGCCGCGTCGGGCCTGGGGGCCTGCTCGCTGGCGCAATACGAGTCGGAGACGGTCGACTCCGCCCCCGCCACCGGCTGCCCCGAGAACGCCAAGGTGGGGACGGTGGAAATCGAGAGCCCCCTGGTCGAGCCGACGATCTTCGGCTCCCTCTACGTCGCCAAGCAGGGGGACAACCCGTTCGGCAACTTGCTCACTGTCTACATGGTCGCCAAGAACCCCGAGCTCGGGGTCATGATCCAGGCCGCGGGCCGGGTCGAGCCCGACCCGGTCACCGGACAGCTGACCACCACCTTCGAAGATCTGCCCCAGCTGCCGTTCAATCACTTCCGGCTGCACTTTCGCGAGGGGGAGAGGGCACCCCTGATCACCCCGCCCACCTGTGGCTCCTACGAGGTGACCGCTGAGCTCTATCCCCATGCGAACCCCGGTGAGCCACTGCACGAAAGCGCGACCCTGCAGATCGACTCGGGGGCCAACGGCGCCCCCTGCGCTTCCAGTCAGGCCGAGCTGCCCCACAAGCCGAGCTTCTCGGCCGGCACCACCGACCCCCTCGCCGGAGCCTTCAGCTCCTTCGTCTTCAAGCTCTCGCGCGAGGACGGCTCGCAGCGGCTGAGCTCGATCTTCGACCGTGTTGCCCAAGGGCCTGCTGGGGCGCCTCGCCGGGATTCCCTACTGCCCCGAGGCGGCGATTGCCACGGCCCTCTCGCGCAGCGGCGAGGGCGAGGGCGCCGTCGAGCAGGCGGCCCCTTCGTGCCCGGCGGCCTCCGAGGTCGGCACGGTCAACGTCGGCGCCGGCGCCGGCGACCAGCCTCTGTTCGTGCAGGGCCGCGCCTACCTGGCCGGCCCCTACAAGGGGGCGCCGCTCTCGCTGGTGATCGTCACCCCGGCGATCGCCGGTCCCTTCGACCTCGGCACCGTCGCGGTTCGTACCGCCCTCCAGGTCGACTCCGAGAGCGCCCAGATCACCGCTGTCTCGGACCCGATCCCGGCGATCCTCCACGGCCTGCCGCTCGACGTCCGCTCGGTGGTGGTGAACATGGCGAGGCCCGGCTTCACGCTCAACCCGACCAGCTGCGAGCCGAAGTCGGTGGGCGGCACGGCCACTTCGACGCTGGGCACGATCGCCCCGCTCAGCCACTACTTCCAGGCGTCCGAGTGCGGCCGCTTGGCCTTCGAGCCCGAGCTCGCCCTGCGCCTTCGCGGCGGGACCAAGCGCAACAGCTACCCGGCGCTGACGGCGACTTTGACCTATCCGAAGGGCCTCTCGTCCAACATCGCCGCCGCCACGGTCGCCCTTCCCCGTTCGGAGTTCCTCGAACAGTCCCACATCAGGACGATCTGCACGCGGGTGCAGTTCGCCGCCGACCAGTGCCCGAAAGGCTCCATCTACGGCAAGGCGAGGGCGATCAGCCCGCTGCTGGACAAACCTCTGGAAGGGCCCGTCTACCTACGGTCCTCCTCCCACCCGCTCCCCGACCTTGTCGCCGCTCTCGACGGGCAGATCGAGGTCGACCTGGTCGGACGGATCGACACCGTCAAAGGAGGAGGGATCCGCACCAGCTTCGAAGGCGTGCCGGACGCTCCGGTCTCGAAGTTCGTCCTCTCGATGGCGGGCGGCAAGAAGGGCCTCCTGGTCAACTCCAGGAACATTTGCGCCAGGCCGCAGCGGGCGACGGCCGAGTTCACGGCGCAGAACGGCAGGATCAACGTCCTCCGGCCGCTGCTCAAGGCCCGATGCGGCAAGCACGGCAAGCAGCGTAAGCGCGCCGTGGCCCGCTAGGGCAGGACGGTGGTGAGAGGGGCGTGGCTGGGTCTTCGCTGGAGCGGGCGCGAGCGCAGGTAGCGGAGAGCCTGCGAGCCCGGCGGGCGGAGATCGAGCAGGCGACGCTGACCCGCGTCCGCGCGATCACCGACCCCGTCACCCAGGCGGACCCCGAGTACGCGCACGGGCTGCGGGTCGCGGTCTCGGCGGCAATCGAGCACGGCCTCACAGCCCTGGAGCGGAGCCAGGACCGACCGCCGCCGGTGCCGCCGGTGCTCCTGGCCCAGGCGCGCCTGGCAGCCCGTGCCGGCGTCAGCCTCGACACCGTCCTGCGGCGGTACTTCGCCGGCTACACCCTGTTCGGGGACTTCGTCATCGCCGAAGCTGAGCAGGGAGCCCTGCTGCGCGGGAGCGCCTTCCAGCGCCTGCTGCGCGGACAGGCGGTGCTCTTCGACCGCGTCGTCGCCGCCGTCAGCGAGGAGTACTCGCGCGAGGAGCCCGCCCAGCTGGTCAACAGCGAGCAATACCGCGCCGATCAGATCCAGAGGCTGCTGGCGGGCGAGCTGCTCGACACCGCCAAGCTCGCCTATGACTTCGAGGCCTGGCACCTCGGTGCGATCGCCTTCGGCCCGGGGTCGGCCGAGGCGCTAAGCGAGCTCGCCGAGTGCTTCGGCCATCGCCTGCTGCTGGTCCGCCGCGAAGAGAGCATGGCCTGGGCCTGGTTCGGCGCCCGGCAGAAACCGGATCCGGGTGACTTTGCCCGGATCGCCTCGCGCGTCTGGCCGGCCGAGGCATCGCTCTCGCTCGGCGAGCCGAGCAGGGGGCTTGCCGGCTGGCGCCTCAGCCACCGCCAGGCGAAGGCGGCGCTGCCGGCGGCGTTGCGGGGGCGGGGGGGAGTGGTGCGCTACGCCGACGTCGCCCTGGTCGCCTCGATGCTGCGCGACGACCTGCTGATCACCTCCCTGCACGAGCTCTACCTGGCGCCGTTGGGGGAGGAGCGCGACGGCGGCGCGGTGGCGCGTGAGACGCTGCGGGCTTACTTCACGGCCGAGCGCAACGTCTCCTCCGCGGCGGCGGCGCTCGGGGTTAACAGGCAGACGGTTGCCAACCGCCTGCGCTCGATCGAGGAGCGTCTCGGCCGCCCTCTCACCACCTGCACCGCGGACCTCGAGGCGGCGCTGCGGCTTGAGGATCTGGGTATGCCCGTGACCTCCGCAGGGGACCCTCCGAATGGTCTTCCCGATTCCAGGAAAACACCCGTCAAGGTGTCGAACTTTTGACAATGCTTATAAGCAAACTGACTGGGCGCGGATGGTGACGATGGATGAGTCTGGTGACTGTTCACCAACTACTTATGCCAGCGGTCTCCGACCGCTGGTCGGGAGGAACATATGAATCGCAGGTTCAAGTCCTTTTACCTACCGCTGATCGCGGTGTTCGCCTTCGGGGCCGTCTCGGCTTCTGCCGCCTCGGCAGCGGTGGTCCATTCCGAAACTCAGACGACGTATGCGTCTGCGACCAACACGGTGATGCCGACGATCACCACCGCCAGCGGCATCATGAAATGCAAAAAAGCATCCCTGAGTGGCCAGTGGACCGGTTCGGGCGCCGGCCAGGACTGGAGCACCTCGAGCATCGCCGTAAGTCCGTCGTATGTCGAATGCACGATGTTCGGGCAGAAAGCAATCGTCGATACCACCGGATGCACCTACAGTTTCGACGCCCCGACCCAACAGGGCGCGATCAACTGCGAGGCCGGAAAAGCGGTCACGATCGCGATTCCCTCCGCTAACTGCTCGGTCGTGATCTACGGGCAGCAGCCGGGCGCCTCTTCGGACGGTTTCGAAAGCCAGGGGACGGGATCCTCGCGCCACATCATCGTGACCTCGAGCCTGTCCCAGCTCAAATACTCGGTCGTCGGTCCGGGAATGTTCTGCGGGGCGCCGGGGACCTACGAAGGAAAAGACGGCGCCACCCTGACCGGCAGCTTCGACCTCAAGGGCTACGCCAACGCTGCAAGGACCGCCCAGGTGGGAGTGTGGGTTTCCTAAGTTAGACAGACTGTCCATCCATAGCGGTATTGAATGGATGGGCCGTGAGCGAGTGATGGAGGGCCGGAGGAGACTCCGGCCCTCCGTGTTTCGGGAGACCCTCCGCTATCGAGTCGGAGACGTCGAGGCAGCTACACTCGTGCCTTGAGAAACGCTTTCCGTAAGGCACTTGTTTTTGGCTGTAGGAAGCCGATGTGCACCGCCGCGCTGGTGCTCGGGTGGGGTATAGCCGTGCTCGTCAGCCCGGCCTCTGCCACGGCCGAGTTCGGGTTCGAAGACTTCGGGCTCGCCTTTAGGGACTCGGCCGGCCAGGTCGCCAGCCAGGCCGGTTCGCACCCCTTCGAGCTCACCACCTCGTTTGACTTCGAGACCAGGATCGATCCTGTCCACGGCGAGGTGCCCGACGAGGCGGTGAAGGACCTCGCCATGGAGCTCCCCACTGGCCTCGTCGGTAACCCTGCCGCCACGCCGAGGTGCCCCAGCGCCGACTTCATCGACATCGACAGTGGGACGAAGCTGACCGCCTGCCCGGACGCGGCTGCGATCGGCGTCGTCGCGCTGAAGACCCTGCTGAGCCAGGAGGAGGGGCCGATCTACGTGAAGGCGGCCGTCTACAACCTCGAGTCCCCCCGAGGCACGGTGCAGAGGCTGGGATTTAGCGCCTACGGTGTGCCGGTGACGATCAATTTCACCATCCACCCCGGCGCACCTTACACCGTGGACATCTCGCTCGCAAACCTCTCCCAGGTGCTGCCCGTCTACAACTCGGAGCTGACTATCTGGGGAGAACCGGCTGACCCTGTCCACGACCCGATCCGGGGCAGCTGCCTCCATATAACTCCGAGTAAAGATAAGGAATTTAAAAGCACCGGCCAGAGCTGTTCCGGCGATACCACCACCGTACCGTTCCTGACCCTACCGCGGGAGTGTTCGTCACCGTTGGAAACCGGCTACCGGATGGACTCGTGGTCACAACCGGGCGTGTTCATCTCCGGCCGTGTCCCGGTTGGAACCGGTGAATTGACTCCCGGACCCCTGACGATGACTGGGTGCGACGAGCTGGAGTTCTCACCTACCGTGGAGATCCGGCCGACCGAGGGTGATTCCCAGCGCCCGACCGGACTCGATTTCGACCTCGGGTTCGAAGACGAGGGGCTCGTTTCGCCTGGAGAAGTTGCTCAGTCCGACGTCGAAAGCGCGACGGTTGCTTTGCCGGACGGTCTCGTGGTGAACTCCGCGGTCGCCGGCGGGCTTGGCGTGTGCACGCCAGCGGAGCTCGGTCGTGAGGTGCCGGCATCGTCCGCGGCGGGCTGCCCCGGTTCCTCGAAGATCGGCACCGCGCGACTGCGGACTCCGTTGCTCGGGGAGATCCTGACCGGGGCGGTGTTCGTCGCCCAGCCCGACGACCCGTCCACCCTCGCCCCGGGGGCGGAGAACCCATTCGACTCGCTGCTCGCGCTCTACGTCGTCGTCCGGAGCGCCGAGCTGGGGATCGTGGTCAAGCAGCCGGTCGAGGTCGAAGCCGACGAGAGAACCGGCCGCCTGGTGGCAATCGCAGGCGACCTTCCCCAGATCCCCTTCGGCGACCTCGAGCTCAACCTCCGCGAGGGCGAGCGTGCCCCGCTGGTCACGCCCCCCCGCTGCGGTGCCTACGCCATCGCCGCCGATCTGGTCCCCCGTTCCGACCCGGGCTCGGCCCTGACGAAGACGAGCTCCTTCGCGGCGACGGGGGATCCCGACCGGTGTGCCGCCAGGTCCCAGCAGCGCTTTGCCCCGGCGCTGCGAGCGGGAGCGCAGTCCGCCCGGGCCGGGAGCGCCAGCCCCTTCGTGCTGAGGATCGCCCGCGAGGAAAGCTCCGAGCCAATCGGGGGGGTGCGGACGCGCCTTCCCGCCGGGCTGACCGCCAGGCTAGCTGGCATCCCTTACTGCTCGGAGGCGCTGATCGCCCTGGCCGGGCGAATCTCCGGCCGGGCCGAGAAACGAAATCCGTCCTGTCCGGGCGCGAGCCGGGTGGGTTCGGTCGAGATCGGCGCCGGGGCGGGGACCATACCGCTGTACCTGCGGGGAGATGCGTACCTCGCGGGACCGTACGACGGTGCGCCGTTCTCCATGGCGGTCGTGGTGCCGGCGCTGGCGGGCCCCTTCGACCTCGGCAGCGTCGCGCTCAGGGTCGCGCTCAGGGTCGATCCGGACACGGGCCGGATCGAGGCGGTGAGCGATCCGATCCCGACGATCCTCTCGGGGATTCCGCTGAACGTCCGTAGTGTCGCCCTCAACCTCGACCGCCCGGGATTCACCCGCAATCCGACCAGCTGCGAGCCGACCGCGACGACGGGCGAGGCGACCTCGGCCGCGGGCGCGGGCTTCCCTCTCTCGGAGCACTTCCAGGTGAGGGGCTGCGGTTCGCTCGGGTTCGGTCCCGGGCTGCGGACGCGACTGATCGGGCCGGTCCACCGCGGCGGCCATCCCGGTCTGCGCGCCGTGGTCCGGGCACGCCGCGGAGACGCCAACATCGAGGGCATCGCGATCGAGCTGCCGGGCACCGCGCTGCTCGAGAGCCGGCACATCGGGCGGATCTGCGCTCCCCAGGACTTCAAGGTCGCCGCCTGTCCGCAAGGCTCGGCGTATGGATACGTCAAGGCCTGGTCGCCGCTGCTCGACCGGCCGATCGCCGGGCCTCTCTACCTCCGGGGGAGCAAGCGAAGGCTGCCCGACCTGGCGGCTTCGGTGCGCGGTCAGCTTCGGCTCGATCTCGCTGCGCGGGTCGACGCTAGGCGCGGGCGCCTGCGGATCTCCTTCCGCGGCCTCCCAGACGTTCCCTTCGCGAAGGTCGTGCTGAACCTCTGGGGCGGGAAAAGGGGGCTGCTCGTCAACTCCGGCGGCCTCTGCGCGAAGACGGAACGGATAGCCGTGGCGTTCGCCGGCCAGAACGGCAAGCGACACCGCGCCCAGCCCCCGTTGCGGCCGACTTGCGAAATCGCCAACTGAGAACATAGACGTACCGCGATAACCTCACCCCTGGCATAGACTCTGCGTCCAATGGGGAGGGATCTTCGGGTCTCAGGGAATCGTCGACCCCTTGTGGGTCTACTTGCCGTGCTCGCGGCCTGCCTGGTGCTGGGCGTGATCGGTCTCGGGGTGGAGGAGCAGCTCGATCCGCTCTCGCTGGAGGTCCCCGGGACCTCTGCATCAAACGGTGAAACGCTTGCGCAGAGCCATTTTGGCGATTCGTCTCCGTTCGTCGTCCTGCTCGAGGGCCCGGCGGTGGCGGTCGACCGGCAGGGACCGGGCCTGGTCGAGGCGCTGCGCCGGCAGCCGCAGGCCGCGGTCATCTCTCCCTGGGACCGGGGCGCTCTGGGAGCCCTCCGTCCCGGTCCGCGCAAGGCCCTGGTTTTAGTCGACTTCCGCGTACCACTGGAGACCGCGATGCGCGACGTCGTCCCCGACCTGGAAGCGACCCTGGAGGCGCGGGTGCGCGAGCCGGTCGTCGCCACGCAGTCGGGTTACGCCTCCGTCTCCCGCGCCCTGCAGGAGGAATCGCTGAGCTCGACCGAGCGGGCCGAGCTGCTGGCGGCGCCGCTCCTGATCCTGGTCCTGCTGCTGGTCTTCCGCTCGGTGGTCGCGGCGGCGATCCCGCTCGCCTTCGGAGCCCTCACCGTGCTGGCCGGGCGCGGCGTCCTCACGCTGCTCAGCGAGGTGATGACGATCGATGCGCTCGCCCTCGTCGTCTGCACGATGATGGGGCTGGCACTCGGGGTCGACTACTCGCTGCTGATCGTCTCCCGCTTCCGCGAGGAGCTGGAGCGGGACCCCGACCCCTGGCGGGCGGCGGCCGCGACCCGGGCCAGCGCCGGTCGCACCACCCTCTTCGCCGGCATCACCCTGATCGTCGCCCTCGTCTTCTCCGCCTTCCTGCAACCGGGCTCCCTGCTGCTCTCGCTCGCCACCGCCACCGCGGTGGTGACGGTGATCAGCGTCGTGATCTCGACCGTCGCCGTTCCCGCCCTGCTGGGTCTGCTCGGGCCGCGAATCAATGCCGGGCGGATCGGCCCGCCGCCCCGCCCGGGCCGGCGCTCGACCGTCGCCGCCGCGGCGGGCGCGGCGCTGCGCAACCCCGCCCTGGCCGCCTGCACGGTCGCCGTCCCCCTCGTCCTCCTGACCCTGCCGGTGCTCGGTTTCAGCACCGGCGCCCCCGGCATCGACGAGCTGCCGAGCTCGAACGAGGCCCGGCAGAGCGCCGAGGCGATCGACCGCGCCGTCGGCCCGGGCTGGGAGGCGCCGTTCGTCCTCGTCGCCGCCACCGAACGGGGTCCGATCACCACCCGCGAGGACCTCGCCCTGCTTGGCCGCTGGCAGCGACAGATCGCCGCGCGGCCGGGGGTGAGGACCGTGATCGGGCCGGGGCCGATCGCCCGCCGGGCGGCGCCGCTGCAGTCCCTTGGCAGCAGGCTGACCGCCGAGGGCGGCGCCGGCCCGGAGCAGCTGGAGAAGCTCGGCCCCGGCCTGCGCCGCGCCGCCGCCGCGGTCGGCGAGCTGCGCGCCGGCCTCGACGAAGGCGCGGCGGGGAGCGGCCTCCTCGCCGAGGGCTCCGAACGCGCCGGCGCCGGCGCCGCAGTGATCGCCTCCGAGCTGAAGCGCGCCGCCGGCCGAGGCGAAGAAGCAAGCGGCGCGATCGCCCGGCTCCAAGACGGCAGCAAGCGCCTCGCCCAGGGTCAGCGCGAAGTCTCGGTCGGCAGCCTCGCCCTCGCCCTCGGCCTGCGCTCGCTGGTGCCGCGCTTGCGCGGCGGCGAGCAGGCGCGCTCGCGCAAGCTCGCCCGCGAGCTCGAACAGGCAGCCGCCGAGGATCCCTCGCTGCAGCCGCTCGCCGACCAGGCCCGCATCCTCGCCCGCACCGTCGCCGCCAACCGCAACGAAGTGCGGCGGCTTCGCGACGTCGCCCAGGAGGTCAACGGCGGCATCAACAGGCTCGTCCCCGGCGGCGAGCAGCTCGAAGCCGGGGTCGGCAAGCTGGCCGACGCGACCGACGGGCTCAGCGGCGGCCTCGACCGGCTCGGCGACGGCGCCGAACGGCTGGCCGGCGGGCTGGTCGAACTGCAGGGCGGCGCCGGGGCGCTGCAGAGCGGGCTCGCCGAAGGCTCCAGTCGCGCCTACCCGCTGCAGACGAAGCTGGCGAGCGCCGGCGAGCGGGTTTCCGCGGTGGCGACGCCGCTCGCCCTCGGCGCCGAAGAGCTGCGCCGCCAGTCACCCGGCCTCTTCGACTCCGGTTACTTCGTCCTCTCGGCACTCGACGGCGCCCCGTCGCCGAAGCGCGAGGAAGCGGGGGAGGCGATCAGCATTGACGGCGGCGGCCAGGCGGCGCGGATGCTCGTCGTCCCCACCTACGCCTTCAACACCGAGGGCTCGCGCCGGGTCGGCGAGCGGCTCGAGACTGACGCCGCGCGACTGGCCGCAGCCAGCGGTCTCGAGACCGGCGTCACCGGCGGCGCCGCCACCCTCAACACCTACGGGGAAGCGACCGAAGCGCGGCTGCCGCTGGTGATCGGCGCCTTCGTCCTCTTCACCCTGCTGGCCCTGATCGTGATCCTGCGGGCGCCGCTGCTGGCGCTGCTGACCGTCTGCCTCAACCTCGCCTCGGTGGCGGCGGCGATCGGGGTGATGACCCTGGTCTGCCAGATCCCCGAGGGCTACCCGCTCGGCGGCCACCCCTACATCGACACCGTCGGGGCGGGAGCGATCTTCGGTGTCACCTTCGGGCTCTCGATCGACTACGCGGTCTTCCTCATCGCCCGCATGCGGGAGCGCTACGAGGTCGACGGCGACAACCGCGCCGCGATCGCCTACGGGCTGGAGAAGACGGCGGGGGTGATCACCGGCGCCGCGGCGATCATGGCCGCGGTCTTCATCTCCTTCGCGACCGCGCCGATCGCGACCGTGAGCCAGATGGGAGTGGGGCTGACGGTGGCGATCCTGCTCGACGCGACGGTGGTGCGGATCGTGCTGCTGCCGGCGCTGATGCTGCTGCTCGGCGACCGGGTCTGGCGGGTGCCGAGGCCGCTGGACCGCATCCTCCCCCGTCGCAACATGTTGATCCCCGAGAGGAGTCCCACTGGTGCCTAAGTCGATCCCGATCGCATCACTTGCGCTGGCATTCGCGCTGCTGGTGGCTGCCGCCGCGCCCGCCGCGGAAGCGCCGACCCGCGAGGAATACGTCGAACGCCTGGAGGCGATCTGCAAGCCCGACGCGGAAGCGACGCAGCGGGCGATGAAGGGCGCCCGCGCCGACGTCCAGGCCGAACGGCTGAAGCTCGCCGCGGAAAAGTTCGCCAAGGCGACCTCGATCTTCGGCTCCACCGTGAAGGAGATCTCCTCCGTGCCGCGGCCGAGCGGCGACGAGAGCCGGCTCGGCAAGTGGTTCACCTACCTGAAGCGGCAGCAGTCCTACCTCGGCCAGATCACCGCGCAGCTTCGGCAGGACCACGCGATCAAGGCCCAGAGGCTGACCGCTCGCTTCATCCACAACGGCAACCAGGCCAACAACGTGGTGCTCGCCTTCGGCTTCAACTGGTGCAGCTTCAAGTTCTCGAGGTATGGGTGAGACTGCTGGTCATCGGTCTGGTTGCGCTGGCGGGTCTGACCGCGACGGTGGCCCACGCTGAGCGGAGCCAGAAGGGCAACCTGATCGTCTCTCTCGACGGCGGTCTCTCGCCTCTCGCCCTCCCTCGCGACCGACCGGCGCCGGTGGCCGTCCATCTCGAGGGCGGCCTGCAGACCAGCGACGGCAAGCCGCTCCCGCGCGTCACCCGGATCGAACTCGGGCTGCCCTCTCAGGGCGTGGTCTCGACTCAGGGCCTGCCACGCTGCCCGCCCCGCCTGCTCAGGAACGCTAAACCGCCGGAAGCGCTGGCGGCTTGCCGCGACGCCCTGATCGGCAGGGGGCGTCTGCAGGCGAGCGTCTCGCTCCCGAACCAGGACGCGTTTTCGGTCGGCGCCAGGGTGCTTGCCTTCAACGGGCGCATCGACGGCGGCCGCGCCGTCCTTCTTCACGCCTTCACCGCCAACCCCCCGACCGTCGCCGTCCTACCCCTGCGGCTGCGGAGGCAGGGGGGGCGTTTCGGCCTCGCCCTGGTCGGAGAACTGTCCCCCGCCCTCGGTCCCTGGCCGCGCCTGCGGAGCTTTGACGTCACCTTCTTTCGCCGCTACTCCGATCGCGGTCGCCTCCGCAGCTACCTGAGTGCTTCCTGCCCGATCCCGAAAAGCTTCACCGCCGGCTTCTTCTCCTTCGCCCAGGTGTCTTTCGGGCTCGCCGACGGTCGCCGGATCAGCACTGGCATCGCTCGCAGTTGCCGCGCCCGCTAGAGAGACATTAGGCGCCATGCGGTCTGTTAGTGTCCCAATTCGATGGCGTTCCCGCTTGCGCTTGCAAACCTCGAAGCGGCGGTCTTGGACGCCTGTGCCGGGGAGGAGCAGTGGCCGGCCCAGGTGGCTGCCGGGATCTACGCAGGCGTCGACTACGCGATCGCTCACCCCGAGGTCGCCGAGACGCTCGCCTTCGACAATGGTGGCGAGGCCGACGGTATCCGGCGCTACGAGAGCGTAATCGGCCGTCTAGCTGGGTTTATACGCGTCAAGGCACCGACAGAGGGGAGGCTGCCTGCTGCCACCGACGAGACCCTGGTGGCGGGGATGGTCGGTCTCGTCGGCGATCACCTGCGGATCGGTCGGGTCGATCGTCTGGAGCAGCTGCGTCCCGATCTGGTGCTGCTCACCCTGCTGCCCTACCTCGGCTTCGACGAGGCTCAGCGGTGGGCCAACCACATGGCAAGCTAGCCGACTTAGGCTTGACGAACTGGTCCGTATCTGTTCTTATTGACTTCATTCGGATCGTCCCGCCAACCCTGGGCGGCCACGGTCCTCTACGCAAACGCCATGGCTCGGGTGAGTTCCCTGCTTACCCGAGCCGTTTGCGTTCTCTGGCGCGGCGTAGGCGCATGAAAGCGGACAGCAGGCGGGTGCCCGATCCGAGCGATTCGAGCAACCGCTTGCGGATCGCCCGACCCAGGTCCGTCTCGGCTCCGCTCGCGCCGAGGTAGAAGGCGGCCACTCCGGCGAGAATCGCGTTGTGCCGGCCGTGGCGGGGCAACTGCCGAGCCAGAGCCGCGGCGCGGTCGGCAATCAGGCCGAGGCGGGTGGCCGCTTCGTCGGGGCTCTCGTAGTAGGTCATGTAGTTGTGCTCGCCGGCCGCCCGGTCCTGGTCGAAGTCGACGAGGTCGTCGAGGAGGACGGTGAGGGCGCCGATCGGGGGGTGGTAGGCGGCGTCGATCAGCGCTGCCGTCTCGGACGTCATGCGGGGGTCGGCAGCGGCCGCGATCAACGCGTGCGCCGCCACCGATGAGCTGGCGCCGGCCGCGCTCTCCCACCAGCGGTAGCCGGCGGGCGCCTCCAGTCCCGTCGCCCAGGCCTGCAGCTGCTCCGGACCCTGCCGGGCGGCGGCGTGGGTGCGGCGCTGCCCTTCGGCGCAGCGCTCGACCGCGCGCTCGAGCAGGTCGGCGACCGCCGGGTAGGAGGGGAGGCTGGCGACCCCCCGTCGCCAGGCGCCATCCAGACGGGCGAGGCGGTCACCGGTTTGCCCCGCGTCTTCGCCGGCCTCTTCGAGCGCGTCGCGAAGGTCGATCGCCACCTGCAGGGCGACGATCGCCCGCACCGCGGTGGCCCGGGTCGAGCGCGGCGCGAGGGTGGCAAAGACCGAGACCGCCTCGGCGTTCCTTTCCTTGTCCCGCGGCAGCGACTCCGATCGACGCAGCTCCCTCCGCGCCCGCGGCAGCACCGTGGTCAGGTAGGCGCCAAGGGCACTTGCCGCCGCCCCGGCTTCTCTGCTCGCCGACCTCACACTCGGAGCCTAAGGGGCGCGTCCGCCTCCGTCTCTAACTTGATCAAAAGATGAGTGAGCAGACGCAGATCGAGGCGCTTGCGGAGACGAATGGGTCGGCAACCGCGGCGCCGGTCGAGGTTGCGGTCCGGGTGCCGCTCGGCGAACTTGAGGATGGCCAGCGGGTCGGCGGCGTCTACGCGGTCCGCGAGCGCGAGCTGCGCCGCAAGCGCAACGGCGAGCCTTGGCTGCGACTCTCGGTCGGTGACGCCACCGGCACTGCCGAGGCGGTCTGCTGGGAGGACGCGGAGGCGCTCTACGCCCTCTGCTGCACCGGCACGCCGGTCCACGTCAGCGGCGCCTTCGAAATCAGCGACCGCTGGGGGGCGAAGATCAAGATCTCCTCCGTGCGCGAGGCCGAGGCGCACGAGTACGAGACGGCAGACCTGGCGCCGGAGTCCGAGGCCTCGCTGGAGCAGCTCGAGCCCGAACTGCGCGAACTGCTGGCGACGGTGCAGAACCCGCAGCTGCGCGGGCTGCTCGACCACTTCTTCGGCGAGTCGTCGGAGACCTGGCAGCGCTTCAAGGTCGCCCCGGCGGCGAAGACCTACCACCAGGCCTACCGCCACGGGCTGCTCGAGCACACGCTCTCGGTCGCCCAGGCGGTCTCCGCCTCGGCCAACTTCTTCCCTGGCATCGACCGCGACGTCGCCGTCACCGGGGCGCTGCTGCACGACATCGGCAAGTGCGTCGCCTACAACGAAGACCCGCTGGCGATCGACCTCACCGACGCCGGCCGCCTGCAGGGGGAGATCCCGCTCGGCTACTACACCGTGCGCCGCGCGATCGAGGACCTGCCGGGCTTCGACCCCCACCTCGCCCAGTGCGTCCTCCACATCATCCTCAGCCACCACGGCTCGCTCGAACACGGCTCGCCGGTCGTCCCCGCCACCCGCGAGGCCGTCCTCGTCCACATGATCGACAACCTCGGCGGCCGCCTCGGCAGCTTCGACCGGCTCGAGCGTCAGCTCCCCGCCGGCGAGTCCTGGTCGGGCTTCGACCGGGCTCTCTCCGGCAGCGCCTTCTTCGCCCAGCGCGCCGCCTAAGTCACGAAGACTTCACCAAGCCTCTTCCCTTTGGCGAATTTCTGCGCGCCATTTGTTGCAGACGAAAGGTTACGCTAGGATCATGGCCGTGATGATGACGCCAAGAGAGACCTTGACCGAGCAGCGCCTTGGCGCCGTCGAGCATCGCCTGGACGGGGTCGAGAAGAAAGTCGATGCTCTCGACGTGAGGGTGGCCACCGTAGAGAAGAAAGTCGATGCTCTCGACGTGAGGGTGGCCACCGTAGAGAAGAAGGTTGATGCTCTCGGCGTGAAGTTCGATGTCCTTGACAAGAAGGTCGACGAAGGCTTCAAGGCTGTCGACCAGCGCTTCAGTCGCCTGGAAGGTCGATTCGAAACGCTGGAGGGCAGCTTCTACGCGCTCAACCGGACGCTGTTCGGTGGGTTCATCGTGATGATTGCTGCGCTGGTCGGCGTGATCGCAACCCAGCTCTAGAACCCCGCTACTGGAAGCGTTCGCTGCAGCGCTGGATCCGGTCGACGTTCTGGTGGGCGCGCTTGATGCAGCGGATCAGCTTGTCGGCGTCGCCCTGCTGCTTTGAGCTGCGGAACGACTTCCTGATTTCGACCTGAACCTGGCGGTTGACGTCTTCGATCGTGCCGCTGATGTCGTTCAGGCCGTTGCCCTGGAATGACTTCTGGAGGCTCTGGTTCGCTTCCCGGCTGACGTTTTCGGTCGTGCTCAGGGTCGGCTTGACGATGAAGAAATAGACCGCTGCGAGGATTCCGACCGTCACCAAAAGCCGGATAATGCCCGCGCTTAGGTTGCCGAAGAGGTTTCGCAGGATGTCCATGCGCTGCCCGGAGACTATCCTGCCGACCAGTGGCGAAGGACACCGAGAAGCTGATCCGCCAGCTCTCGCTGATCTCGTTCCTGATGGCACAGGGGAGGCCGGTTTCGGCCCTCGAGATCAAGCGCGAGGTGGAGGGCTATAGCGACATGAACGACGACGCGTTCGCGCGTCGTTTCTACGCCGACCGTGCGGAGTTGGAGAGCCTCGGCATCCAGCTCGGGGTGGAGAAGCCCGGCGAGGGCTTCTTCGAGGCGGAGCTTTACTCGCTGCCGCCGGAGAACTTCTACCTCGACCCGATCTCCTTCGCCGCCGAGGAGCTGGCGGCGCTATCGACGGCTCTGATGTTGCTCACCGACGGTGGCTTCGCCTACGCCGAGCCGCTGCGGCTGGCCCTGCAGCAGGTCGCCTGGGGGCACCCGAACCCGCTAGCCGAGGGCAGCGAGCGCGCCCCGGTCGAGATGGCGATGACGGCCTCCGCCGGCGGCCGCGACCTCTCCCAGCGCCTCTCCAAGATCGAGACCGCGATCAGCCGCCGGAAGACGATTGAGTTCACCTACTACACGATGGAGCGGGGCGAGACCGAGAAGCGCAAGGTCGACCCCTTCCACCTCGTCTTCCGCGGTGGCCAGTTCTATTTGATCGGCCACTCGCACGAGCGCGACGCGGTGCGGGTCTTCCGCCTCTCCCGGATTCAGGGCAAGGTCGGTTACGCCTCCAAGGCCGAGCACGACTTCTCCCCGCCCGAGGACTTCGACCGCCGCGACTACGGCAGCCGCGCCGACTGGCAACTGGGGGAGACCAAGGGCACGGCGAAGATCTTCATCCGCGAGCGGATCGCCTGGCTGATCGAGCGCGATTTCGGCACTTACGGCGAGCTGCGAAACGTGAAGAAGTCCGACGGCGCGCCCGGCAAGGGGCGCGTCTTCGAGACCGCCTACGCCTCCGAGCGCGAGCTGATCGCCTGGGTCCTGCGCTGGCGCCAGAATGCCGAGGTGCTGGCCCCCGACGACCTCCGCGAGGAGGCCGAGAAGCGACGCGGCCTGCTGCTCGAGCGGCACGAGAACGGGTTCCGGCCGGCGAAGGTCGTCGACCGCCCTCTCGACGAGCAGCCGAAGCGCAGCCGCTCCAACGGCCGCGGCGAGGCGGCGATCCGGCCCGAGCGCTTCGCCCGCCTCGTCACCCTCGCCGGCATGCTGATCGAAGCGGCGAAAAAGGGCGAGCGCCTGCAGGTCGTCGACCTGCGCGACCGTCTTGAACTGACCGCAGAGGAGCTGCGCGAGGACGTCGAGCTGCTCAACGTTGTCAACTTCGGCGGCGGCACCTACGTCCTCTACGCGGAAATCCTCGGCGACGAGATCGAGGTCGACTCGCAGCCCTACGGCGACAACTTCGCCCGCCCCGCCCGCCTGCTGCCGCTGGAGGCGAAGGCGCTGGTGGCGGCGATCGACCTCTTCGGCGACCACCTGCCGCAGTCCGACCTGCAGACCGCGCGCGGGAAAATCGTCAAGGCCCTGGGCCACGATCCCTCCGAGGAGGGGCTGGAGATCGCCTCCGCCGGCGGAGGCGACGCCGAGGTCGCCCGCCTCGTCAACCAGGCGATCGCCGAGAGCCGGGTGCTCGAGCTCAGCTATTACAAGGAGAACGAGGACCAGTTCACCGAGCGGCGGGTCGAGCCCTACCGGCTGGAGAACGGCAAAGAGGGCTGGTACGTCGAGGTCTATGACCTGACCAAAGAGGGCGTCCGCCACTTCAAGCTCGACCGGGTCAAGGAGGCGCGCCTCTCCGATGAGAAGTTCGAGCCGCGACCCGAAGTCGAGGAGTTCGCCGGGGTCGAGGGCTGGATGACCCACGGCGAGGTGCCGACCGCCGAGGTCGCCCGGGTCTGGGTCTCGCCGGAGCGGGCGCGCTGGCTGCGCGAGGAGCGGACCGTGGTCGAGGAGCTGGCCGACGGCGCAGTCGTCGTCGAGCTACCATACGCCGGCAAGCCCTGGCTGGTGCGGGAGATCCTCCGCGGCGCCGGCGACCTGGTCGTGCTCGAGCCGCCGGACGCGCGCGAGGCGATCGCCAAAGAGGTCGAGGCTGTCTCCAACTGACGCTCGGTGAATTTTCCACCGCAGAGGGTGGAGAATTCACCACTTGCTTTATGAACGAGGCTCCGGGTCATCCTGAGGTTCTGCGGATCGTCGCCCCCAACCCGGGGCCGATGACGCTGGAAGGGACCAACACCTACCTCTTTGGTGCCGATCCCTGCGTGGTGATCGATCCGGGATCGGACGACGCTGGGTACCTCGATGCGATCCGCGCCGCCGCCGCCGAGCGAGGCGGCATCGGCTTCGTCCTTCTCACCCACTCCCACGGCGATCACACGGCGGGGGCGGCGGAGCTGGGAGCGGAGGTGGTGCTGCCGGGCGGCGGCGAGACCCACGCCGGCCTCCGTGTCCTCGCCACCCCCGGTCACGCCGAGGACCACGTCTGCTTCCTCAGCGCCGACGGCGTCTGCTTCAGCGGCGACCTCGTCCTCGGCCTCGGCTCGACGATCGTCCCGCCCGGCGGCAACTCGCTCGCCGCCTTCATGGACTCGCTGGCGCTGCTGCAGGCGCAGGAGATCGAGCTGATCGCCCCAGGCCACGGACCCTGGGTCACCGAGCCGGCCGCCAAGTTGGCCGAGTACGTCGAGCACCGCCAGATGCGCGAGCGCCGACTGCTCGCCGCCCTAGAAGAGGGGGAGCGTTCCCGCGCCCAGCTTCTCGCCACCGTCTGGGACGACATCCCGATCGAGCTGCTGCCGATGGCGGCAATGGCGATGGAGGCCCACCTCGAAAAGCTGGAGTCTGAGGGGCGGCTGCCGGAGGAACTCGAGGCCTAGCCGGGGCCGAGCAGAACCCGGGCGAGAGCCCTGTTGCAGTTCCCCTTGCCGCATCCGCCTGCGCTCAGGAGGGCAGCCCCGTTCCTGACGCTGAGGCTTTCGATGTTCAGTTCCACCCTGCCCGGGAACGGGATACCGACGATCCCGCGCCGGCCGAAGCTCGTGTCGAGCGCCCCGCCGGGCCGGAGGCGCGCCAAAGCCAGTCCCGCCGACAGCGCCGGTCGTCGCCCTTTTCTCGACTGCCGCTTCAGGGCTGCCCCGACGAGGATCCGACCCTGTTCGTCGAGGGCTATTCGGGCGGTGTAGAGGCGTGGCATCCGGAAATGGATCGCCCCACCTCGCCCGAAGCTGCGGTCCAGCGACCCATCCGGCAGCAGCCGCTTGATCAGGATCCCGTTCGCGAGCCGGCGCTCCTTCCAGCCCTGCAGGTCGCCGTAGAGGAGGAGGCGCCCGGAGCCGTCGAGGATGACCGGACTGTCGGTTCCCTTCGGCAGCGGGCGACCGCCGGACTGTCCGAAGCCGGGGTCCGCCTGTCCGTTTGGCTGGAGATGCATCAGGGTGCTCCCGGTACTGGCGAAGGATTGGAGGTAGAAACCGCCCTGCGGGTCGACGATCGGCCTGCCTAGGGTTTCACCGCCGGGCAGGGGGAGGACCCCGCCGCCTGCGAAGGTGCTGTCGACCTTCCCATCGGCTTCGAGGCGCGCGACGAAGGCCTCGTAGCGGTTGACGAAATACCCTTTGTGGAACTGGTATCCGGCTAGCCACTGGGCGGAGATGACGATCCGGCCGGCAGGGTCGAGCGCGGCGTAGCGGGCCAACACCGACGGCGACTGTCCTGCCGGGGGTGGGGGGATGCCGATGCCCGGCGTCGGTTGCACTGGCGCGGGTGGCGGAACGCCGAAGTCGGAGGTGAAGAACCCACCTTCGCCGAACCCGGGGTCGAGGTTGCCGTTTGGGTCGAAGCGCTCGACCAGGACCGCGTCACGGGAATCGGTGCACCCGTTCTCGCCGGGCGTGCAGAGGGCGGCGCTGCCGACGACGAGCAGCCGTCCCTGCGAGTCGACCAAGAGGTCGGCGATGTAGACCTGGGTGGCGCCGGGCGGGAGGACGACGGGTGCGAAGCCGCCCACCCCGAAGCTGGAATCGATCTGCCCGGAGGGGAGCAGCGCAAACAGTCCGTCCCTGCCCGGGACGACGATGCGACCGTCCGCGAGCTGGACCGTGTCCCAAGTTTCGTCGACCTGGCTTGGGAGCGACACCTTGCCGCCCTTGCCGAAGCTGTGGTCGAGGCTCGCGGCGGCCTCCGCTTGGGCGCTTCCGATTGACAGGGCCAGGATCGCCAGGGTCGCGGCCAAAGACACGAGTGTTTTCATGCCCCACCCAAACCCGGTTTCCAGAGGAAGTTTCGGCACGAATCCTGGCCAGCCAGCCAAACGTGATACATAGTCTCCATGGGCGGGCGCCAGGCGAACACCGTGGGAAGGTATGCGCTGATCGGCGGCGCCGTCTCCACCGGCCTCGCCGCGTCCGCTGTGGCGATCCTCTGGCACCGTCTCGCCCGCCGGCCGCTGCCGCAGGTCGAGGGGACGGTCGAGGTTCCTGAGCTGCGCGCCAAGGTGCGGGTGCGGCGCGATCGCTGGGGTGTTCCCCACATCGAGGCCGACGAGCGCGAGGACCTCTTCTTCGCCCAGGGCTACTGCCACGGCCAGGACCGGCTCTGGCAGCTCAACTTCTACCGGCGGGTTGTCGAGGGGCGGATCGCGGAGATGGCCGGCGAGGAGGGCCTGCCGGTCGACAAGCTGATGCGGACGCTGGGGATCCGGCGGACCGCCGAAGCCGAGGTCGAGTCGCTCGACCCGGCGCTGCGCGCCAACCTCGAGCGCTTCTGCGCCGGCGTCAACGCGGCCGCCCGCGACGCCCGGGCACTCCCCTTCGAGATGCAGATCCTGCGCCAGGAGTGGAAGCCCTGGACCCCGGTCGACATCCTCAGCCTCGGCAAGCTGCTCGCCTTCGGCCTCTCGACCAACTGGGAGCGGGAGCTGCTGCGGGCCGACATGGTGCGCGAGCTCGGCCCCGATCTGGCCGCCAAGCTCGACCCCGTCTACCCGGCCGACAACCCCGTCGTCGCCGAATCACTGGAAGCGTGGACCGGGGAAGGGATGCCGCTGGTCGAGCAGATCGATCGCGTCCGCGGCTCGCTGGGCCTCGCCGCCGAGGCATCCGGCTCCAACAACTGGGCGGTCAGCGCCGAGCGCTCGAAGAGCGGCACGCCACTGATCGCCGGCGACCCGCACCTCTCCCCGAGCATGCCGGGCATCTGGTACGAGGTCGAGCTGCGCCACGGCGGCCGCTTCGTCCGCGGCGCCTCGCTGCCGGGGATGCCGGGCATCTACATGGGCCAGAACAACGACGTCTGCTGGACGATCACCAACGTCATGGCCGACGTCCAGGACCTCTTCGTGGAGAAAATCGAGGGCGACGACTACCTCTTCGAAGACGAGTGGCGGCCGCTCGAGGTCGTCCGCGAGGAGATCGCCGTCAAAGGCCGCTCCGAGCCGGTCGTGCTCGAGGTTCGCTCGACCCACCACGGCCCGATCGTCAATGAGGCGCTCGGTGCCGACCAGGGCGAGCCGCTGGCGCTGGCCTTCCAGACGCTGCACGAATCGACCGCCTTCGAAGCCGTCTTCGAGCTGCTCGACATCACCTCCGGCCCCGAGCTGGTGGCGAAGCTCGAGGGGCACACCTCGCCGGCCTCGAACATGGTCTGGGCCGACCGCCACGGCTCGATCGGCTACAAGCTGATCGGCCGCCTGCCGAAACGGCGCGGCGGCTGCCCCGACCTGCCGAAGCCGGGCTGGAGCGGGGAGTTCGAGTGGGAGGGGACGGTCCCTTATGACGAGCTGCCCGAGGTCGTCGACCCCGAGTGCGGCTACGTGATTACCGCCAACAACCGGATCGTCGGCGACGAGTATCCGCACCACATCACCAGTGACTGGCTCGACGGCTTCCGCGCCAAGCGGATCGAGGAAATGCTGAAGGAGACCGAGAAGCACGACCTCGAGAGCTTCGAGGCGATCCAGAACGACAACTACTCGCTGCCCGGGGCCGAGGCCGTCGCCCGGCTCAGCCGCCTGCACCCCAGCGGCCAGCGCGAGCGCAGCGCGCTCGAGCGGCTGCGCAGCTGGGACGGCAACCTCGACCCCGACACGATCGCCGGCACGATCTACCAGGCCTTCCTGCTGCGCCTGGCGCGCGAGGTGGCGCGGGCCGCGATCGGCGACCGCGACCTCTGCGAGCGCTGGCTCGACCGCGCCGACAACGGCTTCCTCCCGCACGTCACCTCGCCCTGGCGCTGGCACTCGCACCTGATGAATCTCTGGGAGGAAGGCGACGAGGAGCTGATCGGCCGCCCCTGGGACGGGCTGGTGCTGGAGGCGCTGGCCGGGGCCCTCGACGACCTCGCCGAGCGCTTCGGACCCGAGCCCGAGGGCTGGCGCTGGGGACAGGTCCACGAGCTGAAGTTCCCGCACCCGCTCGGCGATGCCAACCCGCTCTTCGACCGACTGCTCAACCGCCGCCTCCGTGCCGGCGGCGCCCAGGAGACGGTGAGCCAGATCGCCTACGACCCGAACGACCCCTACAACGCTGTCTGGGCGCCGAGCTGGCGGATGCTCGCCGACCCCACCGACCCCGACCGTTCCCGCTGGCAGATGTTCACCGGCCAGTCCGGCCACCCCGCCAGCCCGCACTACGACGACCTCCAGGTCGACTGGCTCGACGGCCGCACCCAGCCGATGCGCGGCGAGGGCCCGTGGTCGGAGCTGGACCTGCTGCCGGGCTAAATCGCCCAAGATCTTCTAAGCACTTGAAGTTCTTCTAGCCGTTGGTAGGGTGCCCGCTCTTTTGGGAACTTGATGAGTTCCCAAAAGGACGTGACGAGATGCCAGCCAAAGTCGAGAAGAAGCAGGGGCCCAGCGAGAACCTTGAGCAGTTCCTGGAGGTTGAGTTCCTCCACTCCCTCGGTTGTTACCGCGACGCCAAGCTCGGCGCCGAAAAGTTCGACTTTCAGGGGATAGACGACGTGCGTGGGGCCCTGGAAAGGACCAGGGACCTGAACTGCCTGCTGGACAAGCGGCGCGACGACCCCAAAAGGGCGGATCGCCATCCCGACCCGGCTTTGGACCCTGAAGGCAAGGAGGACGAGGAAGGCAACCTGCCGGTACACAAGCTTGGACTGCTCCTGGACACGCAGGACTGCCGCCAGCGCCTGCGCAAGATCACCGATTTCTACAGCACCGGGATCACCGCCCTGAACGACCTGCTCGAGGCGGACCGGACGAAGCGCTCCGATCCGCCGCGGCCGCTAGAGCATCTCGGTACCTGCCTGTTCTGGGACCGCGAACCGCCCAGTTCCAACTGGGAGGTCAACAAGGATTTCTATTCGCGCCTGAAGAAGACGAAAGAGAAGCAGCGGTGGTCACGTGGCTTGACCGACGGCGAGAGGCGGCGCATCGAAGGGAAGCGAGCCCGATTCCAGGAGCGCCGCAAAGCGGTCGAAGCCGCCCTCAAACCGAAGCTGACCCACCGGGGCGAATGGTCGCCAAAAAAGGCCGGCGAACACGCCGAGGCCCTACTTGCGATGGACCTGGATACGCGTGGCGGCGAAGAGGATTGCGTCACCCCCGGCTTCGTCCTCGAGTGCTTGGTAGCGGCGCATCTGCGGATGCACGCCGTCGAAGCGGTTCCTCTCGCTTCCCTTCGAAAAGGCGATGAAGATGAGCTCGGTCGACGTCGACGAGACGCTCCAGAAGCTGCAGGAGGCCGAAGCCCTCAACACCTTCGTTTACGTGGTCAGCCGCAGTATGCCCTGGCTGTTCTCGACCGGCGACGGGAAACGGCAGGAGGTCTTCGAGATCTGCAGGCAGGGCTTCGGGGCGGGCGAGGGCCATCAGGAGGACAACAAGATGCCGGAGAACGGGCGCCGGGTCTTCAGCGCGTTCTGGCGATCGCAGCGCCTCGCCCTGCTGGCCCTGCACCGGCGCGCCTTCGGCCACTCGCTGCGCGACGCCCTCGACAGCGAAGCGTTCAACGATTCGGCCTTCAAGGACTTCCACAAGCTCCAGCGGCTGTTGCGCGTGCAACGGCGGATGCTCGACGAGCGGACCGGGAGCGAGAAAGGAACCATCCTCCCGCTCGATTTCGTAGCGGGCCTCGACGCGCTGGCGGAGACGCATATCGGCGATCTCTACCGCTCAGACCATGCCCATCCGGTGGCCTTGAAGCACTTCTGCGACGCAGTTGACCGACTCGACCATCTCTCGAAAGACCTGCTCAGGCGGGACAAGAAAAAACGACCCAGGAACCGCGCCACGCGTGAAGATGAAGCTCGCTTCAGAGCCCTTGAAGAGGGCCCCCACAAGGTGGCCTCGTACCTGCAGGACTCGCGCTGGCGCGTGCACCTGATGATGAGCAAGGGGAAGGGCTTCTACGAGGCCGGCAACCTGAAGCGCAGCGTCAAATGGCTGCTGAAAAGCTGGAGCGCCTTTTTGGTCCTCCTGTACCACGAGCAGGGAGCCCCCTACGAAAAGGGGGAGCCGAAAGGAAAGAAGTCGAGAGAACGGCAGTTGGTCGAAGCCTTTGCCGAGATCGACGCGGCTGTTTGGAAACTGACCGTGATCAAGAACGACCCCGACTTCAGCAAGCCCGACCTCGAGAGGGCGCTCAAGCCGATCGTCGGAAGGGCGGAGAAGATCGAAGTGCCGAGGCACCTGCGGGTGATCGCTTCGGAGATCCTGCTGCGGCTGGGGCATGTCCTCTTCGTCCTGCGGCTCGACACCAAAAAAGGGAAAGAGCGGCACGAGCTCGCTGCGGCATGTCTCGACCAGGCGAAACAGCTCGACGATTCCAGCACCCTGGTCCTCGCCGACCGGCTGAAGATCAAGCACCGCCGGGAGCTGCGGCTGAAACCCGAGCAGATCTATTCGCCCGAGCGCCAGTGGCCATATGGCCGAGGCAACCCCGAGCAGCTGATCAGGGTGATTGAGTACGACCTGTTGCGCTGGCTGGCAACGAAGCAAAAGGAGCCGAAGTCAGGGAGCAACGACGAAGATGCCGAACGTCCTGTCACGGAACGAGGGCAGGACCGCCGGGTGGCGCGTGAGCTGATCTCGGGCTTGCTGACCCACACCGACAGCATCAACGTCAGGCAGGCCCAGGTCTACCGGTACCTGATGCAGCCGAAACGCTCGGCCCGCAGCATCAGCCCGGCGGAGAGCTGGGACGTCTCGGGCCGCCCCCGGGACGACGTCTCGGAAGAGCCCGCGATCGAGTTCATCTGCCTGCGCCGGTACAGCTCGTTCTTCCCGTTCGTCCCGCGACCGTCGGCGTTCCGCTCGCTCGGCGGCGGTTACCTGTTGCGCCTGCATCACAAGGACCGGAACTGCGATGCCCCATTCGGCATCGCCGTCGACCCGGGGCCGGATTTCATCGACAACCTCTACCGCTGCGGCTTCGGGCTGGGCGACGTGAACATGGTGATCCTCACCCACGACCATCCCGACCATTCGGTCGACCTGACGCCGATCCTCTCGTTGATGGGCTACCGGATGAAGCACGGCGACGACACCTTCAAGCCACCGGTTCGCGGCAACCCGGACAGCCCGGTTCGACGTCTGTTGATCGTCGGCAACGAGAGCGTCGCCCGGCAGTTGCGGTTCTTCAACAAGCCCCACCTCTCGGAGGTCGACGCCGACGATCCGAAGCGGCCGGACGCCATCCAGGTAGTCAGCTTCGACGAGTTCGACGGGTTTTTCCGGGAGACCATGGCGCTGCGCGAGCGGGATGAACAGCCCGAGGTGGCGATTCCCGACCAGCTGCGCCTGAAGCCGGTGGTCAGCATCCGCCACTCCGACGGCTACGGGATGCTCGCCTACGGGTTCCGACTCTCGCTGGGCGAGGATGGCCCGTCGATCGGCTTCACCGGCGACACGGGAGGTTTCATGCTGGAGAAGGGGGCGGACCCGGATCCCTGGGAGATCGAGCCATTCGACGAGCACAGGACGATGGAGCTGTGCGGCCACCAGACCTGGCGGGAGCACTGGGCCCCGGTGCTGGATGCGGACGTCCTTATCCCTCACGTCAGCGGCCTGCCGCTCGCACAGCTACTGGTCCTGGCGAACGACGGTCTTCCCGCGATCGATTGGAAGGAGGAGGAAGATCCCGAGGGGGGGAAGCGCTCCAAGGAGCTGCGGCAATACTGGGAAGGCCTCGAGCCCTCGATCCGCAAGCAGGTCTCCTTCGCGTTCTGGCTGCCCCGGAACAAAGGCAATGTCTCACTGCCCCTGGAGCCGATCGAGGCCGGCACCGGCTGGCCGAAAGGGCACCTTTACCTGATCGGCCTGCTCGAATTCGCCCGCGCCTACAAGGCCGAGCGCAAGCGGCTGGACCGGCCGGGCCTGCTCCTGGTCGGCGAGTTGCGGGAGGAGCTCGGCAGCCTGCGCGGCAAAATCGCCAACGCGCTCAATGACGAGATCTTCGAAGCTCGCGCCCCTGACGACGGCGGCGAATCCGAGGGCTGCCGCGCCCTCACCACCGACGTCGGTCTGCGCCTGATGATCAAACGACCGAACGGCAAGACGAAGGTCAGCGTCCTCTGCTCGACCTGCGACCTCGACAACGACCGCACCCGTCTGGAGCGATTCCATTTCCCACAGGAGATCCGCGAGGTCAACGTCAAGGGCGAGAACGAGGGGATGTTCTACAACTGCTCCAACCACGACCCCTCGCGGCAGACCGACCCCGTCTTCCTCGAGCGGGTCGAGCGCTACGACGTCTTCTCGGCGAACCCCACTCCCTGATCGACTGAGCGGCGGTCAGCTTCGCGCGATAGGCGTGACCAGCTCGACGATCGGCGCCGGCGCCTTGTCCGGGGAGCCGGCGTCGAACGGCGGCTGCGGGTCGTACTCGATTCCCAGCTGCACCGCCTGGGCGAGCTCGGGTCCTACCTCCTGCCCGACCAAGTGGAGCGCCATGTCGATGCCCGCCGAGACCCCGGCCGCGGTAAGGACCTTTCCGTCTTCGATGTAGCGCCCTTGGATCGGCTCTGCGCCGTACTCGCGCAGGTCATCGAGGAAGGCCCAGTGGCAGGTCGCCCGCTTCCCGTCGAGCAGACCGGCGGCGCCGAGGACCAGTGAGCCGGTGCAGACGGAGGTCGTCCACTTCGTCCCCTCGTCGAGCCGGCGCAGCCAGTCGAGCACTTCGTCGTCCTCCATCAGCGCCCGGTTTCCCTGGCCGCCGGGGACGAGGACGACGTCGGCGCCATCGACATCGGCGAGGGCATGGTCGGCGCTGAGGCCGAGCGCGCCGCTGTCGGTCCGCACCTCGCCCTGCTGCTTGCCGACGAACTGGATCTCCCAGCCAGGGACCGAGCGCAGCACCTCGTAGGGACCGACCGCGTCGAGCGCGGTGATGCCGTCAAAGACGAGGATCGCGATCTTCATCCCATGATCGTAGAGTGCTCGCGGTGAGCCGGCGCGACCAGATCACGCTCAGCGACGCCGAGCTGGGCGAGCTAATGGAGGGCGAGCGGGTGGCGATCGTCACCAGCCTCGGGCCGCGCGGCTGGCCGCACTCGATGCCGCTCTGGTTCGTCCCCCGCGAGGGCGTGGTCTGGATCTGGACCTACGCGAAGTCACAGAAGGTCCGCAACCTCGAACGCGATCCGCGGGCCACGGTCCTGCTGGAGACCGGCCACGAGTACGGCGAGCTGCGCGGGGCGATGATCGAGGCCGAGGCCGTGATCCACCGCGACTTCGAGACCGTTCTCGGGTTCGCGGAGGAGCTGACCGTGCGTTACGCCGAGGGGATCTCCTCCGTCGAGGGGGACGCCAGGGCGGCGCTCGAAGCGCAGGCGCCGAAGCGGGTGGCGATCAGCTTCGAGCCGCTGCGAGTGGCGACCTGGGACCACCGTAAGCTCGGCGGCACTCTACTGACGACCCCGACCGCTACCTTCCCGACTCGATGAAAAGACGCCTCCTCGCTGTCCCCCTGCTCGCCGCCCTTCTCCTCGCGCTCACCCTGGGCACCCAGTCCGGCGCCGCGAAGCCGTTCCCGCAGCCGCCAAAGGGCTTCTTCGGGATCGTCCCGCAGACCCCGGTCGGCCCCGAGGACTTCCGCTACATGAAGGCCGGCGGGGTCGAAAGCATCCGCGCTCACCCTGCCATGGGCGGGGGTCCAGCCGACCCGCAACTCCGCTTACGACTGGAGCGGCTTCGACGCGGCGCTGGAGATGGCCACCCGCGCCGGGCTGCGCGTTCTGCCCTCGATCGGCTCGCCGCCGCGCTGGGCGGTCCGCAAGGAAACGACGATGCCGGTGGCGTCCGCCAGGCAGCGCAAAGGCTGGACCGACTTCCTCAGCGCCGCGGTCGCCCGCTACGGCCCCGGCGGCGATTTCTGGGACCAAACCGGCGGCGTCGGCCCCAACTACGAGCCGGCGATCGCCAACCCGATGCCGATCCGCGAGTGGCAGATCTGGAACGAGTCCAACTTCTTCTACTTCGCCTACCCGGTCTCCACCGCGACCTACGCGAAGCTGGTGACGATCTCCAGCAAGGCGATCAAATCGGTCGACCCGAAGGCGAAAGTCGTCCTCGCCGGGCTCTTCGCCGAACCGACCGCGAAGGGCAAGAAAGGGATGCCGGCGACCGACCTACCTGGAACGGCTCTACGACGATCCCCGGCTTCAAAAATCGCTTCGACGGGATCGACCTCCACCCCTACGCGGTCGACAGCGAAGAACTCGAACGGATGATCGAGGAATTCACCGCGGTGGCGCGGGACAACCGCGACCGCTCCGGCGCTCTACCTGACCGAGCTCGGCTGGGGGTCGCAGAACAACTTCAAGCAGGTCGCCTTCGAGCAGGGGATCCGCGGCCAGGTCAAACAGCTGAAGGCCTCCTACGGTTATCTGCTCGAAAATGCGCGCCGGCTCAACCTCAAGAGCGCCTACTGGTTCTCCTGGAAGGACCTGCCGCGGCTCCTGCACCTTCTGCGACTCGGTCGGGCTCTTCCGCGCCGGGCCGAAGTTCCACGCCAAGCCCTCCTGGCACGCCTTCGTCGCACTCACCGGTGGCCGCGCCAGACCGTGAGCGGCTGAGCAGGTACGCCCCGCTCGTCCTGCTCGCCGTCGCGATGGCCGCCGCCGCGGCGGTCCTCCTCAGCTACGGCGCCCACCTCACCTTCTTCCAGGACTCCTGGGAGTTCCTGATGCAGCGGCGGGACCCCTCCGCCACCACCCTGCTCGATCCCCACAACGAGCACATCGTCTTACTCCCGGTGCTGATCACGCAGGCTTCCCTGCGGCTCTTCGGGATGGACTCGATGACCCCGGAACTGGTGCTCCTGGTGGCGCTGCAACTGGTCGTCGCCGGGCTCCTCTTCGTCTATGCCCGGCGCCGCCTCGGCCCCTGGCCGGCGCTTTTTGCCGCGACCCTGCTGCTCTTCCTGGGTCCCGCCTGGCAGGACCTGCTCTGGCCCTTCCAGATCGGCTTCGTCGGCGCTTCGGCGTTCGGGCTGGCGACGTTGCTGGCGATGGAGAACGACGACGATCGCTGGGACCGCGCCGCCTGCGTCTTCCTGGTGATATCGATCGCCTTCTCCAGTCTCGGCATCGCCTTCGCCCTCGCCGCGGCGGTCGACGTCCTCCAGCGCCGCCGCCGGCGCGGCCTGCGCCGGGCCTACGTCTTCGCCCTGCCGCTGCTGCTCTACGCGGGCTGGTACCTCGGTTGGGGGCACGAGGCCGAGAACAACCTCAGCGCCCACAACGTCCTCGTCTCGCCCAGCTACGTCTGGGAAGGCCTGACCGCCTCGCTCGACTCGGTCCTCGCCCTGGGGACGATCTCCGACGAAGTCGTCGGCCGCTCGCAATGGGGGACGCCGTTGTTGATTGCGCTGCTGGCCCTGGCCGCCTACGGTGGCTACCGTCGTCGCGGGTTCTTCGGCGGCCTCTGGCCGGTGCTCGCCGCCGCCGCGACCTTCTGGTTCCTGGCGGCCTTCAACGATGGCCCCGGCCGCGAGCCCTACTCCAGCCGCTACCTCTACGACGGCGGTCTCTTCGCTCTGCTGATCGCGGTCAACCTGCTGCAGGGGGTGCAGTTCAGGCGCTGGGCGCTGCTCGCCGGCGCCGCCCTCACCGCTGTGATCGTCGGCTTCAACCTGGTGCCGCTGCGCGAAGGTCGTGACTTCTTCGAGAAGCAGACGGCGCTGACCCGCTCCGACCTGGCGGCGATCGAGATCGCCGATCGCAGCGTCGAACCCGCCTTCCGGCTCTCGCCCGAAATCGCCGGCACCGTCTTCCTGAACGAAGTCGAAGCCGGCGAGTACCTGCATGCGGTTGACGAATACGGCTCACCCGCCTACTCGCCGGTGGAGCTTGCTGCGGCGCCCGAAGAAGGCCGCGCCCAGGCGGATCTGGTGCTCGCCAACGCGCTGCCGCTGGGGATCGAAGAAGCGCCCGGCGGGGCGGGGGAGCGCGACTGCGTCAAAGCGCCCGCCGCCGCGCCGCTGGCGCTGAGGCCGGGGGTGACGACGATTGAGCTCGGTCCCGGAGGCGAAGGGACGCTGCGGCTGCGGCGCTTCGCCGCCCGCGAATACCCGCTCCGGACCGGCCTCGCGGCCGGCTCGACGACCCGCCTCTATATCCCCCGCGACAATCTCGCGCGACCGTGGCAGCTGCTCGTCGACGCCGAGCAGGGCGCGAACGTCTGCCGCGCCTGACCTCGCTCAGGTGCGGCGGCGGGCGCGAAGTCTGTTGCCTGGCCGACGCAGCGGTTTCGTCAGCCGCCAGGAACGCGACTCGAGCACCGTCTTCAGCTGCCCTTCGAGGGTCTCCACTTCCGCTTCGAGGGCTTCCAGCTCGACCCCGGACAGCGTCTCGGGAACGCCGCTTCGGCTGGGACGCGCCCGGTAGGTCTGCGCTAGGCCCAGCGAGCGCCTCCCCTTTTCGACGAATGCCGCCACCGTGGGCTCCAAATCCGTCCTGCCCCGATCGCGGACGGTGGCGAGCAGGTCTTCACAGAGGGTTAGCGAGATCCGCTGGTTGAGCTCGAGCTCGTCGAGGCGTTCGAAGTCCAGCTCAGGAGGGAAGGTCTCCACCCCCTGGCGGGCGCCGATCGCCTCCAGCGAGATCATCGTCATTAGGCACTTGCGGCAGCGGCCGCAGTTATAGGCGCCGTCGGGGTTTTCCCAACAGGTGCGGAGGGTGCGGCGGACGACCGGGTGCGCGGCGATCAGCTCGATCCGCTGCTCACGGCTGAGGCGGCCGCCGAAGTCTTCGACCTCGAGGCACTCGTTGCTCCAGAGGTGGTCGATCATCATCGCGGTGCCGATCAGCGGCTGGGTCTCGTGGTCGGTGTCGCCGGTGATCAGCACCCGGTCGAAGAGGGGCGCGAAGAAGTGGGAGACGGCGAGCAGCGGGCAGGAGAAGAAGCACTCCCAGCGGATCAGCGGGTCGGACAGATCGCGCACGTTGGTCTCGATCACGTGCAGCGGCTTGCCCAGTTCCGCGGCTGCCTCGAGCAGGCGCTCCTCGACCTGGTCGGCGAGGCCGTCCTGGTGGGCGAGGCGGGGGAGGATGTCGACGCCGCGGATGAAGACCAGGTCGGTGACCTCCGGGTTGCCGAGGATGGTGGCGAAGGAGTCGACCCCGCCGCTGAAGAAGGCGGCGACGCGGCCGGTTGGAGAGGTGGGGGTCTCGGCGCGCGGAGGCGCCTCCACCTCGACTTCCTCCAGGGGCTCCTCGTCGTACTTCCAGGCGTAGGACCAGCTCCGCTGGATCGCTTGGTATTCGCGCTGGTTGTGGAGCAGGCGTGGGCTGATTGGCGCGTCGATCTCGAGGCTGCCGCCGTTGCGCATCGCTGGCATCAGGCAGGCCGCCAGCGCCGCGTCGGCGCTCGGGGTTACCTCGGTCTCGCTGCGGAACCAGATCCGCTGCGGCTCGCCGCCGCCGAGCCGCACCTCAAAGGAGAGCTCCCCGGGCTCGCAACGCAGGTCGGAGATGCGCTGGACGGGAGGCTCGGCCACGTCCCAAATCTATGCCCTGCGGCGGAATCTCCGCAGGGGCGCCGTGATCTTCCAGGAGCGCGAGCCGAGCACCTCATCCAGCTTCGCTTCTGCCTCGGCGACGCGGCGCTCGGCCTCCTCGATCTGGTGGCCGTCGCGTCCCAGGGTTCGTCTGCCCCTGGCGACGAGCTGCTCGAAGGCCTTCTCCAGCTCGGGTTTGCCGCATCGCCGCATCGCCGCCAGGGCTTCTTCGCAGAGGTCGAGATGCAGCGGTTCCTGGACCTCCGTGGCGGCCAGCAGCCGCAGGCGCTCCGGGCCCAGCTCGGGCGGGAAGGTCTCGAAGTCCGGCAGCCGGCCGAGTGCCTCCAGGTTCGCCATCGTCACCAGGCACTTGCGGCACCCGCCGCAGTTGTAGGCGCCGCCGGGGTTGTGCCAGCAGACCCGCAGGCTCTTCTGCACGACCGGGTGGGCGGCGATCCGTTCCACCCGCGCGACCCGGCCGAGCAGTCCTCCCGCGTCGGCGATTTCGAGGTTCTCGTTGCCCCAGAGCTGGTCGACCATCCAGCTGGCGCCGATCTTCGACTGGTTGAAGTACGCCAGGCCGGTCGAGATCAGGACCCGGTCGAAGAGCGGCCCGAGGAAGAGCGCCACCGCCGCCAGCAGCGAGTTGTAATAGGACTCCCAGCGGATCTCGGGGAAGCCCGGGCCGTTCGGCTCGGAGAGTTCGCGGGCGTTGGTATCGACCGAGTGCAGGCGCAACCCGAGGGCATCCGCTGCCTCGCGCAGCCGCGCTTCGACCCGGTCGGCGAGCCCCTCCTGGTGACTGAAGCCCGGCAGGATGTCGAGTCCGCGGACGAAGATCAGGTCCGTAACTCCCGGTTCTCCGAGGATCGTCGACCAGGAGTCGACGCCGCCACTGAAGAAGACCGCGACCCTGCCGGTGGGGTCGCGCCGCTCGACCGGGCGGACCGGGGCGGTGACCTCGACTTCCTCCAGCGGCGGATCTTCGAACACCCACTCTCGCGACCAGGCCCGCTGGATCGCCTGGAACTCGCGCTGCATACGCAGAATCCGGGGGCTGATCGGCTCGCTCATCGTCAGCGCTCCGCCGGTTCTCATCGCCGGCATCAGCATCGCTGCCAGGGCGGCCTCCGGGTAGGGCTCCACCTCGGTGTCGGAGCGCAGCCAGATCTGCTGTGGCTCCCGCCCCTGCAGCCGCGCCTCGAAAGTCAGCTCCCCGGGAGCAAAGCAAGCATCCGCGATCTCATGGTGTGGGCTGCTCGCCATGGTCAGCCGTTCGCGGCGGCAAGCGATCTCTGGGAGATCAGCCTCAGAACTTCCTCCTCGGTTTCGATCCGCCGCCGCCGCACCCGGTCGGCCGCGTCCTCGAGGCGCTGCCGGGTCCGGTCCCGCAGTTCCGGATCGAGGAGATGGGGGGCGATTGCCGCCGCCGCGGCCTCCGGATCGTCGCAGGAGCGGGGCGAGAACACCGCCGGCAGGCCGAAGTCCGAGAGCAGGCCCCTCGCCTTCTGGGCGTAGTAATCGTTGTCGCGCAGGATCGCGGTCGGGATCGCCAGCAGCAGCGAGGTGAGGGCGACGTGGTAGGAGGAGCTGACGGTGAGCTCGGCGTCGCCCAGCTTGTCGGCCAGCTCGGCGACGCCGGCGGGGCGGAGGACATTTGGCTCGCTCAGCTCGATCCCACGCACGGCGCAGGCAGTGGCGAAGCGCTCCAGCCCGGGGCGCTCGTCGATCCGGGGATCGAGGTAGGCAAGCAGCGGTTGCACCCGCAGCGGCCGACCGGCGCGGCGGGAGATCTCGGTCAGGAGCCGGACGTCGAACTCGCGGGCCGAGTCGGGGCGGTCGGTGACCCACTCGTGCTCGGCGAAGTGGACGTTGACCACGAGCGAGGAGCTGGAATGGTCCGGGCTGGGGCCGGCTCCGATTTCCGCGAGGATGCCGACCGAGTCGTCGCCGCCGTTGAACGCCGGCCCGCTCGCCTGCAGCTCGGCCAGGTTCCCGGCGGAGGCGTCGTCTCGCGCGCCCCAAAGCTCGAACCGGCGCAGCAGCCCGGCCTCGGCCGGGTTGAGGCCGGCGATCCAGCCGGCGTCCACCTGCTGCCCGGAGGCAAGCCGGACAACCTTGCCGGCGCCGGCGATGAGACCCTCGACGGCGCTCAGCATCGCCAGCTTGCGCCCTCCCCAGGAGGGATTGAGGAAGCCGCCGCCGTAGAGATAGGAGACCGCCAGCACGGGCGAGCGCGGCTGCACCGGGACCAATCCCTCGCCGCCCGGGTCGCCGCCACCGTCGAAATAGAGGACGTGCTGGGGAGGGTTGATCAGCTCGGCTGCCATCCCTTCGTGGGTGGCGGCGAACTGCTGCTCGACGACGGGCAGGACGAGGAGGTCTGAGTCGAGGCGACCGAGCAGGTCGAGAGCGCCGTCTAGCTGGGCGATGTCACCGTAATTGCCGGAGCCGTCGTAGCTGCCGACCAGGTAGGCCACCGCGGAGGCCTCGCCGAGGGCGCGAGCCGTTCGCGGGGTAGCGTGAAGAGTGCCGGGGCTGATTCGAGGGTTCGCGATGTCGTGACAGCTGTCGGGTTCCACCGATCTACCCAGACTACGGGGAGAAAAACATCGCGGTTTGCCGCTCGCGAGGAGCCGGCGTCAGCGGTGGCGCCGGTGGCGCTTCTTCGGCTTCAGCGTCAGCTTGCGGGAGATCGCCGCGACGTAGGTGTCATCGGCTTTCACGGTTGCCCGGAAGTTGAGGCGACGGCTGATCTTGGGCCGGAAGCGGGCGGTGCAGACGCGGTCGAAGTGCCTGGTGCCGAGCCGCTGGCGGCCGCGCCAGAGGGTCACCGGGTCGCCGACGCGACCTTTGCAGGGCGAGACCCAAGCGGTGAGCAGGGCGCGGCGGTTGCGCAGCACCCGGCGCGAGAGCGGCCGGATCCCGACGAAGGAGGGCTCGAGCGTGGCCCCCGGCGGGCTGGTGCGGCAGGCGGTCGGTTCGGAGCCGATGATCCGGTAGACCGCGCCGCTGCCGTAGACGGCGTAGAGCCGCCCGCAGGAGTCCTCGCCGAAGGAGTTGAGCCCCGGCCCGCCGATCTCCTCGGAGCGGTCGCTGGCGAACGGTAGCCCGGGTGCGAAGGAGCGGACCTCGTCGTCGCAGAGGTCGCCGTAGACGTAGCGTCCGAAGAGGCCGCCGACACCGGGGTCGCGGGAGACGTAGCCGCCGATGATCGCGCAGCCGAAGGCGCCTCCGTCGCCGGGATCGGTGTGGGGGTAGTCGAAGATCGGCCCAACGAAGGCGTCGGCCGGCGCTTCGTCGCAGCCTTCGTCGTCGGCCGGCCCGAGGACCCGGCCCTCCTCGCAGTTCCAGCCGTAGTTGAAGCCGGCGCCGAGGCCGGGAGCGGGGGCGAAGTCGACCTCCTCGCGCGCTTCCTGGCCGACGTCGCCGATCCAGAGGCCGCTGCCGCCGCGGTCGAAGGAGAAGCGGAAGGGGTTGCGCAGCCCCCAGGACCAGATCGTGTCGTAGGGGGCGGCCGCCGCCAGTGGGTTGCCGGCGGGGACGGTGTAGGGGATCAGCCCGCTGGGGTCGGGGTCGATGCGGAGGATCTTGCCGAGCAGGCTTTCGAGGTTCTGGGCGTTATGGAGCTCGTCGTCCCTGCCGCCGCCGTCGCCGGTGCCGATGAAGAGGTTGCCTTCGGGGCCGATCTGAAGCTGGCCGCCGTAGTGGTTGCTTTTGGTCGGGTGGGGAATCGTCAGCAGGTTGCGCAGGGTGCCGATCGGAGCAAAGCTGCCGCTGACGTTGGCCCTCATTTCGGCGACGTGGATATCGCCTTCTCCCTGGTCTTCGCCGTAGTAGACGTAGAAGCGACCGCTGGTGGCAAAGTTGGGCGCGAGCGCGATCGAGAGCAGACCACGCTCACCGCTGCAGTCGCCTTCGCAGCCGACCGCCGGGCGCAGGTCGGCGAAGACCGAGCGGGCGCCGGGGAGGACTTCGATGATCCTGCCCTGGCGCTCGACGACGAAGAGGCGGTCCGGGTTTTCTGGGGCCGAGGTGACGAAGATCGGTTCGTCGAACCCTGCCCCGACCGTCTGCAGGTTGGCTGCCTGGGCGCTGCCGCCGACAAGCGCGACCAGCAATCCCAGGGCAAGCGCGAATATTCCAGCCCGCCGACTCAAGGTCATCAAGTTAGCTAACGCGGCCCACGGCTCAACGGAGCGGTGGGTCGAAAGTCCAGCAGCGGAGGGCAACGGCCGGGCCGGCGACCGCGATGGCGGCGGCGTAGCCGGGGCCGAGGTCGAGGCGCTGGACGGCCAGCTCCGCGGCCTCCGGCGGTACCGGTCCGGAGAGGCCGGTGCCGAGGCACTTGAGGCGCGCCTCGCGCTCCGCCCAGTCCGCGTAAAAGGCTGCCGGTCGCCTGGCGGCGATCCGCTCGACGTCGACGCCGACCTCGCGATCGCTGCCGACGGCGATCAGGGCGACGGCCTCCGAGTGGCTGAGGTTGAAGGCGAGCCCGCCGGTGGGGTCCGCCAGGCGCGGCTTGCCGTGCTCGCCGGTTGTGAAGCGCAACTCCGCCGCCGGCCGGTGGAGGTAGCGGCCAAGGACGCCGCGCAGGGCCCAGCGCGAGGCGATCCAGCGGCTCCGAGACCGCGGTCGGACGATCGCTTTGGCCCGCAGCCGCTCGTCCTCCGGCAGCCGCTCGTCCCCCGGCCAGCGTGGCGCGTCGAGGTCGGCGCGCCAGACATGCACCTCGGCGCCCGGGGCCCCGAGCCGGTCGGGTGCTGGGAGGAACTCCAAGCGGCGGATCTTAGGCATAGCATCCGGTAATGCCTGAGAGTCGAGGGGCGGGGCCGGTTTGGCTGGTGCTGCCCACCTACAACGAGGCCGAGAACCTCGAGCCGCTGGTCGCGGCCGCAATCGCCAACCTGCCGAGCTCGGCCAGGGTGCTCGTCGTCGACGACGACTCTCCGGACGGGACCGGCGACCTGGCGGACCGCCTGGCCGCCGCCGAGCCGCGGATCGAGGTCCTGCACCGGGCGCGGAAGGAAGGCGTCGGCCCCGCCTACGTGGCCGGCTTCTGGCACGCGCTGGCGGCCGGGGCGGACCGGATCCTGGAGATGGACTCCGACTTCTCCCACGACCCCGCCGACCTCCCCCGGCTGCTGGCCGCTGCCGAGGAGGCCGACCTCGCGATCGGCTCGCGCTACGTCAGCGGCGGCGGGGTCGAGAACTGGAGCAAGCTGCGGCAGGCGATCAGCCGCGGCGGCAGCGCTTACGCCCGCACGGTGCTGGGCCTGCCGATCCGCGACCTGACCGGCGGCTTCAAGTGCTTCCGCCGCGAGGTGCTCGAGCAAATCGACCTCGAGGCGATCGCCTCGCGCGGTTACGCCTTCCAGGTCGAGACGACCTACCGGGCGATCCAGCTCGGCTTCAGCGTCACCGAGGTGCCGATCGTCTTCCGCGAGCGTCGCGCCGGCGCTTCGAAGATGAGCCGGTCGATCGTCGCCGAGGCTGTCTGGCGGGTGCCGCAGATGCGGTTCGGCAACCGGGGCCAGGCCGGCGGATGACCCGGGTCCTGATCACCGGTGGCGCCGGTTTCGTCGGCTCCAACCTCGCCGTCTCGCTGGCCGCCAGGCATCCCGACTGGGAGCTCGTCGCCTTCGACAACCTCTACCGCCAGGGGTCGCGGCTGAACCTGCCGCGGCTGGAGGCGGCTGGGGTCGAGTTCGTCGAAGGGGATGTGCGCGAGTCCGATCACCTCGCCAGAATTGGTGAGTTGACGGCGCTGATCGAGTGCTCGGCCGAGCCCTCGGTGATGAGCGGCGTCAACGGCGACACCGGCTACCTCGTCCACACCAACCTCACCGGCGCCTACAACTGCCTGGAGCTGGCCCGCCGCGATGGCGCCTTCGTGGTCTTCCTCTCGACCAGCCGCGTCTACCCGGTCGCCCCACAGGTGGAGCTGGCGCTGGAGGAGGCCGAGACCCGGTTTGAGCTCGCCGCCGAGCAGGCGGTGCGGGGCGTCTCGCCGCGGGGGATCGCCGAGGACTTCCCGCTCGAGGGCGCTCGCACCCTCTACGGCGCCACCAAGCTGGCCGCCGAGATCCTGATCGAGGAGTACCGCGAGGGGCTCGGGGTGCCGGCGGTGATCGACCGCTGCGGGGTGATCGCTGGCCCCTGGCAGATGGGAAAGGTGGATCAGGGGGTATTCACCCACTGGATGCTCGCCCACCACTTCCGCAACCCGCTCAGCTACATCGGCTTCGGCGGGCATGGCAAGCAGGTACGGGATCTCCTCCACGTCGAGGACCTGGTCGATCTGGTCGAGCGCCAGCTGCTCGCTCCCGAGGCCTGGAACGGGCGCACGGTGAACGTCGGCGGCGGCCGCGAGTGCAGCCTCTCGCTGCGCGAGACGACGGCGATCTGCCAACGGCTGACCGGCAACGAGGTGGCGATGACCCCGGTCGAGGAGACGCGCCAGGGGGACGTGCCGATATACCTGTCCGACTGCACGAGGCTTTTCGGCCTGGACGAGTGGCGGCCGCGGCGCAGCGCCGAGCAGGTGCTGGCCGACATCCACGAGTGGATCGCCGCCGATCCCGAGCGGATCGCCCAGGCGCTCAACATCGACGCCCCAGCGGGGGGAAGGGAGTAACGAGGCGATGCCGGTAGCGATCATCACGGGTTCGGGAGGGCTGATCGGCTCCGAGGCCGTCGACCACTTCGTCTCCGAAGGCTTCGACGTCGTCGGGATCGAGAACGACATGCGGGCGCGCTTCTTCGGCCCCGAGTCCTCGACCTCGCACGTCACCACCCGACTGGTCGAGGCCTACACCTCGGCCTTCCGCTGGGAGAACGCCGACATCCGCGACGCCGGCGCGGTCGAGCGGATCTTCCGTGAGGCCGGTCAGGTCGAGCTGGTCATCCACACCGCCGCCCAGCCCTCGCACGACTGGGCCGCGAGCGAGCCGCAGACCGACTTCGGCGTCAACGCCAACGGCACCCTCAACCTGCTCGAGGCGGCCCGCGCCCACTGCCCCGACGCGCCCTTCGTCTTCTGCTCGACCAACAAGGTCTACGGCGACACTCCCAACCGCCTTCCTCTCCAGGACCTGGAGAAACGGCTGGAGCTGCCGGAGGACCACGAGTACTTCAAAGGGATCGACACCAGCATGTCGATCGACTCCTCGACCCACTCGCTGTTCGGGGTCTCCAAGTGCGCCGCCGACCTCCTGGTCCAGGAGTACGGCCGCTACTTCGAGATGCCCACCGTCGCCTTCCGCGGCGGCTGCTTGACCGGACCCCAGCACGCCGGCGCCAAGCTGCACGGCTTCCTCGCCTACCTGATGAAGTGCACCGCCACCGGCACGCCCTACACCGTCTTCGGGTACGAGGGCAAACAGGTCCGCGACAACATCCACTCCGCCGACCTGATCGCCGCCTTCGACGCCTTCCGCAAGGCGCCGCGCCCGGCGGCCGTCTACAACATCGGCGGCGGCCGCTTCTCCAACTGCTCGATGCTGGAGGCGATCGACGCCTGCGAGCGGATCGCCGGCCGCGAGCTGCAATGGGAGATGGGCGAGGAGCCGCGAATCGGCGACCACCGCTGGTGGATCTCCGACCTCGAGCCCTTCAAGGCCGACTACCCCGACTGGGACCTGCGCTACGGGATCGACGAGATCCTCACCGAGATGTACGAGCAGAACGTCGAGCGCTGGGTCGGCGCCGCCGCCTGAGCGTTAGAAGGCGTTGCTGCCGATGATGGCGGCGACGATCACGAAGAAGCCGGCGACCATGTTTCGGTTCATGGCGCTGATTTCGCGCCGCAGCTCTCGAAATTCAGCTTTCGTGTCCGCGAAGCCCTCGTCGACCTTCTTGTTGAGGTCGTCGAGCCGCTCGTCGGTCCACTTCTCCCTGGGCATCATCACCGCCACGATCCTAGCGTAACTTTTTAGCTGCAACAGATGGCGCGCAGTAAGAGAAATCTGTCGCGTCACTTCGTGCCGTTTCCGTGACTTCCGGTAGCGTCGCCGCCTCATGGCAGAGGGGATGAAGCTCTCGGTGGTGATGCCGGCCCAGAACGAGGAGGGCTCGGTCGGCAACACGGTCGAAGGTGTGACCGCGGCGCTCGATCGCGAGGACATCGACTACGAGGTGATCGTCGTCGACGACGACTCGACCGACTCGACCGCAGCGGTTGTCGCCGCGATCGGCGAGCGCAACCCGCGGGTCCGCGTCCACCGCTCCCACAACGAACGCGGCTTCGGCAACGCGATCCGCGCCGGGCTCGACGTCTTCGAGGGCGATGCGGTGGCGATCGTGATGGCCGACGCCTCCGACGACCCCGAGGACCTGGTCCGCTACCACCGCCTGCTCGAGGAGGGCTACGACTGCGCCTTCGGCTCCCGCTTCGTCCCCGGCGCCAGGGTCTACGACTACCCGCGCCTTAAGTACGTGGTCAACCGCCTCGCAAACCAGTTCATCCGCATCCTCTTCCGCCACCGCTACAACGACACCACCAACGCTTTCAAGGCCTACCGGCGCGAGGTCGTCGAAACGATCCAGCCGCTGCTCTCCAAGCACTTCAACCTCACCGTCGAGATGCCGCTGAAGGCGATCGTCCGCGGCCACAGCTACGCGGTCGTCCCCACCTCCTGGACCAACCGCACCACCGGCGAGGCGAAGCTGGCGATGAAAGAGATGGGCAGCCGCTACCTCTTCATCACTCTCTACGTCTGGCTGGAGATGACCCTCAGCCGGGGCGACTACCAAGTGCGCAGCCGTTAGGCCGCGGCGGTGGCCAAGCGAGCCCTGATCACCGGCATCACCGGCCAGGACGGCAGCTACCTGGCCGAACTGCTGCTGGAGAAGGGCTACGAGGTCCACGGCCTGGTCCGCGGCGAGCCACAGAAGCCGGCCCCGAACCTGGCGGCGGTCTGGGATCGCCTCGCCCTGCACCAGGGTGACCTCCGCGACGGCGAGGCGCTGCGCGAGGTCGTGTTGGCGGCCGCGCCCGACGAGATCTACAACCTGGCCGCCGTCAGCCGCGTCCCCGCCTCATGGGAGCAACCGCAGGAGAGCGCCGATTGCAATGCGCTCGGCGTGCTCCGCCTGCTCGACGCGATCGTCGCCGCCGGCGGCGAGGCCCGCTTCTTCCAAGCCTCATCGAGTGAGATCTTCGGGCCCTCCGGCGGCGCCCCACAGGACGAGTCGTCGCCGCTGCGGCCGGGGTCGCCCTACGGCGCGGCGAAGGCCTACGGGCATCTCCTGCTCGAGAGCTATCGCCGTCGCCACGACCTCTTCGCCTGCGCGGGCATCCTCTTCAACCACGAGAGCCCGCGGCGGCCGCGGGAGTTCGTCAGCCGTCGCGTCAGCGCCGGCGCCGCGGCGATCAAGCTCGGCCTCGCCGACGAGCTGCCGATCGGCAACCTCGATGCCCGCCGCGACTGGGGGTACGCCCCCGAGTACATGGAAGCCGCCTGGTCGATGCTGCAGCAGCCGGAGCCGGACGACTTCGTGATCGGCAGCGGCCGCTCCCACACCGTTGCCGAACTGGTCGATACGGCCTTCGCGGCGGTTGGCCTGGAGCCCGAGCAATATCTGCGCCGCGACCCGGCTGCCGCCCGCTCAGGCGAGAGCGGCTACGCCCTCGCCGATCCCGGCAAGGCAGCCGAGCGCTTGGGCTGGACGTACAGCATGGGTTTCGAGGACCTGGTGCGGTTGATGGTCGCGTCCGATCTGGAGCAGCTCTCGCTCGGCGATTAGTCGAGATTATTGGGTAAAACCTCTCAGACTGGGTAGCCTGCCAGCGACCGATGACTGGTGGGGGCCGGCATAAGACACGCGCATTTATCACTGGGATAACCGGCCAGGATGGCAGCTACCTGGCCGAGTTCCTGCTGGAGAAGGGCTACGAGGTCCACGGCCTGGTCCGACGCCTCTCGGTCGAGAACCACGGACGCCTCAGCAGGGTCCGCGATCGCGTCACTCTGCACAGTGGTGATCTGCTCGACCAGCGCTCGCTGGCGGCGGCGATGCGCAAGTGCGAACCGGACGAGATCTACAACCTCGCGGCGATGTCGTTTGTCGCCACCTCCTGGGAGCAGCCGATGCTGACCGCCGAGTTCACCGGCGTCGGCGTTGTCAACGCGCTCGAGGCGATGCGGGAGGCATGCCCCGGCGCCCGCTTCTACCAGGCCTCCTCCAGTGAGATGTTCGGCAAGGTGCGCGCCACGCCGCAGAGCGAGGAGACCCCGTTCCACCCGCGCTCCCCCTACGGCGTGGCCAAGGCGTTCGGGCACCACACCACGGTCAACTACCGCGAGAGCTACGACCTTTTCGCCTGCGCGGGCATCCTCTTCAACCACGAGAGCCCGCGCCGCGGCCTCGAATTCGTGACTAGGAAGATCAGCCACGGCGCGGCGGCGATCAAGGCCGGACGGGCCGGCGAGCTGGTGCTCGGGAACCTCGATGCCCGCCGCGATTGGGGCTATGCGCCGGACTACGTCGAAGCGATGTGGATGATGCTGCAGACGGACGAGCCACGGGACTTCGTGATCGGCACCGGGGTGGACCACTCGGTAGCCGACGTGGTCGCGATCGCGTTTGACGAGGTTGGACTCGATCCGGACGAGTACGTGAGCCAGAGCCCGGCTCTACTGCGTCCCGCCGAGGTGGACACGCTGGTCGCCGATGCCTCGAAGGCCCGGCGAGAGCTGGGCTGGGCGCCGGCAACCGACTTCGAGGAGCTGGTCAGGCTGATGGTGAGGGCCGACCTCGAGCGGCTCGGCGCCACGGGAACCGGCGCTGGTCGGCTGACGGCCAGCATCGGAGCTAGTTGAGTGGATTCTGAGGTCGCGCGCCTGAAGGGCGCGCTCTCCCAGGCAATCGCCCACCGCTGCGCGCTCCAGGAGGCCCTGGCCGCGGCGGAGGGCGAACGTGCCGCGCTGCTCGTCGACGGGCGCAAGCTGCGGACCGAGGTGGGGCGGTCGCACGACGAGCTGCGGCGGCTGAACGCGCATAGCGCCAACCTGCACGGCGCCCTCAACGTGGCCAGGGCGGAGAAGGAGCGGCTCGAAGCCGCCCTCGCCTCGGCGCTCAGGGTCCGGGACGACCACCTCGACCTGGCGGCACCGACCGCATCCCCCCCTGCGGCGGAGCCTGCGCCTGCCCCGAGCGCCGAGCCCGCGTCAGCGGGTGACGAGACGGTCGAGCCGGCACCGCGCTTGCGCTCGCTGCCGACCGCCACCGTGATCGAGGCCAGGGAGCTGTGCAAGAGCTACCGGATCCCGGCGGAGAGGATGGAAACCCTGAAAGAGAGGGTCCTGCACCCGCTGCGCGGCAGCCGGACCCGGCGGCTGGAAGCGCTCCGCGACGTCTCCTTCGAGATCCGCCGCGGCGAGTTCTTCGGGATCGCGGGCGCCAACGGCTCCGGCAAGAGCACCTTGCTGAAGCTCCTCGCCGACGTCTACGCGCCGGACTCCGGGACGATTCGCACGGCAGGCCGCGTGGCTCCCTTCATCGAGCTCGGCGTCGGCCTCAACCCCGAGTTCGCCGCCTACGACAACGTCGTTATCAGCGGCGTGATGATGGGCCTGGAGCCGGAGGAGGCGCGAGCCCGCTACCCGGAGATCATCAAGTTCGCCGGCCTCGAGGAATTCACCGAGCTGAAATTGAAGAACTACTCCTCCGGGATGCGGGTCCGCCTCGCCTTCTCGGTGATGGTCCAGGTTGACGCCGACCTCCTCCTGATCGACGAGGTCCTCGCCGTCGGCGACGCCGAGTTCAGGGAGAAATGCCTGGAGCGGACGCACCGGTTGCGGAGCGAAGGCAAGACCGTGGTCCTGGTCACGCACTCGATGGACGCGCTGGCCAAGGAGTGCGACCGGGCGATCCTCCTGCGTCACGGCGAGGTCGCTATGGAGGGCGATCCGCGGGAGGTTGCGCGCCAATACATGTCCGAACTGACGCCGGCCGTGCCGGCGGGCGAGGACGACGATGACGGCAACGTCGTCAGGCTGGTCGAGGGATAGCGATGGAGGCGACCGCTGCTGCGCCCGAGCTGCACCCGAACAAGGGGCCCGAGGCCGTCGGCGAGGACCTGCGCCGCTTCTGGGTCCTCGTGCGGCTGACCGGGGTAGCCCAGTTCAAGAACATGTACGCGGGCTCGGTCTTCGGCTACTTTTGGACGCTGGCCAGGCCGCTGGCGATGTTCGCGGTCATCTACGTCGTCTTCAGCGAGGTCCTCGGGGTCGGCAACGGGGTTCCCAACTATCCGGCGATGCTGCTCCTCAACCTGCTCCTCTTCCAGTTCTTCACCGACGCCGCCAACCGCGCCCTGCCCTCGATGGTCCAGAACGAGTCGACGCTGCGGAAGATGGCGTTCCCGCGGGCGGTCGTTCCCTGCTCGGTGGTCCTCACCGCGGTCTTCAGCTTCGTGCTCAACATGATCGCCGTGCTGGCAATCGTGATGGCGACCGGTCTGGAGCCGACCGCGACCTGGTTGCTGATCCCGCTGCTTTGTCTGGGGATGCTGGTGATCACCCTCGCCGTCTCCTTCATCCTCGCCACCCTCTTCGTCCAGTTCCGCGACGTCGGCCAAATCTGGATGGTCCTTTCCCTCGCCCTGCTCTACTCCTCGCCAATCATGTATCCGGCGGAGCTGGTGCCGCCCGGATTCCGCTGGATGCTGATGATCAACCCTCTGGCGCCACTCTTCGAGCTGATGAGGAAGTGGGCGGTCGACCCCGAAGCCCCCGGCGTTGCCGCCTCGGCGGGGTCGGACTGGGGGATCTACGGCCCGCTGCTGGTGACGCTCGCCCTCTGCGTCGCCGCCGCATACATTTTCCGCCGCAAATCTCGAACCCTGGGGGAGCTGCTTTGAGAATCATCGAGCTGAGAGCACCGGGCCGCCTGGCCCTCGTCTGCGTCGCGGTCGCCTTGGCGGCCCTCGCCACCGGCTGTGGCGGCGACACGAGCGAATCGACGACGACCGCCGAGCAGCCGGCCGATCCGAAGGTGGAAGTGACGGAGGCCCAGATCAGGAAGTACGCCGCCGGCTCCCCCGGGCGGACCGCGCTCGAATGGTGGCGAGCGGCCCAGCAGAACGACCCCGATTCGGCGCAGCCGCTCTACCTCGAACCGCCGAGTTACGCTGACCTCGCCGGGCAGTTCAACTACGTCGCCGGCCGGCTCGACGGTGCGGTGCAGATCACCTCCAGCGAGAAGGAAGAAGACGGCAGCACCGTCGTCGTCGCGCGCTGGTCACCGCCCTCGGGCGGCACCCGCAAGGTGATCCTCCGGCTCAGCTCCGACGGCGGCGCCTGGAAGCTGACCGAAATCCCGTTTGTCAACGAACTGGTCGCCCGGCTGCAAGCCGCCGAAGCAGGGGGGTAGGACCTGTTGCCCGGCACGCAAGATGACTCCCTGACGCCGCTCCTGATCGACGGATCGGGTCGCGACGGGACGACCCTGGTGATGCAGCTGCTCGGCACCGCCACCGAGGTCGCCTTCGACCACACCTATCCGTACGAGCAGCGCTACTTCAGCTACCTGCTCTATTGGTCGCGGCTGCCGCTGCGCGAGGAGTGGGACAAGAGCCTTTGGAGCCTCGACAGCCTCGCCCACATGGAGGAGCTGGAGGAGCGGCCGCTGGTCGGACCCGTCCCCTGGCCCGAGCGTTCGCTGATTTCCGGCAACGGCGGCAAGGAGTTCTGGCAGGAGACCTTCGAGGCATCCTGGGCCGCGTTTTCGAGGCGAGCCTGCGAGGCAGTGAAGGCGCGGCTGGGCGACGACTCGGTTGAGATCCGCTACTACGCGCAGAAGAGCGCCGACAGCTGGGCCCTCCCGTTCGAGGACCTGCCGGATATCCGCCTGCTCTGTCTTTTGCGTGATCCCCGCGACGTCTGGGTCTCGAGCGTGGCCTTTCACCGGCGTCGGTCTGCCGAGGGGGAAAAGTTCCTGCCGCTCGACGAGGGTCAGTCCGAGGACGAGGTGCTGAAGCAGTTCGTCGAGGATCAACGGCGCAGGCTGCTGTGGCTGCAGGGGGTCGAGGAGGAGCGCGGTGCCCCGGTGGTCCGCTATGAGGACCTGGTCACCGATCTGCCCGGGCAGGCCGAGAAGATCGGCGATTGGCTCGGGGTCCGGCTGGACGCTGAGGCGGTGGCGCGGCGCCGCGGCGAGTACAGCGGACACATCACGGCGGGCAGCGTCGAGGAGTCGGTCGGCCGCTGGCGGCGCGAGATGTCCCCCGAGGTCGCCGGCCTCTTCAACGAGGCGATGGGCGCCGAGCTGCGAGCGCTCGGCTTCGACGGGTAGGGGAAGACCGTGAATATCTGCACGATCGTCGCCAAGAACTACGTCGCCCATGCCCGGGTCCTGGCGCGATCGTTTCTGGCGACGCACCCCGATGGCGAATGCGCGGTCCTCGTGGTCGACGACTACGAGGGGTACCTCGACCCGGCGGAGGAGCCGTTCGAGCTGATCGGGCTCGGGGAGATCGGTCTGCCCGATGCCGAACGGATGGCGGCGAGCTACGACGTCACCGAGTTCTCCACCGCGGTCAAGCCCTGGCTCCTTCGCTACCTGCTGGAGCGCGACGGGGTCGAGGCCGTGACCTATCTCGACCCCGACATCCTCGTCACCGACTCGCTGCTAGAGGTCGAGGAGCTGGCGCTCGCCAACGGCATCGTGCTCACCCCGCACTTCACCGCACCGCTGCCGCGCGACAGCAAGAAGCCCTCCGAAGAAGACATCCTCATCGCCGGCGCCTACAACCTCGGCTTCATCGCCCTCGGCGCCAGCGAGACGGCGGACGAGCTGCTCGACTGGTGGGCGGAGCGCCTGGAGAAAGACTGCGTGATCGATCCCGGCGGCGGCCTCTTCGTCGACCAGCGCTGGATCGACCTCGTGCCCGGCATCTGGCCCCAGGTCAACGTCCTCCGCGACCCCGGTTTCAACATCGCCTATTGGAACCTGCCGACGCGGAAGCTCGAAAGCGACGGCGAGGGCTATCGGGTCGACGGCCACCCGCTCCGCTTCTTCCACTTCAGTGGCTTCGATCCGGCCCAGCCGACGAATCTGAGCAAGCACCAGAACCGGATCGAGGTCGAGGCCGACCCCGCCCTGCGGCGCATCTGCGGCGAGTACGCAGAGCTGCTGCTGGACGCTGGTCAGCGCGAGGCGCGCGGCTGGAGCTACGGCTGGGATTCGCTGCCCAACGGCCTCACCCTCGACTCGCCAGCGCGGCGGGTTTACCGGGAGGCAATCGAGAGCGGCGCTTTCACGGCTTCGATCTTTAGCCGCCGCGGGGCCGAGCGCTTCACCGAATATCTCCGCGAGGTTCCCACCGGCGCCAGCGTGAACCGCTACGCGAAGGCGCTGTGGGAATGCCGCCCCGACCTCCGCCGTGCCTTCCCGAACCTCGAAGGGCGCGACGCGGCGGGCCTCAACCGCTGGCTTTTCCACAACGCCGAGAAAATCGGTCTCGCGCCGCAGCTGCGCCCGGACCCGAAGCAGGAGCTGGGCCCGGCCGGGGTGCGCGATCCCCGGCAGCTGGGGGTGAACCTGGCCGGCTACATGAGCGCCGAGCTGGGGGTCGGGGAGGCCGCCCGGCAGGTCGGCAAAGCCCTCGCGGCCCGGCAGGTGCCGGGCCCGGAGATCGACGTCCCGGTGGCGGAAGCGGACTTCGCCGCCGCCTTCGCCGAGCTGGTGCCCGAGGACCACCCGCACGACGTCAACCTGATCTGCGTCAACGCCGACATGCTGCCCGCGGTGGCGGGGGCGCTGCCCCCCCGCTTCTTCCAGGACCGCTGCACCGCCGGCCTCTGGTTCTGGGAGGTGGAGCGGTTCCCGGACCGCTGGCGCGACTCCTTCAAGTACCTGGACGAAGTCTGGACTGCGTCTGAGTTCGTTGCCGACGCGCTGCGTCCGCTGGCGCCGATCCCCGTCTCGACGATCAGGGTTCCGGTCACCCCGGTCGAGCCCACGGCCGTCGACCGCGAGGCGCTCTCGTTGCCGGAGGGCTTCTGCTTCCTCTACATCTTCGACTACCGCAGCGTCTTCCGTCGCAAGAACCCGCTGGGGGCGATCGAGGCCTTCCGCAACGCCTTCGACCCGGGGGACGGCGCTTCGCTGGTGATCAAGAGCGTCGGCGACGAAGCCTGGCCGCTGGAGGCCGAGCGGCTGGCCGCCGCCGCCGAGCACCCCGACGTGCACCTGATCGACGGTGTCCTGCCGCCGGCGGAGAAAAACGCGATGATCGCGGCCTGCGACAGCTACCTCTCGCTGCATCGCTCGGAGGGGCTCGGACTGACGATGGCGGAGGCGATGTACTTCGGCAAGCCGGTGATCGCGACCGGCTACTCCGGAAACCTCGACTTCATGACCGACGAGAACGCCTACCTCGTCGACTACGAGCTTGTGGAGATCGGCGAGGGAGCGGAGCCATATCCGCCGGCGGCCCGCTGGGCGGAGCCCAACGTCGAGCACGCCGCGGAGCTGATGCGGGAGGTCTTCGAGAATCAGGAGCAGGCGGCAAGGAAGGGAGAGCGAGCGGCGGCGACGATCCGCGCCACTCACTCTCCGGAAGCCGCCGGCGAGGTGCTGGAAGAAAGGCTGGCGCGGCTGCACCAGCACCGTGTCGTCGCCAGCTCGGCGGCGTCGCCCGGAGCCTCGTGGACCCCCGCCGCGGTGCCCGACTACGTCAGTCCCGGTTCCGGCCGCGCCCTGCTCGACCACCTGCTCGAGTTCGAGCAGGCCCCGAGCCGTCCCGGCTCAGGCCCTCTGCGACGATTCGTCAAGCGCCTGTACATGCGCTTCCTCCGGCCCTACGCGGCGCACGAGCGGCGCCTCGATCTCAGCCTGCGCGAAGCGATCGACGAACTCGCCTTCGAGCTGGCCGCCCTGCAGCGCCGCGCTGCCGGCATCGCCGAGTTGAAGTCCGACCTCAGCGCGGTTGACGAGCACCTCCGCGGTCTCGACGGCGACGTCAGGGGCGCGTACGCCGTTCAGGCGGCGGAGCTGAAGGAAGTCCAAGCCAAGCTCGAGGCCTTGGAGCAGGCGTTCGCGCGGAACGGCTACGCGACGGCGGAGGGGAAGGCTGGCCGCTAGCTCGAAGGCGCCTTCGTCCGCGTCAGGACCCGCACGGTTTCGCCGCTGAAGTCGCTGAGATACTCGCCTTCGTCTTGCGCTGCGGCTCGTTCGGCGACCGGGAAAGCCCGGCTGGGACCGCGGAAGAGGGAGAACAGGCGCGGCGTCATGTGGTTGGCGGCATAGGGTTCGTTGACGAGGACGATCCTCGATTCTTTCGTCGCTGCGGTCGGCTCTGGCTGCTTGATGTAGAGCGCGAAGTCGCAACCGGAGAGCACTTCTTCGAGCTCGCGTTCGCTGCCCCCGGGCTCGCTGACCACGTCGGCATAGCCAAACGGGTCCCCGCGCGCGGCCGAGTAGAAGCCGAAGGTGTTGCTGTTGACGACCGCCTGGGACTGGAGCATGCAGACCGTGCGCGGAACCGAGACCCCGCCCGGCGCCTTTTCCGCCAATCCCTCCATGTATTCGAAGATCGGGGTCGCGTAGTCGTCTCCGGGGAGCTGCTCGTAGCCGATCGGTTCGCTGTTGAGTTGCAGCGAGGCTTCGTAGGAATCGACCGTGAGGTGAGGACGGTCGGGGAGGAAGCTGGGGGTGATGTCAGTTACGTGGTTGACGGTCTGGTAGGTGAGGAGGAGCGCGGCGATGCCGGCCAGGGCCAGCCGCAGCCGTCGCCGCTCGATTGCGGCGACGGCGCCGCCGACAAGGATGGCGACGCCGGGGAAGGCGGGGGACATCAGCCGCACGTCCTGGTTATGGGCGACGGCGACGGAGAGGTAGGGGATCGTCACCCAAGCCAGCAGGAAGGCGAGGTTCCAGAGCGGCGCCGCCTGTCGTGGCCGGGCAAGCAGGGTCCGGATCTTGCCGCCGTTGATGGCGAGGGCGATCAGGCCGAGGCCGAGGATCACCCAGGAGAGGTTGAAATTGATTACCCCGGTGGTGAACGAGGTGATGTTGTGGAAGGTGATCGGGTCTTTTGGCCCCGCGCCTTCGGCAAGCGGCCCGCTGGTGGTTGAGCGGATGTAGTCGAGGGTGGCGGAGAAGTTTGGCCCGTACCAGACTCCAGCGACGACGAGCAGGACGAGTGCGGCGATGCCGAGGTTGAAGGCGGCGGGGCGCCAGTCGCGCCGAACATCCTCGGCGCCGCGCCCAGTCCAGCTGACGATCGCTTGCGCCAGCACGACCAGGAAGGGACCGATCACAAAGGCGGGAAAGGTGACCTTGGTCAGCGTTCCCAGGCCCATCGTGAAGGCCATCGCCCAGGTCATCCAGCGGCGCTGGAAGAGGTCGGAACGCAATAGCAGCAGCAGCGAGAGAGCAGCCAGCGTCGTCAGCGTGAACTCCTGCAGGACGTTGTGGAAGAGGCCGATCAGGATCGGCATCGTCGCCACCAGGAACATCGTCAGATAGCGCGCGAACGTATTGCGGAAGATGGTCCAGGCGATCTCGCCGGCGCAGAAGTAGAGGACCGGTGCCAGCGTCAGGCTGAGGACCATCGCGCTACTGGCTGAGGCGCCGAAGATCAGGAAGAACGGCAGCAGCGCCACCGTGTAAAGAGGGCCGTGCGAGGGGTCGGTGCCGTGGATCGACCGCAGCAGATCGATCGGGCCGCCGCTTTCGAGGGCGTGTTGGTACTGCAGCGTGGTCGAGAGGTAATGGGCCTGGTCCCAGGCCGGGACCGAGTTGTCAACCAGGATCCAGATCCCGTTCGCGATCGCAAGCGCGATCGCGAAGGCGACCGCGACCGACGTCGTCGTCGGGTCGAGCCAAGCCGGGCGACGACTCACGGGAGGAAGATCGCCGCTTTCAGCCTGGCGCTGGTGTGGAGCCGGTAGCGCACCATCACCGCAAGCGTCTTGAGGCCGTAGACGACGCTCTGCCGCAGGCTGGTCGAGGACGCCTCGGCGAAGTATTTGGTCTGCACCGGAACCTCTTTCACCCGCATCTCGAACACCTTCGATTGGGCGATGATCTGGGTGTCGAAGACGAAGTCGTTGGAGTTGCGGAGGAAGGGCACCGTTTCGAGGAACTTGCGGCTGTAGGCGCGGTAGCCGGTGTGCAGCTCCGAGTAGTGGGTGCCAAGGATGTAGTTCTCGACCGTGGTGAGGAAGCGGTTGGCGATGAACTTGTAGAGCGGCATCCCGCCGGCTCGTGGGCCACCCGGCTGCAGGAAGCGCGAGCCGAGGGTCATGTCAGCTTCGTCGTCGAGGATCGGCTGCACCATCGCTGGCAAGATCGCGGGGTCGTACTGACCGTCGGGGTGCAGCATCACCACCACGTCGGGGTTCTCCCGCAGCGCCGCCATGTAACAGGTCTTCTGGTTACCGCCGTAGCCAACGTTGTGGGGGTGGGCGATCACCTCCACGCCGAGCCCTTCGGCGACCGGCACCGTTTCGTCGGGCGAGTTGTCGTCGACCACGATCACCTTCGAAACCGTCCCCGAGGGAATCTCGGCCTGCGTGTCGGCGAGGGTCTGGGCAGCCTTGTAAGCAGGCATCACCACGACGACCATCGCATCTTTCTTGGGCTGCTGCTCGTCGACCTGGACACCAGTGCTCATCGGGAATCGATCCTCCTTTTGGATTCTTCTGAGGCCGCGCCGGCCTCCCGCAACAGTTTCGAGATCTGCTCGGCGTAGCGAAGCAGGGAGTGCCTTTCCTCTACCAGCACGCGGCCCTGCCGGGCGATTCTTTCGCAGGTCTCCCTGGGCGTGTCGAGAACCTCGCCGAGCGTGCGAGCGAGAGCCTCCAGGTCCCTGGCTTCGCAGAGCCAGCCGGTCTCGCCGTGGGTGATCAGCTCGGGAAGCCCGAAGACGCCGGTCGCCAGCACCGGCGTTTCCCAGGCCATCGCCTCCAGCACCGTGCGAGGCAGCGACTCGATGTCGGAGGCGCAGACGAGGACGTCGGCCATCCCGTACCAGGATTCGACTTCGGGGGTTACTGGGATGACCCTCATCCGCTCCCCGTAAGGCGAGGCTTCGATGTAGCGATTGAGCGCCTCGGTGTTGTCGTCGTCGCGGCCACCGACGAAGGCGACCCAGGCGCGCGGGTGCCCGGCGGCGATCATGTCGAAGGCCTGGGCCAGCATCACCTGCGCCTTGCGCGGCTCGACCGTGCCGACGCAGGCGATCAGCTCGGCGTCGGCGGGGATTCCGGCCTCGCGCCTGGCGGCTTCGCCGTCGAATTCCGCCCGGTGGGCGTCGATCGGCGCCAGGTCGAGCCCGTAGGGATACATGACGCAGCGCTCGCCGGCCACCGGCTCGTACAGGGCCTTGGTCGCCTCGGCCTCGAAGACCAGGGCGGAGGCCCGTGCCAGCGCTTGTTCGGCCCGACTTCGTATCTGCGGCGAGAAGTCGCCGAGCAGCACGCTCAAGGGAAAGCTCTCGTGAATCGCCCAGACGACCGGGACTCCGGCCTGGGCGGCGGCCTCGGCGCCGGGGATCGTCCAGGCGGTGGCGGTGTTCAGCAGGGCGACGTCGACGTCGCGGGTTTCCTGCCAGGCGGCCAGCTCCTCGATGCGACCGATGTAGGAGCTGATGTCATCGATAGGGGGGAGGCTGCTGATGTGGACCGGGATGCCGAGCGCTTCGACCTCGGCACGCAGCGGCCCGTCGATCGAGGTGACCATGGTGAAGCTCGCAGTCTCGGCCCGCACCAGCTCGCGCAGCAGGTCCATCAGGTAGAGCTGGGCGCCGCCGAGGGTGAGCTGGTGGGTGACGACGAGGACGTGCGGGCGCCGCCCAGAGCCCGGCGCTGAGGTCCGCGCCGCGGGGGGCGGCAGCTTGTCGAGCTCCTCGGGGCGGCTGCCGACCCTCACCGGCACCGGCTCCATCGTGTGGCGCTCTCCGCTGACGCTGGTGGCGACGACTTTCAGCTCGTGCTCGCCTTCGCCTCCGTCCCAGTCGCCGAGGTCGGCGTCCAGTTCGAAGCCGGCGGCGGCGCGGGGACCTTCCCAGACCTCGGCGACGTCGAGTCGCGGGGCGCCGATCCGGGCCAAGCCGAGCGAGCGGCCGCCGAGGAAGACCTCGAGCCGCGCCGTCGCCGCCTCCGGAAAGAACAGCCAACCACGCACCGAGATCGACCCCCCCTCGGCCCAGTCGCCGGCCTCTGGCTCATCGAGTTGAGCAACCGGTTCGGCGGACAGCTTGGGGCCGGAAGACATCGCTCCCGCAATGGCCTCGGGGGTTGCCCCCCGCCGCCAGAGTGCGCGCATCGCGCGCAGCCGCCAGCGCAGGCCGCTGAGCCTTTCCGCGCTCACACGTGCTCCGCTCGCCCGGTCTTGAGCCAGCGGTGGGTGCGGGCGATGCCCGCGGTGAGGTCGGTGGTCTCGATCTCCACGGTCTGATGCAACAGCGTGGTGTCGAGAACGATTTGGTGGACTTCGAAGCCGCGCGGCTCGTGCTGGTGGACTTGCGCTTCGCGGCCGACCTCGCCCTCGACCGCCCGCAGCAGCTCGACCAGCGAGGTGCCCTCGCCGCTGCCGACGTTGATCACCGCCGGGCCGCCCGCCTCGATCAACGCGATCGCCGCCCGGGCGACGTCGCCGACGTAGACGTAGTCGCGGATGCTGGCGCCGCCACCGTAGAGGTCGATCGACTCCCCCCGTTCGATCCGGTGCAGGAAGGTGACGACAGCGCCCTGGCCGCGGTCGGGGTGCTGGTGCTCGCCGTAGACCGTCGCGCAGCGCAGGATCCGCGCCGGCAGCCCGTGCTCGCGGCTCGCCGCCAGCACTTCGGACTCGCACTGGAGATGAAGCCGGCCGTAGGCGCCGAAGGCCTCGGTCGGGGCGTCCTCGGGAACGGGGATTGTCTCCGGCTCGCCATAGACGGTGCCGCCGGAGGAGAGATAGGTGAGGCCGACCCCCGGCCGCTCTCGCAGCTGCTCCAGCACGGTCCGCACCGGCCCCAGGGTTAGCTTCGCGTCGAGCTCGGGGTCCTGCTCGGAGGCCGCCGGCAGCAGGCCGCCGGCGCTGAAGATCACGTGGCCGACCCCCTCCAGCGCTCGCGCCACGGTCGCGGGGTCGGTGGCGTCACCGACGATCAGGTCTCCCGGGGCGATCTTCGCCGCCACCTCCGCGGCCGGCGCCGAGCGGGTCAGCACCGCCGGCGGCTGCCCGCTCGCGACCAGCTGCTCGACGATGTTGGACCCGATGAAGCCGCAGCCGATGACCAGGACTCGGGGCACTATTTGCGCCCGATCACCAGGAACTGCTTGCCGAGAAACCGCCAGGCGAGCGGCGTCTTCAGGTAGAGGCGGGTCAGCGCCGGCGAGGGGGGCAGGATGCCGCGGAAGGAGTAGGGCAGGTAGCGGGGGATCACCCGCTCGATCTCGAAGCCGGCGGCGTAGAGGTGCTCTTCGATCGCCACGTGGGTGAGGGCGACGTAGTGGTCGGCGCAGTCCCAGTACTCGTCGGAGCAGTAGCGGTAGTTCGGCCCCATGATCGCGATCCGGCCGCCGCTCTCCATCGAGCCGTTCATTTTTTCCAGGAAGGCGGCGATCGCCTCCTGGTCGTAGAGATGCTCGAGGAAGTTGGAGACGAAGACGCCGTCGAAATGGTTAGTGGGAAGCTCGGCGTCCATGATCATCGCGGTGATCACCTTGGTGTCGGGCTTGTGGGCGGCCTCCTCGTAGCTGACGGCGTCGACCGCCCAGGTCTCCTTGGCGGGGATCGCGCCGATGAACTCGCCGCGGCCGGCGGCCGGGTCGAGAACCTTTTGCGGACTGCCCATCAGGCTGTGGACGTGGGGGCTGATCTGCTGCCAGACCGCGATCCGGCCGTCCTGGTCGATGTCGCGGAAGCGGAAGCTGTACAGGCGCTCGTAGTTCACGTCAGGCGGGTTGTCCTTTCGGGTGGCGGCGCCGGAGCCGGGGGCGGCGGGGCATCCAGCTGAATTTGGAGCTGGGTCGTGGCAGCTCGTGGCGCAATTGGGGGTTGGAATACGGGTCGGGGTCGGTGAACGGTAGCCACATTTCCCTGAACAACCGCTTCTCCCACTCGTTGACGTCGGAGGAGCGGCTGGAGGACTCGAAGTGGAACATCCTCAGGTCCGGGTCGTAGACCGCCCGCTTGCCCAGCTGCCGCAGCCGCAGGCAGTAGTCGACGTCGTTGTAGTTGACCGGGAAGTCGTCGCTAAGGCCGCCGAGCCGCTCGAACAGCTCGCGCCGGGTCATCAGACAGGCGGCGGTGACGGCGAGGCAGTTCTGCGCGGTGCGGACGGTGTTGGCGTAGCCTCGGAAGTCGCCGCGGAAGCCCCAGTAGTGGTGGCCCGGGAGGCCGTTCTCGAAGCGGACGCCGACGTGCTGCAGGCGCCCGTCCTGGAGCAGCAGCCGGCCGCCGACGGCGCCGACCCCCTCCAGCCCCGAGTACATGACCATCCGCTCGATCCAGTTCGGCGTCGCCACCTCGATGTCGTCGTTGAGCAGCAGCAGGTGCTCGCCGCGAGCGGCGGCGGCGCCGGTGTTGACCTTGTCCGAGTAGCTGAACGGCTTGTCGTAGTCGACCAGCCGCAGCCGCTCGCCGCCAATCTCCCGCAGCTCCTCCAGCAGCGCCGGGTCGGCCGGCGAGTCGACGATGACGATCAGCTCGTAGTTCTCGTAGGTCGAGGTCTCGACGATGCTGCGCAGGCAGTGGCTGACGAGCACGACCGGCTCGTAGCGGACCTCGCGCACCTGGCCGGCGGTGGGGATGACGATGCTGACCAGCGGTTCGTCGCTCAGCTCCGGGTCGAGACGGTAGACGCCGCGGTCGTCAGGGTCGTGGGTGGAGCGAGCCGGCATCCCGATCCGGTCGAGGTGGGCCTGGATCGCGTGCGTGCCCGCTTCGAAGGCCCACGGCTTCGCCGCCTCGTCGGCCCCTGCGGTCGACCCCTCGAGCATCCGCCAGTGGTAGAGGACGCGAGGGACGTGGACGACGGCGCGGGCCCGCTCGGTGACCTTGAGGACCATGTCCCAGTCCTGCGAGCCCTCGAACTCAGGGTCGAAGCCACCCACCTCTTCGACCAGCGAGCGGCGGAAGACGCTGAGGTGGCAGGAATACATCTGGGTCCTCATCCGCTCCGGTGACCAGTCGGGCTTGAAGAAGGGCCCGGAGTGGCGGCCGCCGCGGTCGATCTTGTCCTCGTCGGTGTATGCGTAGTCGGCTTCCGGTTCCGCCCGCAGCGCCGCGTCCACCAGTCGCAAGGCGTCGGGGTGGAGCTCGTCGTCGTGGTCGAGCATCGCCAGGAACTCGCCCCGCGCCATCGCCACGGCGTCGTTGGAGGCGGCGACGATGCCGCCGTTCTCGGCCCGCCGCTCGACCCTGATCCGCGGGTCCAAGCCTTCGGCCTCATCGAGCAGCGCCGCGACGTGGGGGGAGGGGGAGCGATCGTCGACCAGGCACAGCTCCCAATCCTTGAAGCCCTGGTTGAGGACCGAGCCGACCATCGCCCAGAAGACGTCGGCCGGCGTGTCGTAGACCGGCGTTATGACCGAGAAGCGGGGCGCATCAGCCACGCGTGCCGCTCCGGTGCTCGCGCACCCGCCGCCGCAGCTCCCCTGGCCGGGTCACCGCCAGCTTCGCCAGTCGGGCATAGGAGATCAGCCGCAGCGCGTAGCTTTCGAGCTCCAGCCGCCGCCCTCGTTCTTCCCCGATCTCGACGTCCTTGGCGACCAGCAGCTCGCGCAGGCGCGTGATCTCGGCGTCGCGCTCGTTGAGCTGGCGCCGCAGGTCAGAGGCGTCGTCCATCGCGGCGAGTCTACCCGCGGCACATATGCGCAGCTGGCGGCGGCAGTGCCGCGGAGCATCTGACCGGGAGGGCATCTGGCAGGCTTGCGGACCGGTGAGCAACCCCCAGCTCTTCCTCATCCTCCTTCTGCATCTGGTCCTGACGGCCCTGCCGGGAGTTGCCGCGACGCTGCTCGCGGCGCGCCTTGGAGTGCGCAGCGTCCCGGTCCTGCTCGCCACCGGCTTGGCCGCGACCGGCGCCCTGGCGATGCTCACCTTCTGGGCCTACTTCGCTGACCCGTTGCTTGGCGAAAGCCTGTCTTACCTGCTGATCCTCGGTCCCGTCGCCCTGACCGGCTGGTTGCTCTACGAGCGCCGGCTGCCGGGGGAGTTGTTGCGGCAGCTGGCGACCCCGCTCGGGCTGTGGGCGCTGGGGACGCTCTTCCTCGTCTTCTTCGGCTTCATCCATGGCGGCGCCGAGAGCCCGCTGGGCACGGCGGCGACCCGCTTCATCGGGCCGCTGCCGTCCGACAACGACATCCCGTCCTTCTTCGCCAACTGGTACTTCCAGCACGGCCACGAGTCGCCGGTCCCGGTCTTTCCCGGCGAATGGCTGTCCAGCGACCGGCCGCCGCTGCAGGTCGGTTACGTGCTGGCGCAGCGGCCGATCGGCTGGGATCGCTGGAACGACAGCTACCAGTTGCTCGGCGTCGCCCTGCAGCAGCTCTGGATCATCGGCCTCTGGGCGCTGCTGCTCGCCGCTCGCGTCGGTCGGCTGACCCGGGCGCTGGTGATGATCACCGTCCTGGTCAGCGACGTCGCCCTGCTCAACGGCTTCTTCATCTGGCCAAAGATGCTGCCGGCGGCGATGCTGCTCGCCGCGGCGGCCCTGGTGATGACGCCTCTCTGGGACGAGCTGCGGAAGAACCTCTGGGCGGCCGCGCTGGTGGCTGCCCTCTGCGGGGCGGCGATGATGGGCCACGGCTCGAGCATCTTCGGGATCGTCCCGCTGGCCTTGATCGCCGCCTGGCGCGGCCTGCCGAGCTGGCGCTGGGTCGGGGTCGCGGTGCTGGTCGGGCTGTTCCTCTTCCAGGCACCCTGGTCGGCGTATCAGAAGTACCACGACCCGCCGGGCAACCGGCTGGTCAAGTGGATGCTCGCCGGGGTGCCGGAAATCGACGAGCGCGGCACCCTGGAGACGATCGGCGACTCCTACGAGGAAGCCGGCGTCGGTGGCACCCTCCACAACAAGGGCCAGAACTTCGTGACGATGTTCGGCGGGAAACCGATGGTCGACACCTTCAAGCTTGCCGAGGAACGGTTCGACGAAGGCAAATGGGAGGAAGGGCTGGAAGCCGTGAGGGTCGTTCTCTTCTTCGACCTGTTCCCGTCGCTGGGGCTGCTCCTGCTCGCCCCGCTGGCGATGATCGCGGCGCACCGAAGACGGCGCGAGCATCCGGAGGAATGGAACTTCGCGCTCCTCTGCTTCGCCGTGCTGCTCGTCGGCGCCATCGCCTGGGGACTGCTGCTGTTCGGCAACCTCGCCGGCCGCACGGTCATGCACGCGGGCAGTTTCGCCCTGCCGATATTCGGCTTCTGCGCTTGCGTAGCGGGCTTACGGGCCAGCTTCCCCCGCTTCGCCATCTGGTACGTGGCGATCAGCGCCGCCCTGATGCTGGCGATCTACACGCCAGTGACCCAGCCGCTCCCCGGCACCGCCTACTCGGCCTCGGCGGTCCTGCTTGCCGTCCTCGGCCTCGCCGGCTTCGTCGCGTTGTCGCTCCGGCGTCATAATGGTAGCTCAAGCGACGTCACAACAGTAGTGTAGCTGCCGTCGAACTGGTATTCTTAGCGGATGCCGGATGCAACCCAAACGTCCCAGCGATACCTGCCACGGGTCGTCGATGAAGAGATCGAGGAATTGGCAGGCGCGCTGCCCGCAATGGCGATCGTCGGCGCGAAAGGCGTGGGCAAGACCGCGACTGCAAGTCGACGCGTGACTACGACTCACGCCCTCGACGATCCTGCTCAGCGCGCCGTTGCTCGGGCCGACCCCGCTCGGCTGCTGGATTCTGCTCCCCCGGTCTTGATTGACGAGTGGCAGTACGTACCCGAGTGCTGGGATCTGGTGCGACGCGCTGTCGATGCCGGCGCCGATCCGGGTCGCTTTCTTCTCACCGGCTCCGCATCTCCGACTGGAGTGGAGACCCATTCCGGAGCGGGCCGGATCGTCAACGTCCGAATGCGGCCGCTGGCATTGTCCGAGCGTGGCGTCGAGCAGCCAACTGTGAGCCTTCGCGAGTTGCTGCGCGGTGAGCGTCCGCCGGTCGAGGGACGCACGAACTTGAGGGTTGAGGACTACGTTCAAGAGATCCTGCGGTCGGGTTTCCCCGGCCTGCGCGATCTCTCGGGCCGACCGTTGCGGGCGCAGCTCGACGGCTATCTCGAACGGATCGTCGACCGTGATTTCCCCGAATTGGGGCATCCGATTCGCAACCCGGCCGCACTGCGTCGCTGGATGACCGCGTATGCCGCCGCCTCAGCCACCACCGCTTCTTTCGAAACGATTCGAGACGCCGCGACCAGCGGCCAAGGCGAGAAGCCGGCCAAGACCACCACCCAGCCCTACCGCGACATTCTCGAGCGACTCTGGGTCATAGACCCGGTCTCGGCATGGATGCCGACCCGCAATCGCATCAGGCGTCTATCGGCCCCTCCAAAGCATCAACTCGCCGATCCCGCTCTTGCGGCGCGCCTGCTCGGCCTCGATGCGGACGCGCTCCTCTCCGGCGGTGACTTCGGCCCTCCGGTTCCTCGGGACGGGACGCTGTTGGGCGCTCTGTTCGAGTCCCTCTGCACGATGTCGCTGCGCGTATACGCCCAGGCATCAGAGGTCGGTGTCTTTCATTTGAGAACCGGCGGAGGGGAGCACGAGGTCGACCTCATCATTGAGCGGGAAGACGGGCGCGTGATCGCGATCGAGTGCAAGCTCGCCCGGGATGTAGGCAGCGATGACGTCCGGCATTTGAACTGGCTAGCGGGACAGCTCGGCGACTCGCTGATCGACGCAATTGTCATCAACACGGGGGGGGAGGCCTACAGAAGGCCGGACGGCATCGCTGTCGTTCCGGCAGCGCTGGTCGGTGTCTGAATGCAGACCCGGTAGCGCCCTCAGAGGTCCTCGGCGATCTTCGGTGCCTGGCGGCTGAAGGTCCAGACGCCGATCGCGAGGACGCCGATGAAGATCGCCATCGCCGGTAGTAGGCCGGCGACGCCGCCGGCGGCTTCGACTGCGGTCGGGGCGTTGGGTTCGAGGACCCAGACCCGGGCCTGCTGGAAGATCACCGCGATCGGGTTGATCATCAGCAGGTGTTCGTAGGTCTCGTTTTCGAAGGCTTCGACCGGATAGAGGATCGGGGTCGCGTAGAAGAGCGCCTGGGCGAAGACCATCCAGATGATCGCCACGTCGCGGAAGCGGACGTAGAGGACGGAGAGCAGCATGCTGACCGCCGAGGTGAAGACGAAGAGGACGGCGACGACGAGGGGGAAGAGCAGCCAGGTCCAGGTGGGAGTGACGCCGAAGGCAAGGAGGAAGCCGAGGACGACGACCAGGTTGAGGCCGAAGTTGAACGCCCCGGTCACTACCGTCGAGAGCGGGATCACCAGGCGCGGGAACTGGGTCTTGCGGACGATCCCCTCCTGGGCGACAACCGAGGTAACCCCGTTGGTCGTCGATTCCTGGAAGAAGGTGAAGAGGACGATCCCCATCAGCAGCAGGACCGGATAGTGCTCGGCGGTTTCGCTGCCGATTTTGAAGACCTTGGTGAAGACGAAAAGGAGGACGCCGAAGAGGGCCAGCGGCCGCACCAGCGACCAGACGTAGCCCAGCACGGTGCCGAAGTAGACGCGCTTGAACTCGGTCACCGACATCAGCCACAGCAGGTCGAAGAAGCGGCGCGAGCCGCCGCCGAGAGCGGAGGGCCCGCGCACCTCGCGCAACGGTGCAGGAGGGGCGGCCTCGGTGCTCATCGGCGCCCGTCCTCGATTGCGGCGTCGATCTTCAGCTCCGGGTAGACGACGCCGCGGGTCTGCGGCCCGCCGAAGACGACGAAGTCGATCGCGTTCTGCACATAGAGCGCGATGCCGCCCTCGTAGGCGCGGTTGATGCCGCAGTGGACGAAATAGCGGCCGGCGGCAAGCTGGTTGTCCAGCGCCGCGGTGACGACCACCCGCTGGCCGGCGGTGAGCTCCCGCGCCTCCTCGCGCTCGCCCACCGGGATCCCGAAGTTGAAGACGCTGAGGTTGTCGGCGTTGGCGACGAGGAAGCCGACGTCGAGGCCCGGCAAGTCACGCTTCACCTCGAGCTCCAGTCGCAGCCGAATCTCCTCGCCGTGCTCGAGGTTGGCGGTCGCCTCGCCGTTGGCGTCCTCGAGCCGCGCCTCGATCAGGCGTACCTCCTCGCCCTCGGTCGCGCCCTCCTCACCGCCACCGCCCTCGAAGTTGAGCCGCAGGTACTCGCGCCCGATCACGCCCGGGTCACCGATGTGCTGGATCTCGCCGTCGGCGATCAGCATCGCCCGGTGGCAGTAGTCCTCGACGGTAGCCATCTCGTGAGTGACGAGGATGATCGTCTTGCCCTCGGCTTTCATCTGGTGGAAGGCGTCGGCGCACTTCTGCTGGAAGGCGGCGTCGCCGACCGCGAGTACCTCGTCGATCAGCAGCACGTCGGCGTCGGCCTCCATCATCACCGCGAAGGCGAGCCGCACCAGCATTCCCGAGGAGTAGTTCTTCAGTTTCAGGTCGACGAAGTCCTCGAGCTCGGCGAACTCGATGATCGCGTCGAGCCGGCTGCGCATCTCTTTCGGGGTGAGGCCCATCATCACCCCGTTGAGGACGACGTTTTCGCGCGCCGTGAGGTCGACGTTGAAGCCGACTCCGAGCTCGATGAAGGGCGCCAACCGTCCTGGCCATCCGGATCGTGCCGGCGTCGGCACGGTAGATGCTCGCCAGCAGCTTCAGCAGGGTGCTCTTGCCGGAGCCGTTGCGGCCGACGATCCCGAAGAACTCGCCCTGGCGGATCTCAAAGGAGACCCCGCGCAGCGCCCGCAGGTCACGGAAGTCGCGCCCGGAGAAGGGGTGGACGACCCGCTCTTTCAGCGAGTCGACCCGGTTGGTCGGGATGCGGAAGGTCTTCTGCAGCCCCTCGACCTGGATCGCCAGCGGCGCGCCGGCGGCTGGAGCCTGAGTCGGCCCGGTTGGGGTGGCGGTGAGGGGATTGGAGGACATGGGGCGGGGCGGTTGCCTCAGGTCGGTAACCCGGGAACGAGGGAACGCTACCGCTAGGAGTGGCTATTTACTGGCCTCGGAGAGGCTCTGGCAGCTGACGTAGAGGCCGAAGCCGGGGGGCGAGGTTTCCACCGCGGCATCCTCGACGTCTTCTTTGCGGCAGGCGGCAGCGGCGGTCTCGATCGCGTTGGGCCAGCGGGGGGTGCCGCGGACCGCGGCGTCGCCGACGTAGAAGGAGCTGGCGATCGCCAACGTGGCGACGGCGATGGCGGCGACCCCAACCCAGGGCAACTTGCGCGGCCCCGGCAGCGGGCGCGGCCAGCGATCGATCGCGACCAGGGCGGCGCTTGCCAGCAGCAGCGCCGGTACCAGCGCGTAGCGGCCGGCGTTGCCGAAGTGGGTGTCCGCCGGCCACATCATCTGCGTCCCGACCGCACGCTGGTAGGCGGAGGCGACGAACATCAGCAGCGAGGTTCCGACCGCGACCGCGGTGAAGGCCCGGACCTGGATCGAGGAGCGGCGGGAGACGAAGGCGATCGCCGCGATTGCGGCCAGGCCGAGGACGATCAGCAGCGCCCAGCCGAACGTCTCCCAGCCGACCCCGCCGAGGCTTTCGCCGAAGACGCCACCGTCGAGGACGCGCTGCAGGTAACTGGTCCAGATGTCCGCGGTCCACTGCGGTTCGGCCGCTGACTCGTTGTTGCCGGCCAGGACCGGGACCTGGACGGCGGTGCCGATCGCATAGCCGGTGAGGATCGCCCAGTCGCGGCGACCCTTGGCGGTGAGTAGCCGCAGGCCCGCCACCGGCGCGAAGAACCAGAGCCCCGGCGTGCTCAGTCCGGTGGCGAGAACGAAGAGGCCGCCGAGCGCGGCGCCGGCCGTCGTCCGCGGCGTCCACAGCAGCACCCAGAAGCTGGCGAAGAGCATGTACCAGAGGACGTAGGAGCCGGCCCCGATCGACTCCAGCGAGGCAACCGGCGAGAGCACGGTGAGGGCGACCAGGGTGCCGCGCAGGTAGGGGTTGCGGATGTGGCCAGCGGCGGCGATCCAGACGACGAGGCCGCTGACGGCGACGACCAGGGCGGAGGCGATCACCATGGGCAGCGGCGGCATCGCGTAGCGGAACCGCCGCGCCGACCTCGCCGATCAGCCGCGGGACGAGGATCAGGTAGCCGGCGTAGGGAGTGAACAGCGCCTCGAGGAAGCCGTTGTCAAAGGCGCCCTGAAGGAGAATCGAACCGTCCTCGGCCCAGAGTGAGTCAAGCGCGTTACCGAGGCCGAGGCGGGTGAGCTGCAGGACGGTGGCGAGAGCCAGCACCGAGATGGCGAGCAGCGCCAGTTGGCCGCGACCAACAGGGGGCCGATCCGCGGGTGGCTCCAGGAAGAGGGAGCGCCGGATCGCCTGCCGCAGCGCCGCCCACCTGGTGCTCGAGTGCTCCGGCATCGGCGGCGGACGATATCGGCGCCCGGGGAGGCCCCGGTCTAGGCTTGCGGCCCTGTGGTGAGCGAGCGGAGCGTGGCCGTGGTGATCCCGAGCTGGAACTCGGTTGGGTTGCTGCCGCGCTGCCTTGACTCGCTCGCCGAGCAGGGCGCCGAGCTGGAGCTGATGGTCGTCGACAACGGCTCCACCGACGGCAGCCTGGAGCTGCTGCGCGAACGCGGTGTGCCGCACCTCTCGCTGCCGCGGAACGTCGGCTTCGCCGCCGCGGTCAACCTCGGCGCCGCCCGCACCGAGGCAGCGGCGGTGCTGGCGCTGAACGCCGACACTGCCCTGGAGCCGGGCTGCGTCGGCGCCTTGGCCGAGGCGCTCGCCGCCGACGCCGGCCTTGGCGGAGTGCAGCCGCGGATCCTCCAGCTCGAGGCCGGCGGCGAGGGCGATGTCGGCTCCGCCCGCCTATACAGCTGTGGGATGGCGCTGAGCCGCGACGGCCGTGCCTTCGAGGAAGGGGCGGGAGAGGTCCAGGACGCGCGCAGCGCCGCCGGGCGGGAGATCTTTGGCGTCTGCGGCGCCGCCTGCCTGTTGCGGCGGGACCTCTTCGATCGCCTCGGCGGTTACGACGAGCGCTACTTCGCCTTCTACGAGGACGTCGACCTCAACGTCAGGGCGCGGATCGCCGGCTGGCGCTTCGCCTACGTCCCCGAGGCGGTCGTCTGGCATGTCGGCAACGCCTCCTGGCAGGCGGAGGCGCCCAGCCCCAGCGCCTGGAACGCAGAGCTCGTGGCCCGCAACCGGCTCGCCACCCAGGCCAAGTTCGTGCCGGCACGGGCGTTGCCGCGGATCGCGGCGGTCGAGGCCGGGGCGCTGGTGCGAGCGGCGAAGCAGCGGCGGCTGCGGTCGACCCTGGCCGGCAAGCTCGCGGCGCTGCGCTGGCTGCCGGCGCTGCTGCGCGAGCGGCGGCGGCTGCGCCGCGACGGGGATCTTGGACTCGCCCAGCGCTGGCTCGGGGTGAGAGGCTAGGGCCGATGAGGGTTTGCCTGATCGCCCCAGCCCCGAACGAAACTGGTGCCACCGCCCACTCGCTGCGCGCCCTGGCGACGTTGCTCTCCCAGCGCCACGAGGTGACGTTAGTCCACAGCGGCTGGGGGGAGGAGCGACCCGAGCCGGCACTGGGCGCCACCTTCCGCGAGGTGTTCGCCGAGCTGCCGGAGGAGCTGACGTCGCTGAAGTTCGCCTGCGAGGACCATCGTCACTCGGGGGCGGTCATGGAGACGATCCGCTCTCTCTACAAAGACGGGGGACCCGACTACATCGAGGCCCCCGATTTCCGCGCCCACGGTCTGATCCCGCTGCAGGCGCGCCGCAGCGGCGACCCGCTACTCGCCGAGACGACGATCGCCACCCGCGTCTCTCCCAGCACCGAGCTGCTCAACCTCCAGGACGGGACGCTGAACCTGCCCGGCAACCAGCGGCTGGCGGAGGTCGAGCGCGAGCAGCTCCGCCTCTCCGACCGCCTGCTCTGGTCGGGTGGGGACTGCCTCGATCTCTACTGCCGCTACTACGGCGCCGAGGCGCTGCCGCCGGGGGCGCGAATCCGGCCGGCCTTCGAGCTGCCGCCGGCCGCGCCGCTCGCCGCGCGAGAGCCCGGCGGACCGCTGCGGCTGCTCTTCGTCGGCGACCTGCGCCGCTCGCGCGGCGTCGTCGACCTGGTCGAAGCCTGCTGGTCGCTGCCGCCGGAGAGCTGGCACCTGATCCTGGCTGGTGAGGACACGCCGACCGCCGGGTTGGGCCAGTCGATCCGGGAGACGATCGAAATCTTCAGCGGCGAAGACCGGCGGATCGAGTTCGCGCCCAAGCCCGACGCAGCGGCTCTGCGGGAGCATCTCGCCGCCGCCGACCTGCTCGTCGTCCCCGCTTGGCTGGAGGCCACCGCGGAGTTGGCGCTGGCCGGGATGGCCGCCGGCGTGCCGGTGCTCGCCACCCCGGTCGGTGACCTCGTCGAGGTGGTCGCGGACGGGGTCAGCGGCTGGCACGCCGCGAGCACCGGCTCCGTCGCCCTGGCGGCGGCTTTGCGCCGGCTCGAGTCCGATCGCGGCGAGCTGGCGCGCGTGCGCGGCTCCGGCGCCGCCACCGAGCGGGCGCTGCGGCTGACCGATCCAGCACCGATCCTCGACGCCTACGACGAGCTGCTCGGCAGCCGCGCCTACCCTGTGCCGATCAAGCCGCGCGCCGCCGGAGGGCCGCTGGTGACCGGGATCGTGCCCTACTACCGCGCCGATGAGTACATTCGCGAAGCGGTCGGTTCGCTGTTGGGCCAGACCTATCGGGAGGTCGAGGTGCTGGTGGTCAACGACGGCTCCTTCGCCCCCGAGGACGCGGTCCTCGCTGAGTTCGACAGCGAGCCCCGGGTGACCGTGGTGACCAAGCTCAACGGCGGTGAGGGCACGGCCCGCACCCTCGGCGCCAGGATCGCCCGCGGTGAGTATCTGGTGATGCTCGACTCCGACAACCTGCTTGAGCCGGATTTCGTCGCTCGCTCGCTCGCTCTCCTGCTGGCCGAGCCGGACCTCGCCTACGTCACGTCCTGGCTGCGGATGATCGGTCCCGACAATCGCGACACGGATGCCCACCCCGGCTTCGCGCCGCTGGGCAACTCGGTCCTCGGCGGCAACGCGGAGAACTGGGACGGCGACACGCTGGCGATGCTGCCGCGGCGGGTGTTCACCGAGCTCGGCTTCGAGTACCACCCGGAAGGGTCGATGCACTCGGATTGGGAGCTATACCGGTGGCTGCGCTCACGCGGCCGCTTCGGCGCCGTGATCCCCGAGCGGCTGGCCCGCTACCGGATTCTCCCCAACTCGATCATGCGCGGCTACAGCGACGAGCTGCAGAAGTGGAGCTGGAGGGAATCGGAGGAACGGATCGATTTGCACGCAGTGCGCTGGACCGCCGAGGCTTCGGCATGAGCGGGTCGAGTGGGGAGGACCCGCGGGTCGAGGAGTTGCTGCGCGTCAACGCCGAGCTGGCGGCCGAGGTGCGCAACCTGGCCCTCGGCTACGCCGACGCGCCGCGCCCGGCCGGGATGCCCACCACCCGCCGGCTCGGGCGCCTGATCGAGGAACGCGACGGGCTGCAGGCCGAGCTTTGCGAGGCGCAGGCCGAGCTCGAGCGGGTGCAGGCCCACCGCGCCGGGCTCGAGAGACAGAATCAGCAGATGGCGGCCGAGATCGCCCGCCTCAGCACCGGCATTGCCGGCTTCCTGCGCCGGGCGCGCGGCAAGCTGCTCCGTCGCAGCTAGCCGCGCCGGCGGCGGCGCAGCGCCAGGGCCTCCCGGGCGCTGAGGTCGAGCAGGGCGGCGCCGTCCGTTTGGCGCGGCTCGAGGCCGGCGGCGTCGCGCCATCCCCGCCAGCGACCATTGAGGCCGCTGGCGGTGCGGTCCTTCAGCAGTTGCCCGGCGCAGAGCGCCCCCTCGCAGGCGAGGGCGCGCAGCGCCCGGCCGGGGCTTCGCATAACCCCGTAGCGGCGCAGCATGTAGCCGCGGCTCCACCCGGTCCGCGCGTACTTGGCGGCGCTGGCGGCGCCAAGGCTGGCCGAGTAGGCGTGCAGCGCCCGCGCCTCGGGGGCCAGCCGGCAGCAGCCGCCAGCAGCAGTCATCCGCAGCGCCAGGTCGAGGTCCTCGTAGTAGAGGAAGATCCGCTCGTCGAAGCCTCCGACCGCCTCGAACGCCTCGCGCCGGTAGAGCGCCGCGCCCCCGGTCGGGCCTAGCGGATCGGCCGCCCCGACGGCGGCGCCCACCGGTTCGCCGTGCAGGTAGTCGAACCCCATCAGGGTCCGGTCGGCGACTACCCCGGCGGAGTCGATCAGCTCCGGGGAGCGCTCCTGCAGCAACACTCCGGCCACCGCGTCGACTCCCGCGCCGAGCCCGTCCAGCAGCGCCTCGGCGAAGCGCTGATCCGGCTCGGCGTCGTTGTTGAGCAGGATCACCGCCTCGGCCGGGTGCGCCGCGACCGCCCGGTTCAGCGCCGGCCCGAAGCCCAGGTTCTCGCCCAACTCCAGCACTTTTACCTCCGGCAGCTGCCGCCGCGCGAGCTCGACCGAGTCGTCGCTGGAGCCGTTGTCGACCACCACCACGTCGACCGGCAGCGTCTGCGCTGCAAGCCCACGCAGGGTCCGGCCGAGCTGGGCGGACCCGTTGAAATTTGGGATGTAAACGGCTGGTCGCACGCTCTTTTCGCCGGGCAGTAGGGTTGCAGCCTCGCATGGAGCCTTTGAAGGGACTGATTCTCTCGGGCGGCGCTGGCACCCGCCTGCGCCCCATCACTCACACCTCGGCGAAGCAGCTTGTGCCCGTCGCCAACAAACCCGTGCTCTTTTACGGGATCGAGGCGCTGGTCGACGCCGGCGTGAAGGAGATCGGGATCATCATCGCCCCCGAGACCGGCGACGAGATCCGCGAGGCAGCCGGCGACGGCTCCCGGTTCGGCGCCGAGATCACCTACATCGTCCAGGACAAGCCCGCCGGCCTCGCCCACGCCGTTCTCACGGCCGAGGAGTTCATCGGCAGCTCGCCGTTCGTCATGTACCTGGGAGACAACCTCCTCCGCGACGGCCTCCGCGGTCTCGTCAAAGCCTTCACCGAGGGGGAACCCGAGGCACTGATCCTGCTCACCCCGGTCGACGACCCGCAGTCCTATGGCGTCGCCGAGCTCGACGACGACGGCAACATCATCCGCCTGATCGAGAAGCCGAAAGACCCGCCCTCGAACCTGGCCCTGGTCGGCGTCTACCTCTTCAGCAATTCGATCTTCGCCGCCGCCCGCTCGCTGGAGCCCTCCTGGCGCGGCGAGCTGGAGATCACCGAGGCGATCGACAAGCTGATCGACGACGGCCGTCCCGTCCGCTCCGAGGTCGTGCGCGGCTGGTGGAAGGACACCGGCCAGCTCGCCGACATGCTGGAGGCCAACCGCCTCGTGCTGGAGGAGCTGGTGACCGACATCGAGGGCGAGGTCGACGATGACTCCAAGGTCGAGGGCCGGGTCGTGATCGGCCCTGGTGCCCGGCTCGAGCGGGCGGTCGTCCGCGGCCCCGCCGTGATCGGCGCCGGCGCCCACATCGAGGACGCCTACATCGGCCCCTACACCTCGATCGGCGACGACGTCCACGTCCGCCGCTCCGAAGTCGAGAACTCGATCGTCCTCACCGGCTCCGTGGTCGAGGACCTCGGTACGCGGATGGAGGCGAGCCTGCTCGGCAAGGAAGTGAAGCTGACCCGCAGCGAGGGGATGCCGAAGACCCTGCGGCTGCTGGTCGGCGACAAATCCGAGATCAAACTCGTCTAGTGAGGGTGGCGCCTTGAAGCTGCTCGTTTCCGGGGCGGCCGGGATGCTCGGCCGCGACGTCCTGCTCGCCGCCGGCAATGCCGGCCACGACGTCGTCGGCTACGGCCGCGCCGAGCTCGACATCACCAACCCCAGCACGCTCAGCCGCAAGCTCGACCTCGAGCGCCCCGACGTGGTCATCAACTGCGCCGCCTGGACCGACGTCGACGGCGCCGAGGAGTCCGAGGAGGCTGCCTTCGCCGTCAACGGCGCCGGCGCCGGCAATATCGCCGCCGCCGCCGATCAGGTGGAAGCGCGAATCCTTCACGTCTCCACCGACTACGTCTTCGACGGCGCCAAGGGCGCGCCCTACGTGGAAAGCGACCAGCCGGCTCCGCTCTCCGCTTACGGCCGCACCAAGCTGGCCGGCGAGGAGGCCGTAGCCGCCGCCAACAAGCGCCACTTCATCGTCCGCTCGGCCGGCCTCTACGGCCTTGGGGGCCGTAACTTCGTCGACACGATGTTGCGCCTGGCCCAGACCCAGAGCGAGGTCACCGTCGTCCGCGACCAGATCGGCTCGCCGACCTACACCTGGCACCTCGCCTACGGGATCGTGCGGCTGATCGAGGGGATCGAGTACGGCATCCACCACATGGCGGCGGCCGGCCAGTGCTCCTGGTACGAGTTCGCCAACGAGATCTTCGAGCAGGCCAAGGTCGAGTGCCGAGCACTCTCGATCACCAGCGAGGAATTCGGCGCCGCGGCCGCCCGACCCGCCTACTCGGCCCTGATCAGCCAGCGGGAGCACGCGATCCGGCTCCCCGTCTGGCAGGACGGGTTGGCAGGCTATCTCGCCCAACGAAAAGCGGAGGCAAGCGAATGAAACTTCTGGTCACCGGCGCCGCCGGCTTTATCGGCTCCACCTACGTGCGAATGGTCGGCGACGAGCACGACGTCGTCGTCCTCGACAAGCTCACCTATGCCGGGCGGCGCGAGAACCTGCCCGAGGGGACGAACTTGATCGAGGGGGCGATCGAGGATCCCGCCGTCGTCCGCGAGGCGATGCAGGGCGTCGACGCGGTGGTCAATTTCGCCGCCGAGTCCCACGTCGACCGCTCGATCGACGACCAGGACGCCTTCGCCCGCACCCACGTGATCGGCACTGGCACCCTGCTCGACGCCGCCCGGGAGCTCGGGGTCGAGCGCTACCTCCAGGTCTCGACCGACGAGGTCTACGGCTCGATCGACTCCGGCTCCTTCACCGAGACCTCGCCGCTGGATCCCTCCTCGCCCTACTCGGCGACGAAGACGGCCGGCGACCTACTCGTCTCCGCCCACTTCCACACCTACGGGATCGACGCCTCGATCGTCCGCGGCTCCAACAACTACGGCCCGCGCCAATATCCAGAGAAGTTGATCCCGCTGATGGTCCTCAACGCGGTCCACGGCGACTCGCTGCCGGTCTACGGCGACGGCAAGCAGGTCCGCAACTGGCTCTTCGTCGAGGACTTCTGCAGCGGCATCCACACCGTCCTGACCAAGGGCGTGGCCGGCGAGGCCTACAACGTCGGCGGTCCCGACGAGTGCGAGAACATCGAGGTCGTCAAGCGGGTGATCGAGCTGGCCGGCGGCGACGAGTCGCTGATCGAATACGTCAAGGACCGGCCCGGCCATGACCGCCGCTACTCGCTCTCCTCGGCGAAGCTGAAGGAGCAGCTCGGCTGGGAGGCTCGGGTCCACTTCGCCGAGGGCCTCGAGCGGACCGTGAACTGGTACCGGGAGAACGAGGACTGGTGGGGCCCGATCCGCTCCGGCGAGTACCGCGAGTACTACGAAAAGCAGTACGGGAAGGCCCTGGGTTAGTGGCCGAGCGACGGGAAACCAAGCTCGACGGCGTCGTCCTGATCGAGCCCGCCGTCCACGGCGACGAGCGCGGCTTCATGGTCGAGTCCTTCAGTCGCGACGCCTGGCGCGCGCTCGGCGTCGACACCGACTTCGTCCAGCACAACCACTCGCGCTCCTCGCGGGGGACGCTGCGCGGAATCCACTTCCAGACCGAGCCGGGGCAGGCAAAGCTGGTCCGCTGCGCCCGCGGCGAGATCCTCGACGTCGCCGTCGACCTGCGCCGCGGCTCACCCACCTACGGGCAGTGGGAGGCGCACCTGCTCGATGACGCCAAGCACCGCCAGCTTTTCGTCCCGGTCGGCTTCGGCCACGGCTTCGCCGTCCTCAGCGAGACCGCTGACGTCGCCTACCAGGTCTCCAGTTACTACGACCCGGCAACCGAGGCCGGGATCGCCTGGGACGACCCCGATGTCGGCATCGAGTGGCGGGTCAGCGAGCCGCTGCTGAGCGAGCGGGACAAGTCGGCGCCGCGGTTGGCCGATGTCGCCAAAACTCTTCCTTTTTGAAAATTGACAGGAAAGACATCAGGGTTTCTAGGTAATTCTGCCCTGACCAACGCCGCAGATCCACCTGCTCCTATGCATAACGCAGTAGCTTCGCCGCCATGATCGAAGCTACCGAAGCCAGCCGCCGGCCCGTCCTCGGGATCCTCCTAGTCCTAGCGCTGGTCGCCTGCGCTGCAGTTCCCGCCTCGGCCTCGGCGACCCTCCACGACGGCTTCGCCGATTCGGCCGCGGACGTCAGCTTCACCGGCAAAGAATGGGGCGAAGTCTTCCCGGCGAACCTCAGCCCGGCCGGCAAAGAGACCGGGGAGCCGAACCACGCCGGTTTCGCGGGCGGTCACTCGGTCTGGACCAGCTGGCAGATCTTCGACAACGTCACCGTCCAGGCCAAAGCCTGCGGGGCGAAGGGGCTGACCTGCTGATCGCCGTCTACACCGGCAACGCGGTCAACGCCCTTACCGAACTCGTCTCCGACAGCGAAGAGAACGAAGCGGGGTGTGTCACCGCCGACTTCGAAGCGGAAGCTGAAGGGGTCTACCGGTTCGCGGTCGACGCGAAATCGAGCCCCGGCACCTCGCCGGTGACCTTTCGCATCGCCCAGTACGCACCCAACGACGACTTCGTCGACGCTGTCGCCCTGACCGGATTGCCCACCACGGAGAAGGTGGATCCCCGTTTGGCGACCAGCGAGGTAGGCGAGCCGGTCGCCGCCGGCTCCGGAAACTCGGTCTGGCACCGCTTGACGCCGGGCGAAAACGGCGTCGCGCGGGTCTACAACTGCGACTTCTGGCCGAGCGCCGACTACACCGTCTACACCGGCGGCGCCCTGGGCGAACTGACTCAGGTCGCGAGCGGGGAGGGTGGCGGCAATACCTGCGCAAACGAAGAAGAGGCCGAATTCGAAGCCGAAGAAGGGACCACCTATTCGATCCGGGTCGAAGGCTTTCCCGGCAAAGGCTTCGAGCTTCAGACCTGGTTCGGCTGGACTCCTGAAGCTCCCGCGCTGAAAGAATCGCCATCGCTCCTGACGCCTGGCTCGGGCTCGACCCAGTCGACCTCGTCCTCGGGCGCGCCCTCGCCTCAGGCTTTGACCTCTCTGCGGCGCAAGAAGCCGAAGTGCGCGAAGCCCAAGAAGGGCAAGAAGGGCAAGAAGAAGGCGAAAGCCTCTAAGCGCCGGCGCGTCTGCAAGCGGTGATCGCCAGGCTGACGCCGAGCTTGGCGCCGATCCCGGTGTAGACCGCCGCGTTCAGCAGCGGGTTGCTTCCCGGAGCGTCGAAGCGGCGGTAGAAGCGGCCCATGCCGCGGTGGAAGGCGATCTCCTGTTTCGGTGCCCGGCGCGAGGCGCTGGAGCCGCCCTTGACGTGCAGCGCCACCCCGGCGGCCTCGTAGTAGACCTTCCAGCCGGCGTCCCAGAAGCGGTGGCACCAGTCGAGGTCCTCCATGTAGAGCCAGTAGCCCTCGTCGAGCAGGCCGACCGCGCGGACCGCCTCGGCCCGGCAGAGCATGAAGGCGCCGTTGACCGCGTCGACCTCGCCCGGCTCGTCGTCGCCGAGCTGGGTGGCGCGGTACTGGCTCAACGCCTCCCCGGCCCCCTCGCCGCGGCCGATGCCGGTGAAGTGGGCGAGGGCTGAGAGTGGGGTGGGGAATGAGCGCTTGCAGGCGTGGTCAAGCTCACCGCTTTCGGTTACCAGCTTCACCCCGACCATCCCGATCGTCGGGTCCAACCGCAGCCGTGCCAGCCCTGCGTCCAGCGTCCCCGCGTAGACCTCGGTGTCGGGATTGAGCAGCAGCACCGCCTCCGCCTCATCCTCGCGGAGGACCAGGTTGTTGGCCGCGGAGAAGCCGATGTTGGCCTCCCGCAGCAGTCGCACCGAGGGAAACTCGCGCGCGACCATCTCCGGCGTCCCGTCGGGGCTGCCGCTGTCAACGACAGTGACCCGCATCTCGCCGCTGGCGATCGGGTGCTCCTCCAGCGAGCGCAGGCAGCGCCGCAGCAGCGCTTCGGCGCCGTGGCTGACGATCACGACCTCCAGCTCGGGCATCGCCGGGACGCTAGTAGGCGCCTTCGCCGCGGACCATCGCCCGCGGCGTCCGCAACAAGATCTCCAAGTCGGTCAGCAGCGAGAGGTTGTCGAGGTAGTCGCGCTCCATCGCCAGTCGCTCCTCGAAGGTGAGGTCGCTGCGGCCGTAGACCTGCATCGGGCCGGTCAAACCGGGCTTGATCGCCAAGCGGCTGCGCTGGCGCTCGTCGTAGAGGGCGACGACGCTCTCCTCCTCGGGCCGCGGCCCGACCAGCGACATCTGCCCGCGTAGGACGTTGAGCAGCTGCGGCAGCTCGTCGACGCTGGTCCGGCGCAGCCAGCGCCCGCTGCGGGTGACGCGGGGGTCGTCGGGGATCTTGAAGGCCGGCTGGTCGAGGTTCTCGATGTCGACCAGCTCCGGCAGGCGCTGCTCGGCGTCGTTGACCATGGTCCGGAACTTGACCATCGTGAACGGTTGGCCGTCCTTGCCGGCCCGGCGCTGGCGGAAGAAGACCGGCCGGCCGTCGTCGAGCAGGATCCAGATCGCGATCCCGATCAGCAGCGGCGAGAGCAGGACCAGCAGCAGGGCCGAGACGGCGATGTCCATCAGCCGCTTCAGAGCGATCGTCGAGCGCGGCGGGTCGCTGAAGCGGAAGTCGAGGACCGGCAGCTCGGCGAGGCGGTTGAGCTCGATCCCCGGCCCGAGCAGGCCGTAGTGCTGGGGCAGGAAGGTCAGCGCCAGGCCCTCGGCCTTGCACTCCTCGATCAGGCGCTCGGCGTCGCCCTCACCCATCTCCAGTTCGGTGACGACCACCCGCTCGATCATCAGCTCCCGCGCCACCTGCGAGATCTCGGCCGGGGAGCCGAGCCGCGGCAGCTCGGACGCGGTCTCCTCGCTCTCGCCGGAGAGGTAGCCGACCAGCCGCAGGCGGGTCTCGGGGTGGGTGGAGACGCGGCGAGCGACCATGTCGACCGCTTTCGGCGGCCCGATCGCGAGGCCGAGCGCCTGCGGGGTCACCAGGTGGAAGAGGAAGCGGAGCACGCCGCGGGCGACGAAGCTGGCGAGCAGGGCGCCGATGCCGACGCCGATCGCGCTGGCGGGGGAGAGGGGGCCGGCGGGGCTGATCGCCAGCAGCCCGTCGAGGACGAGGGTGCCGAGGACGCTGGCCGAGACCAGCGAGGGAAGCTCGTCGAGGGTGCTGTGGCGAATCCGCCGGTGGTCGTTGTCGTAGAGGCCGTGGAGCTTGACCACCAGCACCCAGGACGGGCTGACCAGGACCGCCCAGAAGAAGGTGCCGGTGTCGGTGGTCGAGGTGGCGGCGGTGACGACGCTGAGGGAGGCGAGCATCGCCGCCCAGTCGCCGAGCGCCAGCAGCCGCCGCAGCAGCGCTCCGCGCCGCCGCGACTCGATCGCGCCCGGCCCCTCCGGTCCGCTGCGCCGCGGTGCCGGCTTGGTCGCCGGAGCCTTGCGCTCGGTATCCGGCACCTGGCTCATTGGCATCCCTCAACCCCTTCTTGCAAGCAGGCTTCTTCGGGATTCAGTCGACGCGCTTCGGTGATGTCGGCCCGGGCGGCGCTTGCGTCGCCGGCCCTGCGCTGGACCCGCGCTCGCAGGTAATACAGCTGCCAGTTGTCTTCTTCGCGGTCGATCGCCTGAGAGAGGCGCTCGGCGGCGGTCGCGTAGTCGCCCTGGGACTCGGCCAGCAGCCCGAGCTGAAGGTAGGGGGTGGCCGCCCAGGGCTCGATCGAGCGGGCGGTGTCGGCGTGGTTGACCGCGGATGCGATCTGGCCGTCGGCGGCGGCCGCGTTGCTGGCGTCGATCTCGCGTTCGACCAGGAGCGGGCCGATCAGGGCCAGCGCCGCGACCCAGGCCAGCGCCAGGCCGGCGACCGCAAGGCCGAAGCGCCGCTGCTCGCCCTCGGCGTCCGCCCGCGCCCGGGCGAGCTGCCCGCAGCGGGCGGCGACGAGGGCGCCGGCGGCAAGGAAGAAGACGGCGCCGACCGCGGCGATCTCCCAGAACCAATCGATCCCGGCGCCGACGGCGAAGGCGAGGCAGACCGCCAGCAGCGCCGCGTGCAGCTCGCGCCGCGCCCCGCTTGCCGCTCGCCAAGCGGCGAATCCGGTCCAGAGGATGGTCCCGATCAGACCGAGGACGATCAGGCCGCCGATTAGGCCCAGCTCAGCGAAGGCCTCGAGGTAGAGCGAGTGGGCGTCAAGCAGCCGCAGGTCGATCTCGCGCAGCTCGTTCCAGGAGAAGCGGTAGGTACCGGCGCCGTGCCCGGCGACCGGGTCTTCGCCGAAGGCGTCGATTGCCACCCGCCACATTTCGCTGCGGCCGGAGCCGGAGAGGTCGTTGAAGTGGTCCTCGGGGTAGCTGCTGAACTGCACGTCCGGGCTCGAAGAACTGGTCCCAGGCGCGGCCGCCGACGGCGATCGCGGCGCCGATCGCCAGCACCGCAAGGGCCGCCGCCACCCCCTTCAGCACGGTCGGGTTGCGGGACATCGCCAGCGCCTGCCCGGTCGCCGCGCGCTCGGACCGCTCGAGCCGGCGCAGGAGCCAGAACAGGCCCACGGCCAGCAGACAGCCGGCGAGCAGGATCAGCAGCACGGTCACGCCCTGGTCGATCGCCGTCTGGCCGGCGATGTTGTCGGCGAGGGATCGCCTCGCCTGCGTCGCCAGAATCGCCGGCATTGCCGCGAGGGCGCCGATCGCCAGCGTCGCCAGCAGCCAGAGCCGGTCGTGGGAGAGGGCGATCAGGCAGCCGCAGGCGACCAGCAGGGCCAGCAGGCCGCCGCGCGAGTAGGTGAAGTAGAGGGCCAGCAGCATCGCCGGCAGCGCCGCCACCGAGAGCCAGCGCAGGGTCGCGTTCAGCGAGCGCCTGCTCATCCACAGCGCCAGCGCCACTCCCACCCCGAAGACGAAGCCGTTGGCGTTCCAATATCCCAGCGGATATCCGAGGCGGGCGTTTCCGCCCGGATCGGGTCCGAAGCTGGCCAGATCGGGCAAAAGGCGCGTAGCGAGCGCGATCAACGCGATCGCGATCAGGGAAATTCCGATCCCTTCAGCGAAACGTTGGCGCCTTTGGTCGGTTTGGGCGATCAGGAATGCGGCAAGGAAGAAGCCGAGATAGACCAGTACTCGGTCAGCTTCGGTGACGCTTAGCTCAATCGACCCGGACCAGAGAGAAGAGAATGCCGAAAAAAGCGCCAGTCCTCCGATCAACCCCGTGGCCCAATAGAACGGGCGGCCGAGCGTCGCTCGCCCAGCAGCGCCGAGCGCCAGGAGCGCCACCAGAACCAGCCAAACTGCAAGCCCGGCGAGATGACGCTCGCCCAGCACGAAGCCGCCTCCGGCCAGCCCCAGGCCGAGCAGCAGGGCGATCGGACTTATCAACGCCGATGATTCCTCTAACCTTGCGCGCCATGCCTCGGACCCGCCTCCCCCGCGACCGTAGCTCGGCCCGACCTGCTTTCGCGCTTCTGTCAGTGCTTGCTGTGCTGGCAATTGCGTGCTTTCCGGGTCTGGCTCAAGCTGAAGAAAACAGCGGAATTCAGTACGAAACCGACGTACCGGCCGTGCCCAATGACCAAGGTTCCAATATTCCGTCGAAACACAAGTCCGGCGGTACCGATGCTCCGTCGGAATCCGAATCCGAAGCTTCGAAGTCGGATACGCCGGGCGGCGCTGTTCCCGGCGGGAACGACAATTCCGGTGGAGGCGGCGGCACCCCGAACGGCCAGAGTAACCAAGCCGGGGGCGGCGACGGCCAGAAGGCCAACGATGGCTCCCAGAATGCAGGCTCGGGGAGCATCAACGCTGCCCAGCCGCTCGCGACCACGGCGGATTCCGCCGGCGACTCCTCGGACGGCGGCTCGCCGCTGGTGCCGATCCTGATCGCGATGGCGGTGCTTGCGGCAATCTCGATCGGCTACTTCCTCTACCGCCAGCGTCGCCAGGGCCCCGGTTCCACCGTCTCCTCGCCGAAGGCAGGCTGACCGATGCTGAAAGCGAGCTGGAAAATGACGAGAATGGTGCGCGCCTGGACCGCCGCCGGAGCTGTCGCCGCGTGCTTCGCGATCTTCGCCTCGGCCGCGCAGGCGCTCCCGGCCGGCTTCTGGGGCGTCGTGCCGCAGAGCAACCTCAGCGGTGAGCAGTACCAGCGGCTCGGAGCCGGCGGCGCCGAAAGCGTCCGCATCCCGGTCGGCTGGGGCTCGGTCCAACCGAGCAACGGCGGCCCGTTCGATTGGAGCGGCTTCGACAGCCAGGTCGAAGAGGCGGCGAAGGCCGGGATCAAAGTTCTCCCCTTCCTCTCCGGCGCCCCGGAATGGGCCGTCCCGACCAAGAAGGTTCCGGGCGCGGGCGGACTTCTCACCCCGGCGCATCTGCCGGTCAGCGGTGCCGCGCGCACCGGTTGGGCCGCCTTCGTGACCGCCGCGGTGGCCCGCTACGGCCCCAATGGCAGCTTCTGGTCGGAGCATCCCGGAGTCCCGAAACGACCGATCCGCAACTGGCAGATCTGGAATGAGCCGAACTTCAAGTACTTCATCGCCAAGCCCAACCCGGCTGAGTACGGGAAGCTGGTGAAGAACTCCTACGCGGCGCTGAAGGCGGCCGATCCGGGGGCGCAGCTCGTCCTCGCCGGCCTCTTCGCCCGGCCCAAGGGCGCCCGCAATGCCGCCGGCAAACACAAAAGCCTCAACTGGTATGCGAGCGACTTCATCGATCAGATGTACAAGACGACGCCGGGGCTGAAGACGAAATACAGCGGTGCGGCCCTGCACCCGTACACGATCAACGCGCGGGAACTGCCGGAAGTCACCGAAGAATTCCGCAACGTCCTCGCCGAGAACAAAGACGGCGGCAAGGCCCTCTGGGTCACCGAGCTCGGCTGGAGCGCCGGTCCGAAGAGCGGCAACAACCTCTTCGCCAAGGGCCCGGCCGGTCAGGCGCGTGAACTGAAGACCTCCCTCACCATGCTCCGCAACAAGCAGGTCAAATGGAAGCTGAAGAGCGTCTTCTGGTTCTCGGTCGACGACGCCCCCGGCGCCTGCAACTTCTGCAGCCACTCGGGCCTCTTCGCCCCCGGCTTCGTGCCCAGGAAGTCCTGGTTCGAATTCGTGAAGCTCACCGGCGGAACGCCTTAAGCGTCCGCCGAGCCTGCGCGACGCCCGCTCCGAACTTTGGGCCCCTATGGGGCACCGAATGTCGGAGTCGCGAGGCTGCGTAAGATCGGTGGGTTGGCTTCCAAGGCGAAAGCGAGTAAGAAAACCGATCCACTGGCGCCGTTCAGTCCGGCGACGCGGCGCTGGTTCGAGGCGTCATTCGAGGGTCCCACCCCGGCCCAGGCTGGTGGGTGGGAGGCGATTGCCGGTGGCGATCACTCGCTGATCTGCGCCCCGACCGGGTCGGGGAAGACCCTCGCCAGCTTCCTCTGGGGGATCGACAAGCTGGCCCGCTCCGACTCGCTCGGAACCGGGGTCAAGCTGGTCTACATCTCGCCGCTGAAAGCGCTCTCCTACGACATCGAGCGCAACCTGCGGGCACCGCTGCGGGGAATCGGCGCCGAGATCGCCGTCGGCCTGCGCACCGGCGACACCTCGCAGAAAGACCGGCGGGCGATGGCGAAAACGCCGCCCGACATCCTCATCACCACCCCGGAGTCGCTGTACCTGATGCTTTCCTCGAACGTGCGCGAGATCCTCACCGGGGTCGAGGCAGTGATCGTGGATGAGATCCACGCTGTGGCGCAGACCAAGCGCGGGGCGCACCTGGCGCTGACGCTGGAGAGGCTCGAGTGGTTGGTGAGGGAGTCGGGGGAGGGGTCGGCGGACAAACAGCGGGGAGGGTCCGGCGACCCCTCCCCCGACTCCCTCGTGCAGCGGATCGGTTTGTCCGCGACCCAGAGGCCGTTGGAGCGCATAGGTCAGTTCTTGGTTGGTCATAAGAGGAACTGCCGGATCGTCGACGCAGGTCAAAAGAAGGCTCTCGACTTGGAGATTGTGGTGCCGGTCGAGGACATGGCTGACCCCGGAGCCCCGGCCTACCCGAGCGAGGACGGGCCGCCGCCGACCGAAATCGAGCCCAGCGCCCACGTCCGCTCGATCTGGCCGGCGATCTACCCCAAGCTCCTCGAGCTGGTCCAGGAACACACCTCGACGATGATCTTCGTCAACAACCGCCGCGCCGCCGAGCGCCTGGCAAAGCGCCTGAACGAGCTCGCGAACGGCGAAGGCGAGCAAGAGCTTCCCGCCACCGAGCACGCCGGCCACGAAGACACTGGAGAGCCGCTGGAGCAGGTCGAGATCGCGCGGGCTCATCACGGCTCTCTCTCGCACGAGGAGAGATCGGTCGTCGAGGAGATGCTCAAGTCGGGAAAGCTGCCCTGCCTGGTGGCGACCAGCTCGCTCGAGCTCGGCATCGACATGGGCGCGGTCGATCTCGTCATCCAGGTCGAGTCGCCGAAGTCGGTGACCCGCGGCCTGCAGCGGATCGGCCGCGCCGGCCACCGCATGGGCGAAGTCTCCAAGGGCCGGATCTTCCCCAAATTCCGCGGCGACCTGCTCGAGTGCGCGGTCGTCGCCCGGCGCATGCGCGAGGCCGAGATCGAGGAGACGACGATCCCGCAGAACCCGCTCGACGTCCTCGCCCAGCACCTCGTCTCGCTTGCCGCCCACAAGGAGTGGGAGGTCGACGAGGTCGAGAAGCTCGTCACCGCGACCGAGTCCTTCCACGACCTCTCCCGCGAACAGCTGGAGAACGTGCTCGACATGCTCGACGGCCGTTACCCCTCCGACCGCTTCGCCGAGCTGCGGCCGCGGATCGTCTGGGACCGCACCGAAGGCACGATCCACGGCCGCAAAGGCGCCCGCCAGCTGGTCGTCACCAACGCCGGCACGATCCCCGACCGCGGCCTCTACGGCGTCCACCTCCCCGACGGCCGCCGGGTTGGCGAGCTCGACGAGGAGATGGTCTACGAGGCCCGCGCCGGCCAGACCTTCCTGCTCGGCTCCAGCACCTGGCGGATCGAGGAAATCACCCGCGACCGGGTGATCGTCACCCCGGCCCCGGGCGCCCCTGGCGCCGTCCCCTTCTGGAAGGGCGACGGGATCGGCCGCCCGGCCGAGCTGGGCCGGGCGATCGGCGCCTTCGCCCGCGAGGCGGTCAACCGCGAGCCAGCCGAGCTGGCAAAGGAGTACGACCTCGACGAGCGCGCCGCCAACAACCTCGTCAGCTACCTGCGCGAGCAGCAGCAGGCGACCCGCGTCGTCCCTTCCGACGAGACGATCGTGGTCGAGCGCTTCCGCGACGAGATCGGCGACTGGCGGCTCTGCATCCTCTCCCCCTACGGGGGCCGCGTCCACTCCGCCTGGGGTCTGGCGCTGGCTGCCAAGATCCGCGCCGAGCGCGACCTCGAGGCCGACGCGATCTGGTCCGATGACGGGATCGTCATCCACCTCCCCGACGCCGACGAGCCGCCCTCGGCCGACATGGTCTTGATTGATCCCGACGAAATCGAGGACCTGATCGTCTCCGAGCTATCCGGCAGCGCCCTGTTCGGCGCCCGCTTCCGCGAGAACGCCTCCCGCTCGCTGCTGATCCCGCGCGCCTACCCGGGCAAGCGCACGCCGCTCTGGCAGCAGCGGCTGAAGTCGCAGAGCCTGCTCGAAGTGGCGCGGGACTTCCCCCGCTTCCCGGTCATCCTCGAGACCTACCGCGAGTGCCTGCAGGACGTCCTCGACCTGCCGGCGCTGCGCGACCTGCTCGGCAAACTGCACTCGCGGGCGCTGAGCCTGGTCGAGGTCGAGACCCCGACCGCCTCGCCCTTCGCCTCCTCGCTGCTGTTCGACTACGTCGCCACCTACATGTACGAGGGAGACACGCCGAACGCCGAGCGGCGGGCGGCGGCGCTGGCCCTCGACCGGGACCTGCTGCGCGAGCTGCTCGGCCAGGAGGAGCTGCGCGAGCTGATCGACCCCGAGGCGCTGGAAGAAGTCGAGGCGCAGCTGCAGAACCGCACCGAGGCAGGCCGCGCCGGCGACCGCGATGCCCTCCAGCAGCTGCTGCGCAACCTCGGCGACATGACCGCCGAGGAGTGCGACGAGCGCGTCGCCGACGGCTACTCGGCGAAATCGATGCTGGAGAAACTGGTCGCCGAGCGCCGCGTCGCCAAGGTCCGGGTCGCCGGCGAGGAGCGCTACATCGCCGCCGAGGACGCCGGCCTCTACCGCGACGCGCTCGGCGTCCCCGAGCCGCCCGGCCTGCCGGAGACCTTCCTCGAGGAGCACCCCGACGCGATGCGGGCCCTGGTCCGCCGCTACGCCCGCACCCACGGTCCCTTCCCGACCCAGCAGCTGACCGCGCGCTACGGCGTCGACCCGCTACCGGCGCTGCGGGAGCTCGAGTCCGAAGGGGCGATGGTTCGCGGTGAGCTGCTGCCAGGCGGGACCGAGCGCGAGTGGTGCGACTCCGAAGTCCTGCGCCGGGTCCGCCGCGCCAGCCTCGCCCGCCTGCGCAAGGAGGTCGAGGCCGCCGACGTCCGCGAGCTGGCCCGCTTCCTGCCGAGCTGGCAGAACGTCGACGCCTTCCGCCGCACCGGCGCCGGGATCGACCGCCTGCGCGAGGCGCTGGTACCGCTCCAGGGGGTGGCGCTGACCCCGAAAGTCTGGGAGGGGGACGTGCTGCCGCGCCGGCTCGGCGCCTACTCGCAGAACTGGCTCGACGAGCTCTGCACCAGCGGCGAGCTGGTCTGGGTCGGGGCCGGCGCCCTCGGCCGCAACGACGGCCGCGTCGCCCTCTACTTCCGCGAAGACGTCCGCCTCGCCGGGCCGCCGCCCGCCAACGCGAAGCTGGAGTTGCCGCAGGGAGAGGTCCACGATGCGATCCGCGAGCGCCTCGCCGCCGGCCCTTCCTTCTGGCTCGACCTCGCCTTCGACCTCGAGCAGCCGGCCGAGGACATCCACAACGCGCTCTGGGACCTGGCCTGGACCGGACAGGTGACCAACGATGCCTTCGCGCCGCTGCGGGCGCCACGCCTGCGCGCCGTCCCGCCGTCAGAACGCCCGGGCCGCCGCTTCGCTCGCCGCCGCTCGACCACCGGCGCTGCCGTCCAGGGCCGCTGGTCGCTGACCGCGCCGCTGTTCGCCAACGCGCCTGGGCCCGGCGCCAAGCTCCGCGCCACGGCCGAGCTGATGCTCGAGCGCTACGGGATCGTCACCCGCGAGACGGTCCTGGCGGAGGGGATCCCCGGCGGCTTCTCGACCCTCTACGGCGAGCTCGGCAATCTCGAGCTGCTCGGCACCGCCCGCCGCGGTTACTTCGTCGAGGGCCTCGGCGGCGCCCAGTTCGCCCTGCCCGGGGCGGTCGAGCGCCTCCGTTCGCTGCCGCAGGCCGACGGCTCCTACACCGTCCTCGCCGCCACCGACCCGGCCAACCCCTACGGCGCTTCGCTGCCCTGGCCGAAGCTCGAGGGCGGCCGCCGCCCCGGCCGCACTCCCGGCGCCCACCTGCTGCTGCGCGACGGCGAGCCGATCGTCTTCGTCGAGCGCGGCGGCCGCGGCCTGCTCCGCCTCATCCGCCTCGAGGGTGGGGGCCTGGAAGAGGCGATGCGCGCCCTCGCCGACGCCGTCGCCGCCGGCCAACTGCCGAAACTGGCGGTCGAGAAACTCGACGGCGAAGCGGTGATTGGCTCCGGCCACGAGGAGGCATTGGTGGGCGCCGGCTTCAGCCGCGGCCCGCGCAAACTCACCGCCTCTGCCTAGTCTGGGCCCAGCCCGCTGTGCCAAAACTCCGATGCGTCTTCCCCGCCGATTGGCCGCTCGGCCAACCCATTGACATAATCGGACGTGGTGCCTGAGGCAGATCAGACCGCGGTCGAGCTGCTGAAGAGCGTGACGCTCTTCGCCGACCTGGAGGAGGGGGAGCTGGAGCGCTTCTCCCAGGTCGCGGTTCCGCGCACCTTTCCCGCCGGCACCAGGGTCTTCCACGAGGGCGACGATTCCGACGCCTGCTACATCGTCAAAGAGGGCAGCTTCCGGGTCACCCGCGAACACTCCGACGGCCGCGCGATCACCCTTGCCACCCTCGGCGCCGGGGAGATCTTCGGCGAGCTGGCGATGCTCGACGGCGACCAGCGCTCGGCCAGCGCCGAGGCGCTGACCGAGGGTGAGCTGCTCGCCCTGCCCGCCAACGACGTTCGCGCCCTGCTCGCCCGTCACCCGGAGATCTCGCTGAAGCTGGTCGCCGGGCTGGTCCGCCGCCTGCGCGCCGCCAACGTCCGCCTCTCGCGCCAGTCCTTCCAGACGGTTCCGAGTCGGGTCGCCGGCATTCTCGCCCAGCTCAGCCGCGAGGCCCAGGATGACGGGAACGGCGACGGCGACCCGACCGCCGAGGTGACGATCCAGATGAACCAGACCGACCTTGCCCAGCTCGCCGGCACCTCCCGCGAGTCGGTCAGCCGCTTCCTCGCCGAGCTCGAGCGGGCCGGCGTCGTCCGCTCCGGCCGCGGCCGCGTCACCGTGCTGGAGCCGGAGAAGCTGCGCAACTACATCTACTGAGAGCACGTCCGTGAGTGCTCCTGATGCCCTGAGGACGCTGGAGCTGCCATACCGCTGGGGCGACGTCGACGGCGCGGTAAAGGTCGAGATCGAGATCGATCGCAACCCGGGGGAATTCGGATGCGAGGAGGTCGCCCGCGGTTTCCCCTACTGCCGAGCCCTGCTCTCACCGCCGGCGGTCGGGTACGGAGACTCGCTGGGCTGGGTGCAGCTTGCCGATCTCAGCGACAGGCAAGGGGGGCTCGTCATCGACAACTACGAAGCTCTCGGGCCGGTCTCGCACCCATTTTTCTCCTTCGGCCCGAACATCACCTACTTCGACCACCCCCACACCTCCCTGGAGAACTGGGATTTCCTCGCCCACACCTTCCTCTGCGGGCTCGGCGGCGAGCTGCTGGAATTCCGCCGTGAAGTGCGGGCGCTGCTCGGCTTCAGCTGGGCGCTCAGCAAACGCGCAGACCGGATCGAGGCGTCCGGCCCGACCCCCCTCGGGCCCGCTGACTGGGCCGCTCATCTCCGGTATCTGGAGGAGAAGTTCGAGACCTGGAAGTTCGCGCCGGGCTTTCGACAGCATCCGCTGCGGCCGTGAACGCCGCCGCCGCCCGCACCAGGATGGTCGAGCGGCAGCTGCGCGCCCGGGGGATCGGCGATCAGCGGGTGCTGAGGGCGATGGGGACGGCGCCGCGGGAGAAATTCCTGCCCGAGACGTTGCGCAACAGGGCTTACGCTGACTCGGCACTACCGATCGGGGAGGAGCAGACGATCTCGCAGCCGTGGATAGTCGCCGCCATCTGTCAGGCCCTGCGGCTGAGAGGGCCGGAGCTGGTGCTCGAGGTCGGGACGGGGTCGGGCTACTCGACGATGGTGTTGGGGTTGCTCTCCAGCCACGTGGTCAGCATCGAGCGCCACCAGGCGCTCTCCGATGGAGCTGCCCGGTTGCTGCGCACGCTCGGGATCGACAACGTCGAGCTGCTGGTCGGCGACGGCAGCCTCGGGGTCCCCGACCGCGCCCCCTTCGACGCGATCGCCGTCCACGCCAGCGCGCCGGCGCCGCCACCGGCGCTGCTCGATCAGCTCGCCGAGGGCGGTCGCCTGGTGATCCCGATCGCCTCCGGCGAGGCTGACCTGCTCACCGTTCTGCGGCGCCAGAGCGGGGAGCTGACCACCGAGGTGATCGGCCCCTGCCGCTTCGTGCCGCTGATCGGCGAGGAGGGCTTCGCCGAATAGTCCGTCAGCCCCGGCTCAGCAGTTGCTGGAGGGGTCGCTGCCGTCCTTGACGACGTCGTCGTCGCCGGCGCCGCAGTTGACCTGCTTGTCGCGCTGGCCGTCGGCCGCGTCGATGAAGTCACTGCCGCCCTTGCCGATCAGGACGTCGGCGCCGAGGTGGCCCATGATGCTGTTCTCGTCGCCATCACCGACCAGCACGTCAGGACCGTCGGATCCCTCGAGGCTCTCGTTGACGGGGAGAACGTGGTCGACGTTGCCGCAGCCGGGAGGGCCGCCGCTGCCGCCGAGGGTGACGCGGAGGTTGTCGTTGGAGCGCGCGTAGGAGACGGTGTCCTCGCCGCTGCCGCCGTCGTAGACGTGGCCCTGGCAGGTGACGACCGAGGAGACGAGCAGGTCGTTGCCGTTGCCACCGAGCAGGTTGTCGCCGCCTGGGTCGGCGTAGAGGACGTCGCTGCCGCCGTTGCCCTCGAGCCGGTCGTGGCCGAAGTTCGGGCTGTTGTAGTTCTCGCCCGCTTCCAGCACGTCCTCGCCGTTACCGCCGACCAAGTTGTCGTCGCCGGCGTTGCCGTTGATCCGGACTTTGATCCCGGCGGGAACGCTGGGGTCGATCGCCGCGGTGTCGTTGCCGTCGCCGCCGGTGATCACGATCAGCGGCACCGTGCCGCTGCCGCAGACGAGGGTGTTGGCGTTGCTGGCCAGGCAGCCGTCACCGGGGTAGATCGGCTGGGCCGAGGAGATGATCAGGGCGCCGCTGAAGGAGACATGGAGGTCGTCGTTGCCGGGGCTGCCCTGAACGATCAGGCTGGCGCCGTCGAGGCCCTGGTTGAGGATGCCGAAGGTCATGTTGCCGGGCGGAGCTTCTTCGGGACCGCAAGAGGTCTCGACCGAGAAGCCGCCGCAAGCGTCGCTGCCGGGGCCGCCGAAGGCCTGGCCGGCACCGCCACCGCTCTGCAGGTCGTCGTCGCCGACGCCGCCGTCAATCCGGTTGTCCTGGCCGTTGCCGACGATCGTGTCGCCCTGCGGTGAGCCGACCACGTCCTCGAAGCCGCCGAGGTCGTCGTGGCCGTCTCCTTTGGCCTTATTGGCAGCGAGGCTGACGATGACGCCACCGCGGGTGGCGCTGGCGTAGGAGACGATGTCGTCGTCCCCTTCGCCGCCGAGCAGGGTGTCGGTGCCGGCGTCGCCGCGGACGATGTCGAAGTCGCCAGGGCCGCCGTCGGCGTGGTCGGTGCCGGCGCCGCCGAAGACTTCGTCGCCGTCGCCGCCGCCATTCAGATCGCTGTCGTCGCCAGGGCCGCCTTCGATGTGGTCATGGCCGGCGCCGCCGTCGATGTGGTCGTTGCCCTTGTCGCCGAGGGCTTTGTCGTCGCCGCCGTCGCCGTCCATCTTGTCGCTGCCCTGCTGGCCGTCGAGGTAGTCGTTGCCGCCACCGCCGCTGAGCTTGTCGGGACCCTTGGCGCCGATGATCACGTCGTCGCCGCCACCGCCGTGGAGGCCGTCGGCGCCCTTGGCACCGGAGACGATGTCGTTCCCCTCGCCGCCATCGACCATGTCGGAGCCGGTGTCGCCTTCGAGGTCGTCGTCGCCGCCGTCGCCGTGAAGGGAGTCGAAGCCGCGGCCGCCGTTGATCGAGTCGTTGCCGGGGCCGCCGCAGATCGTGTCGTTGCCGTTGGGGCCGCCGGTGATGGTGTCGTCGCCACCGCCGCCCCAGATCACGTCGCTGGCCTTTTTGCCGACGATCTTGTCGTCGCCGGCGGTGCCCTTGATCGTCACCTTCTTGCCGTCGCACTTCAACGCCTGCGCCTGGGCGGCGAAGACGAAGAGGGAGAGGGTCGCGAGGAGGGCAAGGACGGGCAGGCGAAGAGTTCTGAGCGTGGCTGGCATGTGTAGGGACATCGGTCCCGATGCCCAAAACCTGAGCCGCTCAGCAAATCACCCAAATACTTGTCCTAATGCCTAGTACAGGCGTCCAGTTCCCGGCTGAGACCCCCTCTCCTATACGCTCGCAGCGCTTATGCGGGGCGGCATCTACGTCTTGAACTTCTACTCAGCGGTCTTCGTCGACCAGCTCAAGCGCGGCCGCAAGACCGCGACGATCCGGCTTGGCGATAAGAGCAACAAGTACGAGCGCGGCCAGGTCGTCTGGATCACGGTCGGGTTCCGCCACAGCCCGCGGGAGAAGATCTTCACCGCGGTGATCGACGAGGTCGAGGTAAAGCGGCTTGACGAGCTCTCGCGCCGCGACATCGAGCACGACAACCCGGAGTTCCGCCGGCTCGAGGACGAGATCAATTTCCTCGAACAGATCTACAGCCGTCCGGTCAACGCGAGCGACGTCGTCACCGTGATCCGCTTCTCGCAGATCGTCGAGCCGCCGCGCGCGCACTTGGGCAACGGGGAGACGCCGCACCACAACTGATGGGCGCCTGATGGCCGAGTACGCCTTCCTCACCACCTGGCTGCTGGAGTCCCCGCGCGAGCCGGTCTGGAAGGCGATCCACGACCAGGAGAACTGGCCGCGCTGGTGGCGCGGGGTGGAGGAGGCGTCGGAGCTGCGAGCGGGCGACGAGGCGAACGGCCTCGGCAGCGTCTCGCGGATGGTCTGGAAAAGCCTGCTGCCCTATCGCGTCTCCTTCGAAGTGACGACGACCCGGGTCGAGTACCCGACCCTGATGGAGGGGAACGCGGTTGGTGAGCTGGAAGGCATCGGGCGCTGGCGTCTCTATGAGCAGGATGGGGTGACCGCGGTTCTGTATGAGTGGAACGTGCGGACGACGAAGCCGTGGATGAACCTCTTCGCGCCGCTGCTGCGGCCGGCCTTCGAGTGGAATCACGACTGGGTGATGCGGCGCGGCGGCGAGGGAATCGCCGACCTGCTCGGCTGCCGGCTCTTGGCGATCGACTGACGCTTCGCTAGTCTTTCCGTTTGTTGGCACTCTCCCCCTGAGAGTGCCAAACGTCGCAAGAGTCGAAATTTGGCTCTAGGGCGGCGATTCTCAACTTTCACACCACCCACACCGATTACGGAGGTTCACGGATGAAGCTGAAGCCCCTCGGGGACCGGCTGATCGTCAAGCCGATTGAGGAGGAGGAGACGACCGCTAGCGGCATCGTCCTCCCGGAGACGGCCAAAGAGAAGCCGCAGAAGGGCAAGGTCGTGGCCGTCGGCGACGGCAAATGGGACGAGGACGGGGACAAGCGCATCCCGCTCGACGTCGCGGAGGGGGACGAGGTCCTCTACTCCAAATACGGCGGCACCGAGGTGACCGTCGAGGGCGACGAACTGCTGGTGCTGCGCGAGTCGGACGTCCTGGCCAAGCTCGGCTGAGCTCCCACCCAGACTTAAGAACTAAGGAGGACAGGAACAAATGGCTCATAAGGAGCTGAAGTACGCAGAGGAGGCCCGCGGGGCCCTGCAGGCTGGCGTCGATTCCGTCGCCAACGCCGTCAAGGTCACCCTCGGCCCCAAAGGTCGCTACGTCGTGCTCGACAAAAAGTTCGGCGCGCCGACGATCACCAACGACGGCGTCACCATCGCCCGCGAGGTCGAGGTCGAGGACGTCTTCGAGAACCAGGGCGCCCAGCTCGTCCGCGAGGTCGCGACCGCGACCAACGACGTCGCCGGCGACGGCACCACCACCGCCACCCTGCTGGCCCAGACGATCGTTCGCCAGGGCCTGAAGAACGTGGCCGCCGGCGCCAACCCGCTGGCCCTGCGCCGCGGGATCGAGAAGGCGGTCGAGGAGGTCGTCGACAACCTCCGCAACACGCAGAGCAAAGAGGTTGCCGGCAAAGACCAGATCGCCCGCGTCGCCGCCATCTCGGCCGGTGACGACGAGATCGGCAACGTAATCGCCGACGCGATCGAGAAAGTCGGCAAAGACGGCGTGGTGAACGTCGAGGAGGGCCAGACCTTCGGAATGGAGCTCGAGTTCACCGAGGGGATGCAGTTCGACAAGGGCTACATCTCGCCGTACATGGTCACCGACCAGGACCGCATGGAGGCGGTGCTGGACGACCCATACATCCTCATCGCCAACCAGAAAATCGGTTCCGTGCGGGACATCCTGCCCGTGCTCGAGCAGGTCATGCAGGGCGGCAAACCGCTGCTGATCGTGGCTGAGGACGTCGAGGGCGAGTGCCTCGCGACCCTGGTTGTGAACAAGCTCCGCGGCACCTTCACCGGTGTGGCCGTCAAAGCCCCCGGCTTCGGCGACCGCCGCAAGCGGATGCTCGAGGACATCGCGATCCTCACCGGCGGCGAGGTGATCACCGAGGAGATGGGCCTGAAACTGGAGAACACCCAGCTGGCTCAGCTCGGCAAGGCGCGTCGCGTCGTCGTCGCCAAAGACAACACGACGATCATCGACGGTGGCGGCGAGGCCGAGGACATCAAGGGCCGGATCAAGCAGATCAAATCGGAGGTCGAGAACACCGACTCCGACTTCGATCGCGAGAAGCTCCAGGAGCGCCTGGCGAAGCTCGCCGGAGGCGTTGCCGTGGTCAAGGTCGGCGCTGCCACCGAGACCGAGATGAAGGAGAAAAAGCACCGCGTCGAGGACGCGCTGCAGGCGACCCGCGCTGCCCTCGAGGAGGGCGTCGTGCCGGGTGGCGGTGTGGCTCTGCTGAACGCGCAGGCCGCCCTCGACCCGGAGAAGCTCGACGAGCCGGACGAGGTGACCGGCGCGCGGATCATCCACCGCTCGCTGGAGGAGCCGGTCCGGCAGATCGCCGAGAACTCGGGCCTCGAGGGCTCGGTCGTGGTCAACAAGGTCCGCGATCTGAAGGAAGGCGAAGGCCTGAACGCGGCCAGCGGCGAGTACGGCGACCTGATCAAGGCCGGCGTCATCGACCCGACCAAGGTCACCCGCTCCGCCCTGGAGAACGCGGCCTCGATCGCGAAGAACATCCTCGTGACCGAGGCGATCATCGCCGAGCCGCCGGAGGAAGGCGGCGCTGGCGGCGGCATGCCCGGCGGTATGCCGGACATGGGCGGCATGATGTAGTCAGCCGCTAACGCGGAGCAGTTTCGAGAGGCCCGGGAAACCGGGCCTCTCTTTTTCTGTTGGTTATTTTTTCCGCGGCTTCGGCGGTAGCGGGGGGTAGAGGCTGGCGTTGTAGTCGGCGGTGGAGAGGAAGTTTGCGCGGCGGATCTTGAGGCGCAGGGTGTTGGTGGTTCGGGGGTAGAGGCGGAGGTCGTAGGGGTTGCCGGGGCCGAAGCCCTGGTAGTAGACGAGCATCCGCACCCGGGGGTGCTTGCCGGTCCAGGCGATCGTCTGCTTGACCCAGCGCGGGTCGTCCTCGCCGGAGACCGCCCACTCGGTCATCGCCACCGGCATGCCCTTCCACTGCTTGCCGACGTAGAAGCGGTTGAGGTCCTCCCAGACCGGATACTGGGAGTAGAAGTCGGTCCCGACCCAGTCGACCCAGCGGCGGCCCGGCCAGTAGTTGCCGGGGAAGTTGCCTTTTACCCGCGGCGAGCCGCCGGGTAGCGGGCTCCAGATAACGCTCACCGGCGCCACCGGCAGTTCCGTCGGCGGCGGCCCTTTGGTCCGGGTCACCGCCGGCAGCCCGATTTCCGCCAGGGTCGCGTTGATCCCTTCCAGGCTCTGGCCGCCGCGGACGATGGCGGAGATGCGGCGGAAGGCCTGCTTGTACCAGCCGGTCGTATGTTCGCCGCCTTTCTGCGAGCCGTCGCAGTTGACCGCCGACCAGACGTTGAGGCAGCGGTTCGGCTCGCCCAGCGGCCGCACGTAGGCCGGCAGCCCGCGTTTGGCGAAGAAGTCGTTCAGCTGCAGCAGGTATTCGTCGCCGTATCCAAGCGCGATCTGCTGGGGGGTGATGATCTCCGCCAGCGTCTGGTCATCGGCGGTGGAGATGTGGAGGATCGGCCGCGTTGCGGTTTCGCGCCAGCGTTCGTAGGCCTCGTTGAGGCTGTTCCCCCAGGGGTGAAAGGTCTGCAGCAGCGCCGGGTGCTTGCCGGTCAGTTCGGTGAATTCGTTGAATTCGGTCGTGGTGCCGCGGTCGCTGACCCCGAGGAAGACGTTCCCCTTCGGCGGCACCAGCGAGACCGCTCCCGCCTGGGCCGGCGCCAGCAGGCTCGCGAGCGCGACCGCGGCCACCAGCAGCGGCCGCAGCATCGAAGTCCCTCTAGGCGCTCTCCAGTACATCGCTCATCCTTCGCGGTTCGACCCCGAGTGCCTGCGCGTCGGCCGGCCCCCGCTCGCTGACCATGGAGACCTCCATCAACTCGGCCTCCTCCCAAGTAGCGAACACGGCCTCGCCGAAAACGGAGCGGAGCGCGATCAAACCGGCCCGCACCAGCGGTAGCGGCAGGTGCACCAGCGGCCGCGGCCGGCCGGCGATCTGGCTGACCAGGTCGGACATCTGGTCGTAGGAGAGCGTCTCCGGCCCCGCCAGCTCGTAGCGCCGAGCGCGGGTCTACTCGCCGCCAGCGCACCGACCACGCAGCGCGCCGCGTCGGCGGCCCAGATCGGCTGGAACCTCGCCCCGCCCTCGCCCGAGACCGGCAGCACCGGCAGGAAGGAGAAGCGACGCAGCAGCGTGATCCAGGGGTCGCTGTGGTCGTAGACGATCGAGGGGGCGAAGACCGTGGTCTGCAGCGGCGAGGAGAGGACCGCCTGCTCGGCCACCCACTTTGCCCGGAAGAACCGGGTCCGCTGCGCGGCCTCGGCGTCGATGGCGCTGAAGAAGTGGAAACGCTCGACGCCGCTGCGCTCGGCCGCCCGCAGCAGCCGCACCGTCGCCAGCCCGTTCAGCTCCTCGATCCGCTTCGGCGGCTGGTCGCGGATCGAGGCCGCGAGGTGGATCACGGTGTCGACCCCGCGCAGCGCTTGGCGCACCAGATAGGGATCCGACATCTCGCCCAGGTCGCCGAGCGCGATCTGCACGTTCACCCGCTGCGCTCCCAGCCTCCGCGGCTCCCGGACCAGGCAGCGAACCTCCTCGCCCTGCTCCAGGAGCAGCGGCAACAGCCGTGATCCGATGCTTCCAGTCGCCCCCGTCAGCAGCAGCATGTCCGCATCATCCCTAAAATGTGCGCTCGCGCTTGGCCGGGCCCCCCGGCGGGCACCCGGTAAAACGAGCTAGGAGAACCTCCCTTATGACCTACGTCATCGCCGAGCCATGCATAGGCCAGAAGGACAACTCGTGTGTCGAGGTCTGTCCCGTCGATTGCATCCACCCGACGCCTGACGAGGCCGACTACGACAACGTCGAGCAGCTCTACATCGACCCGGACGAGTGCATCGACTGCGACGCTTGCGTCGAGGCTTGCCCGGTTGACGCTTGCTTTGCCGAGGATCAGCTTCCGGCCGAGTGGGCCAAATTCGCTGAGATCAACGCGAACTACTTTAAGAATCAGGCTGCGTAGTCAGTAGAGAGGGGCGGAACCCCCTCCCCAGGCACATCTCGCTTATGGCTCGATGTTGAGTGCCTGGGGAGGGGGTTCCGCCCCTCTTCGCTATCGCTCTTCTTTTGCTGGGGACAGCTGGCGGGGGCTTACTAGAACCCTTCGGGGTGCCTTGAGGTGAACGGCCCGCTTGCTTGCGCCTTTAGGGATTTGTGCCAGCGGGGGCCGGTGCCGTTGGTGGTGCCTGCGGTGTCCCAGCGGAGGCCGGCGATGATTGCGTAGGCGTGGCCGCCGTTGGCGTAGACCGTTATCCAGCGGCCTTTGCCGGCGCTGCCCCAGCCGGCTAGGGAGCCGGACGGCATCGGGGTGTCGATCAGGCCGGCGCCGCGGAGGGCGAAGCTGACCGCGCCTGAGCAGTCGTAGCCGGCGTCCCACCAGCGGGCGTGGCCACCGCCGTAGATGTAGGGCTTGGTGCGGATCTTGTTCGCTGCCGCGATCACGCTTTTGACCGCCGGGGGTGCGTCGGCGGGCGGCGATCGCGCGGCCGTTGACCAGGATCGCCTTGCCGGGAGGTGCGGTCGGTTCGGTTTCCGGGGTCGTCGTGGTGACCCCGCCCGGGGTCGCCGCCTGCGCCTGCGTCGCGAGGACGGTGGCGACGCGACGAAGCTCAGAACCGCGAGGGAAAACCAGAGGGCGGGCGTTTTTCGGGCCGCCCCAAGGGCGTTCGTCATCTCACTCCTCCTTCGTCGGCCGACGGGGTTAGCTGACGGGCTGGCGCTGAAGGAGCCTGCGCCCCCACTCGAAAGTGGGCTCGCCCCGGACACTTGGGTCCCCCGCTACCTCGGTCTTAGCCAAGGATTAGGCGTTTATGTGCAAATCCTAACGTTGAAGGATGGCCGAAGTTTCGGTCCCATCTGTGGCCTTGGTCACAGAGGCTGCTGCTACTGAACAACCGGGAGCGGCGTGCCGCTGACCGGCGGCGCTTCCGCGGCGTTCGGCGTCGCCTGCAGCACCGGCAGCTCCTGCGGCGTCATCGCGACGATCCCGCGGGCCGCCTGGCGGATCGCCTGCGAGGCCGGGGCGTCGGGCTCGGCGATGACCAGCGGCGTGCCGTTGTCGGCGTGCTCGCGCAGCGGCTCGGAGAGCGGCACCTTGCCCAGCAGCGGCACGTCGAGCTCGTCGCAGAGCAGCTGGCCGCCGCCCTCGCCGAAGATCGTGAAGCGCTCGCCGTCGGGGGTGGTGAAGCCGGACATGTTCTCGATCACGCCGAGGATCTCGAGGTCGAACTTCTTTGCCATCTCGGCCCCGCGCTGGGCGACCGACTGGGCCGCCGGCTGCGGCGTGGTGACGACCAGGAACTTCGCCTGCGGCAGCAGCTGAGCCAGGGTCATCGAGACGTCCCCGGTCCCCGGCGGCAGGTCCAGCAGCAGGTACTCCAGCTCATCCCAGGCGACGTCCTCGAGGAACTGCTGGATCGCCTTGTGCAGCATCGGGCCGCGCCAGACGACGGCGGAGTTGTCCTCGACGAAGAAGCCGATCGACATCACCTTCACCCCGCTGGGCGAGTCCAGCGGCAGGATCTTCCGCTCGCCGTTGACCTCCGGTTTGTGGTTGACCCCGAGCATGCGCGGGATCGAGTAGCCGTAGACGTCGCAGTCGAGGGCGCCCGCCGAGTGGCCTTCGGCGGTCAGCGCCGCGGCCAGGTTGGCGGTCATCGTCGACTTGCCGACCCCGCCCTTGCCGGAGGAGACGCAGATCACGTTTTTCACCTTCGCCAGCGCGCCCTGCGGCAGCTTGCCGCGGCCGAGCGTCTGCTGCAGCTCGCCTTTCTCCTCCTCGGAGAGGACGTCGAAGCCGACCGCGACCCCGGTCACGCCTTCCAGCTGGGAGACCTGGCTGGCGACGGCCTGTTCGAAGTGGGAGCGGATCGGGCAGCCGGCGGTGGTGAGGGAGACGACGACCTCGACCCGGCCGTCCTCCTTGACCTCGATCGAGCGGACCATGCCCAGCTCGACGATGGAGCGCCGCAGCTCGGGGTCGATGACGGCGCGCAGCTTCTCGGTGATCTGATCTTTGCTTGGAAGAGACATTGGCTCGATTCTCGCAAAGCCCCGATCCCGGCCGCCGTGCGAGGGGTGGGGGGAGAGTTTGCGGCGCCAGTTCCTTGGTCCTCCGGAAGGCAATCGAGCGAAGGAGGAACCGATGGTGGGATCGAGACTGGGCCTGGTGCGGAGCGTCGGGCTGGGGGTCTTGCTGGCGCTGAGCGTGATGCTGCTGGCTGCGGCGAAGGCGGACGCCGGCAAGTACGCGGTGGCGCAGTGCGGCTGGTACGCGGGGGCCGACGCCGAATGGGCCGACACCACCGGCGGCGCCAAGTTCCGCCCCGACGCCTACTGCGTGCCGCCGGGCGGCGATCCCTTCGCCGGGGTCCACGTCAAGAGCCTGACCCGCGACGGACAGGGGACGGTCTCCGGCACCCGCTTCGCGCGCTGGCGCTGGACGCCGCCGCCGGGCAACGCGATCACCGCCGTGCGCGGAACCTGGTGGCACGTTCTCCACGACGGAATGGAGCAGCGGCTCGGGGCGGTCAACTGGGGAGGAGGCTTTGAACCCTTCCTCCAGGCCTCGACCACCGACACCGCTGCCAGCGAGTTCACCCGCGGCTTCCCGATCGGTGCCTCGGCCTTCGAAGAACGGCTGCTCTGCGCGCGGGCGGAGTCGAAGTGGTGCTCGCTCGAGCAGGGCTCGTGGTCGGCGCTGCGGGCGCTGACGCTCACGGTCGAAGACCCGGGCGCTCCCAGCGCCGGCTTCCTCGGGGGCGACCTCCTGGCTGGCGGCTGGCGTCGCGGCACCCAGGCGGTGCTGGTGACCGGGAGCGATGTGGGCGCCGGGGTCCGCTTCGGTGAGACGAAGCTGGACGGGGCGCGGGTCGGTCTCACCGAGTACCCCTGCGAGAAGGCCTCGATCGGCGGCGAGTGGAGGGCGACCCGGATGCGGCCCTGCCTGACCACCGTCTCGGCCGCCCACCCGATCTCCACCCAGAGTTTCAGCGACGGGCCGCACAGCCTCGTCCACTGCGCGACCGACTTCGCCGCCAACTACGCCTGCACGCCGGCCCGCACCGTGCTGGTCGACAACAACCCGCCATCTCATCCCAAGGCAGTCGCCCTCGCCGGCGGCGAGGGCTGGCGCCGGAGCAACGACTTCGACCTCGGCTGGGAGAACCCCGGCCAGGGGGCGGCGAGCCCGATCGCCGGCGCTCTCTGGAGGGTCGTCGACGCGGCCGGCTACGACACCGGCGTCAAGTGGGCCGCCGGGCGCGACCGCCGCACCCTCGCCGGCCTCACCGTTCCCGCCCCGGGCAGCTACTCGCTGCAGTTGTGGCTGCGCGACGAGGCCGGGAACGACGAGCCGAGCACGGCGGTGACGGTGCCGCTGCGCTTCGACAACGCCAAGCCTGGGGTCGCGTTCGCCGCCGAGGCGCCGGAGGGACAGGTGCGGGCGCAGGTCTCCGACGAGGACTCAGGACCGCGGGCCGGGCAGATCCTCTACCGGCGGGTCGACGCGCCGAGCTGGACCGAGCTGCCGACGAAGCTGATCCCGACGGCGGAGGCGGGCGGCGCCGCGCTGGCCGCGCCGATGCCGGAGCTGGGCTTCGGCACCTTCGTCTTCCGCGCCGACGCGACTGACGCCGCCGGCAACGACGCCTCGACCACCCTGCGCGCGGACGGCACCCAAATGGCGGTCCGCCGAGTACCGCCCCCGCACGTGCCGAAGGGGAAGTCGCGGCTCTTCGCCAGGTTGCGGGGAGGCCACGGCCGGGGCGAGTCCCTGACCGTTCCCTTCGGCGCCCCGGCGCTGCTCAGCGGCCGCCTCGTCCGCGCAGCCGACGGTGCCGGCCTCGGGGGCCGCGCTCTGCGCGTCGTCTCCCGCCCCTCGCGCGGGGCGCTGACGCCGGTCGCCGTCGAGGGCGCCGAGACCGGCGAGGAGGGGGGCTTCGAGCTGCGGCTGCCGCCCGGCCCCTCGCGGCGGGTCATGGTCTCCTTCCCCGGCGACGGCGTCCTGGAGCCCGCCGCGCGCCAGCCCCTCGAGCTCCGGGTCCGCGCCGGCGTCACCCTCCGCGCGGTCCCCGAGAGCCTGCGGACTAGGCAGGCGGTGCGCCTCTCCGGCCGGGTGAAGAGCAGGGGAGCGCCGATCCCGCGCCGCGGCAAGCTGGTCGCGATCCAGTACCTGGAGGAGGCGACGCAGCGCTGGCGGCCGGTGCTGGTCACCCGCAGCGACCACCACGGCCGCTTCCGTGCCCGCTATCGCTTCCGCTACGTCACCGGCAGGGCGGCGATTCGGTTACGGGCGACGGCGCTGGCGGAGGAGCGCTGGCCGTACGTTCCCGGATCTTCGCCGCCGGTGACCGTCCGCGTCGAAGGAAGCTAGGGTTCCGGACCATGTCGCAAGCGACCCTTCACACCAGTGCCGGGGCGATCGTGCTCGAGCTTCACGACGAGGACGCGCCGAAAACCGTCGAGAACTTCCGCAAGCTCTCCGCGGACGGGTTCTACGACCAGCTCGTCTTCCATCGGGTGATCCCTGACTTCATGATTCAGGGTGGCTGCCCGGAAGGGACCGGTACGGGGGGTCCTGGCTACACCTTCGAGGACGAGTTCAACGACCACAAGGTCGTTCGCGGCGCCCTGGCGATGGCCAACGCGGGACCCAACACCAACGGCTCGCAGTTCTTCATCGTCACCACCGGCGCGGCGCCGTGGTTGGACGGCAAGCACACCGTCTTCGGCGAGGTGATCGACGGGATGGATGTGGTCGACGCGATCGAGTCGACGCCGACCGGCGCCGGCGACAAGCCGGTCGAGGCGCAGACGATCGAACGGGTAGAGCTCGACGAGGGCTGACGCCCTCGCCCCGGCGCCTCAGGCGGATTCGCTCGAGGCGTCGCGCCGCTCGCGGCGGCGGCGCAGCGCATCGCCGGGCCGCCAGAGGCTGACCAGGCCCGCGACCAGGGTGACCAGGAAGATCTGGCCGATCATCATCTCCAGGCCGGCGATCATCCGCCCCGGCTGACCGCCGGGGACGAGGTTGCCGTAGCCGGTCGTGGTCAGCGTCGTGTAGCTGAAGAAGAGGAAGTCGTTGCCCGCGGGACGGGCGACGCCTTCGAAGAACGGACCGCTCTGGATCCGGTCAATCGTCCCGTAGGCGAAGGTGAAGAGGATCCCGAGCACGGTGTAGACGCTGATCGCGCCGAGGATCGTGCGGGACCCGACCTCGGCGCTGGTCACCACCCGCCAGAGGACCGCTCCCATCGCGACCATCAAGAGGCAGATCTGGATCAGCGACGCGAAGTTGAGGAACCAGCGCTCGTCGCTGATCGCCGCGATCGCCGCCAGCACGACCGTCAGCGCCGAGAGCCAGAGCGAGGCGCGGACGACCCTGGGTTTGACGTGGGAGCTGACCAGGGCGACGACCGAGGTGGTGCTGGTCGCCACGGTCAGCACCACCGCCGCCCAGCCGTAGTTGGCGAGCAGCGAGGTCAGCACATAGGTGAGGAGGACCAGCACGAGGACCAGCCCGAATGCGTCGCTGACGCTTTCCGCGCGCTGACGCCAGAGCTCGTGGCTCTGGGCGCGCCTGTCGGCCCTGTCCATGGCTGGTCGTTCGTCCGCCGGGGGCGCTTTCCTGCCGCGCGACCGGGGAGCGGAGGGGGTGGGATTCGAACCCACGAGACGCCTAAAGACGCCTAACGGCTTTCAAGGCCGCCGCATTCAACCGCTCTGCCACCCCTCCAGAGCGCTCAAGCAGCTCCCACTGATTGTATGCAGGGGTGCGTCGTTTGCTCTTCCTCGCCTCGGCGATGATCTTCTTCGACGTCGCCTTCTTTGCGGCGATTGCTCCCCTGCTTCCGGAATACGTCGACGACCTCGGGCTGAGCAAGGCGCAGGCCGGAATCCTCTCGGCCTCCTACGCCGCGGGCACCCTTGTCGCCTCGCTTCCGGCCGGGTACGTGGCCAGCCGCGTCGGCCCACGGCGGACGGTGATCGCCGGGCTGCTTCTGCTCGGCGTCTCGAGCGTCGTCTTCGGCTTCGCCCACGAGATCTACCTGCTTGACGGCACCAGGTTCGTGCAAGGCATCGCCGGTGCTTTGATCTGGTCGGGCGCGCTTACCTGGCTGATTACTGCCGCCCCCGAGGACAAACGCGGATCGGTGATCGGCACCGCCCTCGGCACCGCTGTGGCAGGGGCATTGCTGGGGCCGGCGCTGGGCGCGATCGCCGGCTCGGTCGGCACCGAGCTGGTCTTCAGTTCGGTGATGGTGATCACCGTTCTGCTGGCACTGGGCGCCGCGCGCCTGCCGGAGCACCACACGCCAGAGGTCCAGTCGCTGCGTGAAGTCGTCGCGACGATGCTCAGCCGCCCGGTGGTCGAGGCGGCGATCTTCGTCGCCGTGCCATCGGTGATGTTCGGCGCGATCGAGGTGCTGGTGCCGCTGCGGATCGACGATCTCGGCGGCGGCCACGGCGTGATCGCCGCCGGCTTCATCGTCGGGGCTGCACTGGAGGCGACGCTGGCGCCGGTGGCGGGCCGGATCTCGGACCGGGTCGGGCGACGGACGCCGTATGTCAGCGGGTTGACGATCTGCGCGATGGCGATGATCGCGATCGCTGCGGTGGCAACCCTGGGCGAGGTGCTGGCGGCCCTGGTCCTGACCTCGCTCGGCGCCGGTCTCTGCTTCGCGCCGGCCCTGACCCTGATCTCCGACGTCGCCGAGGAGAGCAACCTGCACCAGGGCTACGCGGCCGGCCTCTCCAACATGGCCTGGGCCTCGGGTCAGGTGATCGGCGGGATCGGCGGCGGGGTCGTCGCCAGCCTCACCGGCTACGCGGCGCCGAGCCTGGTGATCGCCGGGCTGCTGGCGGTGACGGTCGGCTACGCCTTCATGGTGATGCAGCCGAAAAGCGAACCGCGTCCCGCCGCGAGCTAGGGTCGGATCGATGGCGCGAGGACGCGGGGGAGCGAGCGGCGAGTGGGTCAACTGGGCCGGCGACCAGGCCTGCCGCCCGGCGCGGATCGCGGCTCCTCGCAACCGCGACGAGCTGGTTGAGACGATCGCCGCGGCGGCGAGCGGTGGCGGCAAGGTGCGGGTCGCGGGCTCGGGCCATTCGTTCACCGAGACGGCGCTGACCGAGGGGACGATGATCGACCTCGGGGGGCTGAGCGGGGTGCTCGACGCCGACCGGGAGTCGGGGCTGGTCCGGGTCGCGGGCGGCACCGTGCTCGCCGAGCTGAACGAGGAGCTGGCGCGGCTGGGCCTGGCGATGGAGAACCTCGGCGACATCGATAGCCAGACGATTTCCGGAGCGATCTCAACCGGCACCCACGGCACCGGTTCCCGCCTGCGCAATATCTCCTCCCAGGTCGAGGGGCTGGAGCTGGTCCTTGCCGATGGCAGCGTTCGCCACCTCAGCGCCAAGACGGACCCCGAGCTGCTGCGGGCGGCGCGGGTCGGGATCGGGGCGTTGGGGGCGATCTCGGCGGTCACCCTGCGTTGCGTCCCCGCCTTCGACCTGATGCGGGTCGATGCGCCGCACCCGCGGGACGAGGTCCTCAACTCCTTCGACGAGTGGGCCGAGAAACACGAGCACTTCGAGCTCTTCACCTTCCCCTACTCCGACCAGGCCCTGGTCCTGGAGCGCAACCGGCTCGACGGGCCGCCGCAGCCCCGCGGGCGAGCTGCCGCCTTCCTCAACGACGTCGTGCTCGAGAACTGGGCGCTGGGCCTGTTGGCGCGAACCGGCAAGGCGATGCCGAAGGCGATCCCGTCGCTGGCGCGGCTGGCCGGCCGCGTTGCCTCCGGCAGTCGCACCAGCGACCGCAGCGATCGGGTCTTCGTCAACGAGCGACGGGTCCGCTTCACCGAGATGGAGTACGGGGTGCCGCGCGAGCACGGTCCCGAGGCGGCGCGACGGGTGATCGAGTGGGTGCGCAGGCACGAGTATCCGGTCTTCTTCCCGATCGAGATGCGGGTCGCCGCCGGCGACGACGCCTTCCTCAGCCCCTCGCACGAACGTGAGACCGCCTACATCGCCGTCCACCAGTACCGGGGGATGGAGTGGCGTCCCTACTTCGAGGCGGTCGAGGCGATCATGAACGAGTACGGCGGCCGGCCCCACTGGGGCAAGCGCCACTTCCAGACCGCTGCGACCCTGGCGCCCCGCTACCCGGCCTGGGAGGAGTTCCAGCGCGCCCGCGACACGCTCGACCCGGGTCGCACCTTCAGCAACAAGTACACCGACCGCGTCCTGGGCTCTTAGAGGAAGGTCCGACCTTCGCCGCGGTAGGTCGGGACCTCGGCGACGATCGCTTCGCCTTCGACCAGGTGGAGAGTGTCGAAGCGCTCGCAGAGCTCGCCGGCCTTGGCGTGGCGGAAGTAGGCGCGGTCGCCGACCTCGAGGCCCGCTGCGGCGGCGCCCAACAGCGGCGTTTGCACCTCGCCGGCGCCCTCATCGCCGTCCAGCTTCAGGCCCTCGGGCAGCCAAGGCGCCGGCAGCCGTGACTCGTCGCCGGAGCCGGAGGCGAGGTAGCCGCCACCGAGCGCGGTGGCGACGTGACTCGCAGGCTTGCGGACGATCGGCAGCGCGAACCCGGCGGCGGGGGTGAGGCTGAAGCGGCTGTAGTGGTCGAAGAGGGCGGGGGCGTAGAAGCCGGAGCCGGCAGTCACCTCCGTGATCGCCTCCTCGGCGGCGGTTAGCTCGAGGCTGCCAGTGCCGCCGCCGTTGACGATCTCCAGCTCGACGAATTCGCCGAGGGCGGAGACGATCGCCCGCCGCCGCTGGGCCAGCTCGGTCACCGAGCGCTTCTGCATGAAGCGGATCGCGGCGCCGCGGCGCCACTGTCCCGGCTGGTCGCCGACGCCGGCGATCTGCCCCTCGTAGGCCATTAGCGCGTCGAGTTCGATCTGCGGCCGCTTCTCGATCTCACGCGCCAGCGCCACTGCTTGCTCGACGGTGTGGATCGGCGAGCGCTTGGGGCCGACCTTGACCCGGCCGCCGAGCCACCACCAGCTGGCGTCGACATCGATGCAGACGCGCAGCGGCGGCGCCCCTTTGCCCAGCACCGACTCGATCATCTCCAGGTGCTCGATGCAATCGACCATCACGATCGGTGCCCCCTCGGGGTTGGCGGCCGAGCGCAGCGCCAGCTCCTCCAGACCGCCGCCGTCGGCGGTCGGGTAGGCGAGCAGCAGGTCCTCGAATCCCTGCTCGGCGAGCCAGAGAGTCTCCGGCAAGGTGAAGGTCATCAGACCCTGGAAGCGGGGATCCCGGGCGAGGATCGCCTCCAGCAACGCCCGGCAGCGGATCGACTTCGAGGCCACCCGGACCGGCTTGCTCCCGGCCCGGCTAAGCATCGCGTCGGCGTTCTCCCACATTGCCTCCAGGTCGACGAAGGCGAACGGCGCCTCGACCTCGGCGAAGATCCGCTCGTAGCGCTCGTGCGACTGGGGAAGGGCGGACACGGCGCCAGCCTATCTCCGCGGTCCGGCGCCGAAAGAGCGAGTTCTCCCGCGATCGCTTGAAGAGTTAGGATCGCACTGATTTCTATTAAGAAATCAATTCGTACTTAGAAAGGGAGAGAGATGCCTGCTGCAAAGGAACCCAGACAACGCAGTTGCGCTCAGATGGTGGTGCACGAGCTCCTCGCCGAGACCCTGCCGGAATACCGGAAAAGGCGGCTTGCGGCGGAGGACGAGACCCGCCGCAGCATCGACAGCGGCGAGGCAATGCGGATCGCGCGGAAACTGATCAAGATCCCGGTGGTCGTCCACGTGCTTTACCGCACCGATGACGAGAACGTCTCCGATGCCCAGGTGAAAAGCCAGATCGATGTTCTCAATCGCGATTTCCGTGCCAAGAACACGGACAAGAGCAAAGTGCCCGCAGCCTGGAAGAGCCTGGTTGCCGACGCCAACATCGCATTCGCCCTCGCTACCAAAGACCCGAAAGGCAAAAAAACCTCGGGCATCGTCCGCAAGGCGACCTCAGTGGCCGCGTTTGACGTGTACGACAGCGTCAAGGCGAGCAAAACCGGCGGGGCCAACGCTTGGCCCACCCACCGATATCTCAATATCTGGGTTTGCAGTCTCGGCAGCGGCCTGCTCGGCTACGCCCAGTTCCCCGGCGGTCCGGCGAAAACCGACGGAGTCGTGATCCTCAACACCGCCTTCGGCACCAAAGGCTCGGCGAGGGCGCCCTTCAACAAAGGTCGCACCGCAACCCACGAGATCGGCCACTTCCTCGGCCTCCGCCACATCTGGGGGGACCGGAACGACTGCAGCGGCAACGACTTCGTCGCCGACACGCCACCGGCTCGCCAGGCCAACCTGGGCAAACCGAAATTCCCGCGCATCACCTGCAACAACGGCCCCAGCGGCGACATGTTCATGAACTACATGGACTACGTCGACGACGACACGATGTACATGTTCACCGAGGGGCAGGTGGCAAGGATGAACGCGACCCTGGCGGGACCGCGGAAAAAACTGGCGGGCCTCTGAGATCCTCCCAGAGTGGCAGCCGACGAAGACCTGCTGCAGAAGCGCTGGGTCCACTCCCACGAGGAGGACAGCGGCGACGAGATGGTGTTCCGCCCGTCGTGCTTTGATCTGCCGCCGGCGCGCGGTCGCAGGTCGATCGAGCTGCGGGACGACGGCTGCTACGTCGAATCGTTCCCGGGACCGGTGGACGTGCCGGCGGAGGCCGGTGGTAGCTGGTCGCTGGCGGGAGACGAGCTGGAGCTGCAGCCTCGTGGGGGACAGGCGGGGGAGACCTGGCGGGTGGTGGTCGTGGAGCCGGATCGCCTGAGGATGCGGCGGGTCGACGATCACTGAAGGTGTAGCCGCAGGAACTCGACCTGGTCTGCGACGACGGCCTCATGCTCGGGACCGTCGTAGATGTCGAAGTGGTCGACGCCGGGGTAGGTCCGCAGCTCCCCGAACGGTGCTCGGCGGGCGGCCCGGATTGCGATTGCGGGAGCCGCTACCCGGTCGGCCTCACCGACGCAGACCAGCCACGGGCAATGAAGATCGCGAGCGTGACGGACGTGGTTGAAGGTGCGCGGGGCGGTGAGCAGCCAGCGCGATGAGGCGCGGTCACGCCAGCGGGAGTCCTCGCCGCTTGCGACGACGCGCCGCCAGCCGGCCTCGCTGTCAGGGGCGTTGATGAACGCCGCCTCACCCGGTTGTCCGACAGCGGGGAGGTGCCGGCCACGAATCGCGGCGGCGATCATCCTTGCCTGGACCCGGCGCGGCGATCGATGCGCCTGCGCCATCGTCAGGAACGGCACCTGGCTGACCGCCGCGGCCACCCCTGGATCGGCCGCCGCTGCGGCGAGAGCGTTGCCGCCGCCCATCGAGGAGCCGAAGGTCGCGACGCGTTCCGGGTCGACACCGTCGAGGCCGCGGGCGTGGGCGATCGCCGCGGCCCAGTCCTTGAGCTGGCGCCGGGGCTCGAACAGGTCCGGCTCCCCCTCGCTGCCACCGAACCCGCGGTGGTCGAAGACCAGCGCGGAGATCCCCGCCTCGGCGAATCGCTCGGCGAACGGGCCGAGTCGGTCGCGCCGGGTGCCGCTCAGGCCATGCGCCAGCACGATCGCCGGCGACAACCCCGACCCGCTGGGGTAGAGCCAGGCAGCGCAGCGGTCGCCTTGTGACTCGAACCAGATCTCTTCTCTTTCCATGTAGCTGAAAAACGGTCAGAGCTGTAAAAACGTGAGATCGGTTCTGTATAGGATCGCGCGAGTACTTAAAGATCTTCTACCGAAAGTCGCCTCTTGCCCACTGCTGTCTCCTCCACGATTCCCCTTGCCTTCGAGTGGGCGTCCTGGCTCAGCGTCGGAATCTCGTGGCTGTTCAGCGCGGTCGTGCTGGTCGTGATCGCCTGTGTCGCGACCGCGCTGTTCATCTTCGCCGGAGAGAAGCTCAGCGCTTCGGCGGCAGAGGCCTTCCGACGAGTGGAGGAGCTGGTTCAAGAACAGCGCGGCATCGGCGTGCCGGCGATCGCCACCCTGATAGCCGGCGTGGGGGCGGCTCTGTCGGGTGTCTTCCTGTCCAAGTGGGTTGGCTGCGGCGTTGCCATCGTGGCTGCTCTGGCCACCTTTGCCTTCGAGTCGCTGGCACAGAACTCGAAGGCAAGGCTGAGGCTTGCCCGCTGGGTGTTCGCCCTCGGCGCGGTGCTTCCATTCGGGGTCATCGTTGCGGTCTCGGTTGTCACCGGTGGCTTCGGCGACGTGGACCTCGAAATGGCGATTCTCGCGCTCGGCGGCACGGCCGTCGGGGTGCTCGGCGTCACCGCCGGCCTTGTGACCTTCTGGGAAACGAAGTCGGCGGCCGAGACGAGCTGAGGGCCTGCGCCGAGGAGCTTTGCTCCGCGAGAAAACGGGGATCATGGGACGGTATTTGAACCCGGAGCTTGAGGACCGCCTAAATCGGCTTAATCCCTAGGGGAGATCGGCTAAATCTCCATGCGGACGAGGGACGGTGCACAGAGACGTATCTCTGGGCCAGGGATCAGAGATACCGAGGAGTTCCTATATCGTGCGGCCGCAATATGTCTAAAGGAGATTTCTATAAAGCTGTGGCTGCTCTTGCTGTAGCCGCAGGCGTCGTCTTCACGGCAGTTGCGCTGCCATTCACAAATCTCTGCATTGGGCTGGCGATCCTCTCCATCTTCGTCGTGATCTGGCGGCAGTTGGAGCGTGCCCCGCTCTTTGATCCCTTTCAGGTCGGGGCGGTTGTCGTCATTCTTTTCTCGGTCGTTGCCTTCGTCATCAGCGCGGTTGACGATGGGGACGAGGAGGAGCGATCTGCTCCTCACCCTCAGCACGAAGCTTCACCGGGGAAGGTGATCCGGGTCTACAACAAAGTGACGAGCGGACCCCGAATGCGCGAGGACACCGAACCGGTCGTCCTGACCACGAAGCCTGCGGCTTACTGCGCCGCCAGAGACTGCGTAATTAAAGGGACGAACCGGGAAACCGGCGGCACCTACGAAGCGGCGGTGTGTCAACGCCAAGGCGAGGAAATCACTAACGGCCAGGACACCGACAGATCCGATGACAACAATCCCGGTCTTTTCAGTTCACGCCGGTACTACGGGGTGCGGCTGGACGAGGACACATTCGGCTATGTCAGCGAGGTCTGGATCGACCCCGGTGACCGTGGCGGGTTGGATTTGCCAACTTGCTTTAGCTAGGCCTTCGTCAAGGCCCCTAAGGGAGCAGCATTACCGACCCTCAGAATCCTCCTCACCCTGCGCCTCAATGGACTCCTTGAGCTCCTTGATCGGCTCGACAGCTATTCCGACAACTGGAACCGGACCCAAGCTGCCCAGAATGATGTTGCCCCACTCAAATGCCTTCTTCACCCAGCGTCTCGACGCGAACGCGCGAACGCGCTCAAACGCTCTTCGGAATCCATTGACCTTGAGCGCGCGACCAGACCCGGTGAGGCCGACTCGCTGTAGGTCGTGATCAAATTTCTCGCCGCGCTCGTCAAGTAGCGCGTCTTGGATCACGAACAGATTCCCTATTAGCTCGTAGTAGGTCTCCTGGAACAGTCCAAGCAGCTCCTCGTCCGTGACGTACTCAATGGGAGTGTCCAAAAGCTCGCGAACCGCATCTTTCCGGAGGGCTCGCTCCACTACCTCGTCCGGTATCTCCGCTTGGATTGCTCGACCCATGAGGACGTAGGTCTCTTGGATCGTTGCGACGATCTCTTCTCGATCTTCAAGGGCCAATCGTTGGTACCTCCTTGTTGGATCCGGGCCTTGGCTATCCGCCCCCGATCTCCATCGCCATCGGACAGTGATCTGACCTGATGTTGTCGGTCGTCGACCCCGAGCATAGGAAGCTATGAGCGAACTCGCATGTACGAGTTATCGGGATCGGGAAAGCCGGCGGCCGGCGGCGGCGCCTTCTCAATCAGGCTCTCCCTGCGACCCCGAGCGGGCGAAAACGGAGAGGGAGGGATTCGAACCCTCGAGAGAGCTTGCGCCCCCTACTCGCTTAGCAGGCGAGTGCCTTCAGCCACTCGGCCACCTCTCCACGTGCGCGCCTCGCGCGCTCGACCGATTGTAGGTACTACAGAGCCGATTGGGAGGGCCGCCGTCTAGTCTCAGCGGATGACCGTCGACCCCGCAATCAACCCCGGCGCCCACCTTGGGCGGCGCACCAAGATCATCGCCACCGTCGGTCCCGCGAGCTGGGAGCCGGCGGTGCTGGAGCAACTGGTCGCGGCCGGCGCCGACGTTTTCCGCTTGAACTTCTCCCACGCCGGGCCCGAGCGCCAGGCGGAGACGATCGCGGCGGTCAGGGCGGCGGCCGAGCGGGTCGGGTGCGAGGTGGCGGTCCTCGGCGACCTGCCGGGACCGAAGCTGCGGATCGGCTCCCTGCGCAACGACTTCGCCGAGCTGGAGACGGGGATGCACGTGACCCTGACCTCGCGTGAGGTCGAGGGCGAGGGCGGGACGATCCCGGTCTCCTGGCCGGGGGTGACCGAGCTCGAGCAGGATCAGCTCGTCTACCTCGCCGACGGCGCGATCCGATTGCGGGTCGGCGGCAAGGAGGACGAGGGCGTCGGTGCCGAAGTCGAGGTAGGCGGCACTCTCTCCTCCCATAAGGGGATGAACATTCCCGGCGGGATCGACCTGCCGGCGACCACTGGGGTCGACCTCGACTGGGTCGATTTCGCCGTCAAAGAGGGCGTCGACCTGCTGGCGGTCTCCTTTGTCTCCACCGCCGCTGACCTCGAGCCGGTGACCTCGCGGCTGGTCGAGCTCGGCTCCCGGATTCCTGTGATCGCCAAGATCGAGCGCCAGCAGGCGGCCGAAAACGTCGAGGAGATCGTCCGCGTCGCCACCGGCGGGATCATGGTTGCCCGCGGGGACCTCGGGATCGAAGTGCCGCTGGAGCAGCTGCCGATCCAGCAGAAGCGGGTGATCCGCGCCGCCGGCAAGGCCTCGAAGCCGGCGATCACCGCGACCCAGATGCTGGCCTCGATGGTGACGGCGCGGCGCCCGACCCGGGCCGAGGTGACCGATGTCGCCAACGCGATCTACGACGGCACCGACGCGGTGATGCTCTCCGAGGAGACCGCGGTCGGCCAGCACCCGGTCGAGGCGGTGCGGGTGATGGACCGGATCGCCCGGGCCAACGAGCCCGACCTGCCCTACGGCGAGTGGCTCTTCGCCCGCACCGACCAGGCGACCCAGGACGTCGCCGACTCGGTCGCCCAGAGCGCTGTCGGTGCCGTCTACCGACTCGGCCTCAAGGCCCTGGTGGTCCCGACCAACACCGGCCGCACCGCCCGCCTCGTCTCTGCCCACCGGCCCGACGTGCCGGTGCTCGCGGTCTCCCCATATATAGAGACCGTGCGTCGGGTCGGCCTCCTGTTCGGCGTCACCGCGGTGCAGAGCGATTTCGGGACCGAGCTGCGCAGCCTGCTCGACCACTGCGCGGGGGTCGCCGCCAAACACGGGATCGCCGAGCCGGGCGACCTCGTCGCGATCACCGCCGGGCTCGACGGCCAGGAACTGGGCACCAACCTGTTCGAGGTCCATAGGGTGCCGGAGCTATGAGCGCGGACGCGGCGGCGAGACTGGATCGCGAGGAGAGCGGCCTGGCCGTGATCACCCTCGACAGCCCGCCTCTCAATCTCTTCGACCAGCGGATGATGGACGACCTACAGGCGGCGGTCGACGCGGTCAGCCAGGAGCCGCCGCGGGCGCTGCTGATCCGGGCCGAGGGCCGGGCGGTCTCCGGCGGGGTTGACGTCAACGTCTTCGCCGGGCTCAACCCGGAGCAGGGGAGCGCGCTCTGGGACGAACTGCTGGGGATGATCGACCAGGTCGAGCAGCTACCGGCGCCGGTCGTCTTCGCCGCCCACGCGCTGACCCTGACCGCGGCCTTCGAGCTCGCCCTTGCCTGTGACCTGATCGTTGCCTCGCCGAAGGCGAAGTTCGGGCTGGTCGAGAAAGTCGTCGGGCTGACGCCGTCGATGGGCGGCACCCAGCGCCTGGCCGAGCGCGCCGGCAGCGGCCGAGCTCGCCACTTCGTCATGTCCGGCGGGATCTTCGGCGCCGAGGAGATGGAGCGCTGGGGCGTGGTCAACCTGCTCTACGAGGATCAGGACTTCGACGCCGCCGCACGCAAGCTCGCCGAGGAGCTGGCGGCCGGGCCAACCAAGGCGCACGCGATGACCAAGCACATCCTGCGCCGCTTTCGCGAGGGCGGGATGACCGCCGCCGACGAGGTGGTGCGGACCGAAGCCGCCGACCTGTTCGCGACCGAGGACCTGCAGAACGCGGTCCGCACCTTCCTCGAGAAGGGCGGCCCCGGGCACGCCACCTTCGAGGGCCGCTGAGCCGCGAGACCGCAGGAAGCGTCGATATGCGACGGCTGACGCGGACTCGATGGAGGTAATCTGCGCCGATGCCGGGAGTTCCAGGAATGCCGAACGTCGACTTCGACGCGATCGCCAAAGGGTTGTCGATGGCGGTGCCCTTCGCGGGCTACCTCGACCTCGACATCACCGAGGTGAACGCGGGGGAGGCGACCGTGGTCCTGCCGCGCAAAGCCGAGCTCAATAACCACGTCGGCTCCCAGCACGCGGGCGCCCTCTTCACCGTCGCCGAGACCGCCTCGGGTGCGGCCTTCGTCGGCGCCTTCGCGATCCGCATGGGCGACGTCGTCCCGCTCGCCAAGTCAGCCGAGATCAACTTCGAAAAGATCGCCCACGGCCCGATCACGGCTACCGCCAAGCTCGGCATCGACGCCGCCGCGGCGCTGGCCACGCTCGATGCCGAGGGCAAGGTCGAGTTCCCCTGCGAAGTCGAGCTGCACGACAAGGACGGCAACCGCGTCGCCACCGCCACCGTCGACTGGCACGTGCGGCTTAAGTAGTTAATCGCTGCGCCGGCAGCCGCCGGGTCGACCAGAAGGACGCGAGGACGAGCAGGGCGGCGACGAGGAAGGCGAGCTTCAGCGCTTCCAGCTGGGCGTCTTCGTAGTGCTCGACGAGCGCGTCGGTCGCCCGCGGGCTCACCCGGGCCTCTTTGGCGGCTTCGCGGACCTGGTCGGAAGAAACGAAGCTGGCGCCAGAGCTGAGGTGCACGTCGACCTGCTGTTCGACCCTGGAGTTGACCTGCGAGTCGGAGGCGATGTTGGTGGTGAAGGCGGCGATCAGGCCGGTGATCACGATCGCTCCCAGCAGCGCCGTGCCAAGCGAGGAGCCCAACTGCTGGGCGGTGTTCTGCAAGCCGCCGGCTTCGCTTCGCTGCTCGTCGTTGACCGCCGACTGGACGACGTTGCCGAGCTGGGAGACGATCAGGCCCATGCCGACGCCGAGCACGCCCATCGCGATCAGGAAGGAGGTGTTGTCGAGTTCGGGTTCGATCGTCCCCATCAGCAGCAGGGCGGAGGCGAAGACGAGGATGAGGCCCGTGCGGACCAGCCGCCTCGGGGCGAAGCGCGACGCCAGCGCCGAGCCGACGATGGCGCTGAGGAACAGGCCGACCGACGCGGGAAGCATGCGGACGCCGGTTTCCAGCGCGTCGAGGCCCTGGACGATCTGCAGGAAGAGCGGGATCGTGAAGAAGATCCCCATCAGGACGAGGTTCTGGGCGAGGAGCATCGCCACGCCGCCGCGCAGGGGCGCGATCTTGAGCAGGCCGAGGCGCACCAGCGGTTCTTCCCCCCGTTCCTCGCGCCGCCGCTCCCAGCCGACGAAGAGGGCGAGGAGGACGCCGCCGGCGGCGAGCACGAACGGGGTCAGCGAGAAGCCGAACGGGGTGATCGGCGAGTCGCGCGGGGCCAGCCAGCCCCAGTTGCTCGCCTGCAGGACGCCGAAGACGAAGACGGCCAGACCGGCCGCCGAGAGGACGCTGCCGACCCAGTCGAGCGTCGGCCGCGCCCCGCGCTCAGGTTCGCGGAGCGTCCGCGTGCCGATCAGGATGCCGATCGCGACGAGGACCTCGCCGACGAAGACGATGCGCCAGGTGAACTCGGTGGTCGCCCAGCCGCCGAGGATCGGGCCGACGGCGATGCCGGCCCCGGCGACTCCGCCGAGCACGCCGTAGGCGACCGCCCGCTCGCTGCCGCGGTAGGTGCCGGCGACCAGGGCAACCATCGCCGGCAGGACCATCGCGGCGCCGATCCCCTCGAGGATCGACCAGCCGAGCAGCAAAGAGGGGACGTTCCAGGAGGCGGCGGTAAGTCCCGAGCCGATCCCGTAGATGACCAGCCCCACCGCAAATACCCGCCGCCGGCCAAAGATGTCGCCAAGCTTGCCGCCGGTCAGCATCAGTCCGGCCATCACCAGCGCATACAGGGCAATGACCGCCTGGATCGTCGTCACCGTCGTGTCGAAGTCTTCGACCAGCTGCGTGATCGCAACGTTCATCACCGCCTGATCGAGGACCATCAAAAACTGAGCGGCCCCCAGGACCCCGAGTGCCGCCCACTTGGTCACGCAGCCAGCCTATGCGCAAACGGGGACAAGACCGCCACTCATCCCCGGCCAACCACGCCACCCCGACCCTCGCCTAGAATCCGCACCCTGCGCCCGTAGCTCAGCTGGATAGAGCGTCGGTCTACGAAACCGAAGGTCACAGGTTCAAATCCTGTCGGGCGCGTTCGCGCATCCCATTCCTGAGCCGAATGAGTCTGCAAAGACCAAACTTTGATCTTCGGTCTAAAGATGGGTGTCAGGGCAGTTCAGCATGCGTCAATTGGCGAAATATTAGGCAGCTCCTTCCCTTCACCTTCCCTTCGAGTGGTGGCGCCGCTGGGCTGGACCATGGGGAGGTTTGGTTCTACTTGTTGCGATCTGCGGGGTCGCCATTGGCCGAGCATCAGTTAGCGAACGCTCGTGGAAGCTCTGCATTGCCAAATCCGGGCCTTGCGTGACAACGCTTGATCCTGGGGAGGCGATCTCTCAACTTTGACCTCCCGCTGCTTTACGCTGACCCCAGTCAGCAGTCAACGAAACCATGGCTACGTCCGAGATGATTCAGGAGCTGATCCGCGCCCATGTCGCGGGGGATTCTGAGCGCTTCCGCCAGGTTGCGCTCCAGGTTGCTGCGCGCGAGTCACGGGCTGGCCATCGTCTAGTCGCCGGCAGGATTCGGGATCTAATGGATCAGGCCACCGGAGGCGAAACGGTCGCGCCCGAATCTGCGCCAACCCCGATCGTTCGTCCCCCTCGAGACCTACAGGGCATCCTTGCGGTCCGCTACCCATCCGAGAATCTTCACGACATCATTCTTGAGGGTGGAACGAAGCACTCGATGGATCGACTCCTCGAAGAGTGCCGGGGTGAGCAAGAGCTCCGGGAGTGGGGTTTAATTCCCCGTCGTCGGTTGCTGTTCCATGGCCCACCTGGATGTGGAAAGACGCTGGCGGCCACCGTAATTGCAGGCGAGTTGGGGCTACCTTTGCTTCGGGTCCGAGTGGAGACGCTTTTCTCGCGTTTCATGGGCGAGACTGCTTCGCTGCTGGCTGAGGTCTTCGACCAAGCCGAGCGGAAGCGCGGCGTCTACCTCTTCGACGAGTTCGACGCGATCGGCAAGCATCGCGCCGATGAAAACGATGTCGGCGAGGCGCGCCGAATCGTCAGCACGTTTCTGCAGTTACTCGACAGCGACGAAGCCTCCTCGCTGATTATTGCCGCCACCAATGAGCGCGGTGCCCTGGACCGCGCACTTTTCCGTCGTTTTGACGATGTCGTTCCTTTCCAGCCGCCGAGCGATAAGGCCTTGCGTCAGCTCTTGGAGCTTCGAACGGCAAGCCACGGATTTTCATCCCGGGTGATCGGGGAATTGGCGCGAAAGGCTCGCGGGCTGTCCTATGCAGATGTAACTACGGCCGTCACGAACGCCGTTAAGGCGATGGTCCTCGACGATCGACGTGAGCTACGTAAGGCCGACGTTGTGGCGGCACTTGAGGACATCGTCGCCCAGAGCGATGGCTCTGATTAGTGTCAGAGTTTCGCGACCATCTACCGCTCCCACCGCCTGAGCGCCAGCCCCATCGTGTAGTTACCGGACCGCGTACCGAGCGTCCACTGCCGGAACGCAATCCTGGGCAGCACGCCGAACGACTCTTGGGAGAGCTTGCCAGGGTCGACCGGGAGATGGCCGAGGCTGAGTCCCTGTCGCGACCTGGCGATTCTGTCGGCTTCCTCCTGAAGGCGGAGATCATCGGAGAGACCGGTGCAAACGTTGGTGGTCTCGGCGATAAGCGTAGTCGTAACTTCGTCGTTGATCGCACGCCGGATGGCGCGCTGGTCCATAGTGAGATCGGCAGTCTTAAACCTTTGCGCCGGAAGATCGCCCAGTACGCAGACCCGGATCAGACGACCAAAAAAGGGGAGCGCTGGAACCTGCGCCTGGTCGCACCGCTTGAGAATCTTCGGTTGGCGACTCTTGCCGATCTCAGCGACGGTTGGCTAAGTCCAGCCTCCATCGATCCCAGTGAGGCGATCTGGGTCGAGCTCTGGGCTGGCGGCGGAAAGCTTGCCTCCTCTGATCACCGTGAGCGTGTCAGGTCGGCTCTTTTGGAGTTCCTCTCCCGCTACGAGTTGGCGCCCGGGGAGCTCGATCCTTTTACTGCCACTGAGCACGACATCTACATGCTCAAGTTGACCGGGGTGGCGCTGATGGATCTGCCCATCCAGCTGCCGGACGTCTATCACCTAACTCCGCCCGAGCGGCCGAGTGTGCCCGAACTACTGGACCCTCATGTCGGTCCGGAGATTCCTGATGTCAATCCTCCTCCGGAGGACGCCACGGTTGTTGCCGTGCTCGATACCGGCGTAGCAGAGCGTCACCCTCTGCTGGAGCCATCCATGCTGGCTCCGGGTACTTCGTCCATCCCTGGCGTACAGGCTGCCGTGGATGACGATGGACACGGCACGAAGATGGCGGGGATGGTGGCGTTTGGGGACCTCGCGGTTCCACTCGCGAGCGGTTCAGCACTGGTGAGTCGCTGCAAGCTGCAGAACCAGCGAATCCTTCAAGGGGGAGAACCACACCCCACCCACCCCGAATTCATGCTTGACCGCACGAGGGATGCGGTGCTGGAGGCGGAGGCCGTGCAAGCTTCGCGCCGACTCTTCAATCTCTCTGTCGGAGCGCCCACGGCGCAACCTGGAGATAGGACGGCTTGGGGGAATGCCATAGACCAGCTCGCTTACCGCGACGGTGGCGGTCGGTTGATCGCGGTGGCCGCTGGCAATGAGCCCATGCGCGGACGGCCGCATCCAGGCACCTATCCCAATCGCAACCTGATCGTCGGTCTCTCCTCTCCGGGAGAGGCGATCAACGCAATCACGGTTGGAGCGATCACTGACCTAGACGCGATCGATGGAAATCAAGTCGGACGTCAACCCCTAGCTGTCAAGGGGCAGTTGAGTCCGGCCTCTAGATGTAATGTCGGCGGGCCCTATCCGATTAAGCCTGAGGTTGTTGTTGAGGGGGGGAACTTGAGCACCAACGGCGCGGATTCTCGCCTTGACGTAGGCATGCAACTCCTCTCAACCTGCCGTGAACATGCCGTCGGCCCTTGGTTGGCATTGACCGGGGCCACCAGCGCTGCGACCGCTGAGGTCAGTGGCATCCTCGCCGAGATATGGAACGCCAACCCGAACCGCTGGCCGCAAACGATTCGAGCCCTCCTGATCCACTCGGCTCGGTGGACCGATGGCATGCACGTCCAATTCCCGTCCAAACAGGAGCGCCTTCGAGTCTTTGGCTACGGTCGCCCTAATGCGCTTGCGGCCAGTCGCTCGATCCTTGAGCGACCGACTCTGATTCTTGAGCAGAGGCTCTATCCGGAGAGGCGAGTGGGTGCCGGCCGCGAGATGCATTTCGTCAAGCTGCCGATGCCCGAGGAAGAGCTATATGCACTCGGCGATGCTCCGGTCGAGATTTCGGTCACCCTCTCCTATTTCATCGAGCCAAACGAGAACCGCTTTCGGCGCTACCAATCGGCAGGACTTCGCTGGGGACTCCAGCGGCCATTGGAGAGCGAGGAGGATTTCCGCAAACGCATCAATCGCCTAGAGCGCGACCAAAGCGAAGGCTATGAGGACAACACGGAGGAGTTACCGTGGGACATTGGACCTCAGGCCCGCTCCCGCGGCACCGTTCAATCCGATCGAGCCCGGGTCACTGCGGCAGAACTCGCGGGAGGACGAGCCGTCGCAGTCTGGCCTGTGGCCGGCTGGTGGCGGGATCGTAATCTGCGCGAGGACGTTCCGATCGCCTACTCGTTGGTGATCACGATCGACGCTGGTGATGAGGAAGTGGACCTGTATACGCCGATTCTCAACGAGATCAGTATTCAAACCGAAGTTTGAGGTCCGCCCGAGTCGCCGCTTGATCGGAGTTCCTTCCTTCAGCCTTCCCTTTGAGGTAAGTCGGTGTCGAAATCGGCTCCGAAAGCGGCTTCTGAGCAGCTCGGCACTCGGTCTACAAACCGAAGGTCACAGGTTCATATTTTGTCGAGCGCATCTTTTCCTTGCTTTGAAAACCGACGGGTCACCGAATCGCGTGCGTGCGAGTAGCTGCATCGGTGTCGTCCTCCCCTTTCAAATAGCTGACGCTAGGTGATCGCCTCTGGTTAGCTCGACCGCAGGCTTAGGCGGCCTTGGAAAACTCGGGAGGGGGCCTGCGGCGGCTAAGCGTCTTGACGTCTCCTCGGCGCCAGAAGGAATGCCTGCTGCGAAGGAAGTGACATGAGGATCTGAATGGGCAAGCCCTCAAGGAGTGAGGGAATAGTGGTGCTGCTGGTCAGGGTCCTACAGGCACGATCCGCCACCCGCGCCGTTAGCTTCCCCGATTGACATGCAGCCTCTCGACCCGATCGTCTCTCTATCTGTGGCCATAGCCGAGGCTCCCGGTAGCCACGCCTTCTTTCTCGGATCTGGAGTGTCCCGAGAAGCCGGGGTGCCAACCGGCCAGCAAGTCTTCTGGCAGGCAGTCGGCGAGCTATACCGCCTCGAGGAAGAGACGCAGGAGACCCGGGACGAAGAGGGGTTGCAGAAGTGGCTAAGGAAGACCAAGCGGGACCAACTCGGATACTCGGACTTACTGGAGCTGATCGCTCCCAATCCCGCTAACCGCCGCGACTATCTGGCTAAGCACTTCGAGGGCCGGGAGCCAGGGAAAGCTCACGAGCAGCTCGCCAGCCTTGCTGAGCAGGGCGCGGCCAAGATCTTCATCACCACGAACTTCGACCGGCTCTTGGAGCACGCGCTACAGGCCCGAGGGATCGAGCCGGTCCTAGTGACCAGCGGTGCAGACCTTGCTTCTGCGCCTCGCCGTGAGCATGCCAGTTGCTACGTCCTCAAGCCTCACGGCGACTACCTCCAAGAGACGATCCGCAACACCCCGAGCGAGCTTGAGGAGCTGGAGCCCGAGATCGCTGATGAGCTACGCGAGATCTTTGAGCGCTTCGGCATCGTGGTCCTCGGTTACTCGGGTTCCGACGCCGCTCTCGCCAGCTTGATGAGCGCTCGCCGCTCTCGCTATGGCCTTTACTGGGCTACTCGGAGTGAGCTGGGCGACGGCGCTGCCCGAATTGTCGAGGCAACGGGCGGGCGGGTGGTCAAACGGGAGGGTGCCGCAGAGTTCCTGGCCGATCTGCACCGACGCTTAGAGGTTTTCCGGGCGCACCCCAGCGGCCACACGCCGATCGAGGTTCACGATGAGGTTTTGGCGCTTGTCCGCGCTGGTGATCAGATCGGCTTGGCCGAGGTCATGCGCCGCGAACGCCGCGAGCTCGCCGAGACCCTGTTGAGGGTCACCGCTGAGCATCGAGGAGAACGCCCCGCAGACGAGCCCCTGCAGGCAGCTCATGATCAGATCCTGCCGATTTTGGAACGACGCCTGGCCAGTCTCCTGCCGGGGATCGCTTACGCCCCGGAGAGCTTCGAGCGCGAGGTCCGATCTTTTATCGATTTACTGGAGAGCCGTCCGATTGAAGATGGCTATTCGGCCTGGCCGGAACTAAGTGAGTGGGCGACGTGGTGGCTCGGCTACGCCTGTGGTGCCTTTGCCCTCTTTCAGGAAAGCTGGTCCGCTCTGGCAGTCCTACTTCCGGCCACGTTCTCGAACTGGAATGGAGCTGCGAGACGCCTGATCCACCCCCTTCGGGAGAACGTTGGCCATGAATTGGCTACGGCAGTCATGGCCCGGATAAATGACAGGAATTGGTTAGCCCCTCGCTGGGAGCACCTGTACTGGTCGCTTACGAATAGCCCGGTGCTCAAGGAGCGCTGGCCGGAGTTCCTTCAAGGCAAAGACCCGCGGTTTGCCGCTCTTAGCAACTTCGATTTCCTGGTCAGCGTCAGCTTTGGCCTTGATGGCGGTGACCCTGTTGCCTATTGGAGCATGTCTCACCGGGGAGGGGTTCCGGTCGCGCGCCGGTTGCGCAGTGACCCTCGTTACCGGGCGGGGGTGTCGAAAGTGCTGGGGGTAGAGGAGGATGAGCTACTCACTCTCGCCCCGAATGCTCTCCAGAACATCCGATCCCCTGGCGGGTTCTCCAACTCCGATGCGATCTATGTGCTCGTAGAGGGCCACGAGTAGCAGGCTCCCTGAATAGGGTTCCGATTGATGCTCGCTGCTGACATAGGAGACATTCTCGGCAGCCCGGTCTGGACGGTCTTGGCAACCGTCTTCGCGGCGATCGCAATCGGGGTTAGCGTCTGGCTTTCGCGTCGTGACAGGACTCGGAAGGACGTGAGCCGCTCAATCAGCGTCACTGAGCTCGTCAGCGTTCACAGCGCAGCCGATGACGCGAAGGGGCGGATCAAAATCTATTTTGATGAGGAACAGATCGACCAGGTCCACCTAGTCGAAGCAAAGTTCGAAAACACCGGAAACGTCCCGGTTACGGCTGATGATTTCGACCAGCCAATCATGGTCGAGTTAGGGGAGGAGGCAAGTCCGCTAACGGTGGACGTGACCGATACCACTCCTGCGGATCTTCGTGCCGAGGCCGGTGCTTACAAAACCGGTGCCGTGCTCGCGCCGTTACTCCTTAATCCAGGTGACGGCTTGACGTTGAAAATCCTCGCTCGCAATCTACGCGTCATTCCTGAGTGCCATTACAGGATCATCGGGATTGCAGAGATGACGGATGCGACGGCACAGGCCGAACGTCAAAGAAACGTTCGCCTCAAGCTGCTAGATAGCACCCTGGCGGCCGCGCTCAGCGTCATGCTTGCAGCGCTCATCATTCAGGGCGCGGTCTTGCTCGTCAAACTCATCCTCGATTAGCCCATGGCGGCTTCTTTGGGCGAAGGTCCCGGAGGAAATCGGCGGAGTTCTCTGGATGGGATCAGGCAGAGACGAGTGAGCAGCGCCCCCGAACCGCAGAGATCTCGAGGTTCTGTTGCTCAGCTGCTTAGTTTGTCGGATCTAGACAGTTCGAGATCTTCGAGGCCGCCGGCGTCGAGTTGTCGCACCCGTTTTTTAGTCGGCGACCCGACCGAGCGCCTTGCGCTGTGGACTCCCGGCGGCCGGTCGCTAGCGTCAGGCAGGGCAGGTTGATGGCAGCGGTGGCGTCGAAGGAGACGAGCCATGGATCAGCCACTGCTCATGTCCCGCGCGGAGGCGGCCAGGTCCCTGGGGATGAGCCTCAGGCACTTCCAACGCCATGTGCAGGCAGAAATGCCCTGCGTCAGATCGGGCCAACTGAAGCTTTACCGGAGGCGAGAGCTTCAGAGTTGGGTGAATCGTGAAACAGATCGGAAAGGAGTTCGTCGGCAGCTGAACGGCATTAGCGTTGGAGAGGCGCACATTCAGTTCATCGCCGACTGCAGGGAGGGCGTCGCGCTCAATAAGTACGGTCGGAAATACACGAAGAAGGCAATCAAAGACCTCGACAGCTCCCTCAACCGTCTGCCGGCATGGATCAGGGACAGGTTCCTAGACGATCTCGAGGATCCGGACTTCCAGCGCGCCATCGACGACTTCAAGAGCGAGACGCCGCCGCTGTCGAGCTCGCGGATCAACTCTGTAATCGGCGCCGCCCGGTCTCTTTCGCGGTGGGCTCAAAAGCGCGGGAAGCTGACCACGAAGCTCGCCGACGACGTCCAGCTTCCGGCTGACGATTCGACCCCCCGGGACCGGATCGCGACTCCCGGTAAATTTGCCTATCTCCTCGACCGACTGGAGCCCGAGGACGCGCTGCCGTGGGCGCTAGCCGGCTACGCCACCGCGCGCTCCCAGGAGATCGAACATCTGGATTGGCCGGAGGTCGACTTCGACAACGACGTGCTTCTGCTGGCCGAGAGCGACGAGGCGAAGAAGTCGGAAGCTGCCCGCCGGATCGTCCCGATGGTGCGCCAGCTCCGGGACCGCCTCTACGCGGAGTGGCTTCGGCAGGGCAAGCCGAAGACTGGTCGCGTTTGTCCGCCGCGCCGGGCCGACAACAAGTCCGGGTGCATCTCACTCAACGCTCTGCAGAAGCGACGGTTCCCGGTATGGGAAGACCTCGGCCTGGAGCCCATCGGACTTCAGGATTCGCGCCACACCGCGGCCACCTGGCTCGACCATGCAAAGGTAAGCCCCAAAGTCGCCTCCGTCTTCATGGGCCACCGGGCTCCCAAGCGCCCAGCCCGACGCTGCCCCGATCACCCTGGGGCGCTACACCCATGTCCTGCCGGGAGAGCTTGAGCGCGCCCGCGATCAGGTGCAGCGGTTCCTGGACGAGCGCGAGGCAGAGGAAGCCGGCCGGTCGTTTCGGGAGTGCGCGAAATTGCCGTCCGCCTCCCCTTCGGCCTCCCCTTTGAGGGAATTATCGGACCAAGAGGTGACTCAAATGGCTTCGTAGAGCGGCCCACGGACTTCAGGTCTATGGGCTACGAAACCGAAGGTCACAGGTTCAAATCCTGTCGGGCGCGTTCGCGCGATGTCGCTTGGGAAGCGGCGTTGCGAAGTTCGGAGAATTCGCCGGGAGGCCGAAAAGGCCGCTGGGGCAAAGCCTGGGGCAATGTGAGGTTCGGGTAGGTTCGGCCCGGCCCTTGAGCGGAAGTGCCTCCAGCGATCTGGACCTTCTGGTCGATATGGCGGAAGGTCGCAGCTTGTTCGACCTGATCGCGCTGTCCAACGACTTGGAGGAGAGCCCTGGGCTTGAGGTAGATGTCTTCACCGAGGCCAGCCTGTCGCCCTACATGCGCGACCGCGTTCTCTATGAGGCGGTTGCGCTCTGAAAGGGCGAGAATGGCGTATCTTGTATTGATACATGATACAGTCGTCGAGCAATGGTCAAGAGTTCCGACATCTACGTCCTCAGTGCTCTGCTCGCTCACGACGGAGAGTGGAGCTACAGATTCCTGGCTGACCGCCTTCATGTTCCGCACCCCATGATTCAGCGGGCACTGGCCCGAGCCCAGGAGGCGGATCTGTATTCGGGAGAGCGGCGGGAGGTTCACGTTCCGCACTTCGAGGAGTTCGCGATTCACGCGGCGCGATTCGTCGCTCCTGCCCAGCTAGGGGCGCTGGTCCCTGGGATTCCTGCTGCGTGGGCGGCCGAGCCGATGGCGAGCGCGATTCGCTCATCCGGCGAGGAGCCGCCGCCGGTGTGGCCTTACGCGCCGGGTCGGGTGCGAGGCCAGGCAATCGAGCCACTTCATCCGGCGGCGCCGGAAGCGATTGAGGGCTGGCCGGAGCTCGGGGAGATTCTGGCGCTACTCGACAGCCTGCGGGCCGGCGACCCGCGCGTCCGGAGTGTGGCCGAGGACCTTCTTGTGCCTCTGCTGCGCGAGCGGGCGGGGGAGAGGAAGCGTTGAGCGCGCAGCAGCTCGAGATCGCGGCCGAGCTGCTCGGCCCGCTCTTGGACGAGGTCGTCTTCGTCGGCGGCGCGACGGTCCACCTCTGGTTCACCGAGCCCGGCGCGCCGCCCGCTCGCGCCACCGAGGATGTCGATGTCATCTGTGAGGTCGCAAGCCGCTCCGGGTACTACCGGCTCGGCGAGAAGCTCCGCGAGCGCGGCCTGCGGGAGGCGGCTGGTGCACCTGTGCTGTGTCGGTGGCAGAGCGCTGAGCCACGCCTGGTCCTTGATGTCATGCCGACCGACCCCGACATCCTCGGGTTCTCCAACCCCTGGTACGACGAGGCCATCACGAGCGCGGTGGCCATCGCCCTCAGCTCGGGCGCTGAGATCCGAGCCGCAACCCCGGTGTTGCTGGTGGCGACCAAGCTCTGCGCCTGGAAGGGCCGTGGCCGAGGAGATCTCCTGCGAAGCCTCGACATCCACGACGTGCTGACGCTGGTCGACGGTCGCCCGGAACTCATCGACGAGTTCCAAGCTGCCGCGCCCACTCTCCGCACCTATATTCGAAACGAGCTACTGGACCTCCGAGGCGAGCCCTACTTCGACTACGCGGTCGAGGGAGCCACCGCCTCCTACGGACCGGTCGGTGCCGAGCGCGCCCGACTCGTCCGAAACCGCATCGAGGAGCTGCTCGCCTGACCCCTCTGGGGCAACATGCCGCACAGATTCCAGCCGGCGCCGCTCCTAGGGTGCTTCGCCGATGCCCACCACGAATAGCTCTCGACTTGCCCTGGCTCTCACCCTAGCTGTGGTCTTCGCGCTTGGCGCGCTACTTTCCGGCGCCCTGGCCGGGTCCACCTCGGAACCGACCGCGGTCCGCAGCGCGCTCGCTCAGACCGACAAGGTCCAGGGCGCTCCCGGCCGGACCATGGTTCTCAGCCGGGTGGTTGTCGAACCGGGGGCAAAACTGACCCTGCACCACCACCTCGGGACCCAGATCTCGCGGGTCGCTTCCGGGACGCTCACTTACACGGTCCGCAAGGGCTCGGCGGTATTGAGCGAAGGCGACGCCGAAAAGGACCCGCGGCGGGTGCGGACGATCGCCGCCGGGCAGACCGCGCGCGTCAAGGCCGGACAGTGGCTGGTCGAGCAGCCATCCGACATCCATGAAGCGGCCAACCGCGGCGCCACTCCCGTCGTCATCTACCTCTCGACGCTGCTGAAGAGCGGCTCGCCGCCCTCCACCGCGGTCACGCTCCCGTAGGACCGGCGCCGGTCGGGCGCCACATCAGCCATACCGGCGGCCCGCTCGGGAGCTGGATCTCCCCGGTGACCTCGAAGCCGTGGCGTTCGTAGAGCGGGACGTTGCGGATGTTGCTGCTCTCCAGGTAGGCCGGCAGGCCGAGGCGGTCGGCCTCGGCGAGGCCAGGCAGCAGCAGGGAGGTGCCGAGACCCCGGCCCTGCCCCTCCGGGTGGACGCCGACGACCGCCAGGTAGAGGTGCGGCTCTCGCGGGTGTCGGGACTCGATCCCGAGCAGGCCGCGGGCAACCCTGCCTCCGCGGGGCCAGATGCCGCGGAAGGTGGACGCGCCCAGCCGCAGGGCCTCGAGCGGAGACTCGCGCCAGCGCCCTGCCCCGGCCCAAAGGGCGCCGCCGCCGTCGGCCCGCCAGGCCAGCCCGCCGGCGACCAGTCGCCGCGCCTGCATCTCGAAGTAGTGCTTGCCGTAGCGCCGCCGCTTTCCCTCATCCGGGAAGGCCCAGCAGAGGACCGGGTCGTCCATGAACGCGGCGTGTAGGTCGGCGACGATCCGCCCGATCTCGGGCCCGGTCGCCGCGGTGACCGCCGTCGCCATCGGGGCTCCCCTGGCTACGGCTTGAGCCGGACCGGCAGGCTTTTCAGCTGGTTGAGAAAGCCCGACTCGACGTAGACCGGGGGGCCGGTCATCTCCATCTCCGGGTACCGGGCGAGGGTCTCCTCAAGCAGGATCTTCAGCTCCAGCCGCGCCAGGGCGGCGCCGAGGCAGAAGTGGCGGCCGCCGGCGCCGAAGGCCTGGTGGTCGGGGTTGCGGAGGACGTCGAAGCGGTCAGGGTCCTCGTAGCGCGTCTCGTCGCGGTTGGACGAGGCGTACCACATGACCACCTTGTCGCCCTCTTTGATCTGCTGGTCGCCGAGCTCGACGTCTTTGGTCGCGGTGCGGCGGAAGTGGGCGAAGGCGGGGAACATCCGCAGCGCCTCCTCGACCGCGCCGGGGATCCGCGCCGGGTCCTCGACCAGCAGCTGGCGCTGGTCCGGATTCTCCATCAGCGCCCGCATCGCGCTGCTGTACGTCGCCTTGGTGCTGTCGTTGCCGGCGGCGACGAGGAGGAAGAAGCCCATCACGATCTCGTGTTCCTCCAGCCGCTCGCCTTCGACTTCGGCGTGGACGAGGACGCTGGTGAGGTCGTCCACCGGGTTCTCCCGGCGCTCGGCGATCATCGCGCCGCAGCGGGCGAAGATCTGCTGGATCGCCGCCTGGATCGTCGCTTCGACGTCGTCGACCGAAGGGCTGTAGTCGGGGTCGTTGGCGGCCAGCGCCATATTCATCAGCTCGGCCCAGGCCGTGTCGTCCTCCTCGGGGATGCCCATGAAGCTGCCGATCACCCGCGAGACGGCCGGCTGGGCGACGTCGGTGACGAGATCGCAGGTCTCGCGGCCCTCGAGCTTGTCGAGCGTGCCGGTGACGATCTCCCGGATTGCCTCCTCGTGGGCGGCGATCCGCTTCGGCGTGAAGCCCGCCTGGAACAGCGCCTTCAACCGGTCGTGCTTGGGCGGGTCCATGCCGATGAACATCGCCCGCGCCAGCTCGATCGGGAAGACCTCGTCGATCACGACCACCCCGCCGAGTTCGGAGGAGTAGGTCTCCCAGTCGCGGCTGATCTTGTGGACGTCGTCGGCCCGGGTCACCGACCAGAAGCCCTTCGCCTGCGGCAGCTCCGTCACTTCCGAGGTCCAGTGGATCGGGCACTCACCGCGCATCCGCTTGAACAGCTCCTGCGGCGGCCCGTTCTCCCAGTGCTCGCGCTCGAGCACCAGGGCATCCTCGATGTCCCCTCCGCCAGCGGCGATCTCTGCCTGGTCCGACACTCCGGGCGATACTACTGGCTGGCTGGCCAGTTTTGTAGGAAGAGAATGGATATCTTGGATATACTCCCGTAATGGCAAAGGTTCTGGTCTCCTTCGACGAGAAAGTCCTTAAACGGATCGATCGCGCGGCGGATGAAAGCGGGAGAACCCGCAGCGGCTATCTCGCCTGGCTCGCGGAAACGCAGATCGGACGTGGGACCGGCCCCGGAAAGAGCCCGGGGTCGCGGCGGGCGATGGGGAGCTCGACCGCCTCTTCGCACAAGCTCCAGCCGGTGACTCGACCGAGGCCGTGCGGGCGGAGCGCGACGCGCGTTGAAGGAAGCCGTCCTGGATGCCTCGGTCGTCCTCAAGTGGTTCCACCACGCGGGAGAGGCTCACGCCGACGAGGCGCGGCAACTGCGAGCGGAGTTCGAGGCCGGGGAACTGAGGGTCGCGGCACCGCCGCTCCTCTGGCTGGAGATTCTCAACGTGGCGGCTCGCAAGTGGCAGTGGGGCACCGTGCAGCTGGAAGCACTGGCGATCTCCCTGGCCGACCTCGGATTCGATCTGGTCGAGCCGGAGCCGGAGACGGTCGCCCGCTGGGCCGGCCACGGTCTGACCGCCTATGACGCGGCCTACGTGGCGGTTGCCGAGGAGATCGGCGTGCAGCTGATCACCGACGACACCCAGATCTGCCAGGTCGCCATCGACCTGGCAGAACCGCTGCGCAGCTAGAACGGCATCTTGTCGCGCGCGGTCTTGCCGGCCGAATGGCTCTTGTCGGTGGCCTGCCGCGATTTGCCGAATGATTTGCTGAGCAGGCGGCCGATCGGGCCGGGCGCCTTGCCGCCGGCGCGTTGACCGAGTCCGAAGCCCTTGTCGGTGCCCCGCTTTGCATGGTTGGAAAGCCTGGGGACGAGGAACCCGAGGATCAACAACAGGACGCATAGGGCGACTACGGCTCCGATAACCATTCTGTTTCCCCCTTTTCCTAGAGCTTCTGCTCGAGGTCGTCGGCTTTATTGCCGTGGTGCTGGGCAAGCTTGCGCTCGCGCTCGGCCCGCTCGGCCGCTTCTCGAGCAGTCTCCTCATGGTCCTGTGCCTTGCTGGCGTGCACCTCGGCCTCGTTGCGATGGCCGCCGGCCTGTTCGCTGAGGCGCTGGCGTTCCCGCTCGCGCTGGGCGCGGCGCTTGCGCCCGGCCATCACGGCGAGGATCAGGAGGATGGCAACGACGATGACTATGGCGATGATCAGTGCGGTTGACATGGCCCTTCATTACCCGCCTGGCAATTGGTAAACCAACCCGATCCGGGTAGTGGGGTCGCGTGTTCGACTGGCTTACGCATGAGGTCTCGCAGAGCGCCCTCACCTACCCGGTCATCGCCTTCGCCTGCGCGACCGACGTCCTCATTCCGCTGATCCCCTCGGAGACGATCGTGATCACCGCCTCGGTCCTGGCGGCGCAGGGGGACCTGTTCATCTGGCTGATCGTGCCGGCGGTGGCCGTGGGCGCCTTCGTCGGCGACAACCTCTGTTACCTGCTCGGGCGCAAGATCGGCGACCCCCTCGCCGATCGCCTCTTCAAGGGGGAGAGGGGACAGGCGCGGCTGCTGTGGGCCGAGGGTGCGCTGCGCCGGCGGGGAGCGATCCTGATCGGCGTCGGCCGCTTCATACCGGGAGGGCGCACTGCCACCACCTTTGCCGCCGGCACCCTGGAGATGCCCTACCGCCAGTTCGTCGTCGCCGATGCAGTCGCAGCTTCGATCTGGGCGGTCTACGTCTCGATGCTCGGCTATCTCGGCGGCGAGACTTTCAAGGACAGTCTCTGGCTGCCGCTGGCGGCCTCCTTCGCCGCCGCGATGACGGTGGGCGCGGGGTTCGAGGCCTGGCGCCGACTGCAGAGTCGCCGTGGCAAAGACATCCTCGGCGATGATCTGCCGGACGAGGCAAGGGTGACGTAGGCGCTGGACCCCGACCTCCGCATTTGCTTCACTTCTCTGACCAGAGAAAGGAGGTGGTCCTAACTTGATTCACATGCTTGATGGGACTCTGGAGGTGCAGGGCCGCTAGGCGCCGCACTGGTTTGGGCGCCCGGCGGAATCCACCCCGGGCACCGGCGTTCGCAGGGAGCTGGGTCTTGTCCCGCCCGGTCGCAATTCCCGCGTTCGTTCCTTTGCACCAGGCCGGGGTCGTCCATTTGGGCGGCCCCGGTTTCTTGTGCGGGCGTATTCCTCAGCTGGCGCGGCCGAGGCCGTCTTGGGCTTCGGAGAGGAAGTGCGAGGCGATCCGCCAGCGGCGCTGCAGGACCGGTTCGATCGAGGCCGTCCCGCAGCCGAGTTCGGAGACGCATTCTCCCCAGTCGTTGGCGCCCTCGATGTAGCGGTTGAAGGCTTTCTCGGCCGGGTTGGCGACCAGGGTGAGGCAGTCGATCTGCAGCTTTCGGGTCGGGATCTCGCCGTAGGTGGAGCGGATGCCGCGCACCTCAGCCACGTACTGGTCGTAGGTGACGCCGACCGCGAGACGCCGGCGCAACCCGTCCATCGAGCCGACGAAGCTGCCGAGCTGGCTCTGGCAGAGGTCGCCGCCGGGGGCGCGGCGGGGTGCCCCCTTGTCCTGCACAACCTGCGGGCTTCGCTCGCCACTGGGCACACCGTCCGGGCTGCTGGTGATCGTCAGCTCCTGCGTCGTGTCGCTCTCTCCGCCTCCACAGCCAGCCAGCAGCAAGGCGCCCAAGACGGCGCAGACGGCGAGCTGGAGTCGAGCGGCGGCGAACACGCGCGGCAGCCTACCTCGTGTAGAAACCCGTCCCGTGCGGCGATTCAGGGTCTTCGGCGGGGCGGTCTTGGCGGTGGCGCTGCTCTGCCTGTGTGCAGCGCCGGCGCCGGCGCGCTCGGCTCCCCGCGTGCTGGTGGTCGGCGACAGCCTCGCGGACCTGACCTCCCCCTACCTGAGTCGTTACCTGCCCGGCACCGAACTGACGATCAACGCGGTCGGCGGCTCCAACAGCTACCAGATCTTCGACCTCTTCCAGGAAAGCTACGACCCTTCCCTCGACGTGGTCGTCTTCGACGCCGGGACCAACGACAACCCCGAATATCCCGAGATCCTCGCCGGCAACCTGGCCAAGGTCGCGGAAACCGTCGGCGACCGCTGCATGGTGGTGCCGACTGTCCACGGCTTCACCGTCAACGGCGTCGACAACACCGGCAAGAACCGGGTCGTCGCGGAATTCGCCGCCTCGCGGCCGGGCACGCAGGTGCCCGACTGGGCCCGGACCGTGGCCACCCATCCCGAGCTGATGCAGGCCGACAACCTGCACCCGATCGAAGAGGGCGCCGACTACCGCGCCCAGCTGATCGCCCAGGGAGTCGAAGGCTGCCTCGCCTACGGCCAGGCGGTGGCGACCGCGCCGCCGGAACCGCGCGCCGACGTCGAGCCGATCGCCACGGTCGGCAAGCTGCAGGCGCGGCAGGAGGTCGTGATGGCCGACGTCAGCAGCAACGTCCTGCGTCAGGCGGCTGCCTCGCTGCTCCTCGGCGCCCTCCTCACCCGCGGGTGAGAGCCGCCGGGCGGAAGTGTCAATCTGTAGGCATGGAGTTGTCCCATGAGTGAGGTGGTGATGCCCCGCCTCTCCGACTCGATGGAGGAGGGAACCATCCTCTCCTGGCTGAAGCAGGTCGGCGACGAGATCGCAATCGGCGACGAGCTGGTCGAAATCGAGACCGACAAGGCGAATATGGCTTACGAAGCGGATGAGGCCGGGACGTTGACTGAGATATTGGCCCAAGAGGGGGAGACCCTTCCTATCGGGACTCCGATTGCTCTGATCGGGGATGCGAACGAAAACGGTGAGGGACCGGGCCCTCAGCCCGCGGGTCCTGTCTCCGATACGTCCCCCTCGCCAACCGGCGAGGGTCCCGCATCGTCGCCACCCACGGGTGATGAGGGGGAGGGGCACGCCGCAGGTTCGGAGGCCGAGCGGGAGGACGGGGAGAGGGTCAAAGCTTCGCCGCTGGCACGTCGCCTGGCGGAGGAGAAGGGACTGGACCTGAAAGCTCTCCATGGCTCGGGGCCTGGGGGGCGGATCGTCAAGCATGACGTTGAGGAGGCGGAGGTACCGAGCTCAGCGGCACCCACCCCCTCTACCCAGCCGGAGGGGGTGGGGGCCGCCCCTCAATCTGGGACCGCCCCTGCTTCCGGTGGCACCGCCAAGGGCCAGGTCGAGACTCAGGAGCTCAGCAAGCTGCAGCAGACGATCGCGCGGCGGATGGCGGAGTCGAAGGCTACGGCGCCGCACTTCTACCTGACGATCGAGATCGATATGGGGAAGGCGGTCGCGGCGCGGGCGACGATCAAGGCTGCGTCAAAGGAGGGCGACGTGGTGCCGTCCTTCAACGACATGATCGTCAAGGCCTGCGCGATCGCCCTGCGCGAGTTCCCGAAAGCCAACGGCGCCTACCGTGACGGTCGCTTCGAGCGCTACTCGCGGGTCAATGTCGGCGTCGCGGTGGCCGCCGAGGAAGCGCTTGTCGTGCCGACGATCTTCGACGCCGACCAGAAGGGCCTGCGGCAGATCGCCGCCGACACCCGCGCCGTTGCAGCCAAGGTGCGGGACGGCTCGGTGACGCCTCCCGAGCTCTCCGGCGGAACCTTCACCGTCTCCAACCTGGGCATGTTCGGGATCGATGAGTTCGACGCGGTGGTCAACATGGGCCAGGCGGCGATCCTCGCCGTCGGCGCGATCCGCGAGCTGCCCGCAGTGCGTGACGGAGAGATCGTCCCGGCGCAACGGATGAAGGCGACGATTTCCTGCGACCACCGCATCCTCTACGGCGCCGAGGGCGCCGAGTTCCTCGCCCGAGTCAGGCAGCTGCTCGAAGAGCCGGTCTCCCTCGCCCTTTAGTCGGCCTGGCCGCCGCCGAGCTCCGGTGGCAGCGCCTTCGGCCCGTCCGGATACATGTGCCGCAGCTGCTCCTCGCTCATCTCCAGCGTGCTGGTGATCTCTTCCCGCGGAGCGCCCACCACCAGCCACAGCTGGTCGGCATCGGTGTCGTTGAACAACTGGCGGTCGCTGTCGGGATCGACCAGCAGGGTGTCGAGCGGCGCCAAGGTCAGCACCTCGCCCCCGATCCGCACCCGACCCTCGCCCTCGAGCAGCACGTAGAGCTCCTCCTGGGTGAAGTGCCGGTGCCTGGTCGAGGCCTTCCCCGGTTCCAGCCGCCACATCCGCGCCCCCAGCTGCGAAGCCTCGAGCTGCTTGCCGAGGTCGGTGTTCGGCGTTTGCATCTGGTTCGAAGGCCGCCAGAAGGCATCGGCGGCGCGAAGTAGGCGGTACGACATTGACGCAAGTATGCCGCGAGAGAGTTGGCACTTTGTGCGCGCCACCCATGCGCCTGGGCTTCCTAGGTTCGATGGATGCCGCGAATCTGCAGCTTCTACGGGATCGTCATCGCGATGTATTACCGCGAGCACGGCGTTCCTCATTTCCACGCCCACTACGGGGAGTACGAGGCGTCTATCGCGATCGAGTCCCTCGATGCTCTTCATGGCAATCTGCCGCCGCGGGCGTTTCGCCTGGTTAAGCAGTGGGCCTTATTGCACCGGGATGAATTACTGAAGAACTGGGATCTTGCAGAGCAAGGGGAGGTGCTGAAGACCATTGCTCCGCTCGCCTAGCATCGGACTCATGGAGAAGATCGTCCACGTGACTGAGGTGCAGTGCACCGGCTCTCATCGCCTGCGCTTGGCCTTCGACGATGGGACTGTCGGCGAGCTCGATTTCGCGAAGGAAGATTGGGCCGGTGTATTCGCTCCTCTCGCTGACCCCGATTACTTCGCGAGCGTCGAGCTCGACGAGGAGCTGGGAACGATTGTGTGGCCCAATGGCGCCGACATCGCACCTGAGACCTTGCGCCTGTTGGTGACTCAGTCGAACTCCTCGGACGCCTAGGGACGTCGCTCCCAGTTCCGATAGTCGGCGCCCGGAAGAAACCGGAAGATCTTGGAATCGGATTATCTCGTTAGGGTCCGGCGAGTGGCTGTACCGGACTTTCAGACGTTCATGCGCCCTCTGCTCGCCCACCATGTTGGCGGCGGGGAACATGAAATTGGGGCAACCCGGTCGGAGTTGGCAGATGAGTTCGGCTTGACCGACGAAGATCGCACCGATCGCATTCCGAGCGGTCGCGTCACGACTCTCCAGAACCGTGTTGGATGGGCAGCCACCTACCTCTTTCGTGCGGGACTGCTGGAACGACCCCGCCGGGCGCATTACCGCATCACCCCTCGTGGGGAAGAGGTGCTGAGCAGGCATCCGAACCGGATTGACCTCGGGGTTCTTAAGCAGTTCGAGGAGTTCGAGGAGTTCCGGAAGGCGGGCAAGTCCGGTCCGCGCGGGGAATCCTCAGGCGAGGGGCCGGCAGAGGCTGAAACTGCCGAGGAACGGATCGATGCCGGATACGAGGAACTTCGCAGCGCCCTAATCGCGGACCTACTTGACCGAGTTAGGGAAGGGGACTGGGATTTCTTTGAGCGCCTGGTGCTCGAGGTGCTGCGGTCGATGGGATATGGCGGGCCGGAAGGTGCAATCGAGCGCCTAGGTGGTCACGGCAGTGATGGCGGGGTCGACGGAGTGATCCGCGAGGATCCGCTTGGACTTGAGCTGATCTACATACAGGCCAAGGCTTGGCAGGAGAAGACTGTCGGGCGCCCGGACATCCAGCAGTTCATCGGAGCGCTCCAAGGGAGGCAGGCGACCAAGGGAATCTTCATCACGACGTCCAAATTCAGTCCGGAGGCGCAGGACTACGCAGAGGGAGTTTCGTCGCGAGTCATCCTGATTGACGGAGCGCGGCTGGCGGAGCTGATGATCGATCACAACGTAGGCGTCACCACTCGGGACGCCTACGAGATCAAAGAGGTCGATCTCTCCTATTTTGCACCTGAAGAAGCTGGCTCTTAAATCTCGAGCCAGGTGCCTTTGGGGCCGAGGTTGCGGACTGGGGTGGGGCCGACTTGGCTCTCGCAGCCCCAGGACTCGTGGATGTGGCCGCAGACGGCGAGGCGGGGCTTCTTCTCTTCGATCGCCCGCAGGAGGGCGGGGCTGCCGAAGTTGCCGCCGCCTCCGGCCGAGTCGCAGTGGTCCTTCGGCGGCGAGTGGAGGACGAGGACGGCGCTCTCGGGGCAGTCGGCCAGCATCGAGGTGGCCGCGCCGTCGTCGAGGTCGAAGCTCCAGTCCCAGGGGGTGACCGGGATGCCCGCCCCTAAACCGAAGAACTCGGTGCCGTCGATCATCGTCCCCTCGCCGTGGAGGACGGTGGCGGCGCTCCAATTCGCGGCAGCAGACCGCAACGCGTCGACGGTCTCGTTGTTTCCAGGTACGAGGACGGTCGGCACCTCGATCCCTGCGAGGGCGCCGATCGTTTCCTCCAACCCCTCGTGCACCGAGGCGAAGTCGCCGGCGCCGATCACGACGTCCGCTTCGGCCGACATCTCCACCAGCCGCGCTCCCTGCGCGAGGTCGCGGTGGAGGTCGGAGAAGGCGAGGATCCGCATCCGCGAAACCTAGCTGGTGGCGGGGCTCGTGCGCCAGAACCGACGCAGGCGCCGCCGTGCCACGGGTTCCTCTTCCTCTCGCACCTGGAGGTCGAAGTAGAGGAGCGTCTGGCCGACCGCGACGAAGGGGATGAAGAGGGCGAAGACGACCGACCCGAGCAGGTTGATCCAGAGCAGCGGGAAGGAGGTGAAGATCAGCGCGAAGCCGAGGATCGGCCCGGCGGCGATGCTGAGCAGCCAGAGCACGCCGGCCACCCGCACCGTGTGCAGCCAGCGGCCGCGGACCAGCTCGGAGCTGCCGCGGAACGCCTCGCGGATCGATTTGTCGGTGAAGAGGACCTCCTGCTGGACGAAGAGCCAGCTGACGTATTTCCAGGCGGCGATCGGGATTCCGACAACCGTCAGCAGGAGCAAGAGCAGGGCGAAGGTGACCATCAGCTGGGCGGCGACCACCCGCCAGAACCGAGCCAGCATCCCGCGGATCGAGTCGCGGATGCCGGCCTTGCGTCCCCGCGCCAGCTCCCGGACGAAGACGATCACGATCGCCGCGACCAGCGTGTAGGCGATCGGGGGCCCGAGCGTTTCCGCCAGGTCGGCGAAGGCGAGGTGGACCCCCGCCCGCCCGGCGGCCTCGTCGACGGTACGCCCGTCGGCGAGTGCTTCGGCAAGCGCCTTGACGCCGCCGACGATCGGGAAGGCGATCAACCCGATCGGCACCAGAGGCCACCAGTGGTGGCGGTAGAGGCGACGCGCCGTGCGCAGGATCTGGCCGAATGCCCGCCGGGCCCGCAACTGGTTGAGGTCGACCGGTCCCCAGCGGGTGACGCCGAACAGCAGCACCAGGGCCAGCAGGATCGCCAGCACGATCCCGATCGCCGCCGGCCGCGACTTGGTGGCCAGGTGGGTGAGGTCGGTGACGGCGATGACCGCACCGCAGAAGGCGCCGGTGATCGGTCCACCGACCACCGAGCCGCCGGGAAGGCGGGGGCTGGTCGAGCGCTGCTTCGCCATCCAGGCGAACGGTTCGCGCCAGACGGTCTTCGTCACCGGGCCGGTCGGACCGTTGTTGAACCCCTTTTCGCGTTCGCCCCAGCGGCCGCGATAGCTGAGCCACTGGAAGGCGCCCGCTTCCGGCGCCGTTTCCGGCAGCAGCACCGGGCGCAGCCGCAACTCGCGCAGCGGTTCCGAGGTGTTGTCGCAGCCGACCCCGGAGCCGTTCTGCCCGTTGCCGAGATAGACGGAGGAGTCGTAGAAGGTCGCGTGGGAGCCCGCCGCGGGGTAGACGACCGGGTGCGTCCCCTGCTTCTGCACCTTTCCGTCCTCCCATTCGGCGCGCTCTCCGCCCGCGTGCTGAAAGACGATGATTTCGCTTGGTTCTTCCTCCAGCGCCCCGGCCGTGGTGTTCGACTCAAAGCTGAGCTGCATTCCCTCCCAGTCACCCTCGTGGAGGTCGTTGAACTGGTTGAAGTACCAGTAGAACCAGAACTGGAGGGCGAAGCCGTCATGGTTCGGTTCGCGGGCGATGTGGGCGTAGGTGACCGCCGGCGCCTTGCCTTCCTTCAGCAGCTGCTTGAAGGCCCTCGCGTAGACGCAGGTGTTGCCGAGGACCTTGCCTTCGTAGTCGAGGTAGTAGCCGTCGCGCAGGCCGGCGATGTCGGCCGCGGTCGGCGCCTTTTTCACCTCGACCAGCTTGCCGTCCGGTTCTTCGTGGGTGAGGGTGACGGTCGGGTTGCCGAGCACCGACTCGACGCTGGTCGGCTGGTACTGCTCCTCCTTGGTATTGCAGGGAGGGTGATGCTGCTCCCGCAGCATCGTGATCGGGACGTACCTCTCGGCCAGCTTCTTGGCGGCGGGATCGACCGGGGGCGCGAGGGCGGTGTCGGCCGTGTTCACCGCCGCCGCGGCTGGCACCGGCGCCAGCGCCACAAGCGCGGCGAGCGCCGTGGGGACGAGAAGGCGGAGCCTCACACCTCGTCTTCTACTTTGCCGGAGGGCATTCCGACAAGGGCGACGACGAAGGCGACCACCATCACTGCCGCCATTCCGTAGAAGACGGTGCGCGAGGCCATCGCGAAGTCATGGGGGATGCTGTCGACCACCTTCTGGACCGAGGCGGGCAGGTGTTCGGGGGTTTCTCCCGCCCCGGTTCCCTGGCTGATCGTGTCGGCGATTTCGCTGCCGACCTGCTTGGAAATGCCGTTTTCGTCGGCGGTCGCTTCGAGGTTGGAGCGGTTCTGGAGGATCAGGATCGACCCCAAGACCGCCAGCCCGAGGCTGGAGCCGAAGTTGCGCACGGTCTGGGTGATCCCGGTCGCCTCGCCGTAGCGATCCCGGGAGACCCGGTTCAGCGCGTCGGTGTTGGCGGGGCTGAGGACCAGCCCGACCCCGATCCCGGCGATGACGATGTAGTACCACTGGTCAGAGACCGAGAGTTCGGTCATCGAGTTGCCCCAGAGGTAGAAGCCGACCGCGGCGATCGCGCAGCCGGGGACGACGGCGCTGCGGGCGCCGACTTTGTCCAGCAGCCGGCCGCCGCGCTGCGAGGCGAGGGCGAAGCCGGCGAAGAAGATCATCAGGTAGAGCCCGGTTTCCGAGGCGCTTTCGCCGAGCGAGATCTGCGCGTACATGCTGGCGAAGAAGAACAGCGGCACGAACGGGATCATCAGCAGGAAGAGGATGATGTTGTCCACCGCGAAGGCTTTGTCCTTGAAGACCGCGAGCCGCAGCAGGGGGTTCTCGGTCCGCAGCTCGTAGCGGACGAAGGCGGCGAGGACCGCCAGTCCGGCGGCGATGCAGCCCCAAGTGGCGAGGCTGTCCCAGCCCCAGACGCTCGACTGCTGCAGGCCCAGCACCGAGAGGCCCATGCCGAGGGTGATCAGCACCGTGCCGACCTCGTCGATCGGCGCCGGGTGCTTTTCGTCGGCCGGCTTCGACTTCCAGATCAGGATCAGGGCGATGATCGCGACCGGGATGTTGATCCAGAAGATCGCCCGCCAGGTGATCTCGATCAGGTAGCCACCGGCCAACGGGCCGACCGCGGTGAGGCCGCCGGCGATCGCGAAGAAGATCGCCATCGCCTTGCCCCGTTCGTTGACCGGGAAGGCGTTGAGGACGATCGCCAGCGCCGCCGGGAACATGATCGCCGCGCCGGCGCCCTGGATCACCCGGAAGACGATCAGCCAGGTCTCGTCGAACTCGCCGACGGGAGTGGCGCCGCAGAGGGCGGAGGCGACGGCGAAGATGATCACGCCGAGCACCACCATGCGCCGGTGGCCGGCGATGTCGGCCAGCCGCCCGCCGAAGGCGAACAGGGCCGAGAGCGAGAGCAGGTAGCCGTTGATGATCCACTGCACGCCCGTCGCCGAGAGCGAGAGGTCGTCCTGGATCGTCGGGATCGCGATCGCGACGATCGTCTGGTCGATGAAGGTCATCGAGACGGCGAAGATCATCGCCGCGAGGATCAATTTGCTGTTCTGCGCGGGTGCCTGGTTCATGGGTGCGGCTTTTACGCGCAGGAGGCGATTCCTCCCCGGCTTCGGGTATTCTCGCCGCGCTTATGCCTTCCATCTTCTGGCTCGGTTTCGGAATTGCCGCCGCGTTTGTATTGATCGGCGCGTTCGCCGGTGCGCGCTCGCGCACCACGAGCTTCGGCGGTGGCGTCGCGATCGGCGCCTACCTGGGCGTGATGAGCGCATTCCCGCTGCTCGCAATCGGCCTAGCCACCGCCTGAGCGCCACTCCTTTTTAGAGAAGCTGCCCCAGGGGTAGCCGGAGCGCATGACCAATGCGACCGAAGCTCCTGCCCTGACCCTGCACGACGGCGTCGAGATTCCCCAGCTCGGGTTCGGCGTTTTTCAGATCCCGCCCGAGGAGACGCAGGAGGCGGTCGAGGAGGCCCTGTCGGTCGGCTACCGGCACGTCGACACCGCCGCCGCCTATCGCAACGAGGCCGGGGTGGGGGCGGCGATCGCCGCTGCGGGGATCGATCGCGAGGACGTCTTCGTCACCACCAAGCTGTGGAACTCCCAGCAGGGATACGACTCGACCCTGCGCGCGTTCGAGAAGAGCATGGAACGGCTCGGCACCGGTCACGTCGACCTCTACCTGATCCACTGGCCGCGCCCCGAGCGCGACCTCTACCTCGAGACCTGGCGGGCATTCGAACGGATTCGCGAGGAGGGCGGCGCCCGTTCGATCGGCGTCTCCAACTTCCGCATCGAGGATCTCGAACGGCTGGGGCACGATGCCGAAGAGCGGCCGACCGTGAACCAGGTCGAGCTCCATCCACGTTTCCAGCAGGCAGAGTTGCGTGCCTGGACCGCCGCACAGGGGATAGCGACCGAGGCCTGGAGTCCACTGGCGCAGGGCGACCTACTCGAAGACGGGACGATCGAAACCGTCGCCGCCCACCACGACCGCACCCCGGCCCAGACGATCCTTCGCTGGCACCTGCAGATCGGCAACGTGGTGATCCCGAAATCGGCGACCCCGGATCGGATTCGCGAGAACTTTGAGGTTTTCGACTTTGAGCTGAGTGAAGACGATATGGCTGCGCTGGAGCGGCTTGAGACCGGTGAGCGGATCGGGCCTGATCCGGGGACTTTCAACGGCGAGTAAGGGGGGAGGGGGCGAGGGACCCCTGCCAGGCACATCTCGCTATGGCTCGATGTTGAGTGCCTGGCAGGGGTCCCTCGCCCCCTCCTGCCACCGCCGGTGGATGGGCTGAATACGCTGCGCCGGTGAATCTCGATCGGCGGGTGCTGCGCAAGCGCGGGGTGGTTGTTTCTGGTGGTGGGGACCCGGCTGCGGCGAGGGTTCAGGCGGACGGCGCTACCCGGCGGCGGCTGATTCGGATCAATGCTGTTGCCTCGACCGCTTTCATCATCGGTGGCTCGCTGTTTTGTCTTGGGGCGTTGTTGGCGCAGGCGCATGTTGGGGGGCCGCGGTTGGCGGCGGCGGTGTTCATGGTTGGCGGGGTCTTCTTTACGACCGGTGGTTACTCGTCGGTTCTGCAGGTGGCCAACGCTCCGCGCGGGGCCGATGCGGATGGTGTTGTGCGGGTTGCTCCCTGGCGCTGGTGGTCGACTGAGCCCGGCCGGCTCGACTGGGCAAGCGCCGTCGCTCTCTTCGTCGGCACCCTCTATTTCGGCGCCAGCCTGATGGTGGCGCTGCTCGGCGACCTCACCACCGCCCAGCTCCACCGCGACGTCTGGAGCCCCGAATTCATCGGCTGCGTTCTCTTCCTCCTCTCCGGCCACCTCGCCCTGGTCGAGATGCACCGCGACCGCCCGCGGGGGCGCCGCGCCGACCTCGGCTGGTGGATCGTGGTCGTCAACCAGACCGGCTCGGTCCTCTTCATGGCCGCCGCGGTCGCCGCCTTCGTCCGCCCCGCGACCGGTGACGAGCTGGCGGTCGGGGTCGCCAACTGGTCCACCTTCGCCGGCGCCGCCTGCTTCGCGATCGCCGGCTTGATGCAGGAGTTCGAGCGTCCCTGAAAGGATTGGCTGCGTGGCCAGTCCTGCAAAAGCCGAGGCGCCCCGGACCGAACGGATCCTGCCCGGCGTCTGGCGGTTGCGGCTTTCGCTGCCCTGGCCAGGGGTTCCGCACGGCAACGCCTGGGCGATCGAGCACGACGGCGGCATCGTCATGTTCGACACCGGGATGGGCGGCAAAGGACGGCTGCGACAGCTCGATCTGGCTCTGACCCAGGCCGGCTTCGGGGTCGAGGACGTCAAGCTCGTCGTCTGCACCCACTCCCACACCGATCACTACGGGCTTGCCGGCTCGATCGTCGAGGCGGCCGGGTGCGAGCTCTGGATGCATCCGCGTTGGGGGCACGTGCGGCCGCTCGCCGACGACCCGAAGGCGGCGCTGGAGGCGCGGATCGAGATCGCCCGTCAAAGCGGGGTGCCGCCCGCAGCCCTGGAGCGTTACCGCGAGGCGCGCGAAGAAGACGATGAGACCGGGATCGACATCCTCAAGGAGCCCGACCGCGATCTCGTGCCGGGGGTCGAGGTGGAGACCGGCCTCGGCACCTGGCAGGTGCACGAGACTCCCGGCCACGCTCCGTCCCACGTCGTCCTTCACCAGCCCGAGCGCAAGCTGCTGATCAGCGGCGACCACCTGCTCGGCCGCACCGTCCTCTTCTTCGACCACGGCCACAGCCCCGACCCGGTCGGCGAATTCCTCTCCAGCCTGGAGGTGGCGGAGAAGCTCGACGTCGACCTCGTCCTCCCCGGCCACGGACGCACCTTCCGCGACCCGGAGGCGAAGATCGCCGAGTCCCGCCGTCAGGTCGGCGAGCTGATGGGGAAAGTGCGGGCGGCGCTCGCGGGTGGGGAGGAGAAGACCGCCTTCGAGATCGTCGCCGAGATCATCGGCCCCGAGATGGTCAAAACCCCGGCCAGCGCCTGGGTCCTGCAGATCGTCCTCTCCTGCCTCGACCACCTGGCGCTCGCCGGCGAGGTGGAGACGGTGGAGGGCTCGGACCCGCAACGCTGGCGACTGACGTAGCCTGTCCGGCGATGGCGAGCTTCCGATACGTCCGCCAGGTGGCTGCTCCGCCCGAGGTCGTCTTCGACGTCCTCACCGACCACCGGCGCTACAACGAGATCACCCCCGTGCGCAAGGCCGAGCTCGAGCGCGAGGGGGAGCCGTCGCCGAACGGGGTCGGAGCGATCCGCGTCCTCACCGTCGTGCCGCCGCCGATGCGGGAGGAAGTGATCGCCTACGAGCGGCCCAACCGCTTCTCCTACAAGGTCCTCTCCGGCCTGCCGGTGCGCGACCACGTCGGCACCGTCGAGCTGAAAGCGGTGGACGGTGGCACCGAGATGGCCTACGCGGTCAAATCGACGCCGACGATTCCCCTTGCCGGGTCCGTCTTCATGGTGGTCCTGAAAAAAGCGATCAGGGACCTGATGGCCGGCGTCGCCAAGGAATCGGAGCGCCGCGCCGCGGATGCTTCGTAGCCGGTTCCGCGACTTCGACCTCTGGCATCGGTCGAACCGCCTGCTCGTTGTTGCTCTCCTCTCGCTCGGCATTCTGGTCAGCGGCGCGATCGTCGCCTACGAGCTGCTGAAACGCCCCGGCGACGTCCACAACCAGGACGCAATCGAAAACTTCAAGCCGCAGAAGCCGCCGCCGCCGAAGCAACCGAAGACGGTCAACTGGCCGGTCTACGGCTTCAACTCCGCTCGCACCCGATTCCTGCCGGTAAAGGGGGTGAAGCCGCCCTTCGACAAACTCTGGCGCTTCACCGACAAGCCGCTGCTCGAGTTCCCGCCGATCTACGTCGGCGGCAAGCTCTTCTTCGTCAACAACAACGGCTACGCCCACGCGCTCGACGCCGACACCGGGAAAGAGCTGTGGAAACGGCGGATCGGACGCCTCAACGCCTCCTCGCCCGCCTATTACAAACACCACCTCTACATCGTCAACCTGGTTCCGGGCCACATCGTCAAGCTCGACGCGAAAACCGGGAGGGTCGTCTGGAAACGCAACCTGCCGGGGCGGGCCGAGTCCTCGCCGGTGGTGATCGACCGCACCGTCTACTTCGGCTGCGAGAACGGCGAACTGTTTGCGATCAGCACCGGCAGGGGGCAGGTGCGCTGGTCGACCCCGCTCGGTGGCGCGATCAAGGCCGCGCCCGCCTACTACGGCGGCAAGCTCTTCGTCGGCGACTACGGCGGTTACATGAACGCGGTCGACGCCAAGACCGGGGAGCTGGTCTGGCAGAGCGGCTCGCTCGGCCCAGGCTTCGGCGGCTCCGGCGCTTTCTACTCGACCCCGGCGGTCGCCTACGGGCGGGTCTACTCCGGCAACAACGACGCCCGCGTCTACAGCTATGACACCTCCAACGGCGAGCTCGCCTGGTCCTACTCGACCGGCGGCTACGCCTATTCCGGCCCGGCCGTCGCCAACACCCGGCACAGCCCGCCGACCGTCTTCATCGGCTCCTTCGACGGCAATGTCTACGCGCTCGACGCCAAGGACGGCAGCGTCCGCTGGAGCCGCTCGGCCGGCGGCCAGGTGATCGGCTCGCTTTCTGCCGTCGGCGACATCGTCTACGTCGCCGAGTTCACCAACAAGACGACCAGCGCCTTCATGATGCGGAGCGGCAAGCGGGTCTGGCGCTACCCGAAGGGGACCTACACGCCGGTGATCTCCGACGGGCGCCGGCTCTACCTGACCGGGTACTCGAGCATCACCGCGCTCCAACCCCACCGGGGGGTGGCGGCGGTAGCTGAGGCGCGCCCGGCGCGTAGTTCGGGAAAAGCCCGGAGTGGAGGCGGGCGCGGAGGACGTTGACGGCCGTCGAGTAGTTCTGGATCCGGTAGTTGCTGGTGGAGCCGAAGTCCTGGTAGTAGACGAGCATCTTGGTCCGCGGATGGCTGCGGACCCAGGCGAAGAGCTTGCTGACGAAGGCTGGGTCGTCACTGCTTTCCAGGGCCCACTCGGTGATCGCGAAGGGCTTGCCGGAGAAGCGTTTGTAGAGGCCGGTGAGGGACTTCCATTCCGGGTAGCCGGCGTAGAAGTCGGTCCCTGCCCAGTCGGTCCAGCGTGAGCCGGGATAGAAGAATCGCGGCCGGTTGTGGGGGACGGTCGGCGAGCCGGAGGGGAGCGGGCTCCAGACGATCGAGATCGGCGCCTTCGCCAGTCCCGGTACGTTGACGCTCAGGGGTGGCAGCCCGGCTTCGGCCAGGCGCTGGTTGATCCGCTTCGCCTTGCCGCCGCCGTGGACGATCACGTAGATGCGGCGGAAGGCGCGTTTGTAGGAGCGGGGGCTGTGTTCGGGGCCGCGTGAGGCTCCGGAGCAGTCATAGGCCGCCCAGACGTTGAGGCAGCGGTTGGGCTCGCCGAGTGGCCGCACGTAGGCCTTCATCTGCTTGTTGACGAAGAGCTTGTTGAGGCGGACGAGGTACTCGTCGCCGGCCCCGGCGGCGATCTGGGCCGGGGTGATCAACTCGGCGCCGGTGTTGTTGTCGGCGGTCGAGATGTGGATCATCGGCCGCGCGTTGGCGATCTGCCAGCGGGTGATCACCTCGTCGAAGTCGGTTCCCCAGGTGCGGAACGACTGCATCACCGCCGGGTGCTTGTCGAGGATGTCGGAGAACTGGCCGAAGTCGGCGGGGTCACCGGTGTCAGAGACCCCCCAGTAGACCTTCTTGCCAGGCGGCTTCAGCAGGCCGCCGGCGGAGGCCGGCACGGCGCAGACGAGTGCAACCAGCATCAAGCTGGCGAGCAGGACCGTGAGGCATCTCGCTTTTGCCGGACCGACCAGAACGAAGGATGGTCGCAAGAGCAGCCCCTCGGCCCCCGGCGACGAGGGCGCGGTGCAAGTGGGGTTGCGCTCAGGCCGCCGCTGCGCCGGAGTGCTCGGCGACGATCTCCAGCACTTCCGGCGCGTACTTCTCGATGAATGCGGGACCGACGCCATGGATCGCGAGCAGGGTCTCGTCACTGGCTGGCCGGGCGGCGGCGATCCCGGTCAGGGTCTTGTTGCTGGCGACGGTGAAGGCGGGCTTGTCGGCTGCGGCGCTGAGCCGCCAGGTTTTCAGCGCTTCGAAGAGAGGGGCGTCGGCGGCGGCCATCTCTGGGGCGGGTGCCGATGCCTTGGCCCGCGACGACTTGCGAACCGCGATCGTGTCCGGGTCGGGCAGCCAGTCGAGCATGTCGCAGATGTCGCAGCAGCGCTCCAGCGGTGCCCCCGCGGTGCTGTCCGAGAAGTGGTCGAGCAGGGCGCGGCGGCGGCACTCGGTGCCGTAGATGAACTCTTTGATCACGTGGTAGGCGCGCCAGCCGCGCTCGCGGGCGATCGCCAGCTCGGGATCGCCGGCGCGCTCTTCGTTGAAGCGGACCAGCCGGCCGAGGTCGGCTTTCAGCGCCAGCATCACGGCGCGGGAGGGGAGGCCGTCGCGCCCGGCACGTCCCGCCTCCTGGTAGTAGGCCTCGACGCTGGTCGGGATCGTCACGTGCCAGACCGAACGCACGTCGGGCTTGTCGACGCCCATGCCGAAGGCGTTGGTCGCGCAGATGACACCGGTGTCGGTTGCCATGAACCGTTCCTGGATCGCGGTCCGGTGCTCGGGCTGGAGCCCGGCGTGGTAGGCGACGGCGGCGATCTCGGCATCCCGCAGCTCCGCCGCCACCTCCTCGGTCTGCTTGCGGGTGCCGCAGTAGACGATCGCCGGCCGGTTGGCCGGGTCGCCCAGACCGGCCTCCAGCAGCGCCTGGCGCCGCACTTTCGAGCCCGTGCCCTCGAGCGCGACGACGTCGAAGGAGAGGTTCGGCCGGTCAAAGCCGGAGCGCACCTGCAGCGGCTCGCGCATCCCGAACCGCGAGGCGATCTCCGCCGCCACCGGCACCGTTGCCGTCGCCGTGCAGGCCATCACCGTCGGCCGTCCCAGCCGCTCCACCACCGCGGGCAGGCGCAGGTAGTCGGGGCGGAAGTCGTGCCCCCACTCGGAGACGCAGTGCGCCTCGTCAACCGCGACCAGGTCGACGGTGCGGTGCGAAAGCGCTTCGAGGAAGACGCTCGACCCAAACCGCTCCGGCGCGCAATAAATGATCCGCGCCCCCTCGCGAACCTGGGCCAGCGCATCCCAAGTGGCCTCATCCCCCATCCCCGAGGTGATCATCGCCACCGGCTGCCCCAACCGCGTCAGCTTTTCCCACTGATCCCGCATCAACGCGATCAAAGGACTAACAACAATCGTTAAGTCAGAAGTCGCGAGCCCGGGCAGCTGGTAACACAAGCTCTTCCCCCCACCGGTGGGCATCACGATCAATGAATCGCGCCCTTCAAGCGCGGCGACCACAGCCTCCCGCTGCCCAGCCCGCCACTCGGCATAACCAAGCCCGCGCAGCAGCTCATCAGCTTTTTTCCCGGCGGCATCCATCAGCCGAGCCAGCCTAGGCACTTCTCCGGCGGGTGGCGACGATATTGAGGACTCTCCCGCTAGGGAGAGCCCAATATCGGAGACAGGACCCGCCGGCCGAAGGCTCTCGTCCCTCGGTCACGGCGGGCCATCGTCCTAGACGTACCTCGCTATTCGTGTTCAGCCGACGCAATCGCAGCCGGCACCAAGCTCAGCTTCTCGGCCAGCGTGTCAATGCCCACGGCCAGCTTCTTCGTGTCAGCCTTGCTCAGCTCCGTGTAAAGCACGAACCCGTCCTCGGTCCGATACGGCTCGAGCGAGTTGAAGACCATCTTGAAATCGGCTTCGATTTCGCCCGCCAGGTCGGCGTTCTCCGGCTCGAGCAGCGGCTTCACCGCTTCGAAGGCGGCCTCGGAGCCTTCAACGTTGGCCTCGAAGTCGACCAGGTCGATGTGCGAGTAGCGCTCCTCCTCGCCGGTGATCTTCGAGGCGGAGACCTCGCCGAGGAGCTCGTTGGCGCCGTTGGCGATCTGCACCGCCTGCAGTTCGACCGTCTTCACCTTTTCGGCCAGTTCTTCGACGTCGGCCAGCAGCTGTTCGGCGACCGGCGCCATGCCCTTCAGGCTTTCTTCTTCCCAGAGGGCTTTCTCGAGCCGGTGGAAGCCTTCGAATTCGCTCGCCGGCACGTCGTTTTCACGCGCGTCGATGCGGGGGTCGAGGCTGCCGAAGGACTCGGCCACGGGCTCGATCCGCTCGTAGGGGATACGGGCCGCGGGGTAGAGCGATTTCGCTTCGGCGATGTTGCCGGCGACAACCGCGGCGACGAACGGTTCCGTCGCTTCGACCAGCTCAGCGGTGTTTTCCTCGAGGTATTCGCGATAGGTCGCGACCGCCTCTTCGACCTCGGGGCTATTTGAGGTTTCCAGCTCACCGCTGACGGTCAGGGTGCCGCTGTCGCCGTCGGTGCCGGGGCAGAGGAGGGTGTACTCGCCCGCCTCGAGGGTGAGGGTGAAGGTGCCGCTGTCGCCCTCGGAGAGGTCGGGCGTCTCGCCGAGCACCGTTTCCCCGTCCAGGACCTCGAGCTCGTGCACGTCGGGGTTGGAGCTCGCGTTTTCGGCCTCGAAGGTGATCGGGCCGGCGGCTGCCTCGGCGTCGATCGGGTCGCAGCCGGTGTCGGTCAGCGTGAAGCTGAGCACCTCGGCGTCGGAGGAGCCTGAGGTGGTGGAGTCGTCGCTCGACCCGCAGGCGGTGGCGAAGACGGCGAGGAGGCCGAGGGCCCCCACGCAGAGAATGATTCGGACGAGATTGCGGTGCATCTGGGGTGGTTCTCCTTTGGTCTTACGCGAGCAGGCCTTGGCCGACGTAGCCGCCGGGGGTGGCTCCCGGTGGCACGGCGAAGACGGCGCTGCCGACGTGCTTGATGTACTCGTTGAGCGCGTCCAGGGAGCCGAGGCGCCGCTGAATCGCGACGAACTGCTCCGGGTGGCGCTGGAAGCTGATGAAGAAGAGCCCGGCTTCGAGCTCGCCGAGGCTCTCGTCGACGCCGTCGGTGAACGAGTAGCCGCGGCGGAGGATGCGGGCGCCGCCGTTCTCCTTGGCCGAGGCGAGGCGGACGTGGGCGTCGGGCGGGATCGTCGGATGGCCGTTCGTCTCGGTGTCGAGCGGCAGCGGTTCGAACTCGTCGCTGCCCCCGAGCGGGGCTCCGCTGTACTTGTGGCGGCCGATCGTCCGCTCCTGGTCCAGCAGCGAGGTCCGGTCCCAGACCTCGAGCAGCATCCTGATCCGGCGGGTGACCAGGTAGCTGCCACCGCGCAGCCAGGCCGGGCCTTCGTTACCGACCCAGACGAACTTGTCCATCGCCTCGGTGTCCTCGGCGCGGATGTTGGCGGTGCCGTCCTTCAGCCCCATCAGGTTGCGCGGGGTGTCCTGGCTGCGGCTGGTGCTGGCGGTGCGCCCGAAGCCGAGCTGGGACCAGCGCATCGCCACCGTGCCGCGGCCGATCCGGGCCAGGTTGCGGACCGCGTGGAAGGCGACCTGGGGGTCGTCGGAGCAGGCCTGGATGCAGATGTCGCCGCCGCTTTCGGCGGGGCTGAGCTCGTCGGCGGGGAGCGCCGGTAGCGTTTGCAGCTCCGCTGGGCGCTTGCCGGCCAGGCCCAGGCCGGGCTTGTCGAACAGGCTCGGGCCGAAGCCGAAGGTGATGGTGAGGCGGGAGGGAAGGAGGCCGACGGTCTCGCCGGTGTCCTCGGGCGGGGCCAGGGCCACGTCGTTGACGTCGCCGATCATCTCGCCTGCCGTCGCTTCGGCGGCCGCCAGGGTCCACTCCCGCATCAGCTCGCGCAGCTCCGCCGGGTCCTCGGTGAGGAGGTCGAAGGCGGCAAAGTGGAGGCGGTCCTGGGCCGCGGTTGCGATCCCCGCCTGGTGCTCGCCGTAGAAGGAGACGCTGCCGGTGCCCTCGTTGCTGGCCTCGGCGGTCTCGTGGCCGACCAGGTAGCCGGTGGCGCCGAGGCCGAGGCCGGCGGCTCCGACTCCGGCGGAGGTAAGCAGAGTGCGGCGGGTGAGAGGAGACATGGCTGCGAAAGGTGGTCCTGAGGGGCGCAGCGGACGATTAGGCGCCCCTAATTAGGGAGCCCGAAAACCTAGCAGGCAGCTAGGGATTCAGGCGCTCGGCAGCCAGGGCTGTGCCCACTGGCCGGTGCCGCGGAGCAGGTTCCCTGCCTCCTCGGGCCCCCAGGTGCCGGGCTCGTAGGGCAGCACCGGCCCCGGCTCGTCGAGCAGTGGCTCGACCACGCGCCAGGTCTCTTCGATCGCGTCCTGGCGGGTGAAGAGCTGGTGGTTGCCGGTGATCGCGTCGCCGAGCAGTCGCTCGTAGGGCTCGGGATCCTCGCCCGGAACTTTCTCGAAGAGGACCTCCAGGTCCGAGGTCTGGAACGCCTCCTCACCCGCCTGCTTTGCATAGAGCCGGATCCGCGCCCCCGGCTTCGGCTCGATCCTGATCGTCACCTGGTTCGGTTCCGGCGTCTTCCCATGGCCGATCCCGAGCTGGGGAGGGCGCTTGAAGAAGACGGTCACCTCGCTGGCCTTCGCCGGCAGGCACTTGCCGGCGCGGATGAAGAACGGGACCCCCGCCCAGCGCCAGTTGTCAACCTCGAGCTCGACCGCGGCGAAGGTCTCGGTGGTCGAGTCCGCCGCTACGTCCTTAACCGCGAGGAAGCCGTCGTACTGGCCGCGCACGTAGCGCTTTGGGTCCGCCGCCCGCATCGCCTTGAAGAACTCGAGCTTCTTATCGCGGACGCTGTCGGGGGAGTTGCCGGTCGGCGGCTCCATCCCGATCAGCCCCAGCACCTGCAGGGCGTGGTTCTGGATCACGTCGCGCATCGCCCCGACGGCGTCGTAGAAGCGGCCGCGGTCGTCGACCCCGAAGTTCTCGGCGATCGTCAACTGCACGTGGGAGACGTGCTCGCGGTTCCAGACCGGCTCCAGCAGCGCGTTGGCAAAGCGCAGGTAGGTGATGTCCAGCACCGGCTCCTTGCCGAGGTAGTGGTCGATGCGGAGGATCTGCTCCTCGCGCAGGACCCCGCAGAGCTCGGCGTTGAGGGCGCGGGCCGATTCGAGGTCGTGGCCGAAGGGCTTCTCGATCACCACGTGCGCGTTCTCGGTCAGCCCCGCCGCACCCAGACCCTGGACCACGGTGGCGAACAGCGAGGGCGGGATCTCCAGGTAGAAGACCGGACGGGTGGCATCGTCGAGCGCCTCGCCGACGCGGGCGAAGGTGTCGGGGTCGGCGTAGTCGCCCTGGACGTAGGTGAGCCGCTGCGCGAGGCGGGCGAAGACGTCCTCGTCGGGCTCGGCGACGGTGGCGCCGATCGCGTCGCGGGCGTGCTGGCGCAGCTGCTCGTCGTCCCACTCGTCGATCGCGACGCCGACGATCGGGCAGTCGAGCTTGCCCCGTTCCTCCAGCCGGTAGAGGGCGCGGAAGGTCATTTTCTTCGCCAGATCGCCGCTGATCCCGAAGATCGCGAGCACGTCGGCGGCTTTGTCCGAGTGCTTGGTGGCCTTGCCCATCGGCGGGGAGGCTATCGTCCGCTCGTCCCTACATCGCCACCAGCGGAGGTCTGCATGCAACTCGGAATCGTCGGGCTAGGTCGGATGGGAGCAAACATGGCTCGACGCCTGATGCGCGACGGCCACGAGATCGTCGCTTATGACGTCAACCCCGATGCCGTCTCCGGCCTCGAGGGCGAGGGTGCGACTGCGGCCAGCTCGCTCGATGACCTGGCCGCGAAGCTGAGCGCGCCGCGGGCGGTCTGGGTGATGGTCCCGGCTGGAGACATCACTGAGCAGACGGTCGACGCAGTCGCCGCGGTGCTCGACTCCGGCGACGCGATCATCGACGGCGGCAACTCCTACTACCGCGATGACATCCGCCGCGCGGCGAAGGTGGGGGAGCAGGGGATCGACTACATCGATTGCGGCACCAGCGGCGGCGTCTTCGGCCTCGACCGCGGTTACTGCCTGATGATCGGCGGCCCCGATGAGGCGGTCCAGCGCCTCGACCCGATCTTCGCCACCCTCGCCCCGGGACTCGGCGAGGTCGAGCGCACCCCCGGGCGCTCCGGCGACCCCTCGGCATCCGAGCAGGGCTACCTCCACTGCGGCCCGAACGGGGCCGGCCACTTCGTGAAGATGGTCCACAACGGGATCGAGTACGGGGTGATGGCCGCCTACGCCGAGGGCCTGAACGTGCTGAAGAACGCCAACGCCGGCAAGGTCCAGCGCGAGGCCGACGCCGAGACGGCTCCGCTCGACCACCCCGAGTACTACCAGTACGACCTCGACCTGCCCGAGGTCGCCGAGGTCTGGCGGCGCGGCAGCGTGATCGGTTCCTGGCTGCTGGACCTGACCGCGGCGGCGCTGCAGGAATCCCCCGACCTTTCTGACTTCACCGGCCGCGTCTCCGACTCCGGCGAGGGGCGTTGGACCGCGATCGCGGCGATCGACGAGGGGGTGCCGACCCCGGTCCTGACCACGGCCCTGCACGAGCGCTTCTACTCGCGCGGGCTCGGCGACTACGGCGACAAAGTCCTTTCGGCGATGCGCAAACAGTTCGGCGGCCACGACGAGAAGGCGAGCTGACCCGGTGGCGATCGAGCTCGAGGTCGCCGGCGACGAGAAGGCGGCCTCGCGGCGGGCAGCCGAGCTGATCGCCGCCGCCGGCGACCAGGCTGCGGCCGAGCGCAACCAGTTCTCCTTCGCGATGAGCGGCGGCCGCTCGCCCTGGGCGATGCTGGCGATCCTCGGCGAGCTGGAGGGGATGCCGTGGGACCGGACCGAGCTCTTCCAGGTCGACGAGCGGGTCGCGGCGCCCGGCGACCCGGCCCGCAATCTCACCCACATGGTCCTCGGCCTCTCGATGGAGCACCAGCCCGCGCTGCGACCGATGCCGGTCACCCAGCGCGACCTCGAGGCGGCGGCGCGCGAGTACGAAACCTCCCTGCCGGAGCGCCTCGACCTCGTTCACCTCGGCCTCGGCCCCGACGGCCACACCGCCTCCCTGGTGCCAGGCGATCCGGTCCTCGAGGTCAGCGACCGCCGCGTCGCGATCACCGAGACCGCCTACCAGGACCACCACCGCATGACCCTCACCTATCCCGCCCTCGACGAAGCCCGCCGCATCGTCTGGCTCGTCACCGGCCCCGACAAGCGCGATCCGCTGGCGAAGCTACTGGCGGGCGACGAGTCGATCCCGGCCGGCCGGGTGCGAAACGACGACATGCTCGTCGTGGCCGATGATGCTGCTGCAGGATAGTGTTAGCGAATGCGCTAACATCCCGTTATGTCCCCAGCCGCGCTGATCGCCGACGTCCTTGAGTGCAGTGGTCTCACTCAGGCTGAACTGGCTCGCCGGGCCGGCCTGCCGCGTTCCGTCCTCAACGCTTACCTGAAGGGGAGCCGGGAGCCGGGAGCGGACGCCCTTCTCCGCATCGCGGCTGCGGGTGGGGTGAGCCTTGGACTCGAAGAGCGAAGGCCGCCGGTCGATCCCGAGCGGGCTAGCAAGATCCTGAATCAGGTTCTCGGGCTAGCTGAGGCCCTCCCGTATAGGCCTCGGGCGGAGATGGCATATCCGCCGCTAAAGGATCGGCTCGCAAAAGCCTCGCCCGCATGAATGCCGAGCTGGTCGAAAAGCTCCTGGCGATCCACGAGGCGTTGAGAGCACGCTCGTTGCCGCACGCGTTCGGAGGTGCAATCGCCCTTGCCTACTGTGTCCAGGAGCCGCGCGGGACCCGCGACCTCGACCTCAACATCTTCGTCGATGCCTCCAGGGCCGACGAGGTGCTCGCGGCGCTTCCCGACGGTGTGCGGGTCGAGAAGGCCGACATCGAGAAGGTGAAGCGCGAGGGGCAGACGCGCCTCTTCTGGGAGGGGGTTCCCGTCGACGTCTTCCTCAACAACTTGCCGCTCCACGAGGAGGTCGCCAACGGGGTGGTCTGGGTCGATATGCAGGGCACTCAGATCCCCGTCCTCGACTGCGCCTCTCTGGTGATCTTCAAGTCCTTCTTCGCCCGGACCAGGGACTGGGGCGACATCGAGGAGGTAGCGTTGGCGACGCCGGAGGACGTCGACGCCGCGGTCAAAGCGGTGGCGGGTCTCGTGGGTGAGGACGATCCGTCCTACAAGAGGCTGGCCGAGATCTCCGCCGCTAATCCGCCCTGACCTGTTCGCCGGCGAGGCGGGCGACCCACTCCTCGATCTCCGCTTGGTTGACCGGCATTGCTTCGAGGATTCGCTCGATATCTCGCTCGTCCTTCGGACGACCCAGCAACCTCTTGCGGATGACGAGATGCTCGGGGGAGACGAGGGGGATGGTGGCGTCGGCGTAGGGGACCGTGCGGGCCTTGCGCCCCATCTCTGCGTGCAGCGAATCGGTGGAGAAGAAGAGGTGAAGCGGCGCCTGATCCCAGGCGAGCCGGACTTGTCCGTCGCGCTCCAGTTCGGCTTGGTCGATATCGACATCGATGCCAAGAGAAGTAAGCGCCTCGCGGACCCGCGGCCACTCCGCCGGGGCGACGAAAAGGTTGAGGTCGATGTCGTCCGTGTCGCGGGCCGCTCCGTAGTGGCCTGCCGCCAGCGCTCCTCCGAATGCGTGTGGGATCCCCGCTTGCAACAGGCAGCGATGCAAGGCCGCGACGCTGTCCGTCAAGTCCCCAGCTTCGAAGCTCACACAGCCGGATCGAGCGAGACCGCGTGGCTGCCGAGGATGCGGCCGTCGGGGTCCCACTTGCGCTTCACCTCGGCGAGGCGGGCGCAGACCTCGGGCGGCAGGATTGCGTCGGCGTCGCAGGGTCGCTCGGCGAAGTTGAAGTAGCCGCCGTCGGCTCCCCAGGGGGACAGCTCCTCCTTCAGGCGGTCGAGCTGAGCGTTGATCGCTTCTCCCAGCTCCGGCGTCATCGGCATCCCGATTCCAAGCAGCGCCCAGCCGGCGTCGAGGTGAGAGAGAGCACCTCCGTTCTCGTCCGGCCGCGACATCGCGCCGCCCATCTGCCGCAGCTCGGTGAGCAGCAGCGGGGTGCCCGAGTCGGGGCCGGCGAGGGAGACGAAGACGTCGATCGCCTCGTCCGGAAGCTCGCGCAGCACCGTGTGGTGGCCGAGGCCCGGGACCGGCTGCTCGGGGTCCATGTGGATCCGGCAGAGCGCCGCGGGTGGGACCTGGTCGAAGGTGCTCATCATCGGCTCGCCGATCTCCAGCAGCGGCGCGAAGGCGGCCTCTCCCTCCTCGCGGCTGCCGATGCAGGCGCCGTCGATCGTCAGCAGCGGCGTGTTCCGCAGCGGCTCCGGCACATCGGGGACGTCGGGCGGCGTCAGAAAGCGGACGACGGAGGTGACGTTCTCGCCGACCGCGGCCGCCCAGTCGCGGTAGATGCGGACCGCGTCGGCGCCGACCGCGGCCGGCCAGAGGAACGCCCCGGCGTAGGCGTCGGTGACCGGGACCAGGTCGATGTGCAGGGCGGTGACGATCGCGAAATCGCCGCCGCCGCCGCGCAGCGCCCAGAAGAGGTCAGGCTCGTTCTCGGCGTCGACCGTGCGCGCCTCGCCGTCGGCGGTGACCAGCTCGATCGCCCGCAGCCGGTTGCAGGCGAACCCGTATTGGCGCCCGAACCAGCTGAGGCCGCCGCCGAGGTGGAAGCCGGTGACGCCGACGTCGGGCGAGGAGCCCGGCAGCGAGCTGAGGCCGTGCGCCTGGGCGGCTTCGGCGAGCTCGACCGAGAGCACGCCGGGCTCGACCCGCGCCGTCTGCGCGCCCGCGTCGACCTTGACGCCCCGCATCCGCTCGGTCTTGACCAGGATCGTGTCCTCCAGCGAGCCGAGGGCGGCGGCGCCGTGGCCGGTCCCCTGGCCGGAGACCCGCAGGCCGTTCTCGGCGGCGAAGCGGACCACCGCGGCGATGTCGTCACCGCTCTCGACGAAGGCAACGGCGCTCGGCCGCGGGTCGGCGACGAGGTTCCATCCCATTCGTGCCTGGTCCCAGTCGCCGTCGGTGGCGGTCGCGATGCGGCCGGCGATCGCCAGCCCGCTGAAGTCGGTCACTTCGGTCTCCTTTGGCGTCAGGTGTAGCTGGTCCGGTCCACCGCTTCTCCCCTGGCGATGAAGACCTCGCTCACCATATCCGGGGGGAAGAGGCCGTGGGCGGCAACGCCGGGATCGGCCTCCAACCGCGCCGCCAGCGCCGCCGGGTTGTCCAGTCCGGGGCCGCGATAGTCGGCGATGATGCCGCCGTCGGGGCTTCGGGGGACGTCCCGCAGCTCCACGTCGGAGCCGAGCCGCTCCAGGGTCGAGGCGGCGCCGAAGCCGAACAGCTCCAGTGGCACCGGCCAGCTCAGCCTCTCGACAGGCTTGGTGGAGTCGGCGATGACGACGAAGCGGTCGGCCGCCGCGGCGACGACCTTCTCGCGCAGGTGGGCGCCGCCGCCGCCCTTGATCAGCCAGCCGTCGGGCGTCACCTCGTCGGTGCCGTCGATCGCGATCTCGAGGCGGGTGAGGCTGTCGAAGTCCTCGACCGGAATCCCCAGCTCGCGCGCCTGTTCTTCGGTCGCGACCGAGGTGGCGACGCAGCGAATGCCCTCCAGGCCGCGGCGGGCGATCGCCGGCAGCAGGTGGGCGACGGTCGAACCGGTGCCTAGGCCGACCGTCATTCCGCTCTCGACCAGCTCCGCCGCCGCCTCGGCGGCGAGCCGCTTCTCCGTGTCCGCCACGCTCACGATTGGCACGGTACATTGCTCCAATGACTTCAAGCACGGCAACCGCAACCGACACCCAGGACTACAAGGTCGCCGACCTCGGCCTCGCCGATTTCGGCCGCAAGGAGATCTCCCTCGCCGAGGTCGAGATGCCCGGTCTGATGCAGACCCGGGAGGAGTACGGCGCCTCGCAGCCGCTGAAAGGCGCGCGCATCACCGGCTCGCTCCACATGACGATCCAGACCGCGGTCCTGATCGAGACCCTGGTCGCGCTCGGCGCCGAGGTGCGCTGGGCCAGCTGCAACATCTTCAGCACCCAGGACCACGCCGCCGCCGCGATCGCCGCCGCCGGCATCCCCGTCTACGCCTGGAAAGGCGAGACGCTGGAGGAGTACTGGTGGTGCACCGAGCAGGCGCTCAACTGGCCCGACGGCGGCGGTCCGAACATGATCCTCGACGACGGCGGCGACGCCACCCTGCTCGTCCACAAGGGCGTCGAGTTCGAGAAGGCGGGCTCGGTTCCGGACCCCGACTCGGCCGAATCGGAGGAGTTCAAGATCGTCCTGCAGACGCTGCAGCGCTCGCTCGCTGAGGACCCGCAGCGCTGGACGAAGATCGCCGCCGAGATCAAGGGCGTCACCGAGGAGACGACGACCGGCGTCCACCGGCTCTACCAGCTGGCCGAGACCGGCGACCTGCTGTTCCCGGCGATCAACGTCAACGACTCGGTCACCAAGTCTAAGTTCGACAACCTCTACGGCTGCCGTCACTCGCTGGTCGACGGGATCAACCGCGGCACCGATGTGATGATCGGCGGCAAGGTCGCCGTCATCTGCGGCTACGGCGACGTCGGCAAGGGTTGCGCCTCCAGCCTCCGCGGCCAGGGCGCCCGGGTGATCGTCACCGAGATCGACCCGATCTGCGCTCTGCAGGCGGCGATGGAGGGCTACGAGGTGCGCAAGCTCGAGGAAGTGGTCGAGACCGCGGACATCTTCGTCACCGCCACCGGTAACAAGGACATCATCACCCTCGACCACATGCGGCGGATGAAGCACAACGCGATCGTCGGCAACATCGGTCACTTCGACAACGAGATCGAGATGGCGACGCTGGAAGAGTCAGACGCCGAGCGGACCGAGATCAAGCCGCAGGTCGACGAGTGGAAGTTCACCGACGGCCACGCGATCATCGTCCTCTCCGAAGGGCGCCTGCTGAACCTCGGCAACGCGACCGGCCACCCGAGCTTCGTGATGTCGAACTCGTTCACCAACCAGGTGATCGCCCAGATCGAGCTCTTCGGCCACCGCGAGGACAAATACGGCGGCGAGCACGGCGTCTACGTCCTCCCCAAGCACCTCGACGAGAAAGTCGCCCGCCTGCACCTGGCAGCGCTCGGGGTGGAGTTGACCGAGCTGACCCCGGAGCAGTCTTCATACCTCGGCGTCCCGGTCCAGGGCCCCTTCAAGCCGGACCACTACCGCTACTAACCGCCCCGCCGAGACTTATTCTCGGCGGATGGACCCCCGGCTCTGGATCTCCGCCAGCAGTGAGGCGCCGCACTCGGTTGCGCTGACCGCGGAGCGGACGGTGGTCGGGCGCGCGCCCGAGGCCGATGTCGTGCTCGAGGACGAGGCGGTCTCCTGGAACCACCTGGAGATCGAGCGCCGCGGCGAGGTGCTGATGGCGACTGACCTCGACAGCCGCAACGGCACCGCGCTTAACGGCGAGCCCCTCGACCGCCCCCGGCGCTTGCGTGACGGCGATACCCTGATCGTCGGCGGCCACCGGCTGGAAGTGAAGACGGGCTCGGTGACGCCGGTCGGGGCGACGGTGGCGGCCAGCGAGCCCGCGGTGGCGCTGAGCGAGGAGGAGCGGGCAACCGCCGCTGCCCTGGTCGCGCCCTACCGCAGCGAGGGCGCCTTCGCGGGCCGTCCCGCCACCCGGGCCGAGATCGCCGCCGAGCTCCACGTCTCCGAGCGCACCGCCCAGCGCCGCCTCGACGCCCTCGCCGCCAAGCTGGAAATCCCCGGCGACGCCGGCCGCGAACGCCCCCGCCAGATCGCCGCCCGGGTGATCGAGCTGGGCCTGGACAGACCTCGCTGACGGAGTTCGGAGGAACGGCTCTCCACCGAGACCGTAGAAATTCGCCTATACGACGAACTTCTACGGTCTCGGTGATCGGCGTTAGCTGACGAGCTGTCGGAAGAGGGCACCCTCCCTCACCTGCTGGCCCAGACCGAGCCATTTGTGGCCCGTCGGGTGCAGCCACTGTCATTGGCCGGCACGGCTCTGGGTCCGAGCATTGGTGCATCAAGTCACCTATTGCTCTTGAAAGGAGCATCTGATGTTCAAGAAGACCCTGATCGCAATGTTCGCGCTGCTCGCCCTAGTGGTCCCGGCAGCGGCCTCGGCGGCGTCCAGCACGGGCGCGGTCGTCTTCTCGAAATCCTCGAAAGTCGGGGACGAGGTCAAAGGCGGCCTCTTCGCTGTCAAGGACGGACGGCTCAACCAACTGACCGAAGATCCGACCGACTCCGAACCGAACTTCTCGCCGGACGGGCGGACGATCGCCTTCGCCCGCGGCGGCGACATCTACTCGGTACGGCCCGACGGCTCGGGCCAGCGGCAGCTGACCAGCGGCCCCGAGCTCGACTCGCTGCCGAAGGTCGCTCCCAGCGGTAAATACGTCGTCTTCGAGCGGCGGGCGGCTGTCGACGGCGCGGCCAGCCTCTACGCGGTCGGTGCCACCGGCGGCGGCTTGCGGGCGCTTGTCAGCAGCGGCGACAACCACGACGCCGCCTTCTCTCCCGACGGCAAGTGGATCGTCTTCGTTCGCACCAGCGCGTCGATCAGCTCGGCCAATGGCAGCGGTAACGACGACATCGCCGTGGTCCGGTCGACCGGCTCGAGTCCGCGGCGTCTGACGCCGACCGCCGGCATCGACGAGTTCGCTCCTCGTTACTTCGCCGGTGGCATCATCTTCAGCCGCGGCGAGAGCGCGCCGGGCCCGGCCGCCTACGCCGACATCTACACGATGCTGGCCAACGGCAGCAAAGTTAAGCCGCAGGTGCAGGGGGTCGGCTCCGCCTACGTCGAAGACGTCGCGCCCAACGGCAAGACGCTGATTTTCCGCCGCGCCCAGGGCCTCTGGGTGAAGAAGATCGGCCCCGGCAAAGCGCGCAAGTTGAGTGAGCTGCCCGACCAGTCGGAGACGAGTTCCGTCTTCTCCTCGGACGGCAAGCGGGTCGCCGCGTTCGTCCAGGCCGAGGACGAACAGCAGCTGGTCTCGATCAACGTCGAGACCCGCCGCGACAGCCAGCTCGCCTCCGGTTACAACTTCGACGAAGGCGAAGGCACGGTCCTCGGCCCGGTGATCGACTGGCAGCCGGTGCCGCAGCGCCGCTAGCAACGCGCCTTCCGGCGCAGCGCCAGTCAGCGGTTCCGTCCCCCATCCGGCTATAACGGCCGTGTGGGGGACTTTTCCATTGGCGACGAGGTCGCCGGCTACCGGATCGAAGAGCTGATCGCGCGCGGCGGCATGGGCGTCGTCTACCGCGCCACCCACCTCGGCCTCGACCGGCCGGTGGCGTTGAAGGTGATCGCCCGCGAGCTCGCCGACCGCCGCGGCTTCCGCGAGCGCTTCCTGCGCGAGTCCCGCCTCGCCGCCCGCCTCGAGCACCCCTCGGTGGTGCCGATCTACGACTCGCGCGAGGTCGACGGCGAGCTGCTGGTGATCATGCGGCTGGTCGAGGGCGGCGACCTGCGCCACCTGATCGACAGCGAGGGTCCGTTGCCGCCGCAACGGGCGATCAACCTCCTCTCCCAGGTGGCCGATGCGCTCGACGCCGCCCACGCCGCCGGCATCGTCCACCGCGACGTCAAGCCGCACAACATCCTCGTCGAGGGCGATCGCGCCTACCTCTCGGACTTCGGCCTCGCCAAAGCGATCGACGAGAGCGGCGCCGCCAGCAGCGCCTCGGTAGTCGGCACCGCCCAGTACATGTCGCCGGAGCAGTGGCGCGGCGACTCGATAGGCCCCGCCGCCGACGTCTACTCGCTCGGCTGCGTCCTCTACGAGGCGATCACCGGGATCCCGCCCTTCGAGCGCGAGGAAGCCGAGACACCGCCGGAGATGCCGCAGGGAGTCGACGGTGCGATCCGCCGCGCGGTCGCCAAGGACCCGGCGGCGCGCTACGCCACTGCCGGTGCCCTGATCGCCGCCGCCCGCGGCGCCGAGGGCTCGGAGGTCCGCCCGACCGCCGTCCTCTCCCGCGACCGCAGCGAGCGCACCACCGTCCCTAACCCCTCGCGGGGCATCTTCGGGCAGATGGGAGGGAGGGCGACCGCCTGGCTGGTGAGTGGCGGCGTGGTCTTCGTCGTGGCGATGGTCGCCGCCGCCCTCTTCCTGCTGCTGGGCGACGATGGGCCGGAGGTCTCTGGCCCGATCGCGATTGGGACGCCGCCGCTGCGGCTCGACGCCGGCCCGAAGGCGGTCTGGGTGACCAGCGAAAAGGACGGCACCCTTACCCGGCTCGACCCAGAGACCGGCGAGGTGCTCTCCACCCGCGAGCTCGGCGAGGGGATCTCCGGGGTCGCGATCGGCAGCAATTGGACCTGGGCGACGAACCCGCGCCGTCGCGCGCTGCTGCGCCTCGATCCAGCCAGCGGGCGGGTCCTGAAAACGCTTCCAGTCCCCGGTGAGCCGGGACCGATCGCCCTCGGCGGCGGCCGTGTCTGGCTCGCCGACGAGGGCGGCAGGGGAATCGACGCCGTCAACTCCGAAGGCGCCCGCCTCGTCCGCAGCGGCCTGCCGCCGCAGGCGCCCGGGCTGCGCCTGGCCTGGGGCGCCCAGGGCCTCTGGGTCGCGATCGCCGACGCCGGCGTCGTCCGCCGCCTCGACCCCGCCAGCTTCGTCGCCGGCGAGCCGATCCGGGTCGGCGGCGGACCCGCCGGCCTCACCGTCGCCGCCGGCTTCGTCTGGGTCGCCTCCAGCCGCTCCGGCACGGTCTCCAAGGTCGATCCGGCGCTGCGCGACGTCGTCGCCAGGATCGAGGTCGGCGGCCACCCGGGCGGAATCGACGGCGGCACCAGCGCCGTCTGGGTCGCCAACCGCGAGGACGGGACCGTCTCCAAGATCGACGTCGAGTCGGGCGAGGTCGAGGGCGATCCGATCGCGGTCGGGCCGGAACCGGGCGCGGTCGCGGTCGGAGGCGACGCGGTTTGGGTCGCAAATAACGGAGATGGCACCGTCTCTCGCATCGAACCGTGACCTTCGGCGCGCTGATCGCCCGGGGCAAATCTCTAGGATCGGGCCAATGACCCAGGACATCGATCAGCTCGCCATAAACACCATCCGCACCCTCTCGATGGACGCCGTCCAGAAGGCGAACTCCGGCCACCCGGGGACGCCCATGTCGCTGGCCCCCGTCGCCTACGAGCTCTGGCAGAACCACCTCCGCTACGACCCGGCGAACCCGGTCTGGCCGAACCGCGACCGCTTCGTCCTCTCGGCCGGCCACGCCTCGATGCTCCTCTACTCGATGATCTTCCTCGCCGGGGTCCGCAAGGTCGACGCCGACTACAACGTCACCGACGAGCCGGCCTGCTCGCTGGAGGAGATCGAAAACTTCCGCCAGCTGCACTCCCGCACCCCGGGTCACCCTGAGTACCGCTGGACTACCGGAGTCGAGACGACGACCGGCCCGCTCGGCCAGGGCGTCGCCACCTCGGTCGGGATGGCGATGGCCTCGAAGTGGCTCGGCGCCACCTACGGGGCCGAGCTCTTCGACTTCGACACCTACGCCGTCGCCGGCGACGGCTGCCTGCAGGAGGGGGTCTCGCACGAAGCCGCTTCGCTAGCCGGCCACCTGAAGCTGGACAACCTCTGCTGGATCTTCGACAACAACCACATCTCGATCGACGGCGACACCGCCCTTGCCTTCAGCGACGACGTCCTCAGCCGCTTCGAGGGCTACGGCTGGAACGTGATCCGGGTCGGCGACGCCAACGACGCTCAGCTGCTCGGCAAAGCCTTCAACGAGTTCAAGGCCGAGACCGGCCGCCCGACCCTGATCGTCGTCGACAGCCACATCGGCTGGGGCTCGCCGAACAAGCAGGACACCGAGTCCGCCCACGGCGAACCGCTCGGCGAAGAGGAGATCGAACTGACCAAGGAGGTCTACGGCTGGCCGAAGGACGCCAAGTTCCTCGTCCCCGACGGCGTCCGCGAGCGCTTCGACGAGGTGATCGGCCAGCGCGGCGCCGAGGCGCACTCCGCCTGGGTCGAGAAGTTCCAGTCCTACAAGGGCAGCAGCCCGGAGAAAGCCGCCGAGCTGGAGCTGATGCAACGCCGCGGGCTGCCCGACGATTGGGACGCCGACCTGCCGAGCTTCGAGGCCGACGAAGAGAAGGGCCTCGCCACCCGCAAGGCCTCGAACAAGGTCCAGAACGCGATCGCCGCCAAGGTGCCGTGGCTGATCGCCGGCTCCTGCGACCTCACCGACTCGACCTCGGTCCGGCTCAGCGACGTCGACCAGTACGAGCCGGGCAGCTACGACGGCCGCCAGGTCCACTTCGGGATCCGCGAACACGGTGCCGCCGCGGCCTGCAACGGGATGTCGACGGCGAAGCTGCGCCCGCTCTGGTCGACCTACCTCACCTTCTCCGACTACGGAAAGGCCGGGATCCGGCTCTCGGCGCTGATGGAGCTGCCGGTCGTCCACCTCTTCACCCACGACTCGATCGGGCTCGGCGAGGACGGCCCGACCCACCAGCCGATCGAGCAGCTCGCCGGCCTGCGGGCGATGCCGCACCTCGACGTGATCCGCCCCGCCGACGCCAACGAGGTGACCGAGGCCTGGAAGGTCGCGGTCAACCGCACCCACAATCCGGTCGCGATGGTGATGACCCGCCAGAACGTGCCGGTGTTCGACCGCTCCAAGTACGCCTCGGCGGAGGGGGTCCAGCGCGGCGGCTACGTCCTCGCCGACCCCGAGGACGGCGATCCGGAGCTGATCCTGATCGCCACCGGCAGCGAGGTCCAGCTCGCGATCGGCGCCCACGAGCGCCTCCAAGCGGAGGGAATCCGCAGCCGCGTCGTCAGCCTTCCCTGCTGGGAGATCTTCGAGCAGCAGGACCAGTCCTACCGCGACGAGGTGCTGCCGCCGGCGATTACCGCCCGGCTCGCGATCGAGGAGGCCTCGCCGCTCGGCTGGGAGAAATGGGTGGGCAGCGAGGGTGCCATCATGGGGATGACCACCTTCGGGCAGTCGGCGCCGTTCGCGGACGTCGAGGCCGAGTTCGGGTTCACCGTCGACAACGTCACCAAGGTGGCGCGCGAGGTCGCAGAGCGCGCGACCGCCAACCCAACGACCTAAGGGGGCTCCCGAGATGAAGCCGACGCAGCGTCTGCACGACCTGGGACAGAGCCTCTGGCTCGACAACATCACGCGGCCGATGCTGCGCGAGGGGGTGCTCGAGGGCTACATCCGCGACCTCTCCGTCACCGGCCTGACCTCGAACCCGTCGATCTTCGACAAGGCGATCTCCAGCGGCGACGCCTACAACGAGCAGATCGCCGAGCTGGCGCCGAAGGCAGCCGCCGGCGAGGGCGTCGGCGCCAATGACCAGGAGCGGGTTTTCTTCGAGCTGGCGCTGGCCGACCTGCGCGACGCCACCGATCTCTTCGCCGACGTCCACCGCCGCACCGCCGGCGTCGACGGCTTCTGCTCGCTCGAGGTCTCGCCGCTGCTCGCCGACGACGCGGCGGCGACGATCGAGCAGGCAAAGGCGCTGCACGAGAAGGCCGGCCGCGAGAACCTCTTCATCAAGATCCCCGGCACCGAGGCCGGGCAGGAGGCGATCGAGGAGGCGATCTTCGCCGGGATCCCGATCAACGTCACCCTGCTCTTCGACGACAAGCAGTACCTCGGCGCCGCCGAGGCCTACATGCGCGGGATCGAGCGGCGGATCGAGGCCGGGCTCGACCCGAATGTCGCCTCCGTCGCTTCGCTCTTCATCAGCCGCTGGGACGTCGCCGTCGCCGAGGAGGTGCCGGACGAGCTCGTCAACCGGCTCGGGATCGCGGTCGGCGGGCGTGCCTTCCGCGCCTACCACGAGCTGCTCGACTCCGACCGCATGCTGCGCCTCGAGAACGAGGGCGCGCGGCCACAGCGGCTGCTCTGGGCCAGCACCGGGACCAAGGACCCCGACGCCTCGGACACGCTCTACATCGAGGCCTTCGCCTCCCCCTTCACGGTCAACACGATGCCGGAGCCGACCCTGCTCGCCTTCGCCGACCACGGCCAGGTCACCGACCTCTTCCCCAAGGACGGTGGTAACGCCGAGCAGGTCCTGGCCGAGTTCGGCGAGGCCGGGATCGACGTCGTCGCCCTCGCCGCCCGCCTCCAGGAGGAGGGCAAAGAGAGCTTCAACAAGTCCTGGGCCGAGCTGCTGAAATCGATCGAGACCCAGAGCGGGGTCACGTCCGGGTGAGCGAGCCCTCGGCGTTGCGGCAGGCGCCCGCCTGGGCCGAGCTGCAGTCTCACTACGAGCAGATCGGCGGCGAGCATCTGCGCGATCTCTTCGCCGCCGATCCCGAGCGCGGTGAGCGGCTGATCGCCGAGGGGGCCGGTCTCTATCTCGACTTCTCGAAGAACCGGATCACTGACGAGACGCTGCTGCTGCTCGGCTCGCTAGCCCAGCAGCGCGGTGTCGCCGAGCGGCGGGAGGCGATGTTCGCCGGCGAGCACATCAACGTCTCCGAGGACCGCGCCGTGCTCCACGTGGCGCTGCGGATGCCGCGCAACCGCTCGCTGGTGGTCGACGGGGTGGACGTGGTCAAGGAGGTGCACGAGACGCTCGACCGGATGGCCGATTTCAGCGAGCGGGTGCGCTCGGAGGAGTGGCGCGGCCACACCGGCAAGCCGATCCGCAATGTCGTCAACGTCGGCATCGGCGGCTCCGACCTCGGCCCGGTGATGGCCTACGAGGCGCTCCGCCACTACAGCCGCCGCGAGATGACCTTCCGCTTCGTCTCCAACGTCGACGGCACCGACCTCGCCGAGAAGACCCGCGACCTCGACCCCGAGGAGACGCTCTTCGTCATCTCCTCCAAGACCTTCACCACCCTGGAGACGATGACCAACGCCCACACCGCCCGCGAGTGGTCGCTGGCCGGGCTCGGCGGTGACGAGGACGCCGTCGCCAAGCACTTCGTCGCCGTCTCGACCAATGCCGAGGAGGTCTCGAAGTTCGGGATCGACACCGAGAACATGTTTGGCTTCTGGGAGTGGGTCGGTGGCCGCTACTCGATGGACTCGGCAATCGGGCTCTCGACCATGCTGGCGATCGGCCCGGCCCGCTTCGAGGAGATGCTGGCCGGCTTCCACGCGATGGACGAGCACTTCCGCGAGGCCCCGACCGGCGCCAACTTGCCGCTCCTCCACGGTCTGCTGGCGGTCTGGTACTCCGACTTCTTCGGCGCCGAAACGTACGGCGTCTTCCCCTACGACCAGTACCTGCACCGCTTCCCCGCCTACCTGCAGCAGCTGACGATGGAGTCGAACGGCAAGCACGTCACCCTCGATGGCACCCACGTCGACTACGAGACCGGCGCCGTCTTCTGGGGTGAGCCGGGGACCAACGGCCAGCACAGCTTCTACCAGCTGATCCACCAGGGGACGCGGCTTATTCCCTGCGACTTCATTGGTTTCGGCAACACCCTCAACCCGCTCGGCCGTCACCACGACATCCTCATGTCCAACGTCTTCGCCCAGGGCGAAGCGCTCGCCTTCGGCAAAACGCCCGAGCAGGTGCGGGAGGAGGGGACCGCGGAGGACGTAATCCCCCACCGGGTGATGGAGGGCAACCGGCCCTCAAACACGATCCTCGCCGAGCAGCTGACGCCGGGAACCCTGGGGGCGCTGATCGCCCTCTACGAGCACAGCGTCTTCACCCAGGGGGCGATCTGGGGGATCGACTCCTTCGACCAGTGGGGGGTCGAGCTGGGCAAGGTCCTGGCGGTGGCGATCATCCCCGAGCTCGAGTCCGAGGCGGAGCCGAAGCTGCGGCACGACAGCTCCACCAACGCGCTGATCAGGCGTTACCGCAGCCTCCGCCGGTAGGCTCGCGGGCATGCTGCCGTTCGACCCGCTTCCCCTGGCGGAGTCGTCGAATCTGCTCGCCGCGCGCAACCAGATGGCGTGGACGCTCGGCTTCCATATCGTCTTCTCCTGCATCGGGGTGGCGCTGCCGGCGACGATCCTGGTCGCCAACTACCTCGGGATCAAGCGCGGCGACGAGGCGGCGATGGAGCTGGCCCGGCGCTGGTCGAAGGCGATGGCGGTCACCTTCGCAGTCGGCGCCGTCAGCGGCACCCTGCTGAGCTTCGAGTTCGGCCTGCTCTGGCCCGAGTTCATGGACCGCTTCGGCGCCGCCTTCGGAGTCGCCTTCGCGATCGAGGGGATCTTCTTCTTCCTCGAGGCGATCTTCCTCGCCGTCTACATCTACGGCTGGAAGCGGCTCAGCCCCTGGCAGCACTTCTGGGCTGGGGTGCCGATGGTGATCACCGGGATCGGCGGCGCCTTCGCGGTCGTCGCCGCCAACGCCTGGATGAACCAGCCGCAGGGGTTCACCCTCAACGCCGCCGGCAAGGTCGTCGACGTCGAACCGCTGAAGGTGCTGCTCAACCCGGCGACCGGCTACGAGGTTCCCCACATGCTGCTCGCCGCCTACATGGTGACCGGCTTCCTTGTCGCCTCGATCTACGCGGTCGGAATGCTGAAAGGCCGCCGCGACCGCCTCCACCGGCTCGGCCTCCTGATCCCGCTGACGATCGCCTGCATTGCCACCCCGATCCAGCTCTTCGTCGGCGACACCGCGGCCCGCGAAGTCGCCGACCACCAGCCGGCCAAGTTCGCGGCGATGGAGTGCATCCAGGAGACCGGCGACGACCAGACCGAGTACCTCGGCGGCATCTGTACCGACGACGGAGTGGTGGGGGCGATCGGCATCCCCGGCCTCGATTCATTTCTTGTCGGCTTCAGCACCGACACCGAGGTGATCGGGCTGAACGACATCCCCGACAACGAGGAGCCGCCGGCGCACACCCTTCTCCACCTCTCCTTCGATGCGATGGTCGGGATCGGCAGTGGGCTGATGGTGCTGGCGCTCTGGCTCGCCTTCGTCTGGTGGCGCAAGCGCGACATCCCGCAGACGCCCTGGTTCCTGCGCATCGTCGCGGTCTCCGGCGTTGGCGCGATCGTGGCGCTGTGGTGCGGCTGGATCGTGACCGAGGTCGGTCGTCAGCCGTGGATCGTCTACGAATACATGCGCACTTCCGAAGCGGTGACCAAAGCCGACGGCATCTGGTTCACCTTCGCCCTGGTGATGTCGATCTACGCGGCGCTGACCGTGATCACGATCGGCGTCCTGCGGGCGATGTCGAAGCGCTGGCGCGAGGGCGGGGACGAACCGGAGGGCGACGGCCCCTACGCACCGCGATCGGGGTCCGGGGTATGACCCTCGCCGACGCAGCCGCGGCGGTCCTCTGGGCCGGGATCACCTTCTACGCGCTGTTCGGCGGCGCCGACTTCGGCGGCGGCTTCTGGGACCTGGCCGCGGGCGGCGCCGAGCGCGGCGAGCAGCCGCGGGCGACGATCCAGCGCTCGCTGACCCCCGTCTGGGAGGCGAACCACGTCTGGCTGATCTTTATCCTCGTCGTCCTCTGGACCGCCTTCCCTTCGGCCTTCTACGCGGTGATGACGACGCTCTACGTGCCGATCACGATCGCCGCCTTCGGGATCATCCTGCGCGGCTCGGGCTTCGCCTTCCGCAAGTCGATCGAAGGCCTCTCCGGCCGCCGCGCCGCCGGCGCCGTCTTCGCGATCTCCTCGCTGCTGACCCCGTTCTTCATGGGCACGGTGGTGGGTGCGGTGGCCGCCGGCCATGTCCCGGCCGACGGCAACGGCGACGCCTTCAGCTCCTGGCTGCAGCCGCTGCCGCTGCTGATTGGGGCGATCTTCGTCGTCGCCGGCGCCTACCTCGCCGCGATCTTCCTCGTCGGCGACTCACGGCGGGCGGGCGACGAGGAGATGGAGTCCTACTTCCAGCGCCGCGCCCTCGGCGCGGCCGTGGCTGCTGGGGCGCTCGCCGTCGCCGGCCTCTTCCTCCTCGACTCCGAAGCTGGCTACGTCCACGACCGCCTCCTCGACCAGGGCCTGCCGCTGGTGATCCTCTCGCTGCTCTGCGGCGCAGGGGCAATCGTCGTCCTCCTGCGCGGCGGCCGGCGGCCCCTGCGGCCGCTCGCCGGCGGCGCCTTCGTCGCCGTTATCTGGGGCTGGGGCGTCGCCCAGTTCCCCTACCTGCTGCCGACCAGCCTCCGCATCGACCAGGCCGCCGCCCCCGACGCGACCCTGACCGTCGTCCTCATCGTCTTTGGCATCGCCGCGGTCCTGGTGCTGCCGTCGCTGTTCCTCCTCTACACGCTGGCCCAGAAGGACATCCTCGAAACCGAGCACTGAGGGGACCCGCGTTCCTCGCCCCTTGGGTGAAGGATTCAATCCAAAGGGCGAGCGGCGCCCCACGTTGGTCGATGTGTCCAATATGCACAAGATCTGGGCCACCGCCCTGCTACCAGCCGCCCTTGTCCTTCTCTGCGCCTCCAGCGCCGCTGCGGCGGGCCCGGAACTGAGCCTCTCTCCATCGCCGGTCTCCTTCGAGAAGACCACCGTGGGGGAGGAATCGCCCACGGTCACGGTCGAAGTCCAGAACGTCGGCGACTCCGGCGGCTCGGTCGAAGGCAGCGCCGTCGAAGGCGTCGACGCAGCGGACTTCAAGCACAACGGCAGCGACTGCGGCTGGCTTGAAGCGGGTCAGAAGTGCAACGTCTGGGTGCGGTTCGCACCCGGCAGCATCGGCGACAGGGTCGCGAGCCTCGCGGTGCGCCTCAAGGAAGGGCTGGAAGCAACGGTGGCGCTTAACGGCACCGCGGTCGGTCCCCAGCTCTCCTTCAGCCCCGCCACCCTCGACTTCGGCATCCAGCGCCTCAACCAGGGCGGCAGCCAGAGCCTGCAGGTGAGCAACAGCGGCGAAGCCGGCACCCGGATCGGCTGGGTCGGGACCGAAGGCAAAGACAGCAACAACTTCTGGATCTCCACCAACGACTGCTGGAACGGCCGCTGGCTGGCCCCCGGCGAAAGCTGCTGGCTCCAGGTCAGCTTCAACCCCTGGAACATCGCTCAGTACGAAGCGACCGCCACCGTCTTCGCCAACAACGTCCCCTTCAGCGCCACTCTGCTTGGCACCGGCGGCGAAGCGCTGCTGGCGCCGGAGACCAACCCGGTCGAGTTCGGCAGCGCCGAGGTTGGCGGAGAAGGCCAGCTCCAGACCATCGTCCTGCGCAACGAAGGCAACCTCGGCGGCGCCTTCTTCATCGCCGTGATCGCCGGTGGCGACGTCGGCAGCTTCGAGCTGATCGACGAGAACTGCACCGGCGAAGAGATCGCCCCCGACGCCACCTGCGTCGCCCACGTCCGCTTCGACCCTGCCGGGCTCGGGGTCAAGGTCGCCCGCCTGGCCATGTTCGGAGACAGCAGCGGCGGCGCGATGGTCTTCCTGCGCGGCGAAGGGGTGCCGGCGACGGTCACGCCGGAATCGCATGACGGCTTCTCGCCGGTAACGGCGAAGGCGCCCCGCAAGGCCGGGCGCTTCGTCCGCGGGACGACGCTCCGCGCCCCGGTCCGCTGCAAGCGGGTCAAGGTCTGCAACCGGGCCAAGGTGTTCCGGGCCCGGGTCGCGGCAGCCGGCTGACCCCGGTCGCCGGTAGCCTGCTGCGGCCGTGATCAAGGCCATCCTCTTCGACATCGACGGCACCCTGCTGGTCACCGGCGGTGCCGGCGCGGTCGCCTGGCAGCGCGCCTTCCGCGAGATGCACGGGATCGAGGCCAACATCGACGAACACACCCGCGCTGGGATGACCGACCCGGAAATCGCGGCGATCATCTTCCGCGAGGTGATCGGCCGTGAGGGCACCGCCACCGAGCGGGCGGAAGCGATCGCCGGCTACCTCTCGCACCTGCAGGAGGCGGTCGACGAGTCCGACGGCTACCGGGTGATGCCGGGGATCGAGGAGCTGCTCCCACGCCTGGCCGAGAGCGGGGTTCTGCTCGGCATCGTCACCGGCAACATCGAGGCCGCCGCCCAGATCAAGCTCGCCCGCGGCGACCTCAACCGCTACTTCGCCTTCGGCGGCTACGGCTCCGATTCCAGCGACCGCACCGAGCTGACGAAGAAGGCGATCGAGCGCGGCGGCGAGGTCGCGCGGAGAGCCACTCGACCTCACCGCGACGATCGCCGTCGGCGACACCCCCCGCGACGTCGTCGCCGGCCACGGCGCCGGGATCCACGTCGTCGGCGTCGCCACCGGCAACTACTCGCGTCGCCGAGCTCGAAGCCGCGGAAGCCGACTGGGCGATCGCCGACGTGACCTCGGGCTTCCCGGCCTGAGGCCGGTCAGACCTTCTCGCAGCGCGCCTGGTAGATGTCGGTGAAGCCGTTTTCGAAGCCGTTGCGGGCGGCGCGAAGGTAGAGGCGCCAGACACGGACCCGTTCCGGGCCGGCGAGCCGGGTCGCCTGCTCGAGGTTGTCGTCGAGGTTCTCGGCCCAGTGCTTCAGCGTCTGCGCGTAGTCCATCCCGAAGTCCTCGACGTGGCGGGTGACGAAGCCCGCCCGTTCCAGCGCCAGCAGGTTGCGCGAGAGGTGCAGCGGCGCGGCATCGGGGAAGACGTAGCGCTCGGAGAAGTCGCCGGCCTCGGCGTCGGTGTGGCGGAGGCGGGTGATCCCGTGGTTGAGCAGACGGCCGCCGGAGTCGAGCAGGCCCGCGAGGGTTTCCGCGTAGACCTCGATCTGCGAGGCGCCGACGTGCTCGACCATGCCGATGCTGGCGATCGCGTCGAACTTCTCGCCGCTTGCGGCGAGGTCGCGGTAGTCCATCACCCGGATGTCGACCCGGTCGGCGACGCCGGCTTCCTCGGCCCGCTGCCGCGCTTTTTCGGCCTGCGGCGGCGAGAGGGTGATGCCGACGACGTTGGCGCCGTACTTCGTCGCCGCCCAGAGCGGGAAGCCGCCCCAGCCGCAGCCGACGTCGAGGACGCGCTCGCCCTCCTTGATCGCCAGCTTGCGGGCGACGGTGTCGAGCTTCTCCTCCTGCGCCTCCTCCAGCGTCTTCATCTCGCCGTCGCGCCAGATCGCGCAGCTGTAGACCATCGTCGGTCCGAGGAAGAGCTCGAAGAACTCGTTGGAGACGTCGTAGTGGTGGCGGACGGCGCGGGCGTCGCGCTCCTTGCTGTGGCGCTTGCCGCTCGGGCGCAGCTCGGCCGCGGGTCGCGGCGGCGGCTTGACGATCCCCATCGCCCGCACCGCGGCCAGCATCAGCGCCCGCTGGTCGGTGCGGTCGAGCGAGGGCGGCCTGCCAGCCGTCGAGCACCCGGATCACCTTCTCGATGTCGTCGACCTCGAGCTCGCCGCTGACGTAGGCGCGTCCGAGGCCCAGCTGTCCCGGGGCCCGCAGTGCGTGGGCGATCGCACGGGGCGAGCGGACGCTGAAGACGGGACCGTCGCCGGAGGTGGAGGGAACCTCGGAGCCGTCCCAGAACTCGATCGTGAAGGGACGCTCCGGGAGGCGGGTTTCGATCTCCCGTCGCAGCGGCGCGGTGTTTGCGAACGGCACTGCCGGGAGACCCTACAGCTTTCGATTGGCGACGCCCTCGGGCTTGGCCCGTATGATCGGCCCAGATGACGACCGTCGGACCGCTACCCTCAGACATCCAGCCCGTCGCCAACGAGACCAGGGACCGGATCATCACCGGCCTGGTGACGCTGGTCCCCTTCCTCGCCCTCGGCTTCGCCGGCTGGCAGGTTTGGGGCAGCGCCCTGCACTGGAGCGACGTCTTCCTCTTCGTCGGGATGTACTTCTTCACCGGGATCGGGATCACCGTCGGCTTCCACCGCCACCTCACCCACCGCGCCTTCAAGACCTACCCGTGGCTGCACGGCCTGCTCGGGATCCTCGGCTCGGCGGCGATCGAGGGACCGGTCATCTCCTGGGTGGCCGACCACCGCAAGCACCACACCTTCTCCGACGAAGACGGCGACCCCCACAGTCCCCACGTCGACCACGGCGGCGGCTGGAAGGGGGCGATGCAGGGCCTCTTCCACGCCCACATGGGCTGGCTCTTCATCCACACCCAGCGCGGAAACAAGGAACGCTTCGCGCCGGACCTGATCAAAGACCCGGTGATCAGCTGGGTCGACCGCACCTTCCTTATCTGGGCGATCGTCGGCCTGCTGCTCCCCTTCGCCCTCGGCTGGATCATCGGCGGCACCCTCTTCGCCGGGCTCACCGGCCTGCTCTGGGGCGGCCTGGTCCGGGTCTTCGTCCTCCACCACTTCACCTACAGCATCAACTCGCTCTGCCACACCTTCGGCCGCCGCGAATTCGAGACCACCGACGACTCGCGCAACCTGGCGCTGATCGCGATCCCGACCCTCGGCGAGGCCTACCACAACAGCCACCACGCCTTCCCGACCTCCGCCACCCACGGCCTGCGCTGGTGGCAGGTCGACATCTCGTCCCTGGTCATCAACGGGCTGGAGAAAGTCGGGCTGGTCTGGGACGTAGTGCGGGTAAGTCCCGAGCGCAGGGCTTCTAAAGCCGCCTGACCAGGCAGCTCTAGGGCGCTTCGTCCGCTTCGTACCAGTCGATCCAGCTGATCGCAGGCCTGCCTCAGCGGGACCGTCCGGTGCGGCTCGGCCGGGACCGCGACCAGCTCGCCGACGTAGGCCTTGCCGTCGTAGCCGGTGAGGCTCTGCAGGGCGCTTGCCTCGGCCGCGCGCAGAGTGAAGCTGACCGGGCCGCCGTCGCTCTCGAAGCGGCCGGCCGGCCAGAACTGGCCGTTGTTGCCGAGGCTGATCGTGTTCGGACGCTGGCCGTCCAGCGCCGCCTTCAGCTCTTCGCGGAAGCCGGGCGCCGAGAGGGTCAGGTCGAAGGGGGAGAAGTACTGCAGCGAGAGGTTCCAGCCGCCGGCCGGCAGCCGCAGCGCCTGCGAGGTTTCGCCGCCGGTCTCGAGCATGCTGCCGTCGATCCAGTCGCCTTTCTGTCCGATCACCGCGTCGGGGAAGAGCGCCGGCGCGGCCGGGGTTGGCGAGCAGGATGCGGATCTCCGGCGCGGCGCAGCCGGCGCAGGCGCCCGCCTCGGTCCCCTCGAGCAGTACGTGGCGGTTCTCGGGGTCGGCGCCGGTCCGTTCCCAGAGCACGTAGGAGGGGGTGGTCGCGACCCGCTTGAAGTTGGGCGGCGCCTGGCTGTTCCAGGCGGCGCGGCCGGTGATCACGTAGGGGAAGTGGTCGAGCGTCCCCTGCGAGAAGGAGTCGAAGTCGATCGGGCTGTAGGCGTCGCCGGTGTCGAACGGCTTCTCGGGGTTGGGGGAGACGGCCTCGTCGGGGAACTCGACCAGCGGCACGTGGGTGTCGGCGCCCATCAGCTCGTAGGCCGCGTAGCGGTCCTGCCCGGCGTAGAGGACCGGTTGCCCGTGGAGCATCGGCAGGAAGGCCTGCAGCTCGGATCCGTGCCCGGGCGGCCCGACCGGTGCGTCCCGCAGCGCCAGGAAGCTCGAGTAGACGGCGCCGCCGATGAAGGCCACGGCAAGCAGCGTCCAGCCCAGCCGCAAGGGCCACGCCAGGGGGACCCCCTCCCCGGCACATCTCGCGGTGCTCGATGTTGAGTGCCTGGGGACCCCCTCCCCCTTGCGTGGCGTCGCGGGAATTCTTCGAGCAGGGGGCGGATGATCACCAGCATCGCCAGGGGGCAGCGATCATCAGCGCCTTGGCCAGGGAGTAGTCGCCGCTGAGGGCAAGGAGACGAGGTAGAGCAGCCAGGCGGCGCCGAGGGCGATCGGGATCGTCCAGTTCGCGGCGTCGCACCCACCAGGCGACGCCCGCCAGCAGGGCGAGGATCGACACGATCGCCCGCCAGGCCGGGTAGGCGGGCGCCGCCGGCGGCGTCGAGGCGGTAGTTGGAGGCCGGCCAGATTCCCAGCGCCTCCAGGGGAGAGACCGGGCCGTAGGTGTTGCTGCCGGCGACTTTGTTGAAGCTGCCGGCGAAGCCGAAGGGGCCGACCAGGGTGACCAGCACCGCCAGCCCGGCGAGAACTGACCAGCGTCAGCAGGGTCAGCGGCCGCAGCAGGAAGCGCAGCAGCGCGCGGGGCCGCAGCGCCGCCCGCACCGCCGGCAGGGTCAGGCTCCAGAGGGCGAGGATCGCGACCGGCCAGGCGAGCCCGGCGAAGCTGTAGGAGAAGAAGATGCCGCCGGCGAGCGCCAGCGGCGGCAGCACAAAGAGCACGCGGTCGCGCCAGCTCTGACAGGCAGGCCCTCGAACTGCGGTCAGCCAGATCGCGAAGGCGAGGACCAGGAGGGCCTCGGCGGTCTCCTTGAAGGCGGCCTGGGCGTAGTAGGAGGCCGCCAGGTAGGGGAGGGCGACCATCGCGGCCGCGAGCGTGCGCCGGCCCGGGGTCAGCTCTCGCAGCGCGCCCAGCGCGGTCAGGCCGGTCATCACCCCGATCGCGACGATCTCGCCGAGGAAGGCCTGGCCGAGGCCGATCCCCGGCACGGCCGCCGTCGCCACCGCCAGCCCGTGCGGGCCCAGCGGGTAGCCGGGCTCGGCGTCGGGCCCGAAGCCGCTGCGCAGCCACTCGGCCCAGGCCAGGTGCAGGCCGAGGTCGTTGTTGAAGCCGACGCCGAGCAGCCCCCAGCGGCCGCTGATCGCGAAGGGGATCGAGAGGACCAGCGACCACGACGAGCGCCACCGGCAGCCCTTCGCGCCAGGCTCGCCGGCGCCGCGGTAGTTGCCGCCGCCAGACGACCGCGGCGGCGATGAGCGACCAGCAGCGCCGCGCCGAGCGTCGCCGAGGTCCCGTGGCCCGGGGCGCGCGCCAGCAGCCCGGTCACCGTCAGCACCGCGCCGAAGCCGACCGCGGGCTCCAGCCAGGACCACTCGCGCCGCCGGCCAGGCGAGAGAACGGCGCGGCCGACCAGCAGCGAGACGGCGCAGATCAACGCCGCCGAGGCGTAGGTCGCGATCATCAGGCGCTGGAAACTAAGGCAGCGGGCGGTTTCAGTACTTCTCGGCCGCCCGCTCGAGCGTCTCGCGCAGGTTCTCGCCCCGCAGCGGATGCTCGTGCCCGGCGCCGACCACCCGCGGTTCCAGCGCCGCCAGCCGCCGCAGCGACTCCTTCGCCTTGGCGTGGTCCCAGGCCCAGGCGGGGTGGGGGACGCTCGCCTCGCCCTCGGGCAGCGGTTTCAGGCGGCCGGAGTCGACCAGGTAGACGACGTCGCTGACCAGCGCCACCCGGTCGCTCTCGCGCCAGAGCCCGATCAGTCCCGGGCGCGTGGCCGGGGAAGTGCAGGACCTCGAAGCCGGCGACCTCGTCGCCTTCGATCACCGTGTCGGCGATCCTCACCGCACCGCCGTCCCAGCGCCGCAGCAGGAAGGGGTAGATCCAGCGCACCCAGGCGACCGGCAGCTGGGAGAGGTCCATGTAGGGGGCGATCGCGGCGTCGCTTTCGGCGTCGGTCGACTCGTCGGGGTGGCAGAGCACCGGCACGTCCATGTAGGGGGCGGTGCCACGGTGGTCGGCGTGGGCGTGCCCGAGGACGATCCGCTTCAGCCCGCCCAGCTCCTCCGCCGCGGCCTTCGCCTTCTTGCGCATCGCCTTGGTCCCGGCGTCGAACTGGACGACGCCGTCGCCGTCCTCGAGGAAGTAGATGTTCATCGCCCCGCGGAAGTCCCCGCGCAGCAGCCAGACCCCGTCCGCGACCTTCTCCAGCGCCATCGAGCTCACCATAACGGCGTCACTAGGGTTTCCGCGTGCCCTGGATCTGGAAAGTCGGGGATGGTCGATCCTCGTCGTCTGCCTCGCGCTCTCGATGGCGATCGCGATCTACCGCCTCGTCACCACCCCGACCGAAATCCTCGGCGACGGTTTTCGCGAGCCTGCCGGCCAGGCAGCGCTAGGGAAGCAGCGTTAGTATCGAGCGCCGTTCAGCGACCGAAGGAGGCGGCGTGTTCACTCGCATCGTGGTTGGTACCGATGGATCCGAGACGGCCGCCGAGGCGGTCCGCCAGGCAATCGACCTGGCGAAGCTCGCCGGCGCCACGCTCAGCATCGTCAGCGCCTACGCGCCCGTTTCCGGCCGCCGCGGTCGAAAGACGAGCAGCCCGAGGCTCCCGCCGACGTCCAGTACGAGATCGGGCCCGCGCGAGGACGTCAACCTCGTCCTCGACGCCGCCGCCGCCGAGGCGAAAGAGGACGGGATCGAGGTCCAGACCCACCCGGTCGAGGGCGACCCCGCCGACGCGATCCTCAACGTCGCCGAAGAAGACCAAGGCCGACCTGATCGTGGTCGGCAACAAGGGAATGACCGGCGCGCGGCGCTACCTGCTCGGCAGCGTTCCCAACAACGTCTCCCATCACGCGCCCTGCAGCGTGATCATCGTCCGAACTACCTGAGGCCCGCGGCGCTACTTCGGCGCTGCGAGAAACTTCGCGGCCGGTTCCGGTCGGCTGCGCCCGCGTCGAGCAGGCCAGCTCCCTGCTGATTCAGCGGTAGGCCGAGGTCGCGGGCCGTGCTCCGCAGCCGTTTGGTCACGGCGCGGACCTGGGCCTGCGGATCGAGGATGGGATTGATCACGCGGCTGGCGAGGACCATTGCGGCGACGCCGGAGACGTGGGCCGCGGCCATCGAGGTGCCGACGTAGTTGGCGGGTATCCCGAAGCTGCGCTGGCTGTCGGGCCGCAACGTCACCTGGTAGATCGGCCGGGCGGCAACGGAGGGGCAGCGACGCCGGGGCTCGCCGCCGCCCGGGGCGACCAGGTCGATCGTCGGGCCCGGCCAGCGAGTAGTTGCCGAGGCAGCGCCCTCGGTGGTTCCGCCGACGCCGATCACCCGCGGCCCCGTCGCCGGCGCCGAGACGCAGTCCTCGGAGCCGAGGTTGCCGGCCGAGGCGACCGTGACGACCCCCCGCTCGTAGGCTTCCCGCAGCGCTTCGTCAACGATCGGAACCCGCTTCGCCGCAGCGAAAATTGAAGCTCATGTTGATCACCTGGGCGCCGTGGGACGACCGCGAAGCGGATCCCCTGGCGATGTCTGCAGGGCGTCGCCGACGCCAGTGCGGTCCAGGACCCGCACCGGCATCAGCTTCGCCCGGTAGGCGAGCCCGGTGAGGCCGATCCCGTTGTCGGTCTTCTCGGCGATCGTCCCGGCGACGTGGGTGCCGTGGCCGCTTTCGTCGAGGGGCAGTCGGTCGTGGTCGACGAAGTCGTATCCGGGGACGAACTGCTCCGGGCCGAAGTCGGGGCTGCGGCGGAATCGCTCGCTGGGCGAGCGGTAGGCGATGCCGCTGTCGAGTACCGCGACGACGACGCCGGCGGCGCCCGGCCGGCCGACGTCGATCAGGTTGCGCCAGGCGCCGACCGCGTCGATCCCGCCAGGTGAGGTCGGCAGGGCGGAGCCCTTCGGTTCCTCGGGCGCGAGGAAGTTCCACTGCTTGAAGGCCCAGCTCGCCGGTCACGCTCGAGGAGCCCGCGCACCTTCCAGCAGCACCCCGAGTCGTCCGGATCGAAGGGCTCGACCCGTCGCCGAGGCGGTGGCGATGTAGTTCGGCTCGGCGTAGACGACGCGCGGTTCTCCCGCAGCGCCTGCGCGGCGGCGTTGACGCCGAGCCCCGGGGACAGGTCGATCGGCTCGCCCCGGCGTTGCCCCTCGAACTTGACCAGCAGCTGGCCGGGGGCGAACTCGCGCGCCGGCGAGACGCCGGTCTCGGCCAGCGGCTGGAGAGGCGCCGAAGATCAGCGCCCGCGATCGCTGCCAATCAACGGCAGCAGGGTGGGAAGAAGTCGTCTCATCTGTTCTCGAGTTCGAGCCGGAACCCACGGTCCGGCGCCTCCACCAACACCGCATTGCCGCGGAAGTTGCCGGCGGACATACTCCCGATCGTGGACGCGAGCAACCTGGATGCCGGCGATGGAGATCGCGATCGAGGAGGCGCGCAAAGCCGAGGCGCACGGCGACGTGCCGATCGGCGCCGCTGTCTTCCGCGACGGCGAACTGCTGTCGCGGGCCGGCAACGAGCGCGAGCTGCGCAAGCGACCCGACCGCCCACGCCGAGCTGCTGGCGATCCGCGCCGCGGCGGACGAGCTGGGCGGCTGGCGGCTGCCGGGCACGACCCTCTTCGTCACCCTCGAGCCCTGCGCGATGTGCGCCGGCGCGATCGTCCTCGCCCGCATCCCGCTGGTGGTGTTCGGCACCCGCGACCCCAAGGCCGGCGCCGCCGGCAGCGTCCTCGACGTCCTCGCCGAGCCGGCGCTGAACCACCGCCCGCGAGGTCGTCGGCGGCGTTCGCGAAGCGGAGTGCGCTGCCCTGCTTGCGGGACTTCTTCGCCAATCGCCGGGGCTAGAGCAGTCCAATACTCTGTGTTCACCCGGAGAGGTGTCCGAGTGGCTTAAGGAGCGCGATTGGAAATCGCGTGGGCGGGGTTAACCCGCCTCGTGGGTTCGAATCCCACCCTCTCCGCTCCGCAGGGAGCGAGAATCTTTGCGCTCAATTATTACCTCGGTAATTGAGGGCAACTCTATACTCAGGTTCGTGATGAAGCTCTATTAGGTACTTGGCGCTTCGTTGCGACCTGGGGGGACCGGCATTTCTTGGCCGATAGTGCCGGTCCTCTCCATTTTCCCCATAGCGGTTTACAAGAAACCGCTCCATCAATCAAGGTTAGCGCTTCAAGCTTGACGCAGGGCGGGAATCGATGGTCGCGCCGGAATCGTTCCCTCGCGGTAGTCGTCGAGGGCGACGACGATCGCCTCGGACTCGGGCATCGGCGCCGCCGGCCGCCTCCCACGCAGCCGCTCGTGGCTGCAGACGACGTAGCACCACTCCATCAACTGCAGGCGAGCATCGGGATCGATTTCCAGGATCGTGGCGCCGATCAGGAAGCTTGCCTCGTCCTGGGCTTTGCGGCAGGTGCGGATTTCGACTTGGGCGGCGATCTCGTGCGGTTCGCCGGCGGCGTCGGTCAGCTTCAGCAGCACCGCCGGTTGGCTGCCCACCGGCACCGGCGCGGTGGCGACCATGCCGAGCCCGGCGGCGGAGGCGTCGACGAGGCGGGCGGGGGTCTGGGCGTCGGGGCTGTAGAGGTTCGCCTCGGCGTCGCCCTCGAAGCGGTAGACGAGGCGGCGCTGGCGCCTCCGGCCGACCGCCAGGATCGTCGCCGCCAGCCGCCGCAGCTCAAAGAGGCCGAGCAGGGGGACGACCACCGCCGCGATCCCCGGCAGGTCCGGCAGCGGCCCGACGCCGGCGAGGTCGAGCAGCCGCAGCAGCGTCCCGACCGCCAGCAGCACCGCACAGAAAAGCACCAGGCGGAGCTTGCGCAGGGACTGGAAGCCGCCGCTATCACGGCCCTGCTTCGGCGTCACCTTGAAGGCGGTCTTGCCAGGAATGATCGCGCAGCGCAGAGCGCGCGTGTAGATCTCCATCGTCAGCAGCTCGTAGTGAGCGGTCTCGGGGATCCGCATGTAGCCACGCGCCAGCGCAGCGCCGGCGCTGAGGTTGAGCAGCAGTGACGGGAGCCAGAGCGCGGCCAGGGCGGCGACGCTGATCTTCATCGGCAGCTCGCCGGTCCAGAGCACCAGGCCCAGCGTCAGCAGTAGGAGCAGGCGCATCGGCGGCGCTAGGTAGGCGAGCAGGCTGGCGAGGAATGAGAGCCGCTGTAGGGCGCTCAGGGTCCGCGCCCGCAGCGGCGACTCCGGTAGTCGGAAGACAGCGAGGTTGCCGCGTGCCCAGCGGTCGCGCTGCAGCAGGTAGCTGTCGAGGTCGTGCGGCGCCAGTCCCTGGACCAGGACCTCGTCGTGGTAGGCGGTGCGCCAGCCGTGGCGGATCAGCCGGATCGTGGTGTGGAAGTCCTCGGCGATCGTCTCGGTCGCGACACCCCCGGTCGCGAGCAGCGCCTGACGGTTGATCAATGCCGCCGAGCCGCACCAGTAGGCGGCGTGGTGGCGGTCCTTGCCGGGGCAGATCACCCGGTAGAAGAGCGACTGCTCGTGGCGGCCAACGACGTAGTGCTGGACCGAGTCGTGATTGAAGAAGTCGTGCGGGGTCTGGACGATCGCCATCCGCTCGTCGTCGAAGTAGCCGACCAGGGCGTCGAGGGCATCGGGCATCGGCACGTGATCGGCGTCGAGGACGAGAACCAGGTCGCCGCCGGTGCGCGGCAGCGCGGCGTTGATGTTTCCCGCCTTGGCGTGGGAGTTGTCCGGCCGGGTCAGGTAGCGGGCGTCGGCCAACTCGGCGAGCTCGCGCATCTCCTCCCGCCGTCCGTCGTCGAGCAGGTAAGTCGTGTGCGGATAGGTGAGGGCGCGGCAGCCCGCCAGGGTCGCCATCACCACCTCTACCGGCTCGTCGTAGGTGCAGACGTAGACGTCGACCTCGCGACCGGCGGTGGTCGGCGGGCGCCGGGCGGGCGACCGTGACCAGGAGAACCAGGTGAGGACGGCGAGTGCGTAGAGGCCGTAGACCTCGGTCGCGAGCAGCATCGCGAAGGCAATGGGGTTTGCGCCTTCGCCGCTCCACCCGATGCGCCAGGTGAGGTAGCCGAGCCCCCAGGTCAACGCCAGCAGCGCCAGCGTTCGAAGCAGGCGTGGATGGCGATCGAAGAATCGCCCGACATTCGTCTGCTCGCCGTCGACCACATGGATTTTTCGACAGACGCCGATGTCTACTTAAGCGATGAAGCGGAGGGGGTGGGATTCGAACCCACGAGCGCCTTGCGACGCCAACAGTTTTCGAGACTGCCCCGTTCAACCACTCCGGCACCCCTCCAGGAACCGCGGGACAAGATTCTAGGCTCGCTCGCCCTCCGGCGACGGCCCCTCGGGCTGGCAGACCCAGAGGGCGACGATGGCGGGGAGGAGCAGCAAGGCCAAGGAGGCGATCTCGGCCACCGCGTCGGCGGCGCCGAAGCCCTCGAGGTGCCCAGCGTGGAAAAGCAGATGGAGGCTGGCCGTCACCAGCCAGGCGATGCAGAGCGGCCGGACCAGGGGGCGCTCGAAGGTCCAAGCCGCCCAACCGAAGAGGATCGCGAAGCCGAGATAGAGGCCGCCGACATCGGTAACGAGATGTTCGTTGTAAGGCGGTAGAAGCTCGACCCACTGGGTAAGAAAGGGGAAGTCGTCGTAAAAGGCGCGCGGAAATGCGGTTGCGGTCAGACCGATCGACAGCGCTGAGAGAAAGAGCAGGGCAAGCGCGAGACGACCGACTCGAGTTCTCTCCATCAGCTGGACACTAAAAGACGCAACCGAGAAAAGGGCTGTACTTGTTGTCCAATTTTAGTACTCTGGATCTACTTGACCGCGAAAGCCTCACTAGCCGCCTCATGTCCCTCGTAGGGAAGCACCACGAAGTACATCAGCGAGGGCAGAAGCGCCTCGAGCTGGTCGTACTCCTGCTTGCAGAGTCGCGAATAGAGCAGCGATTCGACCCCGCCGACGATGCCCGAGGCGGTCAGGCTGGTGTGGGAGCGTCCATCGGGGAGGAGCTTTCGAGCCTGCGATTCGAGGCAGCGGGCGAACTCGTCCATCAGTTCGACACGGCGCCTAACCGCAGCAGCGCTGGCGGCGCGCGCCTCGACCACCATCGTGCGGGCGGTATCGGGCTCGCGACTGACGAAGCGGAGCAGCGCTTCGAGCGAAAAGCGGACGCGATCGCGCCACACGTCGCCGCCCTCGCGGGCGGCGGAATCGACTCTTTTGCGCAACCGCTCGGCGCTGGTGTCGAAGGCGGCGAGGAAGCAGTCTTCTTTGTTGGAGAAGTGCTCGTAGAAGGTCGGGCGGGAGACGCCGGCCCGGTCGATCACGTCCTGGACGTTGGTTTCCAGGTAGCCGAGGTCGGCGGCGGCACTGAGCATCGCCACGATCAGCCGCTCCCGCTGGATCGCGCGGATCAGCTCCGAAGGGAGCTTGCGGACCCCGGAAGGGAACTTGCCGCTGCTGTTGGCGAGCAGCTCGAGAGCTGCCTCGACCTGCTCCGGAGGCCAGTCGTCACCGATCGCAGCGAGGAGGGTCTCTTGGCTCAGCTGTATTCGATCGACGGCCACCGAAGTACTCACCAGTTTCCATTAAAAACAACGCAAGTTTCCTCACGGTACCAGAACATCGGGCGAGGATGGGCGCTTTCTGGCGCTGGGATCGCTCTTGGAACGGCCGCTGAGGAATTGGGAGGGGGCTCCAGATGAATTCGACGCGCCCGGAGTTGCCGCGCGAGTTCGTCGCCAGTCATAAGCGACGGCGGATGATGGACGCGGTCGCCGAGCTGACTGCAGAGAATGGCTACGAAGCAACGAAGATCGCCGACATCGTCCGTCGCGCCGCGGTCGCCCGCAAGACCCTCTACGACAACTTCGACGGCAAGGAGGATCTCTTCCTCTCCGCGGTCAACGCGACGCTGATGGAAATGCGGGCGTCGATCGAAGACGCGTGCGAAGAGGCGGACTCCTCCGAGGGAGCGATCGTCGCCGGCTTGGAAGCCGTGCTCGACTACGTCGCCGAGCACCCGGCCGCGGCGAGGATGTGCATGCTCGAGGCGATTTCCGCCACTCCCAGCTCCGCCCGGATCTACGACGCCGGCGTCCGAGACTGCGTTGATCTGCTGCGCGCCAATGCTCCCGCGGAGGCAAACCTGCCGTCGACGATCGAGGAGTCGCTGGTTGGCGGCGTGGCCTGGATCCTGCAGCTGAAGATTCGCAAAGGTGAAGCGGAGCAGGCCCCTGATCTGCTCCCGGAACTGTCTCAATTCGTCCTCGCGCCGTACCTCGGCGCGGGCGAGGTTGTGGATGCCGGGAGGCGAAAGTGACAGTACGGTGGCAGACTCCAATGCTGAAATGGACCGCTTACCACGGGGACGCCACGGGCTTTCGCCCGAGTTTGTCGCACGCAATCAGCGCGAGCGGCTGATCGCCGGCCTCACCGAGGCTCTCTACGAGGTGGGGTATCAAAAAACCACCGTTTCGATGATCGGTCAGAAGGCGGCCGTCTCGAAGAGTGATTTCTACAGACACTTCGAGAGTAAGGACGAGTGTTTTGTCGCTGCCTACGATGCGGCAATCGAGCGGATTCGGGAGTGTGTGAACGACGCCTGTGGCGAGGTAGCTGGCGAGGAGTGGCCACAGCGGGTTAGTGCGGCGATCGACGCGCTGCTGAAGCACTGGCGGCCGATCCGGCCTTGGCCAGCATTGCTCTTGTCGAAGGTTTGAGGGCGGGGAGGGAAGTCTATGATCGCTATCAGGCGGCCCTGGAATCCTTCGTCGGCTACCTGCGCGAAGGCGCGCCGACGGTGCCGGGGCGCGGGGAAGTGCCGGAAGCAACCGACGAGGCCGTCGTTGGTGGAATCGCCTCGATGCTGGGCCGCCGGGTTCTCGGCTGGAGAAGCCGAGCAGTTGAGTGAGCTTTTTCCGGAGATCCTCGAGTTCACCCTCTCCGCCTACCTGGGCGCGGAGCAGGCGCGGCGAATAGTCTCCGCGGGATGAGTGAGCCGAAAAGCGGCGTCTTTCCCTCGCAGGCTTTGAACGAGGCGATTGAGGCCGAGTGGATCAGCTCCGGGGACTATCGGATCCGCCCGGAGGCGGTGCAGCCGGCCAGCATCGACCTGCGATTGGGTGACTTCGCCTGGGCGCTCCGCTGCTCGTTCCTCCCCGATGTCGACTCGACCGTGGAGGAGAAGGTCGACGACCTCGCCTTCCAGCGCGTCGACCTCCGCGACGGGGCCGTGCTCGAGCGCGACCGTCCATATCTGGTGCCGCTGATCGAGGAACTGAACCTGCCGGAGGACGTGCGGGCAAAGGCGAACCCGAAGAGCTCGACCGGCCGGCTGGATGTGTTCACCCGGGTGATCACCGATCGCCACCATCGCTTCGATGACATCCGCGCCGGCTACGGGGGAAAGCTTTACCTGGAGATCGTCCCGCGTTCGTTTGCGATCCAGGTGAAAAGCGGGCTCTCCCTCAACCAGCTGCGCCTCGCCCGCGGTGACGTACGTCTCTCTGATGGCGAGATCCGCGGCCTTCAGGATGAGTTCCCGCTCCTCTACCTCGACTCGCACACTCTGCGCCAGTCCGAGATGGCGGTCTCCGACGGGCTCTTCCTCAGTCTCGACCTCTCCGGCCCTCCCGACCGCGTGGTCGGTTACCGGGCGAAGAAGAACAGCCTGCCGGTCGACCTCTCGCGGATACGCGCCTACCGCTGGACCGACTACTGGGACCCGGTCTACCCCGAGCCTGGCGGCCGCGTCGTCCTCGAGCCGGAGATCTTCTACCTGTTGCTCTCGGCGGAGGGCGTCTGCATCCCGCCCCAGATCGCGGCCGAGATGATGGCCTACGACCCGACCGCGGGAGAGTTGCGCACCCACTACGCCGGCTTTTTCGACCCGGGCTTCGGCTACGACCCGGAGGGCGGCCGCCACGGCAGCCGCGCTGCGCTCGAGGTGCGGGCGCGCGACGTCTCCTTCATGGTCGAGCACCGCCAGCCGGTCTGCAAGCTTGGCTTGGAGTGGATGTCCGCCCCCGCCGAACGCCTCTACGGCGCCGGCCTGGGGTCGAACTACCAAGGGCAGGTGACGATGCTGAGCAAGCACTTCGAGGAGCAGACGGCGGGAGCCGCCGTACCGGTCGACTCTCCCTCTTAGCCCTGGGGAGGGCACCCTCTACGACAGCGTCCCAGTGGCTGCGCGTTGGCTAAGGCGTAAGGTGGGCGGATGGCCGCTGCGGAGAACCAGGCGACGATCGAGCGTTTCTATGAGGCGTTCGGGCAGTGCAACGGGGCTGCGATGACCGCTTGTTACGCGCCTGAGGCTCACTTTTGTGACCCCGCCTTCGGTGACCTCGAGGGCGATGAGATCGGGGCGATGTGGCGGATGCTGACCGGCCGCGCCACTGACCTCAAGATTGAGCTGCACGAGCACGAGGCCGGCGAGGAAACTGGCAGCGCCCACTGGATCGCCCGCTACACCTTCTCCACCGGGCGGCCGGTGGTCAATGACATCCAGGCCAGCTTCCGCTTTGCCGCCGACGGCCGGATCGTCGACCACGTCGACGAGTTCGACTTCCGCAACTGGGCCAAGCAGGCGCTCGGCCCCAGCGGCCACCTGGTCGCCCTGTTGCCGCCGCTGCGCTCCAAAGCCAGGGCGAAAGCGCTGGACCAGCTGGCGACCTTCCGCTTGGAAGAGACCAGCTCCAGCGTCTAGCGGCTGTTCAGCCGCCTTCGTCCAGCTGCTCGAACTTGCACTCGGACGGCTCTTTATCGTCCCTGAAAGCGTGAAACCGAGCCCCGTGCCGGATCCGGCCCGATGCCGCGTGGTCGTAGCCGACCTCGATCACCAGCTCCGGTCGCAACTCGACCCACTCCAGATCCCTGCCGCCGGTCCACCTGCTCGGCTCCGCCGTGCCGCTGTCGCCCGTCTCCAGCGGCGCCAGCATCGCCCGCATGCTGCGTTTAGCCGCGTGGCTGAAGCCGGAGATGTGGCCGACCGTGCGCAGGGTGCCGCCGTCGTAGAGGCCGAGGATCAGGGAGCCGACCGTGCCCTCCTCTTTGCCGGGTCGCCAGCCCATCACCACGCAGTCGATCGTCCGCTCGCGCTTGATCTTCGCCATCCCCTGGCGTTTGCCGGGGATGTAGGGCGCAGTCAGGTCCTTCGCCATCACCCCCTCGATGCTGGCCAGCCACTTCTCCGCTTGGTCTTCGTCGGGGGTCAGCGGCGTCAGCTCCAGCTCGGCCCGCTCGGCGATCGCCTCCAGTCGCTCGCGCCGCTCTCGCAGGGGGCGCTCCAGCAGTGCCTCGTCGCCCTCGGCGAGGAGGTCGAAGACGATGTAACCGGCCGGGATCTCCTTCGAGAGCAGCTCGATGCGGGACTGGGCGGGGTGGATCCGTTCCTGTAGCGAGTCGAATTCGAGGTTGCCGTCGGCGTCGCGGATCACCAGCTCGCCATCGAGCACCCAGCGCCCCGGCGCGAACTTCAGCTCCGGGAAGTAGCGGTTCAGGTCTTTGCCGCCGCGTGACTGGATGTAGGCCTCGTCACCGTCGACGAAGACGATCGCCCGGAACCCATCCAACTTGGGCTCATAAGCCCACTCCTCCCCTTCGGGCAGCTGTTTGCGGGTAAGCGCAAGCTGCGGCTTGATCGGAGGCGAAAGGGGCAAACCCATCAACCGCGACCCTACGCAAACTGTGAGAAAGGGGCCATGGGACCCCCTCTCCAGACACTCAACATCGAGCCATAGCGAGATGTGTCTGGAGAGGGGGTCCCATGGCCCCCCACCTCACCCGTTTCGAACCCGCGCGCGGCTCTCTCTGGGGTCCGGAATCGGCACCGCCGCCAGTAGCTTCTTCGTGTACTCGTGCTTCGGCTGCTCGCAGACCTGGTCGGCGCTGCCCTGCTCGACGATCTTGCCCTCGTTCATCACCGCGATCCGGTCGGAGATGTGGCGGACGACACCGATGTCGTGGGCGACGAAGAGGTAGGCGAGGCCGAACTCGTCCTGGAGGTCGTCGAGCAGGTTGACGATCTGGGCCTGGATCGAGACGTCGAGGGCGGAGACCGGCTCGTCGCAGATCACCAGCTTCGGTTTCAGCGCGATCGCCCGCGCGATCCCGATCCGCTGCCGCTGGCCGCCGGAGAACTCGTGCGGGTATCGATTGTAATGCTCGCTGGAGAGCCCGACCCGCTCCAGCATCTCCTGCACCTGGCGCCGCAGCTCCGACCCGGAGGCGACACCCTGGCGCTTGAGCGGGTCGCCGACGATCTGCCCGACCCGTTTGCGCGGGTTGAGCGAGGCGTAGGGGTCCTGGAAGATCATCTGCATTTCCCGCCGCAGCGGCGTCATCTGCCGGCGGCCGAGGCCGGCGATCTCGCGGCCCTCGAACTTGACCGAGCCGGAGGTCGGCTTGATCAGCTGCAGCACCGCCCGGCAGGCGGTCGACTTGCCGCTGCCGGACTCGCCGACGAGGCCCAGGGTTTCGCCGCTCTCGACTGTGAAGTCGATTCCGTCGACCGCGCGTACCTGATCCACCTCGCGGTCGATCAGGACCCCGCGCTTGATTGGAAAGTGCTTGACGAGGTCGGTGACCTCGAGCAGGGCGCTCATCGTGGCGCCTCCAGCCCGATCTGGCCCTCCACCATCCGCTTCCCGCGCTTCTGCTCGGGGGTGAGCCAGCAGCGATCGCGGTGTCCCGGCTCCTCGCTCAGCCGCGCCTCCAACCCGGGGTACTCGCTGCACTTGGCGAACTCGTGCGGGCAGCGGGGCCGGAACGGGCAGCCGGTGGGCAGATCCAGCAGCGTGGGCGGCTGGCCGGCAATCTGCGGCAGGCGCTCCGGACGCGGCCGGTCGATCCTGGTCAGCGAGCCGAGCAGGCCCCAGGTGTAGGGATGCTGGGGGTCGTAGAAGATCTCGTCCAGCGTCCCTTCCTCGACCACTTTGCCGGCGTACATGACCAGCACCCGGTCGGCCACCTCGGCGACGACGCCGAGGTCGTGGGTGATCAGGATCGTCGCCAGGTTCCGCTCCCGGTTCAGCTGCTCGAGCAGGTCGAGGATCTGCGCCTGGATCGTCACGTCGAGCGCGGTCGTCGGCTCGTCGGCGATCAGCACCTCCGGCTCGAGCGCCAGCGCCATCGCGATCATCGCCCGCTGGCGCATCCCGCCCGAGAACTCGTGCGGGTAGTCGTCGACCCGTTGCTCGGCGTTGGGGATGCCGACCGACTCGAACAGCTCGACCACGCGGGCCTTGGCTTCGGCCTTCGAGGTGTCCGGCCGGTGGGCGCGGATCGCCTCGACGATCTGAGCCCCAAGCCGGTAGACCGGGTTGAAGGAGGTCATCGGGTCCTGGAAGACCATCGCGATCTGCTCGCCGCGCAGGCGCCGCATCTCGGCGTCGCCGGCGTCGGTCAGCTCCTTGCCGTCGAGTTTCACCGAACCCTCGATCCGGGCGTTGTTGGCGCGGGTCAGCCCGATCAGGGTCTGGGCAGTGACGCTCTTACCCGAGCCGGACTCGCCGACGATCGCCACCACCTCGCCCGGCCGCAGGTCGAAGCTGACCCCGTCGACCGCCTGCACGACGCCGTCTTCGGTCGCGAAGCCGACCCGCAGGTCCGTTGACGGAAAGCAGCGGTGCCTGGCTCATTCGGAGGCGCTCTCTCCGAGCCGCACCCGCGGATCGAGATAGGCGTATACGACGTCGACGATGGTGTTGACGAGGACGACGAAGAAGGAGCCGTACAGAGCCACCCCCATGATCGGCGGCAGTTCGAACTTGGCTACGGCTTCGGCCGCGTAGAGGCCCACCCCGTCGATGCTGTAGATCGTTTCGGTGATGATCGCGGTGCCGGCGATGGTCGCGCCGAAGTCGAGGCCGAAGAGGGTGATGACCGGGATCAACGAGTTGCGCAGCACGTGCCGGGTCATCACCTGGCGCTCGCTCAGACCCTTGGCGCGGGCGGTCCGCACGTAGTCCTCGTTCATCACGTCGAGCATGTTGGAGCGCAGGACGCGGCTGTAGAAGCCGATCGAGAGAACGGCGAGCGTGAACCAGGGCAGGATCAGGTGGTTGAGCCACTCGCCCGGGTCTTCGCTGAACGGCACGTACTGGCCGTTGGGGAAGATTTCGAACTTGTAGGTGAGGAAGTAAAGAAGGACCGGGGCGAGGAGGAAGACCGGGATCGAGATGCCGGCGATCGAGACGCCGGTGAGGAAGCGGTCGAGCCAGCCGCCGGCCCTGATCGCGGAGAGGTAGCCGAGCAAGAGCCCGAAGAAGAGCCAGATCACCGCCGCCCCGATCGCCAGCGAGAAGGTCGCCGGGATCCCTTCGACGATCTTGTCGTCGACCGGGATTCGCGGTGAGTATTGGAGGAGCTCACCGGTGAAGACCTTCTTCATCATCGTCAGGTACTGCTGTGGCAGCGAATCGTCGAAGCCCCATTCGGCTTCGATGTTCTTCACCAGCAGCGGGGTTGCGTTCTTGCCGGCCAGGGACTGCGCCGGGTTCTGCTTCGGCAGGACCATGAAGACGACGAAGACGATCAGCGAGACCGCGAAGAGGACCGCGGCCATTCCGACCAGGCGCCTGACGATGAAGCGGGTCATGGGTGGACCGGTCCTCCCTCGGCGACGGTGCCGGACTGCGCCTCGAACTGCACCGCCGCGTCCATCCGCGCCTTGCCGCGCGGGTCGAGCGCATCGCGCAGGGCGTCGCCGATGATGTTCAGCGACAGCACCGTCAGCATGATCATGAAGCCGGGGGCGATCGCCAGCAGCGGCTGGATCTTCAGGAGTTCAACGCCGGTCGTGATCATCGTCCCCCAGGAGGAGTTGGGCGGCTGCACACCGGCGCCGAGGAAGGAGAGGCCCGCCTCGAAGAGCATGCTGTTGGCGATCATCAGGGTGAAGAAGACGATGATCGTCGAGGCGAGGTTGGGGAGGATCTCACCGAACATCACCCGCAGCGGCCCCGCTCCCTGGGCGACCGCGGCCTCGACGAACTCCTTCTTGCTCAGGGCCAGGACTTCGCCCCGGATCGGCCGCGCGATGTAGGGCACGGTGAAGATGCTGATGATCAGGATCGGGATCCAGAGCGAACCGCTGGATAATTCGAACGGGCCGATCGCGAGGCCGCCGACCGCGAGGGCGATGCCGACCGAGAGACCGATCAGGAAGACGGGCAGCGACCAGATCGTGTCCAAGGTGCGAGCGATCAAGCTGTCGACCCAGCCGCGGAAGTAGCCGGCGAGCAGCCCGAGCACTATGGCGAGGAAGGTGGCGATCAGGGCGGCGCTGATCCCGACGAGAAGGGAGGTGCGGCCGCCGTACATGAGGCGCACCATCTCGTCGCGGCCGAGGCGGCTGTCGGCGCCGAGGAAGAACTTGCCGTCAGCGTTGAACCACTGCGGGCCGATCGGCTTGCCTTCCGGGGTGACGACGTCCGTCTTCTCGCCGTCGACGGTGATCTGTTCGACCGTGTGCTCCTGGTTCGGCCCGGTGTGAGCGACGTGGTCGGCCCACAGCGGGGCCGCCAAGACGAAGACGACGATTAAGAGGAAGACCCCGAGGAAAGCGACCGCGAGGCGATTGCGGAGGAAGCGACGCAGAGCGAGGGACCAAGGTCCTCGCTCTGCGGTCGCTTCCCCATTCAGCACGTTGCTCTTCTTACCCCTGGGGCGCTACTTGAATTCGAAACTGCTCAGGTAGTGGCCGAAGGTGGGGTTGAAGATGACGCTTTCGAGGTCGACGCTGTCAGCGACGAAGGTCGAAAGGGTCCGCGTCCCGTAGGGGGCCCACGGAGCCAGCTCCATGACTTCTTCGTCCAGCTTCGCGTAGGCCTCTTCCTGCTCCGGGCCTAGCTGCTCTTCGCCCAGTTCCGTGATCTTCTTGTTGATCGCCGGGTCGTCGAGTTTGGCGAAGTTGGCATTGTTGGTCGGCAGGATGCTTTCCCCGGCCAGCAGTGGCTGGAAGAAATCATTCGGGTGCGGGTAGTCCTGGAACCAGTCCGACCAGCCCGCGTCCAGATCCGGCGTGGTCGCGTTGCCGATCACCGTGAAGTAGTTGTCGGCGTTGAGGATTTTCAGCGTCGTGTTGAAGCCGAGTTCCTTCAGGACCTCGTTCAGGTATTCGCCCGCTTCGTTGTTCGGGCTTTCGGTGTCGGTCCAGACGGTGATATCCATGTCTGACGGGTTCGCTTCTTTGATCATCTGTTTGGCTTTTGCCTTGTCGGTCGGGTAGAGGTCGAACTGCTTGTAACCCGGCATCCCCGGCGGCAGGATCTGGTGGGTGGCGGCGATCTGCCCGGCGTAGATCCGTTCCAGCGCCTTGGCGTCGATCGCGTAGTTGACCGCCTGGCGGACTTTGACGTCGTCGAACGGCGGCTCCTGGGAGTTCATCCAGAAGTAGTAGGTGCTGATCGTCGGCTCGATCCGGAACTGGGTGCCTTCGAAGTTTTCCTTCACTTCCGCGTAGCGGGAGGAGGGCGGTGGGTTCTGCATCCAGTCGTAAGTGCCCTGTTCGATGTCGTCGACCTGGGTCTCCGGGTTGCGGATCACCGTCATCTTGGCGCTGTCGACGACGCCCTCGGGCAGGTCCGGCATCGCCTCGCCGTTGGCTTTCGCCCAGTAGGGATTGCGCTTGTATTCCCAGCCCTTGCCCGGCTGCGATTTGGTGATCATGTACGGGCCGGTGCCCGGGGGCGGGTTGGCCGAGAGGTCTTCGATCGGCGTGTCCTGTGGCAGCGGCGCGACGAACATCAGGCCGAGCTCGTTGGTGAAGGTGCCTCGCGGCTTTTCGAGATCGATCACGATTTCCCCGGTTTTGTCGTCGGTCTTGATGCCGGGGATCGGGCCCTGTTTGGTTTCGGCGAACTTTTCGGCGCCGTCAATCGAAAGGTAGAAGGGCGAGCCACCGGAGTTGAGCTCGATCATCCGTTCGACCGCGAACGGGAAGTCCGAGGCTTTGACTGCGGTGCCGTCGGAGTATTTGAGGCCGGGGCGGAGGAAGAGGGTGTAGGTCATGCCGTCGTTGCTGATCTTCGGCAGTTCTTTCGCCAGGCCGGGGATGACTTCGGAGCCTTCCTCGCCGTTGGCGTGCTTGTAGGTGAGCAGGGGCGTGTAGATGTCCGCCATCGCCGTCCAGCCTTCCGCCGTGTAGGAGAGGGCAGGGTCCATGTAGTCCGGGAAGGACGCGTAGGTCCCGTTTAGGTTCCCGCCCTTTCCGCCACCGCCGGAGGTGTCGTCGCCACCACCGCACGACGCCAGTCCGATCGACCCGACCGCTGCAAGAACCAGAACCGCGATTACTGCCCCAAGCTTCTTCAACTTCCCTCCTCTGAATGGCCGGGCCCGTTCCCGGGAATCAACTCCACCACAACGTCGTCTGGCCCGTCAAGCGACGTGTCTTGTGGCATTCCATCTGGCACTTCGCTCTCCCGAAGCCGATTCCCCCCAAGCAAAGGTGCCATGACGGCAACGATGGCCAATACCCCGCATCCGGCGACGAGAAACGTCATCCGCGGACTCACCAGGGCGGCGATCACTCCGCCAATCGCAAAACCGATTCCAGGCATGGCCGCGCCGATCGACTCGAGCACGCTCATCACCCGCGCCTGCATCGTTTCCGCAGTCAGCTCCTGGACGGCGCTGATCGCCGCCACCCATTGGACCCCGTTGCCGGCACCGCCGACCACGGAAACGGCGCAGGCGACGGCCAGGGTCGGCGCCGCGGCCAGCCCCAGGTAGCCGGCGCCGACGGCGAGGGTGCTGAAGAAGAGGAGGTTTTGGAGGCGTGCCTGGCGGAGGCGGGCGAAGAGGAGGCTGCCGAGGACCATCCCGGCCCCCCAGCTGGCGAGCATCAGGCCGTAGCCGGTGTCGTTTGACCCCAGGGTCTCCTTTACATAGACGATCTCCACCGGGAGCACGGCGGCGAAGAAGACGAAGGCGATCCCCTGCGCGGTGAGCAGCCGGCGCAGCACGGTCTGGCTGCGGATGTAGGAGATCCCAGCCCGGACCCGTTCCCGCATCAGCCCGGGTTCCGGCTCGGCCTGCGGCATCGAGCCGGCGGTGAAGAGGATCAAGGCCACGGCATAAAAGGAGACGGCGTCCAGCAGCAGGGCGGATTGGACGCCGAAGCCAGCGACGGCGAGGCCGGCCAGCGCTGGCCCGATCGCCGCGCCGCCGGTGAAAGCGACGTTGAGCAGGGCGTTGCCGGCGCGTAGTTCGCCACTCGGCTCCAGTGCGGTGGCGACCACGGCCCGGGTCAGCGCCCGGCCGGCGAGGGCGAGGGTTCCGTCGACCGCGGCCAGCGCCACCACCGCCGCCAGCGAGAAGTTGTCGACCAGTAGGGCCAGCCCGGCGAAAGCCGCGGCCTCACCGCAGTAGATGACCGGTAGCGCGAAGCGCGGCGGTGGCCGCTCGGCCTTGGTGACCAGGACGGGAGCCAAGAGCGCCGGCAGGAATCGAGTCCCGAGAAAGAGCGCCGCCGTCGCCAAGGCGCTTTCGGTCTGGTCGTAGACCAAAACCGAGAGGGCAATGATCCCCATCCAGTCCCCGAGCTCGTTGATCGCGTACGACGCCGCCAGCCGCCGGAAGAGGGGCCGTTTGAGGGGGGCGGTTAGACGTGGGCTAGGCATAGGTGGCCTTGCGTACTACCGCAAATCTGCACAACTTTTCCTGCAGTTGCACAAGTTTCCGCCAAGCTGTGCTACAAAGTGACCAGCAGTTGAGCAGGTTTCCACGATGCACTGCACAACGTTGCGGGCTTCAACGACTATGGAAGGGGCAGAAAACATGGGCTTTCGTCACTAGAGTTTCCTCAGCAGACCGACTGATCGTGAGGTCTGCACAAGTCTTTTGAAGGGCGTCCTGGATGGGGGCGCCCTTCTCTTTTTCTGGACCATCTAGATCCCCCCTGCACAGGTTTGGATCGCCTCCTCGGACGGAAATCGGATTCTGGGCGAATTTGGCCATCTGGCTAAAGGCCTTGCCGATTCCCCATATAGACGTCTAACTTTGAAGTTCCCAAATAGCGGAACCGCCACCCTATGGCGTGCTTCGCGCAGGGAAAAGAGAAGCGCCCGTGAAGAAATAGCCGAATTTTTCGGCACGGGTCCCCACCAGTCAACGACTTTTCGAAATCAGAGATGGAGCAAACTCGCCCTACGCGCACCGCGATCGCCGTCATGGTCGGCGCTCTGCTGCTCACCGTGGCTGTTGCGATCTGGGACTCGCCCCGCTCTGAGTGGAATCTGGCCTTCTTCGCGGTCCTGCTTGCATTCTCCGTCTTCAGCGACCTGACCGCGGTCACCACCGAGTCGAAGCTGAAGATCTCCGGCAGCTTCTTGGCGCTGGTGATCGCGATGGTCTTCCTCGGCGGCACCCCCGCGGCCTTGATCGGCGTCGCCACCATCCTCACTGGCTGGCTGCGCTGGCGCGACGATTGGCACTTTCTACTGGACAACGTGCTCACTTACGCGCTGTTCCCGCTGGTCGGCGGCATCATTTTCCACGAGGGGATCATCGCCCTCGGCCTGACCCCGTCGGATCCCTGGTTCTACCTCTGCGTTTTCGGGCTCTTCCAGCTCGCCCTGGCGATCAATTTCGTGATGATCGCCAGCTACGGCTGCTACGTCGAGCGCTCGTCCTTCTCGACCAAGCTCAAGGTGCTGCCCCCGGTCCTCCCCTCCGAGTTCGCCAGCGCGATGCTCGCCGTCGCCGTCGCCTACATCTACAACGAGATCGGGATCGCCTCGATCGCCCTCTTCGGCGTCGTCCTCGTCACCTTCCAGTACCTGCTCGGCCAGCTGCTGCTCTCCCAGCAGCGGGCGAAAGAGCTGGAGCTGCGCAGCAAGCAGCTGGCCAGCTTCCAGGTCGGGATGTTGAGCGCGATGCTGCGGACCCTCGACCTGCGGGACCAGATGACCGCCCGTCACAGCGCCGCCGTGGCCCGCTACTCGCGGGCGATCGCCCAGCGCGCCGGCTACTCGCGCCGCGAGGAGGAGCTGGTCCACATCGCCGCGCTGCTCCACGACATCGGCAAGTTCATCCTTCCCGACCGCATCCTCAAGGCCAACGTGCCGCTCACCGACGAGGACTGGATGCTGATCAAGCGCCACCCGCAGCAGGGCGCCCGCGTCGTCTCCTCGCTCGACGGCTACGGGCCTGTGGCGGACATCATCCTCGCCCACCACGAGCGGATCGACGGCAAAGGCTATCCGCGGGGTCTGGCCGGGGACGAAATCCCCGAGCTGGCGCGGATCATCTCCGTCGCCGACACCTACGACGTGATGACTGCCCGCGACTCCTACCGGACGCCGATGTCGAGCTACGACGCGATCGTCGAGCTCCGCCGGGTCGCCGGCAAACAGCTTGACGCCCGCTTCGTCGAGATCTTCATCGAGCTGCTCGAGGGCAAGGACGTCTCCTTCCAGCACGGTGAGGCGGCCGACTTCGAGAAGGAGCTGGCGCTCGAGGCCCGGATCGAGGAGACCGCCAGCCCTGGCGGCGAGATGAACCGCTTCCAGGTCGCCGGCGTCAACTGAGCCAGTAACGTTGCGCGCCCATGCGCGCTGTCACCTTTCAGGCACCCGGGCAGGTCCGGATCGAGGAGAAGCCGGACCCCGAGCTCGCGGCCGGCGACGACGCGATCATTCGCGTCGAGGCGAGCGGGATCTGCGGCTCCGACCTCCACATCTACCACGGCCGGGTTCCAGTCGCACCCGGCTTCACGATCGGGCATGAGTTCGTCGGCACGGTCCTCGCCGCCGGCGACGACGTCGAGCGGGTCGCCGTCAGCGATCGCGTGCTCGGCACTTTCCACACCGCCTGCGCGACCTGCGGTTCCTGCCTGCGCGGCGACTACCACCGCTGCCGTAAGCAGCGGACCTTTGGTCACGGTGCCCACCTCGGCGACTTGCAGGGTGCCCAGGCGGAGCTGCTGCTGGTGCCGCGGGCGAACCTGACCCTGCGGCGGGTGCCGGAGGGGATGTCGGCCGACGTCGCCCTGTTCGCCGGCGACGTGATGGGGACCGGCTACCACGCGATCGCCCACGCCGAGATGCAGGCCGGCGACACCGTCGCGGTCCTCGGCCTCGGCCCGGTCGGGCTCTGCGCGGTCCAGGCCGCGATCGCCGGCGGTGCCGTCCAGGTCTTCGCGGTGGATACCGTCGAGGAACGGCTGGCGATGGCCGAGCGCTTCGGAGCCACGCCGCTGCACCTGACCGAGGCGGATCCGAAGAAGGCGGTGCGGTCGGCGACCGACGGCCTCGGGGTCGACGTCGTCGTCGACGCGGTCGGCGATCCGGGGCCGCTGGCGCTGGCGGTCAGCCTCGCCCGCGACGCCGGCACCGTCTCTGGAATCGGCGCCTACGCAGGCAAGGGAGAGGTGCCGCTCGGCCTCGCCTGGCTGAAGGGATTGCAGCTGCGCCTCGGTCTTGCCAACGTGATCGCCCACGTCGACCGGGTGCTGGCTCTGATGCAGGCCGGCAAGCTCGACCCGGCCCCCCTGGTCACCGATCACATGCCGCTCGACCAGGCGGCCGAGGCCTACCGGGTCTACGACAACCGCGAAGCGCTGAAGATCGTTCTCACGCCGTAGGGTTGCTGTATTAGTTGACTCGCACAGTTTGGGCTATTACTGTGCGATCCAGTGGCACAGCTGACCAATCCCTTCGCGATTGATCCCAGCGATGAGCTGCCGGTTGGGCTGCAGCTCGGTTGGCGGCTGCGAGCGCTGATCCACACCGGTGAGTTGGCGGCGGGGGAGCGGTTGCCCAGCTTTCGCCAGCTCGCTGAGTGGGCGGGGGTCAACGTCGGCACCGTGCGGACGGTTTACGAGACGCTCGAGGCGGATGGCCTCGTCGTCTCCCGCCAGGGCCAGGGCACCTTCGTCGCCGATGGCGTCGAGGCGACCCCGCAATTGGAGGAGATCGCCTCCGACGCGCTGCGGCGGGCCGAGGAAGCGGGGCTTGGACCGCGCGACCTGGCGATCGTCGCGATGGCTTGCACCGGCCTGCCTACGGAGGACAGCGAAACTCTCGAGGTGCGTCAGGAGCTGCGGCGGCAGATCGCCCGGTTGGAGGCAGAGCTTGCGAGTTACACCGGCCACCTCAAAGCGGACCTGGCGACGGCGCCGAGGCGCGCCGTCGCCCACGTGGCGGGGGTCGAGGAGCTGGAGCAGACGCGCGACACCTTGATCGCGCAGTTGGCCGAGGCGCAGCGAGAAAGCGAGCAGGAGGTGCGGCGGCGGGCGAGCGGCCGCGGGCCCCTGGGCAGGGCGATGAGCCGGTGGCGAGCAGCGCGCTAGCCCGCGGGCTGTTGCCCGTGAAGAACGTCTTCGAGCAGGTGGGGGTGATGATGATCCTCACCGTCAAGACCCTGATCTCAGCGGTGAAGCCTCCCTACCCCTACGGCGAGGAGCTCGTCTGGCAGTTCCTATTCGTGCTGAAGCTCGCCTGGTTCCCGCTCCTGGTCTCCACCTTCGCCCTCAACCTGGGCGCCCCCGGCCTGCAGGCGGCGGGAATTCTCTCGCTGTTCGGCGCGCTCGACCGGCTCGGCGGCTTCTTCGTCGTGATCGCGATCCGCTGGATCGGGCCGCTGGTCACCGCGGTGGTGGTGGCGGGAGTGGCTGGCACCGCGATCACCGCCGACCTCGGTGCCCGCAAGATCCGCGAGGAGCTCGATGCCCTGCAGGTGCTGGGCGTCGATCCGGTCAAGAACCTGGTCGTGCCGCGCTTCCTGGCGCTGATGGTGGTCACCGGGTTGCTCGACATCTTCGCGATCGTGATGGGTCTCAGCGCCGGGATCGCCGCCGAGCTGCTCTACAACCAGCCCCTTGGCGGCTTCTTCGCGACCCTCTTCAGCAACGCCACGATCACCGACCTCTGGTCCTCGGTGCTGATGTGCACGATGTTCGGCGCGATCGTCGCCGTCGTCTGCTCCTACAAAGGGATGTCGGCCTCGGGCGGCGCCGCCGGGGTCGGCCGCGCCGTCAACCAGGCGGTGGTTATCTCCCTCGTCGCCGTCTTCTTCTTCCAGTTCGTCGTCAGCTCGGTCCTGCTCGCCACCAACCCCGAATTGCAGGCCGTGCGGTGATCGGCTGGCTCGACGTCCCCCGCTCCTGGCTCGACTCCTTCGGGGAGATCGGCCGCTTCGGCCTCAAGGTCGCCGGCCAGGTCTACTCGGGCCGGGTCTTCAAGTTCTTCGGCGAGGGAGTGCGGCAGGCGGGGATCCTGATCTTCGGCTCGGCCCTGATCATCTGGGCCTTCGTCTTCATCCTCGGCTTGCAGTGCGGGCTCCAGGGCGCCTACTTCAACCGCTCGATCGGGGCGCCGTCGCTGGCAGGCCTCTTCTCCGCCTACTGCGACCTGCGCGAGGGGCTTCCCTATGCCTTCGGCTACATCCTCGCGGCCAAGGTCGGAACCGGGATCGTCGCCGAGATCGGGGCGATGCGGATCTCCGACGAGATCGACGCCCTCGAGGTGATGGGGATCCAGCCGATCACCTTCCTCTGCGCGACCCGCCTGCTCGGCGCCTGGATCGCGATCCCGTTCCTCTATCTGGTCGGGATCGGAATCATCTACGCCGCCAGCTACCTCTCGGTGGTCAACCAGGTCGGCGACGTGTCCTCCGGCGGCTACCTATTGATCTTCTGGATGTACCAAAGCCCTCCCGACCTGATCTTCAGCCTGATCAAGGGGTTGGTGATGGCGACGGTGATCGTGCTGGTCGGCTGCTACTACGGCTACACGGCCTCGGGAGGTCCGGTCGGCGTCGGCACCGCGACCGCCAAATCGATGGTCTTCAACATCGTTGCCGTCCACATCATCGGCATGCTGGGGACGGTGGTCTTCTGGGGAGCGAACCCCAGGGCGCCTATCGGCGGCTGACTCAGCCGACTTTGGTGAGCAGCACTGAGGCAAACGTGAGGGCGAGGCCGAAGCCGATCCGGGTGAGGGTCGTCTGAATCGATGCGATGCTCTTCTTCAGGTCGGCCATGTCGCTTTCCACTCGATCGAAGCGTTTGCCAGTCTCCTCTTTCCCCTCGGTGATCCGGCGGCTGACCTCGTCGAACCGGCGGTTGGTCTCTTCTTTCCCCTCGGTGATTCGAAAGTTGACCTCGTCGAACCGCTCATCGATTCGCGTGAAGCGCTCCTTCAGGGCTTCGTCGGGCGGTGCCATCATCTGCATGAAAGCAGCCTACCTAAACAAATGCAACATATTGTCTGAGAGAGTAAATTCTCTGAAACTTCTGCTCAGCGACGGCGGTGCTTGCGGAAGGTCTCCTCGACCCACTTGTATCCGCGGCGGTCGCTGAGGCTCTCGCGGAAGCGCTCGAGGGCCGGCGGGCGGGGCAGATCGGTCGCCAGTGGGCCCTCCGGCGGCACCACCAGCGGGTAGAAGAGCGAGGCTGCCGTCAGGTCGGCGACGGAGAAGCTGTCGCCGACGAGGAACTCGCCGTCGCCCTGATCCAACTCGGCCTCGACTTTGTCGAGGGCAGCGACGATCGCCTCGCGCGCCCGGTCGGCGTTCTCGTCGCTGTTGGCGTTGAAGCGGATGCTGGTGTAGGTGCGGGCGTAGGCGCCGATCACCGGCTTCGCTTTGCCGAGCGGGCCGGGGACGGCCGCGGCCGCCACCTCGGCGAAGATCTCCGGCTCCTGGATCAGCTCGTAGAAGGGAAGCAGGCGGGCGTGGGGCCCGAGGTTCTCGTCGAACCAGTCCTCCAGCTCCAGCGCCCGGGCGCGCTCCTCGGCGTCGCTCGGGTAGAGCGGCGGGTCGGGGTACTTGGCCTCGAGGGTGGCGATGATCGCGGTCGAGTCGCCGACGTTCTCGCCGTCGATCCGCAGGACCGGCATCGTCGGCTGGGCGCCGCGGGTCAGGAACAGCGCGATCGGGATGTGGCTTCCCGGCAGCGCCGAGCGGCGGCCGTGGTCGACGCCCTTGTACTCGAGCGCCCAGCGAGCCTTCTCGCTGTAGTGCGAGATGTCGATCTGCCAGAGCGTCGGCCTCTGATCGGTTTGCGCCGCCATCGTTCGCCTGCCAGCATAAGCGCGTGGCCCGGCTCGGTGACGCAGAGGTAGAGGAGAGGCTCGCGGGCCTCCCCGGCTGGCGCCGCTCCGGGGCGGCGATCGAGAAGGACTTCAAGCGCGACGACTTCGTCGGCAGCGTCCGCTTCGTCGACAGTCTGGTCGAGCCGGCCGAGGGGATGAACCACCACCCCGACGTCTCGATCTCCTGGGACACCGTGACCGTCACGCTCTCCACCCACTCCGAAGGCGGGCTGACCGCGGCCGACTTCGAGCTTGCCGCGAAGATCGACGCCCTCGTCTAGAGATGCTGGGGTTCTAATGGCGAAGCGGAAGAAGCAGCGCCGCCCGCGCGAGAAGACGCCGACCGTCGACTACGTCGACCCCGAGGGCAACGTCCTCACCCTGCGGCAGACGCTGAGCGCCGCGACGATCGCCAAGGTGGGTGAGCCGCCGGCGGGAGATGCCGCCTCGCAGGAGGATGCCTGGCGCCGTCGCTCCGAGGCGCTCTTCGAGCGGCTGGCCGTGCGCTGGGAGATCGCCGGGCTGCCGCTCGACGACCAGAATATGCTGCTCGGCCGCTACCGGATGGCCGATGCCGAGACGCAGCGCTGGGTGCGGCAGACGATCGCCGAGCACCTCGAGCGTCACATCCCGGACCTGTCCCCCTGACGGTGGCCGACGAGCTGCGAGTCAGCGACCGGCTCTCGCTGCCGCTGAGTGAGATCGAGCTGCGGACCAGCCGCTCCTCGGGCCCCGGCGGCCAGCACGCCAACGTCACCGCCTCGCGGGTCGAAGCGGTCTTCGAGGTCGAGGCTTCGCGGGCGCTTGACGAGACCCAGCGTGCGCGCCTGCTGGAGCGGCTGGGCCCGGTCGTGACCGCGGTCGCCCAGGACGCCCGCGGTCAGTCCCGCAATCGCGAGCTCGCCCTGCAGCGACTGGCGGCGAAGCTCGCCGCCGGGCTGCGGGTGCAACGCAAGCGCCGGGCGACCCGGCCCACCCGCGCCTCGCGTCAGCGGCGGCTGGAGCAGAAGCGGCGAACGGGGGAGAGGAAGCGGGGACGGCGCTCGCCCCGGGATGACGAGTAGGCGATGACTTTCGGTCGCTCTTGCCGTCTAATGGGTAGGACCTCTGTAAGCGACAGAAGGAGCGAGAGATGCTTGGCGACAAGAAAGCGACGAGCGGGTTCGCGGTCAAGGACCTGGACGCGGCGCGCGAGTTCTACGAGGGGACCCTGGGATTGCGGATCGAGGTGCTGAGCGAGGAGTTCGGGGTGACCGCCCTGAAACTCGCCGCCGGCACCGACGTCCTGATGTACGTCAGTCCCGAGATGAGCCCACCCAGCTACACGATGCTCAACTTCGAGGTCGACGACGTCGAGGCCACGGTCGACGGCTTGAGTGAGCGCGGCATCAGCTTCCAGCGCTACGACGGCTTCGACCACAACGAGAAGGGCATCGTCAGCGGCGGCCCAGGTCCGGAGATCGCCTGGTTCGAGGACCCTTCGGGGAACACGATCGCGGTGATGCAGCAGTAGGCAACCGTGCAGTGCACCTCTTAGTTCCTTGAAAATACCTTCGCTCCCCCTTAACTTCGCATCGCCACCGAAGCGGCGGGGACGCTATGCCGCAGGTGACGGCGTGTTGTTCTGCTGTCCCAAACATCTTTGGAGCGATTTGAGCCGTGAGCGTGCAGGGCGAAATATTCGAGTGGGTCCAAGGGTTCGATCCTTGGAAACAGGACCTCTTCATCCGCGCTGCCGCGGCACCCGAGTTGGTGCTGGAGGATGCGGAAGAGATCGCGGCGATGCTGCTCGGCGAGCAGGAGGAGGGAACTCATCCGCGTGAGATCCAGCGAGACGATCTGCCTGAGACGGAGCGCCCGGATCAGCCGCTGACCATTGCGAGGATCACTGGACTGCGCAACGTCAACGCGATCGACGACGGTCAGACCCTCGGCTTCGAGCGCACGGGGGTGAACGTCGTCTGGGGTGGGAACGGAGCCGGGAAGACCGGGTACTGCCGGGTGCTGAAGAAGGCAGGTCGCACCCTGTATCCAGAGGAGGTGCTTGCCAACGTCTACGGAGACTCTCAGGGTCCACCGCGGGCCACCATCGTGGTCAGGCTCGGCAACGAAGAGCACCCCGTGGAGTTCGATCTGAACGGCGAGCCGCCGGCGATGCTCACCCGGATCTGTATTGCCGACTCTCGCGCTGGCGAGATCTACCTGACCGAGGAGACCGAGGTCGACTACGTGCCGACCACCCTGGCCAGCATCACCCGGTTGGCAAACGGCCTGGATGCGGTGAAGGCCGTCCTCCGGCAGCGCCGGGAGGCCATCGCGGTGCCGGAGATCGACGTCAGCGCCTTTGGCAAGGGAACCAGGCCGGCCCTCCTCCTTGCCTCGCTCGACGCCTCGACTTCGAAGGCCGAGGTCGAGTCGCTGGCGCAGCTGACCGCTGCAGAGGAAACGCGGCGATCTGAGCTGCGAAAGAGGGTCGGGCAGATGGAGGCGATGCAAGCTCCGCAGCTGCGCCAGGTCGCGGAACGGGAAGTCAGGCAGGCCGCTAGCCTCGGCGATGAGCTGCGGGCGGTAGCCGGGTTCCTCGATTTGGAGGCGATCGATCGCGAAGCGGAACTCGAAAGATCGCTGCGCGAGGCGCGAGCGGCGGCTGACCTGGCTGCGAATGCGCTGGACGGACAGCCGCTGGGTGGGATCGGCAGCGCGCCGTGGCGCCTGCTCTGGGATGCGGCGCGGGAGTACGCCGCTCACCTGGGCCAAGCCCTCCCTCCCGATCACGATCCTGCCCATTGCCCGCTCTGCATGCAGGATCTGAGCGAGACTGCGCGCGATCGGCTGCGCTCGTTCGATCGCTTCGTCACCGACGACGTCAACGCTCGCCTTAGCCGACTTCAGGAGCAGAAGAAGGATGCCGGCGAGCGGCTCCCCAGCGTCGCCGCCGTTCGGGACCGTTGCCAGCCGGCGATCGAGCTGCTCGGTTGCGAGGAGGGTGGTCTCGGGAAAGCCGTCGCGGGGTGGCTGGATGCGGCTGAGGTGGCTGTCGGAAGGTTGCGGAAAGGCGAGAGCGAGCAGCTCAAGCCGATCGATGAGCCCCCGGACCTGAGTCCCTGGATTGCGAGCCGGGGCGCGGAGGCGAAACGCCAAGCCGAGATCGAGGGCGGTTCGGAGGATGCGAAGGTGCGCTCCGAGCTGGCGGAGCTCGATGCCCGCCACCTGCTCAACGAGCGGCTGCAGGATGTTCTCGCCCGCCTGGGCGCGCTCGAAGAGATCGACCGGCTCTCGAAGGCGATGACTCAGACCGGCACTGGCGCGGTCAGCCAGAAAATCAGGTCCCTCTCCCGAGATCTGATCCAGGGCGGCCTCGAAGAGGCGCTGAAGCGGCAGCTCGCGACCCTTGAGTTCCGGGATATTGAAGTTGTGCCGACGACCCGGATCGTCCGCGGGCAGCCAGTCACGGGGCTGGCGTTCAAGACGGTCGAGGGCGTGCCGCTGACCGCCGTCCTCAGTCAGGGCGAGCAACGCCGCCTGTCGCTGGCGATGTTCCTGGCCGAGATGGAAGTGCGCTCGGACCCAAGCCCGGTCGTGCTCGACGACCCGACCAGCTCGATAGACCAGGAGGGGCGTCGTCGCATCGCTCGGACCCTGCTCAAGCTGGGCGAGCAGCGTCAGGTGATCATCTTCACCCACGAGCTGTCCCTCGTTCTCGAGCTCCAGCGCCACGACAACCCCGGTTGCGAGGTGTCCGCTCAGCACGTGAAGCGGCTGGGCGAGACGGTCGGCCACGTGCAGCCAAGTCTTCCCTGGGAGGGTCTCAGCCCCAGAGATCGCCGCGGGGATCTCGATCAGAAGCTCGTCGTGTTGCGGGGGGAGTACGAGAAGCGAGATGACGACAGCTACGCGATTCAGGCCGGCCACTTCTGCATGCTGCTGAGGGCGGCGTTCGAGCGCGCGGTCGAGGATTCGGTTCTCGGCGGGGTCGTCACCCGTCGTAGCGATGACGTTCAAACCAAGAAGCTCCACAAGATCAATTGGAGTCCCGAGATCTGCGAGGTGGTGGATCAAGGGATGAGCGAGAACTCACCCTGGGTCCACGATCGACCGATGGGGGATGGGGCGTCGCCACCGAGCCCCGACGAGCTCAAGGCAGGTCTGGATCTCTACGCTCGGCTGCTTGACCTGACCGGTGATATCGCGAAGCAGCGCGACAAGGAGGCAGAGAGGCGGAAGAAGAAACGCGTCGCGGATCTAAAGGCTGTTTCGCTTGCCCCCGCCCAGGAAAAGGAAAAGGGAGACCTGGAGCTCGTCCCAGACCCGGCTCCCGAGCCAGCGGTCGACATTGCTCCCAGCTCCGGGGACCAAGAGTCCGCCTCGGGTCAACTCGAGATTGACTGAAGGGCTTTGTCCGGAGTTCAAACGAAGGATGGGCACGGGTTTCGAACCAGCGACCTAGGCGAGATCACGAACCGAAAGGACCCGGCTCGCTTTCAGGGCTCAATCTACCCGCGCCGGTGTTTCTTAGGGGGGCGTCCTCCCCGGCCACTTTGACGCCGTCGGCCAGTCGGGTGCATGGCGTGTGGCCAGCACGTCCGCGATGCTGGGCGCCGTAGCCGCGAGCCGCATACACTCACGCCGCATGCGCTCCGCGACGCGCCAAGGACCCGATCTTGCAGGCTGATCTTGTAGAGCTCGAGCGGCGCCTCTGGGATGCGGCGGACGAGCTTCGCGCGAACAGCGGCCTGAAGGCGTCCGAGTACGCGTCGCCCGTCCTGGGTCTGATCTTCCTGCGGTTTGCGGACACCCGGTTCGAGGCTGCCCGCGAGCGGATCGAGTCGAAACGCACCTCCCGGCGTGACGTCGGACCTTCGGATTACCAGGCAGAGGGGCTGATTTACCTGGCGCCTCAAGCTCGTTTCGCCTCTCTCCTCGACCTTCCTGAGGGCTCCAACCTCGGCAAGGCGATGAACGAGGCAATGAGGATGGTCGAGGAGCACAACCCCGACCTGAAGGGAATTCTGCCCCGGACCTACACGGCGATCCCGAACGACACGATCGCCTCCCTCCTCCGGCACATCAACAGCTACACCAAGGATCTCGAAGGGGACGCCTTCGGCCTCGTCTACGAGTACTTCCTGGCGAAATTCGCGCTGGCCGAGGGTCAGGGCGCCGGCGAATTCTTCACGCCGATGTCGATCGTACGGCTGATCGTCGAAATCATCGAGCCGTTCCACGGTCGCATCTTCGATCCCGCCTGTGGCTCGGGCGGCATGTTCGTGCACTCGGCCCATTTCGTGGAACGCCACCGGAAATCCCCAGGCGAGGAGCTCGCCATCTACGGTCAGGAGAAGACCGGCGACACGGTGAAGCTGGCGAAGATGAACCTCGCGGTCCATGGGCTCTCCGGTGACATCCGCGAGGGGAACAGCTACTACGAAGACCCGTTTGAGAGCTTCGGGCGCTTCGACTTCGTGATGGCGAACCCGCCGTTCAACGTCGACCGAATCGACAAGGCGAAGCTCGTCGACGATCCGCGCTTTCCCGAGATGCCGAAACCCGACAACGGCAACTACATCTGGATCCAGCTCTTCGCCAACTCGCTGAACGAGACGGGAAGGGCCGGCTTCGTGATGGCGAACTCGGCTTCGGACGCCCGCCATAGCGAAGCGGACATACGTCGCAAGTTGATTGAGGCGGGACTGGTCGACGTGATGGTCGCGGTCGGTTCCAACTTCTTCTACTCCGTGACCCTGCCGGTGACGCTCTGGTTCCTCGATAAGGGCAAGGCGGGCACGCCACGGGAGAAGCAGGTCCTGTTCCTCGATGCCCGCCAGATCTTCCGCCAGGTCGACCGTGCCCACCGCGAGTTCACGGAGGAGCAGATCGAGTTCCTGGGCAATGTCGTGCGGCTCTACCGGGGCGAGGAGCCCGAGCTGGCCAGCGGAGAGAACGCGCTGCTCGCCGAGCATTTCTCCGAGGGCTCCTACACTGACGTCAAGGGCCTCTGCAAGGTGGCGACGATCGAGGAGATCGAGGCGCAGGGCTGGAGCCTCAACCCCGGGCGGTACGTAGGCACCGAGGTCGAGGAGCTCGATGAGGAGGTCTTCGAGGAGAAGCTCGCCGAAGCCCACGCCGAGCTGCGCGCCCTCGGCACCAGGGCTCGCGAACTCGAAGACGGGGTGGACGAGGTCTTGGAGCAGCTGCTCTCCGGCTGACCGAAACAGGCGCGTTAGGGTCAGGACCCGTCCGTAACGTTTTATGCAGAATACGTTAGAGTCAGTCCCATGGAGATGGATCGTTACCCGCAGACCCCCTTCGGTCGAGGTCAACGAACGCCGGGGCGCCATGGGTACGTGGCCTACTTCCCGGCGAAGATTCCGCGCCGGCTTGACCTCCCCGCCGCAACGGTCGCGCTCCTGGCCGAGACGGAAGAGTGCGCTCGGCCAGCTTGCCGCGGTCGGCCGCCTGGTCCCGAACCCCGACCTGCTGATCCGTCCCTATCTTCTGAGGGAGGCCGTCTCATCCACCCGGATCGAGGGAACGCAGGCGACGATTGGCCAGGTGCTCGACGCGGACGCCACGGGCACCGGTCCCAGCGCCGACGTCGAGGAAGTCGTCAACTACGTCGCAGCGATGCGCGACGGTCTCCGTCGCCTCGATCGGCTCCCCCTCAGCACCCGCTTGTTGTGCGAGATGCACCGGCTGCTGATGGCCGGCGTTCGCGGGCGTGAGCTCGCTCCGGGAGAGCTGCGCACGACTCAGAACTGGATCGGCCCGGGCGGGTCGACTATCGAGTCCGCACCCTTCGTGCCGCCGCCCCCGGCCGAGCTGCCGGAGCTGCTCAGGGACTGGGAGCGGTTCGCGCACGAGGAGCCCGAGATACCCCTGCTCGTCCAGAACGCGCTGCTCCACGCCCAGTTCGAGACGATCCACCCCTTCCTGGACGGCAACGGCCGGCTCGGTCGCCTCATACTCGTCTTCTTCCTGGTTGCCCGGGGCAGGCTTCCCGCGCCACTGCTCTATTTGAGCGCCTACCTCGACGAGAACCGTGACGCTTACTACGTGTCTCTACAGGCGATCCGCGAGAAGGGTGATGCGATCCCCTGGGTGGATCTGTGCCTGAAGTCAATCCAGACCCAGTCGACGGACGCCGTCCAGCGCGCTCAGCGGATCATCGCCCTGCGCGAGCGCTATCGCGAAGCCGCGTCGGCTCTGGGAACGGCCAATGCCTTCGATCTGGTCGATCTGATTTGCGAGAACCCCGTCCTCACCACGAGGTCGATTGAGAATCGCCTAGCCGTCAGCCGCCCCACGGCGCTACGGTTGCTCCGGCGGATGGAGGAGCAGGGAGTGTTGACCGAGGCAGAGGAAGGGGCGCGCGGGCAGCGGCGATACGTCGCGCGGGAGCTGATGGACGCTGTCGCCGAGGATTCGCATGGGTGAGTGGCGGCTGGCCCTGATCGAGGATCTGTGCCGGCGGGTGACCAGCGGTGGCACTCCCGCCCGCTCCCATCCTGAGTACTTCGCAGATGGTGGGCCCGGGCACCCATGGGTCAAGTCCAGTGAGCTGCGTGACGGTCGCATCCGCCGGACTGAAGAGAAGATCACCGACTTAGGTCTGGAAAACTCAGCCGCGAAGCTTCTCGATCCAGGCGCTGTTCTCGTGGCAATGTATGGCGCGACTGCCGGCAGAGTCGGATTTCTGCTCACCGAAGCAGCGTTAAATCAGGCCATTTGTGCACTCGTACCAGATGCCGATCGTGCCGACTCAGCCTTTCTCTTCTATGCCCTCCGAGCCCAGTACGAGACTCTGAGCTCGAGCACGGCAGGAGCGGCCCAGCAGAATCTGAATGCCGGAACCATTAAGGCCTTCTCGATTCTCGTGCCGGAGCTTCGCACCCAGCGCCGTATCGCCGCACTGTTGAGGGCACTTGATGACCTGATCGAGCTCAACGAACGACGAATCGAGTCGCTCGAGGATCTCGCCCGGTCGCTCTACCGGGAGTGGTTCGTGCACGTTCCACCAGTTGGATGGAAGGAGGTCCCACTGTCCACCGTTGCACGAATCACCATGGGACAGGCGCCGAAATCAGAGTTCTATAACGACACCGGCTTTGGCTTGCCCTTTCATCAAGGGGTGGCTGACTTCGGAAATCTACTTCCCCTGCATGCCAAGTTCTGCACCGCGGCGATCCGCACCGCGGAGCCACTCGACGTCCTATGCAGCGTGCGGGCACCGGTAGGGCGTCTAAACATTGCTGACCAACTTCTTGGAATCGGAAGAGGGCTGTCTGCCATTCGACGGACCGACCGCGCCCAAGCGTTTCTTCTACTACAGCTTCGCCAGGCATTAGGAAAGGTGGACTCGATCGGGGGAGGAACGATCTACAAAGCGGTCGGCAAGGCAGAGCTGGCTGATTTGCCAATCTTGGAGCCCGAGCCAGAGCTGGTTACTGCGTTTGAGCAGATCGCACGGCCAATGCTCGACTTCCGAATCGAACTGACTCGGCAGATTCGCCAACTTGAAGCGGCCCGGGGCCTCCTCCTCCCCCGCCTCGTCACCGGCCAGCTCGACATCTCGGATATCGACCTCGGCGTCCTGACGCCCGCTGACCCCGCGTGAACCCGCGCGACTACTCGGAGGACGAGCTGGTCGAGCAGCCGATGCTGGAGCTGCTCCGGTCGCTCGGTTACGAGATTGCGAATGGGCTGGAGGAGAAGCTCGGTGCAGATGGGCTCGGCCGCGATGATCAGTCGCAGGTGTTCCTCCGCCATCGGCTGCGGCGGAAGCTGGGGGAGCTGAATCCGGAGCTGCCCGGTGACGCGATCGACCATGCGATCGAAGAGTTGACGCGGGACCGGTCGACGCTCGAGCGCACCCGTGCGAACCAGGCGGTCTTCAAGCTGCTGCGCGACGGGATCGACGTCCCGGTCATCGAAGAGTCGGGTGATCGGGAAACGGAGACGGTCAGGCTGATCGACTGGACCGAGCCCGGCAACAACGAGTTCCTCGCTGTTAGTCAGTTCTGGGTCGTCGGGCCGCTCCACACTCGCCGCTGCGACATCGTCTGCTTCGTCAACGGCATTCCGTTGGTGTTGGTAGAGCTGAAAGCCTCACACAAGAGCGTCGAGCAGGCCTTTCGGAAGAACCTGACGCGACTACCGCGACACGATCCCGCAGCTCTTCGTGCCGAACGCGCTTCGTGATTCTCTCGAACGGCTCGGCGACGCAAGGTCGGCGCGACGTTCGCGCCGTGGGAGCAGTTCGGAGAGTGGAAGCGGATCGACGCCGAGCGGAGCCGCGGCGTCGTCGCGCTGGAGACGGCGATCCGCGGCGTCCTGCGAGCCGACGCGCTTGCTCGACCTGGTCGAGAACTTCGTCGCCTACCTCGAGCGGCCCGGCGGCCTGGTCAAGGTCTTCGCCCGGAACCACCAGGTGCTCGGGGTCAACGCCGCGATTCGCGCGCTTGCGCGATCCGCGCGACGCGCGAGTGACCGGCTCGGGGTCTTCTGGCACACCCAGGGCTCGGGCAAGAGCCTCTCGATGCTGTGGTTCACGCAGAAGGTGCTGCGCCGCATGCCCGGCGACTGGACGTTCGTGATGGTCACCGACCGGGCAGAGCTCGACGACCAGCTCCACGGCGAGTTCGCCGACGCCGGGCGTCAGCTCGAGGGTCACGTCCAGGCGAGGACGTCGACGCACCTGCGGGAGCTGCTGGGCGAGGACCACCGCTACGTCTTCACGCTGATCCACAAGTTCCGGCCTCCGTGAGGGCGAGCGAGATGCCGGTGCTGCTCGGACCGCGAGGACGTGATCGTGATCACCGACGAGGCGCACCGCAGCCAGTACGACGACGCTGGCGCAGAACATGCGGCGCGGCCCTGCCCGAACGCCGCGTTCATGGGCTTCACCGGCACGCCGCTCATCGAGGGCGAGGGGAGCTCACGCGGCGAGGTGTTCGGCGACTACGTCTCGACCTACAACTTCCGCGACGCGATCGAGGACGGCGCGACGGTCCCGCTCTTCTACGAGAACCGGATCCCCGAGCTGCAGCTCGTCAACGAGGACTTCGACGACGAGCTGACCGGGATCCTCGAGGAGGCCGAGCTCGACGACGACGCAGGAGGGGCCGCTCGTCCCGGCGCTTCGCCACGCGAGTACCAGCTGATCACCCGGCCCGAGCGGCTGCGCACGGATCGCCGCGCGACCTCGTGCGGCACTTCGTCGGCCGCGGGTTTCGTCGGCAAGGCGATGTTCGTCGCCATCGACAAGGCGACCGCGGTGCGGATGCACGACCTCGTCGCCGAGGAGTGGGCCGACCATCTCGCCGAGCTCCGCGAGCGGGCCGACGACGCTGCCCGAGCTGGAGCGGATCGGCGTCGAGGAGCAGATCGAGCTCATGGAGAGACCGACATGGCGGTCGTCGTCTCCAGTCCCAGAACGAGATCGCCGACCTGCGCGAGCACGGGCCTCGACATCCGACCGCACCGGCAGCGGATGAACGAGGAAGACCTCGACGAGCGCTTCAAGGATCCCGAGCGACCCGCTTTCGGCTGGTCTTCGTCTGCGCGATGTGGATGACCGGCTTCGACGCGCCGTCGCTGCTCGACGATCTACCTCGACCGCCCGATGCGCAACCACACGCTGATGCAGACGATCGCCCGGGCGAACCGGGTCTTCCCCGAGAAGGAGAACGGGCTGATCGTCGACTACGTCGGCGTCTTCCGCGAATCTCGAGTAGGCGCTCGCGATCTACGCGGCTGCGACGAGAGGGCGAGAACGACCTCGGGATCATCGAGGACAAGGCGGACCTAGTCGCCGACCTCGACCAGGAGCTGCGCGAGCTGGTCGAATTCTGCGAGCGCTGGGACGTCGACCTCGACGCGCTCGCCCTGGCCGAAGGGTTCGAGTTCATCGCCCTCCGCGACGCGTCGGTCGAGGCGCTGCTTGTCGACGATGACGTGCGGCGCGAATTCCTGGAGCGCTCCGACGTGGTGCGCCGATTGTTCTCGGCGATCCTGCCCGATCCGTCGGCCGCAGCGCACGCGCGTCTAGTCGGGGTCGCCCGGAATCTGGCCGAGACGATCCGGTCGCTTGATCCAGCACCCGACGTCTCCGAGATCTCGGGCGCCGTTCAAGTCCTCCTCGATCGCTCGGTCGGTGCCGAGGAGTACGTGATCAGGGCTGCGGCCGATGGCACTGAGCCGGAGCCTTTGATCGACCTCAACGCGATCGACTTCGAGGCACTCGCCGAGCGCTTGGCGGGGAGGAAGCGTTCGTCCGTTCAGCGGATCAGCGGTGAGCTCCGTGTTCGCGCCGACGCGGCGGCGCGGCGAAACCCGGTGCGCAAGACCCTGGTCGATCAACTGCGCAGGCTGATCGACCAATACAACGCGGGGAGTTTCAACGTCGACGAGATGCTCCGGCGGCTTCAGTCGCTTTCGCGGGAACTGTCGGAGGAGGAACAGAGGACGGCCCGAGAGGGCCTCTCGGAGCCCGAGCTGGCCGTGTTCGATCTTCTGACTCGGCCCGATCCCGAGCTGACGCTGGAAGAGCGAGACGAAGTCAAGGCGATTGCACGTCGCTTGATGGACCACATCCAGGAGCGCCTCGTCCTCGATTGGCGGCGCAAGGCCGAGACGCGCGAGGCCGCGCGTGTCCTCGTCATGGATGTGTTGGAAGGCCTTCCCGAGGCCTACGATAAGGAGACCTGGAATCGCAAGGCGGGCATCGTTTTCGATCACATCTTCGCCAGCTACTACGACGACGGGCGCAGCGTCTACGAGGTGGCCGGCCCTGTACCGGAGCCCCAAACGCCAGTTGTCACCGCGGTGCCCACGTCGATCGACGTCGAGGAGGTGACCGCCGCGGTCGTTGAGGAGATCAAGGACGACCCCACTTTCGCCGAGCAGGTGGCGGAGCAGCTGCGCGGCAAGAGGGCCTTCTTCGCCGTGCCGAGCAGGGAGTTGATCGCGAAGGAGGAGACGTTCGACGTCGAGTTCAAGTCCACGGCCCGCTGGAACCTGACGGAGGAGTGCAAGGACAAGCGGATCGAGGACGCGGTGGTCAAGACGATCGCGGGTTTCCTCAATACCCACGGCGGGACGTTGTTGATCGGCGTGGCGGACGACGGAGAAATCGTCGGCCTGTCATATGACCTTCCCCTCGTGAAGCCGCGGAGCGCCGACGGACTCGTCAACTGGCTCACCACGCACCTGATCAACGCGCTGACCAAGCCGGCGGTAATGCGGACCAGGGCTCGAATCGAGCAGCTGGGCGACGGGAAAATCTGCAGGGTCGACGTCTCAAGCTCCTCGATTCCTGTTAACGCGCGAATGAGCGACGGCAAGGAGAAGTTCTGGGTGCGCATGAACAACAGCACGCGCGCCCTAGAGGGCGCCGAGGCCAACGAGTACATCCAGGACCATTGGGGCCCTAGGCGCAGCCATCACGATTCGGCCCGAGAGGCCTGATCGGCCCAGTCACCCGCTCAAGGATGGGCGCGTGAAGCGGCGCCTGCGCAGCTAGGGCCTACACCCGCCCACGAGCGGCGATGGGGAGGGCCGGCAAACCGATGGGCACGGCTGGTTTCGAACCAGCGACCTCTCGCGTGTGAAGCGAGCGCTCTCCCACTGAGCTACGCGCCCGGGAGACGCCGATGATACGCGCTCATGCATCTGTCTAGAGGCCGTCCGGGCTCTCAAAGGCCGGGTATCTCGGCGCTAGCCCGCCGCTCAGGTGCGGGATGCGATCGAAAGGAAGAATCCGATGCGAAGCACCAGAGGACGGCTTGCTGTCTCCTGCTGTGTCGTGGTGGCGGCTGCCTGCCTGGTCGCTGGACCCGCGGCCCAGGCGGCAACTGACACCTACCCGGCGGGGGGCGGCACCTTCACCGGCGGCCCACAGGGCTGGCAGGTGACCGACGCCAGCTGCAACGTACCGGTGCTCTGCACCGCCTCGGGCGGTTATGACGGCAGCAACGGAAACCCGCCGGGTTCTTTTGCGGCGAATACGACGATCGCGCTCAACTTGCTGACGCTGTTCAAATCGACGGTGACGCTGCAGTCGCCAGACTTCACGGTCAGCCGTGATGGCAACGCGACGTTGCACCTCGACCGGCAGTTTGCCGCCGGTTCGCTGATCGACTTGGCGCCGGAACTGACCTACGACGTCACCCTGCTCGACCGTACTGCTGACGACAAATCGGAGCCGCTGACGGAGACGTTAGCCAGCGAGCCCGACTTCGTCGGCAAAGACCGCGCAGTCACGGTCAAGCAGGGTCACACCTACGCGATCATCATCACCGCCCAGACCAGCTCCACGGTCGCCGGCACCGGCCTCCTTTCCGGCACCACCAGCGCCCGCTTCGACAACGTCTCGGTCACTGTGCAGACGGCGAGCGGGGGCGGCGGGAAAGGCAACGGCAACGGCGGTGGCGGTGGCAATCTCACCGACTCCAGGCTCGCTGCCCTAATTCAGGGCGGTGGCCTGATCGGTCCCGCCATCCTCATCAAGGGCAACAAAGTCTCGGTCAAGGTGCGCTGCCCGAAGCAGGTCGGCCGCACTTGCAAGATCGCCCTGACCGGGATGCTGAGCAAGCGCAAGCCAGCCACCACCACCCGCAAGGTCATGGTCCGCATGGGCAAGGTCAAGCGAGTGGTCCTCAAGGTGAAGCCGAAGGCGAAGGCAAAGGTCGCGAAGAGCAGGCGACTTCTCTTCAAGGAGAGGGTCCGCGCCGGCGCGGCCAAGGCGACCGTCTATAAGCGCCTGAAGCTGATTCGCCGCTAGGCGGCCGGCTTCGGCTGAGGGAGCGGGGCCGGCTGGGCGTCGGCTCCGCTTCGCAGCGCCATGCCTACGAACGGGTAGATCAAGGTCGAAAGCATGGCGGCGCCGACGAGCCCGGCGGCGGTCGAGGAGTGCATCTTGCCGGCGTCGATCGCGATCGTCGTGATCGCGACGACGAGCGGCAGCTCGGTGGCGCAGTAGAAGGCCAGCGCCATGCGGTCGCGGGCGGAGAGGACGCGCCGGTAGAGCAGCATTGCCGGCACTCCGCGGACGACCAGGAAGAGGCCGAGGAAGAGGAAGAGCTTGGCGATCGCTTCGGCCGAGCCGAGCGCGGCGAGGTCGAAGTCGATGCCGCTGGCGACGAAGAAGAAGGGGACGAAGAAGCCGAAGCCGACCGCGGTCAGCTTCGACTCGAAGATCTGCAGCTCCTGCCCCTTCAGCGCGAGGCGGGTGATCATCCCGGCGACGAAGCCGCCGAGGAGGATGTCGAGGCCGAGCGTGCCGGCGAGCAGGACGAGGCCGAAGACGAGGACGACGGTGATCCGCACCGCGAGCTGGCTGCTGGCCTCGAAGGTCCGTTCGAGCGCCGGCCAGCCGCGCCAGGCGAAGCGGACCGAGACGAGGGCGAGGACCAGGGCGAGAGCGACGAAGGCGAGCAGGATCGCTGCCTCCCGGAAGGGGTTGGTGGTCGAGAGGACCAGCGTCACCAGCAGGATCGGGCCGAACTCGCCGGCGCCGCCGGCGGCCAGCAGATGGGTGCCGAAGCGGGTCTTCAGCTCGCCGTTGTCGCGCAGGATCGGGATCAGCGTGCCGATCGCGGTCGTCGCCATCGCCGAGCCGGTGTAGAGGAAGGAGACGACGACGCCGGCGGCGGCGAGGATGCCGCCGAGGCCGTAGGCGAGGACCACCGAGAGCAGCCAGCCGAGGGCGCCGAGCCGCAGCGGCGCCCCCTTGATCCGCTGGAAGTCGATCTCGTAGCCGGCGAAGAAGAACAGCATCCCGAGGCCGAGGTTGGAGAAGAATTCGACGAAGTCATCGTTGTGGGCGAGGCCGAGGACTTCGGGGCCGATCAGGATTCCCAGCATCAGCTCGATGACGACGACCGGCGGCGCGAAGCGCTTCGGGACCGCGGCGACGGTGATCGCGGCGACCGCGGCGACGGTGACGATCGCGAAGAAGGAGCCGGAGTCGACCTCTATCGCTGCGGTGGGCAGGGCGAGCAAGGGCGACATCCTATGGTCGGCCAGGTAGGATCACCAGCGGACCGTGCTAGGCGGGGTGTCAGCGGTGCCTTGTGACCCGAAATCCGCTTAGCGGGGCCGACTACCGTTCCGAGGGACTGGCCGTCGGGGTCAGTGCGTTGTGGCGGCGTTGACGGCCGGGTCCTGCGCGACGTGGGCACGCGAACCAGGTCAGGTCCGGAAGGAAGCAGCCTTAAGCGGATGCCGCGGGTGCCGCAGGCGAGCCCGGCTCGAGCCATAAGCAGCGGACACGCCCGGTGACCTCGTTTCGAAGTACGGGTGCACGGTCCACTTCTTCAGCGCAAGCGCCTAGTCGATCAGGCGCTTGCGCATCTGGTGGATCGCGACCCGCCAGGTGGCGACGGCGAAGGCGACGAGGAAGGCGAAGCGCAGCAGGTCGCCCCAGTCGTAGCCGAAGGCGCCGCCGCGGACCAGTTCGACCAGCTGGTGCAGCGGGTTGAACTGCGCCGCCACCTGCACGCCCTCGGGCAGGCCGTCGATCGGGAAGAAGGTGCCGGCAACGAGGAACAGCGGCGTGATGAACAGCGCCGTTACGTAGTTGAACTGGTCGATCTTGGCGACGGTCGCCGCCATCGCTACCCCGAAGCCGGCGAAGCCGAGCGCGGTGACGAAGCAGAAGAGCGGCACCAGCAGCATCCCCCAGGCCGGGTCGAGGCCGAAGGCGATCGTGACCAGGAGCGGCACGCAGCCGTAGGAGCCGGAGCGGATCCCGATCCAGAGCATCTCGGCGCTGACCAGCTCCTCGACGTCGACCGGGGCGGCGAGGATCGCGTCGTAGGTGTTTTGGAAGCGATGCTTGACGAAGGTGCCGAACATCGCCGGCAGGGCGCTGGAGAAGATCACCGCCGTCGCCACCATCCCGGTGCCGACGAACTCGATGTAGGGGACGCCTTCGACTTCGTCGACCAGGGTGGCGCTGAGGCCGAGGCCGAAGGCGAGCAGGTAGACCAGCGGTTCCAGCACGCTGGAGAAGGTCGTCCCCTTCCAGTAGGTGCGGAAGTTGGCGACCTCGCGGCTCATGATCCCGGCGATCGCGGTCGGTTCGAGCCGCCGCATCTTCCGCGGCGCCGGCGCGGTCTGGGTCCCGACCTCCATCACTCGGCCTCCTCTCCGGTTAGCAGCACGAAGACGTCCTCGAGCGAGGCGGCGCGGACGACCGCGTCCTCGGGGATGCCGCCGTCGGCCCGCTCGGAGCCGACGATTGCGATCGCCGGACCGGCCGGTCGCACCGAGAGCCCCTTCGCTTCCGCTTCGGTCCGCGTCTCGGCCAGCCGGTCCGGCGGTCCGTAGACCTCGGCGGTTTGGCGCCCGGCGTGCTCACTGATCAGCTCGACCGGGTGGCCGCGGCTGATGATCTTCCCCTGGTGCATCACCGCCACCTCGTCGGCGAGGCGCTCGGCCTCCTCGATGTAGTGGGTCGACATCAGGATCGTCGTGCCGCGCGATTTCAGCTCGCCGATCAACGTCCAGAGCTCGGTCCGAATCTGCGGGTCGAGCCCGACCGTCGGCTCATCGAGCAGGATCAGGCGCGGCTCGTGGACGAGGCCGCGGGCCAGCAGCAGCCGGCGCCGCATCCCGCCCGAAAGCTCGTCGACGGCGTCGCGCCGGCGCTCCTGCAGGCGGGCGATGTCGAGCGCTTTCTCGACCGCGGCCTTGACGTCGGGCACGCGGTAGAGGCGGGCGAAGATCGCCAGGTTGTCTTCGACGGTGACGTCGACGTCGAGGTTGTCGAGCTGGGGGACGACGCCCATCAGCCCGCGGGCGGTCTTCGCTTCACCGGGCAGCTCGTGGCCGAGAACTCGCAGCTCACCGGTGTCGGCGATCGCCTGGCCGGTCAGCAGCCGCATCGTCGTCGACTTGCCGGCGCCGTTCGGCCCCAGCAGGCCGAGGCAGATGCCCTCCGGCACCTCGAGGTCGAGCCCGTCGACCGCGGTGATCGGGCCGAAGGTCTTGATCACGTTGCGTAGCTCTATCGCCGCCATCGACCTGATGGTTTCATGACCGGACCTTTGGCTTCTTCGCCCCTTGCTGGCAGACTGCCGCCGATGCTGGACGAGCACTGGATCCGGTCGCTGCACGTCGAGTCGATGCGCCGGGCCGACCTGCACCGCGAGCGCGAGCCCCACGTCCTCTTCCAGGCCTCGACGATCGGCGCCTTGCTCGAGGGCGCCTTTGACGGCGACCTCAGCTTCGCCGAGTTGGCCGAGCACGGCGACCTCGGCCTCGGCACCCTCAACCACCTCGACGGCGAGATGATCGCCCTCGACGGCGAGTTCTTCCGCGCTGACGTCGACGGGCGGATCTGGCCGGTGGGGCCGGCTGAGCGGACGCCGTTCGCGGTCGTCACCCGCTTCGAGCCGACGGTCGACGAGCGCTTGCCTGTCGCCGGGCGCTCGCACGAGGAGCTGCTTGCCTGCGTCGACGAGCTGGCCCCTGCGGGCGCCTCCTCCTGCGCCCTGCGCCTCGACGGTCGCTTCGCGCTCGTCCGCGCCCGCTCGGTGCCGCGGCAGGACCCGCCCTACCGGCCGTTGACCCAGGTCGTCGCCGACCAGCACGTCTTCGAGCTGGCCGACGTCGAGGGGACGATGCTCGGCTTCCGCTTCCCCTCTTACGTCGAGGGAATCGAGGTCGGCGGCTACCACCTGCACTTCATCAGCGCCGACCGCAGCCGCGGCGGTCACGTGCTCGAGTCGCGCTCGGGCGAGTTGCGGATCCAGATCGACCCCTCCGATGACCTCCACGTCGAGCTGCCGCCGGCAGTCGAGCTGGCGGACCCCGACCTCGCCGCCGAGACGCACGAGGCGGTCCTGCGGGTCGAGGGCGGCTAGCTCCCGGCTGGGAAGCAGGGCTCCCAGGGGCGGGCGAAGAGGTCGTAGTCCTTGTCGATGACGCTGAATCGGAGGCGCTCGGCCTCGCCGCAGATCGCCGCCAGCGGTTCCTCGTATTCGGCGACGAAGACCGCCTTACCTGCCTCGACGAAGGGGCTGAATCTACCGCACTCGTCATAGGCGAAGCACTCCTCGACCACCGCGAAGTCGAAGTTGCCGACCAGTTGCCGCACCTGCCCGGGGTCGTTCTTCAGCGCCACCGACATCCCCCGCCGGTGGACCTCGCGGGCGACCCAGCGGTTGAAACGCAACTGGTCGGCACTGGTGAGCGGAAAGCCGGTCTTTTTTCATAGCCGGCGATGTTGTCGGGCTCGACTGCGTCGAAGCCCTTGCGCCGGCAGAGGTCGAAGCGATGGCGGAGGATCGGCGCCAGCAGATCGATGCGGCGGATGTCGAGCCAGCGCTCGTCGGGATAGCCCTCGTAGGCGCGGCCGAGCACCGCCTTCGGAAAGCGGCCCGCGTCGGGCCGGTAGCTCTCCCAGGCGCCGATGTCGAGGTAACAGATCACCTTTCGTCCCTGGCGGTGCAACTTGGCCACGGTCTTGCCGCTGACTTCGAAGCCGTCGACCTCGTAGACATCTGCATCGATCGAGGTGTCGATCCTTCCCTGCAACTGCCACTGCCAGGCGGCGACGGTTGGTTTGGGCTGCCAGCGGGCGGCGGCGCTGGGGGCGAGGAGGAGGGCGGCAGCGCAGAGCGCGGCGAGCAGCGCCGCGACGAGGGTGGGCCTGCTCGGGGTCCTTAGGGGCATCGCCGGTAGACGACCCAGGACTCGTTGGCGGCGACCTCGGTGAACCCCTCGGGGACCGGGAAAGAGGGGTCGGTCGGGTCGTTGGGGTCGAGGATGAAGTTGTGGATCACGAAGGGTGAAGCGGGGGCGACGAAGTAGCCGCGCCTGGGGATCTTTTCCTCGCTTGCGCTGACGATCTCGGTCGGCTTGACGTCGAGGCTGAAGGCGAGGCGGGGGACGGCGCGGTGGTTGGGGACGGCGACCTTGCCGCAGAGCGGCTCGAAGGCGCCGGCGTCGACCAGGTCGGAGAGGTCGCGCTCGATCCGCGCCTGGTTGGTGAGGTCGGTGTCGACCTTGGAGTCGAGGTCCCACTGATTCGGGAGCCAGACCAGGAACATCGCCAGGACGAGCCCGGCGAACACCTGCCAGCGGCGCCGCCAGGGGTGGCCCGACTCCAGCAGTCGCCAGCCGAGCAGGCCGACCGCGGCGAAGATCGCCAGGATCGCGGCGGCGAGCATCGTGTAGCGGGGGAGGATCGCGAGGCCACCGCAGGCGAGCAGGGCGAAGGCGCCGAGCGCCAGCGCCGCGGCGGCGACGCCGAGGATCGAGCGGCGGCGGAGGAAGGCGAGCCCGAGGATGATGCCGCCGAGAGCGCCGACCATCCCCGGCCACTGCAGCACCTCGCCGAGCCGGCGGGGGCCGTAGAGGATGAGGTCGATCGGGCCGGTTTGGCGTTCGAGGGTCTCGACCGTTTCTTTGGTGCCGGTCCAGGAGTAGGTGGGGGAGCCGGTGGTTATCCAGTCGAATAGGGCCCAGAGGATTGGGGCGGCTAGGGCCAGGAGTACGAGCCAGAGGGGTGGGGGGAGAAAGACCCCCTCGTTCGGACAAGTGCCGGTCTAATTAGACCGGCACTTTGAGTATCCGCCCGCTCGAGGGGGTCTTTCTCCCCCTCCGCGGGCGTGGGCGTTGGATCCTGGTGCTCTGGGTCCAGGGAGAGATACAGCAGGTAGACGATTGCGAATAGCCAGGCCTCGGGGCGCAGGAGGCCCGCGAGCGCTAGGAGGAGGAGGACCGGCCAGCCGGCTTTGGGGCGCTTTGCCTCTAGGAGTAGGGCCGCCAGGCAGAGGGCGATGTAGGGGAGGTCGATGTAGGCGCGGAGGCCGTTGGAGAGGAAGGGGGCGCGGGTGAGGACGATTGCGGCGGCGACTCCGCCGATCCAGCGGTCGAACCAGATCGAGCCGAGGCGGTAGACGAAGTAGCCGATCAGCCCCAACGAGGCGTAGGCGCCGATCATCGTCAGCGTGATCATCCCGTCGCCCAGGGGGGTCGTCGCCAGGCCCCAGAGCTCGGTCAGCGGGTGCGGCGTCGGCGGCAGCGCGGCGCCCATGTCGGGGCTTTCGAGGTGGGCCAGCTCCCGTCCCCAGACCAGCGCGTAGATCGTGTCGTAGTTGGGGAACCCGACCGGGAAGAGGAGCAGCAGCACGCCACTCACCGCGGCGACCCAGGCGGCGGGCGTCAGCAAGTTGCGGGCCCCCTTCGGCACGGGCGGGACCGTATCGGGACCACCGCTCAGGGGCGCTGCCGGGCCGTGGATACACTCGCTCGAGAGCCGATGAGCGAGTCGACTTCCCTCTACCGCCGCCACCGTCCCGGGTCCTTTGACGAGGTCGTGGGCCAGACCCATGTCGTCCGCACCCTGCGCAACGCGGTTCGAGCAGGGCAAGGTCCACCACGCCTACCTCTTCGTCGGCTCCCGCGGCACCGGCAAGACCTCGATGGCGAAGATCCTCGCCCGCTCGCTGAACTGCGAGCGCGGTGGCCCAACCGTCACCCCCTGCGGCGAGTGCGAGTCGTGCGTGACGATCGCCGCCGGCACCTCTGTTGACGTGATCGAGATGGACGCCGCTTCGAATCGCTCGGTCGACGACGTCCGCGACCTCCGCGAGCGGGTCGCCTACGCCCCGACCGGCGGGCGCTGGAAGGTCTACATCCTCGACGAGGCGCACATGCTGACCAAAGAGGCCTGGAACGCCTTCCTCAAGACGCTGGAGGAGCCGCCGCCGAACACCGTCTTCGTCCTCGCCACCACCGAGTCGCACAAGGTGATGGCGACGATCGCCGACCGCTGCCAGCGCTTCGACTTCCAGCGGCCCTCGCTGGAGCAGATCTCCGAGGTGCTGAACCGGGTCGCCGCGGCCGAGTCGATCGAGGTCGAGGAGGGGGCGGTGGCGATGATCGCCCGCTCGGCTTCGGGCAGCTTCCGCGACGCCCTCGGCACCCTCGATCAGCTGGTCGCCTTCGGCGGTGAGAACGTCGAATTGAAGGACGTGCTGGAGATGCTCGGCGCCGCTGATGCCGATCTCCTCTTCGAGGCGGTCGACGCGGTTGTCGCCGAGGATCCCAAGGGGGTCCTGCTCGGGGTCGAGAGGATGGCCCGCTCCGGCCGCGACCCCTCGCAGTTCGCCCGCGACCTGCTCGCCCACCTGCGCCACCTGCTGGTCGCCCAGACCACTGGCGAGGTCCCGACCAGCTTCGTGGTGACCGCCACCGACACCGCCCGCATGCAGGCACAGGCCACGGCGATCCGTCCCGCCAACCTGATCCGCACGATCGACGAGCTGGCGGATGCGCTCACCGCCGTGCGCGAGGGCGACGACGCTCGCATGGCGGTCGAGATTGCCTTGCTGAAGGCAGCCAGGCCGGACCTCGATCCAGATACGGCCGGACTACTACGGCGACTAGAGCGCTTGGAGGGGCAGCAGACGGGGGGGCCTCGGGCCGCGGGTCCTGTCACGGCAGGGGACCCACCTCCCCTTCCGGTAGCTAAAGCTTCCTCAGGGGAGGTCCCCCCTACCGTGCCACCCGCGGCAGAGGCGCCTCCAGCTGACGACCTACCTCCAGCCGAAGATCCACCATTCACTGAAGACCCGCCGCCAGCGGAAGAGGAAGAGGCCGAGGCAGCCCCGGCGCCCGAGGCAGAGGTTTCTCCCACCCAGGACCCTCCGGCGGGTGGCGACGATATTGAGGACTCTCCCGATAGGGAGAGCCCAATGTCGGAGACAGGACCCGCCGGCCACGAGCCCCTGTCCCTAGAGGAGATCCAACAGGCCTGGCCCGCGGTCCTCCAGAAGCTGGAGGAGACCGCCCCCGCTTTGGTCGGCGCCCTCGAAGGCGCGCGGCCGGTCAGCGTCGGCGCCAACGGTCTCGAGGTGGGCTTCCCGCCTGACCTGAAATTCCTCAAGAAGAATGCCGACAGCCCGGAGAAGCGGGACACGGTTGCGGCGGCCTTCGCCGCTGTCACGGGCACGGGGTTGCGACCCACTTATGTGCTGCTGGAGGGAGAGGCGCCGCCGGACACGCCGGCCCCCGGCAGCGAGGAGATCGATGAGCAAGAGCTGCTGGAGCGGCTGAAGAGCGAGTTCGACGCGGAGGAGGTCAGTTAGGTGGCACGAGGAGGCGGACCCGGAGGTTTTGACGTCAACGCCCTGATGAAACAGGCGCAGCAGATGCAGGCCGACATGATGGCGGCCCAGGAGAAACTGAAAGAGGAGGTCGTCGAGGCGAGCGCCGGCGGCGGCATGGTCAAGGTGAAGATGGGCGGTGACCTCACCCTGCGGGAGATCGTCATCGACCCCGAGGCGATCGACCCCGAGGACGCCGAGCTGCTGCAGGAGATGGTCCAGGCTGCAGTCAACGAGGGTCTGCGCGCCGCCCAGGAGCTCGCCAGCTCGAAAATGGGCGGCATCGCCGGCGGCGACCTCGGCGGCATGGGGGGCCTGCTCGGTTGAGCGAAGGACCGGCACCGCTGGCGCGCCTTGTCGCCGAGCTCTCGCGGTTGCCGGGGATCGGTCAGCGGACCGCGCAGCGGCTCGCCTTCCATCTGCTGCGCGCCCCCGACGAAGAGGCGTTCGCGCTCGGGGACGCCATCCGCGAAGTGAAGGAGAAGGTCGGCCTCTGCGAGGAATGCTTCAACCTCGCCGAGGGTCCACAGTGCCGGATCTGCGCCGACCAGAACCGCGATCGGGCGACGATCTGCGTGGTCGAGGAGCCGGCTGACGTGATCCCGATCGAGCGCACCCACGAATATCGCGGCCTCTACCACGTGCTCGGCGGCGCTCTCTCGCCGATCGACGGCGTCGATGCCGAAGACCTGAAGATCGGCGAGCTGCGGCGCCGGGTCGAGCGAGGGGGGATCAGCGAGGTGGTGCTGGCGACCAACCCGACCACCACCGGCGAGGCGACCGCTTTGCACATCGCCGACATGCTCCGCGGCCAGGTGACGGTGACGCGGCTGGCCAGCGGCCTGCCGGTCGGCGCCGACCTCGAGCACGCTGACGAGGTGACGCTCGGCAAGGCGCTGGCGGGCCGAAGAAGTCTGGAATAAGCGGGGAAACGCATCTGTCCTGGACGGGTGTCGATCCGCAAATAGCGCCTTTCTGCGGATCCGGTGTCCGGCGCTTTCGACAAGGTCGGCGCGTGTTTGAACCTTCGCAGGGAAACCGCCGCAAGACCGATGCCTCATCGGCGAGCCGGATTGCGCTCAAGGTCTCGGCCCTGCACGCCGATCTTCTAGGAAGCTTGCACGAGGAGATTGGCACCAATGGGGAGTCCTTTCCGCAAGCCGCGCAGCGGCTGGCGGAAGAGTTCGGCTCGGTGACGGCCACGGCGATCGACGCCGCGCAGCCGACGACCACAGACGCCCCGCCGGTCCCCGCCCCGGACGAGCCGAGCGAACTGCCCAGCCTCTACCGGCCCGGCCACATGCGCCGCCGGCTCGACCAGATGCTGGAGACGAACAAGCGCTACGGACACCCCTTCGGGCTCGCGGTCTTCGACGCCTCCGGGCCCGGGGTCCGGCCGGGCGACGTCGCCGGCGGTCAGGAGACGGTCCTCTCGATCGTCGGCGCCGCCCTGCGCGACAGCATTCGCATCGTCGACGAAGCTTTCCGGCTCGAAGAGGAGGCGATCTGTGTCCTCGCTCCGAACATCGCCACGGTCGAAGGGGTGCAGATGTGCGAGCGACTGCTCAGCAAGCTCGACGACCTCGAGCGCGCGGGGGGGCTGCGGATCGCGCTCTCGGCCGGGGTCGTTGCTTGCCCAGACCACGGCGCCGATGCGGAAGAACTTCTGCACAAGGCAGACGCAGCGATGTGGCGCGCACGGGCGGTAGGCCAGCCCGTAGGCGTGGGCGCTTTGCAAGATCGCTAACAGTTTCAGCGAAATCTGTCGATAACCGGTGTAAACCTGGGGAACCGGTGGGAGAATTCCCGTCCGGCGTCGAAAAGCGCTGCACCGCCACCCGATCGACCCTCTTAATCAATGCCAGGAATCCGCACTAATGCCGCCGCCGAAGTTCTAGGCGTGAGCCCCAACACTCTTCGTAGTTGGGAGCGTCGCTACGGCTACCCGAAACCGAAGCGGACGACCGGCAACCACCGTAACTACGAGCTGGTCGAGTTGCAGGCCCTGCGCGACGCGCTGGCCGAGACCGGCAACATCTCCTCGGCGATCGAGCTTTCGCGCCAGCGCCAAGATGCGCCTGCCAACGACGGCAGCCTCTTCGCCGCTTTCGAGAGCTTCGACGAGTCGGCCGCCGACCGCGCGGTCGAGGAGAGCCTCGCCGTGCGCTCGCTGGAGCGCACCGTCGAGGAGCTGCTGCTGCCGGCGATTGACAAGCTCGCCGCCGACCCCGAGCGCGAGGCCGAGCTCGAGTTCGCCGCTCGCTGGGCGACCGGCTGGCTGCACGGAGCCCGCCGCCTCGCTTCCGTCGCGGCCCGGCCCGCCGGGATCCTGCTGCTCGACTCCAGCCACGGCCAGGACGCCGAGGAGGTCTACACCCAGGCCCTCGACCTCGCCCTGCGCCGCGCCGGCTTCCGCGTCCTCGTCCTCTCCAATGAGCTCGGCGACGAGCGGCTCGACCGCGCTCTCGGCGCCCTCGACCCGACCGCGATCGTGCTCTGCGGCCCCGGTGCCGACACCCAGGGCGCCGTCAAGCTGGTCCGCAAGATTCGCGAGCTCGGCTTCGTCGCCCCGCTCTACGGCTTCCGCGCCGACGGCCTGATCGGCGCCGCCGTGCCGCCGGCTGGCAACCGGCCGAGCGAGGTCACCGGGATGCTCAACTCAGACCTGCGTCGCCGCGCCACCCAAGCTTTCGCTTAGGGGGGCGACCCGGTGGGGGTCTCTGGGAGCACCTCCGCCGAGAGGGTCGGTTGCGGCTGACCGCGAAGGTCTCTGGCTCGGCTCCATGCTGAGTACCCAGAGACCCCCACCGGGTCGCCCGGCGAGCGAGTTCAGCTAGACGCCCAAGGGTTCGCAACCTCTCCTTCTACGGGCTAGAGGTCTGGGGCTCGGCCGTCTCGGAGATTCCCCAGCGTTCATGCAACCTGCGCAACGGCGCCGGGGCCCACCAGTTCCACTTGCCGAGCAGCTCCATCAGGGAGGGGACGAGGAGGGCGCGGATTATGGTGGCGTCGATCAGGACGGCCAGCGCCGTGCCGACGCCGTTCTCCTTGATGAAGATGATCTGGGAGGTCGCGAAGGCGCCCATCGCCACCGCGAAGAGAAGGGCGGCGGCGGTGACGATCCGCCCAGTCCTCTCCAGCCCGATCGCCACCGACTCCGAGTCGGAGGCGCCGTGGTCGCGCGCCTCCTTGATCCTGGAGAGCAGGAAGACCGCGTAGTCGGTGGAGAGGCCGAAGGCGACGGCGAAGAGCAGGATCGGCATCGTCTGCTCGATCGCGCCAGGGCTGGAGTAGTCGAGGACGCCTTCGAGCCGGCCGTCCTGGAAGATCACCACCAGCAGGCCGAAGACGGCGGTGAGGTTGAGGAAGTTCATGATCAGCGACTTGATCGGCAGGATCACCGAGCCAGTCATCAGGAAGAGGATTACCAGGGTCGCGACGATCACGATCGCCAGCGCGATCGGTAGGTGTTCGGTCAGGCTCGACTGGAAGTCGACGAAGTCGGCGGTGGCGCCGCCGACCAGGACGGTGGTCCCCGGCGGCGCCCGCAGATCGCGGATCCCCTTCACGGTCGTCTGGCTCGCCTCGGAGATGAAGGGGTTGGCGGAGACCACCTGCAGCGCGGTCACCCCCGGCGCCAGCTTCTGCGGCGGCGCCACTTCGGCGACGCCGTCGACTTTGCGCACCTCGGCCGCGACCTGTGCTGCGGCTTTCGGCCCGCCCCCTTCGACGTCGATCCAGATCGGCGTTTCGTGGTAGGGCGGGAACTCGGAGCTGACCGTGTCGTAGGTCTGGCGTGCGCTCGCCGACTCCGGCAGCACTTCCGGATCGACCGTGTTGAACTTGATCTGCAGGAAGGGGAGGCCGAGGATGATCAGGAAGAGCGCGGAGAGCGTCGCGATCGGCAGCGGGCGCCGCATCACGAAGCGCGAGAGCCGGTACCAGAAGCCGTGCTCGTCCGGGCGGGCATCGGCCTCGGCCCGGCGCTGGAGGAACTTCGGGGCGCCCGAGTTGACTCGGTCGCCGAGCAGGGTCAGCACCGCCGGCAGCACCGTCAGCGAGATCAGCGCCGCGAACAGCGCCACCAGCGCCCCACCCAGGCCCATCGAGTAGAGGAAGCGCTGGGGGAAGACCAGCAACGAGGCCAGCGCCGCCGCCACCGTCAGCGAGGAGAAGAAGACGGTGCGCCCGGCCGTCGCCAGGACGCGCTTCATCGCCTCTAGCCCCGGACCGGTTTTGGCGATCTCCTCGCGATAGCGGGAGACGATGAAGAGGCTGTAGTCGATCGCCAGCCCCAGCCCCAGGGCCGTGGTCAGATTGAGGGCGAAGATCGAGATTGAGCCGACTTCGCTGGCCAGGCGCAGGATGAGGAAGGTGCCGACGATCGCCAGGCCGCCGATCATCAGCGGCAGGACCGAGGCGACGAGGCTGCGGAAGAAGAGCAGCGAGAGCAGGAAGAGGAGCGGGAAGGCGAGCAGCTCGGCCTTTTTCAGGTCCTCCTCGACCTGCTTGTTGACCTGCTCCTGGGCGACCGCGGCGCCGCCGACGAGGACGCCGGGCTCCTCGTTGAGTTCGTCGGCTATTTCGGCGCCGGCGTCCTGCCAGGGCTTGTCTTCGGTCGCCTTCAGGGCAATCGCGAAGTAGGTCGACTGGCCGTCCTTGGCGACGAAGGCCTTGGAGCGCGTGTCGTAGTAGCCGGTGACCGAGGCGACGTCGGCGCGTTCGCGGACCTGTTGCTCGAGCGCCTCGACCCGCCGTTTGGTGGCCGGGTTCGCCACCGGCGCGTCCTCGACCACGGCGATCACCGCCGGGATCCGCAGCCCGGCTTGCTCGAGCCGGTCCATCGCCTGCACCGTCTCGGTTGCCGGGTCCTCGGCGCCGTAGGGGTCGAGTCGTTCGGCGACCGAGCCGCCGATCGCCCCCGCCAGGAGGAAGAATACGAGCGCCAGTAGGGCGACCCGTTTTGCCTTGCCGTCCGCGAGCCGCGCCAGGGAATCGAACATCAACCGCTCCTTTTCTCGAGAGCGGCATCGAGGATCTGGGCCTCCATCCGCTCGCACCAATCGCCGAACCACTGCGTGAACTCCAAGCCTCCCTGCAGGACGATCATCGGGAAGGGGTCGCCGACCTCGCCCTTGGTCTTCTCGATCGCTTGCAACTGCTCGTGGACCGCAAGCCGACGGGCGCGCATCGAGCGCAGGATCTCGATCGCCTCCTCATGCGGCAGGGCGTCGGCGAAGAACAGCTTCAGCAGTCCTTCGTCGCGCATCTCGAAGGTCTCCGGCGCCTGGCGCAGCCAGGCCCGCAGCTCGTCGGTGCCGTCGGCGGTGATCTCGTAGACCGTCCGCTTGCGGCCGCCGGTGGGGGTGTCGGAGCCGACGATCAACCCCGCTTCCGAGAGCCGTTTCAGCTCGGGATAGATCTGCCCGTAGCTGGCCGCCCAAAAGAACCGGGTCGATTCGTCGACCAGGGCTTTGATCTCGTATCCCGAACGCGGTGCGTTGCGGACGAATCCGAGGATCACGTAGGCGGTAGGGCTGAGCTGATCCATGGATTCACTATATATCGCATCGATATATCTTTAAGTGTGATCAGCGTCACGTTGGCTGTCGCCTGATGAACCGCAGCCGACATTTGCCACAGCAGGGTGTGCTCAAAGTCGGAAGCGATGCGGAGAGGGAGCCTGGCCATGGTCATCTCTAGCCCTCGCGAATATCCAGCTTGAGCGTCCCCGTCACGTTATGGTCAGCGCTCCGCGTTCAAGACCAGCAGGAGGAAGGAGCACCAGATGTCGCTTGACCAGAGCAAGGTCGGCCGGGTCGTGGCCGAGCAGATGGAGGCAATCGAGAACGACTACGGCGATGACTGCGAAATCGGCGACGTCTGCACGATCGTCGAGGTGGTCGGCCCGCACGGCTCGCACGTGCGGGTGCGCAGCAGCGACATGCGCCCGCACAGCGGTCTCGGCCTGATCCGGATGGCCGAACAGGCGATGCTCGGCAACCTCGGGGGCTCGGCCGAGTAGCTCAGCTCAGCTCGGAGATCAGGGCTTCGGCGACCGCGGGGTCGAACTGGGTCCCGGCGTGCTCCCGCAGCTCGCGGATCGCCAGGTCCTGCGGCATCGCGGGGCGGTAACTGCGGTCTGAAGTCATCGCGTGGAAGGCGTCGCAGGTGGCGATCACCATCGCCCCGCGGGGGATCTCCTCGCCGGCCAGCCCGTCCGGGTAGCCGCCTCCGTCAAAGCGCTCGTGGGCGGCGCGGACCAGGGGCGCGACCGGGGCGAGGAAGGGGATTCGCTGCAGCATCCGGGCGCCGATCGCGGTGTGTTCGTCCATCCGCTCGCGCTCGGCGGCGGTCAGTGGCCCTGGCTTGCGCAGCAGCTCGCCCGGGACGCCGATCTTGCCGACGTCGTGGAGGAGGGCGGCGTAGCGCAGCCGCTCCAGCTCGTCTCCACCCACCCCCATCCGCTTGCCGACTCTCACCGCCAGCTCGGCGACCTCGTTGGAGTGCTCGCCGGTGTAGTCGTCCTGCAGCTCGACCGCGTCGGCGAGGACGCCGATCGTCGAGAGGAAGGCTCCCTCCAGTTCGGCGACCAGCTGGCAGCGGTAGATCGCCGAGCCGACCTGCGAGGCGACGATGTGGGCGAGGAGCAGATCCTCCTCGCTGAAGGCGCCCCGCTGCAGCTGCTCGAGGTTGATCACCCCCCAGGTGCTGCCGGCGACCGGGATCGGCAGCGAGAGCTCCGAGCCGGGGTCGGTCTGGGGGTTGCGGGAGAGGTAGTCGGAGTCGAGCCGGGTGTCGTTGACCATCGCCGCGCGACCGGAGCGGGCGACGCGGCCGTTGACGCCGATCTCGACCGGCTGCTCGCGCTCGAGGAAGTCGGCGGTTTCGGCCAGCGGCCCGGCAGCGGTGACGACGCGCAGGTTGCCGTCCGGATCGAGGCGCTGGACCACGGCCAGGTAGTAATCGAAGTGATCGTGGAGCTGGCGAACCGCCTCCGCAGCCACCTCCTCGGGCTGGTGGGCGGCGGCGAGGCTGCTGGCAAGCCGGCTGGCGACCAGCAGTCGCTCGCTCTGCGGGGAGCCGTCTGCGAGCGACCGAGCGACCGGCAGCTGACTGGTTTTGGGCTCCATGCACGTCCTTATCGGCGGACCCCTTCGCAGTCTTTATCCGCGTTCTCCCGGCCACTCGCCCGACGCCGCCAGCCGACTATCCTCAGCCAGACCATGCCAGGGGATGGCTCCGACATCGTCGTAATGAAGTTCGGCGGCACCTCGGTCGCCGGCGCCGAGCAGATCAAGCGCGCCGCCGGGCGGATCGTTGCCGCCCGCGAGGAAGGCAACCGCGTCGTCGCCGTCCTCTCCGCTCGCGGCAAGACGACCGACGAACTGGTCGAGCAGGCGCACGAGATCTCCGAGCGCCCGGTCGCCCGGGAGATGGACATGCTGCTCTCGACCGGGGAGCGGATCTCCTGCGCGCTGGCCGCGATGGCGATCCACGACATGGGCCACGAGGCGATCTCGCTGACCGGGTCGCAGGCGGGGATCGTCACCGACTCCTCCCACACCAAGGCGCGGATCATCGACGTCCGCGCCGACCGCATCAGCGACGCGCTGGGGCAGGACCGGATCGTCCTCGTCGCCGGCTTCCAGGGCGTCTCCACCGACAGCCGCGACGTCACCACCCTCGGCCGCGGCGGCTCCGACACCACCGCCGTTGCCCTCGCCGCGGCGCTGCGGGCCAGCGTCTGCGAGATCTACACCGACGTCTCCGGCGTCTACAGCGCCGACCCGCGGATCGTCGCCGACGCCCACAAGCTCGATCGGGTCTCCTTCGAGGAGATGCTGGAGATGTCCGCGTCCGGCGCCGGGGTGCTGCAGCTGCGCTCGGTCGAGTACGCCCGCAACCACGGCGTCCGCATCCACTGCCGCAGCAGCTTTGAGGACGGTCCCGGTACCCTCGTCGTCGCAGAGGAAGAGACCATGGAGAACCCCTTCGTAACCGCAGTGACGCACTCCGACTCGGAGGCCCGAGTGACCCTCACCGGGCTCCGCGACGAGCCCGGCGTGGCCGGTCGGGTCTTCGGTGCGCTGGCCGAGGCCAACGTCAACGTCGACGTGATCATCCAAAACGAGCCGGTCGGCGACGACCAGCTCGCCGATCTCTCCTTCACCGTCGACCGCTCCGACCTGCCGACCGCCAAGGACACGATCGCCGCTCTCGGCGACGTCTCGCTCAAGGTGCTGACCGACGAGCGGATCGGCAAGGTCTCGATCGTCGGCGCCGGCATGCGCTCCCACCCGGGGGTTGCCGCCAAGGTCTTCCAGGTGCTGGGCGAAGAGAAGATCAACATCGAGATGATCTCCACCTCGCCAATCAAGATCTCATGCGTCATCCCCGCCGATCGCGTCGCCGATGCCGTCAACGTGCTCCACAAAGCATTCGACCTCGGCGAGGACGCGATCCAGCCCGAGGACCCGACCGGCCCCGGTCATCGGCCGACGGTCGCCGGCTGAGCGCGGTCATACTCGAACGAGATGGCCGCTGACGGGTACAAAGTCGGAGTTCTGGGCGCGACCGGGCTGGTCGGCTCGACGATCATCGAGCTGCTGGCGCAGCGCGAATTCCCGGTCGCAGAGCTGAGGCTGCTCGCCTCCGAGCGCTCGGCCGGCAAGCCGATCGAGTTCGGGAGCAAGGTGCTGACGGTGCAAGCGGTCAGCGAGGACTCGATCCAGGGCCTCGACCTCGTCCTCTCCTCGGCCGGCGGCTCGGTCAGCGCCGAGTGGACCCCGAAACTGGTCGAGGCGGGCGCGACCGTCGTCGACAACACCAGCTACTGGCGGATGCACGACGAGGTGCCGCTCGTCGTCTCCGAGGTCAACCCCGACGCGCTCGAGGGCCACAACGGGATCGTCGCCAACCCCAACTGCTCGACGATGCAGATGGTCGTCGCCCTGAAACCGCTCTACGACGCGGCGGGGATCGAGCGCTTGGTGATCTCCACCTACCAGGCGGTCTCCGGAACCGGCAAGGCGGCGATCGACGAGCTGCGGGCTCAGTCCCGCGCCGTGGTTGGCGGCTACGACGTGCCGGAGCCGCAGAGCTACCCGCACCAGATTGCCTTCAACGCGCTCGCGCAGGCCGGCAGCTTCCCGGAGGGCGACGACCACACCGACGAGGAGCGCAAGCTGATCAACGAGACCCGCAAGATCCTCGGCGACCCCGAGATTCGGATCAGCGCCACCTGCGTCCGGGTCCCGGTCGAGACCGGCCACTCGGAGGCGGTCAACGTCGAGACCCGCGAGCCGCTCGACCCCGACAAGGCGCGCGAGCTGCTCGCCGCCGCACCGGGGGTGACCGTGGTCGATGACCCCGCCGCCGGCCGCTATCCAATGGCGATCGAGGCCGCCGGCAAGGACGACGTCTTCGTCGGCCGCATCCGCCGCGACCCCGGCAACGACCGCGCCCTCGACATCTGGGTCGTCTCCGACAACCTGCGCAAGGGCGCCGCCACCAACACCGTGCAGCTCGGCGAGGCGTTGATCGAGCGCGGCCTGCTCAACCGCGGCTGAGACGCCGTAAGCCAAACGGCGCGGCCAGCGTCGTCAGCACCGCCATTCCTACGACGACCGCGAAGAGCTCGGCGTCGACGACCCCCTCGGCGGCGCCGATCGAGGCGATGACGATCCCCACCTCGCCGCGGGGGACCATGCCGACGCCGACGATTGCCGCTTCGGCCCGGCCCAGGGGCCGCGCAGCGAGATAGGCGGGGACGAGCTTGGTCGCTGCAGCGAGGGCGGTGATCGCCGCCAGCAGCCAGAGGGCGTGACCGTTCAGCAGCGCCCCGAGGTCGAGCTCGATGCCGATGAAGGCGAAGAAGAAGGGCGGGAAGAACCAGTAGAGCGGCCGCACCTCTCTCTCGATCGAGGTGTGGTCCTTGGTCTCGGCGACGATCATCCCGGCGAGAAATGCGCCGATCAGCGCCGCCAGGCCGATGCTGGCCGAGAAGGCGGCGAGGCCGAGACAGAGGAGGACCGCAGGCAGCAACGGCGATTCGGCGAAGCGCGGCGCCTCCAGCAACCGTGGCCGGCTGCTGAGCAGCCGCGTCCCGCCGAGCGCGACGAAGGCGACGAAGGCGATCGCGACGCCGAGGGCGAGGGCGATCTTGCCGGCGTCGACGCCGCCCTCGGCGGCCATCCCGACCGCGACCGAGAGCAGGATCAGGGCGAGAATGTCGTCGACGACCGCGGCGCCGAGCACAGTACGCGCGGCCCGGGTTTTCGCGATCCCGAGGTCGAGGAAGGTGGCAGAGGTGATGCCGGCGCTGGTCGCCGCCAGCGCCGCGCCGAGGAAGACACTGGTCTCGCTGCTCTCACCCAGCGCCAGCCCGAGCCCGATCCCGGCGAGGAAGGGGACGACGACGCCAGCGGAGCCGACCGCGAGCGCGACCTTGCCGACCGCGCGCATCTCCGAGAGGCGCGTCTCCAGCCCGACCCAGAAGAGCAGGAAGACGACTCCGAGCTCGGAGAACACCCGCAGCACCTCGCCAACCTCGACCAGGCCCAGCACCGAGGGGCCGACCAGCACCCCGCCGAGGATCTCGCCGACGATCGCCGGCTGTCCGATCCACTTGAAGACCTCGTCGCCGAGCTTGGCGGCGAGCAGGACGACGAACAGATCGGTCAGCACCGAAGCGGTGTCGGCGGCGGCAAGGGGGAGGGATGAGGCGAGGTCCATGGGAGTCTCAGGGGTCAGCTAGTCGGGTGCCGACCAGTCTTCCCGGCTCACCTGACGATCAGGCTATCCAATGACACAGAGAAATTTGAAACTTGTAGGCAATACGTAACATATTGTCTGCTATCTTCTCTGCATGGAGAGCAGCCGCGCCCAATGGACCGATGCGCGTCTAGATGACCTGGTCGGGCGGATCGACAGGCTCGAATCGAAAATGGATGCGCTTCAACTCGCTTGACGCCAGGTTCGACCGTCTACAGCAGACGCTGATCGGCTCAATGGCGAGCGTAATGCTCGCGTTTGCCGCTCAGATCATCTTTGGCTAGGCCGCGGCGCCGGCGGTGAGGCGCTCCTCGACCCAGCCGGTCGAGGCGATGTGCTTGCTCATCCCCAGTTCCTTCGGCTCGGCGCCGAGGGCGAGGCCGACCAGCTGCGGCAGGTGGAGGACGGCGAGGCCGAGGTCGCGGTTGACGACCTTGGCTGCCTCCGGCTGCTGCATGTCGAGGTTGAGATGGCAGAGCGGGCAGGGGGTGACGAGGCAGTCGGCGCCGGCGTCCATCGCGTCGCCGACGTGGGTCCCGGACTGGCGCAGCGAGGTCTCGCGGTTCATCGTGATCACCGGGAAGCCACAGCACTTGCGGGCGCCGTCGTACTCGACGACCTCGCCGCCGAGCGCGACGATCACCTGCTCCAGGTAGACGTCGCGGTCGGGAAACTCGTGGTAGCCGAGCCGTTCCTTCGGCCGCACGATGTAGCAGCCGTAGAAGGGGCCGACGCGGAGGCCGCTGAGCGGCCGCACGACCTGCTCCCTGAGCTTGTCGAGGCCGTAGTCCTCGACCAGGAGCCAGAGGAAGTTCTTGTTGGTGAACCCGTTCTGGTCCTTCTCGTAGGAGAGGCCCTGGCCGGAGAGCGTCTCGTTGATGTGGGCCCGGTAGGCGGAGTCGGCGTCCAGCCGTTGTTGGCACTCCGACTGCGCGCCCTGGCAGGTCGAGCAGATGTTCATCATCGAGAGCCCGGTCTGCTGGGCCAGCGCGAAGGTGCGGGCGTTGAGCGTGTCGGCCAGCTCCTGGTTGTGCTCGGCGATGACGCCGGCGCCGCAGCAGTTGGCGCGGTCGAGTTCGACCAGCTCGATCCCGAGCTTCTCGGCGACGATCGCCATCGAGCCGTGCAGCTCGGGCGTGAAGCCGCGCGAAACGCAGCCCGGCCAGTAGGCGACCTTGATGTTCTCAGCCATTTTTGACCTCCTGGGCGGTGTCTGGATCGGTGGAGCGCTCGATGCCCTTCTCGACGTCCTCGTCGATCAGCTCACCCTCCTCACCCTTGATGTACAGGTTGAATTCCTCGTTGTGCTCCTCGGCGTGGGCGTAGATCGCCTTCACGTCGTCCTGATCGGGAAGCTTGTGGTGGATGCCGGGGATCAGCTTCGAGAGCGAGCGCATCTTGCCGGTCCTGATCCCGCGGATCGCCGTCGGCAGTGAGCCCAGCATTTCCTTGATCGCCCGTTTCGACGGTTTCAGCTTGCCTTTGACCCCGGGTGCGAAGGACTCCTGCAACAGCAGGGACTCGTCCAGGGTGCCCTTCTTCTCGATGATCTTGACGAAGGCCATCTCGTGGTCGTGGCCGCTGTTGGGGTCTTCGATCCCCTCTTCGCCGGCCTTGCGGCGCAGGCGCATGATCTGGTCCATCGGCGCCACGCCCTTGGGGCAGGCGTCGATGCAGCTGAAGCAGTGGGTGCAGTCGTAGATCCCGTGCGGGTCGTCGGCCAGGTCGTGCAGCCGCTCGTGGGTCTCGGCGTCGCGCGGGTCGCCGACGAAGCGGTAGGCCTTGGCCAGGGCCGCCGGGCCGATGAAGTCGGGGTCGGCTTCCATCGAGAGGCAGGATGAGACGCAGGCGCCGCACTGGATGCAGGCCATCGACTGGGTGATGTCGATCATCGACTCCGGCTCAACGACGTACTCGCGCTCGGGCGGCTCGCCGTGTGGCAGCAGCCACGGGGTGACGCGGCGGATCTTGGTCCAGTGGGTCGACTCCATGTCGGTGACTAGGTCCTTGACGACCGGCATGTTCCCCATCGGCTCGATCACGATCGGGGCGTTGTCGACCTTCTCGCCGGCGGCGCTCGCTTTCTTGTTCGCAAGTTCCTGGGCCTCGCCGATCTGGGTCTTGCAGCCGAGCCCGGACTGGCCGTTGATCTTCATCCCGCAGGAGCCGCAGATCGCGGCGCGGCAGGAGCAGCGGACGGCGAGCGAGCCGTCGTCGCGATCCTTCGCCTGAAGGATGCCGTCGAGCACCGCGAGCGAGGGCTCGAGGTCGACGTTGAACTCCTCCCAGTAGGGCCCCTCGCCGCTCTCGGGCTGGAAGCGCCGGACTTTGATCGTGTACTCGGCCATTAGTAGGTCCTCTCTTGCGGTTCCCACTGGGTGATCGTGACCTCGGAATAGGAAATCTCGGGACCGTCATCGGTCTGCTCGAGGTCGATGTGTTTGAGCCACTCCTCGTCGTTTCGCTCGGGGAAGTCGGTGCGGTACTGGGCGCCGCGGCTCTCCTTGCGCTCGAGCGCGGCGACGCAGGTGCACTCTGCGTTGTCGAGCATGTACCCGAGCTCGATCGCCCCAAGCAGGTCCTGGTTGAAGACGCTGCCGTGGTCGTCGATGTAGGCGGTCTTCGCCTCCTCCTTGAGGCGCTTGACCGTTTCCAGCGCTTCGGTGATCCCGGCCTCGTCGCGAAAGACGGCGACTTTGCCGTCCATCGTTTCGCCCAGCTCGCGCTTGATCTCGGAGATGCGGCGGCCGGAGCCCTTCTCGCGGGAGACGACGTCGGCGATCATCGCCTCCTCGTCCTCGAGCACCTGCTTCGAGGGGCGGGTGGCGTCGATCCGCTTGGCGCGGGCGGCGGCGTCGCGGCCGGAGCGCTTGCCGAAGATCAGGGTGTCGAGCAGGGAGTTGGCGCCGAGGCGGTTACCGCCGTGGACCGAGACGCAGGCGGTCTCGCCCGCCGAGTAGAGGCCGGGGATGTCGGTGCGGCCGTCGACGTCGGTCTTGACCCCACCCATCGTGTAGTGGTTGCCCGGCTTGATGTGGATCGGTTCGCGGGTGATGTCGACGCCGGCGAAGTCGCGGCCGACGAGGACGATCTCGCGCAGCGCCTCGTGGACGCGCTTTTTCGGGACCACGGTGATGTCGAGGGCGACGGTCCCGTCGGGGAAGCCGCGGCCCTCGTTGATCTCGGTCTGCTCGGCGCGGGAGACGACGTCGCGCGAGGCCAGCTCCATCTTGTTCGGCGCGTACTTCTCCATGAAGCGTTCGCCGTTGGCGTTGAGCAGGTGGGCGCCCTCGCCGCGAGCGCCCTCGGTGATCAGGAAGCCCTTGCCCGCCAGCGTCGTCGGGTGGTACTGGATCATCTCCATGTCCATCAGCTTGGCGCCGACCCGGTAGGCCATCGCGATCCCGTCGCCAGTGCAGATCAGGGCGTTGGTGGTCGGCTGCCAGACCTGGCCGTTGCCGCCGGTGCAGAGGATCACCGACTTCGCCTGGAACAGCTCCATCCTGCCGTCGGCGACGTTGCGGGTGACGACCCCGCAGCACTCGCCGTTCTCGTCGATCGCGAGGGAGCTGGAGAACCACTCCTCATAGCGGGCGATCTGCTCGGAGTACTTCATCAGCTGCTCGTAGAGCACGTGCATGATCGCCTGGCCGGTGATGTCGGCCACGTAGTAGGTACGGGCGGCGGAGGCGCCGCCGAAGGCGCGGGTGCCGAGTTTGCCTTCCTCGTTGCGGTGGAAGGTGACGCCTAGGTGCTCGAGGTGGAGGATTTCCTCCGGCGCCTCGCGGGTCATGATTTCGACCGCGTCCTGGTCGCTGAGGTAGTCGGAGCCCTTGATGGTGTCGAAGGCGTGGGACTCCCAGGAGTCACCGGGGTTCAGGGCTGCGTTGATCCCGCCCTGGGCGGCGTTGGAATGGGAGCGGACCGGATGGACCTTGCTGATGATCCCGACCGATACGCCTTCCTCGGCGGCGGCGAGTGCGGCACGCTGGCCGGCGAGCCCGGCCCCGATTACGAGTACGTCATGGGATGGCACGGGCGCGGATGCTATAGCGGGGAATTCCGACGGTGCAGTCGGGATTCGTCACTTTGTAATTGCTCACATTGCAGGTGGGGGAGGCGAGGGAGGCCCCTGCCAGGCACATCTCGCTATAGCTCGATGTTGAGTGCCTGGCAGGGGCCTCCCTCGCCTCCCAGTCAGAGCCAGCGATTGCCGAGGCGACGGGTGGCCTCGTCGGTGATGGAGATGGCTTTTTCGAGGGTCTCGAAGTTGACGTGCTCGGCGATGTCGTTGGGCCAGTGGTAGCGGCCTGGTTGCTTTTGGTCCGTGCAGCTGCAGAGGGCTACGGTCTCGTAGCCGGCTACTCGGGGCTCTAGCCCGTCGGTTCCGTTGTAGGTGCGGAGGTTGGGGTAGAGCCAGATGTCGAGCTCCTCGGCGATCCCTTCGACGAAGCCGAGAGCGCGGGGTGGGTAGTCGCGCATCTTCAGGAAGCCCTCGCCCTGCAGCGCCAGCAGGTGGGTGGCGCCGAGCGTCTCCAGGCAGAGGAAGAAGGTGCTCTCCCGCGGCAACGCCTCGAAGTGGCGCTCGCCGAAGGCTTTCATCCCCTCGCTGAAGCTCTCCTCTGACCCAGTCGAGAGCAGGATCACGCGCACGCCTTCGGGTGGGTCGGCGAGGAAGCGGCGGGCGAGGTCGAGGAGGGCGACGACGGCGGTGCCGTTGTCATTGGCGGCGGGGACCGACTTGCGGCTGCCGATGTCGGCCATCGCGGCGACGCTGCCGAGGCCGAGGAAGAGGCCGAGCTTGCTGAGTAGCCGGCGGCCGGTGAGGGCGCCGAGCGCCGCCAGGATCGGGCCGCCGATCACCGGCGCCATCAGCGGCGGGCTGGTGTCGGTGCGGTCGAGCATCCCGAGGCGGTCGGCGAACTCGGGCAGCGCCGGGTGGAAGACGAGGCCGGAGTGGGGGGCATCGTGGTGGGCGCTGATCACGATCGTCCGCTCGGCCCGCGGGTCGCCCATCTCGCAGACGACGTTGTAGGTGGTGCGCTCGGGAAGGAGCCGGCGCATGCGCCGCTTGCCGGGCGGGAAGTCGTCGGCCATCCCCGCCGCGCCGACCGAGGCCAGGAGCGCGCCCAGCGGCCGCCGGCCGCGCAGCGCCGCGATCGCGGCGAGGACGCCGAGGCCGGCGCCGATCCCGAGCGGCCACCAGTAGGTGCCGTGGGCGGGCTCGGCCTCGATTCGGGCCTCCGCCCCCAGGTCGGCGAACTGGCCAACCAGCCACTCCGCTGCCCGCCGCTCGCCGTCTGAGGCCGAGGGCCGCTCGATTTGCTCCAGTTCCTCGAGCCGCTCCCGCAGCCAATTCACTTCGCCTGGCATCTGCTCGGGACGCTAGCCGCTTACCATGGGGTCATGCTCGGCGGTGGGACGATCACGCTCTTCCACTTCCGCGGGATCAAGGTCACCGTCGATTGGTCCTGGTTCATCGTCCTCTTCATCGTCATCTTCTGGATGACCGGCCGCTTCGAAGACATCCTCGGCGAATCCGGGACGACGCCCTTCGGGCTGGCTCTGCTCGGCGCCGTGGGCTTCTTCGGCTCGATCCTCCTGCACGAGTTCGGACACGCGATAGTCGCGATGCGCAACGGGATCGGCATCTCCAGCATCCAGCTCTGGATCTTCGGTGGCATGGCGCGGATGGATCGCGAAGCAGACTCGCCGGGGACCGAACTGAAGGTGGCACTGGCCGGCCCGGCGGTGACCGCGGCGATCGTCGTCTTCTTCGCCGGGGTCGGGATCGTCGCCGACGGTTGGTCCGGATTCCGCGAGGCGGCGATCCTCGAAACCAATTCAGGCGTCTCCGGCCTGATGGTGCTGGCGGCCTGGCTGGCGACGATCAACCTCCTCATCCTCATCTTCAATCTGCTGCCGGCCTACCCGATGGACGGCGGTCGGGTCGCCCGCGCCATTGCCTGGTGGAAGTCCGGCAATCGCAACTCGGCGACTCGTTTCGCCGCCAACCTCGGGCGGGTTTTCGCCTACCTCTTCATCGGGGTCGGCATCGTCCTCGCCATCAGCGGCGACATCTTTGGCGGGGTCTGGTTGGCCTTGATCGGGATGGTGATCAACGGCTCCGCCCGCGGCGCGGCGATGCAGACCAAGCTCACCAGCCGCATCGGCGAGATGCGAGTGGCCGACGTGATGGACCGCGAGCCGGTGGCGATCCCGGGAGACCTCAGCGTCGAACAGGCCCTCGACGAGTACTTCCTCCGCTACCGCTGGCCCTGGTTCCCCGTGGTCGACGCGGCGCACCGCTTCCTTGGCCTGGTCCAGCGCGATCGCGCCGACGAGGTTCCGGAGATCTCCCGCGCCAGCTCCCACGTCTCCGACCTGGTCGACCACGACATCGGCCTCTTCGTCCGCGACGACACCCCCCTCGACTCTCTCCTCGCGAACCAGAACCTGCGTCGCCTGGGGGCCCTGATGGCGGTAGACGCCGATGGCCGCCTCTCCGGCGTGATCACGATCGAGCAGGTCGGCCGGGCGCTCCGCGATCTTCGCCGGCTGGACGCTGATATTCAGCCTCCACTACTTTGCAGGTACTCCTGAGCGGAGCGGAATTGCTCTACCCGCGTCGGTTGCAGGACTTCCCAGGTGACTGGTCCTGCCGCCGGACGGGATCGATGACGACTGGCCGCCGGAGGGCCTCGTTCCTCTGAGCCCGAGCTTGGAAAAATGGCGACCGTGGGTATCGGCAAGGGGAAACGATAGCCCCAGAACAGGACCCGCGTCGCGGACTCCAGGGCCGCAGTGCCCCCATCCCATACTTCCTGAAGATGACGACGAATGAATGCGTGCTTCTCGTACACGGGAGGCACGATGAGCGGGAAGGAATACCATGGCCGACCAGCTCCCGGGCGAATCCTCAGCACTCGGTTTTGAGGGAGTTTTTGGTGGTTCAACAGGTAGAGCTCCCGCTCCTTGGTTACGAGATCCGCCGGCGGATAGCGGTCGCGGTGCTTGAAGACCCAATTGATTGACCCGTGCATCCTGTACAAGGGATTGCGGCCGGAGGCCCGTCGTTGGGGAACGGGTCTCCGTATTCGCCGCCCCGGCCTACAAGTATCGGCAATGGCCTCCTGAAGCCATAGGCACCAGTCAGGGACCAGTCGGACCCCGGACGACTGTGCGGAGCAGGCAGAGCGCGTTCTCGGCCAGCAGGTCGCTATTGAAGCTGACGATGCTGACCCGGCGGCCTGCGCGCAGCTCCGTCTGGTCACCTTCTTGATCAAACCCGAGCGACCCATCATCCAATTGGTGGTGACGGTGATCTCGCTAGCGTAAAGTTCGATCGCTTCGAAATAGGCCCGGACTCTCCGCAAGCGGGTTGTGACTGATCTCGAAATAGTGTCGCCGCAGGTAGACTCCAGGCGGGTAGCGGGACTGGATCCGGCCAGATCGGGAATCCCAAGAGCGGTTGCTTGCTTTTCGATCCGTTCGAGCAGCGGGGAAGCTCGATATTTTTTCACGCGCTGAAAGAAGGTCGCGTCGAGAGGAGGGTGCTCCCGATCGCGGACTGGCTTGTGATCGAGGGCCTCAGCGAGGCTCGCCCCGGCACCTATCACGATCACGGTGTGCTCTGACACGGAAACGGCCAATCCCGCGGGGAATCAGAAGATCCAGTGGATCAGCGTTTGGCTCGCCGGGTTGGCGAAGTAACGCGGTCGCTCTCTTTAATTCCGCCTTCCCGGCCGTGGATAACAGCCTCCCCACCGCCACGATCTTCGAGCAAGCGCTTGGCGGAGTCGCGAGCCTCCTTTTGCGTGCGGTGCTGCGAACTTGGCCCACGGAGCCGGAACGACGTCCTCAGCCACCTGATCTGGAGGGGATGACATGTGCCTCGCGGGCCATATTTGAAGCCTACCGGGGGGTGCAAGTGGAGCCGCCGATCGACTCAGTTAGGCCGAGAGGCGGCGAGTCTGGATTCAGCACGGCCGGTGGCGCTCGATGATCCGGCCGAAGTCGGTGCCGGCCGGCAGGGTGCCGAAGGCCTGGCCCCAGTCGCCGGCGAGGCGGGAGGCGCAGAAGGCGTCGGCGACGGCTTCGTCGCCGTAGCGGACGAGCAGGGAGCCCTGCAGGGCCAGGGCCATGTGCTCGACCACGCGGCGGGCGCGGGTCTCGATCGTGTCCAGGTCGCCGGGCAGTTCTTCGCGCAGCGCGGCGGCGAAGGCGTCGAGGCGCGGCTCGCGCCCGGCGCCCTCGCCGACCTCGGCGAAGAAGGCCTCGAGCGCGGCCGGGCTCTTGACCATCGCCCGCAGCACGTCGAGGCACTGGACGTTGCCGGAGCCCTCCCAGATCGAGTTCAGCGGGCTCTCGCGGAAGAGGCGCGGCATCCCCGACTCCTCGACGTAGCCGTTGCCGCCGAGGCACTCGAGCGCCTCGACCGGCGTGCATCGGGGCGCGCTTGCAGATCCAGTACTTGAGCACGGCGTTGGCGATCCGCTTCAGGTTCTGCGCCTCCTCGTCGCCGGCGATCGCTTCGTCGTAGGCGCGGGCGAGGCGCATCGCCGCGATCGTCGCCGCCTCCGACTCGACCGCGAGGTCGGCGAGGACGTTGCGCATCAGCGGCTGCTCGACTCAGCTCGCGGCCGAAGACCGAGCGGTGGGTGGCGTGGTGGATCGCCTGGGCGACGCCGGCGCGCATCCCGGTGGCGCCGCCGAGGACGCAGTCGAGGCGGGTGTGGTTGACCATCTCGATGATCGTCCGGCACGCCGGCGCCCTCCTCGCCGACCAGCCAGGCCGAGGCGGCGTCGAACTCGACCTCGCTGGAGGCGTTGGAGCGGTTGCCGAGCTTGTCCTTGAGGCGCTGGAGGCGGAAGCGGTTGCGCTTGCCGTCGGGCGTCCAGCGCGGGAAGAGGAAGCAGGAGATGCCGCCGTCGGCCTGGGCGAGGACGAGGAAGGCGTCGCACTCGGGCGCCGACATGAACCACTTGTGGCCGGTCAGCTCGTACTCGGCGCCGGGGCCGCCGCCGTTCACCGGCCGGGCGACGGTGGTGTTGGCGCGGACGTCGGTGCCGCCCTGCTTCTCGGTCATCCCCATGCCGGCAAGCGCGCCGGCCTTCTCGGGCGCGGGGCGCGTTGCGCGGGTCGTAGTCGCAGGAGAGGAAGCGCGGCTCCCACTCGGCGGCCAGCTCGGGCTGCGTGCGCAGCGCCGGGATCACCGAGTAGGTCATCGAGATCGGGCAGCCGATCCCGGCCTCGGCCTGGACATGCACATGAAGGCGGCGCCGCGGGCGACGTGGGCGCCGGGCCGCGGGTCCTTCCAGGGCGAGCGAGTGCAGTTCGTGGCGCGACCGCGACCTCCATCAGCTCGTGCCAGGCGGGGTGGAACTCGACCTCGTCGACCCGGTTGCCGTAGCGGTCGTGGGTCTTCAGCTTCGGCCGGTTCTCGTTGGCGAGCCGGCCCAGCTCCTGCGCCGCCTCGCTGCCGGCGTACTCGCCGACGGCGCGGATCCGCTCCGGTCCCACTCGGCGCCCTCGCGGCGCACCGCCTCGACCGAGCACGCGTGTCGGCCTCGAAGACGTTGTAGTCGACCAGCGGCGGCGGCCTGGTTCGCCACCTCGTGGTTGCCGAAGGCTGCGTCGCTCGACCGTTGCCATCCGCGCGTGATTGTCGGCACGACCGCTGGCCGGTCAGCCGAGAGCTCCGGCCAGATAGCATCGCCGCCCCGGTGGCCAAGATCAAGGTGAAGAACCCGATCGTCGAGCTCGACGGCGACGAGATGACCCGGATCATCTGGTCGTTCATCAAGGAGCAGCTGATCCTTCCCTACCTCGACGTCGAGCTGGAGTACTACGACCTCGGGATCGAGAGCCGCGACGCGACCGAGGACCAGATCACGGTCGACGCCGCCGAACGCGATCAAGCAGCACGGGGTCGGCGTCAAGTGCGCGACGATCACCCCCGACGAGGCGCGGGTCGAGGAGTTCGGCCTGAAGGAGATGTACCGCTCGCCGAACGGGACGATCCGCAACATCCTCGGCGGCGTCATCTTCCGCGAGCCGATCGTGATCTCGAACATCCCGCGGCTGGTGCCCGGGCTGGACGAAGCCGATCGTGATCGGCCGCCACGCCTTCGGCGACCAGTACCGCGCCACCGACCTGGTCGTCCCGGGCGAGGGCACGCTGACCCTCACCTACACGCCCAAGGACGGCTCCGAGCCGATCGAGCTCGACGTCTACGACTTCCCCGGCGGCGGCATCGCGATGGCGATGTACAACCTCGACGACTCGATCCGCGACTTCGCCCGCGCCTCGATGCGCTACGGCCTCGACCGCGGCTTCCCGGTCTACATGTCGACCAAGAACACGATCCTCAAGCGCTACGACGGCCGCTTCAAGGACCTCTTCGCCGAGGTCTACGAGGCCGAGTTCAAGGCCGACTTCGAGGCCGCCGGCCTCACCTACGAGCACCGCCTGATCGACGACATGGTCGCCGCCGCGCTGAAGTGGGAGGGCGGCTACGTCTGGGCCTGCAAGAACTACGACGGCGACGTGCAGTCCGACACCGTCGCCCAGGGCTTCGGCTCGCTCGGGCCTGATGACGAGCGTGCTGATGACGCCCGACGGCAAGACCGTCGAGGCCGAGGCCGCGCACGGCACCGTCACCCGCCACTACCGCCAGCACCAGCAGGGCAAGCCGACCTCGACCAACCCGATCGCCTCGATCTTCGCCTGGACGCGCGGGCTCGCCGCCCGCGGCCGGATGGACGACACCCCGGAGGTCTCGCGAGTTCGCCGAGACGCTCGAGCGCGTCTGCATCGAGACCGTCGAGAGCGGGAAGATGACCAAGGACCTGGCGCTGCTGGTCGGCGCCGACCAGGAGTTCCAGACCACGCAGGAGTTCCTCGCCTCGATCGACGAGAACCTCCAGCGCGCGATGGCCTGACGGTCTTCCAAAACCCCGACTCGAGGAGATGATTCAGTGAGCACCACCCCGTCAAGGTCACCGTCACCGGCGCCGCCGGCCAGATCGGCTACGCGCTCCTGTTCCGCATCGCCAGCGGCCAGATGCTCGGCCCCGACACGCCGGTCGAGCTGAGCCTGCTGGAGATCCCCGACGCGGTGAAGGCCGCCGAGGGCACCGCGATGGAGCTCGACGACTGCGCCTTCCCGCTGCTCGCGCGGGATCGACATCTCCGACGACCCGAAGCAGGCCTTCGACGGCTGCAACGTCGGCCTGCTGGTCGGCGCCCGCCCGCGCGGGCCGGGCATGGAGCGCGCCGACCTGCTCGAGGCCAACGGCGGCATCTTCAAGCCGCAGGGCGAGGCGATCAACGCCGGCGCCGCCGACGACGTCAAGGTGCTGGTGGTCGGCAACCCGGCCAACACCAACTGCCTGATCGCGATGTCGAACGCGCCCGACGTCCCGCGCGAGCGCTTCACCGCGATGATGCGGCTCGACCACAACCGGGCGATCGCGCAGCTCGCCGAACAAGCTCGGCGAGCCGCGTCCGGACGTCACCAACATGACCGTCTGGGGCAACCACTCGCCGACCCAGTACCCCGACCTCGTCAACGCCAAGGTCGACGGCGAGCAGCGCCTGGGACGCGGTCGACGACGAGGCCTGGATCGAGGACGAGTTCATCCCGCGCGTCGCCAAGCGCGGCGCCGAGATCATCGACGCCCGCGGCGCCTCCAGCGCCGCCTCGGCGGCGAACGCGGCGATCGACCACGTCCACGACTGGGTGCTCGGGCACCCCCGACGGCGACTGGGTCTCGATGGCGCGTGCCCGCCGACGGCTCCTACGGCATCGGCGAGGGGATCATCTGCGGCTTGCCCTGCACCTGCGCGGCGGCGAGTGGACGATCGTCCAGGGCCTCGAGTCGCCGACTTCTCGCGCGAGCGGATCGACGCGCAGCGTCGACGAGCTGCAGGAGGAGCGCGACGCCGTCAGCCGAGCTCGGGCTGGTCTAGTCGGACCCGCGACAGACGCAAAAGAGAGGCCGGCGAATGCCGGCCTCTTTTGTGAGTAACTGCTGGCGCCGATCAGCCGCGCCGGGTAGTACTGGCGACCGTCCTTTTTGACTCGACCCTCTTTCTCGAGGTCGCCGAGGACGCGGTACAGGTAGTTCGGCTTGATTTTCATCTGCTTCGCGACGTCGGAGGCACTGATGCCGGGCTGCGACTCGATCAGTTTCACCGCCTGGTCGGCGCGGGTGCCGCCACGGCGTTTGCGACGACGGCGAGGCGCCGGCACTGGCTTTGGCGGCTTTGTTCGAGCTGCCGCGAGGACGGCCGGGGCGGCGGCGGGTGGCTTTGCCGCCGAGCTCGGCGAGGGCGCGCTCCAGACTGTTTGCGTCTCCTCCTCGAGGTCGGCGAGGCGTCGCTCTACAGAGCTCGCGGCCTCATCGAGATGATTGTTGCGTGGGGGGCATCTAAGTTCCTTTCCATCCAAGTTCAGAAAAATACCTTGCGAGAGTCTGGCAGAGTCACACACACTGTGACAGCTCAGACGCGAAAAAAATTCAAAGGGGTATACGACCCTGAAGTAGAAGTGTGTTCAGAACGCCGGCCTGGGAACTCGACCGGGAATCGATCCGGGTTCGTTGAAGAACCGGACGCTCTGTACGGCACCGTTCGCCGACCTCTACAGCGATGATGCTGAGGAAGCCAAGAGCACGCTGTCCATGCGCACGCCAGGGTCGCCGTTGACGCAGCACCGGCGTGTAGACGGGATCGTCGGGGAACTGCAGATTTGTTCTGAACGCGAACCATGAAGCGCGCGATCTTTTCGGCGCCGTAGATCGGTTTGCGAGCCGCGGTGACGACGCCGCCGCCGTCGGAGTACATGACCGCGTCGGCCGCGAGCAGGTCGCGGACGCGGTCGACGTCCCCGGAGGCGACGGCGGGAGGAAGGCGTGGCGAGACGTTGCCGCTCCTCCTCGCTCACGGGGCGTCGGCGGCTCGGGTCACCGGCGTGATCGCGGGCGCGCTTGGCGATCTGGCGGATGTTGGCGGCGTCCTTCGAGATGTCGGCGATCTCCGCGTACTCGAGGTCGAAGACGTCGCGGAGGACGAGACCGCGCGTTCCACCGGGTTGAGCCGCTCCAGGGCTCCGAGCAGGGCGAGGTCAGCCCTCCGCCTCGATCGCGGCTCGTCTCCGGCGTCTCGGGGTCGACGACCGAGCGGCTCCGGCAGCCAGGGGCCGACGTACACCTCGCGCCGGGCGCGCGCCGAGCGCAGCCGGTCCAGGGCGAGCCGGGTCGTCACGGTGACCAGGAACGCTTCGGGGTTGCGGACCGCGTCGCGGTCAGCCTGCTCCCAGCGCAGCCAGGCGTCCTGGACCACGTCCTCGGCCTCGGTCAGCTCGCCCAGGAGCCCGTAGGCGATCCCGAGCAGCCGCGGGCCGGCAGGCGGCGAAGGCGTCCTCTCATGCCGGTGCGGACACCTGCGCCGCGCAAGGCCGCCGCGGCGGCAGCGGCGCCGCTGGAGATCGCCGCGTCGACCAGCCAGCCCTCCGGGCCGATCCAGTCGCCGGCGAGGTAGAGGCCTTCCCCGCGCTCGACGGCGGGCCGTCCGGCCAGCCCGCCGCCCGCGGGGTCGCGATCGCCGAGACCGCGGGCATCCGCGGGAGGAAGCGCTCCAGGGTCACTCGCTCGCGCCAGCCCGGCTGCACGGTGTCCGCGAGCGCCTCCAGGCCTGCCGTGGTTGCCGGGCGTAACTGGCGAGGCTGAGCAGGACACCGTTCCGATGGCGCGGGAGGAGAGTGGCGGGAGAGGTAGGTCGGCTCGTCGACGCCGAGGGCGAAACGCCGGCCGCGGCGGGGCAGGCTCTCGAGGCCGAGGTCGAGCACGCTCAGCTCGGCGACCGGTCCGGGCGCCGCGGGCGCCTCTTTGCCGAGCAGCTTCTCCGCTGCCTCGGGACCGCCGGTCGCGATGACGAGAGCATCGGCGTGCAGCGTCCCCTCATCGAGGGTCACCGCTCCAGCCACCGCTGTCGCCCTCGACGGCGCGCACGCCGGCCCGGGTGCGCAGGGTCGCGCCGCTCGTCTCGGCCCGATCGGCGAGCGCGTCGACCAGCGACTGCCAACCGCCCGCAGGTAGCGAACTCCCGGGACGAGGACGGTCTTCAGCTGGGTGGCGGCGGCGTCGGCGCTGAAGGCCTCGTGGTCGGCGACGAAGGTCGCCACCCGCACCAGGGCCGCTGCGCTCTCCCGCGCCTTCCCGGACTTCAGGCTGCGCCCGATCCACTCGGCGACCGAGAGCCCGCCCAGGTCCTCTGGGTCGGTCCGCGCGATCCGGACGAGCCACCGCGCCGAACTCGGCTCACCTCCCAGCGTCCGCCTGGCCTTGCCGTTACGGAACACGCGAAGCCGGCGAAGCCGGTTCCATCGCGTAGGTCGATCCCAGCGCTCGCAGCTCCCGGATCGCCGGGCCCGCCCACGTAGAGCGCGTGCGGCCCTTGGTTGAGGTCGAAACCGTCCCGGGCACTCAGACGCGGCCCGCCCGCCGAGTTCGGCCGGCCTCGAGCAGCGTCGTCTCGACTCCGCCGGCTGCCAACCGTCCCGCGGCGATAGCCCAGCCGGCCCACCGCCCACCACCATGGCTTTGCGTGATGTGTTCATGCCCTCTAGACGAGGAAGCATGGCGCTCTGTGACGGCCCCGGCTACT